>CP183313.1:0-2348437 GCA_051414845.1 Neisseriaceae bacterium B1
ATGACACTAGCAGATTTTTGGCGACAAATGCTCACGCTGTTGCAAGCGCAATTGACCGAGCAGCAGTTTCGCAATCACATCGCGCCCTTAACGGTGGGCGAAGAGGGCGAGGCGTGGGTGATTTATGCCAAAAATCAGTTTGCCGCCAATTTAGTGCGCAACCAATACGCGCGAGTGATGGACGAAGCACGCGCGATGATTGCCGAAGATGTGCCACCGTTGGCGATTAAGGCAGGCGTGGGCGTGCATTATGCGCCGTTGGATGTGGATAATTCATATTTCAGGCAGCCTGAAAATGAACAACAAAAAATGGAAACAAAAGCTGTTTCAGGCAGCCTACAAGCTGGTGAAATGGAAAAAACGGCTGCTGAATCCATTTCAGGCAGCCCTAAAAACAAAACACCTTCCGCACAAGATATTTTGGCGGAACGCTTAAACAATTTGCGCCCACAAAAAAGCGTGAACAGCGACAAACAGTCGGAAAAAACCAGCGAAAAAGCAGAAAAATCCGCTATTGCCGCCGAAAAATCGCGTCAAGCGGTGCAGCAGAAATTTGAGCAAACGAATTTGTCGCCTGATTATACGTTTGAGGCGTTGGTGGTCGGCAAGGGTAACCAGTTGCCTGCCGCTGTTGCCCATGCGATTGCGGAAAAACCAGGCGAATCAACCTACAATCCGTTTTTCATTTATGGCAGCACGGGCTTGGGCAAAACCCACTTGGCGCAAGCGATTGGGCATGATTTGCTGCAACGCAACCCCAAAGCGCGCGTGCATTATATTCATTCGGATGCGTATGTGAAAAACCTGATGGCGACGGTGAAAAACCATTCTTGGGACGCATTTAAGCAGAAATATTTGAACTACGATTTGCTGATTATTGACGATATTCAATTTATCGCGGGCAAAGAGCGGACGATGGAAGAATTTTTCTTCTTGTTTGAACATTTTTATAATCATAAACAACAAATTATCTTAACGTGCGACCAGTTGCCTAGCGGTTTAGAAAAAATGGACGACCGCTTAAAATCGCGTTTTTCATGGGGCATGACGCTGCCGATTGAGCCGCCAGAATTGGAAATGCGCATTGGCATTTTAGAGCGCAAAGCGCAAACAGCGGGCATGATTTTGGAAGATGATGCGGCGTTGTTGATTGCGCAAAATGTGAAAAAAAGCGTGCGCGATTTGGAAGGCGCGTTAAACCGCTTGGTGGCGCGCTGCCGCTTTGAACGCCGCAACGTGATTACGCAAGAATTGGCGGCGGAGACATTGAGCGATGTGATTGCCAGCAATTACAAGCCGATTACGGTGGAACTGATTATGAAAACCGTCGCCGACCGCTATCATATTAGTATCCGCGACATTCTCGGCAAAAAACGCAGCCGCAACCTTGCCCGTCCGCGCCAGATGGCGATGGCTTTAACCAAAGAATTAACGCAGTTGAGTTTGCCCGCGATTGGCGATGCGTTTGGCGGGCGCGACCATACAACGGTCATGCACGCAGTGAAAACGATTAACGAATTGCGCGAAACCGAACCTGAATGGCAGCGCGATTACAATGAATTGTTGATTTTGATACAACATTGATGTTTCAGGCTGCCTGAACCCCAAAATCCCCTTTCAGGCAGCCTGAAAATTCACTACAATACCGCCACTTAACTTTATTCATTTAGGAATGCCCATGTTGATTTTACAAACCACACGCGACGCGTTGCTCAAACCCTTGCAAGCCGTAACAGGCATTGTGGAGCGCAAACACACACTGCCGATTTTGGCGAACGTGTTGATTGAAAGCCAAGACGGGCAAACCGATATTTTGGCAACCGATTTGGAAATCCAAATCCACACCAAAGGCCCAGAAAACAGCGCAGGCGATTTCCGTTTAACGACCAACGCCAAGAAATTACAAGATATTTTGCGCGCGCTGCCCGATGCCAATACGCCTGTGTCGTTTGATTTTGCCGATAGCCGCTTAACACTCAAAGCAGGCAAATCACGTTTCGCGCTGCAAACCTTGCCAGCCGAAGATTTTCCTACCATGAACGTTGCCGACGCGACGCAAACCGTGTTCGCGATTGAACAAGAAGTGTTCAAAAACATGATTGCCCAAGTGCAATACAGCATGGCGGTGCAAGATATTCGCTATTATCTCAATGGTTTACTCATGCAAGTAGAAGGCGACCAATTGCGCCTTGTGGCAACTGATGGTCATCGCTTAGCGTTCACCGCCGCGCCGATTGAAGCGAATTTGCCCAAACAAGAAGTGATTTTGCCGCGCAAAACCGTTTTAGAATTGAATAAGCTGCTCAACAATCCCAAAGACATGATTCATATAGAATTATTGCAAAATCAAGTCCGTTTCCGTTGCAACGACACGGTCATTATCAGCAAAATCATTGACGGCAAATTCCCCGATTACAACCGCGTGATTCCATTGGATAACGACAAAATTTTCCAAATTAACCGCACCGCCTTATTGGGCGCGCTGGAACGCTCAGCCATTTTGGCAAACGAAAAATTCCGCGGCGTGCGCTTGCAGTTAAACCCCGGCATTTTGCGCGTTTCATGCAGCAATAATGAGCAAGAAGAAGCACAAGAAGAACTGGAAATCGCGTACAGCGGCGAAGAATTGGAAGCAGGTTTCAACATCAGCTACATCATGGACGTATTGCGCAGCTTGGGCAGCGAAGACATCCAAATCGCTTTCGGCGATGCAACACGCTCCACGCTGTTTACCATGCCGCATGATACGGACTTTAAATACATTGTGATGCCGATGCGGATTTAATTTACCCAATAGGCAGCCTGAAAATTCAAAAAGGTTTTCAGGCTGCCTTTATTATGCTTTTTGTTTTCAGGCAGCCTGAAAATCCCAACCCATTCCAAAGGAATGCCCATGCAAACTCAATTACTGACTTCCCTAATTGCTTTAACATTTTTCAGCGCGCAACAGGGCTTGGTTTTCGCGCAAACCTCTAACACGAAAGAGCAAGAAATCATTGAACAATGCGCGCAAATGGCGACAAATGAACCTCAAGAAGAAGATTATGGCGTTGTGTTACATAGTTTTCATCCACTCAGTATGCCCATGCAAACGACAGCCGAACCTGCTGTTACCATGGCTCAACGCGAATCTTTTGTGGGTTTATCAGGCAGTTTTGGACGCGTGGTGCAGCCGCACATGCAGCCTGAAAACACCGAAAACTACGGCAAAATCACCCCCAATCCTGTGCAATTGGTGGCGCACAATCCTGTTTCCACGTTCAGCATTGATGTGGACACAGGCAGTTACAGCAATGTACGTCGCTTTTTAACGCAAGAAAAACGCTTACCGCCTACCGACGCGGTGCGCACGGAAGAACTCATCAATTATTTTGACTACCAATACGCCCAACCGCAAGGCCCAACGCCGTTTGCCGTGCATACTGAAGTAGCGCAATCGCCTTGGCAGCCTGAAGCGCAGCTTGTGCGCATTGGCATCAAAGCCAAAGATATTGCCGCGCAGCAATTACCGCCTGCGAATTTAGTGTTTCTAATTGACACTTCAGGCAGCATGCACGATGCGAAAAAACTGCCTTTAGTGAAGCAAACTTTATGCGTTTTAACCCACCAAATTCGTCCGCAAGACAAAGTGAGCTTAGTAACCTACGCTGGCAACACCAAAGTTGCCTTAGAAGCCACGTCCGACAAAACCAAAATTCTCAACGCGCTCAAATCGCTCACGGCGCAAGGCAGCACCAATGGCGAAAGCGGCATTCAACTTGCCTACCAGCAAGCGCAGAAAAATTATCAAAAACAAGGCATTAATCGAATTTTATTGGCAACCGATGGCGATTTTAACGTCGGCATTACCAACTTTGAAGCCCTCAAAGACCTTGCCGCGCAAAAACGCCAAACAGGCATTTCGCTCTCCACTTTGGGTTACGGCTCAGGCAATTACGATGAGCAACTGATGGAACAACTCGCCGATGCAGGCGATGGCAATTACAGCTATATTGACAACCTTAACGAAGCGCAAAAAGTGCTGCAACGCCAACTCACGTCCACGCTCGCCACCGTTGCCAAAGACGTGAAAATCCAAGTGGAATTCAATCCTGCCACCGTCAAAGAATACCGTTTGGTTGGCTATGAAAATCGTATGTTAAAACAAGAAGATTTCAACAACGACCAAGTGGACGCAGGCGATATTGGCGCAGGACACAGCGTTACCGCCTTATACGAAATTATCCCCGCAGGCAAACAAGGCTGGCTGGACGCGTCGCGTTACCAAGCCACGCCCAAAGTTTCAGGCAGCCTGAACGAATATGCACACATCAAATTGCGCTACAAATTGCCCAATGAAAGCCAAAGCCAACTCATAGAACAAAGCGTTCCCCATCGCAGCGTTTCTTTGGTGCAAGCCAGCCCCGACACGCAATGGGCAGTTGCCGTTGCCAGCTATGGACAAAAATTGCAAGGCGGCAAATACAGCGGCACACAAACGTGGGAAAACATCATCCAATTGGCGCAAAAAAATGCTCAGCCCGACCCACATGGTTTGCGCAAAGAATTTATTGAATTGGTCAAACAAGCGCAGCAATTAAGCAATCCTGCGGTAAAAGAAGCGGCGCAATAAGCTTTCAGGCAGCCTGAAAGCTATGCCAACTTATGTTCTCAAATCAAGGAAACCCAATGACTTACAGCCCTAATTTAACTGTTTATAATGAGCTGAAAAATGGCGACTACGCCGCGCCCAGCGTTTATTTAGCCGCCATGAAAAACCGCTTAGCGCGTTTTGACGCGCAAACGATTGAAGAGCGTTTGCAAAAAGTGTTGGCGCGTGAAGATGTGGACGAATTGATTGCGGTAGAACGCGATGACGATGACGACACGTTTACCGTGGTCTTTCGCGCCAGCGAAGAAGACGATGATGGCGAAGAATTTGTTACACATTTTGTGTTTCGCTTGCGCTTGCATGAAAATGATGCGCCCGAAGAATGGGCGTATGAAGCCGCTGAGTATCGCAACCGCAATTTGCTGGAAGATGAACGCATGGAAATGCATCAAGCGGCGCAGATTTTGGAATGTTTCAGTTATTTGGACGAAGATTGGGGGCAAACCCATGTGTTGCTGCAATATGCGGTTATGGACGCGATTGCGGGCGAATGTTACGCACTGCAAGATTTGGTCGCGAGCCAATTTTTCAGCGGCACTTGGTTGGCGGAAATGGCGCAAAGTCTCGTGCCGCCTAGCTCTGAATGTTATTATGTGATTCATGTGATTACATCGGAAGACGACAACGATATTTGGATGCACACACATGGTTTGCTCAAATTTGGGTTGCCTGAATTGGAGGCTTTGCGCGTGCACCGTGAGCAAATTTCCACCGTGCAACAGGTCATGACTTCTTTGGCAACATGTATGCTGGATAATCGCGACATTTGGCAACAAGATGAACCCTTTACCCTCGCGCAAACCGAACACCAGCAGATTGATGTGTGCTTAATGGCATGGCAAGACGCGCTGCAATCGGATATTTTCGCGCCGATGAAAAAGGGTTTGTTCAAACAAAAAGCCGTGCCGTTTTCGGGCGATTTGAGCGAGCGTGAAGAAGACGATATTCACACCGAACCGTCTATGATTATTTTGGCAGATGTAAACGGAAAAGTGATGAATTTCAGCGATTTGGGCGATGTATTAGACCAAGAAAAAACGCATATGATGACGATGATGCCAACTGCCGAAACCATGCGCATGTTGTACCAAGCAGAAGAGAAATTGCCCCTATTTTCAGGCTGCCTGAAACGCCACGCGCCCGAAGAAGGTAAATGGGGTTATATGATGAAAATTCGCTGCGAATCACCCAGCACCGACGCGGCGGAGCATATGTGGTTTACCGTGCATTCCATTGATGGCGACAGCGTGACCGCCACGCTGGAAAACGAACCGTTTGATATTCCCGAAATGCAAGCGGGTGAGCGTTACACCTTGCCGCTAGAAAATACAGTAGATTGGCGGATTTATTCCGCACCATTGCAAGCGCAAATCGCGCCCGATGATGCCTATCGCTTACGCCGTTATTTGAATGCCAATTGAGTTTCAGGCAGCCTGAACATGCCAATGTGGAGCGTGGATGTTCCTGTTCGCAAAAGATGTGTTGAACAAAAAAAGCGGACGGGGACGTCCGCGCTCCCTTTTTGTTTCGCCTCATTTTCAGACAGTCTGAAACCTTAAACGCGCACAAATGGATTGTTGTATTTCTCATGCCCAATCGTTGTCGTGCGTCCGTGTCCGGGCAAAACGTGCGTATCTTCAGGCAAGGTGTACAATTTTTGGCGAATATTGCACAGCAAATCTTCATGATTGCCACGCGGAAAATCGGTACGTCCAATGCTTTCATAAAACAAAATATCGCCTGCAATCAAAACTTTCTCACTGGCGCAATAAAACACCACATGTCCCGGCGTATGCCCCGGAATATGCAGCACATCAAACCGATACGCGCCCACATTTAATTGCTCGCCTTCGTTTAAATAACGCGTTGGCACAAACGCAGGCGATGGCGTCCAACCGTAATTGGCGGTGGTTTCAGGCAGGCTTTGCAATAGAAATTCATCGTCTTGATGTGGGCCCAGCACAGGGGTTGGCTCGTGTTGCAACCAAAACGGCACACCGCCAGCGTGGTCTAAATGTCCGTGCGTGAGCCAAATTTCTTTTACGCGCAAATTGCGTTCTGCCACCTGTTCGCGCACAAATGCCACATCGCCGCCCAAATCGGTAATCACTGCTTCGCCACTCACATCGTCCCACATCAGCGTACAATTTTGACGAAACGGCGTTACCGCCATCACTTGAATATTTAATGCCATGATTTTCCTAGATAATATAAAATGAGTTGTCTTTCAGGCTGCCTGAAAGCACTCAAACAAGGATACAAAATGAAAACGCTATTTTACAGTATTGTCTTATGCTCTTGCGCGGCGACGTGGGCAGCACCCAACCTTTTGCTAGCCAAAGAATATAAAAATCAGAATATTGCAGGTTGGGCAATGAGCGAAAAACTCGATGGCGTGCGCGCTTATTGGGACGGCAAACAACTTATCAGCCGCCAAGGACACGCGTTTACGCCGCCAGCAGAATTTACGCGCGACTTTCCGCCATTTGCGCTCGATGGCGAATTGTATAGCCAACGCGGACAATTTGAAGCGATTTCCGCCACCGTACGCAGCAGCAAGCGTGCGTGGACAGGAATCAAATTGCATGTGTTTGATGTACCGAACGCGCAAGGGGATTTGTATCAACGTTTGGCACAGGCAGAACGTTATGCGAAACAACATCCGCGCGTGCAATTTGTGGTCATTAAACAAACGCCTGTACGCGATTTGGCACACGCACAACAATTTTTGCGCGATATTGAAAAACAAGGCGGCGAAGGGGTGATGTTGCGCAATCCAAATCTGCCCTATCAAGGCGGTCGCAGCGAACAATTATTGAAACTCAAAAGCGCGCACGACGCGGAATGCGTGGTCACAAAACATCACGAAGGTAAAGGCAAATATGCAGGTATGCTCGGTGCTTTATCATGCAAAAATGAATTAGGCGAATTTCGCATTGGCTCAGGTTTTAAAGACAGCGACCGCCGCAATCCGCCTGCGATTGGCAGCACGATAACTTATCAATATCGCGGTTTGACCCAAAAAGGTTTGCCACGTTTTGCCACTTATTTGCGCGTGCGAAAATGAAACACCAGCGAAAAGGCTGCCTGAGAGCTTTGAAAACTGATTTTTTCTTACATAGGGGTAGATTTCATATCTGCCCTTTTTTGCATTCAACATATTTTCAGGCAGTCTGAAAATATGTAACTCGCTGAAACAAACTTGATTTACCTAAAACAAAGCCCACAAAATCCCCAAAAACCTTTCAGGCAGCCTAAAAAACCACACTACACCCACGCAAACAAGTTTACGAATCCCAGCAAAATAGCGATAATGCGCGCAACATTTTTACATTTGCCAAAGGAATCAGCATGACCCAAAAACTCAATAATTTTGATATGGTTATCTTCGGTGCAACAGGCGATTTAGCCATGCGCAAACTGCTGCCCTGCCTCTATCAAGCACACGCTGCAGGTTTATTGCACCCAGAAGGACGCATTTTAGGCGTATCACGCAGCGACTTTGACACCGCCGCATTCTTGGCAAAAGTAGAAACCGACAGCAAAATCCATGTCAAAAAGAATTTCACCGACGAACTTTGGCAAAGTTTTATTAAACGTATTCAATATCTTACCGTAGACGTATCGCAGCCTGAGCACTTCATTAAACTAGGCGAAACCGTCAAAGCGCGCAAAGAAACCGACAACGTCATCATTTACTTATCCACCGCGCCTAAATTTTTTGCCCCCGCTTGCGAAAACCTTGCGAAAGTTGGCTTAAACGCAGAAAACGTGCGCATCGTATTGGAAAAACCGCTCGGTACAGACCTGAAATCATCGCAACAAATCAATACCGATGTCGCCAAATATTTCCAAGAAAACCAAATCTACCGCATTGACCATTATTTAGGCAAAGAAAGCCTGCAAAACGTCCTGCCATTGCGTTTTGGCAATATTTTCTTTGAACAAGTGTGGAACAAAGATTTTGTCCAATCCGTGCAAATTACCATTGCCGAGCAATTAGGCGTAGAAGAGCGCGGCGAATTCTACGACATCACAGGCGCGTTGCGCGATATGGTGCAAAACCACTTAATGCAAATGTTGTGTTTTGTGGCGATGGAGCAGCCTAAATCGCTCGCCGCAGATGACGTGCGCGACGAAAAACTCAAAGTCGTTGCCGCCTTAAAACCGATGACATCGGCAGATGTGGACAAAAACGTCATCCGCGCGCAATACACGCAAACCGCCGAACAAAACGGCTATTTACAAGAACACAACGTCCCTGCCGACAGCCAAACCGAAACCTACGTCGCCATTCGCGCTGAAATCCAAACGCCGCGTTGGCAAGGCGTGCCATTTTACTTGCGTACTGGCAAACGCATGGCAACGCGCAGTGCAAAAATTGTGTTGAATTTCAAAGCACAAAAAAATGGTTTATTCGGACAAAACGCCAATCGTTTGGTCATTTCCTTGCAGCCCGACGAAACCATCAGCGCAAAATTATTCGTCAAACAAGTCGGTAGCGGCTTGGACGTTGCGCCTGCTGAAATGGTGTTGGACATGGGCAAAGTCTCCGACGAACGCCGTGCCGAAGCCTATGAATTGCTGTTGCGCGAAGTGATTGACGGACGTTTAAACCTATTCAACCGCCGCGACGAATTAGAAAAAGCATGGGAATGGGTGATGCCGATTTTGGACAACTGGGCAACTTCGCCAGTCAAACCATTTGGCTACGCCGCAGGCAGCTGGGGTCCAAAAGAAGCGCAAGAACTGTTAGCGCGCGATGGTAATAAATGGCTGGAAGAGCAAGAATAAGTTTCAGGCAGCCTGAAAACGGAGCGGGAGCGGCTCGCTCCCAAATCATTATTTATAGCAGAGGCACAAATAAGTAAGGGCGGATTCCATATCCGCCCCTTTTTATTAAGTTGCAGCCATAGGTCGGATACTCGTATCCAACATGCCCTCATTTAATCAATATTTGTTTTATTCCCACCACGTCGGATTCAAGAATCAGACCTACACATTTTCAGGCAGCCTGAAACTCCTAAACCCACCCCTCAAAAAACCGCAACACATTTTCAGGCAGCCAACGCAAATGTCCGCGCCCCGTGCCGCTCACAAAACCCACATGCCCGCCACGTTCAGGCTGCAACAACAACACGCTGCCTGAAACCTCATCACGTGTTGGCAAAAATGCCTCAGGAAAAAACGGGTCATTACGCGCATTCAGCAGCAAAGTCGGCACAGCCACATTCCGCAAAAACGGCATTGCCGACGCGCGCGCATAATAATCGTCCTTATCCAAAAAACCATGAATCGGCGCAGTAAAGCGATTGTCAAACTCCGCCAAACTGCGCAACTTCTCGCCCGAATGCTCCACCTTACTCATCAAAGTCCGCAAAAAATAAGGCGTATAAAGCAAGCGCGGCAAACCCTTTTCCAGTGCGTCGCCCGCCGCTGCCAAGCGCACAGGCGAAGAAACCACTGCCGCCGCGCGTGGCAAAGCCTTATCGCCCTGTTCGCCCAAATACTTCGCCAACACATTTCCGCCCAAAGAAACCCCCACCACCAACAAACAAGCATACCGCTCCGACAACACTTGCAACATATGCGCAACCTCAGGCGAATCCCCCGAATGATAAAGCCGCCGCGAAGTCACGCCACCACAAGAACGAAAATGCGGCACCACCCCATGCCACCCACGCGCACGTGTCGCCAACATCAACTCCACCGCATAATGGCTCATGCTACCGCCCTCCAAACCATGCAGTAACACCACGCAAGGCGCATGCTTATCCGCCGCGTCCACAAAATCATAAGCCACCAAATCCTCGCCAAAGCTATCCAAAATCAACTCACGCCGATAATGAGGCGCAACCGATTGCAACAATTTGGCATACACCGTCTCCCAATTCCCCCCGTTCAACCAACGCGGTGGTGATAATTCAGAAGGTACAAAATAAGAAAAATCCAACTCATCCATCGTAAAAAATCCAAAAAATAAAAAAGCAACGGATATAAAACCTGCCACACATTATATATATATTCCAATGTACAACCCATTTTCAGGCAGTCTGAAAAGCAAATAAAGCAAAAGTGCAAAAATACAACACATTCAGAAAACCAATAATTACATACAAAATAGAAAGCAATCAATTGAAAATAAATAAAAAATAAAAATAAAATAGTCAAGCAGGACTGACAAAATTTGTCGCATTAGCATGTAAAACCCAAGATAGCATTTGTTTTTTAAATCCCAATCAATTATATTAACACCTGCAAAACTGCAGGACTGCCCAATTGGGCGGCTCAACAGAAAGATGGAAGATGAGCTTAAATACAACAAGACGCTTCCAAATTTTCCATTCATAAAGTAGATAAGGAATACTCTAATGAAAAAAACTCTGATCGCATTAGCATTGACTGCTTTGCCAGTAGTATCTATGGCTGACGTTGTATTGTACGGCGACATCAAAGGTGGTGTTGAAGTTAGCAAAATCAAAGATGTGAAAGGTACAACTACTAATTTGGTTGACTACGGTTCTTACATCGGTTTTAAAGGCTCTGAGCAATTGAATGGCGACTTGAAAGCCATCTGGCAAGTTGAGCAAAAAGTAGACATCGCTGGCGGTGCTTACGGTAAAAATGGTACTAACGGTTTCGGTACTCGCGACAGCTTCGTAGGTTTGTCTGGTAACTTCGGTACAGTTAAAGCTGGTTACCAAGAAACTCCTGTTAAAGAATTGAGTGGTAAATTAGACATCTGGAATTACGATTCTTCAGCAGCAGGTTTGGGCGTATTTACTCGCAGCAACGATTCTACCAACCGTTATGTTGCTGCAACTTACGAAACACCTAATTTCAATGGTTTCGGTGCAAAAGTATACGTTTCTCCAAGCGACAACAACAACGGCGATCCTGATAGCACTGTATACGGCGCAAGCTTGAGCTTCGGTCAAGAAACTGGTTTCTTCGCTGACTTGGCTGGTACTTATGTACGCGGTGGTGATGCTAATGCATACGGTAACGATAAATATGCAGGTCAAGGTTTGGCACAATTGGGCTACCAAGATGCTAAATGGTTGGCTGGTGTTGGTTACCAATTCTCTAAAAACGTTGACCGCGTAGAAAACTTTGGTTTTGGTTTGGACAGCCAAGCATTTGTAACTCGTGCAAATGAAGCTGTATTGACTGGTGCTTACAATGTAGATGATGCTTTGCGTTTGAAAGCTACTGCTGCATACGGATGGGGCTTAAAAGGTATCGCAGCTAATGGCGGTCAAGAGTTCAAATTAGGCAAAGGTCGTTACTACCAAGGTATCATCGGTGCGGATTACGCATTGTCTAAACGTACTGTAGCTAATGCACAAATTGGTTACGTTCAAGCTGACGTAATGACTCCTGCTGGCTTGAAACGTGGTGAAACTAGCACCAAAGTACGCGGCGGTACTGTATCAGTTGGTGTATCACACAAATTCTAATTTAAATCCTAGTATTTAGCTTAGTAAAAGTTATAACAATAACCCTACCATTTAAAAATGGTAGGGTTATTTGTTTTATGAAGCTTGTACAAGCTTAATCAATTAGAGGGCTTTTAGACTCAAATCTTAGTCAATCTCTTCCAAACAGCCTAATGTTTTTCTAAAGACTTAGTTTAAATCCTTACAAAATCTAACTAACTCTTGTCAAAAGAGTACATTTTGTTTAAAATACACTGCTTTCACGGTTCAAGTAAACCGCACAAGAAAGCACGCCACACAGTCCAACGATTGTGTCGCGTGTTTTTTTTTAGCCAAAATTTGGCAAACCGATTTTATCTGTGTGCATGGCGATAATCACGCTGCGGAAACCCTCGCATTTTCAGGCAGCCTGAAAACTGTAGGTTGGGTTGTAAACCTAACGTTTTCTGCATATGAACTGTTTTGTTGGGTCACGACCCAACCTACTCATGCAGAAACTTTCAGGCAGCCTGAAACCTTGCCACCCCAAAATTCCCACAAAAAATCGTATCATTCAGGAGTTCAAAAAATGTCTATCCCAGCCCTACTCGTACTCGCAGACGGCAGCGTTTTCCACGGCACATCAGTCGGTTACAACGGCAGCACTTCGGGCGAAATCGTGTTCAACACCGCCATCACAGGCTATCAAGAAATCCTGACCGACCCATCTTACGCCAAACAAATCGTTACGCTGACCTATCCGCACATCGGCAACACAGGCGCAAACAGCGAAGACACCGAAAGCCGTGCCGTGTATGCCGCAGGTTTGATTATTCGTGATTTGCCTTTATTGCACAGCAATTTCCGCGCCGAAGAAAGTTTGCAAGAGTATTTGGTTCGCAATGAAACGGTGGCGATTGCTGACATTGACACTCGCCGTTTAACGCGAATTTTGCGCGACAAAGGCGCACAAGCTGGCGCGATTTTGACGGGAGACAACGCGACCGTGGAACAAGCGCAAAAATTGATTGCCGAATTCGGCAGCATGGCAGGCAAAGATTTAGCCAAAGAAGTTACCTGCGACAAACCTTATGAATGGAAAGAAGGCGAATGGGCGTTGGGCGAAGGTTTTAGGCAGCCTGAAACGCCGTTGCACGTTGCGGTGTACGATTTTGGCGTGAAAAGCAATATTTTGCGTATGTTGGCGCAACGCGGTTGCCGCTTGACCGTGTTCCCAGCGCAAACGCCTGCTGCGTATGTGTTGGCGACCAATCCTGATGGCGTGTTCTTGTCCAACGGTCCGGGCGACCCAGAGCCGTGCGATTACGCGATTGAAGCAATCCGCGAAATTTTGGCAACGAAAAAACCTGTGTTCGGCATTTGCTTGGGACACCAATTATTGGGTTTGGCGAGCGGCGCGAAAACGTCCAAAATGCCATTCGGACACCACGGCGCGAACCATCCTGTGCAAGATTTGGACAGCGGCAAAGTGATGATTACCAGCCAAAACCATGGTTTCCAAGTAGATGAAAACACGCTGCCTGAAAATGTACGTGTAACACATCGTTCGCTGTTTGATAACACGGTGCAAGGCATTGAATTGACCAATCAAAGCGCGTTCAGTTTTCAAGGACACCCAGAGGCAAGCCCAGGTCCGCATGATTTGAGTGAGTTGTTTGACCGTTTTATTGGCGAAATTAAGGCGGCGAAACAAGTGTAAATCGTTTTCAGGCAGCCTGAAAAAATCAATTGAATTAAATTATTAGAGAAATATCATGCCCAAAAGAACCGACCTAAAATCCATTTTAATCATCGGCGCAGGTCCCATTGTGATTGGACAAGCCTGTGAATTTGACTACTCTGGCGCACAAGCGTGTAAAGCCTTGCGCGAAGAGGGCTACAAAGTCATCTTGGTCAATTCCAATCCCGCCACGATTATGACCGACCCCGAAATGGCGGACGTTACCTACATTGAGCCAATCATGTGGCAGACGGTGGAAAAAATCATCGCTAAAGAACGCCCAGACGCGATTTTGCCGACTATGGGCGGACAAACTGCGTTGAATTGCGCCTTGGATTTGGCGCGTAACGGCGTGTTGGCTAAATACAATGTGGAATTGATTGGCGCAACCGAAGACGCGATTGACAAAGCCGAAGACCGCGGTCGCTTTAAAGAAGCGATGGAAAAAATCGGCTTGCATTGCCCCAAATCATTCGTTTGCCACACCATGAACGAGGCGTTACGCGCCCAAGAAGAAGTGGGTTTCCCCACCTTAATTCGCCCTTCTTTCACAATGGGCGGTTCGGGCGGCGGCATTGCCTACAACAAAGACGAATTTGTCGCCATTTGCGAACGCGGTTTTGACGCATCGCCCACCCACGAATTGTTGATTGAACAATCCGTTTTGGGCTGGAAAGAGTACGAAATGGAAGTCGTGCGTGACAAAAACGACAACTGCATCATCGTGTGTTCCATTGAAAACTTTGACCCCATGGGCGTACACACAGGCGACAGCATTACCGTTGCCCCCGCGCAAACTTTGACCGATAAAGAATACCAAATCATGCGTAACGCCAGCTTGGCGGTATTGCGCGAAATTGGCGTGGACACGGGTGGTTCCAACGTGCAATTTGCCGTAAACCCTGCCAATGGCGAGATGATTGTGATTGAGATGAATCCGCGCGTGTCGCGTTCATCGGCGTTGGCTTCAAAAGCGACTGGTTTCCCGATTGCGAAAGTGGCGGCGAAATTGGCAGTTGGCTTCACGTTGGATGAGTTGCGTAACGACATCACGGGCGGCAAAACGCCTGCGTCTTTTGAGCCGTCTATTGATTATGTGGTTACCAAAATTCCACGTTTCGCGTTTGAAAAATTCCCTGCGGCGGATGACCGTTTGACCACGCAAATGAAATCGGTCGGCGAAGTGATGGCGATGGGGCGCACTTTGCAAGAATCCATGCAAAAAGCCTTGCGCGGCTTGGAAACGGGCTTGTGCGGTTTCAATTCAAAATCGGGCGACAAAGACGAAATCCGCCGCGAATTGGCGAACCCTGGCCCTGAACGCATTTTGTATGTGGTGGACGCATTCCGCGCTGGTCTCACGTTAGCCGAAATTCACGACATTTGCGCGATTGACCCATGGTTTTTGGCGCAGATTGAAGACATTGTGCGCGAAGAAAATCAAATCGTTTCAGGCAGCCTGCAAGATTTGGATTTTGCCAACTTGCGACGTTTGAAACGCAAAGGTTTTTCGGATAAACGCATTGCCGAATTGTTGGGGCTGCCTGAAAAACAAATCCGTGAACATCGTTACGCTTTGAATTTGCACCCCGTTTACAAGCGCGTGGATTCGTGCGCGGCGGAATTTGCCAGCGACACAGCGTATTTGTATTCATCGTATGAAGAAGAATGCGAAGCGCGTCCGTCCGACCGCAAAAAAGTGATGATTTTGGGTGGTGGCCCGAACCGCATTGGTCAAGGCATTGAGTTTGACTATTGCTGTGTCCATGCGGCGTTGTCGTTGCGCGAATCGGGTTTTGAAACGATTATGGTGAACTGCAACCCTGAAACCGTTTCCACCGATTTTGACACGTCCGACCGCTTGTATTTTGAGCCGCTGACGCTGGAAGACGTGTTGGAAATCGTCCGCAAAGAAAATCCGTGGGGCGTGATTGTGCATTATGGCGGTCAAACGCCGTTGAAATTGGCGAATGCGCTGGTGGAAAATGGCGTGAATATTATTGGCACGTCCGCCGACAGCATTGACGCGGCGGAAGACCGTGAGCGTTTCCAAAAAGTGTTGCACGATTTGGGCTTGCGCCAACCGCCAAACCGCACGGCGCGCGCGGAAGATGAAGCCTTGCGTTTGGCGGAAGAAATTGGTTATCCGCTCGTGGTGCGTCCGTCTTATGTATTGGGTGGTCGTGCGATGCAAGTTGTTCATTCTGCGGAACAATTACAGCGTTATATGCGTGAAGCGGTGCAAGTTTCCAACGATAGCCCTGTATTGCTGGACTTTTTCTTGAACAATGCGATTGAAGTAGATGTGGATTGCGTGTCGGATGGCAAAGAAGTCGTGATTGGTGGCATTATGCAGCACGTTGAACAAGCGGGCATTCACTCGGGCGACTCGGCTTGCTCGTTGCCACCGTATTCGTTAAGCGTTGAAATTCAAGACGAAATTCGCCGCCAAACCAAAGCGATGGCGTACGCGCTGAACGTGGTCGGCTTGATGAACGTGCAATTTGCGGTGCAAGATGGTGTGGTGTATGTGTTGGAAGTGAACCCACGCGCCAGCCGTACCGTGCCGTTTGTGTCCAAAGCAACTAGCGTGGCGTGGGCAAAAGCAGGTGCGCGCGCAATGGCAGGAATTTCTTTGCAAGAACAAGGCATTACCAGCGAAATTATCCCCGATTTCTACGCAGTGAAAGAAGCGGTGTTCCCGTTCATCAAATTCCCTGGTGTGGACACGATTTTGGGCCCCGAAATGCGCTCAACAGGCGAAGTAATGGGCGTGGCGGAAACCTTTGGCGAGGCGTATTTGAAAGCGCAACTGGGCGCGGGCGAGCGTTTCGGCAAAACGGGCAAAGTATTTATTGCCGTTCGCGATGAAGATAAGCTGTTGATTTTGCAAACGGCGAAAAATTTCCAAGCCTTGGGTTATGGTGTTTGCGCCACTCGTGGCACGGCGGCGTACTTGGCGGAACACGGCATCATCGCGCAAGCGGTGAACAAGGTGCGCGAAGGTCGTCCGCATATTGTGGATATGATTAAGAATGGCGAAGTTACAGTGGTCATCAACACCGTCAGCAGCGATACTTATTCTATTGGCGACAGTCAAGAAATCCGCCGCAGCGCACTGAATCAACGCGTGCCACAATACACCACCATTGCAGGCGGTGAAGCGACGAGCGAAGGATTGAAATCACTCAATGAAATCAATGTGTTCAGCGTGCAAGAATTGCATGAACGGTTGAAAAAATAAGTGATGATGAGCTAAAAGGCTGCCTGAAAGCTTTGTAAAACTTGGAGCGGGGGTGGCTAATGCCTACGTCATGGCAGTTTGTTGCCAAATCAAAGATTTGGACAAACTATCCAGCGTCTGCATCTTCAGTTAAAATTCTTTCATTAAAAAGTTGGGAGCGAGCCGCTCCCGCTCCATTTTTCATTTCAGGCAGCCTGAAAAGGTTTTGCAAAGGTTTCAGGCTGAAAGCTTATAATTATGTTTAGTGATTGGTTCAAAAGAACTTATTGAAATTTTATGCTTATTTTCTTTTTAAATTGAATTAATTTTAAATTTAATGAAGTTTTTTACAAAATAATAAAATTAAATTTCAAGAAAATGATTTTCTTCTTGCTAAATGCAATGTAAAGCCGTATTCTTGACAGCATGATAATTTGAATGAATAGAGAAAAACATGAACCGCTTACAAAAAACCGACGACGTCCGCATTAATGCCGTAACCGAACTTTTGCCGCCGATTGCTCATTTATACGAATTGCCGATTAGCGACGCCGCTGCAGAATTAGTCGTGAAAACGCGTGCCGAAATTGCCGACTTAGTATACGGCAAAGACAATCGCTTGCTTGTCATCATCGGCCCTTGCTCGATTCACGACCCCAAAGCCGCGTTGGAATACGCGCAAAAATTGTTGCCCTTGCGCCAAAAATACGAAAAAGAATTGCTGATTGTCATGCGCGTGTATTTTGAAAAACCGCGCACCACTGTGGGCTGGAAAGGTTTGATTAATGACCCACATTTGGACGGTAGTTTTGACATTAACTTCGGTTTGCGTCAAGCACGTAAGCTGTTGTTAGAATTAAACAATATGGGTATGCCCGCGTCCACCGAATTTTTGGACATGATTACGCCACAATACTATGCCGACTTGATTTCATGGGGCGCAATCGGTGCGCGTACGACCGAAAGCCAAGTGCACCGCGAATTGGCGAGCGGTTTGTCCTGTCCCGTTGGCTTCAAAAACGGCACAGACGGCAACCTGAAAATCGCCATTGACGCGATTGGCGCAGCGTCGCACCCACATCACTTCTTATCGGTAACCAAATCAGGACATTCCGCCATTGTGCACACGGCTGGCAACCCCGATTGCCATGTGATTTTGCGCGGTGGCAAAGAGCCCAATTACAGCGCACAACACGTTCAGGTAGCCGCCGAACAATTGACTAAAGCGGGCGTTACGCCAAAATTGATGGTGGATTTTAGCCATGCCAACAGCCGCAAAGACTACCGCCGTCAAATGGAAGTAGCGCAAGATGTGGCGCAACAATTGCGCGATGGCGAAAACAATATTATGGGCGTGATGGTGGAAAGTCATTTGGTAGAAGGTCGCCAAGACAAGCCCGAAACTTACGGTCAAAGCATTACCGACGCGTGTATCGGCTGGGATACCACCGAGGAATTGTTGGCATTATTGGCAGAAGCCAACCGCGCGCGCGTGTAACATCGCAGATGGATATTTTCAGGCAGCCTGAAAACACTGATTTTTGTAAAAGCAGAAATTGAGTTGTTTTCAGGCTGCCTTTTGCTGGCTATGACAAAGTCTCAGGCTGCCTGAAATATAGGTTATAATTCGATAATTTTGTATTCACTCCAACCAACAGGTGCGCTCATGGAAAAGCAAGCTATGCACGACATCATTATTCACGGTACAACCAGCAACGGCAAAGTGTTTCGCCCCAGCGATTGGGCAGAGCGGTTGTGTGGTATTTTGTCCTCTTTTAATAAGGACAACCGTTTGTCGTATCACGAATGGGTTTACCCCATTTTGATTGATAAGGTGCGCTGTGTAGCCATTTCGCCGCAACTAGAAGAAATCAATCCCAGCATGTTCCGCTTTTTGATGGATTTTGCCGCCGATAACGATTTACGCGTATTGTCTGCCAGCGAATTGATGGAACAAGAAGCGCAACCAAGTGAAGCTGTGGCAACGGAACTGACCCAAGAAGAAATCAACACCGTCATCATCAATGAAGTGTCCAATTTGGACAATATTTTGGTAGAAGAAGCGGTAGCAGAACGCAAAGCAGAACAGCAAATTGCATTCACTTTACGCGAAATTCCTGTCGCAGAAACCGCAACAGCATTTGCCGCCTTGAGCGTGTTGCGCCCGCTATTAACGGATATCAATGGTTTTGTGGAGCAAGTCAATAAAGTACAGCGCGCGCAAGGCTATCGTTTGCTGGGCGTTTTTGAAGAAGGCAAAGCAAACGCTGTGGCGGTGTGCGGTTTTCGCGAGGAAACCAATTTAGTGAGCGGCAAACATATTCACATTGATGATTTTGTTACCGTGCCACAATGTCGCAAACGCGGTTACGCACATTTATTGCTCGAAGAAGTACAGCGCATTGCTAAAGCGCATGAAATTCATCAAATTCAAGTAGATAGCAATGTCAGCAGTGAACGCACCGTTGCTCATCGCGTCTATTTCCAAAACGGTTTTGAGATTCGCGCCTATCACTTTGTCAAAATGATCGATTAAAATAAACGCAATAATAGGCTGCCTGAAAGTTTTCAGGCAGCCTATTGATATACACCAGCACGCATCATTACTGGTTTTTTTATTTTGATTACTGAACATTTTCAGGCAGCCTGAAAAGCTAGGAATTTCCCTTTCTTGTTACTTTTAGACAATATTTTTAACAAAATAATCAAAAGGAAACAAGTATGTCGAACACTCACACCAGCGCAATCAACGCGCATTCTCAGGTTTCCCACAGTGAAACCCAAACCATTTCTCCAAATTTGCTGATTTCTGTGGCGGCGTTTTGCTGCTTGGGTTGTGGCGTTGCAGCAAACGCTGGTCATTTCCGCCATTCCGCGTTTTCCCACCATTTGGGGCGTGGATTCGGGCATTGTGTTGTGGCTGGTAACGTCCACGCTGCTCACGGGCGCGTTATTGTTGTCGATTGCGCTGGTGTCGTTGCTGCTAGGCATTTCGCAGGGCAATGCGTAGGGCTGGACTTCACTGCCGACCATCATTGCGTTTGTGGTGGGTTTGGGCGTGGGTTATGCGTGGGCGATTTTTGAAATGCGCCACGATTCGCCTGTGGTGGACGTGCGCACATCGCTGCAACAGCCGTTGTTGTTCACCAATTTAGCATTGCTGACGTTTGGCATTTTGATGTTTACCAATTTATTATTAATCACTTTACGCCTGCAAAATCCATTAGCAGAACAAGGCTTTGCATGGACACCAGCGCACGCAGGCATGGCGATGTTTGCCGTTGCGCCATGCAGTCTGGGGCGCAATAGATTTGGTGGAGGTGGGTGGGGGTGAAGGTGGTTAGGCAGTTGGGGTTAGCGCAGGTTGTCGGGGGGGTGTGGCGCTTTGGGTTTGCGGGCGCGTGTGGTGGCTGATGAGTGCGTATTTAGCCACCAAAGGCATGTCACGATTGGTGTTGATGCTCGGCGCGGCGATTACGTTGGTTGGCTATGGTTTGACCACATTTTTCCCTGTAAACGCGGTGATGGTGATTGCGTGGACAACCATTATCAGCATTGGCGTGGGCATGGGTTATGCTGCGCTGCCGATGTTGATTGTGCGATACGCACCGCTGCACGAATTGGGTTCGGTAAATGGGGTCAACGCGCTGTTACGCGCCATTGGCACGGCGATTGCCAGCGCATTGGTAGGTGCGATTAGCGTGGCGATGGCGGTAAACATTGCAGGCAAAAACGTGCCAAGCAGCAGCGCATTAACCGTGCTGGGCGCGATTGGCATTATGCTGGCGGTGGTAACGTGGGGCTTGGCATCGTTTGCGCGTCGTTCGTGGGCGGACGAGAAAAAAATGAAATTGAGCGAATAAATCAAAAAGCGGACAGTCATCATAACTGTCCGCTTTTTGGTTTCCAGGCAGCCTGAATTTATTTCGCCAAACTCAAATCAACGTGTTCGCTTTCCGCCTCTTCATATGCTTCCACGATTTTTTGCACAAGCGGATGGCGTACCACGTCTTCGCTGGTAAACGTGTGGAAATACAAACCGTCCACACCGCCCAATTTTTCGCGCGCATCACGCAAACCCGATTTGATGCTGCGTGGCAAATCCACTTGGCTCAAATCGCCCGTAATCACGGCTTTTGTGCCAAAACCGATGCGTGTCAAAAACATTTTCATTTGCTCGGGCGTGGTGTTTTGCGCTTCGTCCAAAATCACATACGCGCCGTTCAGCGTGCGACCGCGCATATAGGCAAGTGGCGCAATTTCAATCAAGCCCTTTTCCATTAACTTGGTAACGCGGTCAAAGCCCATCAAATCGTATAACGCGTCATACAAGGGGCGCAAATACGGGTCAACCTTTTGCGCCAAATCCCCCGGTAAGAAACCGAGTTTTTCACCTGCTTCTACCGCAGGGCGCACCAACACAATGCGTTCAATTTGGTGTTTATCCATCGCGTCCACTGCCGCCGCAACCGCTAAATAGGTTTTGCCCGTGCCAGCAGGTCCCAGCCCGAACACAATATCATGATTGAGCAAAGCGCGAATGTAACCATTTTGGCGCGGCGTGCGACCGCCAATGCTGCCGCGTTTGGTGTGGAAATAATAGGCGTGGTTTTCGTGATTTTTTTCAACGTGCTGGCTGTCGGCGGTACGCGCTTCTACCGCCACCAAATTAATGTCCTCGCCTGACACGTCGCGTTGTTCGGCGATGTCCATTAAGGCAACCAGCGCATTTCGCGCCGCATGCGCAAGGCTGCCTGAAAACGTGAAATGGTCAAATCGGCGACTAATTTGCACGTCCAGCGCTTGAGCGAGTGTGTGCAAATTGTCGTCTAACGCGCCGCAAAGTCTTTGCAGGGCAACGGGATTGTAGTCTTCAAATTGTAAATGTACGGTGTGGGACATGGTGTTCTCTGTTCAGTAAACAATGAGCGCAATATGGGGCAAAATAGTGAAATATCAAGCAATTGTGGTTTTCAGGCTGCCTGAAAAATGTCCGAAAATAAACAATATAAATCTTTTCAGGCAGCCTGAAACTCAATACCGATACTTCGCCAATTCCGCGCGAATCTTCGGCAACGCCGCGCGCGCAGCTTGTTCACCAATACGAATCGCCTGTTCTTTTTGGTCAAAACCACCAATCGCGCCCAGTTGTTGTACAGGCGGTTTAATCACGATATTTGCTTGTTTTAATTCATTATTTAACGCCGCCGTGGACATAATATTTAAACTTTGGTCAAGATACGCCAAAAAGCCGCTACTCGCGTCCAGCTTTTCAGGTTTCGCCGAAATATCCACCGCAATCACCACATTCGCGCCCAATTGTTTCGCCGCGCTCACGGGCACAGGCGCGGACAATCCGCCGTCTACATACTGCTTGCCGCTAATCGGTGCGGGCTGAAACACATTCGGAATGCTGGCACTGGCGCGCACCGCTTGCCCTGCATTGCCCACGCTGAACACCACCATGCGCCCTGTGCCAAACTCGGTTGCCACCGCGCCAAATTTAATCGGAAATTTATCCATTGGACGGTTTTTGACTTTGCCGTTAATCCAGTTTTGCAGCTTCTCGCCCTTGATAAAACCGCGCGTAGACAGCGTTAAATCCACCACATCCGCCTTGTTCAAAATCTCCGCTTCCAATTCCAAACGGTCGGGCGACATCCCCGAAGCGTATAAACTGCCCACAATCGCGCCCGCGCTCGTACCTGTTACCACATTGATGGGAATATTGTTTTCTTTCAACACTTTAATCACACCAATATGCGCAAAACCTTTGGACGCACCACCGCCCAAAGCCAAGCCTACTACCGCTTGTGGCTTTTGCGTTTGCGTTTGAATCGTTGGTTTTTTCTGTTCAGGTTTGGAAGGGCAAGCAGTGAGCAACAGCGCGGTTGCGGTCAATAGAAACACACGGCGAGTGGCGCGCATGGTAAATCCTTTCGGCAGCAATTTGAATGAAAAACAGCGCGTGATTATACGCGCAAATCTTTTTTCAGGCTGCCTGAAAGCCAATTTGCGCGTAAAATGCGCGTTTTTTGATAGCAAAGGACGCCAAAATGTATTTCGTAGACCGTACCGCCGTCGTATTGAAACCGACCGAAACTTTTTTAAACTGGCTTAAACAAAGCGATGACGATATGCCTGAATTAACGCTGGCGCAATTGCGTTCCAATTGTAGCGTGTTTCTCGTGCCAGTGTTTGACGAGCCTGAACAAGCTGTGGCTTATTTTGATGAACGCCACCGCGATATTTTCGCCGCCGAATTATCAGGCTGGACAGTGGACGAATCGACTTGGCCAAAAGACATGGGCTTGGAGACGTTTTGGCAGTTTTTTGAATTAGAAATCCACGACACGGTGTTGGATTTGGAAGACAGCGATTTGCAGGTTAGTCCTGTGTTTGACAATATGGCGTAAGGGTTTTCAAGCTGCCTGAAAGCAACAATGATGACTTATACAGAACCGATACAAAAGCGAATCGTGGCGCAAATCAGCGAATGGCGTGAACACGATGGCATAGCAATTGATGATAACGGCGAAGCGTTTATTTTGCATGGCGACGCAGATGAATGGTCGCAACATGTTGGCAAAAAAAGTAGAAATTTTTGCCAGCTTTGCTCCCGATGGTGCGCCACAAGAAATAGAATTTCGGCTATTGCCCAAACGCTTTGATTCACGGTTAGACTGGGCTTGGGCGATTGTTGGCGCGTTGTTTTATGTCGGCATCATTGATGATTCGGTGTCGTTTGGTTGGGCAGTCAAAATGGCGATGATTGTTGTGGCGATGATTGCGCTGTTTGCGTTTTTACGCTGGGCAAATTATGAATATCGCTTGTCCAAAGGAACGAAGAAGCAGCGGTTTTAAATAATTAGGCTGCCTGAAAAGTTTCAGGCAGCCTGAAATTTTTGCAAAACTCTATTGGTAGGGGCAGATTTCATACCTGCCCTTTTTGCTGTCAGAATTTTACTCATGACATTCCATTCATTAAAAAATAGGGCGGATATGAAATCCGCCCTACGCAAGAATGTTATCAGTTTTGCACAGGTTTCAGCCTGAATGCTGATTATTTAATCACCGTAATCGTCCACTGCGCGTCGCCCGTTTGTTCGTAATCGGTCACGCTGTAGCCTTCTTCCGCCGCCCAAGCAGGAATGGCTTCGGTGGCTTGGGTGCAATCAAATGCGATTTTCAAGCCGTCGCCTTTGTTTAATTGCGCCATCGCTTCTTTGGCTTCTACGATGGGGAAGGGGCAAACTAAGCCTGTGGTTTCTAGTTCTACTATCATGATTTTATTTCCTTTCAATTCAATTAATTATTTTCAGGCAGCCTGAATATTCAATTTCGTTTGTATCCTTTGTTTTTTGCGTGGGCGAATAATCGTGAAATACGCTGCGACCCAAGTGCCGACAATCATAATCGGCAACGACAACCAGCCTTGCCACGAGAAAAACGCCGTTTCTACCAAGCCATTACCAATGGAGCAGCCGCCTGCCAAACTGGCGCCAATACCCATCAATACGCCACCGAGCGCGCTTTTGAGCAAGGTATTGACATCGGGAACGCGGAAACGAAATTCGTTGCTTAATTTGGCGGCGATGAATGAACCCGACAAAATGCCCAACACCAAAAACACGCCCCAATTCAAGTATTTCGCTTCGCCTGTGACCAAATATTGCGCAATATTGGCAGACGGGCTTGTAATACCCAAACCGAATTCGCGCCCCGTTGGCACGCTCCACACCCAAGCCAAAATCGCAATCACGCCCACCAACACCGCGCTCACAAACGGATGCCAGCGTTTTTCAAACAAAATATGCGCGATGCCTGTTTTTTTCGGTTTCAAAGTTGCCATTTTCGGCGTAGGTTTACTCAAATGGCGATACACAAAAAAGCCTGTTACGGCGCACAAAATCGCCACTAAAATCCAAGGCGAAATGCCCAAAGTTTGATAAATCGTGGTGTGTTCCGCCGTCATTTCGCGCAAACTGGTATTTAGGCTGCCCAAAGGCCCTGTGCGCATCATCGCGCTAAACAGCATATACGTTGCCAACGCTACCCAGCTGCCAATCAAGCCTTCGCCCGCGCGATACCAAGTACCCGTTGCGCAACCACCTGCTAAAATAATGCCCACGCCAAACAAAAACGCGCCGATTAACACCGCGCCAATCGCCAGTTTGTCCGCAGGTTCTACCGCCAACACACCCGCATCTTTAAGCGCGAAAAAGCCCACTGCTTGCACGGCAATCGCAATCAACAGCGCGACAAACATTTTGTTGTTTTTCGTCACATACAAATCACGAAACGCACCCGTAATACAAAAGCGTCCGCGTTGCATCACAAAACCGAGCAATACGCCGCAAATCAATCCTGAAATCACACCCGAAAGCAACATGATTTTTTCCTTTGTTCAACACAAGGCGCGCATGATAAAGAGCCAAACGCGGATTGAGAAAGATTTTGTGCTGCTGTGGTTTAGAACGAAAGTTTATAAGCGGAACTGTTGCACAATTCATTTATAAGAAAACCTGTGCAAAACCTTTTCAGGCAGCCTGAAACGAAAAATCTTCGCTTCTCATGTTATTGCATAACAAAGGCAGCCTGAAAACGGTATAATGCGCGCTTTGGCTTTTTTGAGGCTGCCTGAAATGAGGTAGGTTGGGTGGTAAATCCAACTAAGTTGTTGAATGTGAGCAGCTTTGTTGGGTTGAGACCCAACCTACATTTGGATTGACCACTTTTCCATTTTTTGACTACTTTTTGAATACATCTATCATGCTTCACGAATATCTTATTGCGCCGTTTACGGAATTTTCTTTTATGCGTTACGCGCTGGCGGCGGTGGTTTTTTTGGCATTGTCTGCCGCGCCTGTGGGCGTGTTTTTGGTGATGCGGCGCATGAGTTTGATTGGTGATGCTTTAAGCCATGCGGTGCTACCAGGGGCGGCAATTGGTTATATGATTGCGGGCTTGAGTTTGCCTGCGATGAGTATCGGTGGCTTTTTGGCGGGGATGTTGATGGCTTTTTTTGCGGGTTTGGTGAGCCGTTTTACGGAGTTGAAGGAAGACGCGAATTTCGCGGCGTTTTATTTGACGAGTTTGGCGATTGGGGTGATTTTGGTGAGTTTGGGTGGCAACAGTGTGGAATTGTTGCATTTACTGTTTGGCTCGGTGTTGGCGGTGGATTTGACGTCTTTGCGTTTAATGGGAGGCGTGGCAAGTTTGACGATTTTGGCTTTGGCGGTGATGTATCGTCCGCTGATGATGGAGAGCATTGACCCACTGTTTTTACGCGCAGTTAAGGGCAATGGTGGGTTGTGGCATGTGGCGTTTTTGGTGTTAGTAGTAATGAATTTGGTGGCAGGGTTTCAGGCTCTGGGGACGTTGATGTCGGTGGGCTTGATGATGTCGCCTGCGATTACAGCGCGTTTATGGGTGCGCAGTATGGGGGCTTTGATGGCGGTAGCGGCGGCGGGCGCGCTGGTATGTGGTTATGCTGGGTTGCTGCTGTCTTATCATCATCCTGCCAATATTCCATCTGGCCCGACGATTATTTTATTTTGCGGCGTTTGGTATGGTTTTTCAGTGTTGTTTGGGGCGAATAGTGGGATTGTGGTGAGATTGTTGCGTAAGAAACATCACAAATTAAAAGTGCAGTAACAAAAAAAGACGGTTATCTATCCGTCTTTTTTATGGCTTATCGCTTGTAGCATAGGGATTGGGCGGCAATTTGACTTCGGTGTAAAAATTACCATTAATTTGTGTGTGATTGATGTGATACATACGATAAGCGTTGAACAAATCCATATCAGGGCGTTTCGGGTCATTCCAAAACAGCGGCAGCGTTTTGCGGCTGGCGAGCCCGATGATGTTGTAATGCGCCTTGCCCAAAACTTTGGTGGGCAAATGGTGCAATAGGGCGGAAATGCCGCTGGTGCTGTTTACCGTAACCATGCCAATCGCGGCGCGTAAGAAGACGGGCAGCGGAATGTCGTAAACATAAAACACACGCCCCTTTAAGGCTGGATGTTTGTCCACAAATTTTTCAATCGTGCGGCGGTAATTGGTAAAACCTCGGTCTACGGGGTGGTGTTTGATGATGAGTTTGGTGTCTTTGGGCGCGTGAATATGAAATGAACTCAATACATCAAGCAAACAATCGCCCATGGACGCATAATCACTGTGGACACGAATTTGGCTATCAGTTGCTACTTGTAGCGGAAAAATAAAGAATTTTCCCATTTTGCCTGTGCGAATTTGCTCGGCAACGGCGGCATCACGCCATTTGTTCCACAGCCAACGCCAACCTGAACGAATCCAGCATTTGATGTAGTAATACGGATTTTGTGAACGATGATGACGGTAGTTGGGATAGTTGTCTTTACCAAAAAACATGGCACCATAATGCAAGATTGCTACAGTCGCCATTGGCGTAAAACCGCCACGAACGGGTTTAGGCTCTTGATAATGCTGTTGTTTTAATTCAGGATAGGCTGCCTGAAAAAACTCGGGTGCCAGTGGCAAAGGCGAATAGGCGTTCACGCCTTGTTGTTCCAAGGTTACCCAAAATGGGCGGAAATAACCTTCTTCAAACGCCCAAAAGCTGATATTCAATTCTTGGCACACTTCGCGCGCGGTCACATGATAAGCGCGCGTATCGCCAAAGCAGACCACCGCATCGATTTGATGTTTTGGCAAAAAATCGCGCAAAAAATCGGCAAAATCAAAAGTCATGCCGAGATAATCGTGCGTATCGCCTATCACTTCAGGATAATCCCACGCGTCGCCGCCGTTGAAATTAATTTTGTGTACGCGCGAGCCACCCTGCCGCAACCAGTTGGCAAGGTGTTGAAAAAATGAGCCCAGCGGTCCTTGCAGCAACAAAATATTGCGATGAGCCGCCAGCTTTTCAATATTGGATTGAGCGTGATTGTTCATGTTCATTTCGGTCGCAACGAGCGATACAGTTGCACCAGTTTGCCCCATTGTTTGGCGGCGAAACTGCGATGTAGCGCGGTTTTGCCGTTGAGGGCTTGTTTTTGTTGTGTTAATAAATCGATGGCGGCGGCGGCGTTAATGCGGCGCTCCCAATCGTGGTGCACATATTGCGGATAATAAACCAGCGTGCCGCTGATGAGTTCAGGCAGCGTCAATTGGCGTGTGCGGCGCGACAGCGACAATTTATCCGTGGTCAATCCCCAGCCCGCGTAAAACGGCAAACCGTAGCAAAACACTTTTTTGCCGCGCAACAAGGCTTCAAAACCTGTGAGCGAAGTCATGGTATGCACTTCATCGGCAACGTTCAGGCAGCTTAAAATATCTGCTTCAGGCGCGCTCATATCGGCTAAACGCGCCAAATCTGCTGCACTGACTTCGCCCACACGATTGCCGCTGACCACATCAGGATGCGGTTTATAAATAATAAACGCATCAGGATTTGCCACGCGCACCGCTGACAATAAATCCGCGTTGCGCTGAATCTCGGGCGAACCAAAACGAATCGACGCATCATCTTCTACTTGCCCAGGCACCAGCAAAACGCGTTTGCCCGCTGCCGCTTCAGGCAGCTTGAAAACCGTGTTGCCCACATTGTATTTGCTGATTTGATTGTGCGTTAATTTTTCCTGCAAATCGTGTGCCAACTGAATATCTTGCTGGCCAAATATTTGGTTTTGCAAAATAAATTCTAAACGCGAAGGTTTATCGGCAGCAAAATAAATGCCCAAATCGTCCAAAACCAGCGACAGCGGCTGCACCAAATTTGAGCCCAAGCCCACCGAGCGCACAAAACCATCTTCCATGCGCAACACCGCCAAACCGCGTTCGCGCGCAAAATCTTCAATCGCTGTTTTGCCGTAGCCCCACATCAAGATTTTGCTGTTTTCAGGCAGCCTTTGCTCCGCCAACGCTGCCACCGATTTAGCAAAATGTAAACGGCAGGCAGGATAAGCAAAAAATGGCTTCATCACCGCGCGTTTCCACAATGACATGCCCACACAAAACACATCGCCCGCGAGTAACTGATTAAAGCGCGCTTCGTGGCGCAAATAATCCAGCACATCTTCCAACGCGCCTGTCGCGCCTGTATTCGGATTGATGTAACGCGCATAATCCAAATAGGCTGCCTGAAAAAGTTGCAGCACCGAACGCGATGCGCGGCGTGGCGAGTTTGCCAAAGCCAACGCCGCTGTGTGGCGGTCATCGCTCACGCCCCAGCCCGCATACCACGGCACGCCAAAAGTTACCACAGACTTGCCACACAACAAAGCTTCAAAGCCCATTTGCGAAGTAACACAATAGACTTTATCCACGCATTGCAGGAAAGAAATTGGGTTCACATCATCGGTAAACAAACGCACATTCGCGCCCAAATCACGCACATCGCCCAAATAGCCGCGTTTTTTGCCGCTCAACACATCAGGATGCGTTTTGACCCAAATTTCCGCGTCAGGATTTTCCGCCACCGCCGCGCGCAGCATTGCCGCAAAATGCGTTTCGTCTGCTTGTCCAAATTTCACCGCCATATCACCAAAGGTTTGGTCTACCACCAAAACCAACGCTTTTTCAGGTAGCTTCGCCGCGTCAAACATCGGCGCATGATTGTATTTAGACAGACAATGCGCCAACAAAAAATCACAAGCCGCTTGCGCTCGCACCAAGTTTTCAGGCTGCCTGAAAGACGCATCTTGCGCCAACAGCAAGTTTTCCAAACGCGACGGCTGCGTGGTGTCGTAATAAATGCCCACATCGTCCACCACCATAGAAAACGGCGGATAACCTTGCACGCCCAAACCCAGCGAGCGCACAAAGCCATCTTCCAGCGCAACAAACGGCACACCACGCTGCGCCGCCCAAGCGCGCGCTTTGTGTGTAGTCGGGCGCAAACCCCAGCCAAGCACCACTTGCGCGCCATCGCCCGATTTTTGCAGCGCAAACTCAGGCAAAAATGCCGCCAAATGCGGAATTTTGCGAATGCCAGCGGAAGGAATATAAGCGCGTTTCACGGCTGTGCTCGGTTAAGAAAAACGGTGTATTTTAGCAAAAAACGCTGTGGCGATGTATAGCCGCTTAAAATTAAAAATGCTGCTGAAATATTTATAAAACCTTTTCAGGCTGCCTGAAATATACTTGATTCGTCATTCCCGCGCAGGTGGGAATCCGTGGTTAATCTACACAAATATTTACTCAAAATAGCAAACTGGATAGCCAACACGGATTCCCGCCTACGCGGGAATGACGGTGGTGTAGGTTTTGCAATGTTTTCAGGCAGCCTTTATTGCTATTACTTATTTATTTTTCTTTTTATTTTTACTGTCAGTAGGTGCTTTATCCAAAACTTCTACCGCACCCACAGCACTAGCCGCTTGGGTTTGCTTATTCACTATCCATTGTTGACCAATGGTAATCAAGTTATTGACCACATAATACAGCACCAAACCCGCTGGGAAGAAGAAGAACATTACCGAGAACATCAGCGGCATGATTTTCATCATTTGCGCTTGCATCGGGTCGCTTGGTGGCGGGTTGAGCGTGGTTTGGAACCACATTGTTGCCGCCATCAGAATCGGCAAAATAAACCAAGGGTCGGGGCGGCTCAAATCGTTAATCCAGCCGAGCCACGGTGCTTGGCGCAATTCTACCGACAAGAAAATCATCCAATACAAACCGATGAAAATCGGCATTTGAATCAACATAGGCAAACAGCCGCCTAACGGGTTGATTTTCTCTTCACGATAAAGCTGCATCATGCCTTGTTGCAAAGCCATGCGGTCTTCGGGATTGGGGAATTTCTTCTTCAAGGCTTCCATTTTTGGCGCAACGGTGCGCATTTTCGCCATGGATTTATATGCCTTTTGGTTCAATGGGAACAGAACGGCTTTCACAATAATCGTCAGTAAAATAATCGCCCAGCCCCAGTTCCCTACCAAGCCGTGCAACCAGTTCAGCAAGGCGAACAATGGCGCAGCGAAAATATGCACACGACCGTAATCTTTGGTTAATTCAAACTCGGGCGATACGGTTTTCAAAATGCTGGTTACTTGTGGGCCTGCGTACAAGTTGGCGGCGAAAGTTTTGCTGCCGCCTGCTGGAATATCCGCTGCGGGTACATTCGCGCCTGCGCTGTATAAATTGTCGCCGCGACGCTTGATGTCTACGGTACACGCATTGTTGGCGCACAAGTTCTCGCCGTTTTCAGGCTGCATAATCCATGCGGACACGAAATAATGCTGAATCATGCCGACATAGCCGCCTGTTGCCTTGCGTTGGTATTCAGCTTCGGATTTGCCCGATTCAAAATCGTCGTCCAAATCGCTGTAATTCACTTTTTGGAAATCGCCTGTATCAGGCGTGTATACCACAGGACCATTGTAGCTGTGCATAAACCAGCCTTCGCCCTCGGGTGCGCTTTTATCGCGTACGATGTTGTACGATGTGCCGACTTTGCGCGGCGCGTTGCTGGTGTTTTTCACATCAAAGCGCACGTTCACCAAATAATTGTCTTTGCCAAAGGTATAAACTTTGTCCACTTGCAAACCATTGTGTTCAGGCGCGGTCAAACGCACTTCTACTTTGTCGCCTTGCACGGCGTAGGTTTTTTGTGCGGCAGTGAAATTTACGCCGTTCAGCAAGTTTTTACCTGTTTCGTCAATCAGTTGCGATTGCGCGATGTAGGTCAGCGGCTGACCTTCGGCAAACAAAACAAAATCTTTGCTTGCGTCGGCAGCAGCGTTGTATTTGCGCAAAGTTAAGCCACGCAAATCGCCGCTCTGCTCATCAATCACGGCTTTCACCGCATCGGTATCCACCGTAACAGGCAAAGTCGCGCCCAAAGGCGAACTTTGTGCTGCTACTGCCGCGCTTTGTTGCGCTGCCGCAGTTTGCGCTTGCGGTTTTTTGCTGGGGAACATCGCTTCCCAGCCCATTAAAATCAGCATGGACAACGCCATGACTGTGATTAATCTTTTAAAATCCATAGCTTACTTTCTGTGTGGGTATGGAATGGTTTGTTTTTTTGTATTTCTGCTTGTGCCTCAAACTTTTCAGGCAGCCTGAAAACGAAGTTTAGCGTAGCGAAAAGTTCACGGTACAGGGTCGTAACCGCTGCCGCCCCAAGGATGACAGCGACAAATCCGTTTCGCCGCCAAGCAGCCGCCTTTACACGCACCATGTTTGCGAATCGCTTCTACCGCATATTGCGAACACGTTGGCAAATAGCGACAACGCGGCGGAATCAGCGGGCTAATGGCGAGTTGATAAAACCGAATGAGAGCGAGAAAAAGTTTGCTTAACATCATGGTTTTCTCTTTTCAGGCAGCCTGAAAGCGTTTTGCAAAGGTTTCAGCCTGGAAAAATACTAAAAATTTACAACCGCCGTTTGCCCAACATCATTTCCGCCAACTCATCCCGCGCTGTGTTCGCGCTCTCTGTGTCAAACGCCGTGCGCACGCGCACGACAAAATCGTGTGGCGGTAAAACGTGTTTATGCCGCCGAAACCAATCGCGGATAACCCGTTTCATGAAGTTGCGGCGGTTGGCGCGCTTGGCGGCTTTTTTGCTGACCACCAAGCCTAAACGTGCAAAACCTTGCGGATTGTTTTCCAGTCGCAACACTTGCAAATACACGCGCGAACGCTGTTTTCTAAGTGCAAAAACGGAAGAAAAATCTTCCGTTTTTAATAGGCGATAGGCTTTGCCAAATCGGTTGTCCAAACTTATACAGACAAGCGTTTACGACCTTTGGCACGGCGCGCAGCCAAAACAGCGCGACCACCGCGAGTTTTAGAGCGAACCAAGAAGCCGTGAGTGCGTTTGCGTTTAGTAACTGAAGGTTGATAAGTGCGTTTCATGTTGGATTCCTAGAATAAATGGAAAAAATTAAACGGCGCATTAAACCTGTTTTGACTGCTTTTGTCAATCAAAATAAATGTTTTGCGCACGATTTTACAGAGAGGGTGAGGCTTCAGATTGCCTGAAATACAACAGTTTTTGCTTGCGAATACAGGCTATTATTTGTCCGCCCAACTGCTGTATGGGTGTTTACTTAAATACGCGTTGGTAAAACGTCCATCGCTGGTGATTTCGCGCCCGAGCCATGTCGGTTTCGGATAGTCGGCGGCTTCGTTGGCAAGTTCGAGTTCACATACCACTAAAGGTGCATTTTCGCCGAAGAACTCGTCAATTTCGAAGACAAAGCCGTCTATTTCGACCAAATGGCGATGTTTTTCCACTTTGAATGGACACATGGTTTGCAACATGATTTGCGCGTCGGGTAGCGGAATTTCGTATTCAAATTCGCTGCGCGAAACGTCGCTAATGTAGCCTTTGAGCGTGAGCCATGCGCGGTTGCTGCTGATGCGCACGCGAATGGTGCGCTCTTTTTCTACGCTTAAATAACCTTGTTGCAACACCAAAGTTTGCTGTACTTGGTTTTTCCAACTGTCGTCGTTTAACAAAAAACGGCGTTCAATTTCTATATTGCTCATGTTTCAGGCTGCCTTAAAAGGGTTTAAAAATAACGAGATAAAGTGCGCCTAATAACGCGAAAACAGGCAGTTCATTGAATAAGCGATACCATTTGTGGCTATGCGTGTTGCGCTTGTGCACAAAATCGCGCAGTAAAAAGCCGCACCAAATATGATACGCCGCGAGCAATAAGCCTAATGTGATTTTGCCGTGTATCCATGCGGGGAAACCGAGTTGCGTAATTGGCATAATAATGCCCACAATAAGCGCGCCAATGCCCCAAGGCGTCATGAATTTAAACAGTTTTTGCGCCATGATGAGCAGGCGGTTGTATTCAGTTGCGTCGGTTGCCATGGCTAAATTGACGAAAATGCGCGGCAGATAAAATAAGCCTGCAAACCATGAAACGATGAAAAAGATGTGAAAGAATTTATACCATAAATACATTTTCAGGCAGCCTGAAAGAAAAAACGCGGTATTTTAACGCAAAAGCGGTACAATACGCGCTTTTCTGTTTTAGGCTGCCTGAAAAATACGAGAGTTTGCTATGACCGCTTCGATGTACACTTTGCTCATCTTAACTTTGATTTTTGCCAACGCGCCTTTCTTAACGCAGCGCGTGTTGGGCGTTTTGCCTGTGCACCAGAAACATGTTGGCTTTCATTTATTGGAATTGGCGATTGGTTTTGTGGCGGTGGGGGCGATTGCTTATGTGTTGGAAAGTCGCTCAGGCATGGTGCATTCGCAAGGGTGGCAATTTTATGCGGTGGCGATTTGTTTGTATTTGGTGTTTGCGTTTCCTGCGTTTGTGTGGCGGTATTTTTGGAGTGGGCGCAACAAGGAATAATTTCAGGCTGCCTGAAAACGATAAATCTACACCTTGATTGGGTAAAGCAGGTATAATCCGCTCATTTTTCTGAGAGATAACAAGCAAATGATGACCGAACAAGAATTGTTTAATTTACAAAAAATGGTGGACACCGCCGTAAACGCTTTGGAAGATGTGAAAGCCAAAGACATTATCGTGTTGGATACCATCAGCAAAACTTCGCTGTTTGCACGCATGATTATTGCTAGCGGCGATTCGACACGCCAAGTGAAGGCGTTGGCGAATAATGTAGCAGTGGACTTGAAAGAAGCAGGTTTTACGATTTTGAGTAGCGAAGGGCAAGACACGGGAGAATGGGCTTTGGTGGATGCGGATGATTTGGTGGTACATGTGATGTTGCCAGCTGTGCGCGATTTTTATGATATTGAAGCTTTGTGGGGCGGCGAGAAACCGTCTTTCCATGCGGGCGCAGCGAAGCCTTGGCATGCGGCGGATAATAATTGATGAAATAGAGCAGGGTAGAGTTTCTATCCTGCTTTTTTAGGCTGCCTGAAAGCCAATAAAAAGGGATTAACCGTTGGGTTAATCCCTTTTTGCTTGCTGTTGCTTAGCGTGTAATCATCACTTGCAAGGTATTGGTTGAGCCTGTTTCGCGCATTTTTGAGCCGCTGGTAATGATGTAGCGGTCGCCGCTTTGCAGGATATGGCGTTCTACCAATAAGTTTTCTACTTCTTCTAAGGCTTTGTCGTGGTCGGTGCTGGTTGCCAATTTAATCGGGCGCACGCCACGATACATTGACATTCTGCGTTGTGCTGCCACGCTTGGTGTTAAAGCAAAAATCGGAATTTGGATACCATAACGGCTCACTTGGAATGCGGTTGTACCGCTTTCGGTCAGTGCCACAATCGCGCGCGCTTCTACGTGACGCGCAATGTGTACTGCGCCGCTGGCAATGGCGTGGTCCATGCGATGCGTTTCTTCCATGGTGTCTTGTGTGCCCACCAAAGAATCTTGCTCTTTTTCCGCTGCCGCGCAAATAATCGCCATTTGGCGCACGGTTTCAAATGGGTATTTGCCCACTGCTGTTTCTGCTGAACACATCACCGCGTCTGTGCCATCCAATACCGCGTTTGCTACGTCGCTCACTTCGGCGCGCGTTGGTACTGGGTTTTCAATCATGCTTTCCATCATTTGCGTGGCGGTAATGCTGAAACGACGCAACTCGCGTGCGCGATGGATCATGCGTTTTTGCAAGGCAGGCACAGCCGCGTTGCCCACTTCCACCGCCAAATCGCCACGCGCCACCATAATGCCGTCCGACGCTTTGATGATGGCGTCCAAATTTTCAATCGCTTCAATGCGTTCAATTTTTGCCACCAAACCTGGTTGGATTTTTTGACCTGTTTTTTCGCATTCTTCGGCAACGGCACGACGCGCAATTTGCATGTCTTCCGCGTTTTTCACGAAGCTGACTGCCAAGTAATCGCAGCCAATTTTGACCGCCGTTTTCAAATCGCGGAAATCTTTTTCAGTAAATGCGCCAGCCGATAAGCCGCCGCCTTGTTTGTTGATGCCTTTGTTGCTTTTGAGTGTGTGACCATTATTTGCTACAGTCAAAATTTCGCTGCCTGAAACACTTTTCACGGTAACCGTCAGCAAACCATCATCCAGCAACAATACATCGCCCGCTTTCACATCGTTTGGCAACTCGCGATAATCCAAGCCCACGCGTTCGCGGTTGCCTTCGCCTTCTAATGCCGCGTCAAACAACAACTCTTCGCCTTCTTCCACGCGAATGCTGCCGCCAGCTAATTTAGACACGCGAATTTTCGGGCCTTGCAAATCCGCCATAATGGCAATTTCCAAACCAGCTTGCGCTGCGGCTTCGCGCACGATACGCGCGTTTTCTTCATGAAATTCTGGTGTGCCGTGGCTGAAATTAAAGCGCACCACATTCAATGCGCCAATTGAAATCATATCGCGCAACAATTCTACATTGTTGCTACCAGGTCCTAGCGTTGCCACGATTTTGGTGTTGTGGCGGATACGGGTTAGATCGCGATGTGCAGACATTTTTAATCCTTTGTTAAACGGTTTGAAACGAAAATTTGTAAGATTATAACAAAATAAACTGTTAAAAAGCGTGAATATGGGCGTAGGATTGGATTGATTGGAACTTTATTACAAATTTTCTGTGCTAAATCAATTTTTGGAAAACTGCCTAAAAAGGCTGCCTGAAAATTGAATGAATTCACGATAACCGCTTAAAATGAACAATACTTCGTTGCCAGTTCGCTTGTATACTGCATGTACACGGCGGCTACATCTGTCCAATTTTTATTTTAAGTGACGATAATGTCTGCGCCAGCCACTTGCGCCAGAAGCAACAGCGTCGCCTTATCCATATCGCGGTGCGCCAAATTACTGATATTTGCCAATACAGGCAAATGGCTCAATTTTTTTGCGGCGGTAATCGCGTCTACATCCAAGCGCAAATGTGCGCTGTGCAGATTCAATGCGCCCGCTTCGCCTAAAATAACTAACTGATTGCCGCGCAACACAATTTGCTCCGCCGCCACCAACCAATCGCGCACGCTGTGGTGCGTGGCTTTGCATAAAATGGTTGGCACGTTCAGGCTGCCGATTTCGTGCAACAAATGGCGGTTGGTCAGCATTTCGCCGCCCAAATACAATAAATCCGCTTGGGCATTTAAGGCTGCCTGAATGTGCTGACTATCGCGCACGCGCACAGCAACGGCGTGGTTTTGCGCGTGTTGCGCAGCGATTTGTGTGATTAAGTTTGCCGCGATTTCGTCGTCTTTGATGCTGCCTGAAAGCGCGTAGGGGTTGTCGGGTATGAAAAATGGGTCTAGTAACACGCTTTGCGTGTTTTCAGGTAACCTTTGCTGCGCTTCATCGCTCACCAAACTCTGCATAAACACAGTATTTTCTCCGCCAAACGCAATACCGCGAATGGTAAACTGCGTATCTTCCGCCCAAGCCTCGCGGCTAATCATGCGCCAATCGTTCATAATGCGCATAGCTTTTTGCACCTGCGGCAAACGCTCAAATTCCGCCACATCAAACACGCGCTCATCGCCGACCGCGCCGATAATGACGTGTTCCGTGCCACGCGAAACGTGTTCGCTCAAACCGCGCGCGCGAATGGTGTGAATCACTTGTTCGATCGCCGCTTCATCGGCATTCGGTTGCATGACAATAATCATGGTGTTGTCCTTGTGTAGGGCGTTGGCAACGCCGTAATGCTTTTTCAATTCTGCGACTGTATTTTCAAGCAGCCATCAAACATGGTGCGCTTCAGGGTGGATAATGTACACTCTACAATTTCATGCTGCCTGAAATATTTTCACCGCCCAAGTCATCCCCTGCAAACTCCATTGCACTGCCCAGCCCACACCAAATGCAAACAAAATTGTGCCTACGCCAAACGTTCCGCCCAACAGCCAACCCAAAAAACAAACTGTCGCTTCAATCATCGTGCGTATAATGCCCACGCGCCAGCCTGTTTTCAAACAAATCCCCACCATCAACCCATCGCGCGGCCCTGCACCCATATGGCAAGTCAAATACAACGCCGCCGCCATGCCCACCATGCCAATGCCACCCAAACACAATGCTCCACGCAACAACCACGCATCCGCAGCAGGCGGTGGCACAAACCGCGTAATCAAACCCAATACCGCCGCAATCACCACCATATTTGCCAGTGTGCCCAAACCTGGTCGCAGCCGCAGCGGAATCCACAACAACATCACGCCTACGCTGATGATAAATGTAGTTACACCCACATTCAGCCCCGTTTGCTGCGCCAAACCCTGCGCCAATACCACCCAAGGCGCCGCACCCAAATTGCCCAATACCAACATCGCCTCGCCCACGCCAAGCAAAGCCAGTCCAAACAACAACACTGCCAACGCTTTAGGCTGCATCGCCCACAATCCACGCGCCTGCCACGGCATTTGAGGTAAAACTCGGCTCATGTTTTGAGTCCTTCGTTTATTAGGTTTCAGGCTGCCTGAAAATCCTAAAGCAATCTACTCTAAGCATTTTCAGACAGCCTGAAAGTTTACTGCATATTGTTAAAACAATGCTTCTACGCGGAATAAACCACCCACACGATGATTGCGGTCTTCCTTGCGATTATTAAAATAATTCAACTCGGTTTGGATAAACAGCCAATCGCGCCAAACAGGCTGACGCCAGCCGACAAATGGACCATAAGTATTGATTTCTGCCTTCTTATTATCAATATCGCCGCCGACAAATACACCGTAGTTTAAGCGTTTATTGCCTTCAAAATGATGTTGCTTATACGCGCTGTCGCCCCAAGTCCAGCCTTCCTCGTCTCCATCATGTGCATAATCTGCCCATAATTCATTGGTTATAAAACCTTTTTCATCAGGTTCGTATTTCAATTCATATAATGAACGCGCATAATGTTCGCTTTTCACGCCATAACGATAAAGCTGCTCAAAGCGGCTGCGTAAAGCAGGCGAATGCTGCCAAGTTTTGCCCACTTTCAAGCGGCCATACAAATCCGAGCCAGAACGAATACCGATATCCGCATCGCCTTCAATGCCTAAATTTTCGCTAATTTCAGACCAACGCAATGCCAAAGATGAGTTTTCATCGCGACTACGGTCACGTTCAAAACGCTTACCATTGGGGGCGTGGCGAGTTTTGCCATTGTCCACATGGTTGCTGTTGTCCAACTCATCATCTACCGAATCATCACCAAACACCACGCTCAATTTACGCTCTAAAACAGGCAAGCGCACACGACCACGCACGCGAGGTTTAAAAGTTGCCCCCTCATCCGCGTCCCAATGTGTATCCAACAAAAGGCGCAAATTTGCGCTAGCAGGACGTTTTGGGTCTGGTTCTCCAAACCAACCATCAATACGATTTGCCGTTTTATTCAAAGTTTCGCCCACTTGTTCATGAGCCTCGTCCACCCATGTATCCTGTTTCGGCTTATCCGCCATTGCCGTTAGCGGTAAAAGCAGCAAACACATTGCCAATTTTTTCATTGCAGCGCCTCTATTTCTATTAAAAGTATTTAAAAATAAATGGTTAGTTAAAAACATTTAACCAATGCACAAAACATTCTTTCAGGCTGCCTGAAAATCAAGCACCACGTGCGCATTTTACGCTTAATCCAGTGTGTGTGGCATTTAATATCCGTGTTGCGAATGTAAAAAGTCCAACCAACTCAATCGCCTGATTTTCAAGCAGCCTGAACATCAATCGCTCACTTTAATCAAAAAATTCCACAAACCATTGAGCCACCAAAACACCAAACCCAGCCCAAAAATGGCTTGCACCAACACCGTTAGCGCAAATTGAAGCGGTTGCCGTTTGAGTGAATATTTTGCCATCGGCGTAGTGGCAACGCCTGTTTTGAACGCGCCCGCCAATGCCAAAGTCAGTCCATACACCCACCAAAACCACAAAATTGAAATCAGTAAAAATAGGATAATTCGCATAGGATTCAATCCTTTCAGGCAGCCTGAATATTTTTCGGTGGCAAAAATATTTGAAATACAACAAACGCATAAATCGTCATTGCGATGGGATAAACCATCAGCATGAAACCATATGCAAAACCGTCTTTTTCGCCCGAAAAAATAATCTAAAACAAACCATAACCACATGTAATGCCCAACGCCAGCAATGGATAACGCCATTGCATATGCTTGAATTTAAACACAAAACACGCTGTCGCCAATATCAACATCGACAATGTGGTTGCCCAAAATGCACCAAATTGGAGTTACCAACATCCCTGCCAAAATGGTTGGTACAACATAATATTTGTACCCAAAAATTGGCTATGGTATGTATTAATGAAGAAAATCTAAACAAAACAATAACATAAGGATATTTTTCCATCACATATTCCTTTCAGGCTGCCTGAAAGTCGGGGTCGAGACCCCGACCTACGTCAAATGTCCAACCCTTCCTGCACCATTTGCGCTGCGCGTAACACCGCCCGCGCTTTGTTTTGCGTTTCCTGCCACTCGCTTTCTTCCACACTGTCCGCCACAATGCCTGCACCACTTTTCACATACAAAACATTGTCTTGTACAATCGCCGTGCGAATCGCAATCGCCAAATCCATATCATTATTAAAGCCCCACACGCCCACCGCGCCGCCGAAAATATTGCGTTTTTCCGTTTCCAGCTCTTCAATGATTTCCAAGGCGCGCACTTTGGGCGCACCCGACAGCGTGCCAGCAGGGAACGTCGCCGCCAAAATATCCATATTGCTCACGCCATTTTTCAGGCTGCCTTCTACATTTGAGACGATGTGCATCACATGTGAATATTTTTCAATCACCATCTTGTCGGTAACTTCCACCTTGCCGATTTCGCTAATCTGTCCCACATCGTTGCGCCCCAAATCAATCAGCATGGTGTGTTCGGCGATTTCTTTCGGGTCGTTCAACAAATCTTGTGCATTTTCAGCGTCTTGCTCAATCGTTGCGCCGCGCAAACGCGTGCCAGCAATCGGGCGCACCACCACTTTTTCGCGTTCGCGGCGCACCAAAATTTCAGGCGATGAACCGACAATGTGAAAATCGCCAAAATCATAATAAAACAAATACGGCGAAGGATTCAGCGTCCGCAAAGCGCGATACAAATGCAAGGGATTGTCTTTAAACGGCAATTTAATCCCTTGTGCGGGAACAACCTGCATACAATCACCCGCCAAAATATATTCACGCACACGGCGCACATACGATTTAAATTCTTCTTCGCCCGTGCTATGTTCAGGCTGCGTGATTTCGCTACCCAGCGACAAGGGAATTGCCACGCTTTGGCGCAATTTTTCGCGCAACGCTGCCAGTTTTTCTTGTGCCAACTCATAGCCTTGCGGATTGGCTGGGTCGGCATAAACAATCAGGTAAATTTTGCCCGACAAATTGTCAATCACCGCCAATTCTTGCGATAACATCAGCAAAATATCAGGCGTATTCAAAGGGTTATTTTTGGGCGGATTGTTGAGACGATGTTTGATGTGTTCAAAATAATAAATCGTTTCATAGCCAAAATAGCCAACCAAACCGCCTGTAAAACGCGGCAATTTGGGGATTTCGGGCGTTTTGAATTGCGCGTGATATTGCTCAATGAATGGCAACGGATTGCCTTCATGCACTTGTATAAGTTGATGATTTTCATACACTTCGGTCGTATTGCCTGACACTTTCAAATAAGTGTGGCACGGCAAACCGATAAACGAATACCGCCCAAATCGCTCGCCGCCGACCACCGATTCCAGCAAATAGCTAAATGGTTGATTCGCCAGTTTTAAATACAGCGACAGGGGCGTGTCCAAATCTGCCAGCAGTTCTTGTACGAGCGGAATGCGGTTGTAGCCTTGCCCAGCTAATTCTAGATATTCTTGTTTGGTAATCATGGGGTTATCTTTCGTTTTTTATTTTTCAGGCTGCCTGAAAATAATGTTTCGCTCGTAGGGTGTGCGGTACGCACGCACGCGTTTTTTGATTAACTAGCGCGTGCGTGGCTTATGCCACACACCCTACACTCAAATTATCATGCGCAGAAAGGCAGCCTGAAAACTGTAATGCGTTTGTTTGTGAATAAAGTTTAAAGCCAAAAAAACTTAATGAAACAACCATTTATTCAACAATGCTTCATCCACAATTTTCAAATACGCGGTGGCTTTGGGTGCGGCTTGTACGGTGAGTTGCGTTTGGTGTAAATAGCCGTGGCGGAAGTAGTGGATGGTGTGGGTGTCGCCGATTTGGGTTTGCGCTTGGGCGACTAGGTTGGTGCAGGCGAATTGGTTGATGGCGATGATGGTGTCGCCTGCTTTTAAGCCTGCGTTTTCGGCGGCGCTGTCGTTAAGAACATGCGTCAATGTTGCGCCTTGTGGGGTTTGTTTAAAGCGGCAGCCGAGTTCGGGTTGGATGGGCATGGATGGCATTTGGCTAACTAAGCCACCGTTGCTTTGTTGGCTTTCAGGCAGCCATTGTAATTCTATCCCTGCGTTTTTCAGGCTGCTTTGTAGCGGCAAATCTTCGGTGCTGTATAAGGCTGCCTGAAAAAAGTTGTTTAAATCCAAGCCTGTGTATTCTTGTGCGAGTTGTTGCCATTGTTTTTCTGCTGTGCCTTGTCCTGTTTCTTGGTAACGCTGATAGAATTTTTGCATGACGGTGTCTAGGCTGTATTGGCTTTGCGCGCGGATAATGAGGTCTAGACAGAGTGCAGCGAGCGCGCCTTGTTGGTAGTAACTGGCGATGGCGTTGGGAGCGTTTTCGTCTTGTTTGTAGTATTTATGCCACGCAGCGAAGCTGGATTGGGCGAGGGTTTGGTGTTTTCGCCCTGCGCCACGCCACACGCGCGTTAGGTTTTGCGCGAGTAGGTTGAGATAGCTTTCTGTGCTGATAACGCCGCTGCGTACGAGGGTTAAATCATCATAATAGGAGGTAATGCCTTCGTATGCCCAGAGTTGCTCGGTATAAACTTCTTTTTCTGAATCATAGGGTTGGAATAGAGTGGGTTTGATGGATTTTACGTTCCATGCGTGGAAATATTCGTGGGCGATGAGTCCGAGTAGGGTGGTGTAGTCGCTGTTGGCTGCGCCCATGTTGTGCGGTGGCAGGGCGTTGCGGTCTGCATGTAGGGCGGTGCTGCTGCGGTGTTCGAGTCCGCCGTAGATGTTGTCGCCTAAATGTAACAGAAATAGGTATTCTTTAAATGGTGCTGGGTTGGGGAAAAGTTGCAGTTGGTAGGCGCAGATTTTTTGGCAATCGGCGACGAATCGGGCGCGGTCGAAGTTGCGATAGTGTCCGCTTAATACGATGCGGTGGGGAATGTCGTGCGCGGTGAAGTGCAAGACTTCTAAGTTTGCGCCTAATTCCATTGGATTATCAACTAATTGGGCGTAATTGGCTGCCTGAAAAGTGTTGGGAGCGATTTGGGGTAGGGTGGTGTGAATCTGCCAATGATTGGGGAGTTGGCTAAATTGTACGCGTGCGCTTTGGTGTTTTTGTTCAGGCTGATAGAGAAACAGGCACGCGCCGTCGATAAAGCCGCGTTCGTTGTCGAGCAGGCTGGCGCGTACGGATAAATCATTGGCATAGACGATGTAGTCGATTTGATAAATGCCTTGTTTTTCAGGCAGCTGCCATGTGTTTTTGTTGAGTTGTTCAATTTCAATTGGTTCGCCATTGCAGCTGGCTTGAATGTTGATGATGTGGCGCGAGAAGTCGCGAATCATGTAGCTGCCTGCCACCCAATTGGCTAATTTGAGCTGATTGGGATGGTTTGTTGAGTGGTTGTAAGTGAGTGTAATGTGCCATTGGTGGCGATTGGGTTTGGGGCTTATGGTGTATTGATACATGGCTTTTACGTTTGTTAAATTTTGTTTGTTTGATTTGGGTCAAGTAATTGCAATGGTTTTTTGGATAACCTTACAAAAATTAAGCGTTTTACGACACTATCGGCGTTTCATGGCAGGTTTTACCATTTTTTTGTTTGGTAGAAAAGCAGGTTTTGTTTTAAAATGCTAAGTTAAGTTGCTTTGAGTGTGTGTATTTTACACTTAGGGCTTTAACAAATGACTACATTTTTATTGGCTAAGCGAAAATTTTGGCTTTCAGGCAGCCTGAAAAGTGGTTAATAATTATTGCCATGTTAATGGAGATTGTTCATGGAAACGCAAACTTATAACTACAAAGTGGTGCGCCAATTTGCCATCATGACTGTGGTTTGGGGTATTGTCGGTATGCTGGTCGGCGTGATTGCTGCTGCTCAGCTGCGCTGGCCTGCTTTGAACTTGTCAGAGATTGCACCTTGGTTTCACTTCGGTCGCATTCGTCCTTTGCACACGAATGCGGTAATTTTTGCTTTTGGCGGCTGCGGCTTGTTTGCAACGTCTTATTATGTAGTGCAACGTACATGTAATGTGCGTTTGTTTGGCGGTAATTGGCTGCCTGCATTCACATTCTGGGGCTGGCAACTGGTGATTGTTTTGGCTGCGATTACTTTGCCTTTGGGTTATACCACAGGTAAAGAATATGCCGAATTGGAATGGCCGATTGATATTTTGATTACCCTAGTTTGGGTGGCTTATGCTGTTGTATTCTTTGGCACAATCGCAACGCGTAAAATCAAGCATATTTATGTGGCAAATTGGTTCTACGGCGCATTTATTTTGGCTGTTGCTTTGCTGCACTTGGTGAATAGCGCCGAAATTCCAGCAGGCCCGATGAAGTCTTACTCTGCTTACTATGGCGCGATTGATGCGATGGTGCAATGGTGGTACGGTCACAATGCGGTAGGTTTCTTCTTGACTGCCGCGTTCTTGGGCATGATGTACTACTTCGTACCGAAGCAAGCTGGTCGTCCTGTTTACTCATATCGCTTGTCTGTGGTTCACTTCTGGGCGTTGATTTTCACTTATATGTGGGCAGGCCCACACCACTTGCACTACACAGCCTTGCCTGACTGGACACAATCTTTGGGTATGATTTTGTCGTTGATTCTATTTGCGCCATCTTGGGGCGGTATGATTAACGGTATCATGACCTTGTCTGGCGCATGGCATAAATTGCGCACCGACCCGATTTTGAAATTCTTGGTTGTATCATTGTCTTTCTACGGTATGTCTACGTTTGAAGGCCCGATGATGTCGATTAAAACCGTAAACGCATTGAGCCACTATACCGACTGGACTGTTGGTCACGTACACTCTGGCGCATTGGGTTGGGTAGGTTTTGTAACCATTGGTTCGATTTACTACTTGATTCCACGTTTGTTTGGTCAAAAAGAAATGTACAGCAGCAAATTGATTGACGTGCATTTCTGGATTGCAACTTTGGGCGTGGTGTTGTACATCACTTCAATGTGGATTTCAGGCGTGATGCAAGGTGTAATGTGGAGCCAATTGAATGCTGATGGTACACTGACTCACTCATTTGTTGCTTCGGTTAGCCGTTCTATGCCGTTCTATTTGATTCGTTTCTTAGGTGGTGCATTGTACTTAAGCGGTATGTTTGTGATGGCGTATAACGTTTACCGTACTGTTGCGCGTGGCAAACCTGTTGATGCAGAAATCCCTGCATTGGCACCTACTCAACACCACTAATAACACAAAAGGCTATCAAAATGAAACTGCAACAATTAGTTGAAGAAAAAGTCGGGTTTCTGATTGTCTTTACAGTTTTGGTTATCAGCGTCGGTTTGCTTGTGCAAATTGTTCCATTATTTTTTACCAAAGCTGTGATTACGCCGACAGAAGGTGTGAAACCTTATAATGCTTTGCAAGTGGCAGGTCGCGATATTTTTCTTCGCGAAGGTTGTTATAACTGCCACTCACAAATGATTCGTCCGTTCCGTGCGGAAACCGAACGTTATGGTCACTACTCAGTGGCAGGTGAATCTGTTTATGACCACCCATTCCAATGGGGTTCAAAACGTACAGGTCCTGACTTGGCGCGTGTAGGTGGTCGTTATTCTGATGAATGGCACCGCATTCACTTAATTAATCCGCGTGAAGTGGTTCCCGAGTCCAATATGCCTGCATTCCCATGGTTGGCGCGCAATAAAGTCAATCCAGAAGAAGTGATTCGCAACATGAAGGCCCTTGAAAAAGTAGGCACACCTTACACCAAAGAAGATTACGACAAAGCCCCTGAGCTTTTAGCAAATAAATCTGAATTGGATGCGGTAGTCGCTTATTTACAAGGTTTAGGTTTGGCATTGAAAAACACAAGGTAACATCATGGATTTGAACTGGGCTCGTACCCTATTTACCGTATGTGTATTTATCAGTTTTATGCTGGTACTCATCATCGTATGGAATAAGCGCAACAAAGCCAACTACGATGACGCCGCACGCAGCATTATGGACGACAACGATACGCCACAAGCAAGCGATGCCCAGTCGCACCATGAACACGGAGCAAAATAATGGAATCACAATTCACATCCCCGTTTTGGAGTTACTACATCATCGCCATCGTCGTGCTTAGCTTAATTGGCATTCTGTGGCTTTTGTTATCCCAAAACAAAGTCAAAGTCAAAAAAGGCGAAGAAGTCAAAACCATGGGGCACTCATGGGACGGCATTGAAGAATACAACAACCCTTTACCGCGTTGGTGGTTCTTCATGTTCTTGGGTACGATTATTTTTAGCGTAGGCTACTTAGTATTCTATCCAGGTTTAGGCGACTTCAAAGGCATCGGCTTCAATGGCAAACCATGGACAAGCCATGGGCAATACGAAGATGAAGTGAAAAAAGCCGAAGAAGGCTACAAACCACTGTATCAAAAATTCGCAGGCATGAGCATTGAAGAAACTGCTAAGCAGCCTGAAGCCATGACCATCGGTAAAAACCTATTTGATACCTACTGTATCCAATGTCACGGTTCCGATGCCAAAGGCTCACGCGGTTTCCCAAATCTCGTGGATACCGACTGGTTATACGGTGGAACACCTGACAAAATCCACGAAACCATCGCCAAAGGTCGTACAGGCGTGATGGCAGCATGGGGGCCAGTATTGGGCGAAGAAGGTGTACGCGATGCAGCACATTTCGTGATGTCTTTATCAGGTAAAGAACACAACGAAGACCGCGCAGTACGTGGTAAAGCACTCTTCAGCGCAAACTGTGCCGTATGTCACGGTCCAGAAGGTAAAGGCACATTAGGCATGGCGCCAAACCTGACCGACGACACATGGTTATGGGGCAGTAGCGAAAAAGCCATCATGGAAACCATCACAGGTGGTCGCCACAACCAAATGCCAACATGGGAAGGCTTCTTAAGCCCAGAAAAAATCCACTTGTTGACAGCCTACGTTTGGGGTAAATCACATCCAGATGGCAAAGCCTTGCCAACTGACGGCGCAGCACCAGCAGCAAGCGCACCAGCAGCTGCCGTTGAAAAAGCCGAAGTAAAATACGAAAACGCCACAGGCAGCTTCTATTTTGCAACAGGCAAATCAGATGTAGCAGCAGAAGCTGACAAAGTCGTTGCCGACTTAATCAAAGCAGGTAAAGACGGCAAAAAACTGATTGTAAGCGGTTACACCGACAGCACAGGCGACGCAGCATTAAACGCTGAACTTTCCAAAAAACGCGCCCAAGCCGTACAAGCGTTTTTTGAAAAACAAGGCGTAGCAGCAGCTAATATCGAATTGCGTAAACCTGAAAACACCACAGCAGCCCAAGGCGACAATGCCCAAGGTCGCCGTGTAGATGTTAAAGCAGAATAAGCCATTCAAACAAAAACGCTTTCCTGATAACAGGAAAGCGTTTTTTATTTTCAGGCAGCCTTGCGTTTAAAATCGTCAGCAATTTACGCATATACGCATTAATCGCCACTTTGGCAGCTTTGCCTTTGAGCAAACTGATGTGTTTGACGCGGATTGGCGATGATGAGCGATGAATGGCTTTTGCCAAAGGCACTTCCAAACCACCTGTGCTTTCCAGTACGACTAATTGAACCTTGTGTTTGTTCAGGTATTCAATAGTGTGGACGAAACCTTTTTCGTTGCTGGTTTCGGTTTTTGTTTTAGACAAAGATGAAGTGCCAATGACGAAATTTCGTTTGGCGATGTCAATGCCTGCGTGGTTTTTAGTATCGGTACTCACCATAAACCTGCCTTGCATTCGGTTGTGTGTTGTCTGGCAACTGTTCGGTTGTGTTGATGGTGCTTATCTGCTCTCTGAGCTACGAAACGAGTGTGGGTTTAAATAACTTGGCTCTTGGTCGGATACGAGTGGCAGATAGGCTGGGGTTGTTGCTAGGGGCTACTGACAATTCGTTTCGCGGTTGAGTTTTGCGCTAAATTTACCAAATTCTGCGTTAAAAATATTCGCCAAATCAACTCGCGCCCAAATTGTCAGTAGCCCCTATGATACTTGGGTTTTAATATACAAGGTCGGATTCTTGTATCCGACAATCTTTAAACGAATCGAAATCCAAAAATTTGACCTGAAACCAAGCAGCTAAAACCTTAACCGCCTTCTTGTGACACAATATTCATATCAGGATACGACACAATCAAAGGGTCAATCGCGCCAATTGCCTTCACATCCTTATTCGGATAATCCAGATGGTGCAAGAAATAGCGAATACAATTCAAACGCGCGCGCTTTTTGTCATCCGATTTAATAATCACCCAAGGCGCGTCACGTGTGTGCGTGTGAAAAAACATCGCATTTTTCGCTTCCGTATAATCGTTCCAACGGTCAAGCGATTGCACGTCCACGGGTGACAGTTTCCAGTGTTTCAAAGGGTCAGAATAGCGCGACACAAAACGGCGCAACTGCTCTTCGCGCGAAACGGAAAACCAAAATTTAAACAAATGGATGTCGCTTGCCACCAACATGCGCTCAAATTCAGGCGTTTGCCGCATAAACAACAAATATTCATGCGGCTCGCAAAAGCCCATAACACGTTCCACACCCGCGCGGTTATACCAAGAACGGTCAAAAAATACCATTTCGCCAGATGTTGGCAAATTCTGAATGTAGCGCTGAAAATACCATTGTCCACGCTCATGTTCAGTCGGTTTTTCCAATGCCACAACGCGCGCGCCACGAGGGTTTAAATGCTCCATATAGCGTTTAATCGTGCCGCCTTTACCTGCTGCGTCGCGACCTTCAAACAAGCTCACAATTTTTTGCCCACTGTCTTTAACCCAACTTTGTACCTTGAGTAACTCAATTTGCAGTTTTTTCTTTTCACGCTCATACGCACGGCGGCTCATGCGTTTTTCATATGGATAATCGGCGGGCAAGGGCTCGTTATCGCCATCTTCTTTGCTGACGCGACCTTTGTATTCAATCACAGCTTCTTCAAAAATCTGCAAGCTGGTTTTCTCTTCACCTTGCAATTGAATGGGTTCAAATGGTTGGAGATTTTGTTGTGACATAATGTTTTCCTTTGTGGTTAATAGTTGTTTTGATAATGTTTTTTTCAGGCAGGCAAGGTGAAACTTTTGCAAATCTCTCATCTTTGGCGCATTTCTTCGTGATGTGCTTCTCAAATGCTTGCCTATCTATATGATATGTCTGCGCATTTTGCGATGCTATCACTTTGAACTGCGCTCAAATCTGGGGTTTTGCAAAGGTTTCAAGGTTTCAGGCTGCCTGAAGAGTATAGTCGTAGAAGTGAAAATGTAATACAAGCCGAGCCAACGCCGTAGTTTAAACCAGTACAGCGTTGCCAGCTCTCTTGCTTATGTACTAGATGTATACGGCTCTCGCTGTCGCTTTGCCTAGTTTAAATTGAATCTACTATACTTTTTCAATTCTACGGCTAGGATGGATACTGTGTTAGTTTATGTAGTCTTATGTTATCAAAATTTGCTTTATTTGCGTAAAAAAATCTAAATGTAGTTTACCTACAAGATTTTTGAATCATGATGTAATTTATACTACATTGATAACATTGAATTTTTAGAAAAAATTATGCCCCAAGTTGAAAACTTTCAGGTAGAATGCTTTTTCACAATTCATTACAAAGTAGCTTTTGAGATTTAATGCTTTGATAGAATTGTTAAAAATAATGCGACAGCTTTTTTATGCTGCCTGAAACTTTCTTCCTTTTAATTGGAGATTTACCATGAGCAAATACACTTGGTTACATATTGGTTTTGGTTCTTTCCACCGCGCCCATCAAGCGTGGTATTTGAATGAATTGATTAAATCTGGCGATGACAGTTGGTCTATCGCGGCAGGCAATATCCGTAACGACAGCGAGCACACCATTCAAGGTTTGTTGGCGCAAAACAATGAATATGTTTTGGAAACGGTTAGCCCCAAAGATGAACGCGCTTACGAAGTGATTAAATCGGTAAAACGCCCGATTGCGTGGGAAGAAGGTTTGACTTCCTTGATTGGCGTGGGTGCAGAAGAAAACACCAAAGTCATCGCGTTTACCGTTACCGAAGCGGGCTATTATTTGGACAGCAAATTCAAATTGGTGCAATCCGACCCCGCTCTGAAAGCGGATTTAGAAGGCGGTTTGAACACAATTTACAGCGTGATTGCCAAAATTTTGCGCGAACGCATGAAATTGGCAAACGGCAATGTAACCTTGTTGTGCTGCGACAATGTGCGTCATAACGGCGAGCGTTTCCACGATGGTTTGGTGGAATTTTTAACTTTGACCAATCAACAAGATATTGTGGATTGGCTTAAAGACCATGCGACCACACCTAACACGATGGTAGACCGCATTGTGCCGCGTCCAGCCGAAGATTTGCCAGCGCGCATTAAAGAGAAAACGGGCATTGACGACAAAGCACCTGTGATGGGCGAAACCTTTATTCAATGGGTAATTGAAGACAATTTCAAAGACAATGTGCGTCCTGCTTTGGAAAAAGTGGGCGTGGAATTGGTTAAAAGCGTTATTCCTTACGAAGAAGCCAAAATCCGCGTATTGAACGTGCCACACGCAGCGATTGCGTGGTTGGGTACTTTGTTGGGCGAATTGTATATTCACGACAGCACCAATTTGGAAAAAGCCTACAAATTGGCACACGATTATGTTACCGAAGACGTGATTGCCAGCTTGGGTAATGATTTGATTGATTTGGGTAAATACCGTGATGTGGTGTTGGAACGCTTTACCAATCCGCACATCAAAGACACGAATCAGCGCGTTGCTGCAGACGGTTTCTCTAAAATCCCAGCGCAAATGCAGCCGACTTTGATTGAACGCTTCAAACAAGGTGCGCGTCCAATTAAAACAGCGCGTTTGCCAGCAACATTCTTTGTGTTTATGGAACGCTGGAACGAAGGTAAATTGCCGTTCACTTACCAAGACGGCATTTTGGATGAAGCAGCCGTTCGCGCCATGTATGCGTCCGAAGACCCTGTGGCGGTGTTTGCCAGCGACAAGGCTTTGTTTGGCGAATTGGCAGGCAAACCTGAATTTGTGGAATTGATGCGTGAAGCAGTGGAAGATGTGCGTAAACTGATTGCATAATCAATTTGTTGGCATCGTTTCAGGCTGCCTGAAAAGATTAGAAAAAACTTTTCAGGCAGCCTTTTTAGTATCGCAACATGATGTAGGGTGGACATTGTCCACCGAATAAACGCCAATCATGGATTGGTGGACGGTGTCCACCCTACTTTCAGGCAGCCTTTCAGCGTACGATGAAACAACTGCAATCTTGCCCCCTTTCTCGCTCGCGGGGGAGGGAACAGATTGTTGGTTAAAGAACGTATCGCGCATTTTTCAGGCAGCCTGAAATTAAAAATAACAGGAAAAAAAACAATCATGTATCTAGGATTAGACTACGGCACTTCGGAAATCAAAGCCCTGTTGATGGGCGATAATGGCGACATCGTCGCTACGCACGGTTTACCTTTAAGCATTCAACGCCCTTTTCCACAATGGTCGGAGCAATCGGCAGACGAATGGTGGCGCGTGACCAATGATTTGGTTTTGCAATTGCGCGATAAAGTCGGCAATTTCAAATGGTCGCAAATTCGTGGCATTGGCTTATCGGGTCAAATGCACGGCGCGGTTTTGTTGAATGAAAACAATGATGTGTTGCGCCCTGTGATTTTGTGGAACGACACGCGTTCATCAGCCGAATGTGCGGAATTGGAAGCGGCAGTGCCAGCCTTGCACGACATTACAGGCAATTTGGCAATGCCGGGGTTTACCGCGCCCAAATTGTTGTGGGTACGCAAACACGAACCCGAAATTTTCGCGCAAACCAAAACGGTTTTGTTGCCCAAAGATTACATTCGCTTTTTGCTGACGGGCAAAAAAGTATCGGAAATGTCGGATGCGGCAGGTATGTTGTGGCTGGACGTGTCAAAACGCGATTGGTCGGACGAAGTATTAGCCGCTTGTGGCATGGACAGAAGTTTTATGGCGGATTTGGTGGAAGGCTCGCAAGTTTCAGGCAGCCTGAAAGCGGATTTAGCCGAAAAATGGGGTTTGTCTGAAAACGTGATTGTGGCAGGTGGCGGTGGCGACAACGCAGCCAGCGCGGTCGGTGTGGGCGCGGTCAATCCAAATGATGCGTTTATTTCGTTGGGTACTTCGGGCGTGGTGTTTGTGGTGAACGAAGCGTACCGCCCTGCGCCACAATCAGCAGTACATTGTTTCTGCCATGCTTTGCCGAACCGTTGGCATCAAATGAGCGTGATGTTGTCGGCAGCCGCGTGTTTGAGCTGGTATTGCAAATTGGTGGGCGTAAAAGAAGTGGAATTGCTTGCCGAAATTGAGCGTTTGAGCGATGAACAACGCGCCCAAGCCCCGATTTTCCTGCCCTATTTGTCGGGCGAGCGCACGCCACACAATGACGCTTTTGCCACAGGCAGCCTGCACGGTTTGACGCACGCACACGGTCGCGCGGAAATCGGTTACGCGGTGTTGGAAGGTGTGAGTTTTGGTTTGGCGGACGGTGTGCGCGTTTTGCAAGAAAGTGGCACGCAAATCAGCGAATGTTCGCTGTTGGGCGGTGGCGCGAGAAGTCCTTATTGGGCGCAATTATTGGCAGATATTTTGCAAATTCAAATTGTTACCCACAAAGGTGGCGAAACGGGTGGCGCATTGGGCGCGGCGCGTTTGGCGGCATTGGCTTGCGGTGGCGATGAAACGCAAATTTGCACCAAACCTGAAATCAATCAAATCTTTAATCCAAATAAAAAAGATTTCTTGCCAACACGGTACGCGCGTTTCCGCCAGTTATATCAAGTAGAACGCAACAACCGATAAGTTTATTTGATTGTTGAGAGTATTATTCATGATAACGAATGCGCAATCTTTCATGTAGTATGACGCGACTTTACGCATTTTAATGATGATTAAAATAATCTAACTAAAGCGAATTGTAGTAGAGGCAGCCTGAAAGCAGGCTTCACACTTTCAGGCTGCCATTTTGTTTCATTTTTGAAAGCGAGATTTTTATGCACAATCCAACGGCACACGATACCCGCGAATGGATGGGTATGCCCATTAAATTGATTTGGGGCTATATCGCCATCGCCTTGTTTATGACAGGCGACGGTTTTGAATTGGCGTTTTTGTCTAAATACATTGTGGACTTGGGTTTTACCGAAGCACAATCGTCTAATGCTTTTGCGGTTTATGGTTTTGCTGCCGCGATTGCCGCGTGGGTTTCAGGCGTGGTTGCCGAAATCATTACGCCACGCAAAGCGATGATTATTGGATTTGTGATGTGGTCTGTATTGCACATTTTGCTGCTCACTTTTGGTTTAGGGCAATCTAATTATCTGCTGATTATTCTGTTTTACGGCTTGCGCGGTTTGGCGTATCCACTGTTCTTGTATTCATTTATCGTGATGATTGTACAAAACGTACACGCGCGCCAAATTGGGCCGTCAATGGGCTGGTTCTGGACAGTTTATTCATTCGGCATTGGTGTATTCGGTAGCTTCATTCCGAGCTTCACGATTCCTGTGATGGGCGAAATGGGTACATTATGGTTCGCGCTGGTGTTTGTTGTTTTGGGTGGCTTGGTTGCTGTATTCAAATTGGGCGCACTCACAGGCAAAGCCAAAGGCGAAGGCTTAAGTACACAAGAAAAATTAAGCGAACTGAGCCGCGCAATTACCTTGTTGAAAAATCCACAAATTGCTTACGCGAGCTTTATTCGCATTGTTAATACCTTGTCTTTATTTGGTTTTGCTGTTATTGGTCCGATGATGTTTACCAAAGAATTGGGTTTTAGCATTGAACAATGGTTGCAAATTTGGACGGTATTCTTTGCAACAACACTGGTTTCCAATGTATTTTGGGGTATCGTTGGCGAAAAAATCGGTTGGGTAACGACGATTCGCTGGTTTGGCTGTATCGGTATGGCAGTTTCTACGCTTGCGTTCTACTACATGCCACAATGGTACAACACCATCGCACCTGCCAGTATTAATGGCGCAGCGAGCACCGCCGAATTTATGATGGCATGGATTCCTGCCATTTTGCTTGGCTGGTTTGTGGCAGGTTTTGTGCCGATGACTCCGATTTTCACATCATTAGAGCCTACACACAAAGGCGCAGCAATTTCGGTTTACACCTTATCCGCTGGTTTGTCTAACTTTGCCGCTCCTGCGATTGCAGGCTTGTTGTTGCCGCATACCAGCTTCATCGGTGTGGTTTATGCCTATACGATTTTGTATTTTATCGCGTTTGGCGTGTCGTTCTTGCTCAAAGTCAAGCAACCTGGACACAAGGGCGAGCCTGCGCATGAACAAGCTTGATACATTTAAGCTTTAAAACTCAAACCGTTTTCTGAAATACAGGAAACGGTTTTTTTCAGGCTGCCTGAAAGCCATGCAATCCGCTATAATCCACCTACTTTTTTGCAACGAGAAAACCATGACCGAATCCATTTATTTAGCTCCACGCAGCCTGAAGGTGCGCAATACTGTCGCGCTACCAGGCTCAAAAAGCATCAGTAATCGCACCTTATTATTGGCGGCATTGTCAGAAAATGCTTGCGAAATCCGCTCACTGCTGAAATCGGATGATACCGACCGTATGTTGGAAGCCCTTGAAAAATTAGGAATTTCACTAGAAAAAACGAGCGCAGGCAGCCTGAAAGTAACAGGGCAGGGCGGTTTGTTTCCCAATAAACAAGCCGATTTGTTTTTAGGTAACGCTGGTACCGCGTTTCGTCCATTAACTGCCGTGCTGGCAATTTTAGGTGGCAACTACCATTTGCACGGTGTACCGCGCATGCACGAGCGACCGATTGGTGATTTAGTGGACGCGCTGCGCATTGCAGGCGCGAATGTGGATTATTTGGGCAATGACGGTTATCCGCCTTTGCAAATTCATGATTATGCAGATAAAAATGTGCGCCAAATCCCCATTAAGGGCAATGTGTCCAGCCAATTTTTGACGGCGTTGTTGATGGCATTGCCGCTCACAGGCGAAGCATGGACAATCCGCGTAGACGGCGATTTGATTTCCAAGCCGTATATTGATATCACTTTGAATTTAATGAAACAATTTGGCGTGAATGTGGAAAATCAGGATTACCAAATTTTCAGACTGCCTGAAAACGCGAAATACCACGCACCCGACATTGTGAATGTGGAAGGCGATGCGTCCAGCGCGAGTTATTTTTTGGCAGCAGGTTTGTTGTCGGCTAAGCCTGTGCGTGTAACCGGTTTGGGCAAAAATGCGATTCAAGGTGATGTGGCGTTTGCGCACGAATTGGAAAAAATTGGCGCAACAGTAACTTGGGGCGATGATTTTATTGAAGTTTCGCGTGGGCAAAATCAGGCGGTTTTGCCGTTTGATTTGGACGCGAACCATATTCCCGATGCAGCGATGACCTTAGCGGTAGTAGCATTGGCGACGGGTGAGAAATGCAGTATTCGCAATATCGGCTCTTGGCGTGTGAAAGAAACCGACCGTATCGCGGCGATGGCAAACGAATTGCGTAAAGTCGGCGCGCAAGTGGTGGAAGAAGCGGAGGCAATTCACATCATCCCGCCCGCGCAACTGATTGAAAATGCAAGCATTGATACGTATGACGACCACCGCATGGCGATGTGTTTTTCGCTGGTATCGCTGTTGGGCGTGGGCATTACGATTAACGACCCAAAATGTACGCACAAGACATTTCCGACGTATTTTGAAGTATTTAACGGATTAGCCGCCTAACATTTTCAGGCTGCCTAAGTTGTATATATTTTTCAGGCAGCCTGAAAGCCATCCTGTCATTTTCTATACGAAAAATTGCGCTAAATCATTGCGTGCACAAGCAAATCGCAGTATAAAGCGAAATTTCAAATTTTATTCATCTTATTGTTATTTCAAGGAATCATCATGTTGTTTGACCACATTCAAGCCGCGCCAGCCGACCCGATTTTGGGTTTGGGCGAATCTTTTAAAGCCGAAACGCGCCCAGAAAAAGTGAATTTGGGTATTGGCGTTTATAAAGATGCGCAAGGCAACACGCCGATTTTAAAAGCGGTTAAAGCAGCAGAAACGCGTTTATTAGCAAATGAAAACACAAAAAACTATCTCACCATTGACGGAGTAAGCGCGTACAACGAAGCGACACAAGAATTATTGTTTGGCGAAGACAGCGACATCATCAAGAATAAACGCGCTAAAACTGCACAAAGCTTGGGCGGTACAGGCGCATTGCGCGTTGCTGCTGAATTTGTGAAACGCCAAACCAGCGCGCAAAACGTGTGGATTTCCAGCCCAACATGGCCTAATCACAACGCGATTTTCAACGCTGTTGGCTTAAATATCCGCGATTATCGCTACTACGACAAAACCACGCACGGCTTAGATTGGGACGGTTTAATTGATGATTTGAGCCAAGCGCAACAAGGCGATTTAGTTTTATTACACGGCTGCTGCCACAACCCAACAGGCATTGACCCCACGCCCGAACAATGGGAAACGCTGGCAAAAATGTCTGCCGAAAAAGGCTGGTTGCCACTCTTTGACTTTGCTTATCAAGGCTTTGCCAACGGCTTGGATGAAGACGCGCATGGCTTGCGTGTATTTTTGAAACACAATCCAGAATTGATGATTGCCAGCTCGTATTCCAAAAATTTCGGCATGTACAACGAGCGCGTGGGTGCGTTTACGGTTGTTGCTGCCGACGAAGGCACGGCAAACCGCGCATTTAGCCAAGTCAAAACCATTATTCGCGTGTTGTATTCCAACCCCGCGTCACACGGTGGCGCAACAGTGGCAATGGTGTTGCAAGACCCTGAATTAAAAGCACAATGGGTAGCAGAATTAGACGAAATGCGAGCGCGCATTAAAACCATGCGCCAAAAATTTGTGGATTTGCTTAAAGAAAGCGGTGCACAGCAAGATTTTGATTTTATTGTGAAACAGAACGGTATGTTCTCATTTAGCGGCTTAACGCCTGAACAAGTTGATCGTTTGCGCGATGAATTTGCCATTTACGCTGTGCGCAGCGGTCGCATTAATGTGGCAGGGATTACAGATGACAATATTCGCTATTTGTGCGAAAGCATTGTTAAAGTGTTGTAATTCATTGAAATCAATTGGTTAAATAATCAAAAGGCTGCCTGAAAATAGTTTCAGGCAGCCTTTTGAGTTGGTTGTAGTTTAAATCTAATATTTTGTAGCGTAGATTTCAGGCAGCCTGAAACCTTTGCAAAATTTGGAGCGGGAGCGGCTAATGCTTACGTCATGGCAGTTTGTTGCCAAATCAGAGATTTGGAAAAACTATCCAGCTATCAAATATTTCTTCTTCAAAATTAAATACCTTAATTAAATCAGATGTGCGGACGAACTGCTCGCGCTCCAGTTTTATGTTTCAGCTAGAAAACTATTTACGCGGCATTTCCAGCCATGTCCAGCCATGTTCTTTCAACACTTCACGCCATTGGGCGATGACTTCGTTTTGGTTGCCGATGATGTTTTCAGGCAGCAGCAATTGCACGATTAAGCCGTTTTGCGCGGCTTGTGCTAAGCGTTGTAGCGTGCGCACGGTGCCACGGTCGGGGACGTGTTGCGCGCGCACGCCGACCAATAATTGTGCAGCATTTTGTTCTAATTGTGTGACCAAATGTGCAATTTCGTCACGGTCGCTTAACACGCCTTGATTGAGCCAATCTTGTCCCAATTGGCGTTCAAACCAAGTTTCATTGTGATACGGCGCATCCAGCAAAACGGCCCAATGCGCACCATCATGGTTTAAGGAAATTGGTGGCGCGCTGATGATTTCATCGGCTTGATAATCGTCGGCACTGTCCACAATTTTGCGTTGCCATTGTTGGATAATGTTTTGATAATACGGTAGTTTTAAATCCAATACGGCAGGCGTTTGGCGTGATTTCCATAGGCTAAACAACCAAGCGACAGCGCGTGGTACGATACCGTAACAGAGTAAACTGCCGAGCAATAAGCTGCCCCATTGCGGGGCGTTGGCGGTGTCATCGGTATTGCGACCGCTGATAATGGCGGCAGTGTCGGGTACGGTAAAACTGAGTTTTTCAGGCAGCCATGCAAGTGCATTGACGGCGGCAGCAAAGGTTTCATCAGCAAGCAGCGTGGATTGCCAGTTGAAACTGTATTGGCGCACGGTTAAAAGCAATAATGTGGCGACAAACATGCCAAGCAAACCACTTAATGCTAGGCGATGACTGGCGACACTGCGTTGCCAGCGTGCGTGCGGCTGCGTGGCGTTTGGGGTGTAGAGTTGCACAATCGCTTGTCCGACGCTGTCGCTTTCGCGCGCCCAGAGTAGCGGCAGGCTGAATGTTTTGGGCGGTTTGTTCATGAATACGCCTAACAGCCAGACGATGAGCATAATGCTGTTCACGCCGAGCGCGCCTGCGAGTAGGAAGAAAAAATTCAGGCTGCTGTGTTGCATTAAGCCGTAAGTCGCTGAAAATCCTAGAATAAACCATGCAATTGTTGCCGCCCACAAAATAAAATGCACGCGGCGGCGGTGCGCGTCTAGGCGGTCGCGCAATTCGTGGCGACGGTCAATCATGCTGGCGCGACGTTGCAATTTGGCGGCGGCGGCTTCATCGGTTTGGCGCAAACTTTCGGTTACGACTTGCGGGTCGCTGGGAAAAATGTGTCCGCGCTGTTCTAAAAGGCGCACGAGTTCGGTCAATAAATACATTTAAATCAGTTTCTTGGGTAAAGTTAAGGCAGCTAACACGGATGCGGCAAACGCACCGTCACGCTGGGCAAACAGTGAAATGTCGCTCGCATTTTGTTGCATGAATATCGCGCTAAATAACATAGCAATGAGTGTACCGATAATGCTGGCGATGAATACGCCAATACTATTTTTCTTTAAATTCAGTAAGCTAATGATAATGGCGGTAACGACGGCCGGCAACGCGCCAAGCCAAAATGCGTACACGGCGATGGAGAATAAACCGATTAAAGGCAAACGCGTAAGCCATGTATAGTCAATCAGTAACATATTGAATAATATCGCTAAGTGTCCGCCAAATAGGAAAAATAGCCACAACATTTTACGTTGTTGCGCCACACGTTGCCATAGGCTGCCTGAAAAAGGTAAATGAGTTGCCATTAACAGCGCGAAGGCGATGGCAAAGGGGTAAAGCAGGTTGATTTCGGGTTGTGTGGGCATGGTTCTTATAGTTAATAATTTGATTTTTATAGGTTAATAGGAATTTTATAAATATTTTCAGGCAGCCTGAAACGCGCGCACAATGTCCCACAGCAAACCTGTCGCCAAAAAGATAAAAATCGTACCGCATAAACGGTTGAGATACAGCAAGCGTTTGCTTTGGTTGAGCCATGCGGCGAGGGCTTTGCCGCTACCTGTGTAAATCCGTTGCCAAAAGGTTTCGATGACGAAAAACGATGCGGTCAAAATCGCGTATTGTGGCAAAAGTGGCGCGCTTCGATTGAGAAACTTGGGAAACAATGCGGCGAAAAACAAAATGGCTTTTGGGTTGGACAGTGAAACCATCACGCCTGTGTGAAACAAAACCCAAGGCCTTGGCACAACGCGCACATCGCTGCTGCCCATGTTCTCGCTTGCGGTGCGCCAGATTTGTACGCCCAAATAGGCGAGATAGCGGCGGCGACTTTCATCAGTTCAAACAGCATCGGTGCGGTTTAGCTTAACCAGCCGACAAAGGCGAGCGAAATGGTCAATAAAATGAATAAGCCGATGGTTAAACCTGCCAGTGTGTAGCAAGTTTTTTTGAAGCCGTAATTTAGCCCAAATTGGAACGCGAGCAGCATATTGGAGCCTGGTGCGGCGGAAATGAAGAAGATGCTGGTGATGAAGAGTAGCCAAGTTTGGAAGGTCATGATTTTGGTTTTTTGATTTGAGGTTTTTTTGGGGGGGCAGGCTGCCTGAAAATTTTAGTTATTGTTTTTTGTTAATTTTAATTTTCAGGCTGCCTATTTTTCAGGCAGCCTGAAACTTTCTCATGCCTAGCGAAACACGCAATCGCGTAAAATCGTGCACAATTCATTTAAATAACGCGCATCAATGTCGTCAAATTGCGCCAAGGCTTCCGCGTCCACGTCCAATACGCCGATGATTTCGTTTGCGCCGTTGAATAGCGGCACGACAATTTCCGATTGCGAACGCGATGAACAGGCGATGTGGTCGGGGTGTTCGTTGACATTTTGCACCACAATCGTTTCGCCTTTCGCCCACGCTTGTCCGCATACGCCGCGCCCTTTTGGGATGCGCGTGCAAGCGACAGGGCCTTGAAATGGAGCAAGATGTAACTCTGTTTGCGCGTCATTGACCATATAAAAACCGACCCATAACCAGCCGAATGCTTCTTTTAACGCGGCGCACGTGTTGGCAAGCGCGGCGGTTTGGAGTTCGGGTTCATCGGCGATTAGGGCGCGAATTTGGGGTAACAAGGATGCGTAGATTTCGGCTTTGGATTGGCTGGCGGAAAGATTGAGTTCGTGCATGGTTTTTTAGATGATTGATTATAAAGTATTTAAATTTTTAGACTGCCTGAAAATAATAACTGGGAGCGCGGTCGACTCATGTCTATGTCATGGTAGTTTGTTGCCAAATCAAAAATTTGGGAGCGAGCCGCTCCCGCTCCAAATTATGCAAAGTTTTCAGGCTGCCTGAACATTTTTTGGCGTCTTTTGCGTTTGTTTCAATTCCCACATCGCTAAACTCATCGGATGAGCCTGTTGTTTTAATTGATAAATCGCCGCTTGGTAATCGTTTTTCGCATCGTTGCTGACCCAGTTGTACGACACATTCGCTAAATCGCGCAAAGTGTTGTCAATTGGGCAATGCGGCGGCTCGCGCATAAGAAAACCTGCTGCCCACAAATATTTCAGGTGCAAATTGAGCAAACGCTGCGCCACGCCAAAGCGAAACGTATTTTGGTGTAACACGTCGCCAAATTCTGCGCTAATGCGCGCGGCAAAGTCTTCAATCAAGGCGATGTGTTCGTCTTCGATGATTTTTTTCTGGTTGTATATCAATAAGATGTCATCTAGTTGTAGGCGCAATTGTTCTTTGAATTTTTGCTTTTGCGCGTCGCTGGCTTTGGGCGCGTAAATAGGAAACGCCTTATCGCGCGTTGTTAAGGCATGGGTTAAACTCAATAAACTCAATTCGTGCAACAAAAAACGTTGCTTTTGGCTGTGGACGTCCATAGGTTTTCCTTGTTTTCAGGCTGCCTGAAAGACTTATTCATACGGATTGGGCATATTTAATTGCGCCAATAATGCGGTTTCTAACGCTTCCATTTCTGCAGCTTCGTCGTCTTCCATATGGTCAAAACCAATTAAATGTAGCGTGCCGTGGATGATTAAATGCGCGTAGTGATTTATCAATGGTTTGCCCTGTTCAGCGGCTTCGCGTGCGACCACCTGTGGGCAAATAATCAAATCGCCTTGCAATGTATCTTCTTGTTCTGCAAATGAAAATTCGCCTTCGTGATGGGCGAAACTCAATACATTGGTGGCGTAATCTTTCTCACGGTAATTGCGGTTATAGGCATGGGCTTGGGCTTCGTCTAGGAAAACCAGCGCGATATTGGCGCGGCGATAATGGGTTTTCAGCGCGTGCCAAATCCATTGGTAGCATTGCTTTTCGCTTGGTACTTCTGCGCTGCTTTCATTGATGTAACTCAATTCAAAGCGTTGGCGTTGGATTTTTAAAAAAGGGAAATGTTTGGTTTGTTTTTTCATGGTTTGGGTTTCAGGCTGCCTGAAAATAGTAGGCGAGATATTGTTCACTTAAAAATTGGGATAATGGTGGACAGTGTCCATTCTGCAAATATTAATTGTGTATTTTCAGGTTGAAACGAAATTCAGCGCAACTAAAAGGTTTCGCAAAGCGTTCAGGCTGCCTGAAAATAGTGGGATTACACTCGCCCTACACACTTATTTTGTTAATACATCAAGAGCTTCCTGATATTTCTCCACCGTTTTTGCCAACACATCGGCAGGTACTTTTGGCGCAGGCGGTTGCTTGTTCCAGCCGCTGCTTTCCAGCCAATCGCGTACAAATTGCTTGTCAAACGATGGCGGATTTTTGCCCACTTCATACGTTTGAACCGCCCAAAAACGGCTGCTGTCGGGAGTTAACACTTCATCCATTAGCGTCAAAACGCCATTTTCGTCCAAGCCGAACTCAAATTTCGTGTCGGCAATAATAATGCCGCGTGTTTTCGCATACGCCGCTGCTTCTGTGTAAAGCTCAATTGCTTTGGCGCGGACTTCTTCGGCGCGTTCTTTGCCAATGATTTGGGCGGCTTCATCAAAAGAAATGTTTTCGTCGTGGTCGCCCACTTCGGCTTTGGTGGACGGCGTGAAAATCACTTCAGGCAGTTGTTCCGCCTCGCGTAAGTTTTCAGGCAGCTGAATGCCGCAAACCGTGCCTGATTTTTGGTATTCTTTCCAACCACTTCCGCTCAAATAACCGCGCACCACCGCCTCGATTTTTACAGGCGTTAAGCGTTTGGCGACCACGGCGCGTTTTTCCACCGCGCGCGCTTCATTTTCAGTCAGCACGTCAAACACGGTTTGTCCCGTGAAATGATTGGGCATAACGTGTGCCAATTTGCCAAACCAAAAATTGGAAATTTGCGTCAAAATTTCTCCTTTGCCAACAATGGGTTCTTCTAAAATCACGTCAAACGCAGACAGGCGGTCGGTGGCGACAATGAGCATGGTTTTGTCGTCAATTTCGTATAAATCGCGTACTTTGCCAGAATAGATTTTTTTCAGGGAAATGTTCATGGTGGGCTTTCGTTGAATGTTGGGAATGGCGTATTTTAGCGCGATTTTGGTTTTCAGGCAGCCTGAAAAGCGTCATGATGAAAGTCGGGCATGAACGCCCAACTTTTATTAGTTTAACTGTTTGCCATTGAATGTTTTTTTGGATTGCCAAAATGCCCAGCGGCGGCGACCCATGGTTAGGCTACCTTGTTCGCAAATCAATTGAATCTGTTGCAGTTTGCCTGTTTGCAATAGGTTTTCTAGTGGGGCGAAAAAATGGTTTTCCCAATAGTGTAAGGTTTCTTGATATGCCCAAATGTCGCTTGTTTGGTGGCTTTGAGCAAAGTCTTCGCTGAATATTTGTGTATTATCCAGCGCGATTTGGTGTTCTTCGCAGGCGCGTTGCCATGCGGCTAAGTCGTGTGGTTGGTCGGTGTGTGGATTGGGGGAAATAGCTGCCCACGCACTGTCGCTGCCTGTTAAGGCTGCCTGAAAAGGGGTGGCTGTTGGCACAGGATTTTCAGGCTGCCATAGCCAGAGCGCGTTGATGGGGATTTCGCCGCGTTGTTGGCGCGCTTGGTTGATGGGGTGTGCGTGCAAAAACATTTGGATTTCGGTGGAAAGTTGCAGCCATTGCGTACTGGCTTGGTGTTCGCTGCGGCTGACGGCATCGGTTTGGGCGTCTAGGTTGAGTACGCTGGGAGCGTGCCATTCGCTCATTTTGGGTAGATGAATTTGCCAGATTTTGGGGTGTAACGCGGAGAATGTGGCGTCGCCTGTGTAGAATTGGTTTAAATCGGCAATAAGGGTTTGCGCTTCGCTGTCGCTGATGGCGATGTGGCGCGAGTCGAGTTGTTGTGTGGTGTTCATGCCAATTTGTTGCCAGATGGGAACGGCAAAGGCGGTATGTTCAGGCAGCGTTGGGTTGCCTAAATAATGGGCATAAAGCTGTGCGGTGGTGTGATGGTGAGTTTGGTATGCGCCGTAGCGTAGCCATTGGTTGAACGTGGGCGTATTGAGTGGCGGTAGGGGTGTGTCTTGTGGATGGAGAAAATGGGGGAATATGAGCGTGAACATAGAGTATGGGTTAGTTATTTTATTGAAAAAAATCATGAATTTGTATCAAATTAGGAAGCTGCCTGAAAAAGCAAAAGGTCCGATTCAAGAATCTGATCTACGTTTGAGCTTGATAAAAGTTTCAGGCAGCCTGAAAAAAGGTAACCTGAAAGCATTTATGCTGGATTATGTTGTTGTTCTAAATAATTTAAACGGCGATTGAGGTGACGCAATTCGGTTTGCAGGGCGATGAGGGTTTGCTGGGTTTGTTGCAATTCTTGTTGCAGCGCGGCGATTGTTTCGCTGGGGTCGTTTTCAGGCTGCGGTAGGGTGTTGAGTTGTGTGGCTTGGAATTGTAGGGCTTTGCCCCAGAAAGTGAGGGTGTGCGCCAGTTGTTCGGCTTTGTTTTGCCATGTGGCTTGGATGTTTTGCGCGAGTTGGGCGAACAGGTAAATAAGTGCCGCGCCGATGGCTTCGTCGCCTTCTATGCGCGCGTTTTGCCACGCGGGGAATTTGCCTTGGCGCAAGGCGTGTAGCCAGTCTTGTGGGATGTGAAAGCACACGTCGGCGACGCGGTCGCTGGCGATGAGTTGCCCGCGGTGGTTGATGCGGGCGGTTTGTTGCCATTGTGGGGTGTGTAGCGCGATGACAATTCCGTTGTAGCCTTGTAGTTGGTGTTGGATGTCGGCATGGTGTTGTATCGCTTGGTTGAATAAGTTGAGGATAAACATGATGTTGTGTGTGTTTGCTTTTTAGATGGCGTAAATTGCGCCTAAGTTGCGCCACATGTTTTTGGCATCCATGCCGTAGCCGAAAACGTAGCGATTGGGTACGTCTAAGCCGATGTAGTTGGCTTGGTGTGGCTTGAGTTTGTCGATGAGTTTGTTGGCGAACACGGCGGTGCGGCAGGATTTAGCACCTGCGGCAAGGATGTGTTCTTGTACGGCGGCGAGTGTGTGTCCTTCGTCGAGAATATCATCTAAAACAAGTACATCACGCCCTGCTACGTTTTGCGGTTCGCGCAGCCAACGAAATTCGCCGCCTTGCAGTTTGTCGCCATAACGTGTGATGTGGATATAGTCAAAATCCAGCGGAAATTGCAGCAGCGGCAAGAGTTTGCCTGTGAACACGACTGCGCCGCCCATGACGGGCAAGACGAGTGGATAGCTTTGTCCTAAGTCGCGCGTGATGTCTTGTGCCATGTGTTGCAGCGCGGCTTCGCATTGTGCTTCGCTATAGATGAGTTCGGCTGCCTGAAAGAGTTGTTGGGCTTCTTGGTAGCGTTCGATGAGTTCGGGTTTCATGTTGTTCTTTCGTAGAGTGTTTCAGGTAGCCTGAAAAGATTTGAGGTGTTTAGTGATAGCTGGGGCGACTGCTGCCGTATTCTTGGACGCGCTTGCGCAATTCGTCATCGTTGTTGGCGCGACCGTCGCGGCAGAAACCGTTGTATAACACGCGGCGAACTTGGTCGTTGCTGGTGCGCGAGCCGCCGAGTACCATCCATTCGGATTTGCGCGGTTCAATCCAGCGGTTATTGACGGTGTCGGCGTAGCCAAAGGTTTTGAGTTTGGAACCTTCGGAGTCGAGTAATTTGGTGCCTGTGATGCAGAAAATGCCTTCGGCGGTAATGTTGTCATAACCTGCACCTGAGCGATTGTTCAGAATATAGCGAATGCTGCCATCTTCTGCGGTTTGAATGCTGGACAACAAAATGCGTGGCTTGCCTTTGAAAATCGGGGATACGTAAAACTCATACCAATCGCCTTCGTTGGGATTGGGAACGGCGGGTAAGGCTACGCTGACTTCGCTAAATTCTTTGGGGTCTTCGGTGCGGCTGCGGTGGTGGTCGCCTTCGTTGAGGAAGTAAGAATCAGCAATGGCACTTTGCAATGCTAGTGCGCAAGTTAATGCAACAAGAATTCTTTGTGTGGTCATGATGTTGTCTTTCAAATGGTTTTCAGGCTGCCTGAAAGGTTGTTGGCTTTCAGGCAGCCTGAAAAGTGGAGGAAGATTAAGCAGACAATTGGCTTAATACTTGTTCGCGTACGGTGTCTACGTTTTGTGTGCCGTCAATTTTGATGTATTTGGGCGCATTATCGCCTGTGAATTTGCCGTAGAAATCTACTAAAACTTCGGTTTGTTCGTGATATACGTCCAAACGTTTTTTTACGGTTTCTTCTTTATCATCATCACGTTGCACCAAATCTTCGCCTGTTTCGTCGTCTTTGCCTTCCACTTTGGGCGGATTGTGTTTTAAGTGATAAGTGCGACCTGATGATAAATGCACGCGACGACCACTCATGCGCTCTACGATGACTGAGTCGGGTACGTCAATTTCTACTACTGCGTCCAAGTTTACGTCTGCCTCTACCATCGCTTGCGCTTGTGCCAAAGTGCGCGGAAAGCCATCAAACAGGAAGCCGTTGGCACAATCGGGCTGGGCAATGCGTTCTTTAACCATGCCGATGATGATGTCATCGCGCACTAAACCGCCTTCATCAATGATTTTTTTGGCTTCTAAACCGAGCGGCGTACCCGCTTTAATCGAGGCACGCAACATGTCGCCTGTGGAAATTTGGGGAATATTGAATTCGCGCGTGATGAATTGTGCTTGTGTGCCTTTGCCTGCGCCTGGTGCGCCCAGTAGTAAAACTTTCATGGTTTGTCCTTCCCTCTATAAAAATGGTTGTCATCAAAACGGCGTATGTTAATACTTTTTCAGGCTGCCTGAAAAGGGTTTTACAGTGTTTGATTGCTTACTCAGTCTGACAAAGCGTTGGAAAAGGTATACAAATTTGCGTTTTGTCAGGAAAATTTGCGCTTTTTCTTTGCTAAGAGACTGTTAAAAGGCTATCATTATGCCCATTTTAGCTAAACTATATCAAAGCGCATACGCATTCGGTTAAGTTCCGTAAAGCGGTTGGGAGACGAAATTTTGAAAACGAATACTAAAACTCTGGCGGTGTCATTATCGCTATTGGCTTCTGCTAACGTTTTGGCAGGCATGGGCGGTTTGAATGTTCAATCTAATTTGGGCGAGCCTTTCTCAGGTAGCATTACCGTAACAGGCAAAGAAGCCGAGGCGTTGTTACAAAGCCGCAGTGTAAATGTATCGGGAAACGGCATTTCTGGCACGGTGGTGCCGCAAGGTAATGGCACTGCGGTCATTCGCTTGCGTTCAGGCAGCGCGGTTAATGAACCTGTGTTGAATTTTGTTGTGAAAGCGGGTAATCAAACGCGCCAATACACAGCAATGATTAATCCTGCTCGCTATGCGCCTAAAGGTGCGGTACGTACTAAAGTACCAGTGGTAAGCCAGCCTTCTTACACTGCGATGGATAATGATTTATCGGATGTGATTCAAGATGATGAAGATAAACCAGTAAGAAAAGCTCGCGCGCAACGCCAACGTGTTGCGCCGATGGCTCGTAGCAGTAATGCTCATTACCATCGTGTACAAAGCGGTGAAACTTTGGCGCAAATTGCTGCACGTTATCGTCCGCATAATATGAGCCAACAGCGTGCTATGCGTGCCATTATGGCTGCTAATCCACGCGCATTCCGACGCGGTACCAATGGCAATATTATGTACGATGGTTCTACCTTGTACATTCCGACTGGTTCGCAATTCAAAGGCTATGCCAATAGCAAAAAGCGTCATGCTCAACGTCGCTTGAGTGGTCGTCGCTATGTTGCACCTGCTGTAGTGGTTGCACCAGTAGCTGAGCCACAAGTTGCACCTCAACCAGTAGCACCAGCGGTAACGCCAACGCCTACTCCTGCAACTCCTGTTGCGCCACAAACGCCTCCACCAGTGGCAAAAGTACCTTCTGCACCACCTGCGGCGCAAGAGCCCGTAAAAAATGAGGAAGCACCTGCACCAGCTAGCGTTGTTGTGACTTCTAAACCTGCTTCTGCGGTTGCGGTGCCAGCGGCACCGTCTGCGCCTGTTGTTGCTTCTGCGCCAGTTGCTTCTACTGTTGCCCCAGTCGTGGCTTCTCAGCCTGTAGCTGCTTCGGCTGCGTCTATACCAACTGAATCAGCCTCTGCAGCCTCTGCTGTGGTTGCTTCTGCGCCAGTTAAGCCACAACGCCCTAAACCTGTCTCACAGCCTGAGCCAGAACCAGAAACAGATTGGTTGCCATTGGCACTGGGTGGTGCTGCAGGTTTGGCATTGTTAGGTGGTGCTGGCTATTTCTTGAGCCGTCGTCGTAAAGCAGCGGAAGAGGGTGAAGATTTAGCTGCAGATGATGAATTTGTGGTTGTAGATGATGACGAATTTGTAGTTGAAGAAACGACTACAGTAAGTCCTGCTGTTGCTGCGGCGCAGCGTGTCAATTTAGGAAAACAAGTGGATGAGCCTGTATTCAATGACCAAGATGATAATGTATTCTTTGGTGATACGGTGACTGTTGCCACTAAACCTGCAGCCGATGAGTTTGACTTAAATAGTTTTGAGCCTGATGATACTTTCGAAGTGCGATCTGCTGATGTTCAAGAATCGGAAGAAGAATGGGATTGGCTCAATAGTGACGACAGCAATATTGATTCTACGGTAGATGAAAGCAATTGGGATAGTGGTAAAACAGCGGCAGTAGCAACCGCTGCCGTTGCAACTACTGCTGTTGCGGCTAGTCAGCGTAATACAACACCTGAGTTTGATGCAAGTGAATTTGATGTTGCCTCTACTGTTGTAGAAAACGAAACAAGCAGCGATGATGATTGGTTGAATGAAATCTTTACAGCAGATGAAGCACCAGCAGTTGTTGAACAAACAGTTGTAGAAAGTGATGATTTGGTATTTGAAGATTTCAATACCGTATCTGAGCCTGCGCCAGTCGTTGCAGCAGAACCAGAAGTTGAAAGCAGCGATTTTGACTTGGATTTTGACGTAGCTGCACCTGCGGCGATAGCGACTGCAGCAACTGTTGCGGCAGTTGCGCCAAGTCAAGAGGATGACTTAAGCTTTGATTTGTCTGATGACTTGAACCTACCTGAAAGCGAAGTGGTAGTAACACCTGCTGTAGAAACGGTAGATGATTTGTCGTTTGATTTGCCAGCAGAACCTGAAACCAATGTTAGCTTCGATTTGGATGAAATTGAAACGCCAACACCTGATAGCTTCGATTTGTCAAGCGAAGAGCCAGCTGATTTCAATTTGGATTTGCCAGCAGAAGAAACGGCAACAGACTTCAATCTGGACTTGCCAAGCGATGACTTTGCTGTGGATACCAGTGCCGATTCAGCAGATTTGGACTTGAATGTTGCTGAGCCTGCATTGGATAGCTTCGAAACCGACTTAGCCATCAGCAGCGATGATGATGCATTGAGCTTTGCAGCTGAAGAGCCAAGCTTGCCAGCAGATGACTTAGCTTTTGCTGATGAAGAAGTGAATGCTGCTGAATTGGATAGCTTGAACAGCTTGCGCGATTTGGATGTGTCGTTTGATGAGCCTGCAGTAGCTGAAACGGCTTCATTGGATTCATTGAGCTTGGATGACACACCTGTTGCGGCACCTGAACCAGTTGCTGAAGATTTAAGCTGGATGAACGAAGCACCTGCTGAAGCGGCTGTGGCGCATAACGAAGCGAATGCGGCTGGTTTCGTATCAGAAGCAGTTGGTATGGCAGCGCCACAAGAAGCCAAATTAGAATTGGCGAAAATGTATCTGGAAATTGACGATGCCGTTGCCGCACGCGAGACCTTGCGTGAATTGATTGGTGAGTCGCATGGTGAACTGCAGCAACAAGCCAAAGATTTGTTGGCAGAATTGGGTGGTTAATTAGGCAGCCTGAAACCTGAAAAAAGCAGAATGAGTGAAACCATTCTGCTTTTTTGTATGGGATAGGCTTATATTTTTGGATTTGCAATGTATTCCTGCCTGTAATTTTAGCGACACAAGAAAATATCGGATTCAAGAATCTATCTATACATTCATTTTCAGGCTGCCTGAAATAAATTATGGCGTCATTCCCGCGTAGGCGGGAATTCATCGTTAATCTCCACAAGCTTATAAAAATAGAAACTTAAAATCAAAGTTGGATTCCCGCTTATGCGGGAATGACGGTGAATTTGAGATTTTTAGCGTTTTGCAAAAGTTTCAGGTAGCCTGAAAAATAGTCATTTGGAGATATGTCGATTAATGTCTAAAATTGGGAGCGAGCCGTTTCCGCTCCGAGTTTTGCAAAATTTCTACCTGTTATCAAAAGGCAAACAATATCGGATTATCCAACCATGATTTGGATAATCCGATATTTTTTCAGGCAGCCAGAACAATCTAAATTCTTACTTATTTACTCGGTTTCATCGCCGCTTTAATACCTTGCCAAAACGGCTGTGCAGGCATACTGCGCATTCTCAATAACACCACCGCGCAAGCCAAAATCAAAATGTGCATGGGCAAAAAACCAACCCAAAACGGAATTTTGCCATCTTCAACCGCGTCGCGTAACAGCGTTAAGCCATTCTGATACAACAAGAAAAAGCCCACCGCCAGCAACACATGATAAGAGCTACCCGAACGCGGATTAAAATAAGACAACGGAATCGCCAAAATGCTCAAAATCAACACCGTCAAAGGCAAAGAAACGCGCCACATCAATTCCGCTTGGTATTGCGGATTGCTGCTGCCGATGAGTTGCGCGCTGGGAATCGTGCGGCGATGTTCAATTGGATTCACCAGTTTTGGCACCGTTGTAATGATTAAACTCAAATTCTCAAATGAAACTTGGTCGAAATCACCTTGCCCCGCAATTCCGCTATAGCGATAACCTTGTGCCAAAACTAGCGTGCGACGATTGTTGCTCAAGTCAAAATGCCCTTCTTTGGCAAAAATCACGTTGTCGCGCTCCTTATCATCCACTTCGCGTAAAAACAAATTTTTCATTTTGCCTTGTTCAACATCAAACTGTTCCACAAAGTAAACACGCCCTTTGTCTTTACCCAATTCCGCAAATGTTCCTGATTCTACTAGTGATAAATTTTGCTTTTGTTTCAATAACTCAGCATATTCTCGACTACGCAATTCAGCCCAAGGCAACACCGCCAACTGCATAGCTGCCACCAAAATCGCCAGTGGCACAGCAAAAGTCAGCACAGGTTTGAGCCATTGTTTCAAACTCAAGCCAGAAGATAGCCAAATCGCCATCTCACTATCGCGCCAATATCGCGTAAATACCGTTAAAATTGAAATATAAGCCGTGAGCACCACCAGCAAAGGCGTCATACCAAGTGTCCAAAAGCCAATCAAAGCCAACACCGCGTCAATTGCCACGCGCCCGTCAGCAGCGCGTCCGAGCAAGTTAATCCCTTGTGTGAACACCAAAATCGCCAGCACAACAAAAAAGATTGCGATGGCGGTATAGGTTACATCTTTCAGAAACTGTTTTTGATAAATCATAATGTTTCAACTCAATAAATTGGGCGAAATTGTACGGCAGAATAGTCTGTTTGCATAGGTTGAAACTTTATCCCCTTTCAGGCAGCCTACAGCATCAACTAAGCATTAGGAGCATTTTATGAAACAATTTACCCTTATTGCTACTTGTATCGCCACTTTATCCCTTGCCCCTTGTGGTAGTGCGAGCAGCAACTCTACTTCATCTAGCAGCTCAGAAAGCAAAGCTAGTAGCCAAACCGTAAGCGATTCAGGTAAGTGCAAACAATTGAGTGACAATGGTGGCAATGGTAAATACCGCACCATGCGGTAGCTCGTTCAATTGTTTAATTGGTTGTGATGAAGTTTCTAGCTGTGAACGTGCTATTCTCAATGATATGAAAAACCTACAAGAACGTGTAAAGAAAATGGTGGCAGTTGTTTGGCTGATGTTGTTTCTTACCGTGTAGGCAGTAATGGCAAATTTGACCACTCGCTTCTTCCTGCTGGACAAGCGGATTGTATCGTGGCAACTTGGCAAAGCTGTGCCTGTGATGCGTGGTAGCGTGAATTAAGAAGCCACACGCTAAAAGGCTGCCTGAAAACAAACTCTGTTTTCAGGCAGCCTTTTATTGTGTCATCAATTATTTCGCCGCATCAAAACGCGCTTGTACCGCGTCCCAATTCACGATGTTCCAGAATTCTTTAATGAAATCTGGGCGACGGTTTTGGTATTGCAGGTAGTAAGCATGTTCCCACACATCAATCGTCAGCAATGGTGTACCGCTTACGCCAGCGATGTCTTTGCCCATGATTGGTGTGTCTTGGTTAGGCGTTGAAACCACTTTCAATTTGCCTGCGTCCGCAACCAACCAAGCCCAGCCAGAACCGAAACGTGTTGCGGCTGCTTTTTCAAATTGTTCTTTGAACGCGTCTACGCTACCGAAATCGCGTTCAATCGCTTCTTTTAGGCTGCCTGAAAGGGTTGTGCCTTTTTTCAAGCTTTCCCAAAAGAACGCATGGTTCACATGACCGCCGACGTTGTTGCGAACTGGCGTGCGTTTGTCTTCGGGAATGTCTTCCAAACGTGCCAACAATTCTTCAGCAGATAGGTTTTGAAGTTCTGCTGGCAACGCTTCTAGGGCTGCGTTGGCGTTGTTTACATAAGTTTGATGGTGTTTGCTGTGGTGAATTTCTAGGGTACGCGCTTCGTAGTAAGGTTCTAATGCGTCGTATGCGTAGCCTAATTCGGGTAATGTAAATGCCATTTTGGTGCTCCTTGTGTGGTTTTTTATGGTTTTTCAGGCTGCCTGAAATCTTTGAGTTTCAGGCAGCCTGAATCTCTTTTGTTGCAAGACGAATAATAGCGATGATGACTCATTCGGGCAAGTATTTACCCATAAACATTTTTCATCAATGTTTCAGGCAGCCTGAAACTTACGCTGGTTTGTTTTGTTCCAACTCAATCGCCGCTGCCAACAGTGACAAACGCGCCATGACGCCATAGGTATATAAGCGATTACCCGCGCTGTCGGGGCAATCAGGGCAAGGGCGTGGAATGCCCATTTCGTCCCATTGGGCGAATACGCGTTGGCAATGCGCTTCGGTTTCAGCGTCTGTTGCGCTGCCTGCGCTGGGAATGCTTTCTTCTAGTGGCACAAACACCATGCCGCCTGCGTTGAGATTTTCGTCGTTGCCACGCCCTTCGTGGACACGGAAAAAGCCACCAATCACGAATCTGTCCATCATGTACACCACGGGTTCGGAAACCGCGCCATTGAGCGTTTCATAAGTATAAATCCCTTCTTGTACAATCACTTCGCTCACTTCCAAACCTTCTTTGATTTTGGACATTTTGTTGCGGTTTTTGCGGTTTAGGCTGCGCACTTCGTCGGCAGATTTGACGCTCATCACGCCCATGCCGTATGTGCCTGCGTCGGCTTTGACGATGACAAACGGTTTATCCGTAATGCCTTTTTCGTCGTATTTGGCTTGGATTTTTGCCAACACGCGTTCTACGGCTTCGGCAAGCACGTCTTCGCCTTCGCGTTCTTGAAAATTCAAGCCGCTGATTTGTTCAAAATATGGATTGATTGCCCACTCATCTATCTGAATTAACTCGGCAAATTCTTTGGTAACTTGGTTATACGCTTCAAAATGTTGCGTTTTGCGGCGCGTTGTCCAGCCGCCGTGTAAGGGTGGCAACACTGTTTGCGTGATGCCTTGCAAGATTTTGGGAATGCCTGCGGATAAATCATTGTTTAATAATAAGAAACAGGGAGAAAAGCCATCAGCCAAATGCACACGTTCGCGCGTGCGTTGTAGAGGTTCAAGCAATAATTTATCGCCTTGTGCGGTTGCTAATTCGGTTGGCTCGGTGATTTCAGGGTTGATAGAACCAATGCGCACTTCAAAGCCTGCATCGCGCAAAATGCCAGCCAGCGCGTACACGTTTTGCAGATAAAAGGTGTTGCGCGTGTGGTTTTCGGGAATCAGTAATACGGATTTGGCGGTTTCGCACGCGCGCTCTACCGCGTCTTGCGCGGCGATGGTGGCAAGCGGAATGAAATTGGGATTGAGGTTGTTGAAACCGCCTGGGAACAGGTTCATGTCAATGCTGGCCATTTTGTAGCCTGCGTTGCGGATGTCCACCGAGCCATAAAACGGGGGCGTATGTTTTTGCCATTGGCTGCGAAACCATGCTTCAATTTTGCTATGATTTTGCAGGATTTTTTGTTCAAACTGGTAGAGCGCGTTGGCATATTCGGTTTGGATAATGGGCAATTGCATGGAGGCTTCCTTGTAATAGATATAGGTTTCAGGCTGCTTGAAAAATAGAATTTTGCGGATGAATTATAACGGATGCGGATTTAAGTGCCTATGCTTTCGTTTTCTTTCATTAAATGAGGAACAGCCGATTTGATGTCATGACAACCGTTTCAGGCTGCCTGAAACAGCTCGCGATGTTTTATAGTCGTAGAATTGAAAAAGTACTGCGGCATTGGCTCACCGACTTGTATTACATTTTCAGTTCTACGACTTATAATGGTTGCCTGAAAATGAGCGATTTGATTTGGAATGCGCAAAATGTACCGCTGCTGTATGCCGCATTGATTGGTACACTTTTTTTATGGAAAGGAATGGATAATGGCTTTAAATCGACGTGATTTTATCTGGAACACGGCGGCGATATTGGCTCTGGCAGCATGTGGACGCAGCGGTAAATACAGTAAACTCGGTTCTGGCGGCCGCGTGTTGGCGTTGGGCGACTCGCTTACAGCAGGTTATGGTGCGAATAAAGGCGATGATTACCCAGCACAATTGGCACAAATCACAGGCTGGAACGTTATCAACGGCGGCATATCAGGCGATACCAGCGCGCAAGCCTTGGCAAGGCTGCCTGAATTATTAGAACTGAAACCTGATTTGGTCATCATCAGCATTGGCGGCAACGATTTCTTGCGCAAGCTGCCTGAAAGCGAAACGCGCGCCAATATCAGCAAAATCATTGAGATGGTGCAAGCGAAAAACATCGACGCGGTTTTGGTGGCGATTCCGTATTTTACTGCAGGCGCGTTGCTCGGCAGCGTGAGCGAACATCCTTTGTACGAAGATTTGGCAAAACAATATAAATTGCCACTATTAGAAGGCGCGTGGGCGGAAGTGTTGGGTGACAAAGACATGAAATCCGACCAAGTACACGGCAATGCGAAGGGGTATCGGTTTTTTGCGGAGGAGATAGCGGAATTTTTAGAAAAACAAGGGTTTAGATAATGTTATTTAGGTTTCAGGCAGCCTGAAAAAAGTAGTGTGCTTTCAGGCTGCCTGAAACATTCAGTTTTACGCGCTTAACACAGCTGCAGAAATAAGTGTTAAAAAATAACAAACTTTTTTATATTTAAAATCAACATTATAAAAAAATTAACTAAAAATATAGGCTTAGCATAAAAAAGAACAATTGCATAGACCGCATATTTCAGGCAGAATGCGCGCGTTCCAAAAACAACGGAGTTGAGCAGGACTAAAACTCCGCTTTATTTATTTTATTTTCTTACAAGGTATTAAAAATGAAAAAATCATTGGTCGCTGCCGTATTGTTGTCTTTGTTTGCCGCTGCATGCTCAGGCGAAACTAAAACTGAACAAGCCGTTGCTTCTGCAGCTTCTGCAGTAAAAGCGGATATCGCTGAAAAAGCTTCTGCTGTTGACATGGCAACTGCTTCTGCTGTTGACAACATGAAAGCAAACGCTTCTGAAGCTAAAGCTGATATGAAGGCTGCTGCATCTGAAGTTTCTGCTGATATGAAAGCTGCTGCATCTGAAGTTAAAGCTGACATCAAAGAAACTGCTTCTGCTGCTGCATCTGCAGTTGCTAAATAATCGGATAATATTTTTCAGGCTACCTGAAAAAGAATATCTAATCTAGTTTTCAGTAGAGCCGAGTACGCAGGTATTCGGCTCTATTGTTTTGTTTTTATTAACAATTCTCATTGGATTGAGTGCTGCTTCCTGAAATCTTTGCCAAGTGTTTTGCCAAGTGTTTTTAAAACAAACAGAACACTTCGCAAAGATGGTTTCAGGCAGCCTGAAAAGATAAAGAACCCTATGATAAAAAAATGGCTCGGCAACATCTTGCCCAAAAAACGCAAAAATAACGCACCCGAATGCGTGCGCCACCCCATCACACTCGACATTCCCAGCCACGCTACCGAACAAGTCTTGCAACGCCTACAACGCGCAGGTTTCGAAGCCTATCTCGTTGGTGGAGCCGTGCGCGACATGCTCTTAGGCATCGAGCCCAAAGATTTCGACGTCGCCACCAATGCCACGCCCGAAGAAGTGCACAAACTCTTTCGCCGCAGCCGCATTATTGGACGCCGCTTCCAAATCGTGCACGTCATGATAGGTTCCGAAACCATCGAAGTCAGCACCTTTCGCAGTGGTGGTAAAGTGTGCCAAAACGAACACGGTCGCATTATGCAGGACAACGCCTACGGTACGCTCGAACAAGACGTATTGCGCCGCGACTTTACCTGCAACGCGCTCTATTACGACCAACAAACCCACGAAGTCATCGACTATCATCACGGCGTTGCCGACATTCAAGCCAAAAAACTCGTCATTATCGGGCAGCCCGCCGAACGCTATTTAGAAGACCCCGTGCGCATTTTGCGCGCCGTCCGATTAGCAGGTAAACTCGGTTTCGAAGTAGAAAAACAGACCGCCGAACCCATCGCCCATTATGCCGATTTGCTCAAAAAAGAACCCGTAGCGCGCCTATTTGATGAACTGCTCAAAATCCTCCTATCAGGCTATGCCGCAGGCTGCCTGAAACAACTGGAAACACTCGGTATCCGCAGCCACATCCACCCGCTGCTCGACGCCATGCAACAAGCCGCGCAACAAAACGAACAACACATCGCCACCCGTGCCTTAAAGCAAACTGACCAACGCCTACGCGCAGGCAAATCCATTTCCGTCGGCTTCATTCTCGCCACCATGTTGTGGTCAGAACTCGAAAAACGCTGGCAACGCGCCCAACAAAACGGACAATCGCCCGCCGCCGCCATCAACAGTGCCATTAATGCCCTGCGCGACGACATGGAAAAAGGTTGGGGCGTACCGCAACGCTACTCTGCCACCATGCGCGAAATTTGGGTTTTACAACCCCAATTCGAACACCGCCGCGGCGCGCGCCCGTATCGCCTACTCAGCCAAGCCCGATTCCGCGCCGCCTACGATTTCCTATTATTGCGCGCCGATGCCGATAGCAGCCTGAAAGAACTGGCACAATGGTGGACAGAATTTCAACACGCTGACGAAGCCCGCCGCGAAGAAATGACCCGCAACGCGCCGACAGCCAGCAGCGACAACAAGAAAAAACGCCGCCGCAAACCGCGTAAAAAGAAAAGCAGCAAAGTACAAGAATAGAGTGATTTGAGTGGTGGTGAAAATAAAAAACGATACAACATCAAATGGTTGTATCGTTTTTTTGTTGGCAGTCGGATTCTCGAATTTGACATTTTTCAGACTCGGGAATGACGAAGTTGCTAGTTTCAGGCAGCTTGAAAATAAAAACATGGAGCGTGGACGTCCTCGTCCGCAATGAAAGCCCCAAAGTTTTGTTGAACATTTAGCAAACAGCGAAGTCCGCGCTGCATAATTTGTACTTTTGTTGGTATCGTAAGGCTGCCTGAAACATCAAAACGACGAATCAGGTTCTTGCAGAAATGCCAATTCTTCCGCCGTACTCTCGCGTCCAAGCACCTCATTTCTATGCGGATAACGCCCAAAACGGTCAATCGCCTTGTGTTTCAGCTCATAATCATACGCCCCTTGCGGTGCGAATTCTTTAAACCGCGGCTCGGTGATTTCGTGTATCACGCGGCTTTCGCTGTGCACGAAAGGCATCAGCACAAAATGGCGTTCCGTTTCGCTTAACACTTTGAATTCAGGCAGCTTAATTGCTTCTTGCGCCAAGCGGCTAATTCGCCTTGCGTGGCAGCCTGAAAAGTAGTGCCAAAACGCGTGTGAATGATTTCATCAAATGTATCGTCTTGTTTGAAGCGTTGTTTGGGTTTCGTTTCTTTGAACCAAAAATCTAATACGGTTTGTGGATTCATTTTATTTCATTGTTTTTAAAATCATTTCAGGCAGCATAACTTATGCGTAGGGTGTGTGGCGCAAGCCACGCACGCGTTTTTTATTGGGGAGCGCGTGCGTGCGTACCGCACACCCCCTACGCATTAAATATGATTTCAGGCGGCCTGAACATTAAACTTTTTGCAGCACCCATTTCACATCATCGCCAATTTGCTCAACCGATTGCGTTTTCCAGCGAAGCGTTTCGCCCAAAGCCGCTGCGTTTTCAGGCAGCCTGAAAGCCTGTCTTGCTGTTTCGCCCAAAATTTTCGGGGCTTGATAGACCACCAATTCGTCCACCAAATCCTGCGCCAAAAACGCCGAAGTCAGCGTTGCGCCTGCTTCAATCATTAATTCGCCAATGCCTTCTTGCGCCAAAATTTGCAACACGTTTGCTAAATCCAGCTTGCCCGTTTTGTTTTCAAGCTGCCTGAAAACGCGCACATTTTCAGGCAGCGTTTTGTGTTCTTGTGAACAAGTAAACAGCCAAGTGGCTGCGCCATCTTGTACTAGTTTTGCGTTTTCAGGCAGTCCGACTTCGCTGGACGCAGATCGGTTGCCCAAATTAAAAATTTGGACTGATGGCAGCCTGAAACGACTGTCCAACACCACACGAATCGGCTGGCGCAAAGTCTCAAACAGGCGCACATTTAATTGTGGATTGTCGGCAATCACCGTCTCAATCCCCGTTAAAATTGCGCAACTTTCCGCGCGCAAATATTGCACATCATCGCGCGCCACTTGTCCTGTAATCCACTTGCTTTGTCCGTTTGCCAGCGCTGTTTTGCCGTCCAAACTCATGCCGATTTTGGCGCGTACAAATGGTCTGCCGCGTTCAATGCGCGACAAAAAACCGCGATTGAGCGCACGCGCTTCGGATTCGAGCAAACCACTTTCGGCAGCAATGCCAGCCTCGCGCAACATTGCTAAACCTTTGCCCGCCACCAGCGGATTGGGGTCGGTCATAGCAGCGACAACACGCGCCACGCCTGCGTTGATTAAGGCAAGCGCGCAAGGCGGTGTGCGCCCGAAATGGGCGCACGGTTCCAGCGTGACATAAGCCGTTGCGCCGCGTGCTAATTCTCCCGCTTGCGCAAGCGCGTGCACTTCCGCATGAGGCGCGCCAGCTTTGACGTGAAAACCTTCGCCTACAATCTGCCCACCGCGCACGATGACGCAGCCCACGCGTGGATTGGGCGAGGTGGAAAAACGTCCGAGCGCAGCAAGTTGTAGCGCGCGTTGCATATAGAGTTCGTCTTGAGGGGTAAACATGGTGTTTTGTTGTGAAGTTAGATGAAAGAAACGATACTTTCAGGCAGCCTGAAAGTATCGCCTAATGCTACATTATTGCTGTTCGCGTTCCGCTTTTTCCACTTTCGCCGCCCAATAAGAAGCCAGTGCTGCGCCCGAAATATTGTGCCACACACTAAACAATGCGCTCGGTACGGCAACCACAGGCGTTGCCGCGAAATGCAAGGCTGCCAAAGTTGCGCCCAAACCAGAGTTTTGCATGCCAACTTCTACTGCCAGCGTTTTTTGTGCATCGTAAGGCAGTTTAAACGTGCGTGCTGCCCAAAAGCCGAGCAAATAGCCAAAGCCGTTGTGCAACATGACCACGCCCAAAATCAGCAAGCCGCTTTCCATGATTTTTACGCGACTTGCGCCCACCACCGCCGCGATAATCAACACAATCGCCACCACCGAAACCAAAGGCAAAATATCCACCGCCGCTTCGGTTTGCTTTTTAAAGAGGGTGTGTGCCACTAAGCCCAAAATAATTGGTAACAAGACAATTTTTACAATCGACCAAAACATCGCTGCGGCGGAAATTTCCAGCCATTGATTGGCGAATAAATAGAATAGGGCAGGCGTGAGCAGCGGTGCTAATAAAGTAGAAATCGATGTAACCGCCACCGACAAAGCTACATTACCGCGTGCCAAAAAAGTAATCACATTAGACGCCGTGCCGCCAGGACAGCAGCCCACCAAAATCACGCCAATGGCAATTTCAGGCGGTAAATTAAACACGACCGACAACAAATAAGCCACCGACGGCATAATCACAAATTGGGCAATCACGCCCAAAATCACGGCTTTGGGATGTGTGCCAATGATTTTAAAATCCTGTGGACTCAGCGTTAAGCCCATGCCAAACATAATCACGCCCAGCAAATAAGGCACAATCGGCAACACCCATTTAAACATATCAGGCAATAAAAAGCCCAACACAGCCAAAGCCGTTGCCCACAAAGCAAACGTTTTGCCGATAAAACGGCTCAATGCAATAATTGCATTCATATTGGTATCTCTGCTCAAAATAAAAAAGGGTGCAAGAATAAGTGATAAATAGCGATTTGGCAAAGGCTTCGGGCAGCCTGAAAAGCATAAGAAAATCATTGAGCCTTATAGCGAGCAACTATTTTTACAAATACATCTTGAATAATCACCCAGAAAGCCTTATCTTTGCGCTACATCAATTTCCCCTAAGAAAAGGAATTCAAAATGAGCGACAAAATCGTACACGTAACCGATGCCACTTTCGAAGCCGAAGTTTTACAAGCCAATGTCCCAGTATTGTTGGACTTTTGGGCGCCATGGTGCGGTCCTTGCAAAATGATTGCCCCTGTTTTGGACCAATTAGCAGAAGAATTTGACGGCAAAGTCAAAATTGCCAAAATGAATGTTGATGAAAACCAAAACATCCCTGCACAATTTGGCGTGCGCGGTATTCCGACTTTAATCGTGTTTAAAGACGGCAAACCCATCGCCAACAAAGTAGGCGCATTGGCAAAAGCACAATTAGAAGCGTTTGTGAACGCATCGATTGGGTAAATTTCATCACGTGATGTCAAAAAAGGCGGAATGTATATTCTGCCTTTTTTGCGTTTTCAGGCAGCCTGAAACAAAGTTCAGCGTCGCCAAAACTATTTCTGTCGCCAACATTTGCCCACAAACTGCAACGGCAAACGATACAAAATCAAAGCCAACAAAATCAAACAGCCGCCCGTCATCTTTTGCCAAGTCATGATTTCGCCGAATAGCAACACGCTCAACAATAAAGTCCACACAGGTTCCAACACCATAATAATCGCCGCATTGCCAATCGGACACAGTTTTTGCCCCCACGTTTGCAGAAAATAGCGGAAATTCGTTACCAAAATCACCGAAATCGCCACCCAAGCCCAAGTGTGCAGCGACACACTGTTTTGCCACGTTTCAAACACGCCCGAATACACGGCGCAGACTACGCCAGCGGTTGCCAGCTGCAACGTCGCCAGCGCGAGCGTGGGCAAATCTTTGGCGTATTGATTGTTCAACACAAAAAACAGCGCGCCTGCCAGCGATGCGCCTGCATACAAAAAACTGCTCAACGAAAATTGCGCCAGCGGACGACCTGCGTTTAAAAACACCAAACCTGCGATGGCAACCATCAAGGACAACCAAAACGAGCGCATGGGGCGATTGCGAAACACGAGCCAAGACAACAAAGGCGCGAACAACATCGACATGCTCATCAAAAACGCGCCTTCGCCAAATTGCGTACTGTGGCTAACGGCTTGAACCCACAAGAAAATATTAGCAGAAAATGCGCTACCAACGGCAATCGCGCGAATAAATTGCGCGCGCGTGAGTTGGCGCAATTGACGATAGGAAAAGGGCAAAAACAAGATGGAAGCGGCAAGAAAGCGAATGCCCAAAAAACCTGAGGGCGGCAGCTCGGCGATGGCGTATTTGGACGCAAACCAACCAAACGCTGCCAATAGGCTGACGAAAAATAGCATGATTTCGCCTTGATATTTTTGCATGGTTGGGTTTCCTTTTTGGGATTTTGGGGTTTCAGGCTGCCTGAAAGAATGTTTTATTGGTTGATGTTATTGGGTTTACAACCCAACCTACTTTGTTTTCCTGAAACCTGCGCCCTCTCCCTCTGAAAGGGCTGAGGTGGGGGAGGGTTTATGTTTGGCAATTTCTGTTGTGAAACGCCCACCACCCTAACTCTCCTCCGCGAGCGGGGGAGGGGATGGATTGTAGTAGATTTTAAATTTGTATGATTTTTTTCAGGCAGCCTGAACACTCATTTCACTTTCTGAATGGCTGTGCAACGCGCTGTAACATTGCGGCAGCAATTCGCTAATCATCCACAATTGTTGCCATAGGGTAATATTTTGTTGGCCGTATTGATTGGATTCCACTTGTTCATACAACGCATTTAATTGGTTTTGTAATTGCTGATAGGCTGCCTGAAAGTCGTTTTCGCTCATGCTGCCGATGTGGCTTAACACATCGGCGGTTTGCTCGGCGGCGGGGTAGAAGTGGGTGATAAAGTCGCTGTTGTTGTTGTGCATTTTGTCGCGGTATGCGCCCAGCGCGCTGATGTAGCTGATGAGTGAATAGTTGATTTTTAAGAGCGCGAAACCGTCTTGCAAGCGCGCGCCGTGTTTTTCGGGTTCGCCCGACATATCGGACAATACGCTGGATAAGGCGGCGGCTTGGTCGTGGCTGGCGCGGCGGGCAACGCGGTAGCGCAAGTCGTTGCTCATGCCGTGTTGCAATTCGTTTAAGATGGCTTTCAGGTAGCCGCCGTTGCTTTGAATGGCTTTTTTAGCGGTTTTGTCCAAGGAAACAAATTGCCAGTCGGGCCAGAGAAAATAGGTGGCTAAACCTGCTAAACCTGTGCCAATTAGTGTGTCTAAAATGCGTGTCCAGAAGAAGCTGGTGATGTCAAAACCCATAATGGAGAAACCCATAAGAGCTTGAATGGTAATGAAAAAAGTGGCATAACTGTGTTTATTGGTGCGGAAATAGAAAAATAAAATGGTGGCAAGACTGGCGATGGCGAGTTTATGTGCGAGCGTGAGTGCGAAAACGGGGAGTGCTGTGCCAACGAGTACGCCGCCGACTGTGCCGACAATGCGCTGAATCAGGCGTTTTTTGGTGGCAGAGTAGTTGGGTTGGCACACGAAAACGGCGGTCAGTAAAATCCAAAAGCCGAGACTTAAGTCATATTCATCAATATGAAATTGGTTCATTTGATAAATTAAAGTACAACAAGCCAAAGTAATCAAAGACATACGCACGGCATGGCGGAACACGGGCGATTGTACGCTGGCTTGGTTTTTCAGGCTGCCTAATGCGCTTTTGAAGCCGATGATTTCGGGTGATTGCAGACGCGTTTTGTCGTTGGCTTGTTCTAAATCGTCGGTATCGGGGTTGCCTAAATGGGCGAATTGGTGGCTGATGTGGCTGATGTTGTCGAGTAAACGCGCAACGCGGTAGCTTTCTATGCCGTTAATGTTGTGTAAGGTGAGATGGTGTTCTAGCGACTGTTGCGCGCCTTGGTTGGCGCGGTCAAGTTTAGCGTCGTGTTGGAAATCATTGTTTTGACGTAAACTTTTCGCGAAAGCGCGTGCAGCATCGGCTTGCAATTGCATGAGATGGCGCAGGCGGTAAATTAAGTCGTTGAACTGCATTTGCTTGGCAAATTGCTGGTAATGAATGTGGCTAGAACTGCTGCGTTCGTGAATGTCTTGCGCGACAAAATAATAGCGCAACATGCGAATGGTGCGCGGATGGCGGTGTTGTCCGCGCATGCGGTAAAACAAGGCGGCGCGCACTTGGTTGAATGCGGTAATCACTTGGGTGTTTGCCATCGCTAGTTTGATTTGTAGCGGCTCTAAATGTTCCGCTTCGTCGGGGTTGAACAATTCGGCTTTCGCGTCCAAATAGCGCGCTAAACTTTCATACGCCGCCGCCATGTTTTCTTGCACGGGGCGGTGTGGAAAGATGATGTGTACGAGTAATGCCGAGCCGCTGTATACGAGCGTGCCAATTAAAATCAGCAACGAATTCAGATACAAAGGGGCTTTGGGGTCGTGCGTGAGCGTGGTATAGACGGCAACGGCGAGCGTGCCAAACGAGATGGTGCGAAAACGTGTGCCAACTGCGCCTGAAAAGGTAAATATGAATGCCAAACCTGTGAGCGCGATGGTCAGATAAAGCGGATAGTCGTAGGTCAGTTGTACCGACAACGACGACACGGCAAAAGCGAGCAAGGTATAAAACAAATTTTTGAGTTTGCCAGTTAAACCATTGTCTAAATCAACCAAGCCGCCTGCGATAATGCCCAAAATCAGCGCGGAAAAATAATGCGTCCAGCCGTTGAAATACACCATAGATGAGACCAGCGCGGTGCTTAGTATCACGGGAATGGTGTTGATGTATTTACTGGCGATGGCTGGGGTTTTCATGGTGTGTGGGCTAAGGTTAGAATTTCAGGCAGCCTGAAAATATTGGCGATGTGTCAGCAAGATTGCAATTTGCTTTGTGTGATATAAATTGTTTAGGTAGTCTCAATAGTCAAGTTTTGCTTTTCATTGTCTATTTTGTTTGGGTGGGGTCTAGACCACTTTCAGGCTGCCTAAAACTTACACAACCGCAATCGGATAAGACCCAACCACTTTTACAAACACCGCTCGCTCGCGCACGGCTTCAATGGCTGCCTGAATATTTGGCTCGTCAATATGTCCTTCAATATCAATGAAAAACAAATATTCCCACAAACCTGCGCGACTCGGGCGGCTTTCAAATTTGGTCAGCGAAATGCCTGCGCGCGAAAACGGTTCAATCATGTGGTTCAACATGCCTGCTTTATTGGGCGCGCCAACAATCAGCGAAGTTTTGTCTTTGCCGCTGGATACGGTTTCTTGATGTCCCAGTACCAAAAAACGCGTGGTGTTATTCGGTTCATCTTCAATATTGCTTGCCAACTTAATTAAATCATAGACTTCTGCCGCACTTTGTCCTGCAATCGCTGCAGTGTTTGCCTGTTCTGTCGCTAAACGTGCCGCCTCGCCATTGCTGGCAACGGGCAATAATTTCACATTTTCAGGCAGGTGTTTGCGCAACCAATGCTGACATTGCGCCAGAGCTTGCGCGTGGGCGTACACAACTTCTAAATCCGCCAAATCCGCTTGTTTGCGCAACAAATGATGATGAATGCGCAATTGCACTTCGCCACAAGCGCGCAAAGAAGTGGATACCAATAAATCCAAAGTACGCCCCACCGAGCCTTCGGTGGAATTTTCCACAGGCGCGACCACATAATCCGCTTGGCGCGCTTCCACCATGCGTAAACTGTCGTCCACGGTGGTGCAAGCGATCGTGTGCGCCGCGTGTCCAAAATGTTTGCGCGCTGCTTGCTGGGTAAACGTGCCTTTGGGTCCTAAATAGGCAATCGTGAGTGGACGTTCCACCGCCAAACATTCGCTCATCATCTCGCGAAACAAGCGTGCCACCGCTTCATCAGGTAGCGGCCCTTGATTCAAATCCTGAATGCGGCGCAATACTTGCGCTTCACGCTCGGGACGATAAACCACGCCCGTGCCTTTAAGCTCACCAATTGCGCGCGCATGGATGGCGCGTTGGTTCAATAATTGCAAGATTTGCGCATCGATGGAGTCAATCGCGCTGCGGTGTGGCAGGAGCTTAGCGTCGTTGGACATGGGGATTCTCTGGAAAATATTGAGATAACAATAAGGCGCGTATTGTACTGGTTTTTGGAGTTTCAGGCAGCCTGAAAGTGTGTTGATGGATAAATGATTGCTTATGTTAATGTGCTGTTGATGTGGTTTGAACAAGCCACTCTTGCCTTCCCCTGCATAGATTCACTAGCGACAAAGGAGCGTGTGAATCTGTACTCTGTGAGCTGCGAGCGGAGGAGGGGATATGCAGTAGAGTTAAGTTTTTCAGGCTGCCTGAAATCTTTGTAAAATGCTTAAACGTAGGTCGAATTCTTGAATCCGACATTTTTTGTATTTGGTAAATATTTGCTTTGATTTAAAGATTGTTGGATTTAAGAATCCGACCTACGAATGCTCAGGCTGCCTGAAAACTATTTCTGCTGCGCTTGTATCATTTCCCATGCGCAATCAATGGCGGCAAATAGGCTGCCTGAATGGGCTTTGCCTGTACCTGCTAAGTCTAGCGCGGTGCCGTGGTCAACTGATGTACGGATGAAAGGTAAGCCGAGTGTGATGTTCACGCCTTGTCCGAAGCTGGCGTGTTTGAGTACGGGTAAACCTTGGTCGTGGTAGGCGGCGAGTACGGCGTCGGCGGTGTCGAGCATAAAGGGTTGAAATAGGGTGTCGGCGGGCAAGGGTTCGCTGACGTTTATGCCTTGGGCGCGTAGTTTTTCTATGGCGGGTTGCATGATGTCTATTTCTTCGCGCCCGAGATAGCCGCCTTCGCCTGCGTGGGGGTTGAGTCCTGCGAGTAGGATTTTGGGGTGTTGTATGCCGAATTTGTGGCGTAAATCGTGGTGCAGGATTGTTGTGATTTGGATGATGCTGTCTTGGGTGATGGCTTGAGGTACGTCTTTAAGGGGTAAATGCGTGGTCAGTAGGGCAACGCGCATACCGCCACCTGCAAGCATCATGACGACTTTTTGGGTGTGCGATTTTTCGGCTAGGTATTCGGTGTGTCCGCTGAAATAGGCTTGGTTGGGGTCTTGGTTGATGATACCTTTGTGTACGGGTGCGGTTACCATGGCGGCGTAATGTCCGTCTTGGATACCTTGATAGGCGGTGTCGAGTAGTTTGAGCACGTAGCTGGTGTTTTGGGCGTTGAGTTTGCCTGTTTCGCAGGGGGCGTTGAGTGGGATGTGTTGGATTTCTAGGGTGTTTTGGGGCGCGGCTTGGTTGGGGTGGTAGTCGGCGATTTCTATGGTTTTACCTAGCTCTGCGGCGCGTTGTTGGAAGAGGGTTTTGTCGCCGAGTATGACGCAACGGGTGGGCAGGGGTTGGCTGGTGAGGTCTAGACAGATGTCTATACCAATTCCTGCGGGTTCGCCTGATGTGATGATGATGGGTTTGGGGTTCATTTTATTGGGCTTTCTTTTGTTGTTATGTTTTCAGGCTACCTGAAAGGATGTTGAGATTTGCAGTATGTTTAACAGCTCCACCCTGGCCCTCCCCAGCTGGGATTGACTAGCGAAGTATGAGCGTGCCAATCCGCACTCTGTGAGCTTGCGAGCGGGGGCAGGTTGCTGTTGAATTTTAGGCTGCCTGAAAAGTTTGGCATTTGGGAGTGAGCCGATCCCGCACCAATTTCAGGCAACTTTTTGTTTTCAGACTGCTTTTTCTATATGATGAACTTGGTGTTCGGATGTTTTGGCTTTTGGCGGACGGGGACGTCCGCGCTCCATATTTTGTGTTTATCGTGTACTTTCAGGCTGACTGAAAAATTTTGCCGCCACATCTTTACTGTCGCTTGCTAATCCTACGATAACGCGCCAGCAGTCGGCTGGTGAGACTGGTGCGCGTGTTGATGATTTCTTGCGCAGTGTCGTCTTTCATCAGGTCGGCTAGGCTGGTGTCTAGCGTTTTCAGGCAGGGTTGTAGCAGTTTGTGCAAGGGGCTGTTGATGGGTGGGTCGCCGTCGTCGTTGGGGTTGTAGACGAATTGGGTGAACAGGGTGGATAGGCGGATGTGTTCGGGCGTGGTTTTGAGTAACCAGCCTTGTTTGCCGTATTCTATGTAGTCGCGTTCGGCGAGAGCTTCTAATAGGTTGCCCAGTTGGTCGTAGCCCATGGGTAAATGCTGCCTGAAACTGCGTTCGCGCATAGTTTTGCCTTGTGCTTGCGCGTCGGCTAAAAGCAGAAGTAAGGCGACGATGTCGTCGTATTCAATTTGGGTGCGGTTGGCGCGTTTGTAGGCTTCGCCGCGCCAGTAGGATAGGCTGGATGTGAACACGGCTCCGCTCAAAACTATCATCCATAGGATTTGTAGCCATACGAGAAACACGGGTATGGCGGCGAATGCACCGTAGATAAGTTCGTAGCTGTTGAAGTTTTTGATGTATAAACCGAATCCAGCTTTGGCGAGTTCAATCAATAAGCCAGTGATGAAACCGCCTACAAGCGCGTGTTTCATGGAGACGTAGCGGTTGGGGACGAAACGGAAGATGCCGCAAAATAAGATGGTATTGAAGATAACTTGCCCGATGAATTTCAGGCTGCCTGCAAAGTAGGGCAACTGATTGAGCATTTCTAGGCGCATGAAGTAGGCGGACACAGTTATGCTTAATCCGACAACGAGTGGACCGATGGTCAGCAACACCCAATACATCGGCAAGCGCACCCACAATGAACGCTGGCGGCGTACTTGCCAAATGCGGTTGAAGGTTTCGTCTATGGTTTGTACCAGCATCATGGACGTGACGACCATCATGATGATACCGATGGACGTAAGTTTGCCTGCGTGGTCTTTGAAATCGTTGAGGTATTCGGCGATGGTAGATGCGCCGCTGGGGACGATGGTGGAGCGCACGAAATTCATGAACGCGTCGGATAAGTCGCCAAACATGGGAAAGGCGGTGATGATGACGAGCATAACCGTGAGCAAGGGCACGAGCGCGAGCAGCGTGGTGTAGGTTAGGCTGCCTGCAATTTGCGGTATGCCGTTGTCTAAAAAGCGTTGCACAACAAAACGGGCAAAGCCGATATAGGGACTTTGCCAGATGTGGATAAGTTTTTGTTTTATTTGGGCTATGTTCATTAGATGGAAAAATCCTCAATACTGGGCGCGTAGAGCAGTTGGTTCACGCGGTCTTTGTTGAGTGATGGGCACAGATGTTCAATGAAATCATAAGTATAGCTGCGAATTAAGGTGTCGGAACGCAAAATGGCGTGGTAAAACGCGTTGTCAAACAAATGACCGACATCAATCGCTACTAAGTCCGTGTCGCACGTTTCGTCAAAGGCAATCGCGTCAATCAAGGCAACGCCTAAACCCAAGCGCACATACGTTTTTAACACTTCATTATCGGCTGCCTGAAAAGCCACACGATAATGGCTCAAACGCGCACGATTAAACGCGCGCAAAGCAGCTGAGGCTGCCTGAAAAGCAAATTCGTTGCTCAATAAAGGATAAGCGGCAATGTCGGCAAGCGATAAGTGGGCGTGTTGCAATAAGGCGTGTTCACGCGGCACAATCAGCGCGTAATGCCATTGTCCGCAAGGCAAGCGGCGCAAATCGCTCATGTTGTCATCCACGTCCTCGCCAAACGCCAAATCCGCTTCGCCGTTGAACACCATTTGCGCAATTTCTTCGGGCGTGCCTTGCTTCAAATTTAAGCGCACTTCGGGATAAGTGCGCAAAAAATGGGCAACAGTTTCAGGCAGCCGATAACGCATTTGCGTGTGCGTCGCGGCAATGGTCAGCACGCCGCTTTGAGAATCGGTAAACTCACCGCTGATGTTTTTGATGTTTTGCACTTCACGCAATACTTGGCTCGCCGTCTCCAAAATCGCTTGCCCAGGCTGCGTGACCGCCACAATGCGTTTGCCGCTGCGAATAAAAATCTGCGTCCCCAGCTCCTCTTCCAGCAAACGAATTTGCTTGGAAACGCCAGGTTGCGAGGTAAACAAAGCCTCCGCCGCTTCGGATACGTTTAAATTATGGCGAAAAACTTCTACCGCATAACGCAATTGTTGTAGTTTCATTGTTGTTGTCCACTGAATTAAGCGTGAAAATGTAGCACATAGAAATTGATAAAGCAAAAACAGGCTGCCTGAAATGAATACTGTTGCATTTGTACAACGAAAATAAGCAATAATTACCTGAATTAAAGTAAAATATATGACAAAAAACAGAAGTTTGCGTAGCATTTTTTCTGTATTTGGCTTCTGCAAAAATCCATATTTAAGATTGACAGAGTAGGTACTACTTCATTATAGTAGATTACTGTTAGTTAGGTTTGCACCTACGCTCAAATCAGCAGCCTAATCCTCGCATAGTAAATAGTTTCACTATTTACTACAAAACATTTCTTGATAAGGGAATTTATAATGACTAAACAAATGAAAGTAAGCGCACTGATTGCTGCTTTGTTGGCTTCTACTGGTGCCATGGCTCATGAAAAACCTGGTTACACTATCAGCCAAGAATCTCGTGAAGTTGTACGTAACAACTACGGTGAGTGCTGGGAAAACACTTTCTTGGACAAAGATACAAACGGCTTGGTAGAGTGTGGCGATAAAGTTGCTGCCCAACCGCAAATGGAAACTGTACCTGTTGAATCTACTGAAAGCTTGCGTTCAGAATTCTTGTTCGGTTTTGATAAAGATGTATTGCGCCCAGAAGCAATCACTACCCTGAACCAATTGGCAGCTCGCTTGTCTGACAGCACTGTGCAATCTGCACGTGTTGAAGGTCATACTGACTTTATGGGTACTGAGCAATACAACCAAGCGTTGTCTGAGCGTCGTGCTAACGTGGTAGCTAACTACTTGGTAAGCCAAGGTGTTCCAGCAGCTAAAATTTCTGCAGTTGGTTTGGGTGAATCTCAAGCGCGTATGACTGAACAATGTCAAGCTGAAGTAGCTAAATTGGGCAAAAAAGTATCTAAAGCTAAAAAACGCGCTGCTTTGATTGCTTGTATCGAGCCTGATCGTCGTGTAGATGTTCGTGTTACTACTATGGTAACCCGTGAAGTTCAACAACCTGTTACTCAATAATTAATAGTAGATTAAATTCTATTATTTCAATAGGTTGAAACAAGCCGGATTCTAATGAATTCGGCTTTATTCTTTCTTTTGCTTTACAGAGTCTTTCAGGCTGCCTGAAAACTTGACAAAATGATGATAATTGATAAAAATTGCTTTTTAAAAGATGAGATGACAAAACATGGCGCATATTAAAATGTACACAGGCGCGTTTTGTCCCTACTGCAGCATGGCAAAGCAATTTCTTGCTCAGTTGGGGCATGTAGAAATTGAAGAAATTCGAGTGGATGGAAATGCGGAGCTCTTTACTCAAATGCAGCAACTGAGTGGCCAGCGTAGTATTCCGCAAATTTTCATTGATGATAAACATATAGGTGGTTTTACTGATTTACGAGCTCTTCATCAAAAGGGTGAGTTAGAACCACTATTGAATGCATAATTAACTAACCGCTGCTTTCAGGCAGCCTTTATACAGAAAGAAAATCATGAGCGAACAACAAGCTGTGCAACAAGAACAACAACCTATTTTTAGTGTAGAAAAAATCTATTTAAAAGATTTGTCATTAGAAGTGCCGCATGCACCTAAGATTTTTTTAGAGCAAGAAACACCTGAAGTGGATATGCGTATTAGCACAGAAAGCGGACAGATTGAAGATGATTTCTACGAGTGTACTGTAACGGTAACTGTGACGGCAAAACTCAGCGATGGTCGAGTTGTCTTTTTGAATGAGGCATCGCAAGCAGGTATTTTCCGTATTGAAGGTGTTGCCGAGGAAGATGTGAAACTATTATTGGGTGTAGCGTGTCCTAATATTTTATTCCCTTATGCGCGAGAAGTCGTATCAAGTGCAATCACTCGTGCTGGGTTCCCTCCAGTTATCTTGGCTCCAATCAATTTTGAAGCCATGTATAACCAAGCTAATGAACAAGTAGCGCAATAAGCGATTATATTAAAAATCCGTTTTACGTTTCAGCAAAACGTAAAACGGATTTTTAATTGTAAAAGAGATTTTCAGGCTGCCTGAAAAGAAGAAGTCATCATTATGTCACTCAATATAAACTCCGCTCTTCCCGAAGTCAGTAGTATTATTTATACCTTAGATTTTATTGGTGTTATTGCCTGTACAGTTGCTGCTACTGTCCTTGCTAAACGGCTTAAATTCGATTTATTTGGTGCGCTGCTGATTTCTTTTATTGGTAGTGTTGGCGGCGGCACATTGCGTGATTTATTGTTAAATCGTCATCCCATATTCTGGTTGCATGATTTAAATTACATTTATGTCATTACCATTGTTTCTATACTGGTTCAAATTTTCTATCATTATGTGGAAAAACTCGACCGGGCTATGCGTTGGTTTGATGCAATGGGGCTTGCGGCGTTCACTGTAATAGGTATAGAAGCCGCATTAAGCTTCAATATGGCGGCTCCTATTGTGATTATTATGGGGGCGTTTACAGCTATTATTGGAGGTATTTTACGTGACATCGTCTGTCGTCAAATTCCACTTGTCCTGCAGAAAGAGATTTACATTACGGCCTCAGTAATAGGGAGTGCTTACTATCTTGCTTTACTCCATACCACATTGAGTCCATGGGTACGCAGTATTACCACCATAATACTCATTTTCACCATTAGAATGCTGGCCATTTATCGTAATTGGAATTTACCTGATATTACACTATCCACGAAAGAACGCCAAAAAAGTTAAGGCAGCCTGAAAAGTTGAGTAACAAATATACTCATACTAAATAAACCAATTTTTGGGCGCGAAAATAATTACGCAAAAACAAAAAAGCAGCAAAATGCAAAAAAATAGCATATTCACTTGATTTCAAAACAACAATTAGCGATAATCCACCCCTATTCAAAACAGAGGTAAAACCATGACATTAACCAAAGCAGAATTAGCCGACATTTTGGTCGAAAAAGTCAGCACCATTAGCAAAAACGATGCTAAAGAAATCGTAGAACTTTTTTTTGAAGAAGTACGTATGACATTAGAGCGTGGTGAGGAAATCAAGATTTCAGGCTTCGGCAATTTCCAATTGCGTGATAAACCACAACGCCCAGGTCGTAATCCTAAAACTGGTGAAGAAGTACCTATTAGTGCGCGACGTGTTGTAACTTTCCACGCCAGCCAAAAACTCAAAGGCATGGTAGATCATTACTATGATAAACAACGCTAATTTACCAGTCATTCCTGCTAAGCGCTACTTCAGCCTAGATGAAGCAGCGGTTTTAGCGCAACTTGATATTGGACAAATTCAGCAATGGCAGCAGCAAGAAGGCGTTGTATTAGGTAAAGGAACGCAAGTCCTTACTCGTAACGATGTCATCAAGCTACGTCAAATGCGGCACAGTATTAGCGACTACTTTGCACGCAATGCCTTAGATGAGCAAGGCAATCCTGTGATTAGTGCAATTGAAATGCGAGCAAAGCTAGAGACTATGCTGCTAAAAATAGACAATATTCTTGCGGTAAAAGCAGAATAGCCCTATAATCTCGCACTTTCTTTGTCGGAGTGTGGCGCAGCCTGGTAGCGCACTTGCATGGGGTGCAAGGGGTCGAAGGTTCGAATCCTTTCACTCCGACCAAAAAATTCAAGGACTTATCATTCGTGAAATGATAAGTCCTTTTTCTTGGATGAAAATATATTTCATCAGGCTGAGACCTTTGCAAAACCTTTTCAGGCTGCCTGAAACTAGCAACCTTGTCATTCCCGCGCAGACGGGAATCCATCCTTCATATTCACAACCATTTTATAAAAAATAGAAACTAAAAATCAAAGTTGGATTCCCGCCTGTGCGGGAATGACGGTAAATTTGAAGTTTTCGGGGGGGCAAAGGTTTTAGGTTGTCAGAAGATTTAAGTAGAGATTTTTTGTTGCCAATCATTAATTTGGATTAATAATTTATCGCTAGATAAACCTAAATTATCCAAAATCTTCGCGCTGTCGCCGTGTTCGGTAACCAAATCGGGAATGGCACACAATAAAATCGGTTTCAGGCAGCCGCGTTGTGCCAATACTTCCAACACCGCGCTGCCTGCGCCGCCTGCTGCCGCGTTTTCTTCTATGCAAACCAAATAATCGTGCGATTGCGCTAATTCTATAATTAAATCAATATCCAATGGTTTGACAAAACGCATATCGGCTACGGTGGCGTTCAGCGTTTCGGCAACGGTTAAGCCAGCCTGAACCATGCTGCCAAACGCGATAATGGCGATGCTTTCGCCGTGTCTGCGAATCACGCCTTTGCCAACAGGAACGGTATTGAGGCTGTCTGAAACTTCTGCACCGCACCCTGTACCGCGTGGATAACGCACGGCGGTTGGCTGGTCAAGCTGGTAACACGTTGTTAATAAAAGGCGGCATTCGTTTTCATCGCTTGGCGCGGCGATGACCATATTGGGTACGCAGCGCAAAAAGCTCAAATCATACGTGCCTGCGTGGGTTGGGCCATCTGCGCCGACAATGCCAGCGCGGTCAATGGCGAACAATACAGGCAAGTTTTGCAACGCGACATCGTGCAATAATTGGTCATAGCCGCGTTGCAAGAAAGTGGAATAAATGGCGACCACGGGCTTTGCGCCTTGACATGCTAACCCTGCGGCAAAGGTAATCGCGTGCTGCTCGGCGATACCAACATCAAAATAACGCGTTGGGAATTGCTGTTCAAATTCTACTAAGCCGCTGCCTTCGCGCATGGCAGGCGTAATCGCGACGAGGCGTTTATCGGCGGTGGCTTGGTCGCACAGCCATTGCCCGAAAATTTGCGTGTAGGTTGGTTTGGGTTGTGGCATTTCCTGTTTCAGGCTGCCTGAAACAGGTTCTTCCGACGGCGCAACTGGGGCTTTGCCAATCGCGTGGTATTTCACAGGGTCGTTTTCAGCCAGCTTGTAGCCCTGTCCTTTTTTGGTGATGATGTGCAACAATTGAGGGCCTTTGCGTTGGCGCAATTCTTTCAATATTTCAACGAGTTGCTCTACATTATGCCCGTCCACCGCGCCTGTGTATTCAAAACCGAAATTTTCAAACAGCGACAGCGATTGTTTGATGTGTTCACTTTCGTTGGCAAACGCTTTAATCGTATGTTCGGCTTTTTCGGCGATTTCTTTCACAGGTATGGGCAATTTGTCCAACACTTTATTGGAATGTTGTTTCAATTCATGCAGTAAGCCACCAAAATCGCGCATGACATTACGCGCTAGATATTTCGGCAACGCGCCTACATTGGGCGAAATAGACATTTCGTTGTCGTTCAAAATCACGAGTAAATCCACGTCCATATCGCCCGCGCAATTTAAGGCCTCAAATGCTTGCCCTGCCGTCATCGCGCCATCGCCGATAATCGCCACGCTTCGCGCACTGCTGCCGACCAGCTTATCCGCCACCGCCATGCCCAACGCCGCGCCAATGGATGTAGAAGAGTGACCCACGCCAAAATCATCGTATTGGCTTTCGTTGCGTTTTGGAAAACCCGCCAAACCGCCATATTGGCGAATGCTGCCCATGCGCTCTTTGCGCCCTGTTAGGATTTTGTGTGGATAGGATTGGTGTCCCACGTCCCAAACCAAGTGGTCTTCGGGCGTGTTGTACACATAATGCAGCGCAATTGTCAGCTCAATCACGCCCAAATTGCTGGCGAAATGTCCGCCTGTTTTGCCAACGCTGTCCAGCAAAAACGCGCGCAATTCGTCCGCTAATTGCGGCAATTGCGACGGCGCGAGTTGGCGTAGGTTTTCAGGGAGTTGGACGGTATCAAGCAAGGGCGTGTTCATGATTTTTGGTTTTTGGGACTAAAAAAGACGTTGGATTATAGCGTTTTCGCTGGGGTGTGAATAGTTTTGCGACTAGGCTTTGGATATTTTGGCTTGGGGAAAGGTTTTCAGGCAGCCTGAAAAATGAATAAAAAAAGCGCATATCGGGAAGATACGCGCCAAAGTCTACAAAGGAGAAATAGAGGAGAAATATCCAACCGTTTGCGCGATTGAATGAGGCGAATTATGTATTTTTATTTCATGCTTGTCAAATGAGTAAGTCTTTATTTTTTGTAAAAATAGGTTGGTAAAGTTTAACTTTTGCTGAAAATAGGGTGGGTTTTCTGAAACTTTGTTTCAATCTGGCGTTTTGGTGTTACGGTGCTTTGCGTGTGGCAGAGTCTATGCGATAATGCGTGCTGTTTATATTTCTTTATTTTTGAGAACAACATGGCTGAGAAATCAAGTAAAATAACTAAGGGTATTGATAAAAATACAGATAAAGCTGCTGCGTTACAGGCGGCTTTGGCGCAAATTGAGAAGAATTTTGGTAAAGAAGCCATTATGAAAATGGATGGCAGCCAGCAAATGGAAGAGTTGCAAGTGATTTCAACAGGCTCTTTGGGTTTGGACTTGGCCTTGGGCGTAGGTGGTTTGCCGCGTGGTCGCATTATTGAGATTTTTGGTCCTGAATCTTCGGGTAAAACAACGATGTGTTTGGAAACGATTGCACAATGCCAAAAAGATGGTGGCGTGTGTGCGTTTATTGACGTGGAAAATGCGTTTGACCCGATTTATGCGCGTGCTTTGGGCGTTAAAGTAGAGGAATTGTTGCTTTCTCAACCTGATACAGGGGAGCAGGCATTGGAAATTTGCGATACTTTGGTACGCTCAGGTGGTGTGGACATGGTTGTAATTGACTCGGTGGCTGCGTTGGTGCCTAAGGCTGAAATTGAAGGCGAGATGGGCGATAGCCATGTGGGTTTGCAAGCGCGGTTGATGAGCCAAGCTCTGCGTAAATTGGCAGGTCATATTAAAAAAACCAATACTTTGGTGGTATTTATTAACCAGTTGCGTATGAAAATTGGCGTGATGTTTGGTAACCCTGAAACGACGACGGGGGGTAATGCGTTGAAGTTCTATGCTTCGGTGCGTATTGATATCCGTGGTACGACACAAATCAAAGCCAAAGAGGGCGATGAGCCGATTGGTAAAGAAACCAAAGTCAAAGTGATTAAGAATAAAGTTGCACCGCCGTTCCGTACTGCGCAATTTGATATTTTGTATGGCGAAGGTGTGAGCTGGGAAGGCGAAATCATTGATATTGGTAGCGCAATGGGTATTATCAAAAAATCAGGCGCTTGGTTTAGCTATGAAGGTAGCAAAATTGGTCAAGGCAAGGAAAATGTCCGTATTTGGTTGAAAGAAAACCCTGGGATGGCGAAAGAAATTGAAGCGAAAATTCGCGCTGAAGCGAGCAAAAACCCTGCTTTTATCGATGGTACACAAGAGCAGGGCAATGAAAGTGATGACACAGAAGACGCGACTTCTGATGAGTAAAACTTAATAAAAGGCAGCATCGGTCTGCCTTTTATTGTTTTCAGGCTGCCTGAAAGTTTAGGCTTCTTATTTTGAAGCTGAAATCATGATGGGAATGAGAAAATGGAATATTCTACTGGTTTACGTTGCGCAGTTTATGCGGGCAGTTTTGACCCGCCAACCAACGGACATTTATGGATGATTGCAGAAGCACATCAATTATTTGATGAACTCATCGTAGCCATTGGTGTGAACCCAGAAAAGAAAAGCACTTATTCTGTTGCGGAGCGCCAAATGATGCTGGAAGAAATTACACAGCAGTTCGGTAATGTGCATATTGCTTCTTTTGAAAATGAGTTTTTGGTCAATTATGCCAATAAAATGGGCGCGGATTTTATTGTGCGTGGCATTCGTTCAGCATCTGATTATGAGTATGAACGCGCTATTCGTTATATTAATGCGGATTTGCAACCCAATATCCAAACTGTATTTTTAATGCCACCAAGAGAAATTGCGGAAATTTCTTCTACTATGGTTAAAGGTTTGGTTGGGCCGAATGGTTGGCGAGAGATGATTGAGCGGTATGTGCCACAGGCGGTTTATCAGAAAATGTTGGAAGATTTTGCGGATAGATAGAAAGTTTATATTAATAGGCTGCCTGAAATTTAAGGCAGCTTAAAAACTTACCAAAAAAATATCTTTAAAATTCAGAGTAGATTAAGAATTTTGTAAAATATTTTGCACTTCAGTATTGACTGTTTAGCGAGTGGGGCGTATAGTTCGGTCTTTCGCTGCTACGGCGGCAACGAAAAGCGAGTTGAACTACTGATTATAGTTGGTTTGATTAAGTTTTTCAAGGTTGAAATAGCTCTTTAACAGAACAGATTACCGATAAGTGTGAGTGCCTAATGGTCTCACACTGCGACAATAAAAACAGACAAGATTGTGATTGGCTTTTTAGTTGATTACTCTTTGTCGGTTTCTTTGAAGCAGACCAGAAGTTAAATAAGTTAGAGATTAAACATAAGAGTTTGATCCTGGCTCAGATTGAACGCTGGCGGCATGCTTTACACATGCAAGTCGGACGGCAGCGTGGTAGTGCTTGCACTACTGACGGCGAGTGGCGAACGGGTGAGTAATATATTGGAACGTACCGAGTAATGGGGGATAACTATCCGAAAGGATAGCTAATACCGCATACGACCTGAGGGTGAAAGCAGGGGATCTTTGGACCTTGCGTTATTCGAGCGGCCAATATCTGATTAGCTAGTTGGTGGGGTAAGGGCCTACCAAGGCGACGATCAGTAGCGGGTCTGAGAGGATGATCCGCCACACTGGGACTGAGACACGGCCCAGACTCCTACGGGAGGCAGCAGTGGGGAATTTTGGACAATGGGCGCAAGCCTGATCCAGCCATGCCGCGTGTCTGAAGAAGGCCTTCGGGTTGTAAAGGACTTTTGTTAGGGAAGAAAAGGTTAGTGCTAATATCATTGACTGATGACGGTACCTAAAGAATAAGCACCGGCTAACTACGTGCCAGCAGCCGCGGTAATACGTAGGGTGCGAGCGTTAATCGGAATTACTGGGCGTAAAGCGAGCGCAGACGGTTACTTAAGCAGGATGTGAAATCCCCTAGCTCAACTTGGGAACTGCGTTCTGAACTGGGTAGCTAGAGTGTGTCAGAGGGGGGTAGAATTCCACGTGTAGCAGTGAAATGCGTAGAGATGTGGAGGAATACCGATGGCGAAGGCAGCCCCCTGGGATAACACTGACGTTCATGCTCGAAAGCGTGGGTAGCAAACAGGATTAGATACCCTGGTAGTCCACGCCCTAAACGATGTCAATTAGCTGTTGGGCAACTTGATTGCTTAGTAGCGTAGCTAACGCGTGAAATTGACCGCCTGGGGAGTACGGTCGCAAGATTAAAACTCAAAGGAATTGACGGGGACCCGCACAAGCGGTGGATGATGTGGATTAATTCGATGCAACGCGAAGAACCTTACCTGGTCTTGACATGTACGGAAGTTTCCAGAGACGGAAATGTGCCTTCGGGAACCGTAACACAGGTGCTGCATGGCTGTCGTCAGCTCGTGTCGTGAGATGTTGGGTTAAGTCCCGCAACGAGCGCAACCCTTGTCATTAGTTGCCATCATTTGGTTGGGTACTCTAATGAGACTGCCGGTGACAAACCGGAGGAAGGTGGGGATGACGTCAAGTCCTCATGGCCCTTATGACCAGGGCTTCACACGTCATACAATGGTCGGTACAGAGGGTAGCCAAACCGCGAGGTGGAGCCAATCCCAGAAAACCGATCGTAGTCCGGATTGCACTCTGCAACTCGAGTGCATGAAGTCGGAATCGCTAGTAATCGCAGGTCAGCATACTGCGGTGAATACGTTCCCGGGTCTTGTACACACCGCCCGTCACACCATGGGAGTGGGGGATACCAGAAGTAGATAGGGTAACCGCAAGGAGCCCGTTTACCACGGTATGTTTCATGACTGGGGTGAAGTCGTAACAAGGTAGCCGTAGGGGAACCTGCGGCTGGATCACCTCCTTTCTAGAGAAAAGAAGAGATTGTTAGGTACTCACACTTATCGGTAAACTGTGAAATAAAGATGCGAAATTTAAAAAATAACGGCGCTCTGCTGTGTTGTTCAATATCTTACGTAATTAATGTACGCGGCGATGTTTCACTTCGCGCATAGCTTGTTCTTTTTTTAAATTAAACAACACATAGGGTTTGTAGCTCAGGTGGTTAGAGCACACGCTTGATAAGCGTGGGGTCGTAGGTTCAAGTCCTACCAGACCCACCAGTTTAGAGCATGTGAGCGATAAGCAGAATGTGTTGAAGTAAAAAATAAATAATAAAACAAGATTTAAATTTAACAGATTAAATTAAGTTTGATTGTTTATGAAGAAGTAAGAATACTGGGGGCATAGCTCAGTTGGTAGAGCACCTGCTTTGCAAGCAGGGGGTCATCGGTTCGATCCCGTTTGCCTCCACCAAGTTTCAGGCAGCCTGAAATAAAAATAAATGATGAATTTAAAAATTAAAATAAAAAATAATTTATAAATTTAGAATTTAAAAAAACTTAAAAAATAGAAATTGCAAATTAAAGTGAGTTTGTGTAAACTTGCTGGCTTACTTTAATTTGCGATTTATTTTGAACGCATCGATCTTTAACAAATTGGAAAGCCGAAATCAACAAACAAAGACAATGTTTGATTTGGTTTGAAATACTGATGCAACAGTATTTCAGGCAGCCTGAAAAGGCAACAAATCATACAGCAAATTTGGGTGATGATTGTATCAACTGTTCTTGTAAACAAAAGGCAAGAACGGAACACAACAACAGCAGTAAGCTTTGTCAAAGTAGAGAATCTAAGTAGAAATTGGTTGTCAACGCCAGTTTTTGCAAAGTCAGAAGGTTCTTCAAATGATAGAGTCAAGTGAATAAGTGCATCAGGTGGATGCCTTGGCGATGATAGGCGAAGAAGGACGTGTAAGCCTGCGAAAAGCGCGGTGGAGCTGGCAAAAAAGCAATGATACCGCGATGTCCGAATGGGGAAACCCACTTAGTTTACTAAGTATCCTAATCTGAATACATAGGATTAGCGAAGCGAACCTGGAGAACTGAACCATCTAAGTACCCAGAGGAAAAGAAATCAACCGAGATTCCGCAAGTAGTGGCGAGCGAACGCGGAAAAGCCTGTATATGATAACTGTTGAGATAGAAGAAGGAATTGGAAACTTCCGCCATAGTGGGTGATAGCCCCGTACTCGAAATCTCATCGGTGGTACTAAGTATACGACAAGTAGGGCGGGACACGTGAAATCCTGTCTGAATATGGGGGGACCATCCTCCAAGGCTAAATACTCATCATCGACCGATAGTGAACCAGTACCGTGAGGGAAAGGCGAAAAGAACCCCGGGAGGGGAGTGAAATAGAACCTGAAACCTGATGCATACAAACAGTGGAAGCCCTTTTATGGGGTGACTGCGTACCTTTTGTATAATGGGTCAACGACTTACATTCAGTAGCGAGCTTAACCGAGTAGGGGAGGCGTAGGGAAACCGAGTCTTAATAGGGCGTCTAGTTGCTGGGTGTAGACCCGAAACCGAGTGATCTATCCATGGCCAGGATGAAGGTGCGGTAAAACGCATTGGAGGTCCGAACCCACGCATGTTGCAAAATGCGGGGATGAGCTGTGGATAGGGGTGAAAGGCTAAACAAACTCGGAGATAGCTGGTTCTCCCCGAAAACTATTTAGGTAGTGCCTCGAGCATGAGACTGATGGGGGTAAAGCACTGTTATGGCTAGGGGGTTATTGCAACTTACCAACCCATGGCAAACTAAGAATACCATCAAGTTGCTCCTCGGGAGACAGACATCGGGTGCTAACGTCCGGTGTCAAGAGGGAAACAACCCAGACCGCCAGCTAAGGTCCCAAATAATAGATTAAGTGGTAAACGAAGTGGGAAGGCACAGACAGCCAGGATGTTGGCTTAGAAGCAGCCATCATTTAAAGAAAGCGTAATAGCTCACTGGTCGAGTCTTCCTGCGCGGAAGATGTAACGGGGCTCAAATCTATAACCGAAGCTGCGGATATACTTTTAGTATATGGTAGGGGAGCGTTCTGTAAGCCTGTGAAGGCAGTTCGTAAGGGCTGCTGGAGGTATCAGAAGTGCGAATGTTGACATGAGTAGCGATAAAGCGGGTGAAAAGCCCGCTCGCCGAAAGCCCAAGGTTTCCTACGCAACGTTCATCGGCGTAGGGTGAGTCGGCCCCTAAGGCGAGGCAGAAATGCGTAGTCGATGGGAAACGGGTTAATATTCCCGTACTTTGTTTTAGTGCGATGTGGGGACGGAGAAGGTTAGGTTAGCAAACTGTTGGAATAGTTTGTTTAAGCCAGTAGGTGGAAAGCGTAGGCAAATCCGCGCTTTTATTAACACCGAGACGTGATGACGAGTGTCTATGGACATGAAGTAACCAATACCACGCTTCCAGGAAAAGCCACTAAGCTTCAGCTAAAACAGAACCGTACCGCAAACCGACACAGGTGGGCAGGATGAGAATTCTAAGGCGCTTGAGAGAACTCGGGAGAAGGAACTCGGCAAATTGATACCGTAACTTCGGGAGAAGGTATGCCCTGTAAGGTTAAGGACTTGCTCCGTAAGCCTATCAGGGTCGCAGAGAATCGGTGGCTGCGACTGTTTATTAAAAACACAGCACTCTGCTAACACGAAAGTGGACGTATAGGGTGTGACGCCTGCCCGGTGCTGGAAGGTTAATTGAAGATGTGCAAGCATCGGATCGAAGCCCCAGTAAACGGCGGCCGTAACTATAACGGTCCTAAGGTAGCGAAATTCCTTGTCGGGTAAGTTCCGACCCGCACGAATGGCGTAACGATGGCCACACTGTCTCCTCCCGAGACTCAGCGAAGTTGAAATGGTTGTGAAGATGCAATCTCCCCGCTGCTAGACGGAAAGACCCCGTGAACCTTTACTGTAGCTTTGCATTGGACTTTGAAGTCACTTGTGTAGGATAGGTGGGAGGCTTAGAAGTAGAGACGCCAGTCTCTGTGGAGCCGTCCTTGAAATACCACCCTGGTGACTTTGAGGTTCTAACCCAGACCCGTAATCCGGGTCGGGGACCGTGCATGGTAGGCAGTTTGACTGGGGCGGTCTCCTCCCAAAGAGTAACGGAGGAGTTCGAAGGTTACCTAGGTCCGGTCGGAAATCGGACTGATAGTGCAATGGCAAAAGGTAGCTTAACTGCGAGACCGACAAGTCGAGCAGGTGCGAAAGCAGGACATAGTGATCCGGTGGTTCTGAATGGAAGGGCCATCGCTCAACGGATAAAAGGTACTCCGGGGATAACAGGCTGATTCCGCCCAAGAGTCCATATCGACGGCGGAGTTTGGCACCTCGATGTCGGCTCATCACATCCTGGGGCTGTAGTCGGTCCCAAGGGTATGGCTGTTCGCCATTTAAAGTGGTACGTGAGCTGGGTTTAAAACGTCGTGAGACAGTTTGGTCCCTATCTGCAGTGGGCGTTGGAAGTTTGACGGGGGCTGCTCCTAGTACGAGAGGACCGGAGTGGACGAACCTCTGGTGTACCGGTTGTTTCGCCAGAAGCATAGCCGGGTAGCTAAGTTCGGAAGAGATAAGCGCTGAAAGCATCTAAGCGCGAAACTCGCCCAAAGATGAGACTTCCCTTGTGGTTTAACCACACTAAAGAGTCGTTCAAGACCAGAACGTTGATAGGTAGGGTGTGGAAGAGTGGTAACACTTGAAGCTAACCTATACTAATTGCTCGTGTGGCTTGACTCTATCATTTGAAGAACTTTGAAACTGATAAGTGAAATAAAACACACAAAATCAGAATAAACACAAAGTCATCAAGATAAAGCTTACTGATGAATACAGTTCATCACCAAAATTAATGTTGATTAAACAATAAATAACAGAATAATGCTTATTCAAAGCAATCTTCTCAACGGCTTCCCAGTTTGACAGTTTACGTTTGGCGACCATAGCGGTTTGGTACCACTCCTTCCCATCTCGAACAGGACAGTGAAACATCCCAGCGCCGATGATAGTACGGTTCCCGTGTGAAAGTAGGTCATCGCCAAACTCTTATTCTAAATCCCAGTTTACTCCATACAGTAAACTGGGATTTTTACTATTAGACAAAATTTTATATCCTTAAATTATAAAACAAAGTAGCACAAATTCTGTTTTCAGGCAGCCTGAAAAGTGAAGTGGCATGTTATACTTTGTCTATCTTAATTTTATCCAACAAGGAGCAAAAAAAATGAATATTGCACATAGCATTACAGATTTGATTGGTAACACACCTTTAGTAGAATTGAACGCCTTAACCAAAGGCTTGCCAGGTCGCGTGGTCGCCAAACTGGAATTTTTCAACCCAGGTAGCAGCGTGAAAGACCGTATTGCCGCCGCGATGATTGAAGTGGCTGAAAAAGAAGGAAAAATCAAAGAAGGTACGATTATTGTTGAGCCAACTTCAGGTAATACCGGCATTGGCTTGGCAATGGTTTGTGCGGCAAAAGGCTATAAATTGGTCATCACTATGCCTGAAAGCATGAGTAAAGAACGCCGTATGTTGTTGCGTGCTTTTGGTGCAGAATTGGTATTAACGCCAGCAGCTGAAGGTATGGGCGGTGCGATTGCTAAAGCGGAAGAGTTCGTGAAAACCAATCCTGAAACCTATTTTATGCCACAACAATTTGAAAACGCGGCAAACCCAGAAGTTCATCGTAAAACCACCGCCGAAGAAATCTGGCGCGATACTGACGGTAAAGTGGACATTTTCGTAGCGGGTGTAGGCACAGGCGGTACAGTAACAGGTGTAGGCGAAGTATTGAAAGCTAAAAATTCGGGTGTACAAGTATTTGCCGTAGAACCTGAAGCGTCGCCTGTGTTGAGCGGCGGTCAAAAAGGTCCACATCCTATTCAAGGTATTGGCGCAGGTTTCTTGCCGAAAAACTTGAATACAGAAGTGTACGACGGCATTATTCAAACACCTAACGAAGCCGCATTTTCTACCGCGCGCGCGATGGCAGAAAAAGAAGGTATTTTGGTTGGCATTTCATCAGGTGCATCCGTTTGGTCAGCATTGCAACTGGCGGCGAAACCTGAAAATAAAGACAAATTGATTGTCGTATTGATTCCATCATACGGCGAGCGTTACTTGTCTACACCGTTATTTGCCGATTTAGCTTAAACGCGTTTTCAGGCAGCCTGAAAAGTTTTACATACTTTCAGGCTGTTGCTATTTTGAAACCCATGCAAAATCGGTTAAAATACGCCATTTTCAAATTACCGCAGGAACATATCATGAACAAACACTTGCCCTTAGCCATTCTAACCGCAATGGTATTATCCGCTTGCGGTACTTTAGAAGTGCCACGCGTTTTGACGCCAAACAACAATACACAAAGCAGCGGCGTTTACCAATTAGACAGAAACCACTGGACAGACGTTGCCAAAATCCGTGCCGAAGCACAACGCTTAGGTACACAAGTTTCCAGTGGCAAAATTACCAAAGTACAAGCTGCGCAAATGCTAGACCGTTATCGTCGTAACTTGGTGGGTCGTAATAGCGTAGATGACAGCGTATATGAAGTGTACCAACAAGCAGCGGTTGATAGTCAGCGTGGTGCAATTAATGCTTCACAATCAAAAGCTTATGTAGAAAACGCCTTGCGTGGCTGGCAACAACGTTGGCCTAATATGAGTAACAAACCAGCCAACCCAGCATTTACCAATTTCTTGTTGGAATATATGGGCATGAAACCGTTGCAATAAAACGAAAAAGCCATCTAAACTTTGCTTTTTCACGTGCATTTGTTACAATGCGCGCAGCAAAACCGAATATACGCAAGCCGCATTTTCAGCGGCTTGCCTTTTTATTTATCCTACTATTTATATTGATATGTTTCAGGCAGCCTGAAAACCAAGGCTGCCTGAAACACGGAGTAAACATGCAAAAAATCCCTTTAACGCTTTTTGGTGCAGAACAACTGAAAAACGAATTGCAACACCTTAAATCTGTAGCGCGTCCAGAAATCATCGCTGCCATTGCCGAAGCGCGTTCGCACGGCGATTTGTCTGAAAACGCCGAATACGAAGCCGCCAAAGAAAAACAAGGCTTTATTGAAGGTCGCATTGCAGAATTAGAAAGCAAATTGTCACACGCACAAATCATTGACCCCAAAGAAATTCATGCCGAAGGACGCATTGTATTTGGTACAACCGTTACTTTAATGGATTTGGAAACCGATGAAGAAGTGCGTTATCAAATCGTGGGCGACGATGAAGCCGATATTAAAGAACAAAAAATTTCCGTCAATTCCCCGATTGCGCGCGCTTTGATTGGCAAAGAAGAGGGCGATGTTGCCGAAGTGCAAGCGCCGAGCGGTATTCGCGAATACGAAATTCTCACAGTAGAATACATCTAAATCGATTTTCAGGCAGCCTATATTTTCAGGCTGCCTGAAAACTTTTATAGCTGCGTATGTACCCGATATATGCAGCGAACGTTATCATATTCTCCTATTTCTCCATTAAACGACTATACAAAGCCCAATCCTTTTTCAGGCAGCCTGAAAGCCAGTTAGATTATCAAAAAGCACATAACACTTATTCTAAGTATGCAAAAACTGTTTGATTTTTCAAAACAAAAACTTTACAATCGCCGCTTCCCTCCAACCCTCTAATGAGAAGATACCATAATGAAAAAAACCTTGTTGAGCACGATTATTTTGTTCACATTGGCAGCCTGCGGTGGCGGTCAATCGTCTGATAACAAAAGCGCGCAAACTGCGCCAGCAAACGCTTCAGGTGTAGCGGCAACGCCAGCTTCCAACCTACCTGAAACCAAAGAATTGCGCATTTTCAACTGGTCAAACTATGTGGACGAATCCACGGTAGAAGACTTCAAAAAAGCCAAGGGCTTGGACTTGACCTACGACCTTTACGAAAGCAACGAAGGCTTGGAAGCCAAAGTGCTGACCGGTCAATCAGGTTACGATTTAGCCGTGCCGGGTATCGCATTCTTGCCACGTCAAATTCAGGCAGGCGCATACCAAAAAATCAACAAGGATTTGATTCCAAACTATAAAAACATTGATCCAGCATTGTTGAAACTGTTGAGCGATGCAGAACCACAAGCGACCGAATACGCTGTGCCATACTTCTCTGGCGCAAACACCTTGGCAATTACCGCCAAAGGTAAAGAATTACTTGGCGGCAAGCTGCCTGAAAACGGCTGGGACTTGTTGTTCAAACCCGAATACACCAACAAATTAAAATCTTGCGGTATCGCTCTTTGGGATACACCAAGCGAAATGTTTCCGATTGTGTTGAACTACATCGGCAAAAGTCCAAAAGGCGAAAATGCAGCCGATATTGATGCAGCTTATGCCGTATTGCAAGCCGTTCGCCCCGATATCAAACGATTTAGCGCATCTTATATTGACGAATTGGCACGCGGCGACATCTGCTTGGTAGCAGGTAACGGCGGCGACTTGAACTTGGCAAAAGCCCGTTCAGAAGAAGTAAAATCTAATGTGGGTATTGAAGTATTGACGCCAAAAGGCATGGGCATTTGGGTGGAATCTTGGGTGATTCCAAAAGACGCGAAAAACGTAGCTAACGCGCATAAATACATCAACTACACATTAGACCCAGAAATCGCAGCGAAAAACGGCAACGCGGTAACATTCGCCCCAGCCAGCTTGCCAGCGCGCGAAAAAATGGACAAAGCTTTAGTGGCAACCCGTTCTATTTTCCCAACGGCAGAAGACATGGCAGCAGGTTTTGTGATGCCACAAATGTCGCCAGAAGCGAAAAAACAAACCACAGCATTGTGGCAAAAATTGAAAATGGGTAAATAATTCAGCGAATTAAATACACATTAAAGTGTAAAAAGGCTGCCTGAAAGTTTCAGGTAGCCTTTTTATATATTAATGTACACATTTGTAGGTCGGATTCTTGTATCCGACAATTTTAAAATAAAAACAGATATTTGCTAGAATCAAAAAATGTCGGATTCGAGAATCCGACCTTGTATATTAAAACCCAAGTATCATAGCAACAACCCCAGCCGATCTGCCACTCGTATCCGACCAAGAGCCAAGTTATTTAAACCCACACTCGTTTCGTAGCTCAGAGAGCAGATAAGCACCATCAACACAACCGAACAGTTGCCAGACAACACACAACCGAATGCAAGGCAGGTTTATGATGAGTACCGATACTAAAATGCTCGCGTTTTACGCCCAAATGATGGCGCAACGCACCGATTTGAAAACCATGCTCTACACACCACCTAGCGAAGCCGAAGAAGTATTGGATACGCTGGTCAATCGCCGCAATCAGCTAGTACAAATGCGTTCTGCCGAGAAGAACCGTTTGCACCAAGTGCATGAAACGCAAGTTGAAAGTGTAGAAAAGCTGATTGAGCATTTAAGCGATTTAATCGCCGATTTGGAACGCCAAATTGACGACTATACCCATACGCATTTTTCTGACCAAACCGAAACCATCAGCCAAATTAAAGGCGTTGGTTCAACCACAACAGCGACACTGATTGCGATGCTGCCTGAATTGGGTAAAGTATCACACAAACAAATCGCCAGTTTGGTGGGTGTTGCACACACCCGAAAGAAAGTGGCACAATGAAATTCAAAAGTCATTGCTTTGGTGGTTGTTCTGTGGTACGTAAAACGTTATACATGACTGCAATGGTTGCGGCACGATATGAACCGTGCATTAAGGCGTTTTACGATTGTCTGCGTGTGAAAGGCAAAGCTGCCAAAGTGGCGATTAATGCGTGTATGCGTAAATTGCTGACGATTTTAAACGCGATAATGCGTGATAAGTTTAAGTCTTTGGCTTAGCTTGTTTTTTACCAGTTTTGGTATTTTTGCCCGACGGGGTTGAAAATACAGTTGCTACACATTTCAGGCAGCCTGAATATCATCTTTGCAATGCTTAAATTTATGCTTCAAAACAGCAAGCAAATCATTATTGACAAACCATTCATCGCCCACTTGCAACGCGCCACTATCGCAAATAAATGCCATCGTTTTACCGCTAATCGGCTCGGTTTCCCGAATCATCACACGCGCATCTCTGCCCCAATCACAAACGGGCAATAAATGTTGCGCATTCAATACGTTTTCATTGTGCAAAACCGTATTTTGCATGGCACAAGCACTAACGCAGCCTGAAATAATTTGCGCAGGACAAGGCTCGCCTTTGGGTAACATGTCAGGCAAAATACCCAATTGCGTAGGACAAATGCCGTTGTCTTTGCTCCACGCCGCCAGTGCACGTTTTGCTGCTTTGGGGTGTTGAAACAAGCCATGTGGTGGCTGGGCATGAAAACCACTTTTGAGCGGACGAATGCGCGCTTTCAGGCAGCCATCGTGTGCGTCTAAATCAAAACGAATACTGTGGCGCGTACTGTTTTCGCTCGGTTGCAACTGATGCGCACGCATGATTTGCGCTTGCACCAACTGACTGTGCAAACTGCCGACCGTCGCAAAAAAAGCTACGCGCGCGCTGTGTGCCGACAATGGCGGCACACGACGCAACAACGCAGGCATTTCATGGTACGCACGCTCGTGTGTGTATACCGCCTGAATTTCATCTTGCGCGTTGTACCAAACGCTGACGCCAGCCGCATCAGGCAGCGCTTCCAAAGCCGCGCGTAAGTTTTCAGACAGCCTTTCGGGTAGTGTAGCAGGTTGAATCAAGGCTTGCGCGTGTTGTTGCCAAGCTGTCGCGCCGCGTTCCAATAAGGCTGCCTGTAAAAAGTGCGCCAAATTCAATACATCACTCATTGCGCGGTGGCGATTTTCGGTGTGTAAACCGTGCCGTTCAATAATCGCGTCTAAATTGTGTTTGTGAAACTCGGGATACAAACGGCGCGACAATTGCACGCTACACAGCGTTTGCATACCCAAATCCACGCTCGCACGCTGCGCTTCATGGCGCAAAAAGCTGTAATCAAAACGGCTATTGTGTGCAATCAATAAACTGCCGCGCAACATGGGCAAAATCTGCGGCAAAAATTCGCCAAACAAAGGCGCATCAGCCACCATCGCATCGCTGATGCCCGTCAAATTTTCAATAAAGGGCGAAATGCTTTGTTGCGGCTGAATCAACTGCGACACAGGCGTGATTTTACCTGCGTGAATATGCAAAAACGCAATCTCGGTAATGCGTTCGCGCAGCAAATCACCGCCCGTCGTTTCCAAATCCAAAATCACGATAGGTTTAGGAAAAGTTGCCAAAAAATCAGCCAATGGTTGCAAGTTTTGCATGGTTTTGCCTTTATTTAAGAGAACGCGATTATACTTTTTTCAGCGTTTTTATGAAATAAGGCTTGACGGCTTTTATTTTAGTGCATATAATTCGCGTTTTTGCTGCACCCGTAGCTCAGTTGGATAGAGTATTTGGCTACGAACCAAAGGGTCGGGCGTTCGAATCGCTCCGGGTGCGCCAGAAAATCCTTTATTCCGCGCCCATCGTCTAGCGGTTAGGACATCGCCCTTTCACGGCGGTAACCGGGGTTCGATTCCCCGTGGGCGTGCCAGTTTTTAAAAATCCCTGCATGAAAATGCAGGGATTCTTGTTATTACAATTCTATCGGCATGGCGTATCATTTTGTTTCAGGCTGCCTGAAATGTTAAAATCTTCTCTTTTGACAATATAAACAAGGAAAACCCATGAATTTCCCCACTCGCCAAGCCCCGATGACGCGTTTGCGCCGCATGCGTAAAGACGATTTTTCACGCCGTTTGATGCGTGAAAACGTGCTGGCCGCCAACGATTTGATTTATCCCGTTTTCGTATTGGAAGGCAAAAATCAGGAACAAGAAATCGCGTCTATGCCCAATATCAAACGGCAAAGCATTGATTTATTGTTGAAAACAGCAGAAAAAATGTGTCATTTAGGTATTCCAATGATGGCGTTGTTTCCTGTTGTTACACAAAATAAAACCGCAGATGCGCGTGAAGCCTATAATCCCGAAGGTTTGGTGCAAACGGCAGTTCGTACCTTGCGTAAAGAATTTCCCGAATTGGGGATTATGACCGATGTCGCACTTGACCCTTATACGTTGAGTGGGCAAGACGGTTTGACCGATGAATCGGGTTATGTGTTGAACGATGAAACGATTGAAGTGTTAGTAGAACAAGCGTTGAGCCATGCCGAAGCTGGGGCGCAAGTGGTTGCGCCTTCCGATATGATGGACGGACGCATTGGCGCGATTCGCGTTGCTCTGGAAAATGAACACCACATTCACACGCGCATTATGGCGTATTCGGCGAAATATGCGTCGGCATTTTACGGGCCCTTCCGCGACGCGGTCGGCAGTGCAGGGAATTTGGGCAAATCCACCAAAGACCAATATCAGCAAGACCCAGCCAACAGCAACGAAGCCTTGCACGAAGTGGCGCTGGATATTTTGGAAGGCGCGGATATGGTCATGGTAAAACCTGGGATGCCGTATTTAGACGTGGTGCGCCGCGTGAAAGATGAATTTGGCGTGCCGACTTTTGCGTATCAGGTTTCGGGTGAATACGCGATGTTGATGGCGGCAATCCAAAACGGTTGGTTGGACGGCGATAAGGTGATTTTGGAAAGTTTGCTCGCATTCAAACGCGCGGGCGCGGACGGAATTTTGACGTATTTTGCGATTCAGGCAGCCGAGCAATTAAAACGCGCGAAATAAGTTTTCAGGCAGCCTGAGGTGTCTTTGGTATCCTTGGGCTTGATGGATTATATAGCAGCATAGAAAGCATTAAAAAAAATGAAAAAAGCAGCTAAATTCAGAAGAAGACTAAAACTCGTTAATTAACTTGTTGATTTTATTATTTTAAATAAGTTCAATTTTTCCTTTTACCAATAATTTTACCAACATTTTGCAAGGGTCTCACACTTTTTGGGTTGTTTTGTTGTGGTTTTGGTTTTTGGATTATATCGGTTTTCAGGCTGCCTGAAAATGAAAAGCCCGCTTGTTTGAGCGGGCTTATTTTTAGGTTTGGTTTTCAGGTGGTTCTATGCCTGTTAAAACGTAGAATCTGCCTTTTTGAAAACGCTGGTGTTGGTGGCCGTTGCCGTTTGGTTTTTTGAGCCAACAAATACCGTGTAAGACTTGACAGCCTTTGCGTTTGTCGATGCCGTGTAGTATTTCGGTTTCAAATACGGCGAGGATTATCCAGTATTCTGTGTTGGTTTTGTCGTCTAGCTCTTTGCGATAGTCCGCGTGTTCTTTGTTGGTGTAGATGCTTTCCCAGTCTGCGAAGCGGGGGCTGTCTGCATAGGTTTGTAAAAATGTTATGGCTTGGTTAATGATGCGGCTATCTTCGTATTTGCCTATGCCGTTGTATTCGCGCCATGTGTCAAAACATTGCCGTATGCCCGCCATTCCAACACCAGCGGGCAACGCGTAGGGCTTGTCCGTTTAGGTCGGGCAGGGTTTGTAGAAAGGTATCACGCGCGGCGCGTATGGTTTCTATGGGTAGGGTTTGTAGTTTGGCTATCTATGCGCGCCCTGATGTTCCGTGTTGTTGCGCTATGGCGGTTAATAGATGGTCGGATAATGCCGCGCCGTTTGGGTAGCCGTGTAGGGTGTCGTAGATGCCGTGTTGCGTGGCGGCGGGTAGGCTTGGCAGTCTGACGGCTTGCCCTGCTTCCCATGTGTAGCCCGCGCGTTCTAGGTAGTTTTGTAGGGCGTATTCGCCTGTTGAAAATAGCATGATGCGCCATTCGCTTTGTTCTCTGTTGCCGCCGTCTTTTGCGCCTTGTAGTTTGGATTTGCCGTTGATTACGGAATAGGCGGTTTTGCTAATGGTGCGTGGGTCTGCTTCGCCTATTTCGTCTAATACAAGCATGTTGTCGTTGCGGGCTAGGGCGGCGTTGGAAAAGCCTATGTCTGTACCGCGCCATGATAATTTTAAGCTTTCGGGGTTGCCCCATATGGATAGGGCGATTTTGGCGGCGGTGGTTTTGCCGTCTGATGAATCGCCGTAGATGTGAAAGCCGCCGTTTTGTTCGCCTAATAGTGCCAGTAGCGGGGCGGCTAGGGCTGTGCCTATGGCTAAACATAGGCATGAATTGCCCGCTGCGTGTTTGCTGACGGTTTCTTGCCATTGTTTCAGGCTGCCTTAAAGGGTGTATGCGTTGGCTTGGCTGGTGTCGCCGTTGTAGTGTATGCGTGAGCTGTTTTCGTTGTCTTTTGGGGCTAGGGTGTCGCCGTTTGGTAGTATGTAGGTTTGATTGTGCCAGCCCACCTTGTTGGTTATGGCGATAGGGTAGGGGTTCAGGCAGTTTTTAGGCTGCCTGAAAACTTGGATTTAAGGCGTGATTTCTATGCTGAATGTTTCGCCGCCGTCTGCTATGGCGATGCCGTGAATGGGGCGTTTGGCTAGCAGGGCGGTTTTGTTGATTTCTTCTTTCACGCGGATAAAGCGGGCAAGTTTGCGGCGGCGCAATTCTGCTAATACTTGGCTTAATTCGCCGTCTATTTGTATGCTTGCGGGCTTTTTGCGCCATTTCAGGCTGCCTGAAAGCAGTTTGACGGTTTGGGTTTTGCCGTTGTTGGTTAAGTCTTGGCGGTGTTGTTCTGCATAGGCTTGTATGATGTTTTCTAGTTACGCGGTTTTGTCGTATTGGTGGCGTAAGCTGGTGTATTGCGTGAATAGGGTTGCAAATTCTGCATGGGTTTGGGGTTGTTTAAACATGGTCGTTGTCCTTGCGTTGGTTGTGTTGTTGGCGGGCGTTGTATTCGTCTAGGGCATCGTAGCCCGCTGTTTCAGGCTGCCATATATGCGCTTTGATGCCTAAACGTATGGCACGCACGGCTAAATCATGGGCGGCGTGTATGCCTGTTTTGCTGTGGTCGTTATCCGCGCATATATAAATTTCACGTGCGGCGGGCGGTAAATCCAGCGTGCGCATTCCGTTGGCGGATAGCGCGGCTATGGCGGGCAAATTGAATAGGGCGCGGGCGGCTAATACGGTTTCTATGCCTTCTGCTATGAGTATTTGCCCTGCTTGGTTTGGGCTTGCCATGTGTACCGCCGCTCCTTTCAGGCTGCCTGAAAAACGGCTTTGCATTTTCTTGGCGGGTAGTTTTTCGCCTGTTTGTGGGTGTATGCCGTGCCATTTTTGCCAGCCTTGCGGGGTTTCCTGCAAATAGGTTTTGTGTATGCCTTGCAATTGTCCTTGCGTGTTGGTTATGGCGGCTATCATGGCGGGCGGGGCGGCAAATAGGGCGGGTTTGCCGTTGGTTTCGCTTATCCAGTATTCGCAATGTGCGATGTAGCGAATTTGCGCGGGTAAGTTGGCGGTGGTTAGCGGTATGCCGCGTGCGATAAGGTATTGCGCGACGACGTGATTGAGTTGTAGCGGGCTTGCGCTTTGCCATTGCTGCAACAGGGCGGCTTGTTTGTCTGTTTGTGCTTTGGGCGTGGCAGGGGCGATTTTGGGCGTGTACACGGCGCGCGGTGCGGCATCGTTTACCATGCCTAACACCAGCATCAATAAATCAAAGCCGCTCCCGCCTTGCAGGGTGCATTGGTTGCAAATAAAGCCGCCGCTGCCTTGATAATCGGTATAGCGATAGCGGTCTTTACCGCCGCAAGCGAGGCAAGTTTGGTGTTTACGCGTGTCCAGTAAATGGCGCGGTATGCCAAGCGCGGCGTGTATTTCTTGCCAGCGATAACACGCGGCGGCGCGTATGGCGTTTAATTCGTAGCGATTATTCATGTTGGCTATCCTTTGCGGTTTGCTGTACGGTGGCTTGATGCCGTGTTAAGGCGATGCGTAAATCACAAACAAAGTCGTTAATGTCGTATTGGTCTAATGGTTCGCCGTCTGAAAGGCAGTAATCACTAATGCTTTGCAATGCGACAATGCAGCCTTGCAAAAAGGCGTGTTTGTCGTTTGCTGCTTCTAATTCTGCTGTGTTGAAAAATGGGCTAATTTTCATCATGCTGTTTCCTTTTTTAGGTTGCCTGAAAACTTATTTCATTCAAAATCAATTAGTTAAATATTTATTCAGGCTGCATTTAAGTTGCCTTGCTGTTTGGCAGCAAAGCAGGGTTTGAGTTTGGTTGTGTGGTTTAAGGGGGATTAGCAGACGTTTTCAGGCGGGAATGTTTCACTTGATGCGGTGGCGTTTGGCGTGTAATGGCGCGTGTAGGGCGTTACTCTGTCAATTGTGTAGGCTAATTCCTGTATGGCGCGCCCAAAAAGCGTCCAAGCAGCGTGTGTTTGATAATGGGGCATATCGTCTACAAAATCTATGCGCTCCATGCCTAACAATTCCGCCGTTCCGCCTAAATGATAAAGGGCGGTTATGGCGTTGCTGTGCAATACTTGTGCATGGGTGCTGGTGTATTCGCCATTACGCAATTTTTCTACAATGGTTTCGTTGGCGATAGACAAGAAAGTGCCAAGCCCGCAAGGGTAGAGTTTGAGTGCTTTATTGGTATTCATGATTAAACCCCTATCACGCGCGATACAGTCCAGCCTTGCGCGGTTTGTTGAATGTTGAATAAATGGCTTGGTTTTTGGGCAAGGCGCATGTCAATGTAGCGGCTTGCCGCCTGAAAATCGCTAAAAACGCGGATTTTTCGGGCAGTAATTACATGCGTTTGGCGCGGTTTAAGCAACTGCATGGCTTGCTCCTTTCGCTTTAGCGCATTTGGCGGCTTGGCGTTTGGCTTCACGCGCATTAAAGCGGGCTTTGATTGCTGCTTTTATGCGTTGTTCCAGCGCGGCGTTATCGCGATAGACATTCAATAGGCTATCCACGCGGTATTGCGCGTTATACGCTGCCATTTCACGCGCGGCGGGGGCATCGTATTTGCTGCGATAGGCGGCATATTCGCGGCTAAATTGCGCGTGAATATGGGCGCGTTTGGCTTGGTAATCCGCGCCATAATCACGTTTAATTTGCATCACAATGGTTTGAATGCTTGGCGCATGGTTTTCAGGCTGCCATGTGTGAAAACCGCTTTTGCGGCGGGTGTTTTCGGGTTTGGGTTTGGATTGTGCGCCATCAATGGGCGCGTTTTGAGTAAGAGAAATCATGCTTGATTTACCTTTTCTTGTTGGGTTTGATAACCCCGCTTTAACGCTGCTAAACGTGTAGGCGGGAAACAAAAGGCGGGTTAGCAGACTAGACAACAAGTTTCTAGCGGGCATAAAGCCCCCCACCCCTGTTTCCCATGAAAAGGCAATACTAGGGGAATGCAAATATAAAAATGCCGCTGGTACGCTGGTTTGCAAGGAAACGCGGGTACGCTTGGCGGCTATTTGCCTTGTTGTATTAGGGCTGCTAAACCCTGTTACTTGATTGAAAGCAACGTGCAAATTTTGCCAAGCGCGGGCGATACCGTCAAGGCTTTTTTGCGGGGCGGGATAAAAAAAGGCGATTTGGGCGGGCATGGTGGGCTTTCTGTTGTGTTTTTGGTTTCAGGCTGCCTGAAAAAACGCTATATATAGAGAAAAGTGCTTGTTATGGTTGTTATGTTGTTATTTGCTGCTTAACTTTTTGATTATTTAAGTTTTATTCATAAGAAATGGCCAAAAATTGACTTGTTATTTACATTAATGTTGTTGTTATGCGCTTGTAAGCTGTTGATTTAAAACACATAACAACACAATAAATGGCATAACAACTAATTTTTACCCTATTTGTTATATTAAGTTGCATTTAATCAATGGTTTAGGCTGTTCGTAACAACATAACAACTGTTTTTGCGTTTATTACGCGTATAGCGTTTTTTCGGGTGGTTTTGGGGTGGTTCAGGCGGTTTGTTTTTCAGGCTGCCTGAAAAAGTACGATTTGCCATTGATGCGCGGCAGTTTGCTGTATCACAAACGCGCCCGCATTTTCGGGGCTGGTGTTGTCGTCTATCCAGTCGCAGGCTGCCTGAAAGTCGTCAAATATCATTACGTTTCCATGCTTTAATTTTGAATACGCCATAAATTTTTTGTGGGTTTTTATCGTCAATAATGAATCGGTAAACATCACTTGGTTGCTTGATTTGCGCGTTTACAAAGTCTTTTGCTTGGTCAAAACTTTCAAAATCTGCTATTCGTTGCAAGTGTGGAAAATACTTGATGGGCTTTGATTTTTCGTCGCGTTTGTATCTATTCAAAAAAACATCTGCCGTTCTCATGCCTATTTGGTATTTGGCAGTTAGTTGATTAAATGCCGTTGCTTTGCTTGCCCCCGCTTTGGTTGGTGCAAAATATTCTTGTAAAAATTTGTTTTTATTTAATTCTCTTTTAGCGGCATTACACGAAGCAATATAAATTACATTGCCGCCGTAATGTTCAAATAATTGCGCCGCGCTCTCTTTACCAATGGTTTCAATGATTTGTTTTTGCCATTTAGTCCCTAATTTTCCTTTTGGTACTTTAACGCGTGAGCCGCCAAAACGATGTATTAACTTTTCTGCTGCCACTTCGCCAATAATAGAAGCTATTTCATTGATTTCTATCGGCAATAATTCTGCATAATCAAATAGGCTTTGTTCTTTCATTATTCGTCCCTTTTCTAACTTGTTTGTTTGGCGCGGTGGTTTTCGGCGCGGTGGTTTATCCATGTGTCTAATTCGCTTTCTAGCCATGCAACGGCGCGGCTGGATAGTCTAATCGGTTGTGGAAAATCGCTATCGTGGCGGCGGTTTTTGGGGTTGAGTTTTGCCCATATCATGGATTTAGAGATGCCGCATTTTTCTGAAAATTGGTTAATGCGTAAAAATTTATCTGCCATGTTTTTGTCCTTTGGTTGATTGTTTGAGATGAGTGTAAGCTGCGGTATGTTGCCGTGCTTTTTATTAAGTTATCACATCTTTTTGGGATTTTATAGGGACGGTATTTGCGCTTAATTCTTTGTTTTTGCATTTATTTTGTCAGGATTTTGCAGCTTTTTTGACACGTTATAAAAATTTAAAGCCTGTTTAAAGGGGGGTTAAAGTGAGTTTAAACATAGCTGCTGATTTTTTGTGCATTTTGGGATGTTTTTAGGAGTATTGCCCGCTTTATGAGTTTGGAAAAAGCATTAAAGTTTTAAAAATTCAATATATTGATTCTTAATGAAATTATTTTTTGTAAATTTTGTGTTTTCAGGCTGCCTGAAAACAAAAAAAGCCCGCGCATGGCGGGCTGGTGTGATATTAATTGACAATGTTGAATATTTGGCGGGCTGTTAGCTGGAATTTTCGTCCCAAAATGGTGGCAATTTTGGTTACTGGTAAATCGTTTCTCTCTTTGCAAAGGCGGTCAAATTCTGCAATAACCGTTTGATTGCGTAAGTATAAGCGGGCATTCTGACAACTTGGTACATAAACGATTCTGCTTGCTATGGCGTATTTTAATTTGTCTGCTTGCTTTTGTCCTAATATGCTCTCTAACAAAATGCTTTTTTTACTGTTTTTGCTTCGTTTGCTTTTAGGTAGATATGTACATTTGCCGCCGCGTTGATTGATTAGGGTCAATGCGCTTTTTCCGCCCAAAATGGCGATTAAATCAATCGCGTTTGTAGGCAGTAAATATGGCGTTTAATTCAATATGGGCTAATTGCCGCTCTATGGCTTGCGGGTTAAAGCCTTTTTCGTTTAGCGTGCTACTGGCAAGGCTTCTAAATCCGTGTGGCGTGGCAATGCCTTTAAAGCCTATTTCATGAATGATTTTAGATAGCGTGTTTTCGCTAATGTAGCCGCGTTTGCTTTGGCGGCTTTTGGCGGGGAATAGATAGCCTGTTGCGCTTGTGAGTGTGTGCAATTCACGCAATAATTCAAGTGTCCAATCCGACAAGGGCACATCATGCAGCGGTTTGGGTTGGTCTTTTCGTGCTTCATTCTTTCGGCGGGAATTGTCCACATTGCCTGCTTAAAATCAATTTCATCCATTGCGCGCCCCTTAATTCATTGCTTCGCACAAACACCAGCATAATTAACATAACCGCTATTTTGTTTTGTCGTGTGGCGTTGCAGTTGTTTAAGGCGCGATAAAACGCGATTAGTTGTTCGCGCGGCAAGGCTGCCATGTGATTGACTAGCGGCGTTGTGATATGTCCTGTTAAAACGGCGGCGAGGTTGCGGTCTGTGATTTCTAACATGGCAGCATATTTGAATATTGCGCCTATCCATTTTCTAATCTTTTCGGCGGTATTCACCGCGCCGCGTTGTGTAATGGCTTCTAAAAGGGTTTTAATGTCTTTAACAGAAATAGAATCAATCGCTTGTTTACCAATGGCAGGGAATACATCATTTTCCAGCGCGCGCCATATTCACGCCGCATGATGCGGTTTCCATTTGTCTATTTTCGCTTTGTGCCATTGCGCGGCGATGGCTTCAAACGTATTTGCCAGCATTGCCGCTTTTTCTGCTTTCTGATGCTGTTTCAGCGCGGCGGGGTCAATACCGCTTGCAAGCTGTTGTTTTGCCGTTTCACGCGCCGCGCGTGCTTCGAATAGGCTAACAGTTGGATATGTGCCTATTGAAAGCGTTTTCTGTTTACCATTAAAGCGAAAATTAAGCTGCCAGTATTTACCGCCTTTTGGATTAATCACTAACGACAAGCCGCCGCCGTCTGATAACTTGGTTATCTTTTCGGCGGGCTTGGCGTTTCTGATTTGGCGGTCGTTTAAAGGCATGGTTTAGGCTCTGTTGGTAAAAATGGCAAATTTGCCGTGTAGTTGCTGGTATATTTTTTGCGTTTACCAACAATTTTACCAACACAAAACGGTTCACTCAATGAAACGATTGTGTACTTTATGGAATCAATTTTTAATCAAGTGTGATTGCATGAAAGAATAAAGTTTAATGAAATTAGAAGCTTGGTTCACTTTATGAGACTTTGTGAGACGAAAAAAAGCAGCTAAATTTTAGCTGCTTTTTGTAGTTTGGTGCCCAGAAGAAGACTCGAACTTCCACGTCCTTACGGACACTAGTACCTGAAACTAGCGCGTCTACCAATTCCGCCATCTGGGCTTTAAAAAATAAGCGCTAATTGTATTTTGATTGCTGATTTTGGTCAAGCCAAAATGTTTAATTATCTGAATTTTTGGCGTAAATTTTTTGGCTTATGTTGATTTGTTTCAGGCTGCCTGAAAACTTGATAATGAAACTTTCATAAGAAACTGCTGCTGATTTAAATAAGTTGTGCTAAAATCGCGCGTTTTATTTTATCCCCTATTGAATTTAGTGAGAAAGGCTGCCATGAGCGCAACTGTTGAAAAATTGGAAAACTTGGAACGCAAATTGATTGTTTCTTTGCCCTGGTTGGACATCAATGCTGAAACCGATAAACGCATTAAAAATGCGCAACGTCGCGTGCGCGTGGATGGTTTCCGTCCAGGTAAAGCACCTTTGAAAATGGTTGCTTCTATGTATGGCGCGAGCATTCAAAATGATGTATTGAATGATTTGGCACAAGATGTGTTTTACAAAGAAGCGCAAGCACAAGATGTGCGCGTTGCGGCTTTGAAATCTATTGAACCTGTTGAAAATCAAGAAGATAAAGCCAATTTTCAAGTGGCGTTTGTATTTGAAACGCTGCCTGAAATCAAAATTGGCGATTTGTCTGTTTTGGAAATTGAAAAAGCGGTTGCCGAAGTGGGCGACGCGGAAGTGGACCAAACGATTGAAATTTTGCGCAAACAACGCACGCGTTACAACCGCGTAGAACGCGAAGCGCAAGATGGCGACCGTGTAATTATTGATTTTGAAGGCAAAATTGATGGTGAACCTTTTGTCGGCGGTTCTTCTAAAAACTATCCTTTCGTTTTGGGTCAAGGTCAAATGCTGCCTGAATTTGAAGCGGGCGTAAAAGGCTTGAAAGAAGGCGAAAGCAAAGATGTGGAAGTGAATTTCCCAGAAGATTACCACGGTCAAGATGTGGCAGGTAAAACCGCTGTGTTTACCATTACGGTGAACAACGTTGCTGAAGCGGTATTGCCAGAAGTGGACGCAGATTTTGCGCGCGCTTTGGGTATTGAAGATGGCGACGTGGCGAAAATGCGCGCTGAAGTGAAGAAAAACGTGGGTCGTGAAGTGAAACGCCGCGTGGACGCACAAAACACAGAAGCGGTGATGGCGGCATTGCGTGAGGCACATAGCTTTGATTTGCCACAGGCTTTTGTGCGCGATGAAGCCCAACGCTTGGCGGATGAAATGAAACAAAATTTTGCGCAACAAGGTTTAGATACCAAATCGTTTGAATTGCCATTGGATATGTTCACCGAGCGCGCGGAGCAACGCGTGGCATTGGGTTTGTTGTTGCCTGCTCTGATTGAAGAGAACAAATTGCAAGCTAATGACGAGCAAATCAAAGCTATCGTAGCAGAATTTGCCGATAGCTACGAAGACCCACAAGAAGTGATTGATTGGTATTTTGCCGACCGTCAGCGTTTACAAGGTCCAACGAATTTGGTGGTAGAAGCCAATGTGGTGGATTTTGTTTTGGGTAAAGCGAAAGTAACCGAGAAAAAATTGTCGTTTGACGAAGTAATGGGCGCGAACGCATAATGGCGTAGCGGCTGATAAAACATCCAAGCCGTTTTGGTTTGGATGTTTTTTATGGCATAAATGATTTTTATGTTTTCAGGCTGCCTGAAAATAATGTTAAGGTTTAGGCAGTCTGAAAAACAACAAGGAAACATCATGTTAGATATTCAAAACAACACCTTAATCCCAACCGTGATTGAACAAAGCGGTCGTGGCGAGCGCGCGTTTGACATTTATTCGCGCCTACTTAAAGAACGCATTATTTTCTTAATTGGTCCTGTGAACGATCAAACCGCAAACTTGGTGGTGGCGCAATTGCTGTTTTTGGAAAGCGAAAACCCTGATAAAGACATCTATTTTTACATCAACAGTCCAGGCGGTAGTGTAACCGCGGGTATGTCTATTTACGACACAATGAACTTCATCAAACCCGACGTACAAACTTTGTGCTTGGGTCAAGCCGCGAGTATGGGCGCGTTTTTGTTGTCGGCAGGCGCGAAAGGCAAACGTTATGCGCTGCCCAATAGCCGCGTGATGATTCATCAGCCCTTGATTAGCGGTGGTTTGGGTGGGCAAGCTTCGGATATTGAAATTCATGCGCGTGAGTTATTGAAATTAAAAGATAAATTAAACCGTTTGCTGGCGGAGCATACGGGGCAGCCGCTGGAAAAAATTGAACGCGATACCGACCGCGATAACTATATGTCTGCCGAACAAGCGGCGGAATATGGTTTGATTGATAAAGTAATTCAAACGCGTGATGAAGCGGCAGAAGATTGATTTTTTCAGGCAGCCTAAAACTTTATCAACCTTTCAGGCAGCCTGAAAAATATAAGCATTTGTTTGATAAAGAAAGGAAACAGCATGAAAATCGCATTATGGTTAGCATTAGGCGGTGGCGTTTTACTTTCCGCCTGCGCGCTCACGCCTGAGCAAAAAGCAGAACGTGCCGCGGCGCAAAAGCGTTATGAACAACAATTACAAGTGTCGATCGCAGCGCAGTGCGACCCGCAAACGGCTGCGCTTATGCAGCAACATTTTAGCCAGCCTGAATTTGCCAATGAAAAAGCTCGCCAAGATTTTCGTGTGCGTTATGTGGAAAAAATCAATGCCCCCATGTTTCAAGCGTGTTACAAAATGGCGTGGCAAAATTATGTTTCACAACAGCGTCTGCGCGAATTGGAGCGTTATCGTTATTGGGATGATGATTTTTATCCATGGTATTCGCCATTTAGACGTTGGTATTATTGGTAGGCTGCCTGAAATAATGATGGCTTGACTTGAATTTTGGTGCGATGTCGCCATATGGCTGCAATCGTAATTTGGTAATAAAAATTGGTTTTCAGGTAGCCTGTGTTATCCTGACACAATTTACTTGATGGTATTTAACTTTGTATAAAGGATACAAATATGAGCATTCAAAAAAATTCTGTTGTGACTTTGCATTATGAAATGTTTGATGCGGATGACAATTTGATTGATAAAACAGTTGAACCCATTGCATACTTGCATGGCGGTTATGATGGTATTTTTCCATTGGTGGAAGAGGCGTTGCACGAGAAAAACGTGGGTGATGTAATTGATATCACCATGATGCCTGATGACGCGTTTGGCGAGCAAGACCCAAGCTTGGTGCGCATTGAAGATTTGAGTGTATTCCCTGTGGAAGTTGAGCCAGGCATGATGTTTGAGGCGGACGACCCTGAGCATGGTGGCGTAGTTATTTATCGTGTAACTGATGTGGCTGATGGCAAAGCAGTTGTTGATGGTAACCACCCGTTGGCAGGCATGAAAATCCGCTTTAAAGGTACAGTAGATTCTGTACGTGAAGCGACTGCCGAAGAATTGGCTCACGGCCATGTGCATGGTCCGCACGGACATCATCATTAATTTAGATTGATACGCAAAAGAGCAGGGGAGTCTGCTCTTTTTTTGTTGATAATAAATAGGCAGCCTGAAAATATATTGAGTAAGAGTTATTTTTTCAGGCTGCCTGAAGTATGTGTCTCTTTTTAAATAGAGTAGTTATAAAAATTCAAATAATATGAAACTTAATACTTGCAAATTTATTTAAATTTTGTAAAATTCTGCTATCTTCTATAGGTAGGCAAATTTGCTAACAATGGTTTACTTAAGTTGAAAATAAGATTCTGAAGTCAATATTCTATAATGTAATCTCCGAAATTTTATTTCATTATCAATGATAAAATTGTAGAAAAAGTTGTACTAAATTACATACCAAAATTTTATTATTCTTAACGCAAGCACATTAAATATTGATGTCTATCAAGATAAAGATGGCATTTAGCTTCTAAAATGCCATGTTTTATAACAATAACTCTTCGTTAAAGTTCAAAAATAGTGAAACTTTAACCAATGGATACACAAATCATGTTAGCCTTGATTTCTCGCCTTTCATGGGTGCGCTTTGTTGCAATGAGTGCAACGTTGATAACTGCTTTTTTGATTAGCCTGCCAGTTTATGCGGAAAGGCTGCCTGAATTGATTAAGCAAGTGCAGCCATCGGATATTTTCCCTAATGCAACCAAATTCGGTACGCCAGAAGGTAAGCCGATGACGGCGAAAGTGTTTGAGGGCGACAAGGAGGTGGGTGTGGTGTACATCACAACCGATGTAGTGAACACGCGTGGTTACTCTAGTAAGCCGATTGACACGATTGTAGCATTGGATAATCAAGGCACAATCAAGGGTGCGAAAATGTTGGCGCACAATGAACCAATTGTATTGGTTGGCATTCCTGTGACAAAAGTGGATAATTTCATCAATGGATACATTGGTTTAAATCCAACGACTAATCCGCCCAAAGCAGGTTCTACGCCTTCGGAGATTGTGACAGGCGCAACGGTTACGGTGGTTGTAATTGGTGACAGTATTGTGCGTTCGGCGCGGATTATTACGGCAGAAATGCGCAAAAAAGGTGGCGCACAAGCAACGGCGGGCGCAGCTTCTGGCGCAACCGCTGCCGCGCAAGCACGCCCACATCGTTTGCCTAATATGGACAAAAAAGATGCGTTGTCTTGGGATGAATTGCTGAAAGAAAATGCGGTGCAAAAGCTGCATTTAACGGTTGCCGATGCCAATCGTTTATTGGAACAAAATAATCCAGAAGCGGCAAAACATCCGCAACCAGGGCAGCCTGAAAGTTTATTTATTGATTTGTACACGGCGGTGGTGTCGCAGCCGTCTATCGGGATTAGTTTATTAGGTGAAGATGGTTTTAAAGCCTTGCAAGCGCGGTTAAAACCGAATCAGTCTGCGATTGTGATTGCTGGCGAAGGCGTGTATTCGTGGAAAGGTTCGGGCTATGTGCGCGGCGGGATTTTTGACCGCATTGAAGTGATTCAAAACGACAACGGTTTCCGCTTTATTGACGCGCATCATACGCGTTTGCTGGATTTTGTAGCAAAAGGTGCGCCACACTTTAAAGAAGTGTCGCTGTTTGTGACTCCTGAAGATTTTAAATTTGACCCTGCTGAACCTTGGCGTTTGCAGCTGATGATTCAGCATGAATTGGGTGTACAAAACAAGGCGTTTGTGACAGTGGATTTGAATTATCAAATGCCGCAAGCGTTTACGGTGGACGACCCGAAAGGCGAACCTGTTTTATTAGACGCTGCGCCTGTTCAGGCTGCCGTGGCTTCGGATGTTACGCCTGTGGTGGATTTGGCAACGGGCATGGAAGCAGAAGACGCAAATCCGCAACGCGATTTGTGGAAGCAAATGTGGCGCGACAAAATGCCGCATATTATCGCGATTGGCTTCATGTTGTTAATTTTGACGGCGGTGTTCTTTTTCCAAGATACGCTGGTGAAATATGAGACTTTCTATAACCGTTTTCGCTATGTTTATTTAACGATTACATTGGGTTATGTCGGTTGGTATTTGCATGCGCAGTTGTCGGTGGTGAACGTTTTAACCTTTACTTCATCGCTGATTCATGGGTTTAGCTGGGATTATTTCTTGATGGACCCGTTTATCTTCACGCTGTGGTGCGCGACGGCGATGTCCATGATTTTTTGGGGGCGAGGTGCGTTTTGTGGTTGGCTTTGTCCGTTTGGCTCTTTGCAAGAATTGAGCAACGTGATTGCGAAAAAACTGGGTGTGAAACAAATTGTTGTGCCATTTGGTGTGCATACGCGCTTATCGTCGATTAAGTATCTGATTTTTATGGTGTTGTTTGGCGTTTCGCTGTATGACTTGGGTTTTGCCGAGAAAATGGCGGAGGTTGAACCGTTTAAAACCGCGATTATTTTGCACTTTATTCGTGAATGGTGGTTTGTGCTGTTTGCGGTGGCGTTGCTGGTGGCAGGTTTGTTTATTGAACGCTTTTTCTGTCGCTATTTGTGTCCACTGGGGGCGGCGATGGCGATTCCTGCGAAATTGCAGATTTTCAATTGGTTGCGTCGTTATCCGATGTGCGGTAATCCGTGCCAAGTGTGTAATCATGAATGCCCTGTGCAAGCGATTGCGCCCGAAGGGGATATTAATCCGAATGAATGTATTCAATGTTTGAATTGTCAAGTGTTGTATAACCACAAAACCAAATGTCCGCAGGTGGTGGCGACCAATAAGAAAAAGGCAAAGCAAGCAGCGGCAAAAGCAGAATGGGATGCACAACGTGCGGAACAAGCGGTGCAACAGTCTCATGAGCAAGTGGTGCATTTTGTGAAGCGTGAGAAAAAAGGCGAGGAGTAATTTCAGGCAGCCTGAAAGCAGAATTTTTTAACCCAAAACATGCGGTGCTATTTGCCGCGTTCTCTCTAATCTAGGAGTTTAACCATGTCAGAAAATAAAATTAGCCGCCGCAGTTTTCTCGGTACGGCAGCCGCGTCGGGTGTAGGTTTAGTTGGTTTGGCAGCCTGTTCAGGCGGTGCGCCTGCTGCCAATAAAACAGCTTCTGCTGCTCACGCAGGTGCTTCGGGTGCTGCTGGCGCTAGCCATGCAAGTAGTGGGGACATGACTAGCCACGTTGGTCCAGGTGAATTGGACAAATATTATGGCTTCCTGTCGGGCGGTCAATCAGGTGAAGTGCGTGTGGTTGGTGTGCCTTCTATGCGCGAGTTGATGCGTATTCCTGTGTTTAACATGGACAGCGCAACAGGTTGGGGTCGCACCAACGAAAGCCGTGCCGTTTTGAACGAGAAATTGACTGCGGAAAGCCGCGAATTCTTGAAAAAATCAGGTATGCCAGTTTTCCCAAATGGCGACTACCACCACCCACATATGTCGTTTACCGACGGCACATACGACGGTCGTTACATTTATGGTAACGACAAAGCCAATAATCGCGTGGCGCGCATTCGTTGTGATGTGATGAAAACCGATAAAGTAGTAGAAATCCCGAATGCTTCTGGTATTCACGGTTTGCGTCCACAGCGTTATCCAAAAACAGGCTATGTGTTTGCCAATGGTGAACACATTGTACCTGTGCCAAACAACGGTACAATGTTGGACGACCCAGCTAAAAACTACTGGGCAGTTTATACCGCGATTGACGGCGAAACCATGGACATTGCTTGGCAAGTGATGGTGGATGGTAACTTAGATAATGGCGATGCGGACTATCAAGGCAAATATTCTTTCTCTACTTGCTATAATTCAGAAAAAGGGATTACCGTAACTGAAGCGTCAGCTAATGAACAAGACTGGTGTGTAGTGTTCAATCTTGCTGCTATTGAAGCAGGTGTTAAAGCAGGAGACTACCAAGAAATCAATGGCGTAAAAGTATTGGACGGCCGCAAAACCAATGTTGCAAAAAATTACACACGCTACATTCCTGTGCCAAATTCGCCACACGGTTGTAACGCGTCGCCTGATGGCAACTACATCATGTTAAACGGCAAATTGTCGCCAACGGTTACCGTGTTAGACGTGCGCAAATTAGACGATTTGTTTGCAGGCAAAATCAAAGAGCGCGACGTGGTGGTTGCCGAGCCAGAATTGGGCTTAGGTCCTCTACATACTGCATTTGACGGTCGTGGCTTCGCCTACACCACCTTGTTTTTGGACAGCCAAATGGTGAAATGGAACATCCAAAAAGCCATTGACACGTATGCCAAAGGCGAAAAAACCAGCGATTATATCGTGCAAAAATTGGATGTTCACTATCAACCTGGTCATAACCACTCAACCATGGGCGAAACCAAGGAAGCCGATGGTCAATGGTTGGTATCGTTGAACAAATTCTCCAAAGACCGTTTCTTGAATGTAGGTCCTTTGAAACCAGAATGTGACCAATTGATTGACATTTCTGGCGACGAAATGAAATTGGTACACGACAATCCAACTTTTGCAGAGCCACATGACATGATGCTGGTTGCAGCAAGCAAAGTAAACCCAAACAAAACTTGGGACCGCAAAGACCCATGGATGTGGCAAGGCGCGTTAGACCAAGCGAACAAAGACGGTGTAGAATTGGAAAAAGCTGCAACTGTCATTCGTGATGGCAACAAAGTTCGTGTGTACATGACCGCAGTTGCACCAGCATTCAGCTTGCCAAGCTTTGAAGTATATGAAGGCGACGAAGTTACTGTTATCGTAACCAATATGGAAACGATTGAAGATTTGACTCACGGCTTCACCTTGGAAGGACACGGTATTGCGATGGAAGTTGCACCACAAGCGACTGCTTCTGTAACCTTCACTGCCAACCGTTTGGGCGTGTACTGGTACTACTGCCAATGGTTTTGCCATGCATTGCACATGGAAATGTCAGGTCGCATGATTGTACACAAAAAAGGCGAGCCATTATTGGGTGACGCAGCAAACAAATCATCTGCTAATCCAGCGCAAGCCAGCGCAGCAGCTTCTTCAGCACCAGCGCAAACAGAATCAGCTTCTGCGGCTTCAGCAGCGAAATAATCGCTTATAAAATTAGGGTGTGCAACTTAGTTGAACTTTCAGACAGTCTGAAAGTAACAACGGGGCGCACACCCTGTTTTAATAAGAAAGTCAGTAATCACATATATTACTCATTTCCTTATTCAAACACTTTTCAGGCAGCCTGAAAACAAAAAATCAGGCAGCAAAAAATATACAAAAAATCATGAAAAACAAACACATCATCACATTTTTGCTCTTGGTATTCAACAGCCTTCATGCCATCGCAGCCGTCATCAAAGTTTCGCCATCAGATAACTTGCAAGCAGCGATTGACGCAGCGCAATCAGGCGACACCATTCAATTAGCAGCAGGCAAATACCAAACTAAAATTTTGATTACCAAGCCATTGACTTTAAAAGGAATGCCCGACCATTCCGCCATTATTGAAGGCGACCGCACAGGGCGCACGCTCACCATTTCCGCGCCTGATGTTACTGTTAAAAACTTAACCGTAACGCGCTCAGGCATGAGCTTGCCCGAAATGGACGCAGGCATTTTTTTGGATAAAACCGCCACCCGCGCCCAAGTTTTGGATAACCATATTTTAGACAATTCTGTTGGCGTATATATGTGGGGCGCGGCAGAATCATTGGTGCAAGGCAACACCATTGTGGGTAACAAACAATTGCGTGTAAACGAGCGCGGCAATGGCGTAACCGTATGGAATTCCCCCAATGCCAAAGTGTTGCACAACGACATTTCTTACGGGCGCGATGGCATTTTTTCCAATGCCAGCAATTTCAACACGTTCAATCACAATACCTTTCACAAACTGCGTTACGGCGTACATTATATGTACACCAACGACAGCGAAATCAGCCACAATATTTCCTACGACAACACTATCGGCTATGCCATCATGTTTTCCGAGCGCATTAAAGTCAATCACAATGTATCGTGGAACAATATTGAGCAAGGCATTATGCTCAACTATGCCAACCATTCTGAAATCATCGGCAATGCCGTAGATAAATCGGAAAAATGCGTTTTCATTTACAACGCCAACCACAATAAATTAACCCATAACCATTTCGCCAACTGCGCCATGGGCATCCACTTCACCGCTGCCCCCGAAGGCATGGTGGTGCAACAAAATTCATTTATCAACAATCAGTTACAAATCAAATACGTCGGTACACGTTTCCTAGACTGGGCAGAAGGCGGCTTGGGCAACTATTGGAGCGACAACAGCGCGTTTGACCTAAACGGAGACGGCATTGCTGACACAGCCTACAAACCCAACGGTATTATAGACCAAATCGTCTGGCGCGCCCACGCCGCTCGTTTGTTGGTCAACAGTCCCGCCGTCAGCATTGTCAAATGGGCGCAACAACAATTCCCTGCCATCATGCCCGGCGGCATTGTGGACAGCAAACCGCTTATGAAGCAGCCTGAAAGCGAAACCGTACAAAAATTGCAACAGCTCAAAAGCTAAGGTAGAGCAAATATCGTTCAACAAAGCATAAAAAACCTTTCAGGCTGCCTGAATATCGTTTGCAAAATAGAACATCCCACCCCATAACAAGCTGCAAAACCAAAAAAAATTGAGAAAACCATGACCGCCACACACTTAACCCTCACCCAAGTCACCAAACAATACGGCGCACAAAAAGCCGTCAATAACGTAGATTTAAGTCTCAACGCAGGCGAATGCGTTGGCTTGGCAGGACACAATGGGGCAGGCAAATCCACCCTAATGAAGCTTATCTTAGGTTTAATTCATCCCGATTCAGGCAGCGTACAACTCTTTGGCGAAGCCCTTTCAGGCAGCCAAAAAACCGCCGAAATCCGTCGCCAAATCGGTTATCTACCCGAAACCGTCGCGCTACACCCATCACTCACAGGCAAAGAAACGCTGGATTTTTACGCCAAACTCAAAGGCACAGATTTGGCAAAAAATCATGCCCTATTGGAACGTGTTGGCATCGCCCAATCCGCCTACAAACGCGTTGGCGCATATTCCAAAGGTATGCGCCAACGCCTCGCACTCGCCCAAGCCCTATTAGGCGCACCCAAATTATTGTTGTTAGACGAGCCGACCACAGGATTAGACCCCGCATCGCGCCAAATGTTTTACCAAATTATCAACGAGTTAAAACAACAAGGCGCAACCGTTTTGCTCTCCACCCACGCGCTGGCAGAATTAGACGGACACGCCGACCGCATTGTTGTGATGAAAAATGGCAATAAAGTCGCCGACGGCAATATGCGTCAGTTGCACATTCAAAGCGGTTTACCGATTCAAATCCATGTCTTGTTTCAACAAGAGAAAACGCTGCCCAATCATTGGCAAAGCGTTTCAGGCAGCCTGAAACACTACACCACCACGTGCGACGAAAGCGACAAAATGGCGCGTTTGCACGAATTAGGCAGTTTGGACAACGTGGCGCAATTGGATATTCACACGCCGACTTTGGACGAAATGTATGCGGAATTTTTGAAACGGGAAGATGTGTAAATTTTTTCAGGCAGCCTGAAAGCAACAATCAAAATAAATTCAATCAAGAGAACCCAAAATGTCCCCCACCTTCATCATCGCCCAAAAAGAAATTCGCGATAACCTACGCAACCGTTGGGTTATCGCCGCCACCGTGCTCATGTTCGTACTCGCGTTGGTGCTCGGCTTTCTCGGCAGCGCGCCCACAGGCAGCGTCAAAGTAGACCCGCTTACCGTAACCGTCGTCAGCTTATCTAGCCTATCCATTTTTCTCATTCCGCTCATCGCCATGCTCATGGCATACGACGCGCTGATTGGCGAAATTGAACGCGGCACCATGGCATTATTGCTGAGTTACCCCATCTCGCGCTGGCAAATTCTCGTGGGCAAATTCATCGGACACATCACGCTCTTAACCGTCGCCACCACGCTGGGCTACGGCATAGCAGGCATCATCTTGCAACTGAATTTCGGCGGCATCAACGCCAGCGCCTGGAAACCGTTTTTCCTGCTCATCGCCGCCAGCGTTTTGCTCGGCGCAGCGTTTTTATCGATAGGCTACTTAATCAGCGCGAAAGTGAAAGAACGCGGCACAGCAGCAGGCGTAGCCATTGGCGTGTGGCTGTTTTTTGTGGTCATTTTTGACATGGCATTGCTTGGCATTTTGGTTGCTGACAGCAAACACGCGCTCAACGCCAAAATCGTGGAAAACATTTTGCTATTTAATCCGACCGATATCTACCGTCTGCTCAATTTAACAGGCTTTGAAAACACAGCAATGTACGCAGGCATGGCGGGTGTGAGCGGACAAATCGGATTGAGCAAAGCCGTGTTGCTGATGGCGCAATTAGGTTGGATTGTTGTGCCATTTGCCCTTGCTGCATGGTTATTTAATCGTCGCCAAATCTAGTTTCAGGCAGCCTGAAAATGTTTTTTGGCAAACTTGTGAATAAACAATAAACTTTTGAAACAACTGAACTCTGTCCCCTCCCCCGCCCGCGGGGGTAGGGCTAGGGTGGGGGGTTTTTGTTATACAGCCACAATTGATTTTTCAGGCAGCCTGAAAAACACCACAATACATTTTCAGGCAGCCTGAAACCCCAAAACCAACGGAAATAAAACCATGAAAAAAACATTAACCACACTCATCGCTGCCCTAATTCTAGTCGCCTGCAACCCAACCAGCGAAGCCCCCAAAGCCCTACCGCAACCCCACGCCATTACTGAGCAATCCAAAGGCTATTACTGCACCATGAACCTAGCCGAACACAACGGCGGCAAAGCGCAAATCTTCCTAGAAAGCAAGCCCGACCAACCCATCTGGTTCTCCACCGTCAATCAAGCCTTTGGCTTTACGCGCCACCCTGGCGAACCCAAAGACGTTGCCGCCGTGTACGTTACCGACATGGGCAAAGTCACCGACTGGAACAAACCCAACGCCGACAACGCATGGATAAACGCCAAAACCGCACATTATGTGATAGACACAAAATTCGTCGGCGGCATGGGCACAGTAGATGCGTTGCCATTCGCCGATTTAGTCCAAGCCCAAGCCTTCGTGCAAAAAAACGGTGGCAAAATCGTCTCATTCGACCAAATGCCCGATGAATTTATCTACAAATAACACCGTAGGATGAGTTCCATCCACCCAAACAAACCACTAACCTTTTCAGGCAGCCTGAAACCCAAAAACAATTCTAGAGTGGATGCAATTTAAATCAGGACAAGGCGACAGCGAGAGCCGTGTACATCTAGTACATAAGGGAGCTGGCAACGTTGTACGGGTTTAAATTGAATTCACTATAAAAACAAGGAAAGCCATCATGCAAACCACCCGTCGCCGCTTTATCGGCATCACTGCCGCCGTTTCCGCCAGCGCACTTTTGCCCACCGCATTCGGCAAAACCTCAACCATCCAACCCGAAATCTGGCAAGGTGTCGCACTGGGCGCAGACGCTGAACTACGCCTATATCATCCCAACCGCCAAGTTGCACAAAGTCTTATTCAACAAGCCCTTAGCGAAGTGGCCCGCCTAGAAAAAATCTTCAGCATATACAACGAAAACAGCCAAATCAGCCAACTCAACCGTACAGGCAGCCTGAATAATCCCGCCGCCGATTTGCTCGCTGTGTTGAGCCAAAGCCAAAGCATACACACGCTCACACGTGGCGCATTTGACCCCACCGTACAAGTTTTATGGCAACGCTACGCCGCCCATTTCGCCAAACAGCCCCAAAGCAAAACCGCACCCAATATCCAAGCCGCCATGCAACACGTTGGCTTTGATAACGTCATCATCACACCGCAAAAAATCGCCTTCGCTAAACCCAATATGGCAATCACGCTCAACGGCATCGCGCAAGGCTACATCACTGACCGTGTAACCCAAATACTACAAAAAGGCGGCTTGCAACACGCGCTCGTCAATATGGGCGAAACGCGCCATTTAGATACACTTAAACAACACCCCGAAATGGCCAAAATCCGCAATCCACGCGGCGCAGGCGTGTTGCCAAACGCAAATATTCCTTTGCAAAACCAAGCCCTCGCCACATCCAGCGGCTACGGCACAGCGTTTGATAAAGCTGAAAAGTTTACCCACATCTTTGACCCACGCACAGGCAACAGCACCCCACGCTACCAAAGCGTCAGCGTACTCGCCAATACCGCCGCCCAAGCCGACGCCTTATCCACCGCGTTCGCTGTTAGCTCAGAACGCAATATTCAAGCCGCCGCCCGACAAGTCGGCGCGAAAGTGTGGCTGGTGTTGTTGGATGGCAATGTAAAAACATTAGCTTAAGATAACAAACTAAGCAAAACACAGGTTTTCAGGCAGCCTGAAAATATGTGGGGTGTTTTGCTATTGCGAGGCAGCTTGAAATCCTTGCAAAACCTTTTCAGGCTGAAGCCTTTGCAAAACTGATTTTTTCTTACGTAGGAGCAGATTTCATATCTGCCCTATTTTTTAATAAATTGAACTATGAATAAAATTTTCAAAATAAAAAGGGCGGATATAAAATCTGCCCCTACGCTTTGAGTTTTGCAAAGCTTTCAGGCTGCCTGAAAATATATGTATTGCGCGTATTCATTCTTATCATTTTGGCAACTATTGAAGTTTTGATTAAACAATATAAAAAGGCAGCCTGAAAACTCATTCAAGTTTTCGGGCTGCCTTTTTGTTAGATAAACAACACCTTATTCAGACTGATTCAACTCTTTCGCCAAATACAACCACGTTTCCACAACGGTATCTGGGTTCAAAGAAATTGTCTCAATGCCTTCTTCTACCAACCATTTGGCAAAATCTGGGTGGTCAGACGGGCCTTGTCCACAAATGCCAACGTATTTATTGTGCTTGCGGCACGCGCTAATTGCCAAGTGCAACATCACTTTCACGGCAGGATTGCGCTCGTCAAACGTCGCCGCGATAGGGCCGCCGCTGTCGCGGTCTACGCCCAAAGTCAGTTGCGTCATGTCGTTTGAACCGATGGAGAAACCGTCAAAATATTTCAAGAATTGTTCCGCCAAGAGCGCATTGCTTGGCACTTCGCACATCATAATCAGGCGCAAGCCGTTTTTGCCGCGTTCCAAACCGTTGGCTTTCAGGGCGTGAATCACTTGTTCCGCTTCGGTCAAAGTACGCACGAATGGAATCATGATTTCCACGTTAGTCAAGCCCATTTCATCGCGCACATATTTCAAGGCTTGGCATTCCAGCGCAAACGCTTCTTTGAAATCTTCGGAAACATAACGCGCCGCGCCACGGAAACCCAACATCGGATTTTCTTCATGCGGTTCGTAAATATTGCCGCCCACCAAACCCATGTATTCATTAGATTTGAAGTCGGACATGCGCACAATCACTTTGCGTGGATACACAGACGCTGCCAAAGTCGCCACACCTTCAACGATTTTGTCCACATAGAATGCGGTGGGTGATGCGTAACCTGCGATGCGGTCGCGAATTTCGTTTTTCAAATCGCTGTCCAATTTATCAAATTCAATCAAGGCTTTCGGGTGGATACCGATTTGGCGATTGATGATAAATTCCATGCGTGCCAAGCCAATGCCTTCGTTTGGAATGGCAGAGAAGCTGAACGCCAATTCAGGATTGCCCACGTTCATCATGATTTTCACAGGCGATTTTGGCATTTTGTCCAACGCCACTTCGTCCACGCTCACATCCAGCAAGCCATCATAAATCAAGCCAGTATCGCCTTCCGCGCAAGATACGGTAACTTCTTGACCTTCTTTGAGAATTTCAAAGGCATTACCGCAACCCACCACAGCAGGAATACCCAATTCACGCGCAATAATCGCCGCGTGGCAAGTGCGACCGCCACGGTTGGTTACGATTGCTGCGGCGCGTTTCATAACAGGTTCCCAATCTGGGTCGGTCATGTCGGTAACCAACACATCGCCTGCCTGAACACTGTCCATTTCGCTCGCGTCTTTTACCAAGCGAACTTTACCTTGACCGACTTTTTGACCAATCGCACGACCTTCCGCCAATACTTTGCGCTCGCCCGTAATGTTGTAGCGGCGCAAGCTGTTGCCTTGCCCTTTCTCTTGCGATTTCACCGTTTCAGGACGTGCTTGTAAAATATACAATTTGCCGTCCACGCCATCGCGACCCCATTCAATGTCCATGGGGCGACCGTAATGTTCTTCAATAATCAGCGCGTATTTCGCCAATTCGGTAACTTCTTCATTTGTAATAGAAAACTGTTTGCGCTGGGCTGCTGGCACGTCCACCACTTGCACCGATTTACCCGCTTGTGCGCTGTCGGTAAACGTCATTTTAATCAGTTTAGAACCCATGGTTTTGCGCAAAATAGCAGGTTTGCCCGCGCGCAAAGTGGGTTTATGCACATAGAATTCATCAGGATTCACTGCACCTTGTACCACGGTTTCGCCCAAACCATAAGATGAAGTCACAAACACCACATCTTCAAAACCGCTTTCGGTATCAATAGAGAACATCACGCCCGCCGCGCCGCTGTCGGAACGCACCATGCGTTGCACACCCGCCGACAAAGCCACCACATCGTGCGCGAAACCTTTATGCACGCGATAGGAAATCGCGCGGTCGTTGTACAAAGACGCGAAAACGTGGTGCATGGCCTCTTTTACATTGTCCAAGCCATTGATATTCAGAAAAGTTTCTTGTTGCCCAGCAAAAGACGCATCGGGTAAATCTTCCGCTGTCGCCGAAGAGCGCACCGCAACGGAGATTTGGTCTGTACCCGCGTCTGCCACCATTTTGTTCCACGCGGTTTCAATGTCAGCATTCAATTCATCAGGGAAGGGTGTATCCAAAATCCATTGGCGAATTTCTTTGCCGACACGCGCCAATTCGGTTACATCGTCCACATCCAACGCCGCCAAAGCCGCAGAAATGCGGTCAGCCAAGCCTTCGTGCGCCAAAAACGCGCGATAAGCGTCAGCAGTCGTGGCAAAACCACCTGGAACGCGAACGCCTTTGCTGGCAAGCTGAGAAATCATCTCGCCCAAAGAGGCATTTTTACCGCCCACGCTTTCCACATCGGTCATGCGTAAGTTTTCAAACCAAATAACATTTTGAGACATGGTTGTGTCCTTCTGAAAAGAGTTTGGGAGAATGTAAAGAAAAAGTAAACAAAATTCTTGCTTATTGTAGCCATTCGTTTAGCAAATGTCATGTGTTTTATCTGAAATTTTTATGGATAAGGCTGCGTGAAAACATGATTTATGCAGGAAATTTGTTTATGTAGTTGCTTGAAATGGGAAATTTGAAGTACGAATTTAAACGTAAATAAATGTAATCTTATTATCTAAAAATTTAGATTTTTAAAATTTCAAAACTATATAAATTCCAAAAAAATTTAATCATTGAATGGATATGCCAAAAAAATTTAATCATTGAATGGATATGCCAAAAAAATCAATTTTTAGAATTTATGTAACTGAGTGTAATTAAATGAATTGGTTTTGTTTTGTAGGTAACAAAGTTTAAAATACATTGGGGATTTAGAGGCAAAGAAATCAGTTTTTAACTGTTTGATAGATTTCCATATATTCTTTGGCAATGTATTGTGGAGAAGATTGTTGCAATCGCTCTTTAGCAGATTGTGTTAAACGCGCTCTCAGTTGCGGTTGTTGATAGAGTGCGGTTATTTTTTCAGCTAAATCATCTACATTATTCACTTCAAACAATAATCCTGTTTTACTATCTTCCACAATTTCAGGAATACCACCCACACGGCTGGCAACAATCGGTACATCATAAGCCATCGCATCAAGCAAAGTAGAACCCAAACCTTCTGTTCGCGATGGAAAGGCAAAAATATCCATAACTGCCAAATAACTGCCAACATCATCTTGAAAACCCAGCCAATGTACATTGGCTAAGTCTTTAGATTGATTGATGAAACGCTCTTTATCTGCGCCGTCGCCCAAAAAAACAAAGGCGCAATCAGGATATTTTTGTTCAAAACGACGTGCCACTTCTATTAAATCTGCCTGACCTTTATGTGAATCTATTAATGCACCGACGTGTCCGATGACAAATTTTTGAGCAAATTTTTCACGCAAATTATCTATAACAGACTGATTTTCTTTTAAATTAGAAAACGTGTCATAAATGGTGCGCGTTTCAGGTGCAAAATGTGCCAATTTGCTTGCAATGGCTTGTGATACTGCCACCAGCATATTGGCAGATTGATAGGTTTGATTGGTTAGCCATTTGTCTTTGAGATAAAAATCTACACGGCGTGTAATGATGTATGGACTTTTAAACAAAACCGAATGAATCCAAGCCCAATGCGCAGCGCGTGCTTCGTGGGCATGAACAATATCCACTTCGTCACAAGAGAAATGTCCTTGCCATTGAGCAGCAGCATCAACAAAAGATAAATTAGAGACATGAGCCAACGCTTGACGCAAAGGCGAATGGTGGCGACACACCAAAATTTGTGTTATATCGGGATACATTTCTGACAGAGTTTCAATGAGCGTTAATGTTTGTCGCTCACCACCGCGAAAACCACGAGCTAAATTGACATGAGCTATTTTCATTTGAATTTATCCTGTTGTTGGTTTAACAGCCACAGTTGTGCATATTTTAAAAATGTATAAATGCTTGCCATTGCAGCAATCATCAGTCCTGCTGCACCATCTAAAAAGCCGCGTTTGAGTATATATACTTTAAAAAATGCCATCGCTGAGCGCGGCAAAATCAAAGCAAGATTGGCTGATTTTTGAAATTGTCGTTGTTTTGCCCAAGCCAATGTATAAAGCTGAATTTTACTTAAATGCTGATTCAAATCCCGATAAGTTTCATGCAATACATTACCTTTTAATTCAAGTATATTTGCACCATTTGGCACAATTACCGATTCATGCACCAAATCATCGTTGTAACGCGTATGTGCCACAGGATACACGCGTACAATTTTATCTGGATACCAACCGCCATGATAAATTTTGTGTCCATAAGCAATAGATAAGCGATTGATAGAAAATAATGTTTTACCATCGGATTTTGTTTCAGGCAGCCTAAATAATAAATCTTGGCGCGTTTTTTCACTTAAACGCTCATCGGCATCCAACCACAACACCCAAGGCGTTTCAATTAAAGCATGGGCGCGATTGCGTTGCACGCCAAAACCTTGCCAATCACTATGCACTTGCACTTTCGCCCCATATTGTGCCGCAATTTCCAGCGTTTCATCTTCACTGCCTGAATCAATCACGACAATCGGGCAGCACAATGGCGCAACGCTTTCTAAACACGCTGCTAAATTGCGTGCTTCGTTTTTCACAATCAGCGCAACAGTTAATAAATCAGCTAATGATTTCATAAACTTATCTTTCCATTTGCAATTTCAGGCTGCCTGAAAGCTAGGGGCTAATGACAATTCGTTTCGCGGTTGTTTTTGTGCTAAATTTACCCAATTCTTCGTTAAAAATACTCGCCAATGGAACGCATTGGCTCGCATTTTCGCCTTGAATTGGACAAATTTCTCAACAAAACCAACATCGCGCCCAAATTGTCATTAGCCCCTAGGCAGCCTGAAAAATCTTACCACACGGTATTGGCAGGTTCGTAATTGAATATCTGTTTGATTTTATTGTGTTCATCCACCAAAACCACTTTTGGCTCATGCGCGGCAATTTCGGGCTCGGACAGCATGACATACGACATAATAATCACCACATCGCCTTTTTGCACCAACCGCGCCGCTGCGCCATTTAAGCAGACGACACCGCTGCCGCGTTCGCCAGAAATGGTATAGGTTTCAAAGCGTTCGCCATTGTTGTTGTTCACAATTTGGACTTTTTCATTGACCAAAATCCCTGCGGCATCGAGCAAATCTTGGTCTATGGTAATGCTGCCAACATAATTTAAATCGGCTTGGGTAACGGTGGCGCGATGGATTTTGCCACCTAATAAGGTGCGAAACATGACACATTTTCAGAAAAATTAAAGGTGCGCATTGTAAGGCTTAGAGATGGGATTGGCAAAGTTTTCAGGCTGCCTGAAAACGTGTTTCGTATTTGCCAATCGCTATAAAAAGGTTTAGCCTTGCGTTTGTGAATATTCTTGTCAACATTTCAAATAGAAAGTCAAATTTATGAAATCATTACATTATTTATTGCAACACAACGATATCGCTTTTGAAAATTGTTCAGGCAGCCTGAAAGTGGGCAATCCATTTAATGGCGAAATTTTGGCTTATGTAAAACCAACGCAGCCTGAAAAATTAAAGCAACTGATTGAACAAGCAGCAAAAGCGCAACAAGAATGGGCAGCGAAAACGGCATTGGAACGCGCTGATGTTTTGTGGGCTTGGTATCGCGCGATGATGGATAAGCAGGAAGATTTGGCGCGTTTGCTGACGCTAGAACAAGGCAAAAGCTTGACCGAGGCTAAAGGCGAGATTGCTTATGCCGCTTCATTTATTCGTTGGTTTGCCGAAGAAGCGCGACGCGTGGACGGCGACATCATTACGCCTGTGAATAAAACGCAAAAAATCATGGTGTTAAAACAGCCGATTGGCGTTGCCGCCGCGATAACACCTTGGAATTTTCCAGCAGCGATGATTACGCGCAAAGCCGCGCCTGCATTGGCAGCAGGCTGCGCCATGTTGGTTAAGCCTGCCACGAAAACGCCGCTTTCGGCTTATGCGTTGGCGCAACTGGCGTATGAAAACGGTGTACCATGCGATTTATTGCCCATCATTTGTGGCAAAGCAGCGGACATCAGCGAAACGCTGGCGGCAAGCGATATTGTGCGCAAAATCAGTTTTACAGGTTCTACCGAAGTGGGCGCGGAAATCTTTAAATTGAGTGCGCCGACGATTAAAAAGTTGAGTTTGGAATTGGGCGGCAACGCGCCTGCGCTTGTGTTTGCCGACGCGGATTTAGACAAGGCGGTGGAGGGCGTGATGGCGAGCAAGTTTCGCAACAGCGGACAGACCTGCGTCTGCACCAATCGCGTGTACGTTCAGGCTGCCATTTACGATGAATTTTGCGACAAATTGGCGCGCGCGGCGGCGGCTTTGAAATTGGGCAACGGCTTGGATGAAGGCGTGGAACAAGGACCGTTGATTGATGAAAAAGCGGTGGAAAAAGTGGAGCAACATTTGGCGGACGCGCTGGACAAAGGTGCGAAAGTTTTAACAGGCGGCAAGCGAAGTGAGCTGGGCGGTACTTTTTTCGAGCCAACGGTGTTACGCGATTGCACGGCGGATATGCTTTGCGCGGATGAAGAGACGTTCGGTCCATTTTGCCCAGTGTTTAAGTTTGACACAGAAAATGAAGCAATTGCGGCGGCGAACAATACCGAATTTGGCTTGGCTTCGTATGTGTTTACCCGCGACACGGCGCGACAATGGCGCGTATCCGAAGCCTTGGAATACGGCATGGTCGGCGTGAATACAGGTTTGATTAGCAATGTGGTCGCGCCCTTTGGTGGGATTAAATCCAGTGGTTTGGGGCGTGAGGGTAGTCGTTATGGGATAGATGAGTATGTGGAAATGAAGTATGTGTGTTTGGATGTGGGTTGATTTTTAATCAATGGGTTTTCAGGCTGCCTGAAAGTTTGCTTATAGGCTTTCAGGCAGCCTGAAACCTTTATCCCAAAACTCATATTTTCACACTCAATCGCGTGTGCTACACCATTTCAGGCAGCCTGAAAAATATGCTATGATTGCACCCACTTTTTGAATAGAAAAACAGACGTGTTATGAAAAAAATAGCAGCAACAGGCGTGGCGATTATTGCTGTGGCAGGCATTTTTGGCGCAACGCCGTATTATTTAGGCGGCAAGGCAAAAGAAAGTTTAGACGTGCAGCACCGCGCGCTGGCAGATACGTTTTATTTTGATGTGGTGTCTCGTGATTATCAGCGTGGCTGGTTGTCGTCCACCGAAACGACGGTTTTGCGTTTTCATCCTGCGATTTTGGCGAAACTGGATAAACAGCTGCCTGAAAATATTAAATCCTTGTTTAATAAACCTATTACCATGGTCAATCATGTGAATCACGGTTTATTTGCAAATGGCATCAAACCTGCGCGCGCGGTAGTGGAAACCGAGTTTCAATACGACCCAGAAGTACAAAAAACCTTGGCGCGTTTTTTTGGCGACCAAGTACCTGTGTCGGCGCGCAATGTGATTAAACTGGACGGCAGCGGCGATTTGGCGGTGAAAATGTCGGCGTTTGATTACGAAGAATTGTCGGGCATTAAAATCAACTGGGGCGGCATGAATGCGGACGTGAACTATGAAAACGGTCTCGCCAGCTATGCCACGCATATTGTGATGCCCAGCCTGAAACTGCAATTGGCCGACCAAGGCAGCCTGAACGCGGAAGGCGTGGACATCTCCATGCAATCGCGCGACGGCAAAAACGACATCACGCTCGGTTCGTCGCACACCAAAATCGCGCGCTTTGACATGGCGTGGAGCAAAGACATTGCCTACGACATTCGCTTGAACGATTTGGTGAATATGGTTACCGATTTGCAAATTGGCGCATTTATCAACCCGACAGGCAGCGTTACGCCGAATAAAATTGCGTTGCATAACTTAAGCTACCAAACGCAAACCGATGAAACCAGCGACAATTTCATCAACAGCGAAGGCACGTTTGCTTTTGATAAACTGCAATATGGCGACGACGCTTACGGCCCGTTAAAAATTAACATCGCCGCCGAACACTTGGACAGCAAAGCCCTTGCTGCGCTAAAACAGCGTTGGGCGCAAATCGCGACCACGCAACAAAGTGACAATGAAGCGGCACAAAAACTCGCACTGGACGCGGTGCGAAACGAAGGTGCGGGCGTGTTTACCAACAATCCTGTGTTTAAAATCAAAGCCTTTGATTTCACCATGCCAACAGGATATATTAAGGTAAACGGCGATTTCACCTTTAATGGTTTGCAGGCAGCCGATTTGAACGATTTTGCTGCCATGGTGAAAAAAACGCGTGCCGACATCAATTTTGACATCTCGCAAAGTTTGCTGGAAGCGTTTGCCGTCACCCAAGCGCGTAGCCTGTTTACCGTGGAAGACCCAAACAGCGCGCAAGAGCAACAAGAAATCAGCGACACCATCAAAATGCTGACCAACGACACGATTAACACCATGACCGCCGATGGCTACCTGAAAAAAGACAACGGCGCAGTGCAAACCCGTTTGGTGCTAGAAAATAACCGCATCAGCTTGAATGGTAAAGCATTTGAAGTGCAAAGCAGTGAAGACACGTTCGCCGAACTGGAAGCGCAAGTGGCGTCCGAGCCAGAAAGTTTTCGCCAAGAACAGGCGGCTTCTGCGGTAGCTGCTTCTGTGCCTGCTACTCGTGTGAACACAGCTTCTGTGCCAACGGCTGCCAGCGCGCCGTAATGCCAAAATGCGTGGTTTTGCCACGCATTTTTTGTTATGCAGTATTTGTGTTGAGATTTTCAGGCAGCCTGAAACCTTAAACCTTATTCCTCCTCAAAAACATGTCCACCCTATACCCCTACGCCCACATTCTCCACTTATTCTGTGCCATCGCCTTTGTTGGCGGCGTCATCTTTGAAGCCCTGATTTTAAGCGCGATACACGGCAAAGAGGTTGGCCGCGATGCGCGCAAAGAAGCCGAACGCGCCATTGGTCGTCGTGCCGTGCGTGTGATGCCTTTTATTGTATTGGGCGTGTTTCTTTCGGGTTTAATCATGGCGCACCGTTACGCCAGCGTGTTGGCACAACCGTTTGCCAACGCATTTTCCATTCAGTTGAGCCTGAAAATTCTGTTGGCTTTCAGTATTTTGTGCCACTTTATCATCGCAGTGTACAAAATACGCACGCAAACTTTAACGCGTGCATGGTCAAAATACATTCATCGGGCGGTGTTGGCACAAATGTTGTGTATTGTTTTTCTAGCTAAATCGATGTTTTATATTCATTAAAAAGTTTTCAGGCAGCCTGAAACTCCATTATTAAAAATGAAACGAAAGGAAACCCATGATTCACTTCACTCAAACCCAGAACGCGGCAGATTCCGCCGAGCAACTCGCCCAAGCCGTCGCCCAAAATTTGCGCGATATCTTGGCAAAACAAGAGCGTGCGACGCTTGCCGTGTCGGGCGGCAAATCGCCAATTGCGTTTTTTCAAGCCTTAAATCAAATGGATTTAGATTGGGCGCGTGTTAATATTAGCCTTGTAGATGAACGACTTGTGCCGACTAATCATGCCGACAGCAACACAGGTTTGGTGCGCGAATATTTATTGCAAAATCAAGCCAAAGCGGCAACATGGTTGCCCGTTGTGTCGGACGAAGCGGATTCAGGCAGCCTGAACAATACCGATGAAGCCGTTGAATTTGCATTGCAAAATTATGTGCAACCCGATGTGTTGATTCTGGGCATGGGCGGCGATGGACACACAGCGAGCATTTTTCCGCAAGCACCGCAATTTGCCGACGCGGCTCGCGCCGATTATCCGCAGCCTCTGTTGCACACTACGCCTGTAACCGCGCCACACGAGCGCGTTTCCATGACTTTAGCGGCGATTGAAGCGACGCCGTTTGTTTATTTATCCATTGCGGGCGCGGAAAAATTGGCGGTATATCGTCAAGCAGAACAACAGGTTACGCAACAATTCCCGATTAGCTACGTTTTACATTCAAATAAGGTGAACGCAAATGTCTTCTACCACGACTAAATCTAAACAATCTACCGATTTATCAGCTACTTATCCGCGCATTGTGGCGGATATTGGTGGCACAAATGCTCGTTTTGCGTTAGAAACTTCGCAGCAAGTGTTTGAACATATTGAAGTTTTGCCGTGCAACGATTACGACACGATTGTGGATGCGGCAAAAGAATTTTTGAAACGCGCAGGTAATCCCGATGTGAAGCACGCGGCGGTGGCGATTGCCAATCCTGTGGTCGGCGATTGGTTACAGATGACAAATCATCATTGGGCATTTTCTATTGAAACAACACGCCAAGCTTTGAAGTTGGAAACCTTGTTGTTTATCAATGACTTTACCGCGCAAGCTTTGGCGATTACCAAAGCGCAACCTGAAGAATTGGTGCAAGTGGGCGGTTTTCAAGCCGTTGAAAATGCGCCCAAAGCGGTCATCGGGCCGGGTACGGGTTTAGGCGTAAGTGGCTTGATTCCGTCGCCATCAGGTTATGTGCCGTTGGCAGGTGAGGGCGGACACACCAGTTTTCCGCCGTTTGACGACACGGAAGTCATGATTTGGCAATACGCCAAACGCAAATATGGACACGTTTCGGCGGAACGCTTTTTGAGTGGCGCAGGTTTGGTGTTGATTTACGAAGCCTTAGCGGAACGCGAAGGTGTCAAACGCCAAAAACTCACGCCAGCCGAAATTAGCGAAAAAGCCTTGAGTGGCACATCGCCATTGTCTCGCTTAACTTTGGATATTTTCAGCGCGATGTTGGGTACGGTGGCGTCTAATCTGGCTTTAACACTGGGCGCGCGCGGTGGTGTGTATTTGTGCGGCGGCATTATTCCGCGTTTTATTGATTATTTTAAATACTCGCCATTTCGCAATCGCTTTGAAAACAAAGGGCGTTTTGACGCGTATTTGGCGGCGATTCCTGTGTATGTGGTGTTGAGCAAATACCCAGGAATTACGGGCGCAGCGGTCGCTTTGGATAATCATTTGGCGTTGAAATAAGCGCAGAAAATAGGCAGCCTGAAAATGTGTTTTGTGTTTTCAGGCTGCCTTTCAGTACGCAGAAAAACTTACCATTCTGTTTCCTATGCCAGTTGGGAGGGAGTAGGTTTCAGGCAGTATTGAGTTTTTGTTGTCCATTTTAAGGCTGAAACTTTTGTAAAACGCTTTCAGGCAGCCTGAAAGGTAGTTTAGCGAAGCTTAAACTCACCATTTCGTCATTCCTGCGTAGGCAGGAATCCATTGTTGATATCCATAAACCTTGGATAAAACATAGAAACTCAAAATTGAAGTTGGATTCCCACCTACGTGGGAATGACAGTAGATTGAAGGCTTTCTGAGTTTTGCAAAGATTGCAGGCTGCCTGAAAACCATGAAAGTTGAACCATGAACCCCATTATTCAAATTTCTCTTATTTTAATCATCGCCTTAATAGCGACTGCTGTGTTGTATTTTCAGGCAGCCTGTAAACTGAGTGTGGCGGAAAATTGGTTGAGCGATTTTAAGGATTTGCGCGATTGGCGTAAGAATCGGGCTTTAACACGGCGTTTAATGCGCGCGATTTTGGGCTCGGAAAACGTGTGTTCGCCACGATGTTTGCGACAAGTGAAAGCGCGGTTTTATTTGTTGTTGATGAGTGCTAGCGCAACATTGGTTTGGGCGGTTGGGCTATTTTGGCGCAGTGGATGAATGTTGTCTAGTCGTTCAAATTAACATAGGACAAGGCGACAACTAGAGCGGTGTACGTCTAGAAAATAAGGTCGTTGGCAACGCTGTATTATTTGTATTTTAAACGACTATATTTTTAGTTCTCTGTGTTGCAGGTCAATGTCTTTAGGCAGCCTGAAATCTTGGCAAAAACTTTTCAGGCAGCCTGAAGCGTAGTTCAGAAAAAATGTCTAATTCAAGTATCCAACCTACGCAAGCTGACCTAGTTTGGCAATAAAGGAAGAACAATGGGTAAATCATTAATCAAAGCGTTGATTATCGCAGCAGTATTGGGTGCGCTACTTTCATCGTGGCAAGTGTTTGTGGCGTGTTGGATGGTGGGCTGGACGATGGTTTGGCTAACGCAAAGCGATGATGCGGCAGATGAAACCAGTGATGATTACGTGAAAACCAAGCGACAAAAGATTGTGCCGCAATATGTGTTGTTGCAACGTTTGGAGCGGTTGGAGCAGGAATTGGTGCAGACACAGGCGCGTTTGGCGCGCTTGGAAGGTAGGCAGCCTGAAACTATTGTTAGCCATGTTGATGATTTAACAAGTGGCGTTTATACCAATAGCTCCCACCTTAAACCTCCTCTGCGAACGGAGAAGGGGAGAGATTTCAGGCAGCCTGAAACTGTGGCGTGTGATGAGTTTGATGTGGATTTACTTGTGCCTGATGTTGCGCAGTCGATTTTCAGGCAGCCTGAAAATAGGGTGGATATTAGCCTGCCTGAAAATATAGTAATGACCAGCAATGCAGAGGAATTAAGTACTCGTGCTTATACCAACAGCCCCCACCGTAACCTTCCCCCGCAAGCAGGGGAGGGAACAGGTTTCAGGCTGCCTGAAAATGAAATCAATGAACAAGCTTTTGATAATAACGATACTTTCAGGCAGCCTGAAACGCTGGGTAAACCTGAATCTTCATCACGCAAAAAAGTAATGTTAAAACGTCGTCCGCAAGCTGCCGAACACGCTGATTCGGGCGCGGCTTGGGAAGACAATCCATTGTTTGCATGGTTTATGCGCGCCAATCCTTTGTTGAAAATTGGCGCGCTGGTGTTGTTTTTGGGTTTGGCGTTTTTGCTGCGTTATGTGGGCGGCGCGATTCCGCTTGTGGGGCGTTATGCGCTGGTATTTGCGGCGGGCGCGGTGGCGGTCGGCGTGGGGGCGAAGTTGCGCGCGCATAAGCGTGAATATGGTTTGACGGTGCAAGGTTTTGGCTTTGGCGTGATGTATTTGACCGTGTTGGCGGCGGTAAAGTTGCATCCTTTGTTGCCCAATGGTTTGGCGTTTGTGGCGATGGTGGTGTTGGTCGCTTTGATGGAACTCAACGCGCTGCGCTACGACGCGAAAATCATGGCGCAAGCGGCGGTGTTGGGCGGTTTGGCTGCGCCTGTTTTAACCAGCGATGGCAGCGGTTCGTATTTGATTTTGTTTACTTATTTGGCGGTACTCAATGGCGGTATTGCGGTGTTGGCGTGGTTTAAGGCTTGGCGTTCGCTCAATATTTTGGGCATGGTGGGCACGTTTTTTATTGCCGCATCTTGGGGAAACCAAGAATACGCGCCGCATTTGTTTGCCACCACCGAGCCATTTTTGCTGTATCACTGGCTGCTCTACACCGCGATTGCGTGTTTCTTTGCGCGCAAAACCTTGCAGCTTGAACCGCTTTCAGGCAGCCTGAAACGCATTCCTGATAATGCGTCGTTGGCGCGCATTGGGCGCACGTTTGCCGCTTATGGCGCACACATTGGTGCGTTGGACAGCAGTTTGCTGTTTGGTTCGGCGTTGATGTCGTTTGGTTTGCAATATGCGATGGTGGACACGTTTGCCCATGGCGCGGCTTGGTCGGCTGTGCTGTGGGCGGTAGTTTATGGCGCATTGGCGGTGTATTTTGCGCGCTTTCCGCTGGATTTTGCTGTGATGAAACAAGCATTTGCGGCTTTGGCTTTGGTGTTTATTACTTTGGCGATTCCGTTGGCGTTGGAACAAAAATGGACAGCGATGACGTGGGCTTTGGAAGCGGCGTTGATTTACACTTTTGGTTTGACGCAACGCCAACCGCAAACGCGCTTGCTTGCGATGGCAATATTTGTGCTGGCGGCAGTGGCGCATTTTGACAGCTTGTCTTGGCATTATGGCGTTGAGAGCTTGGCTTGGGAGTATCAAACGGAAACGGCGTTGCGCGGCTCGGTTTTAGGCACATTTTTGGCGGCGGCAAGTGGCGCGTTGATTTATGGTGCGTGGGCAACAAGCCGCCGCGAAGGTTCGGCAGTTTGGGAAAAAAATGCGGCGGCAGTGGTACTGTTTTTGGCGTTGATTCACGCGCTGACTTTGCCGCTGTTGGTGTTTGGGCGTGTGGGTTGCATGATGGCGTTTGCCGTGTACGCGCTGGCGTTTGCGGCGGCGCAATGGCGGCAGGCGCAAGGTTTGTTGTCGAGTTTTGCGCTGATGAGCATGCTGCTGTCCATTTTAAATGGCTGGGGGACGAGCGCGGAGCATTTTTATGTGTATTGCGTGTTGGCGGTCGTGGCTTGGCTGGGCGCGGCAACGCTGCTACACAAGGCGCAATGGCGGCATGAAACAGAATCAAGCTTTTTGTCGGGATTCAATGAACTAGGCGGCTGGCTATTGTTGGCGGTTGGTTTATGGTTTGGGCATGATACGCTCAGCGCGCATTTGTCTTTGTATTACAGCGATTTATGGCGCACAGGGTGGCTGTGGTCTTGGCTATTGTGGCACGGCGGTTTATTGCTATGGGCGCATTTTTCAGGCTGGCGACAAGGCGTACACGCGGCAACAGGGCTGGCAATTTTGTTTGCCCTTGGCGCAACGCTGTGGCATACGCCAATGTGGGCGGAATTTGTGCCTTATCAGGGCTTTGGATTTATGTTTGCCATCAACGGTTTAGCCGCTTTGGGCTTGTATTGGCAGCCTGAAAAATCAGCAGAAAAATCAGCATATCCCAAATGGATAATCGGTTCACACGCTGCCATTTTGCTGCTTTATGTGGCGATGTGGACGCGTTTTTCAGGCAGCCTTGCCGAGCTGTACGCACCTGCGATTGCGCCTTTGGGTTGGCTGTGTTTCCCGTTGATTGTTTGGTTGATTTTAACGCGCTGGCACACGCGTTTTGCTCACGAATACCGCGTTGCCTATTGGCACATCGGCAGCACTGCGATGGCATTGATGGTAATGTGGTGGCTGGTGTATGCCAACTTCGCCGCACCGCCGCGTTCGGATTTGCCGTATTTGCCCGTGTTGAATGTCGTTGAATTGGGCAGTCTAGCCGTGTTGTGGCAACTTTATCATTGGCTGAAAACATGGCAGCCTGAAAACACCGAGCAACACACGCTGCACCGCCTATTTTCAGGCAGCCTGCCTGCGCTGTTTTTGCTGCTACTGAGCGGCGGTGTGATGCGCTTGTGGCATGTGTTTGGTGATGTGCCTTGGCGTTTGACTAGCTTGCTCGCGTCGTTTGGTGTGCAAGCCAGTTTGTCGATAGTGTGGGCATTGGCGGCGATTGCGCTCATGGTATCGGGCAACCGCGCACACAAACGCACGCGCTGGCTCATCGGTGCAGGCATTATGGGCGTGGTGGTGCTGAAACTGTTTTTAGTGGAACTGGGCAACAGCGGCGGCGTAGCGCGGATTGTGTCGTTTATTGTGGTGGGTTTATTAATGTTGCTGGTGGGCTGGTTCGCGCCTGCGCCGCCGCGTGAAGAATAGGGCGGTTTTTCAGGCAGCCTGAAAGATAATTAACGCTTTCAGGTTGCCTGAAACGCAGTTCAGCGTAGCTAAAATGAACAATCTCGTCATTCTCGCGCAGGCGAGAATCCAACTTTCGGTTTAGGCAATTTTTATTTAATGATGAAAATTCAAAAACTTGAATTAAATGTTTTCACGTTAAACATCAATTCATTTAGCTCGGCGTTGGATTCCTGCCTGCGCGGGAATGACGAGTAAAGTGATTTTCAGCCTGAAAGGATTTTGCAAAAGTTCAAGGCTGCCTGAAAACTTTTTTAAAGTTTTCAGGCAGCCTATTTTTACTTACACATCCAATCAATACATGCCTTCGCGCTCTTCACGCGTGCTGATGTAGATATTTTTCACTTGCGTGTACGCGTCCAACATCATTTTGTGCGTTTCGCGACCAATGCCCGATTGTTTGTAGCCACCAAATGGTGCGCCAGCAGGCAAGCGGTTGTAGCAGTTTACCCACACGCGACCCGTTTCCAGCGCGCGCGATACGCGTAATGCGCGGTAAATATTGTTGGTCCACACGCCACCGCCCAAGCCGTATTCGCTGTCGTTCGCCAGCTTGATGACTTCTTCTTCGGTTTTGAATTTAATCACGGTTGCCACAGGCCCGAAGATTTCTTCTTGCGAAATACGCGCGTCATTGGTCGCTTCAATTAAGGTCGGCTCCACAAATTCGCCTTTCGCCAATTCGCCGCTGTCCACTTTTTTACCACCTGTGATAATACGGCAGCCTTCTTGTTCGCCAATTTTCACATATTTCAAAATGGTTTCCAGCTGTCCGCCATTCACTTGTGCGCCCATTTGCGTGTCGTCTTCCCACGGTAAACCGACTTTCACTTTCTTGAATTCTTCGGCTAACGCGGCAACGAATTTATCGTAAATACCTTCTTGCACGAAAATGCGTGAACCTGCGCAACACACTTGACCTTGATTGAACAAAATGCCTTTTTGCGCGCCTTCTAAGGCTTTATCAAACGGCATATCGTCAAAGAAAATATTGGCTGATTTGCCGCCCAATTCCAACGTAGCAGGAATCAACATTTCCGCCGCCGCAATGCCAATTTTGCGACCTACTTCGGTAGAACCCGTAAATGCCAACTTGTTGAACCCTTTATGGCGCAACATATATTCGCCCGATTTACTGCCCTTGCCTGTAATCACATTGAACACGCCTTTGGGCAACAAGTGATTGATTTTTTGCGCAAATGACAACAAACTCAAAGACGTATTAGACGATGGGTGCAACACAATCGTACAACCTGCCGCCAGAGCTGGCGCAATTTTCCACGCCGCCATCAAAAACGGGAAATTCCACGGAATAATTTGCCCGACTACGCCAATCGGTTCGCGTAAAACCAGCGACAAATCTTCTTCATCTAATTGATTTGCGCTTCCTTCTTCGCCACGAATCACGCTGGCAAAATAGCGGAAATGGTCAGATGCCAACGGAATATCCGCCGCGCGCGTTTCGCGAATTGGTTTACCGTTGTCCAATGTTTCTTGCAGCGCGAACAATTCCAAATTTTCGTCAATCACATCGGCAATCTTATTCAAAATGGCAGCGCGCTCAGTTGCAGTGGTTTTGCGCCACGTTTTGAACGCTTCTTGCGCTGCGGTAACGGCTGCGTCCACGTCCGCGTCGCTCGCGTCCGCAAATTTCGCCAATTCCGCGCCGTTGGCTGGATTGTGCGACGTGAGCAATTCGCCGCCCATTTTCCATTCGCCGTTAATCAATAAGCCATATTCTTTGTCAAACACATTCAAATCTTTTGCCATGGTGCTACTCCTTCAAATGGTTGTTTTAGATAGGGTTATTGGTTTGGCATTTCAGGCTGCATTTTTTCAGGTAGCCTGAAATGTCTCATCCAATGGTTTAGAGTATAAGCAAAGGTTTTGCGCATTGACAAGGTTTGATTGTGTAAAGACTCGAGATAATGTCTTTTTTGAATGGGGGTATTTAATTCTGCTAATGGCGCTTTATTGCTTTAGGACGCACGATTTGATAATCCAATAAAACTAATGGCTGCCTGAAAGCTTTTTGAATAATAAAAAAGAGCAGATGGTATCTGCTCTTTAGGGTTTTTAGGCAGCTTGAAATTATGATTCTACTTTGACTTTTAATTTTGGTTTCATGTCTGAGCAAATCGCATCAGAGGCGTTTACGCCTGTTGTCGTCACATAGCAGTAATGTGTTTTACCGTTGATGGTAGCGTTGAATTTGATGTCATCCAAACCTGCATTACGTTCAGTAATCATTACTTTGCTCGGAGAAGTACGTAAGGTTTGTGCAGCTTTTACTTGCAATTTTTCATCCGACAAGAATGTATTGCCGACGCTGCCACAAGCACTTAATACGATAGCAGTTAAGCTGATAAAAATGAATTTATTCATATGAATTCCTTGCATTAAAACAACGCGTTGATGGATTTTAATGGCGTTTCGTTCTCAATTCTTTCCTGGGTTATTGTTGCAGCAGGAGGGTTGGATGCAGTGGCAAACAATGCTTGATTTTGATTGCTGGCAACGTTTACTGCATCATCAAATACGCTTGAGCCTTGGAATTTATCCAATTCGGCTGCTGCATCCACTTCAATTTCTGTACCTTCTGGCAAGATTTCATCTTGTACATCTGGACGAACCGACATGCCACCTACTGGCATGGTCAATTCATGCGAACCGCTGTTCCAAGCGATGGATTTGAAGTCGCCTTGAATTTTTGCTTTGCCTTTTCCGCACGTTAAACAAACAGGCTGACCGCTGCGAGCGCGCACAATTTTATCAATGCTTGCTGCTGAAATTTCGCGGTTGTGCACGTCTGCCCAAGCGATAATGGCTTGTTTGAGTTTATTGGTGCGCAAATTTTTCTTGTTGTATGGGTCTTTGAATGCAGCGAGCCATAAATTGCCAGCGCTGTCTTCATTTAAGGCTGCTAATTCATAGCTAACAAATGCTTCCGCGCCAGTGTGAATGGTTTTGGCAAATTCCAACGCGTCGGGCGATTTCATGCGCACGCAACCGTGGCTCACTACGCCTGGTACACTTTTAGGATTGCTGGTGCCGTGAATGCCCAAACCTAATTTTGGATTACCCAAACGTACAAACACTGGGCCTAATGGATTGCGCGGGCCAGGAGGTACGGTTTTCACGCCATCGCCACGTTCGCGCTGAATGGATTTAGGAATATGCCAAGTTGGGTTAAAAGCTTTTGCGCCGATTTTGTGTGCACCTAAATTGGTTTGCGACATCGCTTTGCCTACACCAACGGGATAGACTTTTTTCAATTTGCCGTCTTGGTATAAAAACAGGCGTTGTTGTGGAATATTGATGACCACCTGCTGACCTTGTGCTACAGGAGCAATATCGGGAATAGGGATAGATTGTGCGGCATAAGTCGCAAAACTGAAGCTTGCTAAGCTAAAGCCAAGAATAATTTTTTTCATAACTTAATTCTGTTTGTGTGCCGAAAATAAAGTGAGCAATGATACCGCAAAACGACTGCCAAATGTTTGCTATTTATCGCTTTTTTGTTGAGTTTTGACAAAAATGCAACGCTTGCTGATAGGCATTTACATTTGCTAAATTAAGCAAAATTGAGAAGATTAGAGTTTTATTACATTGTTCTTTGCGAAAAAAGCCATTAGGATTCGCACTTTCAGGCAGCCTGAAGTTGGGCAGTTTGAAAAAAGTTAAAAATTTTTTCATCTACTTTAAGGAGTTTACTATGAACATGAAACACATTGCTATGATTGCTGCAACAGCTGCTGCTCTGTCTGCGTGTGTAGGTAATTCAGACCAAGTTGTCCCTGCGACAACTCAACATGCTGACCACGCAAAAATGGAATCGACTACAACTAAGCAAGCTCCAAATGGTACATTTGTTTGTGAAAACGGCATGACTGTAAAAACTGAATATATGACAGATGGTGCAGGCAACAACAATCGTGTGAAGTTAACAGTAGATACTATGGAAATGAGTACAACTTTGCAAGAGACAGTTTCTGCTTCTGGTGTACGCTATGCCGCAAGTGAAGGTTTCTACGGCAACATGACTGAATGGCATGAAAAATCAGGTGAGGCTGCATTCTCATTCCATGATAAAGAGAAAAGCCGAGTACACACCGTTTGCCGAGCTTCTTAATTATTGATTGTTGTAATTAAAAACCCTTTCAGGCTACCTGAAAGGGTTTTTGCAATGATAAAGATGCGAAAAATGTATAAAAACGCTATGATAACGGCATTGTTTTGCATTCACACATTTCATTAGCTAAAGGAATTAAAAATGACCGCGTTGCGCCTCGTGTTGCCCACTTTAATTTTTGCTGCCTTAACGGCGTGTTCACCGAATAATCAAACCCAGCAAACTGCTGCCAGTGCGACCAACATTCAACCAGCGAGCGGAGCCATCGCCAGTGGCAAGTCCAAAAAACTCGCCATTACCGCTATTACCGAACACCCCGCTTTGGATGATATCCGCAAAGGCGTATTAGACCAGCTCAAAGCCGAAGGTTTTGAAGAGGGCAAGAATTTGAGCGTGGATTTTCAATCTGCGCAAGGCAATCCTTCAACAGCAGCGCAAATTGCGAAAAAATTTGCGGGCGATAAACCCGATGTGATTGTGCCGATTGCCACGCCAAGCGCACAAGCCGTTGTTGCTGCCACGCAAGATATTCCCGTTGTTTACGCAGGTATTACCGACCCGATTGGCGCGAAATTAGTTGTCTCATGGGAGCCGAACGGCACCAATGTAACAGGTATGTCCAATCAAACCGATATCGCGCCATCACTTGATTTAATGCGCGAATTGCTGCCTGATTTAAAAGCCATTGGTTATGTGTACAGCCCTGGCGAAGTCAATTCTGTAACCGTGTTGAAACAATTACAAGAAGCGACGAAAAAACACAATATTCAAGTGATTGATGTGCCCGCGCAAACCACATCACAAGTTTTAACCGCCGCACGCAGCCTGAAAGGTAAAGTGCAAATCATCTTTACCGCGCATGATAATAATGTCGTCGCAGCCTACACATCTATGTACAAAGCGGCTGTTGAAATGCAAATCCCCTTGTTGGCAGCGGATTCGAACTCTGTGAGCAAGGGTGCGGCATTGGCTTTGGGGGTAAACGACTACAATTTGGGCAAAGAAACAGGCAAAATGGTGGCGCAAGTATTAAATGGCAAAGCCGCAGGACAAATGGCATCGCAACGAGCGAGCGAATTGGAGTTGGTCATCAGCCCAAAACATGCCGCCGAACAAGGTTTGAAGCTGCCTGAAAGCGTGAGCAAACGGGCAAACAAAACCCTAGAATAAACCCTTGAAAGTCGGCTCTGTGCCGACTTTTGTATTTTCAGGCAGCCTGAAACTTCTATTGATTTAAAACCATCATGAAAAACATTGTTATCCTCCCCGCCGCTGGTGTGGGCAGCCGTTTTGGTGCTGCGATACCGAAACAATATGCTCAAATCGCAGGACAAACCGTGTTGCAACACACGCTGAATATTTTTGCGCAACACGCCAAGATTCATCATATTGCCGTTATCATTTCGCCCGCCGACGATTATTTCGCGCAATACATCAGGCTGCCTGAAAACGCAGCCGTGTATGCCATCGGCGGCAATACTCGCGCGCAAACGGTGCAAAATGGCGTGAACCATTTATTGCAACACGCGATTGCCGCGCCCGAAGATTTGATTTTTGTCCACGACGCGGCGCGTTGCTGTTTGCCATTAAGCGCGCTTGAGCGATTGATTCAGGCAGCCCAACATCCTGCTGGTGCGTTATTGGCGATTCCTGTTGCTGATACGTTGAAACAGCAAACCCGCGAAAAAACCGTGGCGCAAACCATAGACCGCAGCGCACTATGGCAAGCGCAAACGCCGCAGGTTTTTCAGGCAGCCTTATTGCAACGCGCGTTGGCAAACGCCAATCCAGAACAAATCACCGATGAAGCATCGGCGATTGAAACGCTGGGTTTGCAGCCTTTATTGGTGGAAGGGGCCAGTCGCAATTTTAAATTAACGCGTCCTGATGATGCCTTGTTGGCGGAATTTTTGTTGGGATTGAAGTAGCTTGAAGCACTTGCAAAACTTTTTCAGGCAGCCTGAAAATGTTTTGCTTAGTTTTAGCCTGCTGAAAACACAAAAGCTTGGGTTATACCCAAGCTTTTTGTATGCTACCCATTTTCAGACGGTCTGATGTTTATCTCAATCAAACCGTATGCTGCAAAGCAGTAAAATGCTTAACCGTTTTTGCCACACGCTGCGCCACATCATCAAAATGCCCACCCGCATTCAGTTCAAAAAACACATTTACACCAGCTGCTTGCCAATGCGACACAATTTTTTCCGTCGCGATTTGCACCGCCGCCGTGCGCGGATTTTTGCCCGCCGCTTCGCCGTCGCCCAAAGACACATAAATCGGCATATTAGGCGGAGATTGCTGCGCGACAAAATCCATAAAATCATCAAACCACAGGCTGCCTGAAACGCTGGCAATATATTGAAAATAAGGCGAAATCATCGCGCAATATAACGTAAACAATCCAGCTAACGAATAGCCCAACAATCCGCGCCACGCTGCCTGAAAGCCGCATTCGCGTTCAATTTCAGGAATGATTTTGTGAATTAAATCAGCATGATAATCTGCCGCACCGCCGCCAAAATCCGCGCCTTTTTTAAACAAACGCGGCGCAGTCCACGGCGTAAAACTGGCTTTCCAACTCGGCTCAATAATCGCCACCAAAAAACGCGTTTTCAGGCAGCAACGCCGCCAATTCACGCGCTTCATTTCCATCATTCGGGAAGGTGTACCACGCGCCCATTTCAGGCAGCCTGCACTCGGGCGAAAATACCAAAACTGTTTTATTTTCAATGCTTAAACGTTGTTCAATCATTCCTCATCGCTTTCAGGCAGCCTTGTAATCTTAATGCGCTCAATCTTATGCCCATCTTTCTCAATCACTTCAAAGCACCAGCCACAATAATCCACGCTATCACCCACTTCGGGCAAATCGCCCAATAATTCCAACACCAAGCCTGCCACCGTATGAAATTCCGCGTCTTCGTGTTGCGGCGGTAAATTTAACTGTGGCGCAAGTTCTACATATTCCAACGCGCCGTCCACCGTTAAACTTTCATCCGCATTTTCCTGCATGGTTGGTTCGTCTTCGCGTTCAAATTCTTCGGGAAACTCGCCCGCGATGGTTTCCAGCAAGTCTTTGGTCGTAACCATGCCGAGCACCGCGCCAAATTCGTCCACCACCAAAGCATAATCCGCGCTGTGTTTGCGGAACAATTCAATCGCCATGAGTGCCGTCGCGCTTTCAGGCAGCATGAGCGGTTGTTTTAAGGCTGCCTGAATATTCCATTCTCCTGATTCAAGTAGTTGATTCAACAAATCTTTTTTGGCGATATAGCCAAGTGGCTCGTCCACACCTGCTTTGCCCACCACCAACATTCTGGAATATGGTGTGGCAATCAATTTGGCTTTTTGTTCGTCCTTGCTTTGCGAAATATCCAAGCGTTCAATATCGCTGCGCGGAATCATAATGCCAAACACGGGGCGTTCGCCCAGCGTTAGTACGCTGCGAATCATGGATTTTTCATTCTCTTCAAAATGCTCGTTATCGTTGGTTTTGTCGCCATCAGTTGCCAATAAACTTTCGCGTATGCCCATCATACCAAGCACATTTTCCGCCGTGCGTTGTCGCCATGAGCTGCTAATATATTCATTTTTCTTGGTATTTTTTTGCGAAACCTGATTAAAAATCTCAATCAAAATAGAGAAACCAATTGCCGCATACAAATAACCTTTCGGAATATGGAAATGGAACGCTTCGGCAATCAGGCTAAAACCAATCATCAGCAAAAAGCCTAAGCAGAGCATGACCACAGTCGGATGTCTGTCCACAAATTCTGTCAGTGGTTTGCTCGCCAAAATCATCACCGTCATGGCAACCACCACCGCAGCCATCGCCACGACAATGTGGTCCACCATCGCCACCGCCGTAATCACGCTGTCAATGGAAAACACCGCGTCCAGGACCAGAATTTGCGCTACCACACCCCAAAACGCAGCGTGTTTTTTATTGGTATCGGCTACCTGAAAATGGTTTGTCCCTTCCAAACGCTCGTGCAATTCGGTTGTCGCTTTGTAAAGCAAAAAGATACCGCCGCCAAACATAATCAAATCCTTGCCTGACACATCTTTTTGAAATAATTGGAAAAGCGGCTCGGTTAAAGTCATGATTTTCGCCATAAACGCCAGCATGATAATCCTAATGGTAACCGCCAAACTCAAGCCCACAATCCGCGCTTTATCGCGCAAAGAGGGCTTAACTTTGTTTGCCAAAATCGCGACAAACACCAAGTTATCAATGCCCAGCACTACTTCCAGCACCAGCAAAGTTGCAAAACCAATCCACGTTTGCGGTTCGGCAAGCCAGCTTAAATCCATTGTTTTGTTTCCTGTATTTGATGATTTTCAATGTTTCAGGCAGCCTGAAACCCAATTATCAAGCAACAAAAGGCAGCCTGAAAACGGTATTCAACCTTTCAGGCTGCCTGAATGCAGCATATGCGACACGATTCGGGGTCGTTCATAAACCAATAGCGTATAAAAAGATGCGCGTACTATAACAGAATCAGTTGCTCGATTCAAACGCCGCGCCTGCTGCACCGACAATGCGCAAGCCGTTAAATACGTTAAATTGCAAATGCGTTACGCTGGCATTGGGTAAACTTTTATACAGCGTTGCCGCAGGGGCAATGCGCTTTAAAATCGCGGCGATGGACATACCATGCGACACTACCAACACATTATCTTGCGGCGCGCACGTCCCAATCACTTGCTGCAAACCCGCTTCCAAACGTGTAGTAAACCGCATTTCATCTTCTGCGCGCCTATCAGGGTCAATTTGCGACACAATTTCCGCCAACAAATGATGTTGCCCATGCCGATACGCTTCCAACCACGCATCCACGCTGGCATAACCGCGCTCGCGCACAATCAATTTGTGCAAATCCATCGCAGGTTGTCCTTCAAAACTGCCAAAATGATACTCGCGCAAGTTTTCCAACGGCTCAGCGCATAATTCAGGCTGCCCTGCGTTTGCCAACAAAATCTCCGCAGTGGTTTGCGTGCGCGGCGAGGTGCTACAAAACGCGTGGTCAAAACAGATATTGGCAGCGGCAAATTGTTTGCCTGTTTGCGCCACCACTTTTTTACCCTCATCGGTCAAGGGCGAATCTGCCCAACCTTGTAGCTGTCCCAAGGCATTGAATTCGGTTTGCCCGTGGCGGACGAGATAGATGTTCATAGTATTGTCCTTTTGTTGGCTGAAAATAGGCGTGATTGTACGCGAAAAATTTTCAGGCTGCCTTAAAGGGTTGTGTTTAGGGTTTGCGGTTTTTTTCAGTAGACATAAAGAGTGAGCAATAGAGTTCTCTCTCTCCCTTGCATAGGGAAAATGATTAAATTTCAGGCAGCCTGAAAATATTTTTCAGGCTGCCTGAAACTTTGCGCGCGAAATCGGCTATAATCCGCGCCGTTTGTCTTTTGCTTACGGAAGTTTACTTATGTTACATCATGCAAAAACCGCGATTGCGGGGGCGCAAATTTTGTTTGTTGCCTTTGGTGCAACGGTATTGGTGCCTTTATTAACGGGTTTGAATCCTGCACTTGCCTTGCTGGGCGCGGGTCTCGGTACTTTATTGTTTCAGTTGGTAACGAAACGCAAAGTGCCGATTTTTTTGGGCTCGTCGTTTGCCTTTATCGCGCCGATTATCGCTGCCAAAGCGCAATGGGGCGCGGGCGCGACCATGTTTGGCTTGTTTGCCGCAGGTTTTATGTATTTTGTGTTTGCAGCCTTGGTGCGCTGGCGCGGTTTGGAAGCTGTGCATAAATTGTTGCCGCCAGTCGTGATTGGGCCTGTGATTATGGTGATTGGTTTGTCGGTGGCTGGCGCGGCGAGCAGCATGGCGGTGGGCAAATCGGGTGACACACAAGCGATGGAATATGGTACGGCAGTATTGATTTCGGCGTTTACGTTTGGCGTAACCGTGTTGGTTACTGTGTTTGGTAGCAAAATGATGAAGCTGATTCCGATTTTGGTGGGCGTATCGGCAGGTTATATTTTGGCGGCACTGATGGGGCAAGTGAATTTTCAGGGCGTGATTGATGCGCCTTGGTTTGCGCTGCCTGAATTGACTAAACCCGAAGTGAATTGGAGTGCGGCATTGTTTATGCTGCCCGTAGCAATTGCTCCTGCGATTGAACACATCGGCGGCGTGATGGCAATCGGCGCGGTTACAGGCAAGGACTACACCAAAGACCCTGGTTTGGACAAAACTTTGGCAGGCGACGGCTTGGGCGTATGCGTGGCAGGTTTGCTCGGCGGGCCACCCGTAACGACGTATGGCGAAGTTACAGGCGCGGTGATGATTACCAAAAACAGCAACCCTGTGATTATGACGTGGGCGGCGGTTTTTGCGATTTGCATGGCGTTTATGGGCAAATTTAATGCGTTTTTGGCGTCGATTCCGCTGCCTGTGATGGGCGGCGTGATGTTGTTGCTGTTTGGCACAATTGCGTCTTTGGGCTTGAAAACACTCGTGGATGCGCAAGTGGATTTGATGCGCCCGAAAAATCTCGTGATTGTGAGTTCTACTTTGACAGTTGGCTTGGGCGGCATGGTCGTGAAAATGGGCGATATTGCGTTGGCTGGCGTGGGTTTGTGTGCGCTGGTGGCGATGGTTTTGAATGCGGTTTTGCCTGATAGAGCAGAATAATAACGACAGCATTTAAGGCAGCCTGAAAATCATGTGTTTTTCAGGCTGCTGTGTTTCAGGCTGCCTGAAAGTCGAAAATCGCGTATAATTCGCGCATTTTAAAACCTATTTTTGTTTCAGGCAGCCTGAAAAGCAAAGTCGGATATTCGTATCCGATTTCTTGTTCAATCACGCTACATTTATTTCAGGCAGCCTGAAAACTGTAAAACACATGAAACCATCATTATTAGACAAATTACAAAATCTCGCGCACCGTTTGGAAGAAGTAACGGCTTTGCTTGGCTCGCCCGAAGCAACAGCCAATATGGACACTTATCGCAAATTAAATCAAGAACATGCGGAACTGACACCGATTGTTCAAACGTATCACGCCTACACGCAAGCGCAGTCGGATTTGCTGGACGCGCAGGAAATGTTGTCCGACCCTGAAATGAAAGATTTTGCGGAAGAAGAACAGCAGGCTGCCAAAGAAAAAATTGAAACCCTTGACTTTGAATTACAAAAATTGTTGTTACCCAAAGATGCGGACGATGACAAAAACATTTTCATTGAAATTCGCGCAGGTACGGGCGGCGATGAAGCCGCTTTGTTTGCAGGGGATTTGTTGCGCATGTATTCGCGTTATGCGGAGCGCAATCGTTGGCAGGTGGAAATTGTGTCGGCAAACGAGAGCGATTTGGGCGGCTATAAGGAAGTGATTGTGCGGTTGGTGGGCTTGGGTGCATACAGTAAGTTGAAATTTGAAAGCGGCGGACACCGCGTCCAGCGCGTGCCAGCGACCGAAAGTCAGGGGCGCATTCACACGTCCGCTTGCACGGTTGCCGTGATGCCCGAAGCGGATGAATTGGAGGAAATCCAGTTAAACGCCAATGATTTACGCATTGACACCTTCCGCGCATCGGGCGCAGGTGGTCAGCACATCAACAAAACGGATTCCGCCGTTCGCATCACGCATTTGCCGACAGGTTTGGTGGTGGAATGCCAAGACGGTCGCAGCCAACACGCCAACAAAGCGCAAGCGATGAAAGTGCTGGCGGCGCGTTTGAACGATATGCAAAAACGCGAGGCGCAAGCTAAAGAAGCCGCCGAACGCAAATCCTTGATTGGTAGCGGCGATAGAAGCGAACGCATTCGCACCTACAATTATCCGCAAGGGCGCGTGACCGACCATCGCATTAATTTGACTTTGCACAAGCTGGATTTTGTGATGGACGGCGATATGGAGGAAATTACGAGTGCATTAATCGCGGAACATCAGGCGGAATTGTTGGCGACGATGGGAGATTGAGCGTAGGTTTGGGTCTCGACCCCAACGATTTTCAGGCTGCCTGAAATATGAGAAAAATCATTCTGTTATTTGCATTGATAAATGCGCTGCTGGGCTATTACTTGCACCAACAACCGCCTGCCTTGCCGCTGTTTCAGGCAGCCGATGGTAATTGGGTTTATCCACAATCTTCGGGCAGCGATGATGTACATTTGTTGGCAATCGCGTTGCAAGGTTTTGTTTTTGCTACGTTTGTGACGATATTTTCGCGCAAAATGGCGGTAATGGCTTATGGTTTGAATGTGTTGTTTTTGTGGCTAATGTGGTTTTTTGTGGAATTGGACGGCAGTTTGTGGGCAGCGGCAAGGTTGGGCTTTTTTATGCCCTTATTGGCGGTGGTGTGGGTGAGTGTGTCTGTGGTGGGAATTGGATTTGTTTGGCTTCGAGAAACTTGGTTTCAGGCAGCCTGAAATGAAATTTTGTGAAGTTAAAATTAGCAAGGTAACAAAAGGTTAAAACATGAACACATTAGGCATTATCGGCGGTATGTCGCCCGAGAGTACGGCGGTGTATTACACGCAAATCAATCGTTTGGTCAATCAGCGTTTGGGTGGTAATCACAGCGCGCCGCTTTTGTTACATAGCGTTGAATTTGAAGAGATTGTGCGTTGCCAGAAAAGCGGCGATTGGGACAAGGCGGGCGAGATTTTGGCGGATTCGGCGCGCGTGTTGCAGCAGGCTGGGGCGCAAGCAATGGTGTTGGCAACCAATACCATGCACAAAGTCGCTGCGCCGATTGCGGCGGCGGTGGATGTGCCGTTTTTGCATATTTTAGATGGCGTAGCAGCGGCGATTTTGGCGCGTGGTATGAATACGGTGGGCTTGCTGGGTACGCGTTTTACCATGCAAGATACGTTTTATCGTGAGGGTTTGGCGGCGCGTGGTGTGCAAGCGATTGTGCCTGATGAAGCGGCGCAGATGGAAATTCATCGGATTATTTTTGATGAGTTGTGCGTGGGCAAATTTCCTGCCGCCAGCCGCGATTTTTATTTGCACACGATGAACGATTTGGCGGCAAAAGGCGCGCAGGGCATGATTTTGGGTTGCACGGAAATTGGTTTGTTGGTGCAACAAAGTGATACGACTTTGCCGCTGTTTGATACGACGGAAATTCATGTGAAGATGGTGGTGGATTTTATTTTGCAAGACTTTCAGGCTGCCTGAAAGTAAAAGATTGATATAAAAAGGTTTCAGGCTGCCATCGGTCAAAATCTTTGATTTTGGCAACCGATGTGCGCTTAGTGTAGCTGTTGCCTGAAACACAATACGACAAGGAAACCAAAAATGGCAGTGATTATTCACACTCCAGAAGAACAAGAAAAAATGCGCGAGCTGGGTCGCTTGGTGGCGGAAGCCTTGGATTATATTGGCGATTTTATTAAACCAGGGATTACGACCAATGAAATTGACAAGCTGGTTTATGACTATCATGTGAATGTGCAAGGCGGTTATCCTGCGCCTTTAAATTATGGCAATCCGCCGTATCCTAAGTCTTGCTGTACGTCGGTCAATCATGTGATTTGCCATGGCATTCCTGATGATAAGCCTTTGAAAGAAGGCGATATTATCAATGTGGATTTAACGATTAAAAAAGACGGTTTTCACGGCGATTCAAGTCGTATGTTTGCCGTAGGCAAAATTTCGCCGCAGGCGCAACGCTTGATTGATTACACGCACGAAGCAATGATGGCGGGCATTGCGGCAGTCAAACCAGGTGCAACACTGGGCGATATTGGCTATGCGTGTCAGCAAGTGGCTGAAAATGCAGGATATTCTGTGGTGCAGGAATTTTGTGGACATGGCATTGGGCGTGAGTTTCATTGCGAGCCGCAAATTTTGCATTACGGTAAAAAAGGCACAGGCATGGTGTTGAAACCGGGCATGATTTTCACGATTGAGCCGATGATTAACCAAGGCAAACGCCATTTGAAAATTTTGGGCGATGGCTGGACGGTGGTCACCAAAGACCGCAGTTTGTCGGCGCAATGGGAACATGAAGTGCTGGTAACAGAAACAGGTTGCGAAATTTTGACGATTTCACCGCGTACGGGACAGCCTTGATGTTTCAGGCTGCCTGAAAATTGCAGGCAGTATTTGATTAGCGTATATCGGTTAGCAGAATCAAAGATTTTGACTGATGGCAGCCTGAAAAATATAAGTAATTAATTAAGAAAGAAAAAAGCATGAGCGAACACACGCCCTTTACTCTTCAAGAAATCGCCCAAACATGGGAAAACCGTGAGCGTATGCGCAAGGCGGTGGAAACGTTTAATCACGCAATGGAAACACAAGATTATGATTTAGCAAGAGAAGTTGCCGAATTTGTCTTGGGCGATGAAGAGCCAAACGCGGATTTTGGCGCAGGTTTTCAGTTGCACTGTTTGCGTTGGCTAACCAATCATTACCGCGTTCGTTTTGCTGAAAGCGAAGACGACAGCGCACAAGAGCGCGTGGCGATGGAAGGCTTGATGTCCGCTTTGTGGAAACACAAATGGATTATGTCCAAATTGCCATGGGACATTGGCATGACGCGCGAGGAAATCGCCGAAGCCAACGACTATATGCGCGAAATTTACAGCGATTATGAATTTAGCCAAGAAGCCGTAGAAAAAACCTTGACTGAACAAAGCATTAGCATGGGCGATGCCGAAGCCGCGCGCGCGCATTTTGCTGTGTGGCAAGATTTGGAAGCGGACGATGGCGGCGATTGCCCCGCTTGTGTGCAAGATACATTGGTGCGCTATTATCATTTTATCGGCGATTACGAACGCGCGCTGGATTGCGCCGCACCGATTTTGTCGGGCGATTTGACTTGTGGCGAAGTGCCACATGTAACTTATGAATACATTGTCGGCAGCCTGTACCGCTTGGGACGACACGACGAAGCACGCGCCATGTTAGAACAAGCAATTGATTTGATTACGCAATCCAGCGAAGAAAACATCCGTTTGTTGCCGATGTTGATTTTCTATCAAACGCAATTGGGTCTGAAACAAGAAGCGTCGGAATTATTGGACGAATATGGTGACGCAATTGTGAACTTTGGTGCAAATAACCGATTGTATTATTTAGAATATTTGATTTGTGTCGCGCCATTTAATGACGAGGCCTTGACCGCTGCGCAAGAAGTTGCGCAACAATTTGACGAACGCAATGGCAATACCTATCACCAAGATGTGTTGTCATTGATGTTTGGCTCGGTTACGGTGCATTGAGTTTCAGGCAGCCTGAAAATTATGGCTGCCTGAAATTTAATCATGAATTTAAAATGGCTGTAAATTCGCATTAAAACTGCACTTGCGCGCGCAACCAAATTTGTCGTCCAGGTTCATTAACACGAGTGGTTTGTATGCCAGCACTGGCATTGCCTGCTTTATTCACAAATTCGGCATAGGTTTTGTTGAAAACATTGTCCACGCCCGCTTGAATAATGGCATTTTTATGAATACGCCAGCCTGCATTGAGTGACAGCACACCAAAACCAGCAGATGAACCAATATCTTGTCCAATAATATTGCCTTGACCTTGGGCAAAGCGATGTTGTTTGCTAACTACACGCCATAATGCACCTGCACTCAATTTGCCATTGTCCCAATTAAGTGATGTTTTCCATTCTAGCGGCGGCGTTTGAGCTAGTGGTAATTTGTCGGTAATATTTTTGCCTCGTGTATAAGATAAGCTGCTGCCAATAATCCAATTGGGCGCGAAACCATAAGTTAATTCGGCTTCACCACCGATGCGGCTGGCTTTGATATTGCGCGCACCTACTTGATTGTCTACCAAAATGAAATGATTGATGCGACTGCCAAATAATGATACCGATGCTTGCCATTTATCATTTTGCCAAATCGCGCCTGCGTCTAATTGGTTGTTGCGTTCAGGCAGCAAATCTTCACTTCGATTGCGTTCCCAAAAATCGGGCGCACGTTCAGCAGAGCCAAAACCTGCATAATATTTCGTGGTGCCTACTTTTTGTTCCAAACGAAAAAATCCAGAATCTAAACGATATGTTTGTTTGCGAGCAGGGTCTTTCATGGGGTAGGGGTCATAAATGGCTTTAATGTGGTCCTGACGATAGCCTACAATCCAATTTTGGTTTTCCGTATGCGACCAATTGGCTTCGGCGAATGCGCCCCAATGTTTAAAATTTTGGTTTGGTGTATAGCTTTTTTCAGCATAATTTTTTCCACTACGCGATGAATGTTTATCACGCATGTAGTCTATGCCTGTTTGCAATTCAATGTTTTTAAAGTCAAATGTGGTTTTTAGTTGAGCCGTATTGGTTTCTCGCTTAGGATTGCTGGCGCGCTCCATGCCTGCCTTAGCAGAGCGCATGCTGTAATTATCCATAACATGGTCAATTTTACTTTCACCATAACGAATTTCCGCTTCAGTAAACCAGTCATTGATATGACGATGAGTACCATGAATATTCCATGCATCACGGTCAAATTGGCTGCCATCCATCATCCTATCAGAATAAGCCGCTTTTGCACGACTGCGTTCATATGTGGCTGCTAACAAAGTATTGGTGGTAGGTGTCAAGCCAAGTTGTAGCATTTGGCTATTGCGTTCAAAATTCGAATGCGTTTTATTGCTATCACCATCTTTGTAATCATCAGATTTATTGTAAGTCGCATTGATGCGTGCATAACCCAATTTGTCTCCCACCGTTGCATCTGCCATCACATCATGTCGCCCAAAGCTACCTATGGTATAAGCCGCATCAATGTGCATATTTTTTTCATCAAGTTTCGGCTTTTTGCGCGCAAAACGCACTGCCCCAGCAACCAAGCCCATGCCTTGTGTTACGGTTTGTGGACCTTTGGTAACGATAACGCGGTCATAAGCATTGGGGAATATATAAGCGGTTGGTGGATCCATTCGTCCGCTACAACCACCATAAATAAACTGGTCATCTGCTTGAATAGATAAACGAGAACCACCTAAACCGCGAAATAAAGGGTCGCCAGATGTCCCACCTTTGCGAATCACGCTCATATTAGGTACAGACAATAGCAAACCTGAGCCATCATTTGCGGGTAAAGGTTGAATAGCAGTTTTGGTTTTAAATTGAACAATATTTGCGCGCTTTTGTGGTGCAGCAGTTACCACCACAGGTTCTAATTCTTGCACCGCATCATTGGAATTAGGTGTTGCCCATGCAGCGTTAATGCTTGCAATTAAGGGTAATATTTGTAAAATTTTGTTTTTCATTTTCGGTCCATGTATTTCTCTTTGTTGAGTGAGACATTTATTCGTTAGAATATAACACTGCATTATAGCCAAATGACAATGTAATAATTTGTTAATTTTTTTGATGTAAATCAAGTAATAATTAATGACCTTAATTAAAATCAGGGTTTGTATTCAACCAAGATTGATTACGTGCTGAATACTTCAATGCAAAACACTTTTTATGCTAATTTCCCAGCAAAAAGGCAGCCTGAAAAAGCAGCCTGAAAACGAAATTTCTGATAGAATAGCGCGTCAATTAAAGTATATTTTTCAGGCAGCCTAAAATACCATTTTCAGGCTGCCTGAAAATTTACTGCGTTCTTAATTTGTAAAAATGTATTAACATTGTACATGAGAATGTACCTGCTCACAGTTTAACTGTTTGAAACAGAAAGAAAAATGATGAAACCAACCATCGCCCTAGTCGGCAGACCCAATGTGGGAAAATCCACCTTATTCAACCGCTTAACGCGCACTAAAGACGCGCTTGTTCACGATTTACCAGGCTTGACGCGTGACCGCCATTATGGGCACGGGCGCGTGGGCAGTAAACCATATCTTGTTGTCGATACAGGCGGTTTTGAGCCTGTGGTGGACAGCGGCATTTTGCACGAAATGGCGAAACAAACGCTGCAAGCGGTGGACGAAGCCGATGCGGTTGTGTTCCTTGTGGATGCGCGTACAGGCTTGACGCCGCAGGATAAAATTATCGCCGACCGTTTGCGCCAATCGCCGCGTCCTGTGTTTTTGGCGGTGAACAAAGGCGAAGGCGGTAATCGCAATGTGTTGGCAGCAGAATTTTTTGAATTGGCGTTGGGCGAGCCGTATGTGATTTCGGGCGCGCACGGCGATGGCGTGTATTATCTCATTGAAGATATTCTGGAAAAATTCCCCGATGCACAAGATGAGCAGCCTGAAAATCAGCATCCGACTTTTGCGATTATCGGTCGCCCGAATGTGGGCAAATCCACGCTGGTAAACGCGATTTTAGGGGAAGAGCGCGTGATTGCGTTTGACATGGCTGGCACGACACGCGACAGTATTCACATTGATTTTGAACGTGAAAACAAACCGTTCACGATTATTGACACGGCTGGCGTTCGCAGACGCGGCAAGGTGGACGAGGCGGTGGAAAAATTCTCTGTAATCAAAGCCATGCAAGCGATTGAAGCAGCGAATGTGGCGGTTTTGGTGTTGGACGCGCAGCAGGATATTGCCGACCAAGATGCGACGATTGCGGGTTTTGCGCTGGAAGCGGGGCGTGCGCTGGTGATTGCGGTAAACAAGTGGGACGGCATTTCGGAAGAACGTCGCAATGATGTGAAACGGGATATTGCGCGTAAATTGTATTTCCTTGATTTTGCTAAATTTCACTACATTTCCGCGCTGAAAGAAAAGGGCATTGACGGTTTGTTTGACAGCATTCAGGCAGCCTATGATGCGGCGTTTATCAAGATGCCAACGCCAAAAATCACGCGCGTGTTGCAAAGCGCGGTGGAACGCCAACAGCCGCCACGCGTTGGTTTGGTGCGCCCGAAAATGCGTTACGCGCACCAAGGCGGCAGCAATCCGCCTGTGATTGTGATTCACGGCAATTCGCTGCACGCGATTGGCGACAGTTATACGCGCTATTTAACGCAGACTTTTCGCAAAGCATTCAATTTGCAGGGAACACCGCTGCGCATTCAATATAATGTGAGCGAAAATCCGTATGAAGAAACGGCGAAGGATGTGAAAAACAAGCCATTGCGCCGTGTGAGTTTGAGTAATCGCATTGCGAAACGCGAAGGGCGCAAAGATGAAAAAGCGCGTAATAGCGGCGGTAAGGTGAAGAAACGTCAGGTGAGCAGCAAGAAATCGCATCAAAAATAATCAAGTGCTTTCAGGTTGCCTGAAAGCATAGAAATGTAAAAATACTCGTTGTGCGTACGATTTTTGTATCCCATTGACAATGGCGTACAATCTTTTCAGGCTGCCTGCAAGTCAATTTATGGTAGCTAAAACTGTTTAATAGAAAGGAAATAATATGACTTTTGCTTTGTGGACATTATTGATTTTAATGTGTTTAAACTGGTTTTGTGCAGCGTATGCAAAGAAATTGTCGGGCTTTTCTTTAAAAGGCGATAATCATGACCCACGCGGTTTTTTGGCAAAAACAGAAGGCAAAGCGGCGCGTTTGAATGCGGCGCAGCAAAATGGTTATGAAATTTTTGCGCCTTATGCGGCGGCGGTTTTGGTGGCGCATTACACGGGCAATGCGGCGGATGGAACGATGAATTTTTGGGCGACTGTATTTATCCTGTCGCGTTTGGCGTTTATTTGGTGTTATGCCAATGATAAGCCAACTTTGCGCTCTTATTGTTGGATTGTGGGTTTTGGCTGTATTGTAGCTTTGTTTATTGCTGCAGCTTGAGTTTTTTATCTTCAGGCTGCCTGAAAAGTCTAAAATTTATAGGTTGGATACTGTTATTCGAAAATTTTCAAATCAAAACAAAGATTTGCTAAATGCAAAAAAATGTCGGATTCAAGAATCCGACCTACGTTTTGGTTTTGCAAAGGTTTCAGGCTGCCTGAAAATGTGAATGGTGTTTTATGCTGACTTATCAAGCAAAATTGGTTTCTGCACAATCGGAAGCTACGCGCGAATATCCTTGGGCGTTGCTGCTGATGGCGTTTGCTTGGCTGTGGCCAGGGGTGTTTTCGCACGATTTGTGGAATCCTGGCGAGCCGAAATTGTGGCAGGTGATGGAGCAATTTGCGCGACAAGAAACGATGCCACCGATGTGGTTTGAAACGCCTTTTTTTGAGGTTGCGCCTGTTTATATTTGGCTGGCGACGGTTTTGCTTACGCTGTTTTCGCCTTGGGCGATGGATGGTTTTGCAGCGGCACGTTTGGCGAGTGTGGCGTTTGCGGCGATTGGCTTGATTTCTTGTGGTATGGCGGGATTCCGTTTACTGGGGCGACATCAGGGGCGTTTGGTGGTGTTGGTGTTGCTCGGCTCGGTGGGTTTGTTGCCGCTGACGCATTTTTTGAGCGGTTTTTCGGTGGTGTTTGCGGCGGTGGGACTGTTGTTTTGGGCGTTTGCTTTGTCGCGCAAACAGTTGGTGATGGCGAGTGTTTTGGGTGCGTTGGGGCTGGTGTTGTTGTTTCAATCGGGCGGTCTGATTATGCCGTTGGCGGTGGCGTTGGTTGGGTTAATGTTGTGGCGACATCCTGCTTGGCACGAAACGCGTTTTGGTGTGTTTTTGCTGGCAAGCTGGCTGCTTGCTGTACCTTTAGCCGCGATGTATCCCATGGCTTTGTGGTTGAGGCAGCCTGAAATGTTTGCCTTGTATTGGGGCGAGCATGTTTTGGGTGTTTTTGGCGGTATGAATAACATGAAGCTGAGCTTTTCTTTGCCTTATTTTATGCAACATGTTTTGTGGTTTGCGTTTCCTGCTTTACCGTTGGCGGGCTGGACGCTGTCTCGCGGTAATGTGTGGCGACAGGCTTATGGGGCGTTGGCTTTGTGTTGGTTGGCGGTGTTTGGTTTAATTTTGACACTGTTGCCTGAACAACATCAGGATTGGTTGGTATTTCTTTTGGTGCCTTTGGCTTTATTGGGCGCGGCGCAGTTGGACGCTTTGCGACGAGGTGCGGCAGCGTTTTTGAATTGGTTTGGTGGCATGACCTTTGGCTTGGCGGCGGTGTTTTTGTGGCTGGGTTTTGTGGCGATGAACTTTGGTTTTCCTGCCAAACTGGCGGAGCGTGCAGCGTATTTCAGTCCATATTACACGCGTGATTTGGATATTTTACCGATTGTGTTTGCCACTTTGTTTACGCCGCTTTGGATTGGCGCGATGATGCGGCGGCGCATTCGTGGGCGGCAGGCGGTAACCAATTGGGCGGCGGGTACGACTTTGGTTTGGGCATTGTTGCTGACGTTGTTTTTGCCTTGGCTGGATGCGGCGAAGAGTTATCGTCCTGTGGTGCAACAAATGCAAAGTGCGCTGCCTGAGCAGATTCGCATGGCGGTGACGAAGGGGAAGGAATGTGTGCTTGTGTCGCCTGATGATAGGACAACGCGCATGGCTTGGTTGGAATATGGTACGTTGCGGTTTTCTACGAATCAAGCAGAACAATGTCGCTATCGTTTGGCAAAATTTCAGAGCGCGGATGTATCGGGTGTGAGCAAAATTGTGTGGCAAGGACATCGCCCAAGAACAAAGAATGAAGTTTTTGTTTTATTTGAACAATAAGGAATATGTGATGAAAAAATTAGCTGGTTTAAGCATGCTTTTATTATTGGCGGCGTGTGCGTCTACACCGAAAGACCCTTCTGCAAAAGCAATGGGAAGTTGGAAAGAGATTGGCAAAATCCATAGCAATAATATGGCGGTTGCTTATGATACAGGCAGCCTGAAAGTAGCGGGTAACACGGTAAGTTTGCGCGAACGCAAAATTGTGCAAAAAGTAGACCAAGAAAATTATTTGGATTTGCCTGAATTTAAAACGGCAGTTAGCGAATGGGAATTTGATTGCGTTAAACGCACTTATCGCATTAAAAACGCTGAATTTTGGGATAAAAATGGCAAAGCTTTAACGCAGCAGCAATATTCTGCTGGGCAAGTGCCAGCGATGGCAATTGTGAAAAACACACCAAATGAACGTTTGTTTGACATCGCGTGTGGCAAAAAATAAGGTAGAAAAACATGGATAACACGCTGATTTGGCTCGTTATCACAGGGTTTGCAGCAGGTTCGATGGACGCCGCAGTAGGTGGTGGTGGCTTGTTGCAAATCCCTGCTTTATTTGGCATTTTGCCCGCGCAAACGCCGATTGCTTCGGTGCTCGGTATCAATAAATTTGCGTCATTTTGGGGCACATTCAACGCGGCAACGCAATTTGCGCGCAAAATTCGGTTGCCTTGGAAAATGCTGTTGCCAGCAGCTTTGTGTGCATTTGTCGCGTCGTATTTGGGCGCCAAAGTGGCGGCGAGCGTGCCTGTGCAATACATGAAACCTGCGATGTTGGTCATCATGGTCATCATGTTTGTCTATACGTTTATGAAAAAAGACTTGGGGCAAATGGTGCGTGAAACGGCGTTGAGCCAACGCGAATATGTGCTTGGCGTTGCGGCTGGTGCGCTGATTGGATTGTATGATGGCGTGTTTGGACCAGGAACGGGCAGCTTGTTGGCATTTGTGTTTGTACGCTTTTTTGCCTACGATTTTTTGACCGCGACCGCGTCGGCAAAAATCATTAATTTGACGACCAATTTAGCCGCATTGAGTTTCTTTGTACCACATGGACACATCGTTTGGGCGTGGGCAATTCCGCTGGCAATAGCAAATTTTTGTGGTGGTTTTGTGGGTTCACACATTGCGTTGCGCGGTGGCACGAAGTTTTTGCGCGTTGGGTTTATGTTGTTGCTGTGTGTCTTAATTGCCAAGTTTGGCTGGGATACGTTAATGGGTTGTTTCAGGCAACCTGAAAGGTAAAAAACGGATAAAGTTCATCACTTTATCCGTTTTGTTTTTCAGGCTGCCTTTTTCTGCAAAACCACGCCGCTTTCAATGTGGTGTGTGTAAGGAAATTGGTCAAACAGAGCAGCAGCTTGGATTTCGTGTGTTTGTGTCAATGTTTCAAGGTTGCCGCATAGGGTTTCGGGATTGCACGAAATATAAATGATGCGTTCAAATTGGGCAACGAGTTTGAGCGTTTCATCGTCTATGCCTGCGCGCGGTGGGTCTATGAATATGGTTGAAAAATCATAGTTTTGTAAGTTAATTCCGCTTTGTTTGAGACGTTGAAACTCGCGGCTGCCTGAAAAGGCTTCGGTGAATTCTTCGGCGGATAAGCGGGCGATGGCGATGTTGTCAATTTGGTTGGCGGCGATGTTCCATTCGGCGGCGCGCACCGATGTTTTGGAAATTTCGGTGGCGAGCACGCGGCGGAAAAGGCGCGATAAGGGTAGGGTGAAATTGCCGTTGCCACAATAAAGTTCAAGCAAATCGCGTGTGTTTTGTCCTGCTTGTTCGCTTGCCCATTCCAGCATATTTTGGCAAATATAGGCATTTGGTTGCGTGAAACTGCCTTCAATTTGACGATATTGGTATTTTTGTTGCGCAACTTGTAGGCTCTCGGTGATGTAATCTTGGCTTAAGACGATTTTTTGCCCTTTGCTGCGCCCGATAATGTGGATGTTGAGTGCTTGTGATAAATTTTGCGCTTGTTGTTGCCAGTGTTCGTCTAATTTTTTATGATAAATCAAGGTAATGAGAGTTTCTCCTGAGAGTGAAGTGAGAAATTCGCATTGGTAGAGACGGTGTTTCAGAATGGGGCTATCTGAAATTTTGTCCAACAATAAAGGCATGAGTTGATTGATGTTTTCATGCGCGGCAGGAAATTGAGTATGTTTGATGAGCGTGGCGCTGGATGCTTTGCTGCCTTGTTCAAACATGGCGTAGCTGATGGTTTCACCTTCGTGCCAAATGCGAAATTCGGCACGCATGCGGTAGTGTTGTTCGGGCGATGGGTAAACTTTTAGCGCGGGCGCGTTGAATGGCGCGAGCATTTGGGTTAAGAGTTGTGTTTTTTCCTTGAGTTGGGCGGTGTAGGTCATGGTTTAGACGGGATAAAAAAGGTGTAATTATACGGCAAAGTGGCAAAATGGGTTTGCTGTTATAATATGGGCATTTGCAAACTTTCAGGCTGCCTGAAAAGTTTTTTTGTTTCAGGCAGCCTGAAAATATAAGGATGATTTTATGGCTTATCAGGTTTATCCGCGTCCGTCCGCTTGGGCGCGTTTGAAAATTGCGTTTCATTATGTGTTGCCACAATTGGCAGTTACGCGCGCGGCAGGTTGGTTTGCGCAGAAAGAGTGGGGCGCGGTGTCGCATACGGCGATTCGTTTGTTTGCGAAACAGTTTGACATCAATTGGAGTGAAGCTAAAAAGCAGAAACCAGAAGATTATCAAAGCGTTAATGAATTTTTTATCCGTCAGTTGCGCGAGGATGCGCGTCCGATTTGTGAGGGTGAACAGGTGTTATCTTTGCCGGCCGATGGGCGCGTGAGCGAAGGTGGTAAAATTGACGACAATCGTTTGCTGCAAGCGAAAGGACATTTTTTTACACTGGAAGCGCTGTTGGCAGGCGATGTTGAATTGGCAAAACAGTTTAAAAATGGCGTGTTCTTAACGACTTATTTGTCGCCACGCGATTATCATCGGGTGCATATGCCTTGCGATGGCGTATTGCGCCAGATGATTTATGTGCCAGGGGAGTTGTTTTCGGTAAATCCGTTTTTGGCGGAGCATGTGCCTGATTTGTTTGCGAGAAATGAGCGTGTGATTTGTGTGTTTGATACGCAATTTGGCACGATGGTGCAGATTTTGGTGGGCGCAACGGTAACAGCGAGCATGAGTACAGTATGGCATGGCGTAGTGAATCCGCCGCGTTTGGGTTATGTGCAAAGTTGGGATTATCCTGCGGACGGCGAGAATGCGGTGCGTTTGGCGAAAGGCGAGGAAATGGGCGCGTTCCGTTTGGGTTCTACGGTGATTAATTTGTTTACGGAAAATAAGGTGGAATTGGACACGCGCTTGCAGGCTGGTGTGGCGACGAAAATGGGCGAGGTTTTGGGCGTGGCGCATGGTTTCAGGCAGCCTGAAACTTAAGAAAAAGATAGTTAAAAGTTTATTTTATATTGGCTAAATGTTTTCAGGCTGCCTAAAAAATAGGCAGCCTGAAAACAGAGTTAGTCATCGCTTAACGACCAATTTTGCTCTTGAATATTGGGATTGTCGCCAAATGGACGGTCGGTTTTGCGCTGTTTTTGGTCAAAAAGTTGTATAAACTCAGCCATTTCTGCGTCGCTAATCGGATGGTGTTCTAAGTCGTCTATCCTCATGTGTTCGGCGTATGGTCGCTTAGGGAGTGTGTTTTGTGTCAATAATGTCGCATGAGTTTGCTGAAATTTACGCCAAGCTTCATCCATAAGCATGAATAGACTGGGATTTTCTTCTATAAATTGGCGCAATTGTTCGGTAGTGGCTTGAGGTTGCCAGAGTTGGAGTTGTTCAGGTTTCATAGTTTGTTTTTCTGTTGGAAGTGGTTAATATTTATCTATTGCTTTGATAAAGTGTCTCATTTTTTTCGCACAATTGATAATTTTGGACTTGTTAATTCTCTGTTTTAATATGATTTTTTTGTTGAATGTAATCAGGTTTTATGATTTTGTCAAACTTAAGTGCTTTATTGATGAAAAAAATGATAAAATCAGTATTGCTTGTCAAAAAATAATTTACTCTAGAAATTATTTTGCGATGTTGAGATAAATTTTAGTAAGGAAGATACGGATGCTGAAATTAGGTATCAAGGGAGGTTTATGGATCCTATGATGTTAGCTTTGGTCGGGGTGTTGGTTCTTGCTGTTGTTATTTTAATAGCAGCGAAGAAAAAACAAGCCGCCGGCGCTAAAGTAAAAGGCAGTAAAAAAGTAGCAAAAGGTAAAGCTGCTCAAAAAATTGTTGCTGAGGAAGAAAAATCAGAAGAGAGTGCTTCTTCTACAGAAAGTGCAGAGGAGGAAACTTGGGATTGGGGTGTTTCTTCGCATGTGGTTGATGATACTAAGGTTTCAGTAACTGATGTTGATGCGCTTACTGAATTCAATGTATACAAGCAATTCGGCTATTTTGATAAAGCGGCTGAATCGTTAGCAGCTTATTTGCAAAATAACCCACAAAAAGCAGATGCAAATCTGGTGAATGAATTAACAGGTTTGTGGCTGGAAGCTAAAAATCCTGATGCAGTTGCTGAGTCAATTATGCAATATCAATCTTTATTTACTCCAGAACAATTAACTGAGTACATTAAAGGTGGTTTGGCATTAGATGAAAATCACTTAGGCTTGCGCGTTTTGGCTGAAAGTACTCTTGGCTGGAGCGTTAAGAAAACAGCAGAAGAAATTGGTGAAAAAACAGTACAACAAGCACCAGCTACACGACCCGAGCGTGAGGCTGTTAAATCTCGAGCGAAGCAAAAAGCAGAAGCAGCCGAGCAAGAGCAAAAAGTGGCGCGAAAAATGCTTGTTAATGGTGTTTCATCTCTTGTTGATTTGAGCAATGATGAAAAAGGCGCTGTTTTGGCATTTATGGAACCTGAGAAAAGCTTTCGATTGTTGCGCGATTCTTTGAGTTATGATGCTGCTGTTAAGTATTTGAATAAAGCTATCCGTAGTTCTACCAAGCCTGCTGCATTGTTAATTGATGCTTTGACGTTGGATTATCGCGCAAATAATATCAATGGATTTGCTGGGCATCTGTGGAATCTTTACTATTCTCTCGGACAGTATGGTCGCCAAGTTAAAGAGCGCATGTTGGGATGGGGGTATAGTTTAGGTCAGCATCCAATGTTTGAAAAATTAGAAACTAATCCTTCGGAAGCTTCACTTCGTGAGATTGGTATGCAGCAAGGTTTTATTGATGGCGGTAGTATGAAGAAAGCTCGCTATCAAGCATTGGTTTCAGAGAAGGTGGATGTTGATGGGGAACCACGTACGCCAGTAGAACGTATTTTGAAAGAAGCTGAGTCTTTGTTGATGTATGGTCAGTTGGATAACTCAATGGAATTGCTTGAAAATGCAATTTTAGAGTACCCTCAAGAATCTCAGTTGTATATAACATTGTTTGACTTGTATGAACGTGCTGAAGAGTGGGAGCGTTTGGAAAATATGCTTCAACAATTGCGTTCGCAAGTTCAAACATTACCAGAGGAAGTGGTGTTGGCAATGAGCCAATTACTGCAACGATTTAATAACGGCTCATTCGGACATTAATGCTATGAATCAAGATTTACCACAAGTTAAAACGGTAAAGTTGTTGTTTGTTGAGGTAGATGAACAACAACAAGCTATGTTTAAGATGGCCTTTAAAATGCACAATACCACTAATTATCAGGTTATTGAACTAGGTGCTGGTCATCAGCCTGAATTGGTTATTGTAGATGGTGATAAGCCTACAGGTTTAGCTGCATGGCAAAAGGCTAAAGCAAATTATCAAAATAGTGTGGTTGTATTTTTTGCTAAATCCCCTCCACCAGTAACAGCTCCATATCTTTCTAAACCAATTAAATTCGATACTTTATTTGTAAGTATGCGTAATTTATTACAAGGTAATGGGGTGTGGGTTGTTCATGGTAGTGGCAATACATCACAAACTAGTGCAACTTCGCCACAGATACGCGCAGAAGCTCAACATTTTGCATCTTCTGCTGCAAGCCGTGCGAATGAAATGGTTATTCCTCGATTTGACCCTAATGTAGGTTTGTTGGGGGCGTTTCGTAAAGTTTTAGAACAACAAAAAGATACAGCTATTTTAGTAAATGAGAAGCCTATTTTAGCTGTATTTCCAAGTATCCAGAGAGTATGGGTTGCGGTAGATTCGGTTCAGTTGAAAGATTTGTGTCGTCAAGAAGCGTTAGAAATTAAGATGAAGCACGTTCCAGAGGATAGTAATTTGCAAGAACGTGCCAATGCGACCACTACGTCTTCATTGTGGCAAATTGCTTTGTGGACTGCTAATGGTCGTTTAGTGCAGCCATTGAATCCAAATACAGTATTTAAACTTAAAAGCTGGCCTAATTTAACGCGTCTGGCACCATTGCCAGAGTCTATGAGATTGTCTGCATTTTTGACTAAGACATCAGTAAGTTTAAATATGCTTTATAAATTGATGCCTTTAGATATGGCTGATATTTTAAATTATATTGCAGCTACTTATCTTACTGATTATTTGGGTATTACTCAGCAAGTACAAGAAACCTCAGGAGCTGGTGTTCAAAATTCAGCAACTCAGGCTACTATTAATACTGCCTCTGTAACACCTAAGCAAGAACAAGTACAAGCAGCAAGACCAGCTCAACAGCAATCAGGCGGTATTTTAAGTCGCTTAATGAAAAAATTGCTGAATAAGTAATTGTAAGGGGTATAAACCATGATGATAGAAAATAAAATTATTTTTACTGGCCCAGTAGGGGTAGGTAAAACTACTGCAATTGCTGCATTATCTGATGAGCCACCTGTTCAAACCGATGCTAGCGCATCTGACATGACGTCTGTACGTAAAGGTTATACAACAGTTGCAATGGATTATGGCTTAATTCAGCTTGATGAAAATACGAAAATCCATTTGTATGGTACGCCAGGGCAAGAACGTTTTGACTTTATGTGGGAAATTTTAAGTCAAGGCAGTATGGGTTTGATTTTGTTGCTGGATAATACGCGTGGTAATCCTTTAAAAGATTTGAAATTCTTTTTGGATTCATTTGAAGACTTGCTGAAAACAGCACCATTAGTTGTCGGTGTGACTAAGATGGATATTCGTGCTGTACCAGGTATTGATGTATACCAAAAATATTTGGCGCAACATGGTTTAAATGTACCTGTATTTGAAGTGGATGCGCGTAATGAAGATGATGTAAAACAATTGGTAACAGCAATGTTATTTCAAATTGACCCAGGTTTAGAGGCTTAATCACATGGAATCAACACTTACCTTACAAACCAGTTTGTACCCACATATTACACCTGCAGGAGCATTTTATGCAGTTGCTAATAAAAGCCAAAGTGCCAGCCGAACCTTATTAGCAAATATTTTGAATGCTGAAACTAATGAGCCTATTACAACTGAAAAGTTGCTTGAGTGGGCTGAAACAGATGATGCTGAAAGTGCATTAAATTTGTTATACCGTTTACAGCGCTTAGAGTTCTTATATGGTGGTGATGAGCCTTCAGTACAACCTGAATTAACTGATGACACATTGGCGAATCTATTGCCGCATATGTCAGATAGTCAGAAAGCTTTATTAATTGACCAAGATGGTTTTTATTTTGCTAACTCAGGTTTCCATCATGAGGCCGCAGAAGAGGTTGCTATTTTAGCTAGTGAAGCAATTCGTTTATCAGAACGTCATGCTTTATTGATTAAAAATAACCTAAATATTTATCAAAATGCATGGGGATTATGTGATCCTACTGGGCAAAGTGAATTAACGTTTTTCCCTATTTACATCCATGATAGTAAGTATATTCTTGTAACTGGTGGTACGCCGCAATTGCATAAAGAAGCTTTTGTATCATTAGTGCGCGCTTTATATCAAACTGCTGATGCTGCAGCAGGTTTTGGTGGTTCTTTTTAAAATTGATTGGAATAGAAAATGAATGAACAATTATTAACCTCTGTACTGAGCGATTTGAATAGCTCTTCTGTTGACATCACTTCTTCTGCAGTTATTTCTACTGATGGTTTGCCTATTGCACATCTTTTGCCAGATAATATTGATGCTGACCGTGTAGGTGCGATGTCAGCTGCATTATTGGCATTAGGTAACCGTACTACAAACGAATTAGCGTGTGGTGAATTAGAGCAAGTGATTGTTAAGGGTCGTTTGGGTTATACTTTACTAATCCAAGCGGGAGCCACTAATGTATTGTGTTTAACGGCAAAAGAAAGTGCTAAATTAGGTTTGATTCTGTTGGACGCACGCCGTGCAGCGCGCAGCATTGTAGATATTACTAAGTAATACTAACCCAGTGTAATAAAATTGAGGTGTTGATTCTTTGTTATCTTGACACATCATTTTTATTATGGTTAAATATACATCTTTGGCCAGATAGCTCAGTCGGTAGAGCAACGGATTGAAAATCCGTGTGTCGGCGGTTCGATCCCGCCTCTGGCCACCAGTTTTAAAAGTCCAAATCAAAAGATTTGGACTTTTTTTCATCATTTCTATAAACTTACAATTTCATTCTTCAATCAGACAGGATTAAACTTATGCGTTGGCAAGACCGAGAAGGCAGTAATAATGTAGAAGACAGACGAGGTGCTGCATTTCGTGGAGGTGGTAAAACGCCAGGTATTTTAGGGATTATTGTATTGTTGGTGGGGGCTTATTATGGCATTGACTTGAGTGGGATAGTAGGCGGAACAGGGGCAAACATTCAGCAACAACAAACTGCACCAATACAAGCCAGCGCGCAAGAACAAGAGCTCGCAAAGCTGAGTTCTGTCGTACTCAAAGAAACAGAAAATGTTTGGGGTGCATACTTCCAAAAACATGGTGCACAATATCAAACACCAACGATGGTATTGTATAGCGGCGGAACTTCTACTGCTTGCGGGACGGGTAGTGCGCAAGCAGGTCCGTTTTATTGTCCAGGTGACCAAAAATTGTATATCGATTTATCGTTTTACAATACCATGAAACAGCAACTTGGCGCAGAAGGCGATGCTGCGTTTGCTTATGTATTAGCACATGAAGTGGGGCATCACGTGCAAACCGTTTTGGGTACGATTCCCAAAGTCAATCAAATGCAACAACGCGTTAGCAAAGCAGAAGCCAATGCTTTATCGGTTAAATTGGAATTGCAAGCCGATTGTTATGCAGGTGTTTGGGGCTATTATGCGGAAAAAGATGGCTTGTTCGAAGCTGGCGATGTGGAAGAAGCATACAATGCGGCAGAAGCTGTTGGCGATGATACATTGCAGCAACGCGCGCAAGGCTACACCGTACCGCACACTTACACACACGGCACATCTGCGCAACGCAAACAATGGTTTGATAAAGGTCTGAAAACAGGAGATATCAATCAATGCAACACATTTAGTTGAATTCAAAGTACAAGGCTGCCTGAAAATCCGACAAAGATTTTCAGGCAGCCTGAATGATTTACTTCAACTTCGCCAACAATTTCTCATGAATACCACCAAAACCGCCATTACTCATAATCAAAACATGGTCGCCGTTTTGCGCGAATTTTGCCAAATCATCAACAAAATCATCAAACTGCATACCCACGCGCAATTGATCACCCAACGGCGCGAGCGCGTCCGCCACGTCCCAATCCACGCCGCCAGTGTAGCAGAACACCGCGTCCGCGTCTTGCAGGCTGCCTGAAAGCGCGGCTTTCATCGTCCCCAATTTCATTGTGTTGGAACGCGGCTCTAACACGGCGATAATCCGCGCCGCACCCACTTTTTGGCGCAAGCCATTAATCGTGGTCGCAATCGCAGTCGGGTGGTGGGCGAAATCATCGTACACCGTTACGCCATTGACTACGCCTTTGATTTCCATACGTCTTTTCACGTTTTTAAATTGGCTCAACGCGTCGCAGGCTGCCTGAATGTTCACGCCAACGTGTCGCGCCGCCGCAATTACCGCCAGCGCGTTCATGCGATTGTGTTCGCCCAACAATTCCCACGCGATATGCCCGACTTTTTCACCTTTGAAATGCACGTCAAAACTGCCGTCCGCTGCCACATTATCAATTTGCCAACCAGCCTGATTGCCAAACCACTCAATCGGCGTCCAGCAACCGCGCTCAATCGTTTCATGAATCGGCTCTTCGCGCCCATTCGCCACAAGCAAACCCTCGCTCGGCACGGTACGCACCAAGTGATGAAATTGCGTTTGAATGGCGTTCAAATCGGGGAAAATGTCGGCGTGGTCGTATTCCAAATTGTTCAAAATCGCCGTGCGTGGGCGGTAATGCACGAATTTGCTGCGTTTATCAAAAAACGCGGTGTCGTATTCGTCCGCCTCAATCACGAAAAACGCGCTGTCATTTTGCGGCAAACGCGCCGACACGCTGAAGTTTTGCGGTACGCCGCCAATCAAAAAACCTGCGCCGTAGCCAGCGTGTTCCAGCACCCACGCCAGCATAGACGCGGTCGTGGTTTTGCCGTGCGTACCCGCCACGCCCAGCACCCACATTTTGTGCAACACGTTTTCAGCCAGCCATTGTGGGCCTGATGTGTAGGGCAAGCCTTTGTTCAATATCGCCTCAATCACGTCCATGCTGCGTTTCGCTACATTGCCGATCACATATATATCTGCTTTAAATTCATTAATTTGCGACGCATCAAAGCCTTCATGCACGGCAACGCCCAATTCTTCCAGTTGCGTACTCATGGGCGGATACATTTTCGCGTCGCAGCCCGTAACTTTGAAGCCAGCTTCTTTGGCAATCCGCGCCAAACCGCCCATAAACGTGCCGCCAATGCCGATGATGTGAATGTGTTGCATGATGTTTGCCTTGATAAAAAATGTGCGGATTATAGCGGATTTCAGGCTGCCTGAATGTTTTAGCAAATGTTTTTCAGGCAGCCTGAAAGCAGCTGCGTGGGCAACAAATACCCACCCTACAAATCGTTCAGGCTGCCTGAAAATCCCTATTTATTTTCGTTGCCATGCGCCGTTTTGCCAATGCAAATCCAAAGTTTGCTTATCCAAAACCACACCGCCCGTTTTGCGATAATAGGCGATGGTAAGGGTGCAACGATATTGGTTGGGTACGCCTTCAATTGCTTCGCATTGGTGACGTTGCAACATGGCTTGCATAATGTCTTGCGGTAGCGTGATACTCGGCTGTGCTCTGCCTAATTCATACAATTGGGCTGCGGTCGGTTCGTTAGCGGCTTGGCTGCTGGTACAGGCGGCGAGTAGGGTGGCGGAGGTTAAAGTTTGAATTTTGTTCATGATTTTGCTTTCTTTAAGTTTGTATTTCAGGCTGCCTGAAAGTAATTTATGACAAATAGTCGGTTTTTATTTGATTTGGTAGTCCAAAACGAAGTGTGCGCCATCGTTTTGTTGCAATAATGCAACCAATTCTGGCAATGTTTTTTGTAATTGTTGCGCCAATAAATATGGCGGATTGATGACAAACATACCACTGCCATGCATACCAAAACCGTCAGCGCGTGGTGCGTGAACATGTAATTCTGCATGAAGGTAGTTTTCAGGCTGCAATTTTTTCAGTTTTTCATGCAGCGTTCGGTTTTCTTCTCGGCTTAAGCATGGATACCAAGCAAGGTAACAACCTGTTTCAAAACGTTTTAATGCGTCTTTTAATGTATTTACTACGTGCAAGTAATCCTGTTTTAATTCATACGGTGGGTCAATTAAAACAACGGCTCGACGTGTGGTAGGGGGTAAAAGTGCAAGCAAGCCTTGAAAGCCATCTTCTTGTTTGATGATACAGCGTCGTCCTAGTTTCCATTCTCGTACATTATTCAATAATAAGGAAAAATCGCTTGGATGCAATTCGAATAAACGCATTTTGTCGGTTTCGCGCAATAGGGATTGTGCCCAAAATGGTGAGCCTGCATAAAGATGATTTTCAGGCAGCATGTTATCCAAATGCTGCTTAAAATCAGCAAGTAATGGTGATAATCTTGGTGTATTTTGCAGGTGTGCAATGCCTTCGCGGTATTCTCCTACTTTTTGTGCTTCGTTGCCACGCAAGTCGTATAAGCCTGCCCCGCTGTGGGTATCAATATACCAATAGGGTTTATCTTTTTGATTGAAGTACTGTAAAACTAAATATAAAACAAAGTGTTTTAATACGTCGGCATGATTGCCTGCGTGAAAAGCATGTCGGTAACTGAGCATAAGAAACTTTCAAGCTGCCTGAAAAGTCAAAGTCGCTATTTTAGGACTTTTCAGGCTGCCTGAAAATATGAGATAGAGAATATTAGGATAGATTAACCTGATTTAAATATGTATTAGAACAAAGTAAAAAGCCATATTTATATAACATGGATTTTTATGGATAGGCAATAATTTTATATCATTAAATCAACGGCTTCTAGGATGGCATCATTCACAAATAAGTAGGGAATATCGCGATTGAAGACGGTATATAAAACAACACCATCAAAATAAGGCACCATGGTCAGAATGTGGCATTGCTTTTTTGTGGTAATCATGCATGAGCGCATTAGGTCGTAAGTTTCTAATTTTTCGAGCAATTCATGTTCTAATTTTAAGCTATATGACCAACCAATTGCTGCTGCATTCATTTCAATGGCTGATTGTGTTTGCGCTAAGATGGTTTTATTGTCGGTGTTAATAATGGCTGCGGATTGGAAGCCATTTAGTTGTTTTAAGCGATCAAAAGAGGTTTCAAAGCTCATTGTTTCTAACCTTTGGGAATAAATTATTATTAAAAATATTTAGTGATTTTTATTGTTTTAAGAATTTTCGAATTATAACAAAGCCAGTTTTTTTATGGCATATTTTTACGGTTATAAATAAATTATTAAATGTTGTTTTGGTGTCAAGGGTACTACATTATTTGTATGTAATAATTTATATTTTGTTTTCTGATCGAAAATGATTTGTTGATCAAAAAAATTAAAAAATAATAGATTTAATTTAAATAAGTTTCTAAAAAAATCATTGCAATGTTTTACATTGGAAATTAAAATTGGACTAAATCTATTTTTTTAGTTAACCGAGTTTAATTTAGTTTTTGGAGGAGATATGCTTAAAAAAATTACTACAAGGGATGGTGGTGATCCAAAGATAGTTGAATCTACGATTTCTCGATATCGTGGATTAATTTTATCTATCGTTTTGTTTTTATTATTGATTACTGCTTTAATGTTGTTCAGTATTAGTGTTTCAGTTCGAATTAATAATCGAACTGCAGAATTGACAGCAGCTGAAAGATTACACTCATTTTATCAGCAAACTAACCAAAATTTATACAGTTTACGATTAAGTATAGCAGAAGATCCTAAATCACCTCAGTCTGCTGCGACTATTCAGGAGTTGTATAAAAATAGAGAAGGTGCGCAAAGAGCGTTGATGGCCTTAATGACGGGGGCTACCATAAAAGCCGATTTAGCAACAGCAGGAACAGATATTGATCTAATAGTTCATAAAATTGATGATGAAGAAGTAATGAAGCAATTAGAATCATTAGCCCATTCGTGGAAGCCAATTTATGAACAAACTGGAATTTATCTTCAAGATGCAGAAACAACTAAAGCTTCAACTATTTTATTGGATGAAATTTCGGTAATCGCACGTAATAATCATCATTTAATTCATGAGAATATTGATAATATAATTGCTAAATTGACAGCTAAAGCTAAAGCGGAAACTGTCTTTTTAAGATGGGTGCAAATAGTTGGTATTGCGGCCTCAATTGTTTACTTTATTGTGTTTATTGTTTATTTTATGCGTAAGTTGCGACGTTCTGATGAGGAGGCGATTGAAGCGCGTAATGAAACGACAGAGATTTTGAATACAGTAAACAGTGGTTTATTTCTGCTTGATCATGATTTGCGTATTGGTAGCCAATATTCGCAAGAACTGGAGCGTTTGATCGGTGTGCGTGAAATTGCTGGTCGCAATATATTGGATATTTTGCGTGAAAAATTGCCAGATGAAGAAGTGGATAATACAGCCAGCTTTATTGAACAATTATACAATACTCGCGTAAAAGAACGTTTAATTGGTAGCTTGAATCCTCTCGTGCGTACGCCTATGTTGGTTTCTGATTTGAAAACCGGTGACGAAAAAACACGTTATTTGGATTTCCGTTTTAACCGTGTATATCATGGTAAAGATATTGCTAAGGTATTGGTAAGTGTGACTGATGAAACCGATGCAGTATTGCTTGAGCAGAAAATGGAACAGGAACGTGAGCAAAATGACATTCAGTTGGATATGTTGGCAACATTGTTAAATGCTGACCAAAAAATGGTGAATGATTTTGTAAAAAGTACCAAACGTCGTAGCTTGGAAATTAATAATATTTTGAAACAACCAGGTGAGACTCAAACTGAGTTGCGTGCTAAAGCTAACACGATTTTCCGTGAAATTCATAGTTTGAAAGGTGAAGCAAGTACATTTAATCTACACGGCTTTACTTTATTAGCTGAAAATATTGAGAGCGAGCTTAAAGGCATGCAAAGTATGATTACTTTGTCAGGTCAGGACTTCTTAGGTCTAACAGTATCGTTGGACAAGCTGATGCAATTAACGCAAACTATTGAAGGTTTGGCACGTCGCTTAAGTGGTGGTCAGCAAGCACAAGCGGGGACACCAGAAAGCAACAGTTTGCATATTCAAGACCGTTTTGATTCGGCTGCGGTACAACAAGCATACTATTCACGTTTTGTGTCTGAGTTGGCGACCCGTAATCATAAAAAAGTGTCTTTATCAACTGGTGGCTTAGAGACTGAGTTGAATGAAGAGACTGAGGCATTGGTTAAAGATATCTGTGTTCAATTGTTACGCAATTCCGTGGTGCATGGTATTGAAGTGCCACAAGTTCGTGCAACAAAACAAAAAAATCCAGTTGGTCAAATTCAATTGAATATTGCAGAATCGGTTGATGGTTACACCGTTTCATTGCGTGACGATGGTGCAGGTATTCGTGTAGAGCGTGTAAAAGCCAAAGCTGTGGAAATGGGGATTTGTACTGAAGAGCAAGCAGCACAATTAACCAACCAACAAGTTTATGCATTGTTATTCCGCTCAGGCTTTAGTACCGCAGAAGAGGTTACTGGTGATGCAGGTCGTGGCGTAGGTTTGGATGTAATAAAAGAACGTGTGAATCGTTTAGGTGGTAAAATTAGCATTTCCAGCACACCAGGCAGCTATACTCGTTTTGTATTTACCTTTCCTAAAAAATAAATAGAAAGAAAAAGAATGCCTTATACAATATTAATTGTTGATGATTCAAACGTAATTCGAAATCGTATCGGTCGCCATTCAGCATTGATGGATTTTGAAGTGGTCGATACCGCTTCAAATGGTTTGGATGCTTTGGAAAAATATCGTCGCTATAAACCAGATTTGGTGACTATGGACTTAACTATGCCTAAAATGGATGGTTTGGAAAGTATTAAAGCCATTTCTGATTTTGACCCTAATGCTAATATTTTAGTTATTTCGGCTTTATCTGATAAAGCGACAGGTATTAAAGCGTTAGAATATGGTGCGCGTGGATTTATTTGTAAACCTTTTTCCGACGAAGAATTGTCGGAAGCATTTGAAGAAATGATTTCAGGAGAATAAAAAATGACTGAAGATAATTTACAGGTCTTTTTAGATGGTGTGCAAAAATATTTTGCACAAATGATGGATACTGAAGAATTGGCTGTAGGTACGCCATATTTGGTTGAAAACGCAGTACCTTCTGCAAAAGATTTTACTGGTGTGATTGCGATTACTGGTCAGAAAGTAGGTGTAGTTTACTTTACAGCACCTCGGGAATTGCTAGAACGCCTCTTAGTTATTATGGGTGAAAAACAAGTTGATGATGCAATGTTTACCGACTTAGTTGGTGAAGTTGCCAATACAATTGCTGGTAATGCACGTAGCGAATTTGGTGAAAAATTTGAAATTTCGGTACCAATCGTATTGCGTGGAGCCCCTGATGAAATCATGTTGCCACGCAAAGACCGTTCTTTTGTTATCCCAATTACATGGCAAAAACGCAGTGCATTTATCGTTATTTCTTTGAGAAAGCCTAGTTAATTATAAAGGATAAATTGTATGAATTTCTCTAAATTTTGTAGACTTGTTCTGCTAACTATTGCTTTAGCAGCTTGTGGTAAAGAACAAACTACAAATCATCATGTAGAAGCTGATGTTCATAAAAACATGAAGAATGAGTTTGCTAAGGAATTACCATCTAACGCAAAAACTATAAATGTTGGAACTTATGCTTTTCACCCCCCATTGGATTTTTATGATGAGTATGGCAATATTATCGGTTTTGACGTTGATGTTATTACCGCAGCCGCAGCGGAGCAAGGGTTAAATGTTCGAATTTCTCATTATCCATTAGATAAAGTTAATGAAGGCTTAGATAATGGTAGTCTTGATGTAACCATGTCAGCATGGTTTAAAACACCAGAGAGGGAACAGAAATATGCCATGACTGATGTTTATGGTGAATTACCATTATTAATAATGGTACCCAAGGATTCCACAATTCAAACTTTGCAAGATATTGATGGTAAAAAAGTTGCAGCTCATGAGGGGTCTAGTATGGAGGCAGACCTTTTGTCAGATAAATTAGGTAAAGTAACAGTTGTCAGCAAACCTTCGCTTTATTTGGCTTTTACAGATGTTGTGAATAAAAAAGTAGATGCAGCTGCAGGGGATGGTGCTCCATTACTCTATCATTATAAAAATCATCCTGAAAGTAGAATTCGTAATATTACGTATAATGTTAATCAGGTTGTATTTTTATTACAAAAAAATAATGAAGAGTTAGCTAAAACATTAAGTCAAGGTTTAAATAAAATTAAGGAAAATGGAACTTTGGAAAAAATTAATCAAAAATGGTTTGGTGTAAATGACACAGCGACTTCAGCTGCAAGCCAACCTATTGATAAAAACACTCATGATGAGCACGAAGGTCATGACCATTAATTGAAAAAAGCACTCTGAAAAGAGTGCTTTTTTATTTTCAGGCAGCCTGAAAAGTGGTTACTTTTGTTTATTATCTAATTGCTTATAATCAGGATAAACATCTATGACATCATTATGCGGATGAACTTGTTTAGAATTTTGATGTGCTCGGTAATACTCCCAAGCCATCAGCGCGCCACCCAGCAAAATACGATGTTTCCAACGTGCAGGCAGCATTGCCAATTTCAGCAAATTATTATTGCTCACAAAACTGCTGGCACTGTTGGCAAAATTCAGCATAGTTTCCGAAGGTGCCTGTTCTTGACGGCGTTTTTGTTGGCTTTTCACTTGAGCTGCCTGAATTTTCAAACGCGACAACATCGCTTGTAGTTCTAACAATTCACGCTCTTCTTCACGAGTCATTTTTTCACTCATTGATTTCTCCTTCAGTTAAAGTTTGGTTGCGTATTTTGCCCGTAAAACGGCTCAAATCATCTTGCATTTCTTGCATGGTATGGCTAATTTGTTGCGTGTTTTTCTTCCAAATTAAAGGTACACGCAAAGCTAAGAACACAACAATCAATAAGCAAACAGCAGCAGTACCAAAAAATACCCAAATTTTAACAGGGGCTGGTAAAGCCACATTAATACCCAGTAATAAAGCAATTAAGCCGACTAACGATAAAACGGCAGCAATCGCAATGGAAGCGAAAATTTTAATGGTGCCAGCTAACTGCTCTTCTACATCAATACGCAATAAGCGCATTCTCAGTAACAACAATTCAGAACCTTGAGCAAACAAAGTTTTGGCATTTTGGATTTCTTGGGAAATGTTCATATAATTATTCTTTTATCTTCAAGTATTAGATTGAAAAAAGCTGCCTGAAATCTATTAGGACTACAGGCAGCTTACTGTTTTATCATCTTTTAAGAAGATGTAATCAAATTAACGACGGTTCAACAATACGCCCAAAACCAAGCCAGCTAAACCAACAAAACCCATTGCATAATAAGGTTTTTCGTTCACATAATCATCAGCAACTTTAGCGTGGTGTTTCACTTGTTCCACTGCGCGTTCTTCAAAGTTTTGCAATTTGCTTTGTGCTGCGCCTAACTGGTCTTTCAATTTTGCTTTCAAGGCACGCGTTTCTTCTTCGCCACGGTCAACGCCTTCTTCATACAGGCTTTCAACATCATTCAATACGCTGCGGATTTCTTTCAATAAAGCTTCTTTTTGAGTTTCAAAATCACGTTTCATGTTACCGCTCCTTAAAAAAATTATGAATGGAATATTCCGTGCAACTTTGGAATGGCTCAACTATGCCTGATGTTCTGCTGATATGCAACTCTAAATCATCAGATTTAACATACTTTCAGGCTGTCTGAAAATATGTAAAGAAAGTAAAAACCTTAAAAAGTATTCAATAAAACAAAAGGCTGTCTGAAAAATTGCTTTTCAGGCAGCCTTTGAATCTTTACAAATCAAGCGCGTTTGCGGAATTCGCCAGTGCGCGTGTCAATTTCAATTTTGTCGCCGTTTTCAACGTAAGACATGACTTGGATTTCTGTGCCACCTACCAAACGTGCCGTTTTCATTACTTTGCCAGATGTGTCGCCTTTTACCGCAGGCTCGGTGTATTCTACTTCACGCACGATGATGGTTGGCAATTCAACAGAGATTGGGTTGCCTTCGTAGAAAGTTACTTCACAATCGTCTTCCATACCGTCTACGATGAATTTCAATGCATCGCCAATGTTTTCTGCTTCGATTTCGTATTGATTGAATTCATCGTCCATAAATACATACATGGGGTCAGAAAAATAGCTGTATTTACAATTTTTACGAGCCAAAACAATGACATCAAATTTGTCATCAGCTTTAACGATGGTTTCAGACGCTGCGCCTGTGAGCAAGTTTTTCAATTTCATAGACACTTTGGCAGATGAGCGACCGCCTTTGATGTATTCGGTTTTTTGTACCACCATAGGCTCGTTGCCAATCATGAATACGTTGCCTGCGCGCAATTCTTGTGCTGTTTTCATTTTGATACTTTCGTGTGGAAAATTTAAAACGCGCTATTTTAGTTTAAGGCTGCCTGAAAATCAATTGTTTATGTGTTTTCAGGCTGCCTGAAACGTTTTGCTGCGCGCAATGATAGAATAGGGTATTTATGATTGGCATTTTTTGTTGGGATAAGGGCATGAAACATTCGGATTTTTCGCTGCGGTTTTGGGGCGCGCTTATGCTGGCGGGTGTGGTCGCAGGTTTGGTGGGTGTGGGGCTGACGTTTCTATTGCACGCGGTGCAGCAATGGGCGTTTGTTGGCTTTGGCGAGACAGCTGTACATATGGATTTTGGCGATATGGTGCGACAGGCAAGTCCGATGCGGCGATTTGTGGTGGTGTTGCTTTGTGGTGTGTTGGTGGGTTTGGGTTGGTTTTTGATTCATTATTGGGGTTCACCTTTGATGGATGTGAAAACGGCAGTACAGCAGCCTGAAAAAGAGATGCCTTTGAAAACAACTATCTGTCATGTGTTGTTGCAAATTATTACGGTGGGTATGGGTTCACCTTTGGGGCGTGAAGTCGCGCCGCGTGAAATGAGTGTTGTCCTGAATACACGGTTGTCTCGGTTGCTTAAATTGTCGTATGAACAAAAACAAGTGTTGCTGGCTTGTGCTTCGGGCGCGGGTTTGGCTGCAGTTTACAATGTGCCTTTGGCGGCAACGGTATTTGTGTTGGAGACTTTGTTGTTTTCGCTCACTTCGCAAAGTATTTTGTCGGCACTATTGTGCTGCGGTGTAGCGACTGTAGTGTCGCGTTTTTGGTTGGGCGACTTGGTACAGTATTCGGATTTGCCCAATTTGGCGCAAGTGCAGATGGTGCCAGCGATGTGGGCTTGGGCTGTGTTGGCTGGCATGATTTTGGCTTTGGGGGTGCAAGCGTTTGGTTGGTGCCATACTAAGCTGCCTGAAATTCGGCGCACACGTCGTAGCATGATTTTGGCAGCAGTGGTCGCGTTTGCGGTAATTGGTTTATTGGCATCGTACTATCCTGCGATTTTGGGCAACGGCAAAGCGGGTGCGCAATTGGGTTTTGCGGCAATGCTCACTTGGGAGCATGCGCTCGGTTTGCTGTTGGCAAAATGGGCGGCGATTATGCTGGCAACGGCTGGTGGCGCGTATGGTGGACGGATTACGCCGTCTATGATGCTGGGTGGTTTGATTGCGCTGTTGTTTGCGCTGTTGTGGAATGTGTGGCTGCCTGAAATTAACGTGGGCGCGGCGGCTTTTGTGGGCGCGGCGGTGTTTTTGGGGGTGGCACAGAATATGCGGCTAACGGCGATTGTGTTTGTGTTGGAGATGTCTCGGTTATCAACGGCTTATTGGTTGCCTGTGTGTATTTGTATGGCAACGGCGATGATGGTGCAACATATTTTAGAAAATGTACGTAAGGGGCGAGAAACGGTTTGATGGGGCATTTTGCCAACAAAAAAAGAGCGGTAAATGCGCTCTTTTGAGGTTTCAGGCAGCCTGAAAAAGTTTTCAGGCTGCCTAAAATGATTTAAATATCATGATTTGCTTTGATTGCGCAAATATTGCACCAGTAATGGAATCGGACGACCTGTCGCGCCTTTTGCTGCGCCTGATTTCCACGCCGTGCCAGCAATATCCAAATGCGCCCAAGTGTAGTTCTCCGCAAAATGCGCCAAGAACGTCGCCGCCGTAATCGTGCCAGCAGGACGACCGCCAATATTTTGCATATCCGCGAAATTCGATTTCAACTGTTCCTTGTATTCCGCAAACAAGGGCAGCTGCCACGCTTTATCGTTACTGTCGCGCGATGCTTGCAGTAATTCATCGGCAAGTTCCTGATTATTTGACATTAAACCGCTCGCTACATGCCCCAGCGCAATAATGCACGCGCCCGTTAAAGTTGCTACATCAATCACTGCTTTAGGTTTGAAATTTTGTTCCACATAAGTCAGCGCGTCGCACAACACCAAACGTCCTTCCGCGTCGGTGTTCAAATTTTCAATTGTCGTGCCGTTCATCGCGCGCACTACGTCGCCTGGTTTGGATGCACCTGCATCAGGCATATTTTCGCAAGTCGCCACCACCACTGCCAAATTGACAGGCAGTTTCGCTTTCACCGCTGCGATAAACGTGCCAATCACAGTCGCTGCGCCGCACATGTCGTATTTCATCTCGTCCATGCCTTCGCCAGGTTTCAGCGAAATGCCACCGCTGTCAAACGTCAAACCTTTGCCAACCAAAACAATGGGTTCGGCAGATTTGTCTGCCGCGCCAAAATAGCGCAATTCCAATAAACGCGGCTCGTTCACGCTGCCTTTTGCCACGCCCCAGAAAGATGGCATGTTTTCGCGAATATAATCCGTACCTAAAAGTTTCGCTTCTGCGCCAAGTGCTTGCGCTTCTTTTGCTGCCGTTTCTGCCAAATAAGTTGGCGTACAAATATTTGAACCCGTGTTGCCCAAATTCTTGCACAAATTCACGCCATACAACAAAGCCTCTGCTTGATTTAAGGCTGCCTGAATGTGTTCGCCGTGCTTTTCATGCACAAATTCAACCGCTTGCAAAGCAGCAGGTTTCGGCTCTTTTTTGTATGCGTCAAAACGATACGTTTCCGCACCAATTGCCGCCACCAAAGCCTCGGTCGTGCGTGGCGAATCCACTTCGCAAAATGGATTCACGTCAATAGAAACGGACTCTTGTTTTGCCAACCAAGCGGCGGCTTCTTTCGCGCCTTTTTGCAGCGTTTCGGTTTCTACATCAGACAAACGCAACACGGCAATATTTTTCAGGCTGCCTGAAATAATCAACGCGGCTTGTGCGAAAGATTCTTTCTCTTTCAATGTGTTGAACACGATTTTGGCGTGTTCATCGTTTAATTGGCTCAATTCGGTGCAGACAAATAATTGTGCAAATTGGGGATTGGCTTGTGTGCTAACGGAAAATTTCATGATGTTTCCTTATGAGATCAGATACAAAAGAGTGGCAATGATAACGCAAACGCGGTTTTCAGGCAGCCTGAAAGTGTTAAAATGGGCTAAATTTAATGTTATTGAGGGCAAAATTTGATGAATGTATTGATTATTAACGGTCCAAATTTGAATTTACTCGGTTTGCGTGAACCGAGCATTTACGGCGCGGAAACTTTGGTGGATGTGGTGCGCAATAATGAACAATTGGGTGCGCAGTTGGGCTTGAATGTACGCCATTTTCAGAGCAATCACGAAGGCGCGATTGTGGACGAAATTCAGGCAGCGCGCGAGAAAGTGGATTGGATAATTATCAACGCGGGCGCGTACACGCACACGAGCGTGGCGATTCGTGATGCGCTGGCGGGCGTGGCGATTCCGTTTGTGGAAGTGCATATTTCTAATGTACACGCGCGCGAGGCGTTCCGTCATCATTCTTATTTGTCGGATAAGGCGGTGGGCGTGATTGTGGGACTGGGGACGTTTGGTTATCAGGCGGCGTTGCAGTTTGTGGCGCAGAAGAAAAAGGCTTAAGGTTTTCAGGCAGTCTGAAAATAGTGTCCAAACTTTTTAATCTGGAACGTTTGTAAAACTTTTTCAGGCAGCCTGAAAATTGAAATTTGGAGCGCGGACGCCCTCGTCCGCCAAAATAATGTAGCAAACCGATTTAACGCGGACGAGGACGTCCGCGCTCCACTATGATAGGCTGCCTGAAACATGATGTTTCATAGGCATTTATCCAATCGCTGCGAATTTTACGCGCATGACTTTGCTTGTTAAGACTTGTTAAGGTATCATGCGCATTTTGTTTGCGCGCGGCTTTCAGGCTGCCTGAAATTAGTTCAAAGAGTTGGGAGTAAGTTCATGAATGCAGTAATGATTGGCGTGTTGGTGATGCTGATTTTGTCGGTGTCGCGGATTCACGTTGTTTTGAGTTTGGTCATCGGCGCGTTTATTGGTGGCTTGGCGGCAGGTTTGCCGTTGGCGGATGTAGCAAACGCGGCGGGTGATGTCACGCAAAAAGGTGTGATTACGCATTTTCAAGGCGGTTTGGCAAATGGTGCGACCATTGCGCTGTCGTATGCCATGCTCGGCGCGTTTGCAATGGCGATTACGCATTCGGGTTTGCCGCAACAGATTGCAGGCGCAGTCATTCGTCGCATTGACCGCCAGCAAACGCAGGATACGATTCCTTATGGCGTGAATCGTGTGAAATGGGGTTTGTTGCTTGGTTTATTGGCGATGGGGATTATGAGTCAAAACGTGGTGCCAATTCATATTGCGTTTATTCCGATGATTGTCCCACCTTTATTGTTGGTTTTCAATCGCTTGCAACTTGACCGCCGTTTGATTGCGTGTGTTCTAACCTTTGGTTTGGTAACGACTTATATGTTTTTACCATACGGTTTTGGCGCGATTTTCTTGAACAAAATCTTGCTGGGTAACGTGGAAAAAGCGGGCATGGCAACGCAAGGGATTAATGTCATGCACGCAATGGCGATTCCTGCTTTGGGCATGGTGTCGGGTTTGGCTATTGCATTTATTAGCTATGGTAAGAAACGGATTTATCAAGATAAACAAGTAGATACAGATAGCGCACAAGGTGCAGCAGCGCAACCTGTGGTATCGAATTATCGTTCTGCGGTGGCGGCGTTGGCGATTTTGGTGTGTTTTGCGATTCAGTTGTTATATAAAGACGCTTTGTTGCTGGGTGCGATGTTGGGCTTTGCGGTGTTTATGATGTTGGGCGTGGTGCGCCGTGCCGACGCGGATAATGTGTTCAATCAAGGCATTCGCATGATGGCGATGGTGGGTTTTATCATGATTGCAGCGCAGGGTTTTGCCTCGGTTATGGAAGCAACAGGACAGGTGAAACCTTTGGTAGAAGCCAGCGCGGCAATGTTTTCAGGCAACAAAGGTGCGGCGGCGTTTGCGATGTTGTTTGTCGGTTTGTTGGTTACGATGGGTATTGGTAGCTCGTTTGCCACTTTGCCGATTATTACCGCGATTTATGTGCCTTTGTGTGTGAGTTTGGGCTTTTCGCCGCTGGCAACCATTGCGATTATTGGTACGGCAGGTGCGCTGGGCGACGCTGGTTCGCCAGCTTCCGATTCTACGCTCGGTCCTACAATGGGTTTAAACGCGGATGGGCAACACGACCACATGCGCGATAGCGTGATTCCGACGTTTTTACACTACAATATTCCGCTGATGATTGCGGGTTGGATTGCGGCGATGGTGTTGTAATGGATGATTTAGAAAACCGCGTTATGGAGTTGGAAATTCGTTTGGCTTTGCAAGATGAATTGCTGGCAAGTTTGAACGATACGGTAGCGAAACAGGCGGATTTGCTGGATTTGCAACAGGCGCAGTTGCGTGTGTTGTACGATAAATTCCAGCAAGGCGCGCAAGATGGTGCGAGTAAGCCGTATAGTTTGGCGGATGAAGTGCCGCCGCATTATTAAACAGAAACATAAACATTTGGCCGCCTGAAAATCGGATTTGGTTTTCAGGCAGCCAAATGTGTTTCAGGCAGCCTTATATTTTCAGATAGATTGCTAAAATGGCTAGATTGAATTGAGTAAATCAAGCAATAAAACTTTTCAGGCAGCCTATATAGGCTGCCTGAAAAGTTTTTTATGCTGAAACCTTATTTTTTATCAGTAGGTTGTGGCATATGTTGTGGACGTTCATGGTGCATTTTCATGCGACGTTCTTGGTGCTGCTTTTGGTTGTCCAAGAATTGTTTTTGTTGCGCAGGTGTCAAAACTTGGAACACAGCGTGGCGTGCTTTCAAATGTTGCAATTCATGCGCGGCGTGTTGGTTCTCCATTTGCGCACGAGCTTCTTGGCGTTCCGCAATCATTGCGCGCGCTGCTTTTTCGTCAAAAGATTTGTTGCTAATCAAAGCTTGCTCTTGCGCTTGGCGTTGTTGCATTTTTTGTTGGAACTGCACGCGTTGTTGTTCGTTGTCAGCAGGCTGCGCTGGGCGGTTGGCTTCCATGATTTGTTTGATTTGTGCTTTTTGTGCGTCGGTCAAATTCAAGCCTTCAAAACCGTGTGGTAAAACGTCTTTGTTGCCGTGATGGTCTTTTTTGTTGAATTTGCCGTCAAAGTGACGTTGTGCTTGTGGCTGGTTGATATTGTTGCTGGTATTGTCGCCCACTGCAAAAGCAATGCCAGCGCTCATCAAAGCGGCAACGGTAATAGCGGAAATGGTGCGTTTAGTCATGTCGTGTTCCTTATCGGTATGAAATCAATGAAATCTGTGTTGAGTAGATAGGATGAATTTTACGCATTTTGTGCGTTAAATTATGAGATTTCTGCGTAAAGATTGCGCGAAAGTTGGTGGGCAATGTTTTCAGGCTGCTTGAAAAGTGTAAATATTACACATGTAGGAGTGAAAAAAGGACGGCTTAACCGTCCTTTTTAATTTATCGTTGCCAAACCCATTTACCGTCTTTTTTAACCAGTGTTATTTTATCCAATCCTTCTGTTCCTGCGTAATTGCTATTGAGTTCAATTTTGCAAGAGAAAACACCGTCTGTAAGTGCTGTGCCACCAATGCGAGTACAGTTGTCAGGTACATTTAAATCACCGCGAGTCAGAAATTCAGGTTTTACCTTCTTAACTGCAGTTTTTACTGCATTTTTGCTAGGAGGAATTATGGTTACATTATTGTGTGTGAAAAAATGGTAACAACCGTAGCCAATTGCAGCCATTATAATAAAACCTTTATTTATTTGTATCATAAAGTCATCCTTATTGTTTGAAATGTGTGTTATAAAAAATTATTCCGCTTTAAAAACAGAGGTATCTGTTTTCACTTGTTCCACTTCGGGCAAAGCGTTTGCCGCTTTCGTCGCCTCTTCCGCTTCCGCCAACAAGCGTTTTTTCTCGTTCAGATATTGATTGATTTGCAGCACCAAATCTTGCGTGCCTTCATGCGTTAATGCACTGATTTTAAACAATCTTGGCGTTTGTATATCAAAGGTAAAACGGTCGTCGGGCGCAGGATAATCCCAGCCAATCGCTTGCAAAAATTCGTTTTCGCGCTCTTTTGCCGTTTCTTCGTCCAACATATCCAATTTATTCAATACCAGCCAACGCGGTTTATCGTATAACTCTTCATCGTATTTACGCAATTCATGGATAATTGCCAACGCCTCGCCAGCCGTGTTCACGCTTTCATCAAAGGGTGCCAAATCAACCACATGCAACAACAAACCCGTGCGCGACAAATGTTTCAAAAAGCGATGTCCCAAACCTGCGCCTTCCGCCGCGCCTTCAATCAACCCTGGAATATCCGCCATCACAAAACTGTTGTTTTCGTCCATGCGCACCACGCCCAAATTGGGGTGTAAAGTCGTGAACGGATAATCCGCCACTTTCGGGCGCGCGGCAGACACGGCGCGAATCAGCGTGGATTTACCAGCATTTGGCATGCCAAGTAAGCCTACATCAGCAAGCACTTTCAACTCCAATTGCAACGTCCGCGCTTCGCCATCTTCGCCTGGTGTGGATTGTTTGGGCGCACGATTAACCGATGATTTGAAATGAATATTGCCCAAACCGCCTTTGCCGCCACGCGCCACGCACACGCGTTGCCCGTGAAAAGTCAAATCGGCAACAATTTCATCGGTGTCCACATCGCGAATCAGCGTGCCAACAGGCATGTGCAATTCAATGTCGTCCGCGCCTGCGCCGTAGCGGTCGCTGCCGTGTCCTTTTTCGCCGTTTTTCGCTTGGTATTTTTTGACAAAACGGTATTCCACCAATGTGTTTACATTTTCATCGGCAACCGCCCACACGCTGCCACCGCGCCCGCCGTCGCCACCGTCAGGCCCACCTCGCGGTACGAATTTTTCGCGACGGAAACTGGCTGCACCATTGCCACCTTTGCCGCCGACTACTTCAATTTTGGCTTCGTCAATAAATTTCATGTTTTCTGTGTCTTTCTGTATTTCAAGCAGCCTGAAAAATAGGATTTCAGGCTGCCTGAAAGAATTTTGCTTGCTAAAAATGGGGCGTATTATAAAGGATTTAGGGAAATTTGTGCGTTTGTTGTATAATGTACTATTTTCGTTTTCAGGCTGCCTGAAAATATGTTCAATTACGCGGTTCGTAACCCTCCTGTGACAACAAAACTAGGTGTCTACAATATGTCTAGAAATTCCGAAGAATTAAACGGTATCACATTACTCGGCAACCAAAAAACCGAATACCGCAGCGACTACGCCCCCGAAGTGCTGGAAGCGTTTGACAACAAACACCCAGGTAACGACTATTTTGTGAAATTCGTCTGCCCCGAATTCACCAGTTTATGCCCGATGACGGGGCAACCCGATTTTGCCACGATTGTGATTCGCTACATTCCTGATGTGAAAATGGTGGAAAGCAAATCGCTGAAACTGTATTTGTTCAGCTTCCGCAATCACGGCGATTTTCACGAAGATTGCGTCAATATCATCATGAAAGATTTGATTCAATTGATGAATCCGAAATACATTGAAGTGTTTGGCGAATTTACGCCGCGCGGTGGGATTGTCATTCATCCGTTTGCCAATTTCGGGCGCGAAGGCACGCCGTTTGAACAAATGGCACGGGAAAGATTGTTTGCACACGATATGCAGTGATGTTTCAGGCAGCCTTTCGCGACGCTACAAAAATTGCAAAGGCTGCCTGAAAATCCAATTTGTATTATAATTTGCTTTTCCTTTTTCACGGCTGCCCGATGTTTCAGGCAGCCTGAAAAATTTTCTTAACCCATGCGGTTCGCAATCCTCCCGCGTCGCGGCAACAGCCGTGTAACCAAAACTAGGAACTTTTATGCAAAACCCAATCTATCATTTCTCCGACCAACAAAAATCCAAAGCACTGTTTTGGCTGGTTTTATTTCATATTTTTGTCATCGCTGCCAGCAATTATCTGGTGCAATTTCCGTTTACGATTACGTTGCCAAACGGCTTTGAAGTGCATTCCACTTGGGGCGCGTTGTCGTTTCCGTTTATCTTTTTGGCGACCGATTTAACCGTGCGCATTTTTGGGCAACGCTTGGCGCGGCGGATTATTTTCTTCGTGATGTTGCCTGCGCTGGTGTTGTCTTATGTTTTGTCTGTGATTTTCCAAAATGGCGCGTGGACGGGCTTTGGCGCGTTGAGTGAATTTAATCTGTTCGTATTCCGCATTGCGCTGGCGAGTTTTTCGGCTTATTTGTTTGGGCAACTGATGGATATTTTTGTGTTTAATAAGTTGCGCCAGTTGAAATCTTGGTGGATTGCGCCCACGGCTTCAACCTTTTTAGGCAATGCGCTCGATACGTTTTTGTTTTTTGCCATTGCGTTTTATGCGAGCGACGACGCGTTTATGGCGGCAAATTGGCAACATATTGCGTTAGTGGATTATGGTTTTAAACTTGTGATTTGCATGGGTTTATTTGTGCCTGCTTATGGTGTGTTGTTGAGTTTTTTAACCAAGAAATTAACGACTTTGCACCAGCTGCAGGATGATGTGGTAGAAGCGCAAGAATCATCTGCTACGGTTTAATCCATATTTTTCAGGCAGCCTGAAATGCTTTTGGCATATTCAGAAAACTCAAAGCGTAGATACAAGGGGCGGATTTTATATCCGCCTTTTTTTATTTTCATAGTTTATTCATAAGTTTCAATTTTTTTAAAATAGAGCAGATATGAAATCTGCCCCTACACCCCTACATAAGAGAAAAATCAGTTTTGCAAAAGTTTCAGGCTGCCTGAAATTTTTTATCCGTTTGCTTGCCGTTCAATTTCCACACCCACTTCGCGTACATTCGGCAAAATCCCTGGTTTCACAATTTTCACGCGCACCCAGCTGGCGTTGAATTCGTCCAGAATCAAGGCGGTGGTGTATTCGGCGAGACTTTCTAGCAACAAAAAATTGCGCTCTTTTAACTCGTCGCGCAAACGTTGGCACACGTCGCCATAATGGATGGTTTGGGCGATGTCGTCGTTGTCTGCTACGGCTTGTGGCATGGCGATGTCTAGGTCAAAAACGAGGGTTTGCGTTTGCGTGCGCTCCCAGTCGTATACGCCAATCAGGGTTTCGGCTTTCATGCCATGCAGGAAAATTTTGTCCATTTGGTTAAGTTCCGTTAGAATACGCGGTGAGTGCCGCTGAACCGTAAAATATCTTGCGTCGGGGCGTATTGTAAACGAAAAGATGGGAGTAGGTTGTATGTTCTTTCTAGAAATTCTGATAGTTGTAGCGGCATATTTGATTGGTTCGCTCTCTGCTGCTCTGATTGTTTCCAAAAAGTTGGGTATGCCTGACCCGCGCTCTTATGGCTCGGGCAATCCTGGTGCGAGCAATATGTTGCGCAGCGGTCGCAAAGATGCGGCGGCTTGGACTTTGGTGGGCGACGCGCTCAAAGGTTTGATTGCGGTGTGGGTTGCGCGCGCGTTTTGTGCGGGCATGGACGACATCGGCGGTGGTGTGGTGGCGTGTGCGGCGATTGCGGTTGTGATTGGGCATATGTATCCTGTGTTTTTTGGTTTCCGCGGCGGTAAGGGCGTGGCAACGGCTTTGGGCGTATTGTTGGGCATGTCGTTTTGGGTAACATTCTGGGTGGTGTTGATTTGGGCTTTGGTGGCTTTGAAATTCCATAAATCTTCGTTGGCAGCTTTGGTTGCCGCAGTGTGCGCGCCATTTGTTACCTTTATTGTGTTGCGTGAAGACCACGTTCCATCTTGGGGTTGGGCGATTTTCTTCATTGCGATTTTGGTGATTTATCGCCACAAGGACAACATCAAGCGTTTGTGCGGCGGCAATGAATTGGAAATTGGCAAAACTGCCAGCAATTATGCAGCAACCAGTGCAGCAACAGTTGCAACTCCTACAAACAATGAGGTTGCTGCGGTAGTGCAACAAGCCGATGAAGCGGTGGCAGATACGGTTGCCGAAGTGGTTGAACCTGCTGTGAATACTGAAAAAGTGGATGTAGAACCGCTGCCTGAAAAGGAAGAAGAAATCGACGTTTCGCAAGCTGATTTGCGTGATGGCGATGAATTGGAAGAAGAAGTGATTGCGGCAGCGGTAAAAAATGCCGAAGCAGCGCAACAAGCGGTAACAGAAGCTGAATTGAGTACACCAGCTGAGCAAGCGGAAGTGGTGGAAGAAGAAGCGGATATTGCGGCGGAAGAAAACGCGGAAGTGAAAGCACCGAAAAAACGTGGTCGCAAAAAAGCGACACCTGCTGAATAAGCATCAATAGGAATATGCTGCCTGAAAGTTTTTTTAGGCAGCCTATTTTGGTTTCAGGCTGTCTGAAGGCTCAATGGTATGAATATGATGAAACGCACTTTAAACGACTGGCTCTCTCATTTGGAAACAGCTCATAGCAATGGTTTGATTGATATGGGTTTGGCACGTATCAATGAAGTGAAACAGCGCATGAATTTGCAGCCTACTTGTCCTGTAATTATGGTGGGCGGCACCAATGGCAAAGGCTCAACTTGTGCCTTTTTGTCGCGGATATACAGTGAAGCTGGTTATCAAGTCGGTACGCTGACTAGCCCACATTTAATTCGCTTTAATGAGCGCATTACCATCAATACGCAGCCCGTAAACGATGAAACCATTATTGAATCGTTCGAACGCATTGAAGCGGCGCGCGGTAATGTGTCTTTAACTTATTTTGAATTCAATACCTTGGCTGCGGTGGATATTTTTCAGGCAGCCAAAGTAGATGTCATGATTTTGGAAGTCGGCTTGGGCGGACGTTTGGATGCGGTCAATATTTTTGATGCCGATTGCGCCATTGTAACCAGCGTGGATTTAGACCATCAAGCCTATTTGGGCGACACGGTAGAGCAAGTGGCGTTTGAAAAAGCTAGCATTTTCCGTGCGGGCAAACCTGCGATTTGCGCGCAAATTCCTGCGCCACACAGTTTAACGCAACACGCTGCGGAAATTGGCACGGAATTATTGTTGTTTAAACAAGATTTTCACTTTGATAAATTAGAAAATCAGCAATGGTCATTCCGCTTTCATCCTATTTTAGGTAGCCTGAAAGATAAACAGCGCAACCGCAACGCCTTGCCTATGCCTGCTTTGCGTGGTGCGTATCAATTAAACAACGCAGCATGTGCGCTTGCGGCGATTGAATGTTTAAATTCGCATTTGCCCGTAGACATTGGTGCGATTAAACGTGGTTTATTGTTGGCGCAAAATATTGGGCGTTTCCAAGTGTTACCAGGTAGACCGCTGACTGTGTTGGACGTAGGACACAATCCACACGCGGCGCGCGCTTTGCGTCAAAGTTTGATTGCCTTGCCGTTTGCCGAAAAGCGTACCGCCGTCTTCAGCATGTTGTCCGATAAAGACATCGACAGCGTATTGAATATTTTGCATGACCAATTTGATGAATGGCTGATTGCACCTTTGGATATGCCGCGTGGGCGCAGCTTGGAAAACATGCAAGACGTGTTTGCGACGCACCATATTCATACAGTACAAAGCTTTGATAATATTCAGGCTGCCTGCGAATTTGCCTTATCGCATGCTAATGAAAATGATAGAATCGTTGTCTTTGGTTCGTTTCACACCGTTGCCGAAGCGATGGCTGTTTGTCATTAATTTTCCAGTAGTATTCAGGCAGCCTGAAAAACAAGTTGCAACGTATTTAAAAGAAAAACAGTAAAGGAAACTCATCATGTCTCGTACAGTACCCACCATATTCGGTAGTGTATTTCACGCACAAATGCCCGTTTTGTCTTATGAAAACAACCAATGGCAGCCTGTTGTTTGGCAAGCCGCCAATGAATTAACGCTCGCGCCAGGCGCACATGCGCTGCATTACGGCAGCGAATGTTTTGAGGGCTTAAAAGCGTTTCGTCAAGCCAATGGCAAAATCGTGTTGTTCCGCCCGCAAGCCAATATTGCGCGTATGCAGCAAAGTGCGGATATTTTGCATTTGCCTAAACCTGAAACCGAGACTTATTTACAAGCCTTGATTGAATTGGTGCGTCGCGCTGCCGAGGAAATCCCCGATGCGCCCGATTCTTTGTATTTGCGCCCAACCTTAATCGGCACAGACCCTGTGATTGGCAAAGCAGGGGCGCCATCGGAAACGGCAAAATTGTATATTTTGGCATCGCCCGTAGGCGATTATTTCAAAGCAGGTTCGCCAGTGAAATTATTGGTGGAAACCGAAAACATCCGTTGCGCGCCACACATGGGACGCGTGAAATGCGGTGGAAACTACGCGTCGGCAATGCCCTGGGTATTGAAAGCCAAAGCCGAACATGGTGCCAACCAAGTGTTGTTCTGCCCTAATGGCGATGTACAAGAAACAGGTGCGTCTAATTTCATGTTGATTTTCAATAAAGAAATCATTACCAAACCTTTGACTGACGAATTTTTGCACGGAGTTACGCGCGATTCTGTGTTGAAAGTTGCCGCCGATATGGGATACACAATTAGCGAACGAAATTTTACAGTTGATGAACTCAAAGCCGCAGTAGAGCAGGGTGCAGAAGCGATTTTAACAGGCACTGCGGCAGTCATTTCACCTGTTACCTCTTTCGTGATTGACGACAAAGAATTGACCGTACAAAGCCAAGAACATGGCAATAAAATCCGCAAGGCGATTACCGACATTCAATACGGTTTGGCGGAAGATAAATACGGCTGGTTGGTAGAAATCGCATAAGTTTTTCAGGCTGCTTGAAAAGTATTCAGGCAGCCTGAATAGAGCGTAGACTAAATCAACTATATTTCGGTGTAGGTACGCGCACTATGGCTTTATAAACTATATTGAATAATTTTTTCATAATGTGAGATTAAATCACTCATCTCGTTTCAGGCAGCCTAAAATCTCATTTTCTTTATTTTTGGACAACCATCATGCAAGATCCACAACAACAAAAAGACCCGTTAGCCGAAGAAAACGCAGCGGTTGAATTAACACCTGAACAACAGCAAGAATACGAAGAACTCAAACAACGCAACCGTCGCCGTTTAGTTGGCGCGGGTGCGATTACTTTGTTGGTAGGCGGTTTATTTGCCGCCATTGCAGGTGGTAATGCGTCAGAAAATACGCAACAGCCAACCTTAACCGAAGCGTCCGCGCCCAATTTAGCGCAAACTCAACCTGAAGCATTCGCACCGAATTTAGCAAGTGCGCCATCGGTGGCGAGTCAGCCTGTTGATGTATTGCCAATTAATACTGCAGCACCTGCAGCGTCTGAACCGATGATTGCCGAAGCCAGCATTAGTACACCGATTGAAGAAGTGCCGACCACAACAGACAACGCCGCCGTTGCACCCACCCCAAACGCCGATGGTTTGGAAACCGCCCCTATTGCGGTACAAGAAAGCCATAATCGTCGTTTAGCAGAACAAGCGGCGCAAGATAAGCGCGCCAATGTGCGTGCCGAAGCGCAAGCTCGTTTGCAGCGTGCCGAAGCAGAACGTGAAGCGCGTGAACAAGCCATTGCTGAACGCGCTCGCCAAGCGCAAACTTCTGCGGAGCAAAAACGTGCTGCCGAGCGCGAGCGTTTGGCGCAACAAAAAGCCGAAGCTGAGCGCAAACGCGAGCAAGCTGCACAGGCCAAAGCAGCAACTCAAGCCACGCCAGCTAAAGCGATCACCGCGATTAAAGGTAATTTTGCCGTACAAGCAGGGGCGTTTGGTAGCAAAGCGCAAGCCGACAAAGTACGCAGCCAAGTGGAAGCTTTGGGTTATGGCGCGAGTGTAACTAGCGTGAAAACCGCCAAAGGTACTTTGTATCGCGTGCAAGCAACAGGATTTGGCAATCGTGGCGCGGCGGAATCTGCGGCAGCGAAAATGAAAGCACGCGGTTTGGGTGGCATGATTGTGGGTAAATAAGTTTTCAGGTTGCCTGAAAATGTTTATTCATAAACTATCTCATTGAAATATATTGAAAACATGATGCTAACCACTTTTGATTTTCTCGCCATTGGCACAGTATTCGCTTGCTTGATTTTGTCGGCAATGCGCGGTTTGGTGCGCGAATTGTTGGACTTTTTCGGCTGGATTGGTGCGCTGATTATGGCGCGCATGTTTGCTGTGTCGGCGGCAGATACGTTTTTGCCCACTATGACACCGCGTGAATTGGCGGTGGTGTGTGGTTTTGTGTTGGTGTATGTTGTCGTGCGCATTGCTTTGGTGTTGGTCAATCATGTTTTGGATTTTACGCTGACCAAAACCAAGCTCACATCGGTTAATCGCGTGTTGGGCGCATTGGTTGGCGGTGTAAAGGGCGTGTTTTTTGTGGCGATTGCGGTGTTGGTTTGCTCATTCAGTAGCCTGCCTGAAAGCGATGATTGGAAAAATGCCGTTTCAGCCCCATTTTTTGAACAGTTGGCAAGTTATGGCATTGATTATTTGCCCGACTTTTTGCAAGACCAAGTGGTATTGCCTTCGCGTTCAGGCAGCCTAGACGGGCTAGAACCGAGTGAACCTAAACTGGCATCGCCCTCTCAATCTTCTCAATCTCGTCCCCATCTCACACAACCATCGGAGTAAACACTATGTGTGGCGTATTTGGCTTAGTTTCCCACGAGCCCGTAAACCAATTGCTGTATGACGGCTTGCAAATGCTGCAACACCGCGGACAAGACGCGGCTGGCATTGTTACTACGCAAGGCAATAGCTTTTTCATGCACAAAGGCAAAGGCATGGTGCGCGAAGTGTTCCGCACACGCAATATGCGCGATTTGCACGGCAATGCAGGCATTGCCCATGTGCGTTATCCAACTGCGGGCAACGCAGGCAGCCCAGCCGAAGCGCAGCCGTTTTATGTGAGCTCCCCTTTCGGTATCGTGTTGGCGCATAACGGTAATTTGACTAACACAGCAGAATTGGCGCAAAACGTATCGTATGAATACTTGCGCCACATTAACACGCAATCGGATTCCGAAGTGTTGCTCAATGTGTTTGCCCATGAGGTGCGCAAAGAAGTGACCCAATCGGCAACGCCACATCAGCTCACGGTGGACGCTGTTTTTAACGCGGTAGAGCGCGTACAACAACGCATTCGTGGCGCGTATGGCGTGATTGCCATGATTGCAGGTTACGGCATGGTGGCATTCCGCGACCCAAACGGCATTCGTCCTTTGGTGCTGGGCAAACTAGAAGAAAACGGACAAACTTCTTATGCGGTTGCGTCTGAATCGGTGGCGTTCAACAGCATGGGCTACGAACTTGTACGTGACATCCATCCAGGCGAAGCCGTGTTTATCAGCTTTGACGGCAAATTGTACAGTCGCCAATGCCACAACGACGCTAAATTGCGCCCTTGTTTGTTTGAATACGTTTATTTCGCCCGCCCCGACGCGATTATTGACGGCATTTCCGTTTACCAAGCGCGCGCCGATATGGGCGTTACTTTGGCGGAAAAAGTCAAAAAAGAGTTGAATATTGATGAAATTGATGTCGTCATGCCCATTCCCGATACCAGCCGCCCCAGCGCGATGGAGTTGGCAAAACATTTAAACAAACCCTACCGCGAAGGCTTAATCAAAAACCGCTACATCGGTCGCACCTTCATCATGCCAGGGCAATCGACGCGCAAAAAATCCGTGCGGCAAAAACTCAACGCCATTCCTAGCGAATTTGCAGGCAAAAACGTGTTGCTGGTCGACGATTCCATCGTGCGAGGCACCACCAGCCGTGAAATTGTGGACATGGTACGCGAAGCTGGTGCAAAAAAAGTCTTCTTCGCTTCCGCAGCGCCAGAAGTGCGCTGGCCAAACGTGTACGGTATTGATATGCCTACGCGCGAAGAACTGATTGCTAACGGACGCAGCCCCGCCGAAATCGCCGCCGAAATCAACGCTGACGCGTGCGTGTTCCAAGATTTGGACGATTTGGAACAAGCCATCATCAAGCTCAACCCGAAAATTGAAGGTTTTGACGATTCGTGTTTCAGCGGTTGCTACATCACAGGCGATATCAGCAAAGCCTATTTAGATGACTTGTCGGCGAGCAAACAAAAGCCGCAGCTGCAAGTTTCGGGCAGCAAAATTGACCACAATGTCAGCGTGGACGACAGCGACGAGCATGAATAAATCAAATGTTTTTCAGGCTGCCTGAAAGGTTCAGGCAGCCTGAAAACAAGTTCCATAACATCCCAAAATAAAGTAAATATTCTTTTCAGGCAGCCATTAAGTTGCCAAAGCAGGCAATAACCGCTATATTGCCGCACACTACAAACAGCGAGACTAAGATAATGAGTTGGTTAGATAAAATTTTGCCACCCAAAATCAAAAAAAACGAAACCAAATCAGGTATTCCCGAAGGTTTGTGGCGCAAATGTAACAATTGCGGTGCCACACAATACGCCACCGATTTTGAATACAATCATCAAGTTTGCCCCAAATGCGGACACCACGAAGCCTTAACGGCGCGCGAACGTTTAGATTTATTGCTGGACGAAGAAGGTCGCGAAGAAATAGGCGCGAATGTCAAACCTGTTGATATTCTCAAATTTAAAGACAGCAAAAAATACCCCGACCGCTTGTCCGCCGCCAAAAAACAAACAGGCGAAGATGATGCGATGGTGGTGATGAAAGGCACGCTCAACGGCTTGCCCGTTGTGGTTGCCGCCTTTGAATTCCGTTTTATTGGCGGCTCAATGGGCTCAGTTGTGGGCGAACGTTTTGTCGAAGGCGTGCGCCGTGCTGCTGCGGATAATTGCAGCTTTATTTGCGCTGCCGCGTCAGGTGGCGCGCGTATGCAAGAAGGTTTAAGCTCGCTCATGCAAATGACCAAAACCAGCGCGTCTTTGCATTTATTAAGCGAAAAAGGCTTGCCCTTTATTTCTGTGTTAACCGACCCGACGATGGGTGGTGTTTCCGCCAGTTTTGCGTTTTTAGGCGATGTCGTTTTGGCTGAACCCAATGCGTTGATTGGTTTTGCAGGTCCGCGCGTGATTGAACAAACCGTGCGCGAAACGCTGCCTGAAGGCTTTCAACGTGCTGAATTTTTGTTGGAAAAAGGCGCAATTGACCAAATCATTGACCGCCGTGAAATGAAACAACGCATTGGCGAATTGATTACTTTATTGCGTCGTCAGGGTTTGCCGCAGTAATCAATGCACATACAAAGGCTGCCTGAAAATAGTGTGTTTTCAGGCAGCCTTTTGAGTTTGGAATTTTTGCAAATATTTTTAGGTAGCCTGAAACGATTTTGCAATGGTTGAGTTCTTACATCAATTTCATTCATATTCAACTGCTATTTTTTGCGTTTGCCACTTTGTTGCTGCAAAGTTATAGTGGCGTCACTTTTTTACTTCTAATCAAAACATTATGGATTTACGACATACCATCGCTCAAAGCCGCATGAGTTCTTATCAATGGCTGATTGTTGCTCTTGCCGTTATGCTCAATATGCTCGACGGTTTTGACGTACTCGCGCTGGCGTTTACCGCCAAAAGTATCAAAACCGAACTGAGCTTGGACGGCAAACAAATTGGCACACTCATGAGCGCAGGTTTGTTCGGCATGACTGCAGGCTCGCTGGTTTTAGGGCCGCTTGCCGATAAGCTCGGTCGCCGTCCCATTTTATTATTGTCCACCGCATTATCTGCGCTGGGCATGTTGTTCACTTATTTTGCCCACAGCATTGAAACCATCGCCATTTCTCGCGTGATTACAGGCATTGGTGTGGGCGGTATTTTGCCGTGTACCAACGTGATTGTGAGCGAATATGCCAACAAAAAATGGCGCGGTTTGGCGATTGCGATTTATTCGGCAGGTTTTGGTTTGGGCGCGATGTTGGGCGGCATGTCCACCGTGATGTTGCAAGGCGCATACGGCTGGCGCGCGGTGTTTATGACAGGCTTTATCTTAACTGCCGCCGCGCTGGTGTTGTTACTGATTTGGCTGCCTGAAAGCGTGGATTTTCTCATCAGCAAGCAACCTGAAAACGCGCGCGCACGTTTAAATCAAATCGCCGCCAAAATCGGTTTGCAAGGCGATTGGACGCTGCCTGAAAAAGTACACGCCGCTGCGCAAAAAGTTTCCGTGTTGCGCCTGTTTGAAGCACAAAATCGTGGCACAACCTTATTGATTTGGCTGGCTTTTATTGGTGTAATGGCAGCGTTTTATTTCGTTAGCTCGTGGACGCCCGCGCTATTGGAAGAAGCAGGTTTGCCCAAAACGCAAAGCCAAACCGTGGGCATGGGTATTTCCATTGGCGGCACCATTGGCTCGTTGATTTTTGGTTTTCTGGTGAGTCGTTTGGATTCGCGTAAAGTATTTGTTTTATTTGCGATTTTTTCAGCGGTTGCCGTTGCCGCCTTTATCAGCACCACATCCATATTGCCACTGGCTTTCGCGCTTGCCGTTGTGATTGGTGCGCTGATTAACGGCTGTATCACAGGCTTATACACCATCAACCCTACGCTCTACGCCGCCGATTTCCGCAGCACAGGCGTGAGCATGGCAATTGGTGTAGGACGACTGGGCTCCATCGTCTCGCCCTTGCTGGCGGGTGCATTGCTGGATGCAGGTTGGCAGAAAAATCAATTGTATTTAGGCGCAGCAGGTATTTTAATCATCGCCGCCGTTGCTTTATTTGCCTTGAAACCGCGCCAGCAATGATTTCAGGTAGTCTGAAACCGTAGAGATACAATATTTTCAGGCAGCCTGAAAATTGACCAAAATCTCAAAAAAGACGATAATTCGCAAGCCTTTAAAAACAGATTCAGGCAGCCTGAAACCTTTCAGGCTGCCTGAAATATATTATGAAAGACCACACATGAAATCCCCCGAATTACTTCTCCCCGCAGGCGGTTTAGAACGCATGCGCGCCGCCTACGATTTTGGCGCAGACGCGGTTTACGCAGGTTCGCCACGCTACTCTTTACGCGCGCGCAACAATGAATTTGCCAAATTAGACATTTTGCAACAAGGCATTACCGAAGCCCACGCACGTGGCAAAAAATTCTTTTTAACCGTCAATACCATACCGCACAATTCCAAACTGAAAACCTTTATGGCGGACATCGCGCCACTCGTTGCCATGAAGCCTGACGCGATGATTATGGCGGACGCGGGCTTAATCATGATGATGCGTGAACATTATCCCGACATGCCCATTCATCTGTCCGTGCAAGCGAACACGACCAATTATTGGGGCGTGAAATTTTGGCAAAACATTGGCGTGGAACGCATTATTTTGTCGCGCGAATTGAGTTTGGAAGAAATCGCCGAAATCCGCCAACAATGCCCCGATATTGAATTGGAAGTGTTTGTGCATGGCGCGTTGTGCATTGCTTATTCAGGTCGTTGTTTATTATCGGGTTATTTCAATCACCGCGACCCCAATCAAGGCACTTGCACCAATTCTTGCCGTTGGGATTACAAAGTCCACGACACGGAAACGGACGAAATGGGCGATGCCAAGTTATTGAAAGGCTTCAATTTTAATCAGGCGCAAGAAGATGCAAACTCGGCATTTGAAGGCATTAACGGGCAAAAACGCCACCCCGCCGCCGACAAAGTTTTCCTGATTGAAGAAGCCAATCGCCCCAACGAACTCATGCCGATTATGGAAGATGAACACGGCACTTATATCATGAATTCCAAAGACTTACGCGCGATTGAGCAAGTGGCAAAGTTGGCGGAAATTGGCGTGGATAGTCTGAAAGTGGAAGGGCGAACGAAGTCGGTTTACTATGTGGCGCGTGTGGCGCAGGCGTACCGCAAGGCGATTGATGATGCGGTGGCTGGAAAACCATTTGATTACAGCTTATTAGCCGAATTGGAAGGCTTGGCAAATCGCGGTTACACATCGGGCTTTTTGGAACGCCACCAAACGCAAGATTACCAAAATTATTTGTACGGTCATTCCATTGCGAAACAAAGCCAGTTTGTCGGACAAATTGCCGAAATTGACGCGGACGGCTGGGCGACCATTGATGTGAAAAACAAGTTTTCGGTGGGCGATTTGTTGGAGATTATCCACCCGAGCGGTAATCAGTTGATTACATTGGCACAAATGAAACGCAAAGGGGAGTTTGTGGACGTGGCGGCGGGCAATGGCATTCAGGTGCAAATCCCGAATATGCACGGGCGCGAAAAGGCGTTGGTGGCGCGTGTGATTCAGAATGGGTAAATGAATTTTCAGGCTGCCTGAAACGCTAAAAATGGCGTTCAGGCAGCCTGAAAAATATTCAATACATCTTCACATCATCTTCACCATCCAGTGCATCTGAATGGCTTAACAAATGATTTAAAACATCAAAATTGGCGACCTTGCTCAATTCCACATACGCCGCACCTTTTTGCAGCATGCCGCCCGAATTGTTGTGCGTGTAAAAACGCAATACGCCCTTATCCACTTCAATCTCGCTTAATTGTTCAAACGGGAATTTTTTGTCTTTCACGCTAATCATGCGGTTGTTCAATTTGATTGCACCAAAATTCAAGGTTTTGCCTTCATTAAACGCTTGAGTCATGGCGGGCAACATGGTATTGGCTTGATAATCCAACAAAATTTCAATCACTTCTTCCATATCCACAAACGAAGACGGAATTTTGACGGTGTCATCTTTTTGCACCAAACGCACGCCAACGTGTCGCGCCGTGTTTACGCCATACATTTTTTCTTGAATGCGCGTGATGTACGTCTGCATACTCGGTTTAAACGCAACGGTTTTTGTGCCGAAAAGCGATTGATAAATTAAGCCATTTTCGTAAATGTGCAAACGGGAACGCAAGCAACTCGCCAACATATACAAAGCAGGCGCGTACAGCAAAAACATGAAAATCCACATATGTGGATTTTTGTTTTCCAGCCAAGAATCAAACAACACCCAAACGGGCAAGGCAAAAATGGCAAACCAGAGTATCATCAAGCGTTTGGATTTGTGTGTGGTCAATCTGTGCTGACCGAATTGTCGGGGTGCTTTCATGCAAAAATCCTGTAAAAAAAGTGAAATGGCGAAAAAGATGCTATTCTACCCCCCCCCCTCCTGAAAAGTACACAAATTTATTTTCAGGCAGCCTGAAATTTTAGGCTAGACTAATATGTTTGTTTTGTTTACCATTAAATGAAATGATTTTATTCAGGCAGCCTGAATAAGCTACCCAACTTCTTAAAGGATATGATGATGTTAATCACCAATTTAGAATATATTCCCGACCGAAAAATCCGTCGCCACATCGGTTTAGTGCAAGGCTCAACCGTGCGCGCGAAACACGCAGGGCGCGATTTTATGGCAGGTTTGAAAAACATCTTCGGCGGTGAGCTCAAAGGCTATACCGAATTGCTCAATGAATCGCGCGATGAAGCGATTGACCGCATGGTAGAGCAAGCGCGCCAAGCGGGGGCGAATGCTGTGATTAACGTGCGCTTTTCTACTTCGTCGGTTGCCGCGGGCGCGTCCGAAATTTTCGCCTATGGCACCGCTGTGATTATTGAATAAGGGCTTGTCATGTCTGTTCTAGATTGGATTTTGGAATTTTCAGGCTGGATAATCTTTTTGATGGTGTTGATTGTTGCCTATTTTACAGGCAGCCGCGACGAGAAAAAGCACTATGCCAGCATACTCGAGCGCGAAGACGAATTGCGCCACATCATGATTATTCCCGTTAAACGTCCGCCCAAAGTGTTTTATGACCAACATTTGGTACGCGGCAGTGTCGTCGTTTCCAGCAACGCTTTTACGCGCTTTTTAGCAGGTTTTCGCAACTTTTTCGGCGGAAATGTGCGCAGTTATGAAACTTTGCTTGACCGCGCGCGACGCGAAGCGATTTTACGCATGAAAGCCGAAGCGCAAGAGTATGGCGCAAATATGATTTTGAACATGAAACTGGAAACGGTGATGCTTGGTAATATACACGACCCGCGCCAAGCAGCTAATGCGACAGTAGAAGTGTTGGCATATGGTACATCAGGTAAAATCTTGCGCAAACCGAAAGGCTAATTATGCAGTGGGGCGACCCAAAGTTTGATGAAAGCAAAAATCCCAATATCTCGCATGATGATTACCATATCGGTGAAATTCGTGCATTATTGGGCTATTTTTTGCTCACGATTGTGATTGTGTATGCGATTATAGAAGCCATCGTTTGGAGTTTGCCGCATACCATCAGCTTAGAGCGTGAAAAAAACTGGTTTGGTTTTGTGCAAACACATCTGGAGACTGATGAAGATTTCAAAAAAGATGAAAAATTACAGCAGCTTGCCAATCAATTGGCCATACACATGAGCCTGCCTGAAAACAGCGTAACCGTGTTTTACAGCCACAGCGAAACGCCTAACGCGTTTGCTACTTTTGGCGGCAACATTATCATGAATCGCGGTTTACTGGAACGCTTGCCCAACGAAGAAAGCGTTGCCACCGTATTGGCGCACGAAATGGCGCACATTCAACACCGCGACCCCATGCGCGGCATGTCGCGCAGTTTGTTGTATAGCCTAGTCGCAGCCTTATTTGGCAGCGACACGCAAATGCAAACGCTGGTAAACCTTGAAGGTTTGCGTTACAGTCGTGAACTAGAATACCAAGCCGACGCTGCCGCGCTGGACGCCACACAAAAACACTATCGCAACATACAAGGTGCGTATGATTTGTTTACCGAGTTAGAAGAAATTGAACAAGAATACGGCGGTGGCAACCGCCCAACATGGTTAAGCACCCACCCTGCCACCAGAGAGCGCGTGCAACATATCCGTGAACGCAGCCAAGCCTTGAACTATTCGCAGCAAGCAAATACGTATGAAAACCCGTGGCGCAAGGTAATGGAATAGATTTCAGGCTGCCTGAAAATAGTATTAGCTAGAAAGTTTAACTATTGCATAAACGCCTTTTCAGGCAGCCTTTGAGTGCACAATATTTTTGTAGAGTGTGTGGCGCAAGCCACGCACGTGTTTTCAATGATTAGGGAAACGCGTGCGTGCGTGCCGCACACACCCTACGCGTTCAATATTATTTTCAGGCAGCCTGAAACTTGAAATCCATGCCACTCGCCCCATATAAGGTCGCACTATGAAATTCAACAACCCATTCAGAAAAGACAAAACCATGACCGAACAAAATCAAACCCCTGAAACAGAAAACCCAGAAGTATTAGACGCCACGCAAGAAACCGTGCCGCCGACTTATGAAGAATTGCAAGAGCGCATCGCCGAATTAGAAGGGCAAGTCAAAGACGAGCAACTGCGCCAGTTGGCAAACGAGCAAAACTTGCGTCGCCGTTTCCAAGACGAATTGCAAGCCGCGCACAAGTTTGCCGCGCAAAAATTCGCCAGTGAAATGCTCACGGTAAAAGACTATTTGGAAATGGCATTGCAAGACCAAAGTGGCAATTTTGAAGCCATGAAAATGGGTGTGAGCATGACGTTAAACGAGTTGAACAAAGCCTTTGAAACCGCGCAAATTAAAGAAATCAATCCGCAAAAAGGCGATAAACTCGACCCCCATCAACACCAAGCCATGCAAGAAATTGCTGTTGCTGACGTAGAAACGGGCGCGATTGTCGGCACGATGAAAAAAGGTTATAGCTTAAACGAGCGCATTTTGCGTCCAGCGATGGTAACGGTTGCCAAAGCAGAAGCGGTGACAGAAAACGCTGAATAATGCTTGTTTACATAAAAAGACACGTTTTGAACGTGTCTTTTTTATTTTCAGGCAGCCTGAAAGCTATCCTGTACATCTATTCCCGCGAATCCCTTCTCAACAAAACCGCCACCAGCCCCAAAATCACCCAACGCCACATCACGCCGCCTCCCAATAATCCACATACAACTGCAATTCCTGTTGCCCACGAAACTCGTTTACCGTCGGACGATACACCAGCCGCACCGTTTCAGGCAGCATAGCCTCGCAACGCCAAAACATCGCCTCGAACTCGCGCCCATCGCGACGCAACCAAGCCTTTTTATGTTTCCCCTCGCTGCCAATAAACTGCTGGCGCACCACCGCAAACACATCATCAAAACTTGGCTGCGCAAAACCCTGTCCCCACACCAAACCATCCAACATCGCCGCCGCGTCCAGCGTCAAATCCGCCGCATCCAAGTTTCCATCGGTCACAAACGTTTGCGCCAACACATCCTCTTCCGCCCACTCGCGCACCGCTTCTTCAAAAGCAGCCTGAAAACGCGGCAAATGTTCAGGCAAAATCGTCAAACCCGCCGCCATCGCGTGCCCACCAAATTTCACAATCAACTCAGGCTCGCGTTTAAATACCCAATCCAACACATCACGCAAATGCACGCCCGCAATTGACCGCCCCGAACCGCGCAACGTCCCATCATCCGCAGGCGCAAACACAATTGTCGGACGATAAAACCTATCCTTTAAACGACTCGCCACAATCCCCACCACACCCTGATGAAAATCCTCGCGATAAACACACACACTCGCCTGATGTTCAGGCAGCCTATCGCCAAAAGCCGCCAGCGCATTCGCCAACATCCCCTGTTCAATTTCCTGTCGCGACTGGTTTAACACATTCAAATCGCTCGCCAATTCCTGAGCCGTTTCCCAATCATTTGCCAGCAAACACGCCACGCCCACACTCATATCATCCAAACGCCCAGCCGCATTGATTCTAGGACCCAGCGCAAAACCCATATCAAACGGTTTTGCCTTTCTCGCATCGCGCCGCGCAATCTCAAACAAGGCGCGTATGCCCATACACATTTTTCCTGCCCGAATGCGCTTTAAACCTTGTGACACCAAAATTCGATTATTGTGGTCAAGGGGTACCACATCCGCCACCGTTCCCAAAGCCACCAAATCCAGCAAATCCGCCAAATTCGGCTCTTTCAGGCTGCCTGAAAACCAGCCACGAGAGCGCAACTCAACACGCAACGCCATCAACACATAAAACATCACGCCCACGCCCGCCAAAGACTTACTCGCAAACGAACAGCTGGGCTGATTCGGGTTTACAATCAAACAATTAGGCAAAGCATCGCCTGCCAAATGATGGTCGGTTACCAACACTTCCAACCCCAGCTCCTGCGCTCGCGCCACGCCCGCCACACTCGCAATACCATTGTCCACCGTAATCAACACATCAGCCCCTAACTCATGCGCTTTTTCCGCCAATTTCGGCGTTAAACCATAGCCATCATCAAAACGGTTTGGCACTAAAAAATCCACACGCGCCCCCATAGATGACAGCCCACGCATCGCTACTGCACAAGCCGTTGCCCCATCTGCATCATAATCCGCCACCACCAATAAACGCTTGTTTGCCGCCATCGCATCTGCCAGTAAAACCGCTGCCGCCTCGCAATTTTTCAAACCAGAGAACGGCAACAAACCCGCTAAACCATCGCCCAACTCATCCGCTGAGCGCACATCGCGCCCCGCATAAAGCCGTGCCAACAAAGGACTCGCCCCCGCCGCCTCTAAGTGCGCACGCACATTATTGTCCACCGAACGAGTTTGAATCTTACGCAAAAAAGTCATAAAGCTGCCTGAAAAAGAAATGCAAAAACACGCGATTTTACCACGCACGCAGGGAGCTCTTCATAACGTTTACAGCAAAGTTTAAGCTGCACAGAAAGCCAGTGCTTTCAGGCAGTCCGAACAATTTACCAGTGTCTCAATCTTTCTAATGCTTGCGCCAAAGAATAAGCCCCATCTAATTGATTTTGTTCAAACACCATCATATAACGGTATCTCCGCCCATCATTAAGCGCATTGGCGGTATTTTCCCATGCCAAACCTGCGCGGATTTTCGCTTGACTGTCGCTGCCGTCCAGTTGGCTGCCTTTGGTTTCCAGCAAAATGACTGTGCCGTTTTCAGTCATCAAAATAAAATCGGGATAGTGATTGATAAAAGCATTGATGTAAAAGCCTTTTCGCTCTTCATTTCTGTGCCACCAATGCAAGCGGATACCGTCATCTTGCAGAATTTGGCGCAACATTTTCACTTCAAAATCACTCATTTTGCCTTCACGACTGTACAGGCTTTGGCTTAACGGAACAGCTAGTTCTTTGGGCAGAATTTCGGGTGCAAAAGCGTACATGGGCTGCAAAACAACATCATCAATATCACGCTGTTTCTTAAATTCTTTTTCAGCAAATTCACGCACCAAGCCGTCAATTTTCTGTTTGATGGCTTTGAAATATTGATGCAGATGTTCAAAACAATGTTGCCTTTGCGCTGCCGTCATCGTGTTCACAATATCGCGCAAATATTCGCGGACATCGTTGTCGCTAATCGGATAGAAACTTTTTTTTCCAGCCAATTCAAACAGTTTTTCAACCAACATTTTTTGCTGGCACTCATCGCTGCTTTGGCTGAACAAATCGGCAAAATACTGTTTCTCTTTGCCTTTGAGTGGTGAAAAATCCACTTTGCCCTTCTCATCAAATTTGCTGGCATACAACACCGTTTCAATATTGCCAAAGTCAATGTTTCTATCGGCTTTTCGTAATTCAAATGATGTAAGCAAATTATCTTTATCAAACAAGACTTTTTCACTATTTTCACAAACAATTCATTGCTGAAACCTGCTTGCACAAATTGTGGCAAACGGAAATTCGCCATTTCATTCACAAACTCATCGCGCATTTTTTGCATATTGGTTTTTCCTGATAATTCGGGTGGCAAAGCATGTTCGGTTTGTTGCGCTGTGTGGCTGAACGCTTGGCTGATTTGGGCAGTATTTTGTTGTAATTGTGCCATTTTTTGTGCAATCGGATTGGACGATGAAACCGCCATGCCGTTTTCAGGCAGCCTGAATGTATTGGGAATGCGCCAATTCTCATCATCAACACAGGGTTCAGATGGCATTTCAGGCGCAGACAAACTCAATTCAGGCTGCACAACAGTTTCAGGCTGCCTGAAATCGTTTTCAGTTTCATTTTCTGTTTCTTGTGCAATACGGTAGTCTTGTTCGCTGAACCCTGCTGCATTCAAACCTTTTGCCACATTAGCCAGCGTTTCATGAAATTTCTCGGAAGATGTGAACACATAGCTGCAATTCAGTTCAGGCAAAACATGGTTTCGCGCATAGGGCTGGCGCAACACACGCCCCACAATTTGAGTAACGTCCACCACCGAAGATTTGTTTGCCAAACTCGCCAAAATATAGGCAAACGGGCAATCCCAGCCTTCTTTGAGTGCATTCACGGTAATCACAAAGCGAATGGCGCAATCAGGCGACATCAAATCCACATTTTTCAGCTCATTGATTTCGCTGGTTTTCATTGCAATTTGATTTTCTGGAATGCCCAAATTCAGCAATTCTTTTTTCACTTTATCAAACGTGGCCTTGTCGTCTTTGCTGCGCGGTTCGGCTTGAAACAACACAATCGGGCGGATAGGGGCTTGCCCATTGTTTGTGGCAGCGATTTCCAAATTGTGGCGCAAGGTAATGGCTGTCATCATCACATCGGCTTGACTTCGCTGCTGGCTAATCATCAAAGGCAGTTTGACCATTTGCTCTTTTTTCAAGGGTCTGACGTAGATTATCAGTTAGGTTACACTTAAAAAATGAAGATAACCCATTGCAAACTAAGTAAATCTACTCAGCGAAAACTACTCCAATTTTTCGTATTGGAAGTTACGGCTCGGGCAGCAGCCGATATACTTGGCATCCAAGCCTAATTCAGCGATGTTGTTTTACCGCAAAATCCGTCAAGTCATTGCCTACCATTTAGAACTTCAAGCAGACGAAGTTTTTAATGGCTCTGTGGAGCGAGACGAGAGCTATTTTGGCGGGCAACGCAAAGGCAAACGCGGTCGTGTTGCGGCTGGTAAAGTCGCTGTTTTTGGTATTTTGAAACGCAATGGTAAGGTCTTTACCATTGTTGTTGAAAATACCAAGCAAGAAACTTTACTACCTGTTATTAAAAGGAAAATTATGCCTGATAGTATTGTTTATACGAATTGCTATAAGAGTTATGATGTGCTGGATGTGAGTGAGTTTACCCATCATCGTATCAATCATTCTCAGCTGTTTGCAGACCGTCAAAACCATATCAATGGCATTGAAAATTTCTGGAGTCAGGCAAAGCGCGTTCTACGAAAATACAATGGAATTGATCGTAAATCTTTTCTGTTATTCTTGAAAGAATGTGAATTTCGTTTTAACTTTGGTACACCAAAAGAGCAGCTGAAAATTCTGCGAGTTTGGTGTGGTATTTAGGGTTAATCTACGTCAGCCCCAAAATGAAACATTCAGGCAGCCTGAAATATTTTCAGGCTGCCTGAATGTTTTTTTGCTTAAAAATCAATGATGACCGCAACCGCTTTCTTTCAACGCTTCTTCCGCTTGCACATCAGCGTGATAAGAGCTGCGAACCATCGCGCCAATCGCCGCATTGGTAAAGCCCATTTCATAGGCTTCCTTTTCAAATTGCTTGAACATATCGGGCGTTACATAGCGCAACACAGGCAAATGACCGTCAGACGGCTGTAAATATTGTCCCACAGTAATCATCTCAATATTGTGTTCACGCATATCGCGCATGATTTCGCGGACTTCATCGTCTGTTTCGCCTAAGCCAACCATAATGCCTGATTTGGTTGGGATATTCGGCTGCATTTCCTTAAATCGGCGCAACAATTCCAAAGAATGTTTGTAATCCGACCCAGGGCGAGCTTGTTTGTACAAACGCGGGTGGGTTTCCAAATTGTGGTTCATCACATCGGGCGGATTTTTCGCCAAAATCTCCAACGCAATATCCAAACGCCCGCGGAAATCTGGCACCAACACTTCAATTTTCGTGTTCGGGCTGGTTTCGCGAATGGCGTTAATGCAATCGGCGAAATGCTGTGCGCCGCCGTCGCGCAAATCGTCGCGGTCTACCGATGTAATCACAACATATTTCAATTTCATTGCCGCCACCGATTCCGCCAAATTTTTCGGCTCGTCGGGGTCAAGCGCGTTCGGGCGACCGTGTCCCACATCGCAAAACGGACAACGGCGCGTACAAATATCGCCCATTATCATAAAAGTCGCCGTGCCTTTGCTAAAACATTCGCCAATATTCGGGCAAGATGCTTCTTCGCACACGGTGTGCATTTTCTGTTCGCGCAAAATGTTTTTAATTTCAAAGAATTTTTTACCTGTTGGAATTTTGGCGCGAATCCATTCGGGTTTTTTCAATTTTTCTTCCAACGGCACAACTTTAATTGGGATACGCGCGGTTTTGTCTGCACCTTTGTGTTTTACGCCTTGTGCGTTGCTGGGTTGTTGGGTTTCGGTGGTCATTTTGTAAACTCTTTTTTTGTGTGTTTAAACAATTGATTTTTCAGGCAGCCTTACGGTAATAAAAATTCGTAGGGTGGACACCGTCCACCGTTTTAATAATCTTGAAATTTTTTGGTGGACTGTGTCCACCCTACAAGATTTCAGGCAGCTTGAAACTGGTAAACCGCATTATAAACCTTTTCGCATAATCCGTTGCCCCAACGTGGCGGAAAGGCGGTTAATCCAATAGAGCCATTTGCTTTTGCCCGCCAAAATTTCAAAATGATTGCGTAAAAAATCACGCCAAAATTCTTCTGCTAATTCATCGGGTTGGATTTTTAAATTGGCATAACCTTTGCCCTGCGACAAAGGCGTGGCGACCATCGGCGGGAAAATTTCAAACACGCGCACCGAGCTGTTTTCCATTTGCCAGCGCAACACTTGCGAAAAACTGTGCAGCGCGGCTTTGGTGGCGCAATACATCGCGCAGGTTTCTTTCGGCACAATCGCTAAACCCGACGACACGTTAATCACGGCGGCTTCATTTTTCGCGGTCAAAATCGGCAAAAATGCGCGCGTGAGTTGCGCGGGCGCGGTCAAATTCACGTCCACTTCCTGCGCGATTTCGTCATCGGTTTGCGCGTCCAACCGCTTGGTAAATTGTATGCCTGCGTTGTTGATTAACACGTTCACATCGGCAAAATCGCGCACCAAACGGGCGCGGTCGTCGGCGTTGGCAACGTCCGCCACAACATAACGGCTGCCTGAAAGCTGCGCCGCCGCTTGTTGCAACACTTCTTCGCGTCGCCCGACCAAAATCACGTTGTTGCCATTTGCATGAAATTTTTTCGCAAGCGCAAAGCCAATGCCCGTCGCGCCGCCTGTGATAAGGACGGTGTGTCCTGTGGGATTCATATTTTTCTTTCAATTTCTTATATTTGCGTTTTCAGGCAGCCTGAAAGTATTAAATGTTAGTTTGAGCATTGTGTCGGGCATAAATGCTCGACCTACAAATAATGTTTCAGGCAGTCTTCTGGTTTTATCCAAATCTTTGATTTGACAATAAAACCGTATGTCGTAGACAGTAAAACTATTTATTCAACTCATTGACCAACATCGGCAAGGCTTTTTCAAATTTCACGCCATACCAATGCGATTGGTCGTCAATGGTTTTGTGCAAACATTCCACCACAAAATCGGCAGCCAAACTGGCGGCTTGTTCAATCGTTCTGCCTTGCATGAGTGCGCCTGTGAATGCGGCGGCGTAGCAATCGCCTGTGCCATGTGATGCGTAATCCACGCGGTCGTTTAAATACACAAATTTTTCGCCCGACGCGACATCATAAACCACCAAGCCTAATTTGTTTGGCACATAGGTCAAACCTTTTAAGATAATGGTTTTCGCTCCCAGTTTAGCTAATTTTGCTAATAAATCATCAATATACGCCTCGTCTTGACCTTCCATGCGGCATTCGCTGTTGGTCATAAACGCGGCTTCGGTGATGTTTGGCAGCATAATGTCAGCTTGACCACACAAACGCGCCATCGCTTTGACGTGTTTGTCGTCAAAACCGTAATACAATTTGCCGTTGTCCGCCATCGCTGGGTCCACGATTTTCACGCCGTTTGCGGTCAATAATGTGTTCATCATGTGAATCACATCGTCAATTTGGCGTTTGCTGCCCAAATAGCCCGAATAAATCGCGTCAAACGAGATGCCTTCTTTTTGCCAATGCTGGTAAATGGCAGGAATGTCGTCTGCCAAATCGCGGAAGGTGTAGCCTGTGAAACCGCCCGTGTGCGTGGACAACACGGCAGAGGGCAAAATGGCGGTTTCAATGCCACAAGCCGAAATAATCGGCAGGGCAACGGTTAAAGAACATTGTCCGTAGCAGGAAATGTCTTGAATGGTCATGACTTTTTTGTCGCTCATGATTTTTCCTAATTTATATTGATTGGTTTTCAGGCAGCCTGAAACTAGCTCTTATGATTGAATTCAAAATGGCTTGCGCGTAACCGTAAACGCTGCGCCTGAACCTTGTCTGACTGCACCATAATCTTGATGAATATTGATGCTGTAATCGTGGCATGTGTAAATGTATTCGGTGACATCTTCATCGGTAATGTGCTTTTGCCAGCCTATTTTGGGCAAGTCATAGCGTTGAATCAATTCTGCTTTCAGCTTTTCGGGCGAAGTGTTCAAATCAATCTCGCCTTTGGCTTGGTCGCCGATGACAAAACGCCAGCCGTCAATTTGCCCACGTTTGTCGTAGCTAATCCAAGTAACAAACGCCACGCGCTTGTCAAAATGCAAGCCTGCCATATCGGGCGAGAAAAAATAATGGTTTGTGGGGATGTCTGCTTGTTGCAAACTGGGCAAGCGTTGCAGCAATGCGCTTTTGCTTTCGCCAAAAGTTAAGCCTTCTACTTTGATTTTTGATTTATCGGCACGACACACTCGCGCGTACTGCTTTTGGGCGTGGCTTGTGCGGTAGCGGCAATCAGTAAACTGGTTAATACGATGAATTTTTTCATGTTTTTCCTTTCAGGTAGCCTTGCATGTTTTATCCAAATGTTTGATTTGGCGATAAAACAGCATGCCGCAAGCCAGTAAATGCTAATTACTCGCCTAATTCGCGCCTCAAATGCGCACTTAATTTTTCGCCCACTTCGTCTAAATCAGGTGCAGGCTGCACCAAATCGGCAATTTGCACCATTTCCATGCCCGCATAACCGCAAGGGTTAATCTGCTGAAACGGCGATAAGTCCATGTTCACATTCAGCGCAAGTCCATGATAAACCGAGCCGTTTTTAATCCGCAAACCCAATGACGCGATTTTGCGTTCGCCTACATAAACCCCTGGTCTTTTTGGGTCGGCGGCAGCGGCAATGCCGTATTGGGCAAGTGTGGCGATAATCGCGTTTTCCAATGCGGAAACGATGTGGCGCACGCTTTGTTTGCGGCGTTTGAAGTCAATCATCGTATACACAACCAGTTGCCCCAAGCCGTGATAGGTAATTTGTCCGCCGCGGTCAATTTGCACCACAGGAATATCGCTGGGAAACAGCAAATGTTCGGGTTTGCCTGCCAAGCCTTGTGTGAACACGGGATAATGTTCCACCAGCCACAATTCGTCTTCCGTATCGGTGGTGCGGTTGGCGTTAAACGCCTTCATTTGTTCAAAAATGGGCGTGTAATCTTGTCGCCCTAATTGGATGATTTTCATGGGTTTTACCGTTTCAGGTAACCTGAAAATATGCTGCCTGAAAGAATTTATGAAACAAAAACGCGAGGGTGGCTTTGGACTACACGCCCTAGGTTTAAAATACGACTTTAACCATAGGATGCGACGTAACCGCGCGATAAATATTGTCCAAATGTTCCTGATTTTCCGCGTAAACCGTAACGGTTGCGCCCACAAATTTGCCGCCCGAACTGGGGCGCAAAGTAACGTGCTCGTGTGATGTGTTGGGCGCGTGTTCACAAATGGCTTTAAGAATTTCGTTCACAAATTCAGGATGTTCCGCGCCCATGATTTTGAGTTTGAAATCGCAGGGAAATTCAATTAAAGATTCTTTTTGTTCAATGGGTTGTAAGTTAATTTCGGTGTTGGACATGATGTATTCCTTAAAAATAAATGGCGCGCATTGTAGCGCAAATTGGGCTTAAAGTGATTGCGCTAAAATGCGCATAGGCGACTGATATGGTGTTGAAAGACAGTTTATTCAAGCGTTTAGAACAATGTTATAATCGCGCGTTTATTTTTCAGGCTGCCTGAAAACCGTTACTTAAGAAAGAAATATCATGGCAATCCAATGGTTCCCTGGGCATATGAACAAGGCGAAAAAAGCCATCGCCGAACGCCTAAAAAGCGTGGATATGGTGATTGAAATGTTGGACGCGCGCCTGCCTGCGTCTAGTGAAAATCCGTTGTTGGCGCAATTATCTAAAGGCAAGCCAAAGCTGAAAATTTTGAATAAACAAGACCTTGCCGACCCTGAACGCACGGCGATTTGGTTGGCGCATTATAATTCGCAAGAGCAAACGAATGCGATTGCGCTGGATAGTTCGGAAAAATCCGCCGCGCCGAAAATTACGGCGGCGTGTCGTGCGCTCGTGCCGAATCGCAAGGGAATTGAGAAGCCGTTGCGCGTATTGATTTGCGGCATTCCGAATGTGGGCAAATCTACTTTGATTAACGGTATGATTGGCAAGAAATCGGCAAAAACAGGCAATGAACCAGGGATTACGAAGGCGGAACAGCGTTTGTTTTTGGCAGATGATTTTTGGCTCTACGACACACCCGGTATGCTGTGGCCAAAAATCATTGTGGAAGAAAGCGGCTACAATTTGGCGGCTTCGGGCGCGGTTGGGCGCAATGCGTTGGATGAAGAAGAAGTGGCGTTGGCATTGTTGGATTATTTGCGCCGCCATTATTTATTGATGTTGCAAACGCGTTATGCGGCGGATAAGAATGAATCAAGCCATTGGGACGATGTGGCGTGGCTGGAATGGATTGCGAAAAAACGCGGCGCGTTGCTCGGCGGCGGACGTGTGAATTATCAGAAAGCGGCGGAAAATGTGCTGACAGATTTTCGCGAGGGCGCGATTGGGCGCATTACGCTGGAAATGCCACGCCAGTGGGAAGAGTGGCTGAAAGTGGCGCGCAAACGCGAGGCGGAATTGAAGGCGCAACGTGCGGAAAAATTAGCGCAACGTCGTGGGCAGCAGGTGCAACAGTCGCAGGAATAAGTTTCAGGCTGCCTGAAAAGTGGAGACAGAATGATGAATACCATTCAATCTACTCAAAAATCTGCTTGGCAAACGATTTTATACAATCTCGGCATTCTCGCACCGATTGTGTTGCCTAATCTGATTGCGCTGCCTATGCGGTCTTTACTGCAATCAGGCGCATTGTTTGACACTTGGGCGCAGGGATTTTTGATAACTGCTATTGCATTGGGCATGTTGATTGCTTTTGTTTCACTGATTCAATTGCAGCCTGAAAAATATCCTCTATGGCGCAAATGTTTACACGCGATTTTGGCAATGCCGATTTTGGTTTTGTTTACCTTGACTTTTGGCGTATGGACGAGCGCGATTATATTGAATATGGGACATTAGGTTTTACTGCCTTGCGGCATGCTGTTTTATAGTCAAATCAAAGATTTGGATAAAACATGCAAGGCAGCCTGAAATGTGTTTTAACGGTAAAAATTAATGAGCAAAAAACGCAAAAAGTCTCAATCCACCGCTTCACCTTTGCAACGCCGTTTGCTGTTGTTTTGGCTGCCGTTTATCGTGATGTTTTTCGGTATGGCATGGTTTTCGCAATTGCGCTACAACGGCGACAAAGAAGCGCGGGTGGCATTGACGCGGCTGAATGATTGGCGCAGTCAGGCAGGCGTACAGCCGTTGGCGCAAGAAGATATGCTGCAAGAAGCGGCACGCAATCATGCGCTTTATTTGAGCAAAGACGCGCATGGGCATGATGAGCCTAATCGCAGCAATCCTTATTTTACAGGCGAAACGGCACAAGAGCGCGCCACCAAAGTCGGTTACAGTGCGCCTGTTGCCGAGAATTTAACCATCAGTAATTGGGCGCGTTCAGGCAGGGCGGGCGTGGATGGTTTGATGACGGCTTTGTATCATCGTTTGGCATTGCTCAACCCTAATCACGATGAGGCAGGCGCGGCTTGGGTGCGCGGTAAACATCAGGCTTTGGTAATTGAGCAGGGCAGTCGCGTGGAGCGTGAATTATGCGAACAGCCGCGCCAGCACTCGCAAGCGCGTTATGTTTTGACGACTTTGTGCATGAATCAAAAAGTAGAAATTCAATTAAATCAGCTGCCTGAACAATATGTGGGCGCGGTAAAATTTCCGATAGGTTCGTATATCGAGCCTGTTTACGATGGCAAGGAAAAACCCAATCCGATGCCGCAATACAAAGAAACAGGCAACCCGATTAGCATTGCGTTTTATGGACAACAGCAACCGATTGAGATGGTAGCGTTTGAACTGTTTGCGCCACAAGGTCAAATCATGCCAACGGAAATTTTAACCGCAAAAAACGACCCCAATGGCGTGTTACTGCCAACTGAATTCGCACTGTTTCCTGTTAAACCATTGGATTTCAATACGGAATACCGCGTTCAATTTCGTTATCGCCAAAACGGACAAGAGAAACAAGAGCATTGGACGTTTAGAACGCGAGAAAAGCGTAATTGGTTGGAATTTTGATGTGAATAGTGTTTCAGGCAGCCTGAAACGCTGTTTTATTCAATTTTCTTGATTATTTTTTCAGGCAGCCTGAAAGTTTGATAACAAAAAAACATGAATCCCGAATCCTTAATTGAAGCCGCCTTATTCCTGCAAACCGAGCCATTAAGCGAAAAAGCCATGCGCGAATTGTGTATGCCGCCTTTGTCGCAAGACAAGCTGATTGACGTGCTTGCCAGCCTGAAAAACCGTTGGCAAGGGCGCGCTTTGCAATTGGTGCATTCTGCCGAAGGTTGGCGTTTTCAAATCGCGCCCGAAGCGTTTGACCGCTTAGGCAGCCTGAACGAAATGCGCACGCCACGTTATTCGCGCGCCGTGATGGAAACGCTGGCCATCATCGCCTATCAACAGCCTGTTACACGCGGCGATATTGAAGCTATTCGCGGCGTTGCTGTGTCGCAAAACGTGATGCAAACACTGCAAGAGCGCGGCTGGATTGAAGTGATTGGACAACGCGACAGCATTGGTCGCCCGTCTTTATGGGCAACAACCGACGCGTTTTTAAGCGATTTGCAACTGGAAAGTTTGGCGCATTTGCCGCCACTGACGGAATTGGGCGAATTGGTGCTGCCTGAAATCATGGCGTTGCCAAGCGAAGATGATGAACAAGTGGAGCAGGGTGGAAATTGATATTTCAGGCAGCCTGAAAGCTTTGCACCATTTAGAAAAATTGGTCGGGTTCTTTAATCCGACTTTTTGTTGTTAAGCGTCGAATTTAAGAATTTAAGCAAAAAATTAATGAATATGAAAAAGCCCTTTGATTAATCAAAGGGCTTTTAAAATCTTGGCGGAGGCGGTGAGATTCGAACTCACGGAGGGCTATCAACCCTCGACGGTTTTCAAGACCGTTGCATTAAACCGCTCTGCCACACCTCCGTCTTGAAGCAGCGAACTATACTGGGTTTTGCGGTTTTTGCCAAGTTTTATTTGCGATTGTTGGTGCTATTTTTGTTAATCATTTGTTTTGTATAAAAACTAATTTTCAGGCTGCCTGAAAAAATCTTGTGTCTTTGCCCTTGTTTTTGTTTCAGGCAGCCTTATATTGTGTGCAACGAAACAATTTCCGAAAGGTAAACTCAATGAGATACGATAAATTAACAGGTAAATTCCAACAGATTTTGCAAACGGCGCAAAGTTTGGCGTTAAACGCGGATAATGCGTATTTGGAAACGGCGCATGTGATGAAGGCGTTGCTGGACGACAATAATAGTGGCGCGGCGGCGTTGCTCGTGAATGCGGGCGGCAATGTGGCGCAGTTGAAGCGTGATGTTCAGGCTGCCTTAAATGCGTTGCCTAAGGTTTCAGGCGCGGGTGGCGAGTTGAATATTGGCCGCGAGTTGAACAATATTTTTAATTTGACTGACAAGCTGTCGCTCAAAAGCGGCGATGCGTATATTGCTGGCGAGTGGTTTTGGTTGGCTCTGTTGCAGGAAAAGGGCAGCAGCGCGAAATTATTGAAGGATGTGGGCGTTACCGAACAGCAGTTGGTAGCGGCGATTGAACAAATGCGTGGAGGCGAAACAGTGGATAATCCGAATGCAGAAGACCAACGCGAGGCGTTGAAAAAATATACTTTGGACTTAACGGAACGGGCGCGCGAGGGCAAACTTGACCCTGTGATTGGGCGCGATGATGAAATCCGCCGCGCCATTCAGGTATTGCAACGTCGCACGAAAAACAATCCTGTGTTAATCGGCGAACCTGGTGTCGGTAAAACGGCGATTGTGGAGGGTTTGGCACAACGCATTGTAAATGGCGAAGTGCCTGAATCCTTGCGTGGTAAACGTTTGCTGGTGCTGGATTTGGCAGCGTTGATTGCGGGTGCGAAATACCGTGGCGAGTTTGAAGAACGCTTGAAGGCGGTACTGAATGATTTGGCAAAAGACGATGGCAACACTCTGATTTTTATTGATGAAATTCATACTTTGGTCGGCGCGGGCAAATCGGATGGCGCGATGGACGCGGGTAATATGCTCAAACCTGCGCTGGCACGTGGCGAATTGCATTGTATTGGTGCGACGACTTTGGACGAATATCGTCAATATATTGAAAAAGATGCGGCGTTGGAGCGTCGTTTCCAAAAAGTGATTGTTGATGAACCTAGTGTTGAAGCAACTATTGCCATCTTGCGTGGTTTGCAAGAACGTTATCAAAATCATCACGGTGTGGAAATTACTGACCCTGCGATTGTAGCTGCGGCGGAATTGTCTAATCGCTACATTACCGACCGTTTCTTACCTGATAAGGCTATTGATTTAATTGATGAAGCGGCAAGTAGAATCAAAATTGAAAAAGAAACTAAGCCAGAACAGATGGATAAACTTGACCGTCGTCGTATTCAGTTGCAAATGGAACAAATGCATTTGCAAAAAGAAAAAGATGAGTCAAGTAAAAAGCGTTTAAGTGTAATTGATGAAGAATTGGCAAATATTAATAAAGAATATGCTGATTTGGAAGAAATTTGGAAGTCTGAAAAAGTTGTTGCAGAAGGCGGTGTTCAAATCAAGCAACAATTAGAAGAAGTCCAACTTAAAATTGAGAAGGCAAAACGCGAGGGTAATTTAGCATTAGCATCTCAACTGATGTACGAGGATTTGGATAAGTTAGAAAAACAACTTGCACAGTTAGATAATGTTTCAACTAGCGAAGCCAAAGCCAACAAACTCTTTCGCACCAAAGTCGGCGCAGATGAAGTTGCCGAAATCGTGTCGCGCATTACGGGCATTCCTGTGTCCAAAATGATGGAAGGCGAACGCGAAAAATTGCTGAAAATGGAAGACGTGTTGCACAAACGTGTGGTCGGACAAGACGAAGCCGTGCGCGCGGTGGCGGATGCGATTCGCCGCAGCCGTTCGGGTTTGGCTGACCCGAATAAACCGTATGGCAGCTTCCTGTTTCTCGGTCCAACAGGTGTCGGCAAAACCGAATTGTGCAAAACGCTGGCAGGCTTCTTGTTTGATAGCGAAGAGCATTTAATCCGTATTGATATGTCCGAATACATGGAAAAACACAGCATTGCTCGTTTAATCGGTGCGCCTCCAGGCTATGTCGGCTACGAAGAAGGCGGCTATTTAACCGAGCAAGTGCGCCGCAAACCGTATAGCGTGATTTTGTTGGACGAAGTAGAAAAAGCGCATCCAGACGTGTTCAACATTTTGTTGCAAGTGTTGGACGATGGGCGTTTAACCGATGGACAAGGGCGTACGGTGGACTTCAAAAACACCGTAGTCGTAATGACGTCCAACATCGGCAGCCAACACATTCAGGCATTGGGTGCGGACGCGGCTTATGAAGACGTGAAAAACGCCGTGATGGGCGATGTGAAAAACTACTTCCGCCCCGAATTGATTAACCGTATTGACGAAGTGGTCGTGTTCCACGCGCTCGGTCAGGCACACATTCGCAACATCGCCCAAATCCAATTAGGCAGCCTGAAAAAACGCTTGGCAGCACAAGATTTGCACATTCAAATCTCCGATGCGGCTTTAGACATTATCGCTCAAGCAGGCTTTGACCCCGTGTACGGCGCACGCCCACTCAAACGCGCCATTCAAGCCGAAATTGAAAATCCGCTCGCCCGCGCATTGTTGGCTGGACAATATGCCGCAGGCAGCACGATTTTGATTAAGGCAGAAGGCGATAAGCTGGTGTTTGCTTGATTGAATAAACCAGTTTTCAGGCAGCCTGAAAACGCAAAATTGGAGCGCGGGCGGCTCGCCCGCATATTTCATTTTATTGAATATTTTATTTTCAAATAGAAATATTTGGAAGCGAGCCGCTCCCGCTCCAAGTTTTGCAAAGGTTTCAGCCTGAAAAAAATCAAACCGCTCAACAGAAATAGTTGGGCGGTTTTTTATGATTTCATGGCTTTTCAGGCAGCCTAAAAATTAAAAATACCGCCAATAAAGTTAACCAACCTAAACAAAACGAGTGATATTATGTAATTTTATGGAGTTGTTATATTGATTTAATTAATTGAATTCAATTGAAATTTATCGTTCAGGCAGCCTGAAAGTAGAAAAAAGCTTCCCTAGCTAACACTTTTTTACAGTATCAGTTATAATGAACAAGACGTTCGCAGATTACAATCTGTTACAGACAAATCCCACATAACGATTAGAGGAAAACGTATGGACGCGCAACACACAACCACCGCAACACATTCGGACATCATCTTAATCGGCGCAGGCGTCATGAGCGCGACGCTAGGCACCATGCTCAAAGAACTCTCTCCACAAAGCAGCATTCGCATTTTTGAAACCCTATCAGGACCCGCCGAAGAAAGTTCCAATGAATGGAACAACGCAGGCACGGGGCATGCTGCCTTATGCGAACTCAACTACACGCCAGAAAATCCAGACGGCAGCGTAGAAATCAACCGCGCAGTGGCGATTAATGAAAAATTTAAATTATCTTTGCAATTTTGGTCGTATTTAGTCAATCAAGGCAAAATCAGTGCGCCAGAGGAATTTATTACCCAACTGCCGCACATCAGCTTTGTACAAGGCGAAAAAGATGTGCAATTCTTGCGCAATCGCTATGCAGCGCTAGCCGACCATCCCTTGTTTTACAACATGGAATACAGCGAAGCCCCCGAAGTTTTGGCGCAATGGATGCCATTGATGATGCAACAACGCGATACAACGCAACCCATTGCCGCCACCAAAATCGATACAGGCACCGACATCAACTTCGGCGCGCTCACACGTAAACTCATCGCTCATTTAAACCAACAAGAAAACGTCAGCACCCATTACAATCATTGCGTTAAAGACATCAAACGTAATGCGCAAAACCATTGGCAATTAGACATTTTAGACAAAGCCACAGGGCAACATTATCACTATACCGCCAAATTTGTCTTTATCGGCGGCGGCGGCGGCAGCCTGAAACTGTTGCACAAAACAGGCATTCCCGAAAGCCAACACATCGGTGGCGTGCCAGTGAGCGGCTTATTTATGGTGTGTCAAAATCCAGAAGTAGTTAGCCAACACTTTGCCAAAGTTTATGGACGTGCCGCACTCGGTGCGCCACCAATGTCTGTGCCACACTTAGACACGCGTTTCATCGAAGGTAAACAAACGCTCTTGTTTGGACCTTTTGCAGGCTTTACCTCCAAATTTCTCAAACATGGCTCCGTGTGGGATTTGCCAGCGTCGGTTCATGCAGATAATTTAACCACCGTAATTGCCGCAGGCAGTAAGAATTTAGACTTAACTAAGTATTTGATTCAACAAGTATTATTAAACAAAGAGGAGCGCATGAAAGAATTGCGCCAATTCGTACCCAATGCCAAAAGCGAAGATTGGCACTTGCTCGAAGCAGGGCAACGTGTACAAATCATCAAAGACACACCCAAAGAAAAAGGCGTATTGCGCTTCGGTACCGAAGTAGTGCATGCCAGCGATGGCTCCATTGCCGCACTTTTAGGTGCGTCGCCAGGTGCATCGATTTCCGTGCAAGCGATGTTGGAAGTGATTGAGCAATGCTTCCCCGAAAAACTTGCCGAGTGGGACGAAAAATTGCACGAGATGATTCCATCATTAGGCAAAAAATTAGCCGACCACCCCGATTTGATTAACCACATTCAAACCGAAGTGCGCGATTCATTGGGTTTAAAACCCAAATCATAATTTTCAGGCAGCCTGAAAAAACAAAACTAAGTAGGGACAGGGTTTATCCCTGTCCTTTTCTTTGTAACATTTCAGGGAGTCTGAAACCTTTGCAAAACTTGTAGCGGGGGCGGCTCGCTTCCAAATATTTCTACTTCAAAAAGTAAAATATTCAATGAAATCAATTGTGAGGGCGAGCTGACCGCGCTCCAGAGTTTGCGTTTCAGGCAGCCTAAATAGTTTTTGCAAACGTTTCAGCCTTTTTGCGTAGGATGGGTTTTACCCACCATTTTTCATCACATCAATATTGTGAGTTAAAATATAGGTACTTCGGTGAGCACAGCCCACCTTACGCAGATTCGAGTAATTCAAACACTTTTCAGGCTGCCTGAAAGATTTTTTCAAAGGAAAAACAATGACAAACAAAACATGGTCAGGACGTTTTAACGAACCCGTTTCCGAACTCGTAAAACAATACACAGGCTCAATTGATTTTGACAAACGGCTAGCGCAATGGGACATTCAAGGCTCGCTGGCACACGCACAAATGTTGCACGAAGCGGGCGTATTGTCTGCACAAGATTTGGCGGACATTCAGCGCGGTATGGCGGAAATTCAGGCAGATATTGATTCAGGCAGCCTGCAATGGTCGCTGGATTTGGAAGACGTGCACATGAATATTGAACGCCGCTTGACCGACAAAATTGGCGACGCAGGCAAGCGTTTGCACACAGGGCGCAGCCGCAACGACCAAGTGGCAACCGATATTCGCCTGTGGTTGCGCGATGAAATTACAGTAATTCGCCAATTAATCAAAAGTTTGCAAACTTCGCTGGTGGAGTTGGCAGAACAAAATGCGGAAACGGTGATGCCTGGTTTTACGCATTTGCAAGTAGCGCAACCTGTGAGTTTCGGGCATCACATGTTGGCATATGTAGAAATGCTGGGACGCGACGATGAACGTATGGCGGATTGCCGTAAACGCGTCAACCGTATGCCATTGGGGGCGGCAGCATTGGCGGGTACAACTTACCCAATTAAACGCGAAACGACATCACAACTGCTTGGTTTTGAACAAATTTGTCAAAATTCTTTGGACGCAGTTTCCGACCGCGATTTTGCGATTGAGTTCACCGCTGCCGCCAGTTTGCTGATGGTGCATTTGAGCCGTTTGAGCGAAGAATTGATTATTTGGATGTCGCCGCGTTTCGGTTTTATTGATATTGCCGACCGTTTTTGCACGGGTTCAAGCATCATGCCGCAGAAGAAAAATCCCGATGTACCCGAATTGGTGCGCGGCAAATCTGGGCGCGTGATTGGGCATCTTACTGGATTGATTATGTTGATGAAATCGCAACCGCTTGCGTATAACAAAGACAATCAGGAAGACAAAGAACCTTTGTTTGACACGGTGGACACGGTGATTGACACGCTGCGAATTTACGCCGACATGATGCGCGGTGTAACCGTGAAACCTGAAAATATGCGCGCCGCAGTGATGCAAGGTTTTGCTACGGCGACGGATTTGGCGGATTACTTGGTGAAAAAAGGTTTGCCATTTCGCGATTCGCATGAAGTGGTGGCGTTGGCGGTGCGTCATGCGGATTCGCAAAAATGTGACTTGAGCGAATTGCCTTTGGACGTGTTGCAAGGGTTTAGCAAGTTGATTGAAAACGATGTTTACGAAGTGCTGACCCCAGAAGGCAGCCTGAATGCGCGTAACCACATCGGCGGCACTGCGCCCGAGCAAGTGCGTTATCAAGTGGCGCGTTGGAAAAAATTGTTGGCTTAATAATTTGACTAAAAAGATACTGTATTTCGTGTCAATTGAAATTATTAAAATAACTTGATTTAAATCAAATATTCTTAACTTTTCTTGCTCTTTACGCGCGTTTAGCAGCGCACCACATTTTTGGTGTGTGCGTTGTTCTTACAGTTGCACCTTATTCAGGCAGTCTTTTCAGGCTGCCTGATTTTCTTTTGTGGGTTGCTCATGCAAGCTAGGATTGAACAAAGTGTCGTTTTTAATGCAGTGATACGCGTATTTCACCAGCTTAACCATCATCATCACATACACTTTTTTCGGCGGTTTGCTTTGCACTTGTTTATCAAACCACGAGCGCCAGAGTTTGCTACGCGTACAGGCAACACGAGCGGGAATGTAGAGCGATTTTCTTACGCTTCTATCGCCCATTTTGGACAGTTTAGCTTGCCCTTTGTATTTTCCTGATTGCCGTATTACAGGCGATAAACCAAGCCAACTAATTAAGTGTTTTGCCGTTGTGAATTTATCAATATCAATAAGCACAGCAAGCAGGATTTGTGAAGTTGTTTCGCCTAAGCCCGTTATGCTTTTTAAGATTTGTTGTTTGCGCTTTAAGTCGGCATTTTTGTCTATCAATCGTTGCATACGTTTTCGGCATTCCTCAAGTTGAATTTGCAAGGTATTTATAATCTTCTCAATCATTGTTTTGCTGTAGCCATCGGCAACGTACAGGCGATTCTTTTCCATGGTAAGCATGTTGTTCAGTTGTTCGCAACGTCGGTGCAGACTCTTTAATTCGGCTTTGCATTCACTTTCAGGCTGCCATAGTTCGGGCGTTTCGGCTTTTGCATATTGGGCAATGAGTTTGGCGTCTTGTTTGTCGGTTTTGATGCGTTTTAAGTGGTATTGGGCATAGTGTTTGATGATGCTGGGATTGATGACGCTGATGGCGATTTGATGGCGGTACAAATATTGGGCAATGGCGATGTAATAGACGTTGGTGGCTTCGCAGCAGACATGCAGAGATTGGGTGTCTATTTTCAGGCTGCATAACCATTCTAGAAGCTGCATAAAGCCGTTTTCGTCGTTGCTGATAATGATGTGCTTGTATTTGCTTTGAATGTGTATGCAGCAGTCTATTTTTTCTTTAGAAATGTCTAAGCCCAGCCAGTAGAGAATGCCGCTTTTTAAGTCGCTTTGTGCCATGTTCATAAACCTTATGAATGCGGGCTTTTTTGCCCAAGATACTGTGATATTTATCAAAAATAGGAAACCGCACGCATCAATCTTTCTCTATTCATTTTCATAAAAGGCAGCTTATTACGATGTCGTGTGGTTTTGATTTTACTGAATATTCGCCAAGTTTTGCGCATTGCCTTCGTTGAGCGATGGGCGGGTTTCGCCATTGAGTTGCGCAACATAAGCTTGATCATGCATAGGCTCGGTTTCAGTCGTTTGCGTTTGCTGTGGCTGTGTTTCCTGCTCGGGTGATTTGTAGGGATTGAACGGCATGCCATCTTCTAAATAGCTTTCGCACAATTCTTGCGAAATTTCCTTGATTTTTGTGAATTGGTTGGTGTAACAAGTGCATTTTTTGTCGACGCCAATAACGCACGCTTCAGGCCATTCCATGGTTTTAACTTGCCGTTGTCCATCGTACAGCGGTTTGGTTTCGGGACGTTCAGCCAATCGGGCAATAAAGTCTTCGGGTTTTGCGCCCAAGGTGTTTTGCATTTGATTTTGGGGTAAAGCTCCAGTTAGGCTTTGTGTCGCATTGCTGCCATTTAAAGTAGCAGGTGCGCTGGCAGTTGTGGTTTCAGTCGCGGTTTCTTCAGTTTTGCCGATGTTTTTGAGCAGACTGTAACTGAAATAAATCATAATAGGCATGAGAATAAAGACGACAGGCAGCACAAATACCCATTTTGTTACCTTGGTTTTGTTTTCTGTATGAATTTCCGCGGATTTGTACAAATCAAAGACTTTGTCATCCAGTTTATGAATTTTGGCAAAGGCATCTTTTGCTTGCGTGAGCGGATTGTTGGCGCAGTATTTCCATTCCAGTAGGGTACGCATACCGAGTTTGTTTTTGGCGATGTGCAGATGTTTATTGACCAGTCCACGCAGGTTGATGTCGATGTTTTTCGGGTTTTGGGTAAGAACGAATATATCAACGCCCAAGTGTCGGTGCGTATTGAGCCATGATACATTGGGCGGAACTTGTGAACCGTTGGAACGAGCGGGCCATACGTCTTGAACTTCGTCAATAATCACAACTGAGCCATGGTTTTCAGGTTTTTTGATCCATGTATGCATGTCGTGAAAGGAAAGTTGCTCGTCGGTGCTATGCGCTAACTCTTCTTTCAGGCTGCTGACGGCGATGTGAGGCAGCTCCAAACCTTTAATATTCGTGAAGACTTTGCGCAGTTCGCCGTCAGGTGTCTTAAATATCGGGTCGTGCAACATCATGTGTACCATGTGTGCGGTTTTGCCAGCTCCGGGCGTGCCGGTAATGAGGACGATTTCTGCCATGTCTGCTCCTTGCGAAATAGCGATTAAGTGGTGTGTGTTTTGCGCTAGAAATTAGATTTGTGGAATGTTTTAGGTTGGGTTAGCTGTGTGTTCCGAGACCGCCTAAATGTTTAAATATTTAAATCTTGGGGATTTAAATATTTAAACATTTAGGCTACCTGAGTTACTTTTTGCCGATTCGACTCGTAATTTTACTTACGCCAGTCATCGTCACATAAAACGTTAAACCGCCGAGCATGATGTTTAGTGCGGTGCCACCGCCAGCAATATAAAAAAGTTGCAAAGCATCTTGCGGTGCGCCAGTCAGATTAGCAGTGATTTGATGGCGGAAATTGGCAAAGATGGGCTCAATACCGTTGTAGGTAACCGCGGTAATGCCCAATGCAACGAGCAGTTGCGCAATAATGCCTTTAGTGAGCTTACCCAGAGCGGGCAGCAGTGCGGCGAGAAATCTCATGGTACGACTCCGTGATAGGTTTCTGAATGGGATAGGTTTGAAGTGACAGGATAAATAGAAGTTACCGTAGAAACCCGTTACGCATTTTTTTATCCTTTCGTTTCCGCTCTGAGGTTTCTGGGGTTTCGCGAGTCGAACATTCCGCCTATTTCAGGTAAAGGGGGTATCTGTAACGATTCGTAACAATTCGCTTGGGGCGAATTCTTACAAATCCTTACAGAGACTCCCCCTTTACCTGAAATAGGCTACATGTTCTTTGACGCGCACCCCAGAAACCTCAGACCGGCTCCGAAACGATAAAAAAAAGCTTCACTAGATGAAAATGCCCTGCAAGGGGGATTGACCCCCTTGCAGGGCAAACCCCATTTCCTAGACACCCACCAAACCGATAGCCCCGAGCAGTCCAGAGATTGCAGCAATGGACGCCAACAACTGCACCCCATAGGCAGGACGGCAGAGATTGCAGCAATAACACCAGAAACTGCACCCCATAGGCAGGACGGCAGAGATTGCAGGACGTGGTTAGGCGTTGCGTAGGGCTTTGGTGGCAAAGAATGCCACGACCAGCCAAGCTACCGCAATCAGCAGACCGCGGAGCTTGGCTGCCACGTCGCACACGTATTCATACGAGAACGCGAAGGTTTTGCTACTTCCAGCAATGGAAATGTCGAAACTCACGGGAGCAGGACAAACGCCGTTATCGGGAAAGATGGTATCGGGCTTGAAGTGAATATCGACCACTTTTTCAGGTATGCTGAAATTGGGCTCGGATGCGCTCGGTTTGTCGTCGGGCACTTTGTCACAAGCAAGAATGTCGGGATTTTTCTCACACAGATCTTCTGTGTCAGTCGGCGGTTGCTTGTCGTCGGTCTTATCCTTATCCCTACCAGTATCTGTAGCGGTGTCATCAGCGGTCGCGGTATCCGGACTGACAGCGGGCGCTTCGGGACTGTTGGGCTTTAGGTCGGGACGAGGGATAATCTCTTCTTCGATTTTACTGTTTTGACCGGGTGCGTCGGGGTCGTCTACCACTTTCCAACGTGCTTGCTCGGGTTTACCTGTTTCAGGATTGGTGTACGGATTGGATTGGGCAATTTGACCGGGCAATAGATATACTTTGGGCTCTGACCATGGGAGCGGGTCGTCGCCACCTGCTGCTTCTAACCATTTTTCAATGGCTTTATCCGCTGCTGCTTCGGCTACACCCATGAAGTCGGATTCGGTGAAGGGGATTTTGTCCTTGATTGGAATCATTTTAACGGCTACGTCAGTGCCATAAAAATTACCACGAGTACAAGTACCTTGAGCATCATACCCATCGGCTGGTTGACCGAACGCATCAACTGTTCGACATTTCTCAATAGCAGCCTGAGAAGCTTCTTGGAAACCTTTCACGAAAGAGGGATTGTAGCATTTGAGTTCTTTACATAGCGTGTCAAATTCAACATGTGATAAAGCTGCATGGGTTAAACCATTGTATCTTTGCTTTGTCATAATTACTGCATATGTTTCGTTGTCAGTGACAGTTTTACACATGCCTTGTTCACATTCTTCGGTATAGCCGTTTTCGCGGGCGAGCTCGTCGTAAATAGCATAGGCTTGTCCGACAAAGGGGATGGATTTGACTAAGCCTTTGGCTAATCCTTTTCCGACTGCTTTGAAGGCGTTCTTGGCGACGGCAGAGGTGACGGCTTTTTTGGGGATGGTTTGGGTTACTGTGCCTTTGAGTACGTCGGTTGAGACGGCTCCTGTGGTGCCTCTAAGCTTAGGCAAAATTTCAGCTTTCGTAGCATAAGTTGTACCAGTATTGTTATATCTCACAGTCGCTTCTAGATTTGAATTTTTAGCAATTTTTTCAACTCCATCTTTGTAATATCGATTATGAAGCCTTACTGTGCCATCACTCTGCCTAATTACAGCATAATCAACCTGCGCAAAAGCAGGAACTGTAAAAAAAAAGCTATACAGCAGAATAATTAAATTCTTTAAATAAACCCCGCGTTGGATGAATAACATAACACTTTTTTTCTTTAAAATTTAAAACAAAAAAAGAATTGTCTGGAAACATCGTTTCAATTTTTTCATCATTGAATTTGGAATAAAAATTCCAAAACCAATATGATTCAACGCATTCAGCAATATTCTTTTTCCTTATCAATTCACGATAAAAAATATAAGCAAAAGGCAAATCACGATACAGATAAGATTGCTGTAATTGATACAACTCTTTTTCAGTAATAAACGGATCTAAAGTCTCCACAATTAACCCTTTCAGGCAGCCACGCTGCTCTCTGTTAAAAAGGGTTAATCTACCACATCACACGCTCAGCAGGAAGCACGCAATCATCGCAACCGCACCGAAACCCAATAAAAACCAAAAGTCAATTATCATCACTTGCCCCTACTGCGTTCATAGATTTAATGAGATTTATCGCTGCTTTAAAGCCAAAAATAAAAACGGCAATCATCACGAGCATACTGCCCATTTGCGCCCCATTTTGAATTTGTTGCATGATGTCGCATTGCGGATGTGTGAGCTCAATTTTGTGTTGGTTTAAATACCAGCCATCGTCTTTTCGGACTGGACGGATAAGCTGCCCGTCGGCAGTGATAGTAGGGGGCATAGTGGACAAGATTAAGTCGTCTGCTTCGGTTTGTGTTGATACGCATTGAATGCCTACGCGATATGCCATATTGCCCCCTTTTTGGTATTACTTAACGGTTTTAATCATACTCCAAGCCAATTTAATGCCTTGGACTGCAACGATTACTGTTATGGACGCCATGCCAATGGCAGATACCAATACAATCATGCCTGAAATGGCATCTGCTACTTTTGTACCAATGTCTTCAAGTGATGCTGCTGCGTTTGCACCTGTTGCAACTGCGATTAAACTTGTAGCAACGGTGGCTTTTAAAATCGCTTCGTTGGTATTGAAGCCTTTTACTTTTTGCATGATTTTATTCATGACTTGTCTCCTAAAAATTAATGAAATGGGCGTGTCTCAAGGGGCTTTACCGCCACGCCCGAACGGTAAACTTTATGTGCTTTGCATTAGCTTAAAAGGATGTACATGCTGCCTAGAAATAGAAATAGGCAGATGACAAATGCTACGCCCAATTGCGTCAATGTGAATCTCATTGCATTTCCTTTTCTGATAGATAAAAACCGAAAATTAAGATGTCTTGTCCGTCCATTTCATCCAGCGCAGTTTCTAAGGCTGCCTGATAGTCGGTAAAGTAGCCGGCTTGATTGACGAGCGTGCAGGTTTCTACGCTGCCGATGCCGTCAGGTTTAAGAAATTCGCCTGTGTCGCGATTTTGGACGATGTACACTTTATGCATGGTGTACCTGCTTTCTTATTTGTCGCCTTTGTCGTTGGGCGTTGGTTTGTTTGCTGTGCTATCCAATACGCGAACGGCGGTTACGTTGAGTTTTTGCGTTTTACCGTTGGTGGTGATTTGCACGTTTAATTCCGCCATAAAGGGGAAGTTTTGTTTGGCGATGTGGTCGTAGTTGCTACTGTCGCCGTAGCGGTATTCGGACACGGTTTCGCCTTTGGCGTTACCTGTGCTTTCGTCCATCGGTGTCAAACAAATAAGTTTGGTGTTGTCGTACTCGGGTCCGTTGGCATCTGGACGTCCTTTGTATTTTTTGGCACCAACGACTTTGACTTGAATTTTCATTTCCATGTTTACTGCTCCTATATGATTTAAAAAGGTACGACGATTACAGTGGCAGTCGCACAAGCCACATTCTTAAACTTGATTTGCCCAGTCGGGAACTTGGACGCTTTGGGCAATATGGTCGATTTCGGTAAACAGCATTTCGCGCACATAATCAAACGGTACGCCTGCTTCTTTGCGTTTGTTTTTACTCCACTGATACGCTGCCCATAAAAAGGCTTCGTCGCGTTCGTGTTGCTCGTTTACAGCGCGTTGATAGTCTTGGTCTAGCTTGGTTTCAGGCGGGATTTCGCTTTGTTGCTGATGTAGGTAAACAGTTTCATCCAGTTCTACAGCCACAGCAGCAGCACATAAGCCTTTGGGTAAGCGGTCGTGGTCGGGTTTTAAACGCGCCCAGATTTCGGCTTCGGTTAAGTTCGGAAAGTAGGATTTGTACATATTCCATACGCCGCCAAAGGCGGTTTTTGCCCAGCTCTCTACTTTGTCTATGGTTTTTTCTACTTGTACGCGATGGCTTTTAATGCGGTCGGCTTTTTGCGTAAATTGCGCACAAATCGGATACACTCCACCAAAGTATTTGCCTGGCTCGCTTAAAATGTCGGTCGTGATGTGCATGTCACGGTTGCGAAATTCGATTTCAAAACGAACCCATGGACTGTTTTTATCGCCCAGTTGTTTGCCTTTTTCATAAATTCGAACGTATTTTGCGCAATTGCGTGAGCCGATATAGAGTGTTCGCCCTGAACCGACTTCAAACAGTCGATTGCCGTTCTCATCAAAGGCGTTCCAATCACTGCCTACTTTATTCATTTTGGGACGGCGATTGGTCCAACTGAAAGCGCCATCAAAATAGGCTTGTTCCATGCTGCCTAAATCAAATAGGCTGCCTGAAAGGTCGTCTATGGTTAAATCGGCGCGAGTAATGCGCGGATTGATGGCTTCATCTAAAAATGGTTTTAAGCGTAGCTCCCAGCCCATTAAGGCTGCCTTACAACCTGCTGCGGTTAATTCCACGCATACCGAACCTTTTTGACTTTTACCGCCATAATGCACTTTGCCGTATAGGATTTCTTCTGTGCCCATTAAGTAACAATGCTCATAAAAGCGGTTACCGCTGGTTTTGGCTTTTTTCCAGAGCCCGAAACCGAAGATGTCCGCCAGTTGCTCGCTTAATACGCGCATAAAGTCTAATTCGCCTTTGAGTGGGCTTTCGGATAAGGCTTGCAGGGTATCTTGATGGAACGTGAATGAAATTTGGTCTATGAATGCTGCATCATCAACGCCACGACGTAGCGGTACTTCTACGACTCTGCCTGTTTCAGTCATAATCACTTGAGTGTAATGCTGTGCATTCGGTTTGATGGATTCAGTGCTTTTCATTCGTTCGCCCCTTGTGGTTTTAAATTACGGCTGCGCCGTCCTTTTCGTTCTTCCCCTATTAGCCGTGGGGGTCGGCATTGACGGCGCAAGACGTGGCTGCTGTGTCAGCATGACTGCTTGCCACCGCAGCCACGTCTTGCGCCTGAAATTGCATACTGCTGTCATAAAGCAGAACAATCGGTAAGGACGTGCCGTATTGGGTTTGCAATGCAAATGCGCTGGCAATGATGCGTTGTAGGTCGGTATCAAAGCCGATGTCTTCGTGCATCCAGTCTTTGAAGTTGGTTTTGTAAAGGCATAAGCGGTAGCCATGTTCATGCCGTGTGATGCGGTAGTGGCTGAGTGCGGTGTTGCCTTGGTTGGTGCTGAGTAACTTCATTTTTATTTCGCTACTTTCGTTTGCGTAGGTAATAAAATAGGGTTTTAACGAGCTCGCGGATTAGAGCGTTGAGAAAAACGTTCATTTCAGGATTGCTTAAAAAGTTTATCTTTCATGATTCGATACCATTGCAATGCTTCTAACCCCGACGTACCGAAATCCTTTAAAATTTTTTCGTCGCTGAAAGTGTGAATTTCAAACATAGCAATGGCTCTTAATCCATGTTCGCCATAATGCTTTTTAATCACGCTTAAATAGGCTTCTCTTAAGTCGTCTTTGAATTGTTGTTCATGTTTCATTTTTCAGGCTGCCTTAATAATTCGTTGAGTATGCCAATCTCGCCTATCGCTTGTGCAATTAGCGCGATGTGGGCTTTTTTAAGGCTTGCTCTTGCGCTGCTTGGTTTTGTCTTGCGATTTCACGCCAGCTTACTTTTTTGTAGTCTATGGCGTTTTCAAATTGGTTTAGGTGTTTGTCTTCAAAGGCTGCGATTTTTTCCAGTGCTTCAGGTAGGGTTTGGCAGATGTGCATTTCGCTTTTGTCAGGCAAACCGTTTTTTATGGTAAGCAGGGATACGCGGTAGTTTTGCGTTTCGGGATTGCGTCTAATCTGTACGTTTAAATCTTGGTTGTTTGACATGGCATAATCCCTTTTTTTAAAAAATTTATTATGTGTTCTGCCATTTGCTCTATTTCAGTTTCCGTGGCGTCATTTGATAAATTTAAGGTTAAGAGTAAATCTGTTCCTATTCGTTTTGTCTTCGAACGAATAAAGTTGATTTCAATCACTTCTGCGTATGTGAAGCTGTTTACAGTTATTAGATACTGCTCATCAATTAACTTTTCGCCCCAAATGGTTTCTATTTGATATTCTGGATTTTTATCCTTTAGGCGTTGCTTGATTGTTGATTTCGTGAATGTCATTTTAAAAACCCTTTGCACTTGTTGAAAAATAGTCTGTAGAATTAATTAAATATTCTTCATAACGGCGATTTAATTCTTCAAAAGTGCTATCGTGAGCATCGATTGTTCTAAAATGACCAGCTTTAAAACATTCATAGCCATGAATTAATGAATTAATTAAGATTTGACCCTTATAATTCGAGATTTCATAATTTGCGTTTAAAAGAGAAAGTTTTGAATCGATTTCGCTTAATTGAGCAGAATTTAATTTTTGATTTGACATGTTAAAGCCCCTTGTAATTAACATTTTTAATCCAAGGGGCTTTTTTAACCTTATTCAGATGATTGCTGATATTTTTAAAATATCGCAAAAGATACTTTGTTTGAATTTTAAAGCCCCTTGGTGTAGGGGCAAATATATAAGGCTGCCTGAAAGCAAATATCGTGTAAAATCATTCTATTCATTAAAAAGGAAAACCCATGCTAGAACCGACCATTATCCGCCAAACTGCCACACTCGCCGATTGGCAATACACGCATGGTATGGCGCTTGGCGACGACGGCTCGAATTATCCGCTGGATGTGAATTATTTTACTGAGGTATTTGCCAGCAATCCGCCGCTTAAAGTGGGTGATAAATTGGAATTGTATTTACACTTAAACGAAAAAGGCGAAGTAGAAAAAATTGAATTTTGCCGTCCGCCCAAACAAGGCGATGCGCAGTATCTGAATTATGTAGGTAATAGTAAAGAGGTATTTAAAATCAATGGCTTGAAAATATTTTCCCAGCCGAGACATTATATTGCTGTGCGTGCGATTGGTATATTGATTTTGGCGGCTTTGTGGTTATTTATCTATTTTACCAAAGGTAAAGTGGAGATTTTTTGGTTGATATATTCTGCTACTTATTGCATCGCCAACATCATAGCTATTTGGCGTATCTACAAAAATCCGCACTCGTTTGAATTATGGCGATTGACCTTAAATCAACAAGGCGTGGCGTTTGGTCAACAAAACGATGGTAAAAACGGCTTTTATCATTGGCAACAGATTGAATCTTATGCGTTTTGCAAAAGTAAATTTTTGCGCCGAAAGGTGTTGCGTTTGTATTTGAAAAGTGGGCAAAAAATGAATGTGTCTATGGCTTCTGTCGCGCAAGCCGATTTTGACCGCGCCCATCAATTTTTGCAAACGCATTTGCCTACGCGTGTTCAGGCTGCCTGAATGAATGTTGATAAGGTTCTTTCCTGAAAACTTTTCCCCAGTATAAATCTGTTAAAATTCGCCTTTTTTTCCGTTCAGGCAGCCTGAAATGTTTTCCAACCAAACTGCCCAACAAATCCTAAACGATACCTTCGGCTATCCCAACTTTCGCGGCAGACAAGCCGAAATTGTGGATACGCTTGTGCGCGGCGATAGTGCGTTGGTGTTGATGCCGACAGGTGGTGGAAAATCCCTGTGTTATCAAATCCCTGCGCTGATGCGTGAGGGCGTGGCGATTGTCGTGTCGCCACTCATTGCGCTGATGGACGACCAAGTCGCCAATTTGCGTGCGGCTGGCGTTCACGCGGCAGCAGTGCATAGCGGCACGCCGCCCGAAATCGTGCGCCAACTGGCGGATGACATTTATTCAGGCAGCCTGAAACTGCTTTATGTCGCGCCTGAACGCCTTGTTTCGGAACGTTTTTTGAAATTTTTAGACAATATTAAGGTTAGCCTATTTGCCATTGATGAAGCGCATTGCGTCAGCCAATGGGGGCACGATTTTCGCCCTGAATATCAACAACTTGGCTTACTTGCTGACCGCTATTCGCACGTTCCGCGCATTGCGCTTACCGCCACAGCCGACGCGGAAACCCGCGCCGATATGAAGCACTATCTTAAATTAGAAAATGCGCCCGAATTTGTATCCAGTTTTGACCGACCAAACATCTATTATCAAGTGATTGAGAAAAACAATGGAAAAAAGCAACTACTTGATTTTATTAAACAACAAATGCACGGACAAAGTGGCATTGTGTACTGTTTGAGTCGGCGCGGTGTGGAAGATGTGGCTGAATTTTTATGCAAAAACGGGCTCAATGCCGTGCCGTATCATGCAGGTATGCCGCTAGAAAAACGCCAACAAAATCAATACCGTTTCACGCATGAAGAGAACATGATTGTGGTGGCAACGGTCGCGTTTGGTATGGGCATTGATAAGCCCGACGTGCGTTTTGTCGCGCATTTGGATATGCCGCAAAGCATTGAACATTTCTATCAAGAAAGCGGACGCGCTGGGCGCGATGGTTTGCCTGCTGTGAGCTGGCTGTGTTATGGCATGAACACGCTGGTGCTGCTGAAAGAACGCATTTCTGAAAGCCAAGCATCTGATTTTCAGAAACAAATTGAGTTGCAGAAACTCAACGCTATGTTTGACGTGTGCGAAACCGCTGCTTGCCGCCGCCAACTGTTGCTGCGCCATTTCGGCGAAACCAGCGAGCCATGTGGCAACTGCGACAATTGTCTCCACCCACCCACGCGCTTTGACGGTACGGAGTTGGTGCAAAAATTGTTAAGCTGCGTGTATCGCGTGGGGCAGCGTTTTGCGGCGGGCTATGTGATTGAAGTTTTGCGTGGCAAATCAACGGATTGGATTCGTCAAAATCAACACGACCAATTATCTACTTTTGGCATTGGTGACGGTTTGAGTGACAAAGATTGGCGCAATGTGATTCGTCAATGTATCGGTTTAGGCTTATTAAACAATGATATGAGCAATTATCAAGCCTTAATTTTAACTGAAGCGGCAAAACCTGTATTGCGTGGCGAAACGCCCATTTTGTTGCGCCCACTCAAACGCGAAAAAGCGGCAACAAAAGTAGCGAAAACAGATACTTGGCTGAGAACAGAGCGCGAAGAACGCTTGTTCCAAGCCTTGCGACAATGGCGTTTGGCGAAGGCGAAAGCAGACGATGTGCCAGCTTATGTGATTTTTGGCGACAAGACTTTGCGCGATTTGGTGGAAAAATTGCCGCAGCAGCTATCGGATTTTGCGAATATTTATGGCATGGGCGAGGCGAAAATTGATAAGTTTGGTGATGAGATTTTGGCGATTATGGCGCAATTTGTTTCAGGCAGCCTGAAAACCCAAGGGCAACACAGTCATACAAACGCAATGGGTTTGGCAGAAAATCTGTCAGCAAGTGCGCCTGAAAATCCGCGCGACGCGCAATTATTGAGCGAATTGACAGCTTGGCGTGAAATGGTGGCGCAGCGCGATGGTGTGTCGCTGCATGCGGTTTGTCCTGATGATAGCTTGGCGGATTTGGTGGCATTGACGCCCGAAGAAGCGATTGATTTGACGATGATTTATGGTTTAGGCGAAGTGAAATTGGGCAAATATGGCAATGAATTGTTGCAAATTTGCGCGCCGTTTTCAGGCAACCTGAATGATTCGGCGAAACGTAAACGATTGTTTTTGCGCGATTTGCAAGAATGGGTGGCGATGAAAGCGGAAGAAGAATCTTTGCAAGAATTTCAAATTTTAAGCAAACCGACCATGCGCGCATTGGCGAATCGGCTGCCTGAAAATTTAGCAGATTTACGCGAAATTCATGGTTTTGACGATGAAAAAATTGCGCAATATGGTGAAGAATTGATTGAAATATGTAATGAAATGTAGTTTGTCTAAATAAATATGGTTGAATAGTAATATTTGACCATATTTATTTGCTTTTTACGGAAAATTTTTAGATATCGGAAATTTTAATTGCCACCATTTTACTGTTGTATTAACTTGCTAATTTTAAATTGATGTGATGAAATGATATTAATCGGTAAAACAGGTTAAGTTTTTTTAATTTTTAAAAGGGTTAAAACATGGATGCACTCAAGAGCTTTTTTGACACGCTTGGTGGCTGGGTTTGGGGATCCGTTATGCTGTGTTTGCTGGTAGGCACGGGCGTTTTATTGACGGTTTTGCTGCGCGGTTTGCAATTTTCTATGCTGTTTTACGCCTTAAAACAAGCATTTAGACCACATCCGAAAAAGGACGACGGCAGCGACCATGAAGGCGATGTGTCGCATTTTGGCGCGCTGATGACGGCTTTGTCGGCAACGATTGGTACAGGTAACATCGCGGGGGTGGCAACAGCGGTGGTGTCAGGCGGACCTGGCGCGGTGTTTTGGATGTGGATTACCGCCATTTTCGGCATGGCAACCAAATATGGCGAAGGCGTGTTGGCGGTGAAATATCGCGTGCAAAACAGCAAAGGCGAGATGTCGGGCGGCCCGATGTATTACATTGAACGCGGCTTGGGCGCGAAGTGGAAATGGCTGGCGTTTTTGTTCGCCTTTTTTGGCACGGTGGCGTCGTTTGGTATTGGTAGCTCGGTGCAATCCAATTCGGTGGCGCAATCGATTCACAGCAGTTTTGGGCTGGACCCGTGGATTACAGGCGTGGTTTTGACTGTGTTTACCGCGATTGTGTTGCTCGGTGGCATTCAAAGCATTGCTAAAGTGAGTTCGGTGATTGTGCCGTTTATGGCGTTGTTTTATGTCATCGGCGGCTTGGCGATTATCGCGATGAACACGCAATATTTCATGCCTGCGGTTGAATTGATTTTCCAAGATGCGTTTACAGGACAAGCGGTGGCAGGCGGCGCGCTCGGCAGCGTGATTCGTTACGGCGTGGCGCGCGGTGTGTTTTCCAACGAGGCGGGCATGGGTTCTGCGCCCATCGCAGCGGCGGCTGCGAAAACCGACCACCCTGTGCGCCAAGCTTTGGTTTCTATGACGGGTACATTTTTGGACACAATTATCGTGTGTTCCATCACAGGTGTGGTGCTGGTCATGGGTTTGATGACGACAGGTTCATTTGTCAAACCCGAAACCACAGGCGCGGCGTTGACCACGCAAACATTCAATGCAATGTTGCCCGGCCCCGGTGGTTGGATTGTAACAATTGGCTTAATTTTCTTTGCGTATTCAACGATTTTGGGCTGGTGTTACTATGGTGAAAAATGCGCGTCGTACGTCTTTGGCGACACATTCGTGCCAGCTTATCGCGTAATTTATGTGATTACGGTGATGCTCGGTTGTGTTGTGAGCTTAGATTTGGTGTGGGCAATTGCCGACACATTTAATGGTTTAATGGCAATTCCAAATTTAATCGCACTGGTATTGCTCTCGGGCGTGATTGTCAAAGAAACGAAAGACTTTAAAGCGAAACGCAAAAGTGGCGAATTGGCGGATTGATTGCCAATTAATTAAATTAAAAAAACCGTCTAAAAATTAGGCGGTTTTTCGTTTTCAGGCAGCCTGAAAACTATTGATGTGGCGTAAAGCGTGCTTTGGCGGGCATACGTTCTGCGATGCGTTCTCGGTTGAGTGTCAACGCATTTTCGGTGGGTGTGTAATCACGCCAGAGTTCGGGCATTTGTGGCAAATCGTTTGTCCAACGGTTTTGCACATTAAAACCGCGTGCGAGGCATTCGGCATGTAAGTCTTCGTATCTTTTTCGTAAAAACAATAATTTATCAAAGAAAAAGCGGACATGACCTTCGCCGAGTTTGTAATCGGCTGGTTGTCCTTGCAAACTGAATTTGCCTTTGGCAATGGCATTGGGTATGCGTGTCAATTCGCGATGTTCGGCGAGTAGATGTTGGTCGCAAAGTTCGCTGGGTGGAACAAGATTGATGCGGGTCATGAAGTTTCCTTGTGTAGCTTACAAAAAAGATTTCAAAAACGCGATTTTAGATTAGAATGCGACATCTAATTGATCGCGGTAAGCGACGTATCATAAACTTTTTAGGAGTAAATGCAAATGAAATCATGGATTTTGGCAACTGTTTTAACAGGTATGACGGCTTTGGCAAGCGCGCAGGGGATTGAAGGAAAATGGCAAACCATTGATGATGAAACGAAAAAACCTAAGGCGATTGTGAATATGACCCAATCGGGTGGGGTATACAGTGGCACGATTGTGGCACTTGCTAATGGTGTGCCTGAAAAATGTGATCATTGCGCCTATAAAAATTCTTTGGTAGGTTTGCGCGTGGTGTCGGGTTTGAAAGCAGATGGTGATGAGTTCACGGGCGGTAAGATTTTTGACCCGAAAAGTGGCAAAACTTATCAATCTAAGGCGAAATTGTCGGCAGATGGTAAAAGCTTGAATGTGCGTGGATTTGTCGGTATTTCTGCTTTCGGACGCACACAAACTTGGAAACGCGTGGATTAACGGCTATTTTGGCTTTCAATGAGACAGCAGCTTGATTTTGGGAAACCAAAATCAAGCTTTTTTGTGTCCAGAAACTTTTGCAAAACTGACTATATCGTCATTCCCGCGCAGGCGGGAATTCAACTTGAATTTTGAGTTTCTATTTTTTATCAAGGGTTTCCAAATATCCACAATGGATTCTCGCCTACGCGGGAATGACGAACAGATTGGTTTTAGCTTCGCTGAACGACGTTTCAGGCTGTCTGAAAATGTGAGAGAGTGTGGGTTAGGTATTGACCCAACATTTTCTGAATATGCACTACTTTGTTGGGGCAAGATATGGCATCCATAAAAAATTCAGGCAGCTCTGAAAAGTTTTCAGGCTGCCTGAAGGGTTATTTAAGTCGCTTAACGCAAAGTTTCTACTTGTATCATTTCCGCAGGCACGCTGGTGGCTGGTGTGCCTGGCATATCGCTGCGGCGCAAGCGTTGCTCGGGTTTAGGTTCGAGTCGTGCGGCGGCGGCGATGAGTGCGCCAGGGTGGGTTTCTACAAATTGTAAACCGTGCAAATCTAGCGATTGCGCTAGTTTGGCAATGCTGCGGCGGTCGCTTGGTGCAACTTCGCTGTGCGTTGAAACTGCTTGCGCAATAGGCGCGGCGGTGTTTTCAGACTGGCTATCGCTCTGTGCAGGTGCAACAGTTTCTGTACTTGTTTGCTGCGCTGCTTGATTTTGGTTAGCCAAAAACTCGTTTTCAGACTGCCTGAAAGTGTTTTCGCTTACTACTTCTGCTCTTTCCGCGTCGTTGCTTACTGCGCTTTCGGCAACCATTAGCACTTCACTTGCTGATGGGTTTTCAGGCTGCGTTGTGCTTTCAGGCTGCATAGTCACTTGCGTTTCTGTTGCTGAATCTTGGTTGGATAATTCAACTTCGGCAATGCTTGCGCTTGTTATCGCATCTACGGCTTGTTGCACATTTTCTGCGGCGGTGTGGACGATGTTGCTCTCGTCTTCATCATCGCTTTCAATGGCTTTGAGCAGAACTTGGCTGCTTGGCACAGCGTTAGCGGCTTGAATTTCAGGCTGCATCACGCTGTTTTCCAATGGATGTTCGCTTTCAACGGCAACAATAACAGACGTTTGGCGCGCGGCAACTAGGCTGCTTTGGGCGGCAAGTTCTGGGTATTGCGCCAAAACGTGCGCGATGCCGTCTTCGGCAACATTTGCCACTTGTGCAATGTCCAAGTAATACTCGGTTTTCGCTGCCGATGGAATGCCGCGGCGTTTGTCTTGCTGATTGCGTTCGCCACGGTTGCCACGTTCGCGTTTTTCGTTACCCAGTTGTACGACCACAGGTTTTTGCTTGTTGCGGTTTTTGCGCTCGCTTTTTGGCTCGGCTTTATCCGCTGCGTTGTCGTTTTGTGGCGCAACATGGGCTGCCTGAACGTTTTTTTGCACATTGGCTTTTTCAGCGACTTTTTCGGCATTGCGCTGCTCGTTATTGCGCTGGCGACGGTTATTTTTGTCGTTGTTTTGCGCTGGTTGTGCCACTTCATTGGCTTTTTCGCGCTCGTTGGCTTGCGCTTTTGGGTTATTGCGTTTGCCTTTGTTGTCACTGGTTTCACTTTGATTTTGTGCGCGCTCATCGTCGCGGCGTTTATTGTGGCGACGATTTGGGTTGTTGCGTTTGTTGTTGCGCGCTTGTTTTTTGTTTTGGCTGGTTTTTTTCTCGGGTTCTGGCTCGCTTGGGCTGCCTGAAAACAGATTTTTAAACCATGCGCCTAAACTTGCCAACCATGATTTGGGCTCGGGTGCAGGCGCGGTTGGCGCAGGGGTGGCGTGTTTCAAACCGCGTACAGCAGGTTCGGGACGTGCGGCTTTTTCGCCTTTGCTGTTGGAAAATGGTATGCTGTCGTCTTTTTCAGGCTGCGTTACACGCTTGTAGCTTGGTTCAGCATTTTCTTCTACGTCGTCGGTGCGAATGCGCGTGATTTCGTAATGTGGATTTTCCAAATTGGTGTTCGGAATCAGGAATACAGAAACATCCAAACGCTCTTCCATGCCAAACAATTCGGCGCGTTTTTCGTTTAATAAGAAAGTCGCCACATCCACAGGCACTTGCGCATGCACTTCGCCTGTGTTGTCTTTCATCGCCGCGTCTTGAATCAGGCGCAAAACGTGTAAAGCAGTGGATTCAATGCTGCGAATCACGCCTGTACCTGCGCAACGTGGGCAAGCAATATGACTGCTTTCGGCAAGTGCAGGTTGCAAACGTTGGCGCGACAATTCCAGCAAACCAAAACGCGACAATTTACCCATTTGCACACGCGCACGGTCTTTTTTGAGCGCGTCGCGCAGCGTGTTTTCCACATCGCGCTGATGTTTCGCGTCTTCCATGTCAATGAAGTCAATCACGACCAAGCCGCCCAAATCGCGCAAACGCATTTGGCGCGCGACTTCTTCTGCCGCTTCCATATTTGTGCGGAAAGCGGTTTCTTCAATGTCGGAGCCACGAGTGGAGCGCGCAGAGTTTACGTCAATAGAAACAAGGGCTTCAGTGTGGTCAATCACAATCGCGCCGCCGCTTGGCAAGTTTACCGAGCGGGCAAATGCGGTTTCAATTTGTTGCTCAATTTGTAGGCGCGAAAATAGCGGCGTGTGGTCTTCATAGAGTTTCAGTCGGCTCAAATTATTAGGCATGACATAACTCATAAATTCAGACACTTGCTCATACACTTCGGGATTATCTACCAGAATTTCGCTGATGTCGGGGCGGTAGTAATCGCGAATGGCGCGAATCACAAGCGAGCTTTCCATAAACAATAAATAGGGCTGTTTATGCACGGCTGCTGCGTCTTCAATGGCGCGCCATAATTGCAATAAGTAGTTGAAATCCCAGTTTAATTCTTCCGCGCTGCGACCTATGCCAGCAGTGCGCGCAATCAGGCTCATGCCGTGTGGCACGTCCAATTGCGCCATGGCTTCTTTCAATTCAGCGCGTTCCTCGCCTTCAATGCGACGCGAAACGCCACCACCGCGTGGGTTATTCGGCATTAAAACGAGATAGCGTCCTGCCAAGCTGATAAAGGTGGTTAAAGCCGCGCCTTTGTTGCCGCGCTCATCTTTTTCCACTTGAACAATGACTTGCGTGCCTTCTTTTAACACGTCTTGAATGCGGACTTTACCGCCTTCGTAGTCGTGAAAATAGCTGCGCGAGATTTCTTTAAACGGCAAAAAGCCGTGTCTGTCCACGCCATAATCCACGAAACAGGCTTCTAATGATGGCTCAATGCGCGTAACAATCCCTGTATAGATATTGCCTTTGCGTTGTTCTTTACCGAGCGTTTCGATGTCTAAATCCAGCAGATTTTGACCGTCCACAATGGCAACACGCAATTCTTCCGAATGCGTGGCGTTGAATAACATTCTTTTCATGAGTTTTGTACCTTGAATGAGGCACGAAAAGATTTCACAAGATTTGACTGTCGCCCGCATGAAAGCGTTGTTGGGACAACGGTGCGGTGTGTGCGACGATTAGAGTGGGTTTAAATAATCACTCCATATTCAAGACGATAATAAAGAACAGATTTTCAGGCTGCCTGAAAAATAGCCGCCTAAAAAAATATGCGAATCAGCGTGTTAAATAATAATGTGTTTGCTTGTTCACCAGCAGCGAAACATTTTTTTGGCTTTCTGTACAGCATTATATTTAGATAAGTTTTCAGGCTGCCTGAAAAGTTTTGGCGAGCGATTCATGTCGTTTTGTTTATTATCATGAAGTTTCTGAACGGTTTTCTTAATCTCAATAGCTTTATCTGAATAATCGCTTTCAGGCTACCTGAAAAGTGTTTGCTGTGTTTTGGGGCAAGATGACGTTTTGTATCATCGTTGCGAAATGGGGAGCCGTCGTCTTATATATAGTCAAACGATTTTACTGCGTAGGCTTTTTAGCAGCAAAATAATGAAACGTTTTTCGTGTATTTTTTGTAAAATAGGCGCAATACGATTTTTGATTAACAATAACGGTGCGCAGGCTGCCTGAAAAATGTGCTGACCTTAACAATTTTAAAGTCAGCGTTTTATTTTTTATGCTGTAAAAACCGTATCCTGTGCGACACCGTGTTTTTCAGGCTGCCTGAAAAACGAATTCGCGATTATAGAGAAAATGCCATCAATTAGCAAAGACTTAGTCAATCATCTCACGATTGAAGAATATGAAGCAGGGCAACGCCTTGATAATTATTTGATTAAAATATTAAAAGGGGTACCCAAAAGCCATGTGCAACGGATTATTCGTGCTGGCGAAGTGCGTGTAAACAAGGGGCGTGCGAAACCTGATACGCGCATTGCAACGGGAGATATAGTGCGTGTGCCGCCTGTGCGTGTGGCGCAAAAGGTTTCAGGCAGCCTGAAAGCTTCGACTATTCCTGCGCGCGCTTTTGAGATTGTGTTTGAAGATGAGGCTTTGTTGGTGATTAACAAACCGAGTGGCGTGGCAGTACATGGCGGTTCAGGTGTGAGTTTTGGTGTGATTGAACAATTGCGCCAGTCACGTCCCGAAGCGAAGTATTTGGAATTGGTGCATCGTTTAGATAAGGATACGAGCGGTTTGCTAATGATTGCGAAAAAACGCAGTGCTCTGGTGAAATTGCACGAAATGTTTCGCAACGACCATCCGAAGAAGGTTTATTGGGCGTTGGGTGTAGGCGATTGGACGCGCGATGTGAAGCATGTAAAATTGCCGCTGGTGAAATACACGGGCGCGGCGGGCGAGAAAATGGTGCGCGTCGGCAGTAATGAAGAAGGGAAAGCGGCGCATACGATATTTAAAGTGTTGAACGAGTTTTCAGGCAGCCTAACGCATTCGGTCGGTATTGCGAAATTGACTTTATTAGAAGCAACGCTGAAAACGGGGCGTACGCATCAAATTCGGGTACATATGCAGGCAAGCGGCTGCCCGATTGCGGGCGATGAGCGTTATGGCGATTATCAGGCGAATAAGCGTTTACAGAAATTGGGCTTAAAAAGAATGTTTTTGCACGCCTATCAGTTGATTTTGAATCATCCATTAAGTGATGAGAAATTGGTTTTGACTGCGGAATTACCAGTGGAATTGCGGAACATGGTGGCGGTATTGGAAGAGAATAATAAAAAAGTTTGAAAATAATTTTATTAAAAATCAAATATTTTTTATTTTATTTGAATTTTTTTTGAAATTATTTATTGACTGTTTAGCGAGTGGGGCGTATAGTTCGGTCTTTCGCTGCTACGGCGGCAACGAAAAGCGAGTTGAACTACTGATTATAGTTGGTTTGATTAAGTTTTTCAAGGTTGAAATAGCTCTTTAACAGAACAGATTACCGATAAGTGTGAGTGCCTAATGGTCTCACACTGCGACAATAAAAACAGACAAGATTGTGATTGGCTTTTTAGTTGATTACTCTTTGTCGGTTTCTTTGAAGCAGACCAGAAGTTAAATAAGTTAGAGATTAAACATAAGAGTTTGATCCTGGCTCAGATTGAACGCTGGCGGCATGCTTTACACATGCAAGTCGGACGGCAGCGTGGTAGTGCTTGCACTACTGACGGCGAGTGGCGAACGGGTGAGTAATATATTGGAACGTACCGAGTAATGGGGGATAACTATCCGAAAGGATAGCTAATACCGCATACGACCTGAGGGTGAAAGCAGGGGATCTTTGGACCTTGCGTTATTCGAGCGGCCAATATCTGATTAGCTAGTTGGTGGGGTAAGGGCCTACCAAGGCGACGATCAGTAGCGGGTCTGAGAGGATGATCCGCCACACTGGGACTGAGACACGGCCCAGACTCCTACGGGAGGCAGCAGTGGGGAATTTTGGACAATGGGCGCAAGCCTGATCCAGCCATGCCGCGTGTCTGAAGAAGGCCTTCGGGTTGTAAAGGACTTTTGTTAGGGAAGAAAAGGTTAGTGCTAATATCATTGACTGATGACGGTACCTAAAGAATAAGCACCGGCTAACTACGTGCCAGCAGCCGCGGTAATACGTAGGGTGCGAGCGTTAATCGGAATTACTGGGCGTAAAGCGAGCGCAGACGGTTACTTAAGCAGGATGTGAAATCCCCGAGCTCAACTTGGGAACTGCGTTCTGAACTGGGTAGCTAGAGTGTGTCAGAGGGGGGTAGAATTCCACGTGTAGCAGTGAAATGCGTAGAGATGTGGAGGAATACCGATGGCGAAGGCAGCCCCCTGGGATAACACTGACGTTCATGCTCGAAAGCGTGGGTAGCAAACAGGATTAGATACCCTGGTAGTCCACGCCCTAAACGATGTCAATTAGCTGTTGGGCAACTTGATTGCTTAGTAGCGTAGCTAACGCGTGAAATTGACCGCCTGGGGAGTACGGTCGCAAGATTAAAACTCAAAGGAATTGACGGGGACCCGCACAAGCGGTGGATGATGTGGATTAATTCGATGCAACGCGAAGAACCTTACCTGGTCTTGACATGTACGGAAGTTTCCAGAGACGGAAATGTGCCTTCGGGAACCGTAACACAGGTGCTGCATGGCTGTCGTCAGCTCGTGTCGTGAGATGTTGGGTTAAGTCCCGCAACGAGCGCAACCCTTGTCATTAGTTGCCATCATTTGGTTGGGTACTCTAATGAGACTGCCGGTGACAAACCGGAGGAAGGTGGGGATGACGTCAAGTCCTCATGGCCCTTATGACCAGGGCTTCACACGTCATACAATGGTCGGTACAGAGGGTAGCCAAACCGCGAGGTGGAGCCAATCCCAGAAAACCGATCGTAGTCCGGATTGCACTCTGCAACTCGAGTGCATGAAGTCGGAATCGCTAGTAATCGCAGGTCAGCATACTGCGGTGAATACGTTCCCGGGTCTTGTACACACCGCCCGTCACACCATGGGAGTGGGGGATACCAGAAGTAGATAGGGTAACCGCAAGGAGCCCGTTTACCACGGTATGTTTCATGACTGGGGTGAAGTCGTAACAAGGTAGCCGTAGGGGAACCTGCGGCTGGATCACCTCCTTTCTAGAGAAAAGAAGAGATTGTTAGGTACTCACACTTATCGGTAAACTGTGAAATAAAGATGCGAAATTTAAAAAATAACGGCGCTCTGCTGTGTTGTTCAATATCTTACGTAATTAATGTACGCGGCGATGTTTCACTTCGCGCATAGCTTGTTCTTTTTTTAAATTAAACAACACATAGGGTTTGTAGCTCAGGTGGTTAGAGCACACGCTTGATAAGCGTGGGGTCGTAGGTTCAAGTCCTACCAGACCCACCAGTTTAGAGCATGTGAGCGATAAGCAGAATGTGTTGAAGTAAAAAATAAATAATAAAACAAGATTTAAATTTAACAGATTAAATTAAGTTTGATTGTTTATGAAGAAGTAAGAATACTGGGGGCATAGCTCAGTTGGTAGAGCACCTGCTTTGCAAGCAGGGGGTCATCGGTTCGATCCCGTTTGCCTCCACCAAGTTTCAGGCAGCCTGAAATAAAAATAAATGATGAATTTAAAAATTAAAATAAAAAATAATTTATAAATTTAGAATTTAAAAAAACTTAAAAAATAGAAATTGCAAATTAAAGTGAGTTTGTGTAAACTTGCTGGCTTACTTTAATTTGCGATTTATTTTGAACGCATCGATCTTTAACAAATTGGAAAGCCGAAATCAACAAACAAAGACAATGTTTGATTTGGTTTGAAATACTGATGCAACAGTATTTCAGGCAGCCTGAAAAGGCAACAAATCATACAGCAAATTTGGGTGATGATTGTATCAACTGTTCTTGTAAACAAAAGGCAAGAACGGAACACAACAACAGCAGTAAGCTTTGTCAAAGTAGAGAATCTAAGTAGAAATTGGTTGTCAACGCCAGTTTTTGCAAAGTCAGAAGGTTCTTCAAATGATAGAGTCAAGTGAATAAGTGCATCAGGTGGATGCCTTGGCGATGATAGGCGAAGAAGGACGTGTAAGCCTGCGAAAAGCGCGGTGGAGCTGGCAAAAAAGCAATGATACCGCGATGTCCGAATGGGGAAACCCACTTAGTTTACTAAGTATCCTAATCTGAATACATAGGATTAGCGAAGCGAACCTGGAGAACTGAACCATCTAAGTACCCAGAGGAAAAGAAATCAACCGAGATTCCGCAAGTAGTGGCGAGCGAACGCGGAAAAGCCTGTATATGATAACTGTTGAGATAGAAGAAGGAATTGGAAACTTCCGCCATAGTGGGTGATAGCCCCGTACTCGAAATCTCATCGGTGGTACTAAGTATACGACAAGTAGGGCGGGACACGTGAAATCCTGTCTGAATATGGGGGGACCATCCTCCAAGGCTAAATACTCATCATCGACCGATAGTGAACCAGTACCGTGAGGGAAAGGCGAAAAGAACCCCGGGAGGGGAGTGAAATAGAACCTGAAACCTGATGCATACAAACAGTGGAAGCCCTTTTATGGGGTGACTGCGTACCTTTTGTATAATGGGTCAACGACTTACATTCAGTAGCGAGCTTAACCGAGTAGGGGAGGCGTAGGGAAACCGAGTCTTAATAGGGCGTCTAGTTGCTGGGTGTAGACCCGAAACCGAGTGATCTATCCATGGCCAGGATGAAGGTGCGGTAAAACGCATTGGAGGTCCGAACCCACGCATGTTGCAAAATGCGGGGATGAGCTGTGGATAGGGGTGAAAGGCTAAACAAACTCGGAGATAGCTGGTTCTCCCCGAAAACTATTTAGGTAGTGCCTCGAGCATGAGACTGATGGGGGTAAAGCACTGTTATGGCTAGGGGGTTATTGCAACTTACCAACCCATGGCAAACTAAGAATACCATCAAGTTGCTCCTCGGGAGACAGACATCGGGTGCTAACGTCCGGTGTCAAGAGGGAAACAACCCAGACCGCCAGCTAAGGTCCCAAATAATAGATTAAGTGGTAAACGAAGTGGGAAGGCACAGACAGCCAGGATGTTGGCTTAGAAGCAGCCATCATTTAAAGAAAGCGTAATAGCTCACTGGTCGAGTCTTCCTGCGCGGAAGATGTAACGGGGCTCAAATCTATAACCGAAGCTGCGGATATACTTTTAGTATATGGTAGGGGAGCGTTCTGTAAGCCTGTGAAGGCAGTTCGTAAGGGCTGCTGGAGGTATCAGAAGTGCGAATGTTGACATGAGTAGCGATAAAGCGGGTGAAAAGCCCGCTCGCCGAAAGCCCAAGGTTTCCTACGCAACGTTCATCGGCGTAGGGTGAGTCGGCCCCTAAGGCGAGGCAGAAATGCGTAGTCGATGGGAAACGGGTTAATATTCCCGTACTTTGTTTTAGTGCGATGTGGGGACGGAGAAGGTTAGGTTAGCAAACTGTTGGAATAGTTTGTTTAAGCCAGTAGGTGGAAAGCGTAGGCAAATCCGCGCTTTTATTAACACCGAGACGTGATGACGAGTGTCTATGGACATGAAGTAACCAATACCACGCTTCCAGGAAAAGCCACTAAGCTTCAGCTAAAACAGAACCGTACCGCAAACCGACACAGGTGGGCAGGATGAGAATTCTAAGGCGCTTGAGAGAACTCGGGAGAAGGAACTCGGCAAATTGATACCGTAACTTCGGGAGAAGGTATGCCCTGTAAGGTTAAGGACTTGCTCCGTAAGCCTATCAGGGTCGCAGAGAATCGGTGGCTGCGACTGTTTATTAAAAACACAGCACTCTGCTAACACGAAAGTGGACGTATAGGGTGTGACGCCTGCCCGGTGCTGGAAGGTTAATTGAAGATGTGCAAGCATCGGATCGAAGCCCCAGTAAACGGCGGCCGTAACTATAACGGTCCTAAGGTAGCGAAATTCCTTGTCGGGTAAGTTCCGACCCGCACGAATGGCGTAACGATGGCCACACTGTCTCCTCCCGAGACTCAGCGAAGTTGAAATGGTTGTGAAGATGCAATCTCCCCGCTGCTAGACGGAAAGACCCCGTGAACCTTTACTGTAGCTTTGCATTGGACTTTGAAGTCACTTGTGTAGGATAGGTGGGAGGCTTAGAAGTAGAGACGCCAGTCTCTGTGGAGCCGTCCTTGAAATACCACCCTGGTGACTTTGAGGTTCTAACCCAGACCCGTAATCCGGGTCGGGGACCGTGCATGGTAGGCAGTTTGACTGGGGCGGTCTCCTCCCAAAGAGTAACGGAGGAGTTCGAAGGTTACCTAGGTCCGGTCGGAAATCGGACTGATAGTGCAATGGCAAAAGGTAGCTTAACTGCGAGACCGACAAGTCGAGCAGGTGCGAAAGCAGGACATAGTGATCCGGTGGTTCTGAATGGAAGGGCCATCGCTCAACGGATAAAAGGTACTCCGGGGATAACAGGCTGATTCCGCCCAAGAGTCCATATCGACGGCGGAGTTTGGCACCTCGATGTCGGCTCATCACATCCTGGGGCTGTAGTCGGTCCCAAGGGTATGGCTGTTCGCCATTTAAAGTGGTACGTGAGCTGGGTTTAAAACGTCGTGAGACAGTTTGGTCCCTATCTGCAGTGGGCGTTGGAAGTTTGACGGGGGCTGCTCCTAGTACGAGAGGACCGGAGTGGACGAACCTCTGGTGTACCGGTTGTTTCGCCAGAAGCATAGCCGGGTAGCTAAGTTCGGAAGAGATAAGCGCTGAAAGCATCTAAGCGCGAAACTCGCCCAAAGATGAGACTTCCCTTGTGGTTTAACCACACTAAAGAGTCGTTCAAGACCAGAACGTTGATAGGTAGGGTGTGGAAGAGTGGTAACACTTGAAGCTAACCTATACTAATTGCTCGTGTGGCTTGACTCTATCATTTGAAGAACTTTGAAACTGATAAGTGAAATAAAACACACAAAATCAGAATAAACACAAAGTCATCAAGATAAAGCTTACTGATGAATACAGTTCATCACCAAAATTAATGTTGATTAAACAATAAATAACAGAATAATGCTTATTCAAAGCAATCTTCTCAACGGCTTCCCAGTTTGACAGTTTACGTTTGGCGACCATAGCGGTTTGGTACCACTCCTTCCCATCTCGAACAGGACAGTGAAACATCCCAGCGCCGATGATAGTACGGTTCCCGTGTGAAAGTAGGTCATCGCCAAACTCTTATTCTAAATCCCAGTTTACTCCATACAGTAAACTGGGATTTTTACTTAGCTCGAATGGGCTATGGATTATTAAATATTTTCAATAAACATATCTCTTATAAAAACTGTTAAAATCCGATTTTTTCAGGCAGCATTGGATTTGATTATGTCTTCGTCTCCCATTCTCCCGCCCGCCATGCTCGGCATTTTAGGCGGTGGGCAACTCGGTAGTATGTTTACCGTTGCCGCCAAAACCATGGGTTATCGCGTAACCGTGCTTGACCCCGACCCAAATGCACCCGCAGCGCGTTTTGCCGATGTGCATTTATGTGCGACATTTGACGATAAAAACGCCTTATCGCAACTGGCACAATGCGCGGCGATTACCACCGAATTTGAAAACGTGAACGCGCAAGCGATGAAGGGTTTGGCGCAACACACGCGCGTTTCGCCTAGCGGCGAATGCGTTGCCGTGGCGCAAAATCGCATTTTGGAAAAAGCGCGTATTCGCCAAGCAGGTTTGCAAACCGCACCATATATGCCGTTGCAAAACACTAATGAAATCAATGAACAATGCGCCGAATTTTTGCCAGGTATCGTAAAAACTGCTACTTTGGGTTACGACGGCAAAGGGCAAATTTCTGTTAATTCAGTCGCCGACGTTCAGGCAGCCTTTGAAAAACTCAATGGCGTGGCGTGCGTATTGGAGAAAAAAGTAGATTTGCGTGGCGAAATTTCTGTGATTGTGTGTCGCTTGGATTTGGACAGCACGACTACTTTTGACCCAGCTGAAAATCAGCATGAAAATGGCATTTTGGCGTATTCCATCATACCTGCAAGGCTGCCTGAAAGCATTCGCAACGACGCGCGCAACATGGCTTTACGCTTGGCAGAAGAATTGGATTATGTCGGCGTGTTGGCGGTAGAAATGTTTGTCGTGGGCGACCAGCAAGAATTGATAGTGAACGAAATTGCGCCACGTCCACATAACAGCGGTCATCACACCATTGATGCGTGTGCCAGCAGCCAATTTGAGCAACAAGTTCGCCTAATGTGTGGTTTGCCACCTGCCGATACGCGCTTGCTCTCGCCTTGTTGCATGGCAAATATTCTAGGCGATGTGTGGGGCAAAGACGGCAGCGAACCCAATTGGTTGCCCATGCAAACACATGGCTTGGCGCACTTGCATTTATACGGCAAAACCGCAGCACGCGTGGGACGCAAAATGGGACATTTGACTGTGTTGGCGGAGACTGCTGAAAGTGCATTCTTTGAAGCCCAAAAGTTGCATCAAGCTTTATAAATAGAATAGTAAGTCGGAAATATATTCCGGCTTATTTTGCATTTTCAGGCTGCCTGAAAGTTTCATTTTGGGGCTGACGTAGATTAACCCTAAATACCACACCAAACTCGCAGAATTTTCAGCTGCTCTTTTGGTGTACCAAAGTTAAAACGAAATTCACATTCTTTCAAGAATAACAGAAAAGATTTACGATCAATTCCATTGTATTTTCGTAGAACGCGCTTTGCCTGACTCCAGAAATTTTCAATGCCATTGATATGGTTTTGACGGTCTGCAAACAGCTGAGAATGATTGATACGATGATGGGTAAACTCACTCACATCCAGCACATCATAACTCTTATAGCAATTCGTATAAACAATACTATCAGGCATAATTTTCCTTTTAATAACAGGTAGTAAAGTTTCTTGCTTGGTATTTTCAACAACAATGGTAAAGACCTTACCATTGCGTTTCAAAATACCAAAAACAGCGACTTTACCAGCCGCAACACGACCGCGTTTGCCTTTGCGTTGCCCGCCAAAATAGCTCTCGTCTCGCTCCACAGAGCCATTAAAAACTTCGTCTGCTTGAAGTTCTAAATGGTAGGCAATGACTTGACGGATTTTGCGGTAAAACAACATCGCTGAATTAGGCTTGGATGCCAAGTATATCGGCTGCTGCCCGAGCCGTAACTTCCAATACGAAAAATTGGAGTAGTTTTCGCTGAGTAGATTTACTTAGTTTGCAATGGGTTATCTTCATTTTTTAAGTGTAACCTAACTGATAATCTACGTCAGACCCTTCATTTTTAAATAAGCTGTCTATATAAGTTTCAATTTTCAGGCAGCCTATCCATCATAGAGTACGATTATGAAATCTCTACCTTTAATGCTTTCTACATTTTTGGCTTTTAATTTAACAGCTTGCCAGCTTGTTGATTTTAAACCTATTCCACATATTGACCGAATCGAGCCAGACCGAGGTTATCGCTTGGAAAAAAGCCTAAATGCTGAAAATCAAGATGAAAATTTCATTATTCTCATGTTATCAGGTGGTGGAACACGCGCAGCGGCGTTTGGCTATGGCGTTTTAGAAGAACTCAATCGTCGTCCCTTGCCATTGCGCGCAGGTAAAAGCGAAACTTTGCCAGAGCAAACCGATTTAGTTTATGGCGTATCGGGTGGTTCAGTGTTGGCGACTTATTTCTCTTTGCATGGTAAAAATACCTTCCCTTCGTTTGAAAATCGCTTTTTGAAGCAAAATTTTCAAGGGCAAATCGTGCGCCAAGTTTTATCAGTAGCCAATATGCCACGTTTGGCCTCACCACAATTCGGGCGTGGCGACTTATTACAAGAACAATTTGAAAACCGTCTGTTTCATCACAAAACATTTGGCGATCTAGCACGCGAGCGCAAAGGTCCGTTTGCTGTGATTAGCGCAACCGATATGGCAGCTGGTAAACGTGTTGATTTTACGCAAGAATACTTTGATGTCATGTGTTTGAATCTCTCAAAGCTGCCCATTGCCCGTGCCGTAGCTGCCTCCAGCGCGGTACCAATAGTTTTTTCTCCGCTTACGCTCAATAATCATGGTGGCAATTGTGGCTACAAGCTGCCTGAAAGATTGCAGCAAGCCTTAAACGACGATAGCGATGAAAGCCGCTTGCAGCAACGCACGCGCGAAGAATTTGTGCAACATATGCAACAATATGAAGACAGCAAAAAGCGTCCTTATATTCATCTGCTGGATGGTGGTTTAACCGACAATTTAGGTTTACGCAATTTGCTTGATATGACCGAAATGTATCCCGCCAACAGCTTGCGTAATCAAATGGCGAGTGAAAAAACGCGTCGGGTTATTATTATTGCCGTCAATGCCCAAAACAAAACAGACAGCACCATAGACCAAAGTGCCAGCGTCCCCAGCTTTGCAGACCAATTGGTTGCCACCATCAACATACCGATTGACCAATATTCGCAAGAATCGCTGCGTCGTTTCCGTTTTGTAACCGACCAAATCAATAAACGTTTTGAAAATGCACGCAAGCCCGTAAGCGTCTATTTCATTAACTTGAATTTGCATGATTTGCCCGATTCTGACTTGCGCCACAAAGCACTCAATATTCCCACAACCTTTTATTTACCACGCGAAGACGTTGCCACGCTAAAAAAAGCCGCGCCCATTTTGCTCGACCAATCCGAAGAATACCAACGCTTGGTCAAGGATTTACAGCAGCCAGAACAAGCCGCCTCAGCAGTAGTAGCACCTGAAGCGCATGAAATATCAGGAGAAAATAACGAAACACAATAAGCAAAGGCTGCCTGAAAAGCCATCTTCTTTTCAGGCAGCCTGAAACTTTAATCAAATCGCCCTTTGCGGTACAATCCAACCGTTTTCACCATCAATAATTGAAAGGAATCAACATGAGCCAGCTCTTCCCTAATGCTACTTTACGCGACACTGCCCCTTATCGTTTCGATATTGTTGGCAGTTTTTTACGTCCAGAAACCCTCAAACAATCCCGCCGTCAATGCGCTTGCGGCGAATGCAGCGTAGAAGCCTTGCATAGTGTTGAAGACCAAGAAATCGCCAAGCTCATCAGTGAACAAAAAAAAGTAGGCTTGCCCGCCGTAACTGATGGCGAATTTCGTCGCACATGGTGGCATTTAGACTTCTTGTTTGAACTCGTTGGCGTAGAATTGCGCGACACCGAAACCTACAGCACCAATTTCAAAGCGCACATGCACCGCCCAGTAACGCTCGAAATCATCGACAAAGTTGCGTTCCCCAAAGTACACCCATTTTTAGACCACTACAAACGCCTGCACGAAGCAGCCAACGGCTACCCAGAAAAATTTACCATCCCATCGCCCAGCATGTTGCACCTGATTACCTGCGTGCGCACCGCCGAGCCTAAGCTGCCTGAAATGTATGCCAACAACCAAGAGCAATTATTTCAAGATATTACAACCGCTTACATTGATTGTGCCAAAGCCCTATACGAATTAGGCTGCCGCAACTTGCAGCTGGACGATACCTCTTGGGGCGAATTCTGTTCTGAAGAAAAACGCGCCCTGTACGCATCGCAAGGCACAGACGTGAATGCCGTAGCGCGCCGCTATGTGCAAATGCTCAACGACATCCGCGCCGCTGCACCAGCCGATATGGCAGTAACCATGCACATCTGCCGCGGCAACTTTCGCTCCACATGGTTTTCATCAGGCGGCTACGAGCCAGTCGCCGAAATACTGTTTGGTGGCTGCAATGTTGATGGCTTCTATTTGGAATACGACAGCGACCGCGCAGGTGACTTTAAACCTTTACGTTTTATTAAAAATCAACAAGTTGTCTTGGGTTTGGTAACATCAAAATCAGGTGAACTGGAAGACAAGCAAGAAATCATCGAGCGCATTAAAGAAGCCACGCAGTATGTGGATATCAACCAATTGTGTTTAAGCCCACAATGCGGCTTTGCCTCTACCGAAGAAGGCAACGTATTGAGCGAAGAAGAACAATGGCAAAAATTGAACTTTATTCGTGAGATTGTGGAAGAAGTTTGGGGCAAAGCATAATACGGTGTTTTTTAATAAAATAAAGGCTGCCTGAAAAGTTTCAGGCAGCCTTGTGTATGGTTAGATAAGCAACGTAGGTTGGATTCTTGAATCCGACATTTTGTTGAGCAGATATGGAGCGCGGACGTCCTCGTCCGCAAAAATCTATGTGTTGAACAAATTCAATGCAGACAAGGACGTCCGCGCTCCATGTTTGCTTTTCAGGCAGCCTGAAAACGCTATTTCTTCAAAAAACCATATTCATAAACTAAGGGTTCTAATTTTTCTGCTAATTTTTTATACGCGCTTTCCAATGGCGTGAAATCTGTTTGCGGCGCAGCGATTTTCAGCGCATTGCGGATTTGATACCAGCCAACATCGGCGTTTTGCAGCAAATATTCTTCGCGAACTTTGCGCTCAATATCGGCGGCGTAAAATGCTTGCCACAACGCCAAACCTGCATCGTAAACGGCTTGCGCTTCTTTGGACAATTTTTTGTTTGCCAAATAATCGCTCATAAAATGCGATTGGAATTTGCTTTTCGCGCCTACTTGTTGCTCGGTGTAGGGGATAAAGTGGTTTATCAGTTGCCACGTTTTGCCGTTCCATTCCAGCCCGTCTTTTGCCGTGCCTGCGGTTAGATTGCTGTCTGAAAACAGCATATAAATTAAACAATCGGTATAAAAACTTTCAGGCAGCGTTTGATTGGGCTGCAAAAATTGGTCGCGGTCGTTGAGCCAAGTCGGGGCGATTAGACGGCGCACGGTAAAGACTACGGCGGCTTTTTCAAATTATCTTGGTTTACAAAAAATCCGCGCGCACTTCCGTAACCCGATGAATACACCATCGTTTTATTTCCTGCATTTTGTAAATCATTTCCTGCACAATTCAAATAGGCAACCGCACCATCAGACCATTTATCGCCGCGTAAATCCTTGGTTGCAGTCGCTGGCACAATCGCATTTTTCAATGGAACAACAGGTGTATCATTTGTTGGTGGACGTTCTACCCAATCAGTTAATAAATTCAGGCTGCCTGAAAATATTTTTTCGCCTGCTGGTTCTACTTTATTATTCAATACAGCCGTTTGAATTTCATTTGGAAATTTAATTTTTGGCTGATTTTGTTTCATTTGCCAAATTAAAAAACCGATTGGGAAATTTTCGTTTAATCCATCAAAGGATTTACTGTGAACAACAAAACCATTTTTAAATTCAGCGTGCCAATTTTCACGAAAATCTTGCAAAGTTGGTGCAACTACATATTTTAATGTGCTAAATACAGCGACAACTGCATTCGGCAATTCTAGTGCAATGCGCGATAAAAATTGTGTGTATAAATCATTACTTGCTTTGCCAAATTTTTCTTTTGCAATATCAACCATTTTAGTTCGTGCCACGCCTGATTTATCTTGCCCACCAGTTGCGCTAAAACTGCTTGTCGCTTCCGCATACGGCGGGTTGATTAACACCAAAATTTTCTTCTTTTTATCGGTGCAGGCTGCCTGAATGATTTCGCGCAATTCGGGCGGCATTTTGCCTGTGAGCATGTAATCAATTGTGCCGTCTTCGGCGATGTCATCGTTCAAATAATCGTATTGAAACGGTTCAACGGCTGGAAATTGCCCACTGGTTTTCATCACTTTAATGTCAGCTTCGTCCAGCGTACTCATAAACACATTGCGTAAATTGCCGTGTTTGGTTTCCAAATTGCCCACGCCACAGCACATATCCCACACAATATAATTTTTCTGCCAATTTTTGCCCAGCGTTTCGGCGAGCAAATCGTAGGCTTTGTCCACCACTTTGAGCGGCGTGTAATACGCGCCTTTGAATTGGCGTTCGTCTAATGGAATAAGCTGGTCGCGACGTTCCATTAAATAATTGCGGTGTTCTTCGGCAGGGGGCGATGGTAGATATTCCAAAATTCGCGGTAGCCTTTCACGCTGGCGAGCTCAAAAGTTTCGCCGCGCAATAGAAACGCTGGTTTGTCGTCAATAAAGATGAGCCGCGTGTCTAAGTCTTTGCCAATCATGGATTTTTTGCCGTCATGCATGATGTCGGCGTAAAACAGCAGCGCGTAATCGGCTGGGCTGGGCAAATCGCCCAATTCCGCGCCGATGAGTTCTACCCAACGGTCAAACACTTTTTTGAGATTGTTCGGCGTGATTTGCGTGCGGACAATGCCGCCGTTTTTCAGGCTGCCTGAAACGGCTTCTAAAAACGCGGCTTCGTCTTCGGCGATGTGGTAAACAATGAAATGGTCGTTGATGTAGGGCGAGACTTGGGCAATGAGTTCGCGGCTGACTTGGCTGGCGGACTTGCCCCACGCGATTTTTTTGTCGGCGAAAATCGGCGTAATCGTGTCGGTGGACATGAGCGCGGCTTTTTCGTTGTCCATGACGCATAAAAGCGGTGGGATTGGCTCGCCGCTTTTGTGCGTGTGGCAAACGTAATACAGCAGTTGCGTGAACATGGTGTACACGTCAGTCGGCTTGTGTTTGGCTTCAAACCAGATTTCATCGGTTTGAATGTCAATCAAGCCTTTGGTGACTTTTTTGAGTTTGAGCGCGGTGATGTAGGCGTCTTTTACGTCTTCTTAGGTTTGAACGTTTTGCAGTTGGGCGTGTAGGGTTTGCGGTTTCATGTGGGTTTCCTGATGATTGGGGCAAAATGGCTTTCAGGCTGCCTGAAAATTTATTTGATGTGTAGGGTGTATGCGGTACGCACACACGCTGGTTTTAGTAGTTCGGGCATTTATGCCCGACATGATGAAGACGCGTTTTCGAGCATAAATGCCCGACCTACACACTTGCTTTCAGGCTGCCTGAAACCTAAATATCCGCCTCCGCCTTATCGCCCTCGCGTTCCATCCAAGCGCGGCGACTGGCGGCTTCGCCTTTACCCATTAGCTTCAAAAACGCGGCTTGAGTTAAATCTTCCAAATTGTCGGAAATCTGCACTTGTAACAATCGCCGCGTGTCAGGATGCAAAGTCGTGTCTTTCAATTGGTCGGGATTCATCTCGCCCAAGCCCTTGAATCGGCTGATAGAATACGCATTTTCGCGCACTTTTTCGGCTTTCAAGCGTTCCAAAATCGCGTCCAATTCGCCTGCGTCTAGCGCGTATAATTTTCGCGCTGGCTTGTTTTTGCCTTGTGCGTTTACGTCCACACGGAAAAGTGGTGGTTGCGCCACATAAATGTGTCCAAGTTCCACCAATTTCGGGAAATGTCGGTAAAAAAGCGTCAAAAGTAATACTTGAATATGCGAACCGTCCACGTCAGCATCCGACAAAATCGCAATTTTGCCGTACCGCAAACCGCTCAAATCCACATCAGCATTCGCGCCGTGCGGGTCGACGCCAATCGCCACTGAAATATCGTGAATTTCCGCGTTGGCAAATAGTTGGTCGCGATGAACTTCAAACGAATTCAATACCTTACCGCGCAAAGGTAAGACTGCCTGAAAACTTTTATCACGCGCCAATTTTGCCGAGCCACCAGCTGAATCGCCCTCCACCAAAAACAACTCATTTTCGCGCGTATCTTCGCTTTCGCAATCGGTCAATTTACCAGGAAGCACCGCCACACCCGAGCCTTTTTTCTTCTCAATTTTTTTCACAGAACGCATACGCGCTTGCGCCTGTTTAATCGCCAATTCCGCAATTTTCTTACCAAAATCAACATTTTGATTGAGCCACAATTCCAATGGGTCGCTGCACACCGTCGCCACCAATTTCAGTGCGTCGCGGTTGGTCAATTTGTCTTTCGTCTGTCCCTGAAATTGCGGGTCAAGCACACGCGCCGACAGCACAAACGCCACGCGAGAAAACACATCATCACTTTGCAATTTTACGCCGCGCGGTAACAGATTGTGATGATGAATAAAATTGTTCACGGCATTGAACGCAGCTTGTTTCAAACCTGCTTCATGAGTGCCGCCCAAGGGCGTGGGAATCAGATTGACATAACTTTCGTTGGCGCAACTGCCGTCTTCCAGCCACGTCAGCGCAAACGCCGCGCCTTCGCCTGCACGAAAATCGTCGTGGCTGCCTGAAATATAGTTTTCCGCCGCAAAAATCGGCACGGCTTCCTGCGCGTTGTCCAACAAATCCGCCAAATAGCTGCGCAAACCTTGCGGATAATGCCATGTTTGCGTGGTACTTGGATGTTCAGGCTGCCCTTTATTGGGGCGTGTTAATGAAACCGTAACCCCTTGTAATAAAACCGCTTTGGCGCGTAATAAGCGTTCCAATTCGGGCAAGCTGTAATTCGGATTCTCAAAATATTTCGGGTCGGGATAAACGCGCACTTCCGTTCCCGTATCTTTTACCGCGCATTTGCCGATTTGCGCCAACGGCTCAACCACATCGCCGCCAGCAAACACAATGCGCGAAATTTTGCCTTCGCGTTTTACGGTTACTTCCAAGCGCGTGGACAGCGCGTTCGTAACCGACACGCCCACGCCGTGCAAACCGCCTGAAAACGCATACGCGCCGTCGCCGTCTTTTTTGTTGAATTTGCCGCCAGCGTGGAGCTGCGTAAACACCAGTTCCACAACAGGAATTTGCTCAATCGGATGCAAACCCGTCGGAATGCCGCGCCCATTGTCGCGCACGGACAACGAGCCATCGGCATGAATTTCCACATCAATTTTGGTGGCAAATCCGCCCAATGCTTCGTCCGCCGCATTGTCTATCACTTCTTGGCAAATATGCGTGGGCGAATCAGTGCGTGTGTACATACCAGGGCGTTCTTTTACAGGCTCTAAACCTTTGAGAACTTTGATACTTTCTTCAGAATAATGTGTTTGTTGTGCCATAAATATTGAATCGTTTGCAAAATAGGGGCGTATTGTAAAGGATTTACCGTTTTCAGGCAGCCTGAAAGTACACGATGAACTTCGCGATTTTGTTCCCTCCACCGACTAGCGGGGGAGGGGTAGGGAGGGGGTGGCTCGTTGTTTCATCAGTAATATTTATGAACATGAACGTTCTAACCCCCACCCCAGCCCTCCCCCTTGCAGAGGGGGAGGGAGTAGGTTTCAGGCAGCATTGAGCTTTTGTCGTGTACTCAAAAAAGCATGAAACTTGCAAATAGTTTGTTTTCAGGCAGCCTGAAAGCTATTCAATAAAAGAACATGCTACAATCGCTCTTTTTTTCAGGCAGCCTAAAATCATGCAAAATATTCAATTTCCACTGGATTTCAAATTCAAAATCTTCACACCATCAAACGATTTTTCCGTGTTTGACGCGCAGGGCAACGAAATTGCCTACACGCGCCAAAAAATCTTTAAAATCAAAGAAGGCATTGAAATTTTCCGCAACGACACGCGCAAAGAGCGTTTGTATCAAATCAATGCCGACCGCATTATTGATTTCAACGCTGCCTACACGATTACCGCCGAAAATGGCGAAAAACTCGGCAGTGTGCGCAGGGCAGGTATGCGTTCACTCTGGCGCACGCATTACCAAATTTTTGATGCCAATGGCACGCATATTTACGATATTCGCGAGGCGAATCCTTGGATTGCGGTGGTAGACGGTTTGCTCGGCGAAGTACCGATTTTAGGGATGTTTACAGGTTATTTTTTAAATCCAAGTTATTTAATTACCAACTTGCAAGACGAAGAAATGTTTGAATTGAAGAAAAAGCCATCGTTTATGGAACGCCGTTTTAGTTTAGAAAAACAAGGACAAAGCGAGCATGATGAATTGGTTACTTTGTCTTGCATGATGTTGATGCTGTTGGAGCGTTCAGACGGTTAATCATGGTGAATGAATACAGCAATCTACGGCGTTGCCAACTCCCTTATATACTTGGTGTATATGGCGGTCGTCGTCGCCTTACCTTTTTGTCAAAATCTTTGATTCTGATAAAAGGGTATGCCGTAGCAGTGTATCTTTCTGTATTCATCCGCTATATTTTTCAGGCTGCCTATTTCAGGCAGCCTGAATTTTATTCAACTTATTAAAATCACTTATTTTTATGGCACTTTAAAAGTGCTTGAATGTTTATTTTAAGGGCGTATGATGTTCGTTGAAACAGTTGTTTCATTTTATCCAAAAAGGAAATCATCATGGCAAACAAATACCGACTCAAAGACAAAAGTGGTAAAGAAATAGTAACCAAAATTTATGGCGGACGCTCTTCTGCAGGGCGTGATACTTTATCGCCAGACATTTTAAAGGGTTTAACCCCTGAACAACATTGTCAGGCAATGATTAAAAAAGATGGCGGCGGCTATTTTAAACGCGCACGCGATGAAGAAGACCAATGCTGGTTACCTAGCTGGAATTATCAGGGTGAAGAATTTATTGCGCCTGTTTATAGCTATATGTATCAAGTTTGCCAAGATTTAGAAATCACAGGCACGCTCAATGGCAAGGCAACAGCAGCAAAAGAACTGTCTGCATTAAAAGGTGGCGAGCGTGTGGTGATTACCGCCAATCAAACCGTAACTTGGACGATAAGCAATGCAAGTAAGCTAGAAAAAGTGGCAATGAATGAAACCACTTATTCCTTTACGATGCCAAAATCAGGCACATTTACGATTAAAGCAACAGGAAAATGCGACCCGAGTAAAAGTAAAAATTATACGGTAGGGGTTAAAGCGGTTGAGCCAGTTAAGCCGCCAATGACAGATTTACAATTTCCTAAAGATAAATTTGTTGAAGAGCTTTATAAGGCAATGAAAGAATTTGGTATTACTGAAAAAAATGATATAGCAGGATTTTTAGGTAATGTTGAACATGAAACTATGGGCTTTAGCAGCTTAACAGAAGGGGAAGGTTTGAAATATAGATTTAGTGTTTGGAAAACCATTAATGACAATACAAAAAATTGGGTAGCACAAAAAGGTTCTTCTGCAGAAAGTGAATTTAATAAATTATCTGAAAAGCAAAAAATAAATATTATGTATCATGCTATGAATGGTAACAATAAACCTAATGATGGCTGGGATTTTAGAGGTAGAGGTGCCATTCAATTAACAGGTAGAGGTAACTATCAAGGTTTTGCAGATTATATTAAACGCCCAGATATTATGAATAATCCTAATTTAATTGCTACTGATGTTTCATTAGCTGCACGTGCGTCTGCATGGTTTTGGAAAAAAGGCTCAAAAGCAAGTTCTTATGCGTTACAAGGTAGCTGGGAAAAATCTAGGTCAACCGTAAACAAAGGAAGAGGGATGGAAGATACGCTAAGAAGAATTAATAATTATTTGAATAATAATGGATTAATTCCATTGCCCTAATAATGATAAAGTTCAGGAGTTTATATATATGAAAAAAATTATATTTTTACTATTATTCAGCACCAGCATTTTTGCTAATGCAAAAGATACACTTGAGTTCTCGTGTGATACAGAATATAACGGTAAAATAACAATTCATTCAACACCTAAGAAAGCATATTATATTTACCGTTTTTATAAAAATGGACAATTAAAATTAGTCATTAAGCAAAATCGTAAACAAACATTAAAATTAAGCCAAGAGTATCTAGCTATGGCTAGATATAATGTTCATAGTATGTATTTTAAGAATGGAAACTATGCTTATAATGTTTATTCTGAGTGGAATTATGACCCTAAAAATGAAATGCTTGATTATGCAGGTGGTGTCTTAATAGGTAAGGCGGGTGATAAAAATGATTTACCTGAAATGTTAGACTGTATTAAAGTGTATAAAGCATTAGATGGCGAGAATTTAATTCATAAATATTAATTAATAACAAAGGCAGCCTGAAAATAATTTTTCAGGCTGCTTCATATGGAAATACGAGAAAATCATGAAAAAAATCTTTTTACTTTTAACCCTTAGCTTAACTGTAAACGCCTTTGCTTATAATATTTATGAAGAATGGACAGAAGACTATGAGTATAATCCTAAGGCGCATTATTCAATTAATAACAGGATTTATCATACTTATAATAATCGCCCAGCTCCATGTAATTACGCAAATGTTCCTGCTTTATTGGATTGTTATTCCACAGAAGTGAGCGTTATCAATTCATTCTTTCAGCATGTTCCTAATAAAATGAAAGCCAAAGGTTTTTCTGCCAAGCAAATTGCCCTTTTTAGAAAAGAACAGGCTCTGTTTGAAAAGCGTACTCGGCGATATTGTGATAGACAAGATGCGCTCCATTACTCAAAAGCACAAGGCTCTGGCAGCGGTATGTTGTATCAAAATTGTTTTTATGACCAGTATCACCCACGATTTTTAAAACTCAAAAAAATGTTGGGTGAGTCGCATCCTGTGAAGCTCAAACAAAAATAATTAAAAGGCTGCCTGAAAATGTTATTTCAGGCAGCCTAAAACATTTCATCTGCGTGCTACAATCACTTTTTTCAGGCAGCCTGAAACATATTCACGAAAAAATTATCATGTCCACCGAAAAATCCTGTTTCCATTGCGGTCTCCCCGTTCCCGAAAATACAAACTTACCCATCACTTACGAGCAACACCAAGAGCCAACTTGCTGTGCAGGCTGCCAAGCGGTCGCGCAGGGGATTATTGACGCGGGGCTGGGCAATTATTACAAAAATCGCACCGCCAACGCGGAGAAAGCCGCTTTGCCTCCCGATGAAGTGTTGGCGCAACTGAAATTGTATGATTTGCCCGAAGTGCAGGCAGAATTTGTGGAGACGCTGCCTGAGAATGAACGTGAAGCGATGTTGATGTTAAGCGGCATTACCTGCGCCGCGTGTACTTGGTTGATTGAGCAGCGACTTTTGCGCAAATCGGGCGTGGGCAAAGTGGAATTGAATTACAGCACGCAAAGAGCGCGTGTGCGTTGGGATGATTCGCGCGTGAAATTGTCGGAACTGTTGTATTTGATTCAACAAACGGGCTACACCGCCGCGCCGTATGATGCGCAAAAAGTGGAAGAGCAAGCGCAAAAAGAGCGCAAAACCATGTTGATTCGGATTGCGGTCGCAGGTTTGGCGAGTATGCAAACGATGATGTTTGCGCTGCCCACTTATTTATATAAAGACATTGAAGAACAATATCTTAACATTTTGCATTGGGGCGGCTTTTTGATGGTGCTGCCTGCGATTTTTTATTCCGCGCAACCATTTTTCGCAGGCGCGTGGCGCGACTTTCGCAACAAACGCACGGGCATGGACACGCCGATTGTATTGGCGATTTCGCTCACATTTATCGCAGGTATTTATTCGCTCACGCAAAAAACAAGTAGCGGCTTGTATTTTGAAAGCATTGCCATGCTGGTGTTATTTTTGCTGATTGGGCGATTTGTGGAGCAATCGGCGAGGCGTAAGGCAGGCGATGCGGCGGAGCGGTTGGTCAAACTTGTGCCCGCGTTTTGCCATAAAGTTGTTGATTTACAAAATGAAAAAACTCAAGAGGCAGCGGTTGTTTCGCTGAAAGTAGGCGATACGATTATAGTGCGTGCTGGCGAAATTGTGCCTGTGGACGGCGTGGTGTTGCGTGGCGAAAGCGAAATCAATGAAGCCATGCTGACGGGTGAAAGTGTGCCTGTTGCCAAGTTTTCAGGCAGTCAGGTAACGGCTGGTACGTTGAATGTGGCGAGTCCCTTGATGATTCAGGCGCAACAAGTCGGCAATCAAACGCGGCTGGCGCATATTGTGAAGCTGCTTGACCGCGCTTTGTCGCAAAAACCGCGTTTGGCTCAATTGGCGGAAAAATATGCCTCTGGTTTTACTTTGTCGTTGATTATTATGGCGATTCCGACTTTTACCGCGTGGTGGTATTGGGCGGACGCGCAGACGGCGTTGTGGATTACGGTGGCGTTGCTGGTGATTACTTGCCCATGTGCCTTGTCGTTGGCAACCCCTGCGGCGTTGGCGGCGAGTACGGGGCGACTGGCGAGCGAAGGCGTGTTGATTGCGCGAGGGCATGCGTTGGAAACGTTGGCGCAAGTGAGCGATGCGGTGTTTGATAAAACGGGGACGCTGACGGCTGGGAAATTATCGGTCAATCAATTTGTTAATCTTTCAGGCAGCCTGCAAGATGTGGATTTGATTGAAATCGCGCAATTATTGGAACAGCATTCGGAACATCCGATTGCCAGGGCGATTTTGACTTACGACCGTCATTCCCGCGCAGGCGGGAATCCAACTTCGGGCGATGAGATTATTGATTTAAATGCAGATTCGTCTTGCTCCACGATGGATTCCCGCCTGCGCGAGAATGACGGCGTGGAAGTTTTCAGGCAGCCTGAAATCCAAATCGCGCAAAAATTAAACAAAATCGGACATGGCGTTTCGGCGCAAATTACCTTGCGTGGCGAAACGCTGGTTTGGTCAATCGGTAAACCCGAATTTGTGGCGGAAATTTCAGGCAGCCTGCCTGAAAAAGTGCGCGAATTAGCCAAACTCGGCAGCGTGATTGCGCTGGGTAACCAAAACGGTTTTCAGGCAGCCTTTTTGTTGCACGACACGTTAAAAACAGATACCGCTGAAACATTGGCAAAATTAGCGCAACAAAACATCACATTACACATTTTGAGTGGCGACAATGAAGCGGCGGTGTCGCAGCTTGCCGCGCAACTGAATATCGCGCATTTTCGTGCCGCCGCCACGCCCGAAGACAAATTGGCGTATGTGCAAGCCTTGCAAGCGGACGGCAAGCGTGTATTGATGTTGGGCGATGGGATTAACGATGCGCCTGTATTGGCAGCGGCGAATGTGTCGGTGGCGGTTGCTGGCAGCGCGGATGTGGCACGAGATGGCGCGGATGTGGTTTTGCTGCACGATGATTTGGGCGCGTTGCCCAAGATGTTAGCGCAAGCAGCGAAAACGCAGCAGATTATCCGCCAAAATTTGTGGTGGGCGACTGGCTATAATTTTGTGGTCGTGCCGTTGGCGGTGCTGGGCTATGTTACGCCGTGGATTGCGGCGATTGGCATGAGCGCGAGTTCGTTGATTGTGGTGGGGAATGCGTTAAGGTTGCGGAAGTGATTTTCAGGCTGCCTGAAACAACAAGGAAATCTGAAATGTCGCCACGCCAATATTTAACCGATTTTATCGCACAGCAATACCAAGTTGTCCCTGAGTTTTTCTGGCGCAATTATCCTGATTATGCCGTGTTTCGCCATGCCCACAATCGTAAGTGGTTTGCCATGATGATGAATGTTTCAGGCAGCCTTGTGGGTTTGGACGCGGCGGATAAAGTGGATGTGATGAATGTGAAATTGCCGCCTGAATGGATGGCGCAGTTGAGTGGGTAAGCGGGTTTTGCGTCTGCTTATCATATGAATAAACGGCATTGGCTGTCGGTTTTATTGAATGGCAGCCTGCCTGAAAAACAGTTAATCGATTTATTGCAAAGCAATTTCTTGCAAACGAAATGAGTAAAAAATGTCTGATGTACCTAATTATTTGAAAAATATACGCATTGTATTAAGCCGCACCAGCCACCCTGCCAATATTGGCTCAGCGGCGCGGGCGATGAAAACGATGGGTTTGAGCCAATTTTGTTTGGTGTCGCCCAATTTGATGGCAACGCCCATGACATCTGAACCGCCTATTTTTACAGCAGAAAATGCGGCAAGTTTCAAGCTGCCTGAAGAAAGTTTTATCTTGGCATCGGGCGCGGTAGATGTGTTGGAAAACGCAAACATTGTGGCAACTTTGCCTGAGGCATTGGCTGGGACGGTATTGAGTTGTGCGTTAACCAGTCGCCGCCGCGAATTGACCGCGCCTTTGCAAACACCGCGCGAGCTGACGCCTGATTTATTGGCGGCGGCGCAAGCGGGGCAACAGGTGGCGTTGGTGTTTGGCAATGAGACGTTTGGGCTGAGCATTGATGAGGTGCAATGTTGCAATCGTTTGATGACGATTGCGGGCAATCCTGCTTATTTTTCGCTTAATTTGGCGCAGGCGGTACAGGTGGTTTGCTATGAATTGTTTAGCCAAGTGGACGCAGATTTATCGCATTTGAAGCCTGAACTGAACGCGGCAACGGCGGAGCAGGTGGCGGGCATGGTGCAGCATTTGGAAAACACAATGGAAGCGGTGGATTTTTTCCGTAGTCGCAACCAAGAACGCATGATGCGCCGTTTGCAAAATGTGTTTCAACGCGCGGATTTGACTACGGAAGATATTGATATTTTAAGAGGTTTTTATAATCGCGTGCAGCAGCGCGTGGCGGATAAATAGTTTTCAGGCAGCCTGAAAGATGTTTTAAGGATTAACACGATGAATTATTGTGAATTTTGCAACGCTTTACCTGATGACACGCTCAATCCGAATAAAAAGTATCACGATACGGAATACGGTTTTGCACAAAGCGATGATAACGTGTTGTTTGAGCGTCTTATTTTGGAAATCAATCAGGCGGGTTTGAGCTGGACAACGATTTTAAACAAGCGTGCGGGTTTTCAGGCAGCCTATGCAGGGTTTAATGTGGCGAAAGTGGCAGCGTTTGATGAAACTGATGTGGTGCGTTTACTGAACGACGCGGGCATTATTCGCAATCGCTTGAAAATTCAGGCGGCGATTTTTAATGCGCAACAGGTTTTGCGTTTACAAGCGGAATATGGCAGCCTGAAAAACTGGCTGGACGCACACCATCCGCGCGATAAAGCGGCTTGGGTGAAGTTGTTTAAATCACAATTTAATTTTGTGGGCGGCGAGATTGTGGGCGAGTTTTTGACGAGTTTGGGCTATTTGTCGGGTGCGCATGTTGGAGATTGCCCTGTTTTTCAACAGTTGCAGCAACAAAATTCTGTGTAAAATCAATCTAGATTGATTTTGTATCGAGTTAATCCTTGACCGATTGGGTTTTGATTTCTATAATGCACATCTTTCAAGTCGTCGGGGCGTAGCGCAGCCCGGTTAGCGCATCTGCTTTGGGAGCAGAGGGTCGTGAGTTCGAATCCCACCGCCCCGACCAATTCTTGAAAACAGTTTATTACACGCCAGATGTACGCGCCCGTAGCTCAACTGGATAGAGCACCGACCTTCTAAGTCGGGGGTTACGGGTTCGATTCCTGTCGGGCGTGCCAAGTTTTAAAAGTTTAATGGTGGATGTAGCTCAGTTGGTTAGAGCATCGGATTGTGATTCCGAGGGTCGTGGGTTCGAGCCCCATCTTCCACCCCAAATAAACCGCATCAGATTTTCTGGTGCGGTTTTTTCATATTACAAATTTGTTTTCAGGCTGCCTGAAAATTTGTAGTTCACCAAAAAAATCGAAGTAAATCAATTGATAAACTATTTTTTCAGACAGCCAAATATTTTCAGGCTGCCTGAAAATAAAAGGAAATCCATGAAACTCACCGCCGCCCATTGCAAACTCTTTAATCGTCCTTTTTTTCAGTTTGCGCAACTCAAACAACACGCGCCTGAAACGATTGAGCCGATGAAAGCCAATTATAAAGCCGCGTGGCAAGATTGGCGTGCCGTGATTGAAAGCGTAGCGGCGCAGTTGGGCGAACATCAGCCGCCTTTTGTCCCGCCACACATTGAACGCTGGTGTAACGGCTGGCAAGTGCGCGCGCATTTTTTTGCTTATTTTAAATATGCGCAATTTGCACAAGATGCGCCGATTTTGTCGGTGTTGCTCAATCGACGCCGCTTGACCGTTAGTCTAGATTGGCATTGTTACAAAGCTGACCGCTCTACGATTGCCTTGCCCAGTTATCAAAACGCCTTTGCTGGTTTAGACCGCACGCGTTTTGGCGATTTTGAGATTTGGCATGGCAGCGACAGCGAATATGACGATTATCCACCACTTTTCAGGCTGCCTGAAAATGGCTTAAACCTGCGCGATAAACAAGATTTTTTGATTATTGGCAAGCACTTAAATGCTGCTGAAATTCAGCGTTATGAAGTGGATGAGTGGATAGTAGAACAGATTTTGGCTCTGTTGCCGCTTTATGAGCAATGCTTTGTCGAATAATGCTTTTTTTTCTTGCTTAAATGCCTAAATTTTCATAACATTACACGCACTTACACCAACCCAACCAAAGGAACATCAAATGCAAAAGCGTTACCTTACTTTATTGATTGCAACGGCTCTTTTTGCCAGTGCGTGTAGCAAAGAAAAAGCGCCAGAACACAAGGTGCAACACGATGAGCAGAAAGTTGAACGTTTGAGCCCAGATGAGCAAAGCCAAAAAATTGCGGAATTAGAAGCGAAATTGAATGCGAAACAAGAGCAAGTTGTGCCTGTTGCTTCTTCTGCGCCCGTTTTGCAGCAACCTGCACCAGCAGGCAATCAAGCAGTTCAGTATGAAAATAAGCAAGTTTGTCATGCAACAACGGATGGCGAAATTGCAGCATTGTTTGACCGTTGGAATGCCAGCCTGAAAACAGGTAAATCGGATATTGTAGTATCTAACTATGCGGCAGATTCTATTTTATTGCCAACAGTTTCTAATAAAGTACGCCATAGCGCAGCGGAAAAAGCCGATTATTTTGACCATTTCTTAGAAAACGCACCTGTTGGCGAAATCAATGAGCGTTATATTAAAATTGGCTGTAATACCGCTTTGGATGCAGGTCTGTACACATTCCATTACACCAAAACAGGTAAATCGGTTACGGGGCGTTATAGCTTCACATATGAATGGAACGGCGATAAATGGTTGATTACCAGCCACCATTCTTCTGTAATGCCAGAGCAAGCGCAAGTGGCTGCGGAGCAATCAAGCCACGTGCAAGAGCCTGTGGCAAAAGAAGCAGTTCATTAAATTTTCAGGCTGCCTGAAAGTCAAAAGCGTGCATTGATTGCACGCTTTTTTTATGTTTTCATTATTGTGCAATTTCTTGCGCCACTTCGTCCAACCCCTTGTCCAAACTCTCCGTCATCGCGGCATAACCATCGCCTTGCTGCGGCGTGATGACATGAAACGCTTTTTGTTGCCCGTTTGTCCATTGCGCGTAGCCGCTGATTTCAGTGTCGCCCGTGTAACGACCTTGGAAACGGTCTAAATAAATGGTTAAACCAATGGTTTGTTGCGCCTTGGCAGGGACGTATTTCAGGCTGCCTGAACGGTTGAGTTTATTGGCTAAAGCTGCGGTTAGGGCTTCGTCTAATGGGGCTGACCATAAATTATTTTGCGCAAAATTGAGCGTGTGCGCGTCGGTTTGGTAAAGCAAGCTACCGCTTTTTAAGGGTTCGGCAAGCTGGATTTTGATGCCAACAGGCGCGCTGTGTTTTTCAGGCAGCCTGAATGCGCTGTCGGGCAGTTGGTAGTATTTTGTACCGACATCGGTGCTGCTGCATGCGGCAAGTAATACTGCTAGGCAGCCTGAAAATAGGATTTTTTTGTTCAACATCAACGTCTTCCTTTCGGCGTTGGGTCAATCACGCTGTGGTTAAAAATCAGCGCGTTGGATTTTTCTTTGAGCGTGTTAATCACAGGTTGCGCGTCTTTGAGCGTTTTATCAATGCTCTTTAAGGTATTCTGCACGTCTTGATACACAGGCGATTGCGGCGATACGCCTTGCAGCGTGGTACGCAATTCGATGAGCGTTTTGTTTAATTCAGCAGGCATGCCTTGCGTATTTGGATTGCTCACGAGTTTATTGGCTGAGTCCAGCGTTTTTTGCACGCCTTTGAGTGTAGTTTGCAATTCTTTCAGGCTGCCATTGAGTTCGCCTACGGTTTTTTCCAGCGGCAATTTGTTGAATTTATCCAATAGCTTGCTCAATTGCGCTTGCAATTCATCAAAACCACCGCCGCGCGTGCCAATCACGATTTCGCCATGATATTGCACGTGCGGTTTGAAAGCGGGGCTATCTTGCTTGCCGTCGGTCAGTTCAATCATTTTGCTGCCCAATACCAGATTGTTGCTGCCTAAAGTTGCGCTCAAGCCTTTGTCTAAGGCTGCCTGAATGGTTTGTTGCCAATGCGCTTTGTCAGGGCGTTGTTCGGCGTGTTTGCCTTCAATCAAATATGGCTCAATGCGAATGCGCACGGGAATGTAGCCATTTTGAAACAATTTGGCTTGGTCGCCGTCTTCAAAATACGGCACATTGGCAACACTACCAATGCGCACCCCTTTGTACACCACAGGCGCGCCGATGTCCAAGCCGCGCACGGATGAATTGAAAAACGCCACATAATATAAAGTGCGCGCGCCTGCTTGGTTTTCAATTTCGGCGCGGTTGTTGTAAATCTCAAATTGTGCGCCATTTTCAATGTGTTTGTTCGATTCTGGTTTGTAGGCTGGGCTATCAAACGAAATGGCACCAGAGAGTAGGGCTGAAATGGGCGCAGTTTGAATGTTTACGCCACCACCATCCAAGCGCACATCAATGCCACTGTCCAGCCAAAAATGGCTTGCTCCATTGACCAAACTTTCGTTCGGGCTTTGGATGAAAATGCTGTAATGCACGGTTTGGTCGTCGGGATTGAATTTTGCCGTTTCCACCGTACCGACAATGTGGCTTTCAAACAAAACAGGGCTGCCTTCGGTAATCATTTTGGTATTTTTACCTTTAAGATTCAGTCGGATACCTGTTTCGCCAAGCGCGGAAATAGGGGGTAATTCAGCTACTTTGAAAGTACGCGCTTCTTCTTCGCTTGCGCCAGGTGCAAATGAAATATACGAACCCGACAGCAGTGTGCCTAAACCTGTTACACCGTTTTGGTCGATACGTGGTTTGACGACCCAAAATTGTGTGTCTTTGCGCATTAAATCCATGCTTTCGCGGTTTAATTTTGCTGTGATTTCCACGCCATTGCGGTCTTTATTCAAGCGAATCGCGCTCACACGACCAACTTCTACGTTTAACACGCGAATCGTGGTATTGTTGATTTCAATGCCGTCTGCGTTGTCCATCAATAGCGTGACTTCTGGCCCGCGTTCGTTAAAACTTTTTAGCAGCAAATAACCGCCCACAATCGCTGCCGCCAAAGGAATCAGCCACACAGTAGACACCAACGTTTTACTTGGGCGTACGCGTGCGGTTTGCGGCGAAGATTGTTCAGATTTTTGATTGATTTCTTGTTGATTCATTATGTTTTTTATCTAAAAAAGTTTTCAGGCAGCCTGAAAAAAATGAGATGTGTAGGGTGCCATACATAGACGTTTGTGAACTTTATGAACACAGGTTCTAAGTACGTTACGTTTTCAGGCAGCCTCAAACCCGTTGCTTATCCCAAATCAAACGCATATCAAAAAAATATGCTGACCACATTGTTAACATGACCACCATGCAAAAATAAATTGCCGCAGGGCCAGGCGTTACCCGCGCGATATTCGTGTGAAACGTCGTCATCATGATAATAATCACAAAAATGTCAATCATAGACCAACGCCCCACTGCCTCCGTAATCCGATATTGCAGCGACAATTTCTCCACCGACAACAGTGGAAAAAAGCGCGCACTAAACAAAAGCCACAACATAGACACAATCTTCAAAGTTGGCACCGCAATCGACGCGCTAAAAATAATCGCCGCAATCAATTTATCCCCGTCGCGCCACATATAAATAATACCGCTCATAATGGTACTGACTTCAGTGTTCATCGGGTTTTCAGAAATCATAATCGGCAAAAAATTAGCAGGAATATACAAAATCATCGCCGCCAGCAGCAACATAAACGATACTTTCAGGCTGGCTGGACGACGGTAAAACAACTCCGAGCCACATACGCCACAAATAATCTCTTTTTGTGGCTGGAAATGCAAACATCGCAAACAACACACCGTATCATTGGCTGCCTGAAACGTCTGCACGCTACAATAATGAGAAATCTGCCCATACAACCAATGCTGTGGAATCGCCACCGACGTACGTAAAAGCAACACCACCAAAAACGGCATTAACCAAAACGCCATCCCAAATTCCACCTTCGCCACCGAGCTAATCTTAATATACGCCACCAGCATGGAAATAAAAAACACATCCACCATAATCCACTGGCGCAGGCGTGTCAGCAGGCGAATCGCAGTTAACAGTCGCTTATTTTCCATTTCCTTGATTAATTGCGCATAAACATAAATCGCCAACACCACAAACAAAAACGGCGTGCCAAACGTCAGCATAAACATCACGCTGCCTAAAAAGCTCCAATTATCCGCCAACAGCGCGTGCACCATATTGGGTAGCGTCAAAGGCGAATACATCCCCGTCATCCGCACCGTCACAAAAGGCTGACTATACACCAACACCATCAACAACAACGCGGCAATGGCACACGCCAATACCGTCGTATAAGGTTCAGGCTCAATATGCACCAAATGATGACCACAACGCGGGCAATCCGCCTCCTGCCCCTGCCGCAACTTCGGCACGTCTACGCGAAAGCCGCACTCAGGACAATCCAGCGTATGCGCAGGCATGGTCGCTTGAGGCAGATAACGTTGCTGCCATTTTTCTTCAAAGCGGCGGCGGATAAAATGTGGCAAAGGCATGAAAATAAGGGAAATTTAAACTAAGAAAAACGTGCGATTATAGCAGAGCGGGAAAGTTTGATTAAAGGCTTTACTTGTCAAACGAGAAGATTGGCAGTGGGCAAGAAACAGATGTGATGAATGTGCCACAAAAATTTCAGGCTGCCTGAAAAGAAGTTATCGAGGTTTTTACTCTATAACCCTTTTTCAGGCAGCCTGAAAGTGTTTCAGTACAAACTTAGTCTAAATACGCAACCAATTGAGCCAATGCATCAGCCAATTCTTCGTCATGGAAAGGTTTGTTCAAGAAACCACGCGCACCATGGCTAAGTGCCAATAAACCCGTATATTCATCAGACAATGCTGAAATCACCAAAATATTGGTAGTAGGGTCAATCGAGATGAGTTCTTGCACACATTCCAAGCCATCCATTTTAGGCATGGTAATGTCCATCGTGATAAATTGTGGGCGAAATTTTTTGAACTTTTCAATTGCGTCCGCACCATTAGAAGCAGTTGCCACCACTTCAAAGCGCAACGAACTGTTTTCCAAAGCACGCTCAATGCGGTTACGGATAACGTTTGAGTCATCAACAATCATGAGTGTGTACATTATATTTTTCCTTATAAATCAATTATAAAACGCGTAAACTGTTTAGCAGCTGTGCGTACTTTTAATTTAGCATGGCGTTGGTTAATGCGCTCTTTCACAATATCCATGCCAACGCCACGACCAGCGTCTTCGTCATGCGTTTCATGCGTTGAGAAACCTGGTTCAAAAATCAAATTCAACAATTGACCATTATCCCAAGTCGCAGCTTGTTCTGTCGATAACATACCACGTTCAATGGCTTTTTCGCGAATTTGTGGGAAGTTGATACCTTTACCATCATCTTCAACCAGCAAACGAATATTGCCTTCAGGAGTTTGTTCTACAAATAACTTCACTGTACCTTGGCGTGATTTCATTAGCAGACTACGCTCAACAGGCGTTTCCAAACCATGAACAACCGCATTGCGCAGCAATTGAATAATAACATCTTTCCACGCTTCTAACTGCGCTGGATGACGGTCAAAGTAATCTAAACCGCGTACATCGAACACCGCTTCTTTATTATGACGTTTCGCAATGTCTTGTACAAAGTCAGACAAGAACGTTTCCAAAGAAGTTGGTGCAGGAAGAGTAGAGAAGCTATTTTCTTGCTCATTTTGTTGCGCGCCGCGTGTTGCAGGACGCATTTTATTATGCCAAGCTTGTGCTTGATTGACTACATTAATCATGCCTTCCAAGTCAATAACCGCGCTCAAGAAGTCATTACCCACCAATTTAGATTTGGCTTGCAAAGATTTAACTTTATTTTCAAATTGTTCTGCTTTGGATACCAAAGCACCCAATTTCAATGCAGAAGCTTCACCTTTAATACCATGAATTTCACGCGCAATCGTTTGTGCTTTGCCTTGCAATTGAGAAACGTCGGTACCTGGTTCTTTCAAGACCGTATTGATTTCATACAATGTTTCATGCGTACGTTTCAAGAATGCCGCCATCATTGCATAATCGGCGTTCATTAATTGGCTAATCATTTCCGCTTGTTGGTTCGTTTGTTCTTGTTCTTGTTTCAAACGCTCTTGCAAACGCGCTTCGTCCGTCATATCGCGTACGCTCACCAATACTTTTTCAATTTCCTTATCTTTCAAGACGCGAGAAAAGTGGAAAGACAATGTACGCGTAGAGTCGTTATCGCCATCGTTGATTTCTACACGGCGCAATGGATTCAAACCATGAATCAATTTTTCCACTACGTGCGTGTTGTATAACTGGGTTACAAACAATTTCAAGGCGTCGCGCTTACGGTCAGAAGCCAACATATTAGAAACCAAGTCCAAGAAGTTTTGTCCGCCAATATCACGTTGTTGCAAAATATCATTCAATACTTTTGAGTGCTCATGACCCACGTTCATGTCTTTATCCAGCAGGAAAAAGCCCTCAGATACCGAGTCCAAAATATCGCGCGTTTCGCGACGAGCTTCTTCCAATACTGCATCGCTTTGTTTCATTTGACGAATGAAGTAGAACACGAACAAGATAAAATAGCTTACCATCAATACCACACCGATAATTTGCAACCAACCTATATAACGAGAATAAGCACGCGAATCTTCAGTCAGCATCACAATCAATTCATCCAAGGTGCGATACATTTCTTCTTGCTTAGCCACAGCAAACGCTTCCAAAGCAGTAAAATCTTCGTTTGGCTGGTCAACAACTTTTAATTGCTGCTGATATTGTGTCCATAAATCTTCCACTTTTTTCAGTTGCTCAGACAATTTTGGTTCATCGCTAAAAGACAATACATCACCACTACGACCAGCAGCTTCATAATGCCCACCGTCACGCATAATTTTGATGTTACCAACTACACCCTCTTCAGCTTCTTTCATTAACTTAATTGAAAGTGGTTTTTGTTCCAATTGCTCATTACGCAGTTTTTGCGCAGCAACCAGAACATCATATGTAAAGTCACTGGTCTCGCCGACCGCATCAATACGCAAAATCGCTTGAGCCTGTTTATTTGCTAAATAAAAGTTGCCTACCAATAAAACAGCCAATAAAACCAAAAACACCACTACCGACATGGTAATGGTGCGGTATTTGTTTTGACTATTAGCAATAGGTTTGCTAGCCATAACAGTATCCTCCCAATGTTTGTGAAAATAAAGTAAAAAAATGATGTATTTGCATTCTATCAGTAATGATTTGTTATAGAAACTCTTAGTTTGTTTCTTTACACTTGATGTTAGGAAGGATATAGAATGCGATAGAATATTTTAGCTTATAAAAATAGATTGATTGAAATTAAATTTTAAAAAATATTTGTATATCATTGTATCTGTTTATCTAAACAAAAATGTTGTACAAACACACCAATCTATTTGAAGTAATATTCAAAGATTAAAAAATTATTCTTGCCAACCGCCCAAGCACGCCACCAATTCCGCAATCATCGTAGACAAACTCTCCGCCATAATAATTTGCGACGCAAAAGCCAGTGCCGCCGCATCATCGCCATGGCTTTCCGCCTGCTCTTGCAATACATCCAAATACTGAATCCGTTTCAAACCAAAATCCTGTGTTAAAACAAACGCAACCTGCTCGCGCCACACCAAGCCCATTTGCGTGACCGTTTTACCCGTTTCCAAATGGCGCACCACTTCTTCCGTCGTCAAATCCTGTTTCGCGATTTTCACCACAGGCGCAACATCGCCTTGCCCTTTTAGCTCCACATCGCTGCCCAACTCAAAACCGCCTGCACACGCGCCACGCGACAGCCATTCCGTCATCAAAGCAGATGGCGACATTTTTGTATTCGGCAAACGCGCTTCCAAGCCGCCCAAAGCCTCGCGCAATTTAGCTAACACATTTTCCGCCTTATTTTGGCTGCCTGAACCGACCAACAACAAACCCGAACGCGTATCACACACCGCCAAAGTACGCGACGAGCGCGTAAACGCACGCGGCAACAAATCATCGGTAATTTGTTCTTTTAATTCCTGTTTTTCCTTGCGCCCTACGCTGCGATTCTCGTTTTCCTGAATCTGCGCCACTTTTTCATCCAAAAAATCACGAATTACGCCAGAGGGCAACACCTTTTCCTGTTTTTTCAACGCCACCGACCAAGTAAAATCCGCAGGAAAAACCAATTCAGGCAAACCACCAAAAGGCACGGTAAAACCTTCGCTAAACCAATCCAACCCTGTAACAGGTGCAAATTCATGCTCCGCCAACTTATCCGCCAGCGTTTTTATTTCAGGCAGCTTATCTTGCGTTAATTGAAAAAAACTCACTTGTTTGAACCACATCGCTAAATCCTTTACTATTGCGCCCGTGCGCTGAAAAAGGCGCGGATTATAGCAAAGAAACAGGTTTCAGGCTGCCTGAAACCTTTGCAAAACCTAAATCGTAGGTCGGATTCTTGAATCCGACATTTTCTCTCTTTCAGCAAATATTTGTTTTATATAAAATTTTGTCGGATACAAGTATCCGACCTACCAACTCCAAAAGCATTCGTAGGTTGGGTCTTGACCCAACACTTTATTAATCAACCATGATGTTTGTTGGGTCAAGACCCAACCTACTCAATCCAAAGAAAGCCCACCCATGCCACCCACTCTCCACGTTGTCGCAGGCATTATCTACAACGCCGCAGGCGAAATCCTATTATCCAGCCGCCCTGAAGGCAAAGCCTACGCTGGCTATTGGGAATTTGCAGGCGGCAAAGTGGAAACAGGCGAAAGCGAAATCGCCGCCTTGCAACGCGAATTTCAAGAAGAGCTCGGCATTCATATCCGTCACGCCACGCCCTATCTTGCCAAAATCCACGCCTATGAACACGCCACCGTCCATTTGCGTTTCTACCGTGTCGGCGCACAAGATTGGACAGGCGAAATGCAAGCGCGCGAAGGGCAACAATTCGCGTGGCAAAACCCTGCCGCACCCAGCGTGTCGCCCATGTTGCCTGCCAATACGCATTTGTTATCCGTTTTGTCTATGCCGCAACAGCTTTCAGGCAGCCCCAAAACCAGTTTGCGCGATGAAACCGACCGCTATCGCATTTTGCCCTATCCCGCGCCCGAAACCGAAAATACCATGCTCACGCTGGCGCAATTACAGCAGCTGGGCAAAATGCCTAGCAATCGTCATGTTTGGGTAATTGTGAACAATCTTGCCGAATTTCATGCCGCGCAAGACGCGAGTGCGCTGATTTGGTGCGTGGAAAATGATGAAATGGCGCAAACGGTGTTAAACGTGTTGCAAGAGGGCGCGTCTTTGCCGATTGCGATTTATGTCACGCGCGATTTGTGTGAGCAATATCAAACATTTTGGCAACAATCGGGCGCACAAGCGGTAATTGAAAACCATGAGCGCGAATATGTTTGATGATAGCATTTCAGGCAGCCTAAAACTAGCAATTTCGTCATTCCTGCGCAGGCGGGAATCCATCGTTCATATCTGCAATCCTTTGATAAAAAATAGAAACTTAAAATCAAAGTTGGATTCCCGCCTGCGCGGGAATGACGGTACATTTGAAATTTTCGGGGTTTTGTAAAAGTTTCAGGCTGAAACCTTTGCAAAATCCTTTCAGGCAGCCTGAAACCTTTGCAAAACCATTTCAGGCTGCCTGAAAAAACACAAAAAAGGCTGCCTGAAAACCAGTTTCCTAGTTTTCAGGCAGCCTTGTAACAAGTTAAATCTTGCAATTATTTCTTGTCATCTTTTACTTCTTCAAAATCCGCGTCTACTACGTCATCATCAGCTTTTGAACCAGCAGACGCGCCGCCTTGTTCGGCTTCTTGTTGCGCTTGGGCGTACACGATTTCACCTAGCTTTTGACTTGCTGCGCCCAAAGCTTCGGCTTTGGCGTCAATCGCGTCTTTGTCTTCGCCTTTTACGGCTTCTTCAGCTTCTGCCAATGCGGTTTCAATATTGGCTTTTTCGTCCGCGCCCAATTTATCACCGTGTTCGCCCAATGATTTTTTCACAGAGTGAATCAAGGCTTCGGCTTGATTGCGGCTTTGTACCAATTCGTGCAGTTTTTTATCTTCTTCCGCGTTGGCTTCTGCGTCTTTGACCATACGTTCAATTTCTTCTTCGCTCAAGCCTGAAGAACCTTGAATCGTAATGTTGGCCGCTTTGCCAGTACCTTTGTCTTTGGCAGAAACGTGCAAGATACCGTTCGCGTCGATGTCAAAGGTTACTTCAATTTGTGGCATACCGCGTGGTGCAGGTGCGATATCGCCCAAGTTAAATTGACCCAAAGATTTGTTTGCCGATGCGCGTTCACGTTCGCCTTGCAACACATGGATGGTAACCGCAGATTGGTTGTCTTCCGCTGTTGAGAACACTTGCGATGCTTTGGTTGGAATGGTGGTATTTTTTTGGATGAGCTTGGTCATAATGCCGCCCATGGTTTCAATACCCAAAGACAAGGGCGTTACGTCCAATAACAATACGTCGGTACGACCACCACCCAACACTTCGCCTTGAATCGCTGCGCCAACGGCAACGGCTTCGTCTGGGTTCACGTCTTTGCGTGGCTCTTTACCAAAGAAGTTTTTCACTTCTTCTTGCACTTTTGGCATACGCGTTTGACCGCCCACCAAAATCACATCGTCAATATCGCTGGCAGACAAACCTGCATCTTTCAACGCAATACGGCAAGGCTCAATAGAACGCGCAATCAAATCTTCTACCAAGCTCTCAAATTTCGCACGCGTGATTTTCAACACCAAGTGTTTCGGACCCGTCGCGTCCATCGTGATGTAGGGCAAGTTGATTTCCGTTTGCTGACCGCTAGACAATTCAATTTTGGCTTTTTCCGCAGCTTCTTTTACGCGCTGCATAGCCATTGGGTCGCCTTTCAAATCAATGCCTTGCTCTTTCTTAAATTCGGCGATGATGAAATCAATAATGCGTTGGTCAAAATCTTCGCCGCCCAAGAATGTGTCGCCGTTGGTTGCCAATACTTCAAATTGTTTGTCGCCGTCCACGTCCGCAATTTCAATAATCGAAATATCAAACGTACCACCGCCCAAGTCGTAAACCGCTACTTTGCGGTCGCCGCCTGAAACTTTGTCCATGCCAAATGCCAGCGCGGCTGCTGTTGGTTCATTGATAATGCGTTTTACGTCCAAACCAGCGATACGACCTGCGTCTTTGGTGGCTTGGCGTTGGCTGTCATTGAAGTACGCAGGAACAGTTACGACTGCTTCGGTTACTTTTTCTCCCAAATACGCTTCTGCCGCTTCTTTCATTTTGCGCAACACTTCAGCGGAAATTTGTGGCGGAGACAATTCTTTGCCTTGCGCTTTTACCCACGCGTCGCCATTGCCTGATTTGATGATTTCAAACGGCATGGTTTCAATGTCGCGCTGCACTTCTTTGTCTTCAAATTTGTGACCAATCAGGCGTTTAGCAGCATAGATAGTGTTTTTTGCGTTGGTAACGGCTTGGCGTTTTGCAGGTGCGCCGACCAAGATTTCGCCGCCGTCCAAATACGCAATAATAGAAGGCGTAGTGCGCGCGCCTTCTGCGTTTTCAATTACTTTGGTTGTGCCGTTTTCAGAGATTGCGACACAAGAGTTGGTTGTACCCAAGTCAATACCGATAACTTTTGCCATAATGTTTTTACTCCTAAAAGTGTAATCAATGATGTTTGCTAAATAAGGTTGTGGCGAATGATTTCAAGAGGCTGCCTGAAAAAATGTGGATAAGTTTTTTTAAGCTGCCTGAAAACAAAAACACCGCTCAAAGCAAGGTTGCTCTGTAACGGTGTGCAAGATAGGGCTTGAAAAAGGGTTTTCAAGTGAATAAAACAAAAAAATTTAAATTTTGATCTCCAACCTACTTTTCAGGTAGCCTGAAAACATTCAAAAAACCCTTTTCAGGCTGCCTGAAACAAGCCTAAATGGTCAATCAAAACCGCTGCGCCAATGCCAATTAAAACCAAACCGCCTGCGATTTCCGCCCATTTGCCGATTTTGTCGCCCAAAAAACGCCCGAGCCACAAGCCTAGCGTTGCCATAATGGTGGTTGCCAAACCAATGGAAATTGCCGATGTCCAAATATTAACCGCCAAAAACGCCAAACCCACGCCCACAATCATCGAATCAATGCTCGTGCCAATCGCGGTAAACACCAACATCAGCGCGTTTTGTTTGCCTGATGGCACTTCGACAACTTCTTCATCTTCGCCCGCTACCCCTTCATAAATCATGCGTAAGCCCAAGCCCGCCAGCAAAATAAACGCGACCCAATGGTCCCATTCGCGAATCAAATCTGCCGCCACCGAGCCGAGCGCAAAACCAACCAAAGGCGCGCACATTTCCACCAAGCCAAACACCGAGCCTGTGCGCAAAATCTGTCCAAAATGCGTTTTCTTAGGCAAGACCGCACCGCGCGCCAAAGCAGCGGCAAATGCGTCCATAGACATGCCTAAGGCAAGCAAAATCATGGCAAAAACGCCCATTTTGCATTCCTTATACTCAAAACCAAAGGCGCGCATTATGCCACAAAATCGCTACTTTATTTTGCTTTTCAGGCTGCCTGAAAAAAGTGAGAAACCATCTTAAAAAGATGGCTATTTGGTTCATAAAAACTGCTTTCAGGCAGCCTGAAATCGGTTACAATAAGCGCAATTTTGTTCAACGCTTTACATAAATACATAAGAGAACGCTATGCTGAGTTTCTTAAAGAATATTTTCAAAAAAGACGAACCACGTCCCGAACAAGTCCCTTCCAGCGAAGCTCCTGTTACGCAGCCTGAAACTTCAGTGACAGAGCCTGTTGTTGCGCCGCAAGATACACCAGTGCCTGAAGTTGAGGCAAAGGTTACGGATAAAGCGACAGTTGAGACACTGCCTGAAGTCGTAGCGACTCAAGTACAGCAAGATGAATTGCCAGAGCAGTCAGAAGTGCAGACTGAAGCGGATGAAGAAGCGACAGAAGTTGCCGACATTCAAAACAATGAGCAGCATGAAACGGCGGAATCTTTCAGGCAGCCTGAAAGTGTGGTGACTGAGCTGCAAGAAGTTGAGCCAGCACAAGCAGTAGAACCAGAACATACTGTTATCCAGCCTGAAGAGCGTGCGCCTGAATCAGAAGCAAGTGTACCTTCGCAGAACGAAAATGCAAGCGAAGTAACTCAAGTTGCTGCGCCAAATGAGCCTGAGGCGCAAGCTGAAGGCGTGAACAGTTGGGCAAATCCCACTGCACCGAGCATTAAACCAACTGTGTCGCATGGTCATGGGGTTGAAGAATCTGTGGGCGAAAAAGTATCGCATTGGACGCACGATATGGCGCATGCGGTACATGATAAAGCCGATGAATTAGAAATGCGCGCGGAAATCGTTGCTGAAGAAAGTAGCCAAGCCGTGAAGTCATGGGCGCATGCTGCCGAAACTTGGGCAGAAGGCATGGCACATGCTGTGCACGATAAAGTTGATGAACTGGAAATGCGTGCGGAAATTATTGCTACTGAAACCGCGCAAGCGATTGAAGAAAGCATTGATACGATTGAACACGCGGTTATTGCAGACGCGCCACCACATCCTGAAATGCTGTCTGAAGAAGCTGAACCAGAAGTGCAAGCGCCACCACCAGCAGACGCAGCAACAGATATTGATGAAAAACATTTGGCGCAATACCACACAGAACATCCACGCAATAATACTTTTCAGGCAGCCTCTAAAACGCCTGTTGTTGCCGCAGAATCGGTAACCGTGTTTGCTGGCGATGAAGAAGTTGCCGAAAGTTGGACGGCACGTTTGGCGCGCGGTTTGAGCAAATCGCGTAACCAAATGGCAAAATCGCTCGCTGGTGTGTTTGGTGGTGGTAAAATTGATGAGTATTTGTACGAAGACTTGGAAACCGTGTTGATTACTAGCGACATGGGCATTGAAGCGACCGAACACTTGATGAAAGAAGTGCGCAACCGCGTGTCGCTTAAAGGTTTAAAAGATGGCAACGAATTGCGTCAAGCCCTGAAAGACGCGATTTACGACTTAATCAAACCGCTGGAACAGCCGCTGGAAATCCCGAATAACGGGCAACCGTTTGTCATCATGATGGCAGGTATCAATGGCGCAGGCAAAACCACTTCCATCGGCAAACTCGCCAAATATTTCCAATCGCAAGGCAAAACTGTCATGCTAGCGGCTGGCGATACCTTCCGCGCGGCAGCACGCGAACAATTGCAAGAATGGGGTGCACGCAATGGCGTAACCGTGGTTTCGCAGGAATCGGGCGACAGCGCAGCAGTGTGTTTTGATGCGGTGGAATCTGCTAAAGCCAAAGGTATTGATATTGTGCTGGCGGATACGGCTGGACGTTTGCCAACGCAATTGCACTTGATGGAAGAAATCAAAAAAGTGAAACGCGTGTTGCAAAAATCCATGCCCGACGCGCCGCATGAAGTGATTGTGGTGTTGGACGCGAATATCGGACAAAATGCGGTCAATCAAGTCGTAGCATTTGACGACGCGCTGGGTGTAACAGGTTTAATCGTAACCAAACTGGACGGCACAGCCAAAGGTGGCGTTTTAGCCGCATTGGCAAGCTCGCGCCCGATTCCTGTACGCTATATTGGTGTGGGCGAAAGCATTGACGATTTACGCCCATTCAACGCACGCGCGTTTGTGGAAGCGTTGTTTGAAGGGCAACATTAAGTATTTGCCTAAGTAAACCAAAATAAACGAGCCTGCATAATGATGTAGGCTCGTTTAAATTATGAAAACCAAACTGGTGTTAATAAATGTGTTCTTCTTCACATTTTTGCGAAATAAAATCAATGAAACTACGCAAACGTGAGTTCATGCTGCGGCGGCTGGCGTAAACGGCGTACAGCGGCGGTGTGCGCAATACGTAATCAGGCAGCAAACGCACCAGTTTGCCGCTGTCTAAATCTTCTTCTGCCAGCCATGAGGGCATATAACCAATGCCGCTGCCTGCACGGATTAGGCTGGCAATCATCAGCGTATTATCGCTGCGTGTTTTGCCTGCGAGATTGAGCGTGGCAAAACCGTGTGGCGATTGGATTTGCTCGTGGGTCATGTCGGTATAAGTGGGCAACACGGCTTGCATTTCATTGAATGCTTCAGGTGTTTGCGGTATGCCGTGTTCAGCTAAATAGCTGGGCGACGCAACGAGATAAAATGGGATTTTGCCCAGCGGTTTAGCGATAACGTTTTCGGCTAATGTGTGCGTTAAACGCAGCGCGAGGTCTTCACCGTCGCTGTTTAAATCAACGCGGCGATTGGTCAGCGAGATAACCAGTTCAACTTGGGGATAGAGTTGCTGATATTCGGTTACCCATGCGGCGAATTTGTCGCAGGCAAACCAAATCGGTGCGCTAATGCGTAAGGTGCCGCGCGGTTTTGCGCTGTTCATGGCGGTTGCTTCATCGGCGGCTTGGTCAAGAATTTCTAATGCAGCTAAGCAGTTTTGGAAATAGGTTTCGCCTTGTTCGGTGAGTTTTAAAGTGCGGTTATTGCGGTACAGTAGTTGGATACCTAAATTTTTTTCCAAATGCGCCACGTGTTTACTCGCCATAGGAATGGAAATGTCGAGCAATTGCGCCGCGCGGGTAAAGCTACCACTTTGTACCACTTGGCAAAATACTTTCATGCTGAAATAAGTGTCCATGATTTATCCTTCGGTTTCAGGCAGCCGTTTTCACCACTTCGCCATTGTCAAACACTAAGGTTTTTTCAGGCCAACGCAAGGCGGCTAGACGGTGTTCCGAATCGCAAGGGGATATATTTTTGCGACGGTCGCGCCAACGTGCGCCAGCAGAAAAGTCAATACAAAACACATTTTTACGCGCACCATGCCAATGATGAGGCGGTACGGTAAACATGCCGACACGGTGTTTCGGTTGCGGCACATCGTACCATTGTCGCCAATAATGCCCAATCACAACGTGTGCGTTGTCTTGATAATGCTCCCACCACGGATTGCGAATGGAAAAACGCCAACGCCCGCTGGCAAAAAATGGCTCGGCAGCGGCATGTTCAATACCGCTGGTCAGCGCGCGAATGGGGTGGCGACTGCTGCGGTATACATCGTGCGCGGCAGTAGCGTGTAGTTGCGGCACTTCGTGAGTGGGATTTTCAATGCTGTGCGCGTGGATGCGCTGTTCTTCCAAATAATCGTCAAACCATGGCGCGTGTTTGACGCAGCAATTGAGTTCATCGTCCCATTCTTGGTAGATTTTGAGCAAATCTTCGTCGTTGTATTCTTGCAGCTTAGCAATGCTTTCAGGCAGCCATGCGGCATGGACAACGCGTAAATCAGCGCGTTGTAACACAATCGGTTGCTTTTTTAATAATTCAATATACGAGGATTTTTTGTCTTCACTCGCCAGATTCCATGGCGCGTAATTTTGGCTATCGCGCTCGCTGCGGTGGCTAAAAAACCAGCCTGTGCCGTCTTTGGCTTCGTGATTGAGAATATTGAGCTCGTGGTTGCCCAATACCATAAACGCATTGCCTTGATGATGCGCTTGACCAAACCAATCAAGTGTCGCAGGCGAATCGGGGCCACGGTCCACTAAGTCGCCCACAAACACAATTTTGCGTCCTTGCGGATGACGACCTTCGGGTGTGTAACCCAAATAGTGCAACAGATTTTGCAGGGCTTCAAATTGCCCGTGCACATCGCCAATGATGTCGAGTTTGCCTTGCGGCAGGGATTGAATAAGGGGCATGATAGGCTGCCTGAAAAAATTTAACGCGCGGATTATACAGATTTACACGTTTTCAGGCTGCCTTAATGTTAAAATATGCAGTTTTTTAGTGGTTACAACAGGGTTTGTGCTGTTTTCAGGCTGCCTGAAACATTTCTTGATTAAAGTTCATCATGATTTTAGATTTAAACCGTTATCCTTTTTCCAATTTCCGCACCGAAGCGGCGGCCTTGATTAAACTGGGCTTGCCGATGATGCTCGCGTCTATTGCAGGTGTAGGCGTGGGTGTGGTGGATACGGCAATGGCGGGCGGCGCGGGCAAAGATGATTTGACCGCGGTGGCTTTAGGCAGCGCGCTGTTTTCTACTTTTTACATTACTTTGATTGGTGTGATGACCGCGCTCAATCCCATCATTGCGCAAATGCACGGCGCGGGCAAACAGCGCGAAGTAGGCGAAGTGGGGCGACAAGGTTTGTGGTTTGGCGCATTGCTCGGTTTGCTTGGCATGGTGTTGATGTTGGCTTTAATTGCGCCATTAAAACAATATGTTGAGTTTGCGCCACACATTGAATCCATGCTAGGCGACTATATTTTTTATACGGCGTTGGCGTTGCCAGCAGCGATGTTGCACCGCGCTTTGCATGCCTATGCTACTAGTTTGAATCGTCCTAATTCAGTAATGTGGGTAAGCTGGGCGGCATTGTTGTTAAATGTGCCGTTGAATTATATTTTTGTGTACGGCAAATTGGGGCTGCCTGAAATGGGTGGCGCAGGTTGTGGTTTGGCAACTTTGCTGGTGTTTATGTTTAATGCGCTGGCTTTGGGGGCATACATTGGACGCGAGCGTTATTTTGCGCCTTTTGGCTTGTTTGCTGAACTGGGGCGACCGCAATGGGCGATGCAAAAACAGATTTGGCAACTGGGCTGGCCGATTGGTTTGTCGTATTTTTTGGAAGCCAGTTTGTTTACTTCAATTGTGTGGCTAATTGCGCCTTTGGGGGCAGATACAGTGTCGGCACAACAAGTTATCATCAGCTTGAGTAGCGTGGTCTACATGATTCCGCAGTCAGTGGGCGCGGCGGCGACGGTGCGCATTGGTTTTGCGCTGGGCAAACGCCAATTTGCGCGCGCGCGTTATATTTCGGGCGTTTCCATTGCATTTGGTTTGTTTTTGGCGGTGTTTACCATGACGGCGATGATAACGCTGCGTTATCCGCTGGTTGGGCTTTATACTGACGACGCGGGCGTGATTGCGCTGGCGGTAAACATTATTTTGTTTTGCGCGGTATTTCAGTTTTTTGATTTTACCCAATGTATCGCGTCCTACGCTTTGCGCGGCTATAAAGTAACGCGTATCCCGATGATTATTCACGCGATTGCGTTTTGGTTGCTCGGTTTGTTACCTGGTTACGCGCTGGCGTATGGGTTGGACATGGGCATTTATGGCTTTTGGACGGCGTTGGTGTTTTCGCTAGCGATGGCGGCGGCGGCGTTGCTGTGGTATTTGGAAAAATGCAGCAAATGGACAATGGTGCAGCGCGGACGATAGTTTTCAGGCTGCCTGAAAAAGTATGAATGGATAAAGCGTCGGCTCGGAGAGCTGACCTACACTAATCTTGATTTTGAATAAAATTCTATGTTTACCCTACAAAAAAACGTTAATCTTCAACCTTATACCACTTTTAGGTTGCCTGCGTATGCCGCGTTTTATGGCGAACTCAATCATGAAGACGATTTGCTAGATATTTTCAGGCTGCCTGAATTTGATAGACAAACGGTTTTGTGGCTCGGCGGTGGCAGCAATATTTTGTTTTTAAAAGATTATCCGCATTTGGTTGTGCGCTTAAACAACAAAGGCATACACGAAATCAAACGAGAAAACGGCAAAGTGTGGCTCGAAGCGCAGGCGGGTGAAGTGTGGCATGATTTTGTGCAACACACGATTGCGCTTGGTTTGAGCGGTTTGGAAAATCTCAGCTTAATTCCAGGTACAGTAGGCGCGTCGCCTGTGCAAAATATTGGCGCGTATGGCGTGGAAATCAATCAACGCATTGCCAGCGTGCGTTGTTTTGATCTGGAAAAACAAGAATTTACCGAATTGAGCAACGCCGATTGCCAATTTGCTTATCGTGAAAGTGTCTTTAAGCAAGTGGGCAAAGGGCGATATGTGATTACCGCTGTAACCTTCTGTTTAGACGAGACATTTACGCCTAATTTAAACTATGGCGATTTAGCCGCCACCGTCGCGCAACAATGTGGCGAACGCGCGCCGACAGCGAAAGATGTGGCGCAAGCCGTTTGCCAGATTCGGCGTAGCAAATTGCCCGACCCTGAGTTTACAGGCAATGTAGGCAGTTTTTACAAAAACCCGATTGTTAGTGCATCACAAGCGACTGAATTATTGAAAAAATATCCAAATATGCCGCGTTATCCACAAGCTGATGGCAGCGTTAAATTGGCGGCAGGCTGGTTGATTGACCAATGCAACCTAAAAGGATACAACATCGGCGGCGCGGCGGTGCATGATAAACAGGCTTTGGTGTTGATTAACCGCGACCATGCCTGCGCCGACGATGTGCGCGCGCTGTCGCAGCATGTTTGCCAATGCGTGATGGATAAATTCAAGGTTGGATTGCAGCCCGAACCGTTGTGGCTGCCTGAAAACGTATAATTCAGCGTGAGAGACCGTAAATTGTGGTAGGTCGAATTTTTGAATCTTTAACAGTATTTATTTTTTGAAGATTGTCGGATACAAGTATTCGACCTAGAATAAAAGATTTACAAAATTTTCAGGCAGGCTAAACATACATTTAGGCTACCTGAAAATCTAACCATTATTTTTTAATTAACGGAAAACCCAACGCTTCACGGCTTGCCACAAATTTCTGCGCCACCACGCGGCTTAACGAACGAATGCGCCCGATATACGTTGCGCGTTCCGTAACCGAAATCGCCCCGCGCGCGTCCAGCAAGTTAAACGTATGCCCTGCCTTTAAAACCAACTCATACGCAGGCAAAGCCAGTTGCGCGTCTTCGGTTTCCAGCAAACGCTTGGCTTGCGTCTCGTAATTGTTGAATTGTTCCAGCAACCAAGTCGCGTCGCTGTATTCAAAATTGTAGGTGGATTGCTCCACTTCGTTTTGATGATACACATCGCCATAAGTCAAATTCGTGCCTTGTGGCGTTTTCGTCCAGACCAAATCATACACATTTTCAACGCCTTGCAAATACATCGCCAAACGCTCAATGCCGTAAGTAATCTCGCCCAACACGGGCGCACAATCAATGCCGCCCACTTGTTGGAAATAGGTAAACTGGGTAACTTCCATGCCGTTCAGCCACACTTCCCAGCCCAAGCCCCATGCGCCCAAAGTCGGGTTTTCCCAATCGTCTTCCACAAAACGAATGTCGTGTACGGTCGGGTCAATGCCCAATTCTTTCAGGCTGCCCAAATACAAATCCTGAATATTGTCGGGCGCAGGTTTCAGCGCAACTTGGAACTGATAATAGTGCTGCAAACGGTTCGGATTGTCGCCGTAACGACCGTCTTTCGGGCGGCGCGATGGCTGCACATAGGCCACATTCCAAGGCTCAGGGCCCAGCGCGCGCAAACAGGTAGCAGGGTGAGATGTACCCGCGCCCACTTCCATATCAAACGGTTGAATAATCGCGCAGCCTTGTTCTGCCCAATAGTTTTGCAATTTAAAAATAATTTGTTGGAAAGTTAGCATAATCAAAGTCTTTGTTAAATATGGGGAAACTGGATTATAGACTGCCTGAAAACTCGCGTTTTCCGAGTTCGTGGGGGCGGATTTTATATCCGCCCAATCAAATGTTTTTCAAAAAGGCGGATATGAAATCCGCCCCTACGATGAATAGTCTAATTCAAGCAGCCTGAAAAAATCGCGCCATTTTACTGGATTTTCAGGCAGCCTGAAAGCGATTTACAGCGCAAGTTTCGCTCCGATTTTCAGGCAGCTTGAAAAGAAACGCGCAAACAGTTTTGCCGCCGCGCCAAATCAGGTAAAATACGCACCATTTTTTCACTTATTTTATTGTCTTAACATGCAAAACAACGCCACTCAAATCACCCAAAACGGCATTGCCGCCATTCAATCCGCCACCGACCAACAAGCTTTAGAACTCGTCAAAGCCCAATATTTGGGCAAAACGGGCGAGTTGAACGCACTCTTGAAACAGCTTGGCGCGATGTCGCCCGATGAGCGCAAAACCGTCGGCGCGCACATCAACGAATGCAAAAACCAATTTCAGGCAGCCTACGACGCCAAACGCAGCCAAATGGAACAAGCCAAATTGCAAGCGCAGCTGGCAGCTGAAGCCTTGGATGTAACCCTGCCTGCGCGTGGGCAAGAAGTGGGCGGTTTGCACCCCGTAACACTCACTTTGCAGCGCGTGGTGGAGCTGTTTCACGGCATGGGTTTTGACGTGGCGGACGGTCCTGAAATTGAAGACGATTTCCATAATTTCCAAGCACTTAACATTCCGCAAAACCACCCTGCGCGCGCCATGCAAGACACGTTTTATGTGGAAAATGGCGACGTGTTGCGCACCCATACTTCGCCGATTCAAATCCGCTATATGCTGGACAAGAAAAATCCGCCGATTCGCATCATCGCCCCAGGGCGCGTGTACCGCGTGGACAGCGACGCGACACATTCGCCGATGTTTCACCAATGCGAAGGTTTGTGGGTGGAAGAAGGCGTTACGTTTGCCGATTTAAAAGCGGTATTCACTGATTTTATTAGAAATTTCTTTGAGCGTGATGATTTGCAAGTGCGGTTCCGCCCATCGTTTTTCCCGTTCACCGAGCCGTCTGCCGAAATTGACATTATGGGCGACAACGGCAAGTGGTTGGAAGTCGGCGGCTGCGGCATGGTGCACCCTAACGTATTGAAAAATGTGAATATTGACCCTGAACAATACACAGGTTTCGCGTTTGGTATCGGTTTAGATCGCTTTGCGATGTTGCGTTATGGCGTGAACGATTTGCGTTTGTTCTTTGATAATGATTTGGCATTTTTGAAGCAGTTTAAGAAATAAGAAACTGCATTTACAGCCAAGCGTGATGGATTTTTGTACCACTTGGCACGACTGCTGCGGCGATTTTCATATCAATAGGAGTGCTATTGACATAAAAATCTCCTTGCATTCATACCAATTGGTACAAAAATCCATTGCACGTTGGCTGCAAATACAGGTTCTAAAACGGCTTTCAGGCAGCCTGAAAAAGGATAAACCTATGAATAGGCTCAATATTCAACCGCTAATTAACGCGATTGCGCGGCTGGAAGAAGGCTGGTTGCGTTATCAGCAAGACACAAGCGACACACAAATCCGTGACGGCTTGATTCAATGCTTTGAATTTACCTATGAAATCAGCCACAAAATGCTCAAACGCTTTTTGGAACACACATCCGCCGACCCGAGCCAATTTGATTTGATGCCTTTTCAAGATTTAATCCGCACCGCCAACGAGCAAAATCTCTTACTTAGGCAATTGGTTAGACTAGAAACAATACCGTGATATGCGCGTGTGTACCAGCCACACTTACGATGAAGAAACAGCGATTGCGGTCGTATCGGGCATTAAAAAATTTTGGGTCTGACGTAGATTATCAGTTAGGTCACACTTAAAAAATGAAGATAACCCATTGCAAACTAAGTAAATCTACTCAGCGAAAACTACTCCAATTTTTCGTATTGGAAGTTACGGCTCGGGCAGCAGCCGATATACTTGGCATCCAAGCCTAATTCAGCGATGTTGTTTTACCGCAAAATCCGTCAAGTCATTGCCTACCATTTAGAACTTCAAGCAGACGAAGTTTTTAATGGCTCTGTGGAGCGAGACGAGAGCTATTTTGGCGGGCAACGCAAAGGCAAACGCGGTCGTGTTGCGGCTGGTAAAGTCGCTGTTTTTGGTATTTTGAAACGCAATGGTAAGGTCTTTACCATTGTTGTTGAAAATACCAAGCAAGAAACTTTACTACCTGTTATTAAAAGGAAAATTATGCCTGATAGTATTGTTTATACGGATTGCTATAAGAGTTATGATGTGCTGGATGTGAGTGAGTTTACCCATCATCGTATCAATCATTCTCAGCTGTTTGCAGACCGTCAAAACCATATCAATGGCATTGAAAATTTCTGGAGTCAGGCAAAGCGCGTTCTACGAAAATACAATGGAATTGATCGTAAATCTTTTCTGTTATTCTTGAAAGAATGTGAATTTCGTTTTAACTTTGGTACACCAAAAGAGCAGCTGAAAATTCTGCGAGTTTGGTGTGGTATTTAGGGTTAATCTACGTCAGCCCCAAAATTTTTGCGTGAAGCACAATTTTTGCAGCAAAAATTACAGGCAGCCTTATCAAAATGCTGAATATTTCGCCCGAAGAATTACGCATCGTGCAAATGATTTTGTAGTAACGCATTCCCACGCGCACGGTGTGGGCATTCGGTTCGCGTGTGAATGGTAACGTCAAGCCGTATTCCGATTTGGATTTGGCGATTTTAGGCGATATGCCGCTATCGTTAGCGGAACATGCTGATTTGGCTAATGATTTTTCCAAAAGCGATTTGTCATGGAAAGTGGATTTGGTGGATTGGTGTTTGATTGGCGATGAGTTTCGGGCGATTATTGAGCAAGAGTATTTTGTGGTGCAGGCTGCCTGAAAACGTTAAGCATATTAATTAGGATTATTATGGAAAATAATGTAAATATTGATTTAAATCCTAAAGATACTGTAGAAGCATTAGAAAATGCAATAGATAGTAAACATCAGGAAATATCACAATTAGGAAAAGCAACGACTAATGTCGCAATTACTTTAGTTGAAACAGTAGAAACTTGTTTATTGCCATTAGTGGTAATTAATGGAGCAAGGAAAAAAGCCGTTGAATATTTTCAAAATAAATTTAAAGATGATTTGCACGAAAAAGTTAAACATATTGAACCTCAAAATTTAACTGAGCCTAAGAATTATATTGCTGAACCAGCAATGATGAATTTAGCTAATGTTATAGATGAACCTCAATTAAAAGAAATGTACTTAAATTTATTAGCTAGTTCAATAAATAAAGAATTAGAAAATACAATCCACCCTTCGTTTGTTGAAATCATTAAACAAATTACTCCTGAGGAAGCTAAATTATTGAAATATATTTTACATTTAGAGAGTGGATTACCTATTGTGGCAGTTGATGCTAAAAAAGATAAAGATTCTTTGGGGTCTACTGAAATATACACCCATTTATTAGACCTTTATGAAATAGAAAGTAGCCAACATTCATATTATCAAAATTCCAATTTACCAAAATATGTAGAAAATTGGATTAGATTAGGATTGATTACCGTAAGCTATGAACATTATTTTACTGATGAAAATCTGTATACAAATTTTAAAACACGACCTGAATTTATAAAACTTATGGAAAATAATACAGAGTTATTACTTGATATTCAAAAAGGTCTTTTAAAACAGACGAAATTTGGCAAAGATTTTATTAAAACCGTTACAGAATAAAGAGATAAATATGCAATTCCCCCATTCATGGCTAACCCAATTAGCCAACCCCAACCAAACCGCCGACCAACTTGCCCATTTGCTCACGATGGCAGGGCTGGAAGTGGAAGAAACCGCGCCTGCCGCGCCTGAATTTTCGGGTGTCGTGATTGCCGAAGTCAAGGCGGTGGAAAAACACCCCGATGCCGACCGCTTGAATGTAACGCAAGTGGATGTTGGCAAAGGCGAATTGTTACAAATCGTCTGCGGTGCGCCCAATGTGCGCGTGGGCATCAAAGTGCCGTGCGCGCTGGACGGCGCGTTACTGCCCAACGATTTCAAAATCAAACCCACCAAAATGCGCGGCGTGGTTTCCAACGGCATGCTGTGTTCCGCCAAAGAATTGGGGCTGCCCGAAGACGTGGACGGCTTGCTGATTTTGGACGACAACGCACCCGTTGGACAAAATGTCCGCGAATTTTTGGATTTGGACGACACCATTTTCACGCTGAAAATCACGCCCAATCGCGCCGATTGTTTGAGCTTGAAAGGCTTGGCGCGTGAAGTGGCAGCTTTGACGCAATGCGGCGTTTCGTTTCCAGAAATCAAATCAATTCAAGCGACTAGCGACAAAATTCAGCCCGTGCAAATTGACGCGCCCGAAGATTGTGGTCGCTTTTTGAGCCGCGTGGTGCAAGGCGTAAACGCAACCGCCACCAGCCCTGATTGGCTAGTGCAACGCTTGGAACGCTGCGGCATTCGCAGCATTTCCGCATTGGTGGACATCGGTAATTATGTGATGCTGGAATTGGGTCAGCCGATGCACGTTTTTGATGCGGACAAACTGGTTGGCAGCCTGCACATTCGTCGCGCCAAAAATGGCGAAGTGCTGGAATGTTTGAATGAGAAAACGGTTACCTTGTCCGACAACACTTTGGTGGTGGCAGACGAGAAACAAGCCTTGTCCATCGCAGGTTTGATGGGCGGCGCGAGCAGCGCGGTTTCAGACGGCACGCAAAATATCGTGTTGGAAAGCGCGTGGTTTGCGCCTGAAATCATTTCAGGGAAATCAAGACAATATGGTTTTGGTTCAGATTCATCATTCCGTTTTGAACGCGGCGTAGATTATTTATTGCAACGCGACGCGATGGAACGCGCAACCGAATTGGTGCTGCAAATTTGCGGCGGTTCGGCTGGCGAAATTATTGAAGCAAAAGGCGTTTTGCCATCTGAAAAATCGGTGGATTTGCGCGTGGCGCGTGTGGCGAAAATTTTGGGCGTGGAAATCAGCGCGGATAAAATTCGCCAAATTTTGACTGATTTGGGTTTGCAATCTGTTGAAATAGCAAAAGGTTTTTGCGTAACTGCGCCGTCGTTCCGCTTTGATATTGAGCGCGAAGAAGATTTGGTGGAAGAAATTGCGCGGGTGTTTGGCTATGAAAATGTGCCAGACGATAAAACCGCAGGCAGCCTGAAAATGTTGCGCCTGCCTGAAACGCGCCGTCCGCGCTTTGGCGTGTACACGAAATTAGCGGAGCGCGGTTTTCAGGAAGTGGTGAGTTATGCGTTTGTGGACGAAGCGTGGGAGCAAGATTTTTCGAATAATCAAGACCCTATCCGTTTGCAAAACCCGTTGGCGGCGCAATATGCGGTGATGCGTTCTACGCTGATTGGCGGCTTGGTGGAAGTGTTGCAAAACAATTTGAACCGCAAACACAATCGTGTGCGTTTGTTTGAAATTGCGCGAATTTTCCGTAAAGAATCAAATGGCTATGTGCAAAACGAGCGCGTGGGCGGTTTGGTGTACGGCGCGGCGCAACCTGAGCAATGGGGCGAAAAAGCGCGCGCGGTGGATTTCTACGATTTGAAAGCGGACGTGGAAAGTTTGCTGCTAGGTCAAGCGGTTACGTTTGTGAAGGCGGAACACGTTGCTTTGCACCCCGGTCGCAGCGCGAATATTGTGATTGACGGACAAGTCGTTGGTTTTATTGGTGAATTGCATCCGCAATGGTTGCAAAAATACGATTTACCGCAGCCTGCTTTGGTGTTTGAATTGGACATGGCGGCGGTGCTGGCGACCGAAAAAGCGCGTTTTGGTGGTGTGTCCAAATTCCAGCCTGCGCGTCGTGATTTGGCGTTTGTGCTGCCTGAAAACGTGGCGTTTGCGGAATTGTTGGGCGCTTTGAATACGGTAAAATCTGATTTAATTCAAGAGATTGTGTTGTTTGACGTGTATCGCGGCGCAGGGCTGCCTGAAAACGCGAAAAGCATGGCGGTGAAAATTATGCTGCAAAGTTTTGACGCAACACTGACCGATGAGCAGGTTGAGCCGATTGTGGCGCAATTGATTGCAGCGGCGGAAACGGTGGGCGCGAAATTGCGTTGATTTGATTCTGGCAGCCTTTCAATACACGATACACGACAATTTGTAGGTCGGGCATTCATGCTCGACACAGTGCGCCGAATGATGTCGGACATGAATGCCCGACCTACGGAAATTGTTTTTTTGTCGTGTACTAAAAGGCAGCCTTTTAGTAGATGAGAAACTTAACGTTGCGATGTTGAATACGAATCTTCTATTTGCATTTAATTTGTTCAATTTCTTGTTTTTGCGGACGGGAACGTCCGCGCTCCAAGTTTTATTGTGTATTTTCAAGCAGAAACTTTTGAAAATCTTTTTCAGGCAGCCTGAAAACTAACCTATTCGTCATTCCTGCCTACGCGGGAATGACGGTAGATTTGAGATTTTTCTGAGTTTTGCAAAGGTTTCAGGCTGCCTGAAAATTTTTTTGCACTATATCTAGCTGTTTTATTAATTTTTTTGATTAACATGATTTTATCTAAACTAAATCCTGCCAATTGGGTGGGCGAAAATACTTTATTTGGCCGTCCAAATTTGTTGAAAAATGGTGATAATTATGACAAGACTTTGTTGTCGGTGTTGTTGTGTTTGCTGTGTTTTGGCTTGGTGATGGTATTTTCGGCTTCGGCGGCGCAGCGTTCATTTGATGGGCGTTATTATTTTTTGGTGAAACAGGCGCAGTTCGCGGGTTTGGGGCTGGCAACGGCGTTGATTTTGTCACGTGTACCGATGTGGCGTTGGCAGCGGTGGGCGATGTGGTTAGGTGGGGCGACGATTTTTTTGTTGTTGTATGTGGCGGTTTTTGGTGAGGTGGTCAATGGTGCGCGTCGTTGGATTAATTTGCCGTTTGGGATTAAGTTTCAGCCTAGTGAGTTGTTGAAGTTGGCGACGATTTTGTATATGGCGGACTTTTTTAAGCGCAAGTTGGACAGTTGGCATGATGTGCGGCGCGTGCTTTGGGTGGGTTTGCCGATTGCGGTGGGCTTGGCAGCGGTGGCGGCGACGCGTGATTTGGGCTCGATGATGGTGGTGGCAGGCTTGTTTTTGGCGTTGTTGTATTTGGTCAATATGCCGATGAAGTTGTTTTTGGGTGCGGTGTCGATTGCGATTGGTTTTGCGGCGTTGTTTATTGTGTCGTCTGAGTTTCGTATGCGACGAATGGCGGTGATGTGGCAGCCTTGGAATGACCCAACGGGTACAGGTTATCAGGGTTTGGGTTCTTTGCTATCGATGGAACGCGGTGGGCTGTTTGGTGAGGGTTTGGGCAATGCGATTTTTAAGCGCGGTTTTTTGCCTGAGGCGCACACGGATTTTATTTTGGCGGTGATTGGCGAGGAGTTGGGGCTGATTACGGTGGCGGCGGTGGTGTGTGTGTATTTTTGGATTATTTGGCGCGCGTTTTCAATTGGCAAACAGGCGCGTGATTTGGAGTTGCATTTTAATTCGTTTGTGGCGATTGGTATTGGTTTGTGGGTGGCGGCGCAGAGTTTTATTAATATTGGTGTGAACATTAGTTTGTTGCCAAACAAGGGTTTAACGCTGCCGTTGATTTCTTATGGCGGTACGTCTTTGATTTTGATGATGGTGGCGTTTACTTTGTTGCTGCGCGTGGATTATGAAAATCGGCGCGTGTTGCGCGGTTATTCGGTGGCTGACCCAAAAGAGCGGCAGTCTGAACGCGTTTTGCAGGAGAAAAAGGGATGAGTGAAGCGAAAACGATTTTGTTGATGGCGGGCGGTACGGGTGGACACATTTTTCCTGCGCTGGCAGTGGCACATGCTTTGCAACAACGTGGGCATAAGGTGGTGTGGCTCGGTAGCGAAAACAGCATGGAAGCGCGTTTGGTGCCGCAATATGGGATTACACTGGAAACAGTAGCGATGAAAGGTTTGCGTGGCAATGGTTTGAAACGCAAACTGGTGATGCCTTTTATGGTGATGAAGGCGGTGAAGGCGGTGAAGGCGATGCTGATAAAACATCAAGTGGATGTGGTGGTGGGATTTGGTGGTTTTGTTACATTTCCAGGTGGTTTGGCAGCGAAGATGAGCGGCGTGCCGATTGTGGTACACGAGCAAAATGCTGTGGCGGGCATGGCGAACAAGCAACTGGCGAAATGGGCGGCAAAAGTGTTGTATGCGTTCCCACAAGCTTTTGAAAATGCAGATAAATCAGGCTTGGTGGGCAATCCTGTCCGCGCTGATATTGCGGCTTTGCCAGAGCCTGTTGAGCGATTTACTGAGCGTTCAGGCAGCCTGAAAATAACGGTGGTCGGCGGTAGTTTGGGCGCAAAAGCGTTTAATGAGATGCTGCCTAAGGCTTTGGCGTTGCTGCCTGAAAACCAGCGTCCGCATGTTACGCATCAAACAGGGCGCGGTAATTTAGAAGGTGTTCAAGCAGCCTATGCAGCGCAGGGCGTAGCGGTGGAATGTGTGGAATTTATTCACGATATGACGGCGGTTTATCGTGATAGCGATGTGTTGATTTGTCGCGCTGGCGCGCTGACGATTGCGGAATTGGCGGCGGCAGGGACGGGCGCATTGCTGGTACCGTTTCCGCACGCAGTCGATGACCATCAAACGGCAAACGCGCGTTATTTGGTGGCGGCACAAGCGGGTTTGTTGTTGCCGCAAGCGCAGTTGCAGCCTGAAAATTTGGCGGATATTTTGGCAAATTTAACGCGCGAACAATGTTTGACTTGGGCAGAAAATGCGTGCACTTTGGCGATGCCTGATAGCGCAGATTTGGTGGCGTTGGCGGTGTTGGAAGTGGCGAAGCGTTGATGTTGGATTGAAAAAATTTTTCAGGCAGCCTGAATGTGTTCAGGCTGCCTGAGTTTTATTTTTTTCTGCTGCGCCATGCGCTGATTAAGAAGACGGCTACGCCTGCCCATACCCACATATAACCTGTTAATCGTGCGCCGCTTAATATTTCGCCAAAGAGTACAACGCCCCACATTAATTGTAGGCTGGGCGATAAATACTGCAGCATACCCAGTAAACTCATGCTAATGCGCTGTGCGCCTGCGGTGAATAATAGCAAGGGGATGGTGGTGGCGGCACCTGAGGTGAATAAAATGCTTAATTGCAAAGACGATAATTCTTGAAAAACCAATGTGTTATTCAGTCCGCACCAAGCTAAATATGCTAAGGCGAGTGGCAATAAAATGAAGGTTTCTAGTGCAATGCCAGGTAGTGCGTTTATGGGTGCCAGTTTGCGCACTAAGGCATAAGAGCCGAATGTTAAAGCCAGTAATAAGGCAATCCATGGAATTTGTCCTGCTGGAATAGCGAGCCATAAAATGCCAATAACGGCAAGTGATACAGCAAGCAGTTGTCCCCAATTTAGGCGTTCTTTGAAGAAAATAAAGCCGAGCAAAATATTGAATAAGGGATTGATAAAGTAACCTAAACTGGCATCCAATACACGGTTGTTTACAATTGCCCATAAATAAATCAACCAGTTGGCGCCAATTAATAAAGCTGAGGCAATAAATGCGCTCAATAATTTAGGCTGCCTGAAAACTACCAATACTGCGCTGCCTTTTTTAAACCAAATGAGCAATAAAAATGCAAAAACCGCCGACCATAAAACGCGATGCGCCATGATTTGTTCTGCTGGCATGGGCGAATGGTTTAGCGGATACCAAAAAACAGGAAATGTCCCCCAAAATAAATAACAGCCCAAGGCATAAGCAAAGCCTTTTTTCGTTTCCTGTTGGTCAGTCAATTCGCTCATTATTGTCTCAAATCATTCAAAAAACCGTATGATACGCTTGTGCAGCGATAGCCGTAAACCCTGAAAAGCCGTATAATGCACGACTATTTTTTCAGGCAGCATAGTAAGAAAGTTTTCCCATGAGTACACTCAATCCCGCCCTTAATACCGCTTTCAAAGCCGCGCGCCGCGCTGGCGACATGATGATTCGCGCCGCCAATAATTTGCCCGCGATTAAAGTGGATAGTAAAGCGTTTAACGATTTTGTTTCCGATGTAGACCGTCAATCCGAAGCCATCATCATTGATATTTTGCAAGAAGCTTATCCACACCACCGCATTCTTTCCGAAGAAGCGGGCGTAGTCGGCAACGAACGTGCTGAATTTGAATGGATTATTGACCCCCTCGACGGCACAACCAACTTTTTGCACGGTCATCCACAATACGCCATCAGCATTGCGCTGTTAGAAAAAGGCGTTTTGAAAGAAGCGCTTGTTTACGCACCTGAGCGTAATGATTTGTACACTGCTTCACGTGGACAAGGCGCATTGCTTAATGACCGACGTATTCGTGTCTCCAATCGTATTGAATTGAACCAATGCGTGATTGGTACGGGTTTCCCTGTGGTAGACCAATCCATGCTTGACCAATATCTTGCCATTTTGAAAGAATTTATCCAAAAAACTGCTGGCGCACGCCGTGAAGGTGCTGCTGCATTGGATTTGTGTTCATTGGCGGCAGGACGTTTTGATGGATTCTTTGAGTTTAACTTGAAACCTTGGGATATTGCTGCGGGTGCGCTGATTGTGCAAGAAGCGGGTGGTATTGTGACTGATATGCAAGGCAATTCGGGTTGGTTGGAAAGTGGCGATATTGTGGCCGCTAATCCAAAAGTGTTGGCACAAATGTTGCAAATTATCGGCAAGCATAATGCTTAACATTGAATGATAAAAAAGCTGCCTGAAAACTTTTTAAAGTTTTCAGGCAGCTTTTTTAGCTGGATATTGATTAAATCATTTTTAAGTCATTTACACGCTCAAAGATGTGGGTGCTTTCATTGCCTTCTTCCCACAATTTAATGCGCAGACGTAAGTCATTAACAGATTCAGCTTGACGCAAAGCCTCGTCGTAAGTGATTTGGTCTTCGGTATACAGGCGGAACAAGTCTTGGTCAAAAGTTTGCATGCCATCGGTTTCTGAACGTGCCATCAGTGCCATCATTTCCATCAGTTCGCCTTTGAACATGTGGTCTTGCATTGCTGGTGTATTAATTAGCAAGTCTACAATTGCCGTACGTCCACCTTGTTTGAGGCGTGCAAGACGTTGTCCGATGATACCAACTGTATTCAATGCTAAGTCCATCAGAACTTGTTGATGACGCTCTTCTGGGTAGAAGTTCATAATACGTTCGATGGTTTGTACAGCATTGTTGGCGTGGATAGTAAAGATACACAAATGACCTGTTTGCGCCAATTGCAGTGCGTATTCCATAGAATGCTCGTTACGTACCTCACCAACGCATACAACATCAGGTGCTTGACGCATTGCGGATTGCACTGCCATGCCCCAAGATTGCGTGTCGATACCAATTTCGCGTTGTGTGAAAATGGATTTAATCGGTTTGTGCAGATATTCTACTGGGTCTTCGATGGTCACAATGTGACCTGCTGCATGTTTGTTGCGCCAATCTAGCATGGCTGCCATAGATGTTGATTTACCTGAACCTGTTGCACCTGCCAAAATCAGCAAGCCACGTGGTTGCATGGCTAAATCTTTTAAGCCTTGAGGAAGTTTTAAGTCATCTACCGTAGAGATTTGCGTGGTAATGCGACGCCACACCATACCCATGTGACCTTGCTCGTGATAGGCATTCACACGAAAACGAATACCACCCGCCGAGCTCACAGAGTAGTTAAGTTCTAATTCTTCATTGTAGCGATGGCGTTGGTCATGCGACATGGTTGAATACACCAGTTTATGCGTGTCTTCTGCTGATAATGGTTTTAGTGGAATAGGGATGAGTTCACCATTGATTTTAAAAGCAGGCGGGAAGCCTACGCTGATAAAAATATCCGATGCGCCGCGTTTTTCACATTCAGCTGCCATTTTCTCCAGTAAAGGATGAAGGGTAATACTTCTGCCCATGTCTTCTTTTTTAGGTGTGGCTGGGACGGCATGCGGATGTTCAGTGGTTGCTGCGTGCGGATATTCGGTTGCAGCAGGGTGTGGGTGTTCAGTTGGCTTATGCTCGGCGTAATGTTCTTCTGGATGTGATATTTGATGGTTGTTAACAAAACTTTCCAGCAATTGTGTAATTTCGTGTTGTGTTTGTTTAGGTTTTGACATCTAAGGCTCCTGCTTGGCATAAAAAATGTGTTTTCAGGCTGCCTGAAAATAAATAGGCAGCCTGAAAATAAGATAGATAATTAAACAATCAAATCTGGGCTTTGTGCTTTAGCACGAGCAGCTTCCAAAGACACAACATTACGGCGTACCAAATCTTGCAGACATTGGTCAAGCGTTTGCATGCCGTAGTTTTGACCTGTTTGAATGGTCGAGTTCATTTGGGCAATTTTGTTTTCACGAATCAAGTTACGAATCGCAGGTGTAGAAACCATGATTTCATGGGCTGCCACACGACCTTTGCCATCTTTAGTTTTCATCAACGTTTGCGCGATTACGGCACGCAATGATTCAGACAACATGGAACGTACCATCTCTTTTTCCGCCGCTGGGAATACGTCAATGATACGGTCAATCGTTTTGGATGCGCTGGTGGTGTGCAAGGTACCGAATACCAAGTGACCCGTTTCCGCAGCAGTCAATGCCAAGCCGATGGTTTCTGGGTCACGCATCTCGCCTACGAGAATAATATCTGGGTCTTCACGCAACGCGGATTTCAATGCATTGGCAAAGCTGTGTGTATGTTCGTGCAATTCGCGTTGGTTCACCAAGCATTTTTTGGATTGGTGTACGAACTCGATTGGGTCTTCAATGGTTAAAATATGACCTGCGTGATTGTCGTTGATGTAGTCAATCATCGCTGCCAGCGTGGTAGATTTACCCGAACCTGTTGGGCCTGTTACCAACACCAAACCGCGTGGATTATTGGCAATTTTTTCAAAAATACGTGGGGCTTTTAATTCTTCCAAAGTCAATACTTTGCTTGGGATTGTACGCAATACCGCTGCTGGGCCGCGATTGGTGTTGAACGCGTTCACACGGAAACGCGCAACATTGGGCAATTCAAACGAAAAGTCAGTTTCCAAGTTTTGTTGATAGTTTTTGCGCTGCAAATCGTTCATGATGGAGCTAATCATGTTGCCCACATCTTCCGCGCTCATTTCAGGTAGGTTAATGCGGCGTACGTCGCCGTGTACGCGAATCATTGGGGGCAAACCTGCAGATAAGTGCAAGTCAGACGCTTTGTTTTTCACACCGAACGCCAATAAGTCGGTAATTTGCATGCTCATGGGGAAACCTTTACATAAAGCTTAAAAAATAATTCGCTATTTTAAAGAAGTTTTACGGCTTTGATAAGCAAAAGGGCGGAAATTTCTGTGATTAAGTTTTCAGGCTGCCTGAAAAACAACAAGCGAATACCGAGAAAGTATTCGCTTGTTTCATTTTGCTGCAATTAAACTGTTTTCAACAATTCTTGCAATTCGCCTGCTTCGTACATTTCCATCAAAATGTCCGAACCACCAACAAATTCGCCTTTAACATACAATTGTGGAATGGTTGGCCAATCAGAATACTCTTTAATGCCTTGGCGCACTTCATCATTTTCCAACACATTAACCGTCGCAAAATCTTCACAGCCAGCCGCTTGCAAAATTTGCACCGCGCGCGCGGAAAAGCCGCATTGTGGGAATTGTTTCGTGCCTTTCATAAACAATACAACGGGATGTGTGGTCACCACTTCTTTGATTTGTTCTTGAATGCTCATGTTTGTTTCCTTGTTGCTCAGTGGAGAAAACGCGCATTATAACGGCAATAAAAGCGCATGGGGATTTATTTCAACCTTGCGGGGATTGTGGATTTGGTATTTGAATTTTTGCTACGTTGAACGATGTTTCAGGCTGCCTGAAAATTGGGGAGAACCGTTTAGGCTGCCTGAAAAGGGTTTATGCGGTCAGTGTACCTTTGGTGGATGGCATTTTGCCTGCCATGCGTTCGTCATATTCCGCCGCCATGCGCAGGGCGCGACCGAAGGCTTTGAACACGGTTTCGGCTTGGTGGTGGGCGTTTTTGCCGCGCAGGTTGTCAATGTGCAGCGTCATCATAGCGTGATTGACCAAACCGTGGAAAAATTCGCTGAACAAATCGACGTCAAATTTGCCGATTAAAGCGCGTGTAAAATCAATGTTGTATTCCAAACCTGGGCGACCTGACAAGTCCAAAACGACGCGGCTTAACGCTTCGTCTAGCGGCACATAGGCGTGTCCGTAGCGGCGAATGCCTGTTTTGTTGCCGAGTGCTTGTTTGAGGGCTTGTCCGAGTGTGATACCAATGTCTTCTACGGTGTGGTGGTCGTCAATGTGCAAATCGCCTTTGCAGACGATGTCTAAATCAATCAAGCCGTGGCGGGCGATTTGGTCTAGCATGTGTTCTAAAAAGGGCACGCCTGTGTCAAAGTGGGCTTTACCTGTGCCGTCTAGGTTGATGGTAACGCTGATTTGGGTTTCGCTGGTGTTGCGGGTTACGGTAGCAATGCGCATGGTTGAGTTCCTTGTGTGTTGGTTTGTTGGGGTTTCGGGCTGCCTGAAACTTTGGAGTATTTGGAGTGGGTGCAGTTTACGCTCACATATTTGCTTAATATTAATAACAAAAACTTTCAATAATGAGAAGCGAACGAGCCGTTCGCGCTCCAATGATACTTTTCAGGCAGCCTGAAAATATTGTGTGCAAACAGGCAGCCTGAAAAGTTTCAGGCTGCCTGTTTGTGTGTGGCTACTGTGCTTTTTTGCCTGATTAGCGCAAGTCGCGGTACAGGCTATTGAGCCATTTTTGTCCATTGTTGCCTGTGTATGGGCGACCTGATTGGTCTAACAGGATAATGCGTTGTCCGTTTTCTACACGCTCAAGAGCGACAAACATTTGCGGTGCTTGTTCAGGTTGGCTTTCTTCTTTGTCTTTACCTCCGAATAAACGTCCGAACCAGCCTTTTTTGGCATCTTGCTCAGCTGCTTGGCGCACGGCTTCGCTTTCACTGGCTGCTGGGCGTACAACAAAAATACCGCGTTCGCTGACGAATTGTTGCACGGTCAAGCCGCTGCGGTCTAATGCTGCGCCAATGCGATTGATGTTGCGCTCGGGCTCGCCGTACACAATCACGCTGTTGGCTTCACGTTTGGCAAATTGTGTGCCTTGCGCTTCGTCGGCTTTGGCTTGCAATTGGCGGTCAATCGTGGCTTCGTCTAAGCCTAAGTATTGCATGAAGCGCGCTAGGAATGCGGCTTCCAGATTAGGGTCGTTGGCACGCGGTTGCCATACGGTAGTATCTTTTTGTTTGCTGTCATACACTTCTTCCAAGCCTTTGTGGGTAAAGAAGATATCTAAACCACCTTGGCTGTTGCGCTCCATGCGAATCAGGAATTTGTCGCGCTCGCTGGTAGTGTATACGCCGCCCATGCCGATTTTATCAAACAGTTTACGCAAGCCTTGACTGGGGAGTTTGGCGCGGTTTTCTGCCCAATCGGTTTCCATTAAACCTGCTGCAGGCTCTTCTGAATAAATGGTAAAACCTGCTTCTAACCAGAAGGCACGCAATACAGGCCACATTTCAGCGGCTTTTTTGTCGTCCACAACCAACCAGCGTTGTGTACCACGGCGCTCAATGTGGGCGTTTTTGACTTGGGTTAACACGCGATTTTGTGTTTGCGCTTTGTCTTTCATGGCGTCTGGATTGGCAGCAACGCCTGCTGGTAAGCTGTATAAATCACCATTGCGCGGGTCATTTAAATCAGGTGGTACTTCTAAGCTGACGATTTTTTTGTTTTCTGACTGATAGTCTAATTTAGGTAAATCTTTTTTATTACCCGAGCAGGCTGCCAAACTGATGATTGCCAAAGCTAAAACGAGGGGTTTCATATTGTTCATTAAGGTAACTTTCTGTTATTAAATCAATTTCGAATCTTTTAAGGCTGCCTGAACTTTGCGTTGTCCATCGGCGGTTAACGGTAAAATCGGTAAGCGTACATGCTCGGCGCACACGCCCAATTGTGCTGCACCAAACTTCGCCGCCGCAGGGCTAGGTTCGCAGAACATGACATCATAAATCGGAATGAGTTGCTCGTTTAACGCGCGCGCTTGGGCGATTTCGCCATTCAAAGCGTGGCGACACATTTGCGCAAACGGTTTGGGCGCAACATTCGCCGCTACGGTAATTACACCGTGTCCACCACAAAGCATAAACGGCAAACCCGTTGGGTCGTCGCCCGAGTAAATCGCAAAATCTTTCGGCGCATCTTTAAACAAAGACAAAGCGCGCGCCACATCCCCGCTGGCTTCTTTTACGCCCGCAATATTCTTCACTTGCGCCAAACGCAAAATCGTCTCGTTGCTCATATTTACAACCGTGCGCCCAGGTACATTGTAAATAATCATCGGTATATCAACGGCTTGGGCAATCGCTTTAAAATGCTGGAAAATGCCTTCTTGCGACGGCTTATTGTAATAAGGGACAACCGATAAAGTATAATCCGCGCCCGCTTCTTTGGCGGCTTTGGATAATGCAATCGCTTCAATCGTATTGTTCGCGCCCGTACCCGCAATCACAGGAATGCGTTTATCGACTTGCTTGACCGTTGCCGCAATCACCGCCATATGTTCTTCAACCGACAAAGTCGCTGATTCACCCGTCGTACCTACCGCCACAATCGCGTCTGTGCCATTGTCAATATGCCACTCAATCAGTGAATTCAATTGTTCAAAATTCACGCGACCATCAGCGTGCATCGGAGTAATCAAGGCAACAAGGCTACCTGTAAGCATAAGATTCACCTTTAACATAAAGTGAGCAAAATAACGGGCGCATTGTAGCAGCCTTTGTTGTTTGTGCAAAACTTTTATGTAAAGTTGAGCAAAGAAAAAGGCTGCCTGAAAAGCTATTTAATAGCGAATAACAATGACTCGCAACCTAGTTATTTGAAATATTGATGAAAAACAGCCAATAAAAACGCTTCTTATTGGCTTCAGTCAGTCTATAAATTTGTGATAATTATTTGTATTTTAGAACAAAACTTGCGCAAAATAAAAACGCTGCTACAATCCGCGCCGTTTTCAATTTATCTATAAGGATACTATCATGCAAGGCAACCAAGAAGTTATCGATTACATGAATTTCCTACTCGCAGGCGAACTCGCCGCGCGCGACCAATACTTTATCCATTCTCGTATGTATGCCGAATGGGGTTATACTAAACTCTTTGAGCGCATCGGACATGAAATGGAAGACGAAACACAACACGCAGAAGGTTTCATCCGCCGTATTCTCATGCTCGGTGGCACACCCAAAATGGTACCCACCGCATTGCGTATCGGCGAAAACGTCGCCCAAATGCTCCAATTTGACCTAGAGACCGAGATTGAAGTGCGCGACAACCTCAAAAAAGGCATTAAACTGTGTGAAGAAAAACAAGATTATGTTACGCGCCAGATGCTTGTTGACCAGCTCAAAGATACCGAAGAAGACCACGCACACTGGTTAGAACAACAATTGCGTTTGATTAAAATGCTCGGCGAGCAAAACTACTTGCAAAGCCAAATCTAAATAAAGGAAACACCATGCAAGGCGACCGTCAAGCCATCCAACATCTCAACAAAAACCTAGGCTTATTATTGGTAACCATCAATCAATACTTCCTACATGCCCGCATTTTGAAAAACTGGGGCTTAGAAGAATTGGGCGAACATTTCTACAAACAATCCATTGTAGAAATGAAAGCTGCCGACGCCATCATTGAACGCGTTTTGTTGCTAGAAGGTTTACCCAATTTACAAGAGCTGGGCAAACTGCTCATTGGCGAAACCCCCGAAGAAATCATCGCTTGCGACTTGAAAAAAGAGCAAGAAAAACACGAAGCATTGATTGCTGCGATTGCTGTTTGTGAAGAAAAACAAGATTACGTTTCGCGCCAATTGTTAGAAAAACAAAAAGACGAAAACGAAGAACAAATTGACTGGCTAGAAACCCAACAAGAACTCATCGCCAGCATGGGCGTACAAAACTACCTGCAACTTGGGGCGCAAGAGGATTAAAACAAACCACTACCAAACCTCTGGTAATTCCCCAACAGGCTGCCTGAAAACATTTTCAGGCAGCCTTTTTGTATTAACTGTTACAAAATTTCAGGCTGAGACCTCTGAAAGTTTCAAAACGTGGCAACTACTAGAAATCAAATATGTTATGAAAGGTAATTGAACCAATACTGTATCTTGATTCGCCATAATAACGGAACATGCTATAACTGGTGCTACACATACCATAGTCGTGTCGCGTATTCAACTATACTTTCTATTCCAACAAAGCAATTGTGTCATCTTGAGTTGGGCGCATAGGCTTGAAAGACTTTAAAAATTGGCGTGAACAACGCAAAGCAAGGCACTCAGTACAAATACAGTTGAAGTATTGAGCGACATTTTGGTGGCTGTGTGCAATTCATATCTCATTGATGATTTTCTGGAAAATCTGAAACGTGACTCAGTATTCGTGCAAAATATGCGAGGTTCATTTGACAAAATTAATAAACGCTGCGACGACAATTCTGAATGTTTTGTATAAAAAATATTTAAAATCAATGAAGCTGAGGAAGTAGTATTCTATTGTCTTAGTTGCGACTATTATTTATTTGGGATATTGGTTAGCAGAACTAAAGCATGTTTAGTTAAAGAGCAACGGTAAAACAATAAGCTTGCCTGAAAATATTCAGACAAGCTTATTGTTATCCAGCTGTAACAGAATACACGCATTCGTTGTGTTGATTGTTTTCGCCTACAATTTGTGCTAAAGCAGCTGCTAAACCCGCGCGATTCATGTATTGATTATGAGTAGTTAAGTTATTGTTTAAAAAAAATTTATACGTTGGCTCCTTGCCCGAGCTTAAACCACAAGGGCGTAAAATTGTCCAATTCAAACTGCTTTGGCGCAGTACATTTTCTGCTTCTGTTTTTGCCAATACGGCTTCGCCTAAGGCTTGACGAAATATCTCGTTGGTTGCTGCCCATTGTTCACCGCAACCCATGCTGGTAACTAAAATAAATCGTGCTTGTGGCACATATTTTTGCGCCGCCTGAATTAGATGGATATTGCCTGTTGCATCGCTACGAACACCTTGCTCATTTTTTCCACCCACCAAGCTTACAATCGTATCGGGCAAATATTGGGCAAGGCAATTTTCCACTGCTGTTCTATCCAATAAATCTACTACCGTTGTTGGCACTTGATGTCGTGTAAAAAAGTCATCGCTACATGGTACGCGTAAAGCAGCAATCGTTTCTTGCGGCGATTGAGTTTGTGTGAAAGCTCGTCCACTATCGCCATTTGCGCCAAAAATCATTAACATATTTAATTCCCTCTTGTTTTTCAGGTAGTCTGAAATAAATCGCGCATGGCTTGAGTTTGTTGTGGTTTCAACATGCCTGTTTCATCACGCCCTACAAAAATTTTGAACATCACACCACCATTATGATTGATAAAATTCAATGAAACCGTATCTTTGCCCATAAATGGACGTTCAATCAAATAAATTGCCGCGCAATTTTCATAGTAAATATGTCCATGAATACCACCTTCTTCTGCGTGTTCAAAATTATAGAAACCGCGCCCGATGTTACCATTTGGCAATTTGCTGGTTACTTCCATAATTGCATCAGGCGTATGCGCGATAAATGTAACGGCATCTTGCCAAGAAGCAATCGTTTGTAAGATTTCAACAATGCGTTCTCCTTCCGTTTTGTGCACCATCTCGGTTGGTAAGCAGAGAATTACGCTTTCCACGTCACATTGATGTTGCATTGCCAACATTTCTAAAACCTGCCCTGGTTTATCAGTTAATGAATGGCGTAATACGATTTCTTGTTCTGGTGTTAATTTGTTCATATTTTGTTCCTTTGAAGGTTGGTGAGATGAAAGTGCAAACATTAGTTTGCGAGTTAAAGTCGGCGACCAATATCGTCCGCTCGTATAAAGCTGAGCAATACCATCTGTGCCAATAGTCAGCAAAGATTTTGCTTGCCAATCCTGTAACAATTTACAGGCTTCTTTGTTGGCTGAAAACCAATTTGTGTCTAAGTAGCCCAATTCAATCGCATGTTGCAATTTGCCTAACGTTTCTTTATATTCACTATGTTTACTGAAATAAGATAAATTTTTTCGATTCAGGCTGCCTGAAAGATAACTCTTTAAATTTTCTTGCACCTGAAAGCTGTAACCACCCAAATTGCCACTGGCTCCCGAGCCAAATGCTAAACAAGGCATATTTGATTTTATTAAAGTGTTGTACCGATTTCGCTCGCCACGTTGTGGGTAGGCAAAATGATTATTGCTTACTTGCGTCCAACCATATTTCGTCAGTGTTTGCACCGCATACGCATATTGCTGTGCCTGTATGTCAAAATTGAATGGTTTCGGGAAAAAACCTTTTTCAATCATGCGATTAATTGGCAAAAAAGGATAGCAATTAAACGCATACGTATCCAATCCTGATAACGGTAATTGACCTGCTATCTCCAAATCTTTTTCCCAGATCTCATCGGTTTGCCCCGGTAAACCAAAAATCAAATCGGCGACTGTAACCACAGGGTAACGTGCCAATTTTTCCAAATATTGCTGCGCTTCTTGGCCTGAATGTTTTCGTCCTAAATGACGGCGAATCGCTGTATTAAAAGTTTGAATTCCTACCGAAATCCGATTCACACCTGCACCAATCGCTGCTTGAATTTTTGTCTCATCAAAATGGCTCATGCGCCCTTCCAACGTAACTTCACAATCATCAGTCAATGGTAAATATTGATAACACGCCCGCACCAATCGAGCCAAATCCTCACTTGCTAATGCGGTAGGTGTACCACCACCAAAATACAATGCCTGAATTTTGCCTTGACCTGTTCGAATGTCCGACTCACGTTGTAATTCTGCAATCACGCGGTCAGTATAAATTGCGCTCTGGTTATCATTCCAAGCATTACGATAAAAACCGCAAAAAACACAATGATTGGCACAAAATGGAATATGAATATACACCAAAGCATCAACATCGAGCGCATGTGGCAATTGGTTCTCATAGATTTCTGTCCATTGATGATTTGGCACATTGATTCCGCCCCAAATGGGCATTAACGCATTTCGTTCAGGAAAAGCTTTAGGGGCTGCCTGCGTTGGATGCCATTGGATGAATTGCATAGACATAATAATCATTCTTACTTTTAAAAAAAGAATGATTATTATAAATATTCTTATTTTTTGTGTGAGAGTAATATGCGTATAAATTGATTCACATCAAAAGAATATTCATTTTTAGGTTCTTTTGGTTAAGCAGGGAAATCTAAATTTCAGGTTAGAATAATCGCCTAAAGCAGTACCAATAAAACAAATTGATTCGGACTTAGCGTAGATTAGCTCGAAATACTGCACCAAATCTGGAGAATTTTTAACTGGTCTTTAGCGTTGCCAAAGTTAAGATGCACATGCATTCTTTAAAGAGTAACGGAAAAAATTACGGTCAATTCCATATTTAAAGAAATGCGAATGTTGTTTTAATGGCGGTGAGATAAAAGTTAAAAAATTCTTCTTTAAAAAAATTCATAAAGTATAGTTTTTGCTAGTTATCTAGGAGAAATCTATTCTATTTTTGAAATGGATTCAACTGCGACCAATCTACGCTATCCAGCAAATTTTTAGTAATCAAACCCAATTCTGTGTCTCCTTCAATTTGCAATTTTCGGTTGAAAAACAAGGTATCGGGGTCTTCTTCACGCAAAATCATGCGCATAAAATCCACGCCATTGGCGGCTAAACGCAAATCTGTTGCACTGATGAAATGTTCAGCTAAAAATTTCTGTTTGTTTGCCGTAAAGTGAATTTTAATACCTGCGTCTAGTACGTCGATTTCAAAGGTGCGTCCTGCGAATAAACTCATGTCGATGGATAATAATTCACGTTCTAACATCGTATTCAACGCAAAAACCAATGCATAACGCGGCGGCTGAATGGGTAAATGGCTATTGATGTTTGCCAAAAATTTGGGGAATTTAAATTCAGGCAGCAACATGGTACAACTCCCTGATTTTACAAATTTCAATTCCTGCTTTCCCCAGCCAGTAACCATCTACCAAATCTCCTGTTGCCAGTTTACTTAAACGTTCAATATCTATCGTTTCACCATCTAACGCTGCACGGTGCAAGCGAATAATTTCCTCCATATCATTGATTTGTGGCGATAAACGCAAGATATCTATGCCCATTTTTGCCATCTGTGTCGCGTGTGGCAACAAAAATTGGCTGCTATAAGACATGGTTTGAATGCCATTGATGGTTAAAAACGGTTTGCCTTCGCGCGTGTTCATGCTCATGCCATTTTCGTAAGTTAAGCAGCGAAACTCGCAACTATCTTTGTTGAGATTATAGTGGCGAGCGGTAAAGCAGCGCGATGAATAGGCGAGTGGTATTTTGCCCCATGCGAGGATTTCGGTTTGCATTTGGTTTTGTTGCGCAAATGTGGCAATTTGAGAAATTTTATTGCCACTTAATTCATACGGCGCAAGCCAGCGATACGCGCCCAAATCTTTGAACACAGACAAAGTGGCTTCGCTGTAAATATTTAAGCTGGCGCCTGCTACAAATGGTACGCCATGTTGTTGCGCCAATTTGACTGCACCCATGTCGTTGGCTTCTACTTTGAATTTGCCTTGTTCGGCAATTTTACGTAGACGTTTTAAATCGGATTCGCTTTCCAGCAAGACTTGCGATGATAAAACGATTTCTTTGCCACTTGCTGCCAAATCTTCCGCTAAGCTAAACCAGTCGGCAAAACGCATTTTTTGACGGCGCGAACATACGGTTTCGCCTAAATAAATCATGTCTAACGGCGCATCTAGCATTTGTGCGTAAAATTCCAATAAGGTTTCTTTTTGCCAGAAAAATTGTAAGGCATTGAGTGAGAGTTTCATGGTTTATCCCTGTTTTCTTGATATTTTTATCTTTCAGGTAGCCTGAAAAATTATTTCCACGGACGACTATATGCGCCTAATGTGGTGTGGTGCCCTTCCGACACTTTATCTAAAGCTACGTTCCATTCAGGGCGGATTTGGAAGGTTTTGCGTTGTGTGGTAGCGGCATCTAACGCTTGTCGTAAAGCTTTGGTTACTTGCGCGGCGTACATTTGGCTGCGTTGCCGCCCTTCAACTTTAATCGCCGCCACACCGATGTTTAGCAATTCAGGCAGAATTTCCAACACGTTCAAGCTAGTTGGTTCTTCCAGTGCATAATACGTTTCATTGTTCACTTCAAAGCGCCCTTTGCACAAAGTAGGGTAACCTGCTGGTTCGTGGGGTGCGTATTGGTCAATCAACACATCATTCAAACGTACTTCCATGCGGTCGTGCTTTTGTTCCCAACGCACGGCTTTGGCTGGCGAACACACACCTTGCATATTCGGCGATTCGCCTGTTGTGTAGCTGGACAAAATACAGCGACCTTCCACCATCACGCATAAACTACCAAAACCAAATATTTCTACTTCTACATCAGTATGTTGGATAACATGTTCCACTTGTTGTAAGGTTAGCACACGTGGTAGCACCACGCGACGAATATTGAATAAATCGTGCATCATGTTAATGGCTTCATAATTGGTTGCCGAACCTTGTACCGACATATGAATACGCAAATCAGGATATTTATTGTAGGCGTAACGCATCAGAGCAGGATCTGCCATAATTACAGCATCAACGCCTAGTTGAGCGGCGGTATCTACAGCGTTTTGCCATTGTTTGGTTTGTCCTGCTTGTGAAAAAGTATTTATTGCCATCAAGATTTTACGTCCACGTTTATGAGCATAGTTAATGCCTTGTGCGGCGGTGTTAATATCAAAATTTAGTCCTGCAAAATTTCGTGCATTGGTGGCATCTTTCAGACCAAAATACACGGTGTCTGCACCATTATCTAATGCAGTTTTGAGTGAGGGTAGATTGCCTGCGGGGCAAACGAGTTCGGGGATTTTCATAGTATTCCTTTGGTTTCTTTATATTTCAGGCTGCCTGAAAATAAACAAAAAATAGAGTGCGAACAATCATAAATCGCATTTCATTAGCTTAAAATATTCATTTTTGTGGATTTAGATGTCCGAGCTCCATTGTTATTTTTATATTTGAAAGTAGCCTAAAACCTATGCAGCTTCACGATGATAATGTCGTAGCGCGTGTTCCTTACGCCGACCTAAACTGAATGCCGATATGCGTTTTAAGTAGCCAATGACGCGCGTGCCGTAATCAATATTGTGTGAACCACACGAGCTACACGCTTGTAATGTGCGCTTGTCAATGTGTTTGCATTTGTTGCAAATTGTGATTTTCACGTTTACGCAGAAATAATTGCAGCCTGTTTTCGCAGCGATATCTAGCAGCGCACGATATCCAGCTACATTTAACGCTTCGTCTAAATTTAAATGCAAAGCCGAACCGCCGTCTAGCCAATCGATTAATTCACGGCCGTGTAGCAAAAATTTGTCCAAGACATTGGTTTTATCATCTTCTACTACATAAAAGTACGAGTTATAGCAATCGCGTGGAACAAAATAACCGTCTGCTTTGTCCCATTTAGCGTTTTTCACGCCTAAGTTTTCGGCTGGCACAAATTCGGTGTTGAATTTCACGCCATATTTTTTGTTGGCATCTTGGTTAGTGGCAAAAATAATTTTTAATTGAGATTGCACAAATTCGATGTATTCAGGCGTATAGGCAGCTCGAATGCCTTGCGCTTCTGCCGCTTCGACCATACCGTTGATACCGATAGTTAAAAATTGTTTATCCAATGAAATAAAGCCAGCATCATAAACAGGTAGCATTCCTGCGGCTTGGTATTCTTCCATTAGTTTGCGATAAGAATATTGATATTTATGAATTTTTTTAACTTCCTGCGCCAAATCGCGCCCGTCTTGCACCAAACGATTCATGTTAATCGTAATGACATTAATTGAGCCTGTTGCTACGCCACCTGCGCCGAGTGAATAAGAAAATGTACGGTCTTCAATTGGGTTGCGTAAACGACAACACGATGCCAAGGAATCAGGATTATCTGATTGATAAACAAAGAAAGAATTACCTGCAGCCAGTTCACGTGCCATGTGATCTGCAAAGATTTTATCTTTACAATGTCCGTTTTCAGTCAGCATGGCGGCGGTTACTACAGGGAATGTCAAAACTGCTTTGGTGCGTTCTTGGTTGAACCATTGTAAGAAAAATAATTGCAAGCGTGATACGCTGTCCCATTCAGGTTTCGTAAAATCCGGGAAGATAAAATCGCCAAACATTGCGTCAAAATAGTATTGGTCGTACAGCGAAATATTCCAAAAAGCACTTTGATAACCGCGTGCGGCGGCAGGTTGATTGATGCTGTACACCACTTGTTGCAGCGCATTTTCAATTTCTTTAGTGTGTGTTGTCAAATAGTCATCGCCAAAATCATTCCGCGCGAAATAATCAAAATAGGTCAAAAATTCTACTGTCGCGACTGCTCCTGCAAATTGCGCACTAATTGCAAATATGAAATTGATAAAAGAGCCGCAGAATGATGCCAAATGTTCTGGTGCATGCGATTCGCCACCTAATTTAGTTAATCCATCACGTAAAAATGGGTACATTGTTACTGACACGCAATACGGTTTTAAGCTGGTTTCATCGTGAACATATATTTCGTGTGCTTCAATTTGTCGTATATATTCACACGCCAATTCTTCACCGAATAATGCACGGATTTTGCGCGACACTTGGGCGCGGTTGATTTGCACTAACATATCTTTGAGTAGTTCGTTTTCCATAGTGGCAATGTTTTTTTGTGTTACATTGGCGTTTGCGTCCATTGTGGAGCCGTCAGCAGCATTGTGTGCTGCGATGTAGTGATCAATAAAGGCGATTTTGGATTGAATTTGTTCGGGATGTAGCCGAAGCATGATGATTCTCCAAGTGAGTTTAAAATAAGGGAGACGTTTTTCAGGCTACCTGAAAACAATGATTTAAACTTTCCCCCGTGCGTAAATCTATAAATTTTTGATTGGTATTAGGATTATCCAATCCACCACGTTCAGACAGCCAGCGTCCTGTTTTCAGATAAGTAAGTTCGGACAACAATTCGGGCGGCAACTCATCGCGTTCGTAGCCCGTGTACAAGCATGTTTGCAAACTAAATTCTTCACGCGCTATTTTGAGCAGTGAGAACAAATTTTCAGGTTGCCATTCGCCACCCAAAAACAGCACGCAGCTAATTAATTCACGATATTGCTGCAAACGCACACGTAAATAATCTGCCGACAAAATTTCGCCACGATTGGCTTTCCAGCTGTCAGCACTGTGACAGCTGACACAGCGCAAAGGGCAGCCTGAAATTAGAAACGCCAGCGATACTTCATTAGGGACTTCTTGCCAAACGATTTGTTGTTGTGTGAAATGGAGTAATGACATATTTAAATAGTTTTTATCAATTTATGTTTGTAGTTTATGGCTATCATGAAGTTCATTTTTTGATGTAAATCAATTTTTTTAATCATCATGTTTACACTTTCTCTAAGTCTTGGATAAATTTAAAAACAATTAACCTTATAAAATAGGTGTATTTATTGGTACTCAACCATGTATTTGCTCTAAAGTATAAATTTAATCAATTAAATTAAATGTTTACATGTATCATTTGTGCGTAATACTCATAATATTTAGTTTTCATGAATGACCACGGAAATTTAATTTCAGGTAAAAATAATTCTTATTAAAAAATATAGTTTTAGCTAAGCCAAAAAGTCGTTTAATTCAGTATAAACAAAACAAACTTATGGAGTTGTTTGTCGTAGGCATTGCTGTTAGCTCGGCAGTGTAATGAGTTGGCGTCAATAAAATATCGCAGCCTCACTTCTATTGCTTACACTTACCTTACACAATAGCTCATATTTATAAATGTTTGATATTGAAGTAAAAGCGGATAAAGGCTATTTGAACGGACAACGCAAAGAAAAATGTGGTGGCGATATGGCTGGTAAAGTGACTGTATTCAGGTTTTTGACGCCAAATGGCAAGATTTACATTGTTGCTGCATTCAATACCCAAATCTTCATTTGAGCTGTATTTTGAAAAAATGCGAAGGGCTTTTTAACAATAGTTAAGATAAAAATTTCTTACTATTTAAAACAATTCATAAAGCAGGATTTGTTCTGGTGATCTAGAACAGCCTATTTGATTTTTGGCATAGGCAATTATGTCTATATTCAATTAATTAATCAGAAAAATTAGCATATTCAGCAGCAAAATTTTTCAGGCTGCCTGAAAGTAAAAAATCATTTACAATACAAGATAATTGCGCATTCATGAATAAACAGCACATGAGCAGCAAATCAATCGTATCTTAAAATTTTGATTCACCACAATAATAACGGAACCTTGCATGACCGCTACCACTCACACCACAGCCGCACCGCGCCTCCGCGAAATTCCCTATAACTATACATCGTATTCCGACAAAGAAATCGTGTCGCGGTTGCTGGGCGAACACGCTTGGACAACGCTGAACACCTTGCGCGAACAACGCAAAACAGGTCGCTCGGCGCGAATGCTATTTGAAGTGCTGGGCGACATTTGGGCGGTGGTGCGCAATCCGTATCTCGTTGATGATTTGCTGGAAAATCCGAAACGTCGCTCTGCGCTCGTGCAAGCCATGCGCCATCGCCTTAATGAAATCAACAAACGCCGCGATGACAATTCCGATGTACTGAAACTGGTTCAGGCTGCCGAAAGTGCGGTGAATCAATTTGAACGCAGTTTTGCCGCCACCAAACTCAAACGTGAACAAATCTTATCGCGCCTGTCCAAAATCACCAAAAAACACAATATTATGTTTGACGGCTTGGCGCGGGTGGTTCACGTTACCGACGCGACCGACTGGCGCGTGGAATATCCCTTTGTCGTGATTAATCCCGATACCGAAGAAGAAATCGCGCCACTCGTCCGCGCCCTGATTGAGCTGGAATTGACCATCATTCCACGCGGCGGCGGCACGGGTTACACGGGTGGCGCAGTGCCGTTGGACGAAATGTCCGCCGTGATTAATACCGAAAAATTAGACCGCCACAATGGTGTGCAATATGTAGAACTTGCTGGTTTGGAAGGCAAACACCCAATTATCCATTGCGGTGCAGGCGTGGTAACGCGCCGCGTGGAAGAAACCGCTTCCGCCGCCAAACTCGTGTTTGCCGTAGACCCGACTTCCGCAGACGCGTCGTGCGTGGGCGGCAATGTGGCGATGAACGCAGGCGGCAAAAAAGCCGTGTTGTGGGGCACCGCTTTGGACAATTTGGCGTATTGGAAAATGGTCAATCCGCAAGGCGAATGGCTGTTGATTGAACGCGTGCGTCACAATTTCGGCAAAATCCACGATGAAGAAACCGCCATTTTTGACGTTCACACACTCAAAGAAGACGGCAAAACCATCGCGCAAACCCGCCGTTTGGAAATTGCGGGCAACAAATTCCGCAAAGTCGGCTTGGGCAAAGACGTTACCGACAAATTTTTGAGCGGCTTACCAGGGGTGCAAAAAGAAGGCACAGACGGCATTATCACCAGCGTGGCATTTGTGCTGCACAAAATGCCTGCCCACACGCGCACCATTTGCTTGGAATTTTTCGGCACGGTCGCCAACGCAACGCCATCTATCGTGGAAATCCGCGATTTTATGTTGGCGCATGATTCGGTGAGATTAGCAGGTTTGGAACATTTGGATTGGCGATACGTCCGCGCGGTAGGTTACGCCACCAAAGCAGCAGGCAAAGGTCGCCCAAAAATGGTGCTGATTGCTGACATCGTGTCGGACGATGAACACGCGGTAAACGAAGCCGCGCAACACATTGTTTCCTTGGCGAAAGCGCGTGATGGCGAAGGCTTTATCGCCGTGTCGCCCGAGCAACGCAAGACGTTTTGGCTTGACCGTGCGCGTACCGCCGCGATTGCGAAACACACCAATGCGTTTAAAATCAACGAAGATGTGGTCATCCCATTAGAGCGTTTGGGCGAATATTCCGATGGCATTGAGCGCATTAACATTGAATTGTCCATTCAAAATAAACTGAAATTGTGTGATGCGCTGGCGGATTATCTTTCAGGCAGCCTGAAAGCAGAACAGTTTGACAGCGATTTGCCGCAAACTGAATTTTTAGGCGAACGCGCTAACTACGCACTCAAATTCGTCAATGAAGTGCGCGAGCGTTGGCAATGGCTTTTGGATAATTTGGACAAGCCGTTGGCGGATTATTTGGCGCGTTATGGCGATAAAATTGTCTTGGCAAAAGAAGCGGTTAGCAGCGAGAGCAGTTTTATTGCCTTCCGCGATTTCAGGCTGCGTGTCTCCATTAAAAAAGATGTGATGAAGCCGTTGGCGGAAATGTTTAGTGGCAATGCGGACGCGAAAATCATGGCGGGCTTGGGCAAAATTCACAGCAAAATCGTGCGTTCTCGCGTGTTTGTTGCGCTGCATATGCACGCAGGCGACGGTAATGTTCACACCAATATCCCTGTTAATTCAGATGATTACGAGATGTTGCAAACGGCGCACAAAGCGGTGGCGCGGATTATGGACATTGCACGCAGCCTGAACGGTGTGATTTCGGGCGAACACGGCATTGGCATCACGAAACTGGAATTTATGCGCGATGAAGAAATGCAAGCGTTTTGGGATTACAAGCAAGCCATTGACCCGAAAGGCTATTTCAATCGCGGCAAATTGATGAAAGGCGCGGATTTACGCAACGCCTACACGCCGTCGTTTGAATTGCTCGGCTTTGAAAGTCTGATTATGGAGCAATCCGCGCTGGGGCAAATTACCCACGCCGTGAAAGATTGTTTGCGTTGCGGCAAATGTAAACCTGTGTGTAGCACGCACGTTCCACGCGCTAACTTGTTGTATTCGCCGAGAAATAAAATTTTGGGCGTGGGTTTGCTTGCCGAAGCGTTTTTGTACGAAGAGCAAACGCGGCGAGGCGTGTCGCTGAAACATTTTGATGAATTGGGCAATATTGGCGACTATTGCACCGTGTGCCATCGCTGCGTGAAACCGTGTCCTGTGAACATTGATTTTGGCGATGTAACCGTGGATATTCGCGCATTCCTGAAAAAATCGGGCAAGGCGAAATTCAATCCTGCAGTGGCGGCTGGCATGGCGTTTTTGAATGCGAAAAATCCGACTGCGGTCAATGCCTTGCGCGTGGGCGTGGTGGATGCTGGCTTTAAATTGCAAAATTTGGGCTACGATTTGGGCAAGCAATTTCACATTGGCGCAGGCAAACAAAAACGCGCCCCGAAAGCGACTACGGAAAAACCAACGATTAAAGAACAGGTTATCCATTTTATCAACCGTCCGTTGCCACGCAATGTACCGCTGAAAACGGCGCGTTCGCTGTTGGGGATTGAGGACAACAAAACCATTCCGATTATTCGCAATCCTGCTTTGGGCGAAGACGCGGAAGCCGTGTTCTATTTCCCCGGTTGTGGCTCGGAAAAATTGTTTAGCCAAGTCGGTTTGGCGACGCAAGCGATGTTGTATCACGCTGGTGTGCAAACGGTGTTGCCGCCTGGCTATTTGTGCTGCGGTTATCCGCAAAACGCAGGTGGCGATAAAGACAAAGCCAATCAAATGGTTACTGAAAATCGTGTGTTGTTCCATCGCATGGCAAACACGCTGAATTATTTGGATATTAAAACGGTGGTCGTGTCGTGCGGAACGTGTTATGACGCGCTGGCGGAATATCGTTTTGAAGATATTTTCCCAAATTGCCGCATTATTGATATTCACGAATTTCTGCTGGAAAAAGGCATTAAATTAGATGGGGTGCAAGGGCAGCAATATTTGTATCACAATCCGTGCCATACGCCGATTAAGACGATGGACGGCGCAAAACTCGCCAGCGAATTGATTGGGCAAAATGTGCCGTTGTCCGACCGTTGCTGCGGCGAAAGCGGTATGTTTGCGGTGAAACGCCCCGACATCGCCACGCAAGTGAAATTCCGCAAACAGGAAGAAATTGAGAAGAATCTGGCTGCTTTGCCACAAGGCGAACCTGTGAAAATGCTGACATCGTGTCCTGCGTGTTTGCAAGGTTTAAGCCGCTATGAAGACGATAACGTGCTGCCTGCGGATTATATTGTGATTGAAATGGCGAATAAGATTTTGGGTGAAAATTGGCAGGCGGATTTTGTGGAAAATGCGCAGAATGGGGGGATTGAGAAGGTGTTGTTGTGATGTGATTTTCAGGCAGCCTGAAAGGGGTTTCAGGCTGCCTGAAATATGAGAAAATGATACGAGAAGCTTAATAAATACTAGGAGTTTGCGATGCACACAATTCGTGGGAATATCACAAAATTAATCAATCAAATGGAAAAGCAGTATCCTAATGAAATTAATGATGAGATTTATCAAAAAGAAATTGTTATTCAAGAATTACGTAATATTTATAAGTTAATTGATATTTTTAAGCCTTATCAAGACACATTAGATGTTCGTGATATGAGAAATAAGGTATTAACCAATATTCAAGAATTATCTACTTCATTAGAGAATGAAAATTTTAGTGCTTTTAAAAAAGGGGCTGACGTAGATTATCAGTTAGGTCACACTTAAAAAATGAAGATAACCCATTGCAAACTAAGTAAATCTACTCAGCGAAAACTACTCCAATTTTTCGTATTGGAAGTTACGGCTCGGGCAGCAGCCGATATACTTGGCATCCAGCCTAATTCAGCGATGTTGTTTTACCGCAAAATCCGTCAAGTCATTGCCTACCATTTAGAACTTCAAGCAGACGAAGTTTTTAATGGCTCTGTGGAGCTAGACGAGAGCTATTTTGGCGGGCAACGCAAAGGCAAAGGCGGTCGTGGTGCGGCTGGTAAAGTCGCTGTTTTTGGTATTTTGAAACGCAATGGTAAGGTCTTTACCATTGTTGTTGAAAATACCAAGCAAGAAACTTTACTACCTGTTATTAAAAGGAAAGTTATGCCTGATAGTATTGTTTATACGGATTGCTATAAGAGTTATGATGTGCTGGATGTGAGTGAGTTTACCTATCATCGTATCAATCATTCTCAGCTGTTTGCAGACCGTCAAAACCATATCAATGGCATTGAAAACTTTTGGAATCAGGCAAAGCGCGTTCTACGAAAATACAATGGAATTGATCGTAAATCTTTTCCGTTATTCTTGAAAGAATGTGAATTTCGTTTTAACTTTGGTACACCAAAAGAGCAGCTGAAAATTCTGCGAGTTTGGTGTGGTATTTAGGGTTAATCTACGTCAGCCCCTTTAAAAATATATTTAATGAATTGCGAGTTGTTGTTTATCAAACTTGGCTTTTTATTTCGGTAACTCAAAATGCTAATTTATCACACGCGACTCAATTACAAGAAGAAATTAAAAGATTGAAAGAAGAAAAGGAGAATTTAGAAAATTCGCTTGAAGAATATAAAGGACAACTAGATGAATTTATTGAATTAAATGCACAATTAGGTACTGATAAAACTGAATTTGAACAATTAAAAAAAGATTATATTGATTTAAAAAAGGAAATTAATACTGAATATAAAGCATGGCAAGAAAATTTTGCCAGCATAGATGAAGATGCAAATGCCGCGCGCGAAATATAAACAGAAATTTCTCAACTAAAAGCAGAGGCAACTGAAATTATTAAAATCATGCGTTCACACGATACGAAAACGCTTGAATATCTTCAAAGTGCTGAAAGACTCAATAATAAATCCAAAGTTACTAATGAATATATTGATAATTCTCGTGAAAAGTTAATAGAATTAGAAAAAGAATTTGAGAAACAAAAGCAAGAGATTGAATATTATTGGAGATGGTAATCGTGCAAGCATGGCTGGTGCATTTAAATCAAAATTGACGAACTTGAAAAACCACTCCGTAATTCTGAATGGGTAACTTATAGTATGCTAGCTTGTATTGCAGGAATTTCATGGTATCTGTTGAAAGCAAATGGTTTTGGTCAACAGTTTGATTTAACAAATTTCTTGGTTAAAATTCCTGTAATTATTCCTTTAATATTTGTTGCTTGGATTAGTAATAAGCGAAATGCTTATTTATTTAGGCTTCGTGAAGATTATGCATATAAATATGCTTCTGCGATGGCTTTTGAAGGTTATAAGAAACAAGTTCAAGAACATGATGCAGAAATGATGCAACAATTACTAAAAATAGCACTGGATAATCTCGGAGACAAGCCTCAAAAGATTTTTGATAAAGAAATCAAAAGTCCAATGGCGGAAGCTATAGAACCAGTCAGAGAAACTGTAAAAGATGTCGCTCAAACTATTTTTCCAAAATCGCAATAATATGTAATTTAGCTTTATAAATAGAAGGCAGCCTGAAACCCCTTTCAGGCTGCCTTTTCCTTGACCCAAACAACCAAAGTGCATATAGTGGTTACTTTAACCACCAAAAAGGAAACCATCATGCAAGTATTCACCGCCAAAGACGCGAAAACCAACTTCGGCGCAATGCTGGATTTGGTGCAGCGCGAACCTGTGTTAATCACGCGCAACAATCGTCCTGCGGGCGTGTTCGTGTCGCTGGAAGATTTGAAAGGCACTTATCTAGCTGATTTATTAGCAGAAAAAGAAACGGGCTACGATGAATGGGTCAACGAAAAAGTGCAAAATGCGATGGCGAAACATCGCGCCCATCCGCAAATGGGCGTTTCGGCAAATGAAATTAGCGATGTGGTGATGAAAAAATTGCAAGCAAAATTGGGGCAATAAGCGTGTATGCCATTATTTATTCGGAAAATGCGCAAGATGATTTAACCGAAATCATGACGTATTATTGGCAACAAGGCGGCTGGGAATTGGCGCAGAATATGGAACAGCGAATCACGGCGGATATTCACGTTTTGGCATACAATCCAAACATTGCCAAGCAAAGTCAATTGGTTGCAGGTTTTCGCGAACGCATTATTTATCAATTACCTTATCGCGCTTTGTTTTTGGTAGATGAAACGGCGCAGGAAATTGTGATTGCGGCGATTGTGTATACGTCGCGCAAATTGCCGTGATTGGATTTTCAGGCAGCCTGAAAACATAAAAATACAAGGAAAACAACATGATAACAATTTTAGACGGCGGCATGGGACGCGAATTGCACCGACGTGGCGCGCCTTTCAGGCAGCCTGAATGGTCGGCACTGGCTTTGACTGATGCACCCGATATTGTGCGCGACACGCATCTGGATTTTATCCACTCAGGAGCGCAAGTGATTACCACCAATGCGTATGCGGTCGTGCCGTTTCACATCGGCGCGGAAAAATTTGCCCAAGAAGGCGAGCAATTGGCGGCAACGGCTGCGCGTTTGGCGCGTGAAGCAGTGGCGAAAAGTGGTAAAAATGTACGCATAGCAGCGAGCTTACCGCCGCTGTTTGGCTCATATCGTCCTGATTTATTTAATGAAACACGCGCGGCAAAAATTGCCAAACCCTTGATTTTGGGGCAAGAAAAATATGTCGATTTATGGCTGGCTGAAACGATTAGCAGCATTGCCGAAGCGCGATTTATCCGCACTATGCTGCCTGAAAATAATACGAAACCGTTGTGGCTGTCGTTCACATTGGACGATGAAGGCGCACACGCCGAGCCTGTGTTGCGTTCGGGCGAGACGGTGCGCGCGGCGGCGTTGGCGGCGAAAGAATTGGGCACGGAGGCGATGTTGTTTAATTGCAGCTATCCAGAAGTGATGGAAAACGCGGTGCGCGTGGCGCGTGAAACGCTGCCTGAAATGCCAATTGGCGTGTATGCGAACGCGTTTGAAGCGGAAGACCAAGGCACGGCGGATTTGCCTGCCAATGAAGATTTGAGTGCCATGCGCACCGACAATCGCCCTGAAGATTATTTAACATGGGCGCAGAATTGGGTGAACGCGGGGGCAACAATGGTCGGCGGTTGTTGCGGCATTGCGCCTGAACATATTGCGGCGTTGGCGAAACATTTTCAGGCTGCCTGAAAAGAACTACGCGTTCAGCAAATAAATATAAAAATGCTGCCTGAAATCATTTTTCAGGCAGCATTTTATTGTTTTAAATAGGAAATTATCCCGCCAAAAACGCTTTTACCGCTGGCACAAATAAAATCAGCAAAATCAACAACACTGCCTTTTCAGGCAGCGTAAATTGCCATTTACCGCGATGTTTAAATTGCGAATAGACAAACAACGCCACGCCAATCACATATATCAACACGGACAGCAGCAAATATTCCGTACCTGCCGCATACACAATCCACAATGAATACAGCGTAGAAATCGCGCCCAATATTTTGTATTTAAATGACAATTTCTCTGTAATCGCCAATTTCAACATAAATGCGCCAATCAGCAAATACGGAATCAAAATCATGGACGTGGAAATCAACAACAAGGCTTGATAACTGTTACCTGTTTGCCAAACAAGAAATAAACACAATTGCACGGTTAAAGTTGTGAATAATAAGGATTTGTGCGGCACTTCATTTTGATTGAGTTGCGTAAACGATGGCGGAAACGCACCATTTTTCGCACCCAAGTGCGGAATTTCCGTCGCATACAGCGTCCAGCTAATGTAGGACGACAGCACCGATACAATCAGGCAGCCTGTAATCAGCCATTTACCCCAAATACCGACCATGTGTGTGAGTACGCCCGACATGGACGGATTGTCCATCGCAGCAATGGTTTCGCGTGGCAACACGCCTTGTGCCAACAGCGTAACCAGCGCGTACAACACCAATACCAGCACCACGCCACCAACAGTCGCTTTGCCAATATCGCTGCGATTTTTGGCATGTTTGGACAATACCGCCGCCCCTTCAATACCCGTAAAAACCCACAAGGTAATTAACATGGTATTTTTAACTTGCGCCATGATGTCGCCGCCGTTTTCAGGCAGCGTTGCACCTGTCCAGTCTGCCATGAAAATATTGCTGTCAAAAAAATACGCGGCAATGCCGACAAATAAAAACAGCGGAAACATTTTCACAAAAGTGGCGACTAAATTCACCCCCGCCGCTTCTTTGATGCCGCGCGACACCAACCAATACACCAGCCACGCAACCACACTTTCGCCGATAAATGCGGCAAACGTGTTGCCCTTACCGAATAGGATAAAATCTGGCGAATCGGTAAAACCACCAATTGCTTCAAACGCGACAACCAAATAGCCGACAATGCCAATCGTAGTGCAAAGCCAATAGCCCCACGCGGATAAAAAACCCATCAATTCGCCAAAACCTGCGCGCGCATAGCTGTAAATGCCACCGTCTAAATCGGGTTTTAGTTTGGCGAGCGCGGCAAAACACAAGCCGAGAAAAACAATCCCCACGCCCGTAATCGCCCAGCCAATCAGCAAGGCTTGCGAACCCGCCACCGATGCCATGTTTTGCGGCAGGCTAAATACGCCCGAGCCAATCATCGAGCTAATAATCAACGCCGTGAGCGCGAGCAGCCCGATGTGTGTTTTGTCTTGTTTGTTTTGCATAATGTTTTGATTTTAAGTTGGAAAGTTGGGAAGGGGCTGAAACACCAGAATGGAGCGCGAGCAGCTTTCTCGCAACTGTTGCTTTAATAGGATGAAACCTTTGCAAAACTCTGAAACGTTCAATTCATCGTCATTCCCGCGCAGGCGGGAATCCAACTTGAATTTTTAGTTTCTATTTTTCATCAAAGGTTTATGAATATTCACGATGGATTCCCGCATGTGCGAGAATGACGAAGTTGCTAGTTTCAGGCTGCCTAAAAAATCATCAATGTGATATACGCACAAAAAGGACAAGGATAAACCCTGTCCTTTTATAGTAGATGAACACAGAAATCTGCTGCGTTACCCAAGCCCTTATGTACTCGATGTACACGGCGGGCGTGGTCGCCTTGCACCTTTCTGTGTTCATTCACTATATTTCATGCGATGGGTTTCAGGCTACCTGAAATTATTTGTTACACGCTGCGCGGTTGAGCTGACCGTAGCGACCCACAATGCCTTGCAACGCGCTGGCTTCTTGGTCGTTTACCGACATGAATAAAACGTTCATGCGGCTGGTGGTTTGACCACCTTCTTCGCCTGTGTTTTCAACCACTTGACGTGTTGCGGCGTGTGGGAAGCGTGACAATAAACCTTTAATGCGGTGGTAGTCGTCTTCAGGCATGCTCACGCGTGCTGAGCAGGCGCGGTATTGGGCGCGTGCGCTTTCGCTTGGGGTGGTTTCTGTTTTCGGTTTTGGTGCAATTTTTGGGCTGGTACCGTTGCCGATGGTGCGCGGTGCGGTGGCGCGTGTGGTTACGTTGGTATTGCCGCTACCGCCTGCAGTTGTGGTGGCGTTGGGTACGGCTGTACCGCCGCCTGTGTTGATGATGACTTGTGGCGGCGCTTGGGTGGGCGCAGTTACGGGCGCGACTTGGGCTTGCTGCGGGAAATGTTTGCTAAACATTTTGTAGCCTAACATGCCGGCAAAGACAACGATATTGAGCGCGACGAGGGTCGCAAACAGCCATTTCATGATTCTTGTTCCTTGATGCTTTGGTTCAAATGGTCGAGTAAGCCGTAAATAACGAGATTATCGACGGTTTTGACAGTATGGTTTAAAACGAATTGTTCAGGCAGTGCGCTGGCTACTTTGGCTGCGCCGCCGCCTGTGATGATGACATCGACGGGACGGTCGCCGCTGCGTTGTTGCAGTCTCTGGTGCATGAGTAAAATTGCGCCACAAACCGCGTCCATCATGCCTGTGGCGATGGCGTTGGCAGTGGTAGTCGGGAAGGGGTAACGCGAACCTTCGGGGCGTTGTAATTGCGCGGTTTTTTGTGTCAGCGATTCGCGCATGAGATGAAAACCAGGCATGATGCTGCCGCCGAGATAGTGTTTGTCGTAGGTTATGGCGTCGATGGTTACGGCGGTGCCGCAGCTGACAACGACGCTGGCGTTGTGGCTAAAACGTCGGCTGCCTAAGGCGTTGAACCATCTATCTGCGCCGTGTTCTTCGGGGTGGCGATAGTGGTTGGTTACGCCTAGCGCGCGTGGCACAGAGCTTTGCCATTGAATCGGCTCGGGCAAACAGGCGGCAATTAAGGCTTTTTTGGCTTCGCTGCAGACGGCAGAACCGACGATGCATTGCACATTGTCGCCCATGGTTGCCCATTCTTCGCTTAATCGCGTTAAATCACGATAGGGCGCGTGGCTGGTGTGCATGATTTCGTCGTTTTCTATCCATGCCCATTTGAGGCGACTGTTGCCTGCGTCGAGCAAGAGATAACGCGTTACGCTACTTTCAGGCTGCCTGAAAACGGCGGTATCTACCACTTGTTCAGGGCGGCGCAAACTGACTTCGCCTGTGATGATTTTTTGCAAACCTTGCGGCGTTTGTAGCAATAATGCGCCATCTTCGGCTATGCCTTGCACGCGTCCTTGTTGCACGATTTGGTCGTTGTGCAATAAGACGATGTCTTGATTTTGGTCGCGGTGCGCGCTTTGGTAGGCTGCCTGAAAGGGGGCAAAGCCTTGTTGCGCAAAGGTTTGAATGGCTTCGTATAAATGGTTTAATAAAGTGTGTAACACATGGCTTGCGCTGTGTTTTTTGTTGCTTAGGGTTTGAATCGAAGCCACATTGTCTAATTCTTTGGGCACAATAAAATTAATGCCAATACCGATAACGGCGTGTGTGTTGCCATCGCGGCGCACAGTCTCGATTAAAATGCCGCCTAATTTGTCTAAGCCAACCACTAAATCATTGGGCCACTTAATTTGTGCGGCGCAATCTAATTCCCTTAATGCTTGTTGGCAAGCAAGGGCAACGATAGGAGCGAGCGCGCCTAATTGTGCTTGTTCTTGCGTAAATGTCCAACCTAAACTGAATGTTAAACATTCGCCTGAACGCGCTTGCCATGCGCGCCCTTGTCTGCCGCGACCATTGTCTTGCTGCAATACGGCGACGATATGTTGATGAATGGCTTGGTTATTTTTGGTCGCGTGCAATAATTCATCGTTGCTCGATGGGCTGGTATGGATAATTTTGGTATGCCATTGAGGATGGCTAAAACTTTCAGGCAGCCATGCAATCGGGCGAACTAAATGCCACATGCCATCGCGTTGGCGTAATAAACCGCGTAAATGCGCAGGCGCAGTTTGCCATAATGCATTGAGCTGATGTGGCGGACGCGCGGTGGCGTTTGCCAATTCAGTGATATGGTGCGGCTGACCATCAGCTAAGGCGGCAATTAAGGATTCTATGGGCATGACAAAAGCGCAATGAGGGTGACAATCAAAAAAAGGAGTGAATTTTACCTGATTTAAACCAAAATGGCTGCTTGAAAATTAACTTTTTGTTTAATCGATCGAAAAAAGCAAGGACATGTTGCGGATTCTAAACAGAGTAGGGCGATAAGCCTGATGTGATTGTGCCGATTGGGATGGCGAGTGCGCAAGCGGTGGTGGCTTCTACCAAAGAAATTCCTGTGGTGTTCTCCGCGATTACGGACCCGATTAGTGCGAAATTGGTACCATCTTGGCAGCCGTCTGGCACGAATGTAACAGGATTGTCGAATCAACAAGACATCGCACCAGAAGTGGCATTGATTAAGGAAATTGTGCCTAATGTGAAGGCGATTGGTTATGTGTATAGCCCAGGTGAAGTGAATTCGGTGGCAATGTTGAAGGAGTTGAAGGCGGAAGCGGAGAAGCAGGGTTTGATGGTGGTGAAAGCCCCTGCACAGGTAACGGCTGATGTGTTGAACGCGGCACGCAGCCTGAAAGATAAGGTGCAGGTGATTTATACGGGGCATGATAATAATGTGGTCGCTTCGTATTCGTCTATGTACAAGGTGGCGGTGGAAATGAAAATTCCGTGGATTGCTTCGGATGGTAATTCGGTGAACAAAGGCGTGGTGGCAGCGATGGGCGTGAATTATGTGGATTTGGGCAAGGATACAGGCAAGATGGTGGCACAAATTTTGCGTGGCGAAGCGACGGGTAAGATTGCACCACAGAAACCTGCGAAGTTGGAATTGCTGGTAAGCAAGAAACATGCTTCAGAACAAGGGATTACACTGCCTGAAACTGTTTTGCAACGCGCGGCAAAAGTAGTGGAATAATACAAAGCGTTTAAAACAACAGGCTGCCTGAAACGGAATGTTTCAGGCAGCCTGTTGTTTTATAGAACCTAAATCGTAGGTTGGGTTGCAAACCCAACAAAATAGCGAATATGCAAGAAAAGTTGGGTCAAGACCCAACCTACGAACATTCAGGCTGCCTGAAAACGGTTTACATAAAATTCAAAACAGGCCAGCCGTGTTGTTGCGCGTGTGCCAACAATTCTGCGTCGGGATTGACGGCAACTGGGTCGGATACTTCGTTCATCAGCGGCAAATCGTTTTTGGAATCGCTGTAAAAATAAATTTTGCCGTAGCTTGCGCGCGTTTCGTCGCGTTCGGCTAGCCATTCGTCTAAACGAGTGATTTTACCTTCACGCAAGCTGGCGGTACCTTCAATTTTCCCTGTGTAATTGCCCTGTTCGTCGGTGGCTAGGCGGGTGCCGATGATATTGTGAATGCCGAATAAATGACAAATGGGCGTGATGATGAATTCATTGGTGCCTGAGATGATGAGCAATTCATCGCCTGCTTCGCGGTGGCTTTCTACCAGCATTTTTGCCATCGCAGTAATGTGTTTTTTGATGTATTTTTCTACAAATTCTTCATGCATTTGGGCCAGTTCTTCATGGCTAAATGCTTTAATGGCATCAACTTGGAATGCCACAAAATCAGCCATGTTGAGACGACCGTTTTTATAATCTTGATGAAATTGTTCGTTTTTTTTGGCGGCAACATCGGCGTCGAGATAACCTTTTTCGATTAAGTATTTTGGCCATGAGTTGTCGCTGTCGGTGGTAATTAAAGTGTGGTCTAGGTCGAAAATGGCGAGATTTTTCATGGTGTATCCTGTTGCTTTAAAAGTTTTTTAAGAAGTGGCAGCGTGATTTTTTTGTGTTGCGTGAAGGAGTAGTTGGCTAAATCGTTGAACATATTGAGCAAACTTTGTAAATCGGCGCGCCAATTGTTGATTAAATATTCGTAAATCGCTGGGTCTATATTGATTTGGCGGGCATTGGCTAATTGAGTGAGGGCCTCAATTTTTTCTTCTTGATTCAGGGCTTTAACTTCGTAAACCAAGCAATATGCCATGCGCGTGCGCAAATCTTCGCGCAAACTCAATTGCGTTGGCGGAACATCTGCTGCGAGCAATAAATGTCCGCGTCCACTATTGCGTATATTATTGAATAAATAAAACAATTCCGCTTGCTCTTCCGCATTTAAACGGTCTATTTGGTCAATGGCGATGTAGTCGTATTGTTCAGCTTGCTCGGTTAAGGCTGCCTGATTAGGGTCAATATAAATCGCGCTGTGTCCTGCAGCGATGGCTTGTCCGACCCATGCTTTGAGAATGTGGCTTTTGCCTGTGCCTTGTGTGCCCCAGATGTATAAAAAGGAGTCATGTTCTTGTTGCAACATAAAAATAAGCTCGGCATTGGCATGCCCGAGCAGTTTGTCAAAGCGCGGATAGGCGGAGTCGTCGATGTCAAGCAGAAGTTGGTTCACGGTGGGTTTTGTGTTAGGAAATAAGGGCGCAATTGTAATGGGTTTTGCGGGTTTATAAAAGGTTTCAGGCTGCCTGAAAGGGAAACTTGGAGCGTGGGCGGCTCGCCCATAGATTCATATTTTATTCAGAATGACAGTTTTTGGGAGCGAGCCGCTCCCGCTCCAAATTTGGTAAAGGCTGCCTGAAAACAAAAGTCGGCTTGGAAAGCCGACTTACGATAATGTGTTTACACGAAAATTTCGCGTACAAGTTTTTTATAAAAGGCAAATGCGTTTAGTGCGCCACGTAGTGCTGCTTCGCGGTCTTCGCCTTCAATGCCTAGGTTGTTTAAATGCTCAACGAATTCGCGCCAGTGTTTGCCGCGTCCGTCTACGTGTGGCCCTAAATGACGTGCGCCATGTTTTGCGGTGTAGCCTAGTTTGTTTTGTGCATCTTTATAGAGAAAGGCTGCTCCAACATTTGAACCTTCAGCACAATAGAGCCAGCCTAAGGCTTCTTTGCTTTCTGGTTTAGGGATATCCAAGTTAATTGGTTTTTCTTGACCGTTTACATCTTGTAAATCGAGCATAACATCATCGTAACGCGCTAAGCTGGCGAGATGGGGGATTTTTTGGTTTAACTCTGGGTTTTTGTAGATATCGTCTACAATTTTGTGGAATACGGCTTGTAGGCGCAGGAACTTGATGTAGTTTTCAGGGGTATCGAATGGTTTAACTGACATGACGAGTTCGTCTACGCTGTCATGCGTGGCGCGACTGTTGTCTTTTAGATATTGGGCAAATGTAATTTCGCTCATGTTTTTTTCCTTTGTTTTACGAGTGAATGGCTGCCTGAAAAAGTTCAGCCAGCTTGAAAAAATTTAAAATTTGTATTCTACTGAAACAGCAAAGTTACGACCTGGTGCGTGAAAGCGTTCTGAACCTTGTTTTGCTCTTTCGCTATTTTGTACAGATAATGAGTTAATTGTACTGCGGGGATTGATACCACGTAAGCTGTCCCAAGGGTGATAGCGAGTATTGAATACGTTATACACCCCAGCTCTCACAATAAAATTTTGCATAGGTTTATAGTAACCAAAAACATCAAGCGTCCATGCTTTCTTGTTTAGCCAACGAAAATCCATAACTTTTGAATAAGTGTACTCCTGACCAGATTCACATTCGTCAGTCGGGTTTCCATACCAGTCGATTTTATAGCGATGACAACCTTCTTTTAATTCAGCTATTTGTGCATCTTTGGCTTTTTTTGCTGCCATAAAATTCAAACGTGAAAAGATGCCCCATTTCTCGCTTGGTGCGGTGTAGTCTAAACCCAACACCATTTTCAACGGCTGAATGGATAGCAAACTCACTTTGTCATCGCCTGATAATTTGCCTTTGCTGTAACCAAGGCTGCCTGAAAATTTCCAGTGGTTATTTAAATTCAGGCTGCCCTTTACCTCCAAGCCTGCAATACGTGCTTTGTCTAAATTAACCATTTGTTGGAAATAATCAGTGCGCTCGCCCGTACAACCTGTGTAATATGATGCATACCAATCGCACGTTGGGTCGGTACGTTTCATAGAGCTTTCTTTTTCAAATAGAAAATCTCTATATTTGCTGTGGTACACATTCACATCTAAACTGCCTTTTGCGCCACGACCTTGCAATGATAAGGTTTGCGTTAAAGCGCGTTCAGCTTTTAAATTAGGATTGGCCAACCAATTGCCATACGCGCTTTCAAATGTGAAATACATTTCTGATGCGGTTGGTACGCGATAACCCATACTCGCTTGATAGCCTACTTTCCAGGTATCGTTTAATTTGAAATCCAAACCCAAAGCACCACTCCAATTGCTGAACGATGTACCTGCTTTATCTACTGCGCCACACAAGCGACCAAAGTTAGACTGTGCACCACAAGGCAATGATAAATCTTGTGGTTTTACTTTTTCATAATCGTAACGCGCTGCCAAATAACCTGATAAACGGTTATTAAATGTGATGTTATCCGACAAAGCCGCGCCATATTGCTTGGTTTTCATCGGATATTGAATGGTGTAAATGTCGGTATTGGTGATTTTTCCTGTTTTGCTATCCAAATCCACGTCTTCATTGCGATTTTCAAATTCGCGTTCAGCCGCAAAAACTTTGAACGACAAGCGATGATTGGTTTTGCCCAAATCAAATGATTTTGCATCGGCTTGCAGCGATAAGCGTTTGAATTTTGTTTCATTATTGCGGAAATCGCGTTCGGCTAATGCACCTTGCTCATAGGTATAACCCGTGCGCCAATTGCCCAATTGGTCGTAATTACCTTTGTAATTAATCGAACCATTTTCCGTTTTCTGGTAATCAAAATCGGCACGAATTTTGGCAATCGGTGTACTTTCAGGCAGCCATTCATAGTAAAGATTGGTATTGGTACGTTTCTGCACATCATCAGCTTCGCGCCAACTCGTTGTTAATGCGTAAGAATATTCTTTAATGTAATTACTATTGTCTTGCTTAGTCAATGCCACGCCCACGCGATGTTCAGGTGTGATTTGCCAGCCAAATTTGGCTAAATAGCTATGATTGCGATGCGCTGAAGGGTCTGGTTTCACACGCGCTTGACCCACTTGCGCCAAACGATTCATTTCATAATCAGTGGTATAACGCGATGGGCGATATAATTGAATATCACCGTCATTGCTTTTCGTTTCGTGTCCGCGACGATGTGAATACAGCAGTGCAGCATCAAAGCGGTCATTCATAAAGCCCAAACCGATTGTGTTGACCCATTCACGATTTTTAGTGGCATAGCCACTTTTGAACATACCGCCAAATTGACGGTCGGCTTGCACCAAATCGCTGGCATTGAGTGTGCGATAATTCACATTACCACCCAATGCACCGCTCCCCGATGCAAAAGAATCTGAACCTTTTGTAATGTCAATATTGCGTACCAATTCTGGGTCAATGCTCAAGCGCGAATTATTGAAATTACCATAACGCGCATACAGCGAATTTTCTTCTGAATCAGGCAATGACACATCATCAATGCTAATTCCTACACGATTATCCTCCACGCCGCGCATAGCGAAACCCTTAGTTCGACGTCCATCATCGGCAATCCCCACATCTGCTAAATAGCGTACCAAATCTTTAGTGTCGCGAATCATTTCATTTTCAAGAGTTTCTTTATTTTTGCGTTCTTGAGTAGTAGAGCGATAGTTTGATTTTGCGGTTACAGAAATAGTTCCCAACACTTTACTGTTGATACTTTCTACAGTGTCAGCAAGTGTAAACGTAGGAAATAAACTGACAATTGCCAAATTTAGTGGCAATAGGCGGTGTGACATAAAATACCTTTGAAAGATAAAATTTGAGAATAGTTCGTATTTTATACAATAAGGATTGGAATGTTAAGAAATTTTTTGTTTGTTATGATAGTAATTTGAAATGCAAAGAAATAATTTGGATAGTGAATTCAATATGATGTGGCTTAGAAGTGGACATTTTTCAGGCTGCCTGAAAAAATATGCGGTTTCGCGCATAGCCAAAGAATATGAAATATTTTAATATAGAGTATCTTTTTATTTCATAAAGCTCATTTCTTAAGCATCATGGAAAGTATTATTGAATTACGGCATTTACGTACGCTCTTGGCATTAGAGGAAACGGGTAGTGTTTCTCATGCGGCTCAACGCGTTTTTTTGACGCAATCTGCGTTATCGCACCAAATTCGTGTGTTGGAAAATTATTTTGGTACGCCATTGTTTGAGCGTAAGTCTTCGCCTTTGCGCTTTACACCAGCTGGGGAGCGTTTGCTAAAGTTGGGGCGTGAATTGTTGCCACGCGTTGCTCATGCGGAACGGGATTTAATGCAAATTATTCAGGGCGAGGCTGGGGAATTGCGATTGGCAGTGGAATGTCATACTTGCTTTGATTGGTTGATGCCAGCGATGGGCGTATTTCGCCCGCAGTGGCCGCATGTGGAATTGGATATTGTGTCGGGGTTTCAGGCAGACCCTGTTGGTTTATTGCTCACACATCGGTCGGATTTGGCGATTGTTTCGGAGGCAACACCACAAGAAGGGATTGTGTATCAGCCTTTGTTTGCTTATGAGATGGTGGGCATTTGTGCACCTGACCATCCGTTGGCAAATAAACCAGTTTGGGAGGCGGAGGATTTTGCGGAGGATACATTAATCACTTATCCTGTGCCTGATGATATGTTAGATTTGTTGCGTAAAGTGTTGTTACCCAATGGGATTAAACCAGCGCGGCGAACGAGTGAATTAACGATTGCGATTGTGCAATTGGTGGCAAGTCGGCGTGGCATTGCGGCTTTGCCTTATTGGGCGGTGATGCCTTATGTGGAGAAACAGTATGTGGTGGAACGTAAAATTACGCACACGCCTTTAACGAGTGAACTTTATGCAGCGATGCGTGAGGAAGATGCGGAGCGGGCTTATTTGAATGATTTCTGCGCGATTGTGCGTGATGAGGGATTTGCGAATTTGCCTGGTTTGAGTGTGTTGCACATGCAAGAATAAGTTATTGAAATAAAGGCTGCCTGAAAACAATTTTTTCGTTTTCAGACAGTCTTTTTGTGTTATGTATCAGTGATTTTTCACAAATTCTACACCTGATAATTGTGATTTTTGTACGGCGTCACGAATCGCATTGAGCGCTTGCGGGCGTACATAATTTCGGCGATAAGCCAAAATAATTCTGCGTTTAGGTGTTGGTTGTACAAATGGGATAATGGAGAACAGCATGTGGTCATTTTCCGTTAGAGCTGTTGAAGGTAATAAACTAATACCCATGCCACTGGCAACCATGTGACGAATGGTGTTGAGCGAGCTGCCTTGTAGTGTGCTGGTTAAACCCTTAACGCGTTGTCTTGCAGCCAACTCGCTGCATGAACCCAAAATTTGGTCACGCATACAATTGCCTTCGGTCAGTAATAACACATCTTCTTCTGCTAAATCAGACGGCGTTACCGCGTCCAACTCCTCAAAAGCATGACCTTTGGGTACGATGACGAAAAATGGCTCATCGTATAAAGGTGTGGTTTCAATACCTGATTCAGAGAACGGCTCTGCAGCAACAATCGCGTCTAATTCGCCGCGTTTGAGCATTTCGGTCAAAGTTGCCGTATGGCTCTCTTCTAAACGCAGTGGCATATTGGGTGCAATATCACGCAAGCTCATAATGAGCTTGGGCAATAAATAAGGTGCAACGGTAAAAATCAAGCCGAGTTTAAACGGGCCATCGAGTTCATTTTGTTGCGATTCAGCAATCAAGCGCAAGGTATCCGCTTCTTCCAAAACACGACGAGCTTGCCCAATAATGATTTCTCCAATAGCCGTTGTCATGACTTCGCTGCTGCTGCGGTCAAACAAGGATAATTGCAACTCTTCTTCCAACTTCTTGATTGCAATCGATAAAGTGGGCTGACTCACATGGCAACGCGCCGCCGCGCGCCCAAAATGTTTTTCTTGGGCAACGGCAACAATATAGCGCAATTCGGTTAAGGTCATATCAATCCACCTTTGCTTCTTCGCTGGTTGGACTTTCTTCGTTTGATTCGGCTTCTTTGCGGTTTTCAGGCAGCGTAATATTCAACGCTAGCATGTCCACACCATCTTGTTTTTCATGTGAAATATTGATGTCGTCCAACTCAATTTTCACATATTTAGACAATACTTCCAGCAATTCGCGCTGCAAAGTCGGTAAATAATCAGGCGTGGCATTTTCCGCGTCGCGGTTGCTGCGCTCTTGTGCAATGATGATTTGCAAACGGTCGCGCGCCACGTTCGCCGATTTTTGTTTCTTACCAAACAGTTTTTCAATCAAAGACATATCAGCCTCCGAACAATTTTTGGAAGAAACCTTTTTTCTCGGCTTCTAAAAAACGAATCTCACGATTTTCGCCCAATAAACGTGCTACCACGTCTTGATAAGCCTGCGCCGCAATCGCGTCGTTTTGATGAATCACAGGTTCGCCTGCGTTAGACGCTTGCAACACATTTTGTGATTCAGGAATCACGCCAATCAATGGAATGCGCAAGATGTCTTTGATGTCGTCAACCGACAACATTTCGCCTTTTTCCACGCGTTCAGGCGAATAGCGTGTAATCAACAAATGCTCTTTCACGCGACCACCCAGTTCTGCTTGACGAGATTTGCTTTGCAAAATGCCTAAAATGCGGTCAGAGTCGCGCACGGAAGATACTTCAGGATTGGTGGTTACAATCGCTTCATCAGCAAAGTACAACGCCATCAACGCGCCTGTTTCAATACCTGCAGGCGAGTCGCACACGATGAATTCAAAGCCCATTTCGCTTAAACCATTCAATACCGCGCCCACGCCTTCTTTGTTCAACGCGTCTTTATCGCGAGTTTGCGAAGCGGGCAAAATGTACAGTTGGTCGCTGTGTTTGTCTTTAATCAAAGCTTGGTTTAAGGTTGCTTCGCCTTGAATCACGTTCACCAAATCATAAACCACGCGACGTTCGCAGCCCATAATCAAATCTAGGTTACGCAAGCCAACGTCAAAGTCAATCACACATGTTTTATGACCGCGCAACGCTAAACCTGTTGCAATACTAGCGGAAGTTGTGGTTTTGCCCACGCCGCCTTTACCTGATGTTACGACAATAATTTTAGCCATTGTGTTTCCACTTTCTTGTTGAGTTTTGAGTGTTCAGGCAGCCTGAAAGCCTTGTGGTTTCAGGCTGCCTGAAAAATTAAGGGTATTGCCGTCTAGCGTGTAATACGCCAACAATTTCTACTGTTTCGGGCAATACCCGATAAATGATTAAATAATTAGGATGGACAACCAGTTCGCGCGTTCCTTTCATCACGCGACCGATTCGTCCGAGCATGGGCATTTGCGCTAAATGGCTGGCACTCTCAATAATCAGATTTCCAATTCCACGCTGGCGATTGGATTTTCAGCAAAAATATAATCGGCAATTTCTGCCAATTCTTCTAATGCTTTATCACTCCATTGCAGCCACATTTTCAGGCAGCTTGAAACTGTGCAAAACGCTGTTTGCGTCGTTCTGCTAACCAAGCCAATGCTTCATCATGAGATAAACGCACAGGGCTATCAATGCCTTGCTGTACTTGTTCACGAAACCACATATCATAAGCTTCGGCTTGGGATTGGGTGTCAAATTCCGACACAATCGAGTCCAAAACGGTATCCATAAACTGTACCTTCCTATGTGTTTTTAGGTTTTCAGGCAGCCTGAAAACCCATTCAACTATTGCGCATTAATCGCGCCCACCGATAATCGGTCTTCAATTAATTCCACGCGCACGGGGTGTTTATGCAAATGCGCGGGCAAATCTTGTTCAAACACGCGATAAATGCCCGCAATGGATACCAATTCTGCCTGCATGGATTGCACAAAGATACGTGCGGTTTTGTCGCCTTTTTCGCCTGCTAGCGCGCGCCCGCGCATGGGCGCGTAAATGTGAATATTGCCATCTGCTATCACTTCCGCGCCTTCGCTGACCATGCCTAAAACAATCAAATCCGCGTCTTCGGCATACACTTGCTGCCCTGTGCGCACGGGCGTGTTCACTACCACAGTACGGCGCGCGGTTTCGGAAATACTGATTAAATCTTGCTCTGCTGGCGCCACTTGCTGCGTGTTTTCAGGCAGCCTAATGTTGGAAATGGTGATGACTTTGTCTTGAATGTCGATGTCGGCTTGCGGCTGACGTGCAGCGGTTTGTGTAAGTGGTTTTCCTTGTTGGAACAATAATTTAAGCGCGGCGGCTTCTTTGCTCCAGTCTTCGCTTTTGTGGTGCAAGGCAATAGGGCGTAAGCCTTTTTGCAGCAGTTGGGCGACAAAAGCGGTTAAGCTGCTGGCGTCGCTGCGTTGCAATGCGCTGATGTCTAAAATCAAGGGGAGACGATGAAACTGCTGATATTGCTCGGCTTTTTCGTTGAGCAATGCTGCTGCGGCGCGCCAGTCGTTGCTGGTGAAGCGCAAACTTAATGCGTCTAGGCGCGTGGAAGTTAAGTCGAATACAGGTTTCATGGTCGATTGTCAAATTCAATTAAGCCGCGAAGTTTACCTGTTTTTACTTGATTATTCAACCAATTTAATTCGGCTATCGTTCTTTCAGGCTGGCTGAAAAGGTGGGCAATTTAGTTGTAAATAAACAGATTTTAACTTTTTCGTGCAATAACTGGTTCATTTAGGTAAACGCGGTTAGAATGCGTTTCGATTGTGTATTTCTATTTTTTAATCTATTGCAAACAAGGAACCTATCATGCAGTTGTCTTTATTGAATAATCCTAAAGATGTGGAATTGGTTGCCGACGCGGAATTTATGACTGATTCTTTACATCGTTTGTTGAATCAACATGCCGATGAGATTGTGGTCAATACTTTGAAAATTTTGGAAAAAGCGCAGGATTCTAGTCGTGTGATTACCGATATTTTGCCTTCTTTAAGCGATGAGCAAACAGAGAATTTGATTACTGCAGTGGGCATGTTTGCGCAGATGTTGAACATTGCGGAAGACGTTCATCATGAGCGTCGCCGTCGTGCGCATGAGTTGGTGGGCAGTCAAATCAATAGCGGCAGCATTGTGGAAACGGTAAAGAAATTGCGGCAAACGGATATTGATGAGGCTGCTTTGCAAACGGCATTGAATCATACACAGGTTAGCGCGGTGTTGACGGCGCACCCAACTGAAGTACAGCGTCAAGCGACGCTGGTGTCGCACCGTAAAATTCGTGCTTTGCTGCCGCGTCGTGAATGGTGTCGCACCGCCGATGAGTTGGCAGAGTTACAGCGCGAAATGGATACGGTGTTGTTGACTTTATGGCAGACCAGCGAAACGCGCCATTTTAAAATTAGCGTCAGCAGCGAGATTACCAATGGCGTGAATATTTTTCCAATGAGTTTTTTCAAGGCGTTGCCGCAATTGTATCGCCGCCTAGAAAAACAATTTCAGGCAGCCTTTCCTGCCATTGAGATGCCTAATGTATTGCAAATTGGTGGCTGGATTGGTGGCGACCGCGATGGCAATCCGTTTGTGTCGGCAAAAACTTTGCGTGAGGCGTTTACGCGCCATGCAGATGCGGCGTTTCATTATTATCGTCGCGAATTGGAAAGTTTGTATCAGGAATTACCGTTGTCTATGCGTCGCGTGCGCGTGAGTGATGGGGTATTGATGTTGTCGGCAAAATCGCCTGATACGGAAATTGCACGCCAAGAAGAGCCGTATCGCCGCGCGATTGCGTTGGTTTTGTCGCGTTTGGCAGCAAAAGCGCACAGTTTGGGCTTGAAATTGGGTTGCCGTTATGGTTTGGGCGAACCTTATGCTTCGGTGGAGGAAGTTTTAGCAGATTTGCGCGTGTTGCAAGACAGTTTGCGCGACAACGGCAGCGAATTGTTGGCAAACGGGCGTTTAGCCGACATTATTCGCACCATGTCCATTTGTGGTTTCCACTTAATGCCTTTGGACTTGCGCCAACATGCGGATAAACATGCTGATGTGGTGGCGGAGTTATTTCAACACGCTGGCTTAGAAGATTTTTTCAGGCTGCCTGAAAACGAAAAACAAGCTGTTTTGCTACGAGAATTGGCAAGCTCGCGTCCTTTGCTCAATCCTTTTATCCAATACAGCGAACAAAGCGAATACGAATTGGCGATTTTCCGTGAAGCCGATGAAATTAAAAAACAATTTGGCGAACAGGCGATTTCGCAAAGCATTATTTCCAATTGCGAAAAACCCAGCGATTTGCTCGCTTTGGCGTTGATTTTAAAAGAAACAGGTTTGTTGAACGTGGTGAACGGCAAACCGCAATCGCGTATGAATATTGTGCCGCTGTTTGAAACGATTGAAGCCTTGCAAAACGCCTGCCCAGTGATGCAAACCATGTTCTCGCTAGACTGGTATCGCGCCTTTATCGCTAGCCGCGACAATATTCAAGAAATCATGCTTGGCTATTCCGATTCCAATAAAGACGGCGGCTACATTAGCAGCACTTGGGGCTTGTATCAAGCCGAGCAAGGCTTGGTGAAATTGTTTGCCGAACACGGCATTCGGATGCGCTTGTTCCACGGTCGTGGGGGCAGCGTCGGTCGCGGCGGTGGTCCATCTTATCAAGCGATTTTGGCGCAGCCTTCAGGCAGCGTGGCAGGGCAAATTCGCATTACCGAGCAAGGCGAAGTCATCACCGCTAAATACGGCGACCCGAGCAACGCGGGACGTAATTTAGAAGCCTTGATTGCCGCCACTTTGGAAGCCACTTTGTTGCCAGCCGCTGCTGACCCCGACGCCGATTTGATGAACGCCTTATCACAAAGCGCGTTTCAACATTATCGCGCCTTGATTACGCGCGACGGTTTCATTGATTACTTCCTGCAAACCAGCCCAATTGAACAAATTGCCAGCCTGAATTTGGGTAGCCGTCCTGCCAGTCGCAAAACGTTGGCGCGTATTCAAGATTTGCGCGCGATTCCGTGGGTATTTTCATGGACGCAAAACCGTTTGATGTTGCCCGCTTGGTATGGTTTTGGTAGCGCGGTGGAAGATTTGTGTCAACACGATTCAGGCAGCCTGAAAAAAATGCAGCAACACGCGCAAAACAATCCATTCTTCCGCGCGATGTTGTCCAATATGGAACAAGTGATGGCAAAAACCGATTTGACGCTAGCGGAACATTACGCCGCCCTAAGCCAAGACAAGGAACACGGCGCAGCGATTTTCGCCACCATCAAAGCCGAATACCAACGCAGCCGCCAAGCCTTGTTGGATATTTTGCAAACTGAAGAATTGCTCACCGACAACCGCGCACTGGCGCGCAGCTTGGCTTTGCGCATTCCGTATCTCAACGCACTGGGCGGTTTGCAAGTTGCCTTGTTACGTCAATTGCGCGCCGAGCCTGATAATCTGCACGTTTTGCGCATGGTTCATCAAACGATTAACGGCGTAGCGCAGGGTTTGCGTAATACGGGTTAAATATAGATAAATTTTCAGGCAGCCTGAAACCCAAGGCTGCCTGAAAATCTTTTTTGAAATTTTAAAATATGAACAACATCAACGACTTTATCAACCGCTTGGGAAAAAACATCAAGCACCAAATGAAATGGGCGAAACGCCAAAACATTGAAGCATGGCGTATTTACGACAAAGACATTCCGCAGTTCCCTTTTGCGATAGATGTTTACGGCGAGCATATTCATTTGCAGGAATACGACACGGGCTGGCTCATGCACCCCGATGATTACCAAAAATGGCTGGATGATGTATGCGAAGCGGTGCAATTTGTTACAGGATTGCCGCGCGAACATATTCATTTAAAACAACGTGCTAAACAAAAAGGCACGGCGCAATACGAAAAAACAGGCGCGGTGGGCGAAGATTTTATTGTGCGCGAACACGGACGGCAATTTTGGGTCAATTTGGATAAGTATTTGGATACAGGACTGTTTTTAGACCACCGCAACACGCGCAAAAAAGTGGGCGATACGGCTGCGGGCAACCGTTTCTTAAATCTGTTTTCCTATACGGGCAGTTTTACCGTTTATGCGGCGACAGGCGGCGCGATTTACAGCGAAACCGTGGATTTGTCTAACACTTATTTGGATTGGGCAAAACGCAATTTTCAGTTAAACGGCTTGGATTTGGACCAACATCACATTGTCCGCGCCGATGTGTTTCAATATTTGGCAGACGCGGCAAAACAGAATAAGCAGTTTGATTTGATTGTGCTGGACCCGCCAAGTTTTTCTAACAGCAAGAAAATGTTGGATATTTTGGATATTCAGCGCGACCAAGCGAAATTGGTTGATGGTGCGATGAATTTATTGGCAAAAGATGGCGTGTTGTATTTTTCCAATAATTTGCGTTCGTTTGAATTGGACGATGATTTGCAAAAACGCTATCAAATCAAAGATGTGAGAAAATTTTCTGTACCCGATGATTTTCGCAATAAGAAAATTCATCAATGTTGGGAAATTCGGCATCGATAAGTTTCAGGCTGCCTGAAAAATATTAGGACAAATGATGACAGTTTCTTCGCAATTTTTTATCGGTATTATGTCGGGCACCAGCATGGACGGCGTGGATGCGGTGGTGGTGCGCATGGACGATGGCGCGTGGGGCGCGGCGGTGGGGCATTTTTTTGTGCCGTACTCGGCGGATTTGCGCGCGCGTTTGTTGGCGTTGCAACAAGTGCAGCACAATGAATTGCATTTGGCGTACACATTAGGGCAGGAATTGGCGCGCTTGTATGCTGAAGCCGTGTCGGGCGTGTTGGCTGCGACGGGTTTAGCGGCGCAAGGTATTGTGGCGGTGGGCTGTCATGGGCAAACGGTGCGCCATGCGCCTGAAGCGGGCTATAGCGTACAGTTGGTGGATTTGGCTTTGTTGGCGCAATTGACGGGGATTTTGACGGTAGGCGATTTTCGCAGCGGCGATTTGGCGGCGGGCGGACAGGGTGCGCCGCTGGTGCCTGCGTTTCATCAGGCGGTGTTTGCCGATAAAAACAGCACGCGCGTGGTGTTGAATATTGGCGGCATTGCGAATATTAGCGTGTTGTCGCCTGATGAATTGCCATTTGGTTTTGACACGGGCGCGGGCAATATGTTGCTGGACGCTTGGATGACGCATATTTGGGAGAAACCGTTTGACGCGAATGGCGAAATGGCGGCGCAAGGGCGCGTGTTGCCTGATTTGTTGCGCGATTTGTGTGCGCACGAGTATTTCAGGCAGCCTTTTCCGAAAAGTACGGGGCGAGAGTTGTTTTCGTTGGCTTGGTTGCAATCGCATTTGCAGGGCGACGAGAATCCGCATGATGTGATGCGCACTTTGGTGGCGTTTTCGGCGGAGACGATGGTGTTGGGCATTGACGCGGCGGCGCAAAATGTTGCGGCGGTATTTGTCTGCGGTGGCGGTGTGCAACACCCTTTGTTGGTGGACGGTTTGCGTGAGGTATTTGAACCGCGTGGTGTGGAAGTTTTGACAACAGATGCTTTGCAGCTTGACCCGCAACAGGTGGAAGCAGCGGCGTTTGCTTGGTTGGCGTTTTGTTGGGTGAATCGTGTGCCGAGCAATCCAACGCGGGCGACGGGGGCAAGAAGAAATGTTGTTTTGGGGGCGGGTTATTGGGGATAAAACCTGAGTAATGGTCATGAAACTAGCGAATACAGGTTATCATGTTGCATAAAAAACAGGCAGCCATCAGGCTGCCTGAAATACCTCAAATCAGAGATTTTACGCTTCACAAACAACAGGCTTTGGCCTGCCTCTGCTCTGCTGCCCGAAAGGAGTAAAAGGCAACAAAACAAAGCTGGATTCAAGCAGCTTGGAAGCGTTGTGGCTGCCTGAATGTTATTTTGTAACTTGATGTAGCGAATTATACGATTTTCAATTTTTTTAGCAAGGCGATAGATTAACTTTGCTAGAAAATTTTATTTTTTTAATTTTTTTATGCGTTTTCCTTAGTAAAAGTAGGGCTTTAAAGCAAAAATTTGTTGTTTGTAGTGCCATGTTGGTGGTTGGAGATGTTTGTGATTAGATTTTTTGCGCTAATTTGAGTTTATTGATTAATCTTAAACTCAGGTTAAATGTAAAAAGAACGCTGATTAAAAAGCGGTTTTTTTCATTTCATTAAGTTGCTGTAAAATTTGACGGCTTTTAATGCCGTTCGGAATGTGAAAATCCAACAGCAAACGCGTTAGTGCAAGGGCTTGAGTGAGTTCGCTTTGTGGTGAGAGTTGTTGTGCGTTTAATTGTTGCAACAGGCTGCCTGAAACGGTTACACCTGCGGGGCTGGTGTAGTTTGGCGCAACGATTTTCGCTGCGTGTTCGGGTTTAATAAAATAATGTTTTTCTGCTTCAATCAGTTGCCTGTTTTCATCGTGTTGGCTGCTGGGTGCTAAGCCAAGATGAGTAAGCAGTTGCCACTCAAAATGGCGTAGGGTAAGGGTAGGGAAGAGATTATGCGCTAGGTTTTGTTGGGCTTGGGCAAAGGCTTGGTATAGCTGCGGATGTGGGTCTTCGGCAACGCTGAGTTTGAGCAGCAATTCGTTGAGATAATGTGCGCTGAGCAGTTGGCGATTTTTGGGTTGCGCCCAGCCGCCGAGCCATTCGGCGCGGTGTAGCGTTTTGAGTTCTTCTTTGCCAAACCACGACAGCGACAAGGGTACAAATGGCACAAGCACGCCACGCAATTCCGAGCCGCGTGCACGCGCGCTGCGGGCGAGCAGGGAAAGTCGTCCGTAGTCGCGACTGTATATTTCTATGCGCAAACTGTTTTCGCGCCATGGGCAGCTGGCGAGTAGGAATGCGGGTTGGTGGTTGATGCGGGACATATTGTTGGCTTAATGAATGCGTTTGGATTCTTTCAGGCTGCCTGAACTAACATCTGACATTGCTTACGCTGAATAATGCTTATTATAGAAACCTTGAATAAAATCAACAATTTCATCTTCATTGTCCATAATATGAATCAGCTCAAAATCCTGCGCGTTGATTAAGCCGCGGTGCAATAGTTGTGCGCGCATCCAGTCCATTAAGCTTTGCCAAAATTCGCTGCCAACCAAAATCACGGGACTGGGTTTGACTTTGCCTGTTTGCACAAGTGTGAGCGTTTCAAACAATTCGTCTAGCGTGCCAAAGCCGCCAGCCATGACGATAAACGCGAAGGCGTGTTTCACCAGCATGGCTTTGCGCGGTGGAAAGTGTTGAAAGGTAACGGATAAATCTTGATACGGATTGGGGATTTGTTCGTGTGGCAATACAATATTTAAGCCCACGGCGGGGCTTTTTCCTGCAAAGGCGCCTTTGTTTGCCGCTTCCATAATGCCCGGCCCGCCGCCTGATAAAACGGCAAAACCTGCGTCGGATAAGCGGCGCGCTAGGCGTTCGGTTTTTTGATAATCGGCGTGTGTGGCAGGAATGCGCGCACTGCCGTAGATGGTAATGGCGGGCGGCAAGGCGGCAAGTTGGGCGTCTGAATCAATGAATTCGCCGCAGATGTTGTCTAGAATTTGGGTCATGTTGAATCTATTAATGGTATTGTTTTAGGGTTTCAGGCAGCCTGAAAGATTAAAAATGGAGCGGAGGCGGCTCTCCTCCAAATCATTGTTTTGCATGAAATGTAATGAGCTTGTGAGCATGCTGATTATGGAGGCGAGCCGCCTCCGCTCCAAAGCAGCGAATTATACAAGTAAATCCTGATATTGCGTTTCTTTGCTGACAAAATGGTCAATAAAGGAACACAACGAGCGTATGCGTAAATTTTGTACACTTGCGTCGTCCAAGGCGGCGCGTGCCAGTTGTGTGCCGATGCCGCGTCCGCCTAATTCGGTGGGGACGATGGTGTGGGTAATGGTGCGAATGCCGTTGTGGTCGCTGTAATCCAAATGGGCGGTTATGCCGTTTTCGGTGTAGGTAAAGCGTTTACCTGTTTCGTGTTGGATGTTCATGCGGTTTCCTTTTGGGCGGGTTTGAGAAGCGTGTATAATAGCGCATTTATTTTGACGATAGCGATAAATGGCGACAATCAAAGAGAAAATTATGCAACAAATGCAGCAGCAAGGCGCGCAAATCACGCCTTTGCGCGAGCAGGTTTTGGATATTGTGTTGCAGGGCGATGGCGTGATTAAGGCGTATAACGTGTTGGCGCAAATGCAGTTGCAAAGTAAAACTGCGGTCGCGCCGCCAACGGCTTATCGTGCTCTGGATTTTTGGGCGGAACAGGGCGTGTTGCACAAAATTGCGGCGGTAAACGGCTATATTTTGTGTAGCCATGTGCAGCATGAATGCGGTGGTCATTGCCACGATGAAGCGGCGCACCACAGTAGCAGTTTTATTTTGGTCTGCACCGAATGCGGCACGGTGGATGAGCAAAGTTTGAGCCAAGAATGGACGGCTTTACGCGCGGCTGTGAATCAAACGGGCTTTCAGTTGAAAGAGGAACATATTGTTTTGACTGGGGTTTGTGTGAATTGTGCGCAGTAGGTTTCAGGCAGCCTGAAAATATTTCAAGTTATTCCCTATATAAAAAACAGAAAACATCATGAGCAACAAAACTCAAGTACATCTTTTTTCAGGATTTTTAGGCACAGGCAAAACCACAGCCATTCGCAGCTTAATCGCGCAACGCCCATCTGATGAGCAATGGCTGATTATTGTGAACGAATTTGGCGAAATCGGTATTGATGGTGCGGTGTTGTCCGACAATGGCATTCCCGTTGCCGAAATTTCAGGCGGTTGTTTGTGTTGTACGGCTGGCGCGCAAATGGGCGATACGGTCAAAAAAATGCTCAAACAAGGTAAACCGCATCGTATGTTGATTGAAGCGAGCGGCTTGGCGCACGCAGCAGGTGTAATTGATGAACTCAAAGCACCTGAATTTGAAAAAGATTTGGAAATTGGCGCGGTGTTTACCGTCGTTGACCCGCGTCAGTTTATTGACCCGAATTATGCCAATAATCCGCTCTATCGCGACCAAATCGGCGTGTGCGATGTGTTGTTGGCGAGCAAAACCGATTTGTGTAGGCCTGATGAATTAAACCAATTTCGCGAACAAGCGGCGAAATTGTTTCCGCCCAAGGCTTTGGTTGCCGAAGTGCAAAACGCGCAAGTGCAACTTGAATGGCTCAATACGCCTGTGATTGAAAAATCGCGTTATCGCATTAAAGCCTTGCCCGACAATACTTTGGGCTATCAATCGCAAGGGTTTACCTTTCCTGCTGGCAAAAATTTTGATGGCGAACGCATTACGAATTTCTTCAACGATTTGCCCAAATTCACCGAAGGCTTGGTGCGCGCGAAAGGCGTGTTTCAAGTGATGGATACTTGGGTGTGGCTCAACTGGGTGGACGGACAATGGGGCGCAAACCAAGTGTCTTGGCGACGCGATAGCCGTTTTGAATTGATTGCAAAAAATTTTGATGCGGATGACATTGAACGGCTTTTGCTGGCGGCTTTGGAGTAAGGTTTGGGCTGCCTGAAAAAATATAAGGAAAACAATATGAAAGACCAAAACAATCTCTGTTGGCTGGACATGGAAATGACAGGTTTAAACCCCGATAGCGACAAAATTATTGAAGTGGCGATGATTATCACGGATAAAGATTTAAACGTGTTGGCGCAATCGGAAGTGTATGCCATTCATCAAAGCGACGAAGTGTTGAACGCGATGGACGAATGGTGCACAACCACGCACGCGCGCACGGGTTTGACCGAACGTGTGAAACAATCTACCTACACCGAAGCCGAAGTGGAGCAAAAATTATTGGATTTTATGCAAGCATGGCTGCCTGAAAAAACTAGCCCAATGTGTGGCAACACGATTCATCAAGACCGCCGTTTTATGGTGAAACATATGCCGCGCTTGGAGAGCTATTTCCATTACCGCAATTTGGACGTTTCTACACTCAAAGAATTGGCGCGCCGCTGGAATCCTGCGGTGTATAAAGGTGTAGTCAAAAAAGGTTCGCATAAGGCGTTGGACGATATTTTGGAGAGTATTGAAGAATTGCGCCATTATCGTGCCACCTTTTTAAAGGTAGAATAAATTATTTTGACATTCAATTGTCTAAGCAAATGCTGTGAGGAATTTAACCACTCTTAACACAGCATTTTTGTATTTGTGCTTATACTGCATACACTTTCATTGGACGCCTGACCAATTTCCCTATTTTCAGGCAGCCTGAAAGCTTTTAATACTTATTTGTCCTACAAAAGGAAAAAACATGAAGAAAATCATCACAAGTATCATCGGTGCTTCTGCTTTACTTGTATCTTTAGGCGCACAGGCTGAAGATTTTGCTACACTCGCGCAGGAAGCTGCAGATAGCACAGTGAAAGAGCGTCAAGTGAACTATACTTGTTCTGATAAAAGCTTGAGCGTTACTTATGGTTTCAATAAACAAGGTTTGCCAACTTTTGCTCAAGCCAAATTAAACGGTAAAAAATGGTTTATGCCAATTGATTTGAACCGGAGCAATCATGTAGATACTGTATTTGGTGTTGAAGATAATTACAATCTTGTAAGCGATTATTTAAGCTTAAATAATTACCATCAATCTAGTGTTATGGTACAAGACGCATCTGATAGAATCTTATTTAAAAATTGTACTGCCAAAAGCAGTAAAAAAATAAAAGGCTAATTTAAAAAAAGAGTGGTTTGAATGCCACTCTTTTTTTGTTTTAGGAAGCCTGAAAATAGCTCTTGATAACACAAACGCTAAAATCCGTAAAAATAGTCTGATTCCATAGCGTGAATAGGGCTTTTTCTTTACAATGCATATTTTATTTTAGCTTCGTTATACGGTGTCATCATGAGCAGAAAATATTTCGGTACAGACGGGGTGCGTGGGCAAGTTGGACAATTTCCGATTATGCCTGATTTTGTGTTGAAACTCGGCTGCGCCTTTGGTCATGCATTGGTCAAACACGATGGTGAATTTAAACCGACCGTCATTATTGGCAAAGACACACGTATTTCAGGCTATATGTTGGAAACCGCGCTGGTAGCAGGTTTAACCGCTGCTGGTGTCAATGTGATTCAAACTGGCCCGTTGCCCACGCCCGCGATTGCATATTTAACACGCGCCATGCGTTTGGCTGGCGGCGTAATGATTTCTGCATCACACAACGAATTTTCCGATAACGGCATTAAATTTTTCGCCGAAGGTGGCGTGAAATTGACCGATGAATTGGAATTAGCGATTGAAGCGGAATTAGACAAAGATATGGTAACGCGCCCATCGTTGGATTTGGGACGCGCGCGTCGTATTGAAGGTGCGCAAGACCGTTATATTGAGTTTTGCAAATCCACCTTCCCCAATGATTTGGATTTATACGGCTTGAAAATCGTAGTGGATACTGCCAATGGCGCAGGCTACAATACCACCCCCAAAGTATTCCACGAATTGGGCGCGGAAGTGGTGCAAATCGGCGATGAACCAAATGGTTTCAATATCAACGATAAAGTGGGCGCGACCCATATCAAAACCTTGCAGGCAGCCGTGTTACAAAACGAAGCCGATTACGGCATTGCGATTGATGGCGATGGCGACCGTTTGATGATGGTAGACCGTCATGGCGTGGTGTACGACGGCGACAAACTGATTTATGTCATCGCCAAAGCACGCGCGGCGCAAGGTAACTTGCAAGGCGGTGTTGTTGGTACAGTAATGAGCAATTTGGCAATGGAAAACGCACTCAATGAACGCGGCATTGAATTTGCACGCGCCAAAGTGGGCGACCGTTATGTGTTGGAACAATTACATCAACGCAAATGGTTGATTGGCGGCGAAGCGTCTGGGCATATTTTGTGCATGGACAAACACAACACTGGTGATGGCACCATTTCCGCGCTGCAAGTGTTGGCTGCCTTAAAAACCTTGCAACAAGATTTAGCCGAAGCCGTTGATTGGCAGCCTTATCCACAAACCATGATTAATGTGCGCATTCAAAAAGGACAGGACTGGCAAGCGGCTTCTGCGACGGCTTTGGCGGAAACAGAAGCAGAATTGGGCGCACGCGGACGTGTGGTTTTGCGTCTATCGGGCACAGAACCAGTGGTACGCGTGATGGTAGAAGCCGAACAAACCGTATTAGCAGAAAAAGGCGCGCGCCGTATTGCCGATGCGATTATTCAGGCTGCCTGAAAACGTTTTATTGATTAATTGACCTGCGGCTGCCATTTATTTTTCAGGTAGCCTGAAACCTAAAATACCTCATTATGCTCGCTTTACTTGAAACCTTTTTTATCCAATTTGGTTACGCAGCCGTGTTTCTCGTACTCGTGTTGTGTGGCTTTGGCATCCCCATTCCCGAAGACGTAACCTTAGTTGCAGGTGGCGTGATTTCAGGTTTGGGTTATACCAATGTGCACATCATGTTCATCGTTGGCATGGCAGGCGTATTAGTGGGTGATGGCTTGATGTTCATCTTGGGGCGATATTACGGCGAACGTATTTTGCGTTTTAAACCTGTGGCACGTTTAATGCCGCCGAAACGCTATGCACAAGTACAACAAAAATTTGACCAATACGGCAACCGTGTTTTATTTGTCGCACGTTTTTTACCTGGTTTGCGTAGTCCCATTTTTCTCACCGCAGGCATGAGCGGACGCATTTCGTTTTGGCAATGGCTGATGATGGACGGTTTTGCCGCGCTGATTTCGGTGCCAATTTGGATTTATTTGGGCAATTATGGCGCGGAAAACAAAGACTGGCTCATGCAACAAGTACACCGCTTTCAAAATGGCTTGTTTGTTGTCATCGGTATTGGCGTGGCATTTATTCTGTGGTGGTGGTGGAAAAAACGTCAAAGTTTAATGCAACGCAAAAATGCCTTATTAGAGAAACGTCGTTTAAGACGCGAAGCCAGACGCTTAAGTAAACAAAATGCTGCGGTAGAAGATACTAATTAATACAATCGGTTTTTCAGGCAGCCTGAAAAACCGATATGCAATAAAAAGCTTGGTAAACTCAAGATAAACCGCTACAATCCTTTCTTTTTTTCAGGCAGCCTGAAAGTTTGGCTGCCGCATAATAACAACAAATGGAGTACATTATGACTGTATCAAAAGGGCAATTATTACAAGACCCGTTTTTAAACGCCTTGCGCAAAGAGCATGTGCCAGTGTCGATTTACTTGGTAAACGGCATTAAATTACAAGGACAAGTAGAATCTTTTGACCAATATGTAGTGTTATTGCGCAACACATCGGTAACACAAATGGTCTACAAACACGCCATCTCTACCATTGTTCCAGCGCGTTCAGTGAGTTTGCAACATGACGGTAAACCAAGCGTTGCGCCACGTCCAAGTAATACGTTTCAACAAGTAGAAACGGTTGCGCCAGTAGCGGAACAAGAAGCACAATCCTAAAATCAAAACCCGCGCTATGCGGGTTTTTTTATCCTAATCACTCAAGAATGGAAATAGACATGACCATTTCCGATTTTCTTCCTGAATTTACACGCTTTCAGGCAGCCAAAGTATTAATTGTGGGCGATGTCATGCTCGACCGTTATTGGTTTGGCGATGTAAACCGTATTTCGCCTGAAGCCCCTGTGCCTGTTACCAAAATCAATGAAACAGAACACCGCGCGGGCGGTGCGGCAAACGTGGCGCGCAATATCGCGGCAATGGGCGGACGCGTGGCATTATTATCCATCGTGGGCGACGATGAAGCGGCGGATACATTGGATAACTTGTTGAAACAAGACGGTATTGCCAATTATCTGCACCGCAGCAACAGCGCGCCAACGACCTTGAAATTGCGCGTTTTGGCACGCAATCAACAGCTTATCCGTTTAGATTTCGAAGAAGAACCCGATTCAGGCTGCCTGAAACAAATTAAATTGCAATACAGTGAACTCGTGGCGCAATACGACGCGATTATCTTGTCCGATTACGGCAAAGGCGTGTTGGGCGAAGTTGCCGACATGATTGCCGCTGCGCGTGCTGCTGGCAAACCTGTGTTGATTGACCCCAAAGGCGCGGATTTTGCCAAATATGCAGGTGCAACGCTGCTCACGCCAAACCGTGCCGAATTGAAAGAAGCGGCGGGTGGATGGACAAACGAAGATGGATTAACCGCCAAAGCGCAGAAAATGCGCCAAGAATTGGGCTTGGAAGCCTTGTTGGTCACACGCAGCGAAGAAGGCATGAGCCTGTATCGCGCCGAACAAATTGACCACCAAGCCACGCGAGCGCAAGAAGTTTATGACGTTTCGGGTGCAGGCGATACCGTGATTGCGACGATGGGTTTGTGTCTCGCCGCGGGCTACACACTGCCTGAAGCCATGCACACGGCAAATGCGGCGGCGGGTGTTGTGGTAGCGAAACTGGGCACGGCGGTTTGTTCGTTTAATGAATTGATTGAAGCGTTGCAGGAAGAATGATTTTCAGGCAGCCTGAAAATATATAACTAACTGATATGAAAAAATTTATTTTCTTCTTAATAATTGCCGCGTTGGGCAATACCGCGTACCACATTGGACAAAAATCGCTGCACGATGTGCCATATAATCCGATGTTGATTTTGAGCGTGTATTATTTTGTGGCGATGATATTGTGCCTGCTGGCTATGCCTTTGTTTGGTAAAGCAGAAATGGTGCATGTGAGCGAATTATTAAGTAATTGGCGCGTGTGGCTGGTGGCAGTCGGCATATTACTGATTGAATTGGGATTTTTATTGGCATATCAAGCTGGCGGTTCGGCGCAATGGGGCGGCGTGGCAGTCAATGGGGTGGCTACTTTAATCTTGATTCCGTTGAGTATTTTTCTATTTCGTGAAAATTTTTCGTGGACGAAAATGTTCGGGATTGGCATGACTTTATCGGGATTGTATTTTTTAGTGAAAAAATAATTTCAGGCAGCCTCTGAAATTCAATTTTGAGAAAAACAAAGGAACAACTATGACCATTATCGTAACAGGCGCGGCGGGTTTTGTTGGCAGCAATATTGTGAAAGCCTTGAATCAACGTGGCATTCGCGACATTGTTGCCGTAGATAACTTAACCAATGGCAATAAATTCAAAAACCTAGCCGATTGCGACATCGCGCATTATTTGGATAAACACGAATTTATCCGCCAAGTACGCGAACATCAATTTCCGTACTACGACATCCAAGCCGTGTTCCACGAAGGCGCGTGTAGCGACACGATGAACCACGACGGGCGTTACATGATGGACAACAACTACCAATACACATTGGATTTGTTGGATTGGTGTCAAGACGAGCGCATTCCGTTTTTGTATGCCTCCAGCGCGGCGGTATATGGCAAAGGCGACGTGTTCCGCGAAGAACGTGAATTAGAACAACCACTTAACGTATATGGCTATTCCAAATTTTTGTTTGACCAAGTGGTGCGCGAACGCATGAAACAAGGCTTAACCGCACAAGTAGTCGGCTTTCGCTATTTCAATGTGTATGGCATGCGCGAGCAACACAAAGCGCGTATGGCTTCGGTGGCGTTCCATCATTTTCATCAATATCGCGAACAGGGCTATGTGAACTTGTTTGGCTCATACGAAAACTATGGCAACGGCGAACACAGCCGTGATTTTGTCAGCGTGGAAGATGTGGTGAAAGTGAATCTGTATTTCTTGGATAATCCTGAAAAATCAGGCATTTTCAATTTGGGTACGGGGCGCAGTCAGCCGTTTAACGATTTGGCAGCGGCAACGGTGAACGCCTGTCGTGCAGCGGAAGGCAAAGCCAAATTATCGCTAAATGAATTGGTGGAACAAGGGCTTGTCCGTTACATTGAATTCCCCGACGCGCTCAAAGGTAAGTACCAAAGTTTTACCCAAGCCGACATCAGCGCATTGCGCGGCGCGGGCTATACCGGTGAATTTTATACCGTAGAGCAAGGCGTTGAGCGTTATGTGGATTGGATGTTGAAAAATTTAGTCTAACCAAAATAGAGCTGCTTTCAGGCAGCCTGAAATTTAATCCAGCACAAAAAGCATGGATTTTTTTCAGGCTGCCTGAAACGGTTTTGTGCTAACATAACGCGCTTTTATAGTGAATTCGTTAAAACAGGACAAGGCGATAGCGAGAACCGTGTACGATTAGTACATCAAGGAGCTAACAACGCTGTACGGGTTTAACGAATTCACTATACAAGCATTTTCCCTGTTACTTTCTTTGCTAAGGAGCAAAACATGAGCGATTTAAATCAATTGTTTCAAAACATTAAACAGCGCGACCCGAATCAAGCTGTGTTCCATCAAGCGGTAGAAGAAGTATTTGGTAGTTTGCAACCGTTTTTGGCAAAAAATCCAAAATATACGCAACACGGTTTATTGGAACGCATTGTTGAACCTGAGCGCGTGATTATGTTCCGCGTGTCTTGGGTGGACGACAAAGGTCAAGTGCAAGTGAATCGCGGCTACCGCATTCAAATGAACTCGGCAATCGGTCCATACAAAGGCGGTTTGCGTTTCCATCCAACGGTAGATTTGGGCGTATTGAAATTCTTGGCGTTTGAACAAGTATTTAAAAATGCCTTGACCACCTTGCCTATGGGCGGCGGTAAAGGTGGTTCAGATTTCGACCCTAAAGGCAAATCCGATGGTGAAGTAATGCGTTTTTGCCAAGCATTTATGAGCGAATTGTACCGCCACATCGGCGCGGATACAGACGTGCCAGCAGGCGACATTGGCGTGGGCGGTCGCGAAGTGGGCTACTTGTTTGGTCAATACAAAAAATTAACCAACCAATTTACTTCTGTTTTAACAGGTAAAGGTTTGACCTTTGGCGGTAGCTTGATTCGCCCAGAAGCAACAGGTTATGGCACAGTTTATTTCGCGGAAAACATGTTAAAAACTCAAGGCGACAGCATGGCAGGCAAACGCGTTACCATTTCAGGCAGCGGCAACGTGGCACAATATGCTTGTGAAAAAGCCATTCAATTAGGCGCGAAAGTATTGACTGTGTCTGATTCAAATGGTTTTGTGAAATTTGCCGACAGCGGCATGACCGAAGCGCAATTGGCGGCATTGATTGAGTTGAAAGAAGTTCGCCGCGAGCGTTTGGCGGTTTATGCGAAAGAGCAAGGTTTGGAATACTTCGAAGGCAAACGTCCTTGGGGTGTTGCGTGTGATGTCGCCCTGCCCTGCGCAACACAAAACGAATTGAACGAAGAAGAAGCAAAAACCTTGTTGGCAAATGGCGTGAAATGCGTTGCCGAAGGCGCGAACATGCCATCAACTTTGGGCGCGGTAGAAGCGTTTATCAATGCGAAAATCTTGTACGCACCAGGCAAAGCGTCTAACGCAGGTGGTGTGGCAACTTCTGGCTTGGAAATGAGCCAAAATCACATGCACTTGTCTTGGACACGCGAAGAAGTGGACGCAAAACTATTTGATATTATGCAAAACATTCACGAAAACTGCGTGGCAAATGGCACAGAAAATGGCTATACCAACTATGTAAACGGCGCGAATATCGCAGGCTTCAAGAAAGTGGCTGAAGCGATGTTGGCACAAGGTGTTGTGTAATATTTTCTGATTTCAGGCAGCCTGAAAAACATACAGGCTGCCTGAAATTTTATGAATTTTCCCAAAAGGTAATCGATATGAAAAAGCTTTTATTATGCGGCTTGAGCGCATTCATTCTCAGCGCATGTGCCAGCAACAGCAGCACAGGTAATACAGAAATGTATGGTCAAATCAAAGGTGGCATCAAACATTCGCACACGTTTTGATTCCATCTTTCAGGCAGCCTGAACGTTTTTACTTAATTTGCTGAGATAAATACATTCAAAAACACGTTAAAACAATAAAATAAACCATTTACGCAACATCAGGAAAACTTTTATGACTTTAACCCGCCGCCGTTTACTTCAAAGTTCGCTCGTCGTTTCAGGCAGCACCTTGCTTGCCGCCTGTGGCAGCAGCTCTGCGCCACAAAAACCCACTACCCAATCCAAAACACCGATGAAAACCACCGCACAACCAACGCGCACCCTTTCAGGCAGCCAAGACAACAGCATGCGCCTATTTGCCTCTTCAGGCTTTTGCGAAGACCCCAGCCGCATTCAGCGCGGTTTAGATTTACTCAGCAATGCAGGCTTCGCCATCAGCAACCACACCGCTGCTTATCGCCGTTTCCAACGCTTTGCAGGCAGCGACGCAGAGCGCATTGCCGATTTGCAAGAAGTTGCCACAGGTCGTGTTGCCGCACCCAAAGTATTGATGGGCGTACGTGGCGGTTATGGCGCAGCGCGTTTGTTGCCGCATATTGACTGGGTGAATCTGGGCGCGCGCATGAAAGAAAAACAAACTTTATTGTTTGGATTTAGCGATGTAACCGCGATTCAAATGGCATTGCTCGCCCAAGGCGGCATGAGCAGTTTCGCTGGTCCAATGTTGTACAGCGAGTTCGCCAAACCTGAACCGAGCACCTACACCATGGACAGCTTCTCGCGCACCACGACCAACGCGCAATCTACCGTATTCGTATCAGGCTTCCAAAGCAGCCGCCCGCGCCAAGCGGCAGGCATTTTGTGGGGGGGCAATTTAAGCGTCGTCGCTTCACTCGTTGGCACGCCATATATGCCCAATATTCAAGGCGGCTTGCTGTTTTTAGAAGACGTATCCGAGCAGCCTTATCGCATTGAACGTATGTTGCAAACGCTGCATTTGGCAGGCATTTTGCGCAAACAGCAAGCGATTATTCTCGGCGACTTCCGCATGGGCAACATTCGCGACACTTACGACAGCAGCTACGATTTAAATACCGTCGCCCAAATCATCGCGCGAGTATCGGGCGTGCCCGTGTACAGCGGTTTTCCGTTTGGTCACATCGCCAACAAAACCACATTCCCATTAGGCGCACACGCGCAGCTCAATCCTGATAGCAATGGTGGCTACTCGATTACCTTCAGTGGCTATCCAACGATGAACGCCAATACTTTGAATTTAAGCGCATTGATTCCGCCGCCGCCAGTCATTGATATAAGTATTTTTGGTGGCGAAACTGCAGAAACGCCGAGCAGCGGTGCAACAGATGGTGAGTTTTAAATTATTGATTAATATGAAATAAGATGTTTACTGAAAGTTTTCAGGCAGCCTGAAATTCATCTTGCAAACACGCCAGTACCGCCGCTACTTTCACCGATTGCACCCGATGCGGCGTAACCGCAAACAGCGACACGCGCGGCAACAACCATTCAGGCAGCACAATGTTCAGCCTGAAACCTTTGCCCCCCAAAAAAACCTCTAAATTCCCTCCATCAAGAATTCAGAGGATTTTTCCATGTCCAGCTTCTTCTACCAATCAACACAAACCCTACTCAACCAATACGCCGACCGTTTCCCTTTACCTAAAATCACCCAACTTTTGGATTGGCAAGTCATTGAACAAACACTCGCCAGCCATAAAGTTCGCTATGTGCGCGACAACGGCGGTCGCCCCGCTTACCCCTTGTTACCCATGTTCCGCGCGGTTTTGCTCGGGCAATGGCACAGTTTATCCGCCCCCGAATTGGAGCGCAGTTTGGTGATCCATTTGGATTTCATCCTCTCTTGCCAATTTCCCGATGAGATGAATTTGCCCGACCATAGCACACCCAACTGTTTCTGTAACTGGTTTAATTCAAGAGGGCTTGGCAAATGAACTGCATCAAGAAATCAACCGACAACTCGCCCACAACCAACTCAAAGTAGAAAAAGCACAAACCGCAATTGTGGACGCGACCATTATCCAAACCGCAGGCGGGAAACTCAAAAAATCCATTGAAGTCAATGAAAGTGAAGAAATTGTCCAAACGCCGACCAGCAAAGACAAAGACGCAAGATGGACAATCAAAAGCAAGCATTGGTATTAGGGCTACAAACTTCATGCGCGGTGCGATGAAGAAGGCTTTATAGAGCAAATTCACGTTACGCCAGCCAATGCATCTAATGTAAATCATTTGGAAACCGTGTTGGACAAGGTTGAACACGGAGTCAAAGTGTATGCAGATAAAGGCTATGACAGTCAATCCAACCGCGAATTTTTGGAGAAAAATCAATTAATGGACGGCATTATGTGTGAAGCGCACCGCAATAAACCTTTGACGCGTGAAGACATTGGGCGCAATAAGGAGCTGGCAAAAATCCGTTATCGGGTGGAACAGAGTTTTGCCATTTTGCACTGTATATTCAGATGTAAACGGAGTGAGTGTGTTGGCTTGGAAAGGGTCAAAGGGTAGTTGGGGTTGAAAGTGATTTGTTTGAATTTGCTTAAAGCGGCGAACAAGTTAAGGCTTGTTGCGCTGATTACGGTGCTTATTGTGCCCATTGCTGCCTGAAGGAGCATAAGGCAGCCTGAAATAGGGCTGTTTGGGTGGGGTGTTTGTGTTTGTTGAGGTTGGTTTGGGTTGTTTGGGGTTGGAATGATGAAAACCCCAAAACCAGTGGGTTGTTTTGGGGGGGCAAAGGTTTCAGGCTGCCTGAATCGAGCAAATCCACCACATCGCCCCACAATTCCAGCGATACGCCCAAACCTGCCGCCGTCAAATGCCGTAGCGCAAACAAATTGCCGCCGTGCCACGCATTGTCCACGTGCAAAAAATAGCGTTCATCGCCATGTGCCAATTCAAATCGCATGGGCAATACATTCAGACAAGGCGGCGACGATGTGTTGTTGAATACGGATGGTTTGCCTGCTGATATTGTCTTGCCCGATTTGGCGGCAGCGATTGCTGATGATGTGGAGAAAAAGCGCATTTATTCCAACGCTTTACGGTATCGAATTAAGTTTTGCTGAATGAATAAAAATGCTGCCTGAAAACATTTTCAGGCAGCATTTCATCATTTCAAATCAAAACATTACACCACAATATTCACCAATCGCTTCGGCACCACAATCACCTTTTTCGGCTCTTTGCCATCAATAAATTTTTGTGCGCCATCGGTGGCAAACGCCGTCGCCTTGATTTCATCTTCGCTCGCTTCGGCGGCAACCGTGATTTTGTCGCGCAATTTGCCGTTCACCTGCACCATCAGCTCAATTTCCGTTTTCACCAGCGCAGATTCATCGGCAACCAGCCACGATTGCTCCCATAATTTGCCGTTTTCGTGCAAAGCTTCCCACAGCGTTTCGCAAATATGCGGCACAATCGGCGACAGCAAAATCACAACCGATTCAATTACTTCACGTACCACCGCTTGACCGTGTTCGCCCGAAGTATCGGTTTTATCGTATTGATTCAACAATTCCATCACCGCCGCAATCGCCGTGTTGAACTGCTGGCGACGGTCGTAATCGTCGGTAACTTTCGCAATCGTGCTATGCAATTTAAAGCGCAAATCTTTCAGGCTGCCTGAAAGCGCGTCGTGGCTGCCTGAAAACTTCTGCACCGCCGCGCCGCCGTTTTGCACAAACTCGCACACCGTGCGCCACAAACGCGACAAGAAACGATGTGCGCCCGTCACGCCCGCGTCCGACCATTCCAGCGACTGCTCGGGTGGGCTTGCAAACATCATAAACAAACGCGCCGTATCCGCGCCATAAGCGTCAATAATTTGCTGTGGGTCCACGCCATTGTTTTTGGATTTGGACATTTTTTCCACGCCACCAATCACAACTGCTTGATTATCCGCATTTAAAATCGCTGAAACGGGGCGACCTTTATCGTTCGTTTGTACCGTTACTTCGCTTGGGTTAAACCATTGTTTTTTACCGTTTTCATCTTCGCGATAATAAGTGGCTTGCAACACCATGCCTTGCGTTAATAATTGCTTAAATGGCTCGCGGACTGGCACAATCCCCTCATCATTCATCACTTTTGTGAAGAAACGTGCATACAACAAATGCAAAATCGCGTGTTCAATGCCGCCAATATATTGGTCGGCTTGCCCCCAATATTGGGCCGCCTCGGGCGCGACCATGCCGCCCTCAAATTTCGGCGACATATAGCGGAATTGATACCAGCTAGACTCGTTGAACGTGTCCATCGTGTCCGTTTCGCGGCGTGCGTGTTTGCCGCAATTTGGGCAAGTCGTTTCGTAAAATTCAGGCATTTTTGCCAATGGCGAACCCGAACCATCTGGCACCACATTTTCAGGCAGCACCACAGGCAAATCTTGTTCAGGAACAGGCACATCGCCACAATCATCGCAATAAATCACAGGAATCGGGCAACCCCAATAGCGTTGGCGCGAAATACCCCAATCGCGCAAACGGTATTGCGTTTTCGGTTCGCCCAAGCCTTGCGCTTGCAATTTTTCGCCGATTTTGTCAAAGGCAGCCTGAAAATTCAAACCGTTCAAATCATCGCTATGCACCAACACGCCATTTTCTTTGTCGGCATACCATTCTTGCCACGCCTTGTCGTCAAACGTGTTGTCGTCCACGCTAATTACTTGTTTAATGGGCAATTCATATTTTTTGGCAAATTCAAAATCGCGTTCATCATGCGCAGGAACCGCCATCACCGCACCATCGCCGTAGCCCCACAACACATAATTGCCCACCCAAACTTCCAATTTTTCATGGGTCAGCGGATGAATCACAAAACGACCTGTCGGAAAACCTTTTTTCTCCATCGTCGCCATATCCGCCTCGGCAACGCTGCCCGCTTTGCATTCAGCGATGAACAATTGCAATTCAGGGTCGTTTTCCGCTGCCGCCGTCGCCAACGGATGTTCCGCCGCCACTGCCACATAAGTTGCGCCCATTAATGTGTCAGGACGCGTCGTATAAACCTGAACAAAATCAGCAAATTCGCCGCTTAAGCCGTCCTTGCTTTCGTCCGCCAACAGGAAACGCACCGTCATACCGCGCGATTTACCAATCCAGTTGCGCTGCATGGTTTTCACTTGTTCGGGCCAGTCCAAATCGTCCAAATCCGCCAATAATTGCTCCGCGTAAGCCGTGATGCGGTAGTAATACATCGGAATTTCACGCTTTTCCACCAATGCGCCCGAACGCCAACCGCGCCCGTCCACCACTTGCTCATTCGCCAAAACCGTGTTGTCCACAGGGTCCCAGTTTACTGTACCTAATTTCTTGTAAATAATGCCTTTTTTCAGCAATTTGGTAAACAAAAGCTGTTCCCAGCGATAATAATCGGGGCGACACGTTGCCAATTCGCGTTCCCAATCCAGAGCGAAACCCAGCGATTTAAGCTGTTGTTTCATATAATCAATATTGGAATACGTCCATGCAGCAGGCGCGACTTTACGGTCAATCGCCGCGTTTTCGGCAGGCATACCAAATGCGTCCCAACCCATTGGCTGTAACACATTGTATCCTTGCAATTTTTTGAAACGCGAGCGCACGTCGCCAATGGTGTAATTGCGGACGTGTCCCATGTGCAATTTGCCGCTTGGATAGGGGAACATGGACAAGCAGTAAAATTTCGGTTTGCTCGCGTCTTCGGTAACGTTAAACGCATGATTTTCTGCCCATTTTTGTTGCGCGGCAGGTTCAATTTGGGAAGGTTGGTATAGTTCTTGCATTTTAGGTAACAATCTTGTGAAGGTTCAATACACGACAACGCCCCGCAACTCATGTCGGGCATGAATGCCCAACCTACGGAAATCGTTTTTTTATCGCGTACCGAATGTGAAATGAAAAATAACGCGCGATTATAGCAGTTTCCGTATTTTTCAGGCTGCCTGAAAAAAGGAAAATTATTATTTGGAAGTAATGTTGTATTGGAGTCAGTCTTTGTTGCAGATAGCCTGAAACGCTAAAGTAGGAATGTAAAATTAAAATTTTTGTATTGATATAAAATAAATTTTCACGACAAATTTGCGTAAATCCAGTATGATTAGACTGTTTTTCAACTCGTAAAATTTTAGATTATGTCGCAACTTTCTTGGTCTGCCGATTGGGCAACTGGTTTTCAGGATATTGATGAACAACATCAACATTTGATTGAACAAATCAATCATTTGGCACAAGCACGTGAGCAAAATGACCCTATGCAAGCTATGCAGGCTTTGTTTGATTTTGTGGCAGGTGCGATGAATCATTTCGCTTATGAAGAAGAAATGCTGAAAGAGGCAAACTATAAATTAATCAGCGCGCGCCATACAACTCATCAAAATTTTACTGACCGTTTAATCAGTTACCAAGAGCGCATTTTTGAAGATTTAAGTGTGTTGGATGAATTGCTGCCACAAATTGAAGTTTGGATGCAACGCCATATTGATTTGAATGATAAGGCTTATATTGAAACCGTGATGATGAGCGGGATTTATCAAATCAATAAAAAAGGCAATCTTGAGCGACCCATTATGATGCAAAAACCAGAAGGTGCTTTTCAAGAAGATTTGGACGCAGCAGAAGCAGCGCGTAAAGAGGCGGAAAAGGCGCAACAAGCTGTCGCTGAAACTTCTACAAAATTGCAAGAAAAAGAAGATGATGCGCCACGTAGCTGGGCTACTGGTGCATATTGATAGTTTAGGCGCGAAAGTACAACAGGCTACCTGAAATATATTGGTTTTTTTAAAGGCGGTTGGCTAAATAAAATGGGACAAGATGATTCTTGTCCTATTTTTTATTAATTTGAATTTATAAATGATTTTTCAAATATTGTTGGATTTGTTCTTGCCAATTTTGCGGCAAAATAACCTTGTTTTCTCGCACAGGGCTACTCCAAATAGGTTTGGGAAAGTAAGCGTCATCTTTGAAGCGAGCGATAACGTGCCAGTGTAAGTGTGGGACAACATTGCCAAGGCTAGCAAGATTGATTTTGGTTGGCTTCAATATTTCACGCATTGCAGATTCAAGGATAAACAATGCATTCATCAATTCTAAGCGGTCTATTTGGCTAAGGTCGGTCATTTCAGCAATATGTTCATGCCAAATAATGCGACAAAATGCGAGGATATTGGGGTCTTCTTCAGTAGCAATTATGCGCCATTTTTCGGTTTGGTAAAGTATGGTTTCATTTTGTGGATGGCATAGTGGGCAGTTCATCGGTTTTCCTTATCCTTAGTTAAAATGGTAATTTTACCTGAGCTGTGGTGTGTAAAGTAGTTTAAATACAACATATTTGTTTTCAGGCAGCCAAAAAGCATTTTTCAGGCAGCCTGAAATTTTAGAATAGTTTACAATGCGCCGCGTTTGCAAACGCAAGTTAGTTTTGTTTGCTATTTTTTCACAAAAATTTATCTCTTTTTAGAAAGAAACTTTATGCATCACCACACATTCACCAAAACAGCCTTAACCGCTGCTTTATTAACCGTATTTACATCGGCTTATGCTGAAGATGCGGTTGAACTCGAAACCGTTAAAATCACCGCACCATCTGGCTCAATGAATAAATTGGGCGAAGTACCGTTTCGCCAAGCCAAATCAGCGGTGGCGATTTCTGCCGATACTTTAAAAGAAGAAAAGGTTGGCAAATTGGACGAAGTGGGTCGCTATCAGGCTGGCTTTATCAATCAAGTATTTGGTAGCGATTCTAATACCAACTGGTTCCGTGTACGTGGCGCAAAAGTAAGCCAAGCGGTTGATGGCACGCCTGCTTTGGATTATGGCTTTTTCCAACCGCGCGTAGAAAGCTACGGCATGGAAGCAGTTGAAATCACCAAAGGCGCAGACCCGATGACATTTGGTTCCGCTAACGAAGGCGGTTTGATTAACTACATCAGCAAACACGCGCACAAAGACAAAGTAGGCAAAGGCGAAGTAGCTGCACACATTGGCAACAAAGACCAACGTGGCATCGCAGCCGACTACACAGGCGGTTTGAAGGCCGACAACACCTTGCGTTACCGCATTGTCGCCAGCTATCGCAAAGCGGGCTACGATATGCAAGACACATACGGCGAAAGCTATTACATCGCACCAACGCTGGCTTGGGACATTACTGACCGCACCAAATTAAACGTATTGGCTTCATTCCAAAAGGACACAGGCACGCCAAGCTCACAATTTTTCCCATTGGACGCCAGTTTGTTAGATAAGGGCAACGGCAAATTGTCGCCTGAAACCAACTTCGGTGACCCAACGCGCGATTTTGACCGCAATCATCAGCGTTCATTTGGCTATGATTTCAGTCATGAGTTTGGTAACGGTTTGATGTTTAATCAGAATTATCGTTATAGCCATGTGAACAATTACCATGTTGGCGCATATATTTACGATACAAATTTAGTTAAGGCTGGCTCTGCAAATGATGTCTCTCGTGATTATGTTTTCAATCACGGTACAACCAAATCACACGCTATTGACAACCGCTTAACATGGAAATTCAAACATGGCGTGATTGATAATACTTTGGTTGGTGGCGCAGATTATCGTCATAGCAAAGTAGATACAGAATATGTTTTAGGGGTATGGCCCGGTCGTCTAGGCCAAGCCAATCCTTTTAATATCAACAGCGTTTATGGTTTAACACTTGCTGGTGGTTATCATGGCGATAATGTTCATTTAAAATCAAAACAATTGGGCTTTTATTTGCAAAACAGCATGAAAATTGCGAAAAAAGTGACATTAGGTTTAGGTGTTCGCCATGACCGCTCCCATAATGAAGAAAATGTTCTGACTTTAAGTGGTGATAATAGACAAGTTAATGCCAAGAAAAATCACACTTCTTATAACGCATCTTTGATGTGGCATGCACCCGCAGGTTTTAATCCCTATGTCAGCTATAACGAAGGTTTTAGTCTTCCAACAGGTCTATACACAACGATGTCTAGTTCAGGTGTATTAAACGTCAATGACCCACGTATTACTAAACAAACTGAAATTGGTGTGAAATATATGCCAACGTGGTTAGACGGTAATATCTCGTTGGCGTATTTTCATGCCAAAGATAAAGGTGAAATTCGTTATACGCCATCAGCAACACAACAATTTAAACAAGGTGATGAATTTAAACGTCGTGGTATTGAGTTACAAGCAAACGCTAATTTGACGGAAAACTGGACAGCAGCATTGAGTTACACTTATATCAAATCAGATACAACCAGCAATGACAGCTGGTTATTAAGTGTTAGTCCACATTTAAAACACTATCGTACAGCATTATTCCCTCGTCACAGCGCGGCTTTACGCACTGCTTACACCTTTAATCAAGGTGCACTTAATGGTTTAACTTTGGGTGGTGGCTTGCGCTATGTAGGTAGCAGTACTAGCGAATACCCTTATGCAGAACCATATGCAGGCAGCAAAGTACCATCGGTAACATTGGTTGATTTATTCGCACGTTATCGCTTTGCAGATAAATGGACGGCGCAATTGAATGTAGAAAACGTAGGCAATAAAACCTACATCAGTGGTTGCGATTGGTATTGCTACTACGGCGAAAAACGTCGCATCAACGCTTCAATCAGCTACGCATTCTAAAATACCAACAAAAACGGTGGGAAATCTCCCACCGTTTTTTTAGGCTGAAACCTTTGCCCCCCCAAAAAAAACCTCTAAATTCCCTCCATCAAGAATTCAGAGGATTTTTCCATGTCCAGCTTCTTCTACCAATCAACACAAACCCTACTCAACCAATACGCCGACCGTTTCCCTTTACCTAAAATCACCCAACTTTTGGATTGGCAAGTCATTGAACAAACACTCGCCAGCCATAAAGTTCGCTATGTGCGCGACAACGGCGGTCGCCCCGCTTACCCCTTGTTACCCATGTTCCGCGCGGTTTTGCTCGGGCAATGGCACAGTTTATCCGCCCCCGAATTGGAGCGCAGTTTGGTGATCCATTTGGATTTCATCCTCTCTTGCCAATTTCCCGATGAGATGAATTTGCCCGACCATAGCACACCCAACTGTTTCTGTAACTGGTTTAATTCAAGAGGGCTTGGCAAATGAACTGCATCAAGAAATCAACCGACAACTCGCCCACAACCAACTCAAAGTAGAAAAAGCACAAACCGCAATTGTGGACGCGACCATTATCCAAACCGCAGGCGGGAAACTCAAAAAATCCATTGAAGTCAATGAAAGTGAAGAAATTGTCCAAACGCCGACCAGCAAAGACAAAGACGCAAGATGGACAATCAAAAGCAAGCATTGGTATTAGGGCTACAAACTTCATGCGCGGTGCGATGAAGAAGGCTTTATAGAGCAAATTCACGTTACGCCAGCCAATGCATCTAATGTAAATCATTTGGAAACCGTGTTGGACAAGGTTGAACACGGAGTCAAAGTGTATGCAGATAAAGGCTATGACAGTCAATCCAACCGCGAATTTTTGGAGAAAAATCAATTAATGGACGGCATTATGTGTGAAGCGCACCGCAATAAACCTTTGACGCGTGAAGACATTGGGCGCAATAAGGAGCTGGCAAAAATCCGTTATCGGGTGGAACAGAGTTTTGCCATTTTGCACTGTATATTCAGATGTAAACGGAGTGAGTGTGTTGGCTTGGAAAGGGTCAAAGGGTAGTTGGGGTTGAAAGTGATTTGTTTGAATTTGCTTAAAGCGGCGAACAAGTTAAGGCTTGTTGCGCTGATTACGGTGCTTATTGTGCCCATTGCTGCCTGAAGGAGCATAAGGCAGCCTGAAATAGGGCTGTTTGGGTGGGGTGTTTGTGTTTGTTGAGGTTGGTTTGGGTTGTTTGGGGTTGGAATGATGAAAACCCCAAAACCAGTGGGTTGTTTTGGGGGGGCAAAGGTTTCAGGCTGCCTGAAAGAATAGGGCGATTTCATTCCCACTCACGCGCTGTGTAAAAAACGCACCGCGTCTTCTTTTTGACCCGCCATAATCAACGGCATGGTTTGCAGTGATTTTCTAATCGCGTCATCAATCAATTGTCGTTCCGCTGCCGATGGTTTGTTCAATACAAAACCAACGACTAAATTTCTGTCGCCTGGGTGTCCAATGCCAAGGCGCAAACGGTAGAAATTGGGCGTGCCGCATTTGGCTTGGATGTCTTTTAAACCGTTGTGTCCGCCGTTACCGCCGCCTAATTTAAAGCGAATGCGCCCGCAATCAATGTCCAATTCATCGTGTACCACCAAAATTTCTTCGGGCTGAATTTTATAAAACTGCGCCAGTGCGGCAGCGGCTTTACCCGACAAATTCATAAACGTATCGGGTTTAAGCAGCCACACATCGCCTTCGGGTCGGCTAACGCGCGCTACGTCGCCGAAAAATTTTTTCTCATTTTTAAACGTTGCTTTCCATTGCCAAGCCAGTTCGTCCAAAAACCAAAAGCCCGCATTGTGGCGGGTTTGCTCGTATTCTGCGCCTGGGTTGCCCAAGCCAATAATCATTTTTATATTCATATGCTTATTGTTTACTTTTTGGTATATAGTCGCAGAATTGAAAAAGCATGACGGCGTTGCCAACGCCCTTATTTGCTGCATGTTCACTTCTACGACTATAACCGATGAATTTTATGATGTACTTAAAAGTGATTTGAAAAACAATTCAATTAAAGCAAAAAGTGAGTATGCCCACTTATTTTATAGTCATTTCAAATGAACACGGACAAGGCGACAACGAGAGCCGTGTACATCTAGTACATAAGGGCGTTGGCAACGCTGTACTATTTGTATTTGAAATGACTATATTGTTTAAAATTGAAGTGTTACCCTTTTTTTGCACCTTGTAAATACAACATTTCTAATGCGATGGTCGCGCCAGCTAATGCGGTTATATCGGATTGGTCATACGATGGCGCAACTTCTACTACATCCATACCAATGATGTTAATTTCAGTTAAGCCACGTAGAATTTTCAGAGCGCGATCGCTGGTTAAACCACCGCAAACAGGTGTGCCTGTGCCGGGGGCGTAGGCTGGGTCTAAGCAATCGATATCAAATGTGAGATAAGCGGGCATATCACCAACTACACTTTTGATTTTATTAATAATATGCTCTACGCTGCTATTATTTACTTCGGGAGCAGTTAAAACAGTAAAAGGCAGTTTTTTATTGTGTTCGGTGCGGATGCCGATTTGCACGGAATGTTCGGGGTCTATTAGATTTTCTTTGGGGGCAGTGTAGAACATGGTGCCATGGTCATATTCGCTGCCATTGTCGTAAGTGTCGGTGTGGGCGTCAAAGTGGATAAGGGCGAGTTTGCCAAAGTGTTTGGCGTGGGCGCGTAATAATGGCAGGGTAATGAAGTGGTCCCCACCTAAACTCAGACATTTTTTATCTGCTTGTAGAAGTTTTGTCGCATGAACTTCCATTTTTTCTACAAAATCTTGGCTATCACCAAACGAGAAAACTAAATCACCACAATCTACGATATTTAAGCGTTCGCGTACGTCAAAAGTCCATGGAAATTTGCGATGTTCCCAAGCGAGATTCACAGAGGCACGGCGTATGGCTTCACCGCCAAAACGTGCCCCCGAACGCCCTGAAACTGCCATATCATAAGGAACGCCTGTAATAACCCATTCAGCATCGCTATCGTAGGGCATGAAGTTAAGTGGTAAACGTAAAAAACCAAAATTGTTGGAAACAAGTGAATTGTCGGTTTGTCCTGCTAGGGTAGTGTATGTCATGGTAGATTCCTTATATTTTGGGGTATTTAAGAGTGTTTACAAATGGGACATTTCAGGCTGAAACCTGTGCAAAACCACCATCATCGTTATTCTTGCGTAGGCAGGAATTTAACTTTGCGCCATACAAACATTTGTTTCTTAGCGTTATCGTGGATTTCTGCCTACGCAGAAATGGCGGTCATTTTTCTGTTTCAGGCAGCCTGAAACGAAGTTCAGCGCAGCTAAAAGTTTTTTGCCAAGGTTTCAGGCTGCCTGAAAAGGCTTATTCGTCTTCTAAATAAGTATAGCCTTTTAAACCCATTTCCAATTCTTTTAAAAATAGCATTGCTTGTGAAGCAGGTAAATCAGAATGCTCAATCTGTTCGCGGTAGCGATTCATTAATTCTTGCGGGTCTTGATAAACATATTTCAACATATCGGCAACCGTGTTGCCCTCATCATAATCCACTAATTCAAACCGATTGGGTTCATTGATTAACACATCTACTGTGGTGGTGTCGCCAAATAAATTGTGCATATTGCCCAAAATTTCCTGATACGCCCCCACCATAAAAAAACCTAATAGCGGTGGATTATCTTCAGGATAATCGGGCATCGGCATAGTGGTGGCAATACCATCGCCGTCAATGTAATGGTCAATGGTGCCATCGGAATCACACGTAATATCCAGCAACACAGCACGTCTGGCAATAGGCTGATTTAATTGTGTAATTGGGCAAACGGGAAACAATTGGTCAATGCCCCAAGCATCGGGCAGCGACTGAAACAGCGAAAAATTTACATACAATTTATCCGCAAAACGCTCCTGCAATTCATCAATAATTGTACGATGCGAACGATGTTTTTCATTAAATAACTCACCTACTTCGTGGCAAATATTTAAGTAAAGCTGTTCTGCCCAAGCACGTTGTTGTAAATTAATTAAGCCCACATTGTATTGATTATGCACATCAGCCAAATCAAATTGGCTTTCATGAATCCAACTGCGCAACGAACGCTTCTCACGTGAAGCGACAATATCTGTCCATGTCTCCCACATACTGTGTAACACACGCGGCGCGTCCACATCAGGCGCATTCAGTTCCACAGCTCGATAGCGTTCTGCCCCAATCACATTGGCCACCAACACCGCATGATGCGCTGTAATCCCCCGACCACTTTCCGTAATAATCGTAGGATGCGGCAAATCATATTCTCGACACGCCTGCCCAATGCCCCACACCACCGTACTTGCATACTCATTCAAACTATAATTGACGGAACAATCCGACTGCGTCCGATTGCCCTCATAATCCACACCCAAGCCACCACCCACATCAAAGCAACGAATCTTCACGCCTAATTTATGCAATTCCACATAAAACCGCGCCGACTCATGCACCCCCGTTGCCACATCACGAATATTGCCCAATTGCGAGCCTAAATGAAAATGCAATAACTGCAAACAATCCAACTGATTGTGCGATTTTAAAATCTCCACCAACTGCAACACTTGCGAAGCCGAAAGACCAAATTTAGACTTATCACCCCCAGAAGCCTGCCATTTACCAGAACCTTGCGAAGCCAAACGCGCGCGCACCCCTAAACGTGGTTTCACGCCCAATTTCTCCGCCTCTTCCAACACCATCTCAATTTCAGAAATTTTTTCAATTACCAAAAAAACTTGATGCCCCAGTTTTTCGCCCATCAATGCAACACGAATATACTCACGGTCTTTATAGCCATTGCATACAATTAAAGTCTGCTTTGTCCCCGCATGCGCCAATACTGCCATCAACTCCGCCTTAGAACCCGCCTCCAAACCGTGTGGCTGCTCGCTTTGAATCAAAGTCTCAATCACACGACGATGCTGGTTTACTTTAATCGGATATACCAAACAATAATCGCCTTTATAGCCAAAATCTTCACGCGCTAAAGCAAACGCCTGATTGATCGCGAATAAACGATGTTGCAGAATTTGTGGAAAACAAAACAAAATCGGCAACCGTGCCTGATGTTTTTGCTGTACCTGCTCAGTTAAATAACGCAAAGAAATCGTCTTTTCAGGCTGCATAGGATTCGGGCGCACCATCACCTCACCTTCTTCATTGGCATCAAAATAGCCAATACCCCAATAATTGATATTACACACTTCACGAATCGTCAGCGCAGACATCGCAGTATTCCTTTACGTTATCAGTTAAAAATAAAAAATAGCAAAAAACAAACAGCATAACAAAATAATCTATTTTGTTTCAAATACACAACAGGCAGCCTGAAACCCAATATCCATAAGCAAAAGCTTTAAATTTTCTCCCCAACTTACGCAAAAGTGTTCGGACAGGAAAGTAAACAATAAGCACAAAAACATTCAGGCAGCCCGAAACCTTTGCATAACCACCATCATCGGTATTCTCACGTAGGCGCGAAGCCAAAATTGAGTTACACAACTTTTTGTTTCTTATATTTAAAATGTATTTCTGCCTACGCGAGAATGACGGTAGTTTTTCTGTTTCAGGCAGCCTGAAACGAAGTTCAGCGCAGCTAAAAGGTTTTGCAAAGGTTTCAGCCTGAAAATTGCTTATCAAGCCAATTTTTGTTTAACCAAATCCTGCACTTGGGTCGGATTCGCCTTGCCTTTGGACGCTTTCATCACTTGACCGACAATCGCATTCAAGGCTTTTTCGTTGCCCGATTTAAATTGTTCTACGGCTTTGGCGTTGTTGGCGATGACTTCGTCCACAATCGCTTCAATCGCGCCCGTGTCCGTCATTTGTTGCAAACCGTGTTTTTCAATGATTTGCTCAATGCTGGACTCGGGTTCCGCCCACATCGCGTCAAACGCCTGTTTTGCCAATTTGCTGCTCAATGTGCCGTCCGCGATTTTTTTGACCAAATCCGCCAAACGGTTTGCCGTAATCGGATTGTCTTGCAAATCAATGCCTTCTTTGTTCAAACGTGAAGCCAAATCGCCATTCATCCAGTTGGCAACCAATTTGCCGTTGCCGTTTGAATTTTGCGCGGCGGTTTCAAAAAAGGCAGCCTGAACGCGCGAAGCCGTCAGCAAACGCGCATCGTATTCGCTCACACCAAAATCTGCGACAAAACGCGCTGCCATTTCTTTTGGCAATTCAGGCATTTGCGCTTTGGCTTTGTCCATTTGCGCATCCGAAATGATGACGGGCAACAAATCAGGGTCGGGGAAATAGCGGTAATCGTGCGCGTCTTCTTTCAAACGCATCACGCGGGTTTCGCCTTTTTCGGGGTCAAACAACATGGTGGCTTGTTGCACTTTGCCGCCATCTTCCAAAATTTCAATTTGCGCTTCCACTTCGTAGCTGATTGCCTGTTCCAAAAATCTAAATGAATTCAAATTCTTGATTTCGCGGCGCGTACCAAATTCGGCTTGACCTTTCGGGCGCACCGACACATTCGCGTCCACGCGGAACGAGCCTTCCGCCATATTGCCATCGCAAATGTCCAGCCACGTTACCAAGCCGTGCAAGGCTTTGGCATAGGCGACCGCTTCGGCGGCGGAACGCAATTCGGGTTCGGAAACCACTTCCAAAAGCGGCGTGCCAGCGCGGTTCAGGTCAATGCCTGTTGCGCCATTCAAACCTTCGTGGACGGATTTGCCAGCGTCTTCTTCCATGTGGGCGCGGGTTACGTTAATCGTTTTGACTTCATCGCCCACCACGATGTCCAATTTGCCGTGTTCCACAATCGGCAAAGCCAACTGGCTGATTTGATAGCCTTTTGGCAAGTCGGGGTAGAAATAGTTTTTGCGGTCAAACACGTTTTTGCGGTTGATGGTCGCATTGAGTGCCAAGCCCAATTTGATGGCTTTTTCCACCACTTCGCGGTTCATCACGGGCAACGCACCGGGTAAAGCGCATTCCACCACGCTGGCGTGGGCATTGGGTTCTGCGCCAAAAGCGGTGCTTGCGCCACTGAAAATTTTGGATTTGGTGTTGAGTTGGACGTGGATTTCCAGTCCGATTACGGTTTCCCAAGTCATTTTTGGTCTTTCTGTTTTAAATAAAAATGTTTTCAGGCTGCCTGAAAGGCTTGCCATTGTTTAAAACTGTCTTCTATGTGCTGCGTTATGACGTTATTGCCTGAAAGTGTTATTACCAATAAGGTCTGTGCGCGCGTCATGCCGACATAGATGAGTCGTGTTGGGTCATTATTTTGCTGTCGATTACGACTTAATTCACTGGTACCCATTAAAATCACGCGTTGAAATTCTAAACCTTTGCTGCTAGGGATAGGAATAACGGTAATTTTTTGACGCTTTGGGTCATACTTTTTACGGTTATGGGTTTTGTGCAATGCCCAATAATCTAATTTTAAACGCGTTAATAATTGACATACCTCTTCGCACTGGTCTTTGGTTGCACAAATAATCGCAAGGTCTTGTAAAGGCATTTCAGGCAGCCATTTTTTCAGGCAGCGTTCTAAATAAGTGAGTTCATCTTGCCAAGTATCACAACGCTTAATATGTGGTGGTTTGCCATTTTCGCCTGTGGCACAGGGTTCAACAACAGGAATGTTGTCTTCATCACTTTCTTGATTGCGCAAATTTTGCTGGGCAAAAATATGAGCAAAACCAATAATTTCTTTGGTATTGCGATAGTTGTTTGCCAGCTTAACCGTGCGCCCGCGCGCTTCAATACCAACGCTGGATAAACTGAATTTAATGCCTTTTTGATTGCGCTGATTGGGATAAATGGATTGTGCGTCATCATAGAGCAGCAATAAATGGTTTTCTGTTTTGTCGAGCATTTTGATGGCTAAACGCAACCAATCTGCTTGAAAATCATGACCTTCGTCAATCAAAATAGCACCGTATTGTTCAGGTGGAATATCGCCTTGTTCGCTCGCACGAATGGCTGCCAAAACAGAGCCTTCATAATAGGGAACACGTTTTTCATCCGCATTTAATGCGATATTGTGTTGCGTGATTAATTGGGCGCACCAGCCATGAAAATGCTGTACTTGTACTTTGTCGCTTAACCCTTTTTCTGCCATTACTGCACGCAATTTGGCTGCAAGTGTGATGTTGTAGCACAAAATCAAAATAGGTTTTTCGGTGCGTTCTGCTAAAACTTGTGCGCGTAAAGCTAAAATTAGTGTTTTGCCTGAACCTGCTACACCATGAATCACGCGATGTCCGCCGCCCATCATTCTGGCTGTGGTTTCTTGTTGAATGTCCATTGCTTTAATGATATCGGGAATTTGCGTGATGGGTTTTATTTCCTCTGTTTGCTTTTCAGGCTGCCTGAAAGTGTTGTTGTTGTCACTAGCTTCTGCTTCATCAAACAAACTTTGTTGCATAGGCAAGTTAATCCGAATTTCAGGAAATAAATGCCAGCGAATACGGTCAATTTGCTCTTGATTTAATTGGCAAGGAAAATTTTTGTCAAACATCGCATGAAGGCGACGTAAAACACTTGGCTGTGTTTCTGTGAGCGCAATATCATTTTTGTATAGCGTATAACGCAGCGGTGTACTGTTATCAAATTCGGCTAAATAATCGCCTAGCTTTTGTATGATTTCGGGGCGTGAAAAATGGGTAAAAACCACACCGTATGAATAGGGAAAAATCAGCTTGCCCTTATAATCGCCATTTTGCTGCACCAATCGTTTATCTTGGATTAATGTATTGACTACATTCAAAGCATAACCACGCGCTTGCTGCAAAGGATGAGCTTGTTTAACTTCTGTTCCCTTAATCATTAAGCTGCAATCCAATTTATTCATGCTGTGCAGCGTTTCTAATTTCCAATCTTTCACTTCCAAACAAAGCAAACCTTTATTCGGAAATAAAATTAAGAAATCAGCATATTGGTGCTTTTTTCCAATGGGAATGTTGCAGTAAACAACGCAATCATCGGGTAAATATTTATGGAGATATTTAGCGACATTGCGTTCTGCTGCATTGGTTAGATGCTCATTGAGCTGGTTAAAAGGAGGGATGAATGTAGCCATTTTATTCTCTTGGGTTGCTTTTCAGGCTGCCTGAAAAAGTGGTTATAAATGACGTTGTAAGTTTTTGCACCATTCTGGCTGTGAATCATGTATTTGCGTTATGGTTTGCTGCGGCGTTTGTACCACAATAAAAAATGGCTAATTTATTGGGCATGCTTAATCACTTCTTCTCTGCCATCAGGATAATGTCGGATGAAATCGCCATTGGGTTTGCAATATGCCACAATTTCGCGCTGCTTCTTGTCTTCCATCCATGCTTTGGAAAGAAGCTGCATTTGGCGTTGTTATTCAAGAAATTGTTCTATTGTGTTCATATTTGTCTTTTCAACCAGCCTGAAATGAAATTACAAAGTAATATGTAAATTTTTATGAATATCATGAGCTAAATTGTCTAACATTTGATAACGTCTGCGGTACATAGCACGTTTTTTACTAGCAATTTCAACTTCGGGTTTTCTAACATATTCTTTGGGTAGTATCCAATAGCCATCTTTTGTCAGCATACCACCACATTCTTGCCAAAATTCATCATAATTCATGCTTACACGTTTTTTTAATTTCCAGCGTAATTTCACCTGTCTATCTTGTGGAATGCCAACAATCTGTGTGCAGCCTGAAATTTTTGCTAATAATTGTAGCAATGCAACAGTTAAATGCTGCGGACGTAAGCCGTGCAACTTTTTAGTTAATTGCCGTACGCACTCTTTACCATTTTCACCACGTGGACCTTGTAAAGAAGTTACTAAAAATTGTCCATTAGGCAAAAAACCAAATGAAGCTGCATATAAACACTCATATTCATGATTACGTAATGATAACGACCATAAACCCTCATTAATATCCAAATCATTGATACTTAATTGGTAATATAAATCTTCATCAATATTCGCTAATAAAATAGCTTGCTCATTTAGAAAATGCTGGAATACTCGACCTTGTGCTAAAGATTGCATAGCGTGAACATCATGTAAAAAGATGTCCATTCTTTTTTTTGGACTATTGAATCTCTTGTCTAAATAAGTATGCAGCAGCGGGTATGATATTTTTTTATATAAATTCAATAACTTAATTAAGTTTGGAGATTGGTTAATTGTATGCTCAAATTGTTTAATGGTTTTTAAAGCACAAACTTTTCTCACTTGAAATTTAGTATTCTGCCAACTTAAATAACCCGTTTGAGTGTAAATTTTTCGGAAAGAAGGAAAAATAAAAGTTTTTTCCATTATTAAGATTCCTAGCTGTTCTGTTTAAAAAGCATATCACATTGGTGTTTTCATATGCCAATCGCTATTCAACTGCATTTGGTGCGCCGCGCCCAAAATTTTGGCTTCGCTGAAATAATTGCCAATCAGTTGCACGCCAATCGGCAAGCCGTCCGCGCCAAACCCTGCTGGCAAACTCAACGCTGGCAAACCTGCCAAATTCACTGCAATCGTATAAATATCAGACAGATAGGCTTGCACAGGGTCGCTGTTCAATTCGCCCAATTTGGGCGCGGCGGTTGGCGCATTCGGGGCTAAAATCACATCGCATTGTTCAAAAGCAGCCTGAAAATCATTCGCCACCAAACGGCGCAATTTCTGCGCTTTCAAATAGTAAGCGTCATAATAGCCATGCGACAAAACGTAAGTGCCAATCATAATGCGGCGTTTCACTTCTGCGCCAAAACCTTCGGCGCGGGTGTTGGCGTACATTTCTTCCAAGTCTTTGAATTGATTGGCACGATGTCCGTAACGCACACCGTCATAACGCGACAAATTGGTACTCGCTTCGGCAGACGCCAACACATAATACGCTGGAATGGACAACTCGGTTTGTGGCAAGGAAACTTCAACCATTTCAGCACCTTGCTGTTTCAGCAACTCAATCGCATTATTTAAGGCAGCCTGAACGTCCGCGCTGTTGTTGGCGGTGAAATATTCTTTCGGCAAACCGATTTTCAAGCCTTTAAGTGCTTGATTTAAATCACGGGTGTAATCTTCTTTGTCGCGTTCCAAGCTGGTGGAATCGCGTTCGTCAAACCCCGCCATTGAGTTCAACAAAATCGCACAATCTTCGGCAGTTTGCGCCATTGGACCCGCTTGGTCGAAACTGGACGCGTAGGCAATCATGCCAAAGCGCGACACCACGCCATAGGTCGGTTTCAAGCCCGTGATGCCGCAATGGGACGCAGGTTGGCGGATTGAGCCGCCCGTGTCCGAGCCGAACGCGGCAGGTGCCAAACGCGCTGCCACCGCCGCAGCCGAACCGCCCGATGAACCACCTGCAACGTGTTGAACATCAAAAGGATTTTTGCTTGCGCCGTAGTATGAGCTTTCGTTGGTTGAGCCCATCGCAAATTCGTCCATGTTCACGCGACCGAGCGTTACCATGCCGTCATTCAACACGTTTTGCACGACTGTGGCGGTGTAGGGCGCGACAAAATTGTCCAACATTTTGGACGCGCAAGCGGTACGCCAGCCTGTTTGACAAAAAATGTCTTTAAAAGCAATGGGTACGCCTGTGAGCACGTGGGCATTTCCTTGTGCCAAACGCGCGTCTGCGGTGGCGGCTTCGGCAAGGGTTTTGTCTTTGTCCAACGTGATGTAGGCGTTGATGGCGGTATTTTGCGCGTCAATCGCGTTCAAATATTCGTTTGCCAATTCTACGGCGGAAACTTTTTTGTTTTGCAGCAAATCGCTGGCTTGTTTTAGGGTGTAAGTTGGCATAGTTTCTTTCTTTGTTTTAAGTATTTAAGTTGTTTTCAGGCTGCCTGAAAATGGTTTTTGTAGGTCGGGCATTGATGCCCGACATTATCTGTGGCGCGGTTTGTCGGGTATAAATGGCCGACCTACGGTAATCAATCCAACCGTTCTAATTGGCTTTTGTGGATAAATCCATTCACGATATCGTTTCCATTAGGGTCGTTTTTTTGCACATTGCCTTGATTAGAATAGAAAAACCAATCGCCTTCGTTCAATGTCGCTTGGTTGTAAAATACAGTGCCGTTGGGTAATTTTTCCATAATTCTACGCTGCATCATCGGGATTTTTACGCCAACCACAGGGTTAGCTTCACGCAAATTGGCAAAACCATCGGGGCTCGCAATTAGGTATTTTTGCACCACATCGCCTTGATTGCGATATACAAAACCTGTTTTGCCATTCATATCCAGCCGATACCAGTTGCCTTGTTTGCCCGTAATGCGGTAAATCGGGCTGCGGTAAACCAGTTGCGCCAAAATTTTGCCTTTGGTATTGGGCTGCGAACGCACATTGACATGCCCGTCGCATTCAAGGTCGGTAGGCAGAAAATAATCGGCTGCCTGAATGTGTGCGCTGGTAAATAGTAGTGCGCTGATGAACATAAGTTTTTTCATGGTTTTTCCTTTTCAGGCTGCCTTACATGTTTTGTCTAAATCTTTGATTTAGTAGTTTGTCGGGCATGAATGCCCGACCTACGGTTTTCAGGCTGCCTTGCATGTTTTGTCTAAATCTATGATTTAGCAACAAAACAGCATGCCGTCAGGCAGTAAAATACTATTTATCTCTCTGCTGCACTGTCTTTCAATTCGTCAATCACGGCGCGAACTTGTTTTAATCGTGCTGCATAACGCTCGTGTTTGCACGCTGCCATCATCATGCCGTAGCCGCCGCCTTGCGCGAGGGTGCTGGGCGTGTTTTCAAATTGGCAATCTTTTTCTACCCATTGCAGCCATAATTTTTGCGATTGTTCAAACGCTTTTGCTGCACCAAATGATGAATATTTTTGTAATTCGGCATAGGCGGCGTTGAGTTTGGGTTTGATTTGTGCGGTGCGTTGTTGGTGGCATTCTAAATCGGTGTACACATTGCCTGTGTCGCAACTATCGGCTGCTTGAATGTGTGCGCTGGTTAATAGTAATGCGCTGATAAGTAAGATTTTTTTCATGTTGTTGCCTTCGGACGTTTTGTCGGGCATGAATGCCCGACCTATCAATGTTGCATTTTTCAGGCTGCCTGAAAATAAATATTTCTGTTGCGTTGGTTTCATCGTTTGTTTTGTGCTACCAGTTCTGGCAATCCTGTGGCGGCATAAATGTCAGCAATCGCATCGCGCATATAGCTGCCTGCACGCAAGCTGTGTGCCGTGCCGAGCAAGACATTTTGCTCTTTACCAATGAACCAAATTTTTTCCCCGTTTTCCGTATTTTCGCGCTGTATGCCGATGAAATCGTTTAATGGATATTCCGCTTCAAGCTCCCAAGATAACAGGTACTGGCTGCGTTTGTATAGGGCGAAAGTGTTGCTTTGGGCGCGGTAAACACATTTTTTGGCGGATAAAAATGTAACCGAAAAATACATCAATGCTGAAAATGCCGCCAAAAATATTGGCAAAGCCGATAATTTGTATCCCGAATCCAGCGACAGTAAAAACGTGATGCTCCAATAAACACCCAGTAAACTCAATAAAATATAAACCACCAATCCTTGTGTGGGCGAAGCGGAAAAGATAAGGGAAAACTTGGGCGTAGTATGCGGACACTGTTTGCGTCTCAATACGGCTTGGCGTTTTCGTAAGGCACGATAGGCTTGCAGTCCGCTGAATGTACCATAAGGCAGCGCGAAACCCATAAACAGCCATTGAACAAATGGCGCGATGTCTGCCCTAAACAGCCAAAATGCCGCCCAAAACCATAACAATGCCCAAGCTGCCTGTGCGGTAATACGCCACATGGCTATGGGTTCGGGCGTGTGTGTGGCAAACGCAACACCTGCTACCAAATGGATTTGGTCTAACATAGTTTCTCCGTTTTCAGGCTGCCTGAAAATAATTAAAACATTTCATAACGGCTGCGGTTGATTTTGAAACCGTGTCCATCATTGTTTTTGCAAGTTAAACCCGATGTTTCGCTGGTGCATGACCAACCTTTGCCACGCACCGTTTCGCCGTATTTCAGCGTACGCGTTTCGCTTTCGCCTACATTGTCGGGGGCAAATTCAAAAAATGCGCACGACATTTGCGCTTTGCCGCGCTGGTTGAGCGTGAAATTCAAGCCGATTTCGCCATTGGGATTTTGTTTACACGATTGCGGCATGGCTTTGTTTTGATAAACAAAACAATACACATCATTGCGATAGAGTTTGGCTTGCGGACGTTTGAACGAATCGCCACCGCACAAAATATTGCCACTTGGCGTGGTAAATACTTGGCGATAATTGCCTGTTAAATCTATGGAACTGGAACCTGCGAATGCGTTGGCGGTCAGCAATGCCAATAAAAATGCGCTGTATTTCATGGTTTTCTCCTTGATTTAGCGTTTCAGGCTGCCTGAAAAATTAGGAACAACGGACAAATTCATAATGCGCCCAAAAATTCCATTTGTCCGTGCCTTGATGGTAATCCCAATAATGCGAATGCAAAATGCCGTCTTGCAAGCGCAGTTCAAAATCGCGCGCGGGGTCGGGGTGGCGGCTTAAACCTGAATATTTTGCCGTGCCTGCAATGTGGTTTGGCGTGTGTTTTTTGCTGAAACGCAATTGGCTGTATGTTTCTTGCTGCGTGTCGTTGGCTGCAACATGATACACATAATGCAAACGCTTTTTATCAATCGTGAGCGTGATTAGCAGCGGCGATGTTTCGCGATAAAGCGCGGCGATATGGTTTTGCTGCAAGGCTTTGCAGGCTGCCTGCGCGGTTTGCTTGTCAATGGGCGAACCATGTTCCGCCACCCATTGCCCGTGAAAAGCAGACGGTATGTCTTTGGCGGCAGCCTGAAAAGTGCAAGCGGATAGTGCGCCGATGAAGATGATTTTGTGGATGAAATTCATGTTTTATCCTTTCAGGCTGCCTGAAAATAGTTTTATGGCGTTTTCGTCCATTTCGTTTCATTTTGCAAAAATTGTTGCGCGGGAATAAAGCCTTCTTGAGCTAATTGCTGCAAATTTTTAATCGCAAACAAGGGGTCTACCACCACATCGCAGCCGTAATACATGGCCATTTGTGCCGCATATCGGCTTTCGGGCAACTCGGTGATTTCGCTGGAAACGGGTAACACAAAACGCAAAACACGCAATTTTTCTTGGTCATTTTGTTCGCAGGCTGCCTGAAAAACGGCGGGATAGACTTGTCGCCATGCTTGTTCGCGTTGGATAAAATCTTGCGCGGGCGGATAATGGTTGTCGGCTAAATGGCGAATGTATGCCAAAGCCGCACTTGTGTCGCGCAAATCGGGGTAAATGGGATTTTGCGTGCAACCAAAATACCTGCGTGCATACAATTGGAAATTTTCAGCAGGGTCTGCTGTAACTTCATCGCTTGGCGTGAATGCTTGATGACACAAGGCTTTGCCGTAATCGTGGGCGGCTTGTATGGTGGCATACGGGGTTGGGGGTGGTGTGTTGGGCGCGGCTTTTGGGGCGAGCTGACAGCCGTTTAATAATAAACCCAAACTTAAAATCCAATACTTTTTCATGCTTTTAACCTTTCAGGCTGCCTGAAAAGACGTTTATTTGCTGTTTTGAATCTGCTTGCAGGCTGCTTGAACAAAAGCATGTTTGCCGTGTATTTCGGCGTATTGGTAATCCAAATTTAAAGAAACGTCGCCTTTCAAATGGCGAAATTGCGCAAATTCGGCTGGCAATGGCTCATCGTATAACCCCTTTTGCACAAAATTCACCGTGGCGGTGTTGGCGGCAAAATGGATCTTTTTGCCGCAATCGATTTGCCACCATTCGCGCAGCACGGGTTTGCCGTTTTGCCGCATTTCAATTGCCACTTCGTGGGTGGTTTTACCTGTGGCACGTATGCTGTCGGGATAGAGAAAGGTTTGGTGTTTGCCTAAAATGTCGGGGTGTTCAAGGTCTTCGCGGTTGGCAACCGCTACGGTTTTGCCTTGAAGGGTAAGTAAACGCGCGGCATTGGGGTTGGTTTGTTTGTCTTTTTCGCTGAATTGGGCAAATGCGCTTGCGCTGCCCAACAACAGCAAGGAAAGCAAAATTTTTTGCATGATTTTCTCCGTCAATCAAGTTTCAGGCTGCCTGAAAGTTAGAACCTGTGTTCGTAAGATTGGCAGCTTGATTTTATTGATAATTCTTGCGAATGCAAGGCGAATTTTTATGCCAATATTGAACATATTGGCATAAAAAGCCAACGCAATAGGCGCATGAAGTGGCAATAAAAGCAAGCTATTAAGATTATGAGCACAAGTTCTTATTCTTCAATCACTTGCGGCACAATATACAAACGCTCGCGCACTTCGGGTGCAACGGCTTGATATTCGGCAGCGTGGTCGGTTTCGGTAACCTCATCTTCACGCAAACGCAAAGCCACTTCATATGGGTGCGACATCGGTTCCACACCATCGGTATTGACGCTTTGCATTCTTTCTACCAAATTAAAAACGGCATTAAGTTTATCTAAAGTTGCCGTTTTTTCGTCGTCATTCAGTGCCAAACGTGACAGTTTGGCGATTTTTTCTACGTCATTCATGGTCAGAGACATGATTCAATCCTTAAAATTTTGATTTTGTGTTTGCTTGATTTAGGGTATCATTGCGCGTTATTTTTTGGTCGCGCAAATGTAAGGGCGCGATTATAACTGAAAAACGGATTTTTTATACCGTTGAATGCGCTTTTTGCTAGCGATTTAGCGGTTTCAGGCTGCCTGAAATGGGCTTTTGATACGATTTTATTTTTATTTGGAATTTTCCTATGTTGCATTTTTTTACGCGTTATTTTTCTAATGACATCGCGATTGATTTGGGTACGGCAAATACGTTGATTTATGTGAAGGGCAAGGGCATTGTGTTGGATGAGCCGTCTGTGGTGGCGGTAAAGGTTGACCAATACGGTAAAGATGATACTTTGGCGGTGGGCGCGGAAGCGAAGAAAATGTTGGGTCGTACGCCTGGCAGTATTCAGGCGATTCGTCCGTTGAAAGATGGTGTGATTGCGGATTTTGTGGTAACAGGCAATATGTTGAAAGAATTTATCCGCAAGGTAAACAATAGCAAATGGGCAGCGTCGCCACGCGTGGTGATTTGCGTGCCTTGTGGTGCCACTCAAGTGGAACGCAAAGCGATTCGTGATTCAGCAAAAGAAGCGGGTGCATCAAATGTGTATTTGATTGAAGAACCGATGGCGGCGGCGATTGGCGCAGGTTTGCCGATTGAAGAGCCGACAGGTTCTATGGTGGTGGATATTGGTGGCGGCACAACAGAAGTGGGTGTGATTTCGCTTTCGGGTGTGGTGTATTCGCATTCGGTGCGTGTGGGCGGCGATAGTTTTGATGAGGCGATTATTCAGTATGTGCGCCGCAATTATGGCATGTTGATTGGTGAGGCGACGGCCGAAGAGATTAAAAAACGCATTGGCTCGGCGTTCCCTAGCGCGGAAGTAACCGAGATGGAAGTGAAAGGCCGCAATTTGGCGGAAGGTATTCCGCGCTCGTTTACGATTACGTCTAATGAAGTGTTGGAAGCGTTGGCAGACCCGTTGTCGCAAATTGTTCAGGCTGTCCGCAATGCTTTGGAACAAACGCCGCCTGAATTGGGTGCGGATATTGCGGAACGCGGTTTGGTGCTGACGGGCGGCGGTGCGTTGCTCAAAGGGCTTGACCGTTTGTTGGCGGAAGAAACGGGTTTGCCTGTGTTAATCGCGGAAGATGCTTTGACTTGCGTGGCGCGCGGTTCGGGCAAGGCTTTGGATATGATTGGTAAACTGAATTCGGTGTTTGTGGACAATCCTTGATTGTGCAGAGTTTAGCTTTCAGGCAGCCTGAAAAATGGCTGCCTGAATAGTTCATTTAGGCTGCCTGAATAGTTCATTTAGGCTGCCTGAATAGTTCATTTAGGCTGCCTGAAAATGTGTAGTCCACCGCAAATCATTTGAAACATGAGTTCAAAAATGGTGGACAATGTCCACCTTACAAAATGTCGTGTACAGAAAGGCTGCCTGAAAACAGGTTTGCCTAATGCAAACAATGGGTGTTGATTATGTCCGACCCTTCTTTATCTTTTTCACGTCGTGGTGTGAGTTCGGTTAATAAGCTGATTTTATTGAGCTTTGTTTCCGTTGCGCTGCTGATTGTGGACGACCGTTTTGCCGCGGTGCAAACGGCAAAACGCTATGCAGCGACGGCTTTGTATCCACTGCAATGGCTTGCCAATCAACCTGTGGAATGGTACGAATACGCCAGCGCGTTTTTGCAATCGCAAAATTATTTGCTAACGGAAAATCAACGGCTTACCGAAGAAAATGCGCATTTGAAAATGCAAGCGCACCACAGCGAAGTGCAAACGCGACAACTGGGCGAACTCAAATCGTTGATGTCCTTGCAGCAACATGGCTTGAATGTAACGGCGGCGGCGGAAGTGATTTCCAATGGTAAAGTACCGTTGTCTAGCCGCATTATCATCAATAAGGGCAGCAGCCATAATGTGCGCCAAGGCGACCCTGTGGTTGACCAAAATGGCTTGATTGGGCAAGTGAGCCAAGTACATCCTTTGAGCGCGGAAGTAACCATGTTGACCGATAGCAATATTGTGATTCCTGTGATGGTGGCGCGCACGGGCGTACGCAGCTTAGCGCACGGTGGCAGCGGGCAAATTACTTTGCGTTATTTTCCAACCGATGCGGATTTGCAGCCTGATGATGTACTTGTAACCTCGGGTGTGGACAGTGTTTATCCTGCAGGCGTTCCTGTGGCAAAAGTAACGGCAACCAGCCGCAATGCGGGTACACCGTATTATCGTGCCGATTTAAAACCTTTGGCAGCGTTGCAAAGCAGCAAATATGTGCTGGTTTTGCCACAAGTTGCCTTACCTGAAACCTTTTCTGCGACAACTGCTTCGGCGGTTGCGGCTTCTGCAACACCATGAGAGAACACGAATCCTCCTATCATCGCATTCCTTTGCGCTTGATTTACATCAGTTTTCTTGTTGCTATGATGTTGGACTTTATTCCATTTTCAGGCAGCCTATTTTATTGGCTGCCTGAATTCACGGCGATGATGTTGTTTTACTGGTTAATCAACCGACCGCAAAGCGTGGACATCGGTACAGCTTTTGTTTTGGGCTTGCTGGTGGACATTGGCACGGCCTCGCCTTTGGGGCAACACGCGCTGGCGTATATTGCGGCGGCGTATCTGATTATTCGCAATCGCCGCCAATTGGTGATTCATAACTATGGCTTGCAAGCGATAGTGGTGGCAGTGGCATTGCTGCTGAGCGAGTTGATTTTAGTGGGTATCCGCTTGCGTTTTGACCAACGCTTTGCAGGTTGGCTCACATTCTTGTCGCCTTTTATTGGCGCACTTTTGTGGCCATTGCTCAATAAAATCATGGTTTCTATCTTGAATTTCCGTTATTTGCGCCGATGAAGAAAAAACACCGCCGCCGTGTTTCAGGCAGCCTGAACCCTCAATCACGCACCCGTCAACGCGATTTTACTTTGCGTTTGGTGGTGGCGTTTTTCTGCATTTTAGCCATGTTTGGTGTGTTGATTGCGCGTTTTGTTTATTTGCAAGTGATTAAACACGACGATTATTTGGTGCAAGCAACGACTAATCGCATTAGCTTGATTCCAACGCCGCCAATTCGTGGCGAGATTATTGATGTCAATGGCGTGGTATTAGCGCGCAATTATCCTGCTTATTCTTTGGAAATTATTCCGAATCAAGTCGAAGGCAAAATCGATGATTTGGTTGAGCAATTGAAGGCTTATGTGGCATTAACTGAAACCGATTTAAGCCGTTTCAAAAAGTTTCGCGCCGATTATCGCTCGTATGAAAAAGTGCCACTCAAAATGAAGCTCACGCCTGACGAAGCGTCGCGTTTGGCAGCGCGTTTGTATCAGTTTAAGGGCGTGGAAATCAATGCGCGCACTTTCCGAGAATATCCGTTTGGCGCGCTGACAACACACTTTTTGGGCTACATCGGACGTATTAGCGATAAAGACGAAGAAAAACTGGAAAAAGACAACCGAGCCGCCGCTTATCGTGGCACGACACACATCGGTAAAGCAGGTTTAGAAGCGTTTTACGAAGAACAATTGCACGGCGCACCAGGCTTTCAGGAAGTGGAAAAAGATGCGGCGGGCAACGTGATTCGCGTGATTCGTTCCGAGCCGCCGCAAACGGGGCAAACGTTGCGCCTTGCCATGGACATTCGTTTGCAACAAGAAGCGCAGCGCATTATGGGGCATAAACGTGGCGCGATGGTTGCAATTGACCCACAAACAGGCGGTGTATTGGCATTTGTTTCCAATCCAACTTTTGATTCCAATATGTTTATTGACGGCATTTCCAGTGATGACTGGAAAAAGCTCAATGATAACTGGCAAAAACCATTGATTAACCGTGTAACACAAGGTTTGTATCCACCAGGTTCAACTTTTAAGCCGTTTATGGGCATGGTGTTGCTGGAAAGTGGCAAAATCAACCAGCAATCGGTGGTACCTGCGCCAGGCGCGTGGAGCATTCCGGGGACAACGCATTTGTTCCGTGATTCGGTGCGCAGCGGTCATGGTTCGGCGAATTTGAGTAAAGCGATTCAAGTTTCATCCGATACGTTTTTTTATCGCTTGGGCTTTGAGCTGGGCATTGAGAAAACTGCGCCATATTTGTCGGCATTTGATTTAGGGCAAAAAACGGGTATTGATTTGCCAAACGAATACCAAGGCGTGTTGCCTACGCCTGAATGGAAAGAAAAACGCTTTGCCAAGCTGCCTGAAAATCGTCGCAAATGGAATATTGCTGAAATGGTGCCTGTGAGCATTGGTCAGGGCTACAACGCCTACACACCTTTGCAGATGGCGCATGCGACCGCGATTTTGGCGAACAATGGCACAGTCTATCGTCCGCACATGGTCAAAGAAATGCTGGACCACGAAAACCAGCAAATCACTGTAATTGACCCGAAACCCGAGCGCACATTGCCGTTTTCGCAAAGCAATTTCAATTATGTGAAACGCGCCATGCAACGCGTGTTGCAACCAGGTGGCACAGCATATAAAGTCGGCGCAGGTTTGAAATACAGCATGGGCGGAAAAACAGGGACGGCGCAAGTGGTGCAAATCGCGCAAGGCAAAACCTATAACGCTGCCGCGTTGCGCGAACAACACCGCGACCACGCATGGTTTATCGCTTTTGCGCCACTAGAAAAGCCACAAATTGCCATTGCTGTGATTTTAGAAAACGCAGGCTGGGGTGCGAATGCTGCACCACTGGCGCGCCAATTGTCGGACTTTTACTTGTTGAAATTAAAAAGTAATCAGCTAGACCCGATTATCAAAGGTGCGCGTCATACGGCTAACCCATTGTTAGAACAAAGTAAAATGGTTTCAGGCAGCCCCAATGAAATTCAGGCAGCCTTTGCCGCCGTGCAAGCCGAGAAAAACCTTCAGGCAGCCTCAACCCCTGCCGCTTCTGCTGCGAGTGCTGCACCATGATGTCAGAAAAAGATGCTAATTTATTGGTAAAAATCAAACGAATCCTGTGGGATCCGCTAGACCCATGGCTGTTTTACGCCTTGCTTGCCGTTTATTTGATGAGCATGTTTTTGCTCTATTCTGCGGATGGACAAGACATCGGACGATTGGAAAACAAAACTGTGCATACAATTTTGGGCGTGGTTTTGTTGCTCATTATCGCGCGCATTCCGCCGCGTACGCTCGCATTTTTTGCGCTGCCACTTTACATTATGGGCGTAGTTTTGCTGCTGGGCGTACACTTTTTTGGCATTACCGTCAACGGCTCAACGCGTTGGCTCAATCTGGGTTTTGTGCGCTTGCAGCCATCGGAAATTATGAAAATTGGTTTGCCCATGACGGTGGCGTGGTTTTTCCAACGCTATGAAAGCAAATTGGCTTGGTATCATTATCTCGTCGCCATCGGTATCATTATCGTGCCTGGCGCGTTGATTTTAAAGCAACCCGATTTGGGAACGGCAACACTGATTATGGCATCGGGTATTTTTGTGATTTTCTTTGCGGGCTTGCCGTGGAAAGCCTTGTTTGCCGCTATTATTTCCTTTGTTTGCGCCTTGCCACTGATTTGGAATTACGGCATGCACGACTACCAAAAAACGCGCGTGTTAACCCTGCTTGACCCCACCAAAGACCCACTCGGCGCGGGTTATCATATTTTGCAATCCATGATTGCCATCGGTTCAGGCGGTGTGTGGGGCAAAGGCTGGCTCAATGGCACGCAAACGCATTTAGATTATATCCCCGAATCCACCACCGACTTCATTTTCGCCGTGTATGGCGAAGAATTCGGTTTAATTGGCAACATCTTATTGCTGGCGGTTTACACGGTTATTCTTGGGCGCGGTCTCTACATCGCTCAACGCGCCCCTAGTCTATACAGCCGTACGCTTGCAGGCGCGCTTACCATGACTTTTTTCTGTTACGCCTTTGTGAATATGGGCATGGTCAGTGGCATTTTGCCCGTTGTCGGCGTACCGCTACCGCTGGTTAGCTACGGCGGCACGGCAACTTTATCCATCATGTTTATTATGGCGTTATTAATGGGCATCGCGCGTGAAGGGCGCAGCAAACGCCGCTAGTTTTCAGGCAGCCTTAACTTGTGCCTAATCTTCAGGCAGCCTGAAATCCACTTGTTACACATGGAGTCCACATGGCAAGCACACAATTAAGCAAATCCGTGCTGGTATTACACAGCGCAGAAAAAATGTTTCAACTCGTGGATAGAGTAGAAGACTACCCCAAATTTCTGCCTTGGTACGGGCGCACCGAAATCATTGAGCGCAATGGCAACGAACTTAAAGCCCGCCTATTTATGGACTATATGGGTGTGCATCAATCGTTTGCCACGCACAATATCAACACGCCGCCACACGAAATTCGTATGAGCCTGCTGGAAGGTCCATTCAAAAGTCTCAACGGCACATGGCGATTCACCCCGCTTGGCGACGATGCATGCAAAGTAGAATTCACGCTTAACTACGAACTCACAGGCATACTCGCGCGCGTGATTAGCCCCGTGTTCAGCACCGTAACCGCCAGACTCGTCAATGCCTTCGTGCAGGAAGCCAACCGCCGTTATGGACAATAAACTTATCCACATTGAATTGGCTTACGGCAACGATAAAACGCAAAAACTTTATCGTTTCAGGCTGCCTGAAAACACCACCGCACGAGAGGCTGTGTTGCAAAGCCAAGTATTACAAGACTTCCCTGAAGCCGATTTAAATGCACCCATCGGCATTTTCGGCAAGCGCGTGAAAGACGAAACCCTATTGAAAAATGGCGACAGAATAGAATTATATCGCCCTCTAATCGCCGACCCCAAAGAAGCCCGCCGCCAACGCGCAACACCACGCAAGCGGCATAAATAATTCAGGCTGCCTGAAAAGTTTTCAGGCAGCCTGAAACCTTTGCCCCCCAAAAAAACCTCTAAATTCCCTCCATCAAGAATTCAGAGGATTTTTCCATGTCCAGCTTCTTCTACCAATCAGCACAAACCCTACTCAACCAATACGCCGACCGTTTCCCTTTACCTAAAATCACCCAACTTTTGGATTGGCAAGTCATTGAACAAACACTCGCCAGCCATAAAGTTCGCTATGTGCGCGACAACGGCGGTCGCCCCGCTTACCCCTTGTTACCCATGTTCCGCGCGGTTTTGCTCGGGCAATGGCACAGTTTATCCGCCCCCGAATTGGAGCGCAGTTTGGTGACCCGTTTGGATTTCATCCTCTCTTGCCAATTTCCCGATGAGATGAATTTGCCCGACCATAGCACACCCAACTGTTTCTGTAACTGGTTTAATTCAAGAGGGCTTGGCAAATGAACTGCATCAAGAAATCAACCGACAACTCGCCCACAACCAACTCAAAGTAGAAAAAGCACAAACCGCAATTGTGGACGCGACCATTATCCAAACCGCAGGCGGGAAACTCAAAAAATCCATTGAAGTCAATGAAAGTGAAGAAATTGTCCAAACGCCGACCAGCAAAGACAAAGACGCAAGATGGACAATCAAAAGCAAGCATTGGTATTAGGGCTACAAACTTCATGCGCGGTGCGATGAAGAAGGCTTTATAGAGCAAATTCACGTTACGCCAGCCAATGCATCTAATGTAAATCATTTGGAAACCGTGTTGGACAAGGTTGAACACGGAGTCAAAGTGTATGCAGATAAAGGCTATGACAGTCAATCCAACCGCGAATTTTTGGAGAAAAATCAATTAATGGACGGCATTATGTGTAAAGCGCACCGCAATAAACCTTTGACGCGTGAAGACATTGGGCGCAATAAGGAGCTGGCAAAAATCCGTTATCGGGTGGAACAGAGTTTTGCCATTTTGCACTGTATATTCAGATGTAAACGGAGTGAGTGTGTTGGCTTGGAAAGGGTCAAAGGGTAGTTGGGGTTGAAAGTGATTTGTTTGAATTTGCTTAAAGCGGCGAACAAGTTAAGGCTTGTTGCGCTGATTACGGTGCTTATTGTGCCCATTGCTGCCTGAAGGAGCATAAGGCAGCCTGAAATAGGGCTGTTTGGGTGGGGTGTTTGTGTTTGTTGAGCTTGGTTTGGGTTGATTTGGGGTTGGAATGGTGAAAACCCCAAAACAAGTGGGTTGTTTTTGGGGGGTGGAAAGGTTTCAGCTTTTTTATAAGAATCACAGAATAGGGCGCTGCTTATTCTGGAATGCGCAATTTTTGACCCACATAAATTTTATCTGGATGAGACAACATTGGTTTGTTGGCTTCAAAAATTTTGTTGTATTGATTCGCGTCGCCGTAGTATTTTTTCGCGATGCCAGACAAAGTGTCGCCTCTAACTACATCGTGATATTGCGTTTTAGATTCTGTTGCTGCTTGTGCTTCTTGCTGAATATTGGTGGCAGACGCAATCGCTTGTGAAGCAGCAACGGCAGCTTGTGCGGCTTCGGCAGCAACTTGATGTGGCAATTTCATTAAATTTTCTACGCTGGCAACACCATCTACGTTACCTGCTGCCAGTACAGCTTTTTCGTAAGCGTCTTGGTTGGGGGCATAACCGCGCAAGGTTACTTTTTCGTTGGTAGCATCGTAAATTACCGATAATTCGCTGATGCCTAAACCTTGTTTAGCGATATGTTCTTGAATTTTTGCTTGGATTTCTTCTGGCGTGTCTTTACCAAACAATTTTTCGCCTGCTTCTTTGATGAATGAGAATAAGCCCATGGTCATGCTCCTAAGTTGGGGTTGAAAAACGCGATTGTACAAGCCTTATGGTACTTGTGCTGTTGGATTTGGTTGTGTCGTGTAAAGTCCTGCAAGTGGGATTTAAGCTTCTTTGTCGCCACGGCGGCTAAAATTAATGCCTAATTGCTTGAGTTTACGGTATAAATGGGTACGCTCCAGTCCTACTTTTAGCGCGACGCGACTCATATTGCCGTTTTCTTCTTGAATGTGGTACTCAAAATAGCGTTTCTCTAACTGTTCTCGCAATTCACGCAAAGGCAGGTTGAAATTGAAGCCGTTTTTAATTTCTTTGCTGAGATTCTGATTAAATTGGTTCAGTATGCGCAACACGTCGCGTTCATGTACTTCTTGGTTTTCGCAATTAATTGCTAAGCTATTGACTACATTTCTTAATTGTTCCAAATTTCCTGGCCATTCGTATTGCTGCAATTTGGCAATCGCGCTGGCTTGGAAGCGGATTTCAGGCAGCTTTTGACTTTGTGATAATTCAGTCAGAATTTGTTTGATTAAAAATTCAATATCGTCTGCTTGGCTGCGCAAAGGCGGAATGCTCACTACTAAACTAGATAATACACTCAAAACACGCGTATCTTGATTTGGTGCATTGATCAATTCATTTAAAGGTACGCTGCTGGTACAAATCACACGTGTATTGTGGCGTTCAGCTTTGCTGATGATAAAACCGATATTTTGTTGAATATGTTTACCGTATTGACCAATGTCGCCCAAATACAGAATACCGCCGCTGGATTTGTTCAACAATTCAGCAGGCATGTCAGCAATATGTTCGGCACGGTTGGGCGTAACCCAAGGCGTATTATTTTTGTGAAAAGCACGCGCAACGGTTTCAAATGGCGAACCCGCTTCGCCCAAAATCAGCACAGGACTGTTTTGACTGCGCGCATATTCTATTTGCTTTTGCAATTCTTTGATGGCACTGGCTTTACCCAATTTATCTAAAGTAAAGTCTTGATTGGATTGTGTTTCTCCATATTTTAGAGCGCGCTCAATCGTTGCCAATAATTTTTGCAAGGGAATGGGTTTTTCCAAGAAGTCCAAAGCACCGATTTTAGTCGCTTCCACAGCGGTATCAATGCTGCCATGACCACTCATCATGACCACAGGCATATTGAGTTGCCCGTTTTTTGCCCATTCTTTGAGCAAAGTAATGCCATCACTATCGGGCATCCAAATATCCAATAACACCATAGCTGGGCGCATTAAATTGCGTAAACGACGCGCTTCTTCGGCGTTTTCAGCCAAAGCGACGGTATAGCCTTCATCTTCCAAGGTTTCTTGTAAAACCTCGCGGATACCAATTTCGTCATCAACAATCAAAATATCGGTGCTTCTCATGATGCTTTCTCACTTTTTTGTGGTCATTCATTTACTGGTTAATGGCGGGTAATTCAACAGTCACGCATGCACCTTCCTCCGCTCGGTTGCCCAAACTGATTCTACCGCCATGTTCTTCAATGATTTTTTTTACAACGGGTAAGCCTAAGCCCGTACCTGTAGGTTTGTCGGTAATATATGGTTCGAAAGCAGTTTTTAACATTTCTTTGCTAAAATTCTTGCCATTATTACAAACTGTTAAACGAATCATGCCGTTTTCTGTCGTTTCTGTTTGTACTTCAACTTGTGGTTGAGGTGCAATTTCAGCAGCTTCCGCCGCATTTTTGAATAAATTATGTAACACTTGTCTCATTGCAGTTGAATCTGCTTTGATGGATGTAGTTAGTTTACTTAATTTTGCATTAAATGTACATTCGTTGTTTTCATACAACAATAAAACGTCATCAATCAATGCATTAAGATTGATTTCCGTCAAATTTAGAGACGGCGCACGCGCATAATTGCGGAACGCTTCTACCATTTCTTTGAGTGCTTCCACCTGCTTGATAATGGTATTGGTCGATTTCGTCAGAATCTGCGCGTCGGTCAAATCCAATTTATCATGCAATTTCCATGCCAAGCGTTCGGCAGAAAGCTGAATCGGCGTCAGTGGATTGCGAATTTCGTGCGCCAAACGCTTCGCCACTTCGCCCCAAGCCGCTTCTTTTTGCGCGTGCACCAAAGCCGTAATATCGTCAAACACCAACACAATGCCGCTGCCATTTTCTTCAGGCAGCCTAATGGCTTTGCCCAACAAAATGCGGCTTTCATCACGCGCCAAATAATCCACTTCCACAGCCTTATCGCCGCTTTCTGTTGCCAAGAATTCTTGTAGAACCAGCGATAATTCATGATGTTGCGGCGATTGCGTTTGCCAAGATTCAGGCAGGCTGCCTGAAAGCGGTTCCAGTGGCACATCCAAAATTGCTTCTGCGCTGTGATTAAACGTTTTCAGGCAGCCTGAAACATCCAGCGTCATCACGCCCGCGCTCAAACTGTTCAACACACGCTCCAGAAAATGGCGCGCCGCTTCTTGTTCCAATCGATGCTGCTCGTCGGCAGCTTTGGCTCGCGCTAATTCAGAAGTCATGTCATTGAAAATAGAGGTTAATTTACCCAACTCATCTTTTTGGTTTACTGCCACAATGCGTTGATTAAAATCGCCTTGCGCCACCGCACGCGCACCCGTTGCCAACAATAAAATTGGCTCAACAAACTTACGCGCAAAATATAACGCCGCTGCCAAAGCCAATACAATTGCCAACAAAGCCGCTACCGCCAAAGTAATCAAGAAAAACGTCTGCAACCCCTTTTTCGCAAACACCAATTCCGCATATTTGCCCCAAGCGGCTTCAATCAATTGCGCATCTTTCGCCACATTTTCAGGTACAGGCAGCCTGAAAAATAAAGCCAACTGTACTTCGCCTTGCTTAGGCAAAATTAGCCAGCCATGACTCATCAACACACCTTTTATTTGTTCCACCCCATTTGGATTTTCGCCCGCACGTATTTTTGCCAAAGTCGCATTATCCAACTCAGGTGCAGGCAAATTGTGGGTATTCGCTTCAGCCATCACGCGCGGCTTATCATTCAACTGCCACACCATCAAATGCGCAAACTTACGCGCTTCAGACGTATGCAACACCCTATCCACAGGTATTTCAGGCTGCATAGAAGCCGCCAATAAATGCGTTTTCACCACTTCAGCGTCATCATTCGCACGACGCACTGACGCATTGAGCGCATTTTTACTCAAATTCAAACTGCGCTCCAACGCCTGCTTGGTATCATCGCCAAACCACGAATCAATGCTGTGCGAAATAAATTGCATGGACACGCCCAGCAAAAACAAAGCAGGCAGCATCGCCACCAGCATAAACATCAGCGACAAACGCCGCGCAATTTGCGAGCCAAACACACGATTGTTTTTATCCCGCAAAATCAACCAAATATAGCGCGACACCACCACAAACAAACACAAAGCCAAAGCCGCTGCCGTGCTGGCAATCACCCAAAAATAAGGCGCGTAGCGGCTATTGATGTCGGTAGAGAGCGTTAAAAAATACAGCACCGCAAACGCCGCAATGCCACAGAAAAATAAAAATCGACGCATAAGTTGTTGCCCAACCAATAAAATCGTTTCAGGTAGCCTTTCAGTACACGACAAAAATACAAATAATGGAGCGTGGACGTCTCGTTCGCATTTGAACACATTATTTTTGCGGATGAGGACGTCCGCGCTTCAATGTGTCGTGTACTGTAAGGCAGCCTGAAACCATAGAGAAAATCTGTTTTACAACAAATATCAAACACAAAACGCTGACACAATATTTTCAGGCAGCCTAAACGGTTTGGCGTTCAGGCTGCCTGAAAACTATTGAATATTCAAATCCTGCCAACCTGAATCCAAATCCCAATCTTTTGAGTTTAAGGCATTGATTTGGAAAGGTTTAGGTAGTTTAGAAGTCGTTAAACTCAAACGCACACGCGCTTTGACTTCGCTTTTCTCGGTGCCAGATAAGGTGCCGCGTGCCAACACGCCCCAATTGGCAATTGCGCCGACTGCTTTTAAGGCTGTGCGTAAGCTATTGTATTCAGTAGAAAAAGTACCGACTGAAACGCGATAACGGTTGGTCAACGGATGATAGGATAAACGATAGTTTACGGTATTGTCGCTACTGACTAACTGGCTGATTTTAAATTTATAAGACGCAAAAGTGGGGCTTTCCAATTGATAAGTCAGCGCAAAATCTAGCGGCACCCCTTGCTTTAATGCGTTTTCCAATTGTTCGGGCAATTCGGTATCAAAACGTGTGCTAATGCCCAGTTGTCCATTGCTCAAAATTTTCGCGTCGCGGCGATTAGGCGCAATGCCTTCGGCTTGTGCTGCTTGTGGCAAAATGCTGATGGCTAAGGCGCAAAACAGCACCAGTTTGCCTAAAAAAGCAGCACAATGATTCAGGCAGCCTGAACAGGTTTCAGGCAGCCTGAAAGCGAATAATCGCGAGAACTTATTGTTTTTCAATAAGCGCATAATAAAATCCATCTTGTTTTTCATTAGGAATCAACACTTTCTCCGTCCGCAAAACTGCGTCGGCGTGGCGTTGCAAAAATTTCTGGCACTGCAAACCGTTTTCTTCTTCAAAAATAGAACACGTTGCGAGCAACATTCGTCCACCTGATTTCAGCGTTTTCCACAATTCGTCCAGCATGGCTTCTTGTTGCTTAGCGGTTTTCAGCGCGTCGGTCGGTCGGCGCAACCATTTAATATCGGGATTGCGTTTTATCGTCCCCGACGCGGTACACGGCACGTCCGCCAAAATCGCGTCAAACGGCTTACCATCCCACCAATCCGCCAAATTTTCGGCAGGCGCACAATGCAAGGCTGCCTGAAAACGCAATCTGTCTAAATTGTCTTTCACACGCGCTAACCGCTTGTTATCAATATCCAAAGCGGTTATTTCACAATCGGCTAATTCCAACAAATGCCCCGTTTTACCCCCCGGTGCAGCGCAAGCGTCCAACACGCGCTCGCCGTTTTGCGGATTGAGCAAATACGCCGCTTGTTGTGCGCCAAAATCTTGCACCGAAACAACGCCTTCGGTAAATTTGGGCAACTGGTTTACAGGCATGGGTTCGGCGAGACGAATGGCATAATCATCCAATATTTTCGCTTGAATATCAGATTCTTGTAGCAGCGCGAGATATTGCTCCGCGTTCATATGGCGGCGATTAACGCGCAAGGTCAGCGGCGGATGCGATTGGAACGCTGTAACCATATTGTGCCAATGTTTAGGATATTGATTTTGCAAACCTTTTTGCAACCAAATCGGCAAATTGTGTTTCGCCACATCGTCAAATTTACACGCCTTGTTCAAGCCGTCTTTTTCGCGCAAAAAGCGGCGCAAAATCGCATTGGCAAACGAGCGATATTGCCCGCGACCGATTTTGGCGATGTTGTTCACGGCTTCATTCACGACCGCGTGCGGCGCATTGCGCGTGTGATTTAATTGATAAATCGCTACGAGCAAATAATGTTCCAATGCTTTGTTTTCAATCGGTTTATTCAATAATTTGGACAACATATATTTCAGGCTGCCTGAAAAACGCTGGCAACCGTAGGCGATGTCTTGCAACATGCCTTTGTCTTGCGCGCTCAAATCGGGGTGTTGCGCGATGATGTGCGCGAGTTCATCAGATAGGTTTTTGCCGCTTTCAACAGCGGCTAGGGTTTGCGTGGCAAGGGTTTGGACTTGAGGTAGGGACATAATGGGCTTTAAAGGTTTCAGGCTGCCTGAAATGGGTTATTCGTTAAAACTCGCGATTTTAACTGAAAACGAAGTTTCCGTCAGAAAACGAATTTTAGTTGCGCTGAATTTCATTTCAGGCAGCCTGAAACGTTTGCAAAACTTACTATATCGCCATTCCCGCGCATGCGGGAATCCAACTTTAATTTTTAGTTTCTATTTTTTATAATTTATAAAAGGTTTGAGGGTATTAATGATGGATTCCCGCCTACGCGGGAATGACGATTAAAGTGGTTTTTAGGCTGCCTGAAAGGGTTTTACAAAAGTCTCAGGCTGCCTGAAATCCATTAAGCAAATCATTATTTCAATAAAAACACTTGCGCATACACCACCACACACGCCACTAAATACACCAAACCCAACAACGCTAAACCATTAAGCCAAGGCTTTTGCTCGCCGCAATCCTTGCGCAAACGCCAATTGAGCCACGCAAACACAGGCGCAGACACAAAGCTTGCCGTCATCGCAAACGGAATCATTTTGCCCACCGCGCTGCTGAAAAACTGAATCAACAACCAAGCCGCCAGCAACGCACTCAGCGTCCATAGCCGCAATAATTTTTGCTCACTTGCGTCATGCGGATTGCGTCCACGCAACAATGCAATGGCTTGCTGATTGCCGCGCGAATAGCCGTCCACCGCCACAATCGTTGTGCCATAAATACACGCAAACGCCATCAAAGCCATCGGAATGCGCATCCATTCGCCAATGGAGCGTGCATACATATCAATAAATTGCCCCACAAATTTGCCGCCCGACAAACCTTGCGCCGCTTGCCCATATTCCACCCACGCACCCAACGCCATAAACATCAAGGCCAATACAATCGTCACTGCGTAGCTCACATGAAAATCACGTCGCGCCCGTGTCGCATAATCGGCTTGCAAACGCGATTTTTCTACCACCCACATAGAACTAGAAACGCTCAATTCCATCGGTGCAGGCATCCAGCCCATTAAAGCCGCCATAAACGGCACCGCCGCCCAAGACCAAGGATTGGGCGCAACAAAATCAGGCGCAGGCGTTGCCGCAGGTTGCGTGAATGCGACCGTCAATGCCACCACCGTAATGACGGTAAGCAACAACATAATCCATTTGGAAATACGGTCAATTTTTTGATATTGCTCGCCAAAAAGTAGCCACAAAAAGCTCAACAACACGGCAATATTCAACACATCCAAGCCCAAGCCATCGGGCAACAAAAACGTCAGCAACACGGCCGATAATAGCGTACCGCCTGCAATATTGACCACCGTAGCAAATAAATTGAAAGCCAGAAACAGCAGCAACAAACCGCGCCCACGTTCCGCATAGCCTTGCAACAGCGTTTTTCCATTGCGACTGCTGTAATCAAAACCCAGTCGGAAAAACGGATATTTCAACACGTTAATCAACACAATCAGCCCCGCCAATTGCCAGCCATAAAACGCGCCTGCTTGAGTGGACGCAATAATGTGTGAACCGCCAACACAAGACGATGCCATAATCAAACCTGGCCCAAATTGTTGCCAGAAAGAAGGTTGAGAAGAAGTTTTGTTATTCATTATTTATTGAATTGATAAGATAAAAAAATTCAGGCAGCCTGAAAGCGTTTGTGGAGTGGTAAACTCATTGCCCACGCGCTGGTATCAGTCAAAACCAATATTAGGCAGCCTGAAACCTTTGCAAAACTATTTTCAGGCTGCCTGAAACGAAGTTCAGCGAAGCGAAAATGAGAAATCTCGTCATTCCCGCGCAGGCGGGAATCCAACTCTCGGTTTGGGTGAGCTTAATTTAATGCATAAAATTCAGAATCTTAAATCAAATTTTTTTGCATTAAGCATTAATTCGTTTAGCTCGGCGTTGGATTCCCGCCTGCGCGGGAATGACGGTGTAGCAAGTTTGGTAAAAGTTTTAGCCTGAAGCACTTTTACACGCGCAACAAATCCCGCGCCGCCGCGCCGATATCATCCGCTTGTGCCAAAGCCGAAATCACCGCTACACCATCCGCCCCAGCCGCGCAAACTGCAGAGGCGTTGTCGCGCGTAATCCCACCAATCGCCACCAAAGGTTGCGTTACCCTCATCGCACGCACTTTACGAATAAAATCCAAGCCCACAGGTTCGCTCGCATCGGACTTAGATTCCGTGGCAAAAATCGGTCCGACTGCCAAATAATCCACATAGTCCAAAGTTTTGCTACGCGCCACATGTGCCAACGTATTATTGGAAATGCCCAAAAATAAACGGTTGGCACACAAAGCCGCTGCTTGCTCAGCTGGCATATCTTTCTGCCCAATATGTACGCCATCTGCCCCCATTTTTACCGCCAACAACACATCATTGTTGATAACAAACGGCACAGAAAATTGGCGACACAAATCACGGCAAGCATAAGCCAGTCGCTCAATGCGCGCCGTATCTTGCAAAGCGCGTGCGCCTTTTTCGCGAAATTGAAAACAAGTAATGCCGCTTTTTAGTGCATTTTCTAATGTTGCTAATAACTTATCTTCGGCTTGGGTTTCGGGTCGATGCAGACAATCTTGCGTGCCTGCAATAAAGTAAAGCGATAGGATTTCGCGCTTAAACATGGTTTTCTCTTTGGATAACAGTTAAGTAAGAAATATTTTCAGGCAGCCTGAAACCTGTGCAAAACCTTTTAGCTAGGCTGAACTTCGTTTCAGGCTGCTTGCAACATCAAAGACTGCCGTCATTCTCGCGTAGGCGAGAATCCAACTTTGGTTTCAAGTTTCTATTTTTTATCAGAGGCTTGTGGATATTATCAATGGATTCCTGCCTACGCGGGAGTGACGATTCAAGTGATTTTTAGGCTGCCTGAAAGTGTTTTGCAAAAGTTTCAGCCTGAAACACGTGCAAAATCCTCAAAATATCAACTACGGTATCATGACCGCGCAGGCGGTAATCCAACTTTCCGATTAAGAAACATAGATTTGTATTGAAAATGTTTGGATTGCTGCTTGCGCAGGAATGACGACGGTGTGAGTTTTGTAAAGTTTTTAGCTTAAAATCTATAAGATTCAGTAATCTGTTTCTTATCTCTTTTAAAAGGGAAGGGCGGACATTTCACAACGCTCAATTGTGTTGAGTGCAACAAGGCTGCTTGAAACGAAATTCAGGGCGAAGAAAATTTAAACGTTCTGCATCGCCCAATGATTCACCGCGCCATGCCCTGCGCCAATGCCCAAAGGATGTGAAATCGCCGCCGTAATCGCTTGTTTTGCTGTCGTAATTGCCGCTATTTCGGTTGCACCTTTTGCTAATTCTGCTGCGATAACCGCCGAAAATGTGCAGCCTGTGCCATGCGTGTGGTGCGTATCAAAGCGTGGCGCGTCCAGCGTTTCTTTTTCGTTGCCAGTAAACACCCAATCGCGGCAAACATTGCTTTGCGAATTGCCTGAATGTCCGCCTTTAATCACCACCGTTTTCACGCCCAAATCGTGCAAAATTGCCGCCGCTCGTGCCGCGTCGTCATCGTTTTGCACGCGACCCCCCGTCAATACTTCCAATTCAGGCAAATTCGGCGTTATCACATCCGCTAATGGCAACAAAAATTGTTTCAACGCCGCCACCGCGCTCTCTTGCAATAAGGGCGCGCCACCTTTGGCTACCATAACAGGGTCAAGCACCAATTTGCCAAAATCATAACGCTGCACCGCATCGGCAACACATTCGGTCATCTGAGCCGTACCCAGCATGCCGATTTTGTATGCGTCAATCTGAAAATCCGTGCCAATCGCATCAATTTGCTTCGCCACCATATCCAATGGAATCATATGGATACCGTGTACACCCAAAGCATTTTGCGCCGTAATCGCCGTTATCACACTCGTGCCAAACGCGCCACGCATTTGAAAACTTTTCAAATCCGCCTGAATGCCTGCGCCGCCGCCGCTGTCTGAGCCAGCAATGGTCAGCACTTGGGGAATAGTGTGTTTCATGGTTAATCCTTTGTTTTGTAATTAACTTTTATTTCAGGCAGCCTGAAATATTTTTATAGTCCCAGAAGTAAAAATGTAATATGAAGAGACAATGAGAGCCGTGTACGAATTGTATATAAGGCGTTGGCTTTCAATTCTGTGACTATAGTAATGACGAATAAAAGCGTTTGTAGGCTGCCTTAATCTAGTAAACGCACGTTCGCCAATTTCGCTACATCATCCGTTTGTACCGACGCTAAACTATCCAGTAACCGCCAAGCAAACGTGCCGCTTTGCGTGGGAAATACATCATGCGATGCCAATTCGCCTGCTACTGTGTACACCGCTACTGCTTCACAGGCAGCCTGAAAATCATCATCACGCGGCGCAACTGCCAAAAATGCGCCCACCAGCGCGCTCAATAAGCAGCCGGACGCGGTTACTTTCGGAAACAAAGCCGTGCCATTGTGTAAACACATCACGCGTTTGCCATCGGAAATATAGTCCACTTCTCCACTTAAAACTGCAATACAATCAAACTTTTGCGCGACTTTTTTTGCAATTTCTGCCAAATCTCCCGAGCCCGAACCTGCGTCCACGCCTTTCGCTTGCCAATCAACGTCTGCCAAATACGCCAATTCGCCAGCGTTACCACGAATGGCGGCAAATTTTAACTGTTGCGCCAATTGCGCCACCGTGTCGCGGCGCAACTGGCTTGCCGCAACCGCCACAGGGTCAAGCACAATAGGCACACCAGCCGCATTCGCCGCCTCGCCAGCCGCCAGCATTGCCGCTACTTTTTCCGCCGACGGCGTGCCCAAATTCAGTACCAACGCGCTACTCAATCGCGCCAATTCAGCCATTTCATCAGGGCTTTCCGCCATCATTGGCGACGCGCCAAAAGCGAGCAAACCATTGGCGGTAAAATTGGCGGAAACGAGATTGGTAATATTATGAATCAAAGGGTTGTGTTCACGTATTGCCTTTAAATATTTTATTTGCATGGGTTTTCCTTAAAGGTTTCAGGCAGCCTGAAAAGCCAAACTTAAAAACAAAAAAGCACACACGCCGCAGGGAATCCACGCGGTGTGTGTGCTTTTGATGCATACAATCGTGCCATCGCTTAGTTTCCTACGCCAGTATTAACTGTTTCAGGTTCACGGGTATCATCTCAGCCACCTATTTCAGGCAGCACCCCGACTAAAAATGTGCGCAAAGTATAGCGTAATTTACAAAATTTAGACAAGTGTTTCAGGCTGCCTGAAAATGTTGAATGCGCAGTATGCACGCACACGTTCTTGGCTATTCGCAAAACGCGTGCGTGACATTGTGCCACATACGCTGTGCAAAAATAGCAATATTTTCAGGCAGCCTGAATAGGGCGCAATTCTCTCTAAACATGGATTTCTGTGCTAAAATCCGCGCAATTTTTGACTAGGAATGCGCCATGAATAATCGTTTAGACTTGTTGCAACCTTATCCTTTTGCGCGTTTGCGTGAAGCCATGCAAGGCATTGAATCACCAAAGGATTTAAAAGTGATTCCCTTGCAAATTGGCGAACCGAAGCATCCTACGCCCAAAGTAATTACCGATGCGCTCACGGCACATTTGGACGAATTGTCTAAATATCCGCTGACATTAGGGCTGTCTGAACTGCGCCAAGCCTGTGCCAACTGGATGGCGCGTCGTTATGATGGTTTAACACTCAATCCTGAAACCGAAATTTTGCCTGTGCTCGGTAGTCGCGAAGCCCTGTTTTCCTTTGTGCAAACCGTGTTGGATGGCACGCAAAAGCCGCAACCTGTCGTGATTAGTCCCAATCCGTTTTACCAAATTTACGAAGGCGCAACGCTGTTAGCAGGTGGTGAAATAGTGTATGCCAACACGGTTGCGCCGCGCTTTTTGCCCGATTGGGCGAGCGTGTCGGAAGATGAATGGCAACGTGCCGCGCTGGTGTTTGTCTGCTCGCCCGATAATCCTACTGGCAGCGTGATGCAGCGTGAAGATTGGCAGCAACTATTTGAACTGCAGGATAAATATGGTTTTATCATTGCTTCGGATGAATGCTATTCAGAAATTTATTTTGGCGACAATAAGCCCATAGGCTGCCTGCAAGCCGCGCGTGAATTGGGGCGCGGTTTAGATGGTTTAGTGATGTTTACCAGCTTATCCAAACGCTCCAATGTGCCAGGTTTGCGCTCAGGTTTTGTCGCAGGCGATGCGGCTTTACTCAAACCATTTTTGCTCTATCGCACTTACCACGGCAGCGCAATGAGTTTGCCTGTACAACACGCCAGCATTGCCGCATGGAACGATGAAGCGCACGTTGTGGATAATCGCCTCAAATATCAAGAGAAATTTGAAAAAGTGCTTCCCATTTTGCGCCAAGCCTTTGAAGTGAGCCAGCCTGAGGCTTCATTTTATATTTGGCTCAAAATCCCCGATGGCGACGATTTGCGCTTTACGCAAGAATTGTTCCGCCACACCGCGGTGCAGGTTTTACCCGGCAGATTTTTCGCTCGCGACACAGCGCACGGCAACCCCGGTAAAGGCTATGTGCGCATTGCTTTGGTGGACGAATTGGAACAATGCGTGGAAGCCGCAGAGCGCATGGTGAAATGGTTTCAGGCTGCTTGAAAATATAGTTACATCACAAATTTGGATAAAACCACTAAGGCTGCCTGAAAATGAATCATCAAGCTGAAATCATTGAATTTTCTTACAGTTTTTGGCGTAGCAGCCTGAAATTGTTGCCCGCTATTTTTGTATGCGCGTTGTTGAGTATTGGCTTGTTTTATTTAGTGCCTAGTGCCACTCGCGATGTGGTATTTTATGCAATACAAGCGGTGTTACTTTTGTGTGTAGCCGTGTTGTTATTGTTTTGGTTGGTGTGCATTTTTGGCAAACCATTATTGGTGATTCAGTCCGAGAACATAATGATACGCTACGCATTTCGTCGTCCAAAAATCATTACTTGGCAACAGATTGAACGCATTGAATTGGCAACGCAGCGGCTTTATTTGTGGAGCAGAAATACGGTATTTTTGCATTTTCGCGCCGATATTCATGCTGCGCCGTATGATATGCGCCATGATGTAGTTCGCTTGAATCTTTCCGCTGATATGTTAAAAGGTGGCGCGGCAAAAGTGGCGCAACAATTAAATCATTATTGGCGGTTGTATCGGTAAAGAATGGTTTCAGGCTGCCTGAAAATTACATTTAATTTAACCCCCTATTTTAGAAAGATAAAAAATGTCTCAATACGTCTATTCCATGCTGCGTGTCAGCAAAGTCGTTCCTCCACAAAAAACCATCATCAAAGACATTTCCCTGTCGTTTTTCCCTGGTGCGAAAATCGGCTTGCTGGGCTTGAACGGTGCGGGTAAATCCACTGTTTTGCGGATTATGGCGGGCGTGGACAAGGAATTTGAAGGCGAAGCCGTGCCAATGAGCGGTTTGAAAATCGGCTATTTGCCGCAAGAGCCTGAACTTGATCCCGAAAAAACCGTACGCGAAGAAGTGGAAAGTGGTTTGGGTGAAGTGGTTGCCGCGCAAAAGCGTTTGGAAGAAGTGTACGCCGCCTATGCCGAGCCTGACGCGGATTTTGACGCGCTGGCGGAAGAGCAAGCGCGTTTGGAAGCGATTATTTCCGCAGGTTCGTCAAGCGGTGGCGGTGCGGAACACGAGTTGGGAATCGCTGCCGATGCCTTAAGGCTGCCTGAATGGGACGCGAAAATTGGCAACTTGTCGGGCGGCGAAAAACGTCGCGTGGCGTTGTGTAAGTTGTTGTTATCTAAACCTGATATGTTGCTGCTGGACGAGCCGACCAACCACTTGGACGCGGAATCGGTGGAGTGGCTGGAACAATTTTTGGTGCGTTTCCCCGGTACGGTGGTGGCGGTAACCCACGACCGCTATTTCTTGGACAATGCCGCCGAGTGGATTTTGGAGCTTGACCGCGGACACGGCATTCCTTGGAAAGGCAATTATTCGTCTTGGTTGGAGCAAAAAGAGCAGCGTTTGGCAAATGAAGCCAAATCCGAAGCCGCGCGAATTAAGGCGATGAAACAAGAACTGGAATGGGTGCGCCAAAACGCCAAAGGTCGCCAAGCCAAATCCAAAGCACGTTTGGCGCGTTTTGAAGAAATGTCCAATTACGAATACCAAAAACGCAATGAAACGCAGGAAATTTTCATTCCCGTCGCCGAGCGTTTGGGCAATGAAGTGATTGAATTTGTGAATGTTTCCAAATCATTTGGCGACCGCGTGTTGATTGACGATTTGAGTTTCAAAATCCCAGCAGGCGCGATTGTGGGCGTGATTGGCGCGAACGGTGCGGGTAAATCCACCTTATTCAAACTGATTTCGGGCAAAGAACAGCCTGATTCGGGCGAAGTGAAAATCGGGCAAACCGTGAAATTGTCTTTGATTGACCAAAGCCGCGAAGGTTTGGGCAACGATAAAACGGTGTTTGACGAGATTGCCGAAGGGCGCGATATTTTGCAAGTGGGGCAATTTGAATTGCCAGCGCGCGCGTATTTGGGGCGTTTCAATTTCAAGGGCAGCGACCAGAGCAAGATTGTCGGTAATCTGTCAGGTGGCGAACGCGGTCGTTTGCATTTGGCGAAAACGCTGATTGCGGGCGGCAATGTGTTGCTGTTGGACGAACCGTCTAATGATTTGGACGTGGAAACTTTGCGCGCGCTGGAAGACGCTTTGTTGGAATTTGCAGGCAGCGTGATGGTGATTTCGCACGACCGTTGGTTCTTGGACAGAATCGCCACGCACATTTTGGCTTGTGAAGGCGATTCCAAATGGGTGTTTTTTGACGGCAATTATCAGGAATATGAAGCGGACAAAAAACGCCGTTTGGGCGAAGAAGGCGCGAAACCGAAACGGATTAAGTATAAGCCTGTAACGCGTTGATTTTTATATTTTCAGGCTGCCTGAAATACTGACGGAGCGCGGGTGGCTAATGCCTACGCCATGGCAGTTTGTTGCCAAATCACAGATTTGGACAAACTATCCAGCCCGCATATTTGATTTCATAGAATATTTTATTTTTTAGATAGAAATATTTGGGAGCGAGCCGCTCCTGCTCCAAGTTTTGCAAAACTTTTAGGCAGCCTGAAAACTTTTAACATAGCATTGAGTCTAAAAATGCATTGACGGCATCGCATGAAACCCATAATATAATGCGCTGAATTTTAAGCAATTTGCTGGAATTTAATGCTTTTCAGGCTGCCTGAAAATCAAGGCAGCCTGAAACTTTTATTTAAACTTAAGGAAATAACATGAAAAAATCCCTATTCACATTGGCAATCATCGCTGCATTGGCAGCTTGTTCACAAGAAAAACCTGCAGAAACCAGCGCAACAACGGCGACCACAACCGCAGCGACCACCAACACTGCCGCCAGCACAGCAACTGCTGCACCTGCCACTTCATCTGCGCCTGTATTTAAAGAAGGCGTGGGCGAAGCGACTGAAAAAGCCGACATCGTTAAATTGGGCGAAGCCTTGAAAACCAGCGGCATGGCAGGTGCAGCCACTAAAGAAGCGGAATGGAATCAACGCTTAGCCAATGCCAAAAGTGCAGCAGATGTGAAAGCAGTGTTGAACGAGCAATTGGCGATGTACCAATCTGCTGAAAACGCGCTCAAACCTTTGCAATTGGAAACCGAAAAAGGCAAAGCGGTGCACACGCAATTGGTGAGCGGTTTAACTGGTATGCGCGAAATCTTGCAAGAAATGACGGCAATGGATTTGGAATCGCCAGCTGCACAAACGAAAATGCAAGAAATCACGCCTAAAATGCAAAAACAGGCAACCGACATCATGCACGCCATGCAAAACTTCGTGGGCTTGATGAAGGCAAACGGTTTGCAAGAAGGCAGCGCGGCTGAAGCGCAATTCAACCAAAAAATGGGCGAATTAAAAGAAAAAATTGACCAAAAATAATGGTTTAATCAGCAGGCAGCCTGAAAATGCTTTCAGGCTGCCTGAAATTTAATTAGCCGTAATTGATTGAAAATATGAAAAAAATTCTATTACTCGTTGGCATGGCGTTGGCTTTAACCGCTTGCCAACCAGAAAGTCAGCCTCAAACGAAGCAGCCAAACAGCAGCGAAAAAGACAGCACTTTGGCTTCATTGCTGCCTGAAAACATCGCCAATTACGCCGAAAAATACGACATCGCGCAATTTGTGCTGGTGGCGCAAAAAACAGGTTTGGCGCAAGGCGAACAAAAGGCGAGCGAGTGGAATACGCGTTTGATTGGCGCAAAAAATAATGCCGATGCGCAAGCTGTGTTCCGTGAACAATTGGCATTTTATCAAGATATTGAAACGCAATTGGGCGCGCTGGAAATGAAAAGCGAACAAGGCAAAGCGATGAAAGCCAAGATTTTGCACGGCGTTGCGGGCATTCGCGGTTTGCTGGAGCAATTGCAGCAAGTGGATTTGAGCAAACCTGAAGGTTTGGTGATTGCCAATGAAACGGTGGCAAAATTCAAACCGTTTGCGCACGACGTGGCGCAGGGTATGCAGTTGTTTATGGACATGATGAAAAACAATGGCTTAAATTTTGACGCAACCAATGAAGCTCAAATTCAAGAAAAATTGCAACAAATGAAAGACTTGCTTAAATAAAGAGGCTGCCTGAAAATGTGTAAGTCGGATACTTGTATCCGATAATCTGTAAATAAAAACAAATACTTGCTGAAACAGAGAAAATATCGGATTCAAGAATTCGACCTACGTGTTGAGGTTTTGCAAAGGTTTCAGCCTATCAATGTATTATGAAAAGAAATGCTTGTTTGATTGTTGGTTTGAGCATAGGTTTGACTGCGTGCCAAACTTTGCCATCGCTGGAAAACCGCGAGCCAAGTCAGTTTATTGCCGTTGCCAGCAGTCCTGCTTTAGAAACATTTTTACAATTGCCGCAAAACAATAGGTTGCCTGAAATGCTGGTGGCAACGGTTGCAGCAAGCGATGTCGCGCGTGATGAAACCAGTTTAGATAAGTCGCCAATGCAGGATTCGCCGCTGCAAACGATTAAACATGCTGCGCATAGTGAGCCGCTTTATCCTGCTGATTTATATGTATTAGCCGATGCCAAAGACGCGTTTGCTGCACGCGTTGCCTTGATTGATAAGGCGGCGGTGGCGTTGGATGTGCAATATTATATTTGGCGCAACGATGTTTCAGGCAGCTTGATGTTGCAAAAATTGTGGCAGGCAGCCGAGCGTGGCGTGCGCGTGCGGTTTTTGTTGGACGACAACAATACGCGCGGTTTGGATGATGTGTTGATGGCGTTGGACGCGCATCCGAATATTCAGGTGCGCTTGTTTAATCCGTTTGTCTATCGCAAATGGCGTTGGACGGGCTATTTCACGGATTTCAATCGCTTAAATCGGCGCATGCACAATAAATCGCTGACCGCCGACAACCGCGTGGCGATTGTGGGCGGGCGCAATGTGGGCGATGAGTATTTTGATGTGAACGCCGATACGGTGTTTGCGGATGTGGACGTGCTGGTTAGCGGCGCGATTGTGTCGCGCGTGTCGCAGGAATTTGACCGTTATTGGGCGAGCGATTCGGCTTATCCGATTGATAGAATTGTGAAAAAGTTCAATGTGGCGCAGGGCAGGGCACAACTTTTAACAGACCGCGCTTGGGAACCCGCTTATGCGGATTATCAAGTGAAACTGGCGCAATCGCCGCTGAGCCAAGCCGTTATCACGCGCCGTGTGCCGTATATCCATGCGCAAACACAGCTCATCAGCGATGACCCCGTTAAAGCATTGGATAGAAAGGTAAAAATCGATATCAGCGCGGCAATGGCAAACGCCTTGCAAACGCCAAAGCGCGAAATGTATCTCGTTAGTCCGTATTTTGTCCCTGCTAAAGTAGGCGTGCGCGCCTTAGTGGGCTTGGTGCAACAAGGCGTGGATATTACCGTGTTAACCAATTCCTTGCGCGCGACCGATGTGGCAGCGGTGCATTCGGGCTATGCGCGTTATCGCAAGCCATTGTTGAAATCAGGTGTGCAATTGTATGAATTTAAAGCCGATAATAATTTTTTGACCAAAAAAGATAAAGGTTTAACAGGCAGCAGCGCAGCCAGTTTACACGCTAAAACCTTCGTTATTGACCGCGAGCGCGTGTACATCGGCTCATTCAATCTTGACCCGCGCAGCGCGAAATTGAATACCGAAATGGGTTTAGTGATTCATCAGCCGCAATTGGCAACGACAATGCAACAAGACTTGCAGCAATTCACGCAACAAACTGCTTATCGCGTTACCCTAGACCCACAAAACCGCTTGCAATGGCACAATCCCGACACAGGCAAAACCAGCCGCAAAGAACCCGAAGCAGGTTTTTGGAAGCGATTAACCAGCAAAATTCTGTCCTATTTGCCGATAGAACGCCTGTTGTAAACCACTTTTCAGGCAGCCTGAAAACTTTTATAATTCAGCCACTTTTTGCCACAAGGACATCAAAAATGTATGACAAATACCAATCCGATACAACCCAATTTCTCAACCAATATTTAGAACAACATCCCGAAGAAGCTGCACAACGCCTAAAAAATCGCGGTTTATTGTGGGATGTAGAACTCAACCCCAAAGAGCAAGCAGGTTTTGAAGCAGCCAAACTGCCGAAAAAACCCTACGCTTACCAGCCAGACTAAACACAAGCAACAAACCTACTGAAACCATTTTAATCAGTAGGTTTGTCGTTTATTTTGCAATACATCGTAGGGGCTAATGACAATTTGGGCGCGATGTTGGTTTTGCAGGTAAATTCGTTCAATTCAAGGCGAAAATGCGAGCCAATGCCGTCCATTGGCGAGTATTTTCAACACCGAATTGGACGAATTTAGCGCAAAATCCAACCGCGAACGAATTGTCATTAGCCCCTAGGGTAAGCTCTGCCCATCAATTAAAAGTTTTCAGGCAGCCTGAAAAACATTTCTCCCACAACAAAAACAAAAAAATGTCCATCACCGCCCCCAAATTCACCCCCGAACTCAGCCACTACTTGCGCCAAATCAGCGAAACCGAACACCCCATACTCGCCCAAATTCGTGCCCAAACCGCGCAACATCGGCTCGGCAAAATGGCCATCGCGCCCGAACAAGCCGCCTTGCTCACATGGCTCGCGCGTTTAATCAACACGCAAAACTACCTAGAAATCGGCGTATTCACAGGCTACAGTAGCACCGCCATGGCACTCGCCCTGCCTGAAAGCGCACACCTCACCTGTTGCGACATCAACGTTACCTTTACCGATGAAGCGCAACAACACTGGCGCAACGCAGGCATAGCCCACAAAATCAGCTTGCATTTGCAGCCTGCTATCATCACCATGGACGAACTCATCGCCGAAGGCAAAAGCGGCAGCTATGATTTCGCCTTCATCGACGCCGACAAACCGCCCACACCACATTACTACGAACGCGCGCTGCAACTCGTGCGCAGCGGCGGTATTATCGCCATAGACAACCTGCTGCTGGGTGGCAGAATCATCGCCGAAGCCGACTCAAACGCCCCACCATCACACGCCATCTTGCGCCAATTCAACGCCAGCTTGCCACACGATAAACGCATTATCGCGCTGACATTGCCGCTAGGCGACGGCTTAACCCTATTGCAAAAACGCTAAACCTTTCAGGCAGCCTGAAAGCAGGGTGCGGTACACACACGCGCTTTTAAAAATACTAACCGCGTGCGGGCATACATCACCCACCTACCTGTTCAATCATTTTTCAGGCAGCCAAAAAGTAGGGTGGGCACCGTCCACCAAAAACCAACTCAACAGAAAATCAAACCATGAAACACACAATCACACTACTCATCGCCACCACAATCCTAACCGCCTGCGCCACCCCACAAACCCCAAGCGCAACCCAAAGCCCAGAGCAAACCACCAGCGCACCTATCACACAACTCAAACCCGTCCCCTATCCCGAGCCCAATCTACAAACTCAATTTGACCAACTCGCGCTACAAGTGAGCAAACTAGAACACCAAATCGAGCAACTCCAAACCCGCGTGCGCCAACTGGAACAACGCCCTGCAACCCCGCGTCGCAACATCAAACCCAAAGCCGCGCCCATACCCGTTTCAGGCAGCCTGAAAAGCGACAAAACGCTCAGCCAACTTGACGAAGCCAAACAAGCCTACCGCCAAGGCAACTATCAAGCCGTGCTCAACCAACTACGCGGTGCAGACAGCGGCGGCAACGGCAGCAACGACGCGCGCGAAGCCATGTACCTACTGCTGCAATCGCACCAACGCCTAGACAACTGCCAATCGGTCATCAACATCGGACAACGCTACGCCATTCATTACGCTCAGCAAGAGCAAGCCGACGATGCACTCTATGCCGTCGGACAATGCCAATGGCAAATCCAACAACGCGACATCGCCCGCGACACATGGCAAAAACTCATCCGTATCTATCCCAACAGCGACGCTGCTAGACGCGCGGCAGGCAGATTAAAGTAGTTTTGAGTGAACATAAATCCAAAAAAATCCCTTAGGGGTGTAAACCCACCAAAATAAACAAATCATTTTTCAGGTAGCCTGAAAATTACAGTCGTTTCAAATTAATACGGACAAGGCGACAACGTTCGCCGTGTACGCCTAGTACATAAGGGCGTTGGCAACTCTGTACTATTTGTATTTGAAACGACTATAAAAGCAAAGTGGGTAAGCACTCATTGCCCGCGCGATTGAACACAATCTCACTTTCAGGCAACCTAAAATCCTATTGAATCAGGTCAAATCCCATGAAACCCTTCCAACTCATCATCATCGGCGACGAAATCCTATACGGCGAACGCCAAGACAAACATTTTGCGTTTTTCAAAAACCTATTGCGCGAACACGGCTTGCAGCTGGCATCCGTATTGTATTTGCCCGATGAGCGCGCTGAACTCGTTCAACATTTACGCACCAGTTTCGCGCAAAACTTGCCCACATTCATCACAGGCGGCATTGGTGGCACACCCGATGACCACACGCGCCAAGCCGCTGCGCAAGCCTTGAATCTGCCGCTCGTGCGCCACCCAGAAGCCGCCGCGCTCATCAACCAAGTTTCCGCTACACGTGGCGACGCGCCCGATTCCGCCGCCGCGCAACAGCGTTTAAACATGGCAGATTTCCCACAAGGCGCGGCGTTGATTCCTAATCCATACAACAACATCGCAGGTTTTTCCTATGGCGAACATTATTTTCTGCCTGGGTTCCCCGTGATGGCACATCCAATGGCGCAATGGGTGCTGCAAACCTATTATGCCAACTGGTTTCATCAAACAGAGCGCGCCCAAAAAAGCGTGTGGCTATTGGATTTGCCTGAATCCAAAATCACGGCGTTGATGAACGAAATTGAACAACAATACACAGGCATTCAAACATTTAGCCTACCCAGCGTCGGCGACGACAACACGCCCGCACACATAGAATTTGGCTTAAAAGCACAAGGACAAGCCTGCGAACAATTGGAAACTGCGTGGCAATACGTAACCGAGCAACTGGTTTTATTGGGCGGAAAATTGCAAAGGCTGCCTGAAAGCAAATAAACATTGAATGTAGGATGTGTGGCATAAGCCACGCACGCGTTCCCAAAATGAAAAGCGCGTGCGTGCGTTACCGCACACTCCCTACGTGTTTAATATTGTTTTCAGGCTGCCTGAAACGAGCAACTTCGTCATTCCTGCGCAGGCGGGAATCCATCATTCATATTCACAATCCTTTGATAAAAAATAGAAACTTAAAATCAAAGTTGGATTCCCGCCTGTGCGAGAATGACGATAAATTTGAAATTTTCAGTGTTTTGCAAAGTTTTCAGGCAGCCTGAAAAAATCCGTAATAAAACCAAGCCATCAACTTCCCACCACCTACAACACCATGAACGAACTCTTTACCCCCGCTGCCATCAGCGTATCTGAACTCAACGCCATTGCCAAAACCTTGTTAGAAACCCATTTCCAAGGCTTTTGGGTCAGCGGCGAAGTATCTAATTTAACGCGTGCCGCCAGCGGACATTATTATTTCTCGCTCAAAGACCAAGGCGCGCAAGTGCGTTGCGCCATGTTCAAATTCGCCGCCGCGCGTTTGTCCGCGCCGCTTAAAGAGGGCGACCACATTGAAGTGAGCGGCAAAATCAGCATTTACGAAGCGCGTGGCGAATTTCAAATCAGCGTCAATGAAGTGCGCCAAGTTGGGCTCGGACGCTTGTTTGAACGCTATGAAAAATTAAAGCAACAATTACAAGCCGAAGGTTTATTCGCGCCCGAGCGCAAACAGATGCTGCCTGAAAATCCGCGCACCATCGGTTTGGTTACCAGTCTTGCCGCCGCTGCGTTGCGCGATGTTTTAACCACATTGCGCCGCCGCGCGCCGCATATTCCTGTGGTCATTTATCCCACGCCCGTGCAAGGCGCAGGCAGCGAAAAACAGGTTGCGGCAGCGATTGAAGCGGCAAACGCGCGCGCGGAAGTGGACGTGTTAATCGTGTGCCGCGGCGGTGGCAGCATCGAGGATTTGTGGGCGTTTAACGAAGAAGTGGCGGTGCGCGCGATTGCCGCGTCAAAATTACCGATTGTCAGCGGCGTCGGGCATGAAACGGATTTTACTTTGTCGGATTTCGCCGCCGATGTGCGCGCGCCCACGCCAACGGCAGCAGCAGAATTGGTCAGCCCCAATCGTGCCGAATTTATCCAGCGCGTGAACAGTTTTCAGGCAGCCTTAACTTATTTCTTGCGCCAATATTATGAAAACGCGGTACAAAAAACCGATTTTCTGGCGCAAAAATTGGTTAATCCACGCCAAAACTTGCGTGTGCAACAGCAGCAATTGCAGCAGCAACAACACCTGTTGCGCTATGCTTTGCGCAATCAAATTCAAGCGCACAAGCAACAATTGGCGCAATTGAATCAAACTGTTCGCCATGCTAAACCCGATGTGGCACAGCAAAAAGTTCAGTTGCAGCGCTTTCAGGCAGGCTTAAATCAAGCGGCGCAACAGTTTTTCAGGCAGCAACAAACGCGTGTAGCACGTCAAAGCGATGTGCTAGAAGCGGTGTCGCCGCAACGCATTTTGCAGCGCGGTTTTGCGGTGGTACAAGATTCGCGCGGTAAAGTGGTGCAAAACGCCAACGCGCTTAAAGCAGGGCAAAAATTGTCTGTGATTTTGGCAGAGGGCAGGGCGGATGTGCAGGTGGTGAATCAGCAGGGGCAGAAAGAGTTGTTTTGAATTTGATGAGATTTCAGGCAGCCTGAAAGCCAAAATTCCGCTATAATGCGCGCCTTAGGTTAAACAGACAGTCGCCGCGTATCGCGTAAGGCATACGGGGAGGAAAGTCCGGGCTACACAGAGCAAAATGCCAGCTAACGGCTGGGCGTGGCAACACGACGGAAAGTGGAACAGAGAGCAGAACCGCCGATGGTTTCATGATGAAAATCAAGCAGCTCAGATTGCGTCTTAATACAAGGCGGCGAGCCGAAGATAGTACATTGAGTACAGCTAGGCGAGCCAACGCAGTAGAAAGGCGCAAGATGAGTTGCGAAACACAGGTAAGGGTGAAAAGGTGCGGTAAGAGCGCACCGTGCCGCTGGTAACAGCGCGCAGCAGGCTAAACCCCATTTGTAGCAAGACCAAACAGAACACGTTGACGCTGCTCGCCGAGTGTTCGGGTAGGTTGCTTGAACGTGCTGGTAACGGTACGTCTAGATGAATGACTGTCCAACGACAGAACCCGGCTTATCGTTTGACCTTTTCTTTTTTCAGGCTGCTTGGTTTTCAGGCAGCCTGAAATTTTTGTCTAAATGGTAGGTTGGATTTTTGAATCCGCCCCTACGCAAGAAAATAACCAGTTCGTAGGTGGGTCTTGACCCAACGTTTTTTTGAATATTCGCTATTGTGGTGGATTTGCAATCCAAGCTACTGTATTGCTCGGATACAAGTATCCGACTTATGAATTTTGGTTTCAGGCAGCCTGAACATCGCAGCAACTATAAAACAGCCAATAAATCCTGCCGCAGCGCATATTCTTTGCTGGTGTTCAAATCGTGGCACACGACAATAAAGCTGTCTTCCGCGCGTTCGCCCAGCGTGGAAATTTTGGCGTATATCAAACTGATTTGGTGGCGCGCGAAGATTTCGGTGAGGTCGGCGAGTAGATAGGGGCGATCGGGGGCGATGATGTCTATGCTGTAGCGGCTGGGGTGTTCGTCGTCGGGATAGATGTGCACTTGCGGCGTGATGGGTTGCAAACGTGCGCGGCGGGTGGGTTTGTGACGCACAATGCCACTTTCGCCAAGCGGTTGGCGGGCGAATTGTTGCAAATCGTGTAATAAGGCTGCCTGAAAATCGTCGCGTTCTTTTTTATTTTCAATGTGTTGCGGCAGAGTAACGGTGAACGTGTCCAAAATAAAATCGTGCGCGGTAATGAAGGCGCGGGCGGCGGCAATGCTGAAACCATGGCGGCTGAATATGCGGCACAGGCGCGTGAACAGGCGGTCGGCATTAGGCATGAAAACAAGGGCTTGCAGCGTTTCATCGTTGAGTTGGCGTACAGCGGCGATGGGCGTGTCGGGTGCGGCGGCGATGTGTTGCAAGTACCACAAAATTTGCTCGGCACTGTGGCGCACGAAATACGCGTCGCCCAATGCTTGCATAACACGGCGCACGGCTTTTGCATCGCCTAGTTGTTGTTCCAGCGCGATTAGGGCTTTTTGGCGGCGTGTTTGCGTGGCGGTTTCGGGGCTGCTGTTGTGTCCTGTTAAGTGTTGTTCCGCGCTATGGAACAGGCTTTGCAGCAGTTGCGCTTTCCATGAATTCCAGATTTTTGGGTTTGTGCCGCGAATGTCGGCAACGGTCAGCAAATACAGCGCGGCAAGGCGTTCGCGGCTTTGCACGCGCTCGCAAAAACGGGCGATGACAGCAGGGTCTTGGATGTCTTCTTTTTGTGCGGTCATGGACAGCAGCAAATGGTCTTCCACCAGCCAAGCGAGTAAATCAGCGTGTTCTTCGGGCATAAAATGGTCGCGCGCGAAACGTTGCGCGTCCAAAACACCCAATTGCGCGTGGTCGCCGCCACGTCCTTTGGCGATGTCGTGGAATAGGGTGGCTAAATAGAGAACATATTGTTTTTCTTGTGGAAAATTGTGAAATAGGCTAGACGCGAACGGCAATTCGTGGCTGTGGCGTTCCATTGCCAAGCGGCGCATATTGCGCAACACGGTCAAAATATGGTCGTCCACAGGATAAATGTGAAACAAATCGTGTTGCAACAAGCCGACAATTTTGTGCCACTCGGGCAGATAACGCGCCAAAATACCGTATAAATTGAGCAAACGCAGCGTGTGTGTTAGCCCTTCGCCTGCCTGAAAAAAGCCTAAAAAACGACGGCGATTGGTTTCGTTTTGGTAAAAACGCTCGTCAATCGCGCGTGAAGCCGACCACCAAGCGCGCAGCGTTTTCGGTGCAATTGCGTACACATCGCTGCGTTTTTGCATGATTTCAACGATTTTAAATAAGTGTTCAGGCTGCTCGTGAAAAATCGCCAAATCTTTCGCCGCAATCATGCCGTTTACATGAAAATAATCCGTGTCCATGTCGTAAGCATGGCGCGGCAAACGCGAACTCATGCGGTCGCGCAACATCGGCAACAAAATGCCATTCAATTGCATAACAGTTTTTGCCGTGCGATAAAAAATGCGCATTAAATGCTCAATACCCGCTTGTTTGTCGTTTGGGTTTAGCCCAAATTGTGCAGCGAGTTTTCCTTGTAAATCAAAGATTAAACGGTCTTCTTCTCGCCCTGCCGCCAAATGCAATTCAATGCGCAACCGCGCCAAACGCTTGTGGCAAGTTTGCAATAAATTGGCTTCTACGCGCGTCAAAATCCGCTTGCGCATTAAGCCGTAAAAATCCGACGGCAAACCTTGCGCCTGCGCCAGCCATTTCATCGTGTGCAAATCGCGCAAACCGCCCGCGCCATTTTTTATGTTTGGTTCTAATACCAGCGCAGGCTGTTTGGTGTGGCGTTGCTGCATTTCTACCAGTTTATTTTCAATGAAAACAACGATATCCATTTGCTGCCTGAAAGCCGCAATCGCTACATCGGCAAATTCACGATTGCCCGCCAAAAAACGTGCTTCCAAAAAAGCCGTTTCCGCCGTTAAATCCTCGCGCGCCGTTGCCAACAATTCTTTCAGGTTGCCTGATTTTAAGGCAGGCGCAAGCTGCATATCCCACAAAGTTTGCACCAGTTGCGCCACTTTCTCGCTTTCTTCTTCGCTCAACTCATCGCGTGTGATGAACGCCAAATCCAAATCCGAATGCGGATACACTTCCTGCCGCCCATAGCCGCCAATCGCCAGCAAACACCAATGGCTGCCTGAAAAAAATTTATCAGCCAAAGCTGATAAAGCCTCATCTAGCGCACGCGTATATTGGCGGAAAAATGTTTGCGGCTGCCAGCTTTGGCGAAATTGAGCGATGGCGTGTTGTTTGCGTTGTTGCAAAGTATCAAAATGCGGATTTTTCATGGTCAATAAATGAGAAAAGTGAGAAACGCATGATAGCAGCGTTTCAGGCTGCCTGAAACGCGTTTGCGGCAACAATTCATTTTCAGGCAGCCTGAAAACTTATCTTGCTCATTTTTGACAGAATACTGCAAATCTGTCAGTCTTACACCTTTCGCTAATCTACCACACGCAGGAGAATTCATGACCGACAACACTTTATCCAATCGTTTTTATGCGCTGTTTGGCTCGGTGTTTTTGCTGTTTGCGGGATTTGGTTTGTTTCTCAATTCGGCGGGCGTGAAATTGGCGCAAATGGGCGTGAACAACATTGCCATTGGTGCGCTGAACGCGGCGTTTTTTGGTGGCGCGTCGTTATCGGCGGTGGCGGCGCATCGCATTGTGTCCAATGTGGGACACATTCGCAGTTTCAGCGTGTTTGGCGCGGTGTTTGCCATGTGTTCGCTGGCGCATTTGATGACGGATAATTTGTATGCGTGGGGCGTATTGCGTTTGGTGCTGGGCTTTTGCTATTTCAGTATGCTGATGGTGGTGGAAAGCTGGTTTGCCGAACAAAGCGCACAAGAAAAACGCGCCAAAGTGCTGGCGATTTACAATTTGGTTTACTATTTTGCGTTTACGGTCGGCATTATTTTGCTGAGCCTGAATTTGAGTAGCGACAATATTTTTGTGCTCGGCACGCTGCTCGTGATGGCGGCGATGATTCCTGTATCGCTGACGAAAATTCGCGCGCCCAACATTCCTGAACGCCAAAGTATTAACGTGCCGCGCGTGTTTGCCATTGCGCCCTTGGCGTTTGTTACCGCCTTTACGGGCGGCTTGTTGGTCAATGGTTTGTTTACCATGGCATCGGTATTTTTATTGCAACAACAATTTAATTTACAACAAATTTCTGCCTTTTTAACGGCAGCGATGATTGGTGGCTTTTTGGTGCAATTGCCTATTGCCAAATTGTCTGACCGCTTTGGACGACGCAACGCTATTTTGGTCTGCGCTATTGTGTCCACTTTAGCAGCGGCAGCAGGTTTAGCGATGATGTTGCTCGGACGCGCCACGCCGATGATTCACAATGGCGTCGGTTTCGCGCTCGGTTGCGGCTTGTTCACGCTGTATGCCCTAAGCATTGCGCGCGCCAACGACCGCTTGCCCAACAATATGAACACGGTGGAAGTAAGCCGTAGCTTATTGTTTTGTTACGGTTTAGGCTCGCTGATTGCGCCTGTTTTGTTGGGCGTGGTAACGAATTTTGCGCCGCATTATGGTTTTTACGCGTTTTACGCGCTGGCGGCGTTTTTGTTGGCGGCGTTTGCATTTAAACAATCGCCTGTACCGCAAGAAGAACGCAGCGTGTTTGTGAATGTGCCAACGGTTTCAGGCAGCATGGCAGCGGAATTAGACCCGCGCAACGAAGAAGCTGATGAAGAATTTGACGTAGAAATTGCGGCGGAACACGTTGCGCAATTGGAAGAACAAGTTGCTGAAAATGCAGAAGTTTCTAGTGATGAAACGATTGCTGATGACGATAATGCAGAAACTTTCAGGCAGCCTGAAAACACACATTCCCTTATTACCCCAGAAAATCAAGCGACTATGACACAAACACTCGTGATCCAAGCCCCCGATTTAAGCGCGTGTGACTTCACGCAAACGCAAAATCATTTTGCACAAACCACGCCAAGTGGTCGTGTGTGGCGCATTGATGTGGCGCAAGATTTCAGGCTGCCTGAAAACGTAGAACACGAATTGCGTGCGCAAAACGTGGATTTTGCCGTGTTACCCAAGCGCGCGTTTGGCGACATCAAACTCATCGTCAGCGACATGGACAGCACGCTGATTAACATTGAATGCATTGACGAAATCGCTGCTGGCGCGGGTTTAAAAGCCCAAGTCGCCGAAATCACCGAGCAAGCCATGCGTGGCGAATTGGACTTTGAACAATCCTTGAGCCGCCGCGTTGCGTTGCTCAAAGGGCTGCCTGAAAGCCAGTTGCAAGCCGTGTACGACAACGTGTTGCAACTCAACGACGGCGCGGAATATTTGCTGCAACAATGCCATGAACACGGCGTGCGCTTTGTGTTGGTTTCAGGCGGATTCACGTTTTTCACCGAAAAACTCAAAGCGCGTTTGGGTTTTGAACACGCCTATGCTAATGTTTTAGAAGTAGAAAATGGCGTGCTCACAGGCAAGGTCATCGGGCGCGTGATTGACGCGCAAGCCAAAGCCGACATCTTGGCGCAACACCGTGCGGAACTCGGTTGCCACGACGACCAAGTCATCGCTATTGGCGATGGTGCGAACGATATTCCGATGATGCAAGCCGCAGGTATTGGCGTGGCGTATCATGCGAAACCCAAAGCGCAAGCAGCGGCGGATTTGTGTATTAACTACAATGGTTTAGAAGCGTTGCGCAGGTGGTTTGAGTAAACTTTTTTCAGGCTGCCTGAAAAAAGTTGTTCTCTCGCTGAATATAGCCAATCAGTGCAACAAAAATCGCCACACAATTCGACGTTTTATTGAAAAAACTTGCATTTACTATCCATCGCGTTTAAAATCGCGCGTTTTACAAATTCAGTTCCCATTTAGGAGTATTATCACATGGCAAATAGCGCACAAGCACGCAAACGTGCTCGTCAATCATTGAAAGCTCGCGCTCACAACGCTAGCTTGCGTACTGCATTCCGTACTGCAGTGAAAAAAGTATTGAAAGCTGTTGAAGCTGGCGACAAAGCGGCTGCAAAAGCATCTTTCCACGAAAACAGCAAAATTTTGGACCGTATCGCTGACAAAGGCGTGTTCCACAAAAACAAAGCAGCGCGTCATAAAAGCCGCTTGTCTGCAAAAATCAAAGCAATGGCTTAATTCATTGTAAAAACAAAAGAACCTGCTCAAACAGCAGGTTTTTTGTTTTTCAGGCAGCCTGAATAATGCAAAATCGTGTCAGAAATAGGCTTTTGCCTTGAAACATGATTTTTTATTGGGTACATTTCAGGCTGCCTGAAAATATCAGCTTGTGAAGCCAAAATATGACTGGGCGCAACACTCAATACAGGAGCTTTGGTTTGATTTATTTGCCGTATTCAACTTTTTCTCGTTTCTTGCAGTCTCATCTAACGCGTGTGGTTTTATGCGCGTTTTTGTTGTGTGCTAGTATCACTTTTTCGTTTGCTAACAATACTTTGCTGCCTGAAAACAGCAGCGAAACGGCTGAAAAAGTGGAAAAGGACAGCTTGGGTCGCGAAACACCACGTAGTGCCCTTGCGGGCTTGATGTCGGCTTATTCAGCGGGCGATATGAGTTTGGCGGCGCAATATTTAGATGATAAATATTTGTCGCAAAAGAATATTGATAAATTTGAAGTAGCACAAAACTTTAAAAAAGCATTGGACGCGGGTGCGCGGATGTCGCCGAATTTGCAAATTTCGGACAATGCGGAGGGCGATAATACGGATTTGTTGCCTGCCGAAGTGGATAAAGTGGGCGTGATTGGCATTGATGGCAAAGAAATTGATGTACTGATGATTCGCCGCAGCAACAAGGATAAAGAGGGGCATTTTTACTGGCAAATTGCGGGCGATACGCTCAAAGGGCTGCCTGAAATCAATACGAATCGCACGCAATTTGTGGACGGTTTTAAAGTGAGCGGCTTGGAACGCGTTAAGCTGGGCGGGCATAGCGTGGCGGATATGTTGGCTTTGCTGGTGTTGATTGGTGCGAGCATTTTTGTGGTTTATTTTGCCGTATTATTTCTGTTTTATGGCTTGAAATGGTTTTATGAGACTGTTTTAAAGCGTAATTTTACGATTACGCGCTTGGTGGTGTTGCCGTTTACGCTGATTATTGTGGCTTTATTTTTGTCGGAAATCATGCTGAAAGCGGGCGTGCCTGTCACTTTGCGCACACCTGTGGGGCACATTAAAGAAGCGGTGGCTTGGGGGGCGACGACTTGGCTGCTGTTGCGCGTGTTGGATACGGCGTTTAATCGTGCTGAAGCCTTGAGTTTGCGCCGCAATCGCCCTGAACAAGTGTCTATTTTGGGCTTGTTGCGCAAGTTGGCGAAGGCGTTGCTGCTGATTTTTGCCGTGATTATTGTGTTTGGCAATTTGGGTTTTGATTTGACGACGGGGATTGCCGCGCTCGGTGTCGGCGGTTTGGCGTTGGCGTTTGGCGCACAAAAAACGATTGAAAACTTGATTGGCTCGGTGGTGGTGGTGGCTGACCGCCCTGTACACATCGGCGATTATTGCAAATTTGGCAAATATGAAGGCACGGTTATTGATATCGGCATTCGTTCCACGCAAGTGCGCACGCTCAATCGCACGGTGGTGACGATTCCGAATGGTGAATTTTCGGCGTTGCAAATTGAAAATTATGCGGTGCGCGATATGTTTCATTTTTTGCATAATTTGTACATTAAGCGCAGCACGCCTTTATATGATATCCATAACTTATTGAAAGTATTAAAAGAATATTTAGATAACCATCCTGATGTGAACCAAGAATGGACGCAGGTACGCATCAGCGAGTTGCGCCAAGATTGTTTTGTTGTGGAAATGCGCGCTTATATTATTACGCGCGATGTGATTGTTTTTTATGATAAACAAAGCCAGTTGATTTTGGAATTGCTGCAACAGGTGGACGATTTGGGCATTGAACACGCGCTGCCGTCGCAGCAAGTGCATTTGATGCTGCCTGAAAATCAAGCCAAGCCTGAACCTGATGTGGTGTTTGAGCAGTAATGTTTCAGGCATCCTGAAATGCCAAATGGAGTGGCGGCAGCTTACCGCCAACTTTTTAATTTTTCAAAATATTTCAAATATTAAACGAAAAATGCAGGCTAGCAGCCCGAGCTCCAAAAAAATTTTACAAAGCTTTCAGGCTGCCTGAAAATTTTTATCGCTATTTTTAAGATGATGTTGTATGAATTTAACCCTTCCTAATCCTTCTTATTTGGACAGTACGCCTGATTTCAAAGCGATGTTGTTTACACTCGTTGCTTTGGTGGCGGTGTCTGTGCCTTTACTCATGCAATTGCCTATTGGGGTGGTGGCAGTTTTTGCGCTGTTTTGGCTGGTGCGTTTGGTGTTGTTATATTTGGGTGTACGCAGCCTGAAATTGTGGCAATTGTTGCCTTTAGCGGCAATGGTTGTGGGGCTGGTATTTCAGCAGTTGGGGACGATTTTTGGCTTAGATGGTGGCATTGCTTTTTTGCTGTTGCTGGCAACATTGAAATCCTACGAGGGCAACACACGCCGCGATTGGCAGGTTTTGGTGTTGGCAATGCTGTTTTTGCTCACAGGTGCGGTGTTGTTTGAAGAGGGTTTGTTTACCGCTTTGTGGGTGTTTTTGTGTTTGATGATGATGGCGATGTCGTTGGCGCTGTTGAATAATGTTGGCTGGAAAATGGCGATAAAACAAAGTTTTATCGGTTTTTTGCTGACTTTGTTGCCGATGATGTTACTGTTTATCACCATGCCGCGCCGTGCGTCGCCTTTGTGGGGCGTGCCGCAACAAAAAAGCCAACAAGCGACCACGGGCATTTCTGATACGATGAAACCGGGCAGCATTGGCGATTTGGTGTTAAGCAATGAGCCTGCGTTTAGTGCAACATTTGATGACGGTCATCGCCCACAGCAACGCCAATTGTATTGGCGCATGATGATTATGGGCGAACACTACAATGGCGCATGGCACACGCGCAAAGAATTTGGCGACAGCGCGCAGCCTGCGCTCAGCAGAAGGCGCGTCGCTTATCAAGTGATTATGCAAGACGATAAAGGGCGCATTCCTGCGCTCGATTATCCCTATTTGTCGCAGCGACGCGGTTTTTATCGCGAAATGGGCGATGTGGTGCGCGTGTACAGTCGCGAAGGCGTACGCCGTATCAAACTGGAATCGAGCTTAAGCGACCAGTTGCCACACAAATTAAATAACTCTGAAAAAAACTATTACACCAAGCTGCCTGAAGGCAATTTGCGCACGCAAGCGTTGGCAAAAATCTTGTTTGAGCAAAGCAATGGCAATACCGAAGCCTTTATCCAAAGCGCGTATAACTATTTTACGCGCGAAAAATTTGTCTACACGCTCAAAGCACCTGTTTTAGGCGAGCGCAACAGCACCGACCAATTTTTGTTTGGTAGCAAACAAGGTTTTTGTGAACATTATGCCGACGCATTTGTGGTTATGATGCGCGCCGTTGGGCTGCCTGCACGCGTGGTGACAGGTTATCAAGGCGGCGAATACAATGAACAAGGCGGCTTCTGGCAAATTCGCAGCAAAGACGCGCACGCATGGGCTGAAGTATGGCTGCCTGAAAAACAAGTTTGGCAACGCGTAGACCCAACGGCAGCAGTCGCAGCGGTGCGCATTGACAGCGGTTTAGATGCAGCATTGCCCGAATCAGAAGCAGGCGAACTCGCCGCCCAACGCATGTTTTGGCAAGGCTGGGCAGACCAAGGACGTTTTTATTGGCAGCAATGGGTTGTGAATTATGACGATACGCGCCAACAAAATCTATTTGCACGTTTGGGCTTTGGTAAGGTCAATCCCGCCAGCATTCTAATCATCTTGCTGCTCGGCAGTTTGCCCGCCTTATTACCGATTTGGCTGTGGTGGTGCCGTTCACGCAAGCAAGATATTGAGCCGATGGCATATGGTTTTATGCTGCTCAAACGCCGTTTATTGGGTACTGATTACGCTGATTTGGCGTCGGTTAGCCCCTTGCAATTGCGCGATAAACTGGAAAGTGAAGGGCGATGGAATGCTGAATTAAACCAATTGATTCAAGATTATATTCAACTCAACTACGCGCAAAGCGCAGCACCAAGCGACAAACAAGCGCGCGCATGGTATCGCCAAGCGAGAAATTTAGCGCGCAAATATGCATTGAGAGAAAAGCACTGAGTGAAATGGTTTTCAGGCAGCCTTAATCGATATTGAGGCTGCCTGAAACGTTTTTATTCAAAAATATAATAAAGATAATAAGATTTTAAACCTTATGCCGTGTAACCACGTCGCCCAAAAATCGCGCTGCCCACGCGCACCATCGTTGCGCCGCATTCAATCGCCAATGCCATATCGTTGCTCATTCCCATAGATAAAGTATCTGCTTGTGGCACAAGGGATTGAAGTTGCAGCAATAATTGTTGCATGGTTTCAAATTGTTGGCGCACAATTTTTGTGTCCTCCGTATCTTGCGCCACGCACATTAAACCGCGTAAGTTTAAGTTTTCCAAAGATAAAATATGTTTTGCGAGCGGTAGTAGCTCATCGGGTGCAATACCGTGTTTGCTCGCCTCGCCCGAAATATTGATTTCAATTAAAACATTTAAAGGCGGTAAATCGCTGGGGCGTTGCTGATTTAAGCGATTGGCTAATTTTGCGCTGTCTAATGTGTGCAACCAATGCGCGTGTTCCGCAACGGCACGGCTTTTGTTGCTTTGCACATTGCCAATCACATGCCAAACCAGCTCGCCGCAATCGGCTAAATCGCTGACTTTTTGCTGCCATTCCTGAATGTAATTTTCGCCAAAATCACGTTGTCCAGCCTGATAAAGCGCACGAATATCGGCGGCAGGAAAGGTTTTGCTCACGGTAATAAGCTGCACTTCATCTTGCCGCTTGGCATGTACTCTGGCGGTTTGGATTTGGTTTAAAACGGTTTGATAACGCGAAAGTAGAGCGCTCATTTGGGTTTCCTTTTTTCAGGCTGCCTGAATATTCAATTGATTTAAAACTTTATCAGGCTCTGTTTCAAAATGTGCAATGGATTGCAGCAAGGCATCACGCGTTTTTGGATAGAGCCGATATTGTTGCTCAACAAAGCCCCATTCTTCATTGATTTCCAGCAGCGTTAAGACAAAACACGCTTCGTCTTTTTCATACACGACATCGTAAATATAACGCGCATCGGGCGATGCACCTGCCATCAGTTGTGCACGGGCGTAGGCGGTTTGGTTGTGTTCGTTGGGTTCATCATTGGGAAGATGGGATGTGGTTTGCCAAGTGGTCATTTTGATTGTTGCTATGTTGGGTAAACGGTTTCAGGCTGCCTGAAAAGTTTGCAAAACCTTTACTGCCGCCATTCCCGCTTAGGCGGGAATCCATGTTGGCTATTCAGTTCGCTATTTTTATCAGGTATTTGTTTAGATAAATCATGGATTTCCGCCTGCGCGGGAATGACGGGTGGGATACATTTCAGGCAGCCTGCAAAACATACAAAAACGTCGTTTCTTGTTGCCGCGCAAAAGCAAGTGGATTGCTGCTATCTTGCGCTTTGGCGTGTTGCGGTTTTGCGCTTAATGTATCCACAACTTGCCAATCAGAATCGCTAAACCATTGATTTAACTGATTAGGTTCACGCAAACCGAGATGTTCGGCTAAATCGGACATAATCAACCACAGTTGTCCTTGCGGATTCAAATGCGCGGCGGCTTGTTGCAATACGGCGCGTAACATCGCGTGTTGTGGGTCGTACAGTGCGGTTTCTATGTCAGAAGTGGGTTTAGTGGGTAGCCACGGTGGATTGCAGATGATGATGTCAGCAGTTTCGGTGGGTAATAAATTTTGTTGCAACACCTTGATTTGTTTTTGAAAAGCTAAACGCGCAATATTCGCTTCGGCAGTGGCAATGGCGCGTGGATTGGTGTCGGTTGCCCAAATGGTGTCTATGCCTCGTTGCGCCAACACCAGCGCGAGTACGCCGCTGCCTGTGCCGATGTCTATCGCGGTGTACGCATTTTCAGGCAGCTTGGCTTGAACAACCAAATCCAAATATTCGCCGCGCAAGGGCGAAAATACGCCGAATGGGACGTGGATTTTGGCATTAAGGGCGGGAATGAACACACCTTGTTTGTGCCATTCGTGCGCGCCGATGTAGCCGAGCAATTGGTTGAGCGGCAACAAAAAGGCTTGTTGGTTGGCTTCGCTGAATACGTCTTTTAAGGCTGCCTGAACATCGGGTGCGCGTGGTAAGTATAGTTGAAAATTAGCTTGAATTTCAATGAGTAAACTATTGATTAAGCGCGCTTGTTGCGATTGCGCTAGGCGGTATTTGTGGAAGGTTTCGGCAGGTGTATCACCTGTTTTGGCGGGTTTGCGGACGCGCTTTTTTAAGGCGGCGAGCAGTTGTTTACCTTGATGAAAATCGCCACGCCAAATCACGCCTGTGTCGTGTTGGGCGTGTTGCTGCAAAGTTTGCGCCGACATTTGCGCGCTTTCTATAAATTGTTTGGGCGGTTTTTGTTGGCTCTCGTTGCGGTATTCGGTCATGGCTTTTTGTGGTGATATTTGGGCGTTTTGCAAAGGTTTCAGGCTGCCTGAAACGTTTCAGGCAGCCTCGTGTTTACGCGTTTTGCGCTTTGGCTTTTAATGCGGCTTGCGCGGTGGGGTTTAAAATTGGTTCGCCGATTTTGTGCAGCGTGTTGAAATCGGTGTGTTCAAACAGTTTGTCTTGCCCTGGAATGCGCAACAGCGTGTTTTGTTCGTATGACCATGTGCCATCGTCGTGAATGGTAACTGTGATGGTGTAACTCTCTGTTTTGAAAGCTTGTTCCAAAAATGGATTGGAGGAAATGCCGTTGGTGTCCGAGCCACGACGCGCGGTGAGTGTAAAGGTTTTGGCGTCTGCGCTGGCGTTGCCAACTGCCATCGCGGTTTGTCCGCGCGGGATGGACAGGGTTTGGATGATGTTGCCTGTTACGGGTTCCCACAGCCAGTAGCCGACTTGGTCGTGGAAGGTTTCGTCGGCGTCGGGTTCTATAATGTGAATGTGGTAACGCAAGCCGTAGTAGATTTGCGGGCCGTTGGCTTGTGCGTCAATCGGGTGCATTTCAATGCGCTCAATATAGGGCGAGTCTTCGGGACCGTCGGCTTTAGGACTGGTGTCCATGCCGTTTTCGCTGAGCCACACGCCCGCCAGTGGCGCAAGCGGGCCTAAATGGGCAAGCGTGTCGCTGTCGGCTTCGCCTTCGGTGTAGATGTCGTCGGGGTATTGGTATTCTTTGTAGCCGTTCATGTTGTTCTCCTAATTGTGTTTAAACAGGGTAATTATAGGCTTTTTGGCGTGCTTTTTGTAGCGTTTAGGCTGCCTGAAAACGCGGAAATTTGTCAAACAGGCGATAGAAGTTTTCGGTGGTTTGCGCGGCTAAATCTGCCAAGTTTTCGCCACGTAATTGGGCGAGAAATTCGGTGGTGTGCAACACATAAGCCGGTTCGTTAGGCTTGCCGCGATAAGGAACAGGAGCGAGAAAGGGTGCGTCGGTTTCTACCAAGATGCGGTCGGCTGGGCAATATTGCGCGGCTGCCTGAATATCGCTGGCGTTTTTGAAGGTAACTATGCCCGAGAATGATAAATAACAGCCCAAATCCAGCGCAGCTTTGGCGAAGGCAACATCTTCAGTAAAACAATGAATCACGGTTTTTTCTGCACCGTGTTCGCGCAATAGGCGCAGCGTGTCTTCGCCCGCTTTACGTGTGTGCACAATCAGCGGCAAATTGGTGGCTTTGGCTGCCTGAATGTGCGTGATGAAGCGATTGTGTTGCCACATTAAATCGCCGCTGCACCAATGATAATCCAAGCCTGTTTCGCCAATGCCAACGACTTTCGGGTGCGCGGCATGGGCAACGAGTTCCTCCAAACTAAATTCGGCGGCGGTTTCGTTATCGGGATGAATGCCAACGGTAGCACAGATGTTGTCGTGTGCTTCGGCAATCTGGCGCACTTCATCAAAGGTTTCGCGGCTAACGCTGATGGCAAGTGCTTGTTTGACATGATTTTGCGCCATGTTGTGTAAGACTTCGTCTAAGCGATTGGCAAGTCCGTCAAAATTGAGGTGGCAATGGGAGTCAATTAAGTGCATATTTGGCATTTTTGAGTTGAAATGGTTTTCAGGCTGCCTGAAGGGATAGGCAGCCTGAAAAGATAAGGTATTGAGTTGGATAGAATTAAAGCGTATAAGTTGGGCGTTCGTTTTGCAGCAAGCCTGTTAAAATCGCTTCAATAATCGCTTTGGCTTTTAAACCGCTTTCATCGTTGGTAAACGCTAAGCCAATCCCTTTGGGGCGACCGCTCGCGCTGGGGTTGGCATTAATCCAACAAACGTTGGTTTTGATGAATAATTTTTCAGTTTTACCAGGGCCAACCAATTCCAAAACCAGCAAAATTTCTTCGCCCATGGCAAATTTGTCGTCGGTTGGTAAAAACACGCCGCCGAATTCAACAAAAGACATATAGCTGGAATAAATAATGGGTTTACTTTCCAATCGTAAACTCATCATGCGACCAGGTGCGCCGCCTGCGGCTGGAGCTGGTGGGGGAGTTTGAGGTGCTGCGCTCATGGGGTTTCCTTCTTAAAATAGGGTTTCAGGCTGCCTGAAAATGGCTGCCTGAAATTTATGGCAACGGTTTAGCGTGCTTTTTTGCTCAAAACCGTCAAATATTCGCTTAATAAAAATTCGGCCTGCATTTTAACATTGAGACTGTGATGTCCGTAAGGTTTCAGGCGATTTAGCGTCTCGATTAGCGCAAAAAGTGTGGCAGGATTGGTTTTTTGTGCCACTTTTGCTACGTTTTGGGCATGTTGCGGATAGTACAAGGGGGCGATTTTTTGTGCAGCAAGGGCAACATCAATCAGCCATTTGTGCAACCAATCCAGCAAAACCGCCAGCGGCAATTTGAATTTATCAAACTGCGCCGCATAATCCAAAATTGCCAGCAAACGTGGTGCGGCGAGAATTTCCAGCAATTCTTCGCGCAATGCGTATTGTTCGGGTGCGGGTTCAAAGAGCGGTGCGCCGCTATGAAAAGCCAATAAATATTCTGCATTTTCAACTTGTTGCGTATGGAGATAACGCATCGCTTCATCGTGATTGGGCGTGGGCAACACAAAGGTGCGGCAACGGCTTTTAATTGTCGGCAACAAGCGGTCGCGGTTGTGTGTAACCAACAGAAAAATCACGGCTTCGGGCGGCTCTTCCAGCATTTTCAACAGCGCGTTGGCTGCCTGAATATTCATGCTTTCGGCAGGATGAATCAACACCACGCGCCGTCCGCCACGCAGCGAAGATTGTGTGAGCGGTTCTAAAATCGCGCGCACGGAATCTATTTTAATATTCAATAATTTACGCGAAGAAGCTTCGGTATCGGGTTCTTCGGGCGTGAGTTCGTAAAAATCGGGGTGCGCGCCTTGGGCAAACAAGTGGCAAGATGGGCAAGCGCCACAAGATTCGTGGTTATCGCACGGTTGTTCACACAATAAAGCCTGCGCCAACACGCGCGCGAAGGCGGTTTTGCCTGTATTTTCTTTGCCTGCAAAAAGCCACGCATTTGGCTGGTTGTGCCAATGTGCGGTTAATTGTTGCCATGCGGCTTGTTGCCAAGGGTAAATCATATAGGTTTTCTTTCAGGCAGCCTGAATATTGTTTTCAGGTAGCCTAATCATTATTCTCTCAATAAATCAATGACTTTTTCAGGCAGCAATTGATTTAAGCAATTGGTGTGTCCCAATGGGCATTCACGCTTGAAACAGGGACTGCATTCCAAATTCAGTGTGGCAATGTGTGCTTTATCTGACAAAGGCGGCGTGTGTTCGGGGCTTGAAGAGCCGTAAACCGCAACCAATTTTCTGTCCAAAGCCGCCGCAACGTGCATTAAACCGCTGTCGTTGCACATCACGCCGTCTGCCAAAGCCAGCAAATCAATCGCTTCATTTAAATCGGTTTTGCCACATAAATCCACGCAAAGGCTCCCTGAAAGCTGCTGAATTTCCGCTGCAATCGGCGCGTCTTTATGCGAGCCAAACAGCCAAATTTGCCAGCCTTGCGCGGCATAAATTTTAGCGGTTTGCGCGAAATGACGCGCGGGCCAACGCTTTGCGGAGCCGTATTCCGCGCCAGGACAAAACGCCAAAATCGGTTTATCTGTGTGTAAACCATATTTTGCCAACGCCGCTTCTTGGCTGCCTGAATCAATCTGCAAACGCGGCTGCGAGGATATGCCATTAAACGCCTCTTGACGCTCGTGCGCCAGTGCGGTGTATCTATCTACCATCAAGGGCAGTGCGGTTTTGTCCAATTGGCGAATGTCGTTGAGCAACAGATAACGGCTCTCACCTATATAACCTGTACGCTGTTTAATCTTCGTTGCCGCCGCAATAATGCCTGATTTGAGCGAGCCAGGTAATACAATCACTTGGTCATAACCACGTTGTCCCAAAGCCTTGCCCACGCGCCAACGCTCACCCAATGCCAGCGCGCCATGCCCAAACGGATTGTCCAAAATCTCGCGAATTTCGGGCATACGCGCAAACACGGCTTGCGACCACTTGGGCGCAAACACATCAATCACGCAATCGCCATGCAATTCGTGCAAACGGCGATACAGCGGCTGCGTCATAATGCAATCGCCAATCCATGAAGGAGAAATAATGAGGATTTTTTTGGACATGGTTTTTGTGGTTTTAGCTGCGCTGAACTTTGTTTCAGGCTGCCTGATAATGTTAATTATGAAGAAATTGCACGCCAATCGCGCTCAAAAGTTTCTGGGTTATGAAGCTGCTTGGTGGACTTAATCATCAAAATATACAAATACTTATCATCTAATTGATAAACAATCCGATATTTTCCCTGAATAGGGTGTAACTCGCGTGTATTGGCTACAATTCCAGCGCGTCCCATATAAGGATTGGCTGCCGCCAATTCAATAACACGGTTAAACTCTTGATAATATCGCTCAGATGAAGCTTGTCCTGCATACTCTTCAATCATTTCCATAATATTCAATAGATTATGTTGCGCCAGCAATGATCAAGAAATTGTTTTCATTGTGAAGCCTTACGCGCACGCACTTCCATCATTTTTGCGCGCACATTTTTCATTACTTCTTCATGACTGAGCACTTCTCCAGCCGCAATTTGCCGCGCGTGCTTGCGCCACACCTGCGAAAATTTCAGCTTCTTCTTGTTTATTTTACATATATTGGTCAAACATATCCAATAACAAATGCTGGCGCGACTTGCCTGTACTTTGTTCCAATTTGCTCAATGCTTCTGTACGGCTATCGTTTAATTCAATTTGTGCCAACATTGTTAACTCCTTCAATCAAGATTGAATGTTTCAGGCTGCCTGAAAACTAAGAACCCGTGTTCATAATCTTAATAGTTTGCTTTTATCGCCACTTCATGCGCCTACTGCGTTGGCTTTCTACGCCGATATTTCAATATTGGCATAAAAATCCTCCTTGTATTCGCAAGAATTGACAATAAAGTCAATCTATCAATCTTACGAACACAGGTTCTAAACCCAACTTCGCGCTTGCTGCATATCCTTGGCAATTGCCGCTTGCAATTGCGCCAAATCGGGATATTTTTGTTCATCGCGCAATTTGTGTAAGAAACTCACTTCCATGCGTTCGCCATACAGGCAGCCTGAAAAATCAAAGAGATGCACTTCTAATTTCGCGTCTTTTTTGCTGGAAACCGTCGGATTGCGCCCGAAACTTGCCACGCCGCGTTTGCGTCCGAAACTGCCTGTGGCTTCTACCACAAATACGCCCGATAAGGCGTAGCGATGTGGTGGCAGATGAATATTGGCGGTAGGGCAACCAATGGTGCGCCCGAGTTTTGCGCCGTGTTTGACGCGTCCTGATAAGGTGTAGGCGTGTCCCAAAATATGCGTGGCTTGGTCTAATCGCCCTGCGGCAAGCGCTTCGCGCACGGCGGTGCTGCTGGCTCTGCTGCCTGAAACAAGTATGCTGGGCGTGTTTTCGGTTACAAATTCAGGCTGCTTTGCCAAAAGGTCAAAATCGCCTGCGCGGTTTTGTCCGAAACGGAAATCGTCGCCGACGAGTAAAAATTGTGTTCCGAGTTTATCCAATAAAATATGTTGAATAAAATCATTCGGTTGTATGGAAGCAAATTCGGGATTGAATCGCTGCACCCAAACCGTGTCCACGCATTGCGTTTGCGCCAATAATTTGAGTTTGTCGCGCAAGGGGCTTAAACGATAAGGCAAGTCTTTGCCGAATTTTTTGGCGAAAAACTCGGTCGGTTGTGGCTCAAAAACGATGGCAACAGTATGCAATGCACGCGCCTGCGCTTCATCGCGTAGACGTTGGAGAATGTGGCGATGACCAAGATGTACGCCGTCAAAATTGCCAATGGTAACCGCGCTGTTTTTGAGCAACACGGAGGCGTTTTGCCCGAGCCAGATATTCATGTTTTAAAGTGGTTTTTGCTGTGTTTTAAGGGCGGCATTGTAATGGATTTTCAGGCTGTCTGAAAGTTTTGCGATGTTTCAGGCAGCCTGAAAGGGCAATATCATTCTTCTTCCAAAACCTGCAAGGCATAAATCGCGTCTTTGTCTTCTTGTTCTGCCGCCAAAGTCCACCATTTTTTTGCCTGTTTCATATCCAAATCCACGCCATGCCCTTCAGCATAGAGTAAGCCCAAATTGAATTGCGCGGTCGGCTCGCCTTGCTCGGCGGCTGCCTGAAAATGTTTGGCGGCGCGGGCGAAATCTTGTTCGACGCCGTGACCTTCTACATAATGAAAACCTAAATTGGTGTGCGCGTCGGCGTTGCCCAATTCGGCAGCTTGTTGATAAAAATCAAGGGCTTTTGCCACATCGGGCGCGCAACCCAAGCCGTCGTCATAGACCACACCCAAGTTATACAATGCGCTGTCATCGTCTTGCGCGGCGGCTTGTTGCCAGAAATCCACGGCTTTGGCGTAATCCTGCGCCACGCCTAAACCTTCAGCATACAAACGTGCTAAATTGTTTTGTGCGTCAGCGTCGTCTTGTGCAGCAGCTTTTTCATACCAAATCAAGGCGTTGGCAAAATCTTCGTTGTCGTCATAGAGTTCGCCCAAAGTAAACATGGCGTCCACGTCGCCCGTTTGTGCGGCTTTTTCATACCACGCAGCTGCCTGAACGTCATCGGCGGGCACGCCCAAGCCGTTTTGATAGATAAAACCGAGCTGGTATTGCAAATCGGCGTCTTCATCGGCATAGCGTTTCAATACGGGCAGCGCGGCTTTGTAGTCGCCTTTTTCTATGTTGGCAAAGGCGGTGGAGAGTTGGAGTTCTTTGAGTGAGTAAGTCATTTTGGTTTTTTGCTTTTTTGTTAAAAAAAGTTTCAGGCTGCCTGAAAGACTTGTGAATGTTCAGGCTGCCTGAAAGATTGATTTGATGTTATTGTTGTTTAAAATGAATAAATGCCATTTTTTGAGTATGTTAAAGCGTTTTATCCAACGCCTGCGCAATATCTTGGTAAATATCGTCCACATCTTCAATGCCCACCGAAAAACGCATCAAACCAATGCAAATGCCTTGTTTTTCCTTGATTTGGGCTGGCACGCCGCTGTGTGATTGCGTGTAGCAATGATTCACCAAACTTTCCACGCCGCCCAAGCTGGAAGCGAGTTTAATCATCTTCATGTTTTTAATCACATTATTCACCGCTTCATGCGTGTTGTTTTTCAGACAAACGGTGACCACACCGCCAAAGCCGCGCATTTGTTGTTTTGCCAATTCGTGATGTTCGTGTGAGGGCAAACCTGGGTAATACACACGGTTAATGGCGGGGTGTTTTTCCAGTCGCTCCGCCAATGTTTGCGCGTTCAGCAAATGCTGTTTCATGCGCACAGACAACGTTTTGATGCCGCGCAACACCAGCCAGCAATCCATCGGCCCTGCCACCGCACCTGCCATCATCAGCATATTGCTCAAAGGTTTTGCCAATTTTTCATCTTTCACCGCGGCAACGCCAAGCAATACATCCGAGTGTCCACTCAAATATTTGGTTGCCGAATGAAACACAATATCGCAGCCCATTTGCAGCGGATTTTGCAAATACGGCGTAGCAAACGTGTTATCAATGCCCACCAGCGCGCCATGTGCTTTGGCTTTTTGCGCCAATTTCTCAATGTCCACCAAGCGCAACAGTGGATTGGACGGCGTTTCCAGCCACAACATTTTGACTTGATGTTCCGCCAAAATTTTGTCCAAGTTTTCAGGCTGCGTTAAATCCGCAAAAATCACGTTCACGCCCCAAGGCGCGTACACTTCGGTCAGCAAATCGTAACTGCCGCCATAAATGTCCGCCACCGCCACAATCGTGTCATTCGGGCGCAAAAACGTGCGAAAAATCACATCAATGCCCGCAATGCCGCTGGCAAACGCAAAGCCATGCGTGCCTTTTTCCAGCGCGGCAACCGTGTCTTCCAGCGTTTTGCGCGTCGGATTGGACACGCGTGAATAACGAAATGGCACATTTTCCTCAATTTCATGCAAGGCAAACATGCTGTTTTGGTAAATCGGCGGCATCAGCGCACGGTTGTGGTCGTCGGCATCATAAGCGACGTGAATCAATTCGCTTTCAAACTTCATTTTTATTTCCTTTACATAGTGAGAATTTATGCCAATTGTATGCCAAAATAAGGACAGAGTGATATACTTTCGCGCTTGTTTTTTGGCACAACGTCTCTATTTTTGAATTTATTTTCAGGCAGCCTGAAAATCTTTTATGACGCATTGTTGATGATAAAAAACAAATCCCATGCCATAAGATATTAAAACCAAATTATTTTTGGAAGATTTACATCATAAGGAAAATCGCATGAATGTCATTGCAGACGTGCAAAGCAGCAAAGATTTACGCAACATCCCCATCAACCAAGTCGGTATTAAAGATTTGCGTTTTCCCGTGCGCATTCAAAGTGCCGAGGGCGAACAAACCACCGTCGCGCGCATTACCATGACCGTTTTTTTGCCTGCCGACCAAAAAGGTACACATATGTCGCGTTTCGTCGCGCTTATGGAAGAACAACAAGACGCATTAAACTACCAAACCTTGCGCAAACTCACTGAAAACATGGCAGAAAAGTTGCAATCGCATTCAGGCGAAATTCACATCAGTTTTCCCTTTTTCCGCCAAAAAACCGCGCCGATTTCAGGCATCAAATCATTATTGGATTACGATGTTACCCTTTCAGGCAGCCTGAAAAACGACGCGTACCAACACACTTTGCGCGTACTCGTGCCTGTTACCAGCTTATGTCCATGTTCCAAAGAAATCTCACAATACGGTGCGCATAACCAACGCTCGCACGTTACCTTAACGCTGCAATGCAACACTGAAATCGCGATTGAAGAAGTGATAGACTGGGTAGAAAACCAAGCTTCATGCCAACTTTACGGTTTGCTCAAACGCCCTGATGAGAAATTTGTTACCGAAAAAGCCTATGAAAATCCGAAGTTTGTAGAAGATATGGTACGCGACATCGCCGCCATCGCCCGTGCAGATAAGCGCGTAGACGCGTTTACATTGGAAAGCGAAAACTTTGAATCAATTCATAATCACTCGGCTTATGCGGTGATTCAATATCCTTAAATCATTATTTTATCATCAAATTAAAGGCTGACTGAAACTTTCAGGCAGCCTGAAAAAAAGACAAGGCATAAACCTTGTCTTTTTGGTATCTAAATGAATCAAGCAAGTGTATCCAACCAAGCGCGAATATCCGCCGCCACTTCTTCTGGCGAACCCGCATTGTCAATCACAATGCCTTTTTCATCGGCTTGCAAAGGCTCTAAAATCGCCAATTGCGAATCAACCATATTGGCTTTCATATAATGCCCTTTGCGCGCTGCCATGCGTTCACGGTTGATTTCTACGGGGGGCGCAAGATGGATGAAGTAAACGTCGCCTGTTGCGCCTCGCAAGATGTCGCGGTATTGCTTTTTCAGGGCGGAACACGTTACCACGCTGTGCTCCGCGCCTTTATCGGCTTGTTCGCTCATCCAATCGCGCAAGTTTTCCAGCCATGGTTTGCGGTCTTCGTCGTTGAGCGGAATGCCTGCGCCCATTTTGTCGCGATTTTCTTGCGTGTGAAAATCGTCGCCTTCGGCATAGGCGCATTGTAAATGTTGTTGTACGGCTTGTGCGGCGGTGGTTTTGCCGCAACCGCAAATGCCCATAATCACAAAATGTTTTGCTATCATGTTTTCCTTTCTATTGTTCTTTGTTCAGGCTGCCTGAAAAAATATCTAATCTTTCAGGCAACCTGAAAAGCAAGCGTTAGCCCAATACTGCCACCGCAATCACCGACAACACAAAACCAATCACGGCAATCAAAGTTTGGTTCACTGTCCATGTTTTCAGCGTCGTAGAAGCGTCCATATTCAACAAACGACCCACCAGCCAGAAACCCGAATCATTCACATGGCTCGCGGCGACTGAACCCGCTGCCGTTGCCAATACCACGCCAGCTAATTGCCATTCATTGTAGCCCGCAGCCGCAACCGCTGGTGCCATCAAAGCCGCTGCTGTGGTCAAAGCCACCGTTGCCGAGCCTTGTGCGATACGCAAAACCAAAGCCACCAAGAAACAGCCAAACAACACAGGCACGCCCAAATCGCCCATTGTGTCCGCCAACGCCTTACCAATACCCGACGCGCGCAAGACACCGCCAAACATACCACCTGCGCCCGTAATCAAAATCACCGAGCAAACAGGGCCAAGTGTGCTGTCCAAGGTTTTTTCCAACGCACTGCCTGTAATACCGCGTTTACGACCTAAGAAATACATCGCTGCCAACACGGAAATCAGCAAAGCAATCGGCGTTGCGCCAATCATACGCAAGAATTGCACCCATTGCGCCTTACCGTCCACCCAGCCTGCAGCCGAAGCCATATGCAAGCCCGTATTCAAGAAAATCAACAACATCGGAATCAACATCAAGCCGACTACCAAACCCGCACTAGCTGGTTCGCGTGGTTGGTCGTTATCTTCCTTGCCACCTGCCACCAAATCAGGCACAGGAATTGGGAACATTTTATTGGAAGTTAAACCCCACCAATAGCCACTCACAAGCCAAGTCAGCACCGCGACAGGAATGCCCAAAATCAAAATATAGCCCAAGTTCGCGCCATAAAATTCCGAAGCCGCAATAGGACCAGGGTGCGGCGGCAAAAAAACGTGCATCACCGAAAACGCACCAATAGACGGCAGCGCATACGCCAACACATTAGATTTCATGCGGCGCGCGGTAGCAAACACAATTGGCAACATCACCACCAAACCCGCGTCAAAAAACATCGGAAAACCAAACAATAACGACGCCACGCCTAAAGCCAACGGCGCGCGCTTTTCGCCAAACAAACGAATCATCGCGTCCGCCAAAGATTGCGCACCACCCGAAGTTTCCACTAAGCGACCTAACATCGCGCCCAAACCCACCAGCAATGCCACGCCGCCCAAAGTGCCGCCAAAGTTTTTCACCAGCACATCATTGACCAGCGCGCCAAACGGCAAGCCCGTCGCAATCGCGGTAAACAAACTCACCACAATCAGCGTTAATAAAGCGTGTACGCGAAATTTAATAATCAACACCAAAATCAGCGCAATTGCCGTCGCTGCAATCGCCAGTAAAGAGCCTGCGCCTAAGGTTTGAGTCCAGCCGTCCATGTTTCAGCCTTTCAAATTGTTAAAAAAATTAAATTAGAGTTAAATTCAAGCGTGGCACATTATAAGCAAAATTTGCCATTTTTATCACTGGAATCTGTGTCTAAATTGATGTGGCGCAATCTTATGGTATTTCAGGCAGTCTGAAAATAGTTTGTTTATTTTTGTAAACAATATGTTATCAAACTTAATTAAATCAATATCAAATAGCAATAATCATGAAAATGCTTTCAGGCAACTTAAATGTATTCAATCTGATTTTCAGGCTGCTTGAAAGCAAACTTTGCTTATGGATTGAACACGCGTGTCAATTTCTCAATATTAAAGTGTAGTCAAAAAGAAAAAACGCTTTGAAAACAGATAAAAAACTATTTGCAAAACCCAAAAAAAGCGTATAATGCGCGGTTTGTTTTTCAGGCTGCCTGAAAGTTTAGGCAGCCTGAAACATAATGGATGAAAATAAAAATGCGACAAGTCGACCACGTCCGCCGTGTACATGGAGTACATAAGGATATGGGATTGCAATTTTCATTCACTATCTGTCTGTTTTGCTCACGTGCCAAGGGCGTGAGTATTTTTTAAACTCTACCTCGCACACCTTGGCGGTGCAATGAAAGCAAACGCAAACATGGAAAATTTTGCTCAGTTATTAGAAGAGTACTCTGCTACCCAAGAAATGAGCCACGGCGAAGTGATTACTGCCGAAGTGGTTGATATTACCGATAAATTCGTTGTTGTAAACGCAGGCTTGAAGTCAGAGTCTCTGATTGATATCGCAGAATTCAAAAACGCGCATGGCGATTTGGAAGTTAAAGTTGGCGATTTCGTTACCGTGACTATTGAATCAGTAGAAAACGGCTTTGGCGAAACCAAATTGTCGCGCGAAAAAGCGAAACGCGCTGCTGACTGGATTACTTTGGAAGAAGCCATGGAAGATGGCGAAATCTTGTCTGGCGTCATCAATGGCAAAGTTAAAGGCGGCTTGACTGTGATGATTAACAGCATTCGCGCATTCTTGCCAGGTTCTTTGGTAGACGTTCGTCCGATTAAAGATACTTCTCATTTTGAAGGCAAAGAAGTTGAATTCAAAGTGATTAAATTAGACCGTAAACGCAATAACGTCGTGGTTTCTCGCCGCGCGGTATTGGAAGCGACTTTGGGCGAAGAGCGCAAAGCGTTGATGGAAAACTTGCAAGAAGGCACCATCGTTAAGGGTTTGGTTAAAAATATTACTGATTACGGTGCGTTCGTTGATTTGGGCGGCATCGATGGCTTGTTGCACATCACCGATTTGGCATGGCGCCGTGTGAAACACCCAAGCGAAGTGTTGGAAGTGGGGCAAGAAGTAGAAGCCAAAGTATTGCGCTTTGACCAAGACAAACAACGCGTATCTTTGGGCTTGAAACAGTTGGGCGAAGACCCATGGGACGGTTTGGCTCGTCGCTACCCACAAGGCACGCGCTTGTTCGGTAAAGTGTCTAACTTGACGGATTACGGTGCATTTGTTGAAATCGAACAAGGCATTGAAGGTTTGGTTCACGTTTCTGAAATGGACTGGACAAACAAAAACGTACACCCAAGCAAAGTCGTTCAATTGGGCGATGAAGTTGAAGTGATGATTTTGGATATTGATGAAGACAAACGCCGCATTTCTTTAGGCATGAAACAATGTCAATCTAATCCATGGTCTGATTTTGAAGCCAACTACAACAAAGGCGACAAAATCAAAGGTGCAGTAAAATCCATTACTGATTTTGGCGTATTTATCGGCTTGCCTGGTAACATCGACGGTTTGGTTCACTTGTCTGACTTATCTTGGACTGAAGCTGGCGAAGAAGCGGTTCGTAAATACAAAAAAGGCGAAGAAGTGGAAGCCGTTGTATTGGCGATTGATGTTGAAAAAGAACGCATTTCTTTGGGCGTAAAACAATTAGAAGGCGACCCATTCAACAACTTCTTGTCTGTAAACGACAAAGGCGCGTTGGTTAAAGGTACTGTAAAAACTGTTGAAGCTAAAGGTGCTGTTGTATCTTTGGGCGACGAAGTTGAAGCTTACTTGCCAGCATCTGAATTTGACAGCGAGCGTGTTGAAGATTTGACGACTAAGTTGAAAGAAGGCGACGAAGTGGAAGCAGTCATCACCAATGTTGATCGCAAAAACCGTAGCATCAAATTGTCTATCAAAGCCAAAGATGCCAAAGCAAATGATGAAGCGTTGAAAGCCGCACAATCTGCCGCTCCTGCTAACGCTGGCACAACCAGCTTGGGCGACTTGTTAAAAGCGTCTTTGAACAAAAACTAAGGTAAACAATCATGACCAAATCAGAACTGATGGCTCGCTTGGCTGAAGTATTTGCTGAAAAAAACAGCGAATCTGAACTGCAAGCCAAAGACATTGAATACAGCGTCAAAGTGTTGGTTGATACCATGACACGCTCTTTGGCTAAAGGTCAGCGCATTGAAATCCGCGGATTCGGCAGTTTCGATTTGAATCACCGTCCGCCGCGTACAGGTCGTAATCCGAAAACTGGCGAAAAAGTAGAAGTACCTGCAAAATATGTACCACACTTCAAACCAGGTAAAGAATTGCGCGAACGCGTTGATTTAAGCCTTAATAAATAAGCTGTTACTTATAGTAAAACCGCATTGTGATTCACAATGCGGTTTTTTTGTTGTAAAGGAAAAAATTTTAGTAAGAAGCCTTCGCCAAATGTTTTCAAGCTAAAACCTTTGCAAAACCTTATGAGGCAGCCTGAAACTCACTTCACCACATACGGACGCGCCTGCAGCACCATCAAATCTTTCCCAGCAAACGCCCACTCAATATCCTGCGTTGTGCCGAACAATTTTTGCACGCCTCGTCCCATCGTCGCTAATTGCTTCACTTGCCCATCGCTCAACACGCGTTGACCCGATTGCAACGGCACTTCTACCACGCCGCCGCGCTCGTCTAATTGCAACGCCGTCGTTTCATTGGATTGCGACAACAACGCGATGGAGCCAGCGCGATGATTATACAAAACCTGTTCCGCCAAACGCTTACCTTCCACCACGCGAATGCCAATGCCCCGTTTTGCCGCAATATAACTGCTGTTGCGCTCTGTCGGGTGATACGGATTGGTCGTTACCAAAACGCCCGACAAATCCGCATTCACGCCCACTTGCACCAACACCGCCATATTCACGCTGCTGCTGGGCAAACCCGCCGCACGTCGCGCCTCATACGCGCTGTAATTAAACACCGACGCCCACGACTGTTTCACCGCCTGCGCTAAATTCTGCGCCGATTTCACATTCGGCACAGTCGTGTACAAACCCGCGCCGCTAAAATTCGGCAAATCCTCCGAATTAGACGAACTGCGCACAAACACACCTCGTCCACCCAACTGCGATTGCCACGCCGCCGCCCATTCATTTGCCCAATTTTCAGGCAGCCTCGCATTCAAAATACGCTGCTGCAACGCCACCAAACCTTCGCGCCGTTTCTGATTATCGCCACCAAAAGAGCGTTCCAATTCAGACAAATATGCCTCATCAATCCCCAAATTCGTCATCATTTTCGCGTAATAACCAAACGGAATACAAAACCCCTGTGGCACATGGCTGCCTGAAATCTTCGCCTTCACTTCGCCCAAATTCGCCGCCTTACTGCCGCACACCAAACTGTCTTTGCGGCGCAAATCGTCCAAACTGTGCAAAGTCAAATCCGTCGTATTGATTTTTGGTAATTTAATGTTTTGTTTAGATTTTTTATTATTAGCAACCGCTTTCGCAGGCGCAATCTGATACTGTTTCGCGTCCACACTCAGCGCAACCGACCGATTCACATACGGCGCCAAAATCTTCTCCGCGTCCTTCAAATAAATGCTCGGAATGCCCCAACTTTTGGACAACACATTCACATGAGACAACGCCGTGGACGGCTTTTCACTAATCACACCAGCCACAGGCGGCATCGTTAGCGGCACATCTTTCAGCAGCACAATATCATTTGCGCCTGCCTGAAAAATATCATCATCGCTCGCAATCACGCGCAACACGCCCACCGCCTTGCCCGTGTTCAGCGCAATATACGGCGAATCTTTCAGCAGCGATTCTTGCGAAACAAACGGCACATTTGCCTGTTTCGCCACCATTTCTTGCCACACCGAATTCGATTTATACTGTGCTGTCTGAAAAAAAGATTGCTTAATCAAATCATCGGTTTGGCGCAACAATTCAGGCGTGATTTTATCGCCTTCCCAAAATTCATACACAAACTGCTGACTCGTCGGCTGCCAACTCATCGTGCCAAAAATAAACCGCCGCGTCGGGCTGGCATAATAACTGCGCATATCATTTTTGCTCGGATTTAAGCCCTTGACTTGGCGCAAGAAATTTTCATGTAAATTAAATTTCGGCGTGTTGATGTATTCCATTTTGCCCGTCGCCCGCTCAATCAAAAACAGAATATGCGGATTACTCGCCGCCGTGTTCGCATTATAATTTCTGCTTAATAAATCAAACTGTTGCTGATTTTTAATCTGCGCCAACGCATTCGTTTGCGTTTTCACAGGCATGGTAATCGGATTGTTGTAAAACGACGGTTTATCCAATACCCATTCTGCTTGCGCGCTTGGGTTGAATAGGGAAATACTCAATAAAACTAGTAATTTATGTTTCATAGCGTCTCTTTGGTTGAGAAGTAGGGAAAGGTTTTCGCTAAAATCTTTATTACTCTTTTCAGGCAGCCTTTCAGTACATAATCATCTTGGTAGGGTGGGTCGCGCCTACGGTAGTTATAAAATTGTTTTGTACTAAAAGGCGGAAATCTTTGCAAAACCTTTTTAGGCTACTTGGAAATAAAAACTTGGAACGCGGGTGGTTCGCCCACATATATGATTTAATTGAGTATTTTACAAATAGAAAGATTTGGGAGTTGGATAGTTTGTCCAAATCTCTGATTTGGTAACAAACTGCCATGACGTAGGCATTAGCCACTCCTGCTCCAAGTTTTGCACGGGTCTCAGCCTGAAAATAGTTGCAAAATAAGCCTGAAAAAATGATTTCAGGCTTATTGTATTAGGCAATGTGTTTCAGGCAGCCTGAAAACATTAACCATTGCCAAACAAAGGATTATGACCTGCCAATTTGTGCGCGTCGGCATAATTGGGCAAGGCGGCGTTTTCAGGCAGCGCGTCGTGCAGGAGATAGAGGTTTTCTACTTGGCAATCGGTCATCAAATCCAAGAAATTTTGTTGAATGCTGGCGATGTTGTCGCGTGGCGAAAGCTCCCATGTAAAGATTTGATTTTGTAGGGAATAAACACTTTCGGCGGCATCAAAACCGAACAGCAATTTGCCGCCTTGTTGTGCTGCCATAACTACGCCAACGCGTGGGCTTTGTAGGCGCACGGCGCGGATGGCGTTGGCGGCGAATACATCCAATGCCATGCGCAAACGCATAAAGCGTGCGTCGGCTAGGGCTTGGATGGGGTTGTTGGGGTTGAGTGGGTTGGTGAACAGGGTTAAACCTGTTTGCACCAAGTGGGTTTGCCATGCTTGCATTAAGGGCAGGGCGGCTTCGCGTAGGTTTTGTCCAAGGGCTGCCTGAATGCTGCGCTCGCCGTAGCCGACGGCGTATAAAACGTGTACCGATTGGTCTTTGGGCAAAGTTAAAGTGTGTTGCGGTAATTTGGCGGCAAACTCGGCAGCGGCTTGGCTGTCGCGTTTGGCGGCGTACCAGCTTTCGGGTTTGATGTGGGAGAAATCGTCGGCACGGATTAAGTTGGGCAACCATGTGGCTTGGGTCAATATGCGCAAATGTGGGTAATTGCCTAGAACTTGGTTGATGGCGTTGATGGGTGTTTCGCTGGTTAAGGTGTGCGCTTGTTTGCTGCCTGAAACGAGGATAACGGGCAGGGCGAACCATTGGATTTCATCGTCGGTTTTCGCATCTAATGCGCTGGCGGTGCTGTCCATGAGTACGCAGTAGCTCTCTACATCGGGTGCCATGCTCATGGCAACGGATAAGCCGAGTGTGTGTCGTTGTGTAAATTGTTGATTGACTTGTGCGAGCAGATTTTCTTGCGCGAGTTTTTGGGTTGCGCCACTGCTGTGGGCAATTTGTTTGGCGTAGAGCAGTAAATCGTTTTTAACGGGGTCGGTTGGATAGGGGCGGGTATCAGGGAGAGTTTTTTGTGTTGTCATGATGTTGATTTTTTTGAATATGGGTTGAGATTGGTATTTTCAGGCTGCCTGAAAGTGTGCGAACAAGTTAAATTCTGCCTGAAAACTGCTCCCTCCGCTTGCTTATGCAAAGGAGGCGTTGGGGAGATATTCAGCCATTTCTATTACTGAACGAGCCCCCACCCTACCCCCCGCGAGCAGGGGAGGGGATAGATTGCAGTTGAATGTTTGGTTTTAGGCAGCCTGAAACCTTACGAAATGCCTTTTTTCAGCCAAGTCCAGCTTTGTTTGTTTTCTTGCCACTCAATGCGTTCACCGCGCATTAAGCGTGCCATCAGCTCTTTGGTTTGGGCGTCGGCTTCTTTGACGGCATTCATCATGTCTTCGTTGGCAAATACGGGAATGTCGGCGTTGTAGGTTTCGGCAATTTTGTCGGATAAATCGCGGTCTCGTGCGGCATAGAATTTGGTCATTTCACGCGCTTGTTCGGGCGAAATACCCAGTTGTTCTAAGGCGATACGTCCGCTGCGAATGGCGGAATCGGCGGTTTCGCGGATGATGTAGTTGGCGCCTGCATGGTGCAATTCAAAGGCGTGAATGCGGTCGTATGCGCGCGCGATGATTGGCAAATTGGGATAATGGCGGCGCACAAATTCCACAATTTCAATGGCATGATGATTGTCGCCTACCGCGACGATTAATAATTTTGCCTTGCCCAAACCAATGCTGGTCAGTAATTCGGGACGGGTAGCATCGCCATAATAGGTTTTGATGCCGTATTTGGTTAAGCCTTCTACCATTTCGGCGTGGCTGTCAATCACGGTGGTATGGAAACCGCAAGCAGTTAATAAGCTATTGATTTGCTGTCCAAAACGTCCATGACCGAGCAAAATAACAGGGTTTTCTTCGTGGATTTCATCGTGTGCACGTTCTTTGTTTTCTTCTTTAATCGCGCGTGGCGACAATACTTTTTCGTAGAAAATAAACAGCAATGGTGTGAATAACATAGATAAAGCGACCACCAAAGCAATACGGTCTGCCAATGCAGTAGGCAACACATGGCTTTGGCGTGAAATAGACAGCAATACAAAACCAAATTCACCTGCTTGCGCTAAACTCAATGCAAATAGTTTACCTGCGAGCGGCGGTAGTTTGAATAATTTTCCTAAAATAAACAAAACGATGGCTTTTATAGCAAGCAAGCCTAAAGTTAAGCCTAAAATCATCAAAAATTCTTTTTGCAGCAGCACAAAATTCATACCCGCGCCAACGGTGATGAAAAATAAACCCAGCAGCAAGCCTTTGAAGGGTTCAAGTTGGCTTTCCATTTCGTGGCGATAAGAACTGTTTGCCAAGCCCACGCCTGCAATAAATGCGCCCAAAGCAGGAGATAAGCCAATTAGCGACATCAAAGTGGCAATGCCCACCACTAAAGCAAGCGTAAAAATTGTCAACATTTCGCGTACGCGGCTTTTGATGATAAAACGAAACACCACAGGCACAATGTGGCGCACGCTAAAAATAATCAGCGCAATTGCCGCAATACTGACCAAAGCCACTATCCAGCCAGGTTGGTTTGCCAATAAATCACCGCTGGTGTGCTCATCATTGGTGACAGCTTGTGTTGCCAATAAAGGTAGCAACGCTAACATCGGAATCGCTGCAACGTCTTGAAACAATAATACAGCAAAACCTGCTTGCCCGCCTGGGGTGGGCATGAGTTGCTTTTCGCTAAAAGTTTGCAGCACAATTGCTGTAGACGATAAAGCCAAAATACAGCCAACCGCAACCGCAATTTGCCATGTTTGTCCCAACGCCATCGTAATGCCTGCAATGGCGACAAGCGACAGCAAAACCTGTAATCCACCTAAGCCCAATAATTTATGGCGCAATTGCCACAACATTTGTGGTGCCAATTCCAAGCCAACTAAAAACAACATCATCACCACGCCAAACTCGGCAATATGTTGAATGGACTCGGTTTCTTTGCCAACTAAACCCAGCGCAGGGCCAATAATAATGCCTGCCATCAAATAGCCAAGCACTGAGCCTAAGCCAAATTTTTGCGACAACAACACCGCGCCAACAGCAAAGGCGAGATAAATAAAGGTATAGAGTAAAATAGCGGTCATAGAGGTAGGAGGGTTTTCTGAGATAGTGGGATTGGTAGGGTTTCAGGCTGCCTGAAAAATTCAATTGACTTAACTCAACGCCACTTCAATATTATCAATCAAACGCGTATTGCCTAAATGTGCAGCGGCTAATACGACTAACTCACGGCTATCGGCTTGCGGCGTTTTCAGGCTGCCTGAATCACGGATGGATACATAATCCACGCGCCAGCCTTGTCTTGTCAAAGCCTCGCTTGCAGCTTGTTCCAAAGCGGCAAAATTGCGTTCGCCTGCTTGTAATTGGTCAGCAATGTGGCGCAATTGTTGATACAAAAACACCGCCTTTTCGCGTTGGGTTTCGCTTAAATATTGATTGCGGCTGGATAAAGCTAAACCGTTTTGCGCGCGCGCAATCGGTACACCAATAATGCGCACAGGCAAATTCAAATCCGCTACCATGGCGCGAATCACTGCCAATTGCTGAAAATCTTTCGTGCCAAAACACGCCACATCGGGCTGCACGATGTTAAATAATTTCGTTACCACCGTCGCCACGCCGCGAAAATGCCCAGGACGAAACGCGCCACACAATTCGTTTTGAATGGCAGGCGGTTCAACAAAATACTGTTGCGCCCCGTTGGGATACAATTCTTGTTCTTTGGGTGCAAACAAAACCGATACGCCCGCCTCGCGTAATTTTGCTGCGTCTTGCTCCAAAGTGCGCGGATAACGGTCAAAATCTTCGCCTTGCCCAAATTGAATGCGGTTCACGAAAATGCTCACCACAATATGCGCCGCTTCTTGCTGAGCGCGTTCCACAAGGCTTAAATGCCCTTCGTGCAAATTACCCATGGTTGGCACAAACGCCACACGCCCTGCGTTTTTACGCCATTGGCGTAATTCTTCAATGGTTTCAATGATGTGCATGATGTACTCTTGTTTATGTAGGTTGTGTGGCGCAAGCCACGCACGCGTTCTGTCATTAGGAACTTGAAAAGCGCGTGCGTGCCTGTTGCACAGACACTACATGTTAAATTTTGTTTTCAGGCAGCCTGAAACCTACTGCGCTTCAACCGTCTGACTGCCTTGCTTGGTTTTAATCTGCGTTTGCAAACTTTGCAAATACGCTTCCATCAAATTATTGCCGTTGCTTTGCGCCGCGATTTGGCGTGCTTGTTGCACCAATTCAGGCTGGTCAGACAAGGATTCAATTTTGACCACTTCCACCAATTGCGGCGCAGGTTCGGTCGGCAATAACACGAAAGCGGATTTGCCATCGCGCGGAATGGCTTGCATAAATTGGGTAAATGCTTCGGCAGGCAAAGCATTGCGCAATTGTTGCGGCATGGCAGTTTGTACAGGCGACCAAGCGGCGTTAACCGTTTTGCCTGCACGTAAATCAGCCAGCCATTTTTCGCCTTGTTCTTTTGCTAAGCGAACACTTTCTGCTTGAATAAATGCTTGTTTGACTTTATCTTTTACTTCCGACAAAGCTTGCGTGGTTTCAGGGCGAACTTCTGTTGCGCGCACAAACCATGTTTCGCCGTTCACATTAATGCCTTCCGAATTGTGCTTTTTCGTCAGCATTTCATCGCTAAATAGCGTGTCAATCACGGCTTGCGGTACGGCTGTCGTGTCTTCGGTTTTCGCTGCCAAGTCCGTTTTGCTTTGCCATTCGTTTTGCGTTTGCACCGTCAAACCAAATTTATCCGCTGCCGTTTTCAGGCTGCCTGAATCGGCAAACACTGCGTCGCTGAAATTTTCACGCAAAGTATTGTATGCGGTTTGCGCTTTTTTCTGTTTAATTTCAGCAGCTAAAGCGTCTTTTTGACTGGCTAAATCGCCGCCACCAATTTGACTGGCGCGTACAATGTGGTAGCCAAAATCGCTCTCTACTACGCCACTGATTTCACCTTCTTTTAGCGCAAATGCCGCATCTTCCAGCGATTTACTGCCCAGCGCACCGTTTTGGCTAAATTCGCCCAAATCGCCGCCTTTGTCCTTGCTGCCTGAATCTTGCGAATATTGTTTTGCCAACGCCGCAAACTGGTCGGGCTGGGCTTTCAATTCGGCTAACACTTTTTCCGCTTCAGCTTTCGCTTTGGTGCGCGTTGCTTCGTCGGCAGATTTTGGCGCGTTAAACAAAATATGCGCTAAATGGCGTTTCGCTGTCGCGCCTTGTTGTTGCGCGTCAAAAGCCTTTTTGATTTCTTCATCGCTGGCCGTTTCCTTGTCTGCCAACAATTTCGGCGACAACACCACATATTCGTATTTCACCGCTTGCGGCAACACAAAATCCGCCTTGTGTGCGTCGTAATATTTTTGTAACGCTGCGTCGTCTGCCACCACTTTATCCGCAAAAGCGTCAGGCACAATCGCCACGCTACGCGCTTGGCGTGGAGCGAGTTGCGCGTTAATCAACATTGCCGCTTGCGAATCGGCGGCAGTACTTTGCGCTAAACTATTGAATAAAGACATTAACGTTAAGCGACGACGTTCTTGTTCCATAAACGCCGCTTCGTTGCCATAGTTGTGTTGGATAAAATTTTGGAACAGCGCAGGGTCAAATTTCTTGTTCGCGTCGTGAAATTGCGGATTGTCCACAATGCTTTGCTTGATTTGCTCATCGGAAACAAAAATACCCAATTTTTTCGCGCCTTCCAGCAAATACGCTTGGTCAAGCAATGTTTGAAACACCGCTTGGCGCGTGCTGCTGCCGCCTGCTGCTTGCGTGTTGCGCATGGCTTCGTCCAATTGCTGCTGCGTAATCACTTCATCGCCCACTTTAACGATGTAATTATCGTTGCTGGACAACTCAAAACCCGCGACACCAAAACCGACGAACGACACGGCAATCAACCCCAACAAAATCTGCGCAGGTGTACGAAATTTTTCAATAGCGTGAAACATAATAAGATTCGGAATAAAAAATAAAAACGGCGCATTTTAACCGATTTTTGTTGCTTTTGGGGATTTCAGGCAGCCTGAAAAGATGCGGCAAATGGTAGGAGTGGGTGTTGCCAAGTAATTTGTTTTTTAAAGGAGTGCATTTTTTATTTAGGCACCTAGTTTTAGGCTGCCTGAAAACATAGAAAGCAGACTTCTCTGTCTACAAAATAATGTATAGTAGTAGAATTCAAAGAATTCAAAAAGCGTAACAGCATTGCCAACGCCCTTACTGTACTATGTTGTACACGGCGCTCATTGTTGCCTTGTGCTGCATTTTCACTTCTACGACCATAGACAACGAATTGACTGCGAATATAGACGTTTACGCTCTAATGTTCGCTGAATTTTTGTCGTGTACTTTTCAGGCAGCCTGAAAAACAATGTGTTAAAATTGCGCGTTTTTTAATTTTGTAAACGAAAGAAATCTTATGAGCTTAAAATGTGGTATCGTCGGTTTGCCTAACGTTGGAAAATCTACTTTATTCAATGCATTAACTAAATCAGGTATTGAAGCGGCAAACTATCCATTTTGCACCATTGAACCGAATGTCGGCATTGTAGAAGTCCCCGACCCACGCATGGACGAATTGGCGAAAATCGTCAATCCGCAAAAAATGCAGCCTGCAATTGTGGAATTTGTGGACATCGCAGGTTTGGTGGCAGGTGCGAGCAAAGGCGAAGGTTTGGGCAACCAATTTTTGGCGAATATCCGCGAAACGGACGCGATTGTGAACGTAGTGCGTTGTTTTGATGATGATAATATTATCCACGTTGCAGGGCGTGTTGACCCGATTGCCGATATTGAAACGATTGGCACAGAGTTGGCGTTGGCGGATTTGGCGAGCGTGGAAAAAGCCATTTTGCGTGAAGGCAAACGGGCAAAAGCAGGCGATAAAGACGCGCAAAAATTGGTGGCGATTTTGGAAAAATTGTTGCCGCATTTGAATGAAGGTAAACCTGTTCGCGCCTTTGGTTTGGACAAGGAAGAAATGGCGTTGATTAAGCCATTGTTTTTATTAACGGCAAAACCTGCGATGTACGTCGGCAATGTGGCTGAAGATGGCTTTGAAAACAATCCCCATTTGGCGCGTTTGCAAGAATTAGCGGCGAAAGAAAATGCGCCTGTGGTGGCGGTTTGCGCGGCGTTGGAAAGCGAAATTGCGGAATTGGACGACGCGGAAAAAGTGGAATTTTTGGCGGAAATGGGTTTGGCAGAACCAGGTTTGAACCGTTTGATTCGCGCAGGTTATGATTTGCTGGGCTTGCAAACGTATTTCACGGCGGGCGTAAAAGAAGTTCGCGCTTGGACAATCAAAAAAGGCGACACCGCTCCGCAGGCGGCTGGCGTGATTCACACCGATTTTGAACGTGGCTTTATTCGCGCACAAGTGATTGCTTATGATGATTTTATTTCACTGGGCGGCGAAACCAAAGCTAAAGAAGCAGGCAAAATGCGCGCCGAAGGTAAGGAATATATTGTGCAAGATGGCGATGTGATTCATTTCTTGTTTAATGTTTAATATGTTTCAGGCAGCCTGAAAGCATCATGGCACATTTTTTAGAATTGTTAGCGTATTGCATTGATATTGTGGTGAATTTCCACACGCATTGGCGTGATTACGAAACGTAATCGGCGCAAAAATAAGCGGTTATTACTGATTATTTTCTTGTGTTATTTGCTATTGATGTGCTTGCTTTTTTATGCGATTAAGACGTTGATTTAACGCAATAATCAGCCTGAAAATAGTTTTCAGGCTGATTGTGGATAAATGCAATGCTAGAACTCTTGTGGACAATCATTGAAGGTATTGGACGTGCGTTTGAAGTCGCGTGGGGTATTTGTGATTTGTGGTGCGACACCAAACGAGAATATCGAGAAAACAAAAAGTTATCGCGTGATACTTGGATTGGCTGGATAGTGATTATGTCTATTTTCGCCGTTTGCTTTTTAATCATTTATTGGGCAGTGGCATGATGGTATTGATTTAGAACAAGATAACAGCGGCTATCGTCTTGTATAGTGTTCTCCCTTGTAAGTTCGTACCGTTTCAGGCTGCCTGAAAATGCTAAAATTTTAAGCAGTTTCGTTTTTTTTATTAAAAAGAGTGATTTAAATCACTTGTCCACAGCCCATGCACATATTTGTGCTGCAGCAGTGTGAACAAAACGCTTCATTAACTTGTTTATCCATAAGGATGGAATCATGAAAGTAACCAGTTTTGGCGAAGTATTGTGGGATACGTTTCCCGATGGCAAAAAAGTGTTGGGCGGTGCGCCTTTGAATGTGGTGGTGCGCTTGAGCCAGTTGGGTTTTGATGCCAAGATGATTAGCCGTCGCGGCGATGATGAAGATGGGCAGAAATTGGTGCGCCAGATTGCGGCGAAAAATGTGGCGACAGATTTGATTCAAGTGGATAAGCAACACGCAACCAGTCAAGTGAAAATTGAGTTGGACGAGCGCGGTTGCGCTACTTACGAAATTGTTTATCCTTGCGCTTGGGATAAAATTGCGGCAGAAGAAGCGGCGATGAAAAGTGTTGCTCAATCGGATGCCTTTGTTTATGGCAGTTTGTGTATTCGCGATGAAGTGTCGCGCCAAGCCTTGCAGCAATTGGTTCAGGCTGCTCAGTATCGTGTGTTTGATGTTAATTTGCGCAAACCGTTTTATGAGCCTGATGTGTTGTTGGCGATGATGAAACAGGCGGATGTGGTGAAATTAAACGATGATGAATTGTATGAGCTGGCACCGCTTTATGGCTCGTCATATCATTCGTTGGCGCAACACGCACGCTTTTTGGCGCAATTGACCAATACGCATCATTTGTGTGTGACACTGGGTAGCCGTGGCGCGATTTATTTACGCGATGGGCAGATTTACAGCAATCAAGGTTATCGCGTTGAAGTAGCTGATACGGTGGGCGCGGGCGATAATTTCTTGGCAGGTTTTGTGTATAAACTCATGCAAGGCGCAGAACCTGATGAGATTTTAACTTTTGCTTGCGCATTGGGTGCGCTGGCTGCGGCGCAACATGGCGCGACGCCTGATATTAGTGAGCAACAAATTTTGGCGTTTATGGACCCTGTGGCGCATTGATGGTGAAAATGAAAAGGCAGCCTGAAGACTGACAAAGTTTTCAGGCTGAAACTTTTGCAAAACTGCGGAAACTTTTAACGTCGTCATTCCCGCGTAGGCGGGAATCCATTATTCATATCCACAAATCTTGGATAAAAAATAGAAACTTAAAATCAAAGTTGGATTCCCGCCTACGCGGGAATGGCGGCAGTTTTCTATTTCAGGCTGCCTGAAATGAAGTTCAGCGTAGCTAAAAGGTTTTGCAAAGGTTTCAGGCTGCCTGAAACAAAAAAGCGTTATTTCTCTGAGGAAATAACGCTTTTTTGTTTAAAACCTACGCCAACACCACATCATTGCTCAATTCATCTTGCGCCATATCGCCATTTTCGCGCGCAAAATGTTGCTGCAAAATGCTGTCCACTTGCTGCAATGCAGTGTTCAAGCCTGATAAATATTGTTCTTGACGGAAGGCTTCGCGTAAGGTTTGGCAGACAGCTTGCCATGTGGCTTCGTCTACGCGCCTAGCAATGCCGCGGTCGGTGATGATTTCTACTGCGTGGTCGGCGAAATTGATGTAAACCAACACGCCGCTGTTGTGTTCCGTGTCCCATACGCCCAATTCGCTGAACCATTGCTGTGCGCGTGCGCGCGGTGCGGTTTTGGCGACGATGTCGGTTGTGCTCAAACGCGCTTCAATGACAAAGCGAATTTGCCCTAAATGTCGCTGCTCGGATTGCGCGATTTGAGCAGCAATCGCTTGCAAATCAGTATTAGGAAACAGGCGTTCAACGCGTGCGCGTGGGTGCAGCCAGTGTTGCCATAATCGTTTTATTGTTGATTTCATTACCAATCTCCTGATGCGCCGCCGCCACCAAAACTGCCACCGCCGCCGCTGAAGCCACCACCAAAGCCACCACCGCGTGAGCTACCACCGAAACCGCCGCCCCAGCCGCCGCCACGTCTACCGCGTCCATTTGAAACAAACGCGCCGCTGCCTGAAATAAAGGCGATGGCACAAGCGATAAAGCCTGCGAACAAGGCAAATATCATGCCCCAGCCAAACAATACCCAGCCTGCACCAAACACGGCGCCGCCTGTTATCAAGCTGCCTAAGCCGCGACCAAATAAGGCTTTGAGAAAGCCGCCTGCAAAAAGTGCCATAAACACCAGCAAAAACAGGCTTTCAATCGGGTTGCCTGAATCTTGCGCGGCTGCGTTGCGCGTGTTTTCAGGCAGCTTCTCGCCCGCGATGAGTTTTTCGGTTTGTGCGACGGTTTGGAAAATGCCTTCATCGGTTTTGCCTTGTTGCAAATAAAGGCGCAATACGTCTTGTAGCAAGCGTTTGGCGTAAACATCGGGAATCGCGCCTTCTAAGCCGCGCCCAACCGCCATATGGGTTTTGCGTTCGTCGCGTACGATAAGCAACAACACGCCATCGCTGTGTTCGCTGCGGCCGATTTGCCATTGCTGCATCACGCGCGCGCTGTAATCAAACGGTGCTTCGGGGGAAATGGCTGGTACGGTCAGCACCACAATTTGGCTGCCTGATTGCGCGCTGTATTCACGCAAATGCGCATCCAATTGCTGGCGCGCTTGCGGCGACATCATCTGCGCCGTGTCCATTACAGGCGATGTCAGCGCAGGAATGGCGGCTAAATCTTGCGCCAAAATGCTGAAACTGGTGAGCAGCATGGCACAAAATAGCAGCGTTTTTTGGTAGATTTTGAGCATGTTTTGACTTTGTTTGAGAGCAGGGAAAGGGTTTCAGGCAGCCTGAAAATTGTTAGGATATTTTCAGGCTGCCTGAAAAACAAAAACGCTGATTAAAACTCTACTTTGGGTGTAGTAGAAATCGCTTTTTCGTTTTCCACTGTAAACTGCGGACGCGCTTGCATGCCAAAAATTTTCGCCGTTAAGTTTTGCGGGAATTGGCGCAGAGTTGTGTTATAGGTTTGCACAGCTTTGATGTAATTGTTGCGCGCTAAGGTAACACGATTTTCCGTGCCTTCCAATTGCGCTTGCAAATCGCGGAAATTTTGGTCGGCTTTCAGCTCGGGATAGTTTTCCGATACAACCAACAAACGCGACAATGCGCTAGACAATTCGCCTTGCGCTTGGGCGTATTGCTGCAATTTGGCAGGGTCGTTTGCATCCGCCGCGCTCATCTGAATGCTACCGACTTTGCTGCGCGCGTTGGTTACTTCGGTCAAAACGTTTTCTTCGTGTTTCGCATAGCCTTTAACTGTGTTCACCAGATTTGGAATCAAATCGGCGCGGCGTTGGTATTGATTGGTTACTTCTGCCCAAGCGGCGTTGGCGGCTTCGTCTTGGGTTTGCATGGTGTTGTAGCCACAGCCGTTAAGCGTGAGCAATGATGAGCCAACAACGGCGATGGTGAGCCATTTTTTTAACATGGTGTGTTCCTTTGGAATGAAGTTTGTGAAATAAAATCAATAGGTAAATATTTTTCAGGCAGCCTGAAACCTTTGTAAAATCAGCACCGTCGTCATTCCCGCGAAGGTGGGAATCTATGCTGGCTATCCAGTTTACTATGTTTAATCATGTATTTGTGTAGATTAAGTATGGATTGCCGCCTACGCGGGAATGACGAACTGATTAGATTTCAGGCAGCCTGAAAACTATATCAACGACGACGACCGCCAAAGCCACGGCGAACTGGCGCGCGACGTGTGTTGCTGTAACCTTGATTGGTTTGGCGATAAGTGGGCGCAGATTTGGTTTGTGTTGCTGAATTGCCTGTTGGATTGGCACGCGGCGTGGGGGCTTGAATGGTGCGCGGATTTTTGGCGACATAATCTTTATAAACGCGTTGCACTGCCGCAGTTGGCTTTTGCACAGGTTGATATTTGGACATGGCGCGGTTTTGCATTGCATTTGCCGCCATATAACCCATTGCCGCGCCAATCGCGCCATAAAGCAGCCAATTGCCTGAATCTTGGTCGTACATATATTGCTGACCGTCCGTGCCTTGCACAATTTCGCCTGTTTGCTTGGCGGCTTCTTGCAGATTGGCAGGAATGGTGTTCGCTACTTCGGAAGCGGCAAGTTGATACACTTGCTCTGCCGCTGAAGCAGGTGTGATGTTGTTCAACTCATTTTGCAAACGCTGAATTTCGGCTTGTTGCTTTAGGATTTCAATTTGCTTGTTGTTTTCGGCGATTTGCTTGTCTTGAGCGTTGCTTTGTTGTTGTCCGCCACAAGCAGCGAGTAGGGCGGTTGTGAGAGTAAGTACAATGTATTGTTTCATGGTTTTTTCTGAATGTGGTTTACGAATAGCGAAGTGCGAAAGTAAGGTTTTTTCTATGATTTTTCAAGTATAGTCGCAGAATTGAATCCACTATATGATTGACTCTCGCAGATAGGCAAAGAAGGCTGCCTGAAAAGGTTTCAGGCAGCCTGTTATCTTAAGAACCAGTGTTGATAACCTTTAACTTAATAGCTTGCTTTTATCGCTACTTCATGCACCTACTGCGTTGGCAGCCAATATGTTCAATATTGACGTGAAAAGCTGTCTTGTATTCGCAAGAATGTTCAATAAAATCAGACCATCAATCTTAAGAACACAGGTTCTAAGACTTGGAATTATAAATCCAAAATCAAGCGTGCTGGGTCTTCAATCAATTCTTTGATGGTTACCAAAGTCAATACAGCTTCGCGACCGTCAATAATACGGTGGTCGTATGACAATGCCAAATACATCATTGGACGGACAACGATTTCGCCGTTTTCTACCACAGCGCGGTCTTTAGTGGCATGCATGCCTAAAATGGCAGATTGTGGTGGATTGATGATTGGGGTGGACATCATGGAGCCGAATGTACCGCCGTTGGTGATGGAGAATGTACCGCCAGTTAAATCTTCAATGGCGATTTTGCCGTCTTTGGCTTTGACTGCGTAATCCACGATGGCTTTTTCAATGTCGGCAATGCTCATTTGGTCAGCATCACGCAAGATAGGTACAACTAAGCCGCGCGGACTGCCAACAGCGATACCAATGTCAAAATAGCCGTGGTAAACGATGTCTTTGCCATCCACAGATGCATTGACTACTGGGAATTTTTTCAGTGCGGCAACGGCAGCTTTGACAAAGAAAGACATGAAACCAAGTTTAACGCCATGTTCTTTCTCAAATTTGTCTTTGTATTTGGCACGCAAGTCCATGATGGGTTTCATATTGACTTCGTTGAACGTGGTCAAAATGGCGTTTTCTTGCTGCGATGCCAACAAACGTTCAGCTACGCGTGCGCGCAAGCGGCTCATTGGGACGCGTTGTTCTGCGCGCTCGCCTTGTGGTACAGGTGCTGCGGCAGCTTTTGGCGCAGCGGCTTTGGCGTTTTGTACGTCTTCTTTCAAAACGCGACCGTCACGACCTGAACCTTGTACGCTGTTAACATCTACGCCTTTTTCGGCAGCAAGTTTGGCGGCGGCTGGCATAGCAACACCTGATTGGCTGTTGCTTGACGCTGGTGCGGCTTGTTCGGCTGGCTTGTTGGCTTCTTGTTTTGGTGCTTCTTCTTTTGGCATTTCTGCTTTGGTTTCACCTGTGGCTTCGGTATCAATTTTTGCCAACAGTTGCTCTGTGCCTACGGTTTCGCCGTCTTGTACCAAGATTTCGGTAATTACACCTGCTTGTGGCGCGGGTACGTCTAATACGACTTTGTCGGTTTCAATGCTGACTAATGTTTCGTCGCGCTCTACGCTTTCGCCAACTTTTTTTGCCCATTCGAGCAAAGTGCCTTCGGTAATGCTTTCGGCAAATACGGGTACTTTTACTTCTACAATCATGTTTTTCTCCAAGTTTTGGTGTGGAAGGCTGCCTGAAAGTGTGTTGTAGGTTTTCAGGCTGCCTGAAAGTTTGGTTTGCTTGAAATAATGAGTTTTATCGCCTTAAGGCATGCGATTTTATGTTCAATCATGGATTAAGATAAAATCAGTAAGGCTGCCTGAAAACATTATTTATTGAACGTTAAGGCGTCTTCTACCAATTGTTTCAATTGCGCCGTGTGTTTGCTGGCATAGCCCACTGCTGGCGATGCGCTGGCTGGACGACCTGCGAAGATGACTTTTTGTCCGTCTTTTGCCAAGTTTTCCAAGCGATGACGAGTTTGATACCACGCGCCTTGGTTTTTCGGCTCTTCTTGCGCCCACATGATTTCCGTTGCGTTCGGGAATTTTGCTAATTCGGCTTCCGCTTCGGCATAGGGGAATGGGTAGAGCTGTTCAACGCGCACGATGGCGATGTCTTTTTCCAAGCCTGCTTCTTCGCGACCTTTGGCAATGTCGTAATACACTTGACCTGCACACAAAATCACGCGTTTTACGCTGTCACCGTTGTCACGTTGCACGGTGTCGCCAATCACTGGACGGAAGGTTGTGCCTTCCAAGAAGTTTTCCAGTGGGCTGGTTGCGTCTTTGAAACGTAACAGGCGTTTAGACATGAAAATCACCAACGGTTTGCGGTATGTACGCAAGGTTTGGCGACGCAAAATGTGGAACATTTGCGAGGCTTCCGATGGCATGATGACTTGCATGTTTTGTTCGGAACACAGTTGCAACCAGCGTTCTAGGCGACCTGATGAGTGTTCTGGGCCTTGACCGTCGTAGCCGTGTGGCAAGATGGTGGTTAAGCCGCACAAACGACCCCATTTGGTTTCGCCAGATGAGATGAATTGGTCAATGACCACTTGTGCGCCGTTGGCGAAATCGCCAAATTGCGCTTCCCAAATGGTTAATTGGTCGGGCGCGGAGCATGAGTAGCCGTATTCGTATGCCATAACTGCTTCTTCGTTCAAGATAGAGTCAATCACGGTAAATGGTGCTTGCTTGTCGCTCATGTGTTGTAGAGGGATATAAATACCTTGGTCACGTACTTTACGCTCGGTGTCGTGTAACACGGCATGACGATGCGAGAATGTACCGCGTCCCGAGTCTTCACCTGAAATGCGTACGCCAGTGCCATTGGTTACCATGCTGGCATAAGCAATGGTTTCCGCCATACCCCAGTCGATATTTTCTTTGCCTGCTGCCATTTTTTGGCGTTGTTGAATCACGCGATTAGCAGTGTTGTGTAGACCAAAGCCTTCTGGGACAGAAGTGAATTTTTCTGCCAAGCGTTTGATGTCTGCCGCTGGCAAACCGCTTTCTACTTGTTCGCGCCAGTCTTGACCTTGGTATTTTGACCAATCCACGCTGAATTGGCGTTCAATGCCGCTCAAGCGCGTTTGTTCAACGTGTTCGCCTTTATCCAAAGCCTCGCGATAAGCCGTTACATAACCTTCAGCTTCTTCTTTGCTTACCACGCCTTCCGCAATCAATTTATCAGCATACAAAGCGCGTGTACCGGGGTGTTGTTGTATCGCACGATACATCATTGGTTGTGTCAATGTAGGGTCGTCGCCCTCGTTATGACCCAATTTGCGGAAACAAATTACGTCTACAACCACATCTTTATTAAACGTTTTGCGGTAATCCATCGCCGCTTGCATTACGAAGCACACTGCTTCAGGGTCATCACCGTTCACGTGGAAAATCGGTGCGTCTACCATTTTCGCAATGTCAGTAGCATACACGGTAGAACGCGTATCGCGCGTATCGGAAGTTGTGAAACCAATTTGGTTATTGATGACCATGTGTACCGTACCACCTGTGGAATAACCACGAGTACGTGACATGTTGAACGTTGCTTGGTTTACGCCCAAACCAATAAATGCGGAGTCACCATGAATCAAAACGGGCAGAACTTTGCTTTTTCCGTTTTCGCCACGACGGCCTTGTTTGGCGCGAGCAGAACCTTCCACTACTGGATTAACGATTTCCAAATGTGACGGGTTAAATGCCAAGGTCACATGGACTGTGCCGTTGGGAGTTGCCAAGTCTGATGAGAAACCATTATGGTATTTTACGTCGCCGCTTGGTAATTTTACTTCTGCACGACCTTCGAATTCTGCAAACAAATCAGCAGGTTGTTTGCCCAAAGTGTTTACCAAAACATTCAAGCGACCGCGGTGTGCCATACCAATGATGACTTCATCCACGCCGTCTTTGCCGATGTTTTGTACCAAATAATTCAAGCCTGCAATCGCGCTTTCGCCTCCTTCAACGGAGAAGCGTTTTTGACCTACGTATTTAGTATGCAAATAACGCTCTAATGTTTCAGACGCTGTCATTTGTTTCAAAATATAGCGTTTTTCTTCAGCAGAAAATTTAGGAGTAGACAATACACTTTCAAAATATTTGCGAATCCACAAACGCTCATCACGGTTCAAAATATGCATATATTCAATGCCAATATGACCGCAATAGGTTTTTTTCAACATTTCAATGATGTCAGACAGCGGCAATTTAGCTGATTGACCGATAGCAAAATCGCCATCGCCCAAACCAAACTTAACTGCCATATCTGATTCAGTTAAGCCATGAGTTTGAGGCAATAGCGCTTCATTATTTTTATCTTTTTTCAAGCCTAGTGGGTCTAGGTCTGCAGCGTGCGAACCTTCGATGCGATAGGCACTCATTAAGCGCAAAACAGCGATTTGTTTGCGCAATAATTCTTCGTCTACGCTGCCTGAAGCGGCACTAGAACGGTGTTGTTTTGCCAATTGAGCAAAAGATTCCTGAATAGGACGGTGCGCCACATCTTTTTCTACTGCGCCAGGTTGTTTTGCTAAGTCCGTGAAATAGGTTTTCCAAACATCTTCCACTGAATCTGGATCGGTTAAGAAGTTTTCATATAATTCTTCAATGTACGGTGCATTGGAGCCGAACAAATAAGAAAAATTCAGTTTTTCGTCCATCATGGCTATGCCTTTTTGAGTTGAGGTTAAAAACGAAGATTGACTACTTTATACTACATTCAGTTTTTTACCCGAATGTTAAGCGGACATTCTACTCTTTATACCTTGCCTTGATAAGAGTTAAAGTCATAAATTTCGTAAATGGTGCGATTGTTGATACATTTAAAAAGACCAAAAATGATGAGCTGATTACATAAAATTTCAGGCTGCCTGAAAGCCATTTAAGACTTTTCAGTCAGCCTGAAAATTTTTGCTGTATTTATTTTAACTTCAAATGCGGCAAAGCCAAATAATCGTCCGATTGCATTTCCACCAAACGGCTGACTGTGCGCACAAATTCGTGTGCGAAATCGCCTTCGGTGTACAACTCTTCCATCGGCACTTCGGCGGTTAAACACAATTTCACGCGGTAATCATAGAACACGTCCACCAGCAGCGTTAAACGGCGCGCTTCGTTTTTTTCCAGCACGGACATTTTTTCCACGCTCGAAACCAGCACATGCGTGTAGCGTTCAGCGAGCCACAGATAATCTTGTTGCGAGCGGTTGCCGAAACAGAGCGTGGAAAAATCAAACCAAATCACGCGGTTAGTGCGGGCTTTGCAAGTCAATTCGCGCTCATGAATCACGATTTTTTCAGGCTGCCTTGCTTTGTGTCCCGCTAATTTTTCAAACAGTTGCCCCAATTTGGCTTCATTTTCGGCATTGTTCGGAATGTAAAATACTTCCGCTGGTGTCAGCGTACGCATGCGGTAATCTTCTCCGCCGTCCACGTTCAACACGGTCAATTTTTTCTCAATCAGCGCAATCGTAGGCAAGAAACTGCTGCGGTTTTGTCCTTGCGGATAGAGTTCAGAAGGTGCGTAGTTGGACGTTGCCACCAGCACCACACCGTGTTCAAACAGATTTTCCAGCAAACGCCCCAAAATCATCGCATCGGCAATATCGCTGACGTGAAATTCATCAAAACACAACACGCGCGTTTCTTGCGCGATGTCGGCGGCAACGGCTTTGAGCGGGTCGGCTTCGTGCTTTTTGGACAAAATGCGTTTGTGGATTTCCGCCATAAACGCGTGAAAATGCACACGGCGTTTGCGCTGATAAGGCAAACAGCCATAAAACGCATCCATCAAAAAACTTTTGCCACGCCCTACGCCACCGTAAAAATACAAACCTGTCGGCACTTCTGGCGAACGCAAACTACGTCCAAGAAAACGATTACGCTTGCGTTTAAACATCATCAATTCATTCCACAAGCGGTCTAAATAATCAATCGCGCGCGCTTGGGCGGCATCTTTGATAAACGCAGGCTGCTGAGCAGCGGCTTGATACCATGTTTTGGGACTGTGGTTGGCGAAAGGTGGGGGAGTGAAACGGTTTGAGTCGGTCATATTTTTCTCTTATGTAGTGATTGATTTTATTAGGAAAATAAGTTTCAGGCTGCCTGAAAATGTAGCATTATAAAATGGAATGACGAAAAAACAAGAGATAGTGTTTGTTGTGACTTTGTAGTGAAATTATAGTCAAACCATTTTCAGGCTGCCTGAAAATGCGTAGGTAAATACTTGTATCCGACAATTTTTAAATCAAAACAAATGGTTGTTAAAGGGTAGAGAATGTCGGATTCGAGAATCCGACCTACTGCGTCACCCATAATTTTCAGGCAGCCTGAAACATCAAAAAGTTTCAGGCTGCCTGAAAAATCAATGGCTTTACATTTAAGCGGCTACTTGACCATAAGCCATAATGCGATCAAAACGACGCGTGAGCAAATCGCTCAACGGCATATCTTGGGCTTCACGCAATTGTTCTTCAATGACGGCTTTGACATTATGCATCATTGCTGCGTGGTCGCGGTGCGCGCCGCCCAAAGGCTCGGGAATCACTTTGTCAATCAAATCCAATTTTTGCAATCTGTCGGCGGTAATACCCAAAGCGGCAGCGGCATCAGGGGCTTTTTCGGCGGTTTTCCACAAGATTGACGCGCAACCTTCGGGCGAAATCACCGAGTAAGTGGAATATTGCAACATATTGACATAATCGCCCACCGCAATTGCCAACGCACCGCCCGAGCCACCTTCGCCAATAATCGTGCAAATCACAGGCACGCGCAATTTGGTCAATTCATACAAATTTTTACCAATCGCTTCCGATTGGTTGCGCTCTTCCGCGCCAATGCCGGGGTACGCGCCGGGCGTGTCCACAAAAGTCAAAACAGGCAATTTAAATTTTTCCGCCATCTGCATTAAACGCAAGGCTTTACGATAACCTTCGGGACGTGGCATACCGAAATTGCGGCGGATTTTTTCTTTGGTGTCGCGCCCTTTTTGATGTCCAATCACGACCACGCTTTGTCCATTAAAGCGCGCCAAACCGCCTACAATGGCGTAATCGTCGGCAAAATGGCGGTCGCCATGCAACTCTTGAAAATCGGTGCACAAGGCGTTCACATAATCCAAAGTATAAGGACGCTGCGGATGACGCGACACTTGCGACACTTGCGCAGGTGTGAGTTTGCCATAAATGGATTTGCTTAAATCATTGCTTTTTTTCTGTAAGCGTTTGATTTCATCAGAAATATCCACCGCAGAATCGCCTTGCACTAAGCGCAATTCTTCAATTTTATTGTTCAATTCGGCAATCGGTTGCTCAAAATCAAGGTAAACAGGTTTCATAAAGTCACTCTTGCAGACAGAAAACGCGGCATTGTACCGCAAAATAGTTGATAAACTCTAAATAGATTACTTTTTAAATTCAATCACTAAAATTCATCGCTGCTTTGTTATCTTAAAATAGTCAAAACAGAGTCAGCGCACAGAGACGCAAAAAAATGCGCCTATCATACGCTATCATGCAGGATTTTGCACGTTTCATGCATGTTTAATGTGTATGGCATTTTCAGGCAGCCTGAAAATGAAAATAATAGAAAAAGCTGAATAAGGCGACTACAATACGCTTTTTTTATTTTCGCTCTTTCAGGCAGCCTGAAAGCTATATTTATGAACGCAAATCAACCCATCGGCGTATTCGATTCAGGTGTAGGCGGCTTAACCGTCGTGCGCGCCCTAATGGAACGCCTGCCCAATGAAAACATCGTCTATTTCGGCGACACCGCGCGCGTGCCTTATGGTGTGAAATCGCGCAACACGATTGAAGAATTTAGCGCGCAAATTGTAGAATTTTTGCTACAAAATCAAGTCAAAGCCCTCGTGATTGCCTGTAATACCATCGCCGCCGTCGCAGGTAAACGCGTGCAACAGATGGCGGGCAATATGCCTGTGTTGAGCGTGATAGAAGCGGGCGCGCAGGCAGCCTTGAATACAACGCAAAACAATCATATCGGCGTCATCGCCACCAGTACCACTGTGAACAGCAACGCCTACGCCCGCGCCATTCATGCGAAAAATCCCGATACGCGTATTGTTTCGCAAGCCACGCCATTGCTCGTGCCGCTGGTAGAAGAAGGTTGGCTAGACCACGAAGTTACGCGCCTGACTGTGCGCGAATATTTGAAACCGATTTTAGCCGACCAAGTGGACACGCTGATTTTGGGCTGCACGCACTTCCCCTTGCTCAAACCCTTAATCAAACAAGAAGCACCGCATATTGAACTCGTAGACAGCTCCACCACCACCGCTGAAGCTACCGCCCAAGCCCTCGCCGCCACGAATTTGTTGAATACCAGCAATAGCGCGCCTGATTACCGCTTTTATGTGTCCGACATTCCGCTGCGTTTTCAAACGATTGGCGAACGCTTTTTGGGGCGTAGTTTGGAACAGATTGAAATGATGCGTTTAGGCTAAGCAGAATAGGGCGTTTAAACGACAATCAATGTTACCTGAAAGTTTTTCAGGCAGCCTGAAACCTTTGCAAATCCCCCATCTTTGGCGCATTTTTTCGTGATGTGCTTCTCAAACGCTTGCCTATCTATATGATATGTCTGCGTGTTTTTCGATGCTATCACTTTAAACTGCGCTCAAATATGGGGTTTTGCAAAGGTTTCAGCCTTTTCTTATCTATTCCACTCGCGCCACATACCTACGTACCCGTTTAGGCGCACGCTCTTCTTGTTTTTCTTCACTAATCGCATACCAATCAATATGCCGCGTGCAAAACATCACGCCAAACAAAGTCGCAAACAACAAACACGAGCCCATCAACAAATTATATTGCTGCATTTTCAACAAGATAAACATCGTACCATAAGCTGTTGCCAGCAGAGACACCATCAAATACACGCCTTGGGTGCTGGCAAGAACAAAGCGCAAATACCAAAACAACAAACCAATACACGCCAGCGCGCCCACGACATACGCCATCTCAAAACCAATATGTTCCGCAAACGACAACAGCAACAAATAAAAAATGCTCACCGCCGCGCCCACCAACAAATACTGTACAGGATGAATGCGCCAATCTTGCAAAACCTCGCTTAAAAAACACGCCGCAAATACCATAATCACCAAAATCATGCCATATTTCGTGCTGCGAATAATCATGCGGTAATCTTCCGTGCTCAACAGCGCGCTAGAATGATAAAAATTGCGTTGCTCCGCTAAATTGTTGATAAACAATAAAACAATCGCAAACAAAACGCACAATGCCAATATGCTCCATAATTTTTTTGCCATAAGAAACTCCGATAAGTTGTGAATAAACTTTCAGGCTGCCATTGAGTAGGTCGGGCATTTATGCTCGATATAATGTTGAAAGGCAGCAAGAAACAGCTCACATTATGCAACCTCAAAATCAACAACTTCTAAACAACTTATCAAGAATTTATAAAGATTAACGCCAAACCAGCACAACAGATTGCGACCCAAAAGCAATTCATGCCACAATAAACACATGAAACCACATATTTTAATTTTAGAAGACGAACGTGAAATCGCTGAGTTAGTAGAAATCGCCCTCGCACGCGCCAACTACACCGCCCGTATCGCCGTAACCGCCGCGCAAGCCCAACAATTTCTCGCGCAAGAAAACTTTGATTTACTGCTGCTAGACGTCGGCTTGCCCGACATCAACGGCTTTGATTTTCTCAAAATCGTCCGCGCCCAATACCCAGCGTTGCCCATTATCATGCTCACCGCGCAAGACGAAGAAACCGACCGCATACTCGGTTTAGAACTCGGGGCAGACGATTATCTGGCCAAACCATTTAGCCCACGCGAACTCGTCGCACGCATCAAAGCCGTATTGCGCCGCACGCAAAACTCCACGTTCAGGCAGCCTGAAAGCCCAACCGAAGCATGGCAAGACGACACCCAAGCCTGTTGCATACGCCATCGCGGACATGCTCTGCCGCTTACCGTTGGCGAATACCGTTTGCTGCAAACCCTGCTCAAACGTCGCCAGCGCGTATTCAGCCGCGAAGAATTGCTCAGTGCCATGTTCGGCGACCATCATCCGTCCGACCCGAATACGATAAACACCCACATCCGCGCCCTGCGCCAAAAATTACGTGCGGCGGATATTGATGAAACGTGTATTAAAACGCATCATGGGCTGGGGTATAGTTTTACGGGGTAAACTTTCAGGCAGCCTGAAATATACGCAAAACGTGCAATGCTGCCTGAAACCTGTCCCCTCCCCCGCTCGCATGGCTCAAAGAGTGCGGATTGACACGCTCATGCTTCGCTAGTCAATCCCAGCAGGGGAGGGTTAGGGTGGGGCCTGTTAATTCAACAAAAACCGTTTATTCGTTCTCTTATTTTCAGGCTGCCTGAAAATAAAAATTACATTAAACCGCGTGGCTAACGAGTTATCTATGCTATGCTTACTGATTGAAAGTTGAATGCACATTTTCTGTGTTAGAATCAAGTAGTATTTAGGTAGGGGTTGCCTAAATGCCGTTTTTTTTAAACTCATTTTATGGAGCGTGTTCACATGAAAAAACTCCCCCCCTCCCCGCAATTTACGCTTGTGTACCATCGGCATTTCGCTTGTACTCGGTTTGAATGGTTGTGCGGCTTATGAAAGCGTGAATAGTTTTGTTGGCGATTTCACTCGCAATCCATTTACTGCAGTAGCAGGTGCGGTAATGGGTGGCAAACGTAGCTTACCCGAAATTTTGAATTTAAAAATTGGCTATAAAAATGCTTATTTAACCAAATTAAAAGGCGTGAACATTGCTGAGTTGCGTAAACGCGGTATTCAATTAACTGTGGGGTTAGAGAAAAATGAATACGTTTTGCACGATTTTGTGTATTCCTACGGTAGCGATACCATTACCAATACTTACGCGGTGTACGGAGATGGGCGTGTAGAACAAACAGGCTCTCATGCGGATTACAAAGTGGCGACTGCGAAAATGTGGTTTGTTACCAATGATAATGGCGTGATTAAAGATTACAAAGAAGTTGGTAATTCAGTCCCTGTTTTGCCGACTAGTTTCCGCAATAAAATTGCTGATTTATTGGGTGAACAACGGATGCAAGGTTCGGATACGCGCATTTGGTTGGTATTGAATAAAAATAGTGGTAACTGGGGTTTGGCGGTTTCAGGTCGAAAGACAATGACAATGTAATGTTGGTTAAAGCATTTGCCTCTTGTATACATAAAGATACGGGTATTGCATTGTCTAAACTAAAAACACCAACGCAAATTATCGCCGCCAACAAAAATGATGCGTGTAAAATGGCTGCGGTTGAACTGTCACGCGCATTGGCTTTATTCCGCAACAAATTACCCAATGGACAATACGAATTTCACGGCGCATTCAGTCAAACCGACAGCGTGCCACAAAGTGAATACAAAAAACAATACAACGACTGCAAAACAACAGGCACTGATTGCCGCGTTATCCGCTCCTTTGGCGTGAAAGATGTCGGTAAAGTGTTTTGATTTTAAACTTTCAGGCTGCCTGAAACGCGATTTTTCATTAAAAATTCACGTTTTCAGGCAGCCTTTTGATTACTCAAAATGAACAAATTATTAGCTAGCGTAGCGTAGGCAACTCGTTGTCCACGTTGTTTAACACAATCTTCACTTTCAGGCAGCCTGAAAAACAACCCAAATGATTAAATACTTCAAAAACATCAGCCTACGCCTATTTTTCGTTCTGCTCGGCATTTCCACGCTGCTCACCGCGTGGGCATGGCTGAACAATCACGCCGCGATGCGTTGGTTGATTGTGCTCAATTTGCTCGTATTAAGCGCGCTCGCATGGTGGCTGGCACGTGGCATTAACCGCATTCGCCATTATGCCGAAGCGATGGCAGCCAACCGCAGCGCACCCAAGCCACAGTTTGGCGACAGCTATCTCTATCGTTTGGTCAATGCTATCGCCGATTTGCGCGATGAACTCAATCATCGTCAGCACATTGAAAACTACGTGCTTGGCTTAACCCACGAACTCAAAACCCCACTCACCGCTCAACGTGCTGCGCTGGAAATGCTGCAAGAGGGCGATTTGTCGTCCGAACAAGTGCAATTAGTGGAACGCATTGTCCGCAATACACACAAACAACAGCTGCTGATTGAGCAATTATTGGAATTGGCGCGTTTGGAAAATTGCGACACTTTGCAGCAAGTACAACCCATTGATTTAACAAAAATTTCCCAGCAGGCCGCGCAAGAGAGCGAAAGCGCGTGCCAAGCCAAATCTTTGTGCGTTCGTTGCGAAACACACGCGCCGATTGTGTTGCAAGGCGATGCGATTTTGTTGCGACAAGCAGTTGATAATGTGTTATATAACGCCATTGATTTTGCCGACAACGGCAGCGAAATTGTCATTAACTTCGCACAAAATGCTGCAAACGTGCAGCTTTGTGTAGCAAACCAAGGCGAAATCATTCCCGATTACGCGCTGGCAAAAATTCCGCAACGCTTTTTTTCTTTGCCACGCGCCAACGGCAAACGCAGCAGCGGTTTGGGTTTGAATTTTGTACAAGAAATCATGCGTTTACATGATGGGAAGTTAGTTTTGAGCAATCAAAAAAACGGCGTGCGCGTGAGTTTGATTTTTGCCAAGCATTGAATGTTTCAGGCTGCCTGAAGCGTAGTTCAGCGTGGCTAAAATCCGACCTACGTAAGTGTGCATGGAATACATAAAAGGCTGCCTGAAAACTTAATAAGTTTTCAGGCAGCCTGTTTTTACAATCTAATCAACTGATTAAACTTTAGCAGCCGCAGCCACCTCAGCCGCGTAATCCACAACAGCTTTCTCAATGCCATCGCCCACTTTGTAGCGAACGAAAGACAAGATTTCTGTACTGTTTTCTTTCGCGAATTGCGCTACAGTTTGGTCTGGGTTCATCACAAATGCTTGACCGTTCAAAGACACTTCTGCCAAGAATTTTTTGATGCGACCTTCAACCATTTTCGCTGCGATTTCAGCAGGTTTGCCAGATTCAATCGCTTGTTGCGTGTAGATGTGGCGTTCTTTTTCAACGGTTTCCGCGTCCACTTGGTCTTCGCGCACGCATTGTGGTTTAGCGGCAACGATGTGCATACCGATTTTACGCGCAACATCTTCGCTGCCTGTGTACTCAACCAATACGCCTTCGGTCGCCAAAGCACCGTGAATGTAAGCAACCAATTCGCCAGACGTTTCAATTACTTGGAAACGGCGAACAGACATGTTTTCGCCCAATTTAGCGATAACCGCTTTGCGCTCTTCTTCCACCAAAGCAGACAATTCTTCTACAGTTGCAGGTTTTTTCTCAACCGCAGTTTTCGCTACAGAGTTAGCAAATGCGATGAAACCAGCGTCTTTTGCAACGAAGTCAGTTTCGCAGTTTACTTCTACCAATGCGCCTACTTTGCCTTCAATCGCAAATGCCAACACGCCTTCAGCAGCCGTACGACCAGCCAATTTGCCAGCTTTCGCGCCAGATTTAATGCGCAAGATTTCTTCGGCTTTTTCCATGTTGCCTTCAGCTTCAACCAATGCTTTTTTGCATTCCATCATGCCCAAGCCAGTCGCAGCGCGCAAATCGGCAACCATTTTTGCAGTAATTTCTGCCATGTTGTTCTCCAAAAATATTTAGAACAAGCTGCCTGAAACGGTTTTCAGGCAGCCTGAAATTGTTTACCGTAGGGTGGATATGAACCCACCAAAACGATGTCAAGCGGCAGTGGGTTTACACCCACCCTACATGAAGATTACTCAGCAGCAGCTTGTGCAGCAGCTACGGTTTCAGCAACAGCTTGGTTTTTGCCTTCCAAAACTGCGTCAGCAATACCGCGGCAGTACAAACGAATCGCTTTTGCAGAGTCATCGTTACCAGGGATAACGTGTTTTACGCCATCAGGGCTGTTGTTGGTATCCACCACGGCGATAACTGGAATGCCCAATTTAGCCGCTTCCACCAAAGTACCGTGTTGGTAGCCAGTGTCAATCACGAAAATCGCGTCCGGCAAGCCTTTCATGTCTTTGATACCGCCCAAAGAGCGTTCTAATTTTTCTACTTCGCGGGTCATGTCCAACAATTCTTTTTTGTTGTAACCGCTAGATTCGCCGTTTTCCAAAATCGCTGCTTTTTCTTCCAAGCGTTTGATAGATTGTTTAACAGTTTTGTAGTTGGTCAACATACCGCCCAACCAGCGATGGTCAACGTATGGCATGCCTGCGCGTTGTGCTTCTTCTTTGATGATTTCGCGCGCTTGGCGTTTTGTGCCAACGAACAAAATCGTGCCTTTGTTGGCAACCAAACGGCGCACCACTTCTTGCGCTTCGTTGAACAAAGGCAAAGTTTTTTCTAAGTTGATGATGTGGATTTTGTTACGCGCACCAAAAATGTATTGTTCCATTTTTGGGTTCCAGTAACGAGTTTGGTGACCGAAGTGTACGCCAGCTTCAAGCATTTGGCGCATGGTAACTTGTGAAGACATTTGATTTTCCTAAAAAAAGGGTTAGTGATTTTGCTTGCAACTCAATAATGACTAGAATTTTCATAACAAGGGCAGCCTTAAATTCAGGCTGCCTGAAAACACCCTTTGTGCCACGTTGCGTGCTTTAAAAAACTTCTCTACAGAATGCAGAGAAGCTCGCAATTATAAATAGAATTTATTGTTCTGGCAAGTAGTCCCTATCACGTTGCGCCAATTGCTCTTCGCGTTTCATGCGCTGATTGCGGCGGTGCGTCATTAAGACCCAAAACGCGAATAAAGTAGGCAAAATCGTCCAAAACACCAAATAAATCAACACGCGCGCGATGCCTTGCGGATATTGGGCGATGGAATACATGAGGGTAACGAAAATATAGCCGATGAAAATGATATGCCACATGGTTGAATTTGAACTTGCTAGTTTTTTCAGGCAGCCATTGTTACAGGCTGTCTGAAAAGTTGCAAGGTATCTTGTTGTAAAAATGCTTTCAGGCTGCCTGAAAAACAAATCTCAAAGGAAAAAAACATGCAAAACAAAATCACCGTACACCAATTAAATTTCTGCTATGGTCAGCACTACGCTATGGCCAGCACTACGCGTTAAAAAATATCGATTTAACCATTCCCGAAAAGCAAGTGACAGCAGATTATGTTCACGGCAAGTTTGGTTAAGTTTCAGGTTGTCATCGGTCAAAATCTTTGCTTTTACTAACCGATGTGCGCTAAGCAAAGCTGCTGGCTAAAAAAAGCCAAATCATCATTTGTTGAATATTCAAACCAAACTTTCAGGTAATCTTTCAATACAAGACAAAAAGCGCAAATAATGAGGCGCGGACGCCCTCATCCGTTAAAAAATCCTGTGCACTTGAATGGTGGGTGCTGATATCTGTGTTCTAAAGTTTGATGTACTAAAAGGCCGTTTGAAAGCCCTACACAGTTTTCAGGCAGCCTGAAACACAGCTTGGCATAAGCGATTATGCCAAGCTTATTTTTTATCTTTACATATTCTGTTAGAATGCCACCATTCATTTTTCAGGCAGCCTATTATGTTTGCTCATATTGCAGAAAATATTATTGAACGCGCGTGTCAAGTTAAGTTGTTGATTTTAGATGTAGATGGCGTTTTTACAACGGGGCAATTATTCATCACCCATCAAGGCGAAATCATTAAACCGTTTCATACGCTAGACGGACACGGCATTAAAATGTTGCAACAATCGGGCGTGCAAACGGCGATTATTACCGCGCGCAATGATGAAGCGGTGCGCGCGCGGGCGGAACAGTTGGGCATTACGCATTATTTTTGTGGGCAACACGATAAAAAATTGGCGTATGAACAAGTGCGAGCGCTGGCAGGTGTGAGTGAACAAGAATGTGCGATGGTGGGCGATGATGTCATTGATTTGCCGATTTTGGTGCGTTGTGGTTTGCCCATTGCGGTGCATAATGCGCATGATTTTGTGCAACAACGTGCGCTGTGGACAACATCCAAATCAGGCGGCATGGGCGCGGTGCGTGAAGTAACGGATTTGATTATGTTTGCGCAGGGTTCTTTGCAAACAGCTTTGGAGCAATATTTAGCATGAGTAGATGGCGTAGCTTAGTGTTTCCGCTGGCTTTGGCTTTGATTTTAGGCGGTTTGTCGGCTTGGTTGGGGCGCGTGAGTGAAGTGGTGGTGGAAGAAGTGAAACTGAATCCGACCGAGCCGCAATACAGTATGTCGGGTATTGAGGGGCGACGTTTTGACGTTTCAGGCAGCCTGAAAGAGCAATTAACGGCGCAATCGGCTTGGCAATTGCCTGATAAAAAAGATGTTTTTTTTGCGCAGCCTGTGTTGCAGTTGTTTAATGGTGCGCAAGCCCAATATGGCGTGGTAAGCGAAACGGCACGGTATGAGTTGGCAAGCAAAACGGTTTATTTTGATAAAGACGTGGTGCTAACCAAAGCGGCGGATAGTGAACGCCCTGATGCGGAATTGAAAACCACACACTTGCAAGTGAATACCGAAACTCAAGTGGCGCAAACCAGCGCGCCTGTAGAATACCGTTACGGTTTGTCGCAAGGTACGGCAAACGGTTTAGTTTACGACAATAAAAATGGGCAATTAAACCTGCCTGAACGAGTGAAAGCGTTAATTTATGACCCAAAACAACATCCTTAAATTGATTCTGGCAAGCTTGATGGTTTCAGGCAGCCTGAACGCGTTTGCCTTAGAAAGCGACCGCAAACAGCCGATTGCGATTGAAGCCGACCAAGGCTCGCTTGACCAGAAAAATCAAGTGACTGTGTTCAGCGGCAATGTGATTATCAAACAAGGTACGCTCAATATCCGTGCGCAAAACGTGCGCGTATCGCAAGATAAACAAGGCAATCAAACCATGCTGGCCAGCGGCAATCCTGTGAAATTCAGTCAAGAATTGGAAAATAAAGGGATTGTGGAAGGCGAGGGCAGCAAAGTGGAATACGCGTCTGCCACCAATATCGTTAAATTGATTGGCAAGGCAAAAGTGCAACGCGGCGGCGATGTGGCGCAGGGCGAAGCAATTAGTTATAACACGCGCACGGAAGTTTATACCGTGTTGGGCGGCAAAGCGATGGGCAACAATAAAGGTCGTCGCGTAAGTGTGATTATTCAGCCGACTAAATGATTGATTCAGGCTGCCTGAACGCTATTTTATTAAAAAATTATGAATTCATCTCATCTACACGTTGAAGGTTTGCAAAAATCTTTCAAAAAACGCCAAGTCGTGAAAAACTTCTCGCTGGATATTCACAGCGGTGAAGTCATTGGTTTGCTCGGGCCAAACGGCGCGGGTAAAACGACCAGTTTTTACATGATTGTGGGCTTGATTGCCGCCGACGCAGGCACGATTGTTTTAGATGGACAAGAATTGCGCCATCGCCCGATTCACGAACGCGCCCGCGCAGGTATTGGTTATTTGCCACAAGAAGCGTCGATTTTCCGCAAAATGACGGTGGAACAAAACATCCGTTCCATTTTGGAAATCAGTTTGGGTAGCAAAAATACTCAAGCGATTGAGCAGCAATTAAATAAATTGTTGGCGGATTTAAACATCGAACGCTTGCGCCATAGCCCTGCGCCATCGCTTTCAGGTGGCGAACGTCGTCGCGTAGAAATCGCGCGCGTGTTGGCCATGCAGCCGCGTTTTATTCTTTTGGATGAACCCTTTGCAGGGGTTGACCCGATTGCAGTCATCGATATTCAAAAAATCATCGCGTTTTTAAAAGAGCGTGGCATTGGCGTGTTAATTACCGACCACAATGTGCGCGAAACCTTGAGAATTTGCGACCGCGCCTATATTATTAGCGATGGCACGGTTCTTGCTACAGGCAAACCCGACGATTTGGTGAATAACGAGCAAGTGCGTGCCGTTTATCTCGGCGAAAATTTCAACTACTAATCCCAACATCATGAGTAGCAACAATTTTCAACTCAAACTCAAACAAACCCAACAGCTCAGCCAAGGCATGCAGCAGTCTTTGCGCGTCTTGCAGATGTCGGGTATGGAAATTGAGCGCGAAGTCGAAGATTGGTTGGAAGAAAATCCCTTGTTGGAACGCAAAGAGCTGCCTGAAAGCACGCAGCCTTACGATATTCACGCGCCCACCGCTGATATTGCCAAACGCGGTATCAGCTTGGATGACGAAGAAAACGCCAGCGCGTGGGAAAATTTATCCAGTGAAGAAACGCTTAATAGTTATTTGCACAAGCAAGTGTGCGAACATCCATTAAGCGAACGAGAAGCGGCTTATGTGCATGTTTTGATTGATTTTCTCGATGAGCAAGGTTATTTAACCGAAACCATCGAAGAAGTGATTGACCATACGCCGTTGGAGTGGATGTTGGACGAAGAAGAGATGGAGTTGGCGTTGGAGCATTTACGCAATTTCGACCCGCCGGGCATTGCCACCAAAAATTTAAGTCAATCGCTGTTGCACCAATTAGACCGTTTGCCTGCTTCCAATGCGCGTCGCGCGGCAGCACAAATTGTGATGCACCATCTTGACCAGCTCAGTCAAAATATGCCAAAAAATTATATTAAAATCAGCAAATTATTGCCTGATTTTAAAGAGGTGGATTTGCGCAAGGCTTTGGAGATGATAGGCAGCCTGAATCCTTATCCTGCATACGGTTTTGCAGGTACGGAGCCGACTTCATTTGTGCGCCCGGATGTTTTTGTGGAAAAAGACAAAAACGGTTGGCAAGTGATGGGCAATGAAGAAGCTTGGCCACAAATTCAAATAAGCCGTGATTTAAGCAATGCGCTGCAAAATGAGGAAGCAATTGATCTCGTGTGGCGTGAAAAAATGATGGCAGCAAAACAAAAGTTGGATATGTTGCAGCAACGAAAGGCAACTATTTTGCGAGTAGCAGAGTATATTGTTGAAAAACAGCAAGATTTTTTTATTTTTGGCGAAATTGGCTTGGTGCCAATGTTGCTCAAAGATTGTGCAACTGAATTGGGATTGGCTGAATCTACCATCTCGCGTGCGGTGAGTAATAAATATTTAGCTTGCCCACAAGGTTTGTTTCCGTTACGCTATTTCTTCAGTCAAAACGCGGTAACCAGCAATGTGGATGGAGAAGGCATTTCAGCTAATGCCATTAAATCCATTATCGGGCAATTGGTTGCCAATGAAGATAAAGCGCAGCCTTTATCCGATTTTGCCTTACATAAAATCCTATCACAACAAGGTATTAACATTGCGCGCCGTACGGTAGCAAAATACCGTGAACAATTAGGCTTGCCAACGGTGCAACAGCGGCGCAGTGTTGAATAAAGTTTCCCGTTGTTTGAAAATTTTTTTCAGGCAGCATTTTCTACTGTTACTACAAGGAGTTCATTATGAACCTCAAAATTACTGGCATTCATATTGATGTTACCGACGCTTTGCGTGAACACATCAACACTAAACTCGAACGCATTAATCGCCATAGCGATAATGTGATTTCAGCAACTGTTACCCTGTCGGTAGAGAAAGTAGAACACAAAGCCGCTGCACAAATTCACTTAGCAGGAAAAGACTTGCATGTTGAAGCGGTGGAAAAAGATATGTATGCTGCGATTGATGTTTTGGCGGACAAAATTGACCGTGCGATTTTGCAGCACAAAGAAAAACATAACCAAGTTCGTTAAAATCAGTTTTTGATTTTCAGGCAGCCTGAATGGTTTCAGGCAGCCTGAAGTGTTTTTGTATGATGGGTTGAATGTTGGTATTTATTTTAGTCTGACATTCAACTTTTTTTTGTCTATAATTGCGATTTTTTCTTGTTTAACTCGTTAGGAGACTATTGTGAGTAAAGTAGCGATTAGCACAGAAAAAGCACCTGCAGCGATTGGTATTTATAGCCAAGCAATTCGTGCGGGCAATACGGTTTATTTGAGCGGACAAATTCCACTTGACCCAGCAACCATGCAATTGGTGGGCGACGATTTTGCCGCGCAAACACATCAAGTGTTTAAAAACTTGCAAGCCGTTTGTGAAGCGGCGGGAGGTAGTTTGAATGATATTGTGAAAGTGAATGCCTATTTGACTGATTTGTCGGATTTTGCGGTATTCAATGAGATTATGGCGCAATATTTTGCTCAACCTTATCCTGCACGCGCCGCGATTGGCGTAGCTTCGTTGCCACGTGGTGCAAAAGTTGAGGCTGAAGGTGTGATGGTACTGTCTGCTTAAGCTTGGATGGTATGTTTATAGGCTGCCTGAAAGTTTCAGGCAGCCTATGCATTTGAAAATAATAAAAACAGATGATTTTAAGCAATACATGATGCGATATAAATGGATATCGCCTTTGTGTTACACGACTCGCTTCTCATTCAACGCCCTTTCAGGCTGCCTGAATGATTGTCTATAAAAGGAAAATTATGAAAAAACTGACTCGTCGTCGTTTTTTAACCCACACTGCCGTTGCAACAGCAATTGTTGTAGGCAGCGGCTTTGCTTACCGTTTGGTGGATAAAAATAATCTTTTTGCTCAAGTTTTACAATCCAGCTTGTATCCGCCTTCATTGACGGGCTTGCGTGGCGATATCGATTCAGCGCGTGATGCGGCGCATAGTGTTGCTTTGGCTGGTGAGAAATTTCAATTGCCGCAAGAAGCGTTGGAGACTTATGATTTGGTGGTAGTGGGCGCAGGTGTGAGTGGCTTGGCTGCGGCTTGGTATTATCGTAAGCAACATCCGCAAGCTCGTGTGTTGATTTTGGACAATCATCAAGATTTTGGTGGCCATGCGGTACGCAATGAATTTGACGTTGATGGTAAAACTTTGATTACTTATGGTGGTAGCGAAAGTATTGATGGTCCGAAAGAAACCTATTCGAAAAATGCCGCACAATTTTTGCGTGATTTGGGCATAGACTACAACAAATTTGAGCAATATTTTGACCAAGATTTGTACAGCAAAAAATGGCAGCTCAAAAAAGGCGTATTTTTTAGCCAAGCCATATTTGGCGAAGCCAAATTAATTGCTGCTTTGCCTGAAGTAGGGGGTGATAAAGCCACCAATGAAATGGCCATCAACCATTTTCCATTATCTGTAAATGATAAAAAAGCGTTAATTGCTCTTTATAATCAACCACGAGATTATTGGAAGGGCAAAAGTGTGGTTCAGCGTGAGAAATTATCTATATCATTGAGTTACGATGGTTTTTTGAGAAAAAGCGTTGGCTTATCAGATGGCTGCCTGAAATATTTGCATAATTTGAGTTCGGATTATTGGGGGCATGCCATTGACGCGATTTCTGTTGCTGAGGCATTGGAAAACAATTATCCTGGTGTGCAAAATTTGAAACTCTCCAACGAAGCCAAAGAGCATGAACCTTATATCTACCATTTTCCTGATGGCAACGCGTCGATTGCGCGCTTATTGGTGCGCCAAATGATTCCGCAAATCGCTGCAGGCAGCACGATGGAAGATATTGTTACAGCCAAATTTGATTATCAGCAATTAGACCGAGCTGAAAATAACGTGCGCATTCGTTTGAAATCAACTGTTTTAATGATGGAAAACACAGCAAATGGTGTTGCTATTGCCTATTTGCCACAAGAAGATAAGCAGAAAAAATTGATTCGTGTCGAAGCCAAACATGCGATTTATGCCGGGCATTCGGCTTTGGCGGCGCGCGTGATTCCCGCTATGCCTGAAGAGCAAAAAACGGCGATGAAAACCAATGTCAAAATTCCTATGATTTATGCAAAAGTCGTGGTGAAAAATGCGCATTTCTTTCAAAAAACAAAAGTTTATGATATCTATACGCCACATATGTCGTATTGTTTTGTTATGCTCGATTACCCCGTTAATATGGGCGATTATCGTGCACCGCAGAATCCTGATGAGCCCATTATTTTGCACGCGGTAAGAATGCCAACCACCACAGATGGCAACACTGCGCGCGATAAATACAGAGCAGGGCGCGGCAAATTATTGGCGCAAAATGAGGCGCAGCTGAAACAGGAATTAATGGATTATTTACGTGAAATTTATTCTGTAGCAGGAGAAAACTTTGATGATGTGTATATCGACGCCACATTAAACCGTTGGGCGCATGGCTACAGCTATGAGCAAACGGATTTGTTTGATAGTGATGAGATTCAAGCAAAAACCACAAAAACCATGCGCCGCGCCGTGGGCAATATTCATATGGCAAACAGCGATGTCGCTTGGATGCCGTATTTGCAAAACGCGATTGATGAAGCACATCGTGCGGTTACAGAAATCGGTTGATTGAGCCCATCTTTATTCAGGCAGAAACCTTTGTAAAACTGGTAGCATTCTTGCGTAGGGGTGGATTTCATATCCACCCTAATTTTTTAATGAATCGAATTTCATGAATAAAATTCTGACGTCAAAGGGCAGATATGAAGTCTGCTCCTACTATTAGGATTTTACAAAGATTTCAGGCAGCCTGAAAAAGTTTCAGGCTGCCTTTTTTGACTTATCTTAATTTTCATGAAATAAATTAACAAAAAAATCTTAACGTTTGTTAGAATCTGTATGTTAATTACATCGGGTTGCGTTTTCAGGCTGCCTGAAAAAATAGGGATTTAAAAAAATGTTGTTTTTCATACAGTTTGCTATTGTTTTAGCGTGTATCTTGATTGGTGCGCAAATTGGCGGTATTGGTTTGGGCGTAATGGGTGGCATTGGTTTGGCGATTTTGTCGTTTGGTTTTGGTTTGCAGCCTACTTCGCCGCCCATTGACGTGATGTTGATGATTATGGCAGTTGTATCAGCGGCTTCTGCCATGCAGGCTTCGGGCGGATTGGATTACATGATTAAAATCGCTACTCAAGTGCTGCACAAAAATCCCAAATACATCACGTTTATTGCGCCTGCAGTGACTTATATTTTTACGGTGTTGGCGGGTACCGGGCATGTTGCTTATTCTGTTTTGCCCGTGATTGCCGAGGTGAGTCGTCGCAATGGTATTCGCCCTGAGCGTCCTTTATCGATGGCAGTGATTGGGTCGCAATTTGCGATTGTTGCCAGTCCGATTGCGGCTGCGGTGGTAGCGGTGGTGGCATTTTTAGAGCCTCAGGGTGTGCATTTGGGTGACGTTTTGTTGGTGACCATTCCTTCAACAGTACTGGGGATTGGTTTGGCGTGTATTTTTGTGAATAAAATGGGCAAGGAATTGGCGGACGACCCGCAATATCAAGCGCGTTTGCAAGACCCTGAATATCAAAAAACCTTGCAAGCTGAGAGCAAAGCGCAAACCACAGAAATTTCTAAAACGGCAAAATGGTCGGTAGGCATTTTCTTAGCGGCAGCTTTGTTTGTGGTGCTATTAGGCGCAGTGCCGAGTTTGCGTCCTGTGTTTGATGGCAAACCGATGGGTATGGCGCATACGATTGAAATCATTATGCTTTCTGCTGGCGCGGTGATTATTTTGGTGTGCAAACCCGATAGCCATGCAGTTAGCCATGGTTCGGTGTTTCATGCGGGTATGCGCGCGGTAATTGCTGTTTTTGGTATTGCTTGGTTGGGCGATACTTTGATGAGTGCGCACATGGTTGAAGTCAAAGCAGCGGTGTCTGGTTTGGTGCAAACCGCGCCGTGGACTTTTGCCTTTGCTTTGTTTGTCTTATCGGTTTTGGTAAATAGCCAAGGTGCAACGGTGGCAACTTTATTTCCTGTTGGCATTGCTTTGGGCGTGCCCGCGCCGATTATGGTGGCAACTTTTGTGGCGGTAAATGGCTATTTCTTCATTCCCAATTACGGTCCGATTATTGCCTCAATCGACTTTGATACCACAGGCACAACGCGCATTGGACGTTATATTTTCAACCATAGTTTCATGATCCCTGGATTATTGAGCATGACATTTAGCTTGATTTTCGGTTTGCTGTTGGCAAAAATCGTGATGTAAGGTAAAAAGCTTGTTGCATGCCTCAAACATGCAACAAGCTTTTTTATTACTTTTTTTCAGGCAGCCTGAAATGAAATTACACACACTTATCGAACAACATTGGCAACAGCCCAAATGGTGGTTGCGTATTTTACTGAAACCCTTTTCTTGTGTATTTGGCTACATTGCGCAACGCCGTCGCCAACGCTATCTTTCAGGCAGTCTGAAAGCACAAAAATTGCCTGTGCCTGTGGTCGTGATTGGTAATATTCACGCGGGTGGTACGGGCAAAACGCCGATTACCGCCGCACTGGTCAAAGGCTTGCAACAACGCGGGATTCGAGTCGGCATAATCAGTCGCGGTTATGGCAGAACTTCGCAGGACATTCATGTTTTAACGGCGAACAGTACCGCTGCCGAAGCGGGCGATGAACCGTTAATGTTGTACCGTCAAACAGGTGCGCCGATTGCCGTTGGCGCGCAACGCGTTCAGGCAGGCTTGGCTTTGTTGGCGCGTTATCCTGAATTGCAATTGCTGATTGCTGATGACGGTTTGCAGCATTACGCTTTGGCGCGCGATTGGGAAGTGTGTGTTTTCCCTGCGCACGACGTGGCACGTAGCGATTTGGATGTGTTGCCCAATGGCGGTTTGCGCGAAGCGGTGGCGCGTTTGTATGATGTGGACGTGATTGTGGTGAGCAATGCGCGGGCGGATAGCGATGTGCAGTCGTTAGAACAATTTGTCAAACCTGTGTTTCGTAGCCAAGTACGCGTAGGTACGCCGTATCGTTTGGCGCGTCCTGCAGAAAAATTGTTTTCAGGCAGCCTGAAAGCAGGGGAAACGTGTGTTGCCGTTGCCGCGGTTGCGCGCCCTGAACGGTTTTTCAATAGCTTGCGGCAATTGGGATTTGGTTTAACGCAAACGAGTGCCTTACCTGACCACGCAGTTTTGCATGTCCACGATTTGCCACAAGCGGATTATGTGTTGATTACCGAAAAAGACGCGGTTAAGCTGCCTGAAAGCGTGCCTGATAATGTGTGGGTATTGCCGATTGAGGTCGAGATTGAGCCTGATTTGGTGGCGATGATGGTGGAGCGGTTGAATTTGTTGTGAAGCGAGTTCAGGCAGCCTGAAAACGGAATTTATCAACCAATTCTGCTCATCCAAGATAACCATTGCTTTTTCAATAAACCAAACCAAAACCGCATGAATTTAAATTCATGCGGTTTTTTGGAATGGTGGTCGGGGCGGTGGGATTCGAACTCACGACCCTCTGCTCCCAAAGCAGATGCGCTAACCGGGCTGCGCTACGCCCCGACGAAAAGCGAGTATTGTATGGATATCTGCAATGAGTGTCAAGCGTTAATTTTCAGGCAGCCTAATATTTTTTCAGGCTGCCTGAAAATTATTGTACCGAAACACGGCTGCTGTTTTGTACAGCTTCCACAACATTCATGCCAAATAGCGCATTGACATCGGTTTCGTCAAAAGTGTACTGCTGATTGCAGAAATCGCAATCAACGGTAATGCTGCCTTCTTCCTCAACCACTCTGCCGATTTCTTCGCCACCGAGCAACAACAACATATCGCTCACTTTGCCGCGCGAGCAGGTGCAGGCGAATTCTAATTGTTCAGATGGGAATACGCGTGGCGGTGTTTCGTGGAACAGGCGATAGAGTACGTTTTGGGCGTCTAAATGCAGCAATTCATTGGCGGTAATGGTTTCGGCTAATGTGGTAACGTGTTGCCACGCGCTGTCGTCCAATTCTTTTTCAGGCAGCCTTTGCAGCAGCAAACCTGCGACGTTATCGTCATCGGCAGTTAAGGTAATGTGGGTTTGCAATTGCTCGGAGCGCGCCATGTAGTTCATGAGAATATGGGCAATACTGCCGCCTTCGAGTGGCACCACGCCTTGCCATTGTTCGCCATCGTTGGGTTGCAAAGTCATCACAAATACGCCATTATCGCCCAATAAGCTGTTTAAATCGGCATCGTCGGCAATGGTGGCGTGCTCGTCCCAGCGTGCGGTGGCACGGATAGTTTGATTAGATGTGGCTTCCACCACCAACATTTTTAACACGCCCTGACCTTGCACTTGTACAATCAGCGTGCCATCAATTTTTAAATTGCTGGATAACAATGCGCCTGCCGCCAATAATTCACCCAAAGCGCAGCGAATGGCAACAGGATAGTGTTTGCGGCTAACAATGTGTTGCCACACATCATTTAAATGCACATGCAAACCGCGCACAGGCATGTCGTCAAAAATAAAACGGGTTCTTTGGTTATTCATGGTTTGCTCTCGTAGAAAGATTTTCAATAAGGCGCAAGATGGGGCAGGCTGCCTGAAAATCAAGAGTAGGTTGTGTTTTAGCGGATAAAACTAATTTTGTTAAAATGTGTGAGTTTTCGCGATTTTTTGATATGATACGCACTTCATGTTCACAACAGAAAGCAAATGATGGCAACCGAAGATAAATTTGCCAATGTGCGAGAACTCACGCTGCGAGGCATGATTCTTGGCGCATTGATTACGGTGGTGTTTACCGCGTCCAATGTGTATTTGGGCTTGAAAGTGGGCTTGACGTTTGCGTCGTCCATTCCTGCGGCGGTGATTTCCATGGCTATTCTGAAATTCTTTTCAGGCAGCAATATTTTAGAAAACAATATGGTGCAAACACAGGCATCGGCGGCGGGCACGTTGTCGGCGGTGATTTTCGTGTTACCCGGTTTGCTGATGATGGGCTACTGGCAAGGTTTCCCATTCTGGCAAACGATGTTGATTTGCGCGACGGGCGGTATTTTGGGCGTGATTTTCACGATTCCATTGCGCTATGTGATGGTGGTGAACAGCGATTTGCCGTATCCCGAAGGCGTGGCAGCAGCGGAAATTTTGAAAGCAGGTAACCACGAAGAAGGCAAAACAGGCGATACAGGCGCAAAAGAAATTTTTGCAGGCAGCCTTGTAGCTGGTTTGGTGAGCTTTGCCACCAACGGTTTGCGCGTGGTGGCGGACAGCGCGAGCGTGTGGTTTAAATCGGGCAATGCGATTTTCCAATTACCGATGGGTTTCTCGTTGGCGTTGTTGGGCGCAGGTTATTTGGTCGGCATCGTGGGTGGTATCGCGATTTTGACAGGGATTGTACTGACGTGGTTGGTTGCCGTGCCATATTTTACAGGCGCAGCACCGATGCCAGCCGACGCGGAAATGGCGAGTTACGCGATGGGTATTTGGAAAACCAAAGTGCGCTTTATTGGCGTGGGCGTGATTGGTATCGCCGCGATTTGGACGCTGATTACTTTGCTCAAACCGATGATGGAAGGCATGCGTCAATCATTTGCCGCATTGAAAAATCCACAAGCGGCGCAAACCGAACGCACCGCGCAAGATTTGTCGCCCAAAGCGATGATTCAAATCACGTTGGCGACGATTGTCGTGATTGCTGGTATTTTGACGTATTTCGTTCAAGCAGCCCCTGTTTCGGCTGGTATGGCGATTGCGTTGGTGTTGGCGTGTACCGTGTTGGCGGTGGGGATTGGTTTCTTCGTTGCTGCCGCGTGTGGTTACATGGCTGGTTTGGTGGGTTCGTCTTCTAGCCCGATTTCAGGCATCGGTATTATTTCGGTGGTGATTACATCGCTGGTTTTGATGGTAATGGGCAAAGCTGGCGGCTTGTTTGACGTGCAAGGCGGCGAGCAATTCTTGACCGCATTGACCATTTTCACTGCGTCTATCGTGTTAGCCGTAGCGACCATTTCTAACGATAACTTGCAAGATTTGAAGACAGGTTATTTGGTGAAAGCCACGCCATGGCGACAACAAGTAGCGTTGTTAATCGGTTGCGTGGTGGGTGCGGCGGTGATTGCACCCGTATTGGAAATGTTGTACCACGCTTACGGTTTCACAGGCGCAATGCCGCGTGAAAACATGGACGCCGCGCAAGCATTATCCGCGCCACAAGCCACATTGATGACCACCATCGCCAAAGGTATTTTCTCGGGCGATTTGGAATGGGCGTACATCTTCATGGGTATTGGCTTGGGTATTGCCGTGATTATTGCCGACGCGCTGATTAAACGCAGCAGCGGCAACCGTTTCGCTTTGCCAGCATTGGCGGTGGGCATGGGCATTTACTTGCCACCTGCGGTGAATATGCCGATTGTGGTGGGCGCGATTATCGCTTGGTTGGTATCGAAACACGTTGCCAAAAAAGCTGCCGCGCAAGGCGTGAACGCTGCCGAAGCGCACAGCACATCAGAACGCCATGCAACCTTATTCGCCGCAGGTTTGATTGTGGGCGAGAGCTTGGTGGGCGTGGTGTTGGCATTTATCATTGTGGCATCGGTAACGTCTGGCGGCTCGGACGCGCCATTGGCTCTGGGTTTGGAAAACTGGGGGACGATTGCAGAATGGCTGGGTTTAGCCGCATTTGTGATTGGCGCGATTTTGTTTGCCAAACGCAGCGCGAAAATTAAGTAATTAACTTAAACTTTTTCAGGCAGCCTGAAATGGGAATTTCCCTGTTCAGGCTGCCTGAAATATTATCAATATAAACGTTGAGCATAAAACCTATGGATAGCCCATCAAGCACAGAAGCAAATATGCTAGAATTCGTCCAATTTCCACGTTATTACAAAGGACAAATCATGCAAAAAGTCATCGCCATTGACGGACCATCCGCCTCAGGTAAAGGTACCGTCGCCGCCCGCGTTGCACAACAACTCGGCTGGCGTTATCTCGACTCAGGCGCGCTTTACCGTTTAACCGCCTTACACGCGCAAAACCAAAACATTGCATGGACAGACGAGTCCGTCTTAGCCGAACTCGCCGCGCATTTACCTGTTGAATTTCAGGGCGATACCATTTTGCTTGATGGCGAAGATGTTAGCCAAGCCATCCGCACCGAAGCCATCGGCATGGGCGCGTCAGCCGTAGCCGCCTTACCGCAAGTGCGCAGCGCATTATTACAACGCCAACGCGATTTCGCCACCGAACAAGGCTTAGTTGGCGACGGACGCGATATGGGTTCTGTTGTATTCCCACAAGCCTGCCTGAAAATCTTTCTCACCGCAACGCCACAAATCCGCGCAGAACGCCGCGCCAAACAACTTGGTATTGCACTAGATGGCATTGAATTTGAACGTATTTTAGCCGATATCATGGCACGCGACGAAACCGACCGCCGTCGAGCCGTCGCCCCTTTGCAGCAATTACCCGATGCGTATTTGCTCGATACTTCCGACAAAACCATTGAAGAAGCGGTAAACCAAGTGCTGGCTTGGTATGCTCAAGTAAAATAAAGATAGGTTTGTTCACAGAAGTTTTCAGGCAGCCTGAATAGTTCAGGCTGCCTGAAATGCGTTTATAGAGTCAAACAAACACAAAACCATTACTGCGTTAGCCCGCCTTATTGTCCTATTTGTACTATGGTCATAGAACTGAAAAAGCAGTACAGCATTGCCAACGCTCTAATGTACGATTCGTACACGGTTCTCGTTGTCGCCTTGTACTGCATTTTCATTTCTACGACTATATCTGCGATTCGCTGTCTTGTACTGATTTATTTTTGTTCGACTATATCTAACCAATTTAAATATAGTCGTTTGAAAGAAAAATAGGACAAAGCAAAAGCGACCTTTGTGTATTGATAGAATGTCAGATTCAAGAGTCCGACCTAGGTTTTGAGTTTCGTGTAGTTTTCAGGCTGCCTGAAAATTACACAGCCCCGTTTTGCTTGCTTTCCAACATCTCCCATCTTTCCAATTTTTCCAGCAAAATCAACTCAATTTCTTCCGACCGTTGATTCAGGCTGCCTGAAAGCGCGTAATCTTTGAAAATGTCGGGGTCGGACAATTTTGCCGCAATTTCCGCTTGTTCACTTTCCAATGCCGCAATTTCATCGGGCAAAGCGTCCAATTCACGTTGCTCTTTATAGGACAATTTGACCGTGCGATTGGCTTTCGGTTTTTCCTTAACAGGTTCTTCGGCAATGGGATTTTTGGGCGCGGCGGCAGCCTGCAATTTTTCTTCGCGCTGTTTCGCTTCCAAATAATCTTGATAGCCGCCCACATATTCTTTCAGGCTGCCTGAACCGTCAAACACAATGCTTTGCGTAATCACATTGTCCAAAAACATGCGATCGTGCGACACCAAAAATACCGTGCCAGCGTAATCGCGCAACAATTCTTCCAACAATTCCTGCGTGTCAATGTCCAAATCATTGGTCGGCTCGTCCAGCACCAAAATATTGGCAGGGCGCGTGAACAATTTTGCCAACAACAAACGATTGCGCTCGCCACCCGACAGCGAAGACACAGGCGATTGCGCCCGCGCTGGCGCAAACAGGAAATCTTCCAAATAACTCATCACATGGCGTTTCTTGCCGCCGACTTCCACAAAATCATTGCCCTGACCGAGCGTGTAAAACACCGTGTCATTTTCATTCAACGCGCTGCGGAATTGGTCAAAATACGCCACTTCCTGCTTGCTGCCCAAGCGGATTTTGCCGAAAGTGGGCTGCAATTCGCCCAAAATCAATTTCAGAAAAGTCGTTTTGCCAATGCCATTCGCGCCAATCAAGCCGATTTTGTCGCCGCGCTGAATAATCGCCGAAAAATCATTCATAATCAATTTATTATCATACGAAAAACTCGCGTGTTCCAGCTCCGCGATAATCTTGCCGCTTTTCTCGCCCGTGTCCAATTTGAAATTCACTTGCCCCTGCTGCTCGCGCCGCGCCGCACGTTGGCGACGCAATTCTTCCAAGCGGCGCACACGCCCCTCGTTGCGCGTTCGCCGCGCCTCAATGCCCTTGCGAATCCACACTTCTTCCTGCGCGTGAAACTTGTCAAACAGGCGATTATGCTCGGCTTCAATCGCCAATTCCTGCGCCTTTTTCTCGCTGTATTTGGAAAAACTGCCCTCATAAGAACGCAACACGCCACGGTCTAATTCCACAATCCGATTGGCGATATTGTCCAAAAAACGGCGGTCGTGCGTAATCACCACCATGCTGCCTGAAAACGCTTGCAGCAACTGTTCCAACCAAATAATCGCGTTAATATCCAAATGGTTAGTCGGTTCGTCCAACAGCAAAATATCAGGTTTTTGCACCCACGCTTGCGCCAACGCCACGCGCTTTTTCTGACCGCCCGACAAATTCCCAATCAATTCATTTTCAGGCAGCCCCAATTCGCCAATCGTCTGCTTAATCGCCGCGTCAAACTGCCAGCCATCTTGCGCTTCAATTTCGTTTTGTAACTCGTTGAGTTGTTTGATTAAATCATCGCTGTGATTCGTTTCCAATTCATGGCTAATCGCATGATAACGGCGCAACACATCACGCAACGCGCCCAAGCCTTCCGACACCACGTCAAACACAGTGCTTTGATTATCAAAGAAACTTTCCTGCGGCACATACACCGTTTTCATACCGTTTTGCGTGATGATTTGCCCATCGTCCAATTTCTGCACACCCGCCAAAATTTTCAGAAACGATGATTTGCCTGCTCCGTTTCGTCCAATCAGCCCGACTTTCTCGCCTTGATTGAGCTGAAAACTGGTTTTGTCCAACAAGGGAACGTGTCCGACCGCGAACGAGGCGTTTTCTACCGCTAAAATGGTCATGATTTATCCTAAAATATCAAAATGGCGCGTATTTTAACGCAAACACGTTTTTCAGGCAGCCTGAAAGCATAAACTGGCTATTTCGTTTGTTATTCTTCCAATCTAAATTTTATGCTTTGAGCTATCCAAGCATGATAAACAGGTTTGCCAGCATAAGTGATGGGAGAGAATTGAAATTGGTAAGCGGTAAGCAGAGCAGCTTTATCCAAAATAAGGCTGCCACTTGATTGCATTATCGAAACATGTGCAACTTTACCATCGGGCGCAATAGCCATGCCTACCGAAACTTCACCTTCTTCTTTATTTTCCCTAGCGCGCTCAGGATAAACGGGTTTTACACGACGAATAATACGAATAGCTTTATCGATTTTTGGAGCAACAAAAATCCAACGGTATGTTTCTGTGTGCGAAATCGGCACGCATTCGCCTTGTGGATTGCATTGTTGTTTGCGGCGATAAGACGGAGGGAAACGGTATTCTTGTGCCAATTTCATCAGTTTCGCATCTGCTTGTTCCCATTGGGGCGGTGTGGGGTTGCCATTTTTATCGATGGCTACGGTGGCAGTAACGATGCCGCTCACATAATGTTTTCCTTGTTTGGGAGCGGTTTTGACAAAGCTTGTGTCGGCGTGAACAAAGTTAAATGCGCCTAGTAACACGATGCTGAATAAATAGGGAGCGCGTTTCATGAGATAGCTCTTTGGGGTTAAAAAAAGGATTATAGATGATTTAGGCTGCTTGAAAACGCACAAAAAAGCGTTTCAGGCAGCCTGAAAACCTTTATAATCGCGCGTTTATTTTTATCATAAAGTGTTCAACAAAATGAAAGCCAGTCAATTTTTCATCTCCACCTTAAAAGAAGCTCCTGCCGAAGCCAGTTTGCCCAGCCACAAACTCATGCTGCGCGCAGGTTTGATTAAAGCCAATGCGTCGGGTTTGTACACATGGATGCCGATGGGCTTGCGCGTGTTGCGCAAAGTGGAAGCGATTGTGCGCGAAGAAATGAACCGCGCAGGCGCGATTGAATTGCTCATGCCTGTGATTCAACCTGCTGAATTGTGGAAAGAATCGGGTCGCTGGGATTTTTATGGCGACGAATTGTTGCGTATTGAAGACCGCCACGACAACACTTTCTGTTTCAGCCCGACTTGCGAAGAGATGATTACGGATATTGTCCGCAAAGAAGTCAATTCATACAAACAGTTACCCAAAAATTTTTACCACATCAACACCAAATTCCGCGATGAACGCCGTCCCCGTTTTGGCGTAATGCGTGCGCGTGAATTTGTAATGAAAGACGCGTATTCTTTCCATGCCGATTTTGATTCTTTGAAACAAACTTATCAGGATATGTATGACGCGTATTGTCGTGTATTCAATCGCTTGGGTTTGAAATATCGCCCTGTTGCGGCAGACACAGGCAGCATTGGCGGCACAGGTTCACACGAATTTCAGGTATTGGCAGAAAGCGGCGAAGACGTGATTGCCTACAGCGACAGTTCCGATTACGCAGCAAACGTGGAATTGGCGCAAACCTTGCCACTTTCAGGCAGCCGTGTTGCGCCACAAAATGAATTGACAAAAGTTCACACGCCCGATGTAAAAACCATCGCGCAACTGGTTGAATTTTTAACTATTCCTGTGGAGCAAACGCTGAAATCTATTGTGGTGGAAGGCGAAAATGAAGGCGAACTCGTGTTGCTGCTGTTGCGCGGCGACCATGAATTTAATGATATTAAAGCGGAAAAATTGGCGGGCGTGAAATCGCCTTTGACCATGGCACAACCTGCTGATATTCAGGCGCAATTTGGCGCGAATGGCGGTTCACTCGGTCCAGTGGGATTTAGCGGCAAAGTGTACGCCGATTTCGCAACGGAAAAAGGCGCGGATTGGGTCATCGGCGCGAACGCGGACGACTTCCACTACACGGGCTTCAACTTCGGGCGCGACGCGGCAGAACCTGAATTTGTGGATTTGCGTAACGTGGTGGCGGGTGACCCCAGCCCTTGCGGTTCAGGCAGCCTGAAATTGGCGCGCGGCATTGAAGTGGGACACGTTTTCCAGTTGCGCGACAAATATGCCAAAGCGATGAACGCGACCTTTTTGGACAACAACGGCAAGTCGCAAATCATGGAAATGGGCTGCTATGGCATTGGCATAACGCGCATTGTGGCGGCGGCGATTGAGCAAAATCACGACGAGCGCGGCATTATTTGGACGGATGCGATGTCGCCGTTTACCGTGGTAATTGTGCCGATGAATTACAAAAAATCGGCGGACGTGAAAGCGGCGGCGGACAAGATTTACGCGGATTTGATGGCAGCTGGCGTGGACGTGTTGTTGGACGACCGCGACGAACGCGCTGGTGTGTTGTTGAACGACAGTGAATTGCTCGGCATTCCGCACCGTATCGTAATTGGCGATAGGGGCTTGAAAGAAGGTGTGATTGAATACGCGCAACGCACGGATAGCGAAGCACAAAGCGTTGATGTGAATGAGATTGTGAACAAAATCAAAAGTGTTTTAAATGTGTAGTCTTTTCAGGCTGCCTGAACGTGTTGTGGCATGTTCAGGCAGCCTGAATTATTTTAAACCCTACGAGGAATAGATGATGAAACAACATAAACCGAATTTTTCTCAAAAAGTGTTGGCAATCGGTGTGGCAGCGGCTTTGAGTTCGCCTGTTTGGGCAGCTGATGTGGCTTGTACGCAGACAAATGGCTGTAATTTTGTCTGGGGAAGTCATGGGCAAAGCTCTTGGGAGCAAGGTGGTAACAATCTTAATGCCATTACCGATAAAAATTTGAATTTAAATGTTGCGGCAGGCAATTATGCCAATGCCAGCAAGCGTGCTGATGAATTAAATATGAATCCAGATGGTACGGTTGCCCAAGGCAGAATCGATTTTATATTTGGCTTGCAAGCATATGGCAATCAATCGGATGTCAATGGCAAATTATGGATTCCAGCCAATACCCAAATTACTGCGGGTAATGGTTTTCAAACCGAGATGGTTCACTTATATGGAACCAAAGCGCAGATTGATAAAGGCGTTACATTCACGCTCAATGCAGGTGCTGCCGAAGTGAATCAATTGCCGCTCGCCGCAGATGAAAATTATGAAGCAGGCAATATTATTTATGCGGATGAAAGTGAAATTACAACATCGGCGGATATGATTGTGAATGGTAAAGGCGGTAATGCTATTAATGTGATTGATACGATATTGAATGCCAGTAATCACAGCATTACATTGAATAATGAAGTGAATGATGCAATGTATTTGCTTGCCAATACGCAAGCCAAAGTGGATAACGTTACCATTTCAGGCAGCCCTAAGCCATGGATTCGCGGCATTTGGCTAGATAGTTTGGTTGATGATGTCAATAATCGTACCGCTAGCCCAACACTTAATATCAGCAAAAGTCAGATTAATTTAACAGGCGAAAACAATGTGGCGATTGTGGCAACAGGCGGTACGATGAATGCCGATAATTTAACTATCAATGCACCGCATGCCATCGCTTATGTTTATGACAACAGCGATGGGCGTTCTGCTGAATTTAATATAAAAAACAGCAACATTACAGCCAACCAAGATGTGTTAAGCGTCAATCCCAAATGGTGGTTAGATACATTAGATGCGAATGACAAAATTGCTCCTGAATTAGAAGAAAATATTACCATCAATGCCGACAATTCCAATTTAACAGGCGCAAGTTCGCTCAACCGCGTACAAGACAAAACGCCCAAACTGGGTTTGGTTAATATGAATTTGGCGAATCATTCCACTTGGAACATCAACCAAAACAGCGAATTAGACAATCTCAGCCTACAAAATTCCAGCGTTAATCTCAAAAACGCCAGCGCAGGTCAATACAACACCTTAATCATCAATGGCGATTTAACAGGCAACGGTACATTCAATATGAACACCAACCTTGCGCAACTGCAGGGCGATAAGTTAGTAGTAAAAGGCGCGGCAAAAGGTGCGCATAAATTGATGATTACGGATACTGAACAGCCTATTCAAAACGCGCGTGAATTGATTGTGGTGCAAACAGGTACGAGCGAATCGGACAAGACTTTTGCTTTGGGCAATGCCAATCAAGTAGTCAATGTTGGCAACTACATCTACCGCCTTGCGCGCAATGGCAATAATTGGGCATTAACGCCACAACCAGCAACGGCAGTTAATCCACCAGTAAACCCGAATCCACCAGTTAATCCTGTTCCATCGACTAATCCTACATCACCTGCGCCTAATCCCATTGCCACGCCTAGCGCGCCATGGTTAGTGAGCCAGCGCATTAACAGCGAAATTGCCCATGCACAAGCGGCGACGCAAACGTTGCAACAAGATTCAGGCAGCCTGAATGCGCGCCAAGTGGCGTTGCATGAACCCAACCGTTTGCATGGCGTATGGATTGAAGGCGAACACGGCAAAACCGAACGCGATGGCAGCCTATCAGGCAATGCTCGTATCAGCGGTTTCAGCCAAAAAACCACAGGCTGGCAACTTGGCTATGACCACGCCATCGGTAGCGGTTATCTGGGCGCGCTGGCAGGTCGCAGCACGCACGATGTGGATTTAGACAATCCGCTTTATCGCGACATCGATTTGAGCAGCAACACTTTTGCTATTTATGGTGGCAATACATGGCAAAACGGCTGGTTTGTGGATGGCACATTGCGCCACACGCGCTATCGCGGTACAGGTTACATGGCAGAAGATAAGTTCCATATCAATAGCTTCAATCTTCAGGGTGGTAAACGCATTGCCTTGAATGAGCGTTGGTCGCTCGTGCCACAAGCAACATTGACGCTGGGGCGACTTTCAGGCAGCGATTGGATTGAATCACAAAATATCGTGCAAAGCCGCGTTGGCACAGACATTGTCGCCAAATTGCCCGCCAATGGCATTGTATGGCAGCCAAATTTCGGCGTATATTATGTGGGCGACCATCGTGATTTAAGCGTACACGCCAATAGCGAACGCTTTACCGCCACCAAAGCAGGTAGCCGCATTGCCGCGAAAATCGGTACAGATATTCTGTTTGGCAACAACAGCCAACTGGGTATTCATCTGCAAACCGAACACGGCAGCCGCAGCAAACGCGCTTATGGTTTAGACATTGGCTTGCGTTATCAATGGTAAGTATTTGTTTTATGTTGAAATAATTATAAAACTGATGTTTTCTGATGTAGGGCGGATTTTATCCGTCCTATTTTTATTTTAAGCGGTTATATGTTTCAGCCTGAAACCTTTGCAAAACGCTTTCAGGCTGCCTGAAACTCAATCACCGCTCACATTCAATACAGGCGAAGCATTTTCTTCGCTCAATAAAACCGTCATCATATTGGTAACCAATTTGGCTTTTTCACTATCGCTCATGCGCACAATATTGCGTTTTTCCAAAGCGGTAACTGTGCCACCGACCATCTCAATCGCGCCACGCACCAATGTTTTACGCGCCAAAATGACGGCTTCGGCTTGCTGGCGGCGCAACATGGCTTGCGCAATTTCAGGCGCGTAGGCAAGATGGGTAAAGCGCACTTCTTCAATCGCAATCCCTGCCACATCCACGCGCTCTTGCAACATGTCTTCAAATTGCTGCAAAATCGGTGCAGAATGCCCCGACAAACTTTCACTTGTGCCATCATCGGCATAAGGATAATGCGTAGCCAACGCTCTGAGCGCGCCTTCGCTTTGCACATGTAAAAAGTGCAAGGCATTTTCTACATCCAAAACTGCCGCGGCTGGATTTTCAATGTGATACACAATCGCGGCGGCAATTTCAATCGGTGTACCCGATGCGTCGTTGACTTTTAAAGTATCGGTAACGTAGTTGCCTGTTTTTAAAGAAACGGTTTGCGTGCTGTAAAACGGAATCAGCCAGTAAAAACCCGAATGCGGCAAAATGCCTGCGTATTTGCCAAACAAGGTACCGACCAGCGCGGTATTGGGTTGCACCACGCGCAAACGCGAGAAACAATACAACACAGATGCGCCCAAAATAATGGCGAGAAAGAGTTTATTGGAAAGCAATAAACTCAATACAAATAAGCCAATGAATACCAAAAAAATGGCTGCTACAAAGCCATTGACATAGGGCATTTCGTATTTTTCGCTGCTGGTTTGGCTCATGATGATGTCCTTATTGTGTTTCAGGCTGCCTGAAAAAGTTTCAGGCAGCTTTTGGTATTCATGTCGGGCATCCATGCCCGACCTACTGGACTATTGACAGTTGGATTTGCCTGTTTTGTGGTTAATCGCACCTTGGCTGATTAAATAGTCTACCACCGCTTTTTCATTGCGTTCGCACGCGAAAGACAATGCGCTTTGGTTTTTCTTTTGGCTAATTAAGTTTGGGTTCGCACCTTGTGATAACAAGTATTGTACCGTTTCCAAACGTCCATTGCTGGCAGCAACCATAATTAAGGTTTCGCCATCGTCTTCAATGGTTTGGTCGTTTAAATCGGGCATTGGCTTAATCGCGGCGTAGGCTTTTTTAACAATGTTGGTGTTTTTACCCAAAACAGCAGATTTCAACACGTTATACACATCGCCGCGGTCGGTGGCTTTTAAGTCTGCGCCTTTGGCAACCAAGTAATCGTACATATCTTCATAACCAATAAACGCTGCCCAACCGAGTGCGGTTTGACCTAAGCTGGCTTCGTCTTTGGCTTCTAGATTTTGACCATTTTCTACCATTTTTTTCACACTCGCCAAGTCGCCGCGTTTTACTGCGTCAAACCAAGCCGCGTCTTTGCCTTCGGATGGTTTGTCATAGAACACGCGCCATGAGAGTTTGTTTTTGTTGGCAATGTCGTGCATTTCTTCTGCACTTAAGCGCCATTGGCTTTGTGCGACTACTGGCGCCTTGGCGGCTGCTGCGCTGGGTTGGTTAATGGTGTTGCTGTGGCACGCGCTTAATAATGCGGCGGTTGCCAAGAGAGCGAGGGTTTCATGTTTCATGGTTTTTCCTTGTGTGCATGAAACGGTTGAGAAATATTTTCAGGCTGCTGAAAGGTTTTTGATTTTCAGGCAGCCTAAAAGATTATTTTGTGCATCAGTATTTAATCAGTACCGCGCCCCAAGCGAAACCGCCGCCAATGCCTTCTAGCAACAGGTTTTGTCCGCGCTTGATGCGTCCGTTGCGTATGCCTGCATCTAGTGCGAGCGGAATGGATGCGGCGGACGTATTGGCGTGTTCGGCAACGGTTAAAATCACTTTATCCATGCTCAAACCCAAGTGTTTGGCGGAGGCTTCAATAATGCGACGGTTGGCTTGATGCGGCACAATCCAATCAATTTGCTCGGCGGTGTAGCCCGCTTCGCTAATCACTTCGTCGGCAACAGCAGCCAATTGTTTCACTGCGAATTTGAACACGCCCGGCCCGTCCATATGCACAAACGGGCTGCCGCACACTTTGCCTTCCGACATTTGCGCAGGGACGTACAACAAATCGCGGTACGCACCATCGGCGTGTAATTTACTGTGCACAATGCCTGCGTTTTCCGACGCGCCCAAAACCACCGCGCCTGCGCCATCGCCAAATAATACACAGGTACTGCGGTCGTTCCAATCCACAATGCGACTGAAAATGTCGGCACCAATCACGAGCGCGTTTTTTGCCATGCCACTTTTAATATAGGCATTAGCGGTAGTAATTGCGTACATAAACCCTGCACACACAGCTTGTACGTCAAACGCGGGGCAGCCTGAAATGCCCAGATTGTGTTGCACAATCGTGGCGGTGGCGGGGAACTGCATATCGGGCGTGGTGGTGGCGACGATGATTAAGTCAATGTCGTCCGCTTTCATGCCAGCGTTTTCCAAGGCAGCGCGCGCAGCGTTGGTAGATAAATCGCTGGTTTTTTCATTATCGGCGGCAAGGTGGCGTGCTTTGATGCCTGTGCGCGTGGTAATCCATTCGTCGGAGGTGTCTATGCGTTGTGCTAAATCATTGTTGCTAACGCGATTTCTGGGCAGGTAGCTGCCTGTGCCAAGAATTTGGGCGTAGGTCATGGTTTGCCGCTTTCTATTAGGAGGGAAATGGAGCAATTGTATCAAAGTTTGGGCATTCGTTAAATGTGCTATACTTTGCGCTCGTTTTGATTGTTCATCCAAGAGAGAAAGGACTAAAAATGCGTTTTTTACACACAATGTTGCGCGTGGGCAATTTGGAAAAATCGATTGCGTTTTATACCGAAGTGTTGGGCATGAAAGTATTGCGCCAAAAGGAATATCCTGATGGCAAATTCACTTTGGCGTTTGTCGGCTACGGCGAAGAGAGCGACACGACGGTTTTGGAATTAACCTATAACTGGGACACGGATAAATACGATTTGGGCAACGGCTTTGGTCATATCGCGATTGAAGTGGACGATGCTTACGCCGCTTGCGACGTGGTACGCGCCAAAGGCGGCAAGGTAACGCGTGAAGCGGGTCCGATGAAACATGGCACAACCGTGATTGCGTTTGTAGAAGACCCTGATGGTTATAAGATTGAATTTATTCAGAAAAAATCGGGTGATGATACTTACCAATAAGCTGTGAATATTCAGGCTGCCTGAAAAGCAATAAGTGCTTTCAGGCAGCCTGAAATCGTTGGGTAGCGGTATTTATCTGAAACGCCATGTAATGTAAATTTGCTTTTAATCATTGAGTGAAATTCAATGAGCCGTTAAAATTCGCGTTTCGTTTTTACACAAAGCAACACAATATGAAACCGATTGGCGAAATTCTTCCTTTATCACGCATCGGCTTAGATATGGAAGTGGGCAGCAAAAAACGCCTATTTGAAGAACTTGGGCGAATGATGGCGAGCGAGGGCGATGATTTGAGCGCATCAGAAGTATTTGATTGCTTGTTTGCACGCGAACGCTTAGGGACAACTGGCTTAGGGCAGGGCGTTGCCATTCCGCATGGTCGTCATGCCAAAGTGCAAAGCCCGATTGGTGCGTTTGTGCGTTTGAAAGAAGCGATTGAATTTGACGCGCCTGATGATAAACCTGTTTCGCTGGTGTTTGTGTTGCTCGTTCCCGAAACGTCTACACATGAACACCTCGACATTTTGTCGCATTTGGCGGAACGTTTCTCCGATAAAGCGGTGCGCACAGCCTTATTAGAATGTGAAAGCGCGGAAACAGCGCGCCATTTATTGTGTAACAACTAATCCATTTTCAGGCAGCCTGAAAGGTTTTTGGCTTCACAGAAGCTAACGCTTTCAGGCTGCCTTTGTTTTGCAACTTCGTTTAAGGAATCATCATGCCAAGTATTAGCGTGCGTCGTTTATATCAAGACAATCAACAAAAACTGCAAATGACATGGGCAGCGGGCACAGCCGCCAGCGATACGCGGATTTCCTTAGACAGCGAACGTCCTGTTTTGGCAATGGTGGGACACTTAAATCTCATCCACCACAATCAAGTGCAAGTTTTGGGTGTTGCCGAAATTGAATACCTGCAAAAATTGGAGCAATCCGAGCATTTCGTGGGCTTGGAGACGCTGTTTGATTTTCCCATTCCGCTGATGATTGTTGCCAACGACTTGCCTGTGCCCACGCTGTTGCGCGAATATTGCCATCGCAACGACATTCCGCTGCTGACGTCCAAGCTGGAAAGTCCTTATTTAATGGACGTGTTGCGCATTTATTTGCAGCGCGTGTTGGCGGTTTCTACCGTGAAACACGGCGTGTTTTTGGACGTGTTTGAAATCGGTGTATTGCTCACAGGCGCGTCGGGTTTGGGTAAAAGCGAATTGGCGTTGGAACTGATTTCGCGTGGACACAGTTTGGTTGCAGATGATGCAGTAGAATTACACCGCACAGGTCCAGAAGTTTTAGAAGGACGCTGTCCGCCCGTGTTGCGCGACTTTTTAGAAGTGCGCGGTTTGGGTGTGCTCAATATTCGCCATATTTTCGGCGAAACCGCCATTCGCCCCAAAAAACAACTCAAACTCATCATTCATCTCGTCGCCGCTGACGATGATTACATGAAACAGCTTGACCGTTTAAGCATTCGCACCGAAACCGAGTCGATTTTGAATGTCAGCATTCGCTCGGTAACCGTACCCGTTGCCGCAGGGCGCAACTTGGCGGTGTTGGTAGAAGCCGCCGTGCGCAACTACATTTTGCAACTGCGCGGCAAAGACAGCACCAAAGAATTTATTGAACGCCACCAAGCCATGATGCGCGACGATGGCGAACATTTGAAAGAAGAAGAAGGCGGCGATTGAGTTTCAGGCAGCCTTCGGTGCGCACATTGTGCCAAAATCAATAGATTTTGGTGTAATGGCAGCCTGAAAGCCCCACTTGGGCTATAATCACGCCTTTGATTTTTCAGGCAGCCTTATGAAATCCGACCCACGCCAACAATACCTTACCGCTTTGCAGCAACAATTAGGATACACTTTCCGCGATACGCGTTGGCTCAATCAAGCCCTCACGCACCGCAGCTACAACGCGCAAAACTACGAGCGTTTGGAATTTATCGGCGACAGCATTTTGGATTATGTTGTCGCTAAAATGCTGTATGACGCATTCCCAAAACTACCCGAAGGTCGCTTATCGCCTTTGCGTTCACAATTGGTTAAAGAAGCGACATTGGCGGAAATTGCGCGTGAATTGGGCGTAGGCAAGGCTTTATTGTTGGGCGTGGGAGAAATCAAAAGTGGCGGACACGACAGAGCGTCCATTCTTGCCGATGCGCTGGAAGCCTTGTTTGCCGCGATTAGTTTGGACGCGGATTTTCAGGCAGCCGAACGCGTGGTCAAACAATTATTTTCTGAAAAAATCAAATATTTAAACACCGATTCACAAGCCAAAGACCCGAAAACACAGTTGCAAGAATTGTTGCAAGCACGCCGTTTGGCGTTGCCCAAATACCGCATTGACAAGCAAACAGGCGAGGGCAATGAAGCGCGTTTTGATGTATCCTGCGATTTGGGCGAGCTAGGCAAAATTTTCTATGCCAACGAAAGCAGCCGCCGCGCCGCCGAGCAAAAATGTGCGAAACAGGCGTTGGTTTGGTTGGACGCGAAGTTCAAAAAATAATGTTGGTGCGCAAAGAAAGATTTTTCAGGCAGCCTGAAAGCTTATGTGTCATATTTAAATTGGACAATTTTAAATGTAAAACAAGAAGTTAAAGTACGAACCAAGAAATCGGGTAACTACATTTGACCTATCTTAGAAATTTTGCAAAAGTTTCATTTTAGAAAATCAACTTAACACAATCTTGCCATTTTTCACATTTTTCAGTTATATTGCGCTTTCTTTAACACAAAGCGCGATGAACTCAGCAGTTCATCGATTGTTTGACACCATGCAAGAGGTGCCCATCATGAGCAAAGTACAAGAAGTCAAATTACAACGCAATCTCAAAAATCGCCACCTGCAACTGATTGCCATCGGTGGTGCAATTGGCACGGGCTTATTTATGGGTTCGGGTAAAACCATTAGTTTGGCAGGGCCTTCGGTGCTGCTGACTTATATGCTGATTGGTTTTTTTCTGTTTTTCGTTATGCGCGCCATGGGCGAATTGCTGTTGTCGAATTTGGAATATAAATCTTTTACCGATTTTACCCACGATATTTTAGGGCGTGGTGCGGGTTTTTTTGTGGGCTGGACGTACTGGTTTTGCTGGGTCGTAATTGGCATTGCCGATATCATTGCGATTACAGGCTATGTGCAATTTTGGTGGGCTGATGTGCCGTTGTGGCTGCCAGGTTTGGCGTGTATTGTCATTATGGCTTCGTTGAATATGCTAACGGTGAAACTGTTTGGCGAAATGGAGTTTTGGTTTGCGCTGATTAAAATTGTTGCCATTGTTGGACTGGTTTTGGCAGGGATTTATTTGATTGCAACGGGTTTTGTGAATCCTAATACTGGCATTCCTGCGTTGTTTAGCCATTTGTGGGCGCGTGATGGTGGGATTTTTCCACACGGCATTGGTGGCTTTTTCTCGGCATTCCAAATTGCGTTTTTTGCCTTTGTCGGCATTGAATTAGTGGGCACAGCGGCGGCGGAAACACAAGACCCTTATACCAATTTGCCCAAAGCGATTAACCGCATTCCGATTCGCGTGATTGTGTTTTATGTGTTGGCATTGAGCGTGATTATGACGGTTACGCCATGGGATATGGTGGACCCAAAAATTAGCCCATTTGTGAACATGTTTACCATGATTGGCATTCCGATTGCCGCAGGTTTGATTAATTTAGTGGTGTTGTCGTCTGCTTTGTCCTCAGCTAATGGCGGTATGTTTTCTACAGGGCGCATGTTGTATGGCTTGGCAAAAACACAATCTGCACCGCGCGTGTTTGGTTTATTGAACTTACGCGGCGTGCCTGCGCCCGCATTGATGTTTTCATGCAGTTTACTGTTGTTAGGCTTGATTTTGCTTTATGTGGGAGAAGGCACCAGCATTATGGAAATGTTTACCATTGTTACCACCATTTCCAGTATTGGTTTTATTTTCGTATGGATGATGATTTTGTTGGCATACATCAAATACCGCAAAACGCGCCCTCAATTGCACGCGCAATCGGTGTACAAAATGCCAGGCGGCGTAATGATGGCTTGGGCATGTTTGGCATTTTTGGTGTTCTCGCTTTATCTTTTTTCGCGCGACGCGGACACGCTCACAGGCATGTTGTATATGCCCGTTTGGTTCGGTATTTTGGGCATTGCTTATGCTGTAAAATTCCGTAAGCCCTAAGGTCATAAAAATGGTAAAATTTCAGGCAGCTTGTTTTCAGGCTGCCTGAATGTTTTTCAGGCAGCCTGAAAGGTTTATTGAAGAAAGAACAATATGAACGTAGAAGAATTTTTGGCGCAAGAATCCGCCGCGCAAGGTTATCGTTGCGGTTTTATTGCGATTGTCGGTCGCCCGAATGTGGGCAAATCCACGCTGATGAACCATTTAATCGGACAAAAAATCAGCATTACCAGCAAAAAAGCGCAAACCACGCGCCACAAAGTAACAGGGATTTACACCGATGACACCGCGCAATTTGTCTTCGTGGATACCCCAGGCTTTCAAACCGACCACCGCAACGCTTTGAATGACCGCTTAAATTTAAATGTAACCGAAGCAATGAGTGGTGTGGACGCGATAGCTTTTGTGTTGGAAGCCATGCGTTTTACCGAAGCTGACCGCACGGTGTTGAAACAAATGCTGAAAAACACCCCCGTAATTTTGGTGGTCAATAAAATTGACAAAGACAAAGCAAAAGACAAATTGGCATTGAACGCGTTTATTGACGAAGTACGCGCGGAATTTGATTTTGCGGCGGTGGAAGTGGTGAGCGCGAAACATGGTTTACGCATTGCTAACTTGTTGGAAACATTGAAACCTTTTCTGCCTGAAAGTGTACCGATGTATCCCGAAGACATGGTTACAGACAAATCGAGCCGCTTTTTAGCAATGGAAATTGTGCGCGAAAAATTGTTCCGCTATTTGGGCGAAGAATTGCCCTACGCGATGAATGTGGAAGTCGAGCAATTCAAAGAAAACAATGGCATGTATGAAATTTACATCGCGGTTTTGGTGGATAAGGAAAATCAAAAGCCGATTGTGATTGGCAAGGGTGGCGAAAAAATGAAGAAAATTTCCACCGAGGCGCGTTTGGATATGGAAAAACTGTTTGATTGCAAAGTGTTTTTGAAAGTGTGGGTAAAAGTGAAATCGGGTTGGGCGGACGATATTCGTTTCTTGAATGAATTGGGTTTGTAAACACGTTTTCAGGCAGCCTTTTAGTTCACATAAAATCATGCGTATGTCGGGCATTTATGCCTGACAGAATGGCTAAAAATTTTCAGGCAGCCTGAAAACATTTTCTGGAATTGGATAACAAAGGCAGCTGAAAAATGTTGTTTGATATTTTACCTTTTGCACACAATGCCTTACGCGAGTATATTCGAGCTGGCGATACGGTGATTGACGCGACGGCGGGCAATGGACACGACACATTGCTGCTGGCGCAATGCGTGGGCGAAACGGGGCGTGTGTTGGCGTTTGATATTCAGGCAGCCGCGCTGGAAGCGACCAAAGCGCGTTTGGCGCAACATGATTTATTGGCGCGCGTGCAGCTCATTCAGGCAGGACACGAACGCATGGCAGAATTTGTGCCACATGATGTGGCGGCGGTGGTGTTTAATTTTGGCTATTTGCCGCGTGGCGATAAGGCGATTACGACGCTGCCTGAAACCAGTTTACAAGCTGTGCAATCGGCTTTAGATTTATTGAAAATCAAAGGGTTATTGGTGGCGGTTTTGTATGATGGGCATGAAACAGGTAAACAGGAAAAAGTGCGGATTTTGGACTTTTTGGCACAATTGCCTAGCCATAAATTTCGCGTGTTGCAATACGGTTTTTTAAATCGGCATAACGCGCCGCCTATGGTGGTTTTGGTGGAAAAGGCTGCCTGAAAATGTTTTCATAACTTATGTTTCAGGCTACCTGAAAAATATCGATTAATCAAAGAGAAAGAAGCAAAAATGGAATCTATGTATCCTGCGATTAAACATTCGCATATGTTGTTTGTGGCATTAACGATTATTTTGTTTAACTTGCGTTTTTGGTTGCGCACCACGCAGCCTGAAAAACCGTTGCACGTTGTTTTGCGCGTTTTTCCGCATTTTAACGACAGTTTGCTGCTGTTTTCGGGCATGTTGATGATGCAAATTGCGCGTTGGCAATTATTTGGTCCATACAACTGGCTCGGCACAAAATTGATTTTGGTAGTGGCGTATATTGTCGTGGGCGCACTTTGTATGCGTGCGCAACCGAATAGCAAAAAATGGTGGGCTTTGTATGCGGTGGCAATGTTGATTATTGCGACAATTGTGTATTTGGCGCGTTATAAGCCGATTTGATTTTCAGGCTGCCTGAAAATCGTAGTTTGGGTTGTAAGCCCAACAAAATAGAGCATGACGAAAACGTTGGCTCAAAACCCAAGCTACAAACTTGCTAAAAGAGGCTGTCTGAAAACATAAAATTGTTTTCAGGCAGCCTTAAATCTTTGATAGAACGATTATTTCACGCTCACATCTTCGCCAAAAAATTCTTCACTTAATTTTTTCAATGTGCCATCGGCTTGTAATTCTTTCATCGCGTCGTTGATTTTCGCTAAGGCTTCATCGTTGCCTTTATTCATGACTAAACCTGCGCCTAATTTTTCTTCTTTAGGCGTGCGCCAAACGTATTTTAAGCCTGAATTGGGGTTTTTCTTCAAATAATCCAGCAGCGACAATTCATCGTTGAGCGTAATGTCCGCACGTTTTTGTTGCACATTCATCAAACCTTGCGACATGGTGTCGGTATGCACCAAATCCGCGCCCATTTTTTTCGCTACTTCATCGTAATTTGAACCGAGCATAACGGTGGTTTTCACGCCTTTGATGTCTTCCAATTTCGCAATCGGCGCATGGTCAGCACGCGCCACAATCATTTTGCCACTCCAACTATAGGGCTCGGCTTTGTCAAACATGGCTTGGCGTTCGGGCGAAGTCAGCGCAACTTGGTTCGCAACCAAATCAAATCGCCCCGCTTTCAAGCCCGCCATCATTGCGTCCCAAGGCGTTTCTTTAAATTCTACTTTGACGCCCAGTTTATCGGCAACGGCGCGAGTCACTTCTACATCGTAACCTGTTAATTTTCCTGTTTTTTCATCGTGATAAGTGAACGGTGCGTAAGTACCCATCGTACCAACCATCAGCGTTTGCTTATTGTTGATTTTGTCTAACAGGCTGCCTGAAACGGCTGCGCTGTTTGCCGTTGCAGGCGTGCTGGCTTCGGCTTTTGCGCTGCTGGCAGCAGGTGCGGACGCGTTATTGGCTGGTGTTTGCTGTGTGTTTTGATTACCACAGGCGGCGAGTACCAAAGCGAAGGTGCTGGCAAGTAGGAATTTTTTCATGATGGGCTTTCTCGGTGAGTAAAGTGGCGATTGTAAAAGAAAGCAAATACTTTACAAAGAAGTTTTGATGCTAAGGCTTACGCATTTTTGAAAAGATGTGGATGAGACCAATCAAACCTAGAGGCTACTGACAATTCGTTTCGCGGTTGAGTTTTGCGCTAAATTTACCAAATTCTGCGTTAAAAATATTCGCCAATGAACGGCATTGGCTCACATTTTTGCCTTGAATTTGGCAAATTTATCTGCAAAATCAACTCGCGCCCAAATTGTCAGTAGCCCCTAGGCTGACTGAAAGCGTCAGCTTCTGCGAAGCTAAAACTTTTCAGGCAGCCTTTCATTTTCCAAACGATGATTACTCATCATCGCCATAATACATCACACCAATTTTAATCGGCTCGCGCCCTTTTTCGCGTCGCCAAGCATTGGTGTCGCGCAAAGAATAGGCGCAGCCACAGTATTCTTGTTGGTAAAAATGTTCGCGTTTACTGATTTCAATCATGCGCGATGAACCGCCGCCTTTGCGCCAGTTGTAATCCCAATAGACAATATTGGGATATTTTTCTGCCGCACGATGTCCGCAGCCATTAATCTGATTCATGTCTTTCCAACGCGAAATGCCTAAACTGCTGGAAATTACAGGGAAACCATGCTCGTGCGCATAGAGAGCCGTGCGCTCAAAACGCATATCAAAACACATGGTGCAACGAATACCGCGCTCAGGCTCGTATTCCATGCCACGCGCGCGTTCAAACCAGTTATCCACATCATAATCCGCGTCAATAAACGGCACGCCGTGTGCTTCGGCGAAACGAATATTCTCTTCCTTACGAATTTCGTATTCTTTGAGCGGATGAATGTTGGGATTGTAAAAGAAAATCGTGTAATCAATGCCGCTGGCAAGCAAAGCTTCCATCACTTCGCCCGAGCAAGGCGCGCAGCAGGAGTGCAGCAATAATTTATCCGCGCCATTGGGAAGCGATAATTTAGGGCGGTCAATTTGGGTAACGCGTGGTGTGTTCATATCGTTGATTATTTGAGGTTTATAGGTTTCAGGCAGCCTTTTTTAGGCAGCCTGAACAGTTTAATGATGTGCTTTCGCTTCGCCATTTAATTGATAAACTGCGCCGCAATACGGGCATTCAATGGAACTATTCGATTCAATCGGCAAAAAAACGCGCGGATGACCGTTCCAAGCTTCGGTTTGGCTGCCTGAACAATGCAGCGGCAAATCATGCGGCGTGATGATAATGGGCGCGGTTTGAGTGCTCATGGTTTTCTCTTGTATGCAATTTTAGAAAAGGCGCATTGTAGCCCAAAATCAAGTATTTGACAGCAGAAAATTTTTCTGTGATAATCACGCGGTTTTTTGATATTGAGATAAAGCCGTTTTATCCAAAACGGCTTTCATTTTTCCGTTTCAGGCAGCCTGAAACGGTTTCGTTAGGGGGTGATGTTTACATCACGGCGCGGTTTTCAGCCCAAGTACAAGCTTAAATGAATACCAAAAACTATTTTTCAGGCAGCCTTTTGCCGCCATAACCATTTAATTTTTTAAGGAAGTACAATATGCCTTCTATTCGTGTAAAAGAAAATGAACCATTTGAAGTTGCGATGCGTCGCTTTAAACGTGCGATTGAAAAAACGGGTCTTTTGACTGAGTTGCGCGCGCGCGAGGCCTATGAAAAACCAACAACTGAACGTAAACGCAAAAAAGCTGCAGCTGCAAAACGCTTGCAAAAACGCCTGCGCAGCCAAACTTTGCCTCCTAAAATGTATTAATTTTTAGGTTTTCAGGCAGGCTTGGATTTTTAACTTCGCAGAAGCTCTGACGCTTTTAGGCAGCCTGAATAATAGATTGAACACCGCAAGCATACGTTGCGGTGTTTTTTTATGATGTTTAACATAAAATAAAAAGGACAAGAAATGAGTTTAAAACCACAATTAACCGAAGACATGAAAACTGCCATGCGCGCCAAAGACAGCGTCAGTTTGTCCACCATTCGTTTAGTCAATGCCGCGATTAAACAATTTGAAGTGGATGAGCGCACTGAAGCCGACGACGCAAAAGTGCAAGCCATTTTGACCAAAATGATTAAGCAACGCAAAGACAGCGCGGCAATTTACGCGCAAGCCAATCGCCAAGATTTGGCGGACAAAGAAAACGCGGAAATTGAGGTATTGAGTCGCTATTTGCCTGAAATGTTGTCGGGCGAACAAATCGCCGCCGAAGTACAAAACGCGATTGCCGAAACAGGCGCGCAAGGTATGGGCGATATGGGCAAAGTGATGGGCGTATTGAAAACGCGTTTGGCGGGTAAGGCGGATATGGGTGAAGTGAATAAGGTGTTGAAAGCGACTTTGAGTGCCTAATATTGATTATTACGTAGAAAGGGCAGCCTGAAATGATTTTCAGGCTGCCTTTTGCCATGTGAGTTTCAGGCAGCTTGAAACTGTTGCAAAAACCATCGTAGGTCCGATACTTGAATCCGCAATTTTTCCATCAAAACAAATATTGGTTTCATGCGTAAAGATGTCGGATACAAGAATCCGACCTACGAACATGCATCCTGAAAACTTTGGTTTTGCAAAGTTTACGCTTTACCACTCGGTACTCGGTAGCCATAAATCCAATTCAGGCTGCTGTCCTTCGGGGGCTAAATGACTGATGCCGATACCAATCAAGCGGTAACGCGGTTGGCTGGGCATTTTTTGCGCGAGATTTTGTGCAGCTTGTAATAATTGCGTGCTGTTGCTCAGCTGCGATGAATAGGTTTGCGAACGGGTCAGCGTTTGAAAATCGCTGGTTTTGAGTTTGAGCGTGAGCGTGCTGCCTTCGGTTTTTTTCCGTTGCATTTGTTGCTGCAAATCTTGGGCAAGGTCGGGCAGGTGGCGGCAAATGTGTGCTAATTCTAGGTCTTCAGGCAGCGTGATTTCGGTGGAAATTTGCACACGTTCGCGTTCGGCTTCAACGGGGCGTGTATCTATGCCTTGTGCTAAATCGTATAAACGATAGCCCCAACGCCCGAAGCGCAAGACCAATTCGCCACGTGCTACATGCGCTAAATCGCCGACGTGGTGCCAGCCCAGTTGGTTCATTTTGTGCAAGGTTTTTTTGCCGACACCAGGGATTTTGCCTAAGGGGAGGGTGCTGAGAAAGGTGGGAATCTGTTCGGGCGTGATGACAAATTGTCTATTGGGTTTACGCCAATCGGATGCAATTTTGGCGAGAAATTTGTTGGGTGCAATGCCAGCGGAAGCTGTGAGCTGCGTTTGAGCGAAAATTTCGGCGCGGATTTGTTTGGCGATTTGGCTTGCGTAGGCAATGTGTTGTTTGTTTTGGGTTACATCTAAATAGGCTTCATCCAGCGATAAGGGCTCGATTAAATCGGTATGCTGCCTGAAAATTTGATGAACTTGTTGCGAGATTTGGCGATATAAATCAAATTGCGGCGGAATAAAAATGGCTTGTGGGCATAATCTTTTGGCGGTGGCAACTGCCATTGCTGAGCGCAAACCAAAACGGCGTGCTTCATACGACGCGGCGCAAATCACGGAGCGCGCGCCATCCCATGCAACTGCGACGGGTTTACCGCGCAAATGTGGTTGTTCGCGCAGTTCAACGGAGGCGTAAAACGCGTCCATATCGATATGGATGATTTTGCGTGCGTGCATATTGGATTTAAGCTAATCTGAATTGATAAATAGGCTGCCTGAAAATATTTTCAGGCAGCCTGTGCTAGTTAATAATTAACTGATTATTTCTTTTTCTTTTGGGGGGGCAAATCGGTACAAGTACCTAACGCTACTTCTGCCGCCAAGCCAACGGTTTCGCCTAAAGTTGGGTGTGGGTGAATCGTTTTGCCGATGTCGGTGGCGTCGCAGCCCATTTCAATCGCCAAGCAGATTTCGCCAATCATGTCACCACCGTTTGGACCAACAATACCGCCACCGATAATGCGACCTGTGTCCGCATCAAAAATCAGTTTGGTAAAGCCGTTGTCGCAGCCGTTGGCAATCGCACGACCGCTTGCTGCCCATGGGAAGCTTGCTTTGGTGATGTTGATGCCTTGCGCTTTTGCCACAGTTTCGGTAACGCCCACCCAAGCCACTTCAGGCGCAGTGTACGCCACACCAGGAATCACGCGTGCGTCAAAGAACGCTTTGTGTCCTGCGCAGTTTTCCGCTGCCACATGACCTTCGTGAACCGCTTTGTGCGCCAACATTGGCTGACCGACAATATCGCCAATCGCGTAAATGTGTGGCACGTTGGTGCGTTGTTGTTTGTCCACTTCAATAAAGCCGCGCTCGGTAACGGCAACGCCTGCTTTTTCCGCGCCAATCAATTTACCGTTTGGTGCGCGACCTGCCGCCACCAATACGCAATCGTAGCGTTGTGGTTCTTTCGGTGCGTTTGCGCCTTCAAAGGTAACGTAAATGCCGTCTTCTTTGGCTTCCACGCCCACGGTTTTGGTGTTAATCATGATGTTGTCAAAACGGTATTCGTTGGCTTTTTGCCATACTTTCACCAAGTCGCGGTCTGCGCCTTGCATCAAGCCGTCCATCATTTCCACCACGTCCAAACGCGTGCCCAAAGTGCTGTACACCGTCCCCATTTCCAAGCCGATGATACCGCCGCCAATAATCAACATATTTTTTGGCACTTCTTTCAATGCCAACGCGCCCGTAGAATCAATAATGCGTGGGTCTTTCGGGATAAACGGCAATTCCATCACGCGGCTACCCGCAGCGATAATCGCATTTTTAAACGCCACCACTTTTTTCTCGCCCGTTTCGCTCGCCACTTCGTATTCAGAAGATTGCGTCAAAGCCACTTCAATGTGGTTCGGGCTAATGAATTGACCATTACCTTGAATAATATCTACTTTACGCGCTTTAGCCATGCCAGCCAAACCCGTAGTCAATTTGCCAATCACTTTATTTTTGTAGCCGCGCAACATATCAATATCCAACTCAGGTTCAGGATATTTAATGCCGTTTGCTGCCAAATGGCGTACTTCGTCAATCACATTCGCATTGTGCAACAAGGCTTTAGATGGAATACAACCTACGTTCAAGCACACACCACCCAAAGTGCTGTAACGCTCTACAATCGCCACTTTCAAGCCTTCATCAGCCGCAGCAAAAGCCGCAGAATAACCGCCTGGCCCACCGCCCAATACCACCACATCGTATTCAGAATCCGCGCTGCCTGAAAAATTTGCCGCTTGTGGCGCAGGTGTGGCTTGTTTAGCAGATTCTTGTTTTGGTTCAGATTTTTGCTCAGTAGTTTTTTCTTCTGCTTTAGATTCGCTTGCGCCAGCCGCTTCAATCACCGCAATCACGCCGCCTTCAGAAATTTTGTCGCCCACTTTCACGCGCACTTCTTTAATCACGCCAGCGGCATCAGCAGGCACGTCCATCGTGGCTTTATCGGTTTCCAATGTAATCAGCGTTTGCTCCAATTCCACCATGTCGCCCACTTTAATTTCCACCGCGATGATGTCTACATTTTCGTGTCCGCCAATATCGGGGACTTTTAATTCAATCGTACTCATATTTAATCTAACCTTTCAAAAACTTTCAGGCAGCATTCAGGCAGCCTGAAATTCAAAAAAACGCGCGAATTATAGCAAAAACTGTTTGCCGCTGCCTTGCTTTTGTTGTGTTCTAGACGTAAAAAACAGTTAGCGCACCCGAAATCAAAGCGCAAAAAAAAGACTTTCAGGCAGCCTGAAAGTCTTTTAATCATTATTCTGCTTTTTCGGGAAAAACAAACGACGCCACTACGCCCAAAGCCAATACCACCAGCACCACAATCAGTGAGATATTAGGTGAAATCTCATAGCCGTGATGGAAAATATGATTGGTTGCCGCCAAGCCCAGTTTAAAGGCAACAAAAAATAGCAACGCCACCACCGCTTTTTCCAAGTGCACCAAATGGTTTTTCAAGGCCTCCAACACAAAATACATGGTACGCAAACCCAAAATCGCAAACATCATCGCGCTGTACACAATCAACGGCTCTTTGGACACCGCAATCACGGCAGGTACACTGTCAAAAGCAAACATCACATCCGACAATTCAATCACCGCCAAACACAAAAACAGCGGCGTTGCCACCCAGCCATTTTTCTTCAAGGGCTGCGGATGATTGTCTTCGGGATGTTTCAAATCCTCGCCCGCCCATTCCAGTTTCACATCAGGCATTTGCGCTTGCGCCTCGGCAAGCTGTTTCGGATTTAAAAAGAAATAATGCCCATACAAACGCGGGAAAACAGGGAAAAACTTGTGTACCCAGCGATAAGCTAAATGGTCGGAATAATCCGCGTTTTCCGTGTCTTCTTCTTTTTTGCGCAACATCATAACCGCCGTCCAGCCGACCACCAGCGCGAAAATCAGTTCCACATACGGACCAAGAGCCAATAAACCTGTACCAATCGCCACAAAAATCATGCGAAACACAATCGCGCCGATAATGCCCCAATACAGCACGCGATGGCGCAAGTTTTCAGGAATTTTGAACCACGAAAACACCGCCATCATCAAAAATAAATTATCCACCGACAACACTTTTTCCAGCGCGTAACCCGTGTAATACAAGCTCGCCACTTCGCCGCCGTGGTGCCACCACAAATAGCCACCAAAGGCGATAGATACCAAAATCCAAAATACCGACCACAAAGACGCGCTCTTTAAACTAATGGCTGCATCGCCGCGGTGTGCATACAAATCAATCAAAATCGCGCTAACCGATAAAACGGCAAATACCACTACCGTTTCAATGGGAAAACCCAAATGTCCCATGATAAACAATCCTTTAAAAAACTTTCAGGCAGCCTGAAAGCCAAAATGTAAGAACCTGTATTCATAAGATTGTTAGCTTGATTTGATGACCATTTAGCGCGAATGCAAGGCGGATTTCATGCCGAGCGTTCCTATTGGTGTGAAATCCAATGCGGCAGTCGCGTGAAATGGGTATTAAAGAAAGCTATTAAGATTGTGAATACAGGTTCTTAACTACGTTATAATTCGTTACTTCACATAAAAACAAATCCTGCTTCACAAAGCAAAGCAGGATTGAAAAATATGGCACGCCCACGGGGATTCGAACCCCGGTTGCCGCCGTGAAAGGGCAGTGTCCTAGGCCTCTAGACGATGGGCGCGAAAGGGGCGGATTATACGTTGCTTAGAGAAAAAGTCAAGGCAACTTTTAATCGATTGACAAGAAGATTTTAGTTTGATGTTGAAATTGATCGTTTTCAGGCAGCCTGAAAGTATGCGACAAAACTTAGCAACTCTGTTCCCTCCCCCTCGCGGGGGAGGGGCAGGGTGGGGGCTGTGGATTTATTAGAAATATTGGGTAAATATCGAACCTCTACCCAACATCTCAGCTTTCTCCCTTTAATAAAGAAAACAGATTTGAATTTTTCGTGCATTATAAGGCTGCCTGAAAACAAGGAAACCATTATTGATGAAAACTCTATCCAAACCCATGATTCGCTGGCTAATTGTGCTATTTGTACCGCTTATCATCATCGCATACATGGCAATCGTCCCCGCCAGCAGCGCAATTGACCACTTAATTTACGGCATTATCTTGGCTTGCGCCGCGACGTTTTTATTTAAATTCGTTTTGTTTGCCCTCATCGGGCATCATTTACGCGGCGAACACGCACAGAAAAAACAAACGCTGTTTTTATTTATTCCCATTATGTTATTGATTATGTACACCGTTTATTATTTTCAGGCAGCCTGAAATATGTTGAACCACACCTTGATTTTATTAAGCACCTTATTGATTTGCTTAACCAGTGCTGCATTGGCGTGCGCGAAAATCTTCAGGCAGCCTGAAAATATTCACACCCATCGCAGTCATCAACTCGACGGCTTACGCGGCCTACTTGCCTGTGCCGTCGTTGCCCACCATTTTTATTACAATTACAACTGGCGCGAAGGCGGCAGTTGGGGCGCGGATAATGTGTTGATTACCAACTTGGGCGCGGTTTCCGTATCGCTGTTTTTCCTAATGAGCGCGTATTTGCACATAATCAAAATTCAGCATTCGCCCGAAATGGATTGGCGCGAATTTTACATTTCACGCGCCAAACGCATTTATCCGCTTTATATAGCCGTGTTTGCGCTGGTTTGTGCGATTACTTTGTGGTTTAAGCCGCTAAATTCGCAAAATTTGGGCGATTTTATGAAATTTTCTTTTGAATGGCTGCTGTTTCAAAACACGAGTTTTCAGGGCTTTCAATCGCATTTGGTCATTGCGGGCGTGCAATGGACGTTGGTTTACGAATGGGCGGTGTACGCGATTATGCCGCTTATCTACATGATTTATCATCGGAAATTTAGCCCACAACTTGCCGCGTGGGTTGCGATTAGCGCAGCAGTATGGATTATCGGCTGGCATTCGCAAATGAAATATTATTGGCTGTTTATTTTGGCGTTGCCTGCGGTGGTGTTGGCGAAACCGATTCAGGCAGCTTTACGCAAATTTCTATTGATAATTCATGTATTTATGGTTGCGCTGACGGCATATATTTTCGCCCAAACAACGGCGTATTCTTGGGAACAGCGTTTATGGTTGGCGGTGTGGTTTGCGTTTGTGGCGCATGGTTACAGTTTTGCTAATGTGTTGAATTTTCGTGGTTTAACTAAATTAGGCGATTTAAGTTACGCGATTTATTTGCTGCATGGTATGGTAATTTTTATGTGGTTTGGCGTCTGGAAAATGTTTGCCTTTAAGCAGGGCGATTTTGTGGGCTATGTGGCGCATTTTCCATTGATTTTGGCGGCGACGATTGGGTTGGCATATCTGGGCAATCGGTTTGTGGAAATGCCGTTTGCGCGGAGAAGGAAAAAGTGATTTTCAGGCTGCCTGAAAACGAAAAATCCCTGTTTTGCAGGGATTTTTTGCGTTTATATTGTCAATGATTATTCGCTTAACTGCCATTGTTTATCACGATAAATCAAACTGATATAAAAATCTTCCGATTCATTACCGTTGCTGTCGGCAAGGTAAAAATTGCATTTGGCTTTGCCTTTTCTTTGTTGGTGGCATTCCAGTTTGACTACTTTGCCCGCTGGAAAACGCGTATGCTGGGTGTCGGCTTGGACGATGCGTTCAATATCGGCTTGCGTTGGATTGGGCAAAGGCGTGCGCGATAGCGCAAATGCGATAAGCAATACGGCAGGAATGGCAACTTTGAGCCATACGCGCCAATCAGTGAAATCCATGTTGATTCCTTAAAAATTACGTTTTATTGAATGATGACAAAATATTTTCAGGCTGCCTGAAAATACAGATGACAATTTTAGCTTACTTCCGTAAAATTTTGTTTTTTTTTGTGAAGTTATTTTTATGGAAAAACTTTATATCGGCACGGACGGCGAATATGCCAACGATGAAATCATGCTGGAACAACCTGCTGCGCGACCGCCGCAAAATGGCTGGTTGTGGATTGCAATGGCATTTCGGATGTTGGCGGAGCGTTGGGGGAGTTGGTTGATTATTAGTGTGTTTATTTTGATTGTGCAAACGGTGTTGCAGTTTGCTGGGCAATTATTGAAAGTGTTGCTACTGATATCGCCAATGATTTCTTTATTGATGTATGCGGGGATTCAACATGCGGCATCGGTACAGGAATATGATGAAGAACCGCCTGCGATTCGGCATTTATTTGCGCCTTTGGAAGGCAAGGTATTTGAATTTGTGTTATTGTTTGGTTTGTTGCTTGGCGTGAGTGTAGGCAGTTGGCTGTTGTTTCAGGGTTTGGCGAACCAATTGGGATTAATTGTGCCGAATTTGGCGTTGTTATCGCGCGCGGATAAGGTGTTGTTGGGTTTGTTGGCGGTGTTTTGCTTGTCGTTGATTGGCTTTGTGTTTTGGTTTACACCTGCTTTGGTGTTTTTGCGCGATGAAAGTCCTTTTGCGGCAATTGTGATGAGCTTGAAAGCAGGTTTTAAGAATATTGTGCCGTTTTTCGTGTTTTTTATCATTCAATGGCTGCTGGCGGTGGCGGTGATTTTTGTGATGACTTTGAGCAATGTGCCGATTTTGATGTTGCTCAGTATTCCTTTTTTCTTGTTTTATCAGGTGTTTATGGGTTTGTGTTGTTATGCTTCTTATCGGGATATTTGGTTTGAAGAGGTAGCATGATTTCAGGATGCCTGAAACCTTTATAAGGATTTTTTGATGAAAAACAAACAACTTTTATCTCTTGGCTTGGTCTCCGTACTTGTGCTTGCGGCTTGTTCGGATGGCAATCAAGCACAATCGGTTGAGCCAACGCAAAACCCACCAACAGCGCAAGCAACTGTGGAACAAACACCTGAACCCAAGAATTGGATTTTTCCATATGAGCAAATGCAAGGTTCACCGTTTTATATTCGTTGCAAGAAAATGGTGAGGCGCATTTTGGAGAATACTGCACCACCTGAAAACGATGTGCTGGTAGAAGCAAAAGAAACATGTCGCAAAGGCGTGGCAAAAGATCCCGATAGCCGAGAATTGGTTCAATATAGCAAAGTGTTAGCCCATATTGACGAACATTTTATGCCCCTAGAACAGCGTGTGGCGAAATGGCAAGCGGCAGCCAAAAAAGGCGATGTCCATGCACAATACAGTTTGGGCGTGGCGTATTCGCTTGGCGATGGTGTGCCGAAAGACATGAATAAAGCGATTGAATTATTTAAGAAAGCAGCAAAAAAGTCGGATGTGGACGCGGCATTCAATTTGGGTGTGATTTATATGACAGGAGATGGTGTGCCTGTGGACAATCAACAGGCAAAAACCTATTTTGAGCAAGCAGCGGCTAAAAATGACGAACGCGCCATGGCGGCTTTGGGGCAGTTGTATGAACTTGGCAAGCTGGGTGCGCCAGATGATACAAAAGCCTTTGAATATTATCAAAATTCTGCTTTTTTAGGCGATGCAGATGCGCTGTTCAATGCGGGTATTTTTTATTATGAAGGCAAGGGAACAGATAAGGATTTGAGCCTTGCGTTGGCATGTTTTGAAAAATCGGCATATCAAGGTCATGAAAAAGCGAAAATGGTGCTGGACGGTTTGGAGCGTGGGCAGAAGATTCAGTTTAGTGATGTGAAATGAGAATGAATGGTTTCAGGCTGCCTGAAAGTGTGGACTGGTTTTCAGGCTGCCTGAAAATAAAAATCCCTGTTTTGTGGGGATTTTTTTGTTTTTTCGGTATAATTTCGTTTTTTCAACCATTCCTGTCGCAACCATATTGTTTAATTGCTTAACAGTATTTAGCCACAGAAGAATTTTTCAGGCAGTCTGAAAAATGTGTAGGGTGTGTGGCATAAGCCACGCACGCGTTTTTTGATAAATTGACAACGCGTGCGTGCGTACCGCACACACCCTACACGCAAGTTTTCAGGCAGCCTGAAAAATTACGGAGTACATCAAATGAGTAAAAATCAACCTAAATCTAAACGCGAATTTCGTGATGGCGTGAGCAGCAAAAAAACTGCGCGTAAACCTGTTGTCAAATCAACACATGCTTCAAATCAATCAATAAAATCAAGCGAAAAGAAATTTTCAGGCAGCCTGAAACAAGAACATCGTGGCGAATGGGAAACGCAAAAACCGCGTTCGGCGCGTGGTGCAGCGCGACATGAACAGCAGCCGCGCCAACACATTTCCGAGCCAAAAGCATATGCGCAACAGCCCAAACAACGCGCGACCAAAGCGAAAAAATTGATTGTGCGTGCGCCCAATCAAAAAATTCAAGAGCGCGTGGCGGATTTGAAAGAACGCCGCACGGATTTGTCGCGCATTGAGCCTGAGCGTTTGCAAAAGGTGTTGGCGGCCAGTGGCGTGGGTTCGCGTCGCGAAATGGAAGACTGGATTAATCATGGCTGGGTGCAGGTAAATGGGCGCGTGGCGACGTTGGGCGAAAAGGTGTCGCCTGACGACCAAGTTACCGTGAAAGGCAGCTTGATTAAGCTGAAATGGGCTGACCGTTTGCCGCGTATCATCTTGTATTATAAGCAAGAAGGCGAAATCGTAAGCCGCGACGACCCGCAAGGGCGCGTGTCTATTTTTGACCGTTTGCCGCAGGCGGCAAGCAGCCGTTGGGTGGCGATTGGGCGTTTGGACATCAACACGAGCGGTTTGTTGATTTTGACGACTTCGGGTGAATTGGTGCAGCGTTTCGCTCATCCGAGCTTTGAAGTGGAACGCGAATATGCGGTGCGCGTGTTGGGCGAACTCACGCCCGACCAGATGAATGAATTGACCGAAGGCGTGATGCTGGACGATGGTTTGGCGAAGGTGGAGCGCATTTACGAGCAAGGTGGCGAAGGCGTGAACAAGTGGTACAACGTGATTATCAAAGAAGGGCGTAACCGCGAAGTGCGCCGTTTGTTTGAAAGTCAGGGCGTAACTGTGAGCCGTTTGGTGCGCGTGGGTTTTGGCCCGATTGGTTTGCCTAATCGTTTGAAACGCGGCCAGTTTTACGAGTTGAATCCTGCGGAAGTGGCACATATTGTGAAGTGGGCGGATATGTTGTTGCCTGGGGAACGTCGTCGCCGCAAGTGATTGATGGGAAAATCAAAGGCTGCCTGAAAAGTTTTCAGGCAGCCTTTGATTTTTTCTCGATAAGGAATGAGAAGTTTAAGTTTATTATTGGCGTTTTGATTTTACTGCTTTTCAGGCAGCCTGAAAAGGGTAGGGCGTTTAACTGTGTACCAAACCTCCTGACAGCAAATATTCAATCGTTTCTTTTACCGATTTGATTTTGCCACCAAACGGCAACGGGTCTTTGCCTCGGAAAAACAAACCTTTATCTACTTCGCCACGGAACGCTTCGGCAAGTTTCAAGTCAATGCAAAATTGTCCTGCTTTGTCCAAGCCGTCGCGCAAACCGCAAGTAGTTAAACAGTTAATGCCTTGCGTGCAGCGTTTGGGGTCGGCTTTGGCGTTGGCTTGCAATTTCTCTTCGCGCTTGATGTAGCTAGACAAGAAACGCGTGGAAACGCCGCGTGCGGGCAAACCTGCCACCGACATAAATTCTACCACTTGCTCGCGTTCCGCGCCAATCAATGTGTTTTTGAAATTGATGTGTGCGTCGCCTTCGTGGGTTACGGCAAAAGCTGTGCCTACTTGTACCGCGCTTGCGCCCCACTCACGTAAAGCGGTAGAGACTTTTTGGAAATTCGCCATACCACCAGCTAAAATCAAGGGGATTTTCTCGCGTTCTAAGTCTAATTGTTTAAACAATTCAAAGGTTTCTTCCAAAACGCGTTTGAAATCAAATTTTTCATCGTTCACGCCTGCTACTGTGGCTGCGCCCAAATGTCCAGCCGCATGAGCAGGGTGTTCAATCACAATTGCGTCGGGCAATACACCTTTTTTCATCCATCTTTTCAACACGATACCAATACCGCGCGATTCAGACAAAATCGGAAACAACGCCACATTTTTGTGATAATTGCCCACCAATTCAGGCAAATCCAGCGGCAAACCTGCACCCATCACAATTGCGTCTGCACCCGATTCACACGCTTGGCGCACCAAAGCTGCGTGGTCTTTCACCGCTTTCATCACGTTTACCGCAATCATGCCGTTGCCATTGCTTTGCGCTTTGGCTGCCTGAATTTCGCGGTCAAGTGCGATGTGGTTGAGTTGATTGTATTTTTCTTCGCTCGGGTTGATTTTGGATTCAGCCAGCAAATCTTCGTGCAAATGGCGTAAATCTACGCTGGCAATCGTGCCAATACCATTCTCGCGCGCCACTGCGCTGGATAAGCTAGATGCGGAAATGCCCACACCCATACCGCCTTGTACGATGGGAATGAGTTCTTTACTGCGAATAAATAAAGGGTTGAATGTATTTTCCATGATGTGTTTTTTCCTGCCGCGTGTTATTTTTAGTTATTCTACTTTATATGGAAAAATAGTGTGGAATCTTTACTTTAAAATACGCTTCAGGCAGCCTGAAATGCAAAAAAAGGACAGAAATCATCTGTCCTTTTTATATGCGTAAAATTATTTCACCACCGTCAAATCCGCATCTTTCGTTTCATGCGTCGTCCACAAAGCAGCAATCGTCAGCAGCGCGTTCACAAACAAATAAATGCCCACGCCCTTAATGCCGTAGTGTGCGTTCAACTCAATCGCAACCATCGTGGCGATAGACGCGCCCACGATTGCCGATAAGTTATACGCCAGCGACGCGCCCGAGTAGCGCACTTCGGTGGGGAACAATTCGGGCAACAGAGCCGCCATCGGGCCAAACGTCAAGCCCATCAGAGCCATGCCAACCATCAAAAAGGCGAACACGGACGATGGTGTGCCGTTGGTTAAAAACAGCGGCATGGTTAAGCCGAATACGGCAATCGCGCCTGTTACCCACAGCAAAAAGCGGCGGCGACCCAATTTGTCGGCATAAATGCCCGACAAGCTGACGAAAATCGCGAACACAATGGCGGCAACGAGCAAAAAGCCAGTAAACGTGTTCGCCGCAATACCTAAACCTTTGGCATGTCCCGCTTCGGACAAGCCTGCTGGTGTTTTAGAATACACTTGTGCAAACGCGGTCATGATGTAGAACAACACATACGTCGCCACCATAATGAATGTGCCTTGCACAATCGGTTTCCAATGTTTCGTTACCACTTCTTTCACAGGCGCGTCTTTGGTTTTGCCTTCGGCTTCGGCTTCGCGGTAAACATGGCTTTCGTGCAAAGTCATACGCATCCACAAACCGACAATCACCAACACCAGCGATGCAATAAACGGAATGCGCCAGCCCCATTTGACTAACTCTTCGTGTCCAATCGTCGCGCTAATCAAGAAAAACACGCCGTTTGCCATGAATAAGCCAATCGGTGCGCCCAATTGCGGAAACGTGCCGAACCAAGCGCGTTTACCGTCGGGTGCGTTTTCCGTTGCCACCAAAGCCGCGCCGCCCCATTCGCCGCCCAAACCCAAGCCTTGTCCAAAACGACAGATGCAAAGCAACAACGGCGCGAGCAAGCCGATTTGTTCATAATTGGGCAACAAACCGATTGCCACAGTGGACAAACCCATGGTCAAAAGCGACGCCACTAAAGTCTTTTTGCGCCCGATTTTATCGCCAAAATGACCAAACAAAGCCGAGCCAATCGGGCGTGCAAAAAATGCCAACGCCAAAGTGGACAACGACAGCAGCATCGCTGCTTTGTCATCGGTTTTTGGGAAAAACTGCGTGCTAAATACCAACACCGCCGCGGCTGCGTAAATATAGTAATCGTAAAACTCAATTGCCGTGCCAATCATGGACGCAATTGCTACCTTATAAGGATTGTTTCGTAACGCTGTATTAGACATTTTAAAATCTCAAATAAATAAATGATAAGCACAAAGCCCTTGTTTTTTCTTATGGAAAACTGTGTGTGGCAACAGCGGTAACTGCATTTTTGAACAACACTATAAAGGGACAACTCAAAAAGTTTTCAGGCAGCCTGAAAAGGATAAAACGCGCTTTATGCTGCCTGAAAAAGTAGATTGGGTATGAACCCAATAATAAACAACAAAAGTTTCAGGCTACCTGAAAACCAAAAAATAACATTTAGGCTGCCTGAAACCCAAAATCATCACAACGCTGCCAAAACCGCGTCGCCCATTTCCGAGCAAGACACCAATTGGCAGCCATCTTCAAAAATATCGCCTGTGCGGAAACCTTGCTCCAACACTTTTTGCACGGCATTTTCAATTTGTTTGGCGCGCGCTTCGTCATTCAAACTGTAACGCACCAACATCGCCAAAGACAAAATGGTCGCCAACGGATTGGCTTTATTTTGCCCCGCAATATCGGGCGCAGAACCGTGAGAGGGCTCGTACAAACCCTTGCCCGTTTCGTTCAAAGACGCGGAAGGCAACATGCCAATCGAACCCGTTAGCATGGACGCTTGGTCGCTCAAAATGTCGCCGAAAATATTGCCAGTCGCAATCACGTCAAACTGCTTGGGTGCGCGCACGAGCTGCATGGCGGCGTTGTCCACATACATGTGGCTCAATTGCACATCGGGATAATCTTTTGAAACTTCTGTGAAAATTTCTTTCCACAATTCGGTCGTTTCCAAAACATTGGCTTTGTCCACGCTGCACAATTTTTTGTTGCGTTTTTGGGCTGCCTGAAACGAAACGTGGGCAATGCGGCGAATTTCGCTTTCCGAATATTTCATCGTGTTGAAGCCTTCGCGTTCGCCATTTTCCAGCGTGCGGATACCGCGCGGTTCGCCAAAATAAATATCGCCTGTTAATTCGCGCACAATCAGCACGTCCAAACCTGCCACCACTTCGGGTTTGAGTGTAGACGCGTTTGCCAATTCTTTGTACAACACGGCTGGGCGCAAATTGGCAAACAAATTCAGATCTTTACGAATGGCGAGCAAACCGCGTTCAGGGCGCAATGGGCGTTCCAAGTTGTCGTATTGTGGCGAACCCACCGCGCCCAGCAACACCGCGTCTGCTTTGCGACACAGGTTTTGCGTGAATTCGGGGTAAGGCGCACCGTATTGGTCGTAGGCTTCACCGCCCAAAGGCGCGTAGTCGTATGCCACGTCCAAGCCTTGCTCAATCAATTTGTCTAACACACGCACGGCTTCGCGTACAATTTCAGGTCCAATGCCGTCACCGCGTAGAATTGCGATTTTCTTGGTCATTTTTTTATCCTTGCTTTTGTTTAAGAAAAATTAATAATAGTGAGAGAGGGGTTTTATCCAGCTTTCAGTTAGCTTGGAAAAACAGAAATTGTGAATAAGATTTAAGTAATCTTAACTACTTTCTTACATCTGCAATCATTTATTAAAATTATTATGCGGGTTATAATATAACAATCTTAGATAAAATATTTTTTAAGGTATTCATGAAAAATTATCGTAACTATTTAAGTTTAATTGACTTCTTTATCTTAGCTACTCTTTTATTTGGCAGTGCGATTTACAGTTCGACCATACAATACTTGGAATTATTGTCCAATAATCAGATTGTTCCGACAAATTTAGAATTTGATAACACAGGAAACTGGTCAGGAATTGGTATGGAATTGACTTTATTATTGCTTACTTTTGGCTATTTATACTATCGAAAATTTAATTTTAAGCGATTAAATTTTAATATAAATGCTAAAACTGGTTTAAAAATTCTTCTTTACATTTTATTAGCAGGTTCAGTAGCCAGCGCATACGAGGTATTGCAGCAAATGCTTTTTCCTGAATTCTATCCTGCTACCGACCAAACAGAAGTGTATAACGCAGCCAAGCATTTTGCGATGTGGTCTCCCTCATTTATTGTGTTTGCGTTTGTAAATGGTTTTTTTGAAGAGCTATTTTTCATAGGCTTGGTACCGCTAGTTCAAAGAAAACATTTGCCTTTGGTGATTGTGTTAAGCTTGCTAGTGCGTTTTGCTTTTCATACTTATCAGGGACTTGCTGGCGCACTAACTATTACAACTTTGGGAATAGTGTTTTTATTATTGCGAAGAAAAAGTAATGAGTTATTACCTTTCACATTTGCACATACATTTTTTGATTTATTTGGCTTAGGTTTACCTTTTTATTTATTAGGATAATATGTAGGCTGTTGGAAAAATAGCTATAAAATTTGATAAAAGTGTGTTATTAATCTATCTATTTATTTATTTAAATCATAAACATAAATAAGTGGTAATACATATTCTAGATTTAATATTAAAATAAAATACTTAATTTAAAAAGAGGGTTAAGCTCTGTCTACTAAAAATCAAAGATTAAAAGATTAAAAGATTAATTCATTTTTCATTATTAATAGTGGAGTAAACCCACCTTATAAATACTCCCTGAAATTTATAAGTGCATTAATCTCGACAACCCACTCTGCACATTTTCCAACAACTGCGCCAACTGTTCGCGCCCTCCTGTGTCTTGGCTGGCTTGGATATACGCCATGTCGTCCCATGTGAAATGCAAATGCGCGTTTGTGTTCGCCGCCAAGCGACGATTAAACGCCGCCCAATCTTTCGGCACCGCGTTCGCTGCCACCACTTCCAACAGCGGCACATCGGCAACCGCAGGCGGCACAAAACGCCATTCGCGTTCATCGTAAAACGTGCGCTCTCCGTGCGCGTTCAGGCTGCCATCATTAGTTGTAGTGTAGGCGTTGCCTGCAAAAGTTTGCGTGGCCGCTTGCAATTGATACAGTGCGTTCAGGTATTTTTCGCACTCGTTGGTAAATAAAATTTTGCGCAAATTCATCAAATCATCAATTGCTTGCGCCACCGCGCTATGTTCAGGCGCGTACAAAACGGGCGACACGCCTTATGCCAACGCCCATTCGCGTTTCATCGCGATTTGAAACGCGTGCGGATTGTGTTCAGGCAGCTCGTGAAATACTACTGCAGGTTGCCACGCATATTCGGCTTGTTTTTCGCCCGCTAAATTTTTCACGCCCATCGGTGCGCGAATGCCAAATTCTGGCACAAAACGCGTTTCGCTCATGATTTGACTCAACGCGTCAAAATGCGGCGTTTGATAGATGATGGGATTCATGCTGCGCTCCTAGTTTTTTGTTTGATAGTAAATTCAATTTAAATCAGTACAGCGTTGCTAGCTCCCTTATGTACGAGATGTACACGGCTCTCGCTATCGCTCTGTTTTAATTTAATAAATTGAATACACTATGAATATTGTTTATTGTATGAAATGTTTTCAGGCTGCCTGAAAATGATTAAGCTGCCTGAAAAACTCAATGCTGGTGCAACAAACGAATTTGCCCATTTTCCAAACGATAAAGTTCAGGCGAAATGGAATAGGGCGAATTTTCCATATTGTCGTCAATGATTTGCTGCATTTGCGCTAAAGCCGACTCATCGTTGGCATCGCAAATCAACAGACAATCACGCGATGGCACGCCAATTACCACATTTTTGGCAAATTCAAATTCGCCAAGTTCTAAAATTTTTTCCAATAAAAGCAATAAGCTGGCATCTAAGACATCATCTAATGTGAGCAGGTGCAGGCTGTTGCTATCACTTTGCTGAAAACCTAAATTTTGGTTCTCACGAATATAGTTGGATAAATTGTCCACCGCCAATTCAAACAATTCATTATCACTGGCAATGCCTAATTTTTGGCAATCTTCATCGCTGATATTTTTATAAGAACTGCCCAAATCGCACACATAAAACACCATCAAATCGCCCGCCAATGGTCGAATTTTTATCATTTTATCGGGATTTTGATTGTTTGCGCTAACACGTTCACGAAATTCATCAATATACGACAAAGGTTTAATCGTTGGGAAAATCATATCGCGCGATATCTCTTTTTGTGGCTCTTCCCAAATATTCACCACCGCTTGCACGGCAGAATCCACAATTTCTTCTAAATCTGCGGGATTGTCCAAATAGCGCAAATAATGATTGCCCGCATAAAGGCGATATTCCAAACTATCAGGCGCAGGGCCAGTAACGACAATATCGGTAGAATCCATATCTTCGCCCCACGCAATTTCTACCTTTTCTGCTGCCGTTTCGTGCATCGTATCGGCATAATATTGCACAAACTCTTTCCGATTGAGCTTTTTGTCTTTCATTTAAAAAAATTCACAGGGTTTCCTTATGGCTATTTGATGAATTTCCAGACTGCCTGAAACTACGGCACATTGCGCCCCATTGCCGCGCTATAAACGGCAATCCAATCTTCTTCGCTGAACTGGATTTTGAGTGCGTCTACCGCATGTTGAATGCGCGATAATTTTCCGCTGCCAATCGCAGGCAAAATCTTCGCAGGGTGGCTCAATAACCACGCATAAGCCAATGTATCTAAACGCGTTTCATCAAATTTCTCGCCTGCCGCTAGCAAGGCTGCCTGAACGCGGCGACTGCGTTCAGCGTTCGCATCAAATAACTTTCCGCCTGCCAATGGCGACCACGCCATCGGTTTCATGCGCGATTCCAGCGCAAAATCTAAATCGCCATTGTCAAACGATTGTAATTGCAAAGGCGAAATTTCAATTTGATTGGTGATTAATTTTTGTGAACAATAAGACTGCAACATTTTGATTTTACTAACAGAATAATTGGAAACACCAAAATGTCGTACCAAACCACGCGCCTGTAAATGGTCAAACGCTGCCGCGATTTCTTCGGGATTGGCGCATGGCGATGGACGATGAATCAGCAATATGTCCAAATATTCGCAGCGCAATTGGCTCACGGAACGCTCTGCCGACCAAATAATGTGTTCGCGCGTATTGTTGTAATGCTTAGTTTTCATATCAGGAAATGTTTGATTAGGAAACAAAATTCCGCATTTACTCACAATTTGCATTTGCTCACGTTTCATTTTCAGGCTGCCTGAAAGTGCGTTGCCAAATGCTGTTTCGTTGGTAAAGCCGCCATAACATGCCGCGTGGTCAAAAGTGGTAATGCCCAATTCCCACACGTTTTCAATCAGTTGCGTGTATTCTTTAGGCGATAACTGCCACTCGTGCGCACGCCAATAGCCATGGCTAAAACGGCTCATTGTCAAATCTTCAGTTAATTGAATGTTCATGATTTTTCACTTTCAGGCTGCCTCAAAAATATGGCTTACACCTCGTTAAATAACCAAGGCTGCTCGGCTTTGCGTTTTGCTTCAAACGCTTTGATTTCATCGGCGTGTTGCAACGTCAAGCCAATTTCATCTAAACCATTGAGCAAGCAATGTTTTCTGTGTTCGGTAATGTCAAATGTGAACACTTCGCCGCTGGGCGTGGTCAATTCTTGTTTTGCCAAATCAATGGACAATTGATAGCCTTCATTGGCGAATGTTTCTTGGAACAATTTTTCTACTTGTTCTTCTGTTAAAACAATGGGTAACAAGCCGTTTTTGTAGCAATTATTAAAGAAAATATCGGCAAAAGACGGCGCAATCACGGCGCGAAAACCGTAATCGTCCAACGCCCAAGGCGCGTGTTCGCGAGATGAACCGCAGCCGAAATTTTTGCGCGTCAGCAAAATTTGTGCGCCTTGATAGCGCGGTTGGTTCAATTCAAAATCGGGATTGAGTGGGCGTTTGCTGTTGTCCATGCCTGGTTCGCCGTGGTCAAGGTAACGCCATTCGTCAAACGCGTTCGGACCGAAGCCAGAGCGTTTGATGGATTTGAGAAATTGTTTGGGGATAATCGCGTCGGTGTCCACGTTGCTTCTGTCCATCGGCGCAACCATTGCGGTAATTTTGGTGAATGCTTTCATGATATTGTCTGAATGATGTTGGATATTAAGGTTTTTTATTTTCAGGCTGCCTGAAATGGATGAAGCAAAAAGTACAAACTCGCTACCATACTTTTTACACATAAATGCAGGCTGCCTGAAATTATTTGGCTTCGGTAGTGTGCTCTTGCGATTGGTATTGCACTTTGTTCCATGAGGTTGCGTCTTTGTTCACGTGGTTGCGTGTGTCGGCACAAGCAGCTAAGATAAAAGTGGCTACAGCTAAGGTGATGATTTTTTTCATGATAAATCCTTATTGATAAATACAGTGTTTTAAAAGTAGGTTAAACATCATTCAGGCAAGGAATTTGACAAGCAATTTAAACGCCAATTTCAATGATTGATGTTGTGATGTATTCGTTTGTTTTGCATAGTCTTGGTTGAGATAAATTGTTTTATAATGTTGTCTCACAAAAATGCCCCGTTTAAAACGGGGCATGGGTCGACATTTAAGCCTCTATTACATTTTGTGTTGCACTTCAGTTGCAGTTTCAGTTACTGCGTTACCTGCTGCGCTTACGTCTTTACCAGCACCTTTTACAGTGTTGCAAGCAGACAATACAGCCAAAGAAGTCAATGCTACCAATACCAACTTTTTCATGTTTAGCTCCTTAAATGGATTGTGAAATTGCAGAAAATCTGCACGCACATCATAACGGCATTGCACGAAAAAAACAAACGAATTTTTAAAGAACGAATTTTTTTACATTTTGGGGTTTCAGGCTGCCTGAAATCATATTTTTTGTTTATAGCGCAATCTTTCGGCGCAGCGTTGTTTCCATTCACCCCACCCATCGTTTGGGCGGTTATGGAACACAATCCATATCCGACAATCACGAATATAACTTACGCCAACGACAATAGATGCTAAGAAAAATAAAGACTTATCTTGCCAACCATAACCATACATCACAGGCAATAATCCGCATTGAATCGCTTGAATAATCCCCCATTTGGGAGATTCAAATTCTTCAACATTGTGAATACATTGATAATGCAAAATAAATATCCCTGTATTCACAATAATATAGAACAACCACAGAATGCCCGTACCACCATCTAATTTCAATTGCTAATTTTGCGCGTCAAAATGCCATAAGGCGAGCAACGCAAAAAATAAAGCATTGGCGATAATCAAAAAATGTTTGCGTAACATGATTCTTTGTTTTCAGGCTACCTGAAAGTTGGGGTCTAGACCCCAACCTACAATTACAACGCCCGAATATCCGTAAATTTGCCCGTAACCGCCGCCGCCGCCGCCATCGCAGGGCTAACCAAATGCGTGCGACCGCCATTGCCTTGTCGCCCCTCAAAATTGCGGTTAGACGTGGACGCGCAACGCTGCTGTGGCTGCAAACGGTCGGCATTCATCGCCAAACACATTGAACACCCTGGTTCGCGCCACTCAAATCCAGCGTCCACGAAAATTTTGTCCAAACCCTCGCTTTCCGCTTGCGCTTTTACCAAGCCCGACCCCGGTACGACCAACACGCGCTGCACGTTGTCCGCTTTGCTGCGACCTTTCGCCACCGCCGCTGCCTCGCGCAAATCCTCAATGCGGCTATTCGTGCAAGAGCCGATGAACACGATGTCCACAGGAATTTCATTCAACGGCGTGCCAGCCGTCAAACCCATGTATTCCAACGCGCGTTCCATGCCAGCGCGTTTGACCGCGTCTGTCTCATCGGCAGGATTGGGGACAACCGCGTTGATGTCCAACACCATTTCAGGCGACGTACCCCAAGTAACTTGCGGCTCAATGTCTTCCGCTTTAAAACGGTAAACCTTGTCAAATGCCGCGCCCTCGTCCGACACCAACGTTTTCCAATATTCCACCGCTTTGTCCCAATTCGCGCCTTTCGGGGCGAGCGGTTTGTCTTTCACATAATTGATGGTCGTCTCGTCCACCGCCACCAGCCCAGAGCGTGCGCCCGCTTCAATCGCCATATTACACAACGTCATGCGCCCTTCCATGCTTAAACTGCGAATCGCGCTGCCGCCAAATTCAATCGCATAACCCGTGCCGCCAGCCGTGCCGATTTGCCCGATGATGTACAACGCCACGTCTTTCGCCGTAACGCCATCTTTCAGGCTGCCTGAAACCTCAATCAGCATAGATTTGGATTTTTTCGCGGTAATACATTGCGTTGCCATCGTGTGTTCCACTTCGGACGTGCCAATGCCGTGCGCCAACGCGCCAAACGCGCCATGCGTGGAAGTATGCGAATCGCCGCACACCACTGTCATACCGGGCAAAGTCGCGCCTTGTTCAGGACCCATCACATGCACAATCCCTTGTCCTTTGTCCATAAACGGAAAATACGCCAACGCACCGAACTCTTTGATATTGCTATCTAAAGTATCCACTTGTAATTTAGAAATTGGGTCTTGAATACCCTTGTCCCAATCGCCCGTTGGCGTGTTGTGGTCGGCGGTAGAAACCACACTGTCAATGCGCCATAGCTTGCGGTTCGCCATTTTCAAGCCTTCAAAAGCTTGCGGACTGGTCACTTCATGCACCAAATGGCGGTCAATATACAGCAGCACCGTGCCGTCTTCTTCTTCGCGGACGATGTGGCTATTCCAAAGTTTATCGTAAAGGGTTTGTGCCATGATTTAAGTTCTTTTCGTTGTTCAATAGAATGTGCGTATTCTAGACTTTTTGGGCAAATAAGGCAAGGAAATATGGATTTAATTTGTCTTTTTATTTTTATTTTAGACAATTTGTCTTATTTTAAGCGTGGAATGATGTTATCTTGTCTATTTTATAGTTTAAGTGCATTTATTGATTACATTCAGGCTGCCTGAAAGCATTTGTTGCTGAGAAAGTGGCAAGCTTTAAGCTATAATCACCGCTACGCCCAAAAAAGGAAATAAAATGAAAGCTGCACTGGTAAAACGCTTAAATATCGTTGCTTGGCTGGCACTTATCGCGCTGATTATTGGGCAAACAGTAGGCTATTTTCACTGGTTTGCCGAATTATTCAGCCATTTTGTGCCACATTATGCGGCGGTATTTTTGTTAGCAGCTGTGTTTACGTGCAACAAAAAACGCTGGTTTTGGCTAGTGTGTGCCGTTTTGACTTTGGCTTGGATAATCAGGCTGCCTGAAAATTCAAACCAAAAAACTAACAACAAAACAGAAACTTGGCAACTAATTTGGTATAACGTCAATCTGCATAACGCACAGCCTGAACAAGAAACCGCTAAGATACTGGCAAAACAGCCGAATATCGCGGCTTTAGCAGAAATTGATTTAAATCCGCGCTGGCAACCTTTAAAACACGCGCTGCCACATGGATGCGAATACCGCTCTTCTAGCCCGTTTGCGCTGGTGATGTGGAGCAAAACGCCGTTTCAGGCTTGCGAAGTCAAGATGATTGACGATTATCCTTATATCCGCGCTGAGCAAGCAGGGCGCGTGGTGTATGCTTTGCATCCGCCGCCACCGATTACCGCACAATTGGCGCAATCGCGCACACGTTATTTAACGCAAGTTGCGGAGAAAATTTCTCTAGAAAATAAAGTGTTGGTAGTAGGCGATTTAAACAGCAGCCCATTTTCGCCACTATTTCGCCAATTTGTCCAACGTGCAAATCTGTCGCCGCAAACGCCAGCATGGTTGCCCACTTGGAAACTTCTAGGCTTGAATATTGATCATGTTTTAGCGCGGGAAAAAGTGAAGGTGCAAACGCTAGAATGGGGTGAATCCGACCATCGGGGATTATTTATTGAATAAGTGTTGCGTTTCAGGCTGTCTGAAAAGTTGTAAATCCGCTTTCAGGCAGTCTTTGATTGCACGATGTTATAGATACTATCTCCCCAGTCAAGTCCAAATTGTGTGAGTTTTTTGCTAGTTGGTCTTGACTGGGGAGATAGTATCTACAAAAGATTGCCAGTTTTGTTGTGTACAGAAAGGCTCAAACTTTTGCAAAACTGATTATTTTCTTGCGTAGGGGGGGGATTTTATATCCGCCCTATTTTTTAACAAATTGAATTTCATAATAAAATTCTGATAGCAAAAAGGGCAGATATGAAATCTGCCCTCTACATACAGGGTTTTGCAAAGGGTTTTGCAAGGGTTTTAGGTTGCCTGAAACTTTTATAAAACTCAAATTGCAGGTTGGATTCAAGAATCTAATCTGCAACATTTCAACAGTAGGTTAGGTTGTAAACCCAACAAGATGGTAGATATTCAATAAAAAGTTGGGTTAAAACCCAACCTACGGACTGAAAAAGATGAAAATATGTTTTCAGGCAGTCTGAATTTTGCGCCACAATTCTTGCAAGGCTTGGGCGCGGTGGCTGATTTGGTTTTTGGTTTCAGGCTGCATTTGCGCGGCGGTTTGGTTTTGCTCGGGTAGGAAAAAATGCGGGTCGTAACCAAAACCGTATTCGCCAGCGGCTTCGGTCTGCCATGTGCCGTGCCAAATACCTTCGGCGATAATCGGCTGCGGGTCGTTTGGATGGCGCACGAGTACGAGCACGCAAACGTAGTAACAGCTTTTATCTGCTTGATTTGCCAATAATTCGCTCACTTTGGCATTGTTGGCAGCATCGGATTTGGGGTTATCGCCTGCAAAACGTGCGGACAACACACCGGGTGCGCCGCTTAACGCATTGACGCAAATGCCGCTGTCGTCGGCAAGCGCGGGCAAGCCGCTGTATTGGCTGGCGTGGCGTGCTTTGGCGAGCGCGTTTTCTACAAAAGTGTGAAACGGCTCGGGGCATTCAGGCGTATTGAATTGGGATTGTGGCAGAATTTCTATATTCGCGGCGGCAAACAGGGCAGAAAATTCTTTGAGTTTGCCTGCATTGCCGCTAGCTAGCACGATTTTTTGGAACATTTAGGTTTCCTTCTATATTGTGGTTTTCAGGCTGCCTGAAAGGGATTTTGTAGGATGTGTGCGGTACGCACGCACGATTTTTTAATTTCAATAACGCGTGCGTGGCTTTGCGCCACACACCCTACATCTTTTGGACTTTTAGGCTGCCTGAAAATTATTGCTTGTTTGACGCATTTTGCCGCACAAAATCCAGCACTTCTTGCGCATGATTGGCAACTTTGACTTTGCGCCATTCTTGAATGATGTTGCCATTTTTGTCTAATACAAACGTGCTGCGTTCAATGCCGATGTGTTCTTTGCCGTAGAGTTTTTTGAGTTTCAACACATCAAATTGTTTGCACACGGTTTCATCTGCGTCGCTCAATAATAAAAATTCAAATCCTTGTTTGGTAACGAAATTCTGATGAATTTTGACACTATCGCGTGAAATGCCAACCACTTGATAGCCCGCGGCTTGAAATTCAGGCAGCAAGCGGTTGAAGTCTAAGCCTTCGGTGGTGCAGCCTGCGGTATGGTCTTTGGGGTAGAAATAGACGACGAGCGGCAGATTTTGTTGGCTGTTGAATTGGGTGCCGTTGCTGGCGGGAAGGGTGAAGTGGGGCATGGTTACTCCGCTAATGTGTTAATTTACTATGAGTTTAGATGACGATGAAAAATAGTGGCAGATTTCTGTCTGCCACTATTTGGGTATCACTTAATTATGAATCGCTTGCGGCAGAATCGGTTGCAGCAGCTTCTGTGTTTTCTGCTGTTGCATTGGCTTTTTCTGCGCGTTTGGCGGCTTGTTTTTCTAGTGCTTCTTTAACCAATGGATTTTGCGCGGCGTGTTGCTGCTCTTCTGGGCTGACTTCGCCTTGGAAGCGGTTGTTTAAATTGAAGCGTTTGCCGCCTTTGGCGATGGCTTTGATGTAGCGCGGGCGGCGGCAATGATTGGACAACACGCGACCGATAAGTTGCGGGTCAAATTGTGGCATGGCTTCAATTAAGTCGTTTTCAATGCCGATGGCGAGTGGTTTGAAGCGGCCGAATACTTCGTATTTTTTGTAGATATGCTCGGCAATCATGTCGGTTTGTTTTTTCTTGCTCATGCCTTGTACGGCATTTTTGAGAGCGGCGGCGAGTGCGGTTTCTTGTGTCATGGTTCTTTTCCGTTATGTTTCGTTGGTTTATTTTAGCTGCGCTGAATTGTGTTTCAGGCTGCCTGAAATGAGATTTAAGGTAAATAAGGTTGGAGTGTTGCTTGCAATATATTGGGGCTGTCGATATTGCTGATTTGGGCTTGTCCGAGATGGGCGAGCGTGATGAAACGCATTTGTCCGCTCAATACTTTTTTGTCGTGTTTCATGTGGGCAAGCCATTGGTCAAAGCTGAATTTAGGTGGGGTATCAGGCAATTTTGCTTGTTGCAATAGGATTCGGATTCGCTCTGTGTCGCTGGCTTTCAGGTTGCCTAATTGCTCGGAAAGTTTGGCGGCCAGTACCATGCCTGCGGCGATGGCTTCGCCGTGTAGCCATACGCCGTAACCCATTTCAGTTTCAATGGCGTGTCCGAAAGTGTGTCCGAGATTGAGTAGGGCGCGGAAGTCTTGTTCGGTTTCGTCTTGGGCGACAATGTCGGCTTTCATTTGGCAGCAATGTTTAACCATGATGGTGAGTGTTTCAGGCTCTTTGTACATGATGGTTGCTATGCTGTTTTCCAACCATGCGAGAAATTGAACATCGCCGAGTAGGGCATATTTGATGACTTCTGCCATACCTGCGGAAAATTCGCGTTCAGGCAGCGTGTTTAATGTGTCTAAATCGGCGATAACGGCTTGCGGCTGGTAAAATGCGCCTATCATGTTTTTGCCCAGCGGATGGTTGATGGCGGTTTTGCCACCGACGCTGGAATCGACTTGGCTCAATAGAGTGGTGGGAATTTGGATAAAGGGGATGCCGCGCTGGTAAGTGGCTGCGGCAAAACCTGTGATGTCGCCGATGACACCGCCGCCAAGCGCGATGAGTGTGCTTTTGCGGTCGGCATGGTGGCTGAGTAGCTCGTTATAAATATGGTTGAGCGAGTCGTGATTTTTGTATTGTTCGCCGTCGTTTAAAATAATGCTGTGGTGTTCAATTTGGTTTTGCGTGAACAGATTTTGCAGCGGTTCTAAATAGTACGCGGCAACGGTGGGATTGGTTACGATGAAGACTTTTTTGCTGATATGCGGCGCGTAATATTGGAAATTGGTCAGCATTTGGCTGCCAATATAAATGGGATAGGAATGCGATGAAGTGACGACGTTTAGTTGGTGATTCATGGTTTTGCTAGGGATTATTGAGTTGGTTTAATAATTTTTCTAGGCTTTGTTGTGTGGAGTTATGCTCGGCTTCAAAAATAATATGCGCTGTTTGGCGATAGAGTGAATCGCGTGCGGCATAGAGTTGTTTAAAGCGTTCAAGCGGGTCTTTAACTTGCAATAGTGGACGGTTTTTATCGTTTTTGGTTCGCTCAAACAGCGTTTCAGGCTGCGCATGCAAATAAATTACCAGCCCGTTTTTCTGCAAACATGCTCGATTTTGCTCACGCAAAACAATACCACCACCTGTGGCTAAGACAATATTTTTCAGGTCGCATAGTTCTTGAATTATGCTGCTTTCGCGATTGCGAAAACCTTTTTCACCTTCCATTTCAAAAATGGTAGGAATGCTAACACCCGTTCGTTCGCATAGGACTTGGTCGCTATCGTAAAACGGACGTTGATAATGTTCTGCTAATTGGCGTCCGAGCGTGGTTTTGCCTGCGCCCATTAAACCAATGAAAATAAAATTGCCTGCCATGTTTTCCATAGCAGGCATTTTAACTTAAATTTGCATTATGTGCTGCTTTAATTGCAAATTATTAGTAACGCAATACACTGGCTTCGCTACCCATGATGCGCGGAGTAATGAAGAAGAGCAGTTCGTTACGAGTATTTGAACGTGAACGGCTTTTAAATAAATTGCCTAATACAGGAATGTCACCTAATAATGGCACTTTAGTCAAGTTATTACGCATAGTTTCTTGATAAATACCACCAACAACTAATGTGCCACCATCTTCAATCATGGCTTGAGTAGTAACTGACTTAGTTGAAATACCAGGTTCACCCTCTACATTTACATTTCCATAATCAGGTTCATCCTTATTGATAGCAATATCTAAAATAACACGATTATCTGGTGTAATACGTGGTGTTACTTTTAAACTCATTACAGCATCTTTAAATTCCGTCTCAGTAGCACCATCACTGCTACGAGTTGTATAAGGAATTTGGATACCTTGTTTGATTTCTGCTTCTTTGCGGTCTTGAGTTAAAACTCTGGGAGTAGAAATTGTTTTACTACGATTATCGGTTTCTAATGCTGTTAATTCCAAACCTAAAGCACCTGTAGCAGTGCTACGTAATAAAGAAATAGCCCCTCCAGTAGCCGAAGTAACTACTGGCAAATTTATACTAGGCGAGTTAATTCCTCCGTAAATGCCATTGCCAGATCCATAACCTCCACCCCATGTAGTATTTCGTCTGCCATCTCCTGTAGATCTTTTATCAAATGCCCCAAACTTCACACCTAAATCTCGAGCAACACCGTCAGCAGCTTCAACGATACGTGCTTCTACCATTACTTGACGAGCGGGTACATCTAATTCTTCAACTAATTTTTCAAATTTGCGCATTACAAATTCATTATCAGTAATAATTAATGTATTAGTAGAAGGGTCAATTAATGCGCTGCCACGGCTGCTCAAAATGCTGCGCGAATTATTATTACCACTAGAACTTGATTGATCTAGTTTTAAAATTTCTTTAAATTCTTCAACATTTTTATATTTAAGTTGGAATGTTTGTGACAATAAAGGACCTAGTTCCTCAATTTGAGTGCGAGATTCTAGTTCACTTTTTGTTTTTTTCAACATTTCTTCTCGCGGAGCAACATTAATAATGTTACCAATGCGTTTCATGTCTAAATCGCGTGCATCTAATACTAGGCTCAATGCTTGATCCCAAGGTACATCTTTAAGTGATAAAGTCATTTTGCCTTGTACAGAATCGCTGGCAACGATATTTGTATTTGCTTCTTTGGCAATAATTTGCAAAATGGTGCGTACATCTACATTTTGGAAATCAAGCGAAATGGTTTTGCCTGAGAAGTTTGTATTTGCTTTTTTACCAGTTACGCCAAGTGATGCAATATTTTTTTCAGGCTGAATGGTAATGGTTTTGTTGCCACCATTGCCAGTCATTTTATAACCCCAAGAACCTTGCGTACGAATCGTAATTTGTGTGTTATTACCTAAACGTTTCACACCAATAGTACGAACTGGTGTAGAAAAATCAGTAACGTCAAGATTGCGTTGATCTTGTGTAGAAAGTGCGTAATTTTTTAAAGTTAATACTAAACGGTCACTTTGGCGTTTAACTTGAACATCACCGGCATAGCCTGATGCAAACTCAATTACACCTGCATTATTGGAGCCTTTGTGAAAGTCAATATTGAAGCTAGGTGTTCCTTGGGATGGTTGCGAGCTTGGTGTATAAGTAGAGCGTTGAGCTACTTCGGATTTTGAATTTGTAGCAATAGGTGCACTATTTGTGGCGCTTGCCTCACTTACGTAAATCCAAACTTCATTTCCCTTAATTTGGGTATTATATTGACCTTCTTTACTTAAACTGAGCAAAATGCGAGCATGATTGTTTCCTTGTGCAGCAACAACTTGGCTCAATAAAGTATCATTGAAAGTTAAGTTTGGTTGTTGTAAATTCACATCTGTTGAAGGAAAATCTAGGGCAATACGTGCTGGTGTAGCAGTAATAAAGCCACTAGGTTCCACTACGTCTTTATCAAAACGTACTTTTACAACTCTTTGTTTATCTGGAAGTACTGATACATTAATATCTGTAATATTACCAGCTGATGCTGCTTGTAAAAGCAGACCGAAAGCAATAGCAGAAAGCGCTTTCACGGAGTTTGTTGTTTTCATGTTTTAGCCTCAGTTTTCTAAATTTTAAAATTATTTTTTATTGCCTGTATTGGTTGAATACGCGGAAAGTGTTGTTGGTCGATTTACCCAGCGGCCATCAGTATCTTCAACTACTTCAATAATTTCTAATCCATCAGCAGTGATTTTGCTAATTCGACCATAATTTTGACCAATATGGTTACCAACGCGAACAGTATAGATGTGACCGTCAACTTCCACTAAACCAGAACGATTATTAGGAGTGCCAATTGAGCCAACAAACTTAAGATTTTCTAGACTATAATTTTCTAGTAATTCTTTAGCACGGCTCATATCTGGAGCATTTGCATTTTGTGCGGCTGATCTCATTTTTGAAGAACTGAATGCATGAGGACTAGATAATTGTGGTGTAACGTAGACAACATGCTCCATTGGGACTGGTTTTTCTGCTGGTTTAATTTGGGATTTGGCAGAATTACGTTGTTCCTGCATCCATGATTGCAAATCGCTATGCTCTTCTGAGCATGCGCTTAGTGCAATCAATGATGATAATGCTAAAAGTTTAACTTTCATTTTTATTTCCTATCTATCATAGATTACACAAGTTAATTACTTTTATCAGTTGCTGAAGCAGAACTAGCTGGGGAATTAGATTTTATATCTAATGCTTTATAGGTGTTAGCTAGAGCGGAAAAAGTTAGCTTATTTCCTGTCAAATCATTGCTTTCTGCATTTTTTAACGATATATCTGATAAAGTAACAATTCGGGATACTCGACCTAAATCACGTGTAAAATTAGCTATTTGGGTGTGATTACCTGTCAAGGAAATTGAAAAAGGTAATCGTTGAATTTGACTGTCATTGATAGGTGGTTGAGGAGTAACATTATTCATGGTTAATCCGTTGTTAGCTGCTGCTTGATGCATCTCTTGAATTAAACTTGGAATCTGAGCATCGGTTGGCAATTGTTTTAATAAATCATTAATAGTTTCTTCAATTAACCGAAGTTCTTCTTTTAAATTTGGTAAGTTAGCAGCCAAAATACTTTTTTTACTAAAATCTTCTTTTAAAGCTACTTCTTTTTCTTTTAAAGATTGATATTCAGTATATTGGTCATTAAACAAAAGTAAGTAGCCTATACCAATAATAATTATTGAAAGGATCAAGGCACAAGCAAATTGAATGCCCTTACTTTGTAAGTGTAATTTCTTGAAATCTATTTCATTGAGATTCATTGTTGTTCCCTTCACTTGGCGTTGATGCAGTCTGAGATGCTGCATTCGTTTGAGCTATTTTTTGTTCTACTAATTTAGATGATAAAGAAAATTCTTGAGCATCATCACCCTTTTTAATACTTTGTAGCTCAGGCTGTTCAAACATCCCTGTGCTCGGTAATGCGGTCATAAATAAAGCTATCTTATTATCGCTTACTGCTTTACCATTGATAATGTAAGCATTGTTTCCAGTCGCTAAATTAACACCGTTCTGAGTGTTAGGGGTTATAGAAACTAGATAGGTTCCTTCTGGGGTAATCTGATCTAAAGTATCTAAAACACGAGCACCTTCAAAACGTTTTACATCAAGCTCTTCTACTTTTTGTTTGCGAGCAAGGAAATTTTGCTTTTGTTCATTCAACGTTTTAATTTCAGCTAGTTCACTATCAAGTTGTTTAATGCCTGATTCCAAACTTTCATTACGACTATTTTGGTTGCTGATTGCACCCTCTAAGGCCGACCAAATTAAACCTGATAGCACTAAGCCAGCTGCAGCCCCTAAAAGCATGATTTGTTGGAATTGTTTCTTTTGCTTTTGTTCACGAATTTCGCGATATGGCAATAAGTTAATTTTGATTAGATTCATTTTATACAAGACCTCGCAATGCTAAGCCAAAAGCAATAGTTAATGCATTAGCATCTTTTTCAAAAATACTATTATCAACTTTTGTTTTGTTATTGGTGAGACTAATAGGAGCAATCTGGCGTGTAGGAATACCAGTTTGAGCGTAAATCATTTCTGCAACGCCTGTGCCAGCTATGCAGCCACTACCACTAATAAATACATGCTTGATGTCAATATCATCTGAGTTTTGAGTGGCTAAAAAGAATTGGATTGCACGTTGGACTTCTTGTGCAATTTGCATATTAAAGCTGCTGCTCACTAAATCATTATAGTCAGTAGGACGAGGATTGCTACCATTAATCATCGCTACTGCTTCAGTATCTAAAACTTGATAAGTACGTTGGATTAATTGAATTAATTGTTCTAATCCTAAAGAGCTTTCTTGCTTGTAAAGGATTCTGCCTCCTTCCATTACCAAAGATTTCATGCTTGAATCACCAATATCAAATAAAGCAATTCGAGCGTGACTGAATTCGCTATTTTCGGCGGAATCAGCATAGGCAAAAGCATTGGCGATAGCAAATAAATCTACATCCACATTGATAGCGGTTACACCAATGTCATCAGCCAAGTCAGAGCACTTTTCTACGCTTTCTGTTTTAGCAGCAACCATTAAAACAGATTGTTCTCCTGTTTTAGGATTTTCACCAAGTACAGCCCAGTCGTAATTCATTTCATCAAGAGAGCCAATCGTAGAAACTTGTGACTCAACGAATTCTTGTAGTGACATATCACTGGTTTTTGGGTCGAAGTACAAATCCTCTTCGATTGTTACTGAGCCAAAAGGTAAGGCAAGATTGACTTGTTTGCAATTTGTTTTCAATTTGCTGTAACATTGTTGCAAATGAGAGACAAGTTGGTCGTAATCAATAATTTCATTGCCTGAAATGACATGTTGTGGCAGGTATTCAATCGCATATTTTTCCAGTTGGACCTGGTTCGCTTGCTTGCCTGAAATTTGGACCATTTTAATGGCACTTTGACCAATATCTAAGCCAATAACACTTTTCCCTGAAGTAGCGGAAGTGCTTTTATTGCTTGTGTTTTTTTCGGTTTTTTTAAAACGCATAATTTAAATCCTTACAAAACGCTCAAACCATTTATAATGGCGATTGTTGGCCACGAAATGATGAAATTTTGTTCAAATAACAAAAGATGAATGTTATTTTACTTGATTTTAACAAAAAGATGGCAAATTTATTAAATTTCAACGTTGAGAAATCATGATTAAGAGCTTTATTACCACAGTATTGGGATTGTTATTGGGTTTGTTCCTATTCGCAGTTGGTTTGGTAACGGTTGCTATATTAGTGACATATCCAAAACTTCCAGCACTCGATGCCATTCAACGCTATCAACCTAAAGAGCCGCTCACTATCTATTCATCTGATGGTGTCATTATTGGTACTTATGGGGATGAGCGTCGTGCTTTTACAACCATCGACCAATTCCCTAAAGTTTTAAAAGACGCAGTTATTGCTGCAGAAGATAAGCGGTTTTATCAGCACTGGGGTGTCGATTTAACTGGTGTGGCACGTGCCGTCATCAGTAATGCGCAAGGTGGTTCAAAACAGGGCGCGAGTACCATTACTCAACAAGTTGCTCGTAATTTCTATTTAACGAACGAGCGCACATTAACCCGTAAGTTCAATGAAGCTTTATTAGCCTACAAAATTGAAAAAAACTTAACCAAAGACCAGATTTTAGAATTGTATTTCAACCAAATCTATCTTGGTCAGCGTGCATACGGTTTTGCGGCAGCCGCTAAAATTTATTTCAACAAACCCGTACAAGATTTGTCTTTAGCGGAAGCGACTATTTTAGCGGGCTTGCCTAAAGCACCTTCGGCGTTCAATCCGATTGTTAATCCAGACCGCGCTCGTTTGCGTCAGCAATACATTCTCAACAATATGGTTGAGCTTAATATGATTACGCCAGCGGAACGTCAAAAAGCCTTAGATGAAACCTTGATTTATGAGCGCCACCGTCTAGCGATTGACCAAAATTCTTTATATGTAGCTGAAATGGCGCGTCAAAATCTTTATGAACGTTACGGCGAAGATGCTTACACACAAGGTTTGCACGTTTACACCACCGTCAGCATTGCCAACCAAAAAGCCGCTACCACAGCCTTACGCAAAGCCTTGCGCAATTTTGATGCAGGCAGCGCGTATCGTGGTGCGGAGCAGCAATTTGACTTAAGCAAAATTCAGCCAGAAGAACTGGATGATGAGCTTGAGCAATTGCTTTCAAACACCTACACCGTAGAAGGCATGGTGCCAGCGATTGTGACACGTGCCGATAAAAAAGGTATTGGCGTTTACTTACAAGGGGGTCAAAAATTTGATATTGCCACAGCCAATATGGGTATTGCGCGCAGCGCAGTTGGCAATAAAAGATTAGGCGACAATGCTTTAAAAGTCGGCTCCATGATTCGCGTCTTTAAGCCGAAAAGCGGTCGCTGGACAGTAGTGCAACAACCTTTAATTCAAGGCGCACTCGTATCGCTGGATGTAAACACAGGTGCGATTCGTGCTATGGTCGGTGGTTACGATTTCCATAATAAAACCTTTAACCGCGCCACGCAAAGTATTCGCCAACCAGGTTCGACTTTCAAACCTTTTGTGTATTCAGCCGCCTTATCTAAAGGCATGAAAGCCGATACACTTGTAAACGACGCGCCGATTACGATTCGTGGCTGGTCGCCGCAAAACTCCGATGGCAATTACGCAGGTATGATTACCTTACGTTCTGCCTTAACGCGCTCGAAAAACACCGTATCTGTGCGCATTTTGCAAGCCATGGGTGTGAAATACGCGCGCCAATACATCCAAAAATTTGGCTTTAAAGAAGACCAACTGCCGCCATCTTTATCATTGGCACTTGGCTCAGGCTCAGCGACACCCTTACAAATGGCAGAAGGTTATGCCATATTTGCCAACGGTGGTTACAAAGTTTCCGCATATGTCATCGACAAAATCTACGATGGCAAAGGCAACTTGCGTGCAGAAATGCAACCATTGGTCGCACGTCAAAATGCGCCACAAGTCATTGACCCGCGCAACGCCTATGTGATGACTTCCATCATGCGCGATGTGGTGCAACACGGTACAGCCGCCCGTGCCAATGTCCTAGGTCGCAGCGATTTAGCAGGTAAAACAGGTACAACCAACGACTTCAAAGACGCATGGTTTGTCGGTTACAGCCCGAAAATCGTTACCGCCGTTTATGTCGGTTACGACACGCCAGCCAGTATGGGACGACGTGGCTTTGGTGGTACGCTCGCCTTGCCAATTTGGATTGATTACATGCGCTTTGCACTCAACAATGTTGCACCGAGTCAATTCCAAGTGCCATCAGGCGTAACGCAGCAAAATGGCGAAGTGGAAATTGTGGGTCAGCAAGACACGATAACCAAAGCGATTGACAACAGCACCGACAAACCAGAAGCCGTGCAACAAGCACCAGCAGGTCAGCAAATCTACACTGATGAGCCACAAAACAACGTACCTGCCGCCCCTGCTCAAGAAACACCCTTAGAACCCACTCCAAACCAACGTACCGCACCGGCCAAAGGCGACGCCATTGGTGAGTTGTTCTAAGATGTAGCCAAAACAAACCGCTTATTTTCAGGCAGCCTGAAAATAAGCGGTTTTTATATTGCGTTATATCTCGTTATTTTTCAGGCAGCCTGAAAATTTATTTCGCTTGCTGTCGTCGATAATCCCATTACCAAACTTCTGTCAATAATCCCCAAATCATCCATGCAGAACGCGCGTTAGCTAAAAATTGCGCTCGATATTGGCTTGTGAAATATAAATAGGGTAACGGTGAATAACCTTCAATCTCCAATTCATAAATCGTAAAATCGTGTACTTTCGCCGTAATCTCCTTGCCATAAAGTTGCTGCGACTGTGGCACGCTCAACCAATCGCAACGACCTAAAACATCGTTTTGACTTTTCGGGCTTCCTTTTCTAAGAGGGCTTTGTTGAATATCGCAATAAATCGTTACGCCTGATTGTGCATCCTTTTGCACATAAATCCCTTGCCATTTACCAAACTCAATCGGGGGCTTTTCAATTTTGCCTGAAATAGTCGTGAGCGACTCATAGGCAGGTGGATTTAAAAATATTGGTGCATCCAAAAAGATTCGATAATTCAATATCGCCAGCGTTATCAGATAAAAAAGCAAGAAAGGAAGATACTTTTTCATTTTCAGGCAGCCTTAAAATTCAAGATTGAAACATGCGCATTACTTTTAAGATAGCTTTCAAGCCGACTTTGAGATTGCAGATTTTCAGGCAGCCTGAAACCTCTCAGCCCTTTTTCCGCCGCGCCCGTGGATGCGTTTCATCATACACTTGCGCCAAGTGGTCAAAATCCAATTTGGTGTAAATCTGCGTGGTGGACAACTGCTCATGCCCGAGCAAATCTTGCACCGCGCGCAAATCGCGTGAGGCTTGCAGCAAGTGGCTGGCGTAGCTGTGGCGCAGCATGTGTGGCGAAATGTGTTGCGCGCTGCCTTGTTGTTCTGCCCACTTTTCTAGCCGTTTTGCCACTTGGCGCGCGCCTAGTCTTTTACCGTGTTGCCCTGTAAACAAGGCGGTTTCTTGGGGTGCGGCAAAGCGTTGTGGCAAATAGGTTTTCAGGCTGTCTATGCTTTGGGTGGTAAGCGGAACGCGCCGTTGTTTTCGCCCTTTACCCAGCACGTTGACCCAATCTTCATCTAAAAAAATATCGTCCACATTTAAGCCCACTAATTCCGATAAGCGCAAACCGCAGCCGTACAACAATTCCACCATCGCCACATCGCGCGCGCTGAACATATCGTCGCTGTCGCTGTTGTCCAACATCGCATTGAGCGGTTCACGTTCAATCGCACGCGGCAAACGCTGCGGTAATTTCGGTGCTTTCAAGCCGGTTAAGGCATTGTTTTTCAGGCAGCCTTGTTGCACGAGATACGCCACAAATTGCCGCCAAGCCGAGAGTTTACGCGCCATGGTCGCTTCGCTATTGCCTTGTTGCGATAAGGATTTAAACGCTTGCGTGTAATCTGTGCGTGTTGGTTCGCGGTTTTCAGGTAGCCATTTGAGCAAAATTTGAATGTCGCGTTCATACGCCGCAAGCGTATGCGGTGAGCGGTTTTGCTGTTGTTGCTGTTGCAAGAAGTTGGCGAGATGTTGGGTATAAATAGTGTTCATTTTTTGTGATAACTGGTTTTCAGGCTGCCTGAAAATCCCGAATGGTCGCACGCAAACGCATCATTGCTTCATCTAAATCTTCATCCGTGAGCAATAACGACGGCGCAAAACGCAAGACATTTGTGCCAGCACCCAAAATCATCAAGCCATGATTTAAGGTTGCCTGAACGATTTGCCCTGCAAGGTCGCGATGTTTTTCGTTTAACACCGCGCCAATCAGTAAACCTTTTCCGCGAACTTCTGTAAATAAATCAAACTCTTGACCAATTTTTTTTAAGGCTGCCTGCAGTTTTTCACCTTGTTGTTGCACATGATTTAAGGTATCGGGCGAATTGATGATGCTTAATGCTTTGTTGGCAACGGCACACGCGAGCGGATTGCCGCCAAAGGTGCTGCCGTGTGAGCCAACAGAAAAAGCTGGTGCGAAGCAGTCGGTTGTCAGCATTGCGCCAATCGGCATACCACCGCCCAGAGCTTTTGCGCTGCTTAAAATGTCGGGTTGTATGCCGTAATGTTCATAGGCAAACAATTTGCCTGTGCGCCCAATGCCTGTTTGCACTTCATCCACGATGAAGGCAGCCTGAAATTCATCGCACAATGCGCGCGCGGTTTGCATAAATTCTGGCGTGGCAGGCAAGACGCCGCTTTCGCCTTGAATCGGCTCAATAATCACTGCGCAAGTTTTGTCGGAAACGGCGGCTTTTAAGGCGGCGACATCGTTAAACGGAATATGCGTAATGCCTTGCGGCAAAGGCGCGAAATCTTGGCTGTATTTCGGCTGTCCGCCTACTGAAACGGTAAACAGCGTGCGTCCGTGAAACGCGTTGACACATGCGATGATTTCGTTTTTCTGCTCGCCAAAGTTATCACGCGCATATTTTCGCGCCAATTTCAACGCTGCTTCATTGGCTTCCGCGCCTGAGTTGGCGAAAAAAACCTTATCGGCAAAACTGTTTTCTACCAATTGTTGCGCCAATTTTTGCGCGGGCTCGGTGGTGTAATAATTGGAAATGTGCCAGTATTTGTGCGCCTGTTCGGTCAGTGCGACAATCAATTCAGGATGGCAATGACCAAGCGAATTAACCGCAATGCCGCCTGATAAGTCTATGTATTCACGATTATTTTCATCCCAAACGCGGCTACTTAGCGCACGCGCAGGTTGCATGGGGGCGAAAGCAAAATTGGGGGTAAGATAATTTTGCATGATATTGGGGAGTTGGAAAAATGAAAAAGAGTTGCGGTTTTAATGCTTTGCGTGTGGCTTGTCAATGCTTTATATAATGAGGTTTCAGGTTGTCTGAAAAATCGTGGCATAATAGGCGGCTTTTTGGACGGCTTTTCAGGCCGCCTGAAAATCTTTATCTAAACTTTCAAGAAATTTTAACACCATGATTCCACGCGACTTTATTGATGAATTGCTGGCAAAAACCGATATTGTGGACATTATTGACCAGAGCGTGCCGCTGAAAAAAAGTGGCGCGAATTATATGGCGTGTTGTCCATTTCACAAGGAAAAATCGCCGTCATTTTCCGTATCGCCGACCAAACAGTTTTACCATTGTTTTGGCTGCGGTGCGCATGGCTCGGCGATTGGTTTTGTGATGGAACATCAAGGTTTGTCGTTTACCGAGGCGGTGCAATATCTTGCCGACCGCGTGGGGATGACTGTGCCGCGCGTCAAGGGCATGCAGCCTGAAAATCCAGAAGTGCGCGAGCAACGCAAAAAGCAGCAGCAAACGCTGGAAAATGTGATGACACAAGCGGCGGCGTTTTATCAGGCGCAATGGCCGCAGAGTGCGCCCGCGTCGCAGTATGCGCAATCGCGTGGTTTGTCGGCAGAAATGGTGGCGCATTATGGCATTGGTTACGCGCCCGATGGCTGGACGCCTTTGGCGCAGGTGTTGCAGCCTTATCCGTCGCCCGAGTTGATTCAAAGTGGCATGGTGATCGATAACGAGGGCAAACAATACGACCGTTTTCGTCATCGTTTGATGTTTCCCATTCGCAATGTGAGTGGGCAAGTGATTGGTTTTGGCGGACGCGTGTTGGACGACAGCAAGCCAAAATATTTGAATTCGCCTGATACACCTTTGTTTGATAAAGGGAAAAATTTATACGGTTTATTTGAAGCGCGCGCCGCGATTAAGGACGCGGGGCGGATTTTGGTGGTGGAAGGTTATATGGACGTGGTCGCGCTGGCGCAATTTGACGTGGGCTACGCGGTGGCGGCGTTGGGGACGGCGACGACGGCGGAACATGTGAAACTCTTAATGCGCCAAACCGACAATATTTATTTCTGTTTCGATGGCGACGCCGCAGGGCGCAAAGCCGCTTGGCGCGCGCTGGAAAACGCCTTGCCGCAATTAAAAGACGATAAAACGCTGCATTTTCTCTTTTTGCCTGCTGAGCATGACCCTGATAGCTATGTGCGCGAAGTGGGCAAAGCGCGTTTTGAAGAACATTTATTGCATCAAAGCAAAACCTTATCCGCCTACTTTTTTGACGCGCTGACAGAAAACTTGGATTTATATACCAATGAAGGCAAAGCCGAATTGGTTAAAGCTGCCACGCCATTGCTCGCCCAAATCGGTGCGCCTACTTTGGCATTTTTGCTTAAACAACAATTAAGCGATATGACGGGCATTGACCCTGCTAATTTAGCGCATTTAATGGGGCAAGCCGCGCCGCAACGCCATGTTGCCGCCAAAAACTACAAATTGCCGCGCGAAAGTTTCAGGCAGCCTGAAACGCCGACTTTGGTGCAAAAACAAATCCGCACGCTGCTCTTAAATCCACAATGGGCGCAATGGGTGCAAATTCCCGATTATTTGCCTTTGCCCGATGATTTCGCCTGCTTGCTCGCGCTGGCAGATGTATACCAAAAGCATGGCAATTTACACGCTGCGCAAGCCATTGAACATTTCCGCGATACGCCCTTTGCGCCCACGATTGAATTTCTGTTTCGCCACACGCTCGCGGACAACGATGAATTATCGGACAACAGCGAAGATAAATGCTTGGAGTTTCAAGAAGGCATGAAGCGTTTGATTCTAGAACTGAAAAACGAACAAATCCAAGCCCTGCGCCCACGCGCCGCAGCAGGAGATATGCAGGCAAAACAGTTGTTAATTAAGTTGTTGATGATGAAATAGTTTCAGGCAGCCTGAGAACGATTTTGCACTATTGCAGAACTGAAAAGTTTATAAGTGAAATGACTACTTTACTTGATGAGTCATGTGCTATATAAGATATTGATTGTTTATGGTTTTTTGTATATAATTACAAAATTTTAATAGATCTGGGTATTTAACATGAATACTTCCCTCCGGATTTTTGTAATTAGCTTACCTAATTCGCCAAGAAGACCCATTATTACGAAAAGATTGGCTGCCTTGAATTTGCAATTCCAATTTTTTGATGGTGTGTATGGTAAAAGTTTAACTCAAGAAGAATTAGATAAAGTCGATTATGATTTTTTTAAATATTATATGCCTGAAAAACAAAAAGAATTTACTTTAGGTGAAATTGGTTGTGCAATGAGTCATATTAAAGTTTATGAGCATATTGTACAAAACAATATTGAAAAAGCGATTATTTTTGAAGATGATGTGTTGCTGAGCAATTATTTTCCTACTATTTTGGACAATGTTTTGAAAAAAATGGCAAAAGATACGGAAATTTTATTTTTTGACCATGGTAAGGTTAAATTAGATTATTTATATCGTCGGAAATTACCTGAAAGATTTTTATTGAGAAGATATAAGGCACCGAGTAAAAAATCAAAGCGGTTTATTGTAATGGCATCAGCATATTTATTAACTTTAGCAGGGGCAAAACGATTGCTTGAATATGCTTATCCTATTCGTATGCCAGCTGATTATTTAACTGGCTTATTGCAATTAACAGGTATTCGTGCATATGGTGTTGAGCCTCATTGCGTGTTTACGGATGTTGCAACTGTCTCTGAAATTGATGCACAAGGTAAAAGAATTATTGAAACCTAAAATATAAAAAAACTGCCTTAATTGCTTAGGCAGTTTTTTATATTTTTGCTTAATTTTTATGCAGCCTGAAAACCCATCCGCATTTACGCTATAATCGCGCCACTCAATATCTAGAATCTAGACATTTTTTCAAGGAACAAACATGACAACTTTAAAATTCACCAAAATGCATGGTTTGGGCAATGATTTTATGGTGATTGATGGCGTGAACCAAGAATTTGTGCCACAACGCGAACAAATTGCGGCATGGGGCAACCGCTTTACGGGCGTGGGTTTTGACCAATTGTTGTTGGTGGAACGTGCGACGCAGCCGAATGTGGATTTTCGTTATCGCATTTTCAATAGCGATGGCGGCGAAGTGGAGCAATGTGGCAATGGCGCGCGTTGTTTTGTGAAGTTTGTCAGCGAAAAGGGTTTGACGGATAAACGCGAAATTGTGGTGGAAACGGCGCGTAGCTTGATTGTGCCGCGTTTGAATGATGATGGTTTGGTCACGGTAAACATGGGTAAACCGCAGTTTGCGGTGCAAGATGTGCCGTTTGTGTTGCGCGATGAAGAGACGGATGGCGCGGCGAGTTATATTGTGATGAATGGCTTGGATAGCGCGGAAATGGCGATTTTGGGCATGGGCAATCCGCATGCGGTGATGTTGGTGGGCGAGACGGATTCTGCGCCTGTGGCGGAATGGGGCGAGGCGTTGCAAAATCATGCGCGTTTTCCGCAGCGCGTGAATGTGGGTTTTATGCAAGTGATTGATAAACATCATATTAAGTTGCGCGTATTTGAACGCGGCGCAGGCGAAACGCAAGCGTGTGGCACGGGCGCGTGTGCGGCGGCGGTGGCGGGTGTGCGTTGGGGGCTGTTGGCAGCAGGCGAGAATGTGTGCGTGTCTTTGCCGGGAGGCGATTTGTGGATTAGCTGGGAAGAGGGCGGCGATGTGCTGATGACGGGGCCTGCGGTGTCGGTGTTTGATGGGGAAGTGGTGATTTGATGGCGGTTTGGGATTGGGCGCAACTGGCGGCTTTGGGCGTGATGTTGTGTGTGTTTGTGTGGCAAGTGTTTCGGCATGGGCAGTTGCAATGGCTGTGGTTTTCGGTGGCGTTGTGGCTGGTGTTGGGCTGGTTTTCAGGCAGCCTGATGCCGCGTGTGCTGGGGATAACGCATTTGCCTAACTTTTTTATTTTGCACACTTATTTATTTGCTGGCAGCGTGTTTTTTTGGCTCAACAACATCCAAAGGCTGCCTGAGAAAAATAAATATTGGCACAGCCGCAGCGGCGCGGTACTACTGACTTTGTTTTGCACGAGTTCGCTGGTCATTCATTTAGCGTTTGCGCTGTTTGCGGTGTTGATTACTTGGGTGTATCCCAGCGGTTTGAGTCCTTATGCGGCGGCGTTTTTATGGCAATTGTATTTTACTGAACCGCTTAATATTTTGATGATGCACGCGTTTTTAATGATTGTGTTTTATTTAAACCGTCGTATTCAAGGTTTGCGTGGCGATGAATTTGGTTTGCCACAATTGGAATTGGGTTGGCTGCTGATGTTGCTTTGGATTGCGGCGGCTTTGTATCAAAAAGCGCAGTTGTTGTTGCATCGTTGATTTTATTTTATTTGAAAACAATGAAGTAGATAAAATTGTCTGTTTTTGTAAAGAATACTATTGATAGCTGTTTTTATTTGTTGCATAATTCGTTTCACCAGTTTGCTGGTCATTAAACACCTTATCTACTTTTCATTATTCAATAGATAAATCAACGGAGTATGCCTATTGCCTAACTTGTTCTCTCTTCAAATACTCAAAACCAAAAAAACACAAAACCCGCAGTGAATGTTGCGGGTTTTGTGTTTTCAGGCTGTCTGAAAGCCTTTACAATGCACGTTTTCAACCTCTGACTCGAAAGCTCATCATGTCTCAAACGATTAAATATTTAAAAGATTACACCGCGCCAACGCATCTCGTGCCGAAAGCCGAATTGCTGTTTGATATTATTGATACGGAAAATGTGGACGTATTTGCCACGCTGCATGTTGTACCGCAAGTTTCAGGCAGCCTGAAACTGCATGGTAGCGCAAAATTATTGTCGATTCAATTAGATGGCAAGATGCTGCCTGAAAACGCGTACACATTGGACGGCGAAACTTTGACGCTGCCTGAAACGCCAGTCGAGCCATTTACACTGACCATTCATACGCAAATTAATCCAGAAACCAATAAATCTTTCAATGGTTTATATGCGAGTGGTGGAAATATTTACACACAATGCGAACCCGAAGGTTTCCGCAAAATCACGTTCCACCCTGACCGCCCTGATGTGATGGGCGAATTCACCACTGAAATTCGTGCAAATGCGGATAAATTCCCCGTATTGCTGTCAAATGGCAACAAAATCCGTTCAGGCAGCCTGAACGATGGGCGACATTTCGCCGTGTGGCACGACCCATTTTTCAAACCGACTTATTTATTTGCGCTCGTGGCAGGGCAATTGGCCGTTACATCAGATTTTTTTATCACAAAAAGCGGTCGCCGCGTGGCGATTGAATTTTACACGCGAGGCGAAGACACGCCACAAGTGCCATTTGCCATTGAAGCATTAAAAAATTCGATGAAATGGGACGAAACACGCTTCGGCTTGGAATACGATTTGGACATCTACATGGTCGTGGCGGTCGGCGATTTCAATATGGGTGCCATGGAAAACAAAGGCTTAAATATTTTCAATACAAAATATGTGCTTGCCGACAGCCGCACCGCCACAGACGCGGATTTTGAAGGCGTGGAAGCCGTCATCGCCCACGAATATTTCCACAACTGGACAGGCAACCGCGTAACCTGCCGCGACTGGTTTCAACTGTCGCTGAAAGAAGGCTTGACCGTGTTCCGCGACCAAGAATTTTCAGGCGACCGCGCCAGCCGTGCAGTCAGAAGAATTGAAAATGTTAAGTTATTGAGAACACATCAATTTGCCGAAGATGCTAGCCCCATGGCACACCCAGTCCGCCCAGCCAGCTATGTGGAAATGAACAATTTTTACACCATGACTGTGTACGAAAAAGGCGCGGAAGTCGTGCGCATGTACCACACTTTTTTGGGCGAAGCGGGTTTCCAGCGCGGCATGAAATTGTATTTTGAACGCCATGACGGTCAAGCCGTAACCTGCGATGATTTCCGCGCGGCAATGGCGGACGCGAATGGCTTTGATTTTGAACAATTTGCCTTGTGGTATTCGCAAGCGGGTACGCCCACGCTTAAAGTTTCAGGCAGCCTGAAAGACGGCAAATACATTTTGAATGTGCAACAAACATTGCCTGACACGGCCGATATGCCGTCATCAGCGAAACAGCCGATGATGATGCCACTTTCTATCGCATTTTTTGATGAAAAAGGCGCAAAAATCGCTTTCAGGCAGCCTGAAAATGATGAAACACGCCAAGAAATCGTTTTAACGCTCAATCAAGCCGAGCAATCATTTGAATTTTTGATGGAAAACGCGAATGCCGTTACACCGTCATTACTGCGTGGTTTTTCCGCGCCCGTGCATTTGGAATTTGATTATACCAATGAACAACTTGCTTTGCTGTTGGCGCACGATGACGATGAATTTGCGCGTTGGGAAGCAGGACAAACCTTGTTCCGCCGCGCCATTGCCGAAAATGAAACCGCTTTGCAAAACGGCAACAATCCGCCTGAACACACATTGTTAATCCATGCTTTGCGCAATATTTTGAATGACAATGACATGGACGCGGCATTCAAAGCCATGTTGTTGCAAGTGCCAGCCGAAGCCGAATTGTGGGGCGAGCGCGACAACATCAACCCCGTGTTGGTGGCGATGGCGCGTGAAGCTTTGTTCGACGAAATCGCCCACGCCTTGCATGGCGAATTGTTGGCGAATGCGCTCAATGCGCGTGAAGCGGAAAACGCGGACAAGCGCGGACAACAGATTGAAATTTATGAATATAATCCAAAAGACGCGGGTTTGCGCTCATTGCAATATGCGTGTTTTGCGCTGATTCATCGTTTTGATGAACAGGCGACCATTGCGCAAGTGTTTGAACATTATGATGAAATGGCGCGAAAAAACATGACGCATGAGTGGAGCGTGTTGAGCGCGATTAACCACAACGACAACCCGAAACGCGATGAATTGTTGGCGCGATTTGCAGCGAAATTTGACGACCAAGCCCTTGTTATGGATAAGTATTTTATGCTGATTGCGTCCAGTCGCCGCGCCGATACCTTGGCGCAAGTGCAGGCTGCCTTAAATCATCCGCGTTTTGCGCTGGAAAATCCGAACAAGGTGCGTGCGCTGATTGGCACGTTTGCGCGCAATGTGCCGCATTTTCATGCGCTTGACGGCTCTGGTTATGCGTTTGTGGCGGCACACATCAAAAAAATTGATGGATTCAATCCGCAAGTAGCGGCAGGTTTGGCGCGCGCGTTTAATTTGCTCAAACGGGTTGAGCCACAACGTCAGGCGTTGATGAAACCGGAATTGGCGGCGATTGCGGCGTTGCCTGATTTGTCCAAAGATGTGCGCGAGATTGTGGAGAAGATTTTGGGGTAATATCGCTCATTATTTGATTTACAACTATTCAGGCTGCCTGAAAGCCATTGTTGGACTTTTCAGGCAGCCTGAAATTATGCTGTTCAGTTTCAGCTAAGTTTTCACATTTATTATGGTTTTTTTATTTGCGGATGTTCTTCATGCGGTTACCGAAAATTTCCCTTTCTGCCACATCGCTGCTGGCGTTGGCGGCGGCTTATTTTGCGTTTGTGTTAAATTTTCCGTTTATCAAACAATTTTTTCATTTATATCAACCCATTGGCACAATTCACGATTATTTTATTTACACCGTTCCATTCATTTTGTGGGCGGCGTGTAATGTGTTGTTTCAACTAATTGCGTTGCCGTTTGTGCATAAAATCATCATGCCAATTTTGCTGTTGATTGGCGCAGCAGTTTCGTATAACACCTTATTTTTCAACGTCTATTTTAACCGCGATATGCTGGACAACGTCTTGCAAACCACGCCTGCGGAATCGGCGCGAATGTTGAGTATCGTATGTGATGTAGTTGATTTTTTTAGGGATTATTCCTGTGCTTTTATATGTGAAAATGCGAGTGGCGTATAAAATTTGGTGGCGCGAATTATTGCAGCGTAGCGCGTCTATCATCTTGTCTTTGTTGATGATTTTGGCGGTGGCGAGTGTGTTTTATCAAGATTATGCGTCGTTTTTTCGCAATCACAATAATTTGAAACACACGATTGTGCCGAGCAATTTTATTGGCGCAACCATTAGCAAAATCAAACGATTACGCAACGACAATTTGGCGTTGGGGCAAGGTTCGCATTTGCATAAGCCTGATAATTTTCGCCATGTTACCGTGATTGTGTTGGGCGAAACCACGCGTGCGCAAAATTGGGGCTTGAATGGTTATGCGAAACAGACCACGCCGAAATTAGCGGCGCGGCTGGCGCGTGGCGAGCCAATCATCAATTTTTCTGATGTGAAAAGCTGTGGCACAGCGACGGCGTTGTCTGTGCCGTGTATTTTTTCCAGTTTAACGCGCGAAACGTATGACTAGGCGCGTGCCAATCGCCAAGATAATTTGCTGGATACGCTGCAAACCGCGGGCGTGGACGTGCATTGGGTGGAAAATAACAGCGATTGCAAAGGCGTGTGCAAAAATATTCCGACCACAAACACGATTGAATTGAATTTGCCCGAATTTTGCACCGATGGCGAATGTTTGGACAATATTATGCTGCCTGAAATGGATAACGCATTGAATTTAAACAATAAAAATACGATATTGGTTTTGCACACGATTGGCAGCCACGGCCCGACGTATTTTGAACGCTACACGGCTGTGGAAAAGGTGTTTACGCCCACTTGCGACACGAAGGAAATCAACCGTTGCAGCAACGAACAAATTGCCAATACTTATGATAATGGCATTGTTTATATTGACCAATTTTTGGATAAGGTGATTGAAAAATTGGCGGCGCGTGATGATTGGGAAAGTACGCTGTTTTATGTGTCCGACCACGGCGAGAGTTTGGGCGAAAATGGCGTGTATTTACACGGCACGCCCTATTCGATTGCGCCGAAAGAGCAAACGTCAGTGCCGATGCTGATGTGGTTTTCCAAAACGTGGGCGAAGAACGAGCCGTTTGATTTGGGCTGCCTGAAAAATCGGGCGAGCGAGCCGTATTCGCATGACAATGTGTTTCACACCGTATTCAGCATGATGGACACGGATTTGGCGAGCGTGAAACAGTATGATAACTCGCTGGATATTTTGGCGGCGTGTCGGAAATAGGGTTTAGGCTGCCTGAAAATATTCAGGCAGCCTTTTAGCTTGTTTATCACGAACATTTTCAGGCAGCCTGAAACCAAGTTCAGAATGATGAAAAGCGTTTATAATCCAGACTTTTTTGCGCAAATACCATCATGAATCAACACAAACCGCTACTGGGCTTTTCTTTAGCCCTACTCGCCAGCATGACTTGGGGTACTTTGCCACTGGCTGCGAAACAGGTTTTGCGCGAAATGGACGCGGCGACTTTGGTTTGGATTCGTTTTGCTGTGGCGGGGCTGGTTTTGTTTATCGTGTTGTCTGCGCGCCGACGTTTGCCGAAAGTGCATAAGATGACGCACAAAACGTGGCTGATTTTATTGATAAGTATCATTGGCTTATCGCTGAATTTCACGCTGTTTTCGCAATCATTGAAATACATTGAGCCGACTACCACGCAAGTTTTGTAGCAACTTGCGCCGTTTACCATGATTATTTGTGGCGTATTGTTTTTTGGCGAGAAAATGGGCTTTTTTCAAAAAATCGGCTTTTTCATGCTGATTGGTGGCTTAACCGCGTTTTTTAACGACCATTTTGACGAAATTCTGTAATGGGGGCGTTAGGGGCTAATGACAATTCGTTCGTGGTTGGATTTTGCGCTAAATTCGTCCAATTCGGTGTTGAAAATACTCGCCAATGGACGGCATTGGCTCGCATTTTCGCCTTGAATTGAACGAATTTATCTGCAAAACCAACATCGCGCCCAAATTGTCATTAGCCCCTATACCACAGGCATTTTATTGGGCGTGGGCGAGGCGATGGTTTGGGTAGTGTATGGGCTGGCGCAAAAGTGGTTGCTGCCGCTGTTTTCGTCGCAACAAATTTTGCTGATGATTTATACGGGTTGTGCGATTGTGTTGAGTCCGCTGATTTCGCCAGCTCAATTGCTGAATTTAGATGGCGCAATGTTGGGCTTTTTTCTGTATTGCTGTGCCAATACGTTTATTGGCTACGGCGCATACGGCGAGGCTTTGAATCATTTGGGTACGTCCAAAATCAGCGTGATTACGACGATGTTGCCGATTTTTACCATGATTTTCGCGCTGCTCGGACACGCATTGTTTCCGCACACTTTTGCGGCGGTGGACATGAATGCGTTGGCTTATATGGGCGCATTGGTAGTGGTTTGCGGCGCAATTTTGGCGGTGGCGGGCGATAAATTGTTGAAACGATAAAATGCTGCCTGAAAACAAACACAAGATGGTTTTCAGGCAGCCTCATGGTTTCATTGAATCTTTTCAGACTGCCTGAAACGTTTGCAAAACCCTTTCAGGCAGTCTGAAATCTATCATCTCGTCATTCCCGCGCAGGCGGGAATCGATTGTCAATATTCACAAGCTTTTGATGAAAAATAGAAACTAAAAATCAAAGTTGGATTACCACCTGCGGGAATGACGATGTAGTTGGTCTTGCAAAGGTCTCTGTCTGCGCGATTTTTCCATGTCTTACAAACAATTCAGGCAGCCTGAAATCTCTTTCAGGCTGCCTGAATTCTTGTCCGCCAAACTTACAAATTACCGTAAGAATGCAGCCCCGTCAAAAACATATTCACGCCGACAAACGCAAACGCGGTAATAAACAAGCCGATAATCGCCCACCAAGCCAATACCTTGCCGCGCCAGCCAGCCACCAAGCGCAAGTGCAACCAAATCGCATAATTCAGCCACACGATAAACGCCCAAGTCTCTTTCGGGTCCCAGCTCCAATAACGTCCCCACGCGTCCGCTGCCCACAATGCGCCCAACACGGTCGCAATCGTGAAAAACAGAAAACCCACGGCAATGGCTTTGTACATCGCTTCTTCAATTTGCGCCGCGTCGGGGAAAAATTTGCTGCCGCGCAACGCCAGCAATTCCGCCACGCCAAACGCCGCCGCCATACAAAACGCGCCGTAGCCAATAAAATTGGCGGGGACGTGAATTTTCATCCACCACGATTGCAGCGCAGGAATGAGCGGCTGAATTTCGTGTGCGCCACGCTCAATGCTGTACCACAATGTAAACGCGACCAAACCAACCATCAGCGTATAAACAAACACGCCCAATTTGTGCATGGCGAATTTGCGTTCATAGTACAAATACATCAAACCCGTAATCACCATAAACAAAATAAATACTTCGTACAAATTGGACACGGGAATATGCCCCGCGTCGGGGCGAAGCAAATAGCTTTCGTGCCAGCGCACGAGTAAACCTGTAAAACCAGCAAACGCCGCCGCCCACGCCAAACCTGAACCCATGCCCAGCAGGGTATTCGGTTTTTTATTTTGGGCAATGCGTCCACTTTCAAGCAGCCTTTTCTCTTGTTTCCACGCCACCAGCGTTCCCAGCGCGTATATCGCAAACGCGAACACGGTCAGCGCGGCTTGCCACATAATCGCGGATTGGCTGCTCAATAGATAGCGCAACAAAAATTTGCCGTGTGGTTTTTCGCCTGCGTGCAAAATATTGCCGTCATACAAACCGACCGCCATATAAGCCGCCGCCACGCTGCCCAAAATGAACCAGCGCATGGGCTTGAAAAACCAGCCCAAACCTGTGGCAATCGCCGCGCTTGCCCACAAAATGACGGTTTCGTACACGTCCATGTGATGCGGCATTTTAATGTGAACCAGCACAGCAATCGTCACAATCGCCGCCGCAAACAGCCAATCGGTTAAGGTTAATTTTTTGAAAAATGATTTTTCTTGCAGCAATTCGTGTTGCGGCAAGGAGTTGTTTTTTATGGATTGATTTTTAGGCAGTGTGGTTTCTGCCGTGGTGGTGTGTTCTGTCATGATGTTGTACCTATTTTGTTAATTTACTGCCTAGCGGCATGCTGTTGTACCTATTTTGTTAATTTACTGCCTAGCGGCATGCTGTTGTATCGCCAATATATTTTGGCTAAAACATTGGATGCTGCCTGAAAGATGCTTTATTCTAAACTGAAACCAGCAGCCGCAATGATTAAATTCAGCTATTTCTTGTGTTAAATCAGTTTACTGCTTTATAACCAAATCAGAGATTTGGATAAAAACATGCAAGGCTGCCTGAAAACACCCATTAAAAATTTTGATAAGCCGCGCCTGCTATCAAACCTGCCAGCGCAGCGATTTGCCAAATACGTTCCCATTTAGGCTGTAAAAAGCGGCGTAATTTCCACAAAATCAACATCTCGCCCAGCAGCGCAAACAGAAAACCAAACAATAATTGTCCTGTTGGCATCACACAGCGTTTTTCGCCAAAAGCATCGGTAAAACAACTGCTGTACAGCCACATCGCCGAGCCATAACCCACGAGCCACAACACAAAAAAAGTTGTCATTGCCGCCCAAGCGCAAAATATTCTACGCGCCCATTTTCTTGGCAACACACCATGCAGCAGCAAACACAGCACCATCAACGCGCCTAAAATCCATAGCGGCTCAGTTTCTAAACTGTCGCCGCATATCGCTGCGCCATAAAACAGCAGCAAGGTTGCGCCAATGGCGGCGAATTTTTGTAATAACGGTTTGATTGGCATGGTGAAATTTCCAAGATGTTTTTTAGCTGCGCGAACTGCGTTTTAGGCAGCCTTTCTATGTGTAACATCAAATGCTGTCTGAAATCTGCTCCCTCCCCCCCTCTGAAAGGGGGAGGGCTGGGGTGCGTGGGTAGAGGGCTGATATTCACAAACATTTCTCATGAATCAATATAGCCACCCCCACCCTAACCCTCCCCCGCCAGTCGGGAGAGGGAACAGAGTGGCGAAAATTTGTCGTGTACTGAAAGGCTGCCTGAAAAAATCATTTCTCCGACAAATCCCGTCCCAACGTCTCTAAATCCTGCACACGCGCTGGAAATTCCTTAAGTAAATCACGTTCATGGCGATTGGATGACATCGCAAAACGCACCGAACCGTCCGCGCCGAACAATGCCCACGCCCGTTTTTCGCGCACATAAAACATGAACACGACGCCCAGCACCAAAAACAGCGAACCTAAATACACCAAGCTCGCACCAGGCGATTTCGTCATTTGCAAACCCGACATATTCACTTGTTTAAAGCTGTTTAATTGCAGCAGCACAGGCGCGTTAAAGCGCGTCAAACCTGTGTAGCCGTCCATACTGTTCAAAATGAATTTATTGCGTGTCTCGCCCGCGGGCATTTCAGGCAGCCCAGCATTTTTCAAACCTTCGTCCAGCGCAATATTCATCGCACCGTACAAAATTTGATACATAAATTCACCCGTTTTTTTCTGTTCATGCTCAGGCACATTATTTTGAATATGCTCATTAATCGCCACATAACCGCCCTCGGCAAACTGGCGCAACAAATTTTCCACCGCCAATTTAAACTGCGGCCGCACTGCCTCGTCCACGCTTAAAATCGCTTTTTCCACAATTGCAGCGCGTTGTTCAGGTTGCAATAAAACATCGCGCAATGCCATGAAACTGTCTATTTTCGCATTGTGGTCGGCAGGAATCATCAGCCAACGATATGGGTCGTTCACATTGGAACGCTCGCCCGTCGCAAAAAATAGCGAACCTTCACGCGGCAAAGGCAACATATAGCTCACATATTCATGCGCTTGCCCTGCCGCGTCGCGCACTTTGTAAGTAATGGTTGGGCCGACATTTTGGAATTTTTTCTCTTGATTGACGCTGCGAATTTCGTGCATTTTGTTTTCAGGCAGCCTATCGTTATCTTGCAAATTTTCCACGTTAAACACGCGCAATTCGCCAAATTCCAATTGATATTGCCCTGCGTTGCCCAAATCGAGCGGAAATTGGCGTTGCGATACCGCCTTTAAATCGGTCGCCTTGCCAATGCCGCGCAAATTCCACGTTTTCAATTCAATATCCGAGCCACCGTCTCCATAGCTGGATTGGTAAATCGTTACGCCATTCATGGTCAGAGGGTGGTTCACACGAATGGTTTTTTCAATTTTTTCGCCCGAATGTTTGTCCGTTACCACAATATCGCTGGCAAAATCTTTGGGCATACCCGTGTCGTAAAAATCAATGTGAAATTTTTTCAATTCCACCGTAAACGGCAATTCTTGCAGCAATAAACCTTTGTCGGCATTGAGAAAAGTTTTATCAATGGTTTGCCCTTCAATCACTTCTGTGTTGCCGCGAAACGATAAATTGCTTGCGCTCAATGTGCTTTCAGGTTTGAAATCACGCGCGTAAACGCTGGTCGTATCGGGCTGAATTTTGCCGACCAACATACCGATTTTTAATAATAAATTGCTGTCAATCAAACCGCCTAAGCAAATCACAATCAAGGCAACGTGCGCCAAAATATAGCCCCATTTGTTCATCGCGCCTTTTTTGGCAGCAACAATCACGCTACCGTCTTCGCGTGTTTCGCTTTTTGTTTTAAAGCCCTGAATGTTTAGATATTTTTCAATAATTTCGGGTTTCAGGCTGCCTGAAAATTCATTCGGTAACGCAACAGAATGTTTCATGTGCGACAACGATTTAGCGGTCGCATTCAGGCGAAAAGATTTCATTTCACGCAGATAATTCGGTGTATTGCGCCACACACATAAACCTGTGGACAGCACCAAAAAAATCATAATCACCACAAACCACGATGACGCATACACATCAAACAGCCCCAAAAATTGGAAAATTTCCGCCCAGAAAGGCCCAAATTGCACCACATAATTTTGCGATGGCTGATTTTGTTGCACGACTGTGCCAATAATGGATGCAATCGCTAAAATAGACAGCAAAGACACCGCAAAGCGCATGGAGCTGATAAAGGCAAACCATGGACGGCGGATTAAAGGGATTTTGGGATTGGAATTTTGTGTGGATGTGGACATAAGCGTTGATTATTTTAGGTTTTCAAGCTGGCTTGTAGGAGTTTTTGTTTTTCAGGCAGCCTGATGGTTAAAAATTCGTAGCTTGGATTGTCAACCAACAAAATAACGCAGATTCATACATATTGTTGGGTTAAAACCTAACCACATAAACAGAAACCTTGGCAAAACCCTTTCAGGCAGCCTGAAATGTAGTTCAGCGAAACTAAAGCTAATTTATTTGCCATTATTGCGTAGGCAGTTCATATTGAAAAACTTTTGATAAAATATAGAAAATAAAAATCAAAGTTGGATTGCCGCCTATACGGCAATGACGTCAGATTCAAGACTTTCTGTGTTTTGCAAAAATTTCAGTTTGAAAATGCTACGCTCGTAGGTTAAGTTGTAAGCCAGCAAAATAACGCAAATTTATGAATATTGTTCGGTTAAGACCTAAGCTATATTATCTAGGCGATTTATATTCTGTAAAACGGTTTTCAGGCTGCCTGAAAACCGTTTTCACGTTTCAGGCAGCCTGAGAAAAAGGGCGATTATTTCAAACCTTGAATAAAGTTGCCCACGGCTTTCATTTCCGCTTCGCTCATGCGCCCTGCAACGTCTTCCATCATATTGTTCGGGCTTTTGCGCGCGCCTGAAGCATAGGCTTTCAACTGGTCAACCACATAGCTGCCATGCTGTCCGCCTAAACGTGGATAAGCCGTAACCGCTGTGCCGCCTGCTGGCATACCTGCACCCGCTGGACCGTGGCAAGACATACACGCTGGCACGCCTTTGCTTGGAATGCCTGCACGGAAAATTTTCGCACCCAACTGGGGATTTTCTTTTGGATTCGCCTCGCCTGCTCTGGGCTGTTGTTTCGCGTAATAAGCCGCTACGTTGCGAATGTCGTCATCGCTCAAGCTTTGCACCATCGGCGCCATTGCCGCAGATGAACCTGTTGTGCGTTCGCCTTTTTTGATTGCATGCGTTTGAATGTCAATATAATGTGCATCTTGTGCTGCTAATTTAGGGTACATGGCAATGCCGCTGTTGCCATCAAGCGCGTGGCAAGCTGCACAAATTTTCTCGGCAACTTCTTTCCCCTTCGCCAAATCAGCAGGTGCTGCCGCAACCAAGCCACTCATAGCTAAAGTTGCCAACAATGTCATACGTTTCATGGAAAATGCTCCTGTTTTGTCAGGCAACGCTTTTCAGGCAGCCTGTTCTGTTATATTTTGAATTAGGCTTTGCGATAGACAACCGAAAAGCCGTTAAACGTGCTATTCTATACCAAACTCACATTTTTTTACAGTCATGAACTTATTTCACAACGCAAAATTTTTCACTACGGTGAACCATCTCAAAGATTTACCCAATACGCTCGCCGAAATTGCTTTTGTTGGGCGTTCCAATGCAGGTAAATCTAGCGCAATCAATACTTTATGCAACCACGTTCGCCTTGCCTACGTTTCCAAAACCCCTGGTCGCACGCAGCATATCAACTTTTTTGAACTTGCCAACGGACATTTTATGGTGGATTTGCCAGGCTATGGCTATGCGCAAGTCCCCGAAGCCGTGCGCGCGCATTGGGTAAAACTATTGGGCGATTATTTACAAACGCGAAAGCAACTGATTGGTTTGGTGCTGATTATGGATTCGCGCCACCCACTCAAAGCCTTGGACATTCAAATGCTGGATTTTTTCGCGCTCACAGGTCGCCCTGTGCATATTTTGTTGTCAAAAGCCGACAAATTATCCAAGAATGACCAAATTAAAACTTTGTCATCCGTCAAGAAATCGTTAAAACCTTTTATGGAACGTCAGCAAATTTCGGTGCAACTGTTTTCTAGTTTGAAAAAACAGGGGATTGAGGAAGTGAATGAAGTGGTGCAAAGCTGGTTTGCAGGATTGTCAGCAGCAGAAATGGACGAAACCAGCAAAGCATAACATTCAGGCAGCCTGAAAAACAAAAAAGCAGAATATCATCTACTTATTGCTTTAATTTGTTACGGTATATCAAAACAAATTAATTTAAAATCAATAAGTTACTTGCAATTTTGTTATCAATAAACTACAATGCGTTCACTTTTTAAAACGCGACAAGGAGCGAATCATGACTTGCAAAACACACGAACATCACGACCACCAACATGGCGCAAATTGTGGGCATACTGCCATCAAACACGGCGACCACGTGGATTACTTACACAACGGTCATTTGCACCATGAACACAATGGTCATTACGATGAACACACTTTAGATGTTAGCGCGCAAAATCCTGATGGCTGCATTCCAACCACCGAATGCGCAGGGCACGTTCATGGCGAAGGCTGTGGACACGAAGCTGTGCCACATGGCGACCACATTGACTACATTGTAAACGGTCGTTTGCACCACCAACATGGCGACCATTGCGATGACCACGGCGCGGTAGAAATTGTCAAATAATTTCACGCATTCTGTTTTCAGGCAGCCTGAAACCTTTAAAACTGGTTTTCAGGCTGCTTTTTCTTTATAATTCAGCCCACTTAACTATAGTCGTAGAAGTGAACATGCAGTACAAGGCGATGAAGCCCGCGGTGTACGAGTAGTACATAAGGGTTTTGGTAACGCGGTAATGCTTTTTCAATTCTGCGACTATATTTTGGCTGCCTGAAAAAGCAATGGCTTTTCAGGTAGCCTGAAACTTTCATTCATGGAAAAACGACTAATGAACGCTTTATTACAAGATTTGCAAGCACGTGGTTTAATCGCGCAAACGACTGATATTAATGAATTATCCAAATTGTTGGACAGCGAAAAAATCGCGCTTTATTGCGGTTTTGACCCAACAGCGGACAGCTTGCACATTGGACATTTGTTGCCTGTGTTGGTGTTGCGCCGTTTTCAAAATGCAGGGCATACGCCTGTGGCTTTGGTGGGCGGTGCAACGGGCATGATTGGCGACCCCAGTTTCAAAGCGGTGGAACGCAGCCTGAACACGCCCGAAACGGTGGCGAGTTGGGTGGACAGCATTCGCAATCAGTTGAAACCATTTTTAAAATTTGATGGCGACAATTCAGCCATTATGGCAAACAATGCCGATTGGTTTGGCAACATGAATTGTTTGGATTTTTTGCGCGACATCGGCAAGCATTTTTCTGTGAATGCGATGTTGGCGAAAGAGTCGGTTAAACAACGAATTGAGCGCGAAGACCAAGGCATTTCGTTTACGGAATTTTCTTACGCGCTGTTGCAAGGTTATGATTTTGCGGAATTAAACAAACGCCACAATGTGCAATTGCAAATTGGTGGCAGCGACCAATGGGGTAACATCACTTGGGGTACGGAAACCACGCGCCGTTTACACGGCAAATCGGTGCATGGCATGACGTTGCCATTGGTAACCAAAGCAGATGGAACGAAATTCGGCAAAACCGAAGGTGGTGCGGTCTGGTTGAATGGCGCGAAAACATCGCCGTATCAATTCTACCAATTCTGGCTGAAAGTAGCTGATGCGGACGTATATAAATTCCTGAAATATTTCACATTCTTGACGGTTGAGCAGATTGACGCGATTGAAGTGGCAGACAAGGCAAGCGGCAAAAAACCTGAAGCGCAACGCATTCTAGCGGAAGAAATGACGCGCTTGATTCACGGCGAAGAGGCTTTGCAAGCGGCGCAACGCATTACCGACAGCCTGTTTTCGGGCGACGAAAGCGGTTTGACCGAGCAGGATTATACGCAGTTGGCTTTGGATGGTTTGCCAGCCACTGAAGTTTCAGGCAGCCTGAATGTAGTGGAAGCGTTGGTACAAACGGGTTTGGCGCAATCCAATAAAGAAGCGCGCGGTTTTGTGCAAAGCGGCGCAGTGTTGTTAAACGGCGTGGCAGCGGTTGAAAATAATCCTAATTTTGCGCCAGAAAAACCTGATGATAAATTTATGCTGACCGATGAACACAAACGTTTTGGCAAGTACACGATAGTCAAACGTGGTAAGCGCAATCATGCATTGTTGGTGTGGAAATAAGTTTCAGGCAGCCTGAAATAATTGTGTAAACTTTCAGGCTGCCTGAAAACAAAATAGGACAGGTTTTGCCTGTCCTATTGATTTATCTACAAATTATGCTAAAACAGTTAAAGTTTCAATTTTCAAACCATCCGCCGTGAAACCTACCAACGTTGCGCCATTGGCTTGAAAAAAATCGCTGCTCAAATGTGCGTTCAAATCGTCCAGACTCGCCCATTTTTCTACAAATGCATAAGTGTTTTGCTGCTCGGTATGGCGCGCGCAATCGTAATGTACACAGCCTTGATGTCTGCGCGATTCGGTTACAAAACGACGCGCCAGTACTTCAAACTCGGCTTGATTTTCAGGCAGCACGTGGCAATGTGCGTAAACGACAATCATGGTTAATCCTTTGTTATACAGTTGAAAAAACTAGATTATACGCTTATTTTCATCAAACATTATGCCCGCTTTTGACTACCAACATTACACCACCGAACAAGCCGCAGAATTGGCACAAACCAGCTATAAATTAGCGACTTATGCCAATATCAGCCCAAAACTCATCCGCGAAAGTTTCAATCTCATCGGCAAACTGGGCGGCACTTATTTTGCCAACGACATCCATGCGCGTTTGCCCGCAGGTTGGCGTGATATTCAGCCACAAGAATTGGGGCTGCCTGAAAAAAGCGTGGACTTTTTGGGCTTTTACACTATTGTGTCGCCGCGCACAGGACAAGTGCGTTTAGGGCTTGGGCCACAAGCGAAAATTTTTGGGCAATTTGATGAAACAGGTAAATTGGTGCGGCTGGCGTTGTCGTTTAGCGGTACGAATGATTTATTGGACGTTGCCGATTATGGGCAAATCCAAACAGGCGAAATTGTGGCAAATTTCACGCCACTTTTACAGCCGATTCAGGAGTACGCGCGCAAAAATGGTTTGAAAAGTCAGAATATTATCATCACAGGCTACAGTCTCGGCGGCGCATATACCAATATGCTGGCGCAACAAAGCCAACACATGGCTCATGGCTATTTTCAGGCAGTCAACTACATCGCGCATGCCTCACCTTATATTTACGATGCGCCTTCCGTGCTCAATATCGGCTTTGAAAACGACGTGGTTTACCGCATTTTGGGCAACGAAAAAAGCCTAAACGATAGCATACGCGCAGGCAAAAAAGGCTGGGGCAATCCCGATAAAACGTTTGCAAACAGCGTTGGCAATATGGTTTTATTCAACGACACTTATGCCTCGCCTTTGTGGCAAATCAGCCCGTTTTCCATCGCCAATATCCCCTTTGGTTGGTTGGCACACATAGACGGCTTAACCAGCGACGCCATCGCGCGCATCACGCAATCGCCGTTTTACCGCTACACCTCGCGCGACAGTACCATTATCGTGGACAATTTAAGCGCGCTCACGCGCCGCCACACTTGGGTACACGACCAAGCCAGCCCCACATCCAACCACGCCAACACGCCCGCTTTCATCATCGGCAACACACGCGATAACTTGCTCCAAGGCGGTGAACAAGGTGACTACATAGACGGCGGCGCGGGCGATGACACGATTCAAACCGACATCGGTGCAGACCGCATAGACGGCGGCAGCGGCGCAGATACCGTGTTGCTTGACGGCAATAGTAGCGAATGGCGCATTTACCGTACGGAAAATGGCGACATCTTCGCCCATGCGGTAAATGGCAGCGGTATTAAGCAATTGAATCAAATAGAATATATTCAATTTAAAAATCAAAAACAAACAAAATTAGATTTAAGCGACAATAGTCAAACCATCGCCATTAAATCATTTTCAGACAGCCTGAAAAGCAATGATTGGAGCGCAAATCCAATCCTGATTGGAGACGGCCAAAACAATTTATTAAACAGCGATGTTTCAGGCAGCCTAATATATGGTGGCGAAGGCAACGATATTATTCGCGGCAACGCAGGCAATGATGAGCTATACGGCGCGGAAGGCGATGATGTGTTGCATATCACAGACGGCAACGACATCTTGTTTGGCGGCGTCGGTAATGACCGTTTTGTGTTTCATTTATCCAGCAGCGGACAAAGCCAAATCCGTGATTTCAATCAATACGCAGGCGATAATGACCGTTTGATTTTTCAGAAAAATGTGTTTGAAGATGAAATTGACGTGCTTGCGCATACTTTTTCTGAATCGGACGCTATGCGCATTGAATATGGCAATGGTGAAGTGTGGCTTGACAACAGCGATATGAAGGCGATTGCGCGCGGGGTGGATGTAATGGAATAGGGTGGAAAATTTATCGAAAATTTAGGCTGCCTGAAAATATTTTCAGGCAGCATTTTATTTTTGGGTTAGATGATTATTTCAATACCGCCAAAGCCGCATCATAATCGGGCTGTTCGCCAATTTCCGATACCAATTGCGTGTACAAAACTTGATCGTTTTCGTCCAACACAATCACGGCGCGCGCGTTCAAGTCTTTGAGTGGGCTGTTGAGCAAGCGCGTGTTGTAATCGTCGCTAAACGTGCTGCGGAATGTAGATAACGATGTGATGTTGTTCACATTTTTCTCTTCGTTGAAACGCGCGAGTGCAAACGGCAAATCGGCAGAAATGCCCAACACAATCGTGTTGTTTAACGCTGTGGCGCGTTCGTTAAATGTGCGCACCGATTTGGCGCATACGCCTGTGTCGATGCTTGGGAAAATATTCAATACTTTGCGTTTGCCCGCAAAATCCGCCAGCGTTTTTTCTTGCAAATCGGTGCCAATCAAATTAAACGCAGGTGTGGTTTGACCCACCGCAGGCAATTCGCCTTTTACTTCAACAGGTTCGCCTTTAAATGTTACTTGTGCCATATTAAACTGCCTTTCTGTATGTGTCATAAAAAAAAGTACTGCAAGCCAAAGCATAAAGCGTTTGGCGCGATTTGCCAAGTGTTTTTCAGGCAGCCTGAAACCTTTGCAAAACCTTTTAGCTGCGCTGAACTTCGTTTCAGGCAGCCTAAAACAGAAAAATCATCGTCATTCCCGCGTAGGCGGTAATCTATTTTTAACTTTAAGAAACAGAAGTTTGTATCACTCAACTTTGGATTCCCGCCTACGCGGGAATGACGACGTTAAAAGTTTCCGCAGTTTTGCAAAGGTTTCAGCCTGAAAGGTTCACGCAATGGAGTGCGGACGTCCCCGTCCGCTTCAAATTATTTCACGCATCGTTTTTGCGGACGAGGACGTCCGCGCTCTAAGTTTTTGCCGTATGCGAAAGGCTGCCTGAAAACGCATTTCATATTTTCAGGCAGCCTGAAACCTTTGCAAAACCCCTAAAATTTGATTTTTTAAAGTTTTAATATTTTGAATTTTAAGAAATTTATTTTTCAAAAAGGTTCAAAAAATAGGGTTTTGCAAAGGTTTCAGCCTATTTTTTTGTGAATTATTTCAACAAATCACACATCATCTTCTCATAAACTGCCGACAATTTCGGTACATCGTCTACCAAAATATGCTCGTTAATCTGATGAATGGTCGCGTTCACAAAACCCAGTTCAATCAATTCCCGCGCAATCGCCTTGATAAAACGCCCGTCCGATGTGCCACCAGTGGTGGATAATTCGGGCAACACGCCGCAAATCTCCAAGCAAGCAGCCTGCGCCACTTCAGTCAATTTGCCAGCTTCTGTCAAGAATGGATTGCCCGACAAACTCCACACCAAATTGTACGCGAAACCATATTTATCCAAAATTTCATGTACACGCGTTTTCAGGCTGCTTTCCGTTTGCTCGGTGGAAAAACGAAAATTAAATTTCACATTTACGGTCGCAGGAATCACATTCGTTGCGCCCGTGCCGCCGCTGATATTGGAAATTTGGAAACTGGTGGCGGGGAAATACCCGTTACCCTTGTCCCACTCGGTTGCGGCAAGTTCCGCCAAAGCTGGCGCGGCGGCGTGAATCGGGTTGTTCGCCAAATGAGGATAGGCGATGTGTCCCTGTTTGCCTTCTACGGTCAGGCTGCCTGAAAGCGAGCCGCGTCGCCCGTTTTTCAGCGTGTCGCCCAGTTGATTGACGGCGGTCGGTTCGCCGACAATGCAATAGTCAATCAACTCGCCGCGTTGTTTTAATAAATCAACGACTTTGGTTGTGCCGTCGTGCGCGTCGCCTTCTTCGTCAGATGTAATCAATAGCGCAAGGCTGCCTGAAAACTGCGGATTTTCCGCCACAAAACGCTCGCAAGCGGTAACGAAACACGCAATCGCGGTTTTCATGTCTGCCGCGCCACGCGCATAAAGTTTGCCCTCATGTTCTGTTGGCACAAATGGGTCAAATGTCCAGCGCGACACATCGCCCGTCGGCACAACATCAGTATGCCCCGCGAAACACAGCACGGGCGCGGTATTGCCCAAACGCGCCCAAATGTTTTTGGTGTTGCCAAAATGCATTTCTTCAATATGAAAACCGATTTTTTTCAAGCGGTTGGCTAAAATGGTTTGACACAGTTTGTCGTCGGGGGTGATGGATGGTTCTGCCAATAATTGTTTGGCTAATGCGAGGGTTTGGATTTCGGTAAACATTTCAGGCTGCCTGAATGATAAAAAGCGCGATTTTAGCGCGATTTTGTGTTTCAGGCAGCCTGAAAGCTAATTTGTTCGTCATTCCTGCGTAGGCAGGAATCCATTGTTGATATTCAGAAGCTTTTGATAAAAAATAGAAACTCAAAATCAAAGTTAGATTCCCGCCTGCGCGGGAATGACGGCAGATTGAAGACTTTGCTTAGTTTTGCAAAGGTTTCAGTCTGAATGTACAGTGGATTCGATTTAAATCAGGACAGGGCGACAGCGAGAGCAGTGTACGAGTAGTACATAAGCGAGATAGCAACGCTGTATTGATTTAAATTGAATTCACTGTATTTATTTTTGGCGCACAATTTGACGAATAATCAGACGATTAGGCTGCAATGCGTGGCGCAGGTTTTGTGAAAATATTTGCGGCGTGTTGCAGATTTCAGCAGCGATTTGGGCGGCGCAGATGGGGGCGGTAGCCAGTCCACGGCTGCCGTGTGCGATGTTGGCGTAGGCTTGTGGTAGATAGGGGCAGGGCGCGTTGAGGCGGTAGTTTTTGTCTAGTGCGAGTTTGGCGTAGATTTGGCGCATTTGGGCTATATTGCCCAGTGCGCCGACGATGGGTAAATGGTCGTGGCTGTCGCAGCGAATGGCGGCGTGTCCTGTTGGTTCGTTCAGACTGCCTGAAATGCTGGCAAGTTCTTGTGCTAATTGAGGATTGAGTTGCTGCAATTCTGCCCAATTGCTGGCTTGTTCGCTCGTGCGCCAGTCGTTTTGTGCGTCGTTGTTGATGAAACTTGCGCCAAAGCAATGTTGGTTTTGCCATGCTGGGGAAATGTAGCTTTTTCCCGATAAGGCAATGTTTAATTGGCAACTTTTGGGTGTGGCGCGTCCAATGGTGGTTTGTCCGCGTATCAATTGGGTGGGAAAATCTTGGATGATGGAGACGTTTTGGCTGTCTGCGCCTGTGCAAAAGACAATATGGCTGCCTGAAAATGTGTTGCCTTGCTCAGTCTGCACCTGCCATTCTTTGCCATTTTGTTGAATTTTTTCGGCTTTTTGGTTGGTGTACACGCGGATGTTGTCGTGTTGCAACAAGGTTTGGATGAAACTGGCAGGATTGAGCCATGCGCCATTTTTCCAAAATAAGCCACTGTTTTCTATAGGAAACTTAGCAAGTTGGCTGGCTTGTTGCGAATTGACTGCGCGATATAAATGTGTATGCCAACTGTGTTGGGCTAATTGCTCGTTGCGCTTTTGTTCGTTGGCGTCGTGATTGATGTGCAACACGCCGCAGGCTTGCCATGTGGTTTGTTCGGGCAATAATTGTTGCAATAGGCGATGGGTGTAGCCATATCCTGCTAATAATAGCTCGGTTTGCGGGGTTAAATGCGGTGAAATTTTGGCATACAACAAGCCTTGATAATTGCCCGATGCGGCTTGGGCAACATCGTTTGCAGATTCTAAAATAACAACTTGTGCGCCACGTCGCGCCAATTCATAAGCCGTTGCCGCGCCTGCAATGCCTGCACCAATAATGATGACATTTGGGCTGCCCGAAACCTTTGCAAAACCCCATCTTTGGCACATTTCTTCGCGATGCGCTTCTCCAGCGCTTGAAAATATTTCAATATTATCTGCGCGTTGTGCGATGCTATCGCTTTGAACTGCGCTCAAATCTGGGGTTTTGCAAAGGTTTCTATCTGAAAATTCGCTGCGATTTTCAGGCAGCCTTTGCCATGGTTTTTCGGGTTTGGGTGCGGTTTGATTGATGGCTTCGGTTTGCCAGTGAATAGTTTGTGTTGTAAATTCAGCCAGTTGCGCCATTAAATGATGAGGCATGAGATAGACATCAGTTTGCGGCGCGAAATCGGCGATAATATTGGCAGCCTGAAATTGTATGCACGCCAAAGCGCGCTGCCATTGCGTTTTAAAGGGAGAATCGGGTGCAATTTGGGGCAAGCTGCGGTTTTCAGGCAGCCTGAAAATCAGCGTTTTTTTCTCGGGGTGTTGGGCGAGAAAGTGTTGTAGTTCTTGGTCGGTGGGTTGGGTTGCCCATGCGTAGATGTTTGATTTCATGATGTTTTATAGAGTTAGTTATTTTCAGGCAGCCTGAAATTTAAATAAATCGTTTCAGCGAGAAACAAGCAAAAGCATAAACCACAATATACAAAAACGCTAAAACTGCTGACAAGAAAAAAGCATACATCATGATAAATTCCACTTTTTTAAGTCTCAAAAAATCAGCTATATAAGCCGAATTTTTGGGAATATTGACTGTATATTGTTTGCCATTGAGCAAGAATTTTCCCTTTAAAATAATGCCATCCAATTTAGGCGATACGCTATCTAAAAATTCAATATCGCTCGCTTGCATGGTTTGTCCAGCCAAGTTTCTATCACACAATATTTGATAATGCTCCGACGCAGCCTGAACGCGTTGGCACGCGGCTTTTGCTTGTTGATTATTTATTTGAAAAACAAATACATTATTTCTTTTTGGAACGGCTTGTACTTGAATGGTGGCATGTTCAATGTGAATAATTTGCGGATTAATCCAAAAAGTGGGGTTGGGTAACTTGAAATACCAATCACTTGAAAGCCATACCATTACCAATAAATGGAGGATTGCAAAATAAAAATGGTCTCGGCTCAACATATTTTCAACCTTTTGATTAAATTGAAGTTATTTTATTTTTAGGCAGCCTGAAATGTTCATCGCTTTATTGGTGATACATTTCTAGCACTTCATCGGCGAAAAACAGGCTTGCATCATCTGGAATATGGCGCACGCATACGGTTTGGTTGGTTTTGCCCATGGTGCGTGAGTAGGTGAATGTTTTTGTTGTGCCGTTATCCAAAGCGAGTGTGGTTTCATAATAGGAGCGTCCGCGGCTGACTGGTCTTGCTTCGGATGAATGTAGCCATTTGCCGCAGACGGTTTGCGCTTTTTGTGATTCGCGTTTCAAAATAAAATCATAGGTTTGCCAGCATAATAATGCCCAGCCCAACAAAATGTCAACCGCACAAATGTCGCGCATGGGGTGGCTGTCGTCCATATTGTGTAGCAGCAAACCGACCACCGCGACACCGCCGAAAATGGCGACGAGAACCAGCCATTGTTGATAAAACAGCACGCACATTAGGATTGCCAGCGCGATGGCGAATTTGTAGCGATGTTGTTGGTAGATTTCGTATAAGTTTTCCATTTTTCGCTTTTAAAATTGAATAGTTGTCTTTTTGTGCAGGTGGGGATTTATGTTGTCTATTTTGTGGTAAGTTTGTGTAGCTGAACGATGGATTCCCTCCTGCGCGGAAATGATAGTGTTTTTGTTTTCAGGCAGCCTGAAATTTTTTCCTTGTCTTTGTAAAAAGTGGAATGTTCAAAATATTTCTATGAATCAACAACCACCCCCACCCTAACCCTCCCCCGCTAGTCGGGGGAGGGGGCAGAGTTGTGCAATGTTCAGGCTGCCTGAGTGGTGTAATGAGGGAGTGGCTTGTGCCACATCTATTTTGTTGCACGACAAGCAGCGAGAAAGGCGGCGATTTTTTCGGGGTCTTTGATGCCTGCGCTGCTTTCTACACCACTGGAAATATCGACGGCTTGAGCGTGTGTGATTTCTAGTGCGCGTGCGATGTTGTCGGGATTTAAGCCGCCTGACAAAATCCAGTGCCCTGCTAAATTTTCAGGCAGCATGTGCCAATCAAACGCGTGTCCTGTGCCGCCGTATTCGCCTGCTACATAGGCATCAAACAACACGGCGCGCGCGTCAGGATAATTGGCGATGGCAGCCTGAACATCTGCCGCGCTTTGCACGCGCACGGCTTTGAGATAGGGGCGATTGAATTGGCGGCAAAATTCGGGCGTTTCGTCGCCGTGAAATTGCAGTAAGTCAATTGGTACTTGCGCTAGGATTTCTTCAATGCGCGCGGCGGTTTCGTTCACGAATAGGGCGACGACACTGACAAATGGCGGCAACACGCGCACGATTTGTTGCGCGGTGGTGATGTCTATGTTGCGTTTGCTGCCTGAAAAGAAGACGAGTCCAATGGCGTTTGCGCCCAGTTCGGCTGCGATTTGGGCGTCTTGTGGGCGGGTAATGCCGCAGATTTTGGTGCGTGGGGTCATGGTTTTTTAGGGGAGAAATTGGGTATTATAAGGCTGCCTGAAAAATTACCAATATTGAATTTTATCGTTATCTACGCTGATTTTCTTTTGGCTTCGTAATTTGGCAATGATTTTTTCTACTTCATTATCGGCTAGTCTAGTATGTGCTTTGATGGTATTGCGTAAAGCACTTAATTTCACTGGGCGATTTGGCTTTTTCAGTAAAGCTAAAAGCTGTTGCCATTGCTGGTTATCGCTTGATGTGCTGTTTGTGCTGGTTGCGACAACTGTTTTGACTTCTTGAAATGGTGGGTAACTAATTTTGTTCTGCGTGATTTTAATCAAATTTTTTGTAGCTAATTGATTAATAAATTGGTTTATCGTGGCAGTATCATAATCTATTCCCATACTATTGATAGTAGTGCGAATCACGTTGCTGAGTTTTTCTTTGGTGGTCGCCTTGCTCGTTATGACCCGCTTTTCTACTAATTCAATAATATGATTGGCTTACATATGATAATGGATTAAACCGTCTGATTCTTTACTTATCCGGCCTTTTTTAATCAGTGCCGCAGCAATATTTTCGGCATATTGATTTTGTAATTCAGTCGTATAGTTTGCCCACTGGTCTGCCAAAATAACGTTTTTTATGCGACTGACAAGATTGTGATAAAGGCGCGGCTGAAAGCTGTCTTTTTGACGCAAAGCATGAACAACGCTACTAAAATCTTTTGCTGAATAACTGACAATTTCTGTTTGATTGTTACTGGATTCTAGGCTGCCTGAAAGGTTTTCTGTTACTTGCTGTTGCACATTATCTAAATCAACTAAGCGCACTACACCTTGCGCCAGTTGATTGTCGGTAATGTGTTCTAATAAAACATCATATCCGCCGTCTTTTGAAAGAATGCCGATCAGCGCATTGGGGTCTTGTTCGGTAATTTTGCCTAAATAAAAACTGAGATAAAAATCCAGTGCATTCTTTCCCGCTTTTTTTACACAAATAAAATGGACTTTTTTACCAAAACGACAGAGTGACTGGCATAAGTTTAAAGAGATATTTTTTTGCTGGTTTGCACCGAGAAATAACCAAATATGTGTGTTGTCATCATCTAATTTATCTAAATTATTCGGTTGAACATTTTCAAAATCAATAAGTAGATGATTCATAAACTTTCCTTTTTTGAATTTATGCTTGTTCTATTGCTTTCAGGCTGCCTGAAATTATTTTGCCATTTCGCGCGAGCGGTTGGCGGCGGCGGCGACGCCTTGGGCTAGGTGTCGGGCGATTTGGTTTTGGCGGAAACTTTCTAGTGCAGCGAAGGTGGTGCCGCCTTTGCTGGTTACTTGGTTTTGCAGTTGGGCAAAATCGCTGCCTGTTTGTTCGGCTAGGGCGATGGCGCCTTTGAAGGTGTGTAGGCTGAGATTGTGAGCGGTTTGTGGGTCAAAGCCTTGTTGTTCGGCGGCTTGTTGTAGGGCGTTGAGTAGGTAGAAGATGTAGGCAGAACCGCTGCCGCTGATGGCGGTAATGGCGTGCATTTGGTCTTCGTTTTCTAGCCAGATGGTTTGTCCGCAGGTTTGCATGAGTTCTTGCGCGAGTTGGCGGTCGGCTTGGCTGGTTTGGGGGGCGGCGTATAAGCCTGATACGCCGAGTCCAACACGGGCTGGGGTATTGGGCATGATGCGGATAATGCGTTGATTGCCACCGAGATATTGGGATAGGGTGGCGACAGGGAGTCCTGCGGCTAGGGATAAGACAAGGGCATTAGGGGCGCGGACGTTGGCTAACGCGCTTTGCATGTCTTGGGGTTTGACGGCGAGAATTAACACGTCGTTGTCTTGGATTTCGGGCAGGTTTTCGCTGGTTTGAATGCCGTATTGTTGGGCTAGTTTGTCGCGTTTTTCTGCGCCGCGGTTGGCGACGTGGATTTTGTGTGGTGTTTGGGCTTGGGTTAAACCTGCGATGATGGCGTTTGCCATGTTGCCACCGCCTAGGAAGTAGAGGGTTGTCATTTTGGTGTTTCCTTGGTTTTTTGTTTTTTCAGGCTGCCTGAAAGTTTGGGATTCATGCTTCACCCCAATCTACGATTACGGTTACGGTCTATTCTGGGGCTTTGCCGCGTTGTAGGTAGATGGTGGCTTCTTTTTCTTTGCCACCGATTTGGACGTGTTCGCTTAATAGTTCTTCGCCTGCGTCGAGTTGGCGGTAGCGGATGGTGTACGCGCCTGCGTCGAGTTTGTCTAGGATGAGGTAGCTGCGTTCTTTGATGAAGAAGTGGCGCAAGGGTTGGTCTTTGCCTTCTTGGGTGAGTTCGGCGTAGACATCGGATGGGTTGCGTACGTTGTCTACGGTGAGTTGGTTGCTGCCTTGTCCGTATTGGATGGCGTAGCCGTCTAGGTAGCTGCTGTCATTGGGCCATGGGTTGCCGTTGGGCGCGGCGTGGGGGCGGATGTAGGGGGCGGAGGCGGTGTTGGGGTGGCTGCCTGAAAGGGTGGTGGCAACATCAGGTGCGGTGAGCATGGGGGGGCTGACGCCGTTTTGGTTGACGCTGATGTGTTCTTTTTGGGCTGTTGTCGGGGTGGTGGTTTTGTTGATGAATTTTTGTTGGAACAGTTGGGCGATTTGCCAGCCGAGTAAACCGAGTGCGATGAGACTGGCGATGATGATGGCTAGGGTGGTTTTGTGGTTTTTGGGGGCGGTTTGTCTGGGTGTAACTGGTGTAACTGGGGTTTGTGGTGCGACAGGTGGAACGATGATTTGGACGGTGGTGGGCGTTTTTGCTGCGCGTTGGGCGGCTATCCAGCGGTCGTGTTCGGCGCGGGTTTCGGGGTTGGATAGGGTTTCGTAGGCTTGGTTGATGAGTTGCATGACGCGGTGGGCGTCGGGGTCTTGGTTGAGGTCGGGGTGGTATTGTTTGGAGAGGCGACGGTAGGCTTGGCGGATTTCTTCTGCGCTGGCGTCGGGGGTGATGTGGAGATTGTCGTAGTGGGTGCGGATGGGCATGGTTGTGTTTCTGTTGGGCTGATGGGTTTTGTTTTAAGTCTATGGTTTGCTTTTGTTTTCAGACTGCCTGAAACCGTAAAATATCGGCTTGGAAAGCCGACCTACGATGTCATTGTCTTGTAAGGCTGCCTGAAATTATGGATTGAGTATTTGGGCTACGCCTTGGTTGGCGAGTTGGTCGGCGCGTTCGTTTTCGGCGTGTCCTGTGTGTCCGCGCACCCATGTCCATTGGATTTGGTGTTGCGCGGCGAGTGCGTCTAGTTTGCGCCATAGGTCTTCGTTTTTAACGGCTTGTTTGCTGGCGGTTTTCCAGCCGTTTTTTTTCCAGCCGTGTATCCATTTTTCCATGCCGTTTTTGACGTATTGGGAGTCGGTGCAGATAACAACTTCACAGGGACGTTTGAGCGCGGATAAGCCTTCTACAACGGCTGTGAGTTCCATGCGGTTGTTGGTGGTGTTGGCTTCGCCGCCGTAGAGTTCTTTTTCGTGGCTGCCGTAGCGCATGAGACAGCCCCAGCCGCCAGGGCCGGGATTGCCTTTGCAGGCACCGTCTGTGTAGAGATAGACTGTGGTCATGATATTTGGGAGTGATTGCTTTCAGACTGAGACCTTTGCAAAACCCTCAACTTTGGCGCATTTCTTCGCGATGCGCTTCTCCAACGCTTGAAAATATTTCAATATTATCTGCGCGTTGTGCGATGCTATCGCTTTGAACTATGCTCAAATCTAAGGGTTTTGCAAAGGTCTCAGGCTGCCTGAAACTTGTGTGTCTTGGTTTTAAATATGGGTAAAATGCGTTAAACTGCTGCTTTTTTTCAGGCTGCCTGAAAGTGTTTTGAAGTTTAACTTTTGTCGCGGAAAAATTCGTAGGCGGCGTCTTGGAATAAGTCGGCATGGTGGTTGCTGCTGTAACCGAGTTCGGCAATTTCGTCTTCAAAGGCTGCCTGAATGGATTCTATGCTGTCTTGGGCGATGTCTTGGGGCAGCGCGCGCAAGATGGCTTTTAATGCTGTGGCTAATACGCGGTTTTGCATGCGCAATAAGTCGTTGTTTTCTTCTAAATAGTCGAGACGTTGTTCCCAGTCTTGCATGGTGTTTTTCCTTTGGTGCAAAAGGGTGCATTGTAAAAGTGTCTCGCTAATCGTTCAACTGGATATCGTTTTAATATGAATAAATTTGACTCTAATTCTTCGCCTATGGTGTTTACTTTAACGGAAGACGAGCCTGAGATGGCGAAATCGGATGATTGGGAACGCGATTTGCAGGCGTTGCGCCATAATCGCCAATTTAAGCCTTTTTCTACCATCGCGCATTTTGTGGACGATGAGGAAACGATTGAAATTGATATGGGTAGCGAGCAAGCGCGTGCTGTTGGGGCGATGGAGATGCAATTTGATGATTTAGATATGGATTTTGGTGCGGCAAACTACGAGCAGGCAGAACAGCCAAAGCGTTATCGTATGCCTGTTGCCGACAACATGCCGCCGAAAAGTTTCAATGATGAGGAATTGGACGAGGCGTATCGGGTTTATTTGCAACAACGCGCGCTGGAACACAATGCGCGTTTGCAAGATTCGGTTTTGGATGAAGATGTGGGCGTGTTGATGCAGGAAGATTGGCTGCAAGCGCAATCGGCATTAAAAACCGAAATTGCGCGCAATCGTGCCACGCAAGTGCAAACCTTGATTTTGCACCCTGAATCTATGCAAAGCGAAACCGTTGAAACCGATGAAGCCGAATATTCTCGCTTGCCTGAATTTGCGGTAAACGTGTATGCCTTGCCAGATATGCCCGCCACGCGCCGCGTGAAAATTTTGTCGGAACAAGAGTTGATTAACAGTTTGCGTGACAAATTAACACCACATTTAACTAATGCTGTTGCTGGTATGGTGCGCCAAATTTTGCAGAAAAAATTGGCTACTTTATCTTATGAGTTGCAAATTCAATTGAACGAAGAAACGCCACAAATCGTGCAAGAAGTGCTTGAATACAATTTGGATTCTGCTTTGCGTACGGTTAAACATCAATTGCGTGAAGAATAATTTTTTCAAGCTGCCTGAAAATAAAAAGTCGGCTTGGGAAGCCGACCTACGCAGTTGCTTAAATATCTTGCTTGTTTGCGACTTTCAGGCAGCCTGAAAGCAAAAATCACGACATGGAATGACTCGAATGAACAGTCAATTCAAACACATCGGCATCATCACTCGCCCGTCCACGCCCAATATCGCGCCCGTGATTCACGAGCTGATTGAATTTTTGCGTGCCAATTACATTGAAGTTTATCTCGACCGCAGCTACGTCGCCGAAAATATCATCAGCGCGCACGATCAAGGGCGTTGCCACATCGTTGCCGATTTAGGCAGTAATTGCGATTTGATTTTGGTGCTCGGCGGCGATGGCACATTTCTCGCCGCCGCCCGCAAAGCTGCGCCGTATAACGTGCCGCTGATTGGCGTAAACCAAGGGCATTTGGGCTTTTTAACGCAAGTGACGCGCGATGAAATGCTGGTTGAACTCGTCAAAATGTTAGAAGGCAAATATCTCAAAGACGAATGCCTGATTTTGGAAACAAAAGTTGTGCGCGGTGGCGAAGTGATTTATCAAGGACTTGCGCTCAACGATGTCGTGTTATCACGCGGTGGTGCAGGGCAAATGATTGAATTTGAAGTGTTTATTAACAGCGAATTTGTTTACACGCAACGCTCCGACGGCTTAATCGTTTCCACGCCCACAGGCTCAACTGCCTACGCCCTAGCCGCAGGCGGCCCGATTTTGCAAACCGCCTTACGCGCCTTCACGCTCGTGCCGATTTGTCCGCAATCCATGACCAACCGCCCGATTGTGATAGGCGACAATAATGAAATCAAAATTTTAATCACCAAAGCAGGCGACGCACGCGTGCATTACGATGGACAATCGTTTGTAGACATTCAAAGCATGGACGTTATCAACATCAGCCGCTATCGCCACACGCTCAACGTGTTGCACCCAACCCACTACCAATACTACAAAACCCTGCGCCAAAAACTGCATTGGGGCGAACAACTGGTGTAAACATGAGCCGCCAACTAGAAAACATCAGCTTGCTGCTCGCCTACGAAAGTCCTGCAATGCCCTTGTGGATGGAACGCTGGGCGTATTCCTATCCAACCGTAGGCATATGCAGCGTTTCAGTCAGCCATGAACTTTCAGGCAGCCTAAAAATCCAAACGTGGCAACACCAAATCGCGCAAACCTTTCAACAATTTCCCCCAGAAGACCAAATCTTTATCGTTGCACACGGTACGGCTGCCAACGCCGTTATCGCGTGGTATTACCAAACCGATATCGGCACACAAAAACGCATCGCAGGCATCATGCTGGTGTCGCCCAACGCGCAAGACTTTCCTGACGACAACGAACACACCTTCCAACGCGTCCGCTTCAACCAAGCCACCGCACTCGTTATCGGACAAAACGACCCGCAAAGCCCTAAAAACTGGGCGCACGATTACGCCCAATTAACCCGCGCCCGTTTACTCATCGCGCCACAAACAGGACATTTAAACGGCGCGCTAGACGGCTGGCAATGGGGGATGAAATTGATGCAGGAAATGTTGTTAAGCGATTGAGCTACACAAAAAGGCAGCCTGAAAACCGATTTGGATTTTCAGGCTGCCTTTTGCAATCTATGAATGGGCGATTTAACGGCGTGGTCCCGCCATGCGGTTCAGTATTTTTTCACCACGAATTTGGTGGTAAATAGCCATGAGAGTATGACCAATGATTAATGCAAAGAGCAATAAACCCAATTTGCCATGCAAAGCATGCCCCAGTTGTGTCATCCATTCGATTTTTTCGTTAGCGGTTTGCATAACGGTAACGCCGAAGACTTCTAAATCACGGCGTGCGCTTCCGTATTGACGCAATACACCAATAGCAGGGATGGCAATCATCAAAACATATAAAATGCGATGACCAAGGTGGGCATAGATACTGTCATGCGGGCGATTCTTGCGTTGAATCAGTGCCCAAATGAGGCGGATAGCGCCTAATATCAGCAAGCAAAAGCCGACAGATTTGTGATAATCCATCAGCCCAAGATTATCTTCATTGATGGTCCATGCAATAACGGTGTACATCATAAAGAAAAAGCCGATTGCCATCAGCCAGTGTAACACGCGGCTAATGGTGCCAAATGATTGCGGGGTATCGTACATAGTGTGTCCTTAATGTGAGTAAATGCTTATGAGCTAGAGCATAAGTATGAGAAATATGAATAAAAGTTTTAGCTAGACTAAACTGCATTTCAGGCAGCCTGAAAACCCTTATAAATAAGGCGTTGGATTATAGACAAATTAATGAAATAGAGTAAGTTTGCAAAGCTGATAAAAATGAAAAAATAAGCACAAAGGCTGCCTGAAAGTTTTCAGGCAGCCTTTGTGTTTGTACAGATTACTCAGCGGCTGGTGCTGCTGGCTGTTCTGGTTGTGGCAACAACGCTTTAATTGACAAACGCACGCGACCGCGCTCGTCCACTTCTAAGGCTTTCACTTGCACGGTTTGACCTACTTGCAAGTAATCGCTCACATTTTTCACACGCTCGTGCGCGATTTGGCTGATGTGTACCAAGCCGTCTTTGCCTGGCATGATGGTGACAATCGCGCCCACGTTGTTGTCCAACAATTTCACCACTTGACCTTCGTAAACCTTGCCCACTTCCACTTCTGCGGTAATCATTTCAATACGCGCTTGTGCAGCTTGACCAGCTTCCGCAGTCGTAGCAGCGATGGTTACTGTGCCATCTTCGGCGATATTGATTTCCGTGCCAGTCTCTGCGGTAATGCTGCGAATGGTTTCGCCGCCTTTGCCAATCACTTCGCGGATTTTATCGGGATTGATTTTCATCGTGTACAAGCGTGGCGCGTGTTGCGACAATTCTTGTGGACCGGCAACGGCTTCTTGCATTTGCGCCAAAATGTGCAAACGCGCTTCTTTGGCTTGTGCCAACGCGATTTGCATGATTTCTTTGGTAATGCCTTGAATTTTAATGTCCATTTGCAATGCGGTAACGCCTTCGGTCGTACCTGCCACTTTAAAATCCATATCACCCAAATGGTCTTCGTCGCCTAAAATGTCGGTTAATACGGCAAATTTATTGTCTTCCAAAATCAAGCCCATCGCGATGCCCGCCACATGCGCTTTCAACGGCACACCAGCCGATAACAAGCTCAAACAGCCGCCGCAAACCGACGCCATAGAAGACGAACCGTTGGATTCGGTGATTTCTGATACCACGCGCATGGTGTAGCTAAAATCTTCAGGTTTTGGCAATACAGCTACCAAAGCGCGTTTTGCCAAGCGACCATGACCGATTTCGCGGCGTTTTGGTGCGCCTACGCGACCGACTTCGCCTGTAGAGTAGGGCGGGAAATTGTAGTGCAACATAAAGCGGTCGGTATATTCGCCGCTCAATGCATCAATGATTTGCTCATCGCGTGAAGTACCCAAGGTCGCCACTGCCAAAGCCTGCGTTTCGCCGCGTGTGAACAATGCCGAACCATGTGTGCGTGGCAATACATTGGTTTGGATATTCAATGGGCGAACGGTGCGCGTGTCGCGACCGTCAATGCGGGGTTGTCCAGCTAGAATTTGACCGCGAACCACGTCCGCTTCCAATTGCTTGAAAATACCCTTGATTTCATTTTTCGCCAAAGTTTCGGTTTCTTCGGTAATCAACGCGGCTTCAACGGCTGCCCACGCTTCGTCCAATTTCGCCGAACGCGCTTGTTTTTGGCGGATTTTGAACGCTTCTTCAATCAGGCTGCCTGAAATTTCGCGCACTTTTGCCACCAATTCAGCATTGGTTTCAGGTGCTTTCCAGTCCCAAACTTCAGGATTGACTTCATCCGCCAATTCGTTAATCGCGCGAATCACGGTTTGCATTTGCTCATGACCAAACACCACCGCGCCCAACATCACGTCTTCCGGCAAAATGTCCGCTTCCGATTCCACCATCAACACCGCTTGATTGGTACCTGCTACCACCAAATCCAACTGCGAGGTTTGCAATTGCGCTTTGGTCGGGTTCAACACATATTGACCATTCGCATAACCGACGCGCGCCGCGCCAATCGGGCCGGTGAACGGTACGCCGCTCAATACCAAAGCGGCAGACGCGCCAATCATCGCAGGAATGTCGCTGTCAATTTCAGGGTCAACCGATACGACCATCGCCACGATTTGAATGTCGTGATAAAAACCTTCTGGGAACAACGGACGAATCGGGCGGTCAATCAAGCGGCTGGTTAAAATTTCTTTTTCGCTTTGTTTGCCTTCGCGCTTGAAGAAACCGCCTGGGATTTTACCCGCCGCGTAAGTGCGCTCCATATAGTCCACGGTCAATGGGAAAAAGTCTTGACCTGCTTTGACTTCTTTATTGGTTGTTACCGCCACCAAAACCACGGTGTCGCCCATAGAAACTTTCACTGCCGCCGCTGCTTGGCGCGCGATTTCGCCCGTTTCCAAAGTAACGGTTTGGTTGCCGTATTGAAAAGATTTAATGTGTTTATTAAACATGGGTTTGCCTTTGTTTAAAGTGTCCGCCGCTAAAACACTACCGATAACAACGCACGCGCGGTTATGGGTAGTATTTCAGGCTGCGGACGGGTTGAAAAACGGACGGATTTTAACATGAATTACCACTTTCAGGCAGCCTGAAGATAATAGAATTTTTTAGATGAGTTCATAATTTCTCAATGCCCGAAAAATGCGCAAGCGATGACGTAATTGCGCGTCAAAATCGGGTTGTTCAATGGTATTCAATAGAATTTTAAGTTCTTTAGGATTGTGTGGGTCGCCATGATGGATTTTTAAAAAAATCATGCGTGGTTTTGAATCAATATATTCATATTCAAGCGAAATCATGTCTTCATATTTCAGGCTGCCTGAACCGATAGTGCTAAAAAATAGCTTAAATCGGTTTCGGTTAAACGCACAAATTGTGGTTGATTAGAATATTCTTTGTGAAACTGAATGCTATCTTGATAGAGTTTGCTGAGTGCTTTATCAAGTAAATAGATGAATACCGGCAAAACAAGCAACAGCAGCCAGCCTGAAAAATGCGGCAGCAAAAATAAGCCTATTAAAATCGATAAGCACATGCAAATGCGCAACAAATAGGGTTTCTTGCTCAATGGTTTAGGTGGTGGCGTGATTGTCCATTCTTGGGGTTCTGGCATCTGCATGATGAATGTTTCGTTTTATTTTTAGCGGTTATATTTTCAGGCTGCCTGAAAACACAAAACCATGCTGAAATTTCAGCATGGTTAGTTATTCAATACTTTTCAGGCTGCCTGAAAAAATTAGAAGCTTTGTTGATACAACATGCTGCTCAAGGTGCGCGCATCGTTTACACGGCTAGCAGAAGTTGAAGAGCCTAATACCACAATCACAACAGGTTCACGTCCCATTTGCGCTTGTAAGACCATAGAACGACCAGCTTCTCGGATATAACCTGTTTTTTGTACGCTGATGTTCCATTGACCTTCACGAACGAGAGCGTTGGAATTTTTGTAGTTTTGAGTTTTGCCTGCGCTGGTGTATACCGAGCCGTAGTTGGAAGTGCTTAACTGACGGATTTGTGGGTATTTGTTTGCGGCGCGCACCATAATGCTCAAGTCGCGTGCAGTGGAAACGTTGCGTGAATCCAAGCCTGTTGGTTCATAGAAACGTGTGCTGCTCATGCCTAGGCTTTGGGCTTTGCGGTTCATGGCGGCAACAAATGCACCCATACCGCCTGGGTAAGTACGACCGAGGGCGTGAATGGCACGATTTTCGCTGCTCATTAAGCCGATGTGTAACAATTGATTGCGGGTTAAGGTTGTGCCGATGGATAAACGGCTGCCTGTGCCTTTTAAACGGTCGATTTCGTCAGGTGTAATGGTCACGAGTTCGTTCATGTTCAAACGCGCATCGAGCAAAACCATGGCTGCCATCATTTTGGAAATGGAGGCAATGGAGCGTACGCTGTCCATGTTTTTGTGGTACAAAACTTGCCCTGTGTTGGCATTCATGATTAATGCGGATTGTGCGTTTAACAATGGGCCAGCGTAGGTGGCTTGTTGTTGAATGGTTGTGGGCGCGTAAGGTTGTGCGTTGGCATAAGGATTGTTTTCTTGCACTGAAGTGCTGGCGAGATTTTGCTCGAGAAATTGTCCTAAAACGTCTTCTGTTTCATAGGCAGAAGCTGGGGAAATTAGGCTGAATGTCAGCAATGCACCGACAATCGTTGTTTTGCTTAAACGGAAAAAAGACATACGGTTTTTCCTTAAATTTTGAGGAAATAGGTTAAAAAGGTGTCTTGAGAGACAAAAAAACTGGCGGATAGTAGCACTTTTCATTTGCTTGCAAAAGTATTTTTGTGTGTAAAAATACGGTTTTATAGTTTTTTTTACAAATTTTAGCTTTGCTTATTGCTTTTATTATGCTGATTTTAATAAATAAAAATTCAAATTAATATGATGACTTGATAATTTTAATGAAAAATGGCTGTGTTTATGCCTTTATCTGCCGCAAACTTGGCAATTTGGATTTTTAGTAAAACGAAAATCTTGCCATGTGCCGCCGAGTGCTTGATAACAGTGAAGTATGCCGCTTTGACTGGGTAGCCCTAATAAAATTTTGAGTGTTTCAGCGGCTTGCAGGCTGCCCATGATGCCAACTAACGGTGCGAACACGCCAAAGGTAGCGCAGCTGTCATCGTTGTTTTCAGGGCTATCAAACAGGCAGGCATAGCAAGGTTCGTTGTCTAAATCCGCGCGATAGACAGCAAGTTGTCCATCAAAACGGATGGCTGCGGCGGAAACCAATGGTATGCGTGCAGCAACGGCAGCGACATTGACGGCTTGGCGGGTAGCGTAGTTATCGCTGCAATCGATGATTAAATCGACTTGTGGCGCGAAGTTTGCCAAATCTGTGTTGCTTAAGCGTTGATTCAGTACAACAATGTCGCAACCTGAATGGCGTGCCCGCAGGAAGTTGGCCATGGTTTCGGCTTTCAGGCAGCCTATATTGGCTTCGGTGTAGGTAATTTGGCGTGGCAAATTGGTGGGGTCGATGGTATCGTCGTCGGCAATAATCAATTTGCCTACGCCAGAACCTGCCAGATAGGGCAGGGCAGCCGCTGCTAAACCGCCACAGCCTATGCATAAAATGCTTGAGTTTTGTAAACGCATTTGCTGTTCTGTGCTGATTTCGTTGAGCAATAAATGGCGGCTGTAGCGCAATAAGTCTTGGTCGTTCATGTTTTGTGTTTTGTCTGGATGAAAATGTTTTCAGGCAGCCTGAAAGTTTTCAGGCTGCCTGTATTTTAGCGTTCGCGGAACGCTTGTTTTAAGCGGGTAATCGGTTTGATTAAGTAGTCAAACACGGTTTTTTCGCCTGTTTTCACATCAACCGTGGCGACCATGCCAGGGATGATTTCCATGGCTTTGCCGTTTTTGTCGGTAATGCTGTTACCTGTGGTTTCGACCAAAATGCGGTAATACTGTTGATTTTGGTCTAATTTTAATTCGTCGGCACGTTTTTGGTTGGACAAGGTGTCAGGCGAAATCAGGGTTACTTTACCGTTTAAACCACCATAAATCGCGTAATCATAGGCGCTGATTTTTACGACTGCGTCTAAACCCGGGCGCATAAAAGCAACGTCTTGTGGGCGAATGTAGGCTTCAACCAATAATTTATCGTCCAATGGCACGATTTCTAAGATGTCTTGGCCTGCCTGAACCACGCCACCAACGGTGTTGATTTGGATGTTTTTAACGACACCACGCAATGGTGCGCGAATTTCGGAACGTTCTACTGGGTCGGCGCGCATAAGCATATTTTCGCGTGCTTGAGCGAGTTCGGCTTCGATTTTGACCAATTCATTATTTGCTTCAGTAGCGTATTGGTTTTGCTTTTCGGCAATTTGTAATGCTAGGCTACTGGATTCGCGTTGCATTCTTAACAGTTCAACTTCCGAAACCACACCTTGCGCCACCATTGGGCTGGTGATGGAAATTTCTCGGTCGAGAATGGCTTTGCTTTGTTGTAAACCTTTGACTGAGTCGGTCATAGCGCGACGACGAGCTTCATAGGCTGCGGTTTCGCGACGACGCAAATCAGCAGGAATGCTGTCTGTAAAACTGATGGCAGCACCATAGGCCTCAGCGCGTAAACGAGCAATCATCGCTTCTAAATTGACTACTTTGGCTTCGCTTTCACGTAAGACTGCAGATGATCGTGTATCGTCGAGCTTCAGTAAAACCTGTCCCTTTTCAACGATATCGCCTTCTTTAACTTTCATTTCGGCAATGGTGCCAGGATCTAGACTTTGCACGATTTGTTCGCGGCTGCTGGGGATGACACTACCTTGACCGCGTGTGACTTCTTCGACGGTGCTGTTGTATGCCCAAAGCAGAAAGACAATGATGAGAATGAAAAAGACGATAACGACTGAAAAGAGACCGCGATGTTTTTCAGTTTGTAACGCAGCGTTTAGGTCGTTGACTAGATGCAGATCTGCGTCTTTGATTTTTTCTTTTAATGCCATGTTTGACTCCATTTCGCTTGGCGGCGATTTTTCAGGCAGCCTGAAAGCTTCAATAAGCTGCTTTTAGGCGACTGAAAGCTTTTTAATATTCAATGTGGTTGTTGAATTTGTTTTTCATGCGCTTCGCGACGTTGCTGAGCAGTTTTTTGGGCTTGCTGCTGTGCTTCGCGTTGTGCTGCTTCGTTTTGCATGAGTTGCTGCAATACCGTATCACGCGGACCATCCATTGCAACAGTACCATTGTTGATGACAACAATGCGTTGCACCATTTGCAATACTTGTGGACGGTGGGTAACGACAATCATGGTTTTGTCTTGTGCCCAGCGTGATAAGGCGTTGAGTGCACGAATTTCGGTATCGCCATCTAAACCTGTTGTGGGTTCGTCTAGTAATACGACGCGTGGTTGTTTCAAGGTTAAACGAGCCAAGGCAATAATTTGTTTTTGTCCACCTGATAAACCTTGTCCATCTTCACCGAGAGGCATATCCAGTCCTTGCGGGTGGCTTTGGATAATTTTATCTAAGCCAAAACGGGATAAGGCGTTAATCAAATCTTGGTCGCTGGATGAAAAGCCATCAGTGCGCGCTAAGTCCATGTTTTCACGCAAGGTGCCTAAAAATAGACGTGGTGCTTGGTTGAGTAACACGACATTGTTGCGCAAGAAGTTTGGGTCAAGCTGACGCAAATCTACATTGTCTAGGGTTACGTTGCCTTGTGCTGGCTCGTATAAACCTGCGGCTAGTTTTAATAGGGTGGATTTACCGCTACCAATCGTACCTAAAATAGCAACTTTTTCGCCTGCTTTAATATGTAGGTTTAGATTGCGCACAGCAATCGGTGCGTCTTTCATGTACTGAAATTGGGTGTCGGTAAATTTGATTTCACCTCGTGTTTGATCCAAAGTGATGTATTGGCGTTCTGGGTGACGTTCAATCGGTCGCTCCACAATGCGATTAATGCCTTCGAGTGCATGTTTCGCTGATTGATAACGTGTTGCTAAACCTGCAATTTGTCCAAGTGGCGCCAGTGCTCTACCCGAGAGAATAACGGAAGCAATTAATGCCCCCATGGTAATTTGGTTGGCTTTGTCTGTGCTATGAATCAAGTAAGTGCCAACCAATACTAAGCCAACAGTGTTTAATTGTTGCATGGCAACGGCAAAGTTAACCAGTAAGTTGCTGGTATCGCGCACTTTAATGCTTGCCATCGACGTTTTAGCTGTATATTCATCCCATTTTTGTTGTGCCCAGTTGGTCGCATTATTTACTTTCAAAGTTTCAATACCTTCAATGGCTTCTACTGCTAAACCTTGACGTTGTGAGCTTTCTTTCATTGAAGCGTTAATGTATTTCGACAGTGGACGTTGTATCAAAAAGCTGAAAATGACCACGATAGGAATAATGGTCAGCGGTACAAATGCTAATTTGCCGCCAATAATCGCAATCACGACCACAAATAAAATCAAAAATGGAAAATCCACCAAAGCCAGCAAACTTGCGCTGGTCATAAATTCGCGTACTGCTTCAAAATCACGCAAATTGCTGGCGTATGAGCCTGATGAAGTGGGCTTTTCGGCTAATCGCAATGCCATGACACGGCGAAATAGGGCTGAGCTGATGATTAAGTCTGCTTTTTTACCCGCTACATCGGTTAAATGACCACGAATCATTTTGGTAATGAATTCGAAGGTTACGGCTAAGAATACGCCAATACTTAATGCCCATAATGTTTCATAGGTTTGGTTTGGAATAACACGGTCATAAACTTGCATGACATAAAGTGAGCTCACTAATGCCAAGAAGTTGATGATGATGGTGGCTAAAATAATTTGGTAGTAATATGGTTTAAAGCGTCCAATGACTTTCCAGAACCACGCTTTAGGGAGTGTGTATTCTGGTAGGTCTGAGCGACCATCAGCTCGTACTTTTGGTTTGATAAACCAGCAGTAGCCTAAATAGAGTTCATTTAATTCATCGTAATTGAGCTCGCTGGTAATATTGCCTGACTGGCGCAATCGATAAATTCGTTCGCGTCCAACACCTTCAATATTAACCAAAACTGCCGCTTGTTCATCACGCATCATCACTACTAAAGGTGTTGCTAATGATGGAATATCCATTAAATCACGGCGGGCAATCGTGTTTTCAAAACCGTAGCTTGATAAAACTTCAGAAAGTGAGTGGTAGTTCACATTCAAATTTTTATCGCGCAATACTTGTGCCGCTAATGCAGCTTCGGCAATGGGGGTGCCATATAATTGGGTAGCTAAAGCAAGATGTTCAATAATGGATTTCATGGCAATTGTATTTCAGTAGGATTGAAAATTGAGGTTGCAATAATGTCCTCATTGGGGTCTATAACGGTATGAGTTTGCTCCCGCTTAATCGGTTCAAGTGGGTTGAGTGGTTTTGCTTGAATATTGTTTGCAGGCTCAATGGTTGGGATTAAACTCAATGCTTCTATGATAATGCTTTTTTCAGCAGGTGCTTTAAGCGGGGTTAATTCTATTACTTCAGGTTGCCTGAAAGTTTTTTCAACTGGTTCAACTGTGAATTGAATGGGTTGAGAGGCAGTTGGCAGTTGCTTAATTTCTACTTCAGGTGCAATTTCAGATGTAGGCGTAATAGGTTGTGGGGTAAGAATGCCGAAAGCTGGCACATCTGCGCCTTCATCTTGAGATATAGTGTTTTGCGTTTTCTCTTTTTGAACAACTTTGGGATTAGGTTGTTTTGTTTCGAATTTGGCGCTAGGTAAAGCCGCTTTGTTTTCTTGGTGCGCAACATTTTTCTCAACTTTTACTTTTTTTACTTCTTCTACTTCAGTAGGCACAATCTGCTTAGGCTGTTCAAGCTCAGAAAGGCTTGATTTTTCAACAGGATTTTTAGTATGAAATGTAGCAATAGTTGCTTCTTTTTCAGTGGTAGGTACTGTTTTAGCCACCTTTTCTTGTGTTAAAACTTCAGGCTTATCCGCAATCGTGTAGCTTGTACTGTTTTGAGAAGGCGCAACATTGCTCATACCAATCCATTTGCTTACTGAAGATTGGGAAGCTAAATATTCTAGTGCGGCATCGCGATAATTGTTTTGTGCCGTAATTGCATTAATTTCAATATTGGATAAATCTGCGTAAGAATCCAATACATCAATCAAGGTACGACGTGCAATTTTAAATTGCAATTCATAAGCCTTGATGACGCGTTGCTGCGAAGCGATTTGCTGCTGGGCTAATTGATAACGGCGCATGTATTGGGTCATATCAATTTGTGCATTACGACTGCGCTCAGCGACATCACGCAAAATTTGATCCATTTTGGTTTCGGCAACAGTTAATGTATGAGCCGTGCGTTCAGCGTTGTATTTTGCAGCAGGGTTATAAAATGCCCAGTCAAAATTCACATAAATCTCACGATTATCACGGTCAGCAGTACCCACAAGATTAATACGTGGATAACGCGCAGCTTTGGCTACATTGACTTCTTCTACAATTCTTTCTTTTTCCGCTTGTTGCGCCAAATAACTAGGAAGATTTGCTAAATCCTCGTTGCGATAACGCTCGGTAAGACTGGTTTGCGTTTCTTGCACAAAAGGGTCTTCCAAATCGGATGGAGAAAGCATGGTGCCAGTATATTTACCTAAACGAGAAAGATAATTTTCTAATTGATGAGTTTGTTCAATAAGATAACCCTCGGCGCGCAATTTGCGGTCGAGTGCTTGGTCCAATTCGGATTGGCGGCCTTTATCATGCTTAGCGATAACATGTAAATCAGAAACAATTCTTTCATGACGAACAATATTATTTTGCGAAGCTGCGATAAGTTCTTTAGCGCGTAGAGCGCCTAAATACAGTTTACCAATCGTATTGCCCAATTCTTCTTGGGTTTCTGAAATTTTGTGATAAAAATGTTCAACCTTGTGTTCATTTTGGCGCACGCCAGATTCAATACCACCCCAAGCATAAAGATTAAGGTTGGCATTTAAACTAGGGCTAAACTTATCAGTATTGCGGTCATAATCGTGGCGATGATGTTGGGCAACCATTTGCGTGCCCTTTACGCTAACAATAGGATAATGTCCTGCACGCGCTTCTTTAACGCTACTTTGGGCAGCTTGCTCATTGGCACGCGCTTCCAAAACAGTCGGGTCGTTTTGCAAAGCATTGCGCAAAATTTGCTGCAAGGGTACAGCCGCAGCATTGCCCGCAAAAAGCAGTAGAAGGGTGGCAGCTAGGGGAGAAAACTTGAATGTCATAAACAAATAGCCAACTAAAGCACACAGTGTTTAGCAGAAAATAACAAAAGTTGCGTATTGTATCGTAATTTGAATAGTTTCGTGCAACAAGTTTGCATGGAAATTAAATGTAATGTAAAGAAAGCTAGAATAAAGTATTGAGTTTTAAAAAAATAGAATAAAACACAATTATTTTTTAATTATTTAATATTTATTTGTAGAAATTTAGATTGGTATTTCTACATTAAAATTGAAAAATTAAGATGTTGTGAAATATAAACATAATATTGAGTGAGGAAAAGAAACTGTGTCATTAACATGTATCGGCGCAATTAGGCATTTACGTAAATATAGCCAAACATCAAATCAGCACAAGGTAAAAAAGTAAACCAGTGCCGTAATGCTTGTGTGTTGCGCAGCTATTAGTAAATGCCTGAATAATGACTTTTCGTTATCGCTTAAACGCCAACACCAACACACCCGCCGCCACCAAACCAATGCCTAGCCAATCTTGTTTATCAGGACGCTCGCCCAAAAACAACACCGCAAACAAAGCCACCAACACAATACTGAATTTATCAATCGGCGCAACTTGCGACGCATTGCCCATTTGCAACGCCTTAAAATAAGCCAACCAAGACGCGCCCGTCGCCAAACCCGACAAAATCAAAAACAGCCAATTTTTAACCGAAAGTGAAGACAACGACTGCCATTTGTGCGTATAAGTTAGAAAAAGCGACAAAGCGGCGATAATCACCAGCGTGCGGATAAAGGTGGCAAAATCGGAATCTACACCTTGCAAACCCAGTTTGGCGAAAATCGCGGTTAAGGCGGCGAACACGGCAGAGAATAAAGCCCAATATAGCCAAGGTTGAGTCATCATTTTTTCCTTTGTATGGATAAAGTTATACTTTCAGGCAGCCTGAAAAATACTTACGCTTTACGCGCCAACATTGTTACAAATTTCAACTGCACAGGATTGCCGCTGGCATCACGCGCATGCATTGAGCCGATTTCTTCGCGGTATTCCAACATTTCCCAATCAGCGTAATATTCGCGTAACTCGTTCTCTTTAAAGGTAAACGAAAACGGCATGTGGCACGGATAATCCGCCGTATCCATTGCCGACACAATCAAATTGTATCCGCCCGACAGCGTGTGTGCTTGCATATCGGTGATAATCGCTGGCACGCATTCGCGCTGCAAAAACATAAACACAACGGTGGACACAATCAGCCCAAATTCGCCCGACAGCGCGGCTTGGTTAATATCATACAATTCTGTTTTGATAGACAAATTTTCCATTTGTGCGATTTGCGCCAACTGCGGAATCATATTCCAATCGCTAGCGGTTACGTCAAAACCGTTCAGCGCGAGATACAGCGCGTTACGCCCTTGTCCGCAGCCCAAATCCAGCGCGGTCATGGGCGTAATGCCGTGTTTTTCCACCGCATCTACCACCGCCGAATGCGTGGCGGTCATGCCGTATTTTTCGTTGAAATAAGTTGCTTTGTTCATTTTGATTCCCTTGATTTAATTGAATAATATGGGGTTTCAGGCTGCCTGAAAAAACATTATACGCCATGACGAATCGCCGCCAAAATCTGCTCACGCATATCACGCCCCAGATCATCTTGTTTCACAATCATGGCAAACACGCATTTTCCGCCGCTCATTTTCGCCCAATAATCGCCAATCACGCATTTTTCCTTGCTGTCGTCATTGGTTTTATACGCTTCGCCTTTGTATTCCAACACCAGCAAACGCCCGTCGTGCAATTCGCAAACAAAATCAGGAAAAAAACGGTTATTGCGTATGCCCGACAACGGCAGCCAAAAACCGCGTTTGCCCAAATCGGGATTGCGAATCCAATATTTAATTTCAGGCAGCGTATCAATGATTTGTGCGCAGTCAAACTCTTCGCCGCTTGCTTTCAGATTTTCAATTTCCGCAAAAAAGTGTTTGCCAAAACGATATTTGCCCGAATAAAACGGCGGTTGCGGCACATATTGTTCAGGCGTAAATTCATAGCAAAATTGACTATCCAAACACGCTTGCATTTCCGCCTTATCATCAAACAAAGTCGCTTGATAGCCCTTTGCCATAGCTTGTTCACGATAGCGATTCATCAAACCGTCAATCGCGCGTGCCAAGGCAAATTTGTGTTGCAGCAAATCCGAAAGCGGCAGATTTTTCGCCAACAAATTATCCACCACACGGCGCAAAAACGGCAGCATTTGACTGCGCGGCGTGTCGTCATGTTCAATTTGCCTATCCAACCAATTCACTAAATCATTGGGCGAATAATCCAAGAAACTGTCTTGCACTTGCACCGTGTGCGCTGCCGTGCGGTAAAACATTTCTTCCGAATCATCAACATCAATGCTGAATTGCACGCCGTGATTGGCTGCCTGAAAATCCACTTCGGCAGGATAATCGTTAATGTTCCAAGCCAATAAATCCAGCAAGCGTTTCGGCTCAAACAATTCCAATTCGCCCTGATGTGCCACGCACATTTGCGGCAATTTCGGGAAAGTTTCACCGCGTTCAAATGGCGATTTTGCCAACTCAATTTTTTGATTATGCACAGAAATTTGCGTTTTCAATGCTTCCCGTTTTTTACCGCCTGGCGAATGTTGCAACAGCCACTTTTCTGTTTCGGGCGCAATGCTGCCTGAAATTTGTACAATCGCTTGCTGATTGTCTTGCGTGGTCAATTTAATTTGTGCGCGTTGGTTTTCAGGCAGCGCGGCAACATCAGGCACGCTACTCAATTCAAACACGCTGGCGGTTTGGCGTTGAATGGTGGGCAATTCGTTTTTATCAAACAAATCATCTTGTTCAGATAAATCATTGCGTAAAATTTTGGCAATATCCAAATGATTAAAGCCCATATTGACCAATTTATCGGTCAAACTGGCGGCTGCCTGCCCGAATTGCGGCGACAACAAATGCGCATATGCCCAATTCAAATCTTCCACCGTGCGCTGTTTGGCATAGGGCATACGCAACACGCGCCCCAATAATTGCTCCGCGTCTTTAGCAGAATGCACGTTTTGCAGCGAACAAAACACATAGGCAAACGGGCAATCCCAGCCCTCTTTCAAGGCTTCCACCGTAATCACAAACTCAATCGGGCAAGTGGGCGACAACACATCAATGCCGTCCAATTCGCGCTGTGTGCCTGTAACCACCGCAATTTTTTCAGGCGCAATATTCAGGCTGCCTGAAAGATAGTCGCGCAATTTTTCTACCGTAACTTCGCCGTTTTTATTCTCCGCCTGAAACAGCACAATCGGGCGAATGTAATCAGGCTCGTGTTGCGCTTTGGCGGCTAAATCGGCGCGTTGCACCACCGCCGCATCCACAATTTCTTCCCAGCTGTGTTTGCTGTGGTCTTGCACATAAATCGGCAATTTAATCATCTGTTCGGCTTTCAACGCCGCCGCACCCACATGAAAAATAATATTGCTGCCGTGATGTTTGTCTTCGTTTGGCGTGGCGGTAAATTCCACAATCGCAGACGGATTCACGCGCCGCAGCGTTTCAAACGTCAAAGCGGTACGCGCATTGTGCGCCTCGTCCACAATCACGAGCGGACGATACGCCGCCAACAAATTGGCAAACGAACATTTCACTTTGCCCACCGCTTGCGCCGACAAACCATTTTCCTGCACATCGTTTGCGCTGATTTTTTCCAAGTTTGCGTTTTCAGGCAGCCTTGCAAAATGCGGTTCAAGCAATTCATGATGCGCGTAAATTTTGCGCCCCGCCGTATCATCAACACGGAAATTTTGAATGGTGGACACAATCACAATCGTTTTATTGCCCCAATCTTGCGGTTTGATTTGCGTGAATTGTTCCGCGTCCAACACCACAACTTCGCGGTTAAACGCCGTATCCAACGCCGCACGATAGGCATGATTACGATTGTTTAACGCCTCCACCGTTTGCGCCTTAATCGTTTTGCTCGGCACCAGCCACAGCACTACGGGGCGTTCGCAATCCAAATAATCATTAGCCGCGTGTGCCACCGAATGCGCTGCCAACAGCGTTTTACCGCCACCAGTCGGAATGCGCACGCAAACATAGGGGATAGACCATTGATTATCAGGATTTTTATAGCGCATATCGGGCAACATTTGCGCGAAAGCCGTTTCAGGCTGCATATCGCGGCTTAATGCCAAAAATTCGGATAATTTGCCCAAAGCATCTTGTTGATATTGTTTTAATTGCATGATTGATAGTCTCTTTTTGTTTTTCAGGCAGCCTGAAATCATTTATCCGTAACATGATAAGGAATTTGCTTAAACACCATCTGTTTTTGGCGCAAAGTTTCATCGCCCACCCGACACGCTTCGCCATAAACCACAATGGTTTTGCCTTGCGCGACAAAATCCGCCAACAGGGGCAAATCCGCCAAAACTTTCGGTGTCAAAACATTGCCAAATTGCGGACGCTTGTCGCCCAAAATGCCGTTGTACAACAAATAGTAAACCGTATTTTCATGTTCCCCAATCAAAGGCGTGGACGGTTTCAGGCTGCCTGAAAACGCAAAAGGCGTTTTCGTTTGCAAAAACCAAATGTACGCTGCCAAATCCGCAAATTTAATTTCAGGATTGAGCGAACCGTATTCATCAAACACAGGTACGCCCAATTCACAAAAACGAAATGCGCCACCGCCTTGCCAATTCAGGCTGCCTGAAACGCCACCTTGTTCGCCATCAATCACTTTTTGCAAACGTGGCACAACATGGGTTTTGGCGTGTGCGCCAATTTCAATGCCGATGTAGCGGCGGTTCATTTTGTGGGCAACGGCTGCGGTTGTGCCGCTACCGAGAAAGCTGTCTAAAACCAAATCGCCTGCGTTGGTTGATAATGCAATAATTCGTCTAATTAATTCTTCCGGTTTTTTACCATTTGGAAATTGAACATTCCCTTCTTTCGTCAAATTATTTAACGGAAAACCTTCCCAATAAGTACCAATTTTACTTAACCTGATAAGTTTATTGTGCTTTTTATAAGCTATATCGCTTAACCATGCAATTTGGTCGCAATTGTTACCTTTGTAATAAATAACAGTTTCTTGTCCTTTGTTTTTTCCTGAAATAGGGATATATTTGATACTAAAAAAAGATTCTGTATTTCTATTATCGGTATTATCCATTACTCGCGTTCTAATTGAACTTTGTGCATTTGTATCACGAAAAATTTTATCAAAATATTTAAAATAAACTTCTTGTTCAGTCAATTGCTCACGTTTCATAATTTCATTAATTGGAGTTATGACTACATTTGAATGTGTAAATATCTCAATTTTTTCGCCTTTACCATCAAAAATAGTTTTGACATATTCAGGTTCACTTAAGGATTCAATAACTCTAGTATATTTCCAACTTTTCCCTGAACTACGCATTTCATCAATATAATTAAACAACTCCTCTTCTTCTTTTACATCATTAAATTTGCCAAAAGCAGATAGATTTTTTGTATAAATTAAAAGATATTCAACATTCTTTTTCAGTTTCTTGTCCTCACCACCACCCGAAGCACCAGCGGTTTCTTTCATTTTCAAGGAGACCTGATTTAAAAAATTATTCCGCCCAAAAATTTCATCACACATGATTTTGCAATAATGGCTTTCGTTGTCGTCCAGCGTAATCCAAATGCTGCCATCTTCCGCCAATAATTCGCGCAGCAACTCCAAGCGCGGATACATCATGTTCAGCCACAGGCTGTGTTCCAAATTGTCATCGTAGTGAGAAAACGCCGAACCCGTGTTATAGGGTGGGTCTATGAAAATACATTTGACGCTGCCTGCATAAAACGGCAGCAAAGATTTCAGCGCGTCCAGATTGTCGCCCTGAATAATCAGATTATCATTAGTTGCTTGATTTTCAATTAAATTTTCAGTATAATTGGCTGGCTGGCTGGCTGGCTGGCTGGCTGGCTGGCTGGCTGGCTGGCTGGCTGGCTGGCTGGCTGGCTGGCTGGCTGGCTGGCTGGCTGGCTGGCTGGCTGGCTGGCTGGCTGGCTGGCTGGCTGGCTGGCTGGCTGGCTGGCTGGCTGGCTGGCTGGCTGGCTGGCTGGCTGTGCCATAAGAATATTCTTTATTTTCAACCAGTAAGCGATAGGCACTTTTTACCGCCGCGCGCACCGCTTGTTCTTTGTTTGACCAATTTAAAATCGGCATCTTCTTTTCCTATTCACAAATGATAAAAATGGGTTTCAGGCAGCCTGAAAATAATGTTTTATACGTAGGGTGTGTGCGGTACGCACGCACGCGTTTTCCCCAAAAACTGAAAACGCGTGCGTGGCTTGCGCCACACACCCTACGCAAAAAATGTCGTGTACTGTAAGGCTGCCTGAAAAGCATTATTCAACGATTGACCAACTAATCTCTTCCCCAGCGCACATCGGCACCACTTCGCTGTCGCCAAATTCCACGCTATCGGGAATAAGTTGCGGCTGTTTCGCCAATGTAATCTTGCGCAGATTTTCAGGCAGCCCGTAAAAACGCGCCCCGTTTTGGCTGGCAAACGCCTCCAATTTATCCAACGCGCCCGCTTGCTCAAAAATCTGCGCGTACAACTCAATCGCCGTCAACGCGCTAAACATACCTGCACAACCACACGCGTTTTCCTTCGCGTGTTTCGGGTGCGGCGCGGAATCCGTCCCCAAGAAAAATTTATGCGAAAACTCGCCCGTAACCGCGTCCAACAACGCCTTGCGATGCGTTTCGCGCTTGATAATCGGCAAACAATAAAAATGCGGACGCACACCGCCGACCAAAATATGATTGCGGTTGTACATCAAATGCTGCGGCGTAACCGTTGCCGCCACATTGTCGCCCGATTCGCACACCAAACGTGCCGCTTCCGCCGTCGTGATGTGTTCAAAAATCACTTTCAAATTCGGCACTTGTGCCAAAACGGGTTTCATAATTCGCTCAATAAACACCGCCTCGCGGTCAAAAATATCCACATCAGGGTCGGTTACTTCGCCGTGCGCCAAGAACAAAATCCCCTGTGCCGCCATTTCCTGCAACACAGGCAACAGCTTGAACAAATCCGTTACGCCGCTATCCGAATTGGTCGTCGCGCCAGCAGGATACAATTTGAACGCGACAATCTCCGCCGCTTTCGCCTCGCGCACCATTTCAGGCGTGGTTTTGTCGGTCAAATACAAACACATCAACGGCTCAAACGTGCAATTTTCGGGAACGGCTGCCTGAATTTGTTTTTTATACTCAAGGGCTTGTGCAACTGTTGTTACGGGAGGTTTCAAATTGGGCATCACCAAAGCGCGACCCATTTGCTGCGCCGTGTATGGCACAACCGATTTCATCGCGTCGCCATCGCGAAAGTGAACGTGTAAATCATCGGGTTGGGTAATGGTTAAGGTTCGCATGGTTTTTCCTTGTGTTATCAAATCATTAAAATATACGCGTAGGGTATGTGCTTTATGAGAGCACGCATTTTTAAAGTGCAGGCTACCTGAAAAAGTACAGCAACACAAAAATGCTTGCTTGGCTTTTCGCCACATCTCTACTTAAATCAATTACGGCATAGCAATTGTATTTTACCCCTGTCGGGTAAAAATAAAGTTGCTCAAGTAAATGCATGTTCAGGCAGCCTGAAAATCACTTTAATCGTCATTCCCGCGCAGGCGGGAATCCATTATTCATATCCATAAACCTTTGATAAAAAATAGAACTTAAAATTAAAGTTGGATTTCCGCCTACGCAGGAATGACAGCAGTTTTTCTGTTTCAGGCAGCCTGAAACGAAGTTCAGCGCAGCTAAAAGGTTTGGCAAAGGTTTCAGCCTGAAAATCATGCTAAATCCACACCGCGCGGCAACACTTGCCATTGCACGGTTTGGGCTTGCAAGGCTTGTTGCAACACATTTTTCGCCTGTTCAGGCTGCAAGTTGCCACAGAGAAAAATGTCAATCGCAGCAAAGTTCCATTCAGGCCAAGTATGAATACTCAAATGCGATTCAGCCAGCAACAATACGCCTGTCATGCCTTGATTGTCGCCAAACTGGTGTAAATAGGCGAACAAAATCTGTGCGCCAGCGGCTTGGGCGGCTTGGCGCATGGCGATTTCTAAGTGATTTTTGTCGCGCAAAATATCGGCGTTGCAGCCGTATAAATCGAGCAAACCGTGTTGCCCAGGTAAATACGCGCTCATTTGTGTCCACCTGAAAAGCCACCGCCACCGCCACCACTTGGAATGTAGGTGCGCGAGCCTGATGAGCCTGTTGAGCCAGTCATGCTGTAATTGATGAATGAACCGAATAAGATGGCGATGATTGCCATGAAAATATAGGCGGTTTTGGACATGATTTCCTTTCAGGCTGCCTGAAATTATCGGGCGCGTGTAATTTGGTACACGCCTGATAAATCGTAAATGCGATAGCGCGCTGGTTCGTGGCGATGGCTGCCTGCGTAGCTTAGGGTTACGCCTAAGTTGCGGCTGACATCAACCCAACCGATAAACATGCCGCTATGTTCGATGTTGTTGTAGCTGTAATTGATGTGGTAGAGCCAGTCGCCTGCGCGTAAGTCTTGTGGCGCGGCGAAGTTGCCGTTTTTATTGCCTTGAAACACGATTTTGCGCGCATTGCGTGGCACACCTGCACGCGTCCACGCCGCGTCTAAGTAATCCCAGCAGCCACCTTTGATAATCGCGCGTTCAAACAAGGTCATTTTACGCGCTTCGGCTAAAATTTGGCGTGTTTTGCCGTTGCTGCTTTGTTCGGCAGCTAAAATTAAACCGAGATAATCAGCTTGCGTTTGGTTGATTGGTAGCGATTTTTGACTTGTATGGGCGCGTGGTTTATGGCTTTGACTGGGCGCAGTTTGGCTGGCGCACGCCCCGATTAAAAGAAGCGATAATAAGCTTAAGGGCAAAATCGGTTTCATGATGTGCCTTTTGGTGAAAAAGGTAATTTTACGCAAGTTTCAGGCTGCCTGAAAGATGGTAAAATGCGTTCATTTTTTGATGGCGCGGAATTTTTGTTTTTTCAGGCTGCCTGAAACCATTTTAACTAATACAAAGATAAAAACTAAGGAATCACCATGAATCTCAATGAATTAGAACGCGATGCAATGCAATACGATGTCGTGATTGTGGGTGCGGGCGTGGCGGGTTTGTCCGCTGCGATTCGTTTGAAACAACTGGCGGCGCAACAAGAGCGCGAGATTAGTGTGTGCGTGTTGGAAAAAGGCAGCGAAGTGGGCGCGCATATTTTGTCGGGCGCGGTGATTGATCCAATTGCCCTGAATGAATTGTTGCCCAACTGGCGCGAATTGGGTGCGCCGCTGACGCGTGAAGTGCTTGATGATAAAGTGGTTTTCTTAACTGAAGAAAAAGCGTTTGAAATGCCAATTACGCCGCCGAGCTTTCAAAATCATGGCAACTATATTATTAGCTTGGGTTTGTTGTGCAAATGGTTGGCAGAACAAGCGGAAAATTTGGGCGTGGAAATTTATGCAGGTTTTGCGGCTAGCGAAGTGTTGTATCACGCCGATGGCAGCGTGAAAGGTGTGGCAACAGGCAATATGGGCATCAGCAAAGATGGCGAAATCACGGATAATTTTCAGGCAGGCATGGAATTACACGCGCAACAGACTTTGTTTGCCGAAGGTGCGCGCGGTTCGCTGACCAAACAAGTCGTGCGCCAATTTGCGCTTGACCGTGATTGTCAGCCACAAACCTATGGCTTGGGCGTGAAAGAGATTTGGGAAGTGCCAGCCGAGCAATGCCAAGCAGGGATGTGTTATCACACGGTAGGCTGGCCTTTGGATATGAAAACTTATGGCGGCGCGTTTGTTTATCATTTGGATAACAATCAGATTGCATTGGGTTTTGTGGTTGGTTTGGATTATCAAAATCCGTATTTATCGCCGTTTGAAGAATTTCAACGCTTTAAAACGCATCCAAAAATTCGCGCCATGCTTGACGGCGGACGACGCATTGCCTATGGCGCGCGTGCGTTGGTGGAAGGTGGCTTACAAAGTTTGCCACAATTGAGCTTCTCAGGAGGTGCATTGATTGGCGATTGCGCGGGTTTTGTGAATGTGCCGCGCATTAAAGGCATTCATACATCCATGAAATCGGCTATGCTGGCTGCTGAAGCAGTATTTCCTTTATTGGAAAACGCCGAAGATGGGCTGCCTGAAAGCGGCAAAGCAGCGCATCGTTATCAAGGTTTGTTTGAACAAAGTTGGTTGTATCGTGAATTGCATGAAGTGCGCAATGTGCGACCATCGTTTAAATGGGGCTTGTTGCCCGCGATGGCGTACACAGGGTTGGAACAATATGTTTTCAAAGGAAAAATGCCTTGGACAATTAAGCACCACATCGCCGATTGCAACAGCCTGAAAAAAGCCAAAGATTGCCAACCGATTGATTATCCCAAACCCGATGGCGTATTGACCTTTGACCGCATGAGTAGCGTGTTTCTCGCCCATATCGCGCACGAAGAAAATCAGCCATCGCATTTGCAATTAGCCAATCCGCAACGCATGATTGATGTGAATTACCAAGAATACGCATCGCCTGAAACGCACTATTGTCCTGCTGGCGTATATGAAATTGTGATGGAAAACGAGCAACCGCGCTTGCAAATCAACGGGGCAAACTGCGTGCATTGCAAAACCTGCGACATTAAAGACCCTACGCAAAATATTACTTGGATTTGTCCCGAAGGCGGCAGCGGACCAAATTATGGCGCGATGTAGTTTTCAGGCAGCCTGAAAATGTTTTATCCAACTTTCAGGCTGCCTGAAAATAATTAAGCTTATATCCTTTGGTTCTTTGCAAATTTTTTCTCAATCCCTGCTAATTTTGATGAATTTTCTTGCCATAATATGGCTCGTTTGTACATAAAAATTCTAAAATTTAGATTAGGGGCACACACATGAAGCGCATTTTTCTCTTTTTGATGACCAATATTGCCGTTTTGGTTGTCATTAGCATTGTTTTAACCGTATTAGGTTTAAACGGTGGCGGCAACAGCATGGGTGGTATGCTTGCATCAGCAGCCGTTATCGGTTTTACTGGCTCGATTATTTCGCTCTTGATGTCCAAAACCATCGCCAAAAGTTCGGTGGGTGCACAAGTCATTACCACGCCACAAAACGAAACCGAAGCGTGGTTGTTGCAAACGGTAGAAAACCAAGCACGTCAATGGAATTTGAAAACGCCCGAAGTCGCGATTTACGATTCGCCCGAGCCGAACGCGTTTGCCACAGGTGCGAGTAAAAACAATTCTTTGGTGGCGGTAAGCACAGGTTTAATGCGCAGCATGACGCATGACGAAGTAGAAGCCGTGTTGGCGCATGAAATGGCGCATGTGGGTAATGGCGATATGGTTACTTTGACGCTGATTCAAGGCGTAGTGAACACATTTGTTGTGTTCTTCGCGCGTATTGTGGCGAGCTTGGTGGCACAAAATCGCGATGGCGAAAGCAATAGCGGTATGTATTTTTTGGTGTACACCATCATGCAAATTCTGTTTGGCTTCTTGGCGAGCTTGATTGTGATGTGGTTCAGCCGTCAGCGTGAATACCGTGCCGACGCAGGCGCAGCGAAATTGGTGGGTGCGCCCAAAATGATTGCCGCTTTGCAACGTTTAAAAGGCGAGCCAAGCGATTTGCCTAAAGAAATGATGGCGATGGGCATTGCCAGTGAAGCGAAAGATTCTTTGATGGCAACGCATCCAAGTTTGGATAACCGCATTGCACGTTTGAAAGCGATTTAATTTTCAGGCTGCCTGAAATTTTGACACATTGATTATTCTCTTAATGGGACGGATTTTTTCTCCGTCCCATTTTTTATGTGAATTAAACCAGTAAATTAAATCGTTGTTTAAATACGGCGGTGCTAGCTTCCTGTGGCTGAAAAATCTTTATTTTCAAATCGTTCAGGTTGAAATCTTTGCAAAAATGATAGTATTCTTGCGTAGGAGCGGATTTCATATCCTCCCCATTTTTTTAATGAATGGAATTTCATGAGTAAAACCATGGCAACAAAAAGGGTAGACATGAAATCTGCCCCTACGTAAGAGAAAAATCAGTTTTGCTAGGGGCTAATGACAATTCACCTATAATTTCAACCAAATCAAAGCACAAGCCAATGAAACGGTACTTTCATAATTGCGTTTTAATTTATCATATCGCGTTGCAACTGCACGAAAGTGCTTTAAACGTGCAAAGGCATTTTCTACCAAATGCCTGATTTTATACAGGTACCAATCTGTATTGACATTAAGATGCTCTCTATTTTTCTTATACGGAATATTGGCTTTGCTTTGTTTGGTGTTAATCAGCTTACGCAAAGTATCACTGTCAAAACCCCTATCAGCACACACGGTTTCATTATGGCTTAAATCCAATTGTTCCAATAAGTTAGGTGCAACAACAATATCATTTACATTACCAGCCGTAATGATAAATTCTATTGGATTGCCACAAGCATCAACCGCCAAATGAATTTTAGATGTATGACCACCCACACTTTTACCAACCGCTTCATGTGTTATGGATTGTGCACCCATACCATGTTGGTGTACACGAATATGGCTGCCGTCCATAAAGACCCATTCCATATCGGGATTATCAACTAATTGTTTAAATAGTTTAGTAAAAATACCGCGTTTAGACCAACGATTAAAACTTTGACAAATGCTATTGGATTTGCCAAAACAGCTTGGTATATCAGCCCATTGGCAGCTCGTACGCAAACGAAACAGTATGCCTTCAACGGTTTTGCGTAGATTTTTCTTGCGATAAATGCCAAGCTGTTTCAAAATGGGAAACAGTCTTGACCATGTTTCATCTGTAAGTGTGGTTCGGGGCATGGCAAAGATTTAAAGGTGTTTGTGTGGAAACAACATCTTAAACTCTTTGCCACTTTTTTTGAATTGTCATTAGCCCCTAAGGTTTCAGGCTGCCTGAAAAGTGCTAGAATATGCGGTTACTTTTTATTTTCAGGCAGTCTATCATGTCAAAAAAAATTCAACAAAACAACGACTTAATCCGCATTCGCGGCGCACGCACCCACAATCTCAAAAACATTGACCTAGACATTCCCCGCCACCAACTCGTTGTGATTACAGGGCTTTCAGGTAGCGGCAAATCATCGCTGGCGTTTGACACGCTTTACGCCGAAGGGCAACGCCGCTATGTGGAAAGCCTGTCCGCCTACGCGCGTCAATTTTTGCAGATGATGGACAAACCCGACGTGGATTTGATTGAAGGCTTGTCGCCCGCCATTTCCATTGAACAAAAATCCACCAGCCACAATCCGCGTTCCACCGTTGGCACGGTAACAGAAATCCATGATTATTTGCGACTTTTGTACGCGCGTGTTGGTACGCCGCATTGCCCCGAACACGATTTGCCGCTTGCCAGCCAAACCGTGTCGCAAATGGTGGACACCGTTTTGACGCTGCCTGAAGACACGCGTGTGATGATTCTCGCACCAGCGGTGGTCAATCGTAAAGGCGAATTTGTTGATTTTTTTCAAGATTTGCAAGCGCAAGGTTTTGCGCGTGTGCGCGTGGACGGCACGGTTTACGAATTGGACGAAGTGCCAAAATTAGAAAAAAATATCAAACATAATATTGATGTCGTGATTGACCGCGTCAAAATTCGCGCCGATTTAAAACAAAGGCTGGCTGAAAGTTTTGAAACCGCACTCAATCACGGCGACGACCGCGCACTCGCGCTGGAAATGGATAATGGCAAAGAACATTGGTTTTCTGCACGATTTGCCTGCCCTGTTTGCTCGTACAGCCTGCCTGAATTAGAGCCGCGCCTGTTTTCGTTTAACAATCCACTCGGCTCGTGCCAAACCTGCGATGGCTTGGGCAGCACCAACTTTTTTGACCCCAACCGCGTGGTGGCACACCCCGAATTATCACTCGCGACTGGCGCAATTGACGGCTGGGATAAGCGAAACCAGTTTTATTTTCAAATGATTCAATCACTTGCTGCGCATTATGATTTTGATGTGAACACAGCTTGGGAAAGGCTGCCTGAAAAAATCCAAAAAATCATTTTGCATGGTTCTGGCAAAGAAGTCATTCCATTCAAATATTTATCCGAAAAAGGCGGCACATTCCAGCGCGACCATGCATTTGAAGGTATTTTACCGAATTTAGAACGTCGCTACCGCGAAACCGACAGCGAAACCATCCGCGATAAATTGCGCGAATACCAAAGCCACCGCGCTTGCCCAAGCTGCCACGGTGCGCGTTTGCGCAAAGAAGCGCGACATGTTTTTGTGGGCGGACGTGCATTGCATGACGTTTCTGCCGAACCGTTGGACAAAACTTTGGATTTTTTTGAAAACCTGCAATTAGAAGGTAACAAAGCACAAATTGCCGAAAAAATCCTGAAAGAAATCACCGAACGCTTGGGCTTTTTGATTAACGTGGGCTTGGATTATTTGAATTTAAGCCGTTCAGCCGAAACGCTTTCGGGTGGCGAAGCGCAACGCATTCGTTTGGCGAGCCAAATCGGTTCGGGCTTAACGGGCGTGATGTACGTTTTGGACGAACCGTCCATCGGCTTGCACCAGCGCGACAACGATAGATTATTGAATACATTGAAAAGATTGCGTGATTTGGGCAACAGCGTCATTGTCGTGGAACACGATGAAGACGCGATTCGCCATGCCGATTTTGTGGTGGACATGGGCGTGGGCGCGGGCGAACACGGCGGCAGCGTAATTGTTTCAGGCAGCCCCGAAGTCGTGCAAAAAAATGCGAATTCATTGACGGGGCAATATTTAAGTGGCGCAAAATCCATTCCTGTTCCATCTGAAAGAACGCCTGTGAATCCTGAAAAAATGCTGGTATTGACGGGAGCGCGTGGCAATAATTTGAAAAATGTTACCCTAGAATTGCCTTTGGGGTTAATCACTTGCGTAACAGGCGTTTCGGGCAGCGGCAAATCGACGCTGATTAACGACACACTCGCCAAAATCACGGCGCGTGAACTCAATCGCGCCCACGCCGAACCTGCGCCGTACGATGAAATTCACGGTTTGGAGCATTTGGACAAAGTGATTAACGTAGACCAATCGCCGATTGGGCGCACGCCGCGTTCCAATCCTGCCACTTACACGGGCTTGTTCACGCCGATTCGTGAGCTGTTCGCTGGTGTACCGTTGTCGCGTGAACGCGGTTACAGCGTGGGGCGTTTTTCGTTTAACGTGAAAGGCGGTCGCTGCGAGGCGTGTCAGGGCGACGGCGTGATTAAAGTGGAAATGCACTTTTTGCCAGATGTGTATGTGCCATGCGAAGTGTGCCACGGCAAACGCTACAACCGCGAAACGCTGGAAGTGCGCTACAAAGGCAAAAACATCAGTGAAGTCTTGGACTTAACCATTGAAGAAGCGCGCGAATTTTTTGATGCTGTGCCGACCGTGTCGCGCAAATTGCAAACGCTGATGGACGTGGGTTTGGGCTACATTCGTTTGGGGCAATCCGCCACGACTTTGTCGGGTGGCGAAGCGCAGCGCGTGAAATTGGCGTTGGAATTGTCCAAACGCGACACGGGGCGCACTTTGTATATTTTGGACGAACCAACCACAGGCTTGCATTTTGCCGATATTGCGCTGCTCTTGGAAGTGATTCAGCGATTGAAAGGCAAAGGCAATTCCATTGTGATTATTGAACACAATTTAGATGTGATTAAAACGGCGGATTGGATTGTGGATTTGGGCTTGGAAGGTGGCACTGGCGGTGGGACAATTTTGGTTTCAGGCAGCCCTGAAATGGTGGCGAAGCATAAGAAGAGTCATACCGCTAAATATTTACGTGAGATTTTGAAATAAATGTTCAGGCTGCCTGAAAAAGGATAAAACCATGATTATTAAACCATTTGATAAAAAAGCGCGCCAACAAGATTTGCTGCAATTAAATGAATTACTGAAATTGCCTTATGTGAGTGCGGCAACTAAAAAACAGATTGAGCAAGAAATTCGCACGATTCAATCAGGTTTAAAAGGCGAAAGTGAAGCTGCTCATATTATTGACTTTGATTTTGGTAACGACAGCAAAAATTGGGCAGTAATTCATGATTTGCGTCTTGAATATAACGGTAACGTTGCACAAATTGACCATTTACTAGTAAATCGCTGCTTGGAACTTTATGTTTGCGAGAGTAAAAGATTCCGTGAAGGAATTGGTATTAATTCACAGGGTGAATTTTATGCTTACTATAATAAAGAACCTTATGGTATTGCGTCGCCGATTGAGCAAAATAATCGCCATAAAACCTTATTGCGCCGCATTTTTGACAATGATGTGATGGAATTACCTTTACGTTTAGGTGTCAAAATGAAACCCAGTCTGCATAGCCTGATTTTAATTGGCAACGATGCCATTATTCGTCGCCCTAAAAATGGTAAAAATGTAGATGAGTTGGATAGAATTATTAAAAATGAGCAACTCAAAAAGCGGATATTCAAAGATTTTGATAATTTTCTGCCCAATAATTTATTGCATCAAATTGCAACTACTGCAAAAATTATCTCACGAGAAACCTTGTACGAATTTGCCGAAAATTTAGCTGCTTTGCATCAACCTATTGAAAATAATTGGAAAGCACGTTTTGGTATTCAAGACAGGCAGCCTGAAAATACTGCGGTAAACGCAATGAGTGTTCAACAACAACCAGTTAAAACTTTATTCTGCTGTGCTTGTCGTAGAAGTGTTACTGAAACTGTTGCGAACTATTGCTGGAAAAATAAAAACCGATTTGGTGGTAAAGTTTATTGCTATAACTGCCAAAAAAATGTGCTTTAAGTTTATAGGTCGGATACTCGTATCCGACATTTGCTAAAACCGCAAAAAATGTTGGATACAAATATCCAACCTACTTTCAGGCAGCCTTTGTTTCTCATATATTTTCAGGCTGCCTGAAAACCAACCCAACCGAAAGGAAATCCCATGAAACCCATCATCACATTAACCGTTGTTTTATTCTCTGCAACATTCAGTCTAAACGCCCAAGCGCGCGGTATACACAAGAGCAAGCCTTTGAGTTTTGAGGAATTGCCGCCCGTTTGCCAAGCGTATTTTACGCGTGCGCAGAAGTGTTATGCGAAAGTGGACGAGAAAGCGAGTTTGTTTCATAAGGGCAATACGGACTTTTTGCGTCAAGTGTTGCCGCGTGCGTTGCCTGAACAGCGTGTGAGAATGTGTGAAATTGCGGAGCGTGATTTTGCGGCGAAAGCGGCGCAATTGAAGTGTGAATAAGTTACGCAGGATTTTCAGGCAGCCTGAAACCTTTGCAAAATTATTTTCAGGCTGCCTGAAATAAACAACTTCGTCATTCCCGCGTAGGCGGGAATCCAGCTCTCAGTTTGGGGGATTTTTATTTAATTCTGAAAATTCAAAATCTTGAATCAAATATTTTCGCATTAAACATTAATTCATTTAGCTTGGCGTTGGATTCACGCCTGCGCGGGAATGACGGTGTAATAAGTTTTGCAAAGGTTTCAGCCTTTGTTTTGAAGGCTGCCTGAAAAAAAGCACGGTTTATTAAGCGTGCTTTTTTTATCGACTAATTCAACAAATTTACTTGTCTATTTTAGTGCGAATAATTTCCTTCACGAGCTCTGCATTGTTTGCAATCACATTCACGCGTTGTGGTAAATCTTCCAAGCCGTTGAGTTTTTCGGGGCGTTCAATTACCACATCGCCCAAAGCCTCGTGAATGGTTTCAGCAAACTTAATCGGCAACGCGGTTTCCAAACACACAATCGTTTCGCCCTCTTTGCGCAATTGGCGCGCCACTTTCACGCCATCGGCGGTGTGTGGGTCAAGCAATTGTTTGTCGGTTTCGTAAACGGCTTGAATGGTTTTAATGCGGTCGGCATGCGTGGATTTGCCTGAAACGAAGCCGTATTTTTCGCGGATTTCGTCCATTTTGAAACCCAAATTAAAGCCTTTGCCTGCGCCCACTTCTGCCCACAACACTTCAATTTCGTTGCTGTCGCGCCCCATGACATCGTAAATAAAGCGTTCAAAATTAGAGGCTTTGCTGATGTCCATAGATGGACTGGAGGTTATATAAGTATGCTCGGCATTGCGTGGCAAATACTCGCCTGTGTGGAAAAATTGGTCGAGTACGTCGTTTTCGTTGGTGGCGACGATTAAGCGGTCAATCGGCAAGCCCATTTGTTTGGCGATATGACCTGCGCACACGTTGCCAAAATTGCCGCTGGGCACGCAAAAACTTACGCGCTCGCTGTTGTCTTTGGTAGCGCGAAAATAGCCTGCGAAATAGTAAACCACTTGGGCAACAATGCGTCCCCAGTTAATGCTGTTGACCGTGCTGATGTGGTATTTTTCTTTGAATTCGTGGTCGTTTTGCACGGCTTTGACGATGTCTTGGCAATCGTCAAACATACCGTGCACCGCGATGTTGACAATATTTTCATCTTGCAAACTGTACATTTGCGCGCGCTGAAACGCGGACATTTTGCCCTCAGGCGAGAGCATAAAAACATTCACGCCTTTTTTGCCGCGCAAAGCATATTCTGCAGCTGAACCTGTATCACCGCTGGTGGCACCCAAAATATTTAAGGTTTTGTTTTCTTTTGCTAAAACGTATTCAAACGCGTTGCCTAAAAATTGCATTGCCATGTCTTTAAACGCAAGCGTTGGACCGTTAGACAAGGCTTGAATTTTGATGCCGTCTTGCAAAGTGCGCACAGGCGTGATGTCTTTGGTACCAAATACTTCTTCGGTATAAGTGCGCTTCACAATATCGTGCAAGTCTTCAGCTGGAATATCGGTTGCAAATAAGCTAATGATTTCAAATGCTAAATTGTGGTAACTCAAATTGCGCCAGTTCGCCAACATGGTTTCGTCAATATGCGGATATTTTTCAGGCAGCATTAAACCGCCATCGGGTGCAAGTCCCATTAATAAGGCTTGGCTAAAGGTTTTGTGGTCGGTTTGACCGCGCGTGCTGATGTATTTCATGTTTAGGTCTCGTTTAGGCTGTTTGCATTTTCAGGCAGCCTGAAAAGCATTCAGGCTGCCTGAAACTCTCGATTCGTTATCTTACAAATAAACGTTTATAGCAGGCGGTAACGGTGTTGGCAGTTACTTCTGCCAGAACTTGCGTGCGACCGCTTTCGTTCATCAATTGTGGCAATTGTGCGGCGGTAATGTGGTTGGGTGCTTCTTCGCTCACACAACCGCAAATTTTGTTTTCCCACTCAGTTTGCTGCGCTTGAGTCATTGCCAAGGCAGCCAAACGCCATTCTTGGCGGCTTTGCAATTGGGTAGTACATTGATTTTGCACATACATTTGTACCAAACCTGATGCCATATTGCTACCTGTATTGAAAATATTGCCGTTGTTTGTACCGCCAGTTGTGTTGCCACAAGCGGTTAAAATCAATGCAGTTGCTAAGGTAAGCGCCACTTTTTTCATGTTATTTTCCTTTTATATTGGATTAAGTAAGAAACGGCGTATTATCGTTAGAAAAATGTTGAACGACAAGCTCTAAATCGCCGCTTTTTATTTTTCAGGCAGCCTGAAAGCAATATGTGATTTTCAGGCAGCCTGAAAATTGGCGTTAACGGTTTTCAGGCTGCCTGAAAATCTTTACAATGCAGGATTTTTGCCATATTTGCTTGATTATGCACACCGCCGATACCCTAGAACTCGCCCCTTTTGCCGAACGCGCCTACCTAGAATACGCCATGAGCGTGGTCAAAGGGCGCGCGCTGCCAGCTGTACAAGACGGTCAAAAACCCGTGCAACGCCGCATCTTGTTTGCCATGAAAGACATGGGCTTGACCACAGGCGCGAAACCTGTGAAATCGGCGCGTGTGGTCGGCGAAATTTTGGGTAAATACCACCCACACGGCGACAGTTCCGCCTATGAAGCGATGGTGCGCATGGCGCAAGAATTTACGCTGCGTTATCCGCTGATTGACGGCATTGGCAATTTCGGTTCACGCGATGGCGACGGCGCGGCGGCGATGCGTTACACCGAAGCGCGTTTAACGCCGATTGCTGAATTATTATTGAGTGAAATCAATCAAGGTACGGTGGATTTTGTGCCAAATTACGATGGCGCGTTTAACGAACCCGTGTCGCTGCCAGCGCGTTTGCCGATGGTTTTATTGAACGGCGCGAGCGGCATTGCGGTGGGCATGGCGACTGAAATTCCGTCGCATAATTTAAATGAAGTTACCCAAGCCGCTATTGCTTTATTGAAAAAGCCAAATCTAGAAGTATCTGATTTAATGGAATATATTCCTGCGCCTGATTTCGCGGGCGGCGGACACATCATCACACCAGCGAAAGATTTGCGCCAAATGTACGAAACGGGCAAAGGCTCGGTGCGCGTGCGTGCGCGTTACGAAATTGAAAAATTGGCACGCGGACAATGGCGCGTGGTCGTGTCGCAACTGCCGCCGAATGCGTCTGCGGCGAAAATTTTGGCGGAAATTGAAGAGCAAACCAATCCCAAACCCAAAGCGGGCAAAAAACAGCTCAATCAAGACCAGCTCAACACCAAAAAATTGATGTTGGATTTGATTGAAAAAGTGCGCGATGAAAGCGATAGCGAAAACCCCGTGCGCCTTGTGTTTGAACCCAAATCTAGCCGCGTTGAACCTGAACATTTTGTCAATACGCTGATGGCGCAAACCAGTTTGGAAGGCAATGTGTCGGTCAATCTCGTGATGATGGGAATGGACAATCGCCCCGCGCAAAAAAATCTGAAAACGATTATCCAAGAATGGCTGGATTATCGCGTCATCACGGTTACGCGCCGTTTGCAGCACCGTTTGAACGCGGTGGAAAAACGCATACATATTTTAGAAGGTCGCCACATCGCATTTTTGCATATTGATAAAGTAATCAAAGTGATACGCGAAGCGGACGAGCCGAAAGCGGATTTGATGCGCGAATTTGGTTTGACCGAAATTCAGGCGGAAGATATTTTGGAAATTCGTTTGCGCCAACTTGCACGTTTGGAAGGCTTTAAGCTGGAAAACGAGTTGAACGAATTGCGCGAAGAACAAGGCAGCCTGAAAACTTTATTGTCCGATGAAAACGAGAAAAAGAAACTAATCATCAAAGAATTACAAGCGGATATGAAACAATTTGGCGATGAACGCCGCACGCTGGTAGAAGCCGCCGAACGCGCTACTTTGACGCAAACGACAGCCGATGAACCGATTACGCTAGTCTTGTCGCGCTTGGGCTGGATTCGCGCGCGCGCTGGGCATGATGTGGATTTGGCGCAAATCGCGTTCAAGGAAGGCGATGATTTGCAACAGGTTTTACAAACGCGCACGGTGCAAGCAGTGGTCGTGTTGGATTCGCTGGGACGAACTTACACGCTTAACCCTGCCGATGTGCCAAAAGGGCGCGGCGATGGTGTACCGATTGGTTCCATGATTGAATTGCAACAGAACGCGAACGTGGTGGCTTTATTGGCTGGTGCGGCAGATGAGCATTATTTATTAGCCAATTCAGGCGGTTATGGTTTTATCGCCAAGCTGGAAGATTTGCATTCACGCGTGAAAGCAGGCAAAGTCGTGATGTCGTTGGAAAGCGGCGAAACGGTGTTGCCGCCTGTGAAAGTGTATTTGTCGGCATTGATTAACCCAGATTGCAAAGTGGTGTTGGCGACCGAACAAAAACGTTTGCTGGCGTTTGCGATGGGCGAAATGAAGATTATGACAAAAGGGCGCGGTTTGCAGTTGATGAGCATTTTAGATGGCGACGCGTTGGCTTTGGTAAATGTCGTCGCTACGCCTGAATATGAATTGGAAATTGTAGGCAAACGTGGTGGCTTGAACCGCGAGCGTTTGCACATTGCCGATATTGCCAATAAGCGCGGTCGTCGCGGTAAGGTTTTGGATGTTTCAGGCAGCCTGAAAGGAATCTGGGTAAGTGATAAACAATAAGCACATTCAGCACAATAAAAGTTGAGACAACAGATGGAACAATTGCCTTTAATGCGCACATGGAATCATCAGCTGGGACGTTTGGCTCAGCTGATGAATGTGTTGCGTATTTGCATTTTGACAGTGGTGCTGTTATTTGTTTCCTTGGCGCAGCACATGAATACAGGCGCTAATGGAATGGGTGTGCTCTCGGTTGTTAAAAATGAATCGTGGCTGTATTTGTGGTGTGGTGCTTATGGTTTATTGACGATGTTTACTTTTGCCAATCCTGATTGGCAACGTCAAAACAGCAATACTTTGCCAAATGCCAGCGCGGTCGCGGATATTGTGATGATTGCGTGCTTGACCTATTTGATGGGCGGTACAGCTTCTGGTTTTGGCATTTTAGTGTTACCTTTTTTGGCAACTTCTTGCTTGTTTAGTTATGGAAGCTATCCTTTGCTTTATGCGGGTTTTGCTTCGTCGCTGGTTATCTTGGAAATGTTTTTGCGCTATGGGTGGGCGGGGCGCACGTTTGATTCGCAGGAAACGCCGTTGTTGGTGAATCAAATTGTGTTAATTGGTGCTTATTATTTGGTGCCGATTGTGACTTCTTTTGCTGCCAATCATTTGATGCGCGCCGATTTTAGTTTGCGTGAACACCGCATTGCTTATGACCGCATTAGTAATTTAACGCAGATTGTGATGAATCGGATGCAAGAGGCGGCGATTGTGGTGGACAACTCGCGCCATATTTGGCTATTTAATCGCAAAGCAGGGCATTATTTTCCGAGTTTAAAAGTGGGACAACATGCTGCTTTTTTACATGAATTGACGACGCGTTGGCAAAAAAATCCTCATCAGGATTTTGAGATTACTGCCGCTTTAAATAACAAAATCATGCATATTCGTGCCATTCCTTTATTGCAAGAGGAAACGCAATTGCTCACTTTATTTTTGCGTTCAGAACACGAGCGTTTAACCGAAGCGCAAACCGTTAAATTAACTTCTTTGGGACAATTAACTGCCAATTTGGCACACGAAATTCGTAATCCACTCTCTGCAATGCGTCAAGCCAGTGGTTTGCTGAGTGAGGCTGAAGAAGGCAATATCATGGCGGAAAAACTATGCGCCATTATCGAAAAAAACATTACGCGCATTGATAAAATGATTGAAGATGTGTCTGCCCTGAATAAACGAGACCGTATTAACAGTGAACAAATTGATTTTCGTGCCTTTTGGGAAAATTTTGCGCATGAGTTTGAACTCACTCGCCCCAATAGTGAAGGCTGCCTGAAAGCTCAATTTCCGATTGGAATAAAGCCGATTATTCGTTTTGACGCCATGCACTTGCAGCAAATTGTTTGGAATCTATGCAACAATGGCTGGCGACACAGTAAAAAGCAAAAAGGCTCATTAACCATCAATCTTCGTTCTATTGATGATAAACATTACAGCCTACGCGTATGGGATGATGGTCCTGGCGTATTTGAAGAAAATCAACCGCATTTATTTGAACCTTTTTTCACCACCCAAAGCCAATCTGAAGGTACAGGATTGGGTTTATATGTGGCGCGAGAATTAGCGCATGCCAATAAAGGCGACTTGCGTTATCTTGCTCGTGAAAAAGTATTTGAACTCATCTTACCGAAAGCCGAACATGTCTAAAAATCTCAATCGTCCTGTACTTATTGTTGATGATGAAGCAGATATCCGTGATTTGATGGAAATGACGCTCATGAAAATGGGCTTGACCGTGGATACCGCAGAAGGCGTTACCGCGGCGCGTAAAAAATTGGATAGCAACAAATATTCTTTGGTATTAACCGACATGCGTATGCCCGATGGCTCTGGCTTAGAGGTTGTAGAACACATCATGCAACAAGCCAATGATACGCCAGTTGCGGTGATTACTGCATTTGGCAACGCAGACCAGGCGGTGCAGGCGCTGAAAATTGGCGCGTTTGATTATTTGCAAAAGCCGATTACCTTGGCGCAATTGCGTACGCTCGTTAAATCTGCGATTAAAGTGCAAGATGAAAGCAATACTGCTGAAGCTGTGCCCGCTAAACCAATTCAGGTAGCCTCTGTTGCAGAGCCAGTTAAAGCTGTAAAACCTGAGATTGAAACTATTTCGTTTGAACCACCACCGTTGCCAGCAAAAACAGCACCTATTGTAGAAGATGAATGGGTGGAAGTTGCGCAGAGTTTAAGCGAAAAAGCTGTGCCAACACCTGTTGCGCCAGAGAGTGCAACTAAGCCACGTACCGTGCCTGTGAAAGAAAGTAAACCTGTTGAAAGCAAACCTTCAGGCAGCCTGAAAATGGATGCTGATTTACCGCGTTTGCTTGGTTCATCTCCTCAAATTGAAACAGTGCGCGGTTTAATCCGTAAACTCGCGAATACTACTGTTCCTGTTTATATTTCAGGCGAAAGCGGTTCTGGTAAAGAACAAGCTGCGCGTAGCATTCACGAGCTATCGCAGCGTAAAGACGGGCCTTTTATTGCGGTAAATTGTGGCGCGATTCCTGAAAACTTAATGGAAAGCGAATTTTTCGGTTACAAAAAAGGCAGCTTTACAGGCGCAGACCAAGACCGTTTGGGCTTTTTCCAACATGCACACGGCGGCACATTATTTTTGGACGAGGTTGCCGATTTGCCGCTCGCCATGCAAGTGAAATTGCTCCGTGCCATTCAGGAAAAAGCGGTGCGCCGCATTGGTGATGCGCAAGAGGTGAAAGTAGACGTGCGCATTGTGTCGGCAACACATAAAAATCTTGCTGCTTTGGTAGAAAGTGGCACATTCCGCCAAGACTTGTTTTATCGTTTAAATGTAGTCACGCTCAACATGCCCGCCTTGCGTGAAATGCATGAGGATTTAGCCAATTTAATCGGACATTTGTTGAAAAAACATCAACATGGCGATATCTGTATGACGCCAGCGGCTAAAGATGCCTTGTTGCGCTATAACTACCCTGGCAACTTCCGTGAATTGGAAAATATCTTAGAGCGTGCTGTGGCTTTGGCGGCAGATAATGTGATTGATGTTGATGATTTACAAATCAATACTTCACCTTTAGCTGCGGACATGAGCGTGGATTTACCTAATGATTCGACGCAGCAAAACTTTGGTGGTTTGCCAAATTTCCAAATTGGACATACGCAAATCCAAGATTACTTGGATGATGTAGAACGACAAATTTTGGAATATGCTTTACGTTTAACTCAAGGGAATCGTACGCAAGCGGCAAAAGTTTTGGGGATTAGTTTCCGCAGTATGCGCTATCGTTTAGACCGTTTGGGTATTATGGATTAATACTCAAAGATAGAGTAGGGTGCTTGCTAAATGGCTGCCATAATTAAAGCATGCAATATATTATTTCAGTTGAAAAACTGATGACACACACAATAGGAACTGATTATGTCAGAAGCAGAATTTGCCATATGGGCATTACGTATTTGTTTGACCGCATTGATTATTTTTCTAGGTTTCATTATTTGGAATTTAGGCAAAGAATCCAAAGTAGGTAAGTTTGGCATGTTTATTTTATTTTTGGTTTTGGGATTGGGCATTGCAGGCTTTTTAATGAAAGAGCTGATTGTTGGCTTTTTTATGCATGGTTAATTTCAGGCTGCCTGAAAGCAAGCACTCGCCCAACAATGTTATTTCCCAAAATGTTTAAACGCTGCTATGATAGCAACTTTTATTTAAGCCCCACTTCATGAAAGCACTCAGCGACCTTATCGCCATTATTCTGTTTTTTGCAACTTATACCTTAACCAAAAACATGGTTACGGCAACCATTGTCGCAGTAGTAGTTGGTATTATTCAGGCAGCCTATATGCTGTTTAAATACAAAAAAATGGAACCGATGCAATGGCTTAGTTTGGTGTTGATTGTTGTATTTGGTGGTTTAACCATTTTCTTAAAAGACCGCACTTTTATCATGCTGAAAACCACGATTTTGCCTTGGTTGATGGCTGCAGTCATGCTGGTGTCACAATTAATGGGTAAAAATGGTTTACGCCTGTTGTTAAGCAAAGAAATCCCTCTGCCAGAACATGTTTGGAATAAATTGGGCTATGCATGGATTATTTTCTTCTTTTTATTGGGTTTACTTAATCTATTTATCGCTTATCCATTCACTGCCGAACGCGAACAAGTTTGGATGAATTTTAAAATGTACGGCTATTTGCCGATTGTTCTGATTTTCTCACTGGCGCAAGGAGTTTATCTCATGCGTCACTTGCCAAAGGAAAACTCATAATGCTATTTATGTTACTTGCTACCGATGCCGAAGGCACAACCGAAGCGCGTGCAGCGGCTCGTCCTGCACACTTAGCTCGTTTAAAAGAATTGGATGAACAAGGTCGTTTATTAACTTCAGGGCCAACGCCGATGCCCGACAATCCTGATATTGTTTCAGGCAGTCTAATCGTAGCTGATTTTGATAGTTTGGACGCCGCGGAAGAGTGGGCAGGTAAAGACCCTTATGTTGATGCAGGCGTATATGCCGAAGTATTGATTCGTCCATTTAAAAAAGTATTTCCACAATGATGAATCCCATTAAGCAAGAAATGGCGCAACTTTTGCATGAGTTAGCCCCTGAAGTATTCGAATTTGAAGACCAAAGTCATTTGCACGCAGGGCACGCAGGTGCACGAGAAGGCGGACATTTCGCTATTTTATTGGTGAGCCAAACTTTTGATGGAATGAATCGTGTCGCGCGACAACGTTATGTGCAACAATTGCTCGCTCCATTATTTCAAAGCAAAAAAATTCATGCATTAAGCATTGTGGCAAAAAGCCTAACTGAATATTTTCATTAATTCCAACAGAAAGGAACTCGTATGAATAAGACCCATATCGCCACCGCATTAGCTGCTTTAGCACTTTCAGGCAGCCTGATGGCAGAAACCTTGGTGACAGTAAACGGAACCAAAATCGACAGCAAAGAAATTGAGCGTCGTGCCAAAGCTACGTTGCAGCAAAGTCAAGGGCAGGTACAAGATGGTCCGCAGTTGCGCCAATTCTTAACGCGTGAAATGGTGGTAGAAACCGCTGTTGCGCAAGAAGCCAAACGCTTGGGTTTAGACAAAAGCGATGAATTCAAAGCAGCCATTGAATCAGCTAAAAAGTCAGCCAAAGAGCAAGGCGCGACCAAACAAGCAGATTACAAACAAAACTGGACAGCTTTTGAAAACCAATTACTGGGCAGCGCATTCGCAGCCGATGTGATTAAGAAAAACCCTGTAACGCCTGCGCAAGTACAAGAGCGTTACAATCAAATCAAATCGCGCTATCAAGGCAGCGAAGAAGTGCAATTGGGCGAAATTGTGACCGATAAAGCAGATCAAGCACAAGCGGTAATTAAAGAATTGTCTAGCAAGAAAAAATTTGTTGATGTGGCAAAAAAATACAGCATTGACCCTGCTGCAAAATCAGGTAATGTATTAACCGAAAACTACATTCCATTGGTAGACTTAAAAGAAGGTCGTCCGCAGATTTATCAAGCCATTGCCAATCTGAAAAAAGGTCAATTTACCAAACAACCTTTAACAGGCGAACAATTAAGCGTGGTATTTTATGTAAACGACCGCCGTGCTGTAAAAATCGAGCCGTTTGAGAAAGTGAGTCAAAACATTGGCATAGGCTTGACCAACGAACGCATCAACAACGCCGTTGATGATGTTTTGAAAAAAGCCAATATCAAAGCGGCAAAATAAGTTGTATCCATCAAAAGGCTGCCTGAAAACGTTTCAGGCAGCCTTTTCGCTATTCAAACGCGGTAGCAAACTGTAAAATACCGCGTTTTCAAATTTTATAGTCACTTAAACACAAGATACTACTGCGTTGCTCACGCCCTTATGTGCTTGATGTACACGGCGGGCGTGGTCGCCTTGTCCTATTTTATTTTAAGTGACTATACACATTAAAGAGATAAAAATGACTGTTAAAACCCGTTTTGCCCCCAGTCCAACTGGCTATTTACACATTGGCGGCGTGCGTACTGCCTTGTATTCATGGGCTTTTGCCAAACATCACGGCGGCGATTTTTTGTTGCGCATTGAAGATACCGACTTGGCGCGTTCTACCAAAGAATCGGTGGAAATTATTTTGCAAGGCATGGATTGGGTCGGTTTACACGCCGACAATTCAGGCAGCATCGTTTACCAAACGCAAAATTTCCCACGCTATAAAGAGCTGATTAAACAATTAGTTGAACAAGGACACGCCTATCCATGCTATTGCAGCCGCGAAGAATTGGAAGAAATGCGCGAAAAAGCCGAACGCGAAGGCACGGCGACTTACGACCGCCGTTGGCGACCCGAAGCGGGTAAAACGCTGCCTGAAATTCCTGCAGGCATTGAACCTGTGATTCGTTTCAAAAATCCGTTGGACGGCGTAACTGCTTGGCATGATTTGGTCAAAGGCGAAATCAGTATTCCCAATTCCGCGCTGGACGATTTGATTATCGCGCGCGCGGACGGTACGCCAACCTACAATTTCTGCGTCGTGGTGGACGATTTGGACATGGGCGTAACGCACGTGATTCGCGGTGACGACCACGTGAACAACACGCCCAAACAAATCAATATTTTCAAAGCATTGGGCGCGAAATTGCCTGAATTTGCCCATTTGCCGATGATTTTGAATGAGCAAGGCAAGAAAATTTCCAAACGCAGTGGCGACACGGTGGCGATTACCGAATACGAAGACATGGGGATTTTGCCCGAGGCGATGTTGAATTATTTGGCGCGTTTGGGTTGGGCGCACGGCGATGATGAATTTTTTACGATAGAACAATTTATCCAATGGTTTGATTTGAAAGATGTTTCAGCCAGCCCAAGCCGCATGGACAGCAAAAAATTGTTGTGGATTAACGGCGAACATATCAAAGCGGCGGACAATGCACGTTTGGCGGAATTGGTTGCGCCGCGTTTGCAAAAACAGGGCGTAGCAGTTTCAGACAGCCTGAATTTGGCTGACGTGATTGCGCTGGTAAAAGACCGCGCCCAAGATTTGAACGCGTTGGCAAACGAATGCGCTTACTTTTATGCAAAAGTCACGCCCGATGAAGCCGATGTGGCGAAACATTGGGACGAAGACGCGGCAGCGCGTATGCAGCGTTTTGCGGATAAATTAGAACAATTAGATACTTGGACGGCGGAAAGTATTCACGATTTGTTCAAACCATTTTGCGATGAAGAAAACATCAAAATGGGCAAATTGGGTATGCCGTTGCGTTTGGCGGTATGCGGCACGGCGAAAACGCCTTCGGTTGATGCTGTTTTGGCGTTGATTGGCAAAGATGAAGTGCTGAAACGCATTCGCGGCTAATGCGCGGCTAATGACATTTTCAGGCTGCCTGAAAGTTTCAGGCAGCCTTTTCTTATGTGAAGCAATTCAAAATCCCATATAGTCTGATTTAAGCTAATGCCTGCTCCAAATCCGCAATCAAATCATCAACATATTCCAAGCCAATCGCAATACGCAACAAGCCCTCACTAATCCCTGCTTGCAATTTGTCTTCAGGCGACATTCTGCCATGTGTTGTTGTCCAAGGGTGGGTAATGGTAGAGCGCACGTCACCAAAGTTGGCTGTTTTGGAAAAAATCTGTACTTTATCAATTACTTGCCATGCTTTTTCTTGACCGCCGTTCACTTCAAACGCAATCACAAAACCGCCAGAGCTTTGCTGTTTTTTGACCAAATCCGCTTGCGGGTGTTCAGGCAGCCCTGCGTAATGTACGGCGTTTACTTGCGGCTGTTGTTGCAACCATTGCGCGATTTTGAGTGCCGATTCGGCTTCTTTTTCGGTGCGCACCAATAAGGTTTCCGTGCCACTTAATAACATCCACGCGTTAAACGGCGACAAGCTCAAACCGCATGAGTTTACATACAAAGTGATTTGGTTAATCAATTCCGCCTTGCCGCACACCACGCCGCCCAAAACGCGTCCGTGTCCGTCAATCGCTTTGGTTGCCGATTGAATCGATAAATCCGCACCAAAACGCAAAGGTTGTTGCACCGCTGGCGAACAAAAACAGTTATCTACCGCCAATAAAGAATTGTTGTCATGCGCGATTTTTGCCAGCTTTTCCAAGTCGGCAACTTCATTTAAAGGATTGGACGGCGTTTCCAAAAACAGCATTTTGGTGTTCGGACGCACAGCTCTCTTCCACTCGGCAACATCGGTTTGGGACACAAAAGTCACTTCAATGCCAAAACGCATTAAATGTCCTGTGATGAAACCTGCCGTCGTGCCAAACAAGCTGCGGCTGCTGATTAAATGGTCGCCCGCGCTTAAAAAAGTGAGCAAGCCTGCCTGAATCGCCGCCATGCCTGTTGCCGTCGCAATGCCCGCTTCGCCGTGTTCCAATTGCGCAATGCGGCTTTGAAACGCAGCGATGGTCGGATTGGCAGTGCGCGAGTAGGTAAATCCTTGTTTTTGTTTAGCAAACAAGGCAGCGCCGTCGGCTGCACTGTCAAACATAAAACTGCTGGTTAAAAACAAGGCTTGTTGGTGCTCGTTATACGGCGTTTGCTCTTTGCTGCCGCGAATTGCCAAAGTTTGTGGGTGCAGTGGTTTCATGTTGGTCTCCTGTCGCTAAAATCAATAAAAGCCGCATTGTGCGCCTTTTCAGGCAGCCTTTCAATGCTTATAATGCGCGCTACTTGACTTTTTCAGGCAGCCTGAAAATCATTTTTCAAACAAAATCAAAGAAATAAAAAACATGAAATGGACAGACACACAACGCATTGCCGAAGAATTATTTGACGCACACGGCGACACGATTGACCCAAAAACGGTGCATTTTACTCAATTGCGCGATTTGATTTTGGCATTGCCCGATTTTGATGACGACCCAAGTCGTTGTGGCGAAAAGATTTTAGAAGCGGTACAACAGGCTGAAACCTTTGCAAAACCCCAAAACAACCCACTGGTTTTGGGGTTTTCATCATTCCAACCCCAAACAACCCAAACCAACCTCAACAAACACAAACACCCCATCCAAACAGCCCTATTTCAGGCTGCCTTATGCTCCTTCAGGCAGCAATGGGCACAATAAGCACCGTAATCAGCGCAACAAGCCTTAACTTGTTCGCCGCTTTAAGCAAATTCAAACAAATCACTTTCAACCCCAACTACCCTTTGACCCTTTCCAAGCCAACACACTCACTCCGTTTACATCTGAATATACAGTGCAAAATGGCAAAACTCTGTTCCACCCGATAACGGATTTTTGCCAGCTCCTTATTGCGCCCAATGTCTTCACGCGTCAAAGGTTTATTGCGGTGCGCTTCACACATAATGCCGTCCATTAATTGATTTTTCTCCAAAAATTCGCGGTTGGATTGACTGTCATAGCCTTTATCTGCATACACTTTGACTCCGTGTTCAACCTTGTCCAACACGGTTTCCAAATGATTTACATTAGATGCATTGGCTGGCGTAACGTGAATTTGCTCTATAAAGCCTTCTTCATCGCACCGCGCATGAAGTTTGTAGCCCTAATACCAATGCTTGCTTTTGATTGTCCATCTTGCGTCTTTGTCTTTGCTGGTCGGCGTTTGGACAATTTCTTCACTTTCATTGACTTCAATGGATTTTTTGAGTTTCCCGCCTACGGTTTGGATAATGGTCGCGTCCACAATTGCGGTTTGTGCTTTTTCTACTTTGAGTTGGTTGTGGGCGAGTTGTCGGTTGATTTCTTGATGCAGTTCATTTGCCAAGCCCTCTTGAATTAACGAGTTACGGAAACGGTTGGGTGTGCTATGGTCGGGCAAATTCATCTCATCGGGAAATTGGCAAGAGAGGATGAAATCCAAATGGATCACCAAACTGCGCTCCAATTCGGGGTCGGATAAACTGTGCCATTGCCCGAGCAAAACCGCGCGGAACATGGGTAACAAGGGGTAAGCGGGGCGACCGCCGTTGTCGCGCACATAGCGAACTTTATGGCTGGCGAGTGTTTGTTCAATGACTTGCCAATCCAAAAGTTGGGTGATTTTAGGTAAAGGGAAACGGTCGGCGTATTGGTTGAGTAGGGTTTGTGCTGATTGGTAGAAGAAGCTGGACATGGAAAAATCCTCTGAATTCTTGATGGAGGGAATTTAGAGGATTTTTTTTGGGGGGGCAAAGGTTTCAGCTTATTTGTCTTCGGGCTTCGCTTCGTTTGCCGCTTGTGCTGCTTGCTCTGCGCTTGCAGCAGGACTTTCAGACGCATTGCTCAAAGGTTGTGCAGGCTGCTGTTCGGTTTCTGGCTCAGCAGGCTTGGGCGGAATCGGCTGCATTTCAGGCAGCTTGTCAAATTCCACTTCTATTTCTTCGCCTTCTTTGCGCACGTTGTGGCTGTAGTCTTTTGGTGGGCTTGGTTGTTTGCCTGCCATGATTTCCAGCACTTGGTCGCGGTCAATGGTTTCCCAATCCATCAAAGCTTTGCACATGGTTTCCATTTTGTCGCGGTTTTCGTCCAGAATTTTGTAGGCAACGGCGTATTGCTCGTCCAAAATGCGGCGTACTTCCGCGTCTACTTCTTGCATGGTTTTTTCGGATACATTTTGCGAACGCGTTACGCTACGACCCAAAAATACTTCACCTTCGTTTTCTGCATAAACCATCACGCCCATTTTTTCGCTCATGCCAAAACGGGTAACCATTTCGCGTGCGATTTGTGTGGCGCGTTCAAAGTCGTTGGATGCGCCTGTAGAAATGCGACCTACGAAAATGTCTTCGGCAATACGTCCGCCAAACAAGATAGACAATTGGCTCAACATTTGGTCTTTGTACATGGAAATGCGGTCGCGTTCAGGCAGCTGCCAAGTCAAACCGAGCGCGCGTCCACGCGGCATAATCGTTACCTTATGCACAGGGTCGGTAAACGGCAAACTTTCTGCCACAATCGCGTGACCTGCTTCGTGATAAGCGGTGGCGCGTTTTTCGTCTTCGTGCATGACCATGCTGCGACGCTCGGGGCCCATGTAGATTTTGTCTTTGGCGTCTTCGAAATCACTTTGGTCTACTTTGGTTTTGTTGCGACGACCTGCAAACAAAGCGGCTTCATTGACCAAGTTTGATAAATCTGCACCCGAAAAACCCGGTGTACCGCGTGCTAAAGAAGTCAAATCGACGCTGCTGTCCAATGGTACTTTTTTCGCGTGTACTTTCAAAATTTGCTCACGACCACGAATATCAGGCAACGGCACAACGACTTGACGGTCAAAACGACCAGGGCGTTGCAATGCAGGGTCCAACACGTCTGGGCGGTTAGTCGCGGCAATCACAATCACGGTTTGATTGCTTTCAAAGCCGTCCATTTCCACCAATAATTGATTAAGTGTTTGTTCGCGTTCATCATTACCGCCGCCCAAACCTGCACCGCGCTGGCGACCGACCGCGTCAATCTCGTCAATGAAAATAATGCAAGGCGCATTTTTCTTCGCTTGTTCAAACATATCACGCACACGGCTCGCGCCCACGCCAACAAACATTTCCACGAAATCCGAGCCTGAAATGCTGAAAAACGGCACGCCCGCTTCGCCTGCAATCGCTTTTGCCAACAAGGTTTTACCTGTACCTGGAGAACCCGCCAATAAAATACCGCGCGGCACGCGACCGCCCAAAGATTGATAGCGATTCGGTGCTTTCAAATAGTCCACAATTTCTTGCACTTCTTCTTTGGCTTCATCACAGCCCGCTACATCGGCAAACGTGACTTTATTCGCGTCTTTATCCAATAATTTAGCGCGGCTTTTGCCAAACGAAAACGCGCCACCTTTGCCGCCACCCGCTTGCGCACGCATGAAATAAACCCACACGCCAATCAGCAGCAACACAGGCAACAAGCTCATAAATAAGCTACTGAAAAAGCTCGGTTTTTCCTCAGGTGTTACTTTGACGCGGACTTTGTTCTCTTCTAGCGTTTGAATCAACTTATCATCAAGCGGCGCATTGGTTGTGAATGTGGATTTTTCGCCATCATTGCGTTCACCCTTGATTTCATAGCCAGCAGGCGAACCTTGCAAGTTGACACTATTAACCTGCCCCGCTTTAACCTGCTGAATAAATTGAGAATATTCAATCTGCTTCGCATCAACTTTCTTCTCTTGCATCGCATTGACGCCCAAGAAAATCGCACCGATTAACGCCGCCCAAACCAATAAATTTTTAAAGTTGTTTCCCACTGAAACAAACTCCTGTCTGAAAAATCAAAAAAATAGAGTCGGATTGTAAAACACACGCTGTACTCTGTCAGCGTTTATTTTTACCTAATAAATAAACTTCATTAGAACGGTCGCGTGACGCATCAGGTTTACGCGTTTGCACCGTCGCAAATGTATCACGCATTTGTTGCATAAATTCCTGATAACCTGCGCCCTGAAACACCTTAACCAAAAACGCACCGCCCGTTTTCAAATGATTGTGCGCAAAATCCAACGCCAATTCACACAAATAAAAACTGCGCGCTTGGTCCATCACCGCATTGCCCGCCATATTCGGTGCCATATCGCAAATCACCAAATCCAGCGCACGATTGCCCAATAATTGCTCAAATTGCGCCAGCACTTCATCTTCACGAAAATCGCCCTGAATAAAATCCACGCCGTCCAACGCGTCCATCGGCAAAATATCCAGTGCAAACACCTTGCCATTTGCGCCAACTAATTTCGCCGCCACTTGCGACCAACTGCCAGGTGCGCTGCCCAAATCCGCCAGCACCGTACCCTGCTTAATCAACTTATCTTTCTCGTTAATTTCCAACAGTTTATACGCCGCGCGCGCACGATAACCGTCTTTCTGCGCCCGTTTCACATACGGGTCATTAACGTGTTCGTGCATCCAAGCAGGAGAAGATTTTGAGCGTTGTACCATATTTGCAACTTAAATAAAGCGTCATAAAACTTTCAGGCAGCCTGAAAAATTGTTTCAGACAGCCTGAAAATTCATTTGATTGATGTTAAATCTAATGTTAAACCGAAAAAGATGAACCGCAGCCACAAGTGGTAGAAGCATTTGGATTGCGAATCACAAATTGCGAACCTTGCAAACTTTCGGTGTAATCAATTTCTGCACCAATTAAATATTGGTAACTCATTGGGTCAACAAGGAATTTCAAACCATTTTTCTCGATTTCAAAATCATCGTCGTTTTTGATTTCATCAAAAGTAAAACCATATTGAAAACCCGAACAGCCGCCGCCGTTCACAAAAACGCGCAACATCAAATCAGGATTGTTTTCTTCGGCAATCAAGTCCGCCACTTTCGCGCAGCAGGCTTCGGTAAAGATAATAGGGGTTTCGTCTGACATTTTAGTCTCCTAGCTGGAATGTGTGTGATGAGCGATATGAAGGCAGCCTGAAAATATTCAAGAGTACAATTAAAATATTTTCAGGCTGCCTGAATCTTTTTTAACTGTTTTTCAGATTGATGCCACAAATGCTATCGTCATAAAAGAAGTGGCATTTTACGCGAAATTAGGTGGTGATACCATTAGTATGCACACAACTAAAAAACCTAATAGTTTTAATCTTATTCAATTCAGGCAGCCTGAAAATCAAATCTGCTTTAAATTAGAGCAAGATTGAAATTTTCAGGCTGTCTGATTGCAGTTTAATGGATTCAACTCTTTGTTTTATGAAAACTACTCTTCACTTTCCTTATTTGGCATTTCCTTCAACTTCGTCGCCATCAAAGTATGCAAACGCCGCTTATCCACGCGCGCGACGTTAAATTGCAAATCGCCCAACACCACTTTTTCGCCACGTTCAGGCAAATGTCCCAGCGTTTCAATCACTAAACCGCCAATCGTATCCGACTCTTCGCTGCTCAATTGCGTCCCAAAAAACGCATTGATATCATCAATTTCCGTGGTTGCCTTAATGCGCCAACGCTCAGCGGACACAGGGAAAATATTGTCCGCGCTGTCGTCTTCGTCAAATTCGTCTTCAATTTTGCCGACAATTTGCTCAATCAAATCTTCAAACGTGACCAAACCTGAAATGCCGCCGTATTCGTCCACCACAATTGCCATGTGATTGCGTTGTTCTTGAAACTCTTTTAACAACACATTCAAAGGTTTACCTTCTGGTACAAACATCGCAGGGCGTAAAATCTGTTCCAATTTAAATTGCTCGGGGTTCAAGATAAATTTCAGCAAATCTTTGGCGTGTAAAATCCCCAAAATATGGTCTTTGTCATCGGCAATCACAGGGAAACGCGAATGCGCGGTTTCCACCGCATAAGTAATCATCCGTTCCATAGAATCAGTCGCTTTAATCACATCCATTTGTGAACGCGAAATCATCGCGTCGCGCACACTCAATTCGCTGAATTTAATGATTTTTTCCAAGCGTTGTAGCGTGTCCTCATCAAAATTTTCTTGCGCACGCGCTTGTTGGATTAAATCCATAAATTCTTGTGGATTATCAGGCGTTTGGCTGCCTGAAACACGTTTAAATAAGCGTTCGAGTAAACTGGGAGATTGGGTGTCGTCCATATTTTTAGCAAATCTTAGAATGAAACAAAAGTGGCATTGTAGTACAGAATCTTTCAGCTTGAAACCATTGTAAAGCACCATCTTTGGCACATTTCTTCGCGATGTGCTTCTCAAACGCTTGAAAATATTTCAATATTATCAGTGCGTTTTGCGATGCTATCGCTTTGAACTGTACTCAAATCTGGTACTTTACAAAGGTTTCAGGCTGCCTGAAAATCTACCAACATCGCTGAAAATGATGAATTTTCCTTGCCCCAAAATGATTAAATTGTGTTAAAGTTTCCCTGAAAAATTTTTGACAAAAAGACGGCAAAAACCGTCTTTTTTCCATGTTATTTAAGTGAAAGATTGGAAAATCCATGCAAACTTGGCAACTTCCCGAACACATCGCTGATATTCTGCCCGAACGCGCTCGTCAATTAGAAAGCGTGAAAGAACAAATACTTGCCTTGTTTCGCGTGCATGGATTTGAACTCGTTCATCCGCCGTTGATGGAATACGATGATTCGCTTTTGACGCATATTGACGCGGGTTTGTCGCTCAAAACCATTCGCGTTCCCGACCAATTATCGGGGCGACAACTGGGTATTCGCGCCGACATCACGCCGCAAGTGGCGCGAATTGACGCACATTTATTGGCGCAAAATCAAGGCATTAACCGCTTGTGTTATTCAGGCAGCGTGTTGCACGCCAAACCCGACGGCTTTTTGACCACACGCGAACCATATCAAACGGGCGCGGAACTCTACGGCTGCGCGGACACGGCGGCGGACATTGAACTGATTGATTTAATGTTGAAAAGTTTAAAAGTCGGCGGCATGGGCAACACGATTTTGTCGCTGGGACACATTGGTGTGTTTCGTGCGATTGCGGCAGCAGCGAAATTGTCTGATTCGCAAAGCAATCAATTACTTGCGATGATGCAAAACAAAGATCGCGAAGCTGTTCGCGCCCTTGCCACGAGTTGGCAATTAGATGATATTTGGACGAATGCGCTGGCTGCGCTACCTGAATTGTACGGTGATATCGCGGTGTTGGCGGTGGCGAGAAATCGTTTGCCGCAACTGACGGCGGTTACGCAAGCCATTGATGTTTTGGAACAAGTTTGCGCGGCATTCCCCGAGCAAGCGGTGCATATTGATTTGGCGGAAGTGCGCGTGGACAACTACCACACGGGCTTGCTCTACGCCGCCTACGCGCCCGACCACCACGACGCGGTGGCGCGTGGCGGGCGATACGATGGTTTGGGCGCGTATTTTGGGCGCAGCCGTCCTGCGACGGGGTTTAGTTTTGATTTGCGCGTGTGCGGCGCGTATTTAGCGGCGAGTGCGCGTCCCGAAGCGGTGCGTGTGGCGGCGGCGGATCTGGCGGCGGCGCGTGGTGCGCTGGATTCATTGCGCGAATCGGGCGTGTGCGTGGTGGTGGATTATGGCGTGGCGGATAATTCAGGCAGCCTGAAACGGTTGCAGAAGCAGGGTGATGAGTGGGTTGTTGTGTAATTTTATTTGCATAAAAAATCTATTTTTAGGCTACCTGAAAAACAAATTGGATAGAAAAAGATAATAAAATTATGGCAAAATTCCTTAATACCAGCGCAACCACTTATTATTTGGAAGAATTGATTAAAAGTGCCCGCGAACGCCTGTTTTTAATCAGCCCCTATCTTAAATTAAACGACCGCATTAAAGAATTGCTGGAAGACAAAAATCGCATGAAAATTGACATTTGCATTGTGTACGGCAAAAGCGAATTGCAACCTGCGGAAGCCAGTTGGTTGAAAACATTGAATTATGTGCGAACCAGCTATTGCCAAAATTTACACGCCAAATGCTACATCAGCGAAAGCGAGTGCATCATTACCAGCCTGAATTTGTATGAATTCAGCCAAGTCAATAACAATGAAATGGGTATTTTATTGACACGCGATGATGACGAAAAAGTCTATCAAGACGCTTACGAAGAAGCGCAACGCATTATCCGCATCAGCGAAGAAGTGAAAATTTCGCTGGACGTGGTAAACAAAAATGAAAGCGAAAACAGCAAAAAATCACAACAAAATAACGGTTTAACGACCACGAAATTAGCGGAAAAACTCGGCATAGACCGTGCCGAATGCAACAAGCGTTTGTGCGAAGCAGATTTGCAAGAATTGAACGGCAAAAATTATTTCTTAACCGAAAAAGGCAAACAATCAGGCGCAACTTTGAAAAAAGGGCAATTTGGTTATTTTATTGTTTGGTCAGCGGATTTGGTGGTGTGAATATGTTTTCAGGCTGCCTGAAAAGGAAAAATCATGAAAAATCCCATAGAAATTTATCTAAAGTGCAGACGGAGAAACCCAAGTATCCTTGCGTTTTGAGTATGAAACGGTTTGGTTGTCGCAAGCACAAATAGTTGAATTATTTGGGCGAGACCAATCTGTGATTTCTCGTCATATTAACAATGCATTAAATGAAGGCGAAATTAGCGAAAAAAGCAATATGCAAAAAATGCATATTGCTTCTGCTGACCGTCCTGTGGCATTTTATGATTTGGAAACCATTATTTCGGTCGGCTATCGGATTAAATCGCCACAAGGCGTGGCATTTCGACGTTGAGCAACAGCGCGACTGAAAGATTATCTGATTAAAGGCTACGCACTGAATCAAGCGCGTTTGCGTGAAAATGCGACGGAATTGGAGCAGGCATTAGCGTTAATCCAAAAAGCCGCCGCCAGCCCTGAATTGACGGTGGCAAGCGGACACGGTTTGGTGGATATTGTCAGCCGTTACACGCAAACATTTTTGTGGTTGCAACAATATGACGAAGGTTTATTAAGTGAACCGCGTGGCGAACAAGGCGGTAGGCTGCCTGAAATTGACGAAGCACGTTCATCATTAGCCAATTTGAAACAACAGCTTATGCAACGCGGCGAAGCCAGTGAATTGTTTGCGATTGAACGTGAAAACGGTTTATCGGCGATTTTGGGCAATTTGGCACAAACGGTTTTTGGCGAACCTGCTTATCTACGAGGCTGATAATCACATTTTTTCGCATTGTTTTTGCGCTAAAATCGCCAACCGCTGCGTTAAAAATATTCGCCAATAGATGGCATTGGCTCACATTTTTGCCTTGCATTTGACAATTTTATCGGCAAAATCAACACAAAAAATGCAATTACCCCCCCCTGAATTGAAAGCAAAGCGGCGCATTTATTGTATTTTATTGTAAAAAAATCATCCATTTGCCGATGGTAATAAACGAAGTGGCGCATTTTTGTTTGTGGATTTTTTGCACAAAAACGGGCGATTATTGAACGCGCAGCGGCAGCCGATTATCAACAATATGGGTTTGACAGCTTTGACTTTATTGGTGGCGGAATCTGACCCGAAACAGAAAGATGTTTTGATTAAATTGATTATGCACATTTACAGGCTGCTTGATTTTCAGGCTGCTTGAAATGGAAAGATTGCGATGAAACAAACTTTTAAACCCAGTCCACTGCGTTGTTTTATGGCGATAATATTCAGCTTATTTTTAGCAGGTCTAGCAACATTCTTTCTCATGCAGCCTAATTTAGAATGGCTGGATATTGTGATGTCTGGTTTTATTTTGCTGCTTGGTGTTGCGTGTGCGATTGCCAATGGCTATTTTATGTTGTCAGATACGCCTATTTATTTGCTTAATGAACGTGGTTTAACAGTGCGACAAGGCATTTGGCAACGCAGTCATTTTCGTTTGAATTGGCACGATATTGAGAAAATTTACATCAGTGCCGACCGCGCCGAAAGTTTACGTCTAAAAATTAAAGACAGTAGTCGTCAATATTTTGATGAAGCCATGCAGCAAAAACAAAGTAAACGCATGAAAATTGACCGAACGATGGAAATATTGGGCTCAGCATGGCTGGTGGAAGGTGGCAAAAAAGCGGTTTATCATGCATTATTGGAATATTGGCAGCAATATCGTTAAGGCAGTCTGTGCTTTTCAGGCAGCCTGAAACGAAGTTCAGCGCAGCTAAAAACTTTTACTTTCTTATTTTTATTAACAAAAAGGTCAAAAACATGACAAAAAACGTAGTAGTCATCGGCGCGCAATGGGGCGATGAAGGCAAAGGCAAAATCGTAGATTGGCTGGCGGAGCAAACCACAGGCGTGGTGCGCTTTCAGGGCGGACACAACGCAGGACATACGCTGGTGGTGAACGGCAAAAAAACTATTTTGCGCCTGATTCCAAGCGGTATTTTGCATGAATCGTTGGATTGCTACATCGGTTCGGGGGTGGTGGTGTCGCCCGAAGCCTTGCTCAGTGAGATTGACGAATTGAACGCGGCTGGCGTGAAAAATGTGGCGCAACGCTTGAAAATCGCGGCTACTGCGCCGTTGATTTTGCCGTATCACGTTGCGCTTGACCAAGCGCGTGAAAAATCGCGTGGCGCGGGCAAAATCGGCACGACAGGTCGCGGCATTGGCCCTGCGTATGAAGATAAAGTGGCGCGTCGTTCGGTGCGCGTGGGCGATTTGGCGGATTTGGATTTGGTGGCGGAAAAAGTTCGCGCCAATTTGGAATTGTACAATGTACAACTGGTGCATTTGCACGGCGAAAAACCTGTTAAGTTTGAAGATGTGATGGCGAAAATTGAAGGTTTCCGCGAACGCGTGTTGCCGATGATTGCCGATGTATCGCGCACTTTGTACGAGAAAAATCAAAAAGGCGAGCGTTTGTTGTTTGAAGGCGCACAAGGCACGTTGTTGGATATTGATTACGGCACGTATCCCTTTGTTACTTCATCAAATTGTATCGCTGGCGCGGCGTCGGGTGGCGCAGGTGTGCCGCCGCAAATGTTAAATTATGTGTTGGGCATTGTGAAGGCGTACACGACGCGCGTAGGTTCAGGTCCATTCCCGACTGAATTGTTTGACGATGTGGGCGCAGGTTTGGCGGAACGCGGACATGAGTTTGGCTCGGTTACCGGTCGTCCACGCCGTTGCGGTTGGTTTGACGCGGCGGCTTTGAAACGCTCAATCCAAGTGAACGGCATTTCGGGCATGTGTATCACGAAATTGGACGTGATGGACGGCATGAAAGAAATCAAAATTTGCGTGGGCTACACCTTGCCAGACGGTTCAACGACCGATATTTTGCCATTCGGTGCGGCGCAAGTGGAAGGCTGCACGCCGATTTACGAAATGATGGACGGCTGGACGGAAACGACTTTTGGCGTGAAATCGTATGACGCGCTGCCAACCAATGCGAAAAAATATTTGAAACGCATTGAAGAGGTGTGCGGTGCGCCCGTGGCGATTGTGTCCACAGGTCCTGACCGCGAAGAGACGATTTTGATTCAGCATCCATTTGAATAATTTGAATTATTTAAATAGAGAATATTTCAGGCAGCCTGATTTACCGTCCGCTAGGACTTTTCAGGCTGCCTGAAAATTTTTGAAAGCACATTTTATGAAATTCACTCTTATGTTTCGCCCGTATTGCGGCTTGTGCCATCAAATGCTGGACGCGCTGAAACCTTTTCAGGCAGCCTATGGCTTTGATGTGGAGATTGTGCAAATTGATGATTTTCCAGAATTAGAACAGAAATACAATGAGTTAGTCCCAGTTTTATTGCATGATCAGCATGAAGTTTGCTATTGGCATTTAGATGAAACTGCCTTGCGTGAATATTTAGACAAGGCGGTTTGAGCGGTTATTTTATGTTTCAGGCTGCCTGAAAATAGATAAAGTCCCATCTTAACTTTTAATTTTTAGAAAAATTTCTAATAAAAAAGTCGGCATACATGCCGACTTTTTAAGCTATCTTATTATTGGATAAGCTCATCTTTATTTCGATTTACGTTTTCCTTTTGGTTTTTCTGCCGTTTCACCTTTACCCAACAACGTTTCTTTGACCACTTGCAACACTTTGCCCGACGCAGTTTTAATGCTTTCAGGCAGTGTGGTTTCAGGCTGCTTTTTAATGCTCACGCCTTTTTTCCGCGTGTTGGTTTTGCTTTTAGCAACGGGCGCAGCTGGCGTTTGCTCGGCTAGGATTTTGGCTTTGCGTTTGACCTTGGCGACGGCGGTTGCTGCCATGTTGAGTGCGTCATCTAGCACCTCGCTGTTTACCGTTTGCGCTTTGTTGTTGCGTTTGCTGCTGGTTTGATTCGCGCTTTTTGCTGCAGCTTGAACACTTTTACTGGCGGATTTATTGGTTTTAACTTTTGCCGCTTGCGCTGTTTTTTCAGGCTGCTTTGCTGTTTTGCTAGGTTTTGCCGCTTTGGTTTTGCTGCTTGCTTGGCTTTCGATAACGGCTTTGTGGGCGGTATTTTTGTTACCGCTACGCGTTTTATTGCTGGCGTTTTGTTTTGTTTCAACTTGTTTTGCGCCATTATTTTTCAGGCTGCCTTTTTTGCCTTTGCTGCCGCCTTGTACCAACACTAAATCAATTTTACTGGTATCCAAATCGGCACGCGCGACTTTGACGATGACGCTGTCGCCCATGCTGAAACGTACGCCGCTGCGTTCTCCGACCATTGCTAATAAATCGGCACGGTAGTTGAAGTAGTCTTCGCCCAAGTCGCTGACGTGTACCATGCCTTCAATGTGGATGTCGTCTAGCGTAACAAAAATGCCGAAGTTGGCGATGTGCGTGATTTTGCCGCTGAATGTTTCGCCCACTTTATCGCGCATGTAATAAGTTTTCAGCCAGTTTTCTACGTCGCGGCTGGCGTCGTCGGCTCGACGTTCCGCGTAGGACGCGTGTGCGCCTATCTCTTGCCATGCGGTATCGTAGCTTTTGCCTTGTAATACGGCTTTGATGGCGCGGTGTACGAGTAAATCGGGATAGCGGCGAATCGGGGAGGTGAAATGTGCGTATTGCTCGTATGCCAAGCCAAAATGTCCTTCGTTTTCAGGCTCATATACGGCTTGTTGCATAGAGCGCAATAGCATGGTTTGAATCAATTCACGGTCGCTGCGTTCGCTGATTTTTTCGGCTAATTGGGCGTAATGTTTGGGTGTTGGATTGTCGCCACCGCCTAATTGCAAGCCAAGTAAACCCAGTTGTTCGCGCAGATTGGCGAGTTTTTCGGGCGTTGGGCCTTTGTGGTTACGATACAAGGCTGAATGTTTGTTTTTTAATAAGAAATCGGCAGCGCATACGTTTGCCGCGAGCATGCATTCTTCAATCAATTTATGCGCGTCATTGCGGTGTACTGGCACAATGCGGTCAATTTTGCCGTTATCGTCAAATATCATCTCAGTTTCAACGGTTTCAAATTCCATTGCGCCACGCGTTTGGCGTTTTTTCTGCAATACACCAAACAATTGATACAACACTCTCAGGCTGCCTGAATATTCAGCAGGCGCGCCTTCTAAGTCATTTTGCAGCCAATCCCATACTTGGTTATACGTTAAACGCGCTGCGGATTTCATCACGGCTGGGTAAAATTCATAGGATTTGACGTTGCCCGCGTAGGTAAATATGATGTCGCACACCATGCATAGTCGTTCCACATCAGGGTTGAGCGAACAAATGCCGTTGGACAAACTTTCAGGCAGCATCGGAATCACACGGCGTGGGAAATACACGCTCGTGGCGCGTTCGCGTGCATCGTCGTCAATCGCGTCTTGCGGCTTGACATAATGGCTTACGTCGGCAATCGCTACCACCAAGCGGAAATTGCGTCCGATTTTTTCGGCAAACACCGCATCGTCAAAATCGCGCGAACTTTCGCCATCAATTGTTACCAATGGCATATCGCGCAAATCTACGCGATTTTTGCGGTCGGCAGGGCGTACCGTTTTCGGAATTTTCGCCGCCGCTTTCAGACAGGCTTCACTAAATTCGTGCGGCAAACGATGTTTGCGCACCGCAATCTCAATTTCCATGCCCGAATCGGCATAATCGCCTAAAACTTCCACAATTTTTGCCACCGCAGGACGATGATTTTCAGGATAACTGTCAATCTCGGCAACCACAACTTGCCCCGAAGTTGGTTTAAATTCGGCAATGCTATCGGGTTCTAAAATAATGTTTTGGTGCAAACGCTTATCTTCGGGCTCCAACACCGCCACACCACGTTCCATGTAAAAACGCCCGACAACCTTACTCTGCGCGCGTTCCACAATATCCAAAACCTGTCCCTCGCGGCGACCGCGACGGTCCAAACCCAACGGGCGCACGGTTACGATATCGCCATGCATCACGCCACGCATTTGGCGTTCATATAAGACCAAATCGCCTTCGGTAGAATTGCCCAGCGGCACAGCAAAACCAAAGCCATCTTTATGTGCTTCCACGCGGCATTTCACGATGTCCAATTTTTCCGCTACGCACACCAAACCACGACGGTTAATCAACACCTGACCATCGCGCGCCATCGCCTTTAAACGGCGTTCAAAAAAATCCATTTCTTGCGGTTTAATCGACAATTCTTTTGCCAATGCTTCTGTTTTTTGTGGTACACCCGCTTCTTCCAAAAGCTGAATAATCCACTCGCGGCTCGGCAAAGGATGATTATCATACTTCGCGCGTTCGCGTTCTAAATAAGGGTCTTGCTCTCTCAAATTTTTCGCCTTGATATTTTTGGTTTTCGTCATTTTATTTATCCTATTTCATTCTGTTTTATGCGGGTGACACTTTACATGAAAAACATTGGAAAAGCAAAAAGTTACTGCATTTCAGGCTGCCTGAAAATAAAAAACAGTTTTTCCATCGCCAAATCGCTTTCAGGCAGCCTGAAACAAAAATCACATCAAACATGTATTTCTTAACACAAAATCCAGTAAGATGTGCGCTTCTTGTTTCCACACGCAAAGAAAGTCAAACATGAACATCCAACACAAAATCATTGCCACCGCACTATTCTCAGCCTTTGCTCTGCAAGCACAAGCAGGCGATATTCCGCAAAGCGCAACGCTGCAATACAGTGGCAGCTACGGCATCCCCGCCACCATGACCTTCAAACGCAGCGGCGATAATTACACCGTTGCCGCCAGCATTAATGTGCCGCTCTACAAAATCCGTTTTGAAAGCGGCGGCAAAATCGTTGGCAACCAATTGCAGCCTACGTATTACAAAGACATCCGCAACGGCAAAACTTATGCTTCAGCGCAAATTTCAGGCAACAAAGCCACTTACGGTCGCGCAGGCAGCCTGAAAACAGAAGCCGTTTCAGGTCGCGTCATGGACTTGTTTACGCTCTCTTGGCAATTGGCGTTTAACGACGGCAAACTACCAAACGGTATCAAAATCACCAACGGCAAAAAATTGTATAACGTCGGCGGCATGAGCGCGGCGGGCAGCAAATCGATGACGATTAATGGCGGCAAAACCACCGTGAATCAGTTTAACGTGCGCCGTGGCGACGATACGGTGCAATACGCATTTGCCCCAGCAGTTGGCGGCGTACCCGCCATCATCAATTATAACGACGGCGACAAAAGCTATAATTTAACGCTCAAATCGGTAATGATTAACGGCAAAAAAGTGAAGCCTTGATTTTCAGGCAGCCTGAAAATTGTTGCAAAACTTGGGGCGTGCTTGGCTCGCGCCCATATTTCGCTTGGTACAAATATCTCTTTAAACAAACGATTTTTGGGGTGAACCGCCCCGCCTCATTTTTGATTTCAGGCAGCCTAAACAGGTTTTCAAAGGCTTCAACCTGAACACTTTTAGATAAGACAAAACGGTTGATGAAGCATCATCAACCGTTTATTTTTATGTACTATTTTTCAAGTCGCTTCATCAATTCAAGCCTGAAAATTTTGCAAAACTAGCAGCGCGGGTTGTTAGTTCAAGCTTTTCGTTCCGCACAATACTTACCATATTTTGAAAATTAAAAATTTGCTAGCAAACTACCGCTGCATTTTGTCATTCAGGCAGCTGAAAGAATTTGGCAATGGTTTTAGGCTGTCTGAAAAATTATTTGAAAAGTTGCAAATGTAAAAAAAATAAGGACAGATACACAATCTGTCCTTATTTCCTCAATCGCTACTGACTTTTCAGGCAGCCTGAAAACCCTTAACCGCGTTTACCGCCATCTTTCTTAAACGGTTTTTTGAAACTATCTTTCTTAAAGCCATCTTTTTTCGTGCCATCCTTGCGGAAACCGCCGTCGCGACGGTCATCGCCACGACGTTCGCTGCCGCCTTCACGTTTATCGCCGTACGCTTTTTTCTCGCCATACGGTTTTTTGGCGCCACCGCTACGGCTGCCCCAACGGTCGCCTTCACGGCGTCCGCTACCAAAACCGCCTTTGCCGCGTGGTTTGCGGTCGGCGTTTTTATTGCGTTTGCGCGTCGGCTCCAAACCTTCAATCACTACCTCGGGCAATTTGCGGTCAATGTAACGCTCAATTTTATGCACCGCCATGTATTCGTTCACTTCCGCAAACGAAATTGCTAAACCCGTGCGCCCCGCACGCCCCGTGCGACCAATGCGGTGAACGTAATCTTCCGCCTGTTTCGGCAAATCATAGTTAATCACATGCGTAATCGTTGGCACGTCAATACCACGTGCCGCCACGTCTGTCGCCACCAAAATTTTGCAACGACCTTTGCGCAAATCCATCAAAGTGCGATTGCGCCAACCTTGCGGCATATCGCCATGCAAACAGTTCGCCGCAAAACCTTTTTCGTACAACTCGTCCGCTAACACTTCTGTCATTGCCTTGGTGGACGTGAAAATCACACATTGGTCAATATTCGCGTCGCGTAAAATGTGGTCAAGCAAGCGATTTTTGTGATTTTTATCATCGCAATACAATAATTGTTCTTCAATTTTGCCGTGCTTGTCTTCACGTTCCACTTCAATCACTTCGGGATTTTTGGTCAATTTACGCGCCAATTTGCCAACAGGTCCGTCCCAAGTCGCTGAAAACAATAAAGTTTGACGGTCTTCAGGCGTCGCCGCCACAATGGTTTCAATATCGTCAATGAAACCCATGTCCAACATGCGGTCGGCTTCGTCCAAAATCAGTACTTCCAAGCGGTTAAAATCCACGCGGCCGCTACGCATGTGGTCCATCAAACGTCCTGGCGTCGCCACAATCACATCAATCGGCTTGCTCATCGCCTTGATTTGCTGACCAAAAGACGCCCCCCCCACCAAAGTAACCGTGCGCAACCATTTCATATTTTTCGCATACGTTTGCGCATTTTTTTCCACTTGCGCCGCCAATTCGCGTGTCGGTGTCAGCACCAAAACGCGTGGACCTTTGCCCGATTTTTCGCTGCGGTGCGTCAATTTTTGCAAGCTCGGCAACAAAAACGCAGCCGTTTTGCCCGAACCCGTTTGCGCCGACGCCATGATGTCGCGCCCCGCCAAAGCGTGCGGAATTGATTGCATTTGAATCGGTGTTGGTCTGTCGTAACCTGCTGATTGCAAAGCAGAAAGAATATTTGGGTCTAAATTTAAGTCGGCGAATTTAATCGTCATGATTTTTCCTATGGGAAAACAACAACATTCCGCCTGAACATATTTTCAGGCAGCCGTAGAAGCATGGGAACGGAAAAATAGTTGCCGCGTGAGTGACTAAACCAAAACAAAAGTTTCAGACAGCCTGAAAAGCAGCAAAGATTGAGCAGTAAAGTTGTCGCCAGTCATAAAATACTGGAGGTTACATCGGCAACAACCTGCAAATAAGTGCTTGTTGGATAACAAGATCAGAGAGAGTTTCTGCCTAAATGGGTAATCGCGGCAGACTAGGTCGAAGACGATGGCTTCAAAAAAGTGAATCGCGGATTATAGAAGAAAATGTTATATAGCACAAGTTACGTTTTTTCAGGCAGCCTGAGACGTGTGCATCTTTTTTCAGGCTGCCTGAAAGCGACAATGTATCGCTTTTACATTGCTCGGATGCGCTTTTCCTTGTTGATAGCCTGTAAACTTGTTACACTCATGCCCCAAAATATTCAGGAATCATCATGAAAATTCACACTTTTTTACTTTCTAATTTGGTAATTGCCATCAGCGCGTGCAGCAATGCACCGCAGCCTGCGCCGCAACAAAACCCGCAAAACGACCCGCTTATGTCGGTTTTGCAACAAAAACGTCCGAATGCGGTGGTACAAAATGGTACGCAACCGTTTTTCAATCAACCTGCTGCGTCTGTGTCGCAAACAGGTTATTTGGCGAACCCGAATGTGCAGGAATTTATCCGTTATCAAAACCAAGTTAATGGTTTGAACATTCAGTATTTAAACGATTTTTTCGCGCAAGTCGGCTATCGCGGCAATATTATTAGCATTATGAATCGACCAGGCACATCGCGCCCTTGGTATGAGTTCCAAAAAGGCAATTCGGGCGCGGCGAAAATCAATGCGGGTCGCCGTTTTTATCAAGCCAACCGAGCGGCAATTGACCAAGCAGCGGCGCGTTATGGCGTGCCAGCAGAAATTATCGTGGCGATTATCGGCATTGAAACCAATTATGGCGCGAACACCGGCAATATTCGCACCGCCGACGCTTTGGCAACGCTGGCATTTGACTATCCGCGTCGTGGCGCGTTTTTTCAAAAGGAATTGGGCGAATTTTTGAAATTGGCGCAAGAAGAGGGGCGCAGTCCATTTGAATTTTCAGGCAGTTATGCGGGCGCGATGGGGATGCCGCAGTTTATGCCGTCTAGTTTTAGACAGTGGGCAGTGGATTTTGATGGCGACCGCCACCGCGATATTTGGCGCAGCGTGCCTGATACCGCGGCTTCGGTGGCGAATTATATGAAGCAACACGGCTGGCAAACTGGCGGACGCATGGTCATTCCTGTGTCGCTCACGCCTACGCCGCAGTTGTTGGCGATTGTGGAAGAAAAAACGGCGTTAAATTATACGGTTGGGCAGTTGCGTCAAATGGGCGTGCAGCCGTTAGAAGCAGTGGGCGACCATGAGCGCGCGGTGTTGTATCGCTTGGAAGTTGCGCCTAATCAGTTTCAATATTTGATCGGTTTGAACAACTTTTATGCGGTTTGGGGCTATAACAATAGCCGAATGTATGTAACGGCGGTGCGCGATATTGCGAATGGGATTGCGGGCGGACGTTTGTAATCATTTTTCAGGCTGCCTGAAAATAGTTTGTTTGATTTTGTAAAGATGATTGCGTTTTTTCAGGTAGTCAGTATAATACGCTTCCTTACGGCGGGTCTCCTCGCATGATAATTTTGAGCAACGGGTCAGGGGCGGAAGCCAGCAGTCCACTTGGAAAAGTCAGTGCCGAGGGTTTGGCTCGCCGCCCATCATTTCATGATGATTTCCTTTCTGGTTGAAGCAAACCCCGTTTCAGAAATGAGACGGGTTTTTGTTATGCGTGTTGTTTTTTCAGGCTGCCTGAAAAAGTTTGTTTATTCAATAAATGAATTTACATAGGTTTTCAGGCTGCTATAGTGGATTAACACAGAAAGGTGTAAGGCGACAGCGACCGCCGTGTACACCTAGTACATAAGGGAGCTGGCAACGCAGCAGATTTCTTATTTTGATTCACTATATTTAGGTTTCAGGCAGCCTGAAATGTTACAATGCGCTTCTTTTTAATTCATTAATTTCATACCATGACCGTTCTCTCGCTCGCCGTGGTTGGGCATACCAATACGGGCAAAACCTCTCTGATGCGCACGCTGTTGCGCGATAGCCAGTTTGGCGAAGTGAAAAACGCCGCCGCTACCACGCGCCATGTGGAAGAAGCGGTGATTAGTGATGGCACGATGGAACTGGTGAAACTGTACGACACACCTGGTTTAGAAGACGCAGGTGGCGTGTTGGATTGGCTAGAAACGCATACTTCTGCCAAAGACGATGGCATTGAACGCTTGCAACAATTTCTCGCACATGAAGTCTCTCAACACGAATTTGCGCAAGAAGCCAAAGTGCTGCGTCAATTACTCGCCAGCGATATGGCGTTGTATGTCGTGGACGCGCGCGAGCCTGTGTTGCCGCGTTATAAAGATGAATTGACTGTGTTGTCTTGGTGCACCAAGCCGATTATGCCAGTGTTTAATTTTACTAAAAATCAAGATATTAGCGGCTGGCAGACTATGTTGTCTCGCCGTTCTTTGCATGTGATTAGCAGTTTTGACACGGTGGCATTTGATTTTGAAAGCGAGCTGCGTTTGTGGGACAACTTGGCGACCATGCTGCCTGAAAGACGTGTGCTTGACCAATTGATGACGCAACGCCGCCGCGAATGGCAACGGCTTGACCACCAAGCGTGTTTAACGATTGCGCATTTTTTGCTAGACGTTGCGGCATACAAGCAAATCATCAACAGCGACGAAGATTTCAGGCTGCCTGAAATTCAGCAACAAATGCAAACTGCTGTGCGCCAATTAGAGCGCGGTTTGCAACAGCAGTTGTTGAACCAATATCGCTTTTATACCAACGAGTTAGACGAAGTTGACTGGGTATTGCAAGCGTTTCGCCAAGACCCGTTTGACGGAGAGTTGCTGAAAAGTTATGGCATTCGCACCACCAAAGGCGCAGCCGCGGGCGCGTTGATTGGCTTGGGTTTGGACGCGCTGACAATGGGTATGTCACTTGGCGCGGCAACCGCATTGGGCGGCTTGATTGGTGGCATTGCGCCCAACTTGCAAACCTTGTCCGACAAAATCAGTGGCATAGAAACGCTGTTTATTGACAACGCCACCATCACTTTGCTTGCTGCGCGTGAATGCGATTTGCTCGCCGCCTTGCAAAGCCGTGGACACGCGGCGCAAAGCAATATTCAGTTGGTGAGCCATCAAACGCCTTGGCAAGCGGATAAAATGCCCGCCAGCCTAAATAAAGCGCGCCAACGTCCGCAATGGTCGGTTCTCAATGGCGAAAGTGTTCATGAAGCGGAACAAAAGCGACGTGAAGCGGCGAGTGAGTTGGGTGAACGATTGAAAGTAGCGGTGTAGCTTGTGAATTTCTTTGCAATAATCCTCTAATTTAACGATTAAATTAGGGGATTATTGCATGGAGCTTTATGATTTTAACCAAGTCAGTTTACCTTTCAGGCAGCCTGAAATTTTTGCAAAACTCAAAGCGCAGGGGCGGATTTCATTTCCGCCCTTTTTATTTTCATAGTTTATTCATCAAGTTAAATTGGTTAAAAAATAAGGCAGATATGAAATCTGCCTCTACGTAGGAGAAAAATCAGTTTTGCAAAGATTTCAGCCTGAAATCTTTGCAAAATTTAGAGTGAGAGCGGGCTAATGCTTACGTCATGTCGTTTGTTGTAAAATCAAAGATTTGAATAAACTATGCAGCTCGCAGATATTTTTATTTAAAAATAAAAAATTCAATGAAATTAAATGTACGAGCTAGCCGCTCGCGCTCCCTTGGTATTTCAGGCTGCCTGAAAGGATTTTGCAAATGTTTTAGCTTGGAATTCATCGCTTTATTTTTGCCAATAGGTTTTAACGTTCACAAATTCATATAAACCAAATTCAGATAATTCGCGTCCAAAGCCTGAATTTTTTACGCCGCCAAAAGGGAGACGTAAATCGCTGCTGGTATGGCGATTGATGTAAACGCTGCCTGTTTGCAGTTGTTTTGCCATGATTTGTGCGCGTTGCATATCTTGTGTGTAAATGCTTGCGCCCAAGCCAAATGGTGTGTCGTTGGCAATGTCGATGGCTTGCTGGGCGTCTGCAACACGAATCACGCCAATGGCGGGACCGAATATTTCTTCATGCCACATGGCGCAGTGGCGATTCAAATTATCGATGACGGTAGCAGGATAAAACCAAGTATGGTCGCTGTTTTCAGGCAGCCTTCCGCCGCATAAAAGTGTAGCACCGTGCGCGATGGCGTCTTGTACTTGTGCGTGGACTTTGTCGCGCAAATCTTTGCGGTGTAAGGGTGCCAGCGTGGTTTCAGGTAGCATGGGATTGCCCATTTTTAGATTTTTGCATTCTTTTAAAAATAGCGACATAAACTCATCTGCAATTTCTTGGCAAACGATAAGCCGTTTTGCTGCATTGCAAGATTGTCCTGCATCGCGAAAACGTGAGTAACACGCATCTTTGGCTGCCTGAAATAAATCAGCATCAGGCAAGACGATAAATGCATTGCTGCCACCCAATTCTAAAACCGATTTTTTCAAATGTTTGCCAGCTAAACTAGCGAGATATTGTCCTGTTTGCGTGGAGCCGGTGAAGGCAAAAGCGTGGCATTGAGCAATTACGTGTTCAACATCTTCATGAGCCAACCATGCGGCTTGCAAAGGCAAATCGTCGCCTACTAATTCGAATAAAGCTGCGCTCACTCGCGCTACGCTTGGTGCTGGTTTAACTAAACATGCATTGCCAGCACATAAGGCAGGAATGGCAAAGCGTAAAACCTGCCAAACTGGATAATTCCAAGGCATAATAGCGAAAACCAAGCCAAGTGGCGCAAAGCTAACGCCGCTTAAGCTGGCTTGAGTGGCAATGGTTTTGTCGGCTAAGAATTCGGGCGCGAGTTTGGCGTAGTAACGAATGAGTTCAACTGATTTATCCAGCTCTGCTTCACATTCGCGCAGACAACGCCCAACTTCTTCACACACCATTTGCGCGAGACGATTTTTGTTGTGTGCAAGTCGTTCGGCAAAAGCAAGTAATAACGCTGTGCGCTCAGTAATGGCTAATTCTGCAAACTGAAGTTGTTGGCTTTTGAGTGTGCTGATTTGATTGGAGAGGGTTTGGATATCATCGCTATGGCGTTGATATAAAATGGTTTGGGTTAAAATATGAGTGCTTTGGAACATAATAAACTGATGATGAAATAACAGTTTTTCAGGCAGCCTGAAAGAGTGGTGGTTTTCAGGCTGCCTGAAATCATAAGGCTGCCTGAATTTCTTGTTGTATTTTGTTGAGAAAACGTCCTTGCCGCACGAGTTCGGCGGCGTGGTCGTATTTTTCTTGTTTAAAAGCTTGTTCTAATTCAGTAAACAAGTTTTGTTGTTCGCTTTCGATTTCTTGTTGCAAGGCGAGTAGGGCGGCTTCATCTTGTTCCATCTTGGCTTCCATGAGTTGCTCACGCCATTGCATTTGTTGCATGAGAAATTCGGCGGATAATTGTGTGTGTTCGGGCGCGTCGGCGTGGATGCCATGTTGTTCTAATAGGTAGGCGGCGCGGTCTATGGGATTTTTGAGGATTTGGTAGGCTTGGTTGATGGTTGCCGACATCATAACGGCTTGTTTTTGTTCAAACGCGGAAGCAGCGGCGGTTTTGTCGGGATGAAAATGGGCGGCGAGTTGGCGGTATGTGGCTTCTAATTGGGCGTTGTCTTGTGAAAATTGTGTGGGAAGGTGAAATAGGGTGAAATAGTTGCTCATTTTGGTTTTGGCTTTAAAAATATGAAAAGATGCATTCAATTGTAACCTTTTCAGGCTGCCTGAACAATGAAATGGGCGTATAATTGCAAAGTTTGTTTTGAGTATGATTGGCGCGCGTGCGCTGTGAACGATAACAATAATGGGAGAGGACGATGTCCGAACTGGAAAATAAACCACAAGATAATCAGGGGTTTGAGAAATCTACTGCAACGGTTAAAGTGAGCAAAGTGGTCACTGAAAAACCGAAAGAGCAAGTGATTGAGCTGTATCAGGGTGCGAAACGGATTCATCCGAAAAAGGCGGATGGGCGTTATGCGAATATTCGTATTTTCATGATTGTGGCGACGCAGGCGTTTTTTTATTTGATGCCTTGGTTGAATTGGAATGGGCGTCAGGCGGTGTGGTTTGACATTGCGGGGCGACATTTTTATATTTTTGGCATGGTTTTGGAACCTGCGGATTTGCTGTATTTGACGGGCTTGCTAATGGTGTCGGCTTTTGGTCTGTTTTGGTGGACGACGGTGGCAGGGCGTTTGTGGTGCGGTTATTCTTGTCCGCAAACGGTGTACACAGAAATTATGTTGTGGATTGACCATTTGGTGGAGGGCGACCGCAATAAACGTTTGAAGTTGGACAAAGAGCCTTGGAATGCGCGCAAAATTCGCATTAAGGCAATTAAATATGTGTTGATTTTTATCGTTGCTGCGTGGACGGGCATTACGTTTGCGGGTTGGTTTACGCCGATTCGTGAGTTTGTGCCTGCGATTTTTAATGGCACGGCGGGCAGTATTGCTTTGGGTACGGCGGCGTTTTATGGCTTTGTAACATGGTTGTTTGGACACATTATGCGCGAGCAAGTGTGTTTGCATATGTGCCCTTATGCGCGTTTCCAAAGTGCGATGTTTGACCACGATACGCTGGTGATTTCGTATGATGAAGAACGCGGCGAACCGCGTGGCGCGCGTAAGAAAAATGCTGCGCCTAAAGAGGGCGAAAAACCGCTGGGCGATTGCATTAACTGTATGGCTTGTGTGCAAGTGTGTCCAACGGGTATTGATATTCGCGATGGCTTGCAATATGAATGTATTGGCTGCGCGGCGTGTATCGATGCGTGTAATGAAATCATGGATAAAATGAATTATCCACGCGGTTTGATTCGCTACACGACTGAAGCGGTGTTGAAACACGAATATACCGACGCAGACATTAAGAAAAAATTGTTGCGCCCGAAAGTAGTGGGCTACGGTTTGGCTTTGTTGGCGGCTGTGATTGGTTTGATTGTCGGCATTTCTACGCGCCAAACCATGCAAATTGACATCATCAAAGACCGCGGCGTGATGGTACGCGAAAACAAACAAGGCATGTTGGAAAACGCTTATAGCTTGCACATCAGCAATGCGAGCGACAAAGTGCAAATTGTGAATGCGAAAGTCAGCGGTTTTGAAGACATTGTGCTGACGGGTATTCCTGAAGGCGGCATTGTTGTCCCAGCGCGCGAGATTGTGAACGTGCCTGTACAAGTAGCAACGCAGCCTGAATATGCCGACAAAGGCAGCCATCCGATTGAGTTCACCTTCCATTATCGCGAACAAGACGATACGGCAAATGAACCACGAGAAATCACTGAAAAAGCCATCTTTATTGGAGAATAAACGGCATGAATGAACACAAGCAGCCTGAAACAAACGAACCCATCGCGCCATGGTATAAACACCGCTGGCCATGGATTTTGATGTTGGGCCCGATTATTGTTGTTTTCGCAGCGTTTTACACCTATTACATCGCAGCGCAAACCGCCGATGATATGGTCAGCGATGATTACTACAAAGAAGGTAAACACATCAATTTGCAATTGGAACGCGATGTTGAAGCCGTTAAACGCCACATCAATGCGCAAGTCTTGTTTAATGATGATGGCACGGCTGCCAAAGTGTTTATTGGTGGCGATTTTGACAAAGCCAAGCCTGTGCAACTGTCTTTGATTCATCCCGCCAAAAAAGCCAATGACCAAACCGTGATGTTGAAAGCGGCAAATACGCCACTTTCAGGCGATAAAGTGGAATACAGCGCGGTTTTCAAAACCTTGCCGCCAGCGGTGCACTGGTATGTACGCGTAGAAGATACGGAAGGCAAATGGCGCGTGGAAGAAAAATGGTTGCCTAAGCAAGGAGCCTCAGTGGACTTGAAGCCGAAACACAATGTTTTGGTGGAGGGTGAAGTGAAAGCTGCTTCAGCGGCAGCGGCTTCAGTTGCGCATTGAAATTTTCAGGCAGCCTGAAAACTTTGTAAAACTTACTACGTCGTCATTCTCGCGTAACGGGAATCCAGCTTTGATTCTAAGTTTCTATTTTTTATTAAGGGATTCTGAATATGAACGATGGATTCCCGCCTGCGCGGAAATGACGGAGTTGGCAGGCTTCAGGCAGCCTGAAACGAAGTTCAGCGAAGCTAAAACAAAAAGAGCAGGGCGTTTAAACCGACCTGCTCTTTTTGTAACATCAACATTAAAACCCATTTTCCAAAATAATCTGCCCAGGAATCTTATTGCGATGCATGGCAAACCCTTGTTCCAGCAGAGTTTTAAACGTATCTTGCACCATTGCAGGATTGCCACAAATCATAAAACGGCTGTGTTCTTGATTAAATGCTAAACCAAATGCGTTTGCCAAACTGCCATTGTTTAAGCTTTCAGGCAGCCTGAAATGCAAATGCTCACTATCGGTTTCACGTGTCGTAATCGGCACAAAACGCAACTTATGATAAAACTCGCCCACCAATGGATGTTCGCTAAGTTGCGCAATAAAATCATTAAAAATCAAATCATTGTTGTGCGAAACGCTGTGTGCTAATGCCAAAGTATCAAAGCGTTGCCAAATTTCAGGCTGGTGTAACATCGATAAAAATGGCGCAATACCCGAACCTGTGGACAACATAATCAAATCGCGACCATCGGGAAAACGCTCAGGCATAAAGAAACCTTGCGCCGTTTTATCCAATAAAATCGTATCGCCTGCCTGAATGTCGGCAAACCGCGCAGACATCGCGCCGCCTTCAATTAAAATCACAAAAAATTCAAGCAGTTCATCATATTCAGCTGACGTAACCGAATACGCGCGCCAAATAAAACCTTCGCCTTCAGTGAATCCCAAACGTGCAAATTGTCCTGCCGAAAAGCGGAAACTCTCAGGGCGCGTCATCGCAAAGGTTAAATGTTTCGGACTATGGCGTTTGACCCACAGAATTTTTTCTTCAGTAAATTTTTGTTCGCTTGTCATGATTTCTCTCCTAGCTGCTATTCAATCCCAGCCAATTTGTGTGTTTGAATACTCAGCTGCCAATGAGGTTTATGGGGTCGCGCATTCAATTTTCCAAGTAGAGTAATGGTTTGTAATAGGTTCATCTCACCATTTTGCTCGCAAGGGGATAGATAATAGCGTGCTGCCTGAATTTTCTGCTCAATCCATTCACAAAAATCGTCAACATCATCACTATCTACCACAATCCGCACTTCATCTGCACGCTTTAGACAGTGTTTTTCATACGCTTGGGCATACAAACGCTTAGGGCTGGTGGCGATGTAATCAATTTGCGGTGGCACATCTTTCAAGCCATTGGTTTCCATCGCAATGAAATAACCTTCTGATTTTAATTGATTTAACAGAATGTTAATTTGCGGCTGAATCGTCGGTTCGCCGCCTGTGATGATGATATTTTTCGCTGAAAATTCATGCACTTTCGCCAAAATTTGCGCCAAACTCATCGCGCCAAATTGATTGTAATTCGTGTCGCACCAATGGCACGCCAAATTGCATTTGCCAAAACGAATAAACACGCTTGGCATGCCTGTGTTGTAGCCCTCGCCTTGCAGCGTCTCAAAAATTTCCACAATGCGGTAAATCGGTTCGGTGGTCATTCGGCGTACTCGCAATAGGAAGAGGGTGTTTCCCATAAACGCACCAAACTCACGGGTAAATTCGCTTGTGCTTTCAATGTGTTGAAAATATGGCGCGTCATTTCTTCGGCGGTGGTGCGCGTGGCGATGCCGTAGGTTTTGGAATTTAATTTATTTAACAAATCAGCGACTTGTGTTTCACGCTCGCTGGTCGTGTCGTAAATGAATGCGTGGTCCATTTTGTCCAAAATATGCAATTTCACCATTTCTTTCAAATCGGCAAAATCCATCACCATGCCTTTTTTCGCGCCGTCATTGTGCAGGCAGCCTGAAACTTCCACTTGCAAAATATAGGTGTGTCCGTGCAAATTTTGGCATTTGCCGTCGTGCCCATCGAGCATATGCGCCATATCAAACGTAAACTGTTTGGCGGTTTTAAACATAACATTCCTTAAAAATAAATTCACTTTCAGGCAGCCTGAAAAAATCAAACCAATTTCTTCAAACGATAAATCAAATCCAAAGCCTGTCGCGGCGTTAATTCATCAGGATTGATGTCCAATAATTCTTCTTCCACCGCGCTCAAACTCAATTCATCTGCGATGTTTTCAGGCTGCGGGGCAAACAAATCCAATTGCCGCTCCGCTGCTTGCGTTTCTAATGCGCCCAACTGCTTCTGCGCCGCTTTCAACGCGCGTGGCGGCAAACCTGCCAATTTTGCTACCGCAATGCCATAACTTTTTTCTGCCGCGCCATCTTGTACATTGTGAAGAAAAACAATATCTTGCCCTTGCTCCAACGCCGACAAATGCCGATTAAACGCGCCCGCGTGGTTTTCAGGCAGCCTTGTTAATTCAAAATAATGCGTGGCAAACAAAGTGAGCGACTGATTTTTCTGCAATAAATGCTCTGCAATTGCGTGTGCCAATGCCAAACCGTCAAAAGTGGACGTACCGCGTCCGACTTCGTCCATTAAAACCAGCGATTGTGGCGTAGCGTGGTGCAGAATATACGCCGTTTCTGACATTTCTACCATAAACGTGGAACGATTGCTCGCCAAATCATCGCTCGCGCCAATACGCGTAAAAATCTGGTCAATTGTACCAATCAGAGCGTGTTCTGCTGGCACAAAAGAGCCTGTGTGCGCTAAAAGCGTAATCAACGCCACCTGCCGCATATAAGTGGATTTGCCGCCCATATTAGGACCCGTCAGCAAACACAAACGCTGTGTCGCATTCAGGCGCGTATCGTTGGGCGTAAAATGTGTAACCTGTTGTTCTACCACAGGATGTCGTCCACCAACAATCACAATCTCGTGGCTGCCTGAAAACTGTGGCATCGCATAATTTTTCGTCTGCGCCGTGTGCGCGAAACTGCATAACACGTCCAAAGTCGCCGCCGCTTTTGCCGCCTGCTGTACCGCATTTAAGGCAGCCTGTAACTGGGTAAGCAATTGTTCATACAAAACTTTTTCCAAAGCCAACGCCTTGTCCTGCGCCGCCAAAAATTTGTCTTCAAACGCCTTCAATTCGGGCGTGATAAACCGCTCCGCATTTTTCAGCGTTTGGCGGCGTTGATAATCGCTAGGTGCTTCATCTGCTTGATTTTTTGACAATTCAATATAAAAACCATGCACGCGATTAAATTCCACTTTCAGCGTGGATAATTGCGTGCGCTCGCGTTCGCGCTGCTCCAATTCGTGTAAAAAATCATCGCCATGCGTTTGTAAATGGCGTAATTCATCTAACTCATTGTTGTAATTATTGTTTATTACCCCGCCATCTTTCAGCCAAACGGACGGTTCGGGCAACAAAGCAGCCTGCAATAATTCGCCAATCGGTTTGGTGGCAGGAAAACACGCCGTCAGCGTATCCAGTAAAGGGCTGTTTGGTAAACGAATGTCTTGTAAAACTGCCAAACTATCGCGCAACGCCGACAAATCACGCGGACGCGCCGTGCCAAGCGCAATTCGCGCGGCAATGCGTTCCATATCGGCGATGTTTTTCAGGCTGCCTGAAATTTCTTCGCGGGATTGTGAATTTCCAGCCATCTGCTCCCTCCCCTGCGGGGCGGGGGAGGGCTGGGGTGGGGACGAGAGACTTGATTTTGCAGCAGAATTTTCATTCTCCGCATGAGATTGCCCCCACCCTAACCCTCCACCGCTAGCGGCGGGGGAGGGGACAGATTGCGGCGTGTAGTTCACATTCGCGGCAGATTGCAGGCAGCCTGAAAACGTGTTGCCCGAAATCAAGGCTTGCACCGCGTCCAAACGCGCCTGAATATGCGCCCGATTGCGTAACGGATGATGCAACCAATGCGCCAACAAACGGCTGCCCATGTGCGTAACACATTCATCTAAAACAGAAAAAAGCGTGGGCGATTTTTTGCCGCTTAAAGTTGCCGTGATTTCCAAATTGCGGCGCGTGGCAGCGTCCAGCTCGATGAACTGATTTTCCGATTCCAGCGTCAGCGCATCCATGTGCGGCGGAAGTTGATTTTGAGTTAATTTCAAATAGTTAAGCAACGCGCCCGCCGCCGAAATCGCCACCGAATGCGTGTCCAAATCCAAGCCAAAAGCGCGCAAATCTTGGCTGCCAAAATAGTCGGTTAATAATTTGAACGCGGTATCGGGCGCAAATTGCCATGAATTTAAACGGCTTACGGGGATTTTCGGGCAGTTTTCAGGCAGCCTGAAATTGGAATCACACAACAATTCAGACACTTGCAAACGTGCTAATTCATCGACTAACTTATTGATGTCAATGATTTTGGCGCGAAATTCGCCGCTTTCCAACGCCGCCCACGCCAACGCGCTTTGTTTTTTACCGACACACAGCGCGGCGATTCGGTTCGTTTCCTTGTCTTCCAATAGCGCGGAATCGGTCAGCGTGCCAGCCGTTACGATGCGCACAACTTTGCGTTCTACGATTTTTGCCGCGCCCACTTCGCCCACTTGTTCGCAAATCGCCACGCTGTGCCCAAGTTTCACGAGTTTCGCCAAATGTTGTTCCACCGCGTGATACGGCACGCCCGCCATTTTAATCGGTTCGCCCAAATGCGTGCCGCGCGTGGTAAGCGTGATGTCCAGCAGTTTCGCCGCTTCCACCGCGTCGTCAAAAAACAGCTCGTAAAAATCGCCCATGCGATAAAACACCAATTTATCAGGGTGTTGCTCTTTAATCGCAAGGTATTGCTGCATCATCGGCGATGGCGGTTTTACGGCACTCATGGCTATCTCAACATCAAAAAAAGAGCGCGATTTTAACGGATTTCAGGCTGCCTGAATATGCTTAGGCGGTATGAAAATTTGCGTGGGATGACGATTTTATCGTGACTTAATTCAGAAGCCTATGCGTTGTGAGCTTTCTGATGTGACAAATGTATGGTGTGTGTTGTTGCCTTACTTTAATTCACTCTACTTTTCGATGGCTTCAATGTCTTTTAATTTTATGTAAATTTTGTTCATGCGTTTCACAAGATAAAGTTTTGTGGCTACAATCGCGCCTTTATTTTCTCGTATAGTGAATGTAAATAGCTAATCTGTGGCGTTGTTCGTCGGCATATATAGCACTAGGGGCTAATGACAATTTGGGCGCGATGTTGGTTTTGCAGATAAATTCGTTCAATTCAAGGCGAAAATGCGAGCCAATGCCGTCGATTGGCGAGTATTTTCAACACAGAATTGGACGAATTTAGCGCAAAATCCAACCGCGAACGAATTGTCATTAGCCCCTAGTTGTTGCCTTATGTTTTATTTGCTATTTGTTGGGTCAGGCTGAGCTCTTTGGTTTTTCAGGCAGCCTGAAAGGAATTTATTTTATTGGATTGAGCGTGTTATGTTTAAATATCTTTTTGTTTCCAAAAAAATTTCTTTTTCTATTGTTCTATTAAGCGCTTTAATTTTAGCAGCGTGTTCTACTACAGCACCTACTGGGCAAGTTGCTATGCCGTCCAATCTTCCTAATGTTTATACAGGTAATGCCAATGGGGTTTCTTTGGGTTATACGCATAACACAGGTCCTGCCACTTATCGCAGCGTGAGTTTTGGCGAATTGCCGCAATGGCAAAGTCAGCCTTTTGCTGGCAGTTTGGCGGCGTTTAAAAATAGCTGCCTGAAATTATCGGCACAAGCGGGATGGCAGAATGTATGTGCACAAGCTGCGCGTGTGCCTAATGACCATGCGGCGGCAAAATCTTTTTTTGAACAATATTTTACGCCTTGGCAAGTGAGCCAGAATGGTCAAGTAGGCGGCACGATTACAGGTTATTATGAGCCTGTATTGGAAGGCGATGTTCGTCAAACTGCACGCGCACGTTTCCCGATTTATGGCGTGCCGCGTGATTTTGTTTCGGTATCGTTGCCTGCTAATTTGCGCAACAGCAAAGGTAGCGTGCGCATTGCACAAACTGGTGCAAACAGCGGTGAAATTCGTAGCAATGGTCAATATGTTGCGAATTTAGGGCAGTTTGCAAAAACGGCTTCAACGACTTCGCTAAAAGGTCGCTTTGTGGGCAACCAATTTGTGCCGTATTACACGCGTCATCAGATTAATGGCGGTGCGCTGGATAATCGTGCGCCGATTTTGGGCTATGCCAATGACCCAGTGGAATTATTTTTCTTGCATATTCAAGGCTCTGGACGTTTGCGCACACCCGATGGGCGTTATGTGCGTTTAGGTTTTGCGGATAACAATGGTTTTGCCTATACGTCGATTGGTCGCTATATGGCAGACCGCGGTTATTTGCCGCTGTCGCAAACTTCTATGCAAAGCATTAAGGCTTATTTGGCGGCAAATCCAAATCGCTTGGCGGAAGTGTTGGGACAAAACCCGCGTTATATTTTCTTCCGTCCGCTAACAGGCGCGGCGGAACAAGGGCCGATTGGCGCGTTGGGCGTACCGCTCACAGGCGAATTTTCAGGCGCGGTAGATAAACATCATATTACTTTGGGCGCGCCTTTGTTTGTGGCGACCACTCATCCTGATACGCGTCAGGGTTTGAACCGTTTGATTGTGGCGCAAGATACAGGCTCAGCAATTAAAGGGCCTGTGCGCGTGGATTATTTCTGGGGTTATGGTGATGCGGCAGGACAAACGGCAGGTAAACAGAAATATACGGGTTATGTATGGCAATTGTTGCCGCATGGTGTGTTACCGCAATATCGCCCTTGATTGTGTTTGAGAAAGCAAAACAAAACTGCGCGAGATAGCATCATGCGGTTTTTGTTTTAGGCTGAAACCTTTGCAAAACGCTTTCAGGCAGCCTAAAAATCACTTTAATCGTCATTCTCGCGCAGGTGAGAATCCGCTTTTGCTTTTGAGTTTCTGTTTTTTATCAGCGGTTTGTGAATAGTAATGATAGATTCCCGCCTACGCGGGAATGACGGTAGTTTTTCTGTTTCAGGCAGCCTGAAACGAAGTTCAGTGCAGCTAAAAGGTTTTGCAAGGTTTCAGGCTGCTTGAAAGCCATAAAATAAAGAAGCGCGCATTATCAACTTTGCAAAAGGAAATATATAGTTGCAGAATTAAACATAAAAAAACGAGTGTTTTTATCCACTCGTTTTTTGTCATCAATCTTAATCTTCGCCCGCAAATGACAGCAACAATTGCAACAAGCTGCTGAAAATATTGTAAAGCGAGATGAAAATCGTCAAAGCCGCGCTGATGTAGCTGTCTTCCCCACCTTCAATCACGGTGCGAATTTGCCACATAATCAGCAATGAGCTGAAAATCACAAAAACGCCTGAAATTGTTAAAGACAAAACTGGCAGTTGCAAGAAAATATTTGCCACGACACCAATCATCAAAACAATCGCACCTGTGCTTAAAAATTTGCCCAAAGCATTGCTATTGAAGTTGGCTTTACGCGCCAAAGCTGCCATCGTGAAAAATACGCCAGCAGTCATCATGGCGGCAACCGCCACCAATTGGCTGCCATTGCTGAACATGCTGCTAAATTGCAACAATGGACCTAAGAAAATGCCCATGCCGAATGTGAAAATCATCAATAAAACCACGCCTGTTTGGCTGTAGCGATTTTTCTCAATGGCAAAACACATGCCGTAAAAGAAGGCGAACATCACGCCAATGGCCACCCAGCGGTTGCCAATCATCATGAGCGGATTAAACATCATGCTCACAAAAGCCCCTGCCGCAGCAGGTAAAAAAGATAAAGCCAATAAACCATAAGTTTTTTGCAGCAACGCCTCTTGGGTAGAAACTTGTGTGCCGGTGCTGGCATAGTTATGAATGTCGTTTTGCATCGGTAGTCCTTCAAATAAAAAAGGTGTGTTGTAAAAAAATGGCTTTCAGGCTGCCTGAAAGCCAAATGGAGTATATCATAAGTATTCTAAAAATCTAATCAAAATACAATTAGGCTGCCTGAAAATCATAAGCTTTCAGGCAGCCTAATAAATCGCGGATTAGTCCGCCAATTTGGCATTCACATCACGCAAAGCCGTGCGCAAACCTTCTTCAATCACAGGATGATAGAACGGCATTTCCAGCATTTGCGGAATCGTCATCTGCATTTGGTGTGCCCAAGCGAGCAAGTGTGCCAAGTGTTCCGCATCAGGACCGACGATTTCCGCGCCCAAGAAGCGTTTGCTTGTGCGGTCGGCATACACACGCATATGACCTTGGTTTACGAGCATGACGCGGCTACGACCTTGATTTTTAAACGATACTTCACCAATTGCCAATTTCTCGCCGTATTCTTTTTCCAATTGTGCAAAACGCGTGCCAATGCTGGCGATTTGCGGGTTGGTGAACACCACGCCAATCATGCTGCGGCGCAAACCGTTTTCAATGTTGGGGTATTGACCGGCGTTGTCACCCGCAATTTTACCTTGGTCGCTGGCTTCGTGTAGCAAAGCCAATTGGTTAGACGCGTCGCCTGCGATGAAAATGTGCGGAATGCTGGTTTGCATGGTTTTTGGATTGGCAACAGGTACGCCTCGTGAATCCAATTCAATCTTCAAGTTTTCTAAACCTAAATTGTCTACATTCGGGCGACGACCGATAGCAGAGAGCGCGTAATCCGCGATGAATTCGCCGCTTTCGCCGTCTTGCGTCCAGTTTACTTTGACTTTGCCGTCGTCTGTGAGCGACACTTCACTTTTTGCGTCCAAATGCAAAGGAATTTCCGCACCAAAAATCGCTTTGGCTTGTTCCATCACGACAGGGTCGGTAATGCCGCCCAATGCGCCTCCAATGCCGAAAATCTCTACGCGCACGCCCAAACGACTCAAAGCTTGTCCCAATTCCAAACCAATCACGCCCGGCCCGAATACGGCAACGCTTTCAGGCAGCGTGTTCCATGAAAACACGTCGTCGTTGATGATAACTTTGTCGCCCAAAGCACGGAAATTATCAGGAATCAAGGGGCGCGAACCTGTGGCAATCACAATGCGGTCGGCTTTGATTTCGGTGTGGTCGTCGATTTGAATCGCGTGCTCGTCCACAAAACGCGCGTTGCCCATAATGCGACGCTCGGCAGGCCACGCTTCTACATCTTCCAACACGAAACCAACAAAACGGTCGCGTTCGGATTTAACGCGATTCATCACTTCTTCGCCGTTTACCTTGATAGACGATTTGTCCAAATGCACGCCAAATGGGTCGGTGTGCAAGGCGTGATGACGCGCTTCGGCTGCGGCAATCAATAATTTAGACGGCATACAACCCACGCGCGCGCAGGTTGTGCCAAATACATTGCCTTCAATTAAATACACATCATCGGTAAAACGGCGCGCATTGCGAAACGCGCCCATGCCTGCCGTACCGCCGCCAATCACAACGACATCTGCTGTTAGTTTTTTCATGATAGTTAATCCTTATTGAAAATTAAATAATTATAAAATTATACTATAAAAAATGCTGTGGGATAAATTTTATTTATAATTGGTTTTTCAGGCTGCCTGAAACGCTATAGTCATTTTAAATACAAATAGTACAGCGTTGCCAACGCCCTTATGTACTAGATGTACACGGCGGGCGTTGTCGCCTTGTCCGTGTTAATTTGAAATGACCATAATTTGAGTGCAATCAACGAATTTACCCTGTAAACACACTTTCAACGCTGCCGTCAAAAAAACTCTGCAAAATCGCTTGGGCAGCAACTTGGTCAAGCATGGGCTTTTGTTTGCGCCCTTTTATGCCTGCTTGTTTAAGCAATTCTTCGGCGAGCACAGACGATAAGCGTTCGTCCACAAAGTAAATCGGTAATTTAAATCTGCCGTTTAAGCGATGTCCGAATTTGCGCGCCAATTGTGTGAGTTCGTGTTCTGTGCCGTCTAAATGGGTGGGCAAGCCCACAACCAATCTTTCAGGCTGCCATTCTTGGATTAAGGCAGCAATTTTAGCGAATTTTTCGTCGTTGCTGCTGCCTGAAATGGTGATTAAGGGCGTGGCAATGCCTAAACTGCAATCGCCTTGCGCCACGCCTATGCGCGTTTCGCCAAAATCAAAAGCTAAACACGCGCCTATTTGCGGCAAAAGGATGGATTCACGCATAGCCGCCATTGCTCATCAGGGTTTCGGGGCGAATGCCGAGTTTGGATAATGCGGCGTTGTAGCGTTCTTCGGGCGGTGTTTGAAACAGGATTTGATGGTCGGCGGGGACGGTTAGCCATGAATTTTCGCTGAGTTCTTTTTCCAACTGCCCCGAGCTCCAGCTGGAATAACCAATGGTTAATAAAACATCTTTAACCGCATCATTTTCGTCGCCCAAATGTTCCAAAATATCGCGCGAGGTGGTGATGGCGGTTGTGTCGTCAATAATCAGGCTGCTTTGCCAGTTGCCAATTGGTGTGTGAATGACAAAACCGCGGTCGGTTTGCACGGGACCGCCCATCATGACAAATTGGTCGCGAAAACGCTCGGGGACAGTTTTGGCGTCGGCGAAAAAGATAATGTCCATGCCGATGGGTGTGGGCTTATTGATGATAACGCCCATGGCGCTGTCTTCGTTGTGTTCACACAAATAAACAACGCTTTCGCTGAAAAAGGGGTCATCAAGCGATGGCATGGCGATGAGAAAGTGGTTGCTTAAATTCATTTTGATTGTTGTTGTTCCGTGAATAAGCGTTGATATGGGGTGATTAGTACGCGCTTTCAAGTTTTCAGGCTACCTGAACGATAAATTCTTTCAGGCAGCCTGAAAATTAATTTGTGCTTAGCGTTTTGGCAAATAAGCGTTTGGATTCACGGCTTTGCCATTGACGCGCACTTCAAAATGCAAGGCGGTTTGACCGTCGCTGCGTCCAGTGTGGCCTACTGTGGCAATCGGTTGTCCTGCTTTCACGCGTGCTTTTTCGCTGACCAATAGGCGGTCGTTGTTGGCATAGGCGGTGAGCAGCGTATTGCTGTGGCGAATCAAAATCAGATTGCCATAGCCGCGCACGCCGTCGCCTGCGTGAATCACTTGTCCGTCGCCAGCGGCAACCACGGTGCTGCCTGCGGGTGCTTCGATGTCAATACCGCGATTGGTGTTGGAATAGTTTTGCAAAATGCTGCCTTTGAGTGGCCATTGCAATTGTGCGTTGCTGTTGTTGGCAACGGCATTTTTGTTGGCACTGGCTTTGCGATTAATGCGCAAACTTTGTCCAACGTGAATGGTGTCGCCACGCAATTGATTGAGCGCTTTGAGCTCGGAAACGCTGGTGTTAAAGCGTTGACTAATGCGATATAAAGTGTCGCCTGATTGAACGCAATAGTAGCCTTGAGAAGTGTTACAGCGCGCGCTACCTCTGGCATTATTCCCGCTGCCCGCGCATGCTGCCAATATTAAAGAAATGCAAGAAAGCAAAGAAATTTGATAAAATTTTTTCATAAATAACCTTTTCAGGCTGCCTGAAAGTTTTGTATGTGGTTTTGAGTTTAAGAATGTAAACCACTTTTTCAGGCAGCATAATGGGGGAAACAGACTGACATTATAAAGGAAATTCGCGCTTTTCCTGCGTGTTTACGGTTTTTTACGGCAAATTCGTTTGCTGTGTACTTGTTTTTCTGTGATAAAGACTCTATCTTGTTGCTTCATTAATGGTGTTCATAAGGGACGCAACATGCAATATTTGGGTTTTGCTTTTTTGGTGATGTTGTTTTTGGAAGTGTTGTCGATTGTGGTGATGGCGAACATGATTGGTGGCTTGGCGACATTTGGCTTGATTGTTTTGAGCTTTGTGCTGGGTTTATTTATTTTGCGTCGCACGGCTGGTTTTTCTAAAGTATTGATGGCGGGCGAATTGTTGCGTGGACAAGGCGCGATGTCGTTTTATCAGATGATGTGGCCAATTCGCATTCCTGTGGCAGGTTTTCTGTTGATGTTGCCTGGTTTTTTATCGACGATTGGTGCGTTGGTTTTGTTGTTGCCGATTAAGGGTAAACCGATTGTGCAAGCGCAAACGCAGGTGTTTGGCGATAATCCTTTTGCAACGCCGCACCAAGCACGCGATGACGGCGATATTATTGATGGCGATTACGTGGTGCGCGATGGCGATAAAGCACACCCAACTTCGGCGCGTAAACATTTGGAGGTGATTGAACATCAAAAGGATTGATGCTGGAGTGGGATTTAAGATTTAAGGCTGCCTGAAAACTGGGATGGTTTTCAGGCAGCCTTTTTTTGAGTTAGGCAGCCTGAAATTTTGTGGTCTTATTGTGCGCAACGGAAACCGAGGTTGTTTAACACATACGGTGCTTGCAAGCTGGTGCGGATGCCGTAGCGCATGAAGGCGGCGTAGTTGCTGGGGTCGGTGGCGTTGGCTGTGCCGCCACCGCAAAATAGGCTGCTGTTGGCTGTGCCTGCGGAGAGTAGGCTGCTGTTGAAATCTTCTGTCCATTCCCAGATTAAACCGTGCATGTCGTGTACGCCCCAAAAGTTTGGCTTGCCTTTACCGACTGCACGTAAGCCTTCGCGTCCGCCGTTGGCGTACCAGTTTAGGATGGTGTGGTTATAGCCGTCTTCGTTGGTGCCGTTTTTTTGGGTGGCGGAGGCTTGTCCTGCGTATTCCCATTCGTCGATGGTGGGTAGGCGTTTGCCTTGTGCGGTGCAGTAGGCGTGGGCGGCGAACCATGAGACGTTGGTTACGGGTTTGTTGGCGTCAGCGGGTTTGGGGGCGTAGCCATTGCCTGTTTTTATCCATTGGGTTAGGTATTTGGCTTCGGCATGACGGGCGTTGACTTTGCCGCGTTGCCATTGGGGATTTTTGGCGACGAATTGGGCGAACTCGGCATTGGTTACGGGGGTTTTGTCTAGTTTGAAACTTTTAACAGGAATGAGCGGCGTGTCTTTTTTGAGATAGAGTGGTCGGTAGCTGCCGCCTTGAATTTGTGTCATGTCGGCAGCTTGCAGGCTGCCTGAAAAGAGTAGGGAGGTTGATAATGCGATGAGTTTGATGGTGTTGGTGTTCATGGGGTTTGCCTTTATGTTTGTTTGAGGCTCAGGCTGCTTTAAATGAAAGATTTGGGGGTGCTCCATTTATGTTTCAGGCTGCCTGAAAAAATTTGGCTTTCGCGTGCGTGCGTACCGCACACAGCCTACGTTGTTTGTGCAGAAGGCTGCCTGAAATGTTCCAAGTTTCAGGCAGCCTTTTTCTTACAAGGTAACTTTTTTATATCGTTTATTCAAAATACCGTTTATTCAAACTGTTTTCAGGCTGCCCTGAAAACAGTTTGCTCTTTCTTTTAACGATTGTTGTTTTTTTAATTAACGGCGTTTTGCCACATCTTCAGGTTTGATTTCGCCACCTTTATTGCCGAAGCTGTTTAAGATAAAGGTTAATACGTTGGCTGCGTCTTCATCTTTCAGAGCAACGGCTGGCATTACACTGTTGAATTTTTTGCCGTTTACGGTGATTTCGCCTGTTACACCTTTCAAGATGGCGTCAATACCGCGAGTGTGGTCAGCGTTCAGGTAGTCAGATTCTGCCAATGGAGGGAATGCGCCTTCTACACCTTTACCTTCTGGACCGTGACACGCCATACAGTTGCTGTTGTACACAGTTTGACCGAGTTTAATGCGGTCTTCTTTGCTGGCTGCGGTTGGTGCGCCTTCTTTAACTTTGGCAGTTTCGCTGGCTGTTAGTGGAACAGTTTGAACTGCACCACCTTCCAATTGGTAGATGTTGTCAGAAATTTTACCAGAGTAAATATCTTTGTTTTCTGCACCTTCCGCTTTGATTTGACCCAATGCGCCTTTATTAAACGTACGGAAGATGGAGTGGTCAACCAAGTTGTACGTGCCTGGAACGTCAATTTTGAAATCAACAATCGCTGCGCCACCTGCTGGAACCAATGTGGTTTGGACGTTTTTATTAATCAAATCGCCGCCTTCAACGTGAACATTGTCAAAAATTTCGCCAATCACGTGGAAAGAAGACACCAAGTTCGGACCACCATTGCCGACAAACAAGCGTACGGTATCGCCTACATTGGCTTTGAGCGCATTGTCGCCTGCGATTGAGCCTACGTTACCGTTGAATACAACGTAATCAGGTTGTTCTTTAATGGCTTTTTCCATGTCAAATGGTTGCAAGCCTTGTTCGCCGTATTTGCCTTTGGTGTAGAAATCGCCTTGAACCACGTAGAATTCTTTGTCCACTTTTGGCAAGCCGCCTTTTGGTTCTACCAAAATCAAACCGTACATACCGTTGGCGATGTGCATGCCCACTGGTGCGGTTGCACAGTGATAAATGTACAAACCAGGTTGCAGGGCTTTGAAGCTGAAATTGGAAACGTGTCCTGGGGCTGTGAACGATGCTTCTGCACCACCGCCCGGTCCAGTTGCCGCATGGAAATCAATATTGTGTGGCACGGTAGAATCAGAGCGGTTGGCAAATTCTACGTCTACAATATCGCCTTCGCGTACACGAATCATTTGACCGGGGACTTGACCGCCAAACGTCCAGAATTTGTATTCTACGCCATCAGCCATGCGCATCACTTTTTCGGCTACTTCAATTTTCACTTTCACGCGAGCGGCGTGGTCGCGGTTTACTGGTGGTGGTGCTTCTGGTGCGTGTGTCATGATTGCGTTAATCACGGGCAAATCAGCTGCGGCTACATCAGCTTCAGCGGCAGATGCGCTGGCTGGTGCAGGTGCAGAAGCTACTGGTGTTGTTGCAGCGGGTGCTGAAGCAGCTTTATTGTCGGCTGGTTTGCTTGGCGCAGGTTGTGGAGAACAAGCTGCCATAGCGAATGCAGAAGCAATAAGAGCGACAAGAGTGTGGGTTTTCATGGTTGTGTACCTTTGTGTTAAGGGAGTAAAAATCTTTCAGGCTGCCTGAATATTATGGTTCTTGTACTTTTTTCTATCTGCGATTCGGGTTGCGCTGCAAGTTGGAACGGATTATGGGTTAAAATGTTTTTATGATTTTTGACTTAAATCAAAAGAGTATAAAATATCAATCTTTTGTGTATGTTTAATTACTTTTCAGGTTACCTGAAAAGATTTTTTTGAAATTTATTCAAATTTATTTTATTAAATAACAGTTATTTAAATATTTTGTGCAAAATTGAGACACTTACATTGAGTTACTTCATTAAAATTCTTGATTTACATAATTGACACAAATTTTATTTCTTAAAAACAACAAAATAATTTATTTAAATGTAAATTTTGTGGTTTTTCTTTGGTTTTTTAAACCAAAAATGCTACAATCCTTAACATTCATTATTTATGAATAAACACAACCTTCTCTTTGACTTTTTTAGGAGCACCAAAATGGGTCAATATAAAAAACTGTGGTACATCTTAATTTGTGTACTTACATTGACCTTCGGTTTACTCGGCTACTTAGGTGTAGAAGTGTACCGAAAAGCACCGCCTACTCCAGAGCGGTATGTTTCGCAATCAGGCACTGTTGTGATGACCAAAGAAGATATTCATATGGGTCAAACAGCTTGGCAAAGTACTGGCGGTATGGAAATTGGTACTGTGCTCGGTCACGGCGCGTATCAAGCACCTGACTGGACAGCAGACTGGTTGCACCGTGAAATTGTGGCGTGGTTGGATATTACTGCGCAACAAAAATACGGTAAAAATTTCAAAGAGTTAGGCGTTGGCGAGCAAGCGGCTTTGCAAGCGGAAGCGACTGAAGAATACCGCAATAAATCACGCATGGGCGATGATGGCACGGTGGTGTTGAGCGATACGCGTGTGCAAGCCATGCAACAAATCGCTGGCTATTATATTGGTGTGTACGGCGATGACCCTGCGTTGGCAAAAACGCGTGAATCATTTGCGATGAAAGACAACACGCTGCCTGATTTGGAACAACGTCAAAAATTGACCAACTTCTTTTTCTGGACAGCATGGTCTGCTGCAACCAATCGTCCTGATATGGATGTAACTTATACCAACAACTGGCCGCACGAACCTTTGATTAAAAATGTGCCCAGTACAGAAAACGTGGTATGGTCTTTGGCTTCTATCGTGTTCTTGTTGGCTGGTGTGGGTTTTTTGGTGTGGGGCTATTCATTCCTGCACAAAACCGACGCTGTGCCTGAAGTACCGCATGAAGACCCGTTAACCAAATTTGAGTTGACGCCATCACAAAAAGCCCTGTGGAAATATGCTGCTTTGACCGTGATTTTGTTTGTGGTACAAATTTTGTTGGGCGGTTTGGTAGCGCACTACACCGTTGAAGGTCAAACATTCTTTGGTATTGAAATTTCCAAATTGTTGCCTTACTCATTGGCGCGTACATGGCACTTGCAATCAGCGATTTTCTGGATTGCCACAGGTTTCTTAACCGCTGGATTGTTCCTTGCCCCAATCGTAAACGGCGGCAAAGACCCGAAATTCCAAGCCTTGGGCGTGAATGCTTTGTACATTGCTTTGTTTATCGTCGTTGCAGGTTCATACGCGGGTAACTTCTTCGCAATTAGCCAAATCATGCCGAAAAACCTGAACTTTTGGTTCGGTCATCAAGGTTATGAATACATTGATTTAGGTCGCTTCTGGCAAATTCTGTTGTATGTTGGTTTGCTGTTGTGGTTGTTCTTGATGTTGCGTTGCGTGGTGAGCGCGTTCCGCAACGGTGGCGACAAAAACCTATTGGCAATTTTCGTCGCATCTATCGCAGGCGTAGGCTTGTTCTACGGTCCAGGTTTGTTCTATGGCGAACACACAACATTAGCCGTGATGGAATACTGGCGTTGGTGGGTAGTGCATTTGTGGGTAGAAGGCTTCTTTGAAGTATTCGCCACCGCAGCCCTTGCATTCATCTTCTTTAATTTAGGTTTGGTAACACGCAAAACTGCAACCATCGCGTCATTGGTTTCCGCCAGCTTGTTCATGGTGGGCGGTGTACCTGGTACGTTCCACCACTTGTACTTCACAGGCACGACCACACCAATCCTAGCAGCAGGCGCGTCATTCTCTGCATTAGAAGTTGTGCCACTGATTCTGCTTGGTCACGAAGCCTATGAGCACTGGTCTCATCAACATGCTGCACCATGGATGAAACGTTTGCGCTGGCCTTTAATGTGCTTCACCGCGGTAGCCTTCTGGAACATGCTTGGCGCAGGTGTATTCGGTTTTTTGATTAACCCACCGATTTCCTTGTACTACCTACAAGGCTTGAACACCACTGCAGTACACGCCCACGCAGCCTTGTTCGGCGTATATGGTTTCCTATCATTAGGTTTCGTCTTATTGGTAGCCGCGTACATCAAACCTGCGTTTATCTTCAACGAAAAACAAATGACCATCGGCTTCTGGATGATGAACTGTGGTTTAATGTTGATGATTGTGAGCAGCTTGTTGCCAATCGGTGTATTCCAAGCGATTGCCAGCATTCAGCATGGTTTGTGGTATGCACGTAGCGAAGAATTCATGCAACAAGGTTTCTTGGAACTTTTCCGCTGGATTCGTACCATTGCCGACTTCATCTTCATCGGCGGCGCATTGCTGTTCTCATGGCAGGTTATCCAAATGTCTATCAGCAAAGACAAACCGATTGACCCAGCTGCTGCACCAAAAGAAATTAACTAATTTCTTTCAGGCAGCCTGAAAATGAAACACCCAAGTTTTGAACTTGGGTGTTTTTTATGGTCAGTAATGTAATGAATGATTTTTAGGCAGATTGATAGGTGGAATAAATGTGAAAACAAACATTTAGCTTAAACACACTCAAAGTTTTACATTTATCAAATGTGGCAAATATGATAAAGTTCATAACTTTTCAGGCAGCCTGAAACATTCATACACAACCACCATGATTACCGAAATTATTGATTTTATTCTGCATATTGACCAACACCTCGCCGCACTTTCCACCCAATACGGCACGCTCTTGTATGCCATTTTGTTTTTGATTGTGTTTTGCGAAACCGGTTTAGTCGTTACCCCATTTTTACCAGGCGACTCGCTTCTATTTGCCACTGGCGCAATCGCCGCCGCGTCTAATGGTGCGCTCAATGTGCACATTATGGTTGCCGTTTTACTCGCCGCCGCCATTTTGGGCGATGCGTGCAACTTCGCGATTGGTAAATATTTCGGCGAAAAACTGTTTGCTAACCCTAATTCGCGCATTTTCAAACAAGAATATTTGTACAAAACACACGCGTTTTACGCCAAATACGGTGGAAAAACCATTATCTTGGCGCGATTTGTACCGATTGTGCGCACATTTGCGCCATTTGTCGCAGGTATGGGCAAAATGCACTATGGCACATTTTTGCGCTACAACATCATTGGCGGCATTGCGTGGGTACTGGGTTTGACTTATGTTGGCTACTGGTTTGGCAATATTCCAGTAGTGAAAAACAATTTCGGCATTGTTGTATTGGCGATTATTTTCGTATCCGTGTTGCCCATGGTGTTTGAAATCGGCAAAGATATGCTAAAAAAACGCAAAAAATCAGGGGCTTAAAATGGAAATCATTGCCACGCACAATCCCGATTTTCTCAGCATAGATGGCTATCAAGCTGGCGAAATCATCATCAACGAAACCGCCTACCACACGCCGATTTTGCTGAATCATCAAGTACAAAGCCTGCCTGAAAACTGGCAGCCTGAAAACTTAAACATAGATGATTTTCAGGCAGCCTTAAACGCAGGCGCGGACGTGATTATCATCGGCACAGGCGACAAACAACGCTTCTTGCCGCCCCAACTTGCCGCGCAACTCTCGCAACACGGTTTAGGCTTGGAATGCATGGCAACCGCCGCCGCTTGCCGCACGATTATGTTGCTGCAAAGCGAAGGACGCAAAGTCTGGGCTTGGTTGTTGGTGTAGTTTTCAGGCAGCCTGAAAGCTTGAATATTTGTGATAGCGCAAAATTTCTCAATATCTCATAATTTGTTTATAGCCCAGTTTCATGAAATCCGCTAAAATACGCATTCTCACAAAATTTAACACGAATATCACATTATGCCTAAATCGCCTCCCAGTATTCCAGATTGCATTGATCGAAATTTATCTCAATATTTCAATGACTTAGAAGGGCAGGAAGCCCGCAATGTGTATGAAATGGTTTTGTTACAAGTGGAAAAGCCCATGTTGGAATTTGTTATGCAACAATGCCGCGGCAATCAATCTAAAGCCGCTGAAATGTTGGGTTTAAACCGCAATACGCTACGCAAGAAATTAGGACAACATGGTTTATTGAATGCCGATTAACTAAACACCTAAAAGGCTGCCTGAAAATACAAAATATGTTTTCAGGCAGCCTGAATGTTTGGTTTTTGAGTTACATAAATTATGGTTTCAAATTATAACGACCAACAAAAGGCAGCCTGAAACTTTCAGGCTGCCTTTTTAGTTCAATGATTTAAACCAATTAGAACGTATATTGGATACCTGCGCCCAAGTAGTTTGCACCTTTCCATTTGATTTTGCCGTCTTGTACGCCATCCACATCGCTTGAGCGTTTGAAGTAGTGGTCGTAGTCAGCACGCAAAGCCACGTTGTCGGTAAATTTGTACAACATACCCACACCCGCAGTTGCGCGTGCTTTGGTATCTTTGAAGTCGCCTTGAGAATGGCGTACACCTGTGATACCTATTTTACCAAACACGCGGAATTTTTCGCCGATGTCGTTACCCAAAGTCAAACGCGTACCGTAAGTAATATTGCGTAATTTTGCTTCGGCATTGTTGTCTTGTATTTGTGTTTCGCTGCGCCTTGATAGAACAATTCCGCGCCAACTACATTAGCAAATTGAACACCTACGCCAGATTGACCAGCAAAGCGTGTATCTTTATCGTCAAAGAATGCAGTACCACCTTGCTCCAATTTCACGCCATCTTGCAATGCGCCCAATGTACCAAAAACATATGGACGAATCGTGCGTGTTGTAGCAACAGGTACGGGCGCAACAACAGGTTGCTCCACTACAGCCACTTCTTCACGAACAGGCGCAGCAACAGGACGCGGCGCATTGCCAGAGAAGTTGTTGTCAAATTGACCCATGCTCGCGCGAACGACTTTACCCGTTGCATCGGTATAAACATTTACAGACATATCAGGGCTGAAAGGCACATATTTACCTTGCAAAGCGCGTGTCACACCATCACGTTTGAAGCTGCGACCTACGCCCAAATCACACGCGCCGTATTGGTATTGTTCGCCCAATTCGTGCAAAGTAGCTTGGCGCACAGCGGTTTCGCCTTGACGTCTTAAAGCAGGTTTGGTGGTAAACGGCGTGTAAAAACGTGCTGTGCGAGCGTGTACCGCTGCATCACATTCAGTGGCAGTGTCATAGCCCACGTTGCCTTCATGGTCGGTAGTCATGCCAGCGTATGCGCCCATAGACACCATAGAAGCTGCCAAAACAGTCAAAACTTGCAGGTGCATTTTCATGATATGAATCCTTATAAAAGTAAATAAAACAATCAGAACATCGTTTCATGACAGCGAGTAACGAAATTTTACGCTTGTTATCGTCACTCATTCATCATTATTAATTTACGCAATTCAAATGTGAAGATGTAAATTGCACCCAAAATCTGACACTTTTCTATCATGAATGGACAGAAATAGCATGATGACGAACATTTTTCACCCGTTATCCAAAGTAAACTCATCTCCAGTTCTATATTACCTTTTCAGGCTGCCTGAAAAAGCGCGCAAACAATGCTAAAATACACACCACTTTTTTGCGAAAAAAACATTATGACCGCTTACCAAGTTCTCGCCCGCAAATGGCGACCCAAAACCTTCGCCGATTTAGTCGGACAACAACACGTTGTCAAAGCCCTGCAAAACGCCCTAGACAAAGGGCGTTTGCACCACGCCTATTTGCTCACAGGCACACGCGGCGTGGGCAAAACCACCATCGCCCGCATTTTGGCAAAAAGCCTAAACTGCGAAAACGCCACGCATGGCGAACCCTGTGGCGAATGCCAATCGTGCCGCGACATTGACGCTGGGCGATTTGTGGATTTGCTGGAAATTGACGCGGCGAGCAACACAGGCATTGATAACATCCGCGAAGTGTTGGAAAACGCCCAATACGCGCCAACTGTCGGAAAATACAAGGTTTATATCATTGACGAAGTGCATATGTTGTCCAAATCCGCGTTCAATGCGATGCTGAAAACGCTGGAAGAACCGCCCGAACACGTCAAATTCATTCTCGCCACGACCGACCCGCACAAAGTACCAATTACCGTGTTAAGCCGTTGTTTGCAGTTTGTTTTACGCAATATGACCGCGCAACAAGTCGCCGACCATTTGACCCACGTTTTGAAAACCGAACAAATTGTCTATGAACCCACAGCTTTGGCTTTGCTGGGACGCGCCGCACAAGGTTCCATGCGCGATGCTTTGAGTTTGCTAGACCAAGCGATTGCCATGGGTTCAGGCAGCGTACAAGAACGCGATGTGCGCGACATGATAGGTGCAGTGGACAAACGCTATCTGTATGAATTGCTGACCTTTTTAATGGAACAAGATGGCGAAAGTCTCATCGCCAAAGCACAAGAAATGTCCGCCAACGCCATCGGTTTTGACAGCGCGTTGAACGATTTGGCGATGTTGTTGCAAAGATTGGCGTTGCTGAAAACCGTGCCGTCCGCGATCGACCACGATGACCCCGAACGCGAGCGTTTGTTGCATTTAGCGCAATATTTTAGTGATGAACAAATTCAGTTGTATTATCAATGTGTTATTCACGGAAAAAAAGATTTGCCGCTTGCGCCCGATGAATATGCGGGTTTTGTGATGACGCTGTTGCGCATGTTGGCATTTGCGCCATTTGCTGCGAAAAATACGCCGCAACACGGCACGATTGAAGGCACGCAGTTGCACAATCTTGCTGAAAAAAAAACTGAATTGAAAGCAGAAAATTCAGGCAGCCTGAAAAGTGAAGTTTTTTCAAATCAATCGGTTGGAATAATAGAACAGATTTCAGGTGATCTGAAAGATGAAACATTTTTAAATCAATCGCTTGAGCCAGAAGAAAATCTTTCAGGCAGCCTGAAAGAAGAAAAATCTTCAAATCCAACAGTTGAACTAACAGAGAATCTTTCAGGCAGTCTGAAAAGTGAAATTGCTGTTAATCAAACAGTTGAAGCAGTAGAACACATTTCAGGCAGCCCAAATAGCATAGACGGCACGCCACCTTGGGAAGACACGGCAGCTCAAACGCAAACTGTTGAAGAATCAGCTCTGCCAACGCAGCCTGAAACCAAACCAAACGCGGAAACTTTCAGGCAGCCTGAAAAAGCGGTTGCTGAAATTGCGCCGAGTGGCAATGCAGAAAAATGGATTGAAAATGTGATTTCAGGCAGCCTGAAAGTCGATGAGCAAATGCCCAGTTTGGCGAAATCGCCCACTCCTTTGCCTGATACGGAATTCGAATTGTCCAGCGCGCGTTTCGAATATTCATTTAAGCAGCCTGAAAACCAACCCAATACAGGCGAAAATATTTCAGACAGCCTGAATGATGAAGCGTATTTTGATGAGTTTCCTGCGTTTGATGATTTGCCGATGCAATCTGTGTACACGGAAAACGAAGCAGTTTCTGATGATGTAGATACGGACGATACGCAGCCTGAAAACACGCCCATGCCTGAATTTGCCGCCGAAAATTGGGCGCACATTACGCGTCGCATTAGCAAACGAATTTCCGCCGCGCGCATGGGTTTGGACAATATGGCTTGGGTGGATTTTGCCGATGGCGTGTTGCATTTGGCGGTGGTGCAAGAGCAAACGAAAAATACGCTCAATAAAGCCTATTTTGACCGCATTGCCAACGCGTTAAGCCAAGCTTATGGGCAGGAAATTCGCATTCAAACGCAAGCTTTTCAAGCAGGCAAAGGCTGGGAAACGCCGCTAATGTATCGCGCTCGCATTGCTGACGAAAATCGCGATTATGCGCGAAGTGTGATGGAGCAAGATGATGCGGTACAAGCGTTGCAGCAGCTATTTGACACGAAATGGGTGGAAAAAACGATTTTACTCAACGATTCTAAATAGTCCGCAAAACGCTTGCATTTTGTGCGAAACGCCGTATAATGCGTGGCTTTCAGCGGACGTGGCGAAATTGGTAGACGCACTGGATTTAGGTTCCAGCGCCGCAAGGCGTGAGAGTTCGAGTCTCTCTGTCCGCACCAGACTCAATAAAACCGCGTTATGAAACGCGGTTTTATTTTTAGTTGAATATATTTGCAAGATAAAAATGCAGATTTGTGTTAAAAGCAGCCGAAAAACTTTTCAGGCTGCTTTTTAAATTTCTGTTAAAATACCGCGCTTTGAATTCATTTCAGGCAGTCTGAAATCATTCTTCAGGCTGCCTTATTTAATCCGATTTAACCTTTTTTTTATCACATAAACTTCATGAAAAACATCCGAAATTTCTCCATCATCGCCCACATTGACCACGGAAAATCCACGCTTGCCGACCGCTTTATCCAATATTGCGGTGGTTTGGAATTGCGCGAAATGAGTACCCAAGTTCTTGATTCTATGGATATTGAAAAAGAACGCGGCATTACAATCAAAGCGCAAACAGCAGCCTTAAACTACAAAGCACGCAATGGCGAAACCTACCAACTCAACCTGATTGACACCCCGGGACACGTGGACTTTTCCTACGAAGTGTCGCGTTCGTTGTCCGCTTGCGAAGGCGCGTTGCTGGTGGTGGACGCATCGCAAGGCGTGGAAGCGCAAACCGTTGCCAATTGCTACACCGCCATTGATTTGGGCGTGGAAGTCGTGCCGATTTTGAACAAAATTGACTTGCCCGCCGCCGACCCCGACCGCGTTGCCCAAGAAATTGAAGACATCATCGGCATTGACGCTGTGGGTGCGGTAACGTGTTCCGCCAAAAGCGGTTTGGGCGTGGAAGACGTGTTGGAAGAAATCGTTGCCAAAGTCCCCGCTCCCGAAGGCGACCCAGACGCGCCTTTGCAGGCTGTGATTATTGATTCGTGGTTTGACAATTATGTGGGCGTGGTGATGTTAATCCGCGTGAAAAACGGCACGATTAAGCTGAAAGACAAAGTCCGTTTCATGTCCACGCTGGCTGAAACGCAGGTGGAACAACTGGGCGTATTTACACCCAAATCTTTACAAAAACAACAACTTTCCGCAGGCGAGGTGGGCTTTTTGATTACAGGCGTGAAAGAATTGGGACAAGCCAAAGTGGGCGACACGGTTACGTTGGTGCAAAATCCCGCCGCCGAACCGCTCGCAGGTTTCAAAGAAGTGCAAAGCCAAGTATTTGCAGGACTTTATCCCGTAGAAAGCCACGATTATGAAAACCTGCGCGATGCCTTGGAAAAATTGCAATTGAACGATGCCAGCCTGAAATTTGAACCCGAAGTGTCGCAAGCATTGGGTTTTGGTTTCCGTTGCGGCTTTTTGGGTTTGCTGCATTTGGAAATCGTGCAGGAACGCTTGGAACGCGAATTTGACATGGATTTAATTACCACCGCGCCGACTGTGGTGTACGAAGTCATCATGAAAAATGGCGAAAAAATTGAAGTGGAAAACCCGTCCAAATTGCCCGACATCGCCACGATTGACACGATTTTGGAGCCGATTATCACGGCAACTATTCTTGTGCCGCAGGATTATGTAGGCAATGTGATGACTTTGTGCAACCAAAAACGCGGCGTGCAACGCAATATGCAATATCTCGGTCGCCAAGTTATGCTGACTTACGATTTGCCGATGAATGAAGTGGTAATGGATTTCTTTGACAAATTGAAGTCCACATCGCGCGGTTATGCGTCTTTGGACTATGAATTTAAAGAGTTTCAGCCGTCTGATTTGGTGAAATTAGACATTATGGTCAATGGCGACAAGGTGGACGCGTTGAGTTTGATTGTCCACCGCCAAACATCGGTGCATCGCGGACGCGAATTGGCGAGCAAAATGCGCGAATTGATTCCGCGCCAAATGTTTGATATTGCGGTTCAGGCTGCCATTGGCGGACAAATCATTGCGCGTGAAAACGTGAAAGCCTTGCGTAAAAACGTTTTGGCGAAATGTTACGGCGGCGACATCACGCGTAAGAAAAAATTGCTGGAAAAACAAAAAGCAGGTAAAAAACGCATGAAACAAGTGGGCAATGTGGAAATCCCACAAAGCGCGTTTTTGGCGATTTTGGAGATTGGGGATAAGTAGATTTATCTTTGATTTTGCAGGGTTTCAGGCAGTATATAATTTTCAGGCTGCTTGAAAGCAGAATATGCCGTCTGAAAGGATTAACAACATGAATTTATGGACACAAAAAAGCATTGATTTAGCAACACAAAGCAATTATTTAGATCAACTTTATCGCGTCTATCCGATGTCGGTTAATTTGCGTCGTAAATTAGCAGAACAAACACAACAAGACATTCGCACACATTTAGCAAATAAAGACGGTAAAAAATTATTAGAAGTTTTGTTAAAACAAGAAATTTTCCCAATTAAAGATAGCTACGTTGCTTATCTAAAACGTGACAAAACGGCACTTAAACGCAATCCTGCGACAGTAAGCCGTTTAGCAGGTATATTGATAGAAATGGGTTTTGATGAGATTTTAGATAAGACAACTGTACCCAAAGAAACCAATCGCCAAATTGGACCGTTATTTAAAAATTGGATAAATAGCGGTGCATTGGGCGTACCTGTTACCAGCAATACCGATGAATTTTTGAATTATCAAGGCAATATCGTATTTAATGCTGGCGATAAAGTAATGGAACAGTTTGCCAAAACACATTTGGGTTATCAACACAATAAGGGATTGGATTTTATTGCTAAATTCAATCAAATCATCATCATTGGTGAAGCAAAATTTTTAACGGATTTTGGCGGACATCAAAACGCACAATTTAATGATGCGTTGGCGACCATGCGTGCACCATTGCTGGAGAGTCAATATTCTGTTAAGACGATTGCGATTTTAGATGGCGTGTTATACATCGCTGGTAAAAATAAAATGTTTGCCGACCTTGCTCATTTTGCTGATGATGAAGTCGTGGTTTCAGCCGTTTTATTGCGTGATTACTTGTTTTCGGTGTGATATATGCAGCTGATATACCCTAATAAACAGCCTGAAAATCAAATTTTTACACAATCTAAACAAATTCAATCGATTGAATTAGATAATACACTGCCCATTTTATTTTCAGGCGATAATTTTCAGGCGTTGTCGGTTTTATTGAATAGCGGTTATCGTGAAAAAATTGATTTAATTTACATTGACCCACCGTATAACACGCAACAAATTTTTACCGTTTCCGATGAACGAACCAACACCATTAGCCGAACCCATAACGGCGTAACCGCTTATGAAGATAATCGCAGCATGGCAGATTATTTAGAATTTATGCGCGAACGCTTGATTTTAATGCGTGAATTATTGTCGCCATGTGGTTCAATTTATGTGCATATTGATAGCAAAGTTGGACATTATTTAAAAATTATCATGGACGAAGTGTTTGGCGCAGATAATTTTAAAAATGATATTGCGCGTATTAAATCCAATCCAAAAAATTTTTCGCGCCGTGCATTTGGAAATGAAAAAGATATGGTGCTTTTTTATGCCAAAAATGCCAAAAAAAATATCTTTAATAACATTACCATTCCCTTGACGGATCAAGATAAAGTGGAAATGTTTCAAAAGGTTGATGAGCAAGGGCGACGATACAATACCGTTCCTGTTCATGCACCAGGAGAAACTCAAAACGGCGAAACAGGTTCAATGTGGCGCGGTATGTTGCCGCCAAAAGGGCGACATTGGCGCAGTTCACCAGATGATTTAGATGAGTTGGATAAATGCGGTTTACTAGAATGGTCTAAAAACGGTGTACCACGCATTAAAAAATTTGCTGATGAGCATAAGGGTAAAAAAATTCAGGATATTTGGCGGTATAAAGACCCAGCTTATCCGATTTATCCAACTGAAAAAAATGCTGAAATGTTGCAGATGATTATTGCTCAATCATCTAATCCTGATTCTATTGTATTGGATTGTTTTGCGGGAAGTGGTTCTACTTTGTGGGCGGCACATTGCTTACAGCGAAGATGGATTGGAATAGATATTTCAGATATTGCGATAACGACCATTAAGAATAGATTTGGATTATTTCCTATCCAATTGATTGAATATTTTGAAATAAAGCATTTTCAGGCAGCCTGAAACAAAAAATCATGGAAACCAACATTAAAAAAACCGAACGCCTAATCCGAGAAATCAACCGCATACACGCGCAATATTCGCAGGATTATTTTGAAACAGGCAAAGTGCCAAAAATCAATTTATCGCACACTTTGCAAAAAGTGCCGCGCGAACACATTTTGTCGTATCGTTTGAACTTGCATGAAGCGATTAACGACTATTTGGCATTTGCCGACACGTGCGGCATTGATTTTTTCTACCGCGTGAAAACCGCCGAAAGTATTAACGACAAAATCGCCCGCTATTTGGCGCGAGAAAATCAATATCCTGTAAACAATATTCTGAACGATATTTTCGGGGCGCGTGTGATTTTGCCGTCTGAAAGCGTGGCGGAAATCATGGCGCGTTTGGACGATTGGAAAGCACAATATGGCTTAAAAAACTGGTATTTGCGTGATGTGGACGGCTACATCGGCGTACACGTTTATTTTAAAAACAGCAGTGATTTTGATTACCCTTGGGAATTGCAAATCTGGGACGAAAAAGATGCAGCGGAAAATATCCGCAATCATCAAGCCTACAAACGCGATTTTGTTCAGGCAGCCTGAAAAGTGTAGGTAGGATATTTATATCTGACATTTTTTAATCTTGTTAAATATAGGAAATATTAGATTCAAAATCTGACCGCCAACTATAGTCGTAGAAGTGAAAATGCAGTACAAGGTGACAACGCCGTAATGCTTTTTCACTTCTACGACAATAGATTTATATGGTAGTTGCTGTTGCTTTATCTATATAAATGGGAATAACATTACAATTTTAGTTTAGAACCTGTGTTCATGATCTTAATAGCTTGCTTTTATCGCCACTTCATGCGCCTACTGCGTTGAATTTTGATGCTGATAGAACCGCTATTAGCATCAAAATCCGCCTTGTATTCACAAGTGTGTCAATAAAATCAAGCTATCAATCTTACGAAAACAGGTTCTTAAATTCCAAATAATGAGAAGTGAAAAATATGATTTTGATTAAAAAATATAAAACAGTATTTATTTTGATGCTATTTGTTATGTGCATCATTGCTAGTTGGTTCTTTTATCAAAGCAAGAATGTCTCTGTTCCGCAATATGCTACTGCAACTGCTACATTACGCGATTTGCAAGATACAGTACTGGCTGGCGGACAGGTTCATGCGGAAGAATTAGTGGATGTGGGTGCACAGGCAACGGGGCGTGTCAATAAATTGTATGTGCAACTGGGACAACGTGTTAAGAAGGGGGATGTGATTGCGGAAATTGATGCCAGTCAGCAGGAAAATGCACTTAAAGATGAAGAGGCTAATTATCGGGGTTTATTAGCGCAATATGACACGCGAAAAATTCAACTGGCTCAAATGCAAACTGAATTCAATAGTTTGAAGAAGACTTATGAAGGTGGGGTAACTTCTAAATTGGATTTTTTGAAAGCGCAAAATGCTTTGAAAAATGCACAGAATGATTTAAAAATGAGTCAATCTCAGTTGGAGCAAGCGCGTTTGAAAATCCAGACTGCTAAAACCAATTTGAGCTATGCTCGCATTACTGCGCCAATAGACGGGATTGTGGTCTCGGTAGTTACCAAACAAGGCCAAACTATTAATGCGATGCAGTCCAGCCCGACGATTGTTCGTTTGGCAAAAATGGATATAGTGCAAATTAAAGCGAAATTTTCTGAAGCAGATGTGCCCAAATTGCAAGTTGGCATGAACGCGCATTTTCAAATTTTGGGTTTGCCCAGCAAGCAATTTGATGCAAAGCTGGACGCTTTGGAGCTTGCTCCTATTGGTGAAAGCGGTTCAGGTGCCGTTTATTATTATGGTTTGCTGAATGTACCAAATCCCAAACATGAGCTGTTTATTGGTATGACGGCAAATGTTACGGTGTTAATTGAGCAAAAAAATCAAGTATTGACTATTCCTAGCAATGCTCTGGGCAAGTCTTTAGGCAATAATCGTTTTGAAGTCAAAGTGATGCATGAATCGGCAGATAAGGCAATACCCGAAATTGAACTGCGAGAGGTTGAAATTGGGCTGAACAATAAAGTGGATGTAGAAGTGTTATCAGGTTTGCAGGCTGGCGATAAAGTGGTGGTTACCGAGTCTGATGGCGTGGTGGAGACTTTGGGTGAAATGGAGTTGTGACCATGACAGTTGGAGAGGCAAACGAGCTTAATCAGCAAAATATTTTGTTGTCATTAAAAGATATTCACAAAAGTTTTGCTTTTGGTGAGCAAACTTTAGAAGTTTTGCACGGCATCAGTTTGGATGTTGAAGCGGGCGATATGGTGGCAATTATCGGACAATCTGGTTCAGGCAAATCCACTTTGATGAACATTATGGCGTGTTTGGATACGCCTACATCGGGCGAATATTTGATTTCAGGCTGCCCTGTGCATGAGATGGACAGCGATATGCTGGCGGGTTTGCGACGCGATAAATTCGGTTTTATTTTTCAGCGTTATCAGTTATTGAGCAGCCTGAATGCGGCAGAAAATGTTGCTGTGCCAGCGGTTTATGCAGGCGTGTCGCCTCATCAACGTTTGGCAAGAGCTGATGAATTGTTGGCGAAATTGGGTTTGCAAGAGCGCACAGGGCATTACCCTAATCAACTTTCTGGCGGGCAACAGCAGCGCGTATCCATTGCCAGAGCTTTAATGAACGGCGGACAGATTATTTTTGCCGATGAGCCAACAGGCGCACTAGATAGCCACAGCAGCCGCGATGTGATGGAGATTTTGCTGCAATTAAACCGCGAAGGTCATACCGTTATTTTGGTGACGCATGACCCTAAAATCGCAGCACTTGCCAAACGGGTGATTGAAATTAGCGATGGCGTAATTGTGCGTGATGAGCGTAATGCACCATTGATGGAAGAAAATACGATTATGCCGTCTGAAAATGCTCTGCCGCGTCAAACCAAACGGTTTATGCCATTTTTAGGCAGCCTGAAAGAAGCATTTGGCATGGCTTTATTAACTATGTTTGCCAATAAAATGCGAACTTTATTGACCATGCTCGGTATCATTATCGGCATTGCATCGGTGGTATTGATTGTGGCATTAGGCAACGGCTCCAAACAAAAAATTTTAAATGAAATCAATAGTGTAGGCTCGGCAACGTTGGTTGTTTCCGCTGGTCGCGAGGGAGATAAGCGTACAGAACAGGTGGAAAGTCTAACTTTAGATGATATGCATATTTTGGCAAAACTGCCTTTTGTGGATAGCGTATCGCCCAATTTAAGCAGCACCATGACTGCACAAGTGGGTAATAAAGAGCGACAGGTTCAAGTAGATGGCGCCAATGCGAGTCATCATCGCCTGCAAAACGTACGTTTTTTAGAAGGGAGCATGTTCAGGCAGCCTGAAATGGACAGCATGGCGCAACATATCATCATCAGCGATAAAACCAAACAGGCTTTTTTTCCTAATCAAGCTGCTGTTGGAGAAATTATCATGCTCAATGGTGCGCCCAATCGTGTGATTGGTGTGTTTCAATATAAAGGCATAGAGGGCAATTATGACCGCAGCCTGAAAATTTGGATGCCATATCGCACTTTACAAGCACGTTTTATTGGTGATTCATCTCATTTGGACAGCATGACATTGCTTTTACAAAAAGGTTATTCTTCCACGCTCGCCAGTCAAGGTGTGAAACAAACATTGATAAACAGACACGGCAAAGAAGACTTTACCATTTTCAACAGCGACAGTTTAAGCAAAACCATTGAAAAAACAGCACAATCTTTGACTTTATTGGTTGGCGCGATTGCCGTCATTTCGCTGCTGGTAGGCGGTATTGGCGTGATGAACATCATGTTGGTGTCTGTTACCGAACGCACGGGAGAAATTGGCGTGCGTATGGCGGTTGGCGCACGCTATATCAACATTGTGCAGCAATTTTTGATTGAAGCGATGGTCGTTTGTGCCATCGGCGGCATGATTGGCGTGTTGTTGGCATTTGGATTTGGTGCATTGCTGCAAACCTTTAATGTCCCCATTGCTTTTTCAGCAAGCTCCATTGGTCTGGCCGTGCTATGCGCCAGCTTAATCGGCTTGGTATTTGGTTTTATGCCAGCACACAAAGCCGCGAAAATGAATCCAATTGATGCTTTAAACCATATTTAAACAATCTTTCAGGCTGCCTGAAACGCATACAGACTGCCTGAAAGCAAAGAAGTGAAAAAGAAATATCTATGAAATCATTTAAAAAAACAGTATCTATATTAAGTACCTTATCACTCATTCTGCTTTCAGGCTGCCAAAGTATGCGCTCTGTTAATGCACAAAGCATTGAACAAAGTCTGAACTTACCCGCGACTTTTTTGAATCAACAACCTGCATCACAACAGCAAAATACCTGCCAAGCAAACAGCCAAGATTTTTGTTATCAAAATTGGTGGCACAGCTTCAACGACCCTATACTCAATGCCTATTTGGAAGATGTGATGCAGCACAACAGCGAGCTATCCATTGCCACGCTCAATCTGCAAAAATCCGTTTTAAACTGGCAAAAAGAAAAAAGAACCCGTTTTCCCAGCTTCAATGCGCAAATGCGCACCCAAACAGGTGGCACGCATCATCTGGAATCACATCAAACCCAACACCACTCCAGCAGCGAAGGCAGCCTGAATGCCAGTTGGGAACTGGATTTATGGGGCAAACTTGCCTTGCAGCAAAACATCAGCAAATGGGAAAAAAATGCCAGTACAGCCGACCGTCAAGCAGTTTACCTCAATTTAACCGGCAACGCCGTCCGCGCCTACTACAACCTTGTTCATATCAACCAAAAATTACAAGACCAAGCAGACAGCCTGAAATACCAACAACGTCAGCTACAATTTGCCCAAACCCAACTCAAAGCAGGCGTCATTGCTCCTAGTGAATTGATACCTTTGCAGCAAAACATTACGCTGCAACAACAAAATCAACTACAACTGAATGCTGATAAAAACGAAGCCCTTAACCAACTCGCATTTTTGCTTAACCAGCATGTTTCTGAATTACCATCATCGCTTACCGATAGTAAACATTTGCCAAAAATCAAAGATATTTTTATCGGACAACCAGCTGAAGTATTAAATAACCGCCCAGATATTCAGGCTGCCTTATGGCGGCTTCAAGCCTCACTGACTGCGCCTGAATTGACCCAAAAAAACCTTTATCCCACACTAGTATTAACGGCTGGCGCACAAAATCAAAGTCCAAAGTTATTTGATTTACTGAGAGTTCCTGTGCTCAATTGGGGTATTTCCATCAACCTGCCCCCACTCAACCCACAAGAACACAGAGATAACCTGAAAATAGCTGAAATCAACAGCCAAATTGCTATGCAACAATATCGCGAACAGGTTTACAAAGCACTTGCTGATGTAGAAAGTAAATTAACAGCATGGCAAACCGCCCAAGATAAACATCAACTGCTATTGCAAACGCAAAGACACGCAGAGCAGCAATTCAAACACCAAAATACTCGCTATCAGGCAGGACAAATCGCCATGAAAGAGTTGCAAGAAAGCCAAGAACAACTGCGTCAAGCCAAGATTGCTGTTCAAGATAATCTGTTTGAGCAAACCAACAATTGGATAGCGTTGTATTTGGCAATAGGTGGACATTATGAAGTTAAATAGTGTGAATATTACTAAGCGTTAAGTTATGAAAGATTGTTAAAAATTATGGAAGCTAATATGCAGAAAACAATTAAATATAACCATATATACCAGCACCTAAGGTATGCATGTTAAAGCATGCGGGAAGCAAAAAAATCAATATATATAACAGATATATCTATAGAAATTTTGTTTAATCTACTTGCAAAAAAAGTGTGCTTGGCAAGAAAATAGACATTTTGTTTTTCAAGCTGCTGGAAAATGCTACAATGTGCATATTTTTTCCGATTAAAGTGTAGGTTAGTCGTTTTAGTCATGTTGGAGCCTTGTTTTAAGCTGTCTGAAAATATATTTTTGATTTTATAGGATAAAAAGTGGAATTTAATACCATTACTTATGTCGCGATTGCGGCTTTGATTGTAGGTGCGGTGATGTTGTTTTCAGGCAGCAAGGCGCGTAATGCGGCGGGTGAGTGGAGCAATGGTGTGCAGTGGGGTTATTTGCTGCTGATGATTGGCGTGTTTGGCGTGTTGGCTTCGGGCTTGAAGTGGAGTTTTACCGCCGTGTTGCTAACGTTTACAGTGTTTACAGGCGTGATTTGGGTGTGGCGTAAATTGGCGCACAAAGACAAAAATGCGGCGGACAACAATCATTTTCGCGATTATATGGCGGGCTTTTTTCCGATTATTGCGCTGGTGTTTGTGTTGCGCACATTTGTTGCCGAGCCGTTTCAGATTCCGTCTAGCTCGATGCGCCCTGGCTTGGTAAAAGGCGATTTTATTTTGGTGAACAAGTTTGCTTATGGCATTCGCGTGCCTGTGTTGAATACGGTGGCGATTCCTGTAGGCAAAATTGAGCATGGCGATGTGGTGGTGTTTAATTATCCTTTGCAGCCTGAATTGAATTATATTAAGCGTATTGTCGGTTTACCAGGCGATGTGATTGAATATAAAAATAAAGTTTTGATGGTGAACGGCAAAGCTGAGCAAGATGTGGCAAATGGTAGCTATGCTTATCCTGATGATTCTCAACCACAAATTGAGCGTGGCACAGAGCGTTTTCATGCGGGTTTTGCGGGCAAGGAATTTGATGTGTTGAAAGAAGCCGATGCGCCTGCGGTGATTGCGCCAACGTGGAACCACTTTCAAATGCAGATGGAGCAACAAGGCTATGCGAGCGGTTTGAAAGAAAATTGTCAATATGCGGAAGATGGCAGCGGTTTCCGTTGCACCGTGCCTGTGGGCAAGTATTTTGCGATGGGCGATAATCGCGATGCGAGCGCGGATAGCCGTTATTGGGGTTTTGTGGACGATAAGTTGATTGTGGGCAAGGCATTTTTTATTTGGTTGAATGTGGGTGATATGGATCGCGTGGGGACGAAGATTCAGTAATTTAATGGTTGGTTTTAAGGTTGCCTGAAACTTTTGGCTTCGCAGAAGCTAGTGCTTTCAGGCAGCCTTTTTTATGCTGCTACATCAACCCATTGTACATTTAAATGGTTTAAATCTTGTGCGGTAATTGAGATGAGAAATCCTCGTTTGCCACCATTAATATATATTTCAGGTAGGTTTTGTATAGTGGTTTGGGCGTAGACGGATAAGGCGGTTTTGCAGCCAAAAGGGCTGGTGCCGCCGACTAAGTAGCCTGTCCATTTATTGGCTTGCTGTGGCGTTGCTGGCTCGATATGTTTCATGCCTAATGTGCGTGCGAGATTGCGGGTGGAAATTTGTTTGTTACCATGCATTAAACAGATAAGCCCTTGTTTATTTTCGTTTTGCAAAACAATGGTTTTAATGACGATATGTTCATCAATATTTAAACAGTCAGCAGAATGTGCGGTACCACCATGTTCTTTATAGGGATAGAGATGGGGCATGAAGTTTATGTTTTTCTCGCGCAGGAAGCGAATAGCTGGCGTAATGGGAAAGTTAGATTTTGACATTTTGTTTTGGATTAAATAAGAGGCAGCCTGAAAAGATTAAGGTTTTCAGGCTGCCTTAGGGGTTATTGGCCAGGCAGTTGTTTATTCGTGGCTGTGGTCCATAATGGATAAGCCATCAAATTCATCTCCTTCGCCTGCTGTGGCTGTATGCTTACTGTTCAATTTGATTTGCAAGCGTAAGTCGTTTACAGAGTCTGCGTTTTTTAAAGCGTCATCATAGGTAATGATGTCGTTTTCATACAAATCAAACAAAGCTTGGTCAAACGTTTGCATACCAATATCGCGTGAACGTGCCATGATTTCTTTAATACCGTGTACTTCACCTTTTAATATCAATTCGGAAATTAAAGGTGAATTCAACAAGATTTCTACTGCTGCGGCGCGACCTTTGCCACCTTTGCGTGGAATCAAACGTTGTGAAATAAAGCCTTTTAAGTTTAATGATAAGTCAGTCAGCAGTTGCGTACGACGCTCTTCAGGGAAGAAGTTGATAATACGGTCAAGTGCTTGGTTGGAGTTATTTGCGTGCAAAGTTGCCATACATAAGTGGCCTGTTTCGGCAAACGCCAGTGCGTAGTCCATCGTTTCACGGTCGCGAATCTCACCAATCAAAATCACATCAGGTGCTTGACGCAGTGTGTTTTTCAGTGCAGCAAACCAGTTTTGCGTATCTACACCCACTTCGCGTTGCGAAATAATGCAGTTTTTATGCGGGTGAACATACTCAATTGGGTCTTCGATGGTAATGATGTGACCTTGGCTGTTTTCATTGCGATAGTCAATCATTGCGGCAAGCGAAGTCGATTTACCCGAGCCTGTACCGCCCACAAAAATCACCAAGCCACGCTTTTCCATCACAACTTCACGCAATACTTCAGGCAATTCTAATTTTTCAAAATTTGGAATATCGCTAGTAATCACACGACAAACCAAGGTTGCCGCACCGCGTTGAATCATTGCATTAATACGGAAACGCGACACGCCAGCCAAGCTAATCGCGAAGTTACATTCATTGGTATCAGCAAATTCTTGCGCTTGCTTTTCGTCCATAATCGAGCGCGCAATCAAGGCAGTGTGTTCAGCCGACAACACTTTATCGCTCAGTTTGTTTACTTTGCCGTCCAGCTTCATGGCTGGCGGATAGCCTGCAGTGATAAATAAGTCAGAGCCTTTGCTTTTTACCATGTGTGTGAGCAAGCTGTGGATGAATTTTTTCATCTCTTCATTGACGGGTAATAATTGAGACATCAATTTCTTTCTTAAATTTCAAGGTTTCAAAACGGTGTAATTTTAGCCTGTTTTGCCTACTTTGTCCGAATGTTTGCAATTTGCAATGGGCGAAACGTAGGCTAAATGTAACATCTGTGAAACAAATACAAATTTGATATTGCTTTGTGCTAAAAAATCTCATAAAAATAAGTTTTTATAAACTATTGTGCTTTAACAAATGTTAGCTTATGATAAGGCTTGTGTAGACAACAATGTCTCACAACTTGAAAAAAGAACAAAATTCAGGAGCTCTGCATCATGAACACACCTATAACCTTAGACAAAACCGATTTAAAAATCCTGCAAGTGTTGCAAGAAAACGGGCGGCTCAGCAATGTGGAATTGTCTGAACGTGTTGCCTTATCGCCTTCGCCGTGTTTGCGCCGTTTGAAGCAATTGGAAGACGGCGGTATTATTCGCCGTTATGCTGCGCTGCTTGAGCCAGAAGCGGTGCAACTGGGTTTGCAAGTGATGATTCGTGTGAGCACCGATAAAGCCCCAAGCGCGCGCCAAAATTTTGAACAAGCGGTGCAAGGCTGGTCAGAAGTGTTGGCTTGCTTGGCATTAACAGGCGAAGCGGATTATTTATTGCACGCCTTTTTCACCGATATGAACGCGTTTTCACACTTTATTTTGAATGAATTGTTGTCGCACGAATATGTGCAAGACGCGAAATCCAGTTTTGTGCTCAAAGAAATTAAAAATACCACTTCTTTGCCATTGAATCATTTAGGTTAATACTGCATTTATTTTCAGGCTGCCTTAAACAGGGAAACTGGTTTTCAGGCAGCCTGAAACTTTTGTTTTCATAACGATTATTTTGTCAAACCCACTCAATCCGCGTATAATCCGCGCCTTTCGTTTTTCAGGCAGCCTGAATGCTTTGAATATTTTAGGCTGCCTGAAAACCATTTACTTTAAATCAGCCCCGCAATTACGGGCTACCTGAAAGAACAACAAACCATGAAAAAAGTTTTTATCCGCACATTCGGTTGCCAAATGAATGAATACGACAGCGAAAAAATGCTGTCCGTTTTAGCCGAAGGTGATGAATTACAACAAGTTTCTGAGCCTGAACAAGCCGACATCATTTTGTTCAACACCTGTTCCGTGCGCGAAAAGGCGCAAGAGAAAGTGTTTTCCGATTTGGGTCGCGTGAAACATTTGAAAAAACAAAATCCCAATTTAATCATTGGTGTAGGCGGTTGCGTGGCATCGCAAGAGGGCGAGGCGATTGTGGAACGCGCCCCTTATGTGGACGTGGTGTTTGGTCCGCAAACCTTGCACCGTCTCCCCAAAATGATTATGGACAAAGAAACTACAGGCTTGTCGCAAGTGGATATTTCTTTTCCCGAAATTGAAAAATTTGACCACTTGCCGCCAGCGCGTGTGGAAGGCGGCAGCGCGTTCATTTCCATTATGGAAGGCTGTTCCAAATATTGCAGTTTTTGTGTGGTACCGTACACGCGTGGCGAAGAATTTTCGCGCCCATTAAACGATGTTTTGACGGAAATCGCAGGTTTGGCGCAACAAGGCGTGAAAGAAATCAACCTGTTGGGGCAAAATGTAAACGCCTATCGCGGCGCAATGGACGATGGCGAAATTTGCGATTTTGCGACTTTATTGCGGATTGTGCATGAAATCCCAGGTATTGAACGTATGCGTTTCACGACCAGCCATCCACGCGAATTTTCGGACGCGATTATTGAATGCTATCGTGATTTGCCGAAATTGGTTTCGCATTTGCATTTGCCGATTCAAAGCGGTTCTGACCGTGTGTTGAGTGCGATGAAACGTGGTTACACGGCGTTGGAATACAAATCCATTATCCGCAAATTGCGTGCCATTCGCCCTGATTTGTGTTTGAGTTCGGATTTCATTGTCGGTTTTCCTGGGGAAACAGAACGCGAATTTGAACAAACCTTAAAATTGGTCAAAGACATCGCCTTTGATTTGAGTTTCGTGTTCATTTACAGCCCACGCCCTGGTACCCCAGCCGCGAATTTGCCAGACGACACGCCACACGCCGAAAAAGTGCGCCGTTTGGAAGCCTTGAACGAAGTGATTGAAGCGGAAACCGCCCGCATCAACCAAACCATGCTTGGCACCATTCAACGCTGTTTGGTGGAAGGCGTCTCCAAAAAAGATCCCGACCAATTACAAGCGCGTACCGCCAACAATCGCGTGGTCAATTTCTACGGCACGCCCGATTTGATTAACCAAATGGTGGAAATTGAAATTACCGATGCGCGTACGTTCTCATTGAGCGGCGAATTAGTTGGCTAATTTTTCAGGCTGCCTGAACGTGTAGGTTAAGGTGCTTGTCCGCAAGGCAAACCCCAGCCACTGCTGCGAAGCCATCGGCAAGCAGAACAATCAAATAAGTCATTCAAGCAGCCTGAAAATACAGTCGCTTAACATAAAAATAGGACAAGGCAAGCGCGCCCGCCGTGTACAAGCAATACATAAGGGCATTGGCAACACCGTCATGTTTTTTCAGTTTTGCCACTGTATTCTGTGCTGAAATGACTATAGATAATTCGCCATGCACACATGCTTAATGTTGTGTTGCTTACCGCTGTACCCATAACCTACAAGACAACAAATTTTCAGGCTGCCTTTGCTGCAAAGGCAGCCTGACACCCGTATAATTGCCCACATTTATCAGATAATAGAAAGAATCCCATGTCAGCCAAACCTAAAGGCGGTCTCGGACGCGGACTTGACTCACTTATCGGCGTTTCAGGCAGCCTAAACGATGCCAATGGCGACCAATTGCAAACCATCGCCATCACCAGCGTACGCCCAGGGCGATTCCAGCCACGCGTGCAAATGGACGACAGCGCACTTGCCGAGTTAGCCGAATCCATCAAAGCACAAGGCGTGATTCAGCCGATTATTGTGCGCGAATACGGTTTAGACGGCTTTGAACTGATTGCGGGCGAACGCCGTTGGCGCGCGGCGCAATTAGCAGGCTTGAACGACATTCCTGCCGTTGTAAAACAAATCAATGACAAAACCGCCATGGCAATGGGTTTGATTGAAAACATTCAGCGCGAAGACTTAAACCCGATTGAAGAAGCACAAGGCTTGCGCCGCCTGATTGACGAATTTGAACTCACGCACGAAACCGTCGCCGAAGCCGTTGGGCGCAGCCGCAGCGCGATTTCCAACAGTTTGCGCTTATTAAAGCTGCCTGAACCTGTGCAAGACATGCTGTTCAAACGCCATTTAGAAATGGGACACGCGCGCGCATTATTGAGTTTGCCCGTTGCCGAACAATTGGATTTGGCACAAAAAGCCGTTAAAAACGGCTGGTCAGTACGCGAAACCGAACGCCGTAGCCAAAACCTGTTGCACGGCAAAAAAGAAGCCCCCATCAAACGCCTAGACCCCGACATCAGTCGCTTAACGGAAACCTTAATCGCGCAACTGGGTGTATCCGCCGAAATCAAAACGCGCGACCGCAAAAAAGGCAAAATCGTGCTGCATTTTGACAGCGCAGATACATTTGCCGATTTGATGGATAAATTGGGTGTGGAGATTGAAGATTAAGCATAGTGAATTCAATTTAAACCAGTACAGCGTTGCCAGCTCCCTTATGTACTATTTCTACACGGCGGTCGCTGTCGCCTTGTCCTGATTTAAATTGAATCCACTATATTTTCAGGCAGCCTGAAAAAGAATAACAGCATGATTGGACTACTGGTTTACCTATTTATCGCCAAAATGCAAGATAGCTATGCCGATCGTTCCGCCACATGGCAATGGGCTGTGGGCGTGGCGATTGCCAACAGCATTTTTGCTTTATTTTCCACGCCATTAATCTACACATTGATAGGCGCAGTCATTATCTTTTTATACGCTTGGGGGCACTTCACACTCTTGCGTCGTTTCAGCGATAACTTATTGCTTTGGTTAGTAATTATGTTCATCGGCGCGTTGTTGCCTGCCATTTTGCCTTTTTTGTTTACCCAGTAATTTTTCAGGCAGCCTGAAAGCGGAATAAGGCTGCTGGCTGCAATCATTCCGTATTTTTATATAAGTGAGAACATCATGAAAGCAATCAAATTATTGTGTGCTGGTGCAGTATTCGCAGCATTTTCTGCGCCTACTTTGGCGGCAAACGAGTGCGACCGTTATACAACAGATTACGACCATACTTATTGCATGGCGAAATTATCTGCTGCTTCGGATACGGAATTAAACAATGTATACAAAGACTTGCGAAAAGTCATTGATGCCAAAACCAAAAAGCAATTAGTCAGCGTACAAAAAGATTGGATTGCACATCGTGATAACGTTTGCTCTGAATCTGGCACAATTAACGTGGACTGTAATTACCGCGTTACCAAAGAACGCACCGAATACCTGCGCGACCGTGTGCGCGAATGTCGCACAGGCACTTGTCGCCCAGACGCGATTTTAGAGCAATCTTGGTAGGTTATGATTTTTAAAAATATTTTTGCCACGCTATTGCTGCTACCATTAGGCGTGTATGCCCAATCCGTACTGGTTTTGGATTCTGGGCATACACCCAAAAACGGCGGCGCAATAGGCGTTTCGGGGCAATACGAAGTCGTGTACAACGACCGTTTTGTGGCGGAACTGAAACCTGCGTTAGAACAGGCTGGCTGGAAAGTGATTTTGACGCGCCAGCCACACGAAGAACGCAGTTTAGCCGAACGCGTAAATATGGCTAACCAACTGAATGCAGAAGTATTTTTGTCGATTCATCACGATGCTGCACAATTACAAGATTTGCAAAAATCCGAAGTGAATGGGCAAACCGTTTACCAAACCACGCAGCCGATTCAAGGTTATTCTGTGTTTGTGTCGGGAAAAAATCCGCAATTTTCTACATCAAAACAAATGGCTATTGCGCTAGGCAAACAGTTGCGCCAAACAGGTCGCCCATTTAACGCGTACCACAATCGTTCGATAAGCGGCGAAAATCGCCCGTTTTTAGACCAAACCAACGGCGTGTATCAATACGACGGTTTGGCGGTTTTGCGTTTGACCCAAATGCCTGCCGCACTGGTGGAAGTGGGCGTGATTGTGGATAAAGCCGATGAACGCGTGGTTTCGCAAGCCGCAACACGCAAAAAAATGATTCAGGCGATTGTGGCGGCGATGCAAGATTTCCAGCGCAAAAATCCATGATGATTGTTTTCAGGCAGCCTTTAAGTACGACAATTGTTATGTCGGGCATTCATGCCCGACATAACGCGCGGTAATCATGTCGTGCAAGTAAGGCAGTCTGAAAAGAAGTTTACCTACAAAATTATTTTTCAGGCAGCCTGAAACCATGTTAATTGCACTCAACAAACCCTACGGCATTATCTGCCAATTTAGTCCACACGAAAAACACCGCACACTCAAAGATTTTGTGAATGTGCCCAATGTTTATCCTGCAGGACGACTCGATACCGACAGCGAAGGCTTGCTGCTTTTAACCGATGATGGCAAGCAACAAGCCCGAATTGCCGATCCACGCAATAAAATTGTTAAAACCTATTGGGCGCAGCTGGAAGGCATGCCCGATGAAGACAAATTGGCGTTGTTACAACAGCCGCTAGATTTAGGCGATTTTGTCGCGCAACCTGCAACTGTGCGCCTATTAAATCAAGATGAAATCGCGCAAATCTGGCAACGCGACCCACCGATTCGTGAACGCAAAACCGTGCCTGATTTCTGGTTGCAAATTCAAATTCGTGAAGGTAAAAATCGCCAAGTGCGCCGTATGACGGTAAAAGCCGGTTTTCCTTGTTTGCGTTTGATTCGCGTAGGCATTGGGCGCGTGAATGTGTTTGATTTAGGCTTGGCATTGGGGCAATGGCAAGAATGCAAAACATTGCCTTAAATCTTTCAGGCAGCCTGAAAATAACAAAATTTAATTAATAAGGAGTCATCATGACCAAACGTTACACCATCCCAGCAGAACGTCAGCCTCGCCATTCATCAGGAACCAATGGCTTGGCTATTACCAGCTTAGTATTTGGTATTTTGGCTTGGATTTTACTACCCTTGATAGGGGCAATTATTGCAATTGTTACGGGGCATGCTGCTCGTTCTCAAATTAGAAAAAGTGGGCAAGATGGATATGGATTGGCTTTAGCGGGCTTGATTTTGGGCTATATAAACATGGTTCTGGTGGCTCTTGGTATTATGGCGGCACTTGCCTTGCCTGCTTATCAAGATTATGTATATCGTGCCAAAATGAATGAAGCATTTTATGCGATTCAGGAGCCTATGAATGAAGTGCAACAATTGTATGCCGAAGCTAATGAAGACACGACAGTGACCCCTAAAGATTTTGAATTGACCAGTCATGCAGCACGCTATTGGCAAACGGTTCAATTAGAAAGCGATGGAACGCTTATTCTGGTATTGGCTAATCAAGAGCCTGTACCTTCTAGAATGCAAGGTAACACAATTTATCTCACTCCAAATATGGAAAGTCATTCAGTAAGATGGCATTGCGAGATAGCAGAAATAGAAACTGCATATCGTTGGTTGCCGAAAAACATATGTAACTAATACATTCAATGGCTTTTCAGGCAGCCTGAAAAATAACTCACTCTTGATAACTTATCACTAAAATATAACTCTATGAAACTACAACAAATCTTATCTCAACAAATTGAAACCGCATTTGCTGCCGTTGAACTTTTAGGTAGTCCGATTGTGTTGCAGCCAGCAAAAGACGTTAAACATGGCGATTTCCAAATCAACGGCGTGATGGGTGCCGCGAAAAAAGTGGGGCAAAATCCGCGCGAATTGGCGCAAAAAGTGGCGGACGAATTGCACGGCAAAGGCGCGTTTGCCAGCGCACAAGTGGCTGGTCCGGGCTTTATCAATTTGCGTTTGTCGCCGCAATTTCTCGCGGCGCAACTTTCAGGCAGCCTGAAAGTAGAAAAAACCGATACGCCACAAACGGTTGTGATTGACTACTCGTCGCCGAATTTGGCGAAAGAAATGCACGTTGGGCATTTGCGCTCGTCCATTATTGGCGACAGTTTGGCGCGTGTGCTGGACTTTTTGGGGCATAAGGTCGTGCGCCAAAACCATGTGGGCGATTGGGGGACGCAATTTGGTATGCTGGTTGCGTATATGGTTGAACAACAACAGGAAAATTCGCAATTTGAATTGGCGGATTTGGAGCAATTTTATCGCAACGCCAAAGTCCGTTTTGATGAAGACGAAAACTTTGCCAACACCGCGCGTGAATATGTGGTGAAATTGCAGGGTGGTGATAATCAAGTGATTGAATTATGGAAACAATTTGTGGATATTTCTTTGCAGCACGCAGAAGAAGTGTACGCCAAATTGGGATTACTGCTGAAGCGTGAAGATGTGGCGGGCGAATCCATGTATAACGATGATTTGCATCATGTGATTAATGAATTAACCGAAAAAGGTTTGGCAGTTGATGATGATGGTGCAAAAGTCGTGTTCTTGGACGAATTTAAAAATAAGGAAGGCGAACCTGCTGCATTTATTGTGCAAAAACAAGGCGGTGGCTTTTTGTACGCGACAACGGATTTTGCGTGTATGCGTTATCGCGTGGGCAAGTTGGGCGGTACGCGTTTGCTGTATGTGGTGGACACGCGCCAAGATTTGCATTTTAAACAATTGTTTACCACATCGCGCAAAGCAGGTTGGCTGCCTGAAAATGTGTCAGCAGAATTTATCGGCTTTGGCACGATGATGGGCAAAGATGGTAAACCATTCAAGACGCGCTCAGGTGATACGGTGAAGTTGGTAGATTTACTGGATGAAGCGGTGGAACGTGCTACGGCTTTGGTACGCGATAAAAATCCTGATTTGAGCCAAGAGGAAGCGGCAAAAATCGGCGAAGTGGTCGGCATTGGCGCGGTGAAATATGCGGATTTGAGCAAAAATCGTACCAGTGATTATGTGTTTGATTGGGACAATATGTTGTCGTTTGAAGGCAATACTGCGCCGTATTTGCAATATGCCTACACGCGCGTGCAAAGCGTGTTCAAGAAAGCAGGCGATTGGAACGCGCAGGCGGCTTTGCAATTAAATGATCCGTTGGAACAACAACTTGCGGTGGAATTGCTGAAATTTGACGATGTGGTGAACAGCGTGGCGGAGACCAGTTTCCCGCATTATTTGGCAACATATTTGTATGGCTTAGCGACCTTGTTTAGCCGTTTTTATGAGGCTTGCCCAATTTTGAAAGCGGAGGGTGAAACACGCGATAGCCGTTTGCGTTTGGCGCAGATGACGGGCGAGACGTTGAAAACAGGTTTGGGTTTGCTTGGTATTGATGTGTTGGAAGTGATGTAATGTTTTAGGCAGCCTGAAAAGTGGTTTTATGATATAAACCGCGTTCAGGCTGCCTGAATTTTTACTTTGTATAATGGGTTTTACAATGATGAAAAAATTGTTTTTTGCCAGTATTTTATATGCCAGTTCAATCGCTTATGCCCAAACGCCAGCGCAAATTGTGCAGCCATTTTATCCCACTTATTCAAAAACTTTGCAATGTCGCGTGGCAATGGATAAAGAACATGGAACGCAGCATTGTATGCGTTTGCTAAAAGCGGAAAAGCGCGATACGCCGCAGGGCAAATTGATGTATTTGCTTTACGGTGGCAATTTTATTGACTTAGAAACAGGCAAAGAGGGTTCTTATCATGCTGCTGCGGGGTTAGCAGGCATGTTTGTGTTGCGCGAAAAAGGACGCGATGATTGGGAATTGCTGGCGGCTGAATCTGATTATACGGTTGGTGCATTTGGTGCTGCACCTGAAAAATCGCAATGGACTTTTCACGAATTTGGCAAAGATAAATGGGGATTTTTAACGCAACATAGCGATGCTCATCAAGGCTATGCAGGCAGCCATTATGTGATTTTGGCACACGATGGCGGTAAAAAAATCAGCTCATCTTGGCTTGGTGCAAGTTTTTCCAACACGGGTGCGTATGGCGATAAATGCGAATTTTATATGGGTGAAGACAATGTTTTGTCCACCAGCGAGCGCAAAGCGTGTTTAGCAAAATTAGCCGATGTAAGCAGCAGCATTAAAATTTTGCGCGATAAACCTGCAATAAATGGTTTCTATCCGCTGCAAATCACGCTAAAAGGTTTTATGTCAGGCAAAAAATTCAACAATCAAGCCCATATTTTGAATTTTAATGTCAAAAAGATGGCTTATATTAAGCCAAAAAATTATCCGTTAGCGAACATTGATTATTGAGCAACTTTTTCAGGCTGCCTGAAAGACGATTATGAAGATTTTATTAGTACGCCTATCCAGTATGGGCGATTTAATTCATACGCTACCTGCCATTACCGATTTGGCGCGCCATCGCCCCGATGTGCAACTGGATTGGCTTTGTGAAGCGGGTTTTGCCGATATTGCACGTTTGCACCCATTTGTGAAAAATGTCCACCCTATGCGCTGGCGACAATGGCGAAAACAACTTTTTCAGGCTGCCACGCATGATGAAATGCGTTTATTAAACAAAACCTTAAAAGACGCACGCTATGAAAAAGTATTGGACAGTCAAGGCTTAATCAAAAGCGCGGTGTTTGCGCGTTTAGCAAATGCACCAATTATGGGTTTGGACAAAAACAGCGCGCGTGAACCGCTGGCGGCTTGGTTTTATCAACAGACTTTTCCTGTGAAAAAAGGCGAAGATGCGGTATGGCGTAATCGCCAGTTATTTGCCCAAGTTTTTGATTATGAAGTAAAAGGCGTGCCTGATTTTGGCGTGTCTATTCCTGTTTCAGGCAGCCTGAATGATTTGCCTGCGCGTTATGTGGTCGCTTTACACGCGACCAGCCGCGACAGCAAATTATGGCGCAACGATTATTGGCGCGAATTATTTGTATTGCTAAATCAAAAAGATGGCGTGCAAATTTTGCTACCTTGGGGCAATGAAACCGAAAAATCGCGCGCAGAAGTTTTGGCGCAGGATTTGGATTTTGTCCAAGTTTGTCCGAAATTGAATTTGCTACAAGCAGCGTATTTGCTGCAACAAGCGCAAGCGGTGGTGGGCGTGGATACAGGTTTGCTGCACTTGGCAAATGCGGTCAATCGCCCTTTGGTGGGGATTTATACGGACAGCGACCCGATTAAAACAGGCGTGCAAGTTTCGGCTTGGGCGAGTAATGTTGGTGAAGTAGGGCAAATGCCGAGTATGCAAACGGTTTACAACCAGTTGTGTCAAAATATTGCCGCATTTCAGGCAGCCTAAAAGTTTCAGTGCATAAAAGTAACCGCGTGAAATACTTGATTTCACGCGGTTTTTGTTTGGTAGGGCGGGTGAGTTTCGAACTCACGACCAAAGGATTATGAGTTTATTTAAAAAATATTTAAAAACAGAAAAGTAAATAATATTTTAATCTACAAAAATAAAACAAGAACATAAAAAATAAATAAAAAAATTAAGCAGATATTTTGCCGTGTAGAACAAAATTAATACATGAATAATCATGCGTGATTATGCTAAAAATAGCATAAAATTGCGTAAAAATAGAGTGTATAAAATTTGCTGCAACGTTGCTAAAATCGCGGTTGTAGACAAATTTTATGCACGCATAATTTCTCAAAAAATTTTTTAATCCGCGGGCGCGGAGGGCTGCGCCCGCCATACCCCACCCACAAAAAAAGCTGCCTGAAAATTCAGGCAGCCCAAATCACACACAGTGTTAAATAAATCACATCCTCAATCACCCAATCTCATAATCCGCAAACCGAAACAACTCTAGTCCCACCCGCTCATTCAAATCCAAGAACGATTGCTGCATAGGCTTCACTTCATTCGTAGCAAACACCCTTGCCACCGTTTCCGCGTCGCCCAGCCCACTCGTATTTTTTGGGACAACCCCCATCAGCGCAGGCGGCACACGATGAATTGTCATCATATCCTCAGCCGAAATCATCTTAATATTCAAAAAATCATCTTTCGCCGCCACTTCCGCAATCGGAATTAACTTCAAACCATCAGGGCTACCATTAGGCGAACGAATCACCACATTCTTAAAATTCCCATCGCCCTTAGATTGAGACAACTGCAACTTAATATTTTCCCAGCCTGCCTCATCAATTTGTGAATCCGTTGAATACAAAATAAAGCCAGCATGCGAACCATTCTTATAATAGCGCACCCGAAAACGCGTCGCCGCCGCATTCAAATCCACACTATCCAGCGCTGCCAAATAATAAGGCAAACCATAAATCTCCTGCTTCAAATTCGGCTGCATCGCATGGACCACATCATCGCCGCTCAACTCCTCCACATTCAAGCCCAATCCCCAAGCAGCACCATGGCGCAAATACACAAAATCCCGCAAATTACTCGCCCTGCGCATATACATCGCCAGCCGACTCTTCGCCGCTAAAGGAGAGCCAAAACGATTACGCTCAATCTCCAAATACCCATTGCCAAGTACCAAATAATTAAACGCAAACATCTCAAACTCAGCGCGCGACAACAAAGCCGTAGGCACAAACGTCACCTTCAAAATATTCAATTTCGCATAAATCGCACTCGCATGGTGCACCCCCTTAGCCAACAGCCGCTCCAAATCCACCAACGACACAGGCATCTCAAAATACCGCCCATTATCTACCGTTCCCACAAAATCAAACGCACTAAAATCCCCCATCACATCCGAAAAACTAAACACATCACAAGACAAAGCAGGAGCAGCGGGCGCAGACGACTTCCTATTCAAACCAAAAAAATCAAACATAACAAACCTTTCAAAAATTCAGGCAGCCTGAAAACAAAAAACAAAAAACTAAAACACAGAAACAAAACCAGCCGATGATAGCCCACCGCCCAGCGGCTCCTGATAAAAACACTGCAACGCCGCCCACGCCACATCCGAATGGCTCAACTCCCTCGTCCGACCCGAAACATAAGTCAAACCCCTGCCACTCGCCGTCGCCGCCGTCTTAATACTCAAAAAAGCCGACGTAATATCCTTATGGTCCGTCTCCCATTCCACCCGCTTCTTACGCAACAAATCATGCATCTTATTCACCATCAAAGCCTTTTCAGGCTGCGTATACAACACCCCAATCACACCTGGGAAAAACTTCGCCACCAACTGCTCCACCGCCACACCCAGCCCCGTCTTATCCACCACAACCTTCTTCACATTAAAACGCAAAGTCGCCGCCCGAATAAAATCCGCCTGCGCCTCAAAATCATTGCCATGCAACACATGTCGCTCCACAATCCGAAACGCATCCCCATCAAAACGCGGCGGCAACACCACCACCAAAGCCGCCGCATCGCCCGAATCCGCAGGGTCATAACTCAACCACACAGGCAACTCACCCAAAGGGCGCGGCGAAAACGGCTTATAAAAATCCGCCCAATCCACATAACTATCTTTCAGGCAGCCCTGCAAATCCCCCCAAGAAAACACTCCCTCGCCATCGTCCACAAATTCACACATAAACAACTGGCGAAACTGCGCAGGCGCGTTCTCCAACAACAACTGCTCACGGTCAAACAAATTACAGCCACCTTTTTCCGCGTCATCCAACGTCACCACCTGCCGCCATTTGCCGTCAGGGTCATGCCGCCCTGCTGCCAAAGCTGACGGTGAAACATCCAATTTGATGTGTTCGCTTTCGGGTCGTCCCGCATTAAACTCCGCACCCGTCCAAAAATCGTAAGCGGGATGCGATGTGGTCGATGGTGTTGAAAAATAGGTAATGTGATAACGCTTTTGAGCAGCCATTGGATTGGCTAAATTTCTCAGTTTTTTGAAATCAGGAATCCAAAAATATTCATCCACATATAAATCACCATTACGCCCCTGTGCGGTGCGCGAATTGGTGCCCAGAAAATGTAATTCTGCGCCATTCCAAAGTTTAATTAAATCGGCACCTTTTAAATCAACATCCACCTGTTCCGAGAATAAGCGCATATAGTTTCTGAAAATAAAGGCCTGTGCCTGCGAAGCGGAAAGAAAAACCTTATTTTTGCCTGTCGTTACCGCATCGGTGAGCGATTCGCGAGAAAAATAAAAAGTGGCACCGATTTGACGGCTTTTTAAAATGTCCCGGTTGCGTGTATGACGCATTGAAAACCAATGCCTTTGATAATCAAACAACTGCTCATCAAATAGTTGCAATAATTTTTCAGCCTGCGCAGGAGAAAATTCATTTACCGCCGCCTTACGATTGGAACGCACCCGCTCGCGCCGCTCGCCACGTTCGCGCGGCGGCCGGTCGATAGTCGGAATCGGCATATCGTCAAAATCAGGCACCCGATTTTCAGGCTGCCTGTCATTTTTGCGCGGATAGCCCAAAACCAAAGCCGACAGATTTTTCATTTCCTTGTAATCCGCGTCCGACTTCTTGGGCTGATTAATCAGCGCATGCAAACGCGTTTCCGCACTCGCCGCCACCCGCTGCATCGGCGTGCCACCGTCCCAATTATCACGCGTTTTCCAAGAATAAACCGTCGCAGGTTTCAGCCCCAGCGCACGCGCAATATCCGTAATCCGATGACCCTGCCAAAAAAGCTGCCGCGCCGCAATACGCGGCTCAACATTCGATTGCGGATTCAAATCAAAACTCATCGTCCAACATCCCAAAATCAAAACCCAAACAATCAAGCATTTTCAGGCAGCCTGAAAGCAGAGGCGCACTTAAAACCGCCCCTTAAAACCAAAGCCAATAGACCCCGCCCACCAAACTTGCAAAACTTGCGCACATTCAACGCAGCGAAAGTCACCTCCTCAAATTCCGAGCAACCCAAACCCAAGGCAAGCACATGGACAACGAAGACAAACCCATCAGCAAAGACACCCCCCAGCCCAAACACACCTACCAAACAGGCTGGCGCATCATTGGCGTATCAGGCGACACCGTAGACGGACGCGAAATTGCCGCCGATACACTGATTCAAATGGCAAAAGACTACAACCCCGCCATTTACGGCGCACGCATCAACATCGAACACAACAGCTACTGGTGGAACGAAACAGGCGGCTTAGGCGACGTTCTCGCACTCAAAACCGAAGCATGGGAGCAAGACCCCAGCAAAACCGCCTTACTCGCCCAATTCTCCGTCTTTCCCGAAATGCAAGAGCTATGGGACGAAGGGCGCAAAATCTATACCAGCATGGAAATCCTGCCCAACTTCGCCAACACCAAACGCCCCTATCTCGTCGGATTAGCAATCACCGACAGCCCCGCCAGCTTAGGCACGACCGCCAACTTCTCCGTCGCCCAGCACCATGCCCGCGCCAAAGAACAAACCGTCAGCCACTACCGCGAAATGCAAACCAACCAACCACAAGGAAAGCAAATGAACGCCCAAACCGAAATCCCCGCTGAAAGCCCAGCAACAACAAGCGAAGCCAAGCCCGCCATCACATTCGCCACCCTACGCCAACAATACTACGTCCAGCCCGCGCCAGCCATGACCGAGCCCGAGCCAAACCCAGTTCAAGCCCTAGCCCAAGCGCAAGCCGAATCCGCCGAACTCTTCGCCACTATGCTGCAAGACCATGAACACACCAAAGCCGAACTTGCCAGCGTCAAAGCCGAATTGTCCGCTTTAAAAGAAAAACTGGAAAAAGAAGCCTACACAGGCAAACGCGAGCCCCACACAGGCAACACCGCCCCCATCGACCAAGTTTGGTAAACCTTTCAGGCAGCCTAAAAAATCCCATCCCCATTCATTCAAGGAAAACCCCATGAACAAAAACCAACTCAGCATCGCCATCGCCAGCATGTTTGCCACCATCGCGCAAGCCAACCACATCAGCCCCGAGCAAGTACGCGAAGGCTATTCGGTTACGCCTGCCGCCGTACAAACCATGTACGACCAAATCGCCCAAAACACCGAACTCTTACAAAAAATCAACATCGTCGGCAAAACCGAACAAAAAGGCGAAATCATCGGCTTATCCAGCGGCTTAGTCGCCAGCAACACCGACACCACCCAAAAAGGCGTAGAGCGCGAACCCCAATCCATTCACAACCTAGAAGGGCGCGAATACCTATTGCAAAAAACCAATTTTGACGTCGCCTTGCGCTATGAAGAAATTGACCAATGGGCGCATTTGACCGACTTCCCTGTACACGTCAATCAAAAAATCGCCGAATCCATCGCCTTATCACTGATTACCGTCGGCATGAACGGCAAAGCACGCGCCAAAAATTCCGACATCAACACCCACCCATTGCTCGAAGACGTTGCCAAAGGCTGGTTGCAAAAAATGCGTGAAGAAAACAGCAACCGCGTATTAGGCTGGCAAGCAGGCGCAGTCGGCACCACCAAACAAGAAATCGAGTGGGGCAAAGGCGCAGCCGACTACAAAAACCTAGACGCCGTTGTCAAAGACGCCATCGACAGCCTCATGGACGAACGCTTTGCCGACCGCAGCGACTTTGTTGTTTTAACCAGCCGCCGCACCGTATCCGACAAATACCTGCGAATCATCAACGCCTCAGGCGACACCGCCACCGAAATTGAAGCCAGCGGACGCCTCAACCAAGCGCGCACCCTAGGTGGCTATCCCGTGATGTACGTCCCCAACATGCCCGCCAATGCCCTGTTCATCACGCCCTTAAAAAACCTATCCCTGTATTACCAAAAATCGGGCGAACGCCGCTACATCGTGGACAACCCGAAAAAAGACCAATTAGAAAGCTACCAATCCAAAAACATTGATTTCATTGTAGAAGAATACGGCGCAGCCGTATTGATTGAAAACCTAAAAGAAGTTGCCTAATTGAAATCACCGAATATATTCCCTCCCCCACCCGTGGGGAGGGTTAGGGTGGGGGCTATTTCCTCACTATATTCGCCAAATCATCATGCAAAAAAATTTCAGGCAGCCTGAACTTTCCACTAAAAAGGAAACCCCATGACTCCCGCTCAAAAACACCGTCTCGCCTGTGAAGCCATTGCCGCGGGCAGCAGCCAAACAGACATTGCCCAACTCAGCGCCTACCAAGCCCTGCAAAAACAATACCAACAAGACAAAGCCTTTATCAAAAATCTCGCCAGCATCCAAGACAAAATCGCCTACAAAGCCCAAATTTTGCCGCGTTATCAAGACTGGATAAACAGCGTCATCGCCAGCAGCGACATCCACCCCAACGACAACATCACGCCCATGCTACTCATTTGGCAAATCGACAGCGGCGCACTCAACGCCGCCATGCCCTTTGCCCAATTCGCGCTGGATAAAAACCTAGACAGCAGCGACGACTATCAGCGCAATATGGCAACCATCATCATCGAAGAATACGCTGAGCAAATCGCCCAAGGCACAGCGATAGAACCCGACAATTTGCACACACTCATTGACTGGGCGACCGCCAAACAAGACAACCGCCACCGATACAACATCCCCGACCCCGTGCGCGCCAAACTACTCAAAGTCGCCGCCGAACAAATCGAAGACAACGAGCCGCAACACGCCATCACCCTATACGAACAAGCCTTGGCATACCACGAAAAGGCAGGTTGTAAAAAGCAACTCGAAGCCTTGAAAAAGCACATTCAGGCAGCCTGAAAAGCACACAATCTATTCCCTCCCCCGCTCGCGTGGGAGGGCTAGGGTGGAGGCAGTCAAAGTCCTCAGCACGTTGCCAAAATTAAAGCGTTTCATTACTCACAAGCTCCCCCCGCCGTATCGCCACTGTGAAACCGTCTTCGCCAAGCCCCAAAGCAGACGCCAAGCCTGTTTTTACCGTGCGCGATACCCAACCATAAAGCCCACGCCATGACTACCGAAATCAGCTTTGCCACCGCGCCCCAATCCGCGCAAACCATCGGGCAAGAACGCATAGTCTCCGACCCATTCTTTCCCGCAATTGACATAAACCACCTACGCGCCGCCACACGCATAGATGCCACCATCACCAGCGACCGCCTATTTCAGGCAGCCACCGAAGCCGTCATCCACGTCAATCGCCAGCTAGAAACGCTCAAACAAAGCTGCCAGCAAACAGGCAAACACACCCTAGCCGAACACGGCAGCGCGCAACAAATCAACGGTGTCAGCATTTGGCAACACCGCTACATCCAAGCCGTATACAACTACACCCAAGCCACGCTCAACGAACAATACGCCGACTACGACGCCACAGGCAAAACCGCCAGCAGAGCCGACAGCAAACAAGACAACGCCCACAGCTACCGCCGCGATGCCCACGCCGCCATCGCCGATATACTGGGTAAACAGCGCACCGACGCGCAACTGATTTAAGGCAGCCTAAAACAAGAAAGCCGCCCATGCAAACCAACCAAATCATCAGTAAAGACGGCGACACCCTAAGCCGCATCGCCTATCAATACTACGGCAACAGCGTCGCCCAAGTAGAACGCATACTCGAAGCCAATCCCCAGCTATGCCGTTATCCCGCCCTATTGCCCGCAGGCATCGCCATCACCTTGCCCGCCCAAACCGCCCAACAAGCCACCATTTCAACCCTAAACCTCTGGGATTAAAGATGAGCAGCAACGACAAAACCACCACCGCCATCAACACCGCCGTCATCATCATTGGCAGCTACCATTTACCTGCCAGCGTTGCCGTTGGCGCGCTCGTCGGTGCCAGCCTATTCATACTCTCACGCCGCGGCTATGGCAACCTATCCAAAGCATGGTTATTCGCCATATCCTATTTAAGCGGCTTATTCGGCGGCAGCGACGTCGCCACGCTCATCAATTGGAGTTTCCCCGACAAAATCCCGCTCCACATCAACGACTTCACAGGTGCAGCCATCGCCAGCGCATTCGTGGTTGCCGTTATTCAACTAGGTTATCGCTACTTAGACAACCAAAACATCAGCCCCAGCAACAAGGAGCCAACATGACTGCCCTACAATACGCCGCCATACAAGCCCTAGCAGGAGCCGCCGCATTATCCATTCTCTTTTTTGACAAACGCGGCAAACGCCACAAACCCCTAGTCGCCACAATCGCCTACATCATGTTCATCCAAATGGGCGCACTCGTCATCGCCGCCGCCTTCAAAATGGACACACTCATCATGTGGCTACTCATCCTCTCGCTCGCCGTGCACACAGGCAATATTCTCATCGCCCGCGGCAACGTCGGCAAAATCCAGCGTTCAGGTAGCCTGAAAATCCACTACCGCCTACCAAGAGCAAGCAAACCCCATATCCATTTAAAAACACAAGGTAAAACCCATGAACACATTTAAAAACTTCATCGAACGCGTTCTGTCGCACGAAGGCGGCTACGTCAATCATCCACGCGACCCAGGCGGCGAAACCAACTGGGGCATTACCAAGCGCACCGCTATGGCAAACGGCTACACAGGCGATATGCGCACCATGGCGCGTGAGCAAGCGATTGAGATTTATCGTAAGGCGTTTTGGGAGCGTTATCAATGCGACAAATTACCTACAGCATTGGCATTTCAATACTTTGATGCTTGCGTGAATCACGGAGCGAAACACGCCGCTAAGTTTTTGCAACGCGCTTGCGGTGCAGCCGCTGACGGCGTAGTCGGCGAACAAACGCTGACAGCCGTGGCACAACAATCCGACCGCGATTTAACGCTGAAATTTCATGCGGAACGTACGCGCTTTTACACCAATCTATCCACCTTTGATACCTTCGGCAAAGGCTGGATGCGCCGTCAAGCGGATAACTTGGTTTATGCGGCGATGGATTTGGGGGCTGCATAATGGGCTTACCTAAAATCACGGCTTTTTTAGCCGCATTGTCGCTGCCCGCGTCTATCAACATTCAAGCGCAACGCTGGACATACAAACGCGATACCAACACGCGCTTGTATCCAATACCGCATAAACATTCAGGCGTTGCCGCCGCTCGCCGTGCCGCCAAACAGCGTAAACGGAACAAATGATGGCGGACAAAACCTTTTCAGGCAGCCTAAAAATCATAAAGGACACCACCATGTTCACCCAAATCAAAATCGCCACCTACCTCATCGCCACCTTACTACTCAGCGGCATACTCATCAGCCACCACCAACGCGGCAACGCCATTGCCAAGCTGCAACAACAACTCATTCAAACTCAAACCGAGCGAGACAACCAAGCCGCGCAACTCAAACAAGCCCAAATTGCCCAAGCTCAACTCCACATCCATCTTAGCCAATGGCAACAACAAGCCCAAGCCAACCAACGCAGCCTAGAAACCGCACTCCAAAACGAACCACAATGGGCAAACCAAAAGCTGCCTGAAAACATCAAGAAAGCCATCCAACCATGAAAAAAACCATCATCGCCGCCGTGCTACTGACCGCCTGCGCCAAACCCGACCCCGTCATCATCGCCCCCGCGTGCCCCCAAGTCCCCCAATGCATACGCCCCCAAATAGCCATAGCAACCAACGCCGACCTAATCCGCGCCTACCAAGCCACCGACAGCGCACTCGCCCAATGCACCATCGCCCGCGATACCCTAGCAGCCTGCCTGAAAAATCAAGAAAGTCATCAAAATGAATGATAAAGAAAGCTTACATAATATTTTATTAACCATCATCAGCATTTCCTTTATCGCAAGTAAAGTTGGCGTTTTTTTTATTGCCTATCTTGCACTTAAAGAAAATGTCAATCACGCCAGTTGGCTATTATTTGTTGCTGCACTTTATATGCTGTTGATTTCACTAAATACCAAAAGTAAAGAGTAAATATGTCGCGCCAAATCGATAAAGCCTGTGAAGAAGAAGAACGCCACCGCGCCGCCGCGCTTGCCCATTTTCAGGCAGCCCAAAACCGCGCCGCCGTCTCCGCCTATGAATGCGAAGAATGCGGCGACCCCATACCCGAAGCCCGCCGCCAAGCCGTCATCGGCTGCCGCTGCTGTATAGAATGTCAACAATGGTTAGAAAATCATGCAAAAGCCTAAAACCCTGCGCCAAGAAATCGAAAAACACCTGCCCGAGCTCAAAGCCAACCCCGAAAAACTCGTGATGAACCTCACAGGTGGTAAAGTCATCGCCAACAAAACCGCACTAAGCCACAGTACCGAATATACGCTCAACATCTTCATCAGCGACTGGGCAGGCGACCTAGAAATCTTAAAAACCGTCATCATCCATTGGGCGCAAACCCACCAGCCCGACATCTTAGGCGCAGGCTACACCCCCAATCAGCAAACCTTCGGCTTCGAAGCCGACATCCTCGCACACGGCAGCTACGACGTCTTAATCGAACTCCCCTTGACCGAGCGCACACTCGCCCAAGTAAACGATAGCAACCAAATCGTCATCAGCCACCCCCGCAACGCCAACGCCGACGACTTACAAACCGCACTCGGACGCGGCATCCCCATTCCCTAACAGGCAGCCTGAAACATGAACCAAGCCCTAGATTTATACATCGATCGTTTAGACCAAGCCATCCAACAAATCAGCCCTGCGCAAACCCATCAACTCATGCGAAAAGTTGGTGCAAAAATTCGTCAAGCCAATAAATACCGCATCAAAGCCAACATTGCCCCAAATGGCAACGCCTTTACCCCAGCCCAAGCTGACGGCAGAAAAACAAGGCGTTTGCGTGTAGGGCAAAATTTCTTACTCAATGGCAAACTACACCGCTACCGCACCTTACACGACTACGGCGACTACTACATCGGCTGGGACTTTGAAAACCGCACAACCATCAAAGCCCAAAAAGACAAAATCCGCTTGCCCACAGGAGACGGACGCAAACGGCAAATGTTTCGCAAAATCCACCAATACAAATACCTCCAACTCAAAGCCCAAAGCCACGAAGCCGCCATCGGTTTTTTAAACGGTTTAACCGCCTACATCGCCGCCGCTCACCAATACGGCGAAGACAACCGCCCCGAGCGGCATTTACTTGGTTTTTCCGACGAAGATTTAAATCTCATTGAAACCCTAGTCATGCAGCATTTTCAATTCAAATCCGAGTAGCAAATTTCAGGCAGCCTGAAACTTTTTCAGGCTGCCTCTTTTTTGTCTTTAAAACTTAAAACCGCCCCTTAAAGCCAAGCATACAGGCAGCCTGAAAAACGCTATTGCATAATCGCAGCATTTAACCGCTCCCCAATACCGCCATGCAAGCCGAACACAACCGCCTGATTGCCAACGCCTTAAAACAAGGCAACATCGCCGCCGTCAATCCCGCGCAAGGCTTAGTGCGCGTGCAAACGGGTGCATTATTAAGCGATTGGTTGCCCTATTTCGTGCCCTTTGCGGGCGCAGTTTCGGTACATCGTTCGCCAAGCATAGGCGAAAACTGTTTATTGCTGTCGCCCAGCGGCGAAATGGGCAACGGTTTAGTGTTATGTGGTTTGGCGAGTACGCAATTTCCCAGCCCCAGCCAATCGCCTGACGAAACCGTGATTACCTTTCCCGACGGCGCGCGTTTTGAATACAACCACGTTTCAGGCAGCCTGAATATATCGGGCATTCAAACCGCCACTATTCAAGCCGCGCAACACATGTTGTTTGACACGCCAAAAGCCACGTTCACAGGTGCAGTAACCACACAAGGCTTGCTCACTTATCAATCAGGCATGGCAGGCTCAAACGGTGCGGGCGGCGCAGCAGCAACCATTTCAGGCAGCCTGAAACAAACAGGCGGCGAATTGTCCAGCAACGGCGTGATATTAGATAGTCACACGCACACGGGCGACAGCGGTGGCAAAACAGGTGCGCCATCATGATGAATGCACAAACAGGGCGCATGATGTCGCTTGCCGAACATGTGCAGCAATCCATACAAAACATTCTATTCACGCGCATTGGCACGCGTTTAGAGCGCGAAAGCTACGGCAGTTTGCTGCCTGAATTACTCGATTCGCCCCTAAATGAAATCACACTCTTGCGCTGCAACGCCGCCGTCATCATCGCGCTAGCCAAATGGGAGCCGCGCTTTGTCATCAGCCAAGCCAGCACGCAAGCGGTTATGGAAAACGGACAAATGCGCGTGCGCATTAGCTTATCAGGCGATTTAGGCGGCAAAGCAACCGAATTTTTAGTGAGTATCTAATGCAAGAAATTGACCTAACCCAACTGCCCGCGCCCGATGCCATAGAGCAATTTGACTTTGAAACCATTTTCGCGCGCAAAAAGCAGCAGCTGATTGCCCTGTGTCCTGAAAACATTCGCGCCGTGATTGCCGCCACATTGGAACTGGAAAGCGAGCCATTAACCATTGATTTGCAACAACAAGCTTATTCAGAATTATTGGTGCGCCAGCGCATCAACGAAGCCACGCGCGCCAATTTCCTTGCCTTAGCTACAGGCGCAGATTTAGACCACATCGGCGCATCGCGCGGCTTAGCGCGCAAAATCATTCAGGCAGCCGACGACACACAAACACCGCCCAAACCCGAAATCAAAGAAAGCGACGCCGCCTTTCGCAAACGCATTCAAATGCATCCCGAAAAATTCGCCGCCGCAGGTCCGCGTGCCGCCTATGTCGCGCACGCGCTGGATATTGATGATGTTGCCGACGCCAATCCCACGCGCCCTGTAGCAGGAACAGTGCGCGTATACATCAAATCATATAGCAATCAAGGCATTGCCAAAGCTGGCTTATTAGAAAAAGTGCAGCAATACCTATCTGCCGAAGACAAACGCCCATTATGCGACACCGTCGAAGTCCAAGCCGCGCGAGCGCGCGACATCACGATTGAATACGAAACCGAATTTGAAAGCGGACCCGATAAAACCCTAGTCGCCGCCAAACAGCAAGCCGATTTAAACGCCGTCATCGCCGCCAATGCAGGACTTTCAGGCAGCCTAGCCCTATCCAAAATCATCGGCGCACTCGATACCGTCGGCGCAAAGAAAATCAAGCTGATTCAGCCGCAAACCGATATTCAATGCGCCGACAATGAATTTATCCGCGTCGGCAAAATCATCGCACGCGAAGCGGGGTAACCATGAACAGCACCCTACCGAGCAACAATAGCCCCCTGCAACACATGCTCGCACGGCTAACCGACCAAGAAATCGCCGCTATTGATTGGCGCGTTATCAACCAAGCGCACGACCCCGCTCAATGCGACGCCAAATGGCTGCCATGGCTGGCATGGGAAAACTCCATTTCCGATGCTGAAGGATGGCGTTTCGCCGAAACCGACTCAGCCCGTCGCCGCCTAATTGCCGACTTCATCGCCAAACACCAAAGAAAAGGCACGCCCGCCGTCATTCGCCAGCTATTTCGCGAATTGGGATTAGGCGAAATCGACATTTTAGAACGCGCCGCCAGCTTGCTATTCAACGGCGTTGCCAATTTTGACGGGAAATATATTTGGGGCGGCAATGTAGAAGACTGGGCGAAATACGCCATCGTTTTAAAACGTGTGATTAGCGTGCAGCAAGCCAAATTCATTCAAGACATGCTCGCCGAAATCGCCCCCGCCCGCTGCGAATTACTTTACATCGACTACCGCGCCAACGCCCTATATTGGGACGGAGAAATCAGCTTTGATGGCGCATACAATTTTGGAGCCGTAACCAATGAGTAACTTAACCGACCAAAACCTATGGACAGCAAACATCCGCCAAATCGAGCCAGGCGACAGAGTGATTGGCGGCGCAAACGCGGCAATTAACCTATGTTTAAGTGGTATCAACAACCGCGTTGTCTTCGTCAAAAATCAGCTTGCCGAAGCCGTTGAAACCATAGGCACCAACAAAGCCAACGCCACCACCAAAATCACCGCAGGCAACGGCTTAACAGGCGGCGGCGATTTATCCGCCAACCGAACCATCACGCTCGGCACACCCAGCAAAATTACCGCGTCCACCACCAACAGCGTCGGCACAAACACCCACACCCACGAAATCGACAACGCCAGCACCACCGTCGCAGGCGTGGTCAAACTCAACGACACGCTCAGCAGCCAATCGGCAAGCGAAGCCCTAACCGCCAAACAAGGGCGCGTATTGGCTCTGAAAATCGATGAAAAACTAGGCAGTTCGGGTACACAAACCCTTTCAGGCAGCCTGAAAGTAGGTGTTGCAAATATTTGGCACAAGTTGGAATTCCCCACTGAGGGCGGCGGTGTGTGGATTTTTGAAACCAATCCTAAATCCAGTTTAGATACTGAAGGCAGCGTGAGATTAAATTTAAAGTATCTTGAAAACGGCACCTCGCGCTACATCAGTTATCCACACCTTGCCCAAAATGAAGCCATCGCCTACCAAAGTTGGGTCAGTAGCCAAATAGAGACAGCCAATTATGTAGCACTTTCGGGCGACCAAACCATTAGCGGGACCAAAACCTTTTCAGGCAGCCTGAAAACCACGGGCAACATCACAACAGGCGGCAATATTGACATTTTAAAAAATAATAAAACAGGTGGTTTTGGCACGGGTGCTACCGATGTGTTTCTTTACAATTCGGCATCTAGCAAGTACCTGCAACTCAAAGACAACGGCGAGTTGGCATACAGCGGTGACAAAATCATCTTGCGATCGATGTTGTCTGACGCCATCAACAGCCCATCCAGCAGTACCGTTGCCAGCAGTAAAGCCGTTAAAACCGCCTACGACAAAGCCCAAACCGCGCAAACCGCCGCCGAACAAGCTACACCCAGTGGCACCATCGCATTTATGGCAGGCAATCGCGCCCCTACAGGCTGGCTTAAAGCCAATGGCGCAGCAGTCTCACGCACCACCTATGCCAATTTATTTGCCGCCATCGGCACCACCTACGGCGCAGGCGATGGCAGAACCACCTTCAATCTACCCGATTTGCGCGGCGAGTTTGCTCGCGGTTTTGACGATGGTCGCGGCGTAGACAGTGGACGAGCATTCGGTTCATGGCAAAGTGATGCCATGCAGCAGTTTTGGGGCAGCATTCAATTCCATGAAATGATTGCGGGTACGCCATCGGACGGTATTTTCCGCACCGAACAAACTCCGCATGAACGCACATACCATAATTCAGGCAGCGGCTTTCATACCAAAGTTATCCTAGACGCCTCAACAGTAGTCAGAACCGCCGCGGAAACCCGCCCCCGCAACCTTGCCTTATTAGCTTGTATCAAAATTTAAACCCAACTTTCAGGCTGCCTGAAAAACATTTAAAAAAGGAAAAAACATGAACTATCAAAACCTAGACTGGCAAAAAATCTTCCACAAACCCGTGTGCCAACTTGACGAGCAACACTGTTTCATACACCAAACCACCGCCGATTTAGATATTTACGCCCAAGACGGTACATACCTAATGCCCGCCAATTGCGTAGATTCGCCCATTCCCGAAACCAAAACAGGCTACGCCGCCCAATGGCAGCTTGAAAGCCAAACATGGCAATACATCGAAGATTATCGCGGACAAACCGCCTACGATACAGAAACAGGCAAGCCCATTCACATTACCGAATTGGGCGCATTAACCCCCAATCAAACCCTCAAACCCAAACCGTCGGAATACCACATCTTTAACCACGAAACAGGCAACTGGAACATCGACAACGACCTACGCAGTCGCGCCGAGCAACAACAGTTTCAGGCAGCCCAAAATACCAAACTTGCCGAACTCAACACCGCTGCCCAAAACTACATCGCTAAAGCCGCAGGCACAGACAAAGTGCCCGAATTTGAATTGCAATCATGGAGTTTACAAGCCCTAGAAGCCAAAGCATGGGCAGCGGATAAAAGCGCGGCAACGCCCATTTTGGACACCATCGCCACCAATCGAAAAATCCCACGCGAAGCGTTAATTCAGGCAGCATTAAACAAAACCCTGCAATACGAAGCCCTAACCGCCGCTGTTGCAGGGCAACGCCAAGCCTTGCAAACGCGCATTGAAAAAGCTAAAAATATTGATGATTTGAATGCCATTGAAATTGTCTTTACGCTGCCTGAAAGCGAGTAAAACCATGACAGAAAAAGTGTATTTGGCTTTGTACAAAGGTAAAAAATCAGGCAAAGGAGCAAAAGTACAACTGGCGCGGTTGATGGATTGGCTGATACGCAAAATTACGCGCGGGCAATATTCCCATTGCGAAATCGCCATCCGTCTCAACCCAAACGACAAAACCCAAACCGCGCAATACCGCTGCTATTCCGCCAGCCTACGCGACGGCGGCGTGCGTGCCAAAACCATGCCCCTGCCAGCGGACAAATGGGATTTAATCCACCTAGATAACAACGCCGCCTTGCGTCAAGCGGTTGAACAAATCCACTACGTGCGCACCCAAGGACAAGGCTACGATTATCTAGGCGCATTGGGCATTGTTTTACCGTTTCACCAGCGTGCAAACAAATGGTTTTGCTCCGAATGGTGCGCCGCCTCTTTGGGTTTAGCGCAGCCTGAAAGGTATAGCCCAAATAGTTTAGCGCAATATTTTCAGGCTGCCTGAAAAACAAACCCTGCCTGAATCATCAGACAGGGTTTTCATTTATCGCCACACTTTAAACCGCCCCTTAAAACCAAAATCAATAGTTCAAACCCACAACATCAACAACAATCCCATTTTATCCGCCAGACCCAAGGAGCAACAGCATGGCTAATGCAGACCGCCATCACGGTATTACCGCCAAAGAATACACCCAAGGAATGCGCAGCATTTCCGATATTTCCACCGCCATCATTGGCATTGTCGCCACCGCCGATGATGCCGATGCCGAAACTTTTCCGCTCAATCAGCCCGTGTTTTATACCTCAGCCTATGCTGTCTTAGACAAAGCGGGCAAAAAAGGCACATTGTACAAAGCATTGGACGGCATTATTGACCAAGCCGATGCGCAAATTGTTGTGGTACGCGTTGCCCATGATGACGACCCGCAAACGCAAGAAAGCCTTGTGATTGGCGAAGCGCAAGATGGCGTGTATACAGGTTTAGCCGCCTTGCGCCGCGCCAAAGCGGTAACAGGTTTCACGCCCAAAATTCTCGGCGCACCAGGCTTAGACAGCCAAGCCGTGACTACCGAATTGGTCAGCATTGCACAAGCCACGCGCGCCTTTGTTTATGCCAGCACAGGCAATCTCGCCAGATTAACCGCCGTCGTAGACTACCGCAAAAACTTTGGCGCAGATGAATTGATGTTGATTGACAACTTGTTTATCAACAGCGACGGCGACGATGTTGCCACTATCGCCCGCGTTTTAGGCGCACGCGCCAAATTAGACAGCTTGGTCGGCTGGCATAAATCCATTTCCAACACCGAAATCAACGGCGTAACCCAGCTCAAATTCGCGCGCAGCTTTGATTTGTTAGACAAAAAATGCGACGCCAACACGCTCAACAATGCCGAAATCACCACCTTGATTCGTGAAAATGGCTTTCGCGTATGGGGAAACCGCACTTGTTCCATTGACCCTTTGCTTGCTTTTGAAGCGACCGTGCGCACCAAACAAATCATTCAAGAAACCATCGCCAGCTCGTTTTTATGGGCGTTGGACAAACCCATGCACCCAAGTTTGCTGGAAGACATTTTGATGAGTATTAATGCCAAGCTCGCCGAATATGTTTACCAAGGCAAAATTCTCGGCGCGCGCGTGTTTGTGGACGCCAAGAAAAACCAAAGCACCGACATCGGCGCAGGCAAATTCACATTTGGCTACGAATTTTCTGCCGTGCCGCCGTTGGAAAACATGGTGATTGAGCAATATGTAACCGACACCTTCTTTGTCAATTTAACCGACAAAATCGTCGCCTTTGCCAACAACATCAAAGCCACCACCGTTTAAGAAAGGTAAAAGATGAAACTCCCACGACTACTCAAAGCCTTCAACGCCTTTGTCAATGGCGAAGACAAATACGGCATCGTCGTAGACATCAATCGCCCCAAAATCTCGCGCAAAACCGAAGACTACACCCCAGGCGGTGCGATGACCGAATTAACTGCCGCGCATGGTTTTGACAAGATGGAATTGGAAATTACCGCCAAAGGCTACGAAGCCGAAATGCTCAAATCCATGTCTTCTACTATTGGCGGCACGCTGATTCGCTACCAAGGCGCATTGCAACAAGAAGACGGCGCGGGCTATCAAGTGCTCAAAGGCGAAGCGCGCGGACGCATTATTGAAGCCGACCCAGGCAGCGACAAACAAGGCGACAGCGGCGAACACAAATTCAAAATTGCCTTGGTGTACTGGAAAGAAACGCTGGACGGTGCGCCTATTGTTGAAATCGACGTCTTGGGCAACAAAGCCATTTTCGGCGGCAACGACGAACGCGCGGGCTTGCGCAAAGCCTTAGGTTTATAAGTTTTCAGGCTGCCTGAAAAACGTAGGTCGGGCATTCATGCTCGACAACGTTCAACCATTCCATTAACAGGACAACATCATGACCCAAACCATTCAAATCAACAGCGACAACACCGTCAGCATTACCTTATCCACAGGCGCACAATACACCTTGCGCGAGCCTTTTGCCAAAGATTTAGACGGCTTAAGCCAAGACTTAATCAAAATCAAACACACCGACCAAGTGCAAAAACTGTTGCAAAAAATCACACAACCCAGTCTTTCGCGCCTAGATTACGGCAAATTGAGTTTATCCGATGCCGACGTCTTCAATGCCGCGCTCAATTTTTTTTCAGCACCGCCCGCTGCCAAAGCCGAGATGACAGCGGCATTGGCGGAATTAGGCTACCTGAAAACATCCGAATCCGCGCCGACCACTTCGCCCGAATAATCGCCACAGTCCCCGATATTTGGGAGCGAGCGGCAGAACAAAAATGGCAATACTACGCTGCTGTTGCCGATTGTCTCGCCCAATGCGCCATCGTATTTGGCGGCGGCGTAGCGGCTTATGGCGATTATGGTTTGCTGGATTTATTGCAGTGGACACACCGCGCCATCGTCGCCATGCAGCAAGATGAGCGCGAATAAAAAAGCAGCCTGAAAGAATCAGGCTGCCTGAAAAAATAAAACATTAACCACTGGTAAACAACACCAAATAAAGCGCGTAAATCAAACCACCGCCAATAATTATTGCCATAAAAGAATAAGTCCAGATGGCGTAAGTAAGTAGTTGCTTAAACATGTTGCGCTCCCAAAAGGAAAAATAATGTCAAACCAAAATCTTGTCCTAAACATTATCATGAAAGCCAGTGATAAAGCAAGTACCGCTTTTACGCGTATGAAAGCGGCGGCATCGGGTGTGCATAATCAATTGGGCAAATTACAACAAGAATTAAGCGATGTAGAACGCGCACAAAAAATGTTGGTACAACGCAACAATCTCGAAGCAGAAATGCGCAAAAATAGTCAAGCCATTATTGAAAATCGCAAACAAATCAAAGCTTATCGTGATGAAATTGCCAAAGCAGGTGTGCCAACCAAAGCACAAACCGCAGAATTAGCAAAATTGACGACACAAAGCGAAAAGCTCAAAACCAAACAAGCACAACACGGCGCACAATTGGAAAAACTCAATGGCAGCCTGAAAAGTTTTGGTATTCAAGCACGCAATGCAGGGCAAGCACAAATGCAATTGAATCAGCGGCATGACGCCGCTGTATCCGCCATCAAAAAAGAACAAGCCGCCGTAGAAAAATTAGAACGTGCGCGCGCCAAAATCAATGCTGCTCCAATTAAATCAGCAGCATTATTTGGGACTTCAATGGCAGTGCGTGGACAAGCGCAAAACATTGGACAAGGATTAGCCGCTCCCGTTAAAGCCTATGCCGAAACCGAAACGGCGGGCATGGATTTACGCATGGCAATGATGGATAAAGCGGGCAAGGTGCTGCCTGAATACGAGAAAGTCAATGAATTGGCAACGCGTTTAGGCGATAAATTGCCAGGAACAACCGCCGAATTTAAAAACTTAATGACCATGCTGTTGCGCCAAGGCGTGAGCGTGGACAATGTTTTGGGCGGTACAGGCGAATCAGCGGCATTGTTGGCGGTGCAATTAAAAAAAACACCCGAAGCGGCAGCAGAAATGGCAGCCAAATTGCAAGACGCCACGCGTGCAACCGAGAAAGAAATGCTCGGTTTAATGGACAGCGTGCAGCGTTTATACTATTCGGGCGTGGACGATAGCAATATTTTAGGCGCGTTTTCTGCCTTATCCCCCGCGCTAGACATTACCAAAATGAAAGGTGAAGCGGCGATTAAAACGTTCTCGCCTTTGATTGGTATGCTTGACCAAGCGGGCTTGAGCGGTGAGAGCGCAGGTAATGCCTTGCGCAAAGTATTTTCTTTGGCAATGGATACCAAAAAGATTGCCAAAGCCACCAAAGGCACAGGCATTGAATTGGATTTTACCAACGGCAAAGGCGAGTTTGGCGGCATTGAGCAAATGTACACCGAATTGGCAAAACTGCAAAAACTCAATACCGTGCAACGTCTAAAAATCCTAAAAGAAATTTTTGGCGACGATAAAGAAACGCTGCAAGCTTTAAATACCATGATGGATAAAGGGCAAGCAGGTTATAACGATTTTGCCCAAAAGATGGCAAACCAAGCCAGCCTGAATCAGCGCGTTAATGAACAATTAAGCACGCTCACCAACCTATGGGACGCCGCCACAGGCACGTTTATCAACTTCACGGCAAGCATGGGCGAAAGCATTGCGCCTGAATTAAAAGCCGCCACGCAATGGATAGGCGAAATCAATCAAAAATTAAGTATTTGGGCAGCAAATAATCCCAAAACGGCTGCAAGTTTAATGAAAATTGCGGCAGCAGTTGGTATTTTATTGGCGGCGGGCGCAGCAATGACGAGCGTATTAGCAGCCTTGCTGTTGCCTGTTACCGCCTTAAATTTTGGCTGGGCGTCTTTGGCAACCAGTTTTAGTAGTGGTATAGGCATATTCACGCGGCTGGCGGGCGGTTTGCGTATACTCGGTACAGCCTTACTCACATTCGGGCGCGTTGCCATGACCTTTTTGTTTACCAATCCTTTTGGCTGGGCGATTTTGGCAGTAGGCGCATTGATTTTACTGTGGCGCAACTGGGATAAAGTCAAAGCCGCGATTATCGCGGGCTGGAACATGATACGCGCGACCTTGCGCAACAATCCATTCCTTGCCGCATTGGGCGGGCCCATCGGATTGATTGCAAGCTTAATTGCCAACTGGGATAGACTCAAAGCCACTGTTGCCAATGCGTGGACAGTGATTCGCGGCATGTTACGCAACAATCCCTTTCTTGCCGCTTTGTCAGGTCCGATTGGTTTAATCGCCAGCCTGATTGCCAACTTTGACCGCTTAATTGGCAAAGTGCAACAAGCCAAAGCAGCCATGGCAAATTTCAGCGTTGCCAAAGCCGCATCGGGCGCATGGGGCAAAATTAAAAGCATGGCAGGTTTCGCCACAGGCGGCTACACAGGACACGGCGGCGTAAACGACGTAGCAGGCATTGTGCATAAAGGCGAAGTCGTGTTCAACCAAGCCGATGTCGCGCGCTTTGGCGGCTGGCAAGCCTTAGAGCGATTGCGCACGACGGGGCTCACAGGCGCAGTATTAGAACGCGCCAACCGTTTTTTGCAAGGCAGCAAAACGCCTAGTCCACGCAACAGCATTCGCCCCTTTATCCCCACTTTCAGGCAGCCTGAACGAATGGCAATGGCAGGCGGCGACAACATCACCATTCATGTGCACGCCGCGCCCAATCAAAGCGCGCAAGACATCGCCGCCGCCGTAAAGCGCGAATGGGAACGCTTGCAAGCCGCCCGCCAACGCCGTGCCAACAGCAGCTTGCGTGATAAAGATTAATTTTAGGATGCCTGAAAATTAAAATTAACAGATGAACACAATTTGTTAATTTATTGATTTCAGGCTGCCTGAAAAACTCACAAGGAAAGAAACCATGGCACTCGCCACCTTAGGCATGTTTGTGTTCATCACCCAAACTATCCCCTTTCAAAACCTAGACCGCGCGCAAAGCTGGAAACATCCGCATAACGCCATTATCGGCAGCCATCTACCGCCGTCGCAATACGTCGGCAAAGACCCCGACGAAATCACCATCAAAGCCGAATTGCGCCCCGAAATCACAGGCGGCGACGGCAGCATAGAATGGTTGCGCCAAATGGCAGACACAGGACAAGCCTATCCGCTCATTCTCGGCACAGGCAAACTGCTCGGCAGCTATGTGATTACCAGCATCAGCGACAACCAAAGCGAACTCATGTTTGACAGCAAAGCCCGCGCCATCAGCTTTTCCATGACGCTCAAAAAAGTCAGCGAACACGGCTTAGGCTTAGAAGGCGAAGCCCTTGGACTGGCTGTTGGCATGGTGCGCATGTTAGGAGGTTTTTAATGGACTTAGTCGCCCAACTCACGCAACTCTTTACCGATTTCGGTGCAGCGCAAACCAACGGCACACACTTAACGCCACAAGTCCAGCTCAGGCTCAACGGACAAGCCTTTGGCACACAAACCCAATCGCGCATCATCAGCGTTAGCCTGATTGACAAACGCGGCTTTGAAGCCGACGAGCTCACGATAGAGCTTGACGATTACGACAACGCCATCGCCTTCCCCCCCGCCAACAGCACAATCACGCTCGCCATCGGATTCGCCCAAATCGGCATGATAGACAAAGGTGAATACATCCTAACCGAATGCACCGCCCAGGGCAGCCCCGATACCCTGCAACTTACCGCCCGCGCCGCCAACATCGCCGACACCCTAGCCGAACAAAAAGACAAAAGCTGGCACAAAACCACGCTATACCAAATCGTAGAAACCATTGCCAAAGCGCACCAATATCCATACAGCATTGCCCAACAATACCAAAACATTCCAATCGCCCACATTGACCAAACCCAAGAAAGCGACGCCAGCTTTCTTACACGCCTAGCCGAGCAACACGACGCCATTGCCACCGTCAAAAACGGCAAACTCATCTTTACCCCCATGGGAGACAGCCAAAGCGCAAGCGGTATTGAGTTTCCCGAAGTCGTTATCACGCGGGCAAGCGGTGACCAACACAGTTTCAGCTATAATGCTGCCGATGCTTATCAGGCAGTCAGGGCACGCTATACCGACAAGCAAACAGGCAAGGAAAAAGAAGTGGTTGTCGATAAAAGCAATGTGCAGCCTGAAAGCAAAAAAGACGGCAACGGCAAACAAAAAGGCCCCAAAACCAATGCTAACCGCAAAATTGACACCACAGGGTTGAAAGTCAAAACCCTGCGCCACCTGTATGCCAGCAATGCCGCCGCATGGTCGGGTGCACGCGCTGCCTACCGCAAATTGGCTCGCGGTGTTGCCCAATTCAGCATCACGCTTGCCACAGGGCGGCCTGACCTGTTTCCTGAATTGCCCTGTACCGTGCGCGGCTTTAAGCCTGAAATTGACAATATTCAGTGGATAATTGTTGAAGTGGCACACAATTTCAGCCAATCGGGCTATACCAGCAGCCTGAAACTAGAAGCGAAAATGCAAGAAGGGGAATGAAAAAAAAGCAGCCTGAAAAGTTTCAGGCTGCCTGTGTTTCAAAGTTTGTTTTTATCCGTGCGAAATTGATTGATTAGTTGCCAGCTAGAAACATCGTTTTTGCGTAGATTTAAAAAAGATTGAGATTGACTGCTACCAGCAATAACAATATTGCTCGGTTGATGTTCAATCAATTGGTCAAAGCTGTAAATTTGCATTTTGTGCAGTTCACTTGCTACGTCTTCGCGCTTGGCATGAAGCGTGATTTTAAGTTTAATTGCTTGTTTTGATGATTCACTAATTGGTTTTTCTCCATTTAGAATTCGCGGCTGGATATGGACAATTAATTCTTTGGCATCGGTTTGAGCAAAGGTTAGCAGCAAGCCCTCAAGAGCGGCATATTTGTAGGTGGATAATACGCTATCTTGATTTTCTTGAGGACTAATCATTGGTGCAATTAAAAACTCTGGCGGTGATTTTTTAATCAATTTAAAACTGCCATCGTCAGGGGAATAATTGTTGCGGTCAATGAACATAGCTTGTACATCAGGAAATTTTTTAGTTGGCACAGCCACTGGACTTGCGCTTTGAGCTTGGCTCGCTTGTGCTGATTGCGGTTTATCTGCTCCATCACAAGCAGTTAAGAATATTGCTATGCTTAAAATAAAATAAAATTTTTTCATACTTTTATCCACACAGGCTTTCACAAGGGCGACCATCGCCATCTCTATCTAGGCGTCTCACACCGCATTGATTTAAAAAATAGCGCGCTTCAGCACAACTGCGCATTTGCGTGCATGTTCTTTTTGTCCCACATTTTGAAAACTTTATTGCCTCTGAATTCGACTGTACATTGTTTGCTTTAGGTTTGTTGATAGTCGTTTCTTGAAAATCATTGCGTACGCCGCTTCGCCAGTCGTAAGGACTAATTGGCTTGTCTAATGACCATAAGCCAAGATGGGCAGCTTTTGCATTTTCTTCCAGCGTAATGTATTCCGAATCAGTAACATAATGACGATAAGCCCAAGCATAGCCATTAGCAACCAGAAATTTATTGATATTGGTATCATTAATAAAAACTTCAGCCAATACGCGATTGTATTGGTCGTTTTGATTATTAACTTTCAATTGCACAGTTTGATTCGAAATAAGCGATGTCAATTTTTGTTTTGCTTCTATGCCAAAAGGTTGTTCAATTTCAGGAGAATCAATTTGCACAAGGCGGACTTTGAGTGTGCGACGATTCTTGTCAATGCAAGCAAATGTATCGCCATCGTTGATTGAATAAACTTGGCAACTTGAAGTATCTTTTTTAAAGATATCATGGCTAAACCCACCTAATCTTGCACCTGCATTTAATATATCTGTAACAGTTGAATTCAAGGGGCTTGAGCAAGCAGATATAAGAAATAGAGCAACTAAGGATAAAAATCTTTTCATAAATAATCGTTCCGCAATAAAAAAGCAGCCTGAAAATTCAGGCTGCCTGACTTGATTTTAAAACACGCGCCCGATTCGGGTGTGGCATTTGCCAATAATGGCGAATTGGTTTTCTATTTCTGCCAATTCATCTGCGCCAATGGTTTCAGGCTCGTAGGCAGGGTTATCGCTGCTGATACGCAAGCTGCCATCTACCAGCCATTGTAAGCGTTTCACGCGCAGGGCGTTGCCCATGCGGACAACAAACACGCCGTCGCCATCCGCAAAGGCGGTATTGACTACGGCAATATCGCCATGAATCAAAGTTGGATTCATGCTGTCGCCTTGTACAAACACGCAGACTAAATCCTTAGCGGACAAGTCTTCTTCATACAACCATGAACGTGCAAAAGGGATGTATTGAGCGATGTTTTCGCCAAATACTTCTGCGCCACTGCCTGCGCTGACTTGTACATCGTAAAGCGGAATCCATGCGGCATCAGCGTCTTCGTAGTCAATCACAGGATTGGACGCAGTTTTAGGCTGCATATCGCCTTTGCCTAAAATCAGCCAATCCAATGATACGCCTGTTTGCTCGGCAATTTTGACACACTGTTCCAGCGGCAGCGATTGGCGTTTGCGATAGCCTGTTGTCGTTGCTGTTGTTACGCCTAGCACTCGCGCAAGTTCTGCGTCGGATTTAATTGCTAGGGCTTGTTTTGCGCGCGCCAAAATAGGAACGTCGGCAAGCTGTGGTTGTGTCAAAAAAAATTCCAAACAAAAACAATAAACTAGTAATTTACTAGCAATGGACTAGCAAATTACTGTTGCTAACTAGTATTTAGCGTTGTAATATTCGCTCACCAAAACAACATTACACACTAAATTAACGAAAGGTAAGTAATGAAAACCGAAATTAAAGCAGTTTCTGCGGTAATTCAATCTTATGGTTCTCACGGTATGGCAGCGGTTTTGTTTATGGCTCAAAACCCAGCCACGAAAGCCAATACTTTAAAAGCCCTCTACGGCACAGCAGGTTATGCAGCTTGGAAGCTGTACTGCAAAAACAGTTAATTCAGGCAGCTTGAAAGGGCTGCACTATTCGCAAAACTGCTGTCCAAAAATAGGAGTTATTCAAATGGACAACGATTTAAAAAATCCAATGCCAATTTCTCAGCCGCTGCAAAATCAGGATTATCACGCTGTTGCACCGCCATCTGATTTATCAGCTCGCGTACATGAATGGCTGCACCTTTGGGAGATTTTTCCGCAATATGCAATGCCAAACATTGCGCCAAAAGCGTAGTGGCTAAGTAATCTTGATAAAGCTGTGTTTGTTTTGTTTCATCCAGTTTACCGACTGTTTGATTCAAGTAAGTAGACATACAAAGCCTTTTTATCAAGTTTAGACAATATTACAAGGAATATTACACATGGAAACCGAAAAAAGCAAGAGTACCTACAATAAAGCGCGCCAAAATCGTCGTTTGCAGCATCAATATTTATCGCAAGTTTGGTTTAACCGCGAGGATATGGATGTGATTCGCCAAGTGGCGCAAAGCAAAGAGATGACGATTAGTGGGTTTATCCGCGATGTAGCGTTGAAAGCGGCGCAGCGTCAAGCAAAAAGATTAACGACTTAGTTAATGAAAGGTTAGTGATGTTGAGTGTAGATTTTTTCAGGTTGCCTGAAAACCAAGAAACGAAAGGGAATAACCATGAATCATGAGATTAATCAGGCTTTGCGCACGATGGCGAAGTCGCCTAATGGCGGTTATGCGGTGTCGGCGGCGATGTTGGGCATTTCGGTTGCTTCGTTGGAAAACCGTTTGTATGAAGTGAAGGGGCAGCAAATCAGTATTGAACAGGCGATGATGTTGCAGCGTTTGACGGAGCGCACGGATTTTGCCCAAGCGGTTGCCCATGCGAGCGGTGGTGTGTTTATCAGGCTGCCTGAATTGGACGCGGCGGCTTTGGCGGGCGAGGATATTGTGTTGTGTTTACTCAGCGCGGTGGAGAAATTGGGGGCGTTGTCGGCGCAATGGCGCGAGAGTACCGACGATGGCGCGGTGGACGATGAGGAGCGCGCACAGATTTTTCATACGGCGCGCGAAACGGCGAAGCAGGTTTTGGCAGTAGCCGTTTTGACGGACCATGTTTTCGGAGCGTAATCCAAGATGGCTTTAAAAAATCGCAATGCGAATACAACAGGTAGATTTCGGGCGACGGCTTTGTGTCCTAATTGTGGCGAACGCTGTTTGATTAAGGGCAGCCGCAGCGCAAGCAATTTGACGCGTGAATTTCAGTTGCAATGTCAGAATATGTTGTGTGGCTGGACGGGCGTGGCGACGATGGAAATTGTGCGCACGATTAAATCTCCGAGTATTCATGCGATTCAAAACACGCTGCCGCCTGAGGTGGACAAGGAATATTTTGTCGCTAATCAGTCTTGATTGAGACGTTTAGGCAGCCTGAAAAACCATACCAAACCGCCTGTTTTGCATGCGGGTGGCTTTTTTTACGCCTTGATTTTGTGAAAGTTTTTCAAAAATGAATGTTAATCAAAGAGTTATCAAAACACGTTCGCCAGTTGCGCAACAGGCTTTGGCGGCGATGACGAAATTGCTTGATAGCAAAAAAACTGTGTTGTCGGAGCAGGAAACCATGCAATTAACGGTGCGCCGTGTGGCACAAAATCCGCCTGAGCATATTCCTGAAACGCTGTTGCATAAGTTGCTGCTGAGTACCGACCAATGCAATGATTTACAGCTTTTGCAGGATTTGTGCGCGGTGATTGCTAAGGCGGTGAAACAAATTAATGTGGTGAGCGCGAGCCATGAATTGCGTTTGCCGCCGCTGTATTTACTGGAATTAACGGATTATATGTTGCGCATGGATGTGTTAATCAATGCGGCGAAAACGGCGGCAAAACGGCTGGATGTGGAAGCGGTGCAGCCCAAAGTGAATACCGAATATTTGGCGCGCACGCTGCAAAAAGACGCCCTGTATAAGCGCGTAAAACAATTGGAGGCTGCCTGAACATGAAAGTAAACAAGATGAAAACCTATACTGTATTTTTACCGCGCGATGGCGAAGAAGCCGAGCCGATTGGCGAAATTTGCTATGACGCGATGATTAACTGCGCCAAGCTGACTTTGCATAATCAAGCACCGCGCCAGTTTTACAGTCCTTTTGCTGCCATGAGCGCGGTGAAACAAACTTATCCGAGCGCGTTTTATGAGAGCTAAACCCATGCCAACCAACCGTGCGCAACGCCGCCGCTTGTGGATTTTTCAGGCAGCCAAAAAGCGTGTCATACCTAAACCAGAAAACAAAGGGAATACAAAATGAATATATGGCAATTTTTTATGTCGGCTTTACTGGGCGGATTGAGTACCGCTAGCTTAATTGTGATGGCGCAGTCGCCGAAAATTGAAGCGATTGCCCCGCCGCCTATGCGCCCTGTGGCACAGATTATTACTTGCGACAATGTCCCCGCGTTTGCCCCCGAAGAATTGGGTGAAATCCGCCAATTGCGCCAAAACTGTGAAGCGGCAGCGCAAGCGGTGGTGCTGCTGCAGATTTGGGAGCAAGACCCGACGGCAGGGCAGGTATGGGAGGAAGAGTAAATGGCGCAATACGACAACACCAACCGCGGCGCATTGTTTCGCAACGAGCGCAAAGCGAAAGAAACCGACCCCGACCACACAGGCAGCATCAATATTGATGGCAAAGAATTTTGGCTCAATGCTTGGGTCAATGAAAGCCGCGATGGACGTAAGTATTTTAGTTTGATTGTGAATCCGAAAAAATAATTTCAGGCTGCCTGAAAACCTAAACCAATAGTAAAAAACATCATGCTTAATCACTTTAAACCCATTACTCAAATCATCAGCGGCAGCGCGTTTGTCGTTGAGAAATTGCCTGCCGTCTTGCGCGAGCGGGCGACTGGGTTATGGTTGAAAAAAGCCAATGTAAACAAAGTGATTAATGGGCGCGTTCGCTATCATGATGTGGATGGCGCGGATAAGGCGATTCAGGCATTTGCTGCGCCTTTTGTTCAACATGATTTGCCGCTGGATTTGGACGCGAAAGACGATGAAATCCGTGCTTTGGGCGAGAAATTAGCGCAGCGTTTTGAAGAAGGCGTTTATACCTTTGGTTGGACGCTGCCTGAAATGGAACAACAGGCAGCTAAATATGCGGTGCAATGGCAAGAGCAGTTTGCGCTACAACTGAGTGCTTATGATGAAACGCATGATGAATTATGGCTAAACGCGATTGTGGCACGATTGCAAGATAAAGCATGGTGGACGCGCCATTTTCGCCGTGTCCTATCGCGCCGTTATGAACACGGTTTGCGCGGGCATTTGAATTTGGTCAATAAGCGCAACTGGCTGTATTGCTCCAATGAAGCGGTTTTGCGCCGTCGTGCGCAAAAACGACGCAATGCGGCTTTAATGCAATCGCTTGTGATGATTAACGAGCTGGGGCAAGAGTTTAGCTTAGCGCAATTGGTGGAAAAATCCAATGCCAATCCTGCTATTCGCCGCGCGGAATTGATGACGCGCATTGCAGGGTTTGAAGCGGTAGCGCGTGATTTGAGGCATTGTGGTGAGTTTATTACCATTACTTGCCCCAGCCGTTTTCATCGTGCGCATCATATTTCGGGCGATGAAAATGCCAAATACGACGGCAGCACGCCGCGCGATGCGTCGGCTTATTTGAATCAGGTGTGGGCGAAAATTCAGGCTGCCTTAAAACGCGAAGAGATTGAGTTATATGGTTTTCGTGTTGCCGAGCCACATCATGACGGTTGTCCGCATTGGCATGGTTTGTTTTTTATGCCATTGGAAAAACGCATGAAGTTTCGTGAAATTGTGGCGCGTTATGCTTGCCGTGCCGACCGCGAAGAATTGGGCTTGCGTTATTTTGACAGCAAGAAAGCGGCATTGGCTTTTGCACGCACGCAACAAGCGGCGCAAAAGGCGGCGGGTTTGCCTGTGCAAACGCTGGCAGAGCTTTCAGGCTGCCTGAAAACGGAAGTGGAGTTTTGGCAAAGCGCGCATTGGCGTGTTTTTGGCGATAAGAAAGTGAGAGCACGCGTGGATTTTCAAAAGATTAATTGGAATAAGGGCACGGCGGCGGGCTATATCGCCAAGTATATTGCCAAGAATATTGATGGTAAAAACAATGCGGGCGAGGATGTGGGCGAAGATTTTGAAGCGGCAAACGGTGAGCGCATGATTGAAACGGCGGAACGCGTCGACGCTTGGGCGAGTTTGTGGGGCATTCGTCAATTTCAGCAAATTGGCGGTGCGCCTGTGGGCATTTGGCGTGAGTTGCGCCGCGAGGGTATGGCTGTGGGCGATTATAACGATGTGATTGTGCGCGCGGCTTTGGCGGCGGATAAGGGCGATTGGGGCAAGTTTGTTGCCATTATGGGCGGTACGGCAGTGAAGCGCGCGGATTTGCCTGTGCAGTTGTATAAGGAAACGCTACCTGAAACGTTTACCAATAAATATGGCGAGCCTTTGGCGGCGTTTACGCGCGGTGTGTTGGACGCGCAATCGGGCGAGATTAAGATTTCGCGCGTGCATGAGTGGACTTTGGCTTTTCAAAAAGGCGGCAACGCCGCCCCTTGGACTTGTGTCAATAACTCTACGAAAATGAAATCGGGCGATGAAACAGAGGGTTTTGAAGTTAAGAAACGTAAAGAAAGCGTAGATTTGCGTCAAAATCGTCAGGCGCGTTATGAATCTTTGGTGCAGGAAATTAAGCGTTTGGCACGCGATGAAGAGATTGAGCCGTTTTTCAAGGCGCAAGAAATGGTGTTGCTCAATACAGCTTTGGGGCAAATTGCCAAAGAGCCTGAATTCAATACGGCGCAAGTAGAAAGCATGGTGCGCATGGCGCAAGTGGCGGCGTTTGAACAGCAAGAGCGTGAAGACAATCAGCGTGCTTTGCAGCAGTATCACGCGAAGTTGAATGAATTGGGTCGCTTCATGCAGCCTGAATTAAGGCTGCATGAAAAGGGCGGCAAGCTGCGCCACGCGCTTAAGTTGCGTAAATTTGCTGCGCCGAAACAATATGATAGCGCAGAGAGTGTTTTGCGCGAAGCGGCGGATTTGTTGGCGGAAATTGAGTTGAATTTTTGGCAATAGGCTTGTTTTTCTTGGTTTGATGGATTGATTTAAGGGTTTAAGATGGAATCTATTTTTTTAAACAAAGCCGAATTGGTTGAATTAACTGGGAAATCTCGCTTTAAGGCGCAAATTCGGGTGTTGAGCGATTTGCGTATTCCTTTTGTGGTGAATGCGGCGAGCCGTCCTGTGGTGGCACGCGCGGCGGTTGAGCGGATTTTAGGCGTGTCGGTGTCGGAAACGAGTCCGAGTGCTACCCAGCAAAGAGGCTGGAAAAGTGATGTGAGTTAGCAATGGCGAGAAAACGGACGTTGCCTGCGCGTTTGCGGGCGAAAATGAGTAGTAGTGGTAAGGTGTTTTATTATTATGATACTTGCCAAAAGCCGCGTAAGTGGCTGCCTTTGGGGGCGGATTATTATGAGGCGTTGAAGCAATATGCGGATTTGGAAATGCAGTATTGTGAGCCTGAATTGGCACAAAAGATTGATGAGACGCTGACGTTTGCTTATGTGGTGAAGCGGTATCAGCGCGAGGTGTTACCTAGAAAATCGGTGGCAACGCAGCAAACTAATGAGCGGGAATTGGAAAAGTTATTAGAGTTTTTTAATCACCCACCTGCGCCGATTAATGCAATTCGACCTATGCACATTCGTGAGTATTTGAATTGGCGCAGTAAAAAGGCGGCTATTCGGGCGAATCGTGAGGTGGCTTTGTTTAGCCATATTTTTAATAAGGCGCGTGAATGGGGCTACACGGATAATGAAAATCCTGTGCGCGGTGTGAAGAAGAATACGGAGCGAGGGCGCGATGTTTATGTGTCGGATGAGGTGTTTTGGCGGGTTTTTGAGCAGGCGGATAGGCATATTCGGCAGTTGATGTTGGTGGCTTATTTGTGTAGCCAACGGGTGGCGGATACGCTGAAATTGAAGTTGTCTGATTTTCATGATGACGCGCTGTGGATTCAACAAAATAAGACGGGTAAAAAGTTGAGAGTGGCGTTGATTGGTGTGTTTGCCGATGTGGTTAAGCAGATTTTGGACGAACGCGGGGAGGCGAAGCATGATTTTTTGTTTAGTAAAAACGGTCAGCCAATTAGTTATAACCAATTACGCTATGGCATGGATAAGGCGCGGCGATTAGCAAATGTGGACAAGGCGGAATTTCAATTTAGGGATTTGCGCGCGAAGGCGGGTACGGATAAAGACGAAGAATTGGGCTTGAACGCGGCAATGGATTTGCTGGGACATAAAAATAGCAGTATGACGGTGCATTATGTGCGCCATCGCAAGGGTAAATTGGTGTCGCCGACTCGGGTGGATTTTAAGAAAAAATAGGTTGCAAAATGGGCTTAATTTTGTGGATTTGTAGAACAAGTGAAAAAATGTAGATTAAAATTGATTGTTTTTGCTTGAATTAAACCGCGTGAAACTATTGATTTCACGCGGTTTTTGTTTGGTAGGGCGGGTGAGTTTCGAACTCACGACCAAAGGATTATGAGTCCTCTGCTCTAACCCCTGAGCTACCGCCCCGAAGTTTGAAAACATGTAATTATAAGAGATAACTACAGCAAAAGCAATAAAACGCCGAAAATTGGATATTGACGATAACTTCTTTATAATTTCGCGTTCTAAGCAAAAGACAAAACCCGTCTTTCCCCTTTCAAACTGCGCGTTTTACAATGCACACACTTAAAACATAACATTAAAGGAAAGCATCATGGCACGTTTACCCATTCACACCGTAGAAACTGCGCCCGAGGCGGCGAAATCACGCGTACAAGCGGCTTTGGACGCGAACGGCTTTTTGCCACACTTGATTGGCGTGTTGGCGAATTCGCCCGAGGCGTTGGCATTTTATCAAGAAGTGGGCAAGCTCAATGGCGCAACCAGCTTAACTGCTGGCGAACGCGAAGTGGTGCAAATCATCGCTGCCAAACGCAACGAATGCGGTTTTTGCGTGGCAGGGCATACCAAATTGGCAACGCTGAAAAAATTATTATCGGACAACGCGATTGCCGCATCTCGTGCCGTAAATCCGACCGATTTTGACGATGCGAAATTAAGCGCGTTGGCGACTTTTACGATTGCCGTGATGGAAAACAAAGGTGCGGTTTCAGATGCTCAATTGGCGGCTTTCTTAGACGCGGGTTACACGCAACAGCAATCAGTTGAAGTGGTTTTGGGCGTGGCGTTGGCAACTTTGTGCAACTACACCAATAATTTGGCGAAAACCGAGATTAACCCAGAATTGCAAGCGTTTGTGTAATTTTCAGGCTGCCTGAAAACCATGTTCATCATTCCCGTGCAGGCGGGAATCCAACTCTCGGTTTGGGTGATTTTTATTTAATGCTTAAAATTCAAAATTTTAGCAGATAAATTTCGCATCAAATAAATATTCGTTTAGCTCTACGATGGATTGCCACCTACGCGTGAATGATGGCGTAGAGAGTTTGACGCAATTTCAGGCTGTCTGAAAATGTATTTTTAAAAAATCGCCATGTCTTTGAATAAGGCGTGGTGATTTTTTTAAATTGTGAATTTTGTAAATATTTAATTTTTATCAATTTTAACATTTTCAGGCTGCCTGAAAAAATATTACCTATAAAATGGTTGCCCGAAAAATCCATAAGAAAAATCCATAAAAGGAAATCATCATGCCCCAACAAACTTTATTATCCCAAATCGCCGAACTGGCACAACGCGAACTTACACCCATCGTGCAAGACATTGACCAAAAAGGCGTTTATCCCGAAAATTTTATGCGTGAATTGGGCAGAATAGGTGGCTATCAATCCGTTGGCACGACCGAACAAGGCGGTAATGGATTGGGCTTGACCACACAAATTTTGGCGATTCGTGAAGTGGGAAAAGTCTGTGGTGCGACCGCATTTTCCGTGTGGTGTCAAGCGGCTTGCGCGTGGTATTTGCACAAAACGCCGAACGCCGCCGTTCAATTGCGCTATTTGGCGGACGTGTTGCAAGGTAAAGTGTTGGCTGGCACAGGAATGTCCAATACTGTCAAACATTTGGCTGGTATTGAAGAGCATAACTTGAAAGCGGAAAAAGTGGACGGCGGTTACAGAGTCAATGGCGTGTTGCCTTGGGTGTCTAATTTGGGCGACACGCACATTTGGGCGAACACGGCGCAAACGGTGGACGGCTATGTGATGTTTATCACGGGCGCGGAGTGCGAGGGCGTGTCGCTCAATCCTTGCCCCGAATTTTGCGCGTTGGAAGGCACGCGCACGTTTGCGTTGAAATTTGAAAACGTGTTTGTGCCACACGAAGATGTGTTAGCCGAACCGCAACAGTTTGAATCGTATATTAAATCCATCAAAACGGGCTTTATTTTGCTGCAAATTGGCATTGGCGCAGGCATTATTGATGGCTGCCTGAAAGAAATTAAGTTGGCCAATGTGAGCCATGGTGAAGTGAATTTTTATTTGGATAATCAAATAGATGATTTGCAAGACCGTTTTCAGGCAGCCTTAAATAAAACCGCGAAATTGGCAGACGAGGCGTGGGCTGGGCAAACCAGCATTTTGGAGACGTTGCAAACGCGTTTAGCGGCGGCAGAATTGTGTTTGGACGCGGCGCAATCGGCGGCTTTACACGCGGGCGCGAAGGGTTATTTGATGCGCTCGCCTGTACAACGCCGTTTGCGTGAGGCGATGTTTGTGGCGATTGTTACGCCCGCGGTTAAGCATTTGCGTAAAGAGATTTCGGATTTGGAGTTTACGGGTGAATATTCGATTTAAGAACAAGGTAATAGGGGGGCGCTTATTTTCCGCATGAATTTCCAAGCTTTTTAGGCTTAGGCGCGCATTGTGTTAAAATGCGCGCTTTTGTTTTCAGGCAGCCTTATGTTTCACAAAATTCAATACCTTGATTATCGCAACACGATTATTCAATACAATCAAAAATTTACTGCTGCTGAACAAGATTTATTGGCAGAAATTTTAACGCGCTTTGAGTTTGACCCTATGCAAGAGCAAGCCTTGGTGCAAGCAGTTTTGCAACAAAGTCGTTTTGACCCTAATGTGGGGCATTTTGACACGAGTGAAGACGACGAAGATACGACGGGCGTATGTCCGCATTGTATCAATCCACCTGCGCCGCCGTTGCGTGATTATTTGATGTGGCGCGAGCAGAATGCGTATTAATTTTTCAGGCTTCCTGAAACGAGGATTTGCGTAGCTAAAATATTTCCATATTATTTAAACAAGAAAGTACCTTATGACACCCGTTCAACTGAAAATCTTAAATCCCAAAATTGCCGACCAATTGCCAGCTTATGCCACCGAAGGCTCGGCTGGCTTGGATTTGCGTGCCTGTATTGATGAGGCGATTACTTTAGAAGCAGGGCAAACTGTATTAATTCCAACAGGATTGGCGATTTATTTGGATAATCCGCAACTGTGTGCCATGTTGTTGCCGCGTTCAGGTTTAGGACACAAAAACGGTATTGTGCTGGGCAATTTAGTGGGTTTGATTGACTCGGATTATCAGGGCGAATTGAAAGTTTCGTTATGGAATCGTGGGCAAGAAGCGTTTACGATTCAACCATTTGAGCGCATTGCGCAGATGGTGATTGTGCCTGTGGTGCAGGCAGCGTTTGAAGTGGTGGACGAATTTAACGCCAGCGCGCGTGGTGTGGGTGGGTTTGGTAGCACAGGGCGCGGTTGAATGTAGGTCGGATACTTGTATCCGATATGTTGTGTATTCAATCAAGCATTTGTTTTAAATAATATTGTCGGATGCAAGAATCCGACCTACGGGCTTTCAAGCTGCCTGAAACCATTTTTCATTCAAAAACCATGCCCAATCGTCGTCAATTTCTCGCCTATGGTGGCACGCTTGTCGCTTCTGCTGCGGCTTCGTGGCTAGGCTATCGCTATCTTTCCAAACTGCCCAGCGTTCATGTGAACAAGGTCGGTTTGCCTTTGGCGCATTTGTTGCGCGATAAGCAATTGAATGTACAAGCCAATCGCGTTCAACAAGCCAATATTGTGATTTTGGGCAGCGGCACGGCTGGTTTAAGCGCGGCTTGGCATTTGGCGCAGGCGGGCGAGCAAAATGTGCTGTTGATTGAAGGCTTTGAGCCCAATGGTAACAATGCGGCTTATGTTTCAGGCAGCCTGAAAGCCCCAACGGGTGCGCATTATTTGCCGCAGCCATCACAAGAGAGTGTGTATGTACGCCGTTTGTTGCGACAGATGGGGATTTTGTTGCAGGAAAATGCGGATGGCAGCGCGCTCTATCGTGAAACGGATTTGGTACACGCGCCTGATGAACGCGTTTATTATCAAGGGCGTTGGCACGATGGTTTGCTGCCGCCTGATGAAGATAGCCGCCGCTTTTTCGCATTTGCAGGTAGCCTGAAACATGCTTATGGCAGCGATGGCAGAAAGGCGTTTGCCATTCCGATTGTGGCGAGTTCAGGAGATGAAAAATGGCGTGCGCTGGATCAATTGACTTTTGCTGATTGGTTGCGCCAAAACGGTTACAAATCGGCTAACTTGTTGTCTTATTTAGATTATTGTTGCCGTGATGATTATGGGCAAGGCGCGGCGCAAGTGTCTGCGTTTGCAGGTTTGCATTATTTTGCGGCGCGTGGCAACGACAATGCGGCGGTTTTGACTTGGGCAGACGGTTTAAACCATTTATCGCAAGGTTTGCGCGATTTAAGTGGTATGCAGCGTTTAAAAAGGCTGCCTGAAAATGAAAACTTGGCTTTCAGGCAGCCACAAGCGATGGCAGGCGTGGCAATCGCGGTGCGTGAATATGATGATTTTGTTGAAATAATATTGCGCGATGAAGTAGGCAATAATCATGCGATTCATGCGCGGCAAGTGATTTGTGCTATGCCGTTGATGGTAGCGAAACGTATTATTCATCAGCCTGAACGCTATGGTTTGCAACACGCGCTGCCTGATTATGCGCCGTGGTTGGTAAGTAATTTTGTGCTAAACAGTTTTCCGCCCGAACCTGATAAAACCGAATTGGCTTGGGACAATATTGTGCATCAATCGCCATCGCTGGGTTATGTGGTGGCGACGCACCAGCAAATTCGCGTTGCCAAGCCCTCGCGCACGATTTTTACCGCTTATCACGCGCTCAATCACGATACGCCGCAAAACGTGCGCCAATGGCTGTTAAACGCACAAGCGCAAGATTTGATTGAACCTGCGGCGCAAGATTTGCTGCGCGTTTATGGCGGGAAACGCTTTTGGCAACACGTCGCGCATGTGGACATGACGGTGCGCGCTCATGCAATGAGTGTGCCGCAAGTCGGCTATTTGAGTCATGTGGGCTTAAATCAAATCCGCCACCATCATTCGCGCTTGCATTTTGCGCACAGCGATTTAAGCGGCTATTCGGTGTTTGAAGAAGCCTTGCATTGGGGCGTGAACGCGGCGCAGGCGGTATTCAAGGCGGCATGAAGACATAATGGTTCAACTACAAGCATTTGTAGGTCGGGCATGAATGCTCTACAAAACACACGCTATTTGCGTCGGGCATAAATGCCCGACCTACGAAAAGATTTATCTCATCGTTTCAGGCTGCCTGAAAAATCATATAAATAGAAAGAAAAAACACACACATGGACATCATCAAACTCATCTACACCCACCACAAAACCGCGTTTTTGCAGATGCTTACGCTGACACTGGTTTCGGGTGCGCTCGGTATCGGTACGCTGTCGTATATCAATAACCATCTGTTGCGCAACAATGATTTAAACAGCGGCGGCATTGGGCAATTCATTTTGCTCGTTATTTTCTATTTTCTTGCCGCCAGTTTTGCGCAAATTCAGCTTGCGCGCATTGGGCAAAATTTTATTCGCGACACGCAAATGCAGCTTGTGAAACGCATTATGGATAGCCATCAGGCGCAGATTCAGTTGATTGGCAAACCGAAAATTTTGGCAAGTCTCGGCAGCGATATTCGCAGTTTGTCCATCGCCTTTACGCGGCTGCCTGAATTGGTGCAAGGTGTGTTGTTTGTGGCGGCGTGTAGCCTGTATTTGATTTGGTTGTCGCCTAAATTATTTTTGGTCACGGCGGTGTTGATGTTGCTCATGATTGGCGGTACACATTTTGTGGTTAAACGCCATTACAGCAGCTTTCGCGCTATGCGCAGCGCGGAAGACGAAATCCAACGCCACTATGAAACCGCGTTGGACGGACACAAAGAATTAACGCTCAATCGCTACCGCGCCGAGCGTTTCTACAATGAAGAATTCACGCCACAAGCCCATACCCGCCGCAACGCGCACGTCAAAGCCGATAGTTACCACGCCATTGCCGTCAACTGGGGCAACAGCATCATGCTCGCCGCCGTCGGTATCATCTTTTATCTCGCCACGCACCACGGCTGGACAAGTTTAAGCGACGCCGCCACCATCAGCATGACCGTCTTATTCATGCGCGGCCCACTCACATCCGCCATCGGCGCGTTCCCTGCGATTATGCAAAGCCAAGTTGGTTTGCAAGCCTTGAAAGATTTGGGTTTGGATGACTATCGCCCTGAATTTCATGGCACACACAAGCTACCTGAAAACTGGCAAACCATTCGCCTAGAAAACATCACTTATAGCTACCCCGTGCAAGGCGGACAACATTTCGCGCTGCAACCGATTAACTTAACCTTACAACGCGGCGAAACCGTATTTCTCATCGGCGGCAACGGCTCGGGTAAATCTACTTTATCCATGGTATTAAGCGGCTTATACACGCCCAGCAGCGGCAAAATTTTTGTAGATGATGTAGAAATTACCGATGAAAACCGCCACGCCTACCGCCAATTGTTCGCCAGCGTGTTCACCGATTTTCACTTGTTTGAGCAACTCATGGACGGCACAGGGCAAGATATTGGCGATGCAGACATCCAAAACTGGTTGCAACACTTGCAGTTGCACGAAAAAGTCAAAATTGACACAGGCAGAATTCTCAACAGCCAACTCTCGCAAGGACAACGCAAACGCCTAGGCTTGCTCATCGCCGCGTTGGAAAACCGCAGCATTATGGTGCTAGACGAATGGGCAGCCGACCAAGACCCCCAATTTCGCCGCGTGTTTTACGAGCAACTTTTGCCCTTGCTAAAACAACAAGGCTACACGCTCTTTGCCATCAGCCATGATGACAAATATTTTCACCATGCCGAACGGATTATTTCTATGAAACAAGGCGAATTGTCGGAATTTGACGCGGTGCAAGCGAAAATAGTTGCCGATGAGCATAGTCGTGGCGAGTAAGTTTTCAGGCAGCCTGAAAGCAGGGCAGACACTGTCCACCAATAATTTTTCAGGGCTGCCTGAGAACTACAAGTAACTCATCCCCTCTCCCGCTTGCGGGGGAGGACTAGGGTGGGGGCTTAGGGGCTAATGACAATTCGTTTCGCGGTTGTTTTTGTGCTAAATTTACCCAATTCTTCGTTAAAAATACTCGCCAATGGAACGCATTGGCTCGCATTTTCGCCTTGAATTGGACAAATTTCTCAACAAAACCAACATCGCGCCCAAGTTGTCACTAGCCCCTAGAGTTTCAGCTAATAATAATGAAGTCAGAAAAAGTAACATGACAAGTTTTCAGGCAGCCTGAAACCCTAAAAAAACAAAGGAAACCCCATGTCAAAACAACAATATGAAGACGAACGCGACGACACCATGCGTTTAGACAAATGGCTCTGGGCAGCACGATTTTTCAAAACCCGCAGCTTAGCCAGCAAGCACATCGAACTCGGTCGCGTCGCCGTCAATGGGCAAAAAGTCAAAACCAGCAAATACATTGTGGTAGGCGATGTGATTGATTTAACACTCAATTCCTTGCCATTCAAACTTTATGTACTCGCACTCAACCACCAACGCCGCCCCGCGCCCGAAGCCCGTTTGCTCTACCGCGAAGACGAACAAACTACCGCCAACCGCGAAGCCCAAAAAGCCCTAGACCAAGCCAGCCGCATTTCCGCTGCCTATCCCGACGGTCGCCCGACCAAACGCGACCGCCGTCAGTTAGATAAAGTGAAGCGTGGTAACTGGTCGTAAAAAATATAGCGAATGAATACAGAAATCCACGGCGTTGCCCACGCTCTTATGTACTACGTACACGGCGAGCGTGTGATGCCACGCACGAAATTTTCGCGCGCAGCACAATATAAATCGCCCTGAATTTTATTTCACATCTTGCAACACCATTGCAAAAACAAAACAGCAAATGCGACAATGTCATCGCATTTGCTGTTTATTTTTTCTATGGCTAAAAATCAATCCAATTCACGGCTCAAAATTTGCAATATCCCATCAAGGTAATTCACATCAGCAGCCAAACCATATTCAGCTGCCCAATGCTGGTCTAATTTAACTTGGCGCAAATCGGCAATCACCGCTTTGGCAGCTGCTTCTGATGGATAACATTCATCAAAATAACGAATCAGCCGTTCAGCAAACATCACACCATCTGCACCGTCTAACCAACTTTGAACAATCCTGCGATTGAATTGATGCTGTGTTTTCCACATAATCGTTTCAATCACGGTATTCATGACCGCATCAGGCGTGTAACCATATTGCTGAATCAAACCAAAAAAGCCCAGTTGCAAAAAAGCAGGTTTCATAACTTATCCTTTTAAAATAGTGATTTATCATGAAACTGATATTACCGTACACTTACCAACAAGTGTAGTGCTTTTTTCGCTAAAATTGATGAAAAATCCAGTGGTTATCATCAGGTTTGAGGTCAATCCAATTTGTACACCAAATTGTCTTCATATTGCGCGTTTTTGTTCAAATGAACCTGCACATTGATTTTGCGATAGCCTACAAACCGTTCCCAACCGTCCAATTGGTAGCCAATAACCAAGTCCAAATAATCTAAAAACTCTGACCGCGTGGAACTGAAAAATACAAATGGCGGTCGCACCAAACGCATCAATTTCAGAAATTCCACCATTCCAAAATAGGTTTCGTTGCGATACGCGCCTTGTGCGGTGCAAACATATGGTGGGTCAAACAGAAACAAAACTTTATCGCGCCCAATAAATTCAGGCAGCAAATCGGCATACGATTGCGATGTGATTTCCAGACCGTCTAAATAGCCATCCGCCTGTGGGTAATCGCTGATGCGAACGCCGTTGTAATAGGTGTGATTGGTTAATAAATCTTGTAAATCTGTCGTTTGCCTACCGCTGAACAGCAACCAACTTGCCACGCTGTGCAAATCAACATAGCCGTCAAATGATTTTAAGGCTGCCTGAACCTGTTTTTGTACGTTTTCAGGCAGCTTTTGATTGCGCGGAATGTGCTTGGTTAAATCCAAAATGATTTGTCGCAAACGGTTGGTAGCGTTGATGTTTTGCAATCGTGTTGTATAGCCGTCAAAATCATTGTAAATCACGCGAGCATCAGGTTTACAGTGTTTTGCCGTGTGTGCGAGCAAGCCTGAACCGCCGAATACATCAATAATTGTCCAACCTGCGCCGTCATCTGCGATACATTGATTTAAAACCTGTTTGAATGCCGTTAAAAAGCGGCGTTTTTGCCCTGTGAAAGGAAGCGGTGCTTGATAAAAAGTTTGCGTCATATTGCGCCCTCAAAAAAAGCGCGTGTGCCTGTGTCCAAACACACGCGCTGGTTGGGTACGCAAAGGTACGCTGAAAAAAATTAAGCATTAAAAGTGTTAAAGTGCTTACAACGTCTGCATTTCATCATGATTTGGTAATCTGTGCCTGTGGCTTCGCCAAGTTTGCGTTTGCAATCTTGGCAAATTAAGGCGCGATATGATGAAAAAGCGTTTTTGTAACGATGTTGCATACTGTGAAAATCCTGTGTCTTGTGCGACAATTCAACCGCGCTCGCGAGCGTACGGTTAAAAAGGCTGAACGCAGGTACTGCTGCTGAAAGCTGGCGCGGAGTACGGTGGTAACGACACCGCCGCGCAGCCGTCTTTTTCTATTTTTTCTTATAGCTGGCTATTACTTGATAGCAGTGCGCCAAGCTATTTGGGCTGTATTGCGCTGGTTTTTCCAAACCCAAAGCTTGGGCGCACCATTCGGAGCAAAACCATTTTTTCAAGCTGCCTGAATGGCATTTCAGCACTACACCCAATAAGCCCCAAACATCGTATTTTGTGCCGAGTGTCTGCCGATACAATTCTCGCGCTTGTTGGGCTGCGTTTTCAGGCAACTCAATTAAATCCCATTTGTCGGGTGCCAAATCAATCAATTTTCGCCGCACGCCTCCGTCTCGTAGGCTGGCTGAATAGCATTCAAATTTTCCGCCTAAATCTATGGCGATTTCACAATGGGAATATTGTCCGCGTGTGATTGTGCGAATCGCCCAATCGCACAGGCGCGCTGCCCAAACGTTTATGCCTTTGCCTGTTTTTTTGCCTTTGTAGAGGGCGAGATAGACTGATTTTGTCATGATTTGCTTTCTGTTGGTTTGGCTGCCTGAAACTTTCTGTTTTTCAGGCTGCCTGAATGTTGGGGTTTGTACCTTACCCTAACCTACGCGGTTTCAGGCTGCGTGAATTGAATGGCAATTTGGTCTAACGCGTCCATGTTTTGCGCTTTTTCAATCAGAACCTGCAAGGCTTGGCGTTGCCCTGCAACAGCGGCGGTTAGGGCTTCGTATTGCAGGGTCTTTTTTAAGGCTGCCTGAATTAACGCTTCGCGTGGGATTTTGCGATTGGCGGCGATGGTGTCCAAAATGGGCGTTGCCGCGCTTTTATCCGCTGCCCATGCTTTGGCTTCTAGGGCTTGTAAACTCCATGATTGCAATTCAAATTCGGGCACTTTGTCTGTGCCTGCGGCTTTAGCGATGTAGTTTTGGGCAGCGGTGTTGAGTTCGGCAAGTTTGGTATTTTGGGCTGCCTGAAACAATTTTACTTGCGCTTCTTTAGGCAAAATCCATGTCTGTTGTTCATCGTCCCATTGGTGCAACGCGCTAGGTTGGGCAGGAATGTGCATGACTGTTTGGGTTTTCGGGTCGGCTTTCAGGCTGCCTGAAAGTGGTGTGTCGTATTCAATGGCAAATTCGCCACGACTGGCTAAATCGTCGGCATCGGGTTCAATATCGCAGCTGCCAATGTGCTGCCCTGTTTGATTAAAGATTTGGTACATGAGTTATCCTTTATTTGACACCGATGATGATGTAATTGGCGCGGCCAGGGATGTTGTCGTCGGTGTGGTGGTTGTGGCGGTAGGTGCGGCATTTGACAACGCGTCCTGTTGTGTAGCATTCAAAGCGGTAGTGCAGATGACCGCCATTTTCATTAATGTCCCAGAATGCGCGGTTGATGTTGTCATCGTTCACTGATACCAACCAACGGCATTGCGCTTCGCTGTAGCCTGATGGCAGGGGAATGGTGCCGCCATCGTTGAGCGTGCCTGTCATCACGGTTACAACGGATTTGCTGTTGGCGTTGCTATTGGCGTCGTTGGCTTTGTCGTAGGCGGTTTTAACGGCTTTACTGCTGGCAACGGTGCTGCTCGATGAGCTGTTGATGGCGTTGGACAACATGGATTGCAATATGATTTTGTCATCGCTGTATGCCAATTCGCCGTTGTCTTTGAGTTGCAGGTATTTTTTGGCGGTGGGATTGTGGATAAAGCAATCGCTCGTCCCCATGCCAAAACGGGCGGTTTTGTTGCTGCCTGAAATGGTAATACCTGCGCCTGATGTGATTTCGGACGTGGTTTTCAGGCTGCCTGAAAAGGTTTTGGTGCCGCTAATGGTTTGGTCGCCCGATAACATCACGCCATTTAATTCGGTCAAAATGGTTTTTTGTCCGAGATAAGTACCGTCGCCACCCCACGCGGTGGTGCTTAAGCCAAAGTCGCCGCCATATGTGAAACCAATGCCGCGGGCGTAGGCGTTATTGGTTTGCGTAGGATGCGTGATATGGATTTCCATGCTGGGCAAATTCTTACCATTTAATTCTTTGCTACTGCCACGATAAAAACCTGTTCGGTTGTAACCTAATGCTGGATTGTCGTCATAGTTGATGGTTTTTAAGGAGTCTTTGTTATCAATTTTTTCGGCAAGGTTTTTACCCATAGCGGCAGAAAGTGCGGCAGTGGTCGATTCGCTGTTTAAGGCATTGACGGTTTCATTGATGGCTTGCCAATTGCCAAAGCGATAAGCGCTATTGGCGTCCCTCGTTGCGCGGACGTACCAAACGGCACGGTCAAATGGTATATAAACTTGTACGCCTTGATAGGCGGAGGGCAGCACAAATAATGTCCCTGCTTTTTCCAAAGGATAATGATTTGCGCTGGTTGCATAAACATTGGCATGGTTTCGCCATACGCCGTAATTTTCTGCGCCTTTGAGTGTGTCTAAATCTTGTGTTTGATTTAACTCACCGCGATAAGGGAAGCTGCCTGAAACGGCGGCGGCGATTTGCAGAGCCAATACGCGCCCTTGTTTGGCGGTTAAGGCTTCGCTTGCCGATTGGCTGCTGAGCGTGTCGTTGAGTTTGACCACACCTGCGACGGTGGTGCTGGCGTTATCAATCTCGTGGGTGTGGGTGTTTGTGCCGACGCTGTTGGTGGTGGTGGCGGTAATGCGGCTGGGTGTGCCAAGGGTGATGGTGCGATTGGCGGATAAATCGCCACCGCCTGTTAAGCCGTTGCCTGCGGTAAGGCGAGTGGCTGCGTTGGCTTTGAGCGCAATGGCTTCATCGGCAGCGGTTTTGTTGTTGCCAATACTGCTAACGGCTTTTGCCAATTCGGTTTTCAGCCATTGCGTTCGGTTTGCCAGTTGGCGCGTGGGTTTGTTGTCAATGCCGTTTTCGCCGCCCATCACGGGGTCGGACGTTTCCCATTGATAAATCCCTGCTTCCCATGTGGCGGTTTCGCGTAAATTTGCCATGTCTATGCTGTTCCTCTGTTAAATTGCCCGTTGCGCGTGGCTTTGCCGTTGTGCAGTAAGGGGGCTGCTTGAAAGTCTAATGCCGCTAATACGCAACGCGCTGGGGCGAAGGCGGCGAGTGTTTTGCGTAATAAAAAGGCTTGGTCGTTGGTAATGGGGTAATTCATGATGATGCGATAGTGCGCCCAACGGTCGCGGTGTCCGTGTGCGTAGGTGCCATCGCGTAGGATTTCGCCGTTGTGAAATTTGTTGCCTAATCCTTCTAAAATTTGCACTTCGCCAAAACCTAGCCGCCGCACGATTTCACGGATTGCCCACGGTGTGCCTTTGTAGCGGTGCAATTCATACGCGCCTTTGATTAAGCGGCGGCGCGCTTGGTCGGATTCAGCCAGCCAGTAGCCGTCTTCGTTTAAAATGGAACGGCTTTGGGCTAATAATTCAAGGTGTTCAGGTGCAACTAAGTCCACCAATCGCGGCATCAATTTTGCCGTATCCAATGAATCCAAGCGCAAACCCAAATCGGCTAATATTTTGTAGCGTTGGTCGCGCTCAATGATGTGTGCGTAAGTCAGTTTCATGTTGATTAACCGTCTTGCTGTGTCGTTGCAATGCTAATGCGAACAGATGTACACCGCGCCCATTGGTTTGGCTGAATCACGCGCAAAGTTGGGGCGATTAAATTGACGTTGTACACGCCAGCGACTTTCAACACATTCATCACATCAAGTGGCACAATATCGCCGCCTAATTTTTCACGGCGCAAGGTTTCATAACTTGCCCATGCTTTTTCGGCGGCGGCTTTGACTTCCAACGCGTTTGCGCCTGTGTACAAAACCAGCTCGGCATTGAGCGCGTAATCCACCACTTCGGGTGCGTTCACGGTTACGGTGTCGCACAAGGGGCGTTTCTTTTCGCCTGATACTTCGTTATGCACTTGGGTTAAAAGTTCGCGTTCAGGCAGCCCTGTTTTGGTTAAAACGGTAATGGCGACTGTGCCGCCGATGGCTTCGCCTTTGTTGTCTAACGCGTTGGCAACGTGGACATCGCAAATCGCGGGAGAAACGGCTCGCGCCCAGTATTGGTATGCGCCGACCGAACCTGCGACCGAAAAACTTTCAGGCGCAAGTAACACACGCTCGCGATAGGCATCATCGCTTTCAGTTTCCGCGCCATCTGTGGGAATGCTGATATTGTGTGCGCTAATCGTGTTCGCGCCCGATAATGCTGTCTGAATGGTATTGATTTGCCCGATTGACCAGCCATTGCCGCGCACCCCTGTTTCGGTGCAGGCTGCCTGTAAATCCATGCTTGCTCGTGCGACGGATAATTGCCCTTGTTCCAGCGTAGCAAAGGTCAAATCGCCGACCGCCACCAACGTGCCAATGGGAATGTCCACCGTGCCAACAAAATCGGCAGCCTGAAAGCGTATCGTGCAACGCGCCGCGCTCGCTTCCAGTCTTGGCGTATTCACATCATCGCCGCATAAATCCAGCATTAAGCCTGTGGCAAAACGGACGTGCTGTTGTCGGTAGGCTTCATTGACTTCATTGCGCGTAAGCGTTTCGCGATAAGCAAAACTGTTAATCAGCAAGCGTTCAATATGGGCAGGTTGCAGGGTTTTGCCTGTGCGCTTTTCGTAATCGGCAATCATCTCGGACAAGATTTTTTCGGGGTTATCGTCCACGATTTTCACATCTTCGCGCTGCAAATCTTTCATATTCATGTGTTATTTCCCCGAATAAATCCGTGTTTGGTGCAATTCGCCCCAAATCTCATCTGCTACGCGCCATTGCACAATCATTGTGATGTGTGGTGCATTGCCTTCAAATTTCACGTTTTCCACTACCGCTCGTTTTTCCCAAGTCTGAATGGCTAAAACCACTTCGCGCACCACATTGGGGATAAACACATCTTCGGGCGTGTCCAAATAGTCAAAATGGTTTGAGCCGAAATCGGGGCGCAACACATCTGCGCCTTTGCGCGTAGACAAAATATTGTGTATGCACAAATCAATGTCTTCCGCGCCTTGCGTGATGCCTTTGCCATTAGGGGCAAGTTGCCAATGTTTTGAAATGGGGGTGTCGTAATTCATGCGGACATTATCGTTTCAGGCTGCCTGAAATGCTTTTAACGCGCATTAAAAAACCCCAAAAGTGCCGACATCGCAACTTTTGGGGTTTTAAAGGGAGATTTATTGTGCCGAACTAGTCGGCGCACCATCGCCTTGTTCGGTGTGGGTATGTTTTTGTACCGAAATATTGCCTGCGGTAATGTCTTCTGTGGCGTGCAAGCTGCCTGTAATCGTTGCCGCACTTGCGCCACCGCCCGAACCCGCCATGCCAGCGGTGTAGGTCAGCAAGCCATTTACGGTTAAAGTTTTTTGCACAACACAATCCGCGTCCACCGTAACCACACCATTGGTTTTAATCAACACATTGCCTGTACTGCGGTCATGCTCAATGCGCGTGCCATTGCTGTATTGCAAAACGTGCAACTCTTGGTTACTGGCAGGTGTGCTGTCGCTGTTGTTGTAAATCGCACCCAATACCGAGCCACTTTCGCCGCGTGCGTCCATTAAGCACACCACCAATGCACCGATATCTGGCAAACAATAAAACTGATTACCGCCTGCGCCCAGTGTAATGACGGGCAGCCAGTCCGATTGCATATTTTCAAGGGCTGGAAAGGTAACGCGCACCGCGTGTTTGGCTGCATCTATCGCGGCAACAATGCCGTGTTGCACGGTTGCGCCAAAATCATGGGTTTTTTGTGTCATTTTGCTGCTCCTGTTGCTCGGCAATGTATTCAATCATCTTAATCTCCAAATCGGTTATGTAGCCGCGTGAACGGCTCATATCATGCCGTGCCTGTTTAATCAGATAACGACCGCTAAATTTGCCGATTTGCTGCAATTCAATCACTTGCCCTGCCACCAACAAAGCATTACCAAACACGGTAATTGAGCCAACACAGCGTTCTTCTTGCGCCTCTGCCAAAACCGCATCGGCACGCGCATTGATTTCTTCTTGGCTTTCGCCTTTGTTGGGTGTGATTTTCAGGGTGTCGGCTGATGTTTTGCGTTTGGCATTCGGTCGCAGCGGTTTGGTTTGGCGTGTGGCAGTAATCGGCTTTTTCTTTTTCGCGTCATAGCCTGTAACCACCGCTTTATCGGGTACACCCTTAACCAAATCGCGCAAACGCACGCGCAACAGGTTTTCAGGCTGCATGATTAATACGGCTTCTTGTTTGGCAAGTTCACTGTTTTGGGTAAAAACCAGCTTATCGCCCACAATCTTAAATGTATGTCCGTATTGTTTCGCCAGTCGCGCCAAAAATTCCACATCGCGTTCTTGATATTGCGTGATGCGCTGGATTTTGATGGAGGCAATGTTGCCTGAAACCGTCAATTTCAGCCGTGCTGCCACCGTTTTAACAATATCTGCCAACAACATATTTTCAAACGGTTTGGCTTGCAAAGTGCGGTTGGCTTTGGTAATGCCTGTGCTTAATGCTTTCAAGCTAACTGTATCGCCGCCGTTGCGGTTGCGTTCCCACTCAATTTCAGCAATTTCAAAGCTGCCCCAATTGATTAAGCCTGTAAACTGGTCGCCAGCGGACAAACTCAATTTATCCCCTTGCTCGGGAAACCATAACCGCAACCAGCGTCCGTCCACATCTTCAAAATCCACTTGTAATTCATCGGATTGTTCGCCCAAATAATCCGTGTAAGTCCACGATAATAAATAGGGTGCAATGTCTGCCGTGATGTCTTTTTGTTCATAAGTCAGTACAAAATCAGGCTGGGTTACAGGGTGCTGGGTCGGGTTCAGGCTGCCTGAAAGTGCATTTAAAAACATAAGGTAGCCCCCACCCCAACCCTCCCCCATAAACGGGAGAGGGGGAATAATGTGCCACAAGGGGCGGTTAATTTTGTCGCATCCATGGCGGTAAAAGCTCCTGATTATTCTGCGGTTTGGTTTCAATTACAGGCACAAACACGGTCAAACCACTTGCGAACTGCTCCGCCAACGGCAAATGCGGATTTGCTGCAATCAAACGATTGATTTCAAACGCATTGCCATAATGCTTGTGGGCAATCGTGTCCCAACGGTCGCCATCTTGCGTGGTGTAAACCAAAACGCCATTCATATTATGCGTCCTTTCGTGCGGCAATGAATGCGGTTAAACTTTGCAACGCCGCCGCGCCATTGCTCAAACTTTCCGCCGCCGCGTCCACCGCGTTGCTGCCCTCAATTAGCCAACCGCCGACCGTGCCGCTTTCGTAGCCAGCGCGTAAACCGCCGACCGCGTCGCCCAACTGGTGCGTGGCTTGCGCCGCTTGTGTCGCAAACGCCGCCACGCCCGACAAATCGCCCAATTTATCCGTGATTTCGGGCAAACCATTCAATTTTCCCAATGCGCCACCCGCCACACCGACCACATCGCCGATAATCTGCAACGCGCCGACAGGGTCGTTTTTCAACTCTTTGGCTGCCTGAATCAAGCGTTGCACGTCGCCGACTTCTTTTTCTACCGTGCGATAGACTTTGACCGCCTTTTGCACGTTTTCTACGATTGGCGAAACTTGGCTTTGCACGCTTTCAGGCAGCATTGCCAATAATGGATTTTGGCTGCCTGAAAGCACGGCTGGCGTGGGCAAAGGATTGTTTGGGTCGCCGACAAATTCGCTCAAATCCACGTCCAATTCACGCGCTGCCGTGCGTCCTTGTGCGTCCATTTGCGTGGTGCGAGCGGTCAGCCGCTCAATCACAAACCAGCCGACAAACCGCCCCGAGCCGTACACCAAACTCACTGCTTGCTGCGCTTCTTTGGCGGCAATCAAGCCCTTGTATGCCGTGTCCACATCGCCCAATTTCCAATGCAGCTTGATGCCAAAACGCAGCTCGGTCAAATCATTGCCCATCGCTTGCAAACGCGGTCTGCCTTTGAGTACATCGTGTTTGGCAAAATGCGCGGCGTGGGTCTCTTCCAACACAGTAAAGCTGTTGAGCAATTCAAATTTCACATCGCCCAGTTGTGCAAACATCGTCATCTCCAATGGCTGCTTGGCAGCCGCTTTATTCGCCCTCTCCCGCTTGCGGGGGAGGGTTGGGGTAGGGGCTAATACGCACGGCGTTCACGGTCAGCCATCATGCGCTTAAACAAATCTTCAAATTCGCGTAAACCCATTTGCAAAGCCGTTTCAATTTGTCCGACATCGCCGCCAGCCGCGTTAATCGTTGGGTTAAAATGAATGGTCATTGCACCACCATGATTGACTTGCGCTTGGCTGTGTTCGGCTCGCGCTTGGCTTAAATTGTCCGCATTGGCAGACAACCGAGCTGACAAATTGCTGCGAAAACCGCCCATGCGTTCAGCAAAACCGTCTTTCAGGCTGCCTGCCAGTTGGCTGATTTTGCCAATCGGTTTGTCCGCACCTTTGTTTACGCCAATTGCCAAACCTTCGGTCATAAATCCGCCATACGCGCGGAATACGCGAGAAGGCGAGTGAATATCCATGCCTTTGCCTGAACCTGTAAACGCACCTTTCACACGTGTCGCCAGACCTTGAACCGCTGCCACAGCATTGCCGATTTTGGCTTTAATGCCATTGACTAAACCGTCAATCAACATACCGCCATAGGACATAAACGTTCCCACCAAACCGCTGAAAAAGCCTGATACAGCAGCAAAGGCTGCCTGAAAAGCGGTTACGGGCGACCAACTGGCAATGCGCGTGTAAATGGCATTTAAAGCGTTGTTAAACAAAGTTTGAATGGTGGTAACAACGGTGCTGATGATTTGCGCCATCGTGTCAAAAATCATGCGCCAGCCGTTGATAATCATGCTACCAACTGTGGTTACGCCGCCAATCAAACTGCCTAACATTGCGCCGAAGAAATAGCCGAAACCTTGCGCACTTTGCGCTGTTTCATCACTGACCAGCCCCAACTCTTTGAACCAATCAATAATCGGCTGCAAAAAGGCAACCGCTAAATCAAACAAACCTTTCCAGCCTGCGCCTATCATTTCCAACAAAGGCATAATCGGCGCAATGCCATCGCGCAAGCCGTCCCAAAAGCCCACAAAAAAGGCTTTAATCGGTTTCCAATAGGTGTAAATCAGCAACGCTGCCGCCGCCAAAGCCAGCACAAGCCATGTCATCGGGTTTGCCAACATTGCCAAACTCATGGCACGCCATCCTAATGCAGCAAAACGTGTCGCTTTGCCCAACCACAATAAAGCGGTTTTGCCTTGCGCTGCCGACAAGCCCAGCACACGCATGGCGGTTGCGCCGCGACCCATATTCAGCAATGCTACCGCTGATTTCACACGCAAAAAAGAAGCCAACAGCGACACTATTTTGCCGTTTACCCCCAAAACTGCGCTACCCATTAAATTCAGCCCAAACCGTATCGCCAAGGACGCAGCGGTGAAGGAAGCCAACGCGGTTAAAACCAAAACGATATTTTTAATCAAGCTAGGGTGCGCTTCGCTAAATCGAATCAACGCGTCTACCAATGGCTTCATGCTGTTGAGTAAACCGTTAATGGCGGGCAACATTACCGAGCCTATGCTGATTGCCAAATGTTGCATTTGGTTTTTAAACAGTTGCCAATTATTCGCCGTGGTCGCCGAGCGGGCGGCAAACTCTTTATCCATGCTGCCTGAAAACGGCGATTTACCATCTTTGCTTTGCAAAGCATCCATGGATTTTTGATAGGTTTCTAAACTGCCTGTGAGCAATGCCACATCATCGGCGTATTCCAAGCCAAACAAATCCACCAAAGTCCCCATTTGCTTGTCTTTGGGTAACTTATTGACTTGCTTTAAAAAATCCATTAAAGCTTGTTCGCCGTTTTTGGCAATATTGGCTTTGAGTTCTTTGGCAGAAATGCCCATGCCTTTTAAGGCTGCCTGAAAACTTTTGCCGCCTTTTTCTGCCGTCATCAATTTGGTGAGCATGCCGTTAATCGCCGTACCCGCCACTTCGGGCGATTTGCCCAGCGAAATAAAGGCGTTGCTCAAAGCCGCAGTTTGTAGCTCGGTTAAACCAAATTGTTTGGCAACGCCGCCCACACGCCCCAATGTGTCCACAATGTGCGCCGCTTTGGCAGGGCTGCTGTTAGACAAGTGGTTAATGGCATCGCCGAGCCGTCCAATATCTTTAATCGGAATTTTAAAAATATTGGACAATTTCGCCATGCTCTCGCCTGTTTGCTCGGCGGACATATCAAATGCGACTGACATTTTGGCGACGGTTTCGGTAAATTTAGCCAAATCTTGTCGCGCAATCCCTAATTGACCGCCGCTTGCCGCAATCGCTGCCAACTCTTTGCCTGTCATCGGGATTTTGTGCGTCATGTTCAACAAATCTTGTTCCATTTGTTTGAACTGTTGCGGCGTTTCAAAGTCCACCACTTTGCGCACATCTGCCATGCTGCTCTCAAAGTCCATCGCCGCTTTAATGGGTACGGTTAGCACGCCCAAACCCGCCACCGCGCCCACCACTTGCGCACGCATATTTTCACGGCTGGTTTTGTTCGCTTCTAAACGTGTGGCAATGGTGTTTTGCCGTTGCTGATTGGCGTGCATTTTTCGCGTCATATCAGCCAGCGCGCTTTGATGTTGCTTTAATTGGTGCAGAGAAAACGCGTTGCCACTTCTTGCCGCGCGCGCAATGGCTCTATCCAACAGCGTGTATTGTTTTTGCAACAGGGTAGTGGATTGGGTTAAATCCCGTGTGCCGCTGACCAACGACCGCAAGCCACCCATTGCCGCGCCAACGCTGGCACCGACCTTAATTGATATGGCTAAATCGGCGGACATGTTTTATAATTCCTTTAAATCATTTATTTATGGGGGACAAGAGATGATGATTGTCTTTTTTCTGGTTTTATTTTTCCTAGCATGCAGCCTGATTGGTACGCTCATTGGTTTAGTAATGGGCGGTGTAGATGTGATTAAAACCGTGCGCAAATAATCATGCCCTTTTCTGATAACCCGCCTTGACTTGGCGGGTTATTTCATTGAGTAGCTGGTCAAAATCATCCAGAGGTAAAGTGTCAATGTATTGCAGCGTCCAACCAAACCACCACGCCATATCGGTCATGGCTTCTAGCAATTCGCGCTCAATCTGGGCGGGCGTTTTAGCTGAATGACTCGTCTTCTTCGCTGCGAAATGTGCCTTGGATTGCCTCCAAATCTTTCAAATCCAACATATCCAAATCTTCGGGGATTAAGCCCGTAATCCGCGACACCAACGCCAAGCCTTGTTCGGCTTCGTTGGCAATGTGCATCACGGCACGCAAATCGCCCACACGCGGACGGCGCACGGTTACTTTGTTCAACGTCTCGCCTGTCGCTAAACGTGTGGGATATTTCAGCGTTACCGTGATTTCGCCGTTCAATTCTTGTTTGATTTGTTGTGCTTGGTTCATTTTGTTTACCTTTTAAAAAGTTGAATAAAAAAGAAAATGCAGTAAGAAAGGGATTGCAGTTTACGTTCAGGCAGCCTGAAAACCTTTTAACGTGCATTAAAAAACCAGTTATCAAGTTTTCCTTGATAACTGGTTTTGCCATTTTATGCTGCCTGAAACTACGCGCCCATGTTCTGACGCATTTGGCTTAACACGTCCACACCGTCCACGCGGTATTGGTTGTTCAGCGCATTGAAATACAGCGTTTCGCGTCCGTCCACCACCTGACGAATTTCCACCGCCTGATAAGTGCTGCTAAATTCCGCTTTCTCATGCGGTTTGTAGCCGCCCAACGCGTTTTTGCTAAACCACGCCGACACGGTGGTTACAATCGCCACTTCTTTTGCCAAACCTGTTGCGTCAAAGGTTTGCAAATTGCCGCGCACCATCAGTTGTACCGCTTTGAATGGGTGGTTAATCGTTTTTGCCACATCGGGATAAAACGCATTCCAAGTGATTTCGCCTTCGGGGGCTTCTACGCCACTTGGCAATTTCACGCCAGCAAACAAGCCCAAACCTGTGTAATCATCTTGCTTGATTTCAAATTCAGGCAGCTTAAATTCCGCCGCTCGCCCCAGTTGCGACACGCCGTTTACATAGACATTCGCGTTGTAAATCGCATTAATTGCGCTCATGTTTTACCCTTTCTAGCCGTTGCTAACCAAATTCGCCAAATATTTACGCGTCATCACGCTGGTATTGGTTACGCGTTCCATCGGCAATTTAGGCGTGTATTCATAGACAATCGGCACTTGCCCCTTAGAAAATGCGTCCGCCAAATCGTAATCCGTGTCCAAATTCACTTCAAAGCCAACAATGGATTTGAGCGTAGAAAAACAGGTGCGGTATCCTTCCAGCAAACTGTCCAACAATGCCTTATCAATCGGCAAATCCATGTATTGCAAATCAAAACGGCGCAAACTTTCATCAATCACATCGCCTGTGCGTTGCGCGGTTTCAAAGTTTTTGATGTGGCTCGTGGTTGGGAAACACGCCAAGCGGTTGCCCCACATGCGATAACCTGTGCCGTATGAATTGAATACGGTGGTAATGCCTTTTTCGTTTAGGCGATTGGTTTCGGATTGTGGATCGTCCACACGCGCGGTTAAACCAATTTCCAAGCCTGTTACGCCACGCAATTCACGGTTGGAAATGCTGAACCAGTAGCCGTTTTCCACGTCCGTTTTCATACGCAAACCTGCCGCGTGGGTCGCCAAACTTTCCACGCCCAACAAGCCAATCACGTGTGGAAAAAATAACTGGGCGCGGTCGCTGGACGTGTTGAAATTGATTGTGCCAAGATTGCCGCGCCCTGTAATCGCTTGGCTCAACGTCGTGCCTTTGGGCGCGTCGTAATACGCAATGCCGCCCAAGTTGTCCGCCAACGTGGTCAAAGCCGCCGCGCAGGTTGCCGTTTTGTCAAATTCGGGGCAAATCACGATTTTCGCGTCCGCACCAAAACGGTTAAAGCCTTCGGTTACCAATTCCATGCCCGTGCGTTTGCCTGTGCTGCTCACATACGCACCGATAATGTCGGCTTCGGTTACTTTGGTCGGGTCGGTGTAGGTGTAGCTGATTTTGGGCGCAGTCGGTTTGGTTTTGAATTGAATTTCGCCTGTTACCGCGTCCACAATCGTGTAATCCACACCGCTTTGCAACGCCGCGCCGTTGTCGTTCAACGTTTCGCCCGCCTGAATTGCGCCATGCGCAGTGTAGGCAATTAAAGTGTCCGCGTCCACGTTCAACACTTCGTCGCTTACGCTGGATTTGTGTTTCGCGGGGTCGCACACATTCACAACGTAGGCAATACCCGACTTGTAGCGTGTGAAAATATTCGCCGCGTCGGGCAACGTAAAACCGCGCCCTGTGAGCGTGGAAAATTGGGCAAAATCTTTCTTGGTTTGGCACAAAGTCAATTCATTGACCGCGCCTGTTGGGGCAGTGCCGATGATGGCGGTAATCGCGCCATCTACCGTGTAAACTGGGCTAGAACCACCGTCCACGCGAATGGTTTCCGAACCGTGATGAAATGCTGCTGCCATGTTTCTCTCCTATGGCTGTTATGGTTTCAGGCTGCCTGAAATTATGGCTGCGCTGGTTTTAAATCGCCCGCGAGCGGTTTATCTTCGCGGCGCGGTCGGGTTTGGATAAACACAGGCAAGTTATCGCTCTGGCACACTTGCACTTGCTGCGTTTCGGTTTGCACCGTCAATTCGTATTGCCACGCGCCTGCGTCTTCGCTCAAAAAGCGTTCTTGCAACAAATGGCACGGCAAACAATTCGGCGGTTTAAAGCCCACGATTGCCAAACGCACTTCGTCCAAAATCGCCAATGCGCCGTCATCGCCATGCAGGTGCGCGCCGATAATCGTCAAATGCAGCACCACGTCGCGCTGCTGGGCAATCGTTCCCAAGCCTTCAATTTGCGTGAATTTGCTGGATTGATAACCGACCAACACCGCGCCAGTTGGGTGGATAAATTGATAATCAGACGGATTTTCGGGGAAAATATCCACCTGCACCCATGCGATTTTTTGCTGTAAATGCGCGGCAACCGCTTCAATAATCGGGCGTGTGGCTGACATCAGTATCCGCTCCAATCCTGCTTTTGCCCTGCGCGAACATGATATGCGCCACGTTCAGGCTGTGCGGTTTTTTCAGGCACATCAACGCCAATGTGGATTTTGCCGTCGCGTATCATTTCCAGTGTTTTCAAAGTCGCGGTGTAGCTCATTTCCAAAACTTTCGGAAAGTCCGCACGGTTAATCCGCCGCGAATGCAAAAAGTGTCGCGCAATATTGATAACCAAAGGCGGCAACACGGTCGGCACAGATTGCAACGGCAAGGGATAACGTCCACGCAAATACCCGTCCACTAAATCGCAAGCGTAACGAATGGCTGCCTGAATCACGTCTGCGTTCGGCTCAGTGGCGCGTGGCTCATCGTTGGTTAATTGCACCAGCTCCGCCTTGCTCATCGCTTTGGCTAAATCATCGGCGTTGATGTACATGGTTTACTCCGCGTCTTTGGCTTTGCTTTGACCTCGCTTGGGCTTGTCGGCTTTTTCAGACGGCACAGGTGCGGTTTCAGACTGCTGTTCATCTAATTGTTCAGGCTGCCCATCAATCAAATTCGCCATTTGCTCTTTAGAAACTCCGCCATGAAATTCTGCAAACGTAACGTGTGCCGCCACTTGCGCGTATTGCGTATCGGACAATTCAATCACTTCGCCGCGCTCCACACGAAAATCTTCGCCATGTTCATCTTGTAAAATCAAAGGCGTGTTGGCCAAATAATGTTTCATGATTTAACCTTTCAATAAAACAGCAATCAATTGTCCAGCTTCGGTGGCAGCAGAAATGGCGTAACCTGCGGCATTAGTCTCGCCAGCCACTGCACAGCCTTGCGCGTCTGATGCCACTTTTGCGCCCACAGTAATTGCGCCGCCTGTTTCCACCAGCACAATGCCCACGCATTCCACGCCCACGCTGTCGCCTTTGTCTGCTTCGCGTGGCGTTACGCCAAATACAGGCGCATTGGCTTTGGCTTGTGCGCCGTCAAAACCGATAAAACGGTTTGCAATAATTGGCGATGTAGCGATTACGGTTGTTACCAATACCACTTTTTTAGTTGGAGTCATTTTTATCCCTTTCTTTCAGGCTGCCTTTGATTTCAGGCAGCCTGAAATGTGAAATTAAACAGCTTTATCAAACAAGAAACCACACGCACCGCCGACCGCCGCCACTTTGCGAATATCGGTGTAACGCGAAAACTCCACTTTGTTGCCTTGCTCTGAATAACGGTCTACCACAGGCATACCCTTACGGCGGAATGTGTAGCCGAATGCAGGTTCGCCTTCGTCATTGCCCGATGTAATCACTTTGGGGCGCACAATCAACGCGGCAAAATTACCCCACACATCTTTGGTTTGTTTATTTGGTGCTGGCGCAGAAATCGCATTGCCGATGATGACTTCATCAACATCAAAGATGACTTTCATCAATTCAGGCGTAATCAATTTGCGCTCATTGCTGCCCAAAACGGCTTGCAACGCGGGGTGGTATGACAGCGCGTGTGCCACCGATGCACCCAAAACCAGCATATTCGGGCGCGTACCACAGGCAGCGCGAACTGTGTTTTTCGCATTGGCAATGTCTTTTACAGGGTCGCTGTTGGTGTAATCCGACCACTTGTGCGCGGCGGATAAATCCTGATAATGACCGCTCTCGTAAGTGTTTTTAGATTGCAACAACGTCGCCGTTTCCACTTCTTGGCGCAACTGAATGCCTGAAACCACGCGGCGCGTTGCTTTGGCAAACTCGTCAAACAGGCTTTCTGCGTCTTCGCGGTAATCTACGCCTGCCGCCAAATCGTGTTCTTCCAACACCACAGGCAGCAACTTCATACCGTCCAATGTAATCACGTTGCTGGCTGCACCAACCGCACGTTCTGTTTCATATTCCACAAACGAGCCTTTACCAAAAGTCGGGACTTGCACCCCTTCTTTATCGGTAATCACGACAGGGAAAATCTTTTCGCCGACAAATTCGGCTTGCTTGTAACCAACCGCCAAGTTGGTCAATACAGGGTCAATTTGACCGCGCAATTTGCGTAAGTGAGCTCCACTCATCTGGTTTCCTTTACAAAAAATTATTGAGCTGTGCGGCGAGCCGCTTCTGCGTAAGTAATGCCTTCTTTGGCTTGCAACGCCAAAGCACGTTCATGATGGCTTAATGCTTTGGGGTCAGACGCTTCGGCAAAATCAGCAGATACGTTTGTTTTCAGGCTGCCTGAAATGCCAGCGCGTTGCTGCGTGGCTATTTCATCGTCCGCCAAAATGGTTGTGCCGTTTTGCAAAAAGGCTTTGAATGCGTCTGCTAACGGTGTTTCATTGAAATCAGGAATGTGCTGGTCGGGGTGTTCCGTGAAATCCAAGATTTTCACAACCAAATCTTTATCCGCAGGTTTCAGGCAGCCTTGTTTAACCAAATTTTCAGCAAAATCAGCATTGGCTTGATGGCTGGCATCTAATTCAGCTTTCTTTTGCTTGCTTTTCAATTCCGCCAATTCCGCCTCTAATTTTTCAGCGCGTTCAATGGCTTGTTTTTCGGTTTCTGTCATCGTGTTTTCCTGTTCAGGTTCATTAAAATTCGGGAGCGGTTCAGGCGTCGGCGGTGGCGGTTGAAAATCCTGAATTTGCCATTCGGGAATCACCGTGTCTGCCTCGTCAATGCCGTGCTTACTGACAATCCATTCACGCAATCGCCGCAAAATCCGCGACAAACTGTGTTGCGTTTGCGCCAAATCTTCGCTAAACGACACCACGCCTTGTTCATCATCGGCAAAGTTAATCGCCGCCAAACCTTTGACCGCGGGAGCCGCCGCGCCCAAAAATCCCACATGGCGCAATGACCACACGCCCTGCGTGGGATTACTTGGGTGGTTCGGCGGATAAAAACTGGCGGATACTTTTTTGTAACGACCTTGTCGCACTAAATCCACCAAGTTATCGTCCACCTGCTTAAAATCCGCCGTCAGCACATCGCCGTTCACACTCAATTTTTCCACCCAGCCAAACGCGGGCGCGTTGGTGGTGGGGTGTCCAATCACGAGCGGGGCTTCGTGAAAATTGGCGTTGTAGGCTTGGGCAGCGGCTTGCAAATCTTGTACCGTGATGTTCACGTCCACGCCGTGCGCGTCTTTGCGTTTGCCAGCGCGGAAAATTTCATATTGCATAAAAAATGCCTATCCGTTGAGATAGGCGAATTATGGTAGTCGGCAGCCTGAAAAACTTTTAACGCGCATTAAAAAAAGCAGCCCCAAAAAGCTGCTTTTGCACAATGCGCCAAATTTGCGTTTTTAGCGCGTTTTATGCTTTGGATAGGTAAACGCCCAACGGAGCCGAGAAACGCGCTAAAAATGCGGTCTATTTTGGTCTAGACCGCATTTTTGTTTTAATCCAATAAATTCATTTGCCGTTTTGCCATTTCATCGGCGCGAACACGTTTGATGATTTTGTAAACTTGCTGCACCGCCAAGTCATATTTCTTGGCAAGTTGCTGATGATTTTCGCCGTTGAACTCGGCATAGATTTGTTGGTCGCGTTCGTCAAGCTCACCGCCAACATTTTTGGGAAAATAAACCAGTTGCCCACCCCAATTTGCCGTAATGTGCCGCGCCAGTTGTTTGCTGATTTGCAGGGCGGTGGGTTTATCAACGGGCGCAACCGATAGCAGACAAGCGCAGGCTTGCGCTTCTAAATCGGCAATCAGTTCTGGGATACGACTATCCGCCATACGCTGTCCTTTCCGTTCATTTTGTTTCACATAGTGAAACGCTGTTTCAAAAATAAATAATATAATCAATATAATACAATAATTCAGGCAGCCTGAAAAGTATCTTTCAGGCTGCCTGAATTATTCAAACCGTGCTTTCCATTTTTTCAAGCGTTCAATCAAGCCGCGCATAATCATCACATCATCTTGCCAATTTTCGCTGCCATATTTCACGCAATAGGCATTCAACGCGCTGTCGGCTGGCGAGCGCACCACACCCATGTCGTGTAATTCCAACCACAGGGCGCGGATTTTATTTTGTTGCGCTGTTTGGTTTGCCATTAAATCGCGCCCGCCTGTGGTGGCGACGGATACCTGAAAGCCTTGCGCTTTCATGTGTTGCAAGACTTTTTCCAGTTGGTCGGTGGTTAATAATTTGCTACTGGTTTTGCCGCGTGAAATATTGGCGGGCAGGTCGCGGTAGATGTCGTCTTCCATACCCAGTTGTTTTTGTGCGATTTTGATTTTGGCTATCATGCCTTTTCTGTGATTGGCATTGCTTCTCATGGTTTTCCTTTTTGGTTAAAATCACAAACTGAAACGGGCTTTAAATGGGGTTTAAAACCCGTTTGGGTTTGGGATTTTGGGCTGCCTGTTGTTGGGTTTTAACCCAAACTACGCGGCTACGATTTTTTAACCAATACAATCTGGCTAACTTCCACCTTGCCGTCGTCAATCCATTTCATCGTTGGCTTGGCAAATCCAATGCCTAATTGAGCTAAAATTTCCGTTTTCTTACGCATTGCTACCCATAATTTAAAATCGGCAAACCATCTGTCTAATTGCTCTTCTCCTAGCTGTTCTGCCACATCTTGCAAGGTATTTAATTCATAAATTTTTTCGCTCATCGGTCTCTTTCTTTCAAGCGGTTGGTAAGAGACTGCCTGCGGTTTCAGGCAGCTTACTGGTCAAGTTCAACAACTTGATAACCCCAGTAAAAGTTTTCTTTAAAAACTGTTTTGGCAAATTTAAATTGCTCATCTTCGGTCATGTCATCCCAATTGTCGGGCACTTCGGTTTCTAAAAAGTCTTCTTGACAGGATTGATGACTCAAACCTTCTGCGTCAATACTGAATCTAATAACTTTCATGTCGTTGCTTTCATTGAATATATTTGGATGGTTGCGGTTGTTGGGTCTTGACCCAACCTACGTTTTCAGGCTGCCATCGGTCAAAATCTTTGATTTTGCTAACCGATGTGCACTAAGCGAAGCTGCCTGAAAGCTTGGTCGTTTTGGGGGCGAGCCGCCCCCGCTCCAAGATTAAACGCGTCCATCCGCATTCAAAAACACATATTCGCCCGTCTCTTCATTGCGCTGGTACACGCGGATGTATTCGCGCGAGGTTTGGGTGTGCAAACTGTCGGATACGGCTTGCATGGCGCGTTGCCATTTGTCGTGTTTGATGTCTAGGCGGCGCAAGCCTAATACTTTGCTGGTGCTGATGTTGCCTTCTTTATTGACATCAAACGCTTGTTGTACGATGAGTTTGAGTTCGTCGCGGCTGCCTTGTGTCCATTCGTCTAGGCATTCGTCAATTAGGGCTTTGGCGGCGGATAGGCGTTCGTCAAAGGTTAAGACATCGGCAATGGCAACGTTGATTTTCAGGCTGCCATCAAAGCTGTGTAGCGTAACATTGCCTTTTTTGCTGGGTTTCACGCCGTATTGTTCCGCCGCCATTTCCACAAAGGCGCGCACGTCTTCTATGCCGTCGCGTTTTGCTTGCTCTAATTCGCGCAACGGCGGCATGATGTTGGCGGCGATTTCGCGCACGAGTTCGTCGCGGGCTAGGTCAATGGGTTTGATGTTGGCAACGGGGATTAAGTTGCCGCGGGCGTCGGTGCGGTATTGGCTTAAGTCAATTTCACTCATGATTTTCTCTTTCTGTTATCGGGTAAAGGTTGGTCGCGTTTCTTGCCTGTGGCGGGGTCGTAAATCCGCGACCATTCGTACAATAATTCATCGGGTGTTTTCGGCTTGGGCGATTTCAGGCTACCTTTTGCCACGATGTTGCTTAGGTGTTGCAAAATTTGCCGTTTGTTTTCTGCGGCGTGTTGCCGTTGCTCTGGTGTCGGCGGTGGCGTTTTCTGTTCCAGCAAGCCTGCCACTTGGCGTTCTGGGCGCGGTGGTATCAGTTTGATTAACTGCGCGGGCTGCTGCCAACGCTCGGCTTGGGCAATTAGCTGCCTGAATGCGCTGGGCAGTCGTTGCTCGTCTAGGTCGCGTTCAAACGCCCAAGTATGCGGCGTTAAGGCTTCTTCCCATACGGCTGCCAACGCGCTAATGGTGTCGGCGGGCGGCGCGCCTTGTAACCGCAAAACCAGTAGTTTTTGCAAGCCGTCTATCATTTGGTTGTATGCCCAATCGGGCATTTTGCGCGGCGGTTTCATCGGCGTAATCCTTGTAATTGCATGGCGGCGTTGAGTGTTTGGCTGCTTTCAGGCTGCCTGAAATCTTGTTGCGGCAAAACCTGTAAACCTTGTCCACGCCAGCCGCTTATCACTTCATACAAATAACCATGCGATTTGAGCGGTAGTTTCAGGCTGCCTGAATTGCGCCGCGCGAGCATTTCGCGAAAGCCGTATATCCATGCTTCGGTTGGGGCGGGGTAGTCTACGCGGTCGCGTGTAATGGCGGCACGTTGCATATCGGGCAAGAGTTCATTGAGCAGTTTTGCCATGCGCGCCCATGTTAAAACGGTGTGCGCGGGGCGAAATAAGCCGAGATATTGCACCGCTAATTTGGCAGGTTCGCCGCCAATGTTCATCACGGCTAACAAGGCATCGCGGGCGTCGTCGTTTGCCAGCAGCGCGTCTAGGCTGTTTTCTGCACCGCAGCAGGGGCAACGGGTTTTCATGATGTTGCCGCTCCTTGTTGCCATGCGAGCCAAAGATAGCGTGTGATTTGGTGTGTGTATTCTTGGCGCGTGGGCGACATGCGAACCGAAAAACCTTGCGCTTTTGCCCATGTTTCAAATTGCTGTCGCATTTCAGGCTGCCTCCATGTAAGCGTTGGGATAGCGTTGGTGTAAATGCGCCAAGGCGGCGGTAACGCTGTAAAAATGTTGTTCACTTTTGCCGTCTTCTTGCAACAAGGTTTGATTGCGCGTGGCTTGGTGGGTGATGGTGACGATGTGTAAATCGTCGTGGGTGTGGCTGGGTAGGTAAACGTGGTAAATATTCATGATGTTGTCCTTAGGGTTGCGGTTCTAATACTTCGCCTGCGGCGGGGTCGTTTGACCAGATGTGCATTAAGGCAAGGGCGTTTTCTTGCTCGGCGCAAGCGGTGTGTAAGCGTTGCAAGGCATAACGCGCGGCGTGGTCGCTGGGATAGCGTTGCGCATCGGGAGCGTGTTGGATGTTGATACAGTCGTACACTTGGGTCTCTATGTGATAACTAGGCTGCGGTTTGGGGTGGATTGATTTTCCAAGCGTGATGCCGACTGACAGAAACACGCCTGCCGCTGCAAACATCCCCGTTAATACGTTGCCTAATGTGTATTGCGCCATTTCACACTCCCCTTACAATATCCGCGTCCACTTGGCTAAACCCTAAACCTGCCGCTTCATTCATCGCGGCGGAAATCAAGTTGTTTACTGCCAATGGATACAGCAAGCTATTTTGTTGCAGTTGGTTTTTGCTGCGGCTGGTTACGGTTAAACGCTCAGCAATGGCGTCTATCGCACTCTCGGTCAAGACTTGGGCGGCGTCCACGCCCACGCGCTCAAACTTGTGTTTCAGGTAGCCTGTTAATTTGCCGTCTGTCAAAGGCAGCAGCGTAACCAATTCACAGCGTTGCACCACTTCGCGCACGTTTGGATTGTTTTCACTCAATTTTTGCCCTAATTCCGTTTGCCCGATTAACACTATGCCAATCAGTCGTTCAAAGCCGTTTTTCAATTCAAAAAAGCGTTTTAGGTGCTTCAAAGTGGGCAGCGAAATGCCATGCGCTTCTTCAATGATTAAAACGTGTTTGTTGCCCGCTTTCGCGCTTTCTTGCAAGGCTTTGTGGATTTGGCGGAAACGCGCTTCGGGGCTGCGTTTGGGCGATGTGTTGGGCGAGACCGCTTCTAAAATCGCTTCGGCGATGTGTACCGCTTTGAGCGTTTTGCCCTTTTGGTCATTGTCTTCCATTGCCAACACATACGGCTCAATCAACACCACTTGGCGACCTTCGCGGTTAATGCGGTCTTGCAAATCTTCGCGCAGGGTAGATTTGCCTGCGCCGCTTTCGCCTACGACCGCCATAAAGCCGCCTTGCGTGGCAACCTGAAACATCGCCTCGCGTACATAGCGTACGTCTGGGGTCAAATAAATATCCGCCGCCGATTGGATTTCATCGTTGAATGGGTCGCGTTTGAGTCCAAAATGCGCGCGCGTTTTTAAACTTAATGCCGATTTGCGTAATAACATTTCTGTGTCCTTTTCAGGTTGTGGGGCAGGTTTCAGGCTGCCTGAAACGTCTATGCCGTGTTGTTTAAAATAATCTTGAACTTTTTGGCAAAATGTCGCGCTGTCTCGCTTGGGTAGCCGACCGTGATTGATGAAATTGAGCAACATGGTTTTGCTGCACCCTATTTCATCCGCCATTTGGCGCATAGATTTGCCCAGTTGTTTTAATTGCGTTTTCATCCGCGCGTCCCCGTTCTGTTAGCGGTTTTAACCAGTATCAACTTCGGTTCAGGCTGCGTAATCTGCTCAAATACCGCGTCTAAATCGCTTTCTGGCGCACCGTCGGGATAGTGTTGTTGCAATCGCTTCATCGCCAGTTTCCAGCTAAATCCAATCGCTTCGGCGCGCGGTTTCAGCAGTTTTGCCAGTTCTACTTTGTTTAATATGGCTGCCTGAACGTCCATTTTGTTGTAATCCATTTGCGTACCGCGCTTGGGCATATAGCCTGTTTTGCTTTCCGACAAAACTTTTTCTTGGTGGGCAAATGGGTCAATGCGACCGCCAAAGGGCAGGTTTTTCGCTTTGCGGTTTTGCGCGGCTTGTTCCAAAGTGTCGGCTTGCATGGCGAGTTTTTCCAGTTCTTTGGCGTGGGTTTGAATTTCAGTATCTGCATAGGCTTTGTATTCCTGCCCCACAATCGCCGCATTCACAGGGAAACCGAATGTATCCACAATTCGTTCAGGCACTTCCAGCCAATACGCTTTACCATGCTCATCAAAACGCTGAATCTGTGCCGAAAACGGCTTCCACGGATTTTTTGCTACCATAATCTTGTCGGCGTTTTGTACGATTGGTTGAATACCCGATAATTCAAAAGTCCGTCCTTCAAATGAAATAGTCAAATCTGGTGCAACCACACGCTCCACAGGTCGACTCAAAACCAGTTCGCGGCAATAATCAGCGGGTGGTGGAATACGCAATTCATCGGCTTGAATTTTTTGCCATGCCTGAAACCGTGCCATACCATGTCTGCTATGTGTTTTATTACTGTTAAACAACAACATCCACTCATTTGCGGCGGCTTGCAGCTGGCTCAAACTGTTCACACGGATAAATGCCAATTTGCCTTCAAAATCCCGTTCAATTTGGTTATTGGCTTGCTCAACCTGACCCTTCGCGCGTGGATTGCCCACTTTATTGATGATGATTTCCACGCCAAGCTGCTGACACAAATTTTTAAAACCAAAACCCGTATTCGCCGAACCAGGGTCAAGCATGACCATTTTCGGTACGCCACAAAATGGGAATTTCAAACGGTCTTTTTTGGGTTGAATAGCTTGGATAAAGGCTTCACACAAATTTTCAGAATTTTCCCCACCCATCACATACCACACAAAAATACAGCCCGAAGTGTGGTCTGTAACCACATACCGCCACACACGGTCTTTCACGATTTTGGCGATATTTTGGGGTTTGTTTTTGTAAAACTCCTGCTCACGCATCACTTGCAAAGCCAATTCATTCTTTTTCTTTTCAGACGGCAAATAAAACAACACGCACAAACTCGCATCAATTTGCCATAAATGATTGGGGTGCAGACTGCGTAAATGGGTAACAGGTTCAGGACGCAATAATTGCTCGGGATGCAAACGGTATTGTTTCAAAGCGCGAGTAATGGTGCTGACCGACAAAGTAATCACTTCGCCTGTGCTTTTATCCACACGAGTAGGGTCAATTTCTTTATTCGCAATTAAAAATTTGACCGTCTCTTCCACAGTACCCAATTTTTTGTTATTGGCTCGCATGGCTTGCAAAATACACGCCGAAATCATTTGTGCATCTTCACGGCTCAATGCGGTTTTTCCTGCATCGCTGCGTTTTTTCCGCTCAGGTTTAATCATGACTTGCTCCAACTCTTTGTATAACCTTGCTACACTCATGTTCAGTTTGACAGCTTCGGCTTTGAGAAACGCAGTTTTACCCCCATGTGGCAGTTGCCCTAATTTGATTGCAATCGCATTCAACCGTTCGTTTAAAACCGCGTTCATACCTTACTCCGTTTCAAATACCGTTCCATCATCGGGTAAATCAACCTTTGCCCAAGCAGGTGTTTCAGATGACACATCAAACACAGGCAAATCATATTGACCACGCAATAAATTTAAGTCGGCTTCAATTTGATTGATTGCGCCCAACATCGCTTCACGATGCGACAAACCGTGTACCTGTTCATGGGCGGACATTTGTGCAAAATATTCGCCCAACTGTACCAAATGGCTGCGAATGGCTACCGCTTTACTGGATACCGCCATATTCAATTCACTGGCAACATCGGCAGGCTCAGGCTCTTTCAGGCTGCCTTTTTTCTTGGACTTCTCCAATTTTTCCGCCAGCTCATCAATCTTGCTGTTTTTATCGCTCAACACCTTGTCTTTGGCGGCAAGCTGCTCGCGGTTTTCACGCAAATGCAAACGCAACTCGCGCACCGTCATGCGGTCAATATCGTCCAGCGTTGCGCCGTTCAATTCTTCGCCATCCGCCAAACCGACCAACGTAACATCTTCTTCTACCAGCAATTCCAGCAGCTTGGATTTGCCCAAATCCATCAGCTTGGGCGCGGCTTTTTGCATTTGGGGTGTGGCGAAGCGTTGGGTGGCGGACATCAAACGAGCGGTTTCGCTATGTCCAATGCCAAATTGCTCTTTAACAATTTCACTAAAACGGCGATATTCCGTGTGTTCTTTCAAAACAATCAATACGCGCCCAAGTTCAAACATACCTTCCAGCGTTTGGCGCACTGCATGGCGACCGCGTTCAATCCAAGTCGCTTCGTTGTAGGCTTCGCCGTTACCCCATTGCTCCATAATCATTAAGCTGTGCATCGCTGCCTGATTATTCGTTTTGTCCGCGTCAATCACTTCTACTTGCTTATTCATTTTTTATCTCCAATCTTTCCCGACGTCGGGAAAGATTTCAAAATCGGTTTACACGTTGATTCAATTCCGCCAACTTCGCCTGCATACTTTCATGCTGCTGCCTGAAACGTTCCGCGATTTGCAAGGTTTTCATGCTGTAAGCAAAGTTACCGTTGTCCAGTTTGGTTACCAAACCTTCGGCGATTAAATCTTCCAAATCACGGCTTACTTGCGTGGGTGTTAAGCCCAAGCCATCGGCAATTTCTTTATTGCCCAAACCGATAATTGGGTGTGCTTCCAATGCCTTAAACACTTTCAGCACACGGCTGCCTTTTTTACTGGTTGCCATCAGGTTGCTCCTTCAATCCAAGCAGCACCGCCGCCTGATGGGTTGCCCCGCGATAACCGCGATAGCGACCGCCCAGCAAATGATTAACCGTGCTGATTTCCAGCCCAAAATGCCGCGCCCATTCGCTGCGGTTAATGCCGTGCCGAAAAAACCAAGCTTTTGCTGATTGCGGCGTTTGCGGATAAGGCAAGGGTTTTAAAATCAAAGATTTATTATTCATATTGATGCCTTTTTATGGTAAAATGTGTTTTTTAACAGAGAAAAATCAAATGTCTCAACAAGCCGAATTTGCCACACCAGAAGAACATATTGCCGAGCTGTATCGCCGTATTGATGTGCTGCATGACCGCTTGAACAGCATTGAGCCTATTTTGCTGTTGTTTTATCAGGCTGCGGAAAACAAAGATTTAATCAATGCATTGGCGCAACGTGCTTATCAACTTGCACAAGAAAATGACACTAATCCCAACGCCGTTTATTTCTTGAAATCATTCGTTGAAATAATTGCTCAAACTCCGCAAGAGAATGCTCCGTTGCCAACAAAAAATGGTGGTAACGAAAACGTTTAAATGCCTGTAATTTGCGGCGGATAATTGTGCGGATTTCTTGCCGAATAATGCGGCGCAATTGTTGTTCATCCATTTTTTTGCTCCCGAAAATGGTAAAGTGGGTTGGAAAAGGGGTGTTTGTGTTTTGATGTGGGGATTATAGGAAGTAATCTTCCAATTTTGCAAGGATTATTTTATGAAGAATTCTTCTGATTTTGCTAATCGTTTGAAAGAACAAAGAAAAAAATTAGGTTTAACCCAAACGCAAATCGCTGAAATTTGTGGTGTTTCAGGCAGAATGTGGGGGGATTACGAACGTGGTATTAGCCAACCCAAAGCGGAAGTACTCTTCCAATTTAGAAAAATCGGTATAGATGTGAACTACGTCATGCATGGTACAAGCAATGAAACTTTTAGGCAGCCTGAAATCATTTTATCGGCAGAAGAGCAAGATTTATTAGCACAATTTAGGCAGCTTAACCAAGATGGGAAAACAGCTATTTTTTCCATGTTATCAGCACTTTTGCCTAAAAAAGTTGCCGAAGATAATCCAATTCAAAGACATTATGGCACTTAAAAGGAAAAGGAATGAGTAGGCGAAGCAGCGATACGCTATGGGTAAAACGCATCCAACGCCAACTAGACGGCACACTATTGTTGATTAGCGACAATACTACCTATCCGCCCATGCACCCGAATTTGGACGATCACCACGATATTCAGGTAATCGGGCAGGTTGTGAATGTGTCAAAGGATATTTATTGATTGAGGGAATAAAAAGAGAATTGAATATGGCAAAGAAAATCACTAAAACGATTCATTATTTACGAGCGCAATCAGACCACCAGTTATTCAATTTAGAACAAGCATTGCGAACGGTCTTACAGGCAGCTCCCACGGTGCAAGATACGCAAGTTGGGCAATTCAATCAAATTACACAAATTATGCACCGAAACACAACACCAGCTGATGTAAACGGTAATTTGATTGGTGGCATACTAATACATATCGGCAGCGGAACAAAAGATGAACATATTCGTACAATGAATAACCAGCCGTTACAACAAGATGACCAAGGTGGAACACAAGCACCGCCAAACGGCTATTCTTTTTTGCGTAAAGAAGCATTTTTGTATATTGTTCAGCACCATGTGATTTTTTGTGGACACGGTCTTCTGCAAGCATCGGCAGTTGCTTCTTATTTAAATACATTAAGTCAGCAATTGCAACATGATGAGTCTGATGTTATTTTATTTAATATTCAATTTAAAGCAGTAGGAAATTGCGATAGATTAGCATTAATTCAGCAACATGGTGTAAAAAGCATTGCATTAGATGTCTCTGCTTACGATTTATCTAGAGATAAGATGTATCAAGAGAGCCGTTCCACAATAGCCAAAGCATTGGGCAGTATTGGTAACCTTTTAAGTGCCGAATTGAGTGATGAAGAATTAGAAGCGCAGTCTGAAATCCACATTAATTTAGAAGTATCGTTAAACGGTAACTCCAAAGCGAGCATAGAAGCACAATCGCTTATGCAAGAGCAGGCAGAAGAAATTATTGATGATGAAACTGTAAATCAAGGGTTTTCCATTACCACCCAGCGAGGCGAAATTATTAAACCGTCCGATGTAAAGCTTTCAAAATCTGTTAGAATAAGACGCTATGAAGAAGCTAATTCTTTACTGCCAAATTCTGCGTTTGCCGCAATTAGCGAATACTTTTTGGAACTTCAACAAAGACAGCTAACAGAGCAATGAAAAAATACCACCCTTTTATCAAGTTTATCTACTTTGCCCTAGCCGCAGCATTTTTAGCTTGGCAGGGGCAGCCTTTTATTCACGGCAATGAAAAGGCAGTAGATATTATCATCAATGTTTTTTCCATTTTAGCTGGCTTTCTGATTGCTATTTTAACTTTGTTTAGCGACATGCGTTTTGATGAATCTGCTAATTGGCGAAAATTGGAATTGCAAGAAGCCGCACAGCAACAGAAATATGGTAAGCATTCTTTACTCTTTTTCGCTTATTTATTTGTTTTGGTCGTTGTTTTTCTAGTAGTTTTATTAACGGGGCAAGCAAATTCATCTTTGAAAGATAGTCAAGTCGTTGTTTATTTAGAAAGAATATATTTGTTTTTAGCGGTTCTTTCTGTCATTTATTCATTATTTTTACCCAGTAATTTGCTCAAAATCAGAAAACAAGAATTTGATAGATTGCAGAAATCTAAATTGCCCAAAAGTTCAAATTGATTTTTTAAACCACATTAAAAGTCTTTCAGGCAGCCTGAAACGATAATCCCCATAACGATTTGACCGTTATGGGGATTTTTTATGTCTGACAAATTCAACCAATACATTGACCGCATTCTCGCCCACGAAGGCGGTTATTCCAACCACCCACGCGACAAAGGCGGCGAAACCAATTGGGGCATCACTCACACCACCGCTCGCGCCAATGGTTTTACAGGCGATATGCGCTTTTTGTCGCGTGAGCAAGCGATTGAAATCTATCGCAAAGCCTTTTGGGAAAAATATCAATGCGACAAATTGCCCAGCGCATTGGCATTTCAATACTTTGATGCTTGCGTGAATCACGGCGCAGTTCATGCCGCCAAGTTTCTGCAACGCGCTTGTGGTGCGGTGGCTGATGGCGTAGTCGGCGAACAAACTCTAGCGGCTGTAGTGCGACAAACCGACCGCGATTTAACGCTGAAATTTCATGCCGAGCGTACGCGCTTTTACACGAATTTGTCTACCTTTGACACTTTCGGAAAAGGCTGGATGCGCCGCCAAGCGGATAACTTGGTTTATGCGGCAATGGATTTAGCGGAGGCAGCCTGAAATGTCGAATCATATCGTGCATTTATTGATGCTTAGCGCATTCTTATTGTCCAAAGTGGGCGTGGTTTATATCGCTTATGTAGCGGTGGCAAACAAAGTGGAGTATGCAGGTTGGTTTGTCTTTTTAGCCATTGCGTACACGTTAAGTGGCAATTTTAGCGTATCGGATAAATCATGAAGCAACTCAAATATTTAAGCGGTCTTGTCTGCAATCCTGCCACAGGACAACTGTCCCACACCAAACTCTGGGCAAACATCGCCGCCGCTTGCATGACATGGAAGTTCGCGCAAACACCCGATGCCCCCGAATGGTTGTGGTGGGCATATGGCGCAATGGTTGGCGGCTATGCGTTGATTAAACGCGGCATGGCGGTGATTCCGCAAATGGCACAAATCGCGCAGCAGAAAGGGAAAGATGATGTGGCTGATTAAATACCGTTTTCAGGCTGCCCTTGTGTTGCTCACGATGATGGCTGCTTGGACGCTGGGCTACGGCATGGCGCGGTCGGTTTATCAAAACAAAATCAGCAGCCTGAAAGCCAAATACGCAGAACAAACCGCCCAGCGTGAACACGAAGCAGCAAAACACTTTCAGGCTGCCTTAGCCGAGCGACAAAAATGGCAGTTTGTCGCGCAACAGCAAAGTATTCAAATCGCGCAAATGCAACAGAAATTGGATACACAAGCGGCGCAACAGCAAAAGGAAATCCCAAATGTTATTCAAAAAGACAATTCAGGCGGCATTACTTTCAATGGTTTGGGTAATGACAGCTTGCGCCACTACCGAAAATCATTCGGTTACACCGATTAGGCAGCCTGAAAAACCAGTTGCTGCCGAATTATTGCTGCAACACGACCGCCCCGCGCCGCCTGAAAACGGTTCGCCCGAACAATTATTAAACCACGCCGCATTGTATGGCGCGTATTGCCAAAAATTAGAAACCCAAGTGCGCGGCTGGCAAACATGGTATGCGAAAGAACCCGAATGACTGATTTTATTGACCAAGCCTGTGAAGCCGAAGGCATTTTTTTAGAAGAAGCATTGGCAAAATTTAGGCAGCCTGAAACGGTGCGTGAATCCGCGTTGCATTGTTGGGAATGCGGCGAGCCGATTCCCGAAGCACGGCGTTTGGCGATGCGCGGTTGCACCTTGTGCGTGTTTTGCCAAGAAGAAAGTGAAAAGCATGGATAACAAAACCTTTGTCAGCATTGAATTTTGGCAGCTGGTGGGTTTTCTGTTGTCGTTTTTGGGCGTGTGCTGGGGCTTTGGCAAGATGCTGTTGGCACAATTTCAAACGCAGCAAGACGAACGCCAACGCGCCCAAGACAAGCTTGCCGAAAAAGTGGAAGTGCTGGAAAACCAGTTTGCCGAACAAAAAGCAGTGCTGCCTGAAAAATATGTGCTGCGCGATGATTACATCCGCAATCAGGCGATTTTGGAAGCAAAAATGGACAGCATCCAAAAAACGCTTACCGATTTATACAAAATGGAAAGTCAAAAACGATGAATGAAAAATATCGCCGTGAAGGTATGCGTTGGCACTTAATCAACACGCTCAACAAAGCGCGTCCGTACACATCAAGCGAAGTGTTTTTGCTGGACGTGATGCGTGGCATTTATCCCGATGTTACCGCGCTGGAATTGCGCCAACAGCTTGAATATTTGCAAGACCGCAAATTGGTGGACTTGAACAAACAGCCAAGCGGTATGTGGTTTGCCGATTTGAACCGTTTGGGCGTGGACATTGCAGAATACACCATTGATTGTCAGGCTGGCATTGCGCGACCTGAAAAATACTGGGAGAGCTGATATGGCACCGCGCAGTAGCATGGAAACGCTGCCTGAAAATGTGCGCCGCGAGTTTGAACGCCGTTTGATTGAAAACGGTTTTGCCAATTACACAGAATTGGCAGACTGGCTTAATTCACAAGGTTTTCAGATTAGTCGCTCGGCGGCGTATCGTTATGGGCATAAAATTGAACGCCGATTACGCGCCATTAAAGAAAGCACGGAAGCTGCCAAGTTGATTGTTGCCAATGCTGATGACGAACAGGATAGCCGCAGTGAGGCTTTAATGGCGTTGTTACAAAATCAATTATTTGAATCGCTGATTGATATTAGCGAAAAAGACAGCGAAGAACTCACGCCCGAAGCACGATTTGATTTATTAAGCGAAGGTGGCAAGCGCATTGCAGGTTTGATTTCCGCGTCCACACGCCTGAAAGAATATCAAAACAAAGTCAAAGCCAAAGCACAAGCCGCCGCCGATGAAGTGGAAAAAATCGCCAAAAAAGGCGGGTTATCCGATGAAACGGCTGATGAAATTCGCCGACAAATTTTGGGGGTGGCAACATGAAAAGCCCCCACCCTAACCCTCCCCTGAAAGCAGGGGAGGGAACTTTCAGGCTGCCTGAAAGCAAAATCAGCCGCGCCCCTATGGTTTTGTTGCCCTATCAACAACGCTGGATTGCCGATACATCGCCCGTCAAAGTGTGTGAAAAATCACGCCGCATTGGTTTATCGTGGGGCGAAGCTGCCGACAGCGCATTGCTCGCTGCCCAAACCAACGGCATGAACGTGTGGTACATCGGCTACAACAAAGACATGGCATTGGAGTTCATCAATGATTGCGGCAACTGGGCAAAATTCTACGGCTTAGCGGCTGGCGAAATTGAAGAAACCGAAGAAGTGTTTGTTGCTGGCGATGACAAACAGGCGATTTTGGCATTCATCATTCGCTTTGCGTCAGGCTTTCGCATTACCGCTTTATCCAGCCGACCCAACAATTTACGTGGTAAACAAGGTCGCGTGATTTTAGACGAAGCCGCGTTCCACGATGATTTGGCGGAACTTTTGAAAGCGGCAATGGCTTTGCTGATGTGGGGTGGACAAGTCCACATCATTTCAACGCATGACGGCGTGGACAACCCATTCAATGAATTGATTAACGATTGTCGCGCTGGCAAGAAACCGTATTCCGTCCACAGAATGACTTTTGATGACGCGCTGGCAGACGGTTTGTACCAACGGATTTGCCTACGTTTGGGCAAAGATTGGACAGCCGAAGCCGAGTTGGAATGGGTTAAAGAAATCCGCGCCAGCTACGGCGAAGACGCCAGCGAAGAATTGGATTGCATTCCGAAAAATGGCGGCGGCAAATGGCTGAACCGCGCTTTGATTGAAAGCCGAATGTCGCCGTTTACGCCCGTGTTGCGTTACGACCAAACGGACGAATTTGCCCTGTTGCCCGAACACCAACGCGCTGCCGAAGTTGCCGAATGGCTTTCAGGCAGCCTGAAACCGTATTTAGACAATTTGGACAACACACGCCACAGTTTTGTCGGCGTGGATTTTGCCCGAAGCGGCGACCGGACCGCGATTGTGCCGCTTATCCGCGAAAGCAATTTAAATTTGAAAACGCCCTTTGTGCTGGAACTGGGCAATATGCCGTTTAAACAGCAAGAACAGATTAACGCCTTTATTTTGGCGCATTTACCGAATTTGCTGGGCGCGGCATTTGACGCTCGCGGCAACGGACAAAGCCTAGCCGAAGCCATGCAAGACCAATTCGGGCATGACCGCATTCAAGCAGTCATGTTGTCGGAAAACTGGTATCGCACCCACACCGCGCCATTTAAAGCCGCTTTGGAAGACGGCACGCTGGACGGTTTGCCGCGAGATGAAAACGTTTTGGCGGATTTACGCGCTTTTGAATTGGTGCGCGGTGTGCCACGCATTCCCGACACGCGCAGCAAAGGCACAGACGGCAAAACCCGACACGGCGACACAGGCATTGCGCTGTTGTTGGCACACTATGCCAGCCGTGAACTGAATATCGGTGCGGTTAAAGTGTCCAGCCGTAAAGTGAAAAGAAACAGCCGTCTCACAAAAGGTTACTAAATCATGAAACCCCACATTAAACTCAAAACCCCCAACGGCATAATCGCGCCCACGCCCGAGCAAATGTCCAGTCAAATAGCAGTATCCGCCCGTTTCGGTATGCACGGTTTCAATGGTTGGCTACCCAATCCCGACCCAATTTTACGCAAAATGGGTCGGCAAATTGACGTGTACCGCGAATTGTTGCGCGACCCACTTGTTGGCGGACAGGTTCGCAGACGCAAAGCGGCAGTAGCTCGTTTGGAATGGCGACTTGACGGCGATGATGTACCGAAAAACGTGCGCGATACCGTTCAGGCTGCCTTTGAAAACTTGGATATTTTTAACTTAATCAAAGAAATGCTGAACGCAACCTTGTTTGGTTATCAGCCGATTGAAATCGTGTGGCAACGCGATAAATTGTGGCTGCCTGAAAAAATCATCGCCAAGCCACAGGAATGGTTTGGCTTTAATGAAGACGGCGCGATGTTTTTCATTGAACGCGGTTTACACAATGAAAAGCTGCCTGAATACAAATTTCTCTGTCCCAAACAAGAAGCCAGCTACGACAATCCTTATGGTTTGGGCGATTTGGGTTTAGTCTTTTGGGCGGTAACATTCAAACGTGCTGGCTTAAAATTTTGGGCTGAATTTACCCAAAAATACGGCAGCCCATGGCTCATCGGCAAAGAACCGCGCAGCAACACCCAATCCGACACCGACAAGTTGCTGGATGCATTGGAAGCCTTACACGGCAACGCAGTCGGCACAATTCCGAATGACAGCAGCGTGGAAATTTACGAAGCCATAGGCAAAGCCGCCAGCGTGGAAGCCTACGACAAGTTAATCCGCTATTGCCGCTCGGAAATCAATATCGCGCTTTTGGGTCAAGACCAAACCACCGAAGCCAATACAAACCATGCCAGTGCGAGCGCAGGTTTGGAAGTAACCGAAGACATCTGCGACAGCGACAGCCGCATAATTGAAGCCACGTTTAACCAACTGATTGACTGGATTTGCGAGCTGAATTTTGGCGATGTGGCGCGTCCGCGTTTCGTGTTAAACGAAACAGAAGAGTATGGCTCAACCGAATTGTCGCAACGCGATTTGAATTTGCACCAACTGGGTGCGCGTTTCAGCAATGATTATTTCAAACGCGCTTACGGTTTGCGTGATGATGATTTGCTGCCACCTGAAAAGCAGCCTGAAAATGTGGATTTTGCCGAAAACGATGTTTACCAAACCTTTGAAAACACGGTTTCAGGCAGCCTGAAAGCCGATTTTGCCAGCGATTTGATTGAAAACTTGCAAAATGGTGCAACGCCTGAAATCGTGTTGCAGCAATTAGCTGAAAATTATCCGCAAATGAATGATGACGAGTTGCAAAACAAATTGGCACGGTTGATTTTTTTGGCGGATTTGGTCGGGCGTTTGGAGGTTAAATCGGAGTTGAAAAATGAATGAAACCGATATTCAAGCCATTTTCAACATGACACCCGAAGCCGCCATCGCCTACCTGAAACAGAAAAATGTCGTGGTTTCATGGGATTGGCAAGATATGCTGGACGATGCCCACGTTTCCGCGTTTACCATTGCCAAATCAGCAGGAATGGACGTGGCAAATGACATTTATCAAGCCGTTGTCAAAGCCACCGCAAGCGGTCAAACCTTTAAAGATTTTGAGCGCGAATTGACACCCGTGTTGCAAGCAAAAGGCTGGTGGGGCAAACAAGATGTACTCAATCCCGATACAGGCGAAATGCAAACCGCCACGCTTGGCACACCATATCGTTTAAAAACCATTTACCTAACCAATTTGCAATCGGCTTATATGGCAGGGCGTTACGCGGAAATGATTGCCGCCAAAGACACGCACCCCTATTGGCAATATGTGGCGATTAACGACAAACGCACACGCGAAACCCACCGCAAATTGCACGGTCGCGTGTATGCTGCTGATGACGCAGTTTGGGGCAGCCTTTATCCGCCATTGGATTATCGGTGTCGTTGTCGGGTGCGCCCTTTGTCGCGTGAACGCGGCGAAAAACAGGTTTTGCCATCGCCCAAATTGGAAACAATCACGGTAGACATTGGCGAAAACAAATACACAGGCGAGCAGCGTTACGCGCAACGCACAGGCATTCGCGTGGACGGTCAATTTATCGCCCCGAACGCTGGTTTCAATGCCAATCAAGGCGCAACATTCTTGCAACGCACCGCCCGAACCGCGATTGAAAAAGCACAAAGCGCACCGCCTGAATTGGCGCGTGTGGCAGTCAAAGAAATGATGACGCAGGAAAAATTCCGCAATGCCTTAACTTTGGCGGAATTGGCGTGGGTAGCCGAGCTATTGGGATTGGGGTAAAATCATGATTAAAATCAGCGTGGACAGCAGAGATTTAGAACGCGGTTTATCACAACTCTTGCAAAACGTACAAAACCGCCGCCCAATGATGAACGCGGTTGCCACTGAATTGCAATCCATGACCGAAGACAATTTTGAAAGCGAAAGTTGGGGTGGTCAAAAATGGAAAGACAGCAAACGCGCCAAAAACGAAGGCGGTAAAACGCTGCAAAAGTCGGGACAACTTGCCGCCAGCCTAACAACCCAGTCGGGCAATGATTTTGCACGAATTGGCACAAACAAAGTTTATGCTGCCATACATCACTTGGGCGGACAAGCAGGGCGTGGACATAAAGTCAGTTTGCCAGCACGACCCTATTTGCCGATTGACGGTTCAGGCAATTTGCAAAGTGGTGGCGAAAAGCGGATTTTGGATATTGTGAAAGATGCACTGGCTCGTGGCATATAAATCAAAAAAAGCGGACTTTTTTTGTTGTCCGCTTTTGTTTCACATTGTGAAATGTTGTTTCAGTTTATCATTTCACTTTATTTAATTTAATTCCGTTTTATTTCATTTATCTTGCTAGGTGGTGGGTACTTATATTAAAGGGGTTCAAGCGTGGTCGCCTTGTATCTTTCTATGTTCATTCACTATATTGAAATATTTATATAACAGGTTCAATCATGTACAAACCCGCCCCCGACTACGACACTAAAGCCAAACTCCATCTAGGCGTATCAGGCAAAATTGTCCAATGGAACGAAGAAAAAGGCTATGGTTTTGTCCAAACCCAAGCCCTAGCAGAGCCGATTTTCTTCCACGCCAGCACGCTAACCGCGCGTGAACACGCCCCAAAAAAAGGCGAAGTCATCACCATCAAAGCCCAATACGATGCCAACAAAAAACGCTGGCAAGCCACAGAAGTAACATCGCCCATGCGAGAACAACACGCCGCCGCACAACAAAAGCGCGACAACGCCCTGATTCGCCCCCTAAAAGACAAACTCATCTGGGCAATCCCCATCGCGCTTATCTACCTTGTCGTACTCTACACCCAAGCCCCCAAACTCGCCCTGAGCAACCTATTTATCTCGCTCGTCGCCGTTGTGCTATACGCATGGGACAAACGCTGCGCCCTAAGCCAAAGCAGCCGCATTCCCGAAACTTCACTGCATGCACTCGCGCTGATTGGCGGCTGGGCAGGCGCACTCATTGCCCGATATCTATTCCGCCACAAAACACAAAAGCAGCCATTTGTCAGCCTATTTTGGTTCACGGTTTTGCTCAACATCGCCGCCACCGTTTATTTCATCTACACAGGCAGCCTGAACAATTTATTGGCATAAAGCAGCATAGCGTGCGTAACCTGATACGCGCATTAAAAAATAAACAATTCACTTAGGCTTGGGCTTAAGCCAAGCTTTTCAGGCAGCCTGAATATCACAAAGACACGCCAATGCATTACCTAATCACCATCTCCCTGCTCACCGCCTCCAACCTACTCATGACCTTCTCATGGTATTGGCACATCAAACCCACCGCCACGCCCTTACCCATTTGGCAAATCGTGTTGATTTCATGGGCAATTGCTTTATTGGAATACTGTTTTGCCGTGCCCGCCAACCATTTTGGCGCACAATGGGGCATTAAGCCGTTTCAGCTCAAAATACTGCAAGAAGTGATTGCGCTGACGGTGTTTGCCTCATTTGCCTTTTTGTATTTAAACGAAAAAATCACGCTGAATTATTTGATGAGTTTTTTGTGCATTTTGGGCGCGGTTTATTTTGCGTTTAAGAAATGATTTCAGGCAGCCTGAAAGAAAAATCATGAAAAAATTTATTGTTATGATGACATTATGCCTTGCTGTGGCATCGTTATTACCATCATGCGCGCAAAAAGCCTTTTATTACCCCGACAATGTCGATTACGGCTCGCCCATGCAACAAGGGCTGGCTTATCAAACAGTTGAGTTTACCAGCAAAGACGGCACAACATTACACGGCTGGTTTGTTCCAGCCAAAGGCTTGCAAAATCCCAAAGACGCGCTGGGGACGGTCGTGCATTTTCACGGCAACGCACAAAATCTTTCCGCACACTGGCATGGCGTTAAATGGCTGCCTGAACAAGGTTTTAACGTATTTTTATTTGACTATCGCGGCTACGGTAAATCAGCAGGCAAACCCAGCCAGCAAGGGCTATTTGACGATGGCAATGCCGCATTAGACTATGTACGCCAAAGCACCGACATTGATGCCAATAAATTATTGATTTTTGGACAGAGTTTGGGCGGCACCAACGCCATTGCGGTCGTCGGTGCAGGCAATCGCGCAGGTGTCAAAGCAGTGGCGATAGAATCCACCTTTTCCGCTTATTCTGCGATTGCCAACGACAAAATAAGCGGTGCAGGCATCTTATTGCGCGACACTTATAGCGCACGCCATTATGTGGATAAAATTGCGCCCATTCCGCTGCTATTGCTGCACGGCACGCATGACAGTGTTATTCCACATAGCCATTCGCAAATCTTATACGACTTGGCACAAGAACCAAAGCGCTTAATCATCATCAAAGGCGGTCAGCATTTAAACTTGCCAGCGGTTGAACCGAATTATCAACAGATTTTGTTGCAATTTTTCCGTGAGCATTTATAAATTTCAGGCAGCCTGAAGCTTATGTTTAAGTAAAAATATTAAGAGAGAAATATGCAATACAACCCCGATTTTTTGAACCCACGCCTCATTTTTACCGCACAGGAACACGCTCATTTGGCTGTGTTAAGCCAAAATTTACCGCTCTCTATTTTGTTGTCATCGCCACGCAATATGGAAGAAATCGGTATTGATTTTGTGCACAGTTCCGCGCAACTGGAAGGCAATACTTACGACAAACACGACACACTCGCCCTATTCAAAATGGGGCAAATGGCAGGCGGAAAATTGTTTTCTGATGCCGTGATGTTGTTGAATTTACGCGCCAGTTATCAATATATGTTGTCGTCTTTACAAACAGGTAGCCTGAAAATGGACTGGAAAGATTTCATTAAAACCACGCATTCCCTGATTGCCAAAGATTTGTTACCCAGCAATGAATTAGACACAGTGCGACAAGGCAGCGTACAAATTTCAGGCACAGAATACACGCCCTTGGTTAATCCACAAAAATTAGATGCCGAATTGAATTATTTAATCAGTATTGCCGATAAAATCAGCAATCCATTTGATAAAGCCTTGTACTTTCATAATAATTTGGCTTATTTAAAATTCTTTCGCGATTGCAATAAACGCACCGCACGCAACACCTTCACTTTTACCCTAATGCAAGCGCAAATTTTCCCATGCGTGTTTTTGCAAGACAGCTATAAAGCCTATTCAGACGGCATTTTGGCATATTATGAAACAGGCGAATTTGCTTTATCGCGTGAATATTTTATTCATGCTTATGAACAAACCGTCCAAAAATATGCACCCAAGCCTGACCCTGAATTTACAAGATAATTTTCAGGCAGCCTGAAAATTTAAAAAGGAAAACAAATGACTACACAAATTACCCCTGAATTATTACAAAGTGCAAAAGATATTTTGCAACGCAAATTAAAAGAAGAAGGTATTCCCAAAGAAGTACATAAAAAAATTTCTACAGTTAGCTCTATACTGCATTTTATGTATGAATCTGAAGATAATTGGCGTGAATTTTGCCCATTTAATTATGGATATATTGAATCTTCTTTTGCCAAAAGTTTGAATCGAATTACACAACAAGAACAAGAAATATGGGAAATGGAATATTTTGACAGTATATTGATGATGTCAATACGCTTTCTTCGTGAATCTATGTTATCTCAGCAAAGAAAATTGACTTATTCATATTCAGATAGTTGGGATAGTTTTGAATATCAAGAAATTTGGAATTGGTTTAAAAAACTTCCAGTAGAAGAAATATCATTTAATTCACAAGGGCAATATGAATATATAAAAAATGAGCTACCTATTGCATTGCTTAACCATTATTTGGGAGATAAATCATTCCGAGCATTTTTAAATTTTGAAGAAAATATTAATAAAGCAGAACAAGAAAGACAAAAATGTGAAACGAATATTCAAAAGGAAATTGATAGAGCGGATGCCAAAATTACCGAAGTCCAACGATTAGAATCTTCTTTAAAAACCTATAAAGAGGGGTTTAATTTTGTTGGTTTAGCCAATGGTTTTAGTAACTTATTAGTAAAGAAAGAAAATAATAAGAATTGTATGTTTTGGTTACTGTTTTTAATTGGATTTTTTATTGTTGCAACCCCATTTATTAAAATGCTGTCTGAAACAAATTGGGCTAATATTACATGGCAACAATTATTGATTGGCATTGGTTTGGAGTTTGTTTTAATTTATTTTTTCCGAGTAGTACTTAATCAATATCGTGCAGTTGAAACACAAATTATGCAACTTGAATTGCGCTTATCACTTTGCCAATTTATTCAAGCATATGTAGATTATGCAAAAGATATTAAGGCTACTGATAAAGAAGCTTTGGATAAATTTGAGAATTTGATTTTTAGTAGTATTTTATCTAATGATAATAACATCCCAAGTACATTTGATGGTATGGAGCAAGTTACTCAATTAATTAAAGAACTTAAAAGCAAACCATAAATGTCTATATAGTCTGAAAACATTTTTTTAAGAAAGTAACCCCATGAACATCTCCCAAATCATCGCCACCGAACTCAACGCCCAAGAATCCCAAATTCAGGCAGCAATCCAATTATTAGACGAAGGCGCGACCGTCCCCTTTATCGCGCGTTACCGCAAAGAAATGACGGGCGGTCTGGACGACACCCAACTGCGTACGCTTGCCGACCGCCTGACCTATTTGCGCGAACTCGTGGAACGCAAAGCCACCGTACTGAAAAGCATTGAAGAACAAGGCAAGCTCACGCCCGAACTCGCCCAGCAAATTGAAGATTGCGACAACAAAACCGCGCTGGAAGACCTGTATTTGCCCTACAAACCCAAACGCCGCACCAAAGCCCAAATCGCGCGCGAAAACGGTTTGCAGGATTTGGCGGACACGCTTTTCAGGCAGCCTGAAACCGACCCCGACACCTTCGCCCAGTCGTTTTTAAACGAGCAAGTGCCTGATATTAAAAGCGCATTGGACGGTGCGCGCGCCATTCTCATGGAACAATTTGCCGAAGACGCGGAATTGCTGGGCGTGTTGCGCGAAAAATTGTGGCGCGAAGCCGAAATTCACGCCCAAGTGATTGATGTAAAACAAGAAAAAGGCGAAAAATTCAAAGATTATTTTGACCGCCGCGAAGCCGTGTCGCGCATGCCCAGTCATCGCGCTTTGGCGATTTTGCGCGGTCGCAACGAAGGCATTTTGCAGGCTGCCTTAAAATATCAGCCAGATGAAACGCCCATTACCGAACAATCCGAATACGAAAAAATCATCGCGCAACACTTTGGTTTGCAAGACAAAAATCGTCTAGCCGACAAATGGTTGCGCGATACTGTTCGCCTAACTTGGCGCGCGAAAATGTTTTTGTCGCTGGAATTGGAGGCGTTTTCCAAATTGAAAGAATTGGCGGACACGGACGCGATTACCGTTTTCGCTAAAAATCTCAAAGACTTATTGCTGGCAGCACCTGCTGGTCGTTTGCCGACTTTGGGTTTAGACCCTGGGTTCAGAACGGGCATTAAAGTGGCGGCTGTGGACGACACGGGCAAATTATTGGAAACCAGTGTTGTTTATTTATATCAAGAAAACAATGCCTTATCCACTTTGGCGCGTTTGGTCAAACAGCACAACATCAAACTGATTGCCATCGGCAACGGCACCGCCAGCCGTGAAACCGATAAATTGGCGGGAGAATTATTGAAATCATTAAATATCAATGATTTGCATAAAATTGTCGTGTCCGAAGCGGGCGCGTCCGTGTATTCCGCGTCCGAGCTGGCGGCGACGGAATTTCCCGATTTGGACGTGAGTTTGCGTGGCGCGGTGTCCATTGCGCGGCGTTTGCAAGACCCGTTGGCGGAACTGGTGAAAATTGACCCGAAATCCATTGGCGTGGGGCAGTATCAGCACGATGTTAATCAAAGCGCGTTGGCGAAATCGCTGGACGCGGTGGTGGAAGATTGTGTGAATGCGGTGGGCGTAGATGTCAATACCGCGTCCGCGCCTTTATTGGCAAGAATTTCTGGTTTAAATCAAAATCTTGCGAAAAATATTGTCGCCTATCGTGATGAACATGGCGCGTTTCCTAACCGCAAAACTTTGTTAAAAGTGCCGCGTTTGGGCGAAAAAACCTTTGAACAAGCGGCAGGTTTCTTGCGCGTTTTTGACGGAACCGAGCCTTTGGACGCAAGCGCGGTTCACCCCGAAGCCTATCCAGTCGTAGCGAAAATGTTGGCAAAACAAGGAATTAGCGCGACGGATTTAATCGGCAAACGCGAACACATCGCGCAAATCAAAGCCGTTGATTTTATTGATGAACGATTTGGTTTGCCGACCATTATGGACATTTTGGCTGAATTGGAAAAACCGAACCGCGACCCACGCGGCGAGTTCAAAATCGCCACGTTTGCGGAAGGTATTAATGAAATCAGTGATTTAGAAGTAGGCATGATTTTGGAAGGCGTGGTCTCCAACGTGGCGAATTTCGGCGCGTTTGTGGACATTGGCGTGCATCAAGATGGGCTGGTGCATATTTCCATGCTGTCCAATAAATTTGTTGCCGACCCGAGAGATGTGGTGAAGGCTGGCGATGTGGTGAAAGTGAAGGTGCTGGAAGTCGATGCGGCGCGGAAGCGGATTGCTTTGACGATGAATTTGGACGATGAAAAGCAGCCTGCAAAAGATTTCAGGCAGCCTGAAAAGCGTGAACGCAGCGAAAAGCCACGCCAAAATCAGCCGAAAAACGCGAAACCGCAGCGCGAGAAACAGCCGACTAATTCGGCGATGGCAGATGCGTTTGCTAAACTGAAACGCTGATAAATTTATTTTCAGGCAGCCTGAAAAAGGAAACTCACTTTCAGGCAACCTGAATTTAATTTAATTATCTATTTTCATTAGAAAATAGTGCAGCCCCAATAAACCAAATAGCTTGACCAAAATTGCGAATAAGCTGCTCCCCCTGTTTCAAATATGAGAGGCTATTATCAATTCCAGCTAAATTTAACGCATCATTAATTTTTGAGCTGGTTGGATGAGCATCACCTAATCTCATATCATAAACACCTATAATTGGTGTAAAAATTTCATATGCTTTATCTTCACCAACATATTGAGATACAACATCTTGAAGTAATTTATTAGAACCACGTTGTTTTTTATCTTTATGATTAGATAAAGAACGCAATGCATCTTTATTTAGTCTGTCTGAAAAAATTCGGATTAATTCTTTTGCCAAAGTCAGCAGAGAGGATTCATCTATGCAATTAAATCGAGAAATAACTTTCTTTTGTTCCTGTATATCAAAATCTTGAGTAAATAAATTGCAATGAAATGTCTGTTTGAAATTTAATTCTATTTTTTTGAGTACTTTAAATAATAAATCTTCAACAGCCATAGTATTTGTAGGTTGTACTCTTACTTGAGAATCTAATAATTCTTTACAAACTTTTCCAATAGGCGATACATTATAAGCTGCCCAAATGCGCTGCTCCCATGCATTTAATCTCGCAATATCATAAGCATAGACATTAATCAAATCCTCTTCATTAATGCCAAAATGTATATTATAACCAGATGTTGAATACAGGCTGCCTGTGTATGCGGTATGCCAATCAAATGTAAAACCACGATGCTTCAAAAATTCATTCATTACACCTGAACGAAACCACAGCCATCGTCCAATATCTTCATTATTTAATTCAGATGAATTCATTCTAGAACCATCTGTTTCAATAATAAAATTTGGAAGATTCTTATCAATATCTCTGCGAATGCGCGTACTTTGCCTTTGATGTTCTATCCATTCATCACGCCAAAATTCTCCTTCAATTCGAATCCCTTCATATCCACTAATTGTGCCTTGTCTATTTTCAGAATAACTTGCTTCATCTAATACGATAGGCACATCTGTACCATCATCAATTTCATTCCAGATTCTGGTCATATGCCATGAACCACCGTACACAGAATTCAAATCTCGGATTAACAATTCAAATCGACCATTATCTCTTTCTTCCGATACATTTGATAACCCTGAATATGGACTATTCTCGAGTAGAGCTACATTTTCTACACGCTGACGATAATAAGATAATTTTAAATAAAGATTTCGTGCAGCCAAATAATCCAAAAGGAACTCTTTTTTTATTTCAATTGATACATGGTTACCTTTTTCATCAAACTCTTCACGAATCACAATGGTGAAATCTTCCTTTGGGCGTACTCATGCGTTTCCTTGTTGAATCAATCCTAAAGCAACAATTAAATCAGGATTAATTATCCATTTTCTGATATTGATTAAAGGTTGTGGAAAATCAAATATTAGATTAATTCCTAGGGGCTAATGACAATTCACCTATAATTTCAACCAAATCAAAGCACAAGCCAATGAAACGGTACTTTCATAATTGCGTTTTAATTTATCATATCGCGTTGCAACTGCACGAAAGTGCTTTAAACGTGCAAAGGCATTTTCTACCAAATGCCTGATTTTATACAGGTACCAATCTGTATTGACATTAAGATGCTCTCTATTTTTCTTATACGGAATATTGGCTTTGCTTTGTTTGGTGTTAATCAGCTTACGCAAAGTATCACTGTCAAAACCCCTATCAGCACACACGGTTTCATTATGGCTTAAATCCAATTGTTCCAATAAGTTAGGTGCAACAACAATATCATTTACATTACCAGCCGTAATGATAAATTCTATTGGATTGCCACAAGCATCAACCGCCAAATGAATTTTAGATGTATGACCACCCACACTTTTACCAACCGCTTCATGTGTTATGGATTGTGCACCCATACCATGTTGGTGTACACGAATATGGCTGCCGTCCATAAAGACCCATTCCATATCGGGATTATCAACTAATTGTTTAAATAGTTTAGTAAAAATACCGCGTTTAGACCAACGATTAAAACTTTGACAAATGCTATTGGATTTGCCAAAACAGCTTGGTATATCAGCCCATTGGCAGCTCGTACGCAAACGAAACAGTATGCCTTCAACGGTTTTGCGTAGATTTTTCTTGCGATAAATGCCAAGCTGTTTCAAAATGGGAAACAGTCTTGACCATGTTTCATCTGTAAGTGTGGTTCGGGGCATGGCAAAGATTTAAAGGTGTTTGTGTGGAAACAACATCTTAAACTCTTTGCCACTTTTTTTGAATTGTCATTAGCCCCTATTGTTTCTTTATCATCATATTGAAATTCATCAATAGCTTTATAATCCCCATCTTCATAAGCATAAGGTTCAATATTTCTTATTATTATTTCATTCCAGCTTAATTTGTCAGCTTGTTCAAAAAATTTAGGGAAAAATGCAACTGAATTACAGCCAAAAAATTCTTCTTTGTAACCAATCGATTTAATGTCTCCATTTTCTCTTTTTTGAATGGCTTTTAATGGAATCCAAGCTGAATTATGAAAATATCTTTTTGTTTCTTTAGTAAAGAGAATCCAATCTTTTGACATATTTACCTCTAATTTATTCCAGTATAATGCGATTAATTAAATTATAGCAGCCTGAAAAATGATTGAAACCCACCCTTTGCCGCCCTTTCTCCCCGAAAACGCTAAACTCTTAATGCTCGGCTCATTCCCACCGCCGCACGCCCGTTGGAATATGGATTTTTACTACCCAAATTTCCAAAACGATATGTGGCGGATTTTCGGCATGATTTGGTTTGGCGACAAAAATCATTTTGTGGACGTGGCGCGTAAATCATTTAAAGAACAGGAAATCCGCCAATTTTTGCAGCAAACAGGGATTGCGATTTACGACACGGCAGAAAAAGTGATTCGCCAACAAAACAATGCGGCGGACAAATTTTTGCAGATTGTGCAGCCAATTGATTTAGCAGAAATATTAGCGCAAATCCCCGATTGTATGCATATTTTGACCACAGGCGAATTGGCGACGCAAACGCTACTTTCGCTGCTGCTTGAAAATACGATTGCGCCAAAAATCGGGCAATCTTCGCAAGCGGAATTTGTTAATCGCGTCATTCATTTGCACCGCTTGCCGTCGAGTTCACGCGCGTATCCTTTGGCTTTAGAGAAAAAAGCGGCGGCTTATCGAGCGGTGTTGCAGGGGATTTTTAGGCTGCCTGAAAGTTGAGTTTATGTAGGAATTTGAAGTTGCTTTAGTATTGAAAGCCCCACCCTAACCCTCCCCCGCGGGCAGGGGAGGGGATAGATTTTTAAGTTTTCAGGCTGTCTTGCGGTGTACAAAGAGTTTGGAGCGAGCCGCTCCCACTCCAATAAGCATTTCAGGCTGCCTGAAATGCTTATTGGAGTGGCGGCAGCTTGCCGTCAAATATCTGATTTTTGGAATGTTTTAAATTTCATGCAAAACAAAAATTGCGGGCTGGCAGCCTGCGCTCCAAGTTTTGCAAAGGTTTCTGCCTGAAAATTGTGTTTATTGTTTTTTAATTAAGGATAATGTGATGAATATTGAGGATTTATTTGCTTTGGCTGCGGATTTGTTGGCGAAGATGGAAGAGCAGGGGAGCGAGGCGTTGAGTGATGAGCAGCATACTTTGTTGGCTTATTGTTATTTGGATAGTCAGGTGCAGGAGGGTGGTTTTGTGCAACTGATTGCTTCAGGTTATGGGGCTTATGTGTTGGAAAATCCTGTGGCAGATAGTTTGCGCCGTTGGAAAATTAAGCTAACACCGCGTGTTTTGGATAAGGCGCGGGCTTTGTATGCGAAGTTTGGCGCGCAGATTGAGGCGCGGGCGGATGAGGGCGCGGATGTGGATGATTTGCGGCGTGAGTTTGCGGATTTTGAGGAGTTGGACGCGGAATATTATGATTGTGCGGACGATGATTTGGCTGCGGTTTGCGCGTTTGTAGCGGAGAATAGGGCGCGTTTTGTATAAGGTAACGCTGAACAACTTGTGGCGGAATTTTTGCTGTGTATTTTTTTGCGATAAGACGCTGTATTTCTAGTAGTTTGATTTTACGATGGGAATAGTATGACTTTTCGACAGTTGCCTGTTTTGTTTGTGTTGATTGCGGTTAATGTGCTGGTGTTTTTGGCGCAGATGGCGGGTTGGGATTGGCGTAGTGTGGGGGCGTTGTTTTTGCCTATGAGTCCGTTTTATCGGCATTGGCAGTGGCTAACACATCTGTTTTTGCATGATAATTTGCTGCATATTTTGTTTAATATGTATGCGCTGGGTTTGTTTGGTGCGCCGTTGGTGCGAGTGTGGGGGACGTGGCGGTTTTTGGTTTTGTATTTGGTCAGTGGCTTGGTGGCGGCGGGTTTGTATGTGATTTGGCAGATGATGTTGCTGCTGAGTTTGGCGGATTCGGTACAATATAGTGAAGCGGCGGCGCAGGCGGCGAATGCTTTGTTGTTTACGCCGATGTTGGGGGCTTCGGGTGCGGTGTTTGGGGTGTTGGCGGCATTTGCTTGGCGTTTGCCACATGTGAAGTTGGGCTTGATGTTTATTCCTATCCAGTTGCCTGCGCGCTGGTTTGTGGGTTTGATTGTGGGCTATGAGTTGTTTGCGCAATTGTTGGGCGTGTCTTTGTTTGGCGACAATATTGCACATTTGGCGCATGTTGGCGGGGCGTTGGCTGGGTTTGTTTTGGGTGTTGGCTTTACTTGGCGAGAACGTAAGATGATGGAGTGGGTTTGGAATAATCGTGGGTTGGAATGAACAAAGTCGGACGTTTGTCCGACTTTTGTTTTTCAGGCTGCCTGAAACTTTTGCAAAACTCCGAGAATTTCAAATGTACCGTCATTCCCGCGTAGGCGGGAATCTAACTTTGGTTTTAAGTTTCTATTTTTTATCAAATATTTGTGAATATGAACAATGGATTCCCACCTACGCGGGAATGACGAAGTTGCTCGTTTCAGGCTGCCTGAAAATGCTTTAAACTTTTTTGATGATTTTTAGCCAAATTTTGATAATGTTGCGCGTTTTCCAGAATGCTGGTGCGGTCGGCGTTGGTGAGTTCACGCACGGCTTGGGCGGGGCTGCCTATGTATAAATAGCCGCTTTTGAGGATTTTGCGTGGCGGCACAAGGCTGCCTGCGCCGATGATAACGTCGTCTTCAATGATGGCATCGTCCAGCACAATACAACCAATACCAATCAGCACGCGATTACCGACGGTGCAGCCGTGTAACATGACTTGGTGTCCGATGGTTACATCTTCGCCAATGATAAGCGGCGAGCCTTGTGGTTTGGCGGCGTTTTTTTTGCTGACGTGCAACATGGAAAGGTCTTGCACATTGCTGCGCGCGCCGATGTGAATGCTATTGACATCAGCACGAATGACCACGCCGCACCAAATGGATACTTTTTCGGCTAAATGGGTTTCGCCGATAACGACTGCGCTGGGGTCGATAAAGGTGTTGTCGGCGAGCGTTGGTGTTTGGTCTAAATAGGGGCGGATGTTCATAATTTTTTCCTTGATAAATTTTCAGGCAGCCTGAAAGCTGCCTGAAACGATGGTTTTATGAAGTTTGTTGCGCTTCATCACGCAATTCGCGGCGTAAAATCTTGCCTACATTAGATTTAGGCAATTCATCGCGGAACTCAATATCGCGTGGCACTTTGTAGCCTGTTAATTGTGTGCGGCAGAATGCAATCAATTCATCTTTGGTTAAAGATTCGTCTTTTTTCACCACAAACAATTTCAATGCTTCGCCTGTTTTCTCGCTTTTCACGCCGATACAGGCGACTTCTTGCACTTTTGGATGGTGCGCAATCACGTCTTCAATTTCATTCGGATAGACATTAAAACCTGACACGACAATCAAATCTTTCTTGCGGTCCACGATTTTCAGCCAGCCTTTTTCGTCCATCACGGCAATATCACCTGTTTCCAGCCAGCCATTTTGGTCAATGACTTTCGCGGTTTCATCGGGACGATTCCAGTAGCCACGCATAACTTGTGGACCGCGAACCCATAATTCGCCTGCTTCCCCAATCGGTACCAAACCACCCTTACCATCGCGCAATTCAATATCGGTACTTGGAATTGGTAAACCAATACCGTTGCTGATTTCTTTGATGGTAAGTGGATTGACAATGACACCAGGGCTAGCTTCGGTCAAGCCATAGGCTTCAACAATGGGTGTCCTCGTTACTTTGAGCCAGCGTTCCGCAACGGCTTGCTGTGTTGCCATGCCTCCGCCCGCGGTTAATTTCAAATGACTAAAATTTAATTGTGTAAACGCAGGTTTATTCAGCAGACCATTAAACAGCGTATTTAAACCGATAAAAACCGAAAACGGATGCTTTTTCAACTCGTCAATGAAGCCATCTAAATCGCGCGGATTTGTAATCAAAATGCTGGTCGCGCCTGCCTGAACAAACACCATTAAATTCACGGTCAAAGCAAAAATATGGTACATCGGCAAAGCGGCAATCACGGTTTCTTTGCCAGGTTGCAAGGCATTTTTAATCCATTCGCCCGCTTGCAGCATATTGGCGCAAATATTGCCATGCGACAACATCGCCCCTTTTGCCACGCCTGTTGTGCCGCCTGTGTATTGCAAAAATGCCAAATCATCGCGCGTTAAAGCAACAGGCGTAAACGTATGTGCCGCGCCTTGCGATAGTGCTTGTTTAAAGGTTAGGCTGCCTGAAATCTGGTAATTGGGCACCATTTTTTTCACTTTGCGCAACACGAAATTCATCACTGTGCCTTTGAGTGCGCCAAACATTTCGCCAATATTGGCGATAATGACTTGTTTAACTTGCGTTTTGGGTAATACCAATTGCAGCGTGTTGGCAAAGTTTTCTAACACCACAATTGCCGTTGCGCCGCTGTCATTGAGCTGATGTTCCAACTCACGCGGCGTATAAAGCGGATTGGTGTTGACCACCACCATACCTGCTTGCAAAATACCAAATACCGCAATTGGATATTGCAGCACATTGGGCATCATAATCGCCACACGAGAACCGCGTGGCAGTTTTAGCACATTTTGCAGATACGAAGCAAATTGTTCCGCTAGTGCCGCTGTTTCCTGATAGCTCAAATTTTTGCCCATATTATGAAACGCCGTGCGCGAGCCAAATTGCGCTACACTTTGTGCAAACACATCGTAAACCGACTGATAGCGCGTTACATCAATCTCGTGCGCTACGTCTTGTTCATAACTTTGTAACCAAATTTTTTCCATGTTTTCCATTGTCCTGTTTAGGCTGCCTGAAAAAGTGGCAGCGAAAATGATGGCGTATTATAGCAAAACTATTTAGGCTGAAACTGTTGCTAAACCTAAATTGTAGGTCGAATTCTTAAATTTGACATTTGGGGGGTATCTAGCAAATACTTGTTTTGATTTGAAGATTGTCGGATACAAGTATTTAACCTATGAATTTTTAGATTTGGTTGCGAACAATACTTCAGACCAAGGTTTGTGTTAAATTTTCAGGTAGCCTGACATTTATCCATGCAACTGGCGTACTGCCTCTACTTCCTGCGCGCTACCCAATACAACGGAAACACGCTGATGTAAACCAACTGGCTGAATTTCCAGCATATTTTCACGCGCATTGGTAATTTTACCGCCGGCTTGTTCCACCACTAAACCCAACGGATTCGCCTCGTACATCAAACGCAATTTGCCCGCTTTGCTCGGGTCGCGGTTGTCTTTTGGATAGAGAAACACGCCGCCACGCATCAAAATGCGATGCACTTCCGCCACCATGCTCGCCACCCAGCGCATATTGTAATTTTTGCCGCGCGTTCCCTCTTTACCTGCCAACAATTCGGCAATATAAGTTTGCACAGGACTTTCCCAATGGCGTTGGTTAGACATATTAATCGCAAATTCGGTGGTGGTTTCAGGGATTTGAGGTGGTAAATGCGTTTGCACAAATTCTCCGTTTTCGTTTAAGGTAAACATCGCCACACCGTGTTTAAACGTTAGCACCAACAAAGTTTGCACGCCATACAACACATAACCTGCCGCCACTTGGTCGCGCCCTTTTTGCAAGAAACTTGCCGTATTTAGGCTGCCTGAAGGTTTCGCCAACACGGAAAAAATCGTACCAATAGAAATGTTGACATCAATATTGGACGAACCGTCCAACGGGTCAAACAGCACCAAATAGCCACCATTTTCATTTGCCGCGACAAAATCGTCTTCTTCCTCACTCGCCAAACCTGCCACGTTTGCGTTTTCGCGCAAAGTGTCAATCAAAATTTGGTTGGCAATCACGTCCAACTTTTTTTGCGCTTCGCCTTGCACATTGCCCGTTCCCGCCTCGCCCAATACGCCCGACAATGCACCCAAACGCACGTTTTGGCTGATTTGTTTGCAGGCAGATACAATCGTTTGCACCGTGCTAACCAATTCAGGCGCGATGTTGTTTTCTTTTCTATGTTGTTGAATATATTGCTCAAAAGTTTGCATGATTTTCTCCTGTTGTTTTTAGTTTCTCGGTGGGCGGAGCCCACCCTACTTTCAGGCAGCCTTTATTCTCTGATAAAGAAAAACTGTTTATGGTTTTGCTACCTTGTTTTCTCAACTTTAAAACACCATAATCAGCCCATCAAAAGCACAAGGATTTTAACATGAATTTCCAGCCAAACCGTATGCCAGCTTTCTTTCTCGGACATGGCAGTCCGATGAACGTGTTGCAGCCTGAATTATCGTTCAATCAAAACATCGCCAAAGTCGCGACACAGTTTGTTAAACCCAAAGTGATTGTGTGCATTTCCGCGCATTGGTACGACGGCTTGCAGATTTCAGGCAGCCTGAAACCTGAAACGATTCATGATTTTTACGGCTTTCCCGATGAATTGTATCGCGTGCACTATCCCGCTTCAGGCAGCCTTGAATTGGCGCAAATGCTGCAAAACCTGTTGCCACAAGCGCGCATTCATCCGACGCGTGGTTTAGACCATGGTGCTTGGTCGGTGTTGCATTATTTGTATCCCGACGCCGATGTGCCTGTGGTGCAGCTCGGTTTGGATTTAAACCAAAGCGCGCAATGGCATTACGACGTTGCAGGCTGCCTGAAAACTTTGCGTGAACAAGGCGTGTTGATTGTGGGTAGCGGTAATATTGTCCACAATTTGCGCGCGCTGCAACGCATTGACAACGCGCCCGTTTTTGCGTGGGCGGAAGATTTTCGCCGTTATATCAACGACGCGATAATGTCGGGCAATCATCAAGCGGTCATTGATTATTTGGATTTGGGCGATACCGCACGTTTGTCTGTACCTACGCCTGAACATTTTTTGCCGCTATTGTATGTGTTGGCGCAAGCGGATGAAAAAAGTGAAATCAGTTTGTTCAATGATGAGATGGTAATGAGGGCGTTGAGTATGACTTCGGTGATGGTAAGTTAAACATTTGACATACAATAAGGCTGCCTGAAAATATATACGTGTTTTCGGGCAGCCTTAATGATGGATTTATTTTAATAATTGTTGCATGGCAATGCGGGCAATATCATCTAAACCGAAACCGTCAGCGTCTTGAGCTTGACCGCTTGGCGTGATGGAATCGATGATTTGTGGTAAATATTGCGCCAGCAAGCCGCCCGCTTCATGGTTGTCTACGCCCACTTTTTGCGCGGCTTGTTCTAAGCTGCCGCCCAGTGCGTTTTCAATGTCGCTGCCGTTTACACTTTGGTTGCCGCCTTGTGCAATCCAGCTTTGTAAGGCATCGCCCACCCCGCCTTGTTGCAATTGGTTGAGCAAGCCGCCGACGTTGCCGCCGTTTTGTTGAATCAATTGCATAACGAGTTGCAAGGCGATGTTTTGTTGGTTATTACCACCTGCCATGGATGAAACAGCCGTGTTTAATAGGGTGTCAAATAATCCCATGATGTTGTCCTTAATGAATAGGGTAGGTTGAATAAACTTTTTCAGGCTGCCTGAAACTTAATCGCGCTGTGAAACCATAACGGGCAAACCGCGCACAGCAGCTAAAGTATCGTCAGTTTTTTGTTGGTATTTTTTCAAAGCGGCTAAATCGCTGGCGGCAAGTTTGGGCGTTGGCAAGGCGACGGTGGCGGGATTGACGTGTTGTCCGCCAATGCGTACTTCATAATGTAAATGTGGTCCTGTTGAGCGTCCAGTTGAGCCAACCAAACCAATCACGTCGCCTGCTTTGACGGCTTTGCCTATGGTTAAACCGCTGATGTAGGCGGACATATGACCATATAAGGTTTCTGTGCCATTGGCATGGGTTAACATAATGGTGTTGCCATAGCCGCCTTTCCAGCCTGAAAAGCTGACCACACCATCGGAGGGCGCAAGAATTTTGGTACCAGTTGGCGCGGCGTAGTCAATGCCTGTGTGCATGCGAACAGTGTGTAAAACAGGGTGCATACGAATGCCATAAGGCGATGAAATGCGCGTAAAATGTTCGATAGGCTGCCCATCAAAGCCTTTTTTCAAAGCCTCGCCACGTTCGTCGTAATAATTGCCGCCGCTGTCGCCATGTTCAAAATAATAGCCATGATAAGTCTGTCCGCCGCTGGTAATTTCGGCGGCGAGAATATTGCCTGTGGCGATTTCTTGTCCACGGAAATACAGGCTTTCATACAAAACGCTGATGCTGTCGCCTTCTTTTAAATCGTCCAAATTGATTTTGTCGCCAAAAATTTCTTTGAGCGACGTGCGAATTTCAACGGGTACGCCCGCGCGCGACAATGCGCCTGTTGCCGATGTACTGATGATTGCTGAACGCAAAGAAGGCATGGTTACCGTATCCACCGCACCTGCGTGTAGCTGCCATTTGCCATTGATTTTTTCAATGGCAATTAAGTTGCGCTCGCCATTGTCATCGTCGTTAAAAAACTGCACATCGGTTACATCTTTATTCGCATCCACGCGCGCGCTGATGATTTGTCCCGCGCGCAATTGCAACATTTTGGTATCAATCGGACTTTCTTGCAAAAACGTTTGGATACTATGTTCGCTAACGCCCAAACGCCCCAGAACCAAGCTCAAATTGTCGCCTGTTTGCACTTCTTCGTCATACCAATACGCCGCTTGTGCTGTGGGCGCAATTTTTGGCATGGGCAACTCTTGCACCACGCGTTCCATTTTGTAATCGCTCGTGGCAGGTTGTTGCGCCACAGTTGCCCACACCAAACCTGATACAGGCAACGCTGCCAGTATCAACCAAGGGGATTGTTTGAGTAACGATTTATTTTTCAACATGACAAATAAGCTAAAAATAGAAAAATGCGCTATGGTACAACTTTTCAGGCAGCTTAGGCTAATTTTTACCCAAGCATACTTTTGTTAAGTCAATGAAATACAATATATTCTTGATTTTCAGGCTGCCTGAAAATTAAACAAGATGTCGGATTTAAGAGTCCGAGCTGCATTTTTGTTTTTTTTTGCACAGCTTTCAGGCTGCCTGAAAATTTATTAATGCGATTCAGGATTAGCCAGCCAAGCTGCTTGATTATCCGTATCGCTGTAAAATTCCTGTTTCCAAATAGGCACTTGCGCTTTCACTGTATCAATAATGAAGCGACACGCCGCAAACGCCGCATCACGATGCCCAGCCGTCACGCCGACCCACACCGCCATATCGCCAATATCCAGTCGCCCCACACGATGAACGCACACCGCATTTTCAATCTTAAATTGTTGTTTTGCTTGCTCAATCACTTCATTACCCTGTACACGTGCCAACTCGGGATAAGTCGTGTAAATCAAATAATCCACGTCTTTGCCGTCATTATAATTGCGTACCCAGCCCTCAAAACAGGTAAACGCACCACAATTTGCCGCTTGCGTCAGCCCATTACGCAACACGTTTGGGTCAATTTTTTCTTCTGTAATATCAAACATCTCAGCCTCCCGATACAGGTGGAATAAACGCGACCGTATCACCATCTTCCAATGCCGTTTCCCACGCACAAAAAGCATGATTCACGGCGGCGCGTAATCTTTCTTGCGGTAAATCAAAGGCATAGGCTGTCTGTAATTCCGCGTACAATTCAGCTGGTGTGCGCGCATTGGTCGTACGCATTTCTTGTTCGCGCTGAGCTTGCTCACGCAGTGCGGCGAAGTATAAGATGTTTATTTGTTTAGACATTTTTAAAACCAATCAATTAAAAAACATTTTCAGGCAGCCTGAAGGCATACGAAAACAATTTCCGTAGGCTGAGCATTCATGCCCGACCTACGAATTTTTATAAACAGAAAGGCTGCCTGAAAAATCAATCTTTCCGATTAAACAATCGCTTACCACCTGATTTATGCACCAAACGAATATTGCCAATCACAATATCGTGGCTCAGCGCCTTCGTCATATCGTACACAGTCAGCGCGGCGGCGGACACAGCGGTCAGGGCTTCCATTTCCACGCCTGTTTTGTGCGTAACGCCTACTTCGGCGCGAATGTGCAAACTGTATGTATCATCTTGATAATCCAAAAACAATTTGCATTTTTCCAACATCATCGGGTGGCATAGCGGAATAATGCTGGCGGTGTTTTTCGCCGCCATAATGCCCGCAATTCGTGCAATTTCCGTAATCGTGCCTTTCGCCGTTTGCCCATGCGACGCTTGAATTTGCGCGTACACTTCGGGGGGGAAATGCACAAAACCTTCGGCAATCGCCACGCGCTGCGTGATGGTTTTGTCAGACACGTCCACCATGTGCGTATGTCCATCTTGGGTTAGGTGTGTGATTTCATTCATATTTTTCTCGATTTTAAATGTTTAAGCTGCCTGAAAGCTATCCGTCGTCGCCACCGCGCATTCAAACTCATCAGGCGTATTAAAATTACACAACGCCGCCCATTCCTGTGGTAAATCAACGGTTTGATACGGCTGCGCTTTGACAAAATGCTGCACACGGCGAAAATCCGCGTCCACCGCCGCTTTCAGGCTGCCTGAAACCGCCACTGACCAATGGGCAAGCAAGGGCAAAAGCTGTTCGCCATCTTGCAGTGCGGTAATGCCTTGTGCGAAAACAGATTTATCGGCGGCAGAGTCCAGCAGCGCAATCAGTTGTTCAGGCAGCAACAGCGTATCGCACGACATTACATAAATGCCTGAAAAACCTTGATTTTTCGCCAATGTAAGCGCAGGCGAAATCGCCGACAACGCACCCTGTTTGTCGGGCAACTGGTCGGGAAAATAAACCGCGCGGTCGGTGTCGGGGTAGCGGTTGTCGTCCGCCGCCAGCCAAACAGGGCGTTGCGTGGCGGCAACTTGTCGCGCAATCAGCGTTTGCCCATGATAGCGCAAAAGCGGTTTCGGGCTGCCCATGCGCGAGCTGCGTCCGCCGCAGAGAATGAGTAAAGGCGTTGTATAAGACATCATGATTTTTCGTTTCAGGCTGCCTGAAATGGGGTTGAATTGTAGCGTATAAAGTCGTTTGATGGGGATTTATGCGCGTGTTTTTGTGTTAGCTGGGTGCGAAAAGTGTTTGAATCTATTGGTTTGACTGTGGGTTTGCTGCACATTTTGGAAAAAAGTTTGCTATAATCCGCGCCTACTTTTTGATAAGGATAACACCATGAAAAAACACACCATTGCTTTATTATTGTGCGCGTCAGCTGCTTTGGCTGCTTGCGATAGCGGTACACCACAAACGGCGGCGCAACCTGCAAGCGAGGCCCCAACTGCGCCAGCTTCTGCACCTGTGGCAAGCAGCGCGCCTGCTGCGTCTGCGGCAAGTGCTTTGAGCAGCAAAGACGGTAAAGTTGTGATTAATACTTCAGGTGAATTTGCGGATAAATCGAGCGACGCGGCGTTTTTGCCTGCGGATGCGCAAGCGGCTGATGTGTTGTTGTTGCAATATGATGAGAGCCGTAATTTGACGATTTCTGCGGTGGCTGCAGGTCAAGCCAAAGCAACGGCTGCGGATTTGTTTACCAGCCTGAAAAAAGCGTTGGAAGCGGATAAGTCTTTGAAAAATGTGAGCGTTGCTGAGCTTGAAAATAATCGTTTGAGCTATCGTTACACGCATTCTGGTGAACCAGCGGCAAATGAGAGCTGCTTGGTTTCAGTTGCGGAAGACAAATCGATTACCAATGTTTGCGCGGTGAGCACGGATTTGTCGGTTGATGAATTGAAAGCAGTTTTGGCTGATGTAAAAATCGGCGCGTAATGGGCAATAAAGATTAAAAGCCACAGATTGAATTCTGTGGCTTTTTTGATTTTTGTCATGTGTAGTTTTGGGGTTTTATTGTATTTTTCAAGCTGCCTGAAAGTGGCTGAATTTTATAGATAAATTGAGTATTTAAGTGAATCTATCGATTTATCAATATCTTGATTTATTCTGTTGATTTTATTTAATTATTTTTTAATTACTTTTCTTTACAAAAGCGTAGAATGCCGCTTTTCAGGCAGCCTGAAAGTTGCTTTTACAAAAAGGACAATAAAATGAAATCCTATCTCAAATTAATCATTATATTTGCGTGTGCCGTAGCGTTGTGGTTTATGCAACCTGTGGGTTTGAAACCTGAAGCGTGGCATATTGCGGTGGCGTTTTTGGCGGCGATTGCGTTGATTGTGACGGAAACGACTTCTATTTTGGCGGCATCTATTTTGGCAACTGTGGTTGTGATTATGACCAAGGCGTTGCCTGCGGATAAGGCGTTTTCAGGGTTTTCACAAAGTTTTATCTTGTTGATTATTATCTCGTTTTTGATTTCTAATGTGGTGATTAAAACGGGTTTGGGCGAACGCATTGCGCTGTATATGGTGAAGTTTTTTGGTAAATCCAGTTTGGGTTTGGGCTATGCGTTGATGGCGACGGATATGGTGATTGCGCCTGCGTTTGCGAGTAATACGGCGCGTTCGGGGGTATTGTATCCGATTGCGCTGGCTTTGGCTCATGATGCGAAGTCGGATGCACATGATGAATCGCGTAAGCGTTTGGGCAATTATTTGATGATGACGTCTATGGGCGGCTTGAGTATTTCGTCGGCGATGTGGATTACGGCGATGGCGGCGAATTTGGCGGGTGCGGAGATGGCGAAGTCGTTTGGAGTGAACATTGGTTATGTGGAATGGCTGAAATTTGCCCTGATTCCGTCTTTGGTGGGCTTTGCGATTTTGCCGTGGTTTATTTTGAAGATTGTGAAACCTGAAATTTTGCAAACACCGAATGCGCCTGAGTTGGCGAAGCGTCGTTTGGCGGAGTTGGGCCCGATGTCGCATTTGGAGAAATTGACGGCGGCGGTGTTTGTGTTTTTAGTGATTGGCTGGGCGTTTGCGGATAAGTTGAACGTTTGGCTGGAAGGAATTGTGTTTGTGGAACGCACGGCGGTGGCGTTTTTGGGGTTGGCGGTATTGCTAGTGGCGAACGCGTTTTCTGATGAGGATTTGAAGAAACAGGGCGGGGCGTTGGTGACGTTTATTTGGTTTGCGCTGTTGTATTCGTTGAGTACGGGCATGAATAGCACGGGCTTTATGACGTATTTGGGCGATATTTTGACCAAAGAAGTGGGTGGAATGTCGCCGACTTTAGTGTATGTGGTGTTGGTGGTGAGTTATGTGTTGATTCATTACTTTTTTGTGAGCCAAACGGCACAGATGATGGCTTTGTTTGCGGTGTTTTTGGGCGTGGGTATTAACTCTGGCGTGGATGGGACGATGTTGGCGATGATGTTGTTGATGGCGACGAATTTTAATTCGGCGATTACGCCACAGGGTTCAAGCGCGAATGTGTTGTTTGTCGGCAGCGGTTATTTGGAAACGCGCGAGATTTATATTTATGGCGGGTTGATTACGTTGTTGAATACAGTGATTTATTTGACGATTGGTTCGGCGGCGATTGCGTTGCTGAAATAAGCATAAATTTAATCTAAAAAGCATTCAGGCTGCCTGAAATTTTCAGGCAGCCTGAATGCTTTTTGTACTTCATTTAAACCGCTTCAATATCAACAAATTGCCAGCCATCTACTGGATTTTCTAGCGAAAAAATGGCTTCGTCTTCATCGTTGTCTTGCTCAATTAAGGCTAAATCGCCGATTAATGCGCCATTGTCCAGAGTGAATGCAAGATAGGCAACTTCAATATTTTCAGGCAGCCATGTACTGTTTTGTTGTACATCTTGTAATAGCTTGTTTTGCTGTTGATTGAGCTGGTCTAATTGTTGCGCAATTTGCTTTAAGATGGCTTCATTGCTGGCTTGTTTGCCTAAGTCTAAGACGATGGCACAATCTTGTTGCCAGAGCGTGCATTCGCCTTCAATCATGTCGGTGATTTCGTCGTCGATGAAGGTGATGTGCGGGATATTTTGTTGAATGAGTTGATGTAATGCTTGTGTTTTCATGTTGTTTCCTTTGCATTTAAGCCCACCAATGCGCGATGTATTGCGCCAAGACAACTAAGGCGATAACAAGTGCCGAGCCGATTTTGGCGACCGTGCCGATGATAAAACCGATAAATGTGCCAATGCCGACTTTACCTGCCAGTAAAATATTGCGTTTGTCTAAAAATTCGCCCACTGCTGCGCCTAAAAGTGGCCCTAAAATCAAACCTGCAATACCCAAAAATGCGCCTGCTACGCCGCCGATAAACGCGCCCCATAAAGCGGTTTTACTCGCGCCAGTGTATTTTGCGCCCAAAATTCCTGCGATAAAATCCATCGCCATACCAATGGCGGTTACCACGCCTAATACAATCAGCGAAACGCTGCCGATAATTTGATAATCGCTGGTATAGCCAAGCAGCCATGTGCCAGCAAACATCAGTGGCAAACCAGGAAGGGCAGGGAAAACCGTGCCTGCTGCACCGATGAGCAGCAAAATAATGGCAAGAGTGATGAGTGCAATAGTCATAATGTGTCTTTGTTTGAAATAAATGAAACGAGTAAATAAGGCTGAATCCATCAAATCCAAGCGGTTTAACGATTTTTTTCAGGCTGCCTGAAACCTTGTTCGCGCCCTAAACGCGTGCGCAAACACACATAAACGATGCATACCGCTGCCATGCCGTTGAGCAGGCCTGCGAACACATCACTGGGATAATGTACGCCCAGTACCATGCGCGAAAACGCCATCAGCAAAGTAAAAGCTATACCAACAAAAATCGCGCCAGCACGCCATTTGCTGCGCCATGTGATTAAAATCAAAGCAGTGGCAAAAGCGGCGGCATAAGTGCTGTGTCCGCTCGGGAATGAGCTGCTGCTTTCTTCGACCAAACGCTGCCATAATTCAGGGCGCGGACGTTCTACAATGGCTTTGAACAGGCTCATTAAAGCCGTTGGCACTGCCGCTGCTAAAATCACAAACAGCGCGTGAAACGGACGCTGTTGCCGATATTGGTAAAACGCCCACAAAAACACCACAATTGATGCAATATACCATTTGCCAAACCAATGCAAACCAATGGCAAGCGCAACAATTATGCTGCTTGAAAGCGTGTGAATATCCCATAATAAAGACACATCAAACGCGAATTGATGGTATTGCCACAAATACCAAGTAATCGCGAAAAAAAGCAGATAAGGGCAAATAATGGCAAGCAGGATAAAGACATTAAGATGTTTAGATGTATTGTGTTTCATGATTTTAATGATTTCTTGAAGTTTTTCAGGCTGCCTGAAAGTGGCTTAAACAACAGGTCGGATTCTTGAACCCGATTTTTTATATCGGGCAACCATTTGTTTTTATTTGAATGCTGTCGGATATAAGTGTCTGAGTTACACGTTTCAGGCAGCCTGAAACCTTTGCAAAATCCCCATCGTTAGCATATTTCTTTGTGAACGCCACTGCGGACTATTTTCTAGCCAAATCTTAGATTTGGAGAAAATACGTCTGTGTTACGCTAACGCTTGAAAATATTTCAATATTATCTGCGCGTTATACGCTGCTATCACTTTAGAATTTGCTCAAATCTGGAGTTTGCAAAGGTTTCAGCCTGAAAAAAGTTTTTGTAAGGTTTCAGGCAGCCTGAAATCAGCGTTTATTTTTCAGGCAGCATGACTACAAATACTTCACGCTCTTGCGTTAAAAACTGCGCGGCTGCCTGAATTTCTTGCGCGCTCACTTGATTAATGCGTTCACGAATTTTCTGCTCATCGCGCCACGAAAGACCGCCACTTTCCAAGCTACCAATCGTGCTGGCGCGGTGTTCAATGTTGTCTTGGGCAAACACTTCGCGCGCGGTGCGCAAACGGCGGTTTAACGCCAATTCTGCTTCGCTAACACCATTTTTAGCAATATCCGCAATCTCAGCCAACAACGCGGCTTTTAAAGTCGCCGTATCACTGCGTTCGCTTGGCATTGCGCTAATGCCAAACATCTGCGGTGTGCGTGAGAGCCAGTTATAACCTGTGTCAATGCTCAATGCCAAACGCTTACCGCGCACCAAACGCTGCGCAAAACGCGCCGTGCTGTGTCCGTCTAATACATCCGCCAGCGCACTGAGCGCGTAAGGCAAATTCGGTTGCGCGGCAGAATAGGTGGGCACACGCCAAGCCAAAATCATCATTGGTGATTGCGTTGCGCCTGTTATGCTTTTACTGACCGCGCCTGTGTTGAATGTTTCTTGAATATCATGGCGTTGCGGTAACGGATGGGCTTTTAAGGTGCCAAATTTTTCTTGCGCCACTTGCAGCGTTTTTTCCGCGTCCACATCGCCCACAATCACTAAAACCGCATTATTTGGACGATACCATTTTTCATACCAAGCGCGTAAATCCGCCGCTTTAAGCGTTTGTAAATCCGCCATGCGCCCAATCACACTGGTTTCATTAATCGGCTTTTGCCACGCTTGTTCCAACACCGTTTCGTATAAACGCCCTTGAGAGTCGTCGTCCACCGTTTGGCGACGCTCTTCGCGTATCACCTTCATTTCATTATTGAAATCCGCGTCGCTAAAATTCAAATTCGCCATGCGGTCGGCTTCTAAAGCCAATACTTCGGGCAAATGTTGCGCGGCGATTTTGACGTGATAAACCGTTTCATCATCGCTGGTGTAGGCGTTTTCTGAGCCACCCAAAGCCGAAATACGGCGTGAATATTCGCCAGCAGGCACGGTTTTTGTACCTTTGAACATCATGTGTTCTAAAGCGTGGCTTAAACCTGTTTTGCCAATATGTTCATCGCTTTTGCCCACCAAATAATACAACTGTGTCTGCACCACAGGCGCGCGTTTGTCTTCGGCAACAATTACTTTTAAACCGTTGTCTAAGGTGCGTTCCAGCGTTTGGGCAAAAACGGTTTGGCACAATGAGACAGCAATCAATGTAAAAAATAATGAACGCATGATTTTTTCCTTATCTTAATCTTTCAGGCAGCCTGAAACCTTTGTAAAATCCAAAAATTTCAAATCTGCTGTCATTCTCGCGTAGACGGGAATCCAACTTTGATTTTAATTTTCTATTTTTTATCAAAGAGTTATGAATATAAACAATAGATTCTCGCGTACGCGGGAATGACGATTAGGGAAGTTTCAGGCAGCCTGAAACTCACAGCCATTCAGGCAGCCTGTGTTCCACAATCCCAAACTCGCTCGGATAATCAATCCCTGTTAAATACAAGCCATCAGGCATAAATGTGGGCGGCGCTTTTAATCGGCTTTGCGCGGTGATTAAATCGCCAAACTCAGCAACGCTCATTCTGCCGCAGCCAACATACACCAGTGCGCCGACGATGTTGCGCACCATATGATGCAAAAACGCGTTGGCGTGAAAATCCAGTTTAATCAACGAAGGGCTGCCTGAAATCTGTACGCCATACATGGTTTTAATCGGGGATTTGGCTTGGCATTGCGCGGCGCGGAAGCTAGAAAAATCGTGTTCGCCACGCAATAAATCCGCTGCTTTTTGCATGTTTTCCATATCTAACACATTGTGTGTCCAGCCAGCGCGTCCGAATAATAAGGGCGAACGCACAGGCGCGGATTGTAAAACATAGCGGTAACGCCGTCCGCTCGCGTCAAAACGCGCGTGAAAATGTGGCGCAACTTCTTGCGCATGCCACACGGCAACGCCATCGGGCAAATGTGCGTTCACGCCGCGCATCCATGCAGAGAGTGGGCGATTGGCGTCGCTGTCAAAATGCACCACTTGGGCAGTGGCATGTACGCCTGTATCAGTGCGTCCTGCGGCGGTTACATGGATTTCGTGTCCCGCGATTTGTGCGAGCGCGTATTCTAGCGCGCTTTGCACGGTCGCCACGCCATCGGCTTGTTTTTGCCAGCCGAAAAATTGGCTGCCGTCGTAGGATAATGTCAGAGCGTAACGCATGATTAAAATTGGTTTTTCCATTCGCGCAAGGCAATAAATACGGCTTCTTCGCTGTTTTTCAGGCTGCTTGAAAACTCAGTTGCGCTGTGTTGCACTTGGGTAATATGTGTGCGCAAAAACGGGTTGATTTTGCGTTCGTGTGCCAGCGAAACAGGCAAAGTCGGTGTGTTTTTCGCGTTTTCTAAGGCTGCCTGAATGTCGCGGTTTTCTGGCTCAACGGCAGCGGCGAAACGTAAATTGTTGGCAGTGTATTCGTGCGCTGGGTAGAACAAAGTATTTTCAGGCAGCGTGTTTAAGCGCGTTAAACTGTGATACAGCCAGTCGGGACGTTGCGTAAAGGCGCGTCCGCAGCCAGCGGAGAATAAGGTGTCGCCACAAAATACATGTAGGCTGCCTGAAATGTCGGTGAGAAAACAGAGATGATTTTCGGTGTGTCCTGCCGTGTGCCACACTTGCGCTTCAATGTTATGCCATTGAATATTATCGCCTTCTTGTACGGTTTGAGTGGCTGCCTGAATGTCGGACGCGCCAAAAATTTCTGCATTGGGAAACGCGTTTTTCAACGCCGCAATGCCGCTTGTGTGGTCGCCATGATGGTGCGTAATCCATATCTGCTCTAATTGCAAATTGTGCGCGCGCAAATAGTTTAAAACAGGCTCGGCTTGACCAGGGTCAATGACTACGGCGCGATTGTCTTGTTGAATCAACCAGATATAGTTGTCGTCAAAAGCGGGAATTGGGGTAATGGTGGGCATATTGTGTTCTTAATATAAATGATTGAGGCAGCCTGAAAAATAAATCATTTTTTCAGGCTGCCTATTGATGAAATTTTATTGACCAACACCGCCAAAATGCGTGTTACCCAAACGCGCTTGCACGCGGTCGCGGTCTTTTTTGCGGATGGTTTCTGCTAAATTGAGCATACGTTCCGCCAATTCATCATCTTGCAGCGCGTTTTCTTGGGCGTTAATCAACATCGCTGCCAATTGCATGGCTTGGAATTTATCAATAAATTGATTGTCTTGCATGATGTTTCCTTTCGGTTGGGTTGGTTTGAATTCGGCGTATGATAGCACAAAGTTTTGTTTATTCTAAAACTTTCAGGCAGCCTGAACATTGCGTTCTATCGAGTTGATAAACATCGCTGCGACATCAAAATCTTTCTGCTGGGTAATTTCCTGAAAACCCGTAGGACTGGTTACATTCACTTCGGTCAAATAATCGCCAATGATGTCCAAACCTGCCAACAAAATGCCACGGCGTTTTAATTCAGGCGCGAGCGTTTGCGCGATTTCTTTATCGCGCGCTGACAATTCTTGCGCTACACCACGACCGCCAGCCGCTAAATTGCCGCGCGTTTCGCCATTTTGTGGAATGCGCGCCAATGCAAACGGTACCACTTCGCCGTCAATTACCAGTACGCGTTTGTCGCCGTGTACGATTTCGGAAATGTAACGCTGCGCCATAATACTGCGCGAATCCAGTTGCATTAAGGTTTCCAAAATGCTGCCGATATTCGGGTCATCTTGGCGCAAACGGAAAATACCCATGCCGCCCATGCCGTCTAGCGGTTTCACAATAATGTCGTTATGTTCAGCTAAAAATTGGCGCACATCCGCGGCGTGTGTCGTTACCAAAGTGGGCGCGGTAAACTGGGCAAAGTTCAAAATCGCCAATTTCTCATTGAAATCGCGCATGGCTTGTCCGCTGTTGAATACCTTTGCTCCTTGTTCGGAAGCGAGTGTAAGTAATTGAGTTGCATACAAATATTGCATATCAAACGGCGGGTCGGTACGCATAATCACTACATCAAACTCGTTTAAGGCTGCCTGAAAACGTTTTTCGATGCGAAACCAATTTTTATCAGAATCATCTTTCGCACCGATAAATTCAAATGCGCTCACTTGTGCGATGACTTTACCGTTTTGCACCGATAATTCGCTGCTTAAAGTGTGCGCAAGTTGATGTCCACGCTTTGCCGCTTCGCGCATCATGGCGTAGGTGGTGTCTTTATAGGTTTTGAAGCTGATGAGCGGGTCGGCGATAAAGAGGATATTCATAAATTTTCCTTTCAGGCTGCCTGAAATTTATTTAGCAAGCGGTTTTAGGGTGTAGACCAAATTTTGTTGCTTGATTTTAAATAATAAATCAATATTCGGATGCTTGCCTGCGTTTTGTTCGGCGTCGGCAACGTGTTCGGCAAACCAAGCCAAACCTTGTTGAGCCGCTGCGGCATTTAGGCTGCCTGAAAACTGTTGCGCCAGCGCGTTGTAGAGTTTCAGGCTGCCTAATTTGCCGTCAATGGCAGGGATGGAATGCACTAAGTTGCCTTGTTCATCATATACTTCTAAGCCGCTTAAATGAGTGATGTCGGGCATTTGGGCTAGGTTTTCAGCGAAAGACATAAGGGTTTCCTTTTAATTAGATGTAAATTGAGTTTTCAGGCAGTCTGAAAACTGAAAATTAGCCATGCTTTGTACCAAAAATCTTATCGCCCGCGTCGCCCAAACCTGGAATGATGTAGCCGTTTTCATTCAAATGGCTGTCCAATGCGGCGGTATAAATGGTTACATCTGGGTGTGCTTCGTTTACGATTTTCACGCCCTCTGGCGCAGCAACCAGCACCAAAGCCTTGATATTTTGGCAACCTTTGCTTTTGAGCAAGTCAATTGTGGCAACCATTGAGCCGCCCGTTGCCAACATCGGGTCAATAATCAGGGCAGGGCGTTCGTCCATTTTGTCCACTAGTTTTTCAAAATATGAAACAGGTTGCAGCGTTTCTTCATCGCGTTGCAAGCCAACAACGCTGATTTTGGCGGTCGGAATCAAATCCAACACGCCATCGAGCATACCCAAACCTGCGCGTAAAATTGGTACAATGGTTACGGTTTTGCCTTTGATTTGTTGCCCTTGAATTTTGCCGCACCAGCCATCGATTTCAGTTTCTTCAATTTCAAAATCGCGCGTGGCTTCGTATGCCATTAAACGGGCTAACTCTTTGGTTAATGTGCGAAATTTGCCTGTGCTGCAATCGGCTTCGCGCATTAGGCTGAGTTTGTGTTTCACTAATGGGTGTTCAATAATGTGGATATTCATGGCATTTCCTTATAGCAAATAGAGTGGATAAACGGCGCGCATTATATGCTTTTTAAAGGGATAATTAAAGTTTTCAGGCTGCCTGAAATCAGGTATATTGCGGTTTCTCGATTCAATCATCATGCACAGGAACAGGCTATGTTTAGCAAACCAGAAGAATTGATTATGGCGATTTTAGGCGCGTTGTGGGTGGTGGCGACGTATTTTTTGTCTGCCTACTCAACGCAAGCCAATACCAAATATGTGTTACTGATTACAGGCTTAACCGCGCTGTGGGCGGTAGTGTCGTTTTTATTTTGGAAATATGACCGCTGGATGTTTTTATGGCCCGTGTTGCTCGGTTTATTGGTCGCTTGTTGGACGCCTTGGCTCGATTGGTTTGCCTTGCGCGATGTGTTGGCAACAGGGGCAACGGGCGATGCCTTGTTAGTCATTCAAAAACCTTGGTATGCAGGTTGGATTTTTAAAGGCATTTTAATTGTTGTACCCATTATTTTAGGTTACATTTTCCAATTTCGTCGCCACCGTCAGCGTCGTTTGGCAGGTAAATTCTAAATACGATTTTCAGGCAGCCTGAATGCTTTTCAGGCTGCCTGAAACTTTTACTATTGCCCTCATTCTATTCAAAAGTGTGTAAAGTCGTTACAATCGCGCCGTTATTTACATAAGGAACCCACCATGTCGCAACACCACAAACTCATTATTCTCGGCTCAGGCCCAGCAGGTTACACCGCCGCCGTTTATGCCGCACGCGCCAATTTAAACCCCGTGATTATCACAGGCATGGCGCAGGGCGGACAACTGATGACCACCACCGAAGTGGACAACTGGCCAGCCGACCCAGATGGCGTGCAAGGACCTGAATTGATGGAACGTTTTTTAAAACACGCTGAACGTTTTGGCACACAAATCGTGTTTGACCAAATCCACACAGCCCAATTGCAACAACGCCCGTTCAAGCTCATCGGCGACATGGGCGAATACACTTGCGACGCGCTCATCATCGCTACAGGCGCATCGGCAAAATATTTAGGTTTACCCAGCGAAGAACAATTTGCAGGCAAAGGCGTTTCGGCGTGCGCCACTTGCGACGGCTTTTTCTATAAAGGTCAAGATGTTGCCGTAGTCGGTGGTGGCAATACTGCGGTTGAAGAAGCCCTATATTTAGCCAACATCGCCAATACGGTAACCTTAATTCACCGCCGTGACACCTTCCGCGCCGAAAAAATCATGGTAGAAAAACTCATGCAGCGCGTAGAAGAAGGTAAAATCATCCTAAAAACCAACGCCGTATTAGACGAAATTTTGGGCGACGACAACGGCGTAAACAGCGTGCGCTTGAAACTCAACGACGGCAACAGCGAAACTTTGGCGGTGCACGGCGTATTCATTGCCATCGGACACCATCCCAATACCGATATTTTCAAAGGACAATTGGACATGGATGAAACGGGCTACCTGAAAACCAAAGGTGGCAACGAAGGCAACGCAGGTGCCACCAATATTGAAGGTGTATGGGCAGCAGGCGATGTTAAAGACCACGTTTACCGCCAAGCCATCACCAGCGCAGCATCAGGCTGTCAAGCGGCTTTGGATGCGGAACGTTGGTTGGATAGTTTAAATTAACAACAATATTTTCAGGCTGCCTGAATGTTTCAGGCAGCCTGAAAATATTTATTTTTGGTGACTGAAAACAGATAGTCGTAGAAGTGAACAATGCAGCACAAGACGATAACGTCCACTGTGTACGAATAGTACATCAAAGCGTTGGCAACGCCGCCATGCTTTTTCCATTCTGCGACTATATATTGGCGTTCTATGTCAATATCTTCTGACAAAGCTGCCTGAAAAATGTTAATTAAACGATTGACTTGAAAATTTAACTTATATGACATACGTTTTCAGGCTGCCTTACATCTTGTTTAACTTATCTTTAAATCAACACCATGCCCTACATCGGACGTTTCGCCCCTAGCCCCACAGGTTTGCTGCACATTGGTTCTTTGCTGACTGCGCTTGCTTCCTATGCCGACGCGCGCGCGCATGGCGGCAAATGGCTATTGCGCATGGAAGACCTTGACCCACCGCGTGAAATGGCAGGGGCGGCAGATGATATTGTGCGCACTTTGGCGGCGTTTGGCTTTGAGTGGGACGGCGAAATGGTTTATCAAAGCGCGCGCCATGAGTTGTATCACGCGGCTTTAGATTATTTACAGCAACGCGGTTTGGCGTATCCGTGTTTTTGCAGTCGCAAAGAGTGGCATGCAGCAGCGGCAATGGGAGCGGATGGTTTTGTTTACAATGGCTTTTGTCGCCCTGAAAACGGTTTCAGGCAGCCTAAAAGTTTGAGTAATAAAAAAGCAGCTTGGCGTTTGCGTGTGCCTAATGAGACGATTGCTTTTGACGACACGATTGTGGGGCATTATGCGCAGAATTTGGCGCGCGATATTGGCGATTTTGTGTTGTTACGCGCCGATGGGTTTTGGGCGTATCAGTTAGCAGTGGTGGTGGATGATGCAGCGCAGGGCGTTACACATATTGTGCGTGGGCAAGATTTGCTGGTGTCTACGCCGCGTCAGATTTATTTGCAAGGCTGCCTGAATGTGCCAACGCCGCAATACGCGCATTTACCGCTTTTGACCAATGAGCAAGGGCAAAAATGGAGCAAACAAACGCTCGCGCCTGCGTTGGATTTGGGGCAACGTGAAGTTTTGTTGCGCCAAGTGTTGCATTATTTAAATTTGCCGCCTGCGCCCGAAGTGGATTCGCCGCGAGATTTGCTCGCTTGGGCGGTGCAAAATTGGGCGATGGAAAATGTGCCTAAAAAGGCAATGGCAACAGAATGATTGCATTTTTCAGGCAGCCTGAAGCTCAATAATCATTTAACCAAAAGGAATGAAATCATGGAATTAAAAGAAACTTTAATCAGCAGCGAACCGATTGACCATTCGTCTTTTTTACACATTGACCGCGACCAAATTCGCTTGCCCAATGGCAATGTACATACACGCATTGTTGTGCGCCATCCCGGTGCAGCTTGTGTTTTGGCGGTTACGGCTGATGAAAAAGTCGTATTGGTTCGCCAATGGCGGCATGCAGCAGGCAAGGCGATGCTGGAAATTCCTGCGGGTAAATTAGATGAGGGCGAAGACCCAGCTCAATGCGCGCTGCGTGAATTGGGCGAGGAAACGCCATATACCGCCGAACGCGTGGAAAAAATCTTGTCGTTTTACAGCGCGCCGGGGTTTTGCGATGAAGTGTTGCACGTATACCGTGCCATCAATATTAATAAAAACAGCACTTTGTCGCCTGATGATGATGAATTGGTTGAGACTGAATTATTGAGCAAAGATGAAGCGCGTGCGGCGATGGCTTCGGGCGAGATTTGTGATGGCAAGACTTTGATTGCTTTGCAAGTTTGGTTGGCGGAATAGGGCGTTTATATTTTTCAGGCAGCCTGAAATCTGTGTTAAATCAAATATTCTTACCTTTCATCAGACTACATCGCAAAGCGTTTCCGAAAAGCAGCTAAACACGGTATAATTCGCGCGTTTGTTCATTTCAACCAACTTGTAAACAAGGAGTGCATGATGAGTGCCATTATTGATATTTTTGCGCGTGAGATTTTGGATTCGCGCGGTAATCCTACTGTAGAGTGCGATGTGTTGCTGGAAAACGGCGTAATGGGTCGCGCGGCGGTGCCAAGTGGCGCGTCTACAGGTCAAAAAGAAGCTTTGGAATTGCGTGATGGCGATAAATCGCGCTACTTAGGCAAAGGTGTTTTGAAGGCAGTTGACCATGTCAACAACGATATTGCGCAAGCCTTAATTGGTATCGACGCGAGCGAGCAAACCTATATTGACCAAATCATGTTGGATTTGGATGGTACGGATAATAAAGGCAACTTGGGCGCGAATGCGACTTTGGCGGTTTCTTTGGCAGTTGCGCGTGCAGCGGCTGAAGATGCGGGCTTGCCTTTGTATCGTTATTTGGGCGGCGCGGGCCCGATGGCGTTGCCCGTGCCGATGATGAATGTGATTAACGGTGGTGAGCACGCAAATAATAGCTTGGATATTCAAGAGTTTATGATTATGCCTGTGGGCGCGGAAACGTTTCGTGAGGCATTGCGTTGTGGCGCGGAAATTTTCCACGCATTGAAAAAATTGTGCGACAGCAAAGGTTTTCCAACCACTGTGGGCGACGAAGGTGGTTTTGCGCCAAACTTAAACAGCCATGAAGAAGCTTTGCAACTGATTGTTGAAGCGGTTGAAAAAGCAGGCTACAAAGCGGGTGAAGATGTGTTGTTGGCTTTGGACTGTGCTTCTAGCGAGTTCTACAAAGATGGTAAATATCACTTGTCTGCCGAAGGCAAAGCGTATACAAGCGAAGAATTTGCCGATTATTTGGCAGATTTGGCAACGCGTTACCCAATCGTTTCTATTGAAGATGGTATGGATGAGAACGACTGGGAAGGTTGGAAACATTTGACCGAGAAATTGGGCGACCGCGTGCAATTGGTCGGCGATGATTTGTTTGTAACTAATCCAAAAATTTTGGCAGAAGGCATTCAAAAAGGCGTTGCCAACGCATTGTTGGTAAAAGTGAACCAAATCGGTACATTGAGCGAAACTTTGAAAGCGGTTGAATTGGCAAAACGCAATCGTTACACCAGCGTGATGAGTCACCGTTCTGGCGAGACTGAAGACAGCACGATTGCGGATTTGGCGGTTGCCACCAATTGTATGCAAATCAAAACAGGTTCATTGAGCCGTTCTGACCGCATGGCGAAATACAACCAATTGTTGCGCATTGAAGAAGAATTGGGCGATGCAGCTTACTATCCAGGCAAAGCTGCGTTTTACCAATTGAAAAATCGTTAATGTGAAGCAACGATAAATCTCAAAAGGCTGCCTGAAAGCTTTCGGTTTTCAGGCAGCCTGAAGAATATTTGCAATATATTGATTTTGATGTTTCTTGAAATCAACCAATAACAAAACATAGATTATGAAGTGGATTACTTTTGCGTTGGTCGCAACATTAATTTCGTTGCACTACCAATTATGGCTACACAAAGGCGGTTTACATCGCCAACACGCACAAATCAGCCAACAAGCACAAACGGTTGTGCTACAAAATCAACAAATTCGCCAAGAAAATATGCTTTTGCGTGCACAAGTATATGATTTAAAAAATGGTTTTGAAACTATTTCTGAAATCGCACGCAATGATTTGGGCTATATTCAAGATGGCGAACAATATTATTCGTTTAAACCTTAAAATTGGCTCATCAACCTTCTCTTCAATTCAGGCAGCCTGAAAGTTTAGTATGTATCAAGAAATCGATTTTGACCCAGCTTATCAGCAGTTTATTCAAACGCTCGTTCGTCAGCGCGAAGTATTTACTTTGCTTGATGCAGAAGAATATTATGCAGAATGTCCATCGGAAGTTTACGATGACAATTTGGGCGAGCCTGTTGCGGTTTACTGTTTTTGGGAAACGGCGCAAGCAGCGCAAATTTGCCAAAATGAAGAATGGTCTTCTTATCACCTAGCCGTACTGGATTTAGAAGAGTTTATGAGTGAAGTCTTACTTGAAATGGATGAAGATGAGCATTTGGTTGGCGTTGCATTTGATGAGCAATTGTTTGGAACCGAAGTTGAGCCAATGGAGCTTTTAGCCGATTTGTTGACGGAAATTGAAGCTCAAAATCAGCAAGATACCTTTGAAACTTATGATAAATTGTTGCAGTATTGTCAATCATGGCAAGAGCAAGTAAGCAAACAACACATTATTCATTAATCAAACTTGGAATTTATCGACCATGTCTTTATCTTACGAAATAACTACATTGCCTTATTTTCGTGTTGCAGGATTTGCAGTTCGTAGCAACCCTGCACAACAAGCGCAAGATTTGGCGCAATTGTGGCAAAGTTTTCATCTTTCAGGCAGCCTGAAAGATGAGTTGCACGCATTCAGTACAACTACTTATTGTGTTTACCACGATTATGCTGATGATGACAGTTTTACCATTCTGTTGGGTAAATTAGTGCCAACCGATATTAAATTGCCTGAACACTTAAGCAACGCATGGATTGCACCCCAAAATTACGCCGTATTTAGTTTGCCTGAAAAGAACTTTCAGGCAGTCTTACCTGTTTGGCAAACAATACAACAAATGTCTGAAACTGATTTAGCGCGACGGAAACATGTTGATTTTGAAACTTACCCAGCTTTTGGGGAAGCAAAATTATATATTGGATTAACAGGCAAAATTGAGATGGAAGAAAATATCATCGAAGAGAGCGAAACTTAATTTATTTGTTTTTCAGGCTGCCTGAAACCTTACACTAACCTTATTTTGAACACATCCAAGTGTTCTGAATAGGGTTTTTGCATAATTGAATTATGCTTCATTAGCAGAACTAGGTTTGTAATTTAATTTCTAAAAATAAGTCAATAAAGCAGAAGTTATGGCTTGAAATAAGATTTCTAAAGTATTTAAATTACATAAATTAGAGTTGTTATATGATTTTCGTAAAGAAATTACGTAAATGTGTAAAAAACTGTTGAAATCTGCTGGTGCTTTATGCACAATAGCGCAAGAATTATTTCTATTTCATCCACGTTTCCATTTTAGGAGCACAGCATGTCTATCAAAGATGTAGTTAAACTGATTGAGGACAACGATGTCCGTTTTGTTGATTTGCGCTTTACCGATACCCAAGGCAAACAACACCATTTTACCATTCCTGCCCGCGTGGTTTTGGAAGACCCAGAAGATTGGTTTGAAAACGGACAAGCATTTGATGGCTCGTCAATTGGCGGCTGGAAAGGCATTCAAGCGTCGGATATGCAATTGCGTCCCGACGCTTCAACTGCGTTTATTGACCCATTTTACGACGATGCAACAGTTGTGTTGACTTGTGACGTAATTGACCCAGCTGATGGCAAAGGCTACGACCGCGACCCGCGCTCTATTGCTAAACGCGCCGAAGCGTATTTGAAATCATCAGGCATTGGCGATACCGCATTTTTCGGTCCAGAGCCTGAATTTTTTGTATTTGATGGCATTCAATTTGAAACCAAAATGCACAAAGCTGGCTTTAAAATTACCTCTGAAACAGGTGCTTGGGCAAGCGGCTACGATTTTGACGGACAAAACACAGGCCATCGTTCAACCGTAAAAGGCGGTTACGCGCCTGTTGCACCTGTTGACCAAGGACAAGATTTGCGCTCGGCAATGGTGCGATTATTGGAAGAAATCGGCATTCCTGTTGAAGTACATCATGGTGAAGTGGCAACCGGTAGCCAAATGGAAATTGGTACAAAATTCAACACTTTAGTAAAGCGTGCTGACTGGACACAAGATTTAAAATACATCGTGTGGAACACTGCACATAACTTTGGCAAAACCGCGACATTTATGCCAAAACCTTTGATGGGCGACAACGGCAGCGGTATGCACGTTCACCAATCTATTTGGAAAGACGGCAAAAACCTGTTTTCAGGCGATGGCTACGCAGGTTTGAGCGAAATGGCGTTGTACTACATCGGCGGTATTATCAAACACGCCAAAGCCTTGAACGCGATTACCAATCCGTCCACCAATTCATACAAACGCCTCGTGCCACATTTTGAAGCGCCCGTAAAACTGGCGTATTCGGCAAAAAACCGTTCGGCTTCTATCCGCATTCCAGCGGTAACTAGCCCAAAAGCGGTACGCATTGAAGCGCGTTTCCCTGACCCAACTGCAAACCCTTATTTGGCGTTTGCGGCATTGTTGATGGCGGGTTTGGACGGCATTCAAAACAAAATCCATCCGGGCGACCCTGCTACGAAAAACTTGTATGACTTGCCGCCAGAAGAAGACGCAGCTGTTCCAACCGTGTGCGCCTCTTTGGATGAAGCATTAAAAGCATTGAAAGAAGACCATGAATTTTTGACACGCGGCGGCGTATTCAGCCAAGACTGGATTGACAGCTACATCGCGTTTAAAGAAGAAGACGTGCGCCGTATGCAAATGGCACCGCATCCGCTTGAATTTGAAATGTATTATTCATTGTAATTCAATAAATTTATTTTTAGGCTGCCTGAAAGCTGTAACAGGTTTTCAGGCAGCCTGAAATATAGTCGCTTAACACAAAATAGGACATTGCTACGGCATACCCTTTTATACCGAAATCAAAGATTTTGACAAAAAGACAAGGCGACTACGTTCGCCGTGTACATTGAGTACATAATGGCGTTGACAGCGCAGTCGTATTTTGTGTTTAAGTGACGATATCATTCAATCAAGGAATATCTATGTTCAAACCAATAGTTTGTAGTTTCATTACGCTCGCCTTATTTTCAGGCAGCCTAAATGCCAAAACCATTGAAATTGAAGATGAACTTTGCCTATATCACGCAAAAATTGACGAGAAAAAATACAGCGAACAACAATTTCGCGACACGATGGAAATGTTGTTGCGCTACAATGCGTTCGTTGCCAGTGTTGACCATCGCCACAGCGAAACGGAAATTCGCCAAGCCTACGCCAAAAATATTCAACAACTGCACAATTTTAAATTGCTGCCGCACCCGATTTTTGACACCGCGCGACAACAAATGCTGGCGAAAGGCGAATTTTTGCGCGATTTAACTTTAACTGAATCACGTGCCGTACATCAGCATAACCCAAAAATTTTGCAGCAATTTCAGCCACAACTGGCGCAATGCCAAATACTTGCCAATCAAGTTAGCCCTGCCGAACTTCAAGCGGCAGCGAACAAATATATTTTTATTCGCGAAGCTCCTAATTTAGTGCAATGGCACAAATGTGTGAACAGCGTGCAACCTGACGTTGCTGTGCATACTGATGATAAGAAAAACGGCGTAGTGGCAGCGCGCAAAGCCTATTTTTTATTTGCGCAAGGCAAAGCCAAAAAGATTGAATGCGATGAGCCGTGAATTTTCAGGCAGCCTGAAACCTTTGCCAAACCCTTTCAGGTTGCCTAAAATATCCATTTAGAGCGCGGACGTCCTCGTCCGCATCTTTGATTTTGTTGAAAATTTTATTTTTGAAATAAAGATTTGGGAGCGAGTCGCTCCCACACCCAATTCTACAAAGGTCTCAGCCTGAGTTGCTTCCCACTTTTTACACCCATATTATAAGGAACAAAACATGAGCACTATCCAACGTTTTGGCAGCAATGCCCGTTTATCCGAAGCTGTTACTGCCAATGGTTTCGTGTTTCTAGCTGGCATGGTTCCAGAAAAAACCGATGGCAATATTATTGAGCAAACTGCCGATGTATTGCGTCAAATTGATGAATGGCTGGAAAAATGCGGCTCTAGCAAATCACATATTTTGGAAGCGACTATTTACTTACCGAATATGGACGATTACGACGGCATGAACATTGCATGGGACGAATGGGTTGATACGTCCAACAGCCCTGCGCGTGCATGTGTTGAAGCGAAACTAGCGAAGTCAGAATGGAAAGTGGAAATCAAAATTTCTGCGGTACAAAAATAAGCGCAATGTCGATGATTTGCTGCTAAATGAACAAGCAGATTGAAATAATTTAGGCTGCCTGAAAATGTTTTCAGGCAGCCTAAAACCTTTGCAAAATCTTGTATGTGAGGTGGATCTCATATCCGCCTTATCTTCAAACAAATTGAATTTCAGAATAAAATCTTGCAAGCAAAAAAAAGGCATATATGAAATCTGCCCCTACGCACGGTTTTTTTGTAAAGGTTTCAAATTATCCATACGCACAAGTAAAAGGCAGTCTGAAAGCATTTTCAGGCTGCCTGAATATTTTTAAATCAATTATTTAGCGAAACGCTCCAACGCTGCGACTGCTGGCAACTTCTTGCCTTCCAAAAATTCCAAGAACGCGCCGCCGCCTGTGGAAATGTAGCCGATTTGGTCGGTAATGCCGAATTTCGCAATCGCCGCCAACGTGTCGCCGCCGCCTGCAATTGAAAAACCGTTGCTTTCTGCCACTGCACGCGAAACCACTTCCGTACCGTTGGCAAATTGGGCAAATTCAAACACGCCCACAGGACCGTTCCACACGATGGTGCCAGCGTTTTTTAAAATTTCCGCCAATTCAGCCGCCGCGTTGGGACCGATGTCTAAAATCATGTCGTCGGCCGCCACGTCGTCAATATTTTTCGTTTCGGCTGTGGCGGTTTCGGCAAATTCTTTCGCGGTAACCACATCACTCGGCAATGGCACGACGCCACCTTTTTCCGCCATTTTGGCGATGATTTTCTTCGCGTCTTCCACCAAATCAGGTTCGGCTAATGATTTGCCAATCGGTTTGTCTTGCGCCAACAAGAATGTGTTGGCAATGCCGCCGCCGACAATCAGCTGGTCCACCTTGTCCGCCAAACTTTCCAAAATCGTCAATTTGGTGGACACTTTGCTGCCCGCCACAATCGCTACCATCGGGCGTGCTGGCTCTTTCAAGGCTTTGCCCAAAGCGTCCAATTCCGCTGTCATCAAAATGCCAGCCACAGACACAGGTGCAGCCGTTGCCACCGCTTCGGTGGACGCTTGCGCACGGTGTGCCGTACCAAACGCATCATTCACAAACACATCGCACAACGCCGCATACGCCTTGCCCAATTCCGCGTCATTTTTCTTTTCACCTTTATTGATGCGCACGTTTTGCAGCAACGCTACTTCGCCAGCTGCCACGGTTGGCTTGTTGTCGCGCCAATCGTTCAACACCTTCACTTCTTTGCCCAGCAATTTGCCTAAATGCGCGGCAACGGGCGCAACATCATCTTCCGCGTAGAATTCACCTTCAGTCGGGCGACCTAAATGCGTCATCACAATCACGCCCGCGCCATTGTCCAAGCAATATTGGATAGACGGAAGCGACGCACGAATGCGCGTATCGTCAGAAATATTGCCGTCTTTGAATGGCACGTTCAAATCGGCACGGATTAACACGGTTTTGCCGTTTACATTTTGTTCAGTTAATTTCAAAAAGCTCATGGTTCAATCCTTTGGTTTGGGGTTAGAAATCTGTTGTAGGTGAGGGGCAAGACTCAACAAGATAATTATCAATATGTTGGGTCAAGACCCAACCTACGATTCAGGTTGACTGAAAATAGGCGGATTATAACGCGTTCTGCGTTTTCAGGCAGCCTGAAAAGGCGCGATAGCAACATAAGCATGTGGAGAGCGGACGTCCCCGTCCGCATTCAACGGATTGCGCATATCGTTTTGCGGACGAGGACGTCCGCACTCCAAGTTTTTTCAGGCAGCCTGAACATCGCGTTGCAATTCGCCATTTTTCATGCGCCAGATTTCTTGCGCTAATACTTCGCTGTCTTGTTTATCGTGTGTAATCAATAGCATGGGAATATTCAATTCTTGCACCAAAGCCAATACTTCCTGTCGCATATGCGCGCGCAAATCCGTATCCAGCGCAGAAAAGGGTTCGTCCAATAATAACCAGCGCGGTTGCGTAATACAGGCGCGGGCTAAGGCGGTGCGCTGTTTTTGTCCGCCTGAAATTTGGTGCGGATAATGGTGTGCGATGTGGCTTAATTGCATTCGGCTGAGCCATTTTTCGGTGCGCTCATCTGGCTGATTGCGTGGCTGATTGCGCCAGTTTTGCTGCAAACCAAAAGCGATATTTTGCGCGACAGTTAAATGGGGAAATAAGGCGTAATCTTGAAACATAAAACCAACGTGGCGTTGTTGCGGTGGCAACCAGAGCTTGCGTGTGCTGTCGGCATAAATGTGGTTTTGGATTTGGATGAATTGTGGAGAATTGGCTTTCAGGCTGCCTGAAAAAGGCTGCCTGAAACCCGCCAACAATTGCAGCAACACGCTTTTGCCTGAACCGCTTGCGCCGATAATCGCCAAACGTTGCGCTTGGCTTTGGCATTGGGCGTTTAGGCTGAATGTGTGTTGTGGCGTGTTTAAAGTGGTGTGCAGTTTGAAATTAAAAATCATGGAATGGCTTTCAGGCTGCCTGCGGAGTGATGACATATATTTTGGTGGAGAGAGTCAACCCTATTTATTGCTGCTTTTGATAACGCGGTTTGCTCAATATTTGCGCCAGCCACAAAATGACAACGCATACCACCGAAATGACGATAACTAATTGATTAGCAAGCGTGTCATCACCTGCTTGCACGGCTTCATAAATGGCGATGGAGAGCGTTTGCGTTTCATTGGGAATGCTGCCTGCAATCATAAGCGTTGCGCCAAATTCGCCCAGCGCACGGGCGAAGGCGAGCAAAACACCAGCGAGTATGCCGCGCCATGCGAGTGGAAAAGTAACGCGCAAAAAGATGGCGATTTCGGTTAGCCCGAGCATGCGCGCGGCGTGTTCTAATTCGGGATTGACGCTTTCAAACGAGCTGCGGGCGGGTTTGACAATTAAGGGAAAGGTAACGACTGTCGTGGCAATGACCGCGCCTTGCCATGTGAAAATTAAGTTGATACCGAAGCTGTTTTGCAGCCATTGTCCCAGCGCGCCTTGTTTGCCGAATAACACCAATAAATAATAGCCCAACACTGTGGGCGGCAAAACCATAGGCAAAGTCAAAAGCGTATCCCAAAAATCGCGCGCGATGATGCGGTGTTTGGCAAGCGCGTAGCCTGTGAGTGTGCCTAGCAATAAATTGATGGCGGTGGCACAGGTGGCAACTTTTAAGGAAAGTAATAGGGCGGGAAGAAGATTGTCCATAGGATGGGGTTTTCAGGCTGCCTGAAAATTTCGGAGGCATGTATTGCTTATAAACCGAGAATGCTGCTGTCGCCTTTGCCTTGGCGGATGAGTTCTGTGCCGTCGGTCATGTCAATAACGGTGGTGGGTTCTGTGCCACACCAGCCGCCGTCAATGACTAAATCGACGCTATGCTCTAGGCGGTCGCGGATTTCGTATGGGTCGGTAAGCGATTCTTCATCTTCAGGGAGCATGAGTGTGCACGATAAGATGGGTTCACCTACTTCGGCAATCAGGGCTAGGGCGATTTTGTTGTCGGGGACGCGTAAGCCGATGGTTTTGCGTTTGGGGTGTAGGGTGCGGTTGGGTACTTCTTTGGTGGCTTGCAGAATGAAGGTGTAGCTGCCTGGTGTTGCGGCTTTGAGTTTGCGATATTGGGCGTTATCGACTTTGGCATAAGTGCCTAATTCACTTAAATCGGCACACATGAGCGTGAGATGGTGCTTTTGGTCGATTTTGCGGATGTTGAGTATGCGTTCCATGGCGGTTTTGTTGCCTAGGGCGCAGCCGAGTGCGTAACATGAATCGGTTGGATACACGACTACGCCGCCGTTTTTGATGATGTCGGCGGCTTGTTTGATGAGTCGATCTTGTGGGTTATCGGGGTGGATGGCGAAGAATTGGGACATGGTGTTTCCTTTGCGGATTTTGTTTTCAGGCTGCTTGAAAGTATAAAGTTGGAGTTTGAGTGCTCTCTCGTATTCAATATTTTATTTTTGAAGTAAAAATATTTGGGAGCGAGCCGCTCCCGCTCCAAGTTTTGTAAAGATTACAGCCTGAAGGTTTGTGCGCGCTGTTATTTATTTGGCGGTTGTTTTGAGATAGTGTTCTAAGATGGCGAGCGCGTATTGCACCGCTTGTTGGCGCACTTGTTGACGGTTGCCTTCGAAGTGGTGTTTTTTTGCCCAAATGCGTTGTTTGGTGGCAAGTCCAAACCAAACGGTGCCGACTGGTTTGTCTTCTGTGCCTCCATCGGGGCCTGCGATGCCTGATATGCTCAGGGCGTAGTCGTTTTTGGTGGCGATGAGTGCGCCTAGTGCCATTTCGCGTACGGTTTCTTCGCTGACAGCTCCATAGTGGCGCAGTGTGCCATCATTGACGTTGAGCAGTTGCTTTTTGGCTTGGTTGGAATAGGTGACAAAACTGCGGTCGAAAAAGGCGGAACTGCCTGGGATTTCGGTAAGTGCGGCAGCGAGTAATCCGCCTGTGCATGATTCGGCGCAGGTGATGATTTGTTTGCGTGCGGTAAGTTCTTGGGCGATGTATTCTAGTCGTGTCATGATGTTAAATGTTTGAATATCGTTTCAGGCTGCCTGAATTATTTTTGGATAGGGTCGAAGCTGCACATTATCATGTTGAAAGGTATGTTGCGTTCGATTTGTTGTCCTCGCATATTGTTTTGGTCGGCGGCGAGAAAACGAATGTGGGTAAAGTATTTGTTGGCAGCTACTTCTGGCAGTACGCCTTCGGATTTGGGTACTTCGATGGTGAGCAAATGGACGTTGTGCGCCATGCTGTTGTGTTGGTAATTGCCTTCAATGGCTTGACATTGGGTTATGTGCTGGTTACTGCGTAATATGTTGAGTAATAAATCGGTAGCACGGTAAGTGGGCATCATGGCTTGTGACCAAGCTTGCAGGTCTTGGCGACGTTGCTCGGGGTCTTGCTTTTGCCAAAAGTAGTAACCAGGTAATTCTACGGGAGTAGTGCCGCCTGCAACGGCAAGACGTTGTTTGAGTGCCATGAGCCATTCGTTTTCGCGTATGTGTTGCCCGAATTTTTGTTGGATGTCTTGTAAGTCTTGGCTAGCTTGTGTGATTTGCTCAAGTCGTTCTGTTTGGTTGTTGTCTTTGGCAACTAGTTGTCTTTGGCGTTCGAGTTCTTGCAGAATTTCAAGTTTTAAGTCGGCACGTGATGAACATTCCATGATTTCAAATAGGCTACCAATGGCGACGTGATGTGACCATTTGTCATCACTGGCGAGGGTGTGATTGAAACGGTTGAATAGGTGTTTGATTCGGATGAGACTGCGGACGCGTTCAGATAGGGGATGGTCAAAACGGAGCATGGGACTGTCCTTATGCGGGAACTTCATTACTGAATTGATGGGTGTAGATTTGATGTAGCTTGGCTATTTGTTGTTCTAATTCTTTCAGGTTGCCTGAATTGTGTAGCACTTTGTCTGCGATACTTAGGCGTTCTTCATCAGTAATTTGGTTATTAATAATGTTGTGAATGGTTTGTTCATCAAAACCGTTGCGCTGCTTGATTCTTTCGATGCGCTGTTGTTTATCGCTTTGAACAAGCAGCACTTCTTGTACTAAATCTAAAAAAGGGGAATTCGGTTTTAAGGTTGGCAATTCTATCATGCCGTAGATACGCTGGGCATGTTTTTGCTGCGCTTGTTTGATGTCTGCAATGATGTGGGGATGGAGAATGGATTCTAGTTGCTGTTTTTTATGGGTATCTGTGAATATAAGCTGGCGAATGTAGTCGCGATTCAGGCTGCCTGAATCGGTGAGCGCAGATGCTCCGAATTGTTGTGCAATATTGTGTAGTGCAGGATGATTCGGATTGTTAATGATATTTTTATTGATGGCGTCTGCATCAATAATGGGGGCACCTAAATTGGAAAAATAGGCAGCGGCCTGTGTTTTGCCGCTGCCGATTCCGCCTGTTAATCCTACCCACGCGGTCATAATGAGTTCCTTAGTGAATGAAACCTGACTTGGTAAGCCACCAGGTAACAAAGGTGCCAACTTGTTCATAAAACAAGAATACAAACCAGCCTGCTACAGCTAGGCAGGGACCAAATGCCATGGGTTGCCCATTTTGTACTCGTTTAATTAAGGCAGCAACTATACCTACTAATGCGGCTGCTAAAACAACAATCGGTACAATTGATGTGCCTAACCAAGCACCAATGGTGGCAAGCATTTTGAAGTCGCCATAGCCCATACCTTCTTTGCCAGTTAGAAGTTTAAAGACGTGAAATAATGTCCATAAACTCATATAGCCGACAATCGCACCCATAACAGCTTTTTCTAACGGAATAAAATCTGTTAAGAGATTAAATAGTAAACCTAACCAAACGAGTGGAATGGTTAGCTGGTCGGGCAATAATTGGGTATCTGCATCAATGAATGTCAATGCCACAACGATTGCTGTGAATAAACATGCGCCAATTGTGATGGTGCTCCAGCCGTATTGCCAAGCCATTAAACCAAACAAGATACCTGTTAATAATTCAACTAACGGATATCGTGCACTGATAGATGTTTTGCAATTAGCACAATGTCCACGTAACAGTAACCAGCTAACAATCGGTATGTTTTGCCATGGTCTAATAGCTGAACCGCAATTGCCGCAACGTGAAGGCGGTGTCATTAAGTTGAATTTAGGGAGTGTTTCTGTTTCTAAACCAAGCTGCTCTCTGGCAGCTTGGTTCCACTCACGTTCAAGCATGACGGGGAGGCGATAAATGACAACATTTAGAAAGCTGCCAACTAATAAACCAAATAGTATGGACAAAAAGACAGCTCCGCCATCCATAGTAAAGTTAACCAATTGCATCACCCATGCTGAAGAGCGGTAAGTACATAGCGACCAAAATAACGCCAATAATACTGCCCAATACCACCATGATGATAGGCTCCATCAAAGAAGATAAGGTAGCTACAGCGGTATCCACTTCTTCTTCATAGAATTCAGCAGTTTTATTCAACATATCATCTAATGCGCCTGATTCTTCACCAATCGAAGCCATTTGAACAACCATATTGGGGAATAAATTAGTGGCTTGCATACCAGAAGTAAGTGAAATACCTTGGTTTACTTTAGAACGAATTTCTTTTGTTGCTTCTTCATAAATAATATTACCTGCCGCACCCGCAACAGAGTCTAAAACTTCTACAAGTGGAACACCTGCTGTAAATAGAGTTGCAGTAGTACGTGCCCATCTTGCAATAGTCGCTTTACGTACAATATCGCCAAAAATAGGAAGTTTTAACAACCATGCGTCAACACGCTTTTGCATTTTAGCTGAGTGTTTGTGCCATTGGATAAAGCCAACTACTAAGCCGATTAAGCCAATAATGATTATCCATCCCTGAGCCACGAAAAAGTCTGAGATATCCATCATAAATTGAGTTAAGGCTGGTAGTTCAGCTCCCATACCTTGGTATACTTTACCAAATTCTGGTAATACGAACATCATCATGACTAAAACGAGGACGATTGCTACAATGACAATAGCAATTGGATAGGTTAGGGCGCTTTTTACTTTTTTCTTAATGGCTTGTGTTTTTTCTTTATAAGTTGCTAATTTATCTAATAAACCTTCTAATACACCACCAGCCTCACCCGCTGCAACTAAGTTGACATAAAATTTATCAAAATATTTAGGGTGCTTAGCAAAAGCATCCGCCAAGGCGTTACCTTGTTCAACATCATTTCGAACTTCTAATAACATTTTGGTCATATTGGCATTACTATGACCTTTTGCAACGATGTCAAACGCTTGCATTAAAGGTAAGCCTGCTTTCATCATGGTAGAGAGCTGTCGAGTAAACACAGCAATATCACCTTGGGTAATTTTCTTACCACGTGCTTTTTTCATTTTCGTAAGTTGCATGACTTTGATTTGGCGACGCTGTAACTTTTGGCGGGCCTCTTCTTCGTTTTTTGCAACTACTTCACCGCGAACAATTGAATCAGTTTGGGTATTTTTGCCTTCAAATTGATAGCGATTGCCTTTTTCTTCAGGCTTTTTGGTTTTGTTATTGGTTTTCTTTGCAACTGTTGCTCGTTTTGTGCTTGCATTAGCAGCCATAATCTAATCCTTCTTTGTTTTCATTACTCATTTGTTGTTGCAATAACTTCTTCGAGAGAGGTAATACCTTGCATGACCTTTAGTAAACCAGAGCGACGTAAGTCAACCAAACCATCTTCATAAGCAATATTAGCGATATCTACTTCTGTACCGCCTGCCATGATGACAGCTTTCATTTTTTCTGACATTTTCATCACTTCATATAAACCTGCGCGACCTTTATAGCCTTTACCTTTACATGCATCGCAACCAATGGGACGATACATTATCCATTCTTTCGCTAAATCTTCTTCGGTAAAACCAACATCTAATAATGCCTGTTTAGGTGGGCGCTCCATTGGTGCTTTGCATGCGGAACATAAACGACGTGCCAAACGTTGAGCCATAATCAAGTTTACTGCCGATGCAATATTAAATGGTGCTACACCCATGTTTAACATACGTGACAAAGTTGCAGGTGCGTTATTGGTATGCAAGGTTGAGAATACCATGTGACCCGTTTGCGCAGCTTTAATCGCAATGTCAGCTGTACCCAAGTCACGAATCTCACCAATCATTATGACATCTGGATCCTGACGCAAGAATGCTTTCAGGGCTGCTTCAAATGTCAGACCTTGCTTGTCGTTTACGTTTACTTGGTTAATACCAGGTAAGTTAATCTCTGCAGGGTCTTCCGCGGTAGAAATATTAATATCATCTGTATTCAAGATGTTCAGGCAGGTATAAAGGGAAACTGTTTTACCTGAACCTGTAGGACCAGTTACCAATACCATGCCATATGGCCGATAAATAGCTTCTAAAATCAACTCTTTTTGGAAGTCTTCAAAACCGAGTTGGTCAATATTTAGGCTGGCTGCATCTGAGTTCAAAATACGCATAACGACTTTTTCGCCGAATAAACAGGGCATTGTGTTCACACGAAAGTCAATCGCTTTGGTATTTTTAGAGAATTGCAATTGAATACGTCCGTCTTGCGGTACACGTTTTTCAGAAATGTCCATTTTAGACATGACTTTAATACGTGATGCCAGTTGGCTACGCAATTGCAATGGTGGTTGAACCACTTCGCGCAACACACCGTCTGTACGGAAACGTACACGTGCCATAAATTCATAGAATTCAAAGTGAATATCGGAAGCACCCGATTGAACGGCGTCATACAAAATCTTTTGAATGAAACGTGCGACAGGTCCATCTTCTTCCTCCTCGCCGTCTACGATCATGCTTTGAGTTTGTGATTCTTGCAAAGAAGAATCCATTGTCATTTCTTTAAGCAAGCTGCTGTTGCTTTGACCGAACCATTCCAAAATTCGTGATAATTGGTCATCTCGTACAATAATTAAATCAACTGTCAAACCACTCGCAAACACTGCCTTTTGGAAGTTTTGCATTTGTGTTGGGTCAGAAACAGCCAAGAAAATTTTACGACCACGCTTAAACAAGGGAATGCAGCGCAATTCCAACATCTGCGCTTCTTCAATTACGCCAGGAACCAATGCGCTGCGCGGGAAGAAACTCAAATCAAACATCGGGTAGTTGAACAGATTTGAGAATAATTCTGCCAATGCCCCCGCGTCGATGATTTTATCGCCTAAAACCATCGACATAATGTCTTTATTTTCTTTTGCCGCTGTTTGGTACTTTTCCATTTTGTCCTGAGGGACTAATTTTTGCTGTACCAAAACGCGTAATAAACCAATGCTCATGCAACAAACCTATTCTTTTGAAGCGGCTTAGCTAAGAAACCGCAATACTTTTAACAGAAGCGTGATTATACAAGATAATTTAAATATCTGTTAGGTAAAACGTTGAAAATGTAAATTTCAGGCAGCCTGAAAGCGTTTCATATTCACAACACTAAGTTAGGCTGCCTGAAAATAATACATTTTCGGCAGCCTTTAAATATTAATTGCTTGACCAAGCAAAATGTATGCCATAGATGATTAATTTAAGCGGATTTGTTCATCTGCAAACAAATCTTGCCATGTTTCACGCGCTTTAATCAACCTAGCTTCTTTGCCATCAATCATAACTTCTGCTGCACGTGGGCGTGTATTGTAGTTACTTGCCATGCTTGCGGCATAAGCACCTGCGCTGCGTACGAGCAATAAATCGCCTTCTTGTGTGCAAATAGGTCGGTTTTGTGCTAAAAAATCGCCCGTTTCGCAAATTGGACCGACAATGTCTGCAATTTGCACAGCTTCATTGCGCGGCGAATTATTTTCAATAGCGTGGAAAGCTTCGTAAAGAGCAGGGCGGATTAAGTCGTTCATTGCAGCATCCACAACAACAAAATTCTTAGTTTCGCCTGTTTTGACATATTCCACGCGTGTTAAAAGCGTGCCAGCGTTGCCTACCAAGCTGCGACCAGGTTCTAACACAATTTCCAAGTTGCGTCCTTGCAACAACTGCGCTACATTTTGGGCGTAATTGGCTAAATCAGGCTCGGCTTCATCATCGTAAACAATACCAACACCGCCACCCAAATCCAAATGTTGAATATGAATATTGCGCGCTGCCAATTTGTTGATAAGCAATAACATGCGTTCGCACGCTTCAACCAAAGGCGACAAATCAATTAATTGCGAACCAATATGGCAATCCAAACCGATAATCTTCAAATTGGGCAAACTTGCTGCATAAACATAGGCTTGCTCCGCTTCAGTCATGGCGATGCCAAATTTGTTTTCTTTTAAACCCGTTGAAATATAAGGATGTGTTTTGGCGTCCACATCAGGATTGATGCGCAAAGAAACGGACGCGATTTTGTCTAAACGCCCTGCAATATCATTAATCCGCGTCAATTCAGGCAGGCTTTCTACATTGAAACATTTGATGCCTGCATTGAGTGCAAATTCAATCTCGGCAACGCTTTTGCCCACGCCTGAGAAAATGGTTTTTTCTGCTGCGCCACCTGCCGCCAAAACACGCGCTAACTCGCCGCCTGAAACGATGTCAAAACCGCTGCCTAATTGCGCAAAATGTTGCAATATACTCAAATTGCTATTGGCTTTAACGGCGTAGCAAATTAAGGGATTCAACGCTGCAAAAGCCGTTTGATAACGCGCAAAAGCCTCGGTTAAAGCCGCTTTGCTATACACATACAACGGTGTACCAAATTCACGCGCCAAATCTTCAAACGCGACTTGTTCACATAATTGTGACATTATTCCATCTCTTTCACCGCCGAAGCAGCTTGTGTTTCTATTTGATTTTGTTTACGTTTTACAGCGTCAGGTTTTCTAAAATCAATCCCAGTTTGAATCACACCAAAGCGCGCTTTATCATTTTCTTTTGGCAGATATAAATCGCCTTTGTAGCCGCAAGCAGCCAGCAAAACGCAGGACAAAATGATTAAAAAATGTTTATTATTCATAAATTGATTAACCCAATAGGCTGCCTGAAAAATGAGCAGTCAGACAAGTGAATGAGGCAGCCTGAAAAATATAAGTGATATAGAGCGAATGAACACAGAAAAATACAACACCGTGGACACCGAAAGCTTTCGGGCTTAATTCACTATAGCCAAACAAAAGTAAATCAGTACAAAGCGACGAGCCGCAGATAGTACACGTAGTACAGCAAGGCGAGACAACGCCGTAATGATTTAAGTTTTGTTTGGCTATATAAAAACTATTCAGGCAGCCAAAAATATGGCAAGATTCGTATCTTAACATTTTTTCACTCAAAAAACACACTACCATGACTGAAACCGAATTTTTACAACATTCTGATGAATTGTTTCAATATATAGAAGACCAAATCGACCAAGGCGATTGGGACATCGATTGCCAACTTAATGGCAACGTCTTAACTTTGGAAACCGATGATGGCGCACAAATTATTGTCAATCGCCACACGCCCAATCAAGAGTTGTGGATTGCAGCAAAGAGCGGTGGCTACCATTTCGCGAGCAAAAACGATTTATGGCTATCCACACGCGACGGCAGCGAGTTTTTTCAAATATTAAGCCAAGCATTAAGTGCTGCTTGTGGCGAAGATGTTATCATCGCGCATTTTCAGGCAGCCTGAAAACACAAGAACGGAAGATTAAATCATGCACGCCCAAGTTTATTTAGAAGACCAAGAATACATCGCCTTATGCGATTTGCTAAAACTGGCAGGATTGTTTGATAGTGGGGGACAAGCCAAAGCCGCGATTGCCGAAGGTTCGGTCACACGCAATGGCGAAGTAGAAACACGCAAAACCGCTAAAATCCGCGGTGGCGAAGTGATTCAATACGGCGACGATATATTGGAAATCCACGATGGCAGCGACCCAGAAGCAGAATGAAACCATCGTCTTGCTGCCTGAGCCCGAACCGCCAGCCGATTGGGAATGTTGCGGCAGCGAATGTGGCGATGTGTGCATTTTTGAAATTTATCGACGCGAAAAAGCTGAATACGACGCAGCGGTAAAAGCCTTACGCAAACAACAGGCTTAATAAAAACAAGTATTTCATGCTGCCTGAATGCAAGATGTTAAAGGCTGGCACGAAAATAGCTTGTTAGTCTAGAATTAGTTTATATTTTTTATTGAGAAGGAATCATCATGCAACAATTTGAAATCGGCAATTACGCCAAAAAACAACTTAATGAATACTTGGTTGATAACAATACCACTTTAAAAGAAGCCATGAACAACGAGGCGCAAAACCCTGAAATCGCAGCGATTTTGCATGCAGGTTTGCCAACAATGGTGCGCAAAATTTATTCATTGCCAAAATTCCAAACCTTTTTCTGGGAAAAACGCGATTTGTTGGAAGGTTATATTGCAGGTCGTTTAGTAGAAGTACTGAAACCAGCTAAAAAGTAATATTTCGATAAAAAGGCTGCCTGAAAACTTTCAGGCAGCCTTTTTGTGTAATCTATCAACGATGTAACGCTAAATTATCTCGATGAATCAACTCATCTTCGTTGGCATAACCCAATTTTTGCGCGATTTCATCGGCATGGGCACGCAAGATTCTCTGTGTTTCGCTGCTGCTGTAATTGCTTAAACCACGCGCGATTTCTTTGTGTTCTTCGTTCAGCACCGCAATCAATTCGCCGCGTTGGAAATAGCCGTTTACCGCCACACAACCCACAGGTAACAAGCTGCTGTGTTTTTCCAGCAAAGCGCGCTCTGCACCTGAGTCCACTATCACGCTGCCTGATAATTGAATGTGGCCAAGCAGCCATTGTTTGCGCGCATTAACGCGTGAGAATTCGCTGGTAAACAAAGTGCCAATGCTCTCGCCTTGCAATAAGCGATTGATAATATTAGGCTCGCGCCCTGAAGCAACAACAGTTGCCGCGCCACTGAGTGCTGCGCGTTTGGCGGCTAATACTTTGGTGTACATGCCGCCCGTGCCTACGCCAGTGCCTGCGCCACCTGCCATGTTTTCCAATTCAGGATGGGCAGCGGAAATTTGATGAATAAACTGGGCTTGTGGATTTTTGCGCGGGTCGCTGTCGTATAAGCCGCGTTGGTCGGTCAAAATCAATAAAGCATCGGCATCGACTAAATTCGTTACCAATGCGCCCAAAGTGTCATTGTCGCCCAACTTGATTTCATCGGTAGTAACTGTATCGTTTTCATTGATGATTGGCACAATGTTTTTTGCCAACAAGGTTTGCAGGGTGCTACGCGCATTGAGATAACGCGTGCGGTGGCTCAAATCGTCATGCGTGAGCAAGATTTGCGCAGTGTGAATGCCGTGTGGCGCAAACGCGCGCTCATAAGCTTGCGCGATGCCCATTTGCCCGACTGCTGCTGCCGCTTGCAATTCATTAACGGCAGTTGGGCGTTTCTGCCAGCCCAAGCGTTTCACGCCTTCGGCAATCGCGCCGCTGGATACCAAAATCACATCGCAATCTTGTGCTTTGGCGGTGGCAATTTGTTGCGCCCAATGATTTAATGCGGTTTGATCAATGCCTTGTCCTTCGGCGGTAACCAAGCTAGAACCGACTTTGACTACTAAAAGTTTAGTATTGGCTAAATTTTGCGTTGCGCTGTGCATAATAGGCTGCCTGAAAAGAAAAAAGGGTTTATAGTGAATTAACACAAAAATCTGCTTCGTTGCCCACGCTCTTATGTAACTAAATGTACACGGCGAGCGTGGTCGCCTTGCATCTTTCTGCGTTACTTCACTATGTATAACACGTTTTCAGGCTGCCTGAAAAGGTGGGACGGCTGCACCGCTTTGGCGCAATAATTCAATCGTTTCATACACGGGCAAACCCATTACACCTGTAAAACTGCCTGCAAGATGTTGCACAAACGCGCCCGCAATGCCTTGAATGCCATACGCGCCTGCTTTGTCCATTGGTTCGCCTGTGGCAATATAAGCGCGGATTTCATCATCGTTCAATATTTTGAAACGCACATCGCTGCTTTGTGTAACGGAATAGGTTTGTCCTTGAAAATACACACACACAGCAGTTAAAACTTGATGGGTGCAGTTAGACAGCTGCTTTAATATTTCAAAAGCGTGTTGCGTCGATTCGGGTTTACCAAGGATGTGATTATTCAGGGCAACGGTTGTATCCGCGCTAATTAAAGGATATTTTAGGCTGCCTGAAAATAGTTTACGCGCGGCTTGGTTTTTCTCAACTGCCATGCGCAGTACATAATCAAACGCCGCTTCATTCTGGTGCGGCATTTCGTCTATGTTGGCAGGACAACATTCAATTGCATAGCCCAGTTGCTGCAAAATATCGCGGCGACGTGGGCTGGCGGAGGCTAAGTATAAAATGTTCATACTGTTTCAAAATGATTAGATTGCGGCTTCTGAACGTTCGCCTGTGCGGATACGAATGACTTCTTCAATCGGCAAAATAAAAATTTTGCCATCGCCAATTTTTCCAGAGCGTGCTGCTTCGATGATGGTTTCTACGGCGCGTTCTACTTGGTCATCGGCTAAAACTAGTTCCACTTTCACTTTAGGCAGAAAATCAACAGCATATTCTGCGCCGCGGTAAATTTCGGTGTGCCCTTTTTGGCGACCAAAACCTTTTACTTCGCTAACGGTCATACCTGTTACGCCAATTTCATTTAAGGCATCTCGTACGTCGTCTAATTTGAAAGGTTTGATGATGGCTTCAACTTTTTTCATGGTATGCGCTCCGTAGTGGTTGGAAATGCTGTGATTATAGGTGAATGTTTTGTTTTGTAAAGATTTAATGCAGCAAATAATGGAACAAAGCAGAAGTGGCTACTGCTAATATGACGGTTATCAACATATTGGTGCGTGCTGCGGCAAAAATGGCAACAACGAGCGCAATCAATTCGTGTGGTTTATCGGAAACAAAGTGCGGTGCAATACAATAACGGCAATTAAAACGCAACCTAGCGCAGCTTCCATCATGGCGGCGGCGTGAGCGTTGAGTTTGCGGTTGCGTAAGGCATAAAAACCCAATAAACGGCTTGAATAGGTTACGGCAAGCATGCCACAGATGGTTAGGAAAGAAGACCAAGTAATCATGCGTGCGTTTCCTTATTGCTTGCAAGTTTAGGTGTTGCTGCGGTGAAGTGGGCATAGGTTAAACCTGCGATACTGCCGAATATCACATGCCAGCCACCTTTGGGTAAGGCTAAATAGGTTAAGGCGGCAACTATTAAACTCACTAACCAAGGTTTGGCTGCCTGAAAATTGCGCCACATGCCACGAATTAAAACCAAAAATACAGCGGAAATGCCATCGCAAAACCGAAGCGTTCCACGTCGCCAATCATATTGCCAAAGAGCGAGCCTAAAAAACCGCAGATGACCATGCTATATACAGTAATCCAGCCGTGCCCCAATAATAAGGTAGGCTAAATGGCAGTATGCCTTGTTGTTCACGGCGTTTAATATCGGCAATGCTCAGTGCCCATGTTTCATCAATCATGACAAACAAAGCAGGCAAAAGTTTGCGTTTGGGTAAATGTCGGATATACGGTGCAAGCCGCGCCTATCATGATGTGACGACTGTTAATCATAAATGTAGTGAGCAAAATCATGAAAATTGGCAATGGATTCGACCATAAACTGACTGCGGCAAACTCGGAGCCGCCTGCGAAATTCATGCTCATAATTAACACGGTTTCTAAGACGCTCATGTCTTTTTGAGCCGTCTGCGCACCTAAAATTAATCCGAATGGAATAACACCAATCATGATAGGGGTGCAATCTTTGATACCGCGTAAAAGTTCTGATTGTGTGGTGTGTTCAGTCATGGTTGTTTTTATTTGTATTTAAATCGAGAGATACATATTTCAGGCTGCCTGAAAAGCGGTTAGCCATAAATGTCGCATTCATTTTTTAAAACAGGGTCTTGGGTTTGCCATTCTCCGTCTTGCCATACTTGATAAAAACAGCTTTCGCGCCCTGTATGGCAAGCGATGCCGCCATTTTGCTGGATGAGCAAAATAATGGCGTCGCCGTCACAATCCAAGCGAATTTGATGAACTTTTTGCGTGTGTCCAGATTCTTCGCCCTTCATCCATTGTTTTTGTCGCGAACGGCTGTAGTAGTGTGCAAAACCTGTACGCGCCGTTTGTGTTAATGCTTCTGCATTCATCCACGCTACCATAAGAATTCGCTTGGTTTCAAAATCTTGTGCAATGGCGCAAACGAGACCGTTGGCGTCCCATTTAATAGGTTTGAGTAAATTATCGAGTTGAGTCATGGTAAAGTCGCTTTATTGAGTTTCAGGCAGCCTGAAAGAGTTATGATTTTAATGGCTCAATCACACAAGCCCCAGCGTGAATTTGGGTGCTGGTGTTGGGTGCGGAGGCACTGGCAACAGCGGGTTGAGTGCCAGCGGTTGTGCCATAGCATGAAACTGCGCTTAATGAATTTTTAGGTGAGCCTTGAATGATTTTGTCGCTATAAACCATGTAGGCAAACGCTTTGCGCTTGGAGTCGTAATAACGCATGATTTGCAAGCTTTTAAAGGCAAAGCTGGCGTCACGCTTAAACACGCGCCGCGGCTTGGTAACGACGTTTTCATTAAATTGAATTTGAGGTGCAGTTTGTACGCAAGAAACCGACGCATCGCTGGCATCTTCCTCGAGATTAACCGTCTCTTTTAAACCGCCCTTTTTGGCATAAGACAAAAAGCAAGAAACACCTTTAACATCAGGGTCATCAAATGCTTCTACTTCAATACGGTCATTTTTGCCCAGCATATTGAAAACTGTGCTGGCTTCGCCAATTTTATCGCTGTCTTTACCGCAGGCAGCAAGGCAGCAGAGCAGGGCGAGCATTAAAGGTTTGTTCATAAAGAATCCTTTCTGATTTTTAGTTTATTGCTTTATTGTTAATATAATTTTCAGGCAGCCTTATTGGTGTATTAAAGTTTCAGGCAGCCTGAAAAGAATCTGTTCAATCTTTCAGGCTGCCTGAAAAAGAGTTCATCAGCCCAAAAATAAAGCAAGGCTTACGGCGACTAAAGTCATCACAAATACCGCCCATCGTAGCGTTTGTGCCTGAATTTTTAACGCCACTTTAACACCAATTGCCGCGCCCAGCATATTGCCAAGAGAAAGCGGGATAGCCACTTGCCACCAAATCTGTCCTTGCCACAGGAAAATAATCAGTGCCAACAAAGTAAAACCAAAAGTACACGTTAATTTCAACGCATTCGAGCGCGCTAAATCATAGCCTAAAATTCCCGCAAAAACAGGCAGCATTAACAGCCCAACACCTGCTTGAACAAAGCCCCCATACGCGCCAACAGCAAATAGCCAACAAAATACCGCAGGCGAAACAGGTTTCGGTTCATCAGTCGGTTTGGAAGTAAACACATCAGGTTTTAAAGCAACCCAAGCGGCAACAAATAGCATGCAAAACAATAAAGTCGGTTTCAAAATGCTGCTTGGTAATACTGACGCCAGCAAAGCACCAATCACGCCACCGAATAAAGTAGGCAAAATAATCGGCTTCAATTGGCTCATATTCGGCATTTTTGCCGCACGCGCAAAGCCATGAATCCCTGTAACTGCTTGTAAAAATACACCAACACGATTACTGCCGTTGGCAATTTCAGGAGGAACGCCAAACATCATTAAAACAGGAAGAATCAAATTGGAGCCACCACCAGCCATTATATTGATAATGCTGGCAATCACGCCAAGGGCGAAAATAACGATGTAGTGCCAAAAATGTAAATCCATAATCAAAGGATGTGATTTTTTGTTAAGCAACGTATGGTACTACTGACTTATGGACTAGGCAAGGCGCATGGATAGGAAAGTTGAGCGCACTTTTTAGTGTTAAGTAATCAATTTAAAGCTAACAAATTTGGGCAGTTTGCTTTCAAAATTTCGATACCAATAATGTAAAATTTAAGATTTTTTACAAAATTTGTTGAATATAGTGACGACATTCAGTAAACTGTGTTTACATTATGAAGTAATTTCATGAAATTAATTCAATCAGTAGAAAAATATTTGGAGCGAATATCATGGAAACGACACAATTCATCTGTGCCCGCGCATCAGAATTCAAAGATTTGATTCTGAAACGCCAACCATCTGCACGCCCTATCAATGACTGCTTTATTTGGTTGTCGGGAGCTGTGCGTCTGTTCAGCGAACGCCTAATTACTTGGCTAAGCATGGCTGCCATTATTACTTTCATCAGTAGTGGCGTATTATTTGTCGCGCGCCAATTTTTGCCTACATGGGACATCAATACCATCTGGCAGCCACTCGAAGGTTTCTGCTTTATTGGTGGCTTAATTATTGCCGCCGCGTCTTTGGCAGAACAAGATGATTTGAATATTGCATATCTATTTTCAGGATTTCGCTATAAATTCTTTGAATTATTTACTTTATATGCGATGACACTTGTTTTAGTGGGCATTCCTTTTGGTGCTTTATATTTGTTCATGCCAGAAATGCTCAATGCCACCAGCGATACATTGTGGGGTTCGCCAGCAGTGATGTTTACCGCCTTTTCAATGGCATTGTTTGCTTTGATGATTTTGTGGTTTGCGCCAGCGCTTATCGTTTTGCATGACATCAATCCTTTCAAAGCCATTAAGATGAGTTTGCACGCTAGCCGCAATAATTTGCTAACCATGTTTGTCTTTTGCTTGTTAGCAAGCGTGATTGGTTATGGCGTATACCACAATCTGCCCAAAATTGTTCCAGCTTTAATTGAAACAGTGGGAAACGATATGACGATTGTCATTGCTGTATTTTTAAGCAGTTTAAGCGTGGTATTTATTGCTTTGATTTTATATGTCGCTTACCGCAATGTGTGGACTAATTTAGAATTGCATTAATCCAAAATGTGTTTTCAGGCTGCCTGAATCTTCAGGCAGCCTGAAATTTTTATGTGCTTTAAATATGCTGAATTTGAATTTTAAAAACACTGAAACCTTTGCAAAAATTAGGTCTGACGCGACTCGTGTACACATCTTTAAGTGTCTCTACAGAATTAAAATTCTTTATTATTAACGATTTGGGATTGAGTCGCTCCCGCTCCATTGTTCATTTTCAGGCAGCCTGAAAGGGATTTGTAAAGGTTCCAGACTGTAAGCTCGGCAAAATTTTGAGTGCAAGTTGCTTACATTCAAGTATTTTCATTAAACAAAATAAAAGCCCCATCGAATCAAATATTCAGCGGAAACTTTACGCTCCAAGATTGTATTTCAGGCAGCCTGAACTATTCACACGATTATTGCTCTTCGGTCGCCATCAAGCTTGCGTTGCCGCCTGCTGCGGTTGTGTTGATACTGCACGAAATTTCTTCATAAAGCGGCAATAAATCTACGCCAGCACGCGCGTCAATTACGCGAATCAATGCGCCTTCACGCGTCGCCCAATCGATTTTCATCGCAACACTTGGTAAATCCAATGCCAAAACATGCGCCACATGCGGCTCTTGTTCGGGATACGCGCTCACTTTCAACAACGCGCCCGCCAACGGCGCAATATTCGCCAACGGATGGTCTTGCGAGACAACCACTTGCGCCCCTGTCGCCGCTACGCGCACAAACGCCGCCAACGCGTTTTCCAACGTGCCACTTTCAATGTAAACCTGTTTCGGCGCGCGCCAAGTCAATTCGTTGCGCTCGCCAGTCGGACCTTGCAAAACCGCAATCGCGTTATTTAACAACTGCATACGTGCTTCGCCCAACACGCCGCCCAGTTTAATTTTTTCGCTTTGCGGCAAAGCTAATTGTTGAATCAAACTTTCCAATACTTTCAGGCTGCCTGAATCCATTTCGCCATAATGCGACACATTCGGCAACGTCCACGCCGCGCCGCTACTCAATTTTTGCAAATAAAACGAGCCGCCCGCTTTCGGACCTGTGCCAGACAAACCATGTCCGCCAAACGGCTGCACCCCCACCACCGCGCCGACAATATTGCGGTTCACATACACATTGCCCGCTTCAATATTTTGCTGCACAAACTCCACCGTGCGTCCAATGCGGCTGTGAATACCGTGCGTTAGCGCGTAGCCTTTTTTATTGATTTGTTGAATCAATGAGCCTAATTCATTCGCACGATAACGCACCACATGCAACACAGGACCGAACACTTCACGTTCCAGTTGATTTAAATCGTTCAATTCAAACAACACAGGCGCAACAAAAGTCGCTTTGTCCGCGCTTTCAGGCAGCGAAATTTGGTGGAATGATTTCGCCACGCCTTTCATTTTTTCAATATGCGCCAACAAATTCGCCTGCGCTTCCGCGTCAATGACTGGACCAATATCCGTCGTCAAATCAATCGGATTGCCCACGCGCAATTCATTCATCGCGCCCTTAATCATGCCAATCATGTGGTCGGCAACGTCTTCTTGCACGCACAAAATCCGCAACGCCGAGCAACGCTGCCCCGCGCTGTCAAACGCCGAATTCAACACGTCCGCGCAAACTTGTTCCGCCAAAGCCGTGCTGTCCACAATCATCGCGTTTTGTCCGCCTGTTTCCGCAATCAAGATTGGCAAATCTTCACGCGCCGCCAAACTTTGGTTAATCAAACGCGCCACTTCGGTAGAACCCGTGAAAATCACGCCGTTAATGCGCGTGTTTTGCGTCAAAGCCGCGCCCACATCGCCCGCGCCCAAAACCAGTTGCAACACATCACGCGGCACGCCCGCTTCGTGCATCAGTTGCACGGCGCGATACGCAATCAAACTGGTTTGCTCGGCAGGTTTCGCCACTACCGCATTGCCAACCGCCAACGCCGCCACCACTTCGCCTGTGAAAATCGCCAACGGGAAATTCCAAGGACTAATCGCCACAATCGTGCCAATCGCTTTGCGTTCGGCGCAAGTTGTTTCGCATTCATTGGCATAATAACGACAAAAATCAACGGCTTCGCGCACTTCGGCAATGGCATTATTCAGCGTTTTGCCTGCTTCACGAATCGCCAACATCATCAACTCTGGCAAATTTTTTTCATATAAATCAGCGATTTGTCGTAAAATAGCCGCGCGTTTTTCAGGCAGCGTGTTTGCCCAGTTTTGTTCTGCTAATTTAGCCGATTCAATCACTTGCGCGACATCAGCTGCCTGAATAAATGCCACGGTGCCGACCACATCATCATGATTGGCAGGATTGCAAATTTCATGCGCGTTTTCCGTTTCCAGGCTGCCTGAAACCAAAGACGCTGCCTGAATATTTTGTTTTGCAGCGACATTCATTTCATTTTGCAAATGATTTAATACATTTTCATTAGATAAATCAAAACCTTGTGAATTTAAACGATTTTTGCCATACAAGTTGCGCGGCAACGGCAACACGCCGTTGGGTTTGCCGCCAGTTTGTTGCGCCGCATCAATCGGACATTTCAGCAACGTGTCCACGCTCACGTTTTCGTCCACAATTTGATTGACAAATGAAGAGTTTGCACCGTTTTCCAACAAGCGACGCACCAAATACGCCAATAGCGTTTCATGCGTACCAACTGGCGCATACACGCGCACGCGGCGACCCAAATTGTGCGAGCCGACCACTTGGTCATACAGCGTTTCCCCCATGCCGTGCAAGCATTGGAATTCAAAGTCTTTTTCTTTGCCAAATTCATAAATCATTGCCAATGTGTAGGCATTATGTGTGGCAAATTGTGGGAAAACCGCGTCTTGCGCGTCCAACAGTTTTCGCGCACACGCCAAATAGCTCACATCGGTATGCACTTTGCGCGTGTAAACAGGATAGCCGTCCATGCCATCCACTTGCGCCCATTTGATTTCGCTGTCCCAATACGCGCCTTTGACCAAGCGAATCATCAATTTTTGATGATGGTGTCGCGCCAAATCAATCAAATAATCAATCACATACGAACAACGTTTTTGATACGCTTGCACCACAAAACCAATGCCGTTATAGCCCGCCAAATCGGGGTCGGACACCAACGCTTCCATCAAGTCCAACGACAATTCCAAACGATTGGCTTCTTCCGCGTCAATGTTCAAGCCAATATTATATTGTTTTGCCAACACAAATAAGTGTTTCAATTTGGGCAACAATTCCGTCATCACGCGTTCATGTTGCGCGCGGCTATATCGTGGGTGGATTGCCGACAATTTCACCGAAATGCCATTGCCTTCATACACACCCGCGCCGTTCGCGTCCTTGCCAATCGCGTGAATCGCATTCACATAATCTTGATAATAGCGTTGCGCGTCGGCATCCGTCATCGCCGCTTCGCCTAACATATCAAACGAAAAACGATAGCCTAATTTTTCGCGCTCTTTGCCGTTTGCCAATGCTTCTTCAATCGTCTGTCCTGTAACAAATTGCTTACCCAACATACGCATTGCCGCATCCACGCCAGCGCGAATCAACGGCGCACCGCCTTTGCCTAGCAAATGATTCAGGCTGCCTGAAAGCTGTTCTTCGTTCGGCTTTTCCTGCGTCAATTTACCCGTAATCAACAAGCCCCACGCCGCCGCATTCACAAACATAGACGGACTGCGCCCCAAATGGCGTTTCCAATCGCCATCCGATAATTTGTCTTGAATCAATTTGTTACGCGTTTCCACATCGGGAATACGCAACAGAGCTTCCGCCAAACACATCAATGCCACTCCTTCTTCGCTAGAGAGCGTAAACTCTTGCATCAGCGCGTCCACGCCACTGGCTTTGCTGCGGTCGGCACGCACTTTCTTCACCAGCGAACGTGCCAACGTATCCGCCGCTACTTTGTTTTTGTCAGATATATTCGCCAGTGCAATCATTTCCTGAACAGCTTGTTCTTCATCACGGAGATACGCAGCAGTAATCGCTTGGCGCAAGGGGTTTGGTTGGATTTGAGCAAAAGCAAACATAACTACTCCAAAAGTTAATCAACGTTAATAATTGCAAGCATATTATGGCTATATTTCATATGAACGACAAGCTTATTACTGCTCAATAATAATATTTACTGAGAAATTGAAAAATAGGATGAAACTATTTCATGAAATCATGAAAATAATGTAGGGTAAAAGTGAAAAAATGTATGGAAAAAAGAGTATAAGTGTTTGCATGAAAGCACCAAAATCGTTTATGATAATTTTACAAGATTCAATCATGGTAAATGATTGTGAGGGTAATTTTATATTTAGATAGGTGAGGTGTTTCTATGCAATTAAAAGAATTGGTAAATGGGTTAGCAAAACTGGATGGCGTTTTAGCCGTTGGTATTGTGGACTACAATAAAAACAAATTATTGGCTTCAGCATATAATAATTGCAGTTATAATTTAGAAGCTGTTGCATTGGGTGGTAGCGAAGTAATTCGTGCAAAACTGGCTACAGTTGAGAGTTTGAATATGGATGATTCTATTAACGATATTTTAATCACTTTAACAACGCAATATCATTTGATTTGCCCATCAAAAAATCAACGCCATCTGTTTATCTACATGGCAGTAGAACGCGATAAAGCAAACTTATCACGCTGTCGCACAGCTATGTTTCATGCAGAATCATTGATTCCTTCTTTGGAAGATTAATCTTTATAGTATTATTCGATTTGGTTCTTAAGGAACTTAAAAAGCGATATAAAAGGCTGCCTGAACGTTTTCAGGCAGCCTTTTAACGTTCAATCAAAAATTGGATACAATTTATCTTTCAGGCAGCCTGAAAAAATCAAGCGGCAAGCCACATTAAAAATTGTTCGCGCAATCACAATCCGCCTGCACTAATCGTCATAAAAATCACGCAAAATAACAAAACCAATCCGCATAATTGCCATGTTTTCACGCCAGTTTTGGTTGAATTCACTTTCTGAATCAAAGGTTCAAATAGGCAACATACGCCCACCAACGCCGCGACAATGAACAAAATCGTCGACAGTTTCGCCATAGAATAAAGCGGCGTATCGCTAAACAAATGAGCAAAACCAAGAAACCAAAAAAGTGCAAATGCGCTTAACCAAACTCACAATATGCGTAATGTGAAAAATTTGCTTAATGCCATAAAATTGCTCCACAAATATTTTCAGGCTGCCTGAAATGAAGTTCAGCATATTCCATTTAGTTTATTTAACCAAATCTTGTAACGACATCATGCCCGCTTTTTGATGCGCGGTTTTATCAAATGTAACCGTGTAGGCGCATTAGTTCAATTTATTGATTAACAAATCCGAAAAATCAGCGCGTGTTTGCCGATAAATTGCCAAAACATCGTGTAATAATTCAATGTTTTTAAAGAAAAAATAATCAGTTGCCCACAATTCGTCCAATACCAGCGCAATCGTTTCACGTGACTGCTTATAAGTTTGGCTCAATACCCAAATCAATTCAATCATCAAAAGGTTACAAATAAAACCTTGTTTTTCACTGGATAAATTTTCCAAAAAAGACGTGGCGATTTTTGCTTGCGTTTCATCATCTTGCACGATGTAGCGCACCAATAAATTGGTATCAATACCAATTTTTTCATTCGCCATGATTTGCACTTAGCGCAATGCCTTGATTGATTTCATCTAAACTGGCGCGAATATCCGTTCGCATCAAACCTTTCAAGCGGCGCACATCGCCTTATGGGTAAATCGCGCTTTCTGTGGCGTGATGTTTTTTGAAAATATCCACAATCAAATCACTCATGCTCACGCCTTGCTTTTGCGCAGTTTGGATAATGGTTTGTTCAATATGTGAAGGTAAGTTTAAAGTCAGCATTTTGGCAACTCCTTTTATTCAATGTAAATATTTTAACATATTCAATCAAATAAAACAGTTCAGGCAGCCTGAAAACAAGTTTTCTTATTTTTCAGGCTGCCTTATGTTTAATCAGGCTTATGCTCCCAACTTTTTTGGTTGAAATCATAAGAATATCTATCAAATACATTTATCGCAGACGAGTAAATCAAAATTGGCGAACGCTGATTTTTTTCACACTCTCCAAGGCAAATATAGTGCAAGTGATACGATGTTGTTGGGTGCTGCGTTTTCCATTCTTGCATAGTCGGATAGCGTTCATTTTGCGCGTAAAAATGGTGTAATTCCGTTGTGATTTGATTGGCATATTGACGCAAATTGTGTTGATAATATTGATGATGTGCGAACATCAACGCAAAACCTATTTGCCATAACACACATTGTTTTCCCCATGTTTTGTCGGTCTTTTTTGAGAAAATTAAATTAGTTGGTGCGTAAATTACCCAGCCAAAAAGCCATAAAAATCCCAATCCTGAACCGCCAACCATCGGCGCGGACAGAAACAACATTAAGCCAATGAAAAAGAGTGTTTTTGCATATTTTTTCATGTTTGTTTACTAAAAGTATTTTCAGGCAGCCTGAAGACTTACTGCTTTAAATAATTCAAATCCAAAATATGATGCCCTAAAATTTCACGACGCATTTTATCCACCACCACAACCAAATGAGTGTTATCCAATGGAACAGGAATGCCAATATGTTGATATTCTTCATCTCTTGTTTTATAAATTCAGCACACATGCCATTCCCAAGCTGTACAACTATGGTACGAATCTTCAATCACAATATCTGCATAAGCCCATAAATCCACTAATTCTTCCGCACTACTGGTAATGTTATTCATCGGTATGGTTTGGGTTTTCAAAAAAGCTTCTTTGTCCAATAAATGTGTTTGTATAATCAAATCTCTATAAATATTTTCAGGCAGCCTGAAAACTGAGTTTACCCCACTTTTTAGGCTGCCTGAAATCATTAATCAACCTAATCAATGGCGAAAATGGCGCACACCCGTTACCACCATCGCCATGCCATGCTCGTCTGCCGCCGCGAACACTTCCTCATCACGCATAGAACCTGCTGGGTGAATCACCGCTTTAATCCCTTGCTCGGCAATCACGTCCACGCCATCGCGGAATGGGAAAAATGCGTCCGAAGCCGCACACGCGCCGTTCAAATCAAAACTGCCATCTTGTGCTTTACGCGCGGCAATGCGGGTGCTGTCCACGCGGCTCATTTGCCCCGCGCCAATGCCGTAAGTCTGACCGCCTTTGCCAAACACAATCGCGTTGGATTTCACAAATTTCGCCACATTCCACACAAACAGCAAATCTTGCCATTCCTGTTCGGTCGGTTGGCGTTTGGACACGACTTTCAAATCCGCGCGTGAAATTTGATGAATATCAGGCGTTTGCACCAACAAGCCACCGCCGACACGTTTCAATTCAAAACGGTTCGCGCCTGCCTGCAAGGGGATTTCCAATACGCGCACATTTTTCTTTTCCGCCAAAATCGCCAACGCTTCGGGCGTGAATTTGGGCGACATAATCACTTCCATAAATTGATTGTCCGTGATTTGCTTAGCGGTCGCACCGTCCACTTCGCGGTTAAACGCGATAATGCCACCAAAAGCACTTGTGGAATCAGTTGCATACGCCAAACGGTACGCGTTCAACGTGTTCGCCGCCACCGCCACGCCGCACGGATTGGCGTGTTTCACAATCACACACGCAGGCTGTTCAAACGCTTTAACCGCTTCCCAAGCCGCGTCTGAATCGGCAATATTGTTGTAAGACAATTCCTTACCTTGCAACTGGGTGTAGGCGGACAGGCTACCTGCGGCTGGATAAATATCGCGGTAAAACGCGGCTTGTTGGTGCGGATTTTCGCCGTAGCGCATTTCTTGCACTTTCAGCCAGCTTTGGTTGAATTGTTGTGGGAAGGCGTTGATTTGCGGTTCGCCCGACAATTTTTCGTCCGACACGCTGGTCAAATAATTGGCAATCATGCCGTCATATTGTGCGGTGTGGCTGAATGCTTTGCGCGACAAATTAAAGCGTGTTTTGTCCGACAAGCTGCCTGAATTTTCGTTCAACTCGTTGATAATGCTTTCGAAATCTGCATTATCGGTAACAATGGCAACGTGTTGCCAGTTTTTCGCGGCAGAACGCACCATCGTAGGCCCTCCGATGTCAATGTTTTCAATCGCGTCTTCCAGTGTACAGCCTGCTTTGGCAATGGTCGCGGCAAAGGGATACAAATTCACGCACACCAAATCAATGCGGTCAATGCCGTGTTCGCGCATGGCGGCAACGTGTTCGTCCAAATCGCGTCTGCCCAAAATGCCGCCGTGAATTTTCGGGTGCAGCGTTTTCACGCGCCCGTCCAGCATTTCGGGAAAGCCCGTGTAATCCGCCACTTCAATCACGGGAATTTGCGCGTCCGCCAACAATTTCGCCGTGCCGCCTGTGGACAAAATTTCCACGCCCAACACGTTGAGTGCGCGGGCAAATTCCACCACATCGGTTTTGTCGGACAAGCTGATTAAGGCGCGTTTAATTTGTGTCATTTGTATGTTTCCTTGTTAAAACATTGGGTTAGGTTGGTAAATTTCTTTGTGAATGTATTTTCAGGTAGCCTGAAAATGGATTCAACGCTTTTTCAATGATTGAATATGTTGTTTGTTTCGTTGCCGATTAGTAATAAATTCAGGATTAGCTAAAATTTTACAGACCACTTGGATATCTTGCTCACTCAAAATTGGTCGTCTAAATTGACAAATATAATCATCAAATTGAGTTAAATCACAAACGTTATTAGGCATTTGAGTTTTAAATTCGTGGTTGTGATGAGTAAATACAATAACCGAGTGAAATACATTTTCAGGCAGCCTTAACATTTCTGATAATGTCTTGATATGTTTATAGTTTTGTTGTAAAGGATTTTGAAAGTATGATTTTTTCTGATAAATCACTTGCGTCCATTTAGCTTGTTGTTCGCTACCAAAAATCCAGCCTTGATAATTTTTGGTTTCTACTACAAAAATACCGTAAATAGATACAAAAACATGGTCTATTTGAGTAGTTTCACGGTTAAACGGCAAAATTAAATTATGAAATGGGCGATAAATATTGGGATTTAGCTTTAGTGCAGCTCTAGTTTGTACCATTTTTTCGCCAAAGAAACCTTTAACTTTTGGTGATTTTAAAATAAGTAATAAAATAAAAAATGGAATAAACCACGCGATAGAAGAAAACACTAGCCAAATGCCTGATAATAAGGAGTTTAATATATTCATGGTAATTATTTTTCAGGCAGCCTGAATTTTATTTCTATCCAAAAATTTGGGCAACAAGCCTGCCGCAATCGTAGAACAAATAATCAAGGCCACGCCCGCCCAAGCCAGCCATGCCAAACGTTCGCCCAACAGCAGCACAGCAAACAACACGCCAAACACAGGTTCAAGCGCAATCAATAAGCCTGACGCGTTTGCCGAAACCTGATTCATACCGCGATTCCAAAGCCAATACGCCAGCCAATTACACACCACGCCTAAATATAAAATGCTTACGCCGCCTTGCCAGGTCCAGTTAATCTGCGTTGCGTGGAAAACAGCAGCGTTATCGGTACGCACGACAATGCGCCCACAACCAGCGACAGCACGGTATAACTGGGTGCACCAATGCGCGTAATCAATTTTTTCGTTGGGCGAAACGCAATGCAAAATACGAGTCCACCCAACAAAACCAAGCTGTTGCCCAATAAATGGCTCATGCCACCGCCGCCGTGTTCCGTGCCACCTGCAACAAGCAAATACACGCCCACAAACGCCAACGCACCGCATAACCAATGAAACCAACGCGCTTTGTCGCCAAAGAAAAAATGCCCCACAAAAATCATCATCAGCGGTTCAAGTCCAACCAAGGTAATCGCGCTGGCGGCAGATATATAGCTTAAGCCAATGAATTGCAACAAAAAAATTACCACATAATTAATAAAAGAGCTGCTCCAAATAATTAAGGCAAGGATTTGATACCACATGGTTTTTTCTTTTCAGGCAGCCTGAAATGCTGTTTAGTGCAGAGAAAATTAATGGATAATGTGCTTTTGCAAACTGGAAACGTGTTGATGTTTGCGTTCTACCGTTGTTTGCCAATCCGCATGTGATAAGGTCGCACAAATTCTCGCAACTTGCACATCATCAATGATAACTTCCTGAAATGATTGAATGTAATCAATAAAATCTTTGGCTAAACAAACATTGCTAGGCAACTCGGTTTTCAGTTGGCATTGCCGATGCGTGAATACCACAACCGAATGTAAACGGTTTGCAGGCTGCCTAACGATGTGGCGCAAGGCATCAATATGATATTGATTTTGCAACAAAGGGTTATCCAGCCAATATTTTGGTGCATGGCGCGATAAAGTTTGCCGCCAACGCACTTCATCTGCTTTGCCATAAATCCAGCCTTGATGGTATTTGGTTTCAACCACAAAAATGCCATAAGGAGAAACCAAAATGCCATCAATTTCTGTGGTTTTACCCAAACGCGTTGGAATAATTAAATTATTGAAGTAATGGTATTTTTCTGGGTTTAAATGATTTAACACCAATACTTTGATAATTTGTTCACCCGTTGCACCTTTTTTCTCGGATAGGGTTTTGTCTTGAAATTCAGGCAGGTAAACAGGTTTTTCTTTTTCTTCACGCGACTGCGTTGCTATTGGTGACTTTGGCGTTACGCGCTTTTTGTTGCGTCTTTTCTGTTTAATTTTGCGTTGGCGTTCGCTATTTTTATTGTGTACATAAGCAAATAGGAATGCCCAAAATACAAACAGAAAAGTGAGTGAAAAAATCATGGTGTCCATATGATTTTGCTTTCAGGCTGCCTGAAAATACAGGATAAAACTTGGAGCCGGGACGTTCGCGCTTCATGATTTACGGCAACAACGCCACATGATTCAACCCCGCCGTTTCAGGCAGCCCAAACATAATGTTCATATTTTGTACCGCTTGTCCTGCCGCGCCTTTGACCAAATTGTCTTGCACACTCAACAAAATCCAGACATTGTCCGCATATTCAGGCGCGCGCTGTACGGCAATGCGGCAAATATTCGCACCGCGCACGCTGCGGGTTTCGGGCGTGCTGCCTTCGGGCATCACATCCACAAAAGGGCTGCCTGAAAAATAATCGGCAATGACTTCATGCGGATTGATGCCGTCTTGCAAATGCACATAGGTTGTGGCGTGCATGCCGCGAATCATCGGCGTTAAATGTGGCACGAAAATCAATTTATCGGCAATATTTTTTTGCAATAAATCAATCGTTTGACGGATTTCAGGCAGGTGGCGATGTCCGTTCACGCCATAGGCTTTGAAATTATCGCCCGCTTCGCACAACAGCGTGCCAACGGCAGCTTTGCGTCCTGCACCTGAAATGCCCGATTTACAATCGGCGATAATCGGCATTTGCGGCAGCAGCGCGCCTTTTTTCAATAATGGAATCAAGGGCAATGACACGCAAGTCGGATAACAACCGGGGTTCGCCACCAGTCGCGCTGTCTGAATTTGCTCGCGATTGAGTTCGCATAAACCGTAAACTGCTTCTTTCAAAGCTGGCTGTGCGGTAAAGGGCAAGCCATACCATTTTTCCCAAGTTGACACATCTTGAATGCGAAAATCGGCGGACAAATCAATCACGCGCACGCCGCGTTCCAATAGCGCGGGCGCGTCGCGCATGGCAACACCGTGTGGCGTGGCGAAAAACACGACATCACACGCGGCTAAATCAGCTTCATTGGGGTCTTGAAATTGCAAATCGTACACGCCGCGCAAACTGGGGAAATAGTCGGAAATGTGTATGTCTGCTTCGCCGCGACTGGTAATGGCGGTTACGTTTGCATTGGGGTGATTTGCCAAGATGCGCAACAATTCCACACCCGTGTAGCCTGTTGCGCCGACAATGCCAATGTTAAGTTTTCGTTGTGTATTCATGATATTAATACGGTTTCGTTAAGTATAGTGAATTCAATTTAAATCAGTACAGCGTTGCCAGTTTCCTTATGTACTGGGTATACACGGCTCTGGCTGTTGCTTTGTCCTGATTTCAATTGAATCCACTATATAAGCACATTCAGGCTGCCTGAACACTCAGGCAGCCTGAAATATAAAATCAATAATCACGCTCTTGCGGCGGCAGCGCGCGAGGACGTTTCAACGGCACAGCATTGCTGCGTGAGAGCAACAGCAACACGCCTAGCACCATCATGCCCAAAGCGAAAATCACGTTGGTTTCGTAGCCATATTCATACGACGCATAAATCGCCGCGCCGATATACATCATGAAGGGTCCTGAAACGATGGATTGCTTGTTAATCCCGTCCAAAATCAACACCAACAGACCACCTGCCATCAATGCAAAGGCAATAATCACGGATGTCTCAGGGAACCATTCCATGCTGCGCAAAAACCACAATGCGCCCACGACGATTAAAAATAAGGGCACAAACAGGGAAGATTGACGCATGATTTTTATCCTTGTGTTTCAGGCAGCCTTTTTTACATATTTCAGGCAGCCTGAAAAGTAACAAAAGAGTAGGGTACGTATTTCTTTACGCACGTTTAGGGTCATTGGGGCGCAACTGAGCAACCAGTTTATCCAAAATACCGTTAATAAACTTATGGCTATCTGTGCCACCAAAAGTTTTGGTCACTTCAATCGCTTCATTGATAATCACGGCATACGGTGTTTCGGGCATGGCACTCAACTCGTGTACCGCCATTAGCAAAATGCTGCGCTCAATCGGGTTAATCAGTTTTTCATCACGGTCAAGTTGCGGGCGGATGATTTGCATATAGTCGCGACGGTTGTTGTGTGCGCCAAAGAAAATGTGGGTAAACAATTCTGCGTCGGCACGTTTAAAATCAGTGTGTTCACGAATATTGTTGGCAACCTCAGGCGCGCCGGTATTGTTCATTTCCGCTTGATACAAGGCTTGCACGGCAAATTCACGTGCGCGACGACGAGGGGATTTATTGATTTTTTTTGCTTCGGTCATGATGTTTTAATTCAATAGGTTAAGAGATTTCAAGCAGCTATTTATATTTAGCCGTTTCAAATTGAAATAGGATAAGGCGGCAGTGAGAGCCGTGTACGCCTAGTATAAGGCATTGGCAACGCTGTATTATTTGTATTTAAAACGACTATAAAAAAAGCAGCCTAAAAGAGTAGGGTAGACAGTGCATACCAAAATTTTGAACTATTTTCAGGCAGCCTGAAATTAAACTTCTTCCAAAATCGTACGCACCAAATTTGCCATTTCTACGGCAACCATTGCCGCATCGGTCGCTTTTTCCTGAATGCGTACATGCGCTTGTTCGTCGTTTTCCGTAGTCAAAATCGCGTTGGCAATTGGGATATTGAAATCCAAACCCACGCGTGTTACGCCCGCGCCTGATTCGTTGGCAACCAATTCAAAATGATAGGTTTCGCCACGAATCACTGCGCCAAATGCAATTAATGCGTCAAATTCTTCGGTTGCCGCCAAGTTTTGCAAAGCCAGCGGCACTTCCAGCGCACCAGCAACAGTTACCAATGTAATATCATCGTCGGCAACGCCTAATTCCAGCAGCTTTTTGTGTGCCACTTCAACCATCGCGCTGCCGATTTCATTGGTAAAACGCGCTTGGACGATGCCGATTTTTAAATCTTTGCCGTTTAAATTGGGTGCAAAAGTGTTCATTTGTTTTCCTTATTTTAAGTTTTCAGGCTGCTTGAAAGTCAGCTGATTTATTTATCTTCATGAATCAATGGTTTTATTGGTTAGATACACGGCAATTGGGCGCGTAATCATGGTGCACATAAACGCCACAGGCAGCGCAACCATATAAGATTTAAGCACGCGCATCAAAAAATGTTCGTCTATGCCCACATTAATTGCCACCAAAACCGACGACATCAATAATCCCATCATTGATGCCATATAAAATGAAAAAACGACGTTCACATATTTTTTATTGATAAAACCGCGAGCCATGATGTTGTCCGTATGTGTTTGTTTAATCAATATTTTCAGGTAGCCTGAAATGATTGAAAAGTTTTCAGGCTACCTGAAACTTAATCTTGCGGCTGCCAATCTTCAACCGCCACATAATCTTGCGCATCATCATCCCATTCCCATGCGCCCGCGCTTTGTTGAATTAAAGCCGCAATTTCAGGGTGTGTGTTTAAAACATCATTGAGCGGTGCAGTAATGAAATTATCAGGATTGTCAGCGTATTCATCGTCTTCCGCGCCGCTGAAAAAACGCCAGCCGCTGTCGTGTTCAAACGCGGCTTCTTCGCGATACAAAAAGCCGACAAATTCGCCACCTTCGCTCACTTGGCGGCTTACGATCGCGTATTGCAACGCAGCAGATAAGGCTTGCGCAAATGGATTCATGTTTGTCTTTCCGTTGAGAAAATAAGGCGCGAATTATACGCGGTTTTGTTGGCGTTGGCGCGATTTTGGTACGGAATATAGGTTATGGCTGCCTGAAAAATGCTTAAAGTTTCAGGCAGCCTGAAAAAAATTCTTACCAAACACTTATGCCACGCGTTCCATGCCATCTAGTCCGAGTTTTGTCGCCAGAATTTGCGCGCTGCCGTGTGGTCCAATCACATAATCGGGCGCAATTTCTGCTAAAGGTGTCATCACAAAACCACGTTCATGTGCGCGTGGATGTGGTAAGGTTAATTCTGGCGTAAAACTGGTTTCATGTGCAAAATCAATGATATCTAAATCCAAAGTGCGCGGCGCATTTTGAAAACTGCGTTCGCGCCCAAATTGCTGCTCGATTTCTTGCAAAGCGTGCAACAAAGCCAGCGCGGTAAAATCGGTTTCAATCAGTGCAACGGCGTTAATAAAATCGGGCTGCTCGCTATAGCCCACAGGCGCAGTGCGATACAAAGACGATACGCGCGCTTGATGAACCTGCGGCAGCGATTTTACGGCTTCAATCGCGCGCAAAACTTGGTCTATCGGGTTGGCAAGATTGCTGCCAAAAGCAATGATGGCGGTATGCATGGCTATCCTTTTATTTTTAAATGATTTTCAGGCTGCCTGAAATAAATCAATTAAGGCAGCCTGAAAATCCAAAACGGTTTTGAAGCTTAATCACGCGCATTTTTCATCAAACGCTGTTTCTCACGTTTCCAATCCGCTTCTTTAGATGCGTCGCGTTTATCGTGCAATTTTTTACCTTTTGCTACACCAATATCCATTTTGATTCTGCCGCGACTGAAGTGTAAATTCAGCGGCACAATCGTATAACCCGAACGTTCAACTTTTCCAATCAACTTATTGATTTCACGTTGATTAAGCAATAATTTGCGTGGACGAACAGGGTCGGGTTTAATATGGGTAGAAGCAGTTGGCAGCGCCGTAATGTGGCAGCCGACAATATAAAACGCATCTTTTTTCCAATAAATATAACTTTCTTTAAGCTGCACGCGTCCTGCGCGAATGGCTTTGACTTCCCAGCCTTCCAACACCAAGCCAGCTTCAATTTGCTCTTCCACAAAATAATCGTGAAAAGCCTTGCGATTGTTTGCGATAGACATTATTTTTCCTATGGTTTTTATGCGCGCGATTTTAACAGAAAACAGTTATAATCGCTGCTTTCTGTTGCAGGCAATTTTCAGGCTGCCTGAGAAAGTTGGGCAATGAAAAGAAATTATAAAATTTTTTAAAATTCTTAAATTTCTGTATTGACAGAAATGTAAAGCAGGATTACACTGCGCCGCAATGCGAAAAAGCTTTGCGGCGCAGTTTTTTAAGAACACTTTTCTAAACGATAACATCATGAAACTGAATCCAACTACTGAAAAATTTGTTTTGCACTGGGGCGAAATGGGCACCAAATGGGGTGTAAACCGCACGATTTCGCAAATTCACGCGCTGCTTTATATTATTGGTCGTCCGATGAATGCCGATGAAATTGTAGAAACTTTGGGCGTGGCGCGTTCTAATGTTTCTACCAGTATGAAAGAATTGCAAAGTTTGAATTTGGTGCAAGTGGTTCACATCATGGGCGACAGACGCGACCATTTTACGACTTCGGACGATGTGTGGACGCTGTTTCGCACGATTGTAGAAGTGCGCCAACGCCGTGAGATTGAGCCGACAGTTCATTTTTTAAATCAATTGATTAACAGTCCAGAATTTGAGCAAGAAAACGAAGCGGTTAAAAAACGCATTATGCAAACGCATGATTTTGTGTCTATTTTGACTTCTTGGGCAAATGAAATGTTGAAATTATCCACCACGACGATGGTGAAAATTTTGAAATTGGGCGCAAGTATTCAAAAATTATTGCGATAAAGATTGGCAGCTTTCAGGCAGGCTAAAAGAATCAATTCGTCATTAGTGCGCGCAGGCAGAAATCCAACTAGCAGTTTAGTTCATATTTATGCTCAAAATTCAGAATCTTGAATTGGTAGTTTGGCATTAACAGCAAAGTTGTTTATCTTCCATCTTGGATTCCTACCTACGCAGCAATGACTGCATAGCGGAGTTTTTAAAGTTTCAGGCAGCCTGAAAAAATTTTAATCTTTAATTTCTGTTTATACAGAAATTTTGGGAAACTATAAAATGAACATTCCCGTATATCTTTATTATGCCATTGCTTTTTTATGGGCTTGGAGTGGCATTCAGCCTGTTTTATTCGCAGAGCAAGAATCTTTGCAACTATTAGAACGTGTAGGTATTGGTGAAATGTTCAGGCTGCCTGTGTTTTATTTGGCGGTATTTTTAGATATGACTTTTGCTATCGGCTGTTTAACGCAATGGCGCGAGCGGTCTGCTTTCTGGTTGCTGCAATGCTGCACCGTGTTGGTATATAGCCTAATTATTGGTTTCAGGCTGCCTGAAATGTGGGTACATCCGTTTGCGCCCTTGATTAAAAACGTGCCGATTTTGGCAATTCTATATTTTCTGTTTAAACAGAATAATTGAGAAACATCATGAATACTTATTTGATTGTGAAAACGTTGCACATCATTTCCGCCACATTGATGGTCGGCATGGGATTTGGTACGGCGTTTTATCTGTTTTGGGCGAATCGTAGCGGCTCGGTGGCGGCGCAAGCGATTGTTTCTAAATGGGTAATGAAAGCGGATTGGTGGTTTACCACGCCTGCGGTGATTTTTCAGCTTTTGTCGGGTTTGTGGATGTTGCATTATTTGGGTATGCCGTTTACTTGGGACGGCGCGTGGTTGTGGGTGAAATGGACGCTGGCTTTGTATACGCTGGCGGGTGCGTGTTGGCTGCCTGTGGTGTGGCTGCAAATCAAAATGGCGCGGCAAGCGGCGGCGGCTTATGCGGCAAAATCTGATGTGTTGCCAACGAGTTATAAACGCTATCAATTTTGGTGGGAATTGCTGGGTTATCCTGCTTTTTGCGCGACGGTGATGTTGTATTTTTTTATGGTGTTGAAGCCAATGTGATGTTCAGGCTGCCTGAAAAGTCATTTTTAATCAATAAAACAAAGGATTGTATGATGCACAAAATTTTTTATGATGCCGAATGCCCGATTTGCGTGCGCGAAATTCAATTGATTATGGAAAGCAGCCGCGCTGATGTGATTGAGCCGATTGCGATTCAGGGCAATGAAGCTATTTTGCAACAATATGGGGTGAGCCCTGAAATGGCGATGACGTATTTACACGCGCTACGCGATGATGGGGTGATGTTGTCGGGTATGCCTGCCGTGCGCTTGATGTATCAAGGATTTCAAGGTTTTGCGATTGTGAAATTGGGTAATTTACCGCTTTTGGATAAGTTTGCGGATTGGATTTATCCATGGTTTGCGCGCAATCGCTATCAATTTCCTAAGTGGTTGTTGCCGCGCCCTGAATGTGAAGATGACGTGTGTTATCGCAAGCCGTCGGAGCGGGAGAAAAAATAATGGAAACGGTTTATATTGCATTGATTTTTTTGGCATATGGCTTGGCATTTTGCTTTTGGCTATGGACAATGTTGAGCGGTAAACGCGTGCGACAAGTGGATATGCCTACAAAACGTGCCACTGGGTTGGCATTGGCATTTTTTGCGACGGCATTGGCTTTACCAGCGGCTGGAATCGATAAGCAAGTCACTTTTGGCGCGTATTGGGCGGTTTTGTCAGCTGCATTTATTTGTGCCATACCTGTGTCTCTACCGAGTTTTGCCAATTATATTGTGCTGACTTTGGCGATGCGCTTGTTGCGTGGGCGGCGCGCGCCTTTGGGCTAGGCAGTAGCGGCTTTGGTGTTGATGTTGGGCAGCTTGGTGTTTGATATGAAATTTGGCTGGGGCTTTTTGGTGTGGTTGTTGTCGGCTTGCTATTTGATTGTTGCTTGCGCGCTGGCAGAAAATCGCGCAGGGCGATGGCGGATGCGCATGACGATTTTGGCGGTGGCTTTGTGTGGGGCTTTGATTGGCTGGGGTTGGGTGAGCGGTAGTTTGATGAGCGAGCCTTGGTTGGTGTTTATGGGGATTGGTCTGAGCAATATGTAGGCATTTTATAGTGAATGAACACAGAAGCCTGCTGCGTTGCCAGCTCTCTTATGTACTAATGTACACGGCGGTCGCTGTCGCCTTGCATCTTTCTTAGTTTAATCCACTATAGTCTTAGTTTAATCCACTATAGTTTTAGCTATGCTGAACGTCGTTTACTGCCTACGATATTTTTTATCGATCAATCATAGAGTTAGATAAAACATGCAAAGCGGCTTGAAAAAGGAAATATCATGAAAAATTTAACTAAACCCGATATTGAATGGCGCGATTTGTTGGTTTTAACGCCGCGCCAAGTGTTGTTTAATTGCTTGTTATCCTTGCCTTTTTTGTTGTGTTCGTGGATTTTTGCGCAACAAGGCTGGTATGTGCTGGCATTAATCATGTCGTTTTTCTTTTTTACTTGCGCGTTGCGGCAGGCACATGATTGCTATCATCACAGCATTGGTTTGAATAAAACGGCGGTGCATATCTTGTTGTATTTATTGAGTATAACTATGTTGTGCAGTACCCACGCGATTCGCTACACGCATTTGCAACATCATCGCGACCCATTGGGTGAAAACGATGTGGAAGGCAATTGGGCGCGACTGCCGATGAGCAAAGCGATTGCGCTGGGTGGGCTGTTTTCCATTCACATTCAATGGCAAGGTTTTTGGCATGGCGATAAGCGCACGCGCCGCCACAGTTTAATAGATATGTTGTTGATTAACAGCGTATTTGTTTTGGCGGCAACGTGGCAAACGCCATGGCTGGTTTACCATGTTTTGACGATGATGGTTGCCAATATGTTGGTGGGCTTTTTTGCTGTGTGGTCGGTGCATCACGATTGCGACGATAAAGCTGTGTTTGCGCGAACAGAACGGCAGGGTTGGGCAAATTTTGCTACGGTTTATTTGTTGTATCACATGGAGCATCATTTGTTTGCACGTGTACCGTCCAATCATTTGCTTGAATTGGCGCGGCGCATGGACGCGATTGTGCCTGAATGGTCGCGCTATCGCGTTTTACCTGTTTTCAGGCAGCCTGAAAGTTGTCCGCTGAAAAATTGGCTGGCAAAATCTTTTTAATTTGATGATTTTAATGGAAAAAATATCATGAATATTCTGTTACTTGGTGGCAATGGCTTTATTGGTTCACGCGTGGCAAAACGCTTGTGCGAACGTGGACACACGGTTACTACGCCCAATCGTTCGCAAATCAATTTGTTGAATTTAAACGAATCTGCCGCAAAATCGTGTTTGCATAATCAAGAAGTGATTGTGAATTGCGTGGGCGTGATGTCGCGCCATACGGATGTTTTGGAAACGGTACATCATCACGCGATTGCGCAATTGGCGGCATGGGCGCAAGAATGTGGCGTATTGCGTTGGGTACAATTATCGGCTTTGGGCGCGGATGCGGAGCATGAAGTGGCGTTTGTGGGCAGCAAAGGGCGCGGTGATTTGGCTTTGTGCAACAGTGGCTTAAATGTCAATATTGCGCGTCCGTCAGTGGTGTTTGGGCGCAGTGGCGAAAGCTGTGAGATGTTTCTGAAATTAGCAAAATTGCCTGTCATTGCATTGCCTGATGGAGGACAACATTTTTATTGGCAGCCTGTGCATGTGGACGATGTGGCGATGGGTTTGGCGAATATGGTGGATTCGCCCTTGCCGCATGCTGCAGTGGTGGATATGGTTGGGGCGACGCGGCATTCGGTGGCAGAATATATGGGCGTGTTGCGTGAAAAGTTTTATGGCAAACAAGGAATGAAGATTATCCCGATTCCAATGGCGTTGATTGTGCCGACTTTGCCGCTGACGAATATGTTGAGCAATGGCTTTTTGAGTGCAGGTAGCATGAAATTGTTGGCGCAAGGTTCGTGCGCGGATAAGGCGGATTTTGTTCAATTATTAGGGCGCGAGCCGTTGGGGGTATGGGAATTTTCGTATTGAGTTTTCAGGCAGCCTGAAACCTTTGCAAAAATGCGGAAACTTTTAAAGCCGTCATTCCCCACGTAGGTAGGAATCCAATTTTGATTTTGAGTTTCTATTTTTTTATCCAAAGTTTGTGGCTATTTATAATGGATACACCTACGCGCGAATGACGATTAAAGTGATTTTTAGGCTGCCTGAAAGCGTTTTGAAAGATTTCAGGTAGCCTGAAAGTTTTAATTAAAACGCTTCACCAACTTTCACTCCTCCCACCAAATCTTTCGGCGTGGCTAATTGTGCGGTTAATGCTTGGGCTGCCTGAAATTCTTTTGATTTCATTATATTTTCCGCTTCATCACGCGAAATCGTACACGCCATGTTTTGCCAACGCGCTGCCAATTTATCGTTTTCAGGCTGCCTGAAGCTTTTGCGCAATTCGTCCACCAAATCAGGGCGATTGCACACCAACACAATATCGCAACCTGCTTCAAACGACAACCGCGCGCGTTCACGAATGCCGCCCACGCCGCACGCGCCTTCCATTGTCAAATCATCGGAAAAAATCACGCCATCAAAACCCAATTCGTCGCGCAAAACCGTTTTCAACCAATGGCTTGAAAAACCAGCAGGTTGTGAATCGATTTGTGGATACACGACGTGAGCAGGCATGACCGCCGCCATGCCTTGCTTTGCCAATGCTGCAAAAGGGGCAATATCTTGTTTTAATTCAGCAAAAGTGCGATTGTCTTCGGGCAAAACGTGGTGGCTGTCGCCCTCTACAAAACCATGACCTGGGAAATGTTTGCCGCACGATTTCATGCCGCCGCGATTCAAACCGCGCTGCAACGCCAATGCCAATTCACCCACAATTTCAGGCTGCCTATGAAAACTGCGGTTGCCGATTACAGCACATTGACCCCAGTCTAAATCCAGCACGGGCGTGAACGACAAATCCACGCCACACGCCGCCAATTCCGTTGCCAATACCCAGCCGATTTGCTCTGCCGCATATTTGGCAGCATCCGCACCGTCGGTGTCCCACATTTCGCCCAACACGTTCATTGCTGGCAGACGAGTAAAACCGTCAATAAATCGTTGCACACGACCGCCTTCGTGGTCAACCGCGATAATCAATTCAGGCGAACGCAAAGCTTTAATATCACTACATAATTTTTTCAGTTGCGCCACATTTTGGAAATTACGGCGAAACAAAATCACGCCGCCAACCGCTGGGTCTTGCAAACGCGCCCTATCATCGGCGGATAATTCGTAAGCGGCAACGTCTGCCATCACTGCGCCGCGTGGTAAAGAAATATTCATTTTATTCAATTCGTTATTCTGTTTTTAAAGGTTCAGGCTGCCTGAAACCTTTGCAAAATCCTTTCAGGCAGCCTAAAAATCACTTGAATTGTCATTCCCGCGTAGGCGGGAGTCCATTAATAATATCCACAAACCTTAGATAAAAAATAGAAACTTGAAATCAAAATTGGATTCTCGCCTACGCGAGAATAACGCCAGTCTTGCTGTTTCAGGCAGCCTGAAACGAAGTTCAGCCTAGCTAAAAGGTTTTGCAAACGTTTCAGCCTGAAAAATAGTTGGGTTAAACGACTATTTAAGACTGTCTATTCGCTTTATCACTTCCGCTTGCAACGCTTCGGGTGAAATCGCTAACTTATCCAACGGATAACACAGCAGCGGCATATCCAATTTAGCATTGGTTAGGCAGGCGTATTTTTGTAAAAAGTTCAATCGATTTAGGTATTTATCAGGATTTTTAACATTCAATCCCAACATTTCTTTGCCTGTATTCATGAATATCTTGGCTTCTATAATGTCTTGCCACTCTACCCAGCCAAGCCGATAAAAACCGTGTTGATACGAGCGCAAACCTACATTATCCAGCTGCATGGCAACGCCTTTTTTCCTGATTGGCAAAACCACAACCAACAAGGCGGCAACCCAAATAAACATAATCGCCATATAGATATAAATATTATCTAACTGTTTAAAAAATAAAGCATAAATATTGAGCAGCAACATCCATAAACTAAACAAGCCCAATAATAAATATCGGATGAACATGAATTGAATTGGGCGAGCAAATGAAATGTCTAATGTTTGAAGCATGATTTTTCTTTCAGGTAGCCTAAAACCTTTACAAACTACCTATTTTCAACTGCAACAACTCACGATTGGCTGCATTTTCAGGCAGCTTGTCTAATGCCAATTTATAAGCATCGCCAGCTTCTTTGGCTTTACCTTGCGCGGCAAACACATCGCCTTTGGCTTCGTTGATAATTGGTTGAAACGCGTCGTCCACAGGCGTGTTCAACACCGCTAATGCCTCATCGTATTTTTTCTGTTGCAACAATATATTAGCCAAATTTTGCGCAGCGGCTGCCTGAAAAAGTGGCGTTTTATTGTTGTCCAACACCCAGCGATACGCTTTTGCTGCTTCGTCAAACTTGTTTTGCGCGAACAAAGCCGCACCCGTTTCCAAGCTCGCTTGAGCGGCAGCGGTGCTTTGCGGATATTGCTGTTGCACAGCAGCAAGTTTGGTCACATCGCCGCCCACTTTGGCGGCAATGCTCGCCGCTTCCGCGTTTTTGCTCTCTAAATGGTTGTCATAAACGACTTTGCCCAAATAGCCCAAAGCCGCCGCCACCAACAGCGCGAAAATCCATTTGCCGCCGCTTTTCCACAGGTGTTTGGCGTTTTCTAATTCTTGTTGTTCGTCGTGATGTGCAGACATTATTGATTCCATTCATTTAATTGTTGAATTAATTCGCTTGCTGGCACAGTAACTTGCCCGTTTTCTCCACGCAAATCTTTTAGCGTAACTTGCTGATTTTCCAATTCACTTTCCGCGATAATCAAGGCAAAACGTGCACCCGATTGATCAGCGCGTTTGAATTGATTTTTCAATTTCGTGCTGCCTGAAAATTGTGCCACTGCAAAACCGTGTCCGCGCAGTTGCGTCGCATATTTCATCGCTTGCAAAGTTGCTCCCTCGCCTTGCTGCATCACAAACACATCGGGCGCAGCTTCCATTTTCAGGCAGCCATATTCGCGCACCAACAACAGCAAACGCTCAATCCCCATCGCAAAACCGATAGACGGTGCCGCTTTGCCACCCAATTCTTCAATCAAACCATCGTAACGACCACCGCCACATACGGTTGCCTGTGCGCCCAGCTTATCGGTCGTCCACTCAAAAACAGTGTGATTGTAATAATCCAAACCGCGCACCAAACGCGGATTTTCCACAAATTTAATTTCTAAACCTGTTAGCAAATCTTTAAATGTTTGATAATGTTTTTTGGAATCTTCGCCCAAATAATCCAACAAACGTGGGGCATTATTCGCTATTGCTTGCAAATCAGGATTTTTCGTGTCCAATACGCGCAGTGGATTCGTGTGCAAACGGCGTTTGCTGTCTTCGTCCAATTTGTCTTCAAATTCAGTTAAATACGCCACCAACGCCGAACGATGTGCCGCACGTTCTTCACGATTCCCCAAACTGTTGATTTCCAGTGTTAAATATTGAGAAATCCCCAATTCGCGCCACAAATCCGCGCACATCGCCACCAATTCCGCGTCAATATCGGGGTCGGCAAAACCCAACGCCTCAATCCCCACCTGATGAAATTGGCGATAACGCCCTTTTTGCGGACGCTCGCGGCGGAACATCGCGCCCATATACCACAATTTGCGCGGTGCGTCGTGCAATAAATTATGCTCCACCACAGCGCGCAGGCAGCTTGCCGTACCTTCGGGGCGTAGGGTCAGGCTCAACGTGTCGTTGCTGTCGGAAAAGGTATACATTTCCTTGCCGACCACGTCCGTTTCTTCGCCGATGGAGCGCACGAACAAGCCTGTTTGTTCCACAATTGGCGTACGAATTTGGCTGTAACCAAAACGGTGCGTCCAATTTTGTATCGCGTTTTCAAAGGCTTGCCAATGCGCAGCGGTGAGTTTGAAATCTTTTTGTTCTACGGGCAAAAGGTCGTTCATGCCTTTTACGGATTGGATTTTTTGTCCCATTTTTGATTGTTCCACAATGAAATAGTGTTTCAGGCAGCCTGAAAAGTGTGCCGCCAAAAATAGGCGCAATTATACCTGATTTTTACGTGCTTTAACTACGTTTCAGGCTGCCTGAAACCTTTGGACAGTGGATTAAAATAAATACCCGATTAGAACGCGGACGCCCTCGTCCGCTTTTAGGTATTTTGCGGACGGGAACGTCGGCGCTCCTAACTTTTATTTTCAGGCTGCCTGAAAAGGTTATACAAAAGTTTCAGGCTGAAATATAAAATACCGCTAAAACATGAAGTTTTAGCGGTATTTTTCTCATTCTGAGCGTGTTCAAATTAATGAGAATGGTGTTGGTGTTGCTCAGTTTGTGGCATATTGTGCGGTATATTATGTTGCATAGGTTTGGCTGGTTTCATGTTGCGCACGGTTACTTGTGCGGTCTCTTTTGCGCCACTTTTGAATGTGAGCGTAACAGGGAAAGTTTCTCCTGCGGTCAAGTCTTTTTTCAAGCCAAAGAACATGATGTGGTAGCTGCCTGGTTTCAATTCTTGCGTTTGACCTGCTTTGATGGCGATACCGTCTTTGACTTCACGCATTTTCATCACACCGTTTTCGTTGATGTGTGTGTGCAATTCAGTGGTTTCGGCAAGCGTTTTTTCTACAGATGCGCTGATGAGTACGTCGTCGGTTTTATTGGTGTTGGTAATGGTCATAAATGCGCCACTTTGTGGCTGACCAACGGTTGCGCGTGCATATGCGTCTTTGATTTCAAAGCCTTTGGCAAAACTTGCTTGGCAGAGTAGGGTGGCGGTTAAGGCTAAAGCGATTTTTTTCATGGTTTATATCCTTGTGGAAAAAAGTGATATTTGATAAACGCCATCAAATGCTCGCCATCATATTAGGCTGCCTGAAAAAATGATTTGATTTAAATCAATATAGATTCAGGATGAGACCTTTGCAAAACCCTTATCTTTGGCACATTTCTTCGTGATGTGCTTCTCAAGCGCTTGAAAATAGTTCATCTATTATCTGCGCGTTCTGCGATGCTATCACTTTGAACTGTGCTCAAATCTAAAACCTTTGCAAAAATTGGAGTATGGACTACCAGTCGGAATTTTTCGTTTTGCGTAATATTTAAAATATTTTAAAAATCAGATATTTGTCGGTAAATTTTCGCCGCTCCATTGAGCATTTCAGGCTGCCTGAAAGGTTTTTGCAAACAGCCTTGTTGGGTTTAGTCAGATGAAAACAAGCTCATCAGCCAAGTGGCAAAGCGTACCAATAAGGCGACAAGTTCATATAAACCTTCCACTTAGCTGCCCCATTTTTGCATGATGGTGTGTGGAATGTGCAATTGGTCGAGAATGCGAGCAACGACAAAATCGATGATGTCTTGTAGCGTTTGCGGATGGTTGTAGAAGCCAGCGGCGGGCGGTAAAATGGTGCAGCCTAATTGAGCGAGTTTCAATAAGTTTTCCAAATGCAAGGCGGACAAGGGGGCTTCGCGTGGCACAATAATCAGGGGGCGGCGCTCTTTAATGCTGACATCGGCGGCGCGGTGCAATAAGTTTTCAGATAAACCGTGTGCAACGGCGGCAACGGTTCCCATGCTGGCGGGACAAATCACCATGGCGTCAGCAACTGCGCTGCCTGAAGCGATGGGGGCAAACCATTCTTGTTTGCCAAACACGCGCAATTGTTCAGGCGAAACGCCAAAGTGTTGGCATAAACTTTTTTGCGCTTCTTCGGATGAAGTGGGCAAACTAAAGTTCATTTCTTGTTGCGCCACAATTTGCGCGGCTTGTGAATAAACCAGATAAACGGTTTTACCTGCAGCAAGCAAAACTTCTAGCAAACGAATAGCATAAGGCATACCCGACGCGCCTGTTAGCGCGAGTGTGATGGTTTGAATGCCGCTGTTGTCAGTTTGTGCTTGAGTGGATTTTGGAGCTGATTTGGGCGCATAAGACACCATATTGCTGTGTTTTTTGTCCATCCAGCCCGCTGGTTTGCCCATGCCTTCTTCTAATTTTGCTGCCATGCGACGACCGATTTGCAAGGCGGTGCCATTGGGTTTTACTTTTTGTGAGTGCACTTGGTATAAATAAGCGGGTTTATTATAACCTGTTCGGCGCGCCAATTCGGCAATGGAGCCTGCTTCATTGATGAGTGTTTCAAAGTTTTCAAAACGGATTTGTTTGATGTTTTTAGTCATGATGGATGTGTTTTCTGGTTGCAGGAGTGATGAGTCTAAATATTTCCTTGAGCAATGTCTATGTTTTTTTACATTAAAGTATATAATGCTGGCTGGCATTTTCAGGCTGCCTGAAAAAGGTTTATGAACATTATTGAAGGAATAATTGGATAAAAAATATTATAATGCTATGTCTTGCACTCTTTGTAGCTGCATGTGGTGGCAAGGAAGAAACGCCGAAAAAAGTGGAATCCACGCAAGCTAGCCCAGGCGAACAAGTATTGCAAACGCGCCAAAAAGCAGGTGCAGCAGCGCAAGGTGTGCAAGATAAATTGAATCAGCAATCGCAATAGATTGAGCAAAAAACGCAATAATTGTTTCAATAATAATAAAGGCTGCCTGAAAAGTTTTAGCTTCGCAGAAGCTGACGCTTTCAGGCAGCCTGAAATTCATTGCGCACGCATAGACTGCTCAAAATGCTCCAATAATTCCAATTCAAACGCACTAAATCCCGCCCGTTCGCGTGCTTCTTTGTTGACATAACCGCGGAATATAAACATATCAAATCGTTGAATTAGTTGGCGAAACAGCGCAATTGGCTCTAATCCACGTTGCTCACACAAATATTGATACCAGAAATTGCCGATTTTCACATGCCCAACTTCATCGCGGTAAATCACATCCAATGCAGCGCAAGTTTGCTCATCGCCTTTTTGTGCCACTTTTGCGCGAATGGCGGGCGTAACATCCAGTCCACGCGCTTCTAAAACACGCGGTACAAGTGCCATGCGTAAAAGTGGGTCAAATGCGGTTTTGTATGCCATGTCCCACAAATTGCCGTGTGCAGGAAAATCGCCGTAATCGTAGCTATATTGCTGCAAACAGGCACGCATAAGCAAAAAATGTTGCGCTTCTTCTTGGGCAACTTTTAGCCAATCCAGCGTAAATTGTTGCGGCATAGAACGAAACCGCCAAGCCGCGTCCAAAGCCAAATTAATCGCGTTAAACTCAATATGACAAATGGCGTGCAACATCGCCGCATAACCTTCTTTAGACGACAATTTGCGCGCTTGTACCGCTTCATGCGACACCAATTGAGGACGAGTAGGGCGGCCTGCGATTTGAATATCGTGTTCACGCGGTAACACATCTAAATTCAGGCTGCCTGAAAGCTGTTTTGCCCAAATTGTTTGCGTTAAATCTGCCTTGTTTGCCGCGTCAGTTTCGCGCAACGCAGCTTCTAATAAAGTAAAAATATTCTCGTGCATAAATTAAATTTCAGTAAATGAAACGCAAAAAAACAGTGAAAAAAGAGTTATCTAGTTTTTCAGGCAGCCTTTACAAACGCAAAATCGCTTTTCAGGCAGCCTGAAACTGCTAATATGCCGCCCATTGTTATTGAATAACAACAACACACAAGGACATCACATGAAATCTTGGAAAACCCAAATCGCCATCGGTATTACCACCGTTTTCACCGCATTTTCTGCGCAAGCTGGTGGCATTGATGCGCTGAAGAAATTCAACGCGGACACCGACGGCATTAGCGGCAGCTTCACGCAAAGCGTAAAATCGAAAAAGAAAACACAAAACAGTTCAGGCAGCTTCCAAATCCTGCGTCCGGGCTTGTTTAAATGGGATTACACCAAGCCTTACAAACAAACAATTGTAGGTGACGGCAAAAACATTTGGCTCTATGATATTGAATTAAAACAAGTTACGCAATCCAACCAAGACCAAACTATTGGCGATAGCCCAGCGGCAATTTTGTCCAACAAAACCGCATTAGACGCGAGCTACACGCTCAAAGAAGACGGCAGCAGCAACGGCATTGATTATGTGTTGGCAACGCCGAAAAAAGCCAACGCAGGCTACCAATTTATCCGCTTGGGCTTCAAAGGCGATGTCTTGGCAGCAATGGAATTGAAAGACAGTTTTGGTAATCAAACCACGATTCAATTCAATGGCTTAAATACAAAACCGAATTTGTCGCGCAGCGCGTTTCAGTTTACGCCGCCGAAGGGTGTGGATGTATTGAAAAACTAATTTTTATGATAGAAAAGTCGGGCTTTGCCCGACTTCTTTGTTTTCAGGCAGCCTGAAAGCGTTTTGCAAAGGTTTCAGCCTGAAACTATTTCTCTTCCGCAAATGGGTCAATCTTACGCTGACGTTTCAACAAAATTCGCACCGCACCATCATTGCCCTTGCGTGGTTCGCAGTATGCCAATACGTCGGGATGTTGCATCAGCCAGCGGCGTACCAGCGTTTTCAGTACGGGCGTATACCCCGATGAACCCAAACCGCTGCCGTGAATAATTTCGCCGCACACGCCGCGTTTTTTCACAAATTCAATAAATTCATTGAGCGTTTCTTGTGCTTGCTCTTGCGTGTAGCCGTGCAAATCCACATCGGCAACCACTTCCCAATGTCCCGCTTGCAAACGTTTGATGTCGTTGCTGCCTTGTCCGTTTTTGCTGAATGTGTCGGGCACATCTACGCGCGTGCCGTTTTCGCCGATGTAGAAATAATCAGCGGTTTCCAGCATATCGGCGCGTTTGTCGCGTACTTTGATGTTGGATTTATCGCGTGGCGGTACATAGCGTTGCGTGTCTTTGAGCGGTTTCACACCTTTCATCAACGCGGCAAAATCGGGCTCGGCTTCGCGTTGTTGTTGCTTTGCCAATGCTGCAGCGGCTTCACGCGCTTTGGTTTCGGCTTTGGCTTGCTGGTGTAGGGTTTTTAATTGGTCTTTTAAATTCATGGTGTTATCCTTTTTTAGGCTGCCTGAAATTTCTCGGTTGGCATCATTGAAAAATAGACAAAACGCGTGCGTGTCTTGCGCCACATACCTGACGCCAATTTTCAGGCAGCCTGAAAGCTAATCAGGCAATTCAATCTTTTCGCCACCAAATTTGGGTTCTGTCCCTGTCCACAAGTCCCAAAACATTTTCACGCGCGCGCCTAATTCGCGAGTGCGCGTTTTGAAACCTGATGAGATTTCTACATCATGCGCGTTGTAGCCAAACGCTGCTATACCGTGTTGGCGTGCTAAATAAACGGCGCGTTCATTGTGAAATTGTTGCGAAACAATAATATAACTTTGTTGCCCAAAAATATCACGCGCGCGGACGATGGAATCCAAAGTGCGTAAACCTGCGTAATCGGCGGTAATCGCGCTGGCGGGAACGCCGTGCGCAATCAGGGCTTCTTTCATGGCGTCGGGTTCGTTGTAGTCGCGGCGGCTGTTGTCGCCACTGGCAATAATATGGCGCACTCGTCCGCGTTGGTATAAATCGGCGGCTGCCTGAATGCGAAATTGAAAATACAAATTGGGTTGCCCGTCGGATAATTTAGGGACTGTTCCCAAAAGTAATGCAACTTTGGTTTCAGGCAGCTTGGTGGTGTTGTCGCTTAAATACGGTGCAGCAAAATGGCTCACTTGCCAGTTTGCCCATGCGACAAACAAAGTCAATGCAATCAGTAAACCGATAATGCTTAATATCATTTTGTTTTTTTAACATTATAAGTAAACAATCTCGCCCGAACGTCCACGACTTTGCTCACTAACCCACCACACAAAATCAGGCGTAATATCGCTCATGTTTTTGCGTTCCGAAGCCGACTCACCGGGGTGGGTTTGCAAGCGTTGTGGCGAATTGATTGAACCGGGTACCAGCACATTCGCGCGCAAATTATCAAAGCGTTCCCACTCATCTGCCGCCACTTTACACAAATAATTCAACGCCGCTTTGGACGCGCCAAAACCGCCCCAATAAGCCTGTGGCGTTTCGCCATGAGTCTCGCCCACAAACAACACCGATGCATCATCCGACGCTTTCAACATTGGCAACAGCGCGCGCGTCAAAGCCATCGGCGCGACCGTGTTAATGCGATATTGGTTAACCCACTCGCCAACAGTTTGAAAATCGAGCGGCGAGAGCGCGTAAAAATAGCTGGCGCAATGGATAATGCCGTCCAATTTACCGCCCGTCGCCTCGCCCACCGTATAAGCCAGCTGCTCAAACTCTTTCTCTTCGGCAGGCATCATGTCAAACACCATCGCAAACGGCTCAGGCGAACCTGCCGCCACAATCTCGTCATACACCGTTTCCAATTTCTTTTGCGAACGCGCAATCAGCACCACCGTTGCCCCAGCCGCCGCGCAAGCCTTCGCCACTTCTGCGCCTAAACCTTGCGATGCGCCTGTGATTAAAATTGTTTTGTTTTCTAATGTTTTCATTATTTATCTTTCATCAAATTAACTGTAAGGATGTCTACGAAAAATTTTTCTATCGACAATTTTATTTTGCAATAAACGAAACTTTTTCTGTTTTTCAAGCCATTCATAAGCATAAACGGTTTTATTTTGTTGCCAAATGTCTTCTTCTTCGTTCAACAACTCAAAATGGCAATTAACGGCAATAAACAAGCGACTATTGGCGCGATATTGAAACGTTTCTTCTTCGGGGCCTGCGCCATCAGCGCGCATACAGCTATTTAATGGTTCTTCCGTCGCATAAGGTTCAACTTGATAGATTACTCCTGTGCGCGCATCAATCATCACGCCTGAATAGCAACTTGTGCCACAGCCCCAGCCTGCAAAAGTGTAGAAACCTGCAAAATCAATCTTTTTCTGTTGATATGCGTTCGCAATACGCGTGCGATGTGAACGCCATTGCTTGTTTTGCAAAGGGTGAAATTTCCCTTTATAAACAGGTTGGCTGCGATATTGATTAAACGGATAAGGTTGAACAATATCTGCATAACTCATGGGTATTAAAAAGAGTAAAGCATAAGTAATGATTTTCTGAAACATCAACATATCTCCTGTTTTCAGGCAGCCTGAAACCCTTGCCAAACCTGCCGCGCCACATCGCGCCCACTTTGCACCGCTGCTTCCAAAGTCGCAGGATAACGCGCATGCAACCAATCGCCCGCCAGCCAAATATTTGCCGCATTTAAATCCGCCATTTCAGGCAGTCTGCGATTGACCGTACTGGCAAGCGTGGCGCGTTTTTCGGTAATCACCTGCTGGGCAATCGGTGCGCCCACATCAGGGCAAACGCGCAACATATCCGCGTGCACCGCCGCCGCCCAATCGTCCGCCGATTTTAGGCTGCCTGAAACTTTGTCCGATAAACTAATCACAGCGGCAATTTCGTTAGCACCATTCAAACGCGAACGGTCAATCAACCATTGCGCCGTGCCATGCGCAAAACCCGTCATCAACGCAGGCAGCCTGAACGCATGGGCATAGCGCAAATAAACCGTGGTAATCGCGTGAAAATCCATTTTTGCAATCGCTTGGCGCACCGAGTTGCTCACGTTTTCAGGCAGCAGCGCGTTCACATGATAAGGCGCAACCGCCAAAATCGCTGCGTCAAACGCTTCATCGTTGATGTAGACTCGATTGTCCGCTGTCGCCAGTTTGCTCACCCGATTTTCAGGCAGCCATTTGCCGCCAAGTGATTGAATATATTGCACAACAGGCTCGGCAAGCAACGCGCCCAAATCCACACGCGGCACGCAATAATCGCTAAATTCACGTTTCGCCCACACGCCATCGCTCATCACATGACACAACACGCGCAAACTCGCGGTTTCCAAAGGCGTATTCAACGCGCCCCACACCATCGGTTGCCAAAACTCATGAATCCATTTTTGCGCCACACGCTGTTGCTGCAACCAAGTCAAAATCGCTACGTCATCCGCATCGCTTTTCGCCCAAGCCTGCAACTTCATCATCAGGCGCAACAAATCCAGTTTCTCGCCCAAAGTCGCATTCTGCGCCGTCAAAATCCCAGCTGCCACATTCAACGGTGCAGGCAAAAACGCAGCAGCCTGAAAACGCAAACCGTCCGCCAAATACCACTCTAAAGGCTGCCTGAAAAACACGTCATCGCGCGCAACGCCCACCTTATTCATCAAGTCAAACACCGCGCCATATGCGCCAATCAATAAATGCTGCCCATTGTCCGCAAACGAAAAATCATCACACGCCACTGCACGCGCACGCCCCCCCGCAACGCGCCCCGCTTCAAAAAGCGAAACCTGTGCCAAGTGCGCCAATTCAGCTGCCGCCGATAATCCCGCCCAGCCTGCGCCGATGATTGCGATTTTTTTCATTCAAGTGTCCTGTTGATTTTTGAGTTGCGCTCAATTCTGTTTCAGGCAGCCTGAAAAGCTTGTGCAAAATTAAAAGGCAGCCTGAAAAGCAAAAACTAAATCCGAAACCCAAATATCCAAGTTTTTAATGCAATCCGCATTTTTCTAGGATTCGGAATTTTAATCTTATATTTCAATACATTATCCAAACCATCGCGCTCAATTTCCATCAGCAAAGCATAATAAATACTGCCCATAATCAAGCCCGTTTTCTGCGCTGCTTTATCTTCTGGCGGCAGCAAAGCCAAGGCTTCGGCATAAGTGCGTTTAGCGCGCTCAAACTGAAACTGCATCAATGCCGCAAATTCAGGCGTAGGCGTTGCCGATAAAATCGTGTTCGCAGGGACATTAAATTGCGCCAATTCGTCCATTGGCAAATAAATCCGCCCCATGCGCGCATCTTCGCCCACGTCGCGGATAATATTCGTCAATTGCAAAGCCAAACCCAATTTATCTGCATATTCAAGCGTTTTCACGTTTTGAAAACCCAAAATCCGCGCAACCAATCGCCCCACAACGCCCGCCACGCGAAAGCAATAATATTGCAAATCCGCAAAAGTCGCATAACGCACATGGTGCAAATCCATTTCCATGCCGTTAATAATTTCTGCCAACTCATTTTCAGGCAGCCTGAAAACAGGCACAACCTCGCGCAAAGCCTGATTCACAGGATGTTCAGGCGCGCCGTCGTGAAACACTTTCGCCAAATCCTGCCGCCACCAAATCAACGTTTGGCGCGCCACATTCGCATCGCTGCAATCGTCTACCACATCATCCAATTCACGACAAAACGCATACAAAACCGTCATCGCCCGCTGTTTTTCAGGCGGCAAAAAACGAAATCCCGCCAAAAAGCTCGAACCGCTTTGGCTGACTTTCTCATGACAATAATCCAATGGCGACATGGCAAAAACCCAAAACAAAATAGCGCGAATTGTAGCGCGTTTTGGGCATAGCTGAAAACAAAAAGCAATAAATTCAGGCTGCCTGAAAACAAAATTTTATAGATTTAGGCTGCCTGAAATTAATCTTACATAAAATTTGCCATCATTTTTGTGGAAGACATCCATCATGAAAATATACGTATCAATTTAATTGATATTAACAAAATTTAAAACGATTGCATAAATTTTTAAATTCAGTTAAATTTGTTCGCACTAGAAAAACATATTTCTGCCTGAACGTTGTTTCAGGCAGCCAATCTTTGCAACAGAGGACTTTATCATGGGTCAATTTAATCCTATGTACATTACTTTTGGCATTTACCTGATTTCGGTATTGCTGATTGGTATGGTGGCGTATTTTTCTACGCGCAATTTTGATGATTACATTCTCGGTGGGCGTAGCTTAGGCAGCTTTGTGACGGCGATGTCAGCGGGGGCGTCGGATATGTCGGGCTGGCTGCTGATGGGTTTGCCAGGGGCGATTTATGTTTCAGGTTTGAGCGAATCTTGGATTGCGATTGGTTTGACGGTGGGTGCGTGGTTGAATTGGCTGCTGGTTTCAGGCAGGCTGCGTGTGCACACGGAATTCAATAATAATGCTTTGACATTACCCGATTATTTCTATCATCGTTTTGGCGCAAGCGGTCATGCGATGAAAGTTATTTCGGCATCTATCATTTTGTTTTTCTTCACTATTTATTGTGCTTCGGGCATTGTCGCTGGTGCGCGGTTGTTTCAAAGTTTGTTTGATGTGAGCTATACGCAAGCAATGTGGCTCGGCGCAGGTGCGACGATTATTTATACTTTTATCGGCGGTTTTTTGGCGGTAAGCTGGACGGATACGATTCAGGCAACTTTGATGATTTTTGCGCTGATTTTAACGCCTGTGATGGTGTATTTGGCTTTGGGTGGTGCAGATGAAATGTCGGCAGCGATTCAATTAGTGGCACAAAACACAGACAAGGAATACAACAGTTTGCTGCATGGCACAACCATTGTGGGCATTATTTCTACCGCAGCTTGGGGTTTAGGCTATTTCGGTCAGCCACATATTTTGGCGCGTTTTATGGCGGCAGAAAATGTAAAATCATTGGTAAATGCGCGTCGCATTGGCATGACGTGGATGATTTTGTGTTTGGCTGGCGCGTGTGCAGTTGGCTATTTTGGTATTGCTTATTTTGGGGGACATCCTGAACAAGTTGCCGTAATGGGCGACAATCCAGAACGCATTTTTATTGCGCTAACCACCATTTTGTTTAACCCATGGATTGCAGGCATTATTTTGTCGGCGATTTTGGCTGCGGTGATGTCTACTTTGTCTTGCCAATTACTCGTGTGTTCCAGCGCGATTACTGAAGATTTTTACAAAGGCTTTTTGCGTCCGAACGCAGAACAAAAAGAATTGGTGTGGATTGGTCGTGTAATGGTTTTGGCGGTTGCTATTATTGCCATCATTATCGCTGCCGACCCCAATAGCAAAGTATTAGGCTTAGTATCTTATGCCTGGGCTGGGTTTGGTGCAGCGTTTGGTCCTGTTGTAATTTTGTCTTTGTTCTGGAAACGCATGACCGCAGCAGGTGCATTGGCAGGTATGCTGGCTGGTGCAATCGTAGTAGTAGCATGGAAGCCGCTTACAGGCAGCAGTTTGTATGAAATTGTGCCAGGTTTTATTACTTGTGCGGTTATGGTGGTATTGGTGTCTTTATTGGGTAAAACATCGGCTGCAGTAGAAGAACGCTTTATTGCGGCGGATAAAGCTTATAAAGATGCGCTGTAATTTACTTATTTGCTTGCTCATAAAAAAATCCTCGAATTGCTTGATTCGGGGATTTTTTATGGTAATTGTGATGTGTAAAGCTTTGCAAAAATCTTTCAGGCAGCCTGAAAATGTATTCATCGTGATGAATTAATGAAATTAATCCACAAAAAGGCTGAAACCTTTGCAAAACTAATTATTCTCTTACGTAGGGGGGATTTCATATCCGCCCTATTTTTTATAAATTGAATTTCATGAATAAAATTTTGACAACAAAAAGGGTAGATATGAAATCTGCCTCTACACACAGGATTTTGCAAAGGTTTCAGGCTGCCTGAAACTCTTTTCAGGCAGCCCACCATTATTTCAAAAATGTAAATTAAAACAGGCCACTAATCACACCAGTTTCATCAACATCAATCTTCTCCGCCGCTGGAAATTTCGGTAAGCCTGGCATTTTCATCATCGCGCCGCACAACGCCACGATAAAGCCTGCGCCCGCCGACACCGTAATGCCACGCACGCTAATCGTAAAACCACTCGGGCAGCCCAACAATTTCGCGTTGTCGCTCAACGAATACTGCGTTTTCGCCATGCACACGGGCAATTTGTCCAAGCCCAAGCGTTCCAAATTCGCGATTTCCGCCGCCGCTTCCGCGCTGAATTCCACGTCAGCCGCGCCGTAAATTTTGGTCGCAATCGCCGAAATTTTGTCGCGGATTGAATCATTTACATCGTAGGCGAATGTGAACGGCTGCTCGTTGCACTCAATCGCCGCCACCACTTTTTGCGCCAAATCCACGCCACCTTCACCGCCTTTTGCCCACACTTCGGTCAAGGCAAAATCTGCGCCATTTTGTTCGCAGACTGCCTGAATCGCTGCCAATTCCGCGTCGCTGTCCGACACAAAACGGTTAATCGCCACGACTACGGGCAAACCGAAAACTGTTTTTAAGTTGCTGATGTGTTTCAATAAATTCGGCAGACCTTTGTTAACTGCGTCCACATTTTCCGCGCCCAAATCGGCTTTTTCCAGGCCTCCGTTGTATTTCAAGGCACGAACTGTCGCCACCACCACCGCACAATCGGGTTTCAAATTCGCCAAACGCGATTTAATGTCGCAGAATTTTTCCGCGCCCAAATCCGCGCCAAAACCTGCTTCCGTCACCGCGTAATCGCCCAAATGTTGCGCCAAACGTGTTGCCAAAACCGAATTACAACCGTGCGCAATATTCGCAAAAGGCCCACCGTGAACAAACGCAGGGCTGCCTGCAATCGTTTGTACCAAATTTGGCTTAATCGCGTCTTTTAGTAACGCCGCCATTGCGCCATTGGCTTTCAAATCTTTGGCATAAACAGGTTGATTATCAAAGGTATAGGCAACCAAAATATTACCCAATCGTTCTTTCAAATCGCTCAAATCTTTCGCCAAACAAAACACCGCCATCACTTCGCTGGCAACGGTAATGTCAAAACCGTCGGGGCGAATCACGCCATCAGTTGGTTTGCCCAAACCATTGATAATGTTGCGTAATTGACGGTCATTCATGTCCACCACACGCCGCCACAATACACGTTTGGGGTCAATATTCAAAGCATTGCCTTGATAAATATGATTATCCAGCATCGCCGCGAGCAAATTATTCGCCGCACCAATCGCGTGGAAATCGCCCGTGAAATGCAAATTGATGTCTTCCATCGGCAAAACTTGCGCATAACCGCCGCCTGCAGCGCCGCCTTTCACGCCAAACACGGGCCCGAGCGACGGTTCGCGCATGGCGACAACCGCTTGTTTGCCAATGTAATTCAGCGCGTCCGTCAAGCCGATAGTAACAGTGGTTTTCCCTTCGCCTGCTGGGGTCGGATTGATGGCGGTAACCAGCACGAGTTTGCCTTGTTTTTTCGGCAGGGCGAATGCGTCAGCAGGATTGATTTTAGCTTTGTATTTGCCGTAATGCTCTAAATCGTCGGGCGACAAGCCGAGTTTTGCAGCGATGTTGTTGATGGGTTGCACAATAGCTGATTGCGCGATTTGAACATCAGTTTGCATGGTTTTTTTCCTTTGTAGGGAGGGAGAAATTTGCTTGACTATTTTAACTGATTTTTAGTGCGTTGAAACAATTCAGGCAGCCTGAAATTAGTTTCAGGCTGCCTGAATATGGCAGATTAGTCTTCTCCATTTTGGGCGTACACTTTTTCCCAAAAGGCCCGCGAAGTCAATTCATCTTTTTTATTTAAATAATCTGCTTTGGCTGAATCAAATTTTTCATCAATCAAACGCAATGCAGCGAAATAATCTTTATACGCTTGAATCAAACGCTTTTTATCAAATGTAGCGACGTAGCCGGTGCGCGAGGCTTCATGTTCGTAATACACTTGTTTGTAGCGATAAATTTCTACATTATTTGCACCAAAGTGTTTAGGCTGAAAAATAATACCTTTTTTCATAAATTTTTCAGGCAGCAGTAAATAATTTACTGTTAATTGACGAATTAAGCGGCGGATTTCTCTTTTTTTCTTTTTTATATTTCCAGCATATTTTAATTCAGCATAATCCATACGATGAATTGGTTGCATTTTCTCATCTTGGGGTAATTGTGCTAATTTAGTGCGGACAATACTTGCGCTCATATCATCTGTAAATATTTTTGTACCCATTAAAACATCTTCTAGCGCTATTTTTATTACTTGTGCAGAAGTATAGTTGTGAGAGTTAATACAATTAAAGTACCAGTTTTTAAATATTTTCTTAGCAGTTTGTTTATCTAAATTAGGATTTTGAAATAGCCCAGAAACAAATGTACCTCTGAAACCTAAATATCTTGTCCATAACCCTTCTTTAATAAAGAAATCTTCTGCCCAAACGCTGATACCATTTAAAGTTGTAATATTGAATTTGTTTACAAAACCAAATGTAACATCATCTCCTCTGACAAAAAACGGAAAAGGATACATTTCAACATCAGTAATCTTAAATGCAAAAAACCACCAGCCTCCGTAATTAGGATTTTTATGATTCAATTCGGATAATAAAACAGATTCTGCCTCTCGCATATCTAAACCAATATGTAAAGAAGTATAAGTTAAATTAGAGAAAATTGCGCCTTTCTCATGAATAAGATAAGGCTGGCTCTCACGCAACTGCGCCCCGGCCACAGCAAATTTCTCCCCAGTCGTATATTGCAACAAGGCGTAAGCGCGGCGAATACTCTCAATTTCACAAGACGCATCATCGTCCATAAACAAGCAATGCGTATAGCTTTTCTCGTCTTCCAAATACAGCAAACCGCGCGTAAAACCGCCCGACCCGCCCAAATTTTGGTTCGGAATCACAATCGCGTATTTCGCTTCGTCAGGCGTGATGTTTTGTGAATTATCCACCACAATCAAGCTGATTTTATCTTTGTAATAAGGGTCTTGCAGCAAATCATTGGAAACGCGCTCAATCGCAGGCAGCACATAATGTTTGCGGTTGAAATGCGTAATCACAATGCCTAATTTCACGTCATTGCGTGGAGCTAAATCGGAGTGATAAAAACCGCGATTGATGTAACCTGTGTCAGAAAGCACAATCAATTCAAAGAACAGCATGCCTTCGGTGTGATCGTTCAAATTGCCAAAGTCAATATCTACGCCTGTTTCAGTCAAAGTGATGCGCTGTTCAGATAAATGACGCATATCTTCATGCAATTTGTGGCGACTGATTTTAATCAAAAATTCGCCATTGCCGAATAAACGTAATTTGATTTGGCGCACTTCGGTTTGATTCTTCCACGTTTGAATCGTGAATGAGTTGAAATAAGTATCAAAAGCACAACTTGCGCCTTTTTGCAAAAATTGGATTTGCTTTTCTGCACGGAAAACATGCGCACCATTTTCGGGGCGAACGTATAATTCTTCGGGTGCTTGAATGTCTAAGTTGGGAAAGACGAGATTTTGTAGAATATTCATGATGTTAAGTAATAAATTTACTTTCAGGCAGCCTGAAAATCATATTCAGGCTGCCTAGAAAAATTAATGATGATTTACGCAAAATAAAACGGTTTAAGCGGCTGTTGATTTGCCAAATCTTCTAATACGCCTTGCGCGGTTTTCAAGGCTTCGGCAATCGTTACGTCCATGTCTAAATAACGATAAGTGCCTAATCTACCAACAAAACTCACACCTTTGGCAGCATTTGCCAATGCTTCATATTGCGACAACAAGGCTTGGTCTTGTGCCAAACGAATAGGGTAATACGGAATATCGTCATCTTCGCAAGTACGGCTATGTTCTTTATAGCAAATGGTTTTTTCGTGCTGTTCCCAAGGCGAAAAATGCTTGTGTTCGGTAATGCGCGTGTATGGCACGTTTTCATCGCAATAGTTAATCACGGCATTGCCTTGAAAATCGCCTTCATCGCGGAAGGCTTCAAAATCCAAAGTGCGATAACCTAATTTGCCAAATTGATGTTTGAACCACGCGTCCAACGGCGCAGACCAGAACACATGGTCGTATTCAGGCAGCATAGTTTCGTTAAACGGCGTATTCAGTTTCACGGAAATATTTTCGTGATGTAAAATGTTATCCACAATTTCGGTGTAACCATTTTTCGGCATACCTTGATATTTGTGGGCAAAATAATTGTCGTCATAATTAAAGCGCACAGGCAAACGTTTCAAAATGCTGGCAGGCAATTTGGTCGGCGACACACCCCATTGTTTCGCGGTGTAGCCTTTGAAAAATGCTTGATATAAATCTTTGCCAACAAATTTCATGGCTTGTTCTTCAAAGGTTTGCGGTTCGGCGATGGATTGGTCGGATTGCGCGACAATCCATTCACGCGCTTGTTTGGGCGAAAACGTTTTACCATAAAATTGGTTAATCGTATGCAAATTCACAGGCAGCGAATACACTTGACCGCCACTCATGGCTTTTACGCGATTGGTATACGGCATAAATTCGCCAAAATTTTGCAGATAATTCCATACGGTTTCATTGTCAGTGTGGAAAATGTGCGGACCGTAGATGTGTACCATCACATTGGTTTGCTCATCGCGCTCGGTGTGGCAGTTGCCAGCCGTGTGGCTGCGCTGGTCAATCACGGTAATGTGATGTCCTGCTTGCGCTAATTCACGCGCAATCACAGCGCACGAAAAACCTGCGCCTACACATAAAAATTTCATGGTTTGGTTCCTTAAGAGGTTTATTATTATTTTTCAGGCAGCCTGAAAATGCTCAAACATACGCACAGGCATTTGTTTGAATGAAACATCGTTTTGATGATGAATTATCCACGTGGTAAACAAGCGTTCTGATAGAAAGCCAAATATACGCTTGTTGTAATCTGAATATTCACAGTAATCAATTTGCTGTTCAGCGGTAAATAAAATAGAAAAAAGCCATTCACAGTATTGATTAATTAACTCTTTTTTGCCAAAAAACATATTACCATAATAAAAAATATGCCCAGTTTGCATTTGGTCAAATGCAATTAAATATGCAGGATATTGTTGCGCAATAATGTTGCGGACGATGTCTAAATCATGGACATGGTGCTTTTCTGCATATTGTTCGCGCAGCGTTTGAGCAAAAATATCGGGTTCAGGAATTAACAAGTCATGTTGCGCGAGTTGATTTAAAATTTCTGCTGGCGTGGCAATTCTGAAACGTGTTGCGACGGACTTGGGGGCTAAATGTAATTTAGCACGCAGTTGCCCCCATTTTCGCTGAAAACTAGGGCGTTTAACCGCAAAATATCGCCGATAATGTGCTAATCCTACTAATGGTGTATGAATATTTTTCCAAATAAAATACAACACAGTGAGTTCACAAAAGTTGGGATTTTTTTCTGCAATGTTGTCCAATTGATGTTCACGCAGATAGCCTAAATCAGGCATATTTACGCCCACTTGAATAGGAATGTAGCATCTATCTTTAGGCGGCGTAAATGCTTTGTGTGTTGCGATAAAAATAGCAACATCAGATGGAATATTGTTCATGGAGTTACCTTTACAAGCTGCCTGAAAAATTAAGCATTAACATTACTCAAATTTCTCAAACGCGCATAATGACCTTGCGCAGCCATCAATTGTGCATGCGAGCCTTGTTCTACAATTTTGCCCTCGTCCATCACAATAATGCGGTCGGCTTGCTCGATGGTGGTTAGGCGGTGGGCAACGATAATGCTGGTGCGACCGTGCATTAAGCGTTCTAAAGCTTGTTGCACCAAGCGTTCGGATTCGTTGTCAAGCGCGCTGGTGGCTTCGTCGAGCAACAAGATTGGCGCGTCTTTTAAAATGGCGCGGGCGATGGAAACGCGTTGGCGTTGTCCACCTGATAAATTGCTGCCGTTTAAACCGATGTGTTGATGAATGCCGTGTCCTGATTGTTCGACCACGCTGCGCAGATTGGCAGCTTCCAAGGCGGCGAACACTTCATCATCGCTGGCATCAGGGCGACTATAGCGTACATTTTCGGCAAGTGTACCGTCAAATAAGAAAATATCTTGCGAGACGAGCGCAAATTGGCTGCGCAAGTTTTCCAGTTTGACTTCTTGAATATTGATGCCATCGAGCAACACGCGTCCTGTGCTGGGTTCTACAAAGCGTGGAAGCAAATTCACCAATGTTGATTTACCGCTGCCTGAACGCCCAACCAGTGCGATTTTTTCACCCACTTGAATGTCCAAGTTGAAGTCATCTAAGGCTTTTTTGCTGTCGTTGTTGTATTGCACATCTACATGTTCAAATTTCAGGCTACCTGAAACGTGTTTCAGTTCAATTGTGCCTGTATCTTTTTCAGGCGGCGTGTCCAGAAAATCACATACGGCGTCAGATGCTAAAAACATGGTTTGCATGGGAATGCTGATGTTGGCTAAGTTTTTGATTGGACTTAACATTTGCAACATGGCGACGATAAACGCCATAAATTCGCCAATGGTGGTTACCCCATTTTGGCTTTGCCACAAGGCGATAAAAATCACAATTGCCAACGCTACCGAAGCAATCACTTCGCTAAATGGTGAACGCGCTGCGCTGGCTTGTGTCATCTTTTTGCTCAAGCGTACAATGGTTTGATTGACCGCAGAAAAACGCTCCGCCGCTTGCGCTTGACCACCAAACAGTTTCACAACTCGTTGCCCTTGATGGGTTTCATTGACGACGTTGTTAAGCGTACCAATACTAAGTTGCGCACTATTGATGATGTTTTTCAAGCGGTTGCGATAATAACGCGACAGCAAAGACAACACAGGAAACATCAATAACACGATTAAACTCAATTGCCAGTTGAGATACAGCAATACGCATACCAAGCCCAATACAATCAACGTATCGCGCGTTAATGTGATAAACACGTTACTCGCTTGATTAATCGAGTTTTCCGCCATTTGTACCATCGTCATCAATACCGTACCCGATGGCGTTTCCTGATGGTATTTTGACGACAAAGTCAGCATATGATTAAACATATCACGGCGCACATGGCTAATCGCCATTACAGAAACCCAAGAGAGCAAATAGCTGCTGGCAAAACGACAAACGCCACGAATCATGACCAAGCACATGAAAAAAATCGGCACAATCCAAACTTTATTTTCAGTGCCCCAAATCATGTACATAAACTGGTCTTTCCAGTTTTTAACCGTGCCTACAATGCCCGAAGCAGGGTCTAAAACAGGTGCGGAAGTAGGTGGCGCAAAGCCCTGATTAACCAAAGGCGCGATAAAAGCCGCTAAATAACTCTCGGTAAACGCCACGCCAATAATCGCCAGCAAGGCAAAGCCAATACGCATCTTATAAGGCTTCACATAACGCATTAAGCGCATAAAATTTCGGGCGTCTTCTTCTTTAAATAAGCCAAAAGTTAATTTGCTAATCATAAAATTCTTTCATTTATTTTCAGGCAGCCTGAAATCTGTTTTATCTCAATTATTTTGCATTTTCAGGCTGCCTGAAAATCATCAAACCATTTCGCGTACAATTTCGCGCAACGACCAACGCGGTTTCACATCAAACGCACCCGCTGCCTGCGCTTGGGCGACTTCGTGTTGTAAACGCATTGCGCCAGCAAAAGCAATCATCGCGCCATTGTCGGTACACAAATCCAAGGGCGGAAAATAGGTTTGCACAGTTTCAGGCTGCCCTTTTGGTGTTGATTTCACAGACAAATTCGCCAATTCTTCACGCAATTTCCAGTTCGCGCCCACGCCACCTGCCACCACCAAACGGCGAAAACCCGTTTGCAGCAAAGCGCGTTTCGCTTTTGCCACCAATACATCCACTACCGCATCTTGAAAGGCGCGACAAATATCATTGCGAACGGTTTCAGGCAGCGTGTCTTGTGCCGACAAATTAAGTTCAGCGCGCGTCTTTTCCACCGCTGTCAGTACCGCCGTTTTCAAGCCCGAAAAACTCATTTGCAAATCATGACTGTGCAACATCGGGCGCGGAAAAGTAAATGTTTCAGGCTGCCCCAATTTTGCGTATTGCGACAAAATCGCGCCCGCAGGATACGGCAAACCAATCAATTTCCCTGTTTTATCAAAGGCTTCACCAGCGGCATCGTCCACCGTCTCGCCGAGCAATTCGTAATCGCCAAAATCGCGTACCGCCATAAATTGCGTGTGTCCACCCGAAACCAAGAGTGCGACAAACGGACATTCAGGCACATCGTCCGCCAACAGCGGCGAGAGCAAATGCCCTTCCAAATGATGAACAGGCACAACGGGCTTGTCCAGCGCAAACGCCAAAGCATTGGCATACGCCGAACCCGCCAATAATGCGCCGCCCAAACCTGGCCCTTGCGTGAAGGCAATCGCGTCTAAATCGCTGTATTGCAGGCCACTTTCTTGTAAGGCAGCTTGCGTGAGCGGTACGAGTCGGCGAATGTGGTCGCGGCTGGCAAGTTCGGGGACAACGCCACCGTATTCAGCGTGCATTGCCATTTGTGTGTGTAACTGATTGGCAACTAAGCCTTTTTCTGTGTCGTAAATCGCGATGCCTGTTTCATCGCATGAGCTTTCTATTCCTAATACAATCATTTTTTTCTTTTCTGTTTTTCAGGCAGCCTGAAATTGTTTGTCTTTGATTTATCCTAAAAAATAGTACTGCCTAATTGAATTAAAGCCAACAAACCGCCCAAAAATCCAATCCAATAAAAATAGCCTTCGCGATTATTCAAATCCAGCCAAATCAATAAGCCATAATAAATCAGCAAAAACATCAAAATCCATGCCAAAGTTGCCCAACTAAATTCAGCAACCAAAACGGCAACACTAAAAAACAATACCAATAAATTCAGTTTAATCAATAAACTAGCAAATCTATCCGCAGCCCAAATCCGCTCCATCACATCGCGTATATACTCAGCTACCGAAACATAATACATTGCACACCTTTGAAGCTGCCTGAAAACATAAAACTACTGATTCTTCCGAATCCAAGCGAGCCATTTTTCAAACAAATCCGCTTGCGTTGCCGCAATAACCGAGCGTTGAAACACATGTTTGCCGCTCCAAAATTCATCGCCTTCCAGCGTCGCCAAATGCGCGCCCGCTTCTTCGGCAATCAACGCGCCCGCCGCGTAATCCCACAAATTCTGTCCGCCGTGCACATAAATATCGTATCGCCCCGCCGCCAAATAACACCAATCTAGCGTGCTACTGCCCATGCAACGCAGCGTACCAAACGGCGCGAAGTTATTGATACTGCTCACTAATTTAGCCGAGCGCAAGCGTTTGACTTCCACACCTGCCACCGCCTCACGCAAACGTTTTGGCACTTGGCGCAACGGCAGTTTCACCCCATTCAAAAACGCCCCGCAACCACGCACCGCTGTAAAACATTCTTGTGTCACAGGGTTAAACACCACGCCCAATTGCGCGCGCCCATGCAACACATAAGCCACAGACAACGCAAAATGTGGAATACCGCTCACAAAATTATTCGTGCCATCAATTGGGTCCAGCACCCATAAACCTGTCTGTGCCGCTTGCGCCCACAAATGTGTTTGTATTTCCGTCGTCATTTCCTCGCCCAAAACAGGCGCATCCATGATTTCAGGCAGCCTTGCCACAAAAGCCGCTTGCGCAGCCAAATCCGCTTCGGAAAGCAAGCTCCCATCAGCCTTGCGCGCCGAAGCCGCTTGCAGATAAAACGGCATCACATGACGCGCTGCAACTTCGCGCACCATATTTTCCAAAGGTTTAATTGGTTTCATAAAGCCCGTAATTTGTTAAAATCGTGCATTTCAAAAATCGCGATATTAACACAAAATGCCCCGTTTTTATTTAGACCAAGCCCTTGCCGCGCAAACCGATTTCAGGCTGCCTGAAAACATCGTGCGCCACATCAACGTCTTGCGCCTCAAAGTGAGCGACGACATCACATTATTCAACGGCAACGGCAGCCATTTCCCCGCTGTTTTAACCACCATCGCCAAACGCGAAGCTATTTGCGACATCAGCCAGCCTGAAAACAGCAACAACGAAAGCCCACTCAACATCACACTCGTGCAAGCCCTATCCAGTGGCGAACGTATGGATTTCACACTGCAAAAAAGCGTAGAACTGGGCGTAACCCAAATTCAGCCCATCATCAGCGAACGTTGCGTGGTGCGCTTATCGGGCGAACGCGCCGATAAGCGCCAACAACGCTGGCAAGATATCGTCATCGCCGCGTGCGAACAAAGCGGACGCGATATTGTGCCTACTGTGTTACCGATTATGTCGTTAAGCGATTATTTAAAAACGATAAACCAGGCAGAATGCCATTTATTAATGAGCCTAAACCGCGCACAAAAATTACGCGACATCACGCCTGTGCCAAACAAAATCAACTTAATGATAGGCCCAGAAGGCGGCTGGACAGCAGCCGAAGAACAAGCCGCGTTTGACGCAGGTTTTCAAGCGATTACTTTAGGCAAACGCGTTTTGCGCACGGAAACCGCTTCATTAGCCGCGATTGCAGCCATGCAAACTTTGTGGGGCGATTTCTGATTTTAGCTGCGCTGAACTGCGTTTCAGGCTGCCTGAAAGGAAAAGACATGAACGACACAAGCAAAATCGCCCAAAAAGTACGTGAAATCAAAACAGAATTAAGCGATGAACAACGCTTGCAGTTATGGCAACAAACCGCGGCAACCCAAGGCTTAAGCGGCGAATTTGTGCTGGCGCAAAAGTTGGGGCAAGAAGCCGCGAGTGAAGAACAAATTCACATGATTAGCGAGTTGTTTGGGCGATGAATAAGCTCAAAATTTTTCAGGCAGCCTGAAAAGTATCATTAATAAAGTTATGCCTTACTGTCACCCAAAATCATCGTCCCAATCCCGCTATCCGTAAAGATTTCCAGCAGCAACACATTGGGCACGCGACCATCAATAATATGCACCGCTTTCACGCCATTTTGTGCCGCTTCCAAAGCGGATGAAATTTTCGGCAACATACCGCCCGAAAGCGTGCCGTCTGCAACCAAGTCATCAATTTTCTTCGGTGTTAAATTCGTCAGCAAATTGCCTGCTTTATCCATCACACCTGCGATATTCGTCATCAACACCAATTTTTCCGCGTTCAATTCCTGTGCCAAACGCCCCGCAACCAAGTCCGCGTTGATGTTAAACGCCTCGCCTTGTTCGCCCACGCCAATTGGTGCGACCACAGGAATATAACCTGCCGCCGACATTTGCTTAATTATTGTGCAATCCATTGCGCTGATTTCGCCCACTTGCCCAATGTCCACTTCCTGCAGCTCAGGCGTACTCACGCGCAATTTTTTTGCGCGAATAAAATGATTGTCGCGCCCCGTAATCCCAACCGCTTTGCCGCCGTGTAAATTCAAGAGCGAGACAATTTCCTTGTTCACATGTCCGCCCAGCACCATTTCAACAATATTCATCGTTTCATTATCGGTAACACGCATGCCTTGGATAAACTCGCCCACTTTGCCAATTTTCTCCAACATTTCATTGATTTGCGGCCCACCGCCATGCACAATCACAGGGTTAATCCCGACCAATTTGAGCAACACAATATCTTTGGCAAAACCGTCTTTCAAATGCGGCTCAGTCATCGCGTTGCCACCATATTTAATCACGAGCGTGCAGCCAGCAAAACGGCGAATATAAGGCAAGGCCTCGGACAAAATACTGGCTTTTTCGTGTGCAGCGATGTGGCTTGTCATGGCAAATTCCGTGGAGAGAACAAAAAAGAAGCGAATTATAGCTTTAAATTGGTTTTCAGGCAGCCTGAAAAGATTGGCAGCCTTAAAACGATGTAGTAACATACGTAAAAAAATAGTAACAAGGAGCGAAAAATGCAATTAACCAGCCGAGAATTTAACCAACGCGTCGCGCAAGCGCAAAAGGCGGCGCAAAAAGCCCCCGTGTTCATTACCAATCGTGGCAAACCTGCTTATGTGTTGCTCAGCCAAGCGCAATATGAACAGTTGACCCAACAGCAGCCCAGTATTGCGCAAGTGTTAGCCGCCAGCGATGATGTGGATTTTGCATGCGAACGCGCAGAAATCACGGCGCGAGAAGTGGTGTTCTAATGTATTTGCTTGATACCAACATCATTTCCGAAATCCGCAAAATTGGGCAAGGCAAAGCCAATTCAGGCGTTGCCACTTGGGCAAATCAAACATCGAGCAGCGATATGTATATGAGTTGCATCACTTTATTGGAATTAGAAAAAGGCATTTTTGGCATAGAGTGTAAAGATGTCGCACAAGGTAAAATATTGCGCACATGGCTGGAAAACCAAGTTAAACCCGCCTTTGGGCAACGCATTTTACCGATTGATACCGCGATTGCTTTGCGTTGCGTCCAAATGCATGTGCCGCAACCCAAATCCATTACCGACAGCTTAATCGCTGCGACCGCTTTGCAGCATGATTTAATTGTGGTAACACGCAATATCGCTGATTTTGCCCATATGGGCGCGCGCTTATTAAATCCATTCACTGAATAATCTTTGCCTTTTCAGGCAGCCTGAAAGCAGAAAAATGACCGAAAAACCCAAAAAACGCACCTTAAATGGCGTTTTATTATTAGACAAACCGATTGGCATCAGCAGCAACACGGCGTTGCAGCAAGCAAGGCGGCTGTTTCGCGCTGAAAAAGCGGGGCATACGGGCGTGTTAGACCCGTTAGCAAGCGGCTTGTTGCCCGTATGTTTTGGCGAGGCGACCAAGTTCGCGCAATATTTGTTGGACGCGGACAAGGCGTACACCGCCACGCTGAAATTGGGCGAGGCGACCACCACAGGCGATGCGGAAGGCGAAATCATTGACACTGCGCGCGCCGATATTATGCCCGATGAATTTCAGGCAGCCTGCGCCACGCTGACGGGCGATATTCGCCAAGTGCCACCAATGTTTTCTGCGCTCAAATACGAGGGCAAACCGCTTTACGAATATGCGCGAAAAGGGATTGTGATTGAACGCAAACCGCGTGATATTACAATTTACAGCATTGATATAACTGAATTTTCTGCGCCCAAGGCGGTGATTGACGTGCGTTGCAGCAAGGGAACGTATATCCGCACTTTGAGCGAAGACATTGCCAAGCACATCGGCACATTCGCGCATTTGACGGGTTTGCGTCGCACGGAAACGGCTGGTTTCACGATTGGCGAAACGCACACGTTGGAAAAATTGGCGGCGTTGTCGGAAAGTGAACGCGATGATTTGCTGTTGCCGTGCGATGTGTTGGTGCGCCATTTGCCGCGTGTGGATTTGGACGATGACACGGCGCGAAAATTGCGTTTTGGGCAAGCTGCGCCGTTTACCGATGTTTCAGGCAGCCTGAAATCCAATTCGCCCTTACGCGTTTATGATTTGACTGGTGAATTTGTCGGTTTGGTGGAATATTTTAGCCATCACGGCTGCCTGAAAGCGGTGCGGTTGATGAATACGGGTGGGAAATGAGTTTCCGTAGGTCGGGCATTCATGCCCGAGATTTTGTGGTGCGTCGGGCATGAATGCCCGACCTACGAATCATATTTTCAGGCTGCCTGAAATCTTTACAAAACTTTATGCGTAGGGGCAGATTTCATATCTGCCTTTTTTGTTTTTAGGACTTTATTCTGAAATTCAATTTGTTAGAAAATAGGGTGGATATGAAATACACTCAACATAAGAGGATAATTAGTTTTGCAAAGGTTTCACTACGCAAGAAAAAATCAGTTTTGCAGAGATTTTAGACTGAAAGCGCGTTGCAAGGTTTTCAGGCTGAGACTTTTGTAAAACCCTTTCAGGCTGCCTGAAACCAGTAACTTCGTCATTCTCGCGCAGGCGGGAATCCATCCGTCATATTCATAACCATTTGATAAAAAATAGAAACTTGAAATAAAAGGTGGATTCCCGCCTGTGCGGCGGGAGCGTAGCGGACTTGCGCAGCTAATGACGGTAAATTAGAAATTTTCGGGTTTTCGCAAAGATTTCAGGCTGCCTGAAAATTATTTTAAGGTATTAAACACAGCAGCAAATTCGCTGCCTTTGCCCAATTCGCTTTGAATTTCTAGCACCGCGCCATGGTTGGCAAGGGCGTGTTTGGCGATGGCGAGTCCTAAACCTGTGCCACCACTTTCGCGGCTGCGACCTTTGTCCACGCGGTAAAAGCGGTTGGTAATGTGTGGCAGATGTTCGGCGGCAATGCCTACGCCGTTGTCGCGTACGGCAAAGCGCACTTGTGGTGGTTTGTAGGGATTGGGGTTATCTTGCAAGGCGAGACTGATTTGAATTGTGCCGCCTGCTGGTGTGTAACGCACGGCGTTAAACACGAGATTGGATAAGGCTTGGTATAAATCGCGGGCGTGGGCGTTAATCATGATGGCAGGTGAGGTGTTGTATTCGATGGTGTGTTGGCTGCCTGAAAGGTTGCGGGCGGCGGTGGCGATTTGTTCGCATAGCTCGCTTAGGTTGAGTGGATGAAATTCGAGATTTTTTTGGCTGGAGTTTTCTAATTCCAGCGTGGATAGGGTTAGTAAATCATTGATTAGATTAAGCATTCTTTGACTTTCGTGTTGCATTAAGCCGATGAATTGTTGTTGTTGCTCGCTGGGTAGTTCGGGGTAGTCGGCGAGTGTTTCTAGGAAGCCGTCGATAACGGTGAGTGGAGTGCGCAATTCGTGCGAGACGTTGGCGATAAAGGCGGTGCGTGTGGCGTTGAGTTGCTCGGCGTTGCTGATGTCTTCGCTGATGATGAGTTGCGATTGGTGGGCGAAGGGTATGCGAATCAGGCGTAGATGACGGTCTATGCCGTTGCTTTGCGGTAAGCTGATGTCGATGGGTTGGCTGGGGCTGTGTTGATTGTCGTTGAACAGCGCTTGGTAGGGTTCGAGATTGAGTTGCTTTTTGATGGGGTTACCGAGCGCGTTTTGTGGGTCGAGTTTGAGATGTTCGAGCGCGGTGTGGTTGAGCCAGTCGATGCGTTCGTCGCTGTTGAGCATGATGATGCCGTTGGGCAGGGCTTGGGCGGCTGCCTGAAAACGAATGAGCGTTTGGCGCAATAAGTCGCGGTGGCGTTGGTTGAGCCGTTGTTTGCGGTTGATTTCGTTGTGTAGCTGCGCCCAGAATGTGTTGCTGTTTTTATTGGGTAATTGTGGGACTTGGTTAATATGCTGTTGTAACTGTTGAATATGGTGCAAATGATAGCTTGACCAGCAGATAAGATAGAGTGTGCTGATGGCTAGTGCTGCTGTTGCGCCGCTTAATCCGTAGGCGAGCAGGGCGCTGCTGAGCATAAAGATAACGTGGAGTAGAATGTGGATGTGTAATGACGACATAATCGGTGATGTGTTGTTTTGAGATGGCTTGATGTTTTTTCAGGCTGCCTGAAAAGTGAGGCAGCCTGAAAATGTCGTAAAAATGTTACATTGTTTCGCGTTGGCGTTTTTTGAGTTTGGTTTTGATGCGATTTTGTTTGAGTGGCGAGAGATATTCTACGAAAAGTTTGCCTGTTAAGTGGTCTAGTTCGTGTTGAATGCAAATTGCCAATAAGCCATCGGCATCGAGTTTTTGCGGCTGACCTTGCTCGTCTAAGTATTCCAAAGTAATGGTTTCGGCACGGCTTACGGTATCGTAAATGCCGGGTACAGACAGACAGCCTTCTTCGTAGGTGGTTTCGCCATTTTTGTGTGTAATCACAGGGTTAATCAGGACAAGCAGTTGATTGCGCTCTTCGGAAATGTCAATGACAACAACACGTTCGTGTACATCAACTTGTGTCGCCGCCAAGCCAATACCGCGTGCATGATACATGGTTTCTGCCATGTCTTTGACTAATTGACGAATACGGTCATCCACTTGTGCAACTGGTTGGGCAACGATGTGAAGACGTTCATTGGGATGGGTTAAAATTGTTAAGATAGTCATGTTTTTTTACTTTCTTGTGCTGTGTTTGTTGGGTAAATGTGGCATACTTGCCTTTTTTCTTTACGCTTGTTGGGCTAAAACTAGCCTAAGTTGTGTGAAATACATTATTATTACGTCTGTCCGTAAAAATATGTTATTTCGAACTTTAAGGGGATTGCAATGCAAAAGTCTATTATAACCCTGCTTTGTGCAGCTGGCATGATAATTTCTACTCCATCTATCGCAGAATCGCTGCGAATTAAACCAGGTGCGCCAGCACGTTATACCGTGAAACAAGGCGATACCTTGTGGGGTATTTCTGGTAAATACTTGTATCGTCCATGGAAATGGCCTTCTTTGTGGCAAGTTAACCGCAGCAAAATTCGCAATCCACATTTGATTTATCCTGGTCAAACGTTGGTATTGCGTTATGTAAATGGTCGTCCTGTATTGGGTGTAGATGGTAAAGGCGGTATTCCAACCATTAAATTATCGCCTCGTGTACGTGATACAGGTTCAGGTTACGCGATTAATACCATTAATGTGAATTTCTACAGCATGTTCATGAAGCATCCACAATTCCTGACTGATGCGGAATTGAAATCGGCTGCGCGCTTAGTAGGTGGTCCTGATGGCAGCATGCTTTATAGCATTGGCGACCGTGTTTACGCCGATGGTATTACTGAAGCTGGCGATTATTTGATTTTCCGCATTAATCGTGAATTAAGAAATCCACAAACTAAAGCTAAATTAGGTACTTTGGTTGAGTTTGTTGGCGAGGCTTCTACTTTGGCAACGCGTAACAGTGCTTTGGCGCACCGTTCAGCTGAAGCAAATAAAACATTAGCGGAAGATGAATACTTTGCGCAAACTGGTCAGAAAAAACCAGTAGTTGTACGTACTGCTCAACCAATGATGATTACAGAGGGCGTTGCTGAAATCAGCAAAGGCGATTATTTGATTCCTAAGCCAGCTGATTTGAATGCATTCCACATGATGCCGCACGAGCCTCAAGGTGCTGTTAATGCTAATATCCTTGAAATTATGGATGGCATTAGCGAGGGTGCCACTATGCAAACCCTTATCTTGGATAAAGGTTCTGTTGATGGTTTCGACAAAGGTATGGTTGTAGGTATTTACAAACGTGGCAAAGTAATCGAATCAGATTGGAAAAATCCAAATGAAAAAGCAGCGCAGTTTGTGAATACACCAAACGAAGAAATTGCATTGGCTATGGTGTATCGTGTAGGCGAGCACGTTTCTTCTGCGATTATTTTGGAGAGCGTTGTCAATGTAAATAAAGAAGATTTGATTGCAGAACCAGGTCGTGATTTGGATACATTTGGTCCTAGCGAATTGGTAACACCTTTAAAAAAATAAATCTTAAGATATATTGAAGAGCAGGCTGCCTGAAAATGTTTCAGGCAGCCTGCTTTGTTTGTTTAATATATTGGAAACTGAAAAAATGAAGTATGTGAAATTAGGCTATTAATGTGAAAGAATTTTTCAAAAGAATGAATTGTCAAATTTTGTAAGGTTTATCTTTTTGATTTTTTTAAAAATAAAACTTGAAAATAAATATCTATTAATTAAGACAATGGTTTGTTGTTTAATTTCATTGAAATTTTTTTGTGTATACCCCTATTCAAATAGTGCAAAACAATGTTAAATTACACACGGTTTCATGGTTTGGACACACACATTTACCCAATCCATGCCATTTTGAGTATTTGTTAATTCATTTTTTGAAAGAGGAACGGAAATGCAGACCAATAAAAGACCTGTGTTTCTGGATATGCAAGTTTTAACCAAAGCCTTGCCTATTCCAGGTATTGTCTCGATTCTGCACCGCATTTCAGGCGTTGTATTATTTATTTTGTTGCCTGTTTTGTTGGCTTTGTTAGCAGGGTCATTAAGTAGTGGAGAAACCTTTGTCGAATATAAATCTTGGGCAGATAACTGGTTTGTTAAACTAATTTTATGGGCAGTTTTATGGGCGTTTACCCATCACTTGTTTGCAGGTATTCGTTTCTTATTGCTTGATGCACACATCGGTACTGACTTGAAAGTAGCACGCCGCTCTGCGCGTATCGTTTTGATTGCTGGTGCGGTGGTTGCCTTTATCTTGGGAGTGGCATTATGGTAAAACGTAAATTGGCTGGCGCACATTATGGTTTGCGCGATTGGGCAATGCAGCGTGTAACAGCCGTTGTCATGATTTTTTACACTGTCTTATTTCTCTTTTTTTTACTTGGCATGATGGGTGCAGATGATTACTCTGAATGGCAAGAGTTTTTTGGTCGTACGTGGGTAAAAGTATTCACGCAAACGACATTTATCGCCCTGTTTTTGCACGCTTGGGTGGGTATGCGCGATTTATGGATGGACTATATTAAACCGTTCTACTTGCGCTTATTCCTGCAATCGGCAACTATTGTTTGGTTGGTTGGTTGTACTGTGTATTCTTTCTATGTGATTTGGGGTTGATATGATGACTTATCCAGTTCGTCAATTTGACGCAGTCGTGGTCGGCGCAGGTGGCGCGGGCTTGCGTGCAGCATTGCAATTATCTAAAGCAGGTATCAAAACTGCTGTATTATCTAAAGTTTTTCCTACTCGTTCACACACCGTTGCCGCGCAAGGTGGCATTTCCGCGTCTTTAGGTAATGTCCAAGAGGACAATTGGGAATGGCATATGTATGACACCGTAAAAGGTTCAGACTGGCTGGGCGACCAAGATGCGATTGAATTTATGACACGCAATGCAGTGGACGCTGTCGTAGAATTGGAACACATGGGTATGCCGTTTGACCGCGTTGAAAGTGGTAAAATTTACCAACGGCCATTCGGTGGTCATACCGCTGAACACGGTAAACGCGCGGTAGAACGTGCGTGTGCGGTGGCCGACCGTACAGGTCATGCGATGTTGCATACTTTGTACCAACAAAACGTACGCGCAGAAACACAATTTTTCGTGGAATGGATTGCGCTAGACTTAATCCGCGATGATAACGGCGATGTAGTTGGCGTAACGTGTATGGAAATGGAAACGGGCGACGTGTACATTTTTCAAGCTAAAGCCGTGTTGTTTGCCACAGGTGGTGGCGGTCGTATTTATCAATCTTCAACCAACGCCTTTATGAATACAGGCGACGGCTTGGGCATTTGCGCGCGTGCAGGCATTCCATTAGAAGACATGGAGTTTTGGCAATTTCACCCAACAGGCGTGGCGGGTGCGGGCGTATTGATTACTGAAGGTGTGCGCGGTGAAGGCGGTATTTTGCTCAACTCTTTGGGCGAACGCTTTATGGAACGCTATGCGCCAACGGTTAAAGACTTGGCTTCGCGCGATGTGGTTTCGCGTGCGATGGCGATGGAAGTATTTGAAGGACGCGGTTGCGGACCAAACAAAGACCACGTTTTGCTGAAACTAGACCACATTGGTGCAGACAAAATCATGCACAAATTGCCAGGTATTCGTGAAATCGCGATTCAATTTGCTGGCGTTGACCCGATTAAAGACCCGATTCCCGTTGTGCCGACCACGCACTACATGATGGGCGGCATTCCGACCAACTATTTGGGTGAAGTGATTGTACCCGAAGGCGATAATCCAGAAGCTGTTGTGAATGGCTTGTACGCAGCGGGCGAGTGCGCATGTGCGTCTGTACACGGTGCGAACCGCTTGGGTACCAACTCATTGCTGGACTTGGTGGTATTCGGTAAATCTGCTGGCGACAGCATGGTGAAATACATCCAAGAGCAAACCGATTTCAAACCGCTGCCTGAAAACGCAGGCGGATTGACTAAACAACGTTTAGACCGTTTGAACAATCAAACAGGTGGCGAAAACGTGGATAACTTGCGCAACGAATTGCAACGTACCGTTCAATTACACGCAGGCGTATTCCGTACCGACGCGATTTTAAAAGAAGGTATGGAAAAAATCTTGGCGTTGGCAGAGCGCGCGAAAAACACCGAAATTGGCGATAAAAGCCAAGTTTGGAACACAGCGCGTTTAGAGGCTTTGGAATTGGACAACTTAATGGAAGTTGCCAAAGCAACCATCGTTTCTGCCGAAGCGCGTAAAGAAAGCCGTGGCGCACACGCATCAGATGACCATCCAGAGCGTGATGATGACAACTGGATGAAGCATACTTTATATTATAGTGAAGGCAACCGTTTGGTATACAAACCTGTACATACCAAACCGCTGACCGTTGATTACATTGAGCCTGCAAAACGCGTTTACTAAATAACTATATTTTCAGGCTGCCTGAAAGAGGAAAAGACTTCAGGCAGCCTGAAAAAGAGGAACACCACAATGGAAAAAGTACGTTTTCAAGTGTACCGCTACGACCCTGATAAAGACGCCAAGCCGTACATGCAAGATTATGAATTAGAAATTTTACCAAGCGATGTGAAATTATTAGACGCTATGGTAAAACTCAAAGCACAAGATGACACCTTATCGTTTCGCCGTTCATGCCGCGAAGGTATTTGCGGTTCAGACGGTATGAACATCAATGGTAAAAATGGTCTCGCTTGCTTGACCAATATTCGCGATTTGAAGCAACCCATTCAATTGCGTCCCTTACCAGGTTTGCCTGTAATCCGCGATTTGATTGTGGACATGACTCAATTCTTCAATCAATACCATTCCATCAAGCCTTATGTTGTGAACGATACGCCTGCGCCACAGCGCGAGCGTTTGCAAAGCCAAGAAGACCGCGAAGAATTAGACGGCTTGTACGAATGTATTTTGTGCGCTTGCTGTTCAACCGCTTGCCCATCATTTTGGTGGAACCCTGATAAATTCGTCGGCCCATCTGGTTTACTCAACGCCTATCGTTTCATCGCCGACACGCGCGACACGATTACCAATGAGCGTTTGGACAACTTAAACGACCCTTATCGTTTATTCCGTTGCCACACAATTATGAACTGTGTTGACGTGTGTCCAAAACACTTGAATCCAACGCGAGCAATTGGCAAAATCAAAGAAATCATGCTGGAACGCGCGATTTAATGATTGGCAACTTTCAGGCTGCCTGAAAACACTCAAGCAGTATTTTCAGGCAGCCTGAAACATAAAAACAATTGGCATCATCAGAAAAACCGATAACGCTTAACATAAGCTAAACAACATGACACAATTTAACGAAACCGAAAAGCGACGAATCCGCTTCCAAACACGCCGTGGCTTATTGGAACTGGACATCGTATTAAAACGCTTTATGGCAACCGAATTCCAAAATTTAAGTGATGAAGAACTCGAGATTTTTGTGGATATTTTAACGCTGGAAGACCAAGAATTTTTAGCGCAAGTCAACCAAGTTAAACCGCCCAAAAAGCCCGAATTTGAACCACTTTTGGAAAAAATCAGAGCTGCCTAGTTTTCAGGCAGCCTGAAACAAGCTGCAACACAAGAAGTCTTCTCAATCATCAGTAGAACAACGCACTTTTAAGGAGCAGAAAATGTCTGATAAAACTGTAACACTACAAAGCACTCAATTTGAAAATGTAGAATTGCCCGTATTGAATGGCACACTCGGCAGCGATGTGATTGACATTCGCACGCTGAACAAACAAACAGGCATGTTTACCTTTGACCCAGGCTTTGTTTCAACCGCCAGTTGCGAATCTAAAATTACTTTCATTGATGGTGAAAAAGGTTTGCTCTATTATCGTGGATATCCCATTGAACAATTGGCAGAAAACAGCGATTATTTAGAAGTATGCTACTTATTGATTTACGGCGAATTGCCTACTGCCGAACAGAAAAAAGAATTTGTAGAAACCGTTACCAAACACACCATGGTACACGAGCAACTCACATGGTTCTTCCGCGGTTTCCGTCGCGACGCACACCCAATGGCAATGATGGTTGGCGTAGTAGGCGCATTATCTGCGTTCTATCAAGACAGTCTAGAAATTAGCGATCCACGTCACCGCGAAATCGCGATTTACCGCCTGATCTCCAAAATCCCAACCATCGCAGCGATGTGTTACCGCTACTCAAACGGTTTGCCATTTAATTACCCACGCAACGATTTGAGCTATGCAGGCAACTTTATGCACATGATGTTTGCCACTCCTTGTGAGAAATACGAACCTAATCCAGTATTGGTACGCGCATTAGACCGCATTTTCATCTTGCATGCTGACCACGAACAAAACGCGTCTACTTCAACCGTACGTTTGGCAGGCTCATCTGGCGCGAATCCGTTTGCATGTATCGCCTCAGGCATTTCCAGCTTGTGGGGCCCATCACACGGCGGTGCAAACGAAGCCGTATTGGATATGTTGGATGAAATCGGCGACGTATCAAACGTAAAAGATTTCATGGAAGGCGTAAAAGCGAAAAAATACCGCTTAATGGGCTTTGGACACCGCGTCTACCGCAACATGGATCCACGCGCGTCCATCATGAAACAAACCTGCTATGAAGTATTGCAAGAATTAGGCTTACAAGACAGTCCAAAATTCAAATTGGCAATGGAATTAGAGCAAATTGCCTTGAACGACCCATACTTTGTTGAGCGTAAACTGTATCCAAACGTAGATTTCTATTCAGGTATCGTATTGAGTGCATTGGGTATCCCAACTTCAATGTTTACTGTGATTTTCGCCCTGTCGCGCACAGTCGGCTGGATTTCACATTGGAATGAAATGATTAGCGACCCAAGCCAAAAAATTGGTCGTCCACGTCAATTGTACACAGGCTCGCCACGTCGCGATTTTGTTGCCGTAGACAAACGCTAATTCAGCATTACTTTTCAGGCTGCCTGAATGTTCAGGCAGCCTGAAAAGCATTTTATACCACAGAATAAGTATTTAAGAAAAAGCATTTTAAAAACAATTCTTTCATTTTTCAGGCAGCCAAATACAACACAACCAATCAAGAAAATAAATTAATATATCAATAATAATCAATTAGTTATTAAAAAACAAAAGCCTGTCAAGACTTTCAGGCAACCTGAAAATCCGCTATCATGCGCGAATATTTTTTTTCGCGCCAATGCACCCGCGATTACGGCTATCAACACCGCATTGGGCATATAAGGACACAACATGAACACGAGCGTTATCAAAGTGACCAAACGTGATGGGCGTTTGGAAAACATCAATTTAGACAAACTGCACCGCGTCATCAATTGGGCGGCTGAAGGCTTGAATAATGTTTCCGTATCGCAAGTGGAAATGAAGTCCCATATCCAATTTTACAACGGCATTCGCACCGATGATATTCACGAAACCATCATCAAAGCTGCTGCCGATTTAATTTCTGAAGAAACACCCGATTATCAATACCTTGCCGCGCGTTTGGCGGTATTCCATCTGCGCAAAATTGCCTATGGCGAATACACACCGCCGCATTTATTTGACCATGTAGAAAAAATGGTTGGCATGGGTAAATACGACAAACATTTACTCAGCGACTATACGCGCGAAGAATTCAATGAAATCAATGATTATATTGACCATGAACGCGATTTATCCTTCTCGTATGCTGCCGTGAAGCAGCTAGAAGGCAAATATCTCGTGCAAAACCGCGTTACGCGCCAAATCTATGAAAGCCCACAGTTTTTGTATATTTTGGTTGCTATGTGCCTATTTGCTAACTATCCGAAAAACACGCGCCTAAATTATGTGAAACGCTTTTACGACGCGGTTTCGCAATTTAAAATTTCCTTGCCCACGCCAATTATGTCAGGCGTGCGCACACCTACGCGCCAATTTTCTAGCTGTGTGTTGATTGAATGTGATGATAGCTTAGACAGCATTAACGCAACCACATCCGCGATTGTGAAATACGTTTCGCAACGCGCAGGCATTGGTATCAATGGCGGACGCATTCGCGGTTTAGGCAGCGAAATTCGTGGCGGCGAAGCGCAGCATACGGGCTGCATTCCGTTTTATAAAATGTTTCAGGCAGCCGTGAAGTCTTGTTCACAAGGTGGTGTGCGCGGCGGTGCGGCAACTTTATTCTATCCTTTGTGGCATATTGAAGTACAAAGCTTATTGGTACTAAAAAACAATCGCGGCGTAGAAGAAAACCGCATTCGTCAATTGGATTATGGCGTACAAATCAATCGTTTACTTTACACTCGCTTGATTAAAAGCGGCAACATTACCTTATTTTCGCCCAACGAAGTACCTGGTCTATACGAAGCCTTTTTCGCCGACCAAGATGAATTTGAACGCCTGTACACGCAATACGAACAAGACGACAGCATTCGCAAAACTGTGGTGTCTGCTGCCGAATTATTCTCTATTCTCATGCAAGAACGTGCCAGCACAGGGCGCATTTATGTGCAAAACGTAGACCATTGCAACACCCACAGCCCGTTTGACCCCAAAGTTGCGCCTGTTCGCCAATCCAATTTATGCCTAGAAATCGCCTTGCCTACCAAGCCCTTGAATAACATCAACGATGAAGAGGGCGAGATCGCTTTGTGTACCTTATCTGCATTCAATTTGGGTGCAATTGAGCATTTGGATGAATTTGAAGAACTCGCCGATTTAGCCGTGCGCGCGCTTGATGCTTTGTTGGACTACCAAGATTACCCGATTTTAGCCGCCAAAAAAGCGACCATGAATCGCCGCACTTTGGGTGTGGGCGTGATTAACTACGCTTATTACTTGGCGAAAAATGGCGTGAAATACAGCGACGACAGCGCGATTGGTTTAACGCACCGCACCTTTGAAGCGATACAATATTACTTGCTCAAAGCGTCGGTAAACTTGGCAAAAGAGTATGGTGCATGTCCGTTATTCCACGAAACAACTTATGCGCAGGGTGTGTTGCCAATTGATACCTATAAAGCCGATTTAGATAAATTTTGCACCGAGCCATTGCATTTAGACTGGGAAAGTTTGCGTGCCGATATCGTCAAATATGGCTTGCGCAACAGTACCTTAACCGCACTGATGCCAAGCGAAACCAGTTCACAAATTGCCAATGCTACCAACGGCATTGAACCACCGCGCGGTTTGGTAACGGTAAAAGCGTCCAAAGACGGGATTTTGAAGCAAGTTGTACCCGAATTTGAACGTCTTAAAGGACAATACGAAACTCTGTGGCAAATGGGCAGCAATGACGGCTACCTGAAACTGGTTGGGGTGATGCAAAAATTCGTTGACCAAGCCATCTCTGCCAACACCAGCTACGACCCAAAACGCTTTGAAGGCGGTCGCGTGCCGATGAATCAAATGCTCAAAGATTTGCTTTCTGCGTATAAATATGGTTTAAAAACATTGTATTACCATAATACGCGTGATGGTGCAGATGACACGCAATTTGATATTCAAGACGACGGCTGTGCAGGCGGTGCGTGTAAGATTTGATTGGAAAGTTTAAGGTAAATATTTTCAGGCAGCCTGAAAATAATCATCTATAAGTCGCAGAATTGAAAAAACAGTACACGACTCTCGCTATCGCCTTGTACTGCATTTTCACTGCTATAACTATCAAACTATTCAAGTTCAATCCATACACAAACAAGCAATAAAAGGCAGCCTGAAAGGATAAAATCGCTTTTCAGGCTGCCTTGATTTATCTTTTTAGGCTGCCTGAAAAAGTTTTGTAAAAGTTTCAGGCTGCCTGAAAACATTATCTAACTTTCAGCCATATTTTATTCAAAATATATTCGTTTCAAATTAAAATAGGACAAGGCGACAACGTCCGCCGTGTACATCTAGTACATAAGGGCGTTGGCAACGCTGTACTATTTGTATTTGAAACGACTATATTATGTTAACCATCTACACCCAACAATCTCTCCCGCCCCATTTAAGCAGTAGCGAACTGAATATTCAAACCAGCGTGCAGCAGCCTGAAAACGGCGTTTATCTGCATTACAATGAAAGCGGCTTATCCCTGTGTAAAGCAGGCGAAAAGGGTAGGGTAGAAGTCAATTTCGCGGTTGGCAGTGCAGAATATCGGCGCACCAAAGGCGGTGGCGAACTGATTGCCAAAGCCGTAAATCATACTACCAAACCGATTGTTTGGGACGCAACAGGCGGACTAGGACGCGACGCATGGGTGCTCGCTTCGCAAGGTTTACAAGTGCGCGTGTTTGAGCAACATCCTGCCGTGTTCGCCTTATTACTAGACGGCATTACAAGTGCGCGCATGCTGCCTGAAATTGCGGAAATCGCCAATAATATTAGCCTAATATACGCCAATGCCAGCGAGCAAATGCTGTTGCTTGCCGATGAAGCACGCTACGGCAAACCCGATGTCGTGTATTTAGACCCCATGTATCCTGAACGCCAAAAATCTGCCGCCGTCAAAAAAGAAATGGCGTATTTTCACGAATTGGTCGGTCAAGCCAGCGCACATGATGAAGCGCAATTGTTTCAGGCAGCCAAACAAGTCGCGAAAAAACGCGTCGTGGTTAAACGTCCGCGTTTGGGCGAATTTCTCTGCGGCGCAAAACCTGCGTATCAATACGAAGGCAAATCCACGCGCTTTGATGTGTATTTACCGACACACTTTTAGGCTGCCTGAAAATAGTGTTGGCGATGATGGCAAGCATTTTATGCACACGGTGGCGGAGTTTGCGCGGGACTGGGCGGCGAAGTGTGGGGTTAAAGTGAAAGGGTTTACTGCATGATGTGGCACGCGATGGCTTGGTAATTGGAGAGGGTGCAGGGATTTTTGTGCTGGAATCTTTGGAATACGCCCAAGCGCGTGGCGCGAAGATTTATGCGGAAATTGTGGGCTATGGGGCAAACAGTGATGGCAGCCATGTTACCCAGCCGCAAGCGGCAACCATGCAGCGTTGTATGCAATTGGCTTTGAAAGATGCTGTTTTGCCACCCTCTGCCATTTGTTATGTAAGCGGCGGACACGGTACGGCAACCGAGCAGGGCGATATTGCGGAAACACAGGCAACAACAGCTATGTTTGGGCGCGTTCCTCTCAGTTCGCAAAGCTATTTTGGACACACGCTGGCGCATGTGGTGCGTTGGAAAGCTGGTTTGCGATTGAAATAATGCGCAGCGGACAATTTGTGCCAACACTGAATTTGGATAATATTGACCCGCGTTGCGGCGAAGTGGACTATATTCAAAATGGTATGCGAGCGATTGATACGGAATTTGTGATGAACAATAATTTTTCGTTTGGAGGGGTGAATACTTCGCTGGTGTTTAAGCGATGGCAGCAGATATTGGCTGAAAAGGTACTTAAATGCAGCAGCCGTTGCTTGCAGCTGATTTTTTATTGTTTAGAATTATGGAATTAACGTGTTTATTTGCAGGCTCGGATTTTGCTGCGCACTATAATGTGGAAAAATTATCAGCAGAAGACAAAATTCGGCTTTATCATTATCCGTCGTTAGCCAATCGCGCAGATTGGCAGATTAGCCGCGCTTTGAAGCAATATGCTGAATTGCCTATTATCAGTTTAAGCCACAGCCAACATAGTGCTGCATTATTGATGGGAAATACTTGTATTCAGGCTGGTATAGATATTGAATATTTGCGACCGCGCAATTTTGGTATGTACAGAGAGTGGATTTTGAGTGATAGTGAAAAAGAGCTTTTTTCGACTAACACCATGTCTATGCAGACGTTTTATCAAATTTGGACAGTCAAAAAAGCCTTGTTAAAAGCGGAGAATCTTTCATTTCCAGCGGATATGCAGCATGTAGGTTGGCAGGACTATGAAAATTTGCATGTGTCAGGTCAAACTAATTGGCATGGTGCTTGTATGCAAATTGAAAATTTTATGCTGGCGGTTACTTGGTTTGATTATCCTGATTTACGTTTCAACATTCAAACATTTGGAAATTGGCAGCATGAAGAAGTATTGTTATTAAAACGATGGTAATGATGAAAATGCTACATTTACCGCAGATTTCGCTAAGTTCGCATAAAGTGAATTATGTTAAATTATTTATTATTTGCACCAATCGAATGACTTTAATCGAGAAAATTAAGGCTACCTGAAAAATTTCAGGCAGCCTTAATTTGCACATTCAATTAATCCTGTGAATTTGCGCGAGCTAAAATCGTGCGTTTGCCCGTATGGTCAGCCGCCGAAATAATCCCTTCCGCTTCCAATTGATCCATCAGTGTCGCCGCCTTATTATAACCAATGCGCAAATGCCGTTGTAGCGAAGAAATCGTTGCCTTTTTGGTGCGCACAATTACTTCAACCGCTTGGTCAAACAAAGGGTCGCGCTCGCTGCTGCTATTGCCGTTGCCACCAAAATTAAACTCTTCTTGCTCGGGGCGCAAAATGTCGTCAATATAATCAGGCTCGCCAAATTGTTTCAAATATTCCACAATCGCGTGCACTTCGCTATCAGCAACAAACGCGCCATGCACGCGTTGCGGATAACCTGTACCAGGTGGCAAAAACAGCATATCGCCCTGCCCCAGCAAGTTTTCCGCGCCTATTTGGTCAAGAATCGTGCGGCTGTCAATTTTGGTGGACACTTGAAACGCAATGCGCGTGGGAATATTGGCTTTAATCAAGCCCGTAATTACGTCCACGCTCGGGCGTTGCGTTGCCAAAATCAAATGAATACCTGCCGCGCGTGCTTTTTGGGCAAGGCGCGCAATTAATTGCTCAATTTGTTTGCCCGCCACCATCATCAAATCGGCAAACTCATCTACGACCACCACAATAAACGGCAATTTTTCCAACGGCTCTGGGTCTTGCGGTGTCAAACTAAACGGATTGCCGATTTTCTTGCCACGCGCTGCTGCTTCGCTGATTTTTTGGTTGTAACTCGCCAAATTGCGCACACCCACATGACTCATCAAGCGATAGCGCTTTTCCATTTCGTTCACGCACCACGTCAGCGCGTTCGCCGCTAATTTCATATCGGTCACCACAGGCGCGAGCAAATGCGGAATGCCCTCGTAAATGCTCAATTCCAGCATTTTCGGGTCAATCATAATCATGCGCACATCTTCGGGCGTGGCTTTATACAGCATAGACAAAATCATGCTGTTCACGCCGACCGATTTGCCCGAACCCGTGGTTCCCGCCACCAACAAATGCGGTGCTTTCGCCAAATCTGTTACCACAGGCGCGCCCGTAATATCTTGCCCCAAAGCCAGTGTTAATTTAGATTGGCTACCTGAAAACTCAGGCGAATTAAACACTTCGCTCAAACGAATCATTTGGCGTTTTGGATTGGGCAACTCCAAACCCATGCAGGTTTTACCAGGAATCGTCTCCACCACACGAATCGCGGCAACACCGAGCGAGCGTGCCAAATCTTTTTCCAAGTTCAACACCGAATTACCGCGCACGCCTACATCAGGCTCAATCTCATAACGCGTAATCACAGGCCCAGCATACGCGTCTAACACTTTGACTTTAACGCGAAATTCCGCCAATTTCTCTTCAATAATAATGCTGTTTTCCAACAAAGCTTCTTGGCTTTGCACCGCTTTGGGGTCATGCACAGGAGGCAGAAGCAAAGACAAAGGCGGCAAGATATTTTCAGGCAGCCTATGATTTTCATCTTGAGCTAAAGTACTTGCCCACGAAGTAGCTTCATTATCTATCTCATTGTTTTCACTTTGATAATAGCGTGCAAAGTCCTCTTCGGTTAAATGGCTTTCTTCCTCCATATCATTAGAGGATGAGGCCACCTGAAAACTTGGAGTAGGTTCATCAGTTTCATGAGCATTCGCATAAATTGGCGCTGGTGTCATTTGACGCTGATTTGCTGAAAAATAAACTGGTTCAACAATCTCGGGTTCCGGCATTGGTTCATGTGGCACAACCACAGGTTCAGGAATAGATACGCCATATTCAGGTTGATTTTGTGGTGCGTAACGATTTTGTGGTGTAATGCGTGCGGATACATTTGCAGCCGCGTTTTTCATACTTGCCACAGTTTGGCGCAAAGTATTGCGCTGACGACGCGAATTGGGAATATGGGTTTTGGATAAATTTGCCCATACTTCATCTGTGGGGATTTCTTCTAATAAATCAAGAGGTTCAATTAATCTTTCTGCTTGTTTAGGTGCATTCTTTTCCGCCAGCTTTTTTTTCGCATTGCGTTGGCGTACTAAATTCTCTTGAATATCGTGTGCTTCAATGGTTGCCTTTTTTTCTGCAATAGAAGATTTTGTTTTTTTTACAGTATTCACTTTATGTGCATGAACTTCCAGCGATTGTGTCAAAGGCAATAATTCATTGTCGCTTTGTGGCATTGGCGGCAGATTTAGTGACGCTTTTTCAGGTTCAGGCTGCTCTGTGAATTTCTTGGGTGTTGCGATTTGTGTGGCAGTTGGGTTTTCCTTTTGCAACAAAATACGTTTTTCCACACGCGTACGATGACGAACGCGCGCAATATTCGGGTCATCTAAAGTGATAATTGGCGCATTTCCATGAGCAGTAACCACTACATCAGGACGAAAATCATCTTCTTGCTCCACCTCATTTAATGGACGACGCAAAAATCGTGTTGCTTCTTCTAATGTAATGGTTTGTCGCTCTTTGGGAATGCTTTCTGTAGTATTGAAGAGAGATTCTTTATTAATAATTTCTTGATTTTCAATTGGTTTTTTTTCTATGCTCGGATAGTTTTCCAAAGTCATCTCTTGCAGATTGGTTTTAATCTCTTCACTGTTTTCCGATTCTGTATCCGTATCTAAATAATGAAAAGGCAATTCTAACGTAACAGGTTTTTCAGTAGGGGAATCGATAGCAGCTTGTTCAGATGGATTTGACGGTACATCGACTTCAGTTTCCTCTACCCTATTTTCTTGATTTTCTTCAGATTTCGCTCTTAACATAGCCAATTCTTTTTGCCATGCGATTTCACTTTGTTTTTGTTGAAATAACAAAAACGCCAAAATCGCAATCAACAATACAATCAGCAAATAAATCATAAACTTACTCCATCTGAAAATCAGATATTCAATATGGGAAAAAAGTGCGTATTTTACCTTGTTTTAGGCTGCCTGAAAATGTAAAACAGCATAAAAAACAAGAAAAAAGGCTGCCTGAACGTTTTCAAGCAGCCTTTTCGTCTACGTTTGATACAATAAAAACAGATGTACAGAAGCTTAAGTATTGCTAATAGGAATATCCGCCGTCTGCATCACACACATCAAGCCTTTTGCAAACGAAAACCGCATCAGGCTGCCTGAAAATTCATTGCTAATCAACGCCGCCGCAAATGGATAATCGCGGTTTTGCACTTCGTATTTCACGCCTTGCAAAGTCAGTTGTTCAATTGGCGTTAAACCAATAAACGACAAATATTGCTTATTCTGTTCGTACGCTAATTCATAAGAGCCTGCCTGAAAAAAGCGCACGCTATTGTTTTTCTCAATCAATTCAAATAAATGCAACCAAGCAGCAAAGCGTGGTTGGTGCGCCAGCCAAATGTTTGCCAAAACATGGTCAAGCCGACCATTGCCGCCGAGTGCGCCTAAAATGATAATACGCGATACGTTTTCGAGCGCGTACATCGCCAAAATATGCTGCAATGCCGCTTCCAAATCGGTGTCGTCTTTTTCAGCAGGTAAGCGCAGCAACTGCTTGCATTCTGGCGGCGGCGGTGCGCTGTCAAAATCGCCAATGCCCCAATCGGGCGCGTGGCCTGCTGCGACTAAAGCCGCCGCGCCGCCGTCCACGCCAATCAATAGATAATCGGATAATTCGGACAACACGCTCAATTCAGGCTGCGGTGCGCCTGCGCAAAATACTAAAGTATTCATGTTAATCAATCAGTTGCCAAAATTTCAATTCACTTTCTAATTGCGCCGTTGTCCAATCGTTCGTGCAAGCCAACATCATCAATGCCGTCGCCGTTTCTACATTGCACTTGCCGCCATTGACCACGCCCGCTTGCCGCAACGCGCTGCCCTGCGCATACACCGCCGCCGCGCAACCTTGCGGCACTTGACTAATGTTCAATACGCGCTTGCCTTGTTGAATAAGCGATTGAATCCACGATAAAAATACTTCATCGCTAGGCGAATTGCCATGCCCATACGTTTGCATGATTAGCGCGTCAAATTCCACGTTTGCCCACGCTTTTGCCACATCCGCCAACGATTGTGCAGGGGTTAAATATAAGTTTGCCACGCGAATTTCGGGCGAAAATAAGCGTTTTTCGTTGGCAAAAGCGTTCAGGCTGCCTGAAAAACGCACATCACACGTTTCAGGCTGCCTGAAACCAAAATGCGCATTGCTAAAACCATCGTCTATTTCAGTGCTGGTTTTGCTGCTGCCAATGGCGGGCAACAATTTACCATGAAAAGCCAGCATAACTTGTTGAATTTCATCATTTTGCAAGGCAGCAATTGCCGTTTGCAAATTGGCTGGCGCGTCGCTTTGCGGATGGGAAAACGGCTTTTGTGAGCCTGTTAAAATGATCGGTTTTCCCTGTGTATTCAAGCACAAAGCCAACAGATTGGCGGTATAAGCGAGCGTATCCGTGCCGTGCAACACCAACACGCCGTCGTAATGCAGCAATTTTTGTTGCAACAAATCGAGCCAGTTCGCCCAATCGCGTGGCGAAACCGCCGAGCTGTCAATCAGCGGCTGACAAACGTGCCAATCAAAGACAAGGCTGCCTGAAAACGGTTGCAGCGCGGTAGTAACAATATTGGTATCAGGGCGCAAACCGTATTCGCTTTGCACCATGCCAATTGTGCCGCCTGTGTATAACACAAAGATTTTTTTCATTTTATTCATTATTGAGTAGCAAGAAGTTTTTCAGGCTGCCTGAAAAAACTGTGTAGGGTGGGGCAAGACCTTACAACATTTTGAATATTGTTGGGTCAAGACCCAACCTACTTAATTTTTCAGGCAGCCTGAAACGTTTCAGGCTGCCTGAATTTTATTTTATTAAATTAAGCCACTTGCGTTTGATGTTCATCGCCCACACGTTCGCGGATTTTGCCCAAACGGTAAACCGTTTCGCCTTGTTCCGCCAAGAATTTTTCCGCGTTGTCCGCATTTTCGGGCGACACAATCACGACCATGCCCACGCCACAGTTAAACGTGCGGTACATTTCAGCCGCTTCCACATTACCGCCTTGTTGTAACCATTGGAATAATTTAGGTAATTCCCAAGATTGCGCGTCAATTTGCGCCACGCAGTTTTCAGGCAACACGCGCGGCACGTTTTCCGTGATGCCGCCGCCTGTAATGTGCGCCATGCCTTTGATTTCAAATTCTTTTAAGGCTGCCAAAATCGGTTTTACATACAAACGAGTGGGCGCAATAATCGCTTGACGCAAAGTTTTTTCGCCATCAAAAGGTGCGTCCAAATCGGGATTGTCGCGCGCCAAAATTTTGCGAACCAGCGAATAACCGTTGGAATGCACCCCATTGCTCGCCAGACCCAACACCACATCGCCCGCCACAATATTGCGACCGTTGATGACTTGCGATTTTTCTACCACGCCCACCGCGAAGCCTGCCAAATCGTATTCGCCATCGGGGTACATGCTGGGCATTTCCGCCGTTTCGCCGCCGATAAGGGCGCAACCTGATTCTTCGCAGCCTTGCGCGATGCCTTTAATCACATCGGTGGCACGTGCCACGTCCAATTTGCCGCACGCGAAATAATCCAAGAAAAACAATGGCTCTGCACCTTGCACCAAAATGTCGTTCACGCTCATCGCCACCAAATCAATGCCGACCGTGTCGTGTTTGTCCCACTCAAACGCCAGTTTCAGTTTCGTGCCAACGCCGTCTGTGCCGCTCACCAATACGGGGTTTTGGTATTTTTTGCTGATTTCCACCAACGCGCCAAAGCCGCCCAAATCGCCCAGCACTTCGGGGCGCATGGTGCGTTTGGCGAATGGTTTGATGTTTTCAACGAGTTGGTCGCCAGCGTCAATGTCCACGCCTGCGTCGCGGTAGCTTAAAGATTGTTGCGTCATGATGTGCTTTCTCTTGAACAAAAAAGGGTTTCAGGCTGCTTGAAAGGAAATATGGAGCGGGGGCGGCTCGCCCTCATTCGTTGGTAAAGCATTCATTTGGTTTAGATGAAGATTTGGGTGCTGGATAGTTTGTCCAAATTTTTAATTTGGTCCACAAACTACCATGACGTAGGCATTAGCCACGCCCGCCCCAAGTCTTCATAAACGAATAAGCTGCCTGAAAAACACGCGGATTTTACTGAATTTAACGGTTTTTGTATAGCCTAAAAACGGTGTGGAAAATCTAACCATTTTGCTCACTTTTACGCGAAAATCGTTTAATTTAGGCACTTTCCGAGTATAATGCTCAACTATTTTTTGCTTACCCCGAAAGTTTCCCATGGCACTCATCTCTGTATCCGAACTGCAAACCCTGATTACTCAAACCGTCCAACAGCCACGCGAACGCCAAACAGAAGCCGTCGCGCTGCAACAGGCTTTGGGGCGTGTGTTGGCGCAAGATGTGGTGTCGCAAATTAATGTGCCGAGTCAAAATGTTTCGGCGATGGACGGCTACGCTTTACCGCGTGCAGCAAAAGAACATGAATTTTTTCAATTGGTTGGCGAGTCGGCGGCGGGCAAGCCGTTTTCAGGCAGCCTGAAAGGAAATGAGTGCATTCGTATCATGACAGGCGCGGTTGTGCCGAGCGATTGCGTTACCGTCATCATGCAAGAAAACACGGAAAGCAGAGATTCAGGCAGCCTGAAAATCTTGCAAGACACGCCCGAAGGCAACAACATCCGCATGGCGGGCGAAGAAATCACGCAAGGGCAAACCGTATTGGTGCGCGGTCGCATGTTACGCGATGCCGATGTGATGTTGCTGGCGGCGTTGGGCTTGGGTGAAGTATTGGTTTATCAGCGTTTGCGTGTTGCCGTGTTGTCCACAGGCGACGAATTAATAGAAGCAGGCAAACCCTTGCAAACAGGGCAAATTTACGACAGCAACCGTCCCATGTTGATGGCGCGCCTTGCCAGTTTGCCGATTGAAATTATCGATTTAGGTAAAATTGACGACGATTTAAATAGCGTCAAAACCGCTTTGATTCAGGCTGCCGAGCAAACTGATGTAGTCATCACATCGGGCGGTGTTTCAGTGGGCGATTATGATTATTTGCGTCAAGTCGTTGAAGAAATCGGACAAATTCATCACTACAAAGTTGCCATGAAACCAGGAAAACCGTTTGTATTCGGGAGATTGGGTGAACAGCAAGCGTGGTATTTTGGTTTACCAGGCAATCCGATTTCGGGATTTGTCGGCTTTGATATGTTTGTCAAAACTGCGCTGTGGCAGCTTTGCGGCGCAAGTGAAATGCCGCAGCCTTTGCGTTTTCAGGCAGCCTTAACTGCGCCTGTGAAAAAAGCCGTTGGGCGCATGGATATACAACGCGCTACCATTACACGCCAAACAGACGGCTCATGGACAGTCGCGCCGTGTGGTTCGCAAGATTCGCACCGCATTTTGGGCATTTCTCAGGCGAATGCTTATATGCTGTTGCCACAAAATTCAGGCAGCCTGAATGTGGGTGATGCGGTGGAAGTACAGCCGTTTGAACAGGCATTTTTGTGACTTCAGGCAGCCTTAAAATTCTCAAAGTAATAAACAATAAAAACGTTCAGGCTGCCTGAAAAAGCAACCTGAGACCGAGAGTACATCATGAACCTAACCGACCCATTCAACCGCCGATTAAGCTATTTGCGCTTATCCATCACAGACTTATGCAATTATCGTTGCAGCTATTGTCTGCCCAACGGCTATCAAAGCAAAGCCAAAGCCGATGAACTCACGCTGCCTGAAATGGAGACTTTGGTGGCGGTTTTCGCGCAAAATGGTGCGCGTAAAATCCGCATCACAGGTGGCGAACCCACTTTACGCCGCGATTTGCCCGACATCATCGCCATTTGTCGCGCACAGCCTGAAATTGAGCACATCGCGCTGACCACGAATGCCTTTAAATTGGGCAAACTGTTTGCGCATTACCGCGCTGCTGGTTTAGATAAGCTGAACGTGAGCATAGACAGTTTCAATCCCGAAACCTTTTTCAAAATCACAGGCAAAGACGAATGTCGCAATATTGTTGAAGATGTAGAAAAGATTTTGGCAGACGGTTTTTACAACATCAAAATCAACAGTTTATTGTTAAAAGAACACATCAAAGAAACGCTGCCTGATGCGCTAGATTTTATTAAAACCCGCCCCGTTACCCTGCGTTTTATTGAAGTGATGCAAACGGGCGACAATGCCGCATTTTTCAACGCGCAACACATTTCCGCCACGCAAGTTGAGCAAAATCTGATTGCACAAGGCTGGCAACTCAAACCGCGCCACGAACACGCAGGACCTGCGCGCGAATATTATCACGCCGATTTTTCAGGCAGCATCGGCTTTATCGCACCATACAGCAAAGATTTTTGCAGCACTTGCAATCGTTTACGCGTTACCGCACAGGGCAAAATGCACTTATGCTTATTCGGTGGCGTGGCGTATGATTTGCGCGATTTTTTGCGCCGCGATGACCGCGCTGGCTTAACGCAATTTTTGCACGAAACCATGTTGCACAAACCCGAACACCATTATTTGCACGACAAAAAATTCGGATTAATAAATAACTTATCCATGACAGGGGGGTAAACCTATGAATGTAAATACACATTATCCCGATAAAGACAATCCATTTAAAAAACCTGCACCTAGATTTTGCATTTTCACAGATACCTAATCAATTGATAAACAATATACCAAAGATAGTTGTTGTATGCGTCATTAGTTAAGTAGGGTAATACCATCACCTAGACATTGGCTTTTGGCAATCAATAATTCTAAACCAGTCTAAATCAGCTCTGTATGTAACACAATTTTCTTCTCTTTAACATCTCGTCTTAGTTTTCATCTATCTAATCATAAAGTAGTAGCTTTTTTTATTCATTGGTAGTAAGGGATTATGCTTTTAGAGCATTTTATTTGCATTAGAAATCTACTATTCTAATTCAAATTAATGCATCTACATTTTCTTTTTTATTAGCATTCGTAAAACATCAACACAAAATTAAATTCTCTATGACATTTTAGATAGCCTAAAGATGTTATTAGGAAAATGATTGAAGGAATACCATGAGCCACTTTTTAGACAGACTGACTTTCTTCAAGCAAAAACGCGAACTGTTTTCTAACGGACACGGCGTTTTGACCACCGAAGACCGAGGCTGGGAACAAGCCTACCGTAGCCGTTGGCAGCACGACAAAATTGTCCGCTCCACGCACGGCGTGAACTGCACAGGTTCGTGCAGTTGGAAAGTGTATGTGAAAAACGGTTTGATTACTTGGGAAACCCAGCAAACCGATTACCCACGCACGCGCCCTGATTTGCCAAATCACGAACCACGTGGTTGTCCGCGTGGTGCGTCTTATAGCTGGTATGTGTATTCGGCGCAACGCGTGAAATATCCGATGATGCGTGGCGTGTTGGCGGAAATGTGGCGCGAGTTGCGCAAAACCAAATCCGCCGTTGAAGCATGGGAAATCATCACCACCGACCCTGAACGCTCCAAAAAATATAAATCTCAACGCGGTTTGGGCGGATTTGTGCGTTCCAACTGGGACGAAGCCTATGAAATGATTGCTGCCGCCAACGCCTATACCATTAAAAATTATGGTCCTGACCGCGTGATTGGCTTCTCCCCTATTCCCGCCATGTCTATGGTGAGCTATGCGGCAGGTGCACGTTATTTGGGTTTATTGGGTGGCGTGCCATTGTCGTTTTACGACTGGTATTGCGATTTGCCGCCTGCTTCGCCACAAATTTGGGGCGAACAAACAGACGTTGCCGAATCTGCCGATTGGTATAACTCAAATTATTTAATGGTATGGGGTTCAAACGTCCCCATGACACGCACGCCAGACGCGCATTTCTACACCGAAGTTCGCTATAAAGGCACGAAAACTGTTGCCGTATCATCAGATTTTGGCGAAATGGCGAAATTTGGCGATATTTGGCTTGCGCCCAAACAAGGCACAGACGCGGCTTTGGCGATGGCAATGGGTCATGTGATTTTGAAAGAATTTCATGTGGACAAACCGTCAGCTTATTTCACAGACTATATTCGCCGCTTGACTGATATGCCCGTGTTGGTGCGTTTGCAAGAAAAAGACGGCAATTATATTCCCGAATATTTCTTACGCGCTTCGCAATTAGACAACAATTTTGGCGAAGAAAAAAATCCTGACTGGAAAGTTTTGGCGGTTGATGAAACTTCAGGCAACTTGATTGTGCCAAATGGTTCAGTCGGTTTCCGTTGGGATGGTAGCCAAAAATGGAATTTGGAAACCAAAGCACAAGGCGCAGATGTTCAGGCTGCCTTAACTTTGAAAGACCGTTCAGACGATGTGGTGAAAGTCGGTTTTGGTTACTACGGTGGCGAACACGATGAGCTGATTTTCCGTAAAGTGCCTGTGAAAAAAGTGCAATTGGCAAATGGCGAAACCGCTTTGGTGGCAACCGTATTTGATTTGATGTTGGCAAACTATGGCGTGGAACATGGTTTGAATGACGAAAATTGCGCCAAAGATTATTTTGACGATAAACCCTACACCCCTGCTTGGCAACAAAAACACACAGGTGTGCAGCCTGAAATGGTGATCCGTGTGGCGCGTGAATTTGCCCAAAATGCACACGACACCAATGGGCGCAGCATGGTAATTGTGGGCGCAGGTTTGAACCACTGGTATCACATGGATATGGCGTATCGCGGCATTATCAATATGTTGATGATGTGTGGTTGTATTGGCAAATCAGGTGGCGGTTGGTGCCATTATGTGGGACAAGAGAAATTGCGCCCACAATCAGGTTGGACACCTTTAACTTTCGCTTTGGACTGGCATCGTCCAGCGCGCCAAATGAACGGCACATCGTTCTTCTACGCTCACACAAGCCAATGGCGACACGAAAAATTGGGCGTAAACGAAATTCTTGCGCCAACTGCTGATGGTGGTTTGGCGAAAATGTCCATGATTGATTACAACGCCAAAGCAGAACGCATGGGCTGGTTGCCGTCTTCACCACAATTGTCTACCAATCCTTTGGATTTGGTGGCACAAGCTGAATCAGCAGGTCAAGACCCTGTGCAATACACCGTTGAAAAACTGAAAAACGGCAGCTTGGACATGGCGTGTAATGACCCTGACAATCCACAAAATTTCCCACGCAATATGTTTGTGTGGCGTTCCAATATTTTGGGTTCATCGGGCAAAGGGCATGAGTATTTCTTGAAATATTTGCTCGGCACGCAAAACGCGGTGATGAGCGAAGAAGAAGATTGCATTAAACCGACCGAAATCAAAGTGCGCCCTGCGGTGGAAGGCAAATTGGATTTGCTGACGGTGTTGGATTTCCGTATGTCCACCACTTGTTTGTATGGCGATATTGTGTTGCCGACTGCCACTTGGTACGAAAAAGATGATTTGAATACGTCGGATATGCACCCGTTTATCCACCCATTGTCGGAAGCGGTGAATCCGTTGTGGCAAAGCAAAACAGACTGGGAAATTTACAAAGGTTTGGCGAAAAAATTCAGCGAAACGGCGAAAGATTATTTGGGCGTTCGCAAAGACATCGTTTTAACGCCATTGATGCACGACAGCCCACAAGAAATGGGGCAAGCGTTTGACCCGAAAGACTGGAAATTGGGCGAATGCGACCCAATCCCCGGCAAAACCATGCCAATGATGACGGTGGTAGAACGCGATTATGGCGCGATTTACGAGAAATTCACGTCTATTGGTCCGTTGTTGGAAAAAATCAATAACAACGGTAAAGGTTTGGCGTGGGACACGAAACATGAAGTGGAATTTTTGCGTAAATTGAACGGTGTACGCGCTGATGGTGTGGGCAAAGGTCAGCCGAAAATTGAAACGGCGATTGACGCTGCCGAGATGATTTTGACGCTCGCCCCTGAAACCAACGGACACGTTTCCATGAAAGCGTGGCAATCGCTGGGCAAAGTAACGGGGCGCGACCACACGCATTTGATTGCGTCTAGCGAACACACGCAAATTCGTTTCCGCGACATTCAGGCGCAACCGCGCAAGATTGTGTCGTCGCCGATTTGGTCGGGTGTGGAAAGCGAAGAAGTTTGCTACAACGCAGGTTACACGAATGTGCATGAGTTAATCCCTTGGCGCACGATTACGGGTCGCCAGCAGTTTTATCAAGACCACAAGTGGATGCGCGATTTCGGCGAAGGCTTGTGCGTGTATAAACCTGCGGTGGACTTCAAAACGACGGCGAAATTATTGGGCAAACACCCGAATGGCAATAAGGAAATCACGCTGAATTTCTTAACGCCACACCAAAAATGGGGCATTCACTCAACGTATTCGGACAATTTGCGTATGCTGACTTTGTCGCGTGGCGGGCCGCATGTGTGGATTAGCGAAATTGACGCGCAAAAAGCGGGCATTGTGGACAATGATTGGGTAGAAGTGTTCAACGCGAACGGTACGATTGCTTGCCGTGTGATTGTGAGCCAGCGTATTCCTGAAACGATGATTTTGATGTATCACGCGCAGGAAAAAATTGTGAACACGCCTGCTGCGGAAGTGTCGGGCAAACGCGGCGGTATCCACAATTCGGTTACGCGCACGGTGCTGAAACCCACGCACATGATTGGCGGTTACGCGCAACAGGCTTACGGTTTCAACTATTACGGCACGGTGGGCGCAAACCGCGATGAGTGGGTAATCGTCCGCAAAATGGATAAGGTTGAGTGGAAAGACGAGCCTGTTGAGAAATGATTTTCAGGCTGCCTGAAAAATAATAAAACCATAATTGTAGGTCGGGCATTCATGCCCGACACAGCGCACCGTGAAATGTCGGGCATGAATGCCCGACCTACGAAAATGGTTGTTTAACACATTTTTAGGCTGCCTGAAAATTCCCCACAATCTTATTCACAAAAATAAAAAAACGAGTTTTCAGGCTGCCTGAAAACATCGTACAAACCAATTCAAGGAACACAAAACATGAAAATCCGAGCCCAAATCGGTATGGTGTTGAATCTGGACAAATGTATCGGCTGCCACACCTGCTCTGTTACCTGTAAAAACGTGTGGACTTCACGCGATGGCGTGGAATATGCGTGGTTTAACAATGTGGAAACCAAACCCGGTATCGGTTTCCCGAAAAATTGGGAAGACCAAGAAAAATGGCAAGGCGGCTGGGTACGCAAACCCGACGGCAAACTTGTTCCCAAACAAGGCGGTAAATTGAAAATTTTGTCGAATATTTTCGCCAATCCAAATATGCCGAAAATTGACGATTACTACGAGCCGTTCACTTACGATTACGAGCATTTGCAAAACGCGCCGAAAATGTCCACGCCACCGACTGCGCGTCCTGTGTCTGTATTGACAGGCAAAAAAATGGACAAAATTGAGTGGGGCCCAAACTGGGAAGACGATTTGGCAGGCGAATTTGAAAAACGCGCCAAAGACGTATTATTTGAAGGCATTCAAAAGGAAATGCACGCAGCGTTTGAGCAAACCTTTATGATGTATTTGCCACGTTTGTGTGAACATTGTTTGAATCCGACTTGTGTGGCTTCTTGTCCGTCTGGCAGTATTTATAAACGCGAAGATGACGGTATTGTGTTGATTGACCAAGACAAATGTCGTGGTTGGCGTATGTGTGTTTCAGGCTGCCCTTACAAAAAAATCTACTATAACTGGACAAGCGGTAAAGCAGAAAAATGTACATTCTGCTATCCGCGCATTGAAGGCGGTCAGCCGACTGTGTGTTCAGAAACGTGTGTGGGACGCATTCGTTATTTGGGCGTGTTGTTGTATGACGCGGACAAAATTGAACAAGCCGCCAGCGTGGAAAATCCGCAAGATTTGTACCAATCTCAATTGGATATTTTCTTGAATCCGCATGACCCAGAAGTTCAAAAAGAAGCATTGAAACAAGGTATTAGCCAACAATGGTTGGACGCAGCGCAAAATTCGCCTGTGTACAAAATGGCGATGGAATGGAAAATCGCGTTCCCATTGCACCCAGAATACCGCACTTTGCCTATGGTTTGGTATGTACCGCCTTTGTCGCCCATTCAGTCTGCGATTGAAAATGGTTTGGTGGGCGAAAATGGCATTATTCCAAGCGTGGACGAAATGCGTATCCCATTGCGCTATTTGGCGAATTTGCTGACGGCTGGCAAAGTTGAACCGATTAAAGAAGCTCTGGAACGCATGATTGCGATGCGTCGTTTCAAACGCGGTCAAGTGGTACATGGCGAAACTTTGGAGCAAACTTTGGACGGCACTGGTTTAACTGCTGCACAAGTGGAAGAAATGTATCAAGTTATGGCAATTGCCAACTACGAAGACCGCTTTGTGATTCCAAGTTCACACAAAGAATTGGTGGAAAACACGTTTGACGACAAAGCAAGCTGTGGCTTCACTTTTGGCAATGGCTGTTCTGGTGGTTCCAGCGAAGAAAGTTTGTTTGGCAAACGCAAAGGCACACCGATTGTGTTCCACAATTTGCGCCGTGAGCGTGAAGAAAACCGCGAAAAAGGAGCGCGTTAATCATGGATAACAACTTGTTTTACAAGTGTTTTTCTGCGTTATTGTGCTATCCCGAAGCGGAGCTGATTGCGGCTTTGCCCGAATTTCAGGCTGCCTTAAATGAAAACGAACTGTTGGCGGCTCAACGCAGCAGTTTGCAAGGCTTTTTGAATTATTTGGGCAACCGCAGTTTGCGCGAATTGCAAGAAAACTACGTTGCCACTTTTGACCGCAATCGCAACCACGCCTTGTATATTTTTGAACACGTTTATGGCGAAGACCGCGACCGTGGTAGCGCAATGGTGGATTTGTTGGAAGAATACCGCAGTCATGGTTTTGAATTGGGCGATGATGAATTGCCTGATTATTTGCCTGCTTTATTGGAATATTTGGCGCACGTTCCTGCCGAACACGCGCAGAAATTATTGGGCGACGCGGTGCATGTGATTGCCCATATTGCGAATAAATTATCAGGTAGCCAATCGCCGTATGCGGCTTTGCTTAATGCGGTGGTGGCATTGAGTCCAGTTGAACCACAGCCTTTGATTGAGCCACCTGTGCGTGATATGGACGAAGCGATGGAAACCTTTGGCGCAGACTTTTCTGGCACAGAACCCTTACTCAAACCCAAATCCCCTGTGGAAACGGTGCAATTTTATCCACAAGGCAGCCTGAAAGGCGAAGCTAAAATTGGAGTGAAATCATGAATACTTTTCATCAATTTATTTTTGGCATTTATCCGTATATTTGCTTGGCGATTTTCTTTTTTGGGAGTTTGTTCCGTTTTGAACGCGAGCAATATTCATGGAAAAGCGAATCCAGTCAAATTTTGTATGAAGGCGAATTACGGCGTGGCAATATTTGCTTTCATATTGGGGTGTTGGCGGTATTTTTTGGGCATTTGGTGGGTTTGCTCACGCCGCTTTGGTTTTGGGACGCGTTGGGTATCAGTCATGGCGCGAAGCAAGTGTTTGCGATTGTGATGGGTGGGATTTTTGGTTCATTGGCGATGTATGGTTTGATTTTGTTGATTAAACGCCGTTTCAAATGCGACCGTTTGCAAGCCAATACCACATGGCGTGATAAGCTGGTGTTGATTTGGATTGCCATCACATTGGGATTAGGTTTGCTGACCATTTTTGTGAGCTTGGGACACACCGATGGACACGAAATGACCAAATTCATGGCATGGGCGCAACACATTGTTACCTTCCGTGGCGAAGCGGCAAGCTATATTGAAGATGTGAATTTCTTGTTTAAATTGCATATGTTTATGGGCATGAGCTTTTTTGCGATTTTCCCGTTTACACGCATGGTGCATGTGTGGAGCGGTTTTGCAAGTTTGAGCTATTTGCTACGTGCTTGGCAAATTGTACGCTGTCGTTAGTGCTTATTTGTATGAAACGCAGCCTAGTAATTTTCAGGCTGCTTCTTTACATTAAAAAAACACAATACTCCTTTTTACTTACTTTCTCTAATTCTAAAAACTTCTCCAATATAATCTTTAAAGAGAATGAAATTTAGCGCGTATTGGCGTATTTTATCATCCTGTGTTATTAACTTAACTATTAGGAATAATGATCATGAATAGCGAAAAATTTAAGCGTTGTACTGTGCTGGCTTCCAGCACAGTAGCTTTTACCATTTGTTTTATGGTTTGGATGATGTTGGCTGTTGTAGGCATCCCTATTAAGGAAAAATTAGGGTTAAATGAAACAGAATTTGGGTTTTTAGCTGCTTTACCAGTGTTATCTGGTTCATTAGTTCGAGTACCTTTAGGAATTTGGGCTGATAAATATGGCGGGCGTATCGTCATGTTTATTTTAATGCTTCTAAGCGTTCCAGCTATTTTTGCAATGCATTTTGCCACACAATATTGGCACTTTTTGATAATTGGTTTGGTTATGGGGTTATCTGGAGGCTCTTTTTCAGTAGGTACCCCATATGTTGCTCGCTGGTTTCCCAAAGAACAGCAAGGTTTAGCCATGGGGATTTTTGGTGCGGGCAATGCGGGTAGTGCTGTTAATAAATTTGCTGCTCCAGCACTAATTTCTATTGGTGGTTGGACATTGGTACCAGATACTTATGCTGTCATTATGCTAATAATGGCGATTACGTTTTGGTTTTTTAGTTACCACGACCCAAAGCACTTGGTCACTTCGAATGTATCGCTTAAAGAGCAATTATTTTTGCTAAAAGACCCTGGTGTTTTGCGATATAGTCAATATTATTCTGTAGTATTTGGTGGATATGTAGGCTTATCTTTATGGATGACCAATTATTATATCCACGAATATAATCTTTCCATGCAAAAAGCGGCGTTGCTTGCTGCGTGTTTTTCATTGCCTGGAGGTGTTTTGCGTGCTGTTGGTGGTTATTTATCAGATAAATTTGGTGCATATAAAGTAACTTGGGCAGTAATGTGGGTATTGTGGGTGTGCTTTTTCTTGTTGTCTTATCCTAATACAGATTTTGTGATTCATGGAGAAAATGGTAATTTTGCACTGACAATTCATTTAAATGTTTTCTTTTTTACAATTTTGATGTTCACAGCAGGTATTACTATGGCAATTGGTAAGGCATCGGTTTTTAAGTTTGTTGCTGATGATTATCCAGATAATATTGGCGCAGTTTCTGGTGCAGTAGGGTTGGCTGGTGGCTTAGGTGGTTTTTTATTACCCATTATGTTTGGAGCCTTACTTGACATAACTGGCATTCGTTCTACCACGTTTATGCTGCTTTATGGTTGTGTATGTATTTCTTTGATTTGGATGCATTTTTCCTTTAAGGGATTACAGCGCTAATAAATACATTTTATAAGGCTATGTTTTCAGGCAGCTGAAATATAATATCTATCAAATAAAATAGGTTTACAACAATGTCTTCAAAAATTATCACTCAATGGCAACCTGAAAATCCAGAATTCTGGCAAAAAACAGGTAAAAAAATCGCTAAACGCAATCTATGGATTTCCATTCCTGCTTTATTGTTGGCTTTTGCTATTTGGCAAGTATGGAGTGTGACTGTAATTAATTTACCTAATATTGGTTTTAAATTTAGTGAAAGCCAACTTTTTTGGCTTGCTGCGTTGCCTGCACTTTCTGGTGCAACTTTGCGAATTTTTTACTCATTCATGGTACCTATTTTTGGTGGGCGAAAATGGACAACTATTTCAACTGCCAGTTTACTGTTGCCAGCAATTGGTTTGGGATTGGCAGTGCAAGATATTAATACTAGTTATACAACTATGGTGATTCTTGCGCTAATGTGCGGTTTTGGTGGTGGTAACTTTTCATCAAGTATGTCTAATATTAGTTTTTTCTTTCCTAAAGCCGAAAAAGGAACTGCAATGGGATTAAATGCAGGTTTAGGTAATTTAGGTGTATCCATAGTGCAGTTTGTTGTACCATTAATTATTACAGTAGGTGTATTTGGTACATTCGGTGGCGAGGCACAAACTTGGGCAAAAGATGATATTACAAAATCAATGTGGTTACAAAATGCAGGATTTATTTGGGTACCCTTTATCATTCTTTCTACTTTGGCTGCATGGTTTGGTATGAATGATTTGGCAGATGCTAAAGCAAGCTTTAAGGAACAATCCATTATTTTTTCACGTAAACATAATTGGATAATGTGTTTAATTTATTTGGGTACATTTGGTTCATTTTTAGGTTTTTCCGCAGGATTTGCATTGCTAACAAAAAGTCAATTTACAGGCATTGATCCAGTAAAATATGCATTTATTGGTCCATTATTAAGCGCATTAGCGCGTCCAATTGGTGGAGCTTTGTCCGATAAAATTAAAAGCGGTGCTAAAGTAACACAATGGGTATTTGGGGGCATGATTTTAGCTTGTTTAGGTGTATTATTTTTCTTGCCTAGTCATGACTATAAAGGCAACTTTTTAGGATTTTTTTCTTGCTTTATCGCATTATTCACTTTAACTGGTTTAGGAAATGGCTCAACGTTTACGCAAATTCCAATTATTTTTTCTAGTATGCATCACAAAATGGTACAAAAAGGCTTAGAGTCAGAACACCAAGCTCGTTTAAATGCAAATAAAGAGAGTGCGGCAGTAACGGGTTTTACTGCTGCATTTGCTGCATACGGTGGTTTCTTTATTCCGAAAAGCTACAGCCTTGCTAAAGAAATTACAGGTAACATCAATGCTGCATTCATTGCGTTCATCGTTTTCTATCTGATTTGTTTACTGCTCAATTGGTGGTATTACGCAAGAAACAATGCCGAAGCTAAGTGCTAAAATTTAAGTTAGAAATGGAGAATTCATTTGTCATGTTGTCATTAAAAAGTCTATCTACACGCTTAAAATTACTGACCATTTTATGGCTGACCATGGCAATTTTATCCATTCTATTTACCTTGTTATTTTCATGGCGTTTGGAAGGTAGCGCAGCAGCCATTAATGATACAGGCAGCTTACGCAAACAAACTTATCATCTTGCCCTATTAATTACCTATAAAGCTGATGAAAAGGTAGTTACCAAAAAATTTCAAGAATTTGAAAAAACACTCCAAACACTGGAGCAAGGTGATCCTAAACGTCCTTTATTTCTTCCTGATAGCACACAAGTACATCAACTTATGGCTGATTTACAACAAACGTGGTTCAGGCAAATGAAGCCACATTTTCAGGCTGCCTATCAAATGATGCAGTCACCAAACACGGAAGAAATCACACTATTCATTAATAAAATTGATGTACTTAATTACTGCATTGAACAAATTAATGCCCGTTACATTCAATGGCTACGTCTTTTTCAGCTCGGATTAATGATTTTAGTATTAATGAGCTCATTCGTGATGATTAAGTTACTTTATTTATGGGTCATCAATCCATTACGAGAATTACAAGATGCGATGAGTTGTGTACACCGAGGACAGCTAGGTGTACAAGTTAAAATCAATTCGCTCTCAGAATTTGCTGATTTAGATCATGGATTTAATCAAATGAGCAGTCACTTGCATCGATTATATGGTAGTTTAGAGCAGCAAGTAAAAGATAAAACTATTGATTTAGAAAAAAAAACTTATACCTTGCAAACTCTGTACTTTTTTGCTCATTTTCTCAATCAAGCTCACACTAGCAGTCAAGCGAGTCAAGTATTTCTTGAGAAAATAATGGAATTAGTTCCTGCTCAAGCAGGTAGCATTCGCTTGATTGATGTACAACGACAGCAATTAGATTTAATCGCTCATAAAGGTCTGCCTGAAAGTCTACAAACCGCAGAGTCTTGCCAAAAAATGAATCAATGCTTTTGTGGTCATGCGGTTGAAAAAAATGACTGGCAACCCATTGAATTTATCGATCAGGACGACGGTATGAAAGTTTATGAAGCAAAATGCCAGCATCTAGGATTTCATTATTTACATGTTTTCAAAATTCAATATAAAAATATTGATTTAGGAATTATGACATTGTATTTCAATGATAAATATGATTTTAGCGTTTCAGCAGATTTATTCAATTCTTTGTGTTATCAATTAGGTAGTGCAATTAGCAATATTCGCTTAGCTGAAGAAAGTCGTCAATTTGCGGTTATGCAAGAACGCAATCTTATGGCACAAGGTCTGCATGACAGCATTGCCCAAACTTTAACTTTCTTAAACTTACAAGTACAAATGTTAGAGAGTGCGTTTTATGCTAATAAGCGCGAACACATGGCAGAAAATTTACAATTTATTAAAGATGGTGTTAAAGAATGCTATGAAGATGTCCGAGAACTGCTGCTCAATTTTCGCACTAAAATTACTCGTAAAGAGTTCGTTGAGGCTGTAGAAACCTTAATTGAGCGCTTTGAGCAACAAACTCAAGTAAAAACTGAAATTATTTGGAATGGCAATGGCACACCATTGAGCAGTGAACAACAATTACAATTTATCTTTATATTACAGGAAAGTTTATCCAATATTCGTAAGCATGCAAAAGCTCAAAAGGTGTCCATTCGATTTGATAATCATGATAGTTATTCCATGATAATTAAAGATGATGGTAATGGATTTGACACAAACAAGATTGAAAATATTTCTACTCATCATGTTGGGTTAAATATTATGCGCGAGCGCGCATTACGCATTCATGCTTATTTTGAGGTACAATCTTGTCCGCAGCACTATACAATCGTTACACTAACACTCCCAAAAAGTGAAAGAATTTTGGAATGACTGAAAAAATAAAAATTCTCCTCATCGACGACCATACACTTTTTCGCAGTGGTATTAAAGCACTATTAGCTAGGCAGCCTGAATTTGAAATTGTAGGTGAGGCATCAGATGGTTTAAGTGGCATAAAGCTCATAGAGCAGATGCATCCCGATATAGTCTTATTAGATTTAGACATGCCTATTATGAATGGACGTGAAGCACTCGCCCAGATTTTAAGTGTACGCTCTGAACAAATAGTCATTATGCTAACCGTATCTGAAGATAATGATGATTTAGCTGAATGCATGCGCTTGGGGGCGCGTGGTTTTTTATTAAAAAACATCAATACAGACTTTTTAATTGATTCAGTCAAGCGTGCAGCGCAAGGAGACAATGTATTTTCACCAGAAATGACCATGAAACTTGTGCGATTTTTAATCCATCCGACTCCAAGCAATACAAATAATGCATTAAATAGCCTTACTTCGCGCGAAATAGAAATTCTTGGACATTTAGCTGTTGGACACAGTAATAAAGTTATTGCTAGGCAGCTTAATCTAGCAGAATCCACGATTAAAGTTCACGTACAAAATATTCTGCGTAAGTTAGAACTTACTAGCCGAGTTCAGGCTGCTGTTTATGCTGTTCAACATAATATAACTCAGCCAAAATAATATTGGTACATAGCCATCTGAATGAATCAATCACAGCATCTAGTTTTAATAGATTCTTTTAATCGAAATATCAGTTATTTATATCTATCTATCAAAAACTTATGCAATTACCGTTACAGTTATTGTCTGCCCAACGGCTATTAAGGTAAAGCCAAAGCTGATGAGCTCACGCTGCCTGAAATTGAGACTTTGGTGGCGGTATTCGCGCAGAACGGCACGCGCAAAATTCGCATTCGACCATGCGCCGCGATTTGCCCGAAATCATCGCCGCTTGTCGCGCCAATCCTGAAATTGAAAGTATTGCACTGACGACTAACGCATTCAAATTAGGCAAAAATTTCGCCGATTATCGCGCCGCAGGTTTGGACAAATTGAACATCAGCATTGACAGTTTTGACCCCGACACGTTTTACCAAATCACAGGCAAACGCGAATGCAGCAATATTTTGCGCGATTTTGGCGGACGGATTTTATAATATTAAAATCAATATGTTATTATTGAAGAAATGCGCGAAAAAGACGTTGCCTGACGCATTGCATTTCATCAAAAATCGGCCTGTAACGTTGCGATTTATTGAGTTAATGCAAACGGGTGATAATTTTAACTTTTTTAATCAACAACATATTTCAGAAAGCACGATTGAACAAGGCTTAATCGCGCAAGGTTGGCAACTGTGCCCACGCTCACAACATGCAGGGCCAGCGCGCGAATATTATCACGCCGATTAGGCAGGCGGCATCGGCTTTATCGCGCCATACAGCAAGGATTTCTGCGCCAGTTGCAACCGTTTGCGGATTACGGCGCAAGGCAAAATGCACTTGTGTTTATTCGGCGGCGTGGCGTATGATTTGCGCGTTTTTTTGCGCCGCGACGACCGCGTGGGTTTGGCGCAATTTTTGCACGAAACGATGTTGTAAAAACCCGAATACCATTACTTAAACGACAAAAAATATTACAAATCAATAACTTATATATGACAGGAGGCTAAAATGACTCAACCTATTCCCGACCAAGACAACCCTTTCAAAAAACCTGCGCCCGCGTTTCGTGCGCTCAATGTCCACATTTTGACGGTAACCGACACGCGCTCGGCGAAAGAGGACGGCAGCGGCAATTATTTGGCGAACGCGGTTCAGGCAGCCGAACATGTTTTGCATTCGCGCGATTGGGTGCGCGATGAGTTGTACGATATTCGCGCCAAAGTGTCGGTGGCGATTGCGAACGCGGAGATTGACGTGATTTTGATTACGGGCGGCACAGGTATGTTTCCGCGCGATGTAACGCCTGACGCGGTGGAAATTTTGTTTGATAAACAGATTGTTGGTTTTGGCGAGATGTTCCGCATGATTTCATATGAAGAGATTGGCATGTCCACGATTCAATCGCGTGCCACGGCTGGCATTGCGAACAAAACGTTGATTTTCTGTTTACCCGGTTCAACGGGCGCGTGTCGCACGGCATGGGAAAAAATCATTCAAAAACAATTAGACCCACGCATTGAAAGCTGCGGTTTTACGCGCGTGTTTAATATGTGGGATAAGGCGTGATGTAGGTTGGGGTCTTGATCCCAACTTTTCAGGCTGCCTGAAAAGGAGAATATGTGGTTAATTTATATCAAATTTTGCATTTATCACCGCAAGCGAGTGAAACAGAAATACGTTTTGCATTACAGCAAATGCGTTCACAATTAGACAGCAAAACCATTTCTGCGATAGAAAAATGGCTGCTTGTTCCTAATGTTCGCACACGTTATGATGAAAAATTGCGTGAAACTTATCCTGATTTTTTCAGGCAGCCTGAACGTAAAGTTAAACAAATTCAACCTGAAATCGTTGAAGAAGTTGAAGAAGAATTGCCACCTTTATGGAATCCAAGTGCTGCCTGCAATTGGGCAATTATGTTTTTGCCCATTGCACCTGTTCTCCATGCCCAAAATTGGAAAGCATTGGAAGAAGAACGGTTAGCACTTTATAACTGGATTTGGTCGGTTGTTTTTTTCATTTTGATGTTTATCGCGATAACTTTTGATTGGTTGAGTAAAAAAATTCCGTTTCCGTTTCTTTATGGGCTGCTTCCTTTGATTTTATGGTATTTTTTATTAGGCAGAAAACAAATTCGTTTTTTCAAAGAAGAATTGGATAATGACTATGAGAAAAGAGGCTGGTCGCTGCCGATTTTGCTGTCTATTGGTATTTTTATCGCGATGTCTGCGCTGAGCATGGGATTGATTTTATTGTTTGTTTCATCTATCAAAACTCATTAATTTTGAGTTTTTTCATGAAATTTTAACTATGTTTTTCAGGTAGCCTGAAAACCAAAAAAGCAGAACATTCAATGTTCTGCTTTTTTAACTTCTGATTAGTATTTGCTCAACCAATCATCAACTTCTTTTTCAGCTTGCTCTTTGGTGTAACCATAGCGCTCTTGGATTTTACCTGCCAATTGGTCGCGTTTGCCTTCAATCACTTTCAACTCATCATCGGTCAATTCGCCCCATTTTTCTTTGGCTTTGCCCACTAATTGATCCCATTTACCTTCTACTTGATCCCAATTCATGCTGAACTCCTTGAAGTGTTTAAAAAAACTGTCTGGCTAACCAAACAGTGGGGACAGTATAGAGTGAATAGGATAAAGTTGGCAAGTAAAATGTCATTTTTTACTTGCACTAACATTAACAACGTTTATGTCGCACAATGGTAATAAATGCAAAATTATCAGCAGCAACTGAGGTTTCTTTACATTCAGGCTGCCTGAAATTCACAAAAATAATGCTAAAATGTGCCATTTTTTACTGATAACTGCTTTCAGGCAGCCTGATTTGCCTATTTTGCCCATGAAAAATTGTTTACATCCTTGTATTACTGTATTTTTATTGACATTCGCCACACAACAAAATGCGTGGGCGCATACGGCTTCTGCGCCTGCTACACAAACTGAGACGCAACAAGACGATAGAGTAACCAGCGAAGCCAAGCAATTGAAGCAAACGCTGAAAAATACCTTTCAAAATATTAAAGATGCCATTTCGGGCAAAAAAGATGAAGATGACTCCAAACCACAAGTCTTAACGCCCAAATATCCTGTTGAAATTGATGTAGACAATGCCGAAATTAAAGCCATGCTGGAAGAATTTTTGCCGATTTTGGTGTATCAGCGCAAAGAAGTGTTGGACCGCGAACAAGTGGAATTTTTGGCAGAAGATACGCCGAAAAGTGCGCAAGAAATGATTCGCACCGAAGGCTATTTCAATGCGCAAGTGACGGTATCGCCCAAAGGTGAGGGTTATGTGGTGAAAGTCGTTTTGGGCAAACGCACGCAGATTGATAATGTGTCGGTGGCTTTATTGGGCGATATTGTGTCGGATGATGATTTGTCTTTGTATTACAAAAAATCGTTTGAACACTGGGCGTTGCCTGTTGGTGCGCCGTTTCGTCAGGAAGATTGGACAACCAGTAAAGCTTCGGTTCTATCGGCGGTAACGCGCAAAAAATATCCGCTGGCAATGCTGAGCCACACGCAAGCAACGGTTAATCCTGATACCAAAAAAGCGGATTTAACAGTGAATGTGGACAGCAAAAATCCGATTTATTTTGGCGAAACGCAGATTAGCGGCAATGAGCGTTATCCTGTGAGTGTGATACAAGGCTTGGCACAATATAAAGAAGGCGATGTGTATGATTTGGATAAAATTCTGGATTATCAGCAAGCTTTGGAACAAGACGCGCATTATTCGGGCGCGTCGGTGCAGGCTGATTTTGATAAATTGCAGGGCGACAGAGTACCTGTGATTGTGTCGGTTTCGGAAGTAAAACGGCAGAAAGTTGAAGCGGGCGTGCGTTTTGATTCGGAATATGGTTTAGGCGCGAACATCGGTTACGACCACTATAATTTGTTTAACCGCGGCTATGTTGGCTCGGTTTATGCCGATTGGGACAAATATCAAACCACATTGGCATTCGGTATCAGCCAACCGCGCAAAGCCAACGGACATTATTGGACCAGCAACATTGCCTACACCCGCAGCACGACGCAAAAATTGGAAACCAAAGCGGTAACCAGTGGTTTATGGTATGTACGCGATAGCGATAATATCGAAGCTCGCTATGGCGTTGAATTTATTGGCGAAGATACGCGCCTACCCGACCAAAATATCAATTTGGGTCGCAGTTTCGCCACCATGCTGACGGCTTCGTGGAAACGCCAACAAATCGAAACCCCTTTGCGCCCAGCCAACGGCTATTATTTTGACGGCAAAATTGGCACAACGCTTGGCAAACTGTTATCTTCTGCCATGATGGCGCGCGTCAAAGGCCGTGCAGGCTATTATTTCACGCCTGAAAACAAACAAATCGGCACATTCATTGCGCGCAGCGAGCTGGGTTATGTGTACACCAATAAAGACACGCTTGGTGGCGATGTGCCATCCAGTTTAATGTTCCGCACAGGCGGTGCCAACTCGATTCGCGGCTATGAATTGGACAGCATTGGACGACGCGTTTTTGACAGCGATACCGTTTTCCCCGAGCGCGCAATGGCAGTATTCAGCGCGGAATACCAATATCTAATTAAAAAAGATTTCGCCTTGGCAGTTTTTCACGATTTAGGCGGCGCAGCACCGAATTTCAAAGACATGACCTTGCGCCACGGCACAGGTTTGGGCGTACGCTGGTTTAGCCCTGTTGCACCATTTTCATTTGACATCGCCTATGGACATCACGACCGTAAAGTGCGCTGGCATATCAGTTTAGGTACCCGTTTTTAACTCTATTTTTCAGGCAGCCTGAAATCCTGCTGCAATGATATAGTCGCTTAAAATAAAAAATAAAACAAGGCAACCGTGAAAGCCGCGTACATCTAGGACATACAGGCATGACCGACGCGGTAGTATTGTGTGTTTAAGTGACTATATGTCGGTTTGGAAAGCCGACCTACACACTCATCGTTAATTTTTTTCAGGCTGCCTGAAAACCTCATTTCTCTTTCAGGCAGCCCTATCCTTTGCTTGTTATCATCATGACTCAGCCCAACTCTGAACCACAACACAATACGCAGCCTGAAAATCAGACGACTGCGCCTAAGCAACCGAAAAAACGCCGCTGGCTCAAATATACCGCCATCGGCGCGGCTTTGTCTGCGGTGGGCTTGATTGGCGGCGGCTACTGGTTGCTGACGAGCCATAGCGGTTTACAATTTGCCGTAACACAATTGCCGAAACTGGCAGGCGTAGAAATTGACGCCAAAACCTTAAACGGCACGATTTGGCACGGTTTTTCGGGCGAAGGCATTCAGGTAAAAACTGAAGCGGCCGATACCGAAATCCAAGACCTTAAATTGCAATGGCAAGCCAATCAATTATGGGATAAAAACTTACATATCAATGAATTAGCCATTGGTAATATTCGCATTAAAAGCAAATCCACACCGCCCGAGCCTGATAAACCTGCGACCAAACTGCCCAACAGCATTTCTTTACCGTTTACCGTTGTTGCTGAAAAAATCACAATCGGCGAAATCATCAACGTAATCGATGATGACAAGCAGCCTGAAAACGTGATTTTACGCGGCATTGACGCACGTTATGTCTATAACCATAAAGAACATATTCTGCAAATCCAATCGCTGCGAAATGAATGGTCTAAAAGCCATGGGCATTTGTATGCCAGCACCAGCAGCCCCTTTGCTCTGGAAGGCGTGTTGCTGACCAATGGACAATTAGACAATGTTGCTGTGGAAAACATTTTCAATATTTCAGGAAGTTTGCAACAGCTTGGTGTGGAATCCACTTTAACGGGCAACGGCGTAAGCTTGTACGCACACACTCAATTGCGCCCATTTGAAGCACAATTGAGCCGTAAAATTGACAAAGTCGTGTTAGAAGGCAATGGCGTTAATCCACAAGCCTTTGATAAAACTTTGCCTTTTGCCAATTTAACTTTTAAAGTTGAAGTCCATCCCAATCACAATCAAGCCGACAACATCGCCTTAACTGGCAATATAGATTTACGCAACGACAACCCTGAACCTGCCGATAAAAACGGCATTCCTGTTCAATTATTAACAGGCAGCTTTGTGGTGGACAATCAAAATGTGGTGCAACTGGGTGGTATCAGCGCGAAGTTGATGCGTGATGGACATCTAACCTTAAATGGCAACCTAGATACCGCTAACAAAACATTGAATTTGGTTGCCAACGCGCACCATATCATCGCTGCCGATATCTTGGCGCAGCCTTTAAAAGGCGCGCTCAATGGGCAAATAACCGCCAAAAACACCTTTGACCAACCCAATGTGCAATGGCAACTCAATACAGGTTTTGCCGACGTTTCAGGCAGCCTGAATATCGTTACGGACACCGCATTAGGACAGCGCACTTTGTTGATTAAAGACGCGCAAATTGTGCCGAAAAATGGCGGCAAAATGCAGCTTTCAGGCAGCTATGAATTATTCAAAGACCAAAAATTAGAAGCCAAAGTCATCAGCGAAAACTTCAATCCCAACCAGTTTTACCCCACTTTCCCTGTGGGCAGCGTAAACGGCACGATTGATGCCAACGGTTTGGCAGGCAAACAACAATTTGATGCGCAAATGCAATTTGGCAAATCGCAATTATCAGGCGCGGAACTTTCAGGCAGCGCAAAAATTGGCTACCTTGACAAGCACTTACACCAAGCCGATGCCGACATTCGCTTGGGACAAAACCGCATTTTAACCCAAGGTGCCTACGGCAAAAAAGGCGACACGCTCAAACTAGACATCAATGCGCCTGAATTAAACCGCTTCGGTTTCGGCGTTCAAGGCGCATTAATCGCCAAAGGTACGCTCACGTCTATCGCCGATGATTTCACCAAACTGGACGCCAAACTTTCAGGCAGCGCGCGCCAGTTTGCTATGGGCGATGGCTTAAAAGTGCAAAATTTGGACTTTAATTTCATCGGTTCGCCCGATCCACAACGTCCGCTGGATATCATGCTGAAAGGCAATAGCATTTTGGCAGGTGGTACGGCAATTGACACCATTGATGCCGCGCTCAAAGGCACATTGCGCCGCCACAACTTCCGCGCCAATGGCAGCCTGAAAATTGACGGCAAACCGCTAGCATTAAACACCCAAGCCGATGGCGGTTTAAACGACAAAAATCAATGGCTGGGACAAATTGGCGCGTTAGATGTGAGCGGTGCGCTGGATTTGAAATTGCAAAACCGCATGGGTTTAGAAGTAGGTACAGAACGCGTGGTACTGGGCGCGGCGCATTGGCAAGCCCTTTCAGGCAGCCTGAATTTAGAACGCTTAGTATGGGATAAACAAGCAGGCTTATCCACCAAAGGCAGCGCGCAAAGTTTGCATTTGGTGCAGCTACACAATTTCTACACGCCGCCAGTGGAACATAATTTGGTCCTATCAGGCGATTGGGATTTGAACTACACGCAAAACCCAACAGGTTATTTAAATGTGCGTCAACAAGGCGGCGACATCATCTTAAACGATGCACGCAAAACACCCCTATTGCTCAACAATTTCGTGTTGAACACACAACTGAGCAACCGTGGCATTTTAAACAAATTCAGCGGCAACACGCGCTACGGCAAAGCAGAAGGCAATTTTGACATTCTGCAAACTTTTGGTGGCGATTTGGCACAAGCCCCAGTAACAGGGCGCGTACTCGTACGCTCGGAAAACTTGGATACCTTGCGCAACTTCATGCCAATTGGACAAACCATTAGCGGCACGCTCAATGGCGATGTAGCCATCAGTGGTCGCCTGAACAATCCACAATTTTCAGGCAGCATTACAGGGCAAGATTTGAATTACCGCAACCGCGATGTTGGCATTATCTTAACCGATGGTACGCTGCAATCAAGCCTAGAAGGGCAAACATGGATTGTGGACGCGCTTACCTTCCGCCGCAAAGATGGCACAGTATCGCTTGCAGGCAAAGCCAGCTATGCCACCGACACACCCGATGTGGATGCAAAAGTCACGTTCAATCACTACCAAATCCTTGACCAACCCAACCGCCGCTTAACCATTTCAGGCACGAGTGACGTGATTTACACCAAAGACGGCATCACACTCACAGGCAATCTGCAAACCGATGAAGGTCGCTTCGGCTTCCAAGACAGCAGTGCGCCCACTTTGGACGATGACGTGATAGTATTGGGCGAAAGCCAAGAAGAGCCTTCCAAACCTTTGCCATTTAATTTGAATTTAGTATTTGATTTAAATGATAAATTCTATTTCTCAGGACAAGGTTTAGATGTAACGCTAGGCGGACAACTCACGCTCAAAGCCAAACCTGGCACCGATATTCAAGGCGTTGGCAGCGTCAATGTCGTTAAAGGACAATACAAAGCCTACGGACAAGACTTGACCATCAAAAAAGGCGTGATTTCCTTTGTCGGTCCGCTTAACAGCCCCAATCTCAATATCCGCGCCGAACGTCGTGGCTCGCCTGTTGGCGCGGGTGTAGAAGTATTGGGCAACCTAGACAGTCCACGCGTTACACTGGTTGCTGATGAACCGATGAGCGAAAAAGACAAACTGTCATGGCTGATTCTAAACCGTGCCAGCAGCGGCAGCAGCACCGATGAAGCCGCATTAGCAACCGCCGCAGGCGCATTCCTTGCAGGCAGCCTGAACGACAAAATCGGCTTAGTGGACGATTTTGGCTTAACCAGCCAACAAACGCGCAACGCCCAAACAGGCGAAATGAACCCCGCGCAACAAGTCCTAACCTTTGGCAAACAGCTCACGCAAAACCTGTATCTTGGTTACGAAGCAGGCTTGCAAACCGCCAGCCAATCGGTCAAACTCGTGTATCAACTCACGCGCTCATTCCAAGCCATCGCACGCGCTGGCACTCAATCCAGTGGCGGCGAAGTGAAATACATTAAACGCTTTGACTAAACCACAGGCAGCCTGAATATTTCAGGCTGCCTGAAACCCTATTGCGACAACATTATGCCCACACTTTTCCCTAAACTTCCCCTTACTGATAAAGTTTCCATCCGCCGCCAACTGCGCCAAAACCGCAAAAACTTAAGCAAAAGTGCACGCGAGCGCGCCGAGCAAGCGATTAATCGCGCGCTCAAAAGAACAATCAAACGCGGCAAAAAAATCGCTGTGTACTACCCCATCGGCAGCGAATTAAGACTGGATAACTTCATTCAAAGCGCGCAAAAACGTGGCGCACAACTCTACCTACCCTATATAGAAAAAAAACAATTGCGCCTATGGTTTACGCCCTACCCTAACCTTTCAGGCAGCCTGAAAACACGCAAAATCATCGGCAAAACAAACCGTAAAAGCATTAATGTTCCCCAGTTTCAAGGCAAAAAAATCCGCGCCCACCAACTGAACACGCTCATCATCCCCATTGTCGGCATAGACACACAAGGTTACCGTTTAGGACAAGGCGGCGGCTATTACGACTGCACCCTAGCCGCTTGCCAAAACCGTTTAATCCCACGCCTTATCGCCGTCTCATTCGCTTGCCAAACCGTACACAGTTTACCCACCGAGCCGCATGACGCGCAGATTAAGGAATGGTTCGGCGAATACGGACGCATCAGCTTACCTTTTCAGGCAGCCTAAAACCGCAAAATCCCCAGCAATCTATTCCCTCCCTCGCTCGCGAGGGAGGGCTAGAGTGGGGGGCAGTTAATATTATCAGCAACTCAAAATCTTTCAGGCAGCCTGAAAAACTAACCCAACCACTTAAACCCATAATTAACAAGCCATGCGCCCCAATCTCTTCATCTGCCTAACCCCCCTGCAAGCTCTGATTGCGCAAGCCCTTATCCGCCAAAGCGCGCCTGTCCCTGCTGATTTGCTTATGGTGTGCTATGCCGAAGCCGACAATGCCAAATATCGCCACTATTTTCAAGCAACCGCCGCTCTGTGCCGCCGCGCTGATTATGTCTTAATTCCGCAAGGACGTTGGCAGAGAGAACTGGTTTTACCGCTTTTAATCAAAAATTTAGACAAACAATACGCCACCATTTTCGCCGCTAGCATAGACAACCCAACCGTTCAATATCCATTAAGCCATCTCAAATTTGAGCGACTAGAAACCTTTGACGACGGCACGGCCAATCTCTACCCGAGCAGCATTTTGTATCACAATCCGCCGCAAACTTTAAAACGCAAAATCATCAATTGCCTACAAGGTATGCGCTATCAAACCGAAGATTTGCGCCAGCTTTCGCAACAACACCATACTTTATACCCCAATCAACGCAATATCGTTGCCCACACCAAACCTTTAACCCTATGGCAGCCTGAAAACAAAACACCATTTTCAGGCAGCCTGAAAACGAGTAAGACAAGTTTCAGCGTCGCTAAAACCGAAAAAATCTGGCTCGGACAACCGATTTTTGCCGATGAAACGCGCAATGTTGAATGGGCGCAAAAAATCATGCAACACTATGAAATCCAAAACTATTTCCCCCATCCGCGCGAAACTTTGCTGCCTGAAAATATTGCGCTGATTGAAACGCCGTTGATTTTTGAAGATTGGCTATTGCAGCAAATTCAAAGCCAGCCTGAAACCGAATTTGAGCTGTATCATCTTGCCAGCAGCGCAGCGATGAATGTTGCCCAATTTCCACGCGTGCGCGTGCATGCCATTCGCCCTAATCATGAATATTTCAGGCAGCCTGCATTTGTATATCTCTATGATTTAATGCCACCATTATCCATTTCCGTTACTGAATTTGCGTTATGAAACCGACCCTATCGCTCATCATTCCGTGTTACAACGTAGAAAAATACATCACCGCCGCGCTGCAATCGGTGCTGGACAATTTAAGCCCCAGCAAGGACACGCGTGTTGAATGCCTGATTGTAAACGATGGCGCAACCGACAACACCGCGCAGCTGATTGAAAATTTTGCACAAAATCAATTTTCAACGCGCCAAATCGCCTATCAAATCATCACGCAAGCCAACGTAGGTTTATCCGCCGCACGCAATAGCGGGATGAATGTGGCGCAAGGCGAATATTGGTTGTTTTTAGACAGCGATGATGTTTTTGAAAACAAGGCATTAGACAAAATTCTTGCTGCGATTGACGCACACCAGCCCGACATTATTGAATTTGACGCAACCCTATTTCAAGACACAGGCGCGCGCGCAACGCATACGATTTACCACGATTATTTCAGGCAGCCTTTTTCTTTGACACGCGCATTTGAAGAAAACCGCTGGTATGTTTGGTCGCGTTGCTATCACAAAAAATTGTTTGAACATCACAGATTTGAACAAGGAAAACTGTTTGAAGACATGATGACCATTCCCTATCTTTATTTACAAGCCAAACACTTTTTCAGGCTGCCTGAAAGCCTGCTCGGTTATCGCCAAAATTCAGGCAGCATTACCGCCAATGTCGGCAAACGCCATTTAAACGACATTTTTTTTGCCATGCAAAAAGCCATCCGTGCAGAAAAGATTTATCCTAACCATTTGCTGCAATTGCATATTTTGCAAGATAAAACATGGCGTTTACTGGTGGCGTATTCCGTGAAAAAATTTCTGCGTACGCATGATTTGAGTTTTCTAACCGATATACAAGATTACCGCCAAACCATCCGCCAAGAATTTCAACGCGATTGGGGTTGGCAGTTTAGCTATTTTGGCAAAGTCATTCTCAAACGGCTGAAAGAAACGTTTTATGCTACCTGAAACCTGAAATATGCGGACTTCTATCTGTCAAAACAATCTGTCAAACAATGAAGCATTAACCAATCGCGCTCCATTTGTGTTTCAGGCAGCCTGAAAACATTTCGCCCTTTTTCAGGTTGCCCGAAACTGCTAAAATCCGTATTTCATTATTCATGCAAACCACAAAAAACATGTCCAAAATCACCGTCTCCCCGAGTCAAACCGAATTTGAAACCCAAGACAATGAAACTATTCTCGCCGCCGCCATTCGCAGCGGTATCAATTTACCGCATTCGTGTCAAAGCGGCGTTTGCGGCACGTGTCGCGCGCAGTTAGTTTCAGGCAGCGTGCAGCAAAATGGCGAATACGATGATTACGTGTTAAGCCCCGAAGAAGTAGACGCGGGCATGATTTTATTGTGTTGCTGTCAAGCCAAAGAAGATGTAGTAGTCGATATGCCCGCCTATGCTGGCGCGAAAGCCTTGACGATTCGCACTTTGCCCGCGCGCGTTGCCAGCGTACAAACGCATGGCGATGTGGCGATTTTGAAAGTGGCATTGCCCAAAGCACCGCCATTTGCGTTTTACGCAGGGCAGTATATGGATATTTTGCTCAAAGAAGGCAGCCGCAGCTATTCGATTGCCAATGCGCCCAGCGAAACGGGGCAGCTGGAATTTCATGTACGTTTACACGAGGGCGGTTTGTTTTCGCCACAATTGTTTGACGGGAGACTGAAAAGCGGTTCCATTATCCGTTTGCGCGGTCCTTTGGGCGCGTTTACAGTGGACGAAAGCAGCGAAAAGCCGTTGATTTTATTGGCAACAGGCACAGGTTTTGCGCCGATTAAATCTTTGCTCGCGCATTTGGTACAAACGCAACCGAATCGCCAATTGCACTTTTACTTAGGCAACCGCCACGCCAGCAGTTTTTACGACAACGCAGCATTACAAGATTTGTTGCAACAATTGCCCAACGCGCGTTATACGCCCCTATTATCTCGTCCTGATGACACATGGACAGGCAAAACAGGTTATGTAACCGAGCATGTGTTAGCCGATTATCCCGATTTGAGCCAGCACACAGTCTATGCTTGCGGTTCGCCCGATATGATTACATCCAGCCGCCATGAATTGATGGACAAAGGCAAACTGCCTGAACACGCCTATTTCAACGACGCATTTACGCCGCATGTCGGTTAATTTGCGAAGTTTTATCATTCAGGCTGCCTGAAATCTTTCAGGCAGCCTATTTTTTTGCTATCATGCCGCCTGTTTTTTGTCTCCTATCAATTGGATAAAATCATGAAGAAAACCCTAATCGCAGCCTTGTGTGCCTCTATGGCTTTGGCTGCTTGTTCTGACAAAGCTGCGGACAATCAAGCCGCTTCAGCAGCTTCTGCCGCCGCACAAAACATCTGCGCGCAACCAACACTCAACGAACAAATCCGCGCCAGCATTCAAAAAAGCATCAGCGACACCGCGCGCAATTTTGCCAGCCAAGATGCGCGTCAATGGGTGGATGCCGATAAAGTCGTTGCCGCGGCAACTGAACTGAATATTCAAGTGAACAACGCCCAAACCAACCAACAAAACTGCCAAACACAAGTAAGCATCGCCATTCCAAGCGCGCTGCTTGATACGGTTAAGGCAAACGCGCCTTTGTTGCAAGCCCCTGTGCCAAGCGACTACATCGCCGAATCTTTACAAGGCAGCAATGCTCGTTTTGAAAACAACACGATTACATTCCCATTGAACTACACACAGCCGCAAAACGGCGCAAACAACTTAAACACAACCGACAACAACTTAAGCCACGTCGGTAAAATCCTTGCCAATGCGCTGTTGCCATACGGCATCAAAGACACCATCAACGTGCAAGGACAAACCTTAAGCCGCCAAGAAGCCTTGCAAAAATTGCAAAGCCCAGCACCGAAGCAGCCTGAAACAACCGCTTCTATGCCTGCAACCTTGCCCAAAATGGAAGAAATAGAACCGATTGGCAACGACGTTCCTGCGCCACCACGCCCAGAAGAATTAAGTGCTTCAGGTATTACAAGCAACGCAACGGAAGTTTTGCAACCTACAGCACCAGCTAAAGCCAATGTAAGCGATGGCGAGTTGGCACAAGCGCGCGAAGCGAATCAGACAGCCGACCAATCCATCAAATCTGCATGGAAAAAAATCGACCCTGAAATTCAAAAAAGCTTGGTCGATGAACAGCGCAACTGGGAAAGCAAAAAACGCCAAAGCTGCCGTAGTGCAGGCGCAAAAGGTGCAGACGCTGCTGAAATTCAGTATTTGCAAATGCAATGCGACACCCGCCTAACCCGTGAGCGCGTGCAATACTTAAACGGTTACAGCATTGATTAAACCAAAGTGGGTGCTTGCACCCACTCTTTGTGTCTTTCAGGCAGCCTGAAAATATGCGTAGGTTGGGCTGTAAACCCAATGCAAACTTTCAGGCTGCCTCCTAATTCATGATTTGTTTATTAAACAAAAAAGCCAATATTCCATAAAAAATCAAAACCATGACCGACATCCTCAACAAAATCCTCGCCACCAAAGCCCAAGAAGTCGCCGCTGCCAAAAGCGTGTTGCCACTTGCCGAACTCAAAGACCAAATCGCCGACGCGCCAGCCGTGCGCAATTTTATTGGCGCAATTTGCAGCAAACACGCGCACAATCAGCCCGCGATTATTGCCGAAATTAAAAAAGCCAGCCCATCCAAAGGCTTAATTCGCCCCAACTTTCAGCCAGCGGAACACGCCAAAGCTTATGAAAGCGCAGGCGCAGCGTGTTTGTCGGTTTTAACCGATGAACCCTATTTTCAAGGTTCGCCCGACTATTTGCGCCAAGCGCGTGCCGCCGTGTCGCTACCCGTGTTACGCAAAGATTTCATGATTGACGAATACCAAGTTTTCCAAGCGCGCGCTTGGGGCGCGGACGCCATTTTGTTGATTGCCGCCGCGCTAGACGCGCAAACCTTGCAGCGATTAGAACAATGTGCACACGATTTAGGCATGGCGGTTTTATTGGAATTACACGACGAGAGCGAATTGGCAAAATGCACGCAGCTCACCACGCCTTTGCGCGGCGTAAATAATCGCAATTTGCGCACTTTTGAAGTGGATTTGCAGCAAACCATCAATTTATTACCACAACTTTCAGGCAGCATTGTTGTAACCGAAAGCGGCATTCGCGACAAGCAAGATATTGAATTGATGCAACAATACGGCGTCAATACTTTCTTAATCGGCGAAACCTTTATGCGCGCACCCGACATCGCCGCGAAAGTGCGCAAACTGTTTTAAGGCTGCCTGAAAAATGTTGCGATCTTTAACCTTATGCGCCTGTTTGCTCGCACTTACCGCGTGTTCGCCCGAAAAAAACGAAGAAAAAACTGCCGCTTCACAAGCAGCTGCCTCGTCTAGCAATCACATCGCTTCCGCCGTCTTAAACGTAGAGCAAGGCGAAGACATTTTGCAATCGAGCAAACAGGCGATGTTGGACATCAACGCTTCTGACATCGCCGCCGCGCAATTTCAACCTGAACCCATGCTTGTTGAAACTTTAAACAGTAGCGATGTTCAGGCAGCCTCATTGCCTAGTGATTTACTACCGCTGCCTGAACGCTGCCAAGCCTATTTCCAGCGTGCACAAAGCTGTTACCAAACTCAAGCACAAGCCGACGGTTTAATCAGCATGTTGCAACAGCAGCAAGCGGAATTGGCAGCAGAAAACCCCGACGAAGCCGTCTGCCAAAACTTGGCGCGTAGTTTTGACGCGGTAGCGATGAATTTGGGTTGCCAATAGTTTTAGCTTCACTGAACTTCGTTTCAGGCTGCCTGAAAACCAACACATACAACAAAAAAACATGATGAACATCGCTTTCTATATCCTAAAGCTGCTGGCAAAACTGCCATACAACGCGCTGCAAACACTAGCGAAAATCTGCGGCTGGCTGTGTTATCACTTGGTTGTGCCACGCACGCAAGTGGGCAAAACCAATCTCGCAGCCTGTTTCCCCGAAAAATCCGAAGCTGAACGTAATGCCTTGTTACAACAGCATTATTACCATATGGCGTTGCTGATTTTGGAATACGGACGCTATTGGTATGGCGACGCGCAAACGCTGAAAAATGCTGTGCATTATCAAGACAAAGCCTATTTAGACGATGCGCTTGCGCGTGGCGAAAAGGTGATTTTGCTGTATCCACACTTTACCGCGTTTGAAGCGGCGGTGTACGCGCTCAATCAAGATGTGCCGCTGATTAGCGTCTATTCGCATCAAAAAAACAAAGAGTTAGACGAACAAATCCTAAAAGGTCGCCATCGCTACAATAATGTTTATCTCATCGGTCGCACCGAAGGCTTGCGCAGCATTATCAAGCAAATCAAAGCCACCGCCGCGCCGTTTTTGTATTTGCCCGACCAAGATTTTGGCGCAAAAGATTCCGTGTTCGTCCCCTTTTTCGGCATTCCAACCGCCACCATTACAGGCTTATCGCGCATCGCCAAACTGACCAACGCCAGCGTTATCCCTGCTATTCCCACACGCCAAGCCGATGGCAGCGTTGTGTTGCGCTTTTATCCCGCTTGGCAAAATTTCCCCAGCGACGACCCTGTTGCCGACGCTACGCGCATGAACGAATTTATCGAAGCACGCGTGCGTAAGCAGCCTGAACAATATTTTTGGTTACACAAACGCTTCAAAACGCGCCCGCAAGGAGACCCCCCGTTTTATGGCTAATTTAGACATCTTGTGCGTAGAAGACGAAGCGCCGATTCAAAGCCTATTGCGTTTTCAATTGGAACAACAAGGACATAGCGTACGCGTCGCCGCCAATATCGGCAGCGCGCGCCAAGAAATTCAACACAAATTGCCCGATTTGGTGCTCTTGGATTGGATGTTGCCAGACCAAAGCGGCGTAGATTGGCTCGCGCAACTACGCGCCGACCGCCGCACCGCGCAGTTGCCCATCATCTTGCTCACCGCCCGCAGCGCAGACACCGACAAAGAACACGGGCTCAACCAAGGCGCAGACGATTATCTAACCAAACCCTTCTCGCCGCGCGAACTTAATGCACGAATCAATGCCCTGTTGCGCCGACTCGCGCCACAAAAAAGCCAAAAATGCATCCAAATCGGCGACTTAACCATAGACCCCGAGCAACACAGCGTCTCCTCAGGCAGCCTGAACATAGAATGCAGTAGCAGCGAATTCAAATTGCTCCACTTTTTCGCCACGCACCCCAACCGCATTTACAGCCGCCGCGAATTGCTCGATTACGTCTGGGGCGACCACGTTTTTGTAGAAGAACGCACCGTAGACGTGCAAATCGGACGCTTACGTAAATTATTAGAACCCGCCAACCTTTCAGGCAGCCTGCAAACCGTGCGCGGCAGCGGTTATCGGTTTGTTATAGAAGAATAAACTTTACGTCGGATATTCGTATCCGACATTTTTATTGAGTGAACTTTTAGGCTGAAACCTTTGCAAAACTTGGAGTGCGGACATCCTCGTCTGCTAAAAACATAAGCAACAATGGTTTTTGCGCGTTCATTACGGACGGAGACGTCTAGGTTCCATCCCTGAAACCTTGCAAAACCAACACCCAACCCCATATATCCGACCTACTCTATTGAATCATCAAGATAAAAAAATGCAAATACCCAATCTCAACGAAATTCTCTGCAAAGACCGCCATTTTCTCAAAACCGCTTTCAGGCAGCCTGAAAAATTCGGTGGCATAGAAAAAGTACAACAAAAATACGCCAAATCCCACGGAATCTACCGAAAACGCGCCCAAAATCTGCCAACGCCCACTTTTGATGACAGCCTGCCCGTCCACGCCAAACGCGATGAAATCCGCCAAGCCATTGCAAACAATCAAGTCGTGATTATTTGTGGCGAAACAGGTTCGGGCAAAACCACGCAAATCCCCAAAATCTGCTTGGAATTGGGGCGTGGCGCGGCGGGCTTGATTGGGCACACCCAACCACGCCGTTTGGCGGCGCGTTCGGTGGCGGAACGGATTGCCGAAGAATTGGGCAGCCCGATTGGGCAAGCGGTCGGCTACAAAGTGCGTTTCAACGACCAAATTTCACGCGATTCCGCCATTAAATTGATGACGGACGGCATTTTGCTTGCCGAAACCCAAACCGACCGTTTTTTAACCGCCTACGACACCATCATCATTGACGAAGCCCACGAACGCAGCCTGAACATTGATTTCCTATTAGGCTATTTAAAACAATTACTTCCCTCTCGTCCCGACTTAAAAATCATCATCACGTCCGCCACCATTGACGCGGACAGATTTTCGCAACATTTCAACAACGCGCCCGTGATTGAAGTGAGCGGACGCACTTTTCCAGTAGAAATTTTGTATCGTCCCATCAATACTTTAGATGAAGATGAAGCGGAAATTGAAATCGCAGACGCGATTGTGGACGCGGCAGACGAATTGGCGCGTTTGGGCGAAGGCGATATTTTGGTATTTTTGGCTGGGGAACGCGAAATTCGTGAAGCGGCAGAAGCCTTACGCAAATCGCCATTACGTAAAAATGACGACATTTTGCCGCTTTTTGCGCGATTATCGGCACAAGAACAGCACAAAATCTTCCACCCAACGGGTTCGCAAAGGCGCATTATTTTGGCGACCAATGTGGCGGAAACTTCGCTGACCGTGCCGCGCATTAAATATGTGATAGACACGGGTTTGGCGCGTGTCAAGCGTTATTCCGCAAGGGCAAAAGTGGAACAATTGCACGTTGAGAAAATTTCGCAAGCGGCAGCGCGGCAGCGTTCGGGGCGATGTGGGCGCGTGGCGGCTGGCGTGGCGGTGCGTTTGTATGAAAAAAGTGATTTTAATCAGAGACCTGCATTTACAGACCCTGAAATTATCCGCAGCAATTTGGCGGCGGTGATTTTGCGTATGGCAGCCTTAAAATTGGGCGATGTGGCGGCATTTCCGTTTTTGGAAGCCCCCGACCAGCGTTACATCAATGACGGTTTTCAGGTTTTGCAGGAATTGGGTGCAGTAAACGAGCGCAATGAATTGACCAAATTGGGCGAACAAATGGCGCGTTTGCCGATAGACCCGAAAATTTCGCGCATGTTAATCGCGGCACAAGTGCATGATTGTGTGGCAGAAATGTTGATTATTGTGTCGGCATTGTCCATTCAAGACCCGCGTGAGCGTCCGCTTGAAGTGCGCGAAGCGGCAGCCAAAGCGCACGAGCGTTTTGCGGATAAACAATCGGATTTTTTGGCGTATGTGAATATTTGGGACAGTTTCCAGCGCGAGCGCGATAAGGGTTTGACCAATAAGCAATTAATTCAATGGTGTCATCAATATTTCTTGTCGCATTTGCGGATTCGGGAGTGGCGCGAGTTGCACAAACAATTGGCGGAAATTGCGGTGGAAATGGGTTTGGTGGCGAAAGAACACGCGTTCAGGCAGCCTGAAAATTTGTCCGTGTTTGAAAAAGCGCAAATTGATGAAAATGCAGACATTGCCGCGCAAGCCAAGCAAAAACAAATCCACAAAAAAAATCATCGCGCCCAAATTCAAGCGAAAAAACAAAGCACTTACGAACAAATTCATCGCGCTTTGCTGACGGGTTTGGTGGCGAATGTGGGCATGAAATCGCCCGAAGGACACGATTACACGGGCGCGCGCGGTTCGCATTTTCATTTGTTTCCCACGTCTGCCTTGTTTAAAAGCAAGCCAAAATGGGTCATGGCGGCAGAATTAACTGAAACATCAAAACTTTATGCGCGAGACGTGGCGGCGATTGACCCCGAATGGATAGAGCAGGAAGCGCGGCATTTGGTGCGTTACCATTATTTTGAGCCGCATTGGGAGCGCAAACGTGGCGAAGTGGTCGCCAGCGAGCGCGTAACCCTTTATGGTTTAACGGTTTTGCCGCGCCGTCCGATTGCGTATGGCAAGGTTGCGCCAGCCGAAGCGCGTGAGTTGTTTATTCGTGGCGCGTTGGTGGCGCAGGATTGTGATTTGCAGGCTGCCTTTTTCACGCACAATAAAAAATTAATCAAAGAAATTATTGATTTAGAAAACAAATCGCGTAAACAAGATGTGTTGGTTGATGAAGAAGTGTTGCTTGATTTTTATGATAAAAGGCTGCCTGAAAATTATGTGCCGTCTGAAAAATCCGCGAAACTTTCAGGCAGCCTGCAATCTGTCCCCTCCCCCGTCCCCAACGGGGGAGGGTTAGGGTGGGGGCAAAATGGCGCGGATAAAACAAATGCCGTTGCGCCCAAAAGCACCGCCCCCACCCCAGCCCTCCCCCGCCAGTCGGGGGAGGGAGCAAATCGCACCCCGAAAAAAGGTTCAGGCAACCTGAAAGCGAAGCCACTCGCCGATTTACGCACTTTTGAAGCGTGGCTGAAAACCAATGACACCCAATCTTTGTTTTTAAGCAAAGAAGATTTAATGCAACACGCCGCCGCGCACATCACGGAAGAGCAGTTCCCGAAATTTTGGCAAAACGCAGACGGCAAATTCAAATTGTCCTACCGTTTTGAGCCACATCATCCTTTGGACGGCGTAACGCTGACCGTGCCGCTGACCGTGTTAAACCGCATCAATCCGCACGAATTGGAATGGCTGGTGCAAGGCATGTTGCGCGAAAAACTCGCTTTGTTAATCAAAGCCTTGCCAAAACAAATCCGCCGCGTGTGCGTGCCTGTGCCTGATTTTGTAACACAATTTTTGTTGAGCGAACCCGACCAAAGCGCACCGATTTTGCCGCAACTCGCCCATGCCATCGCCAAACACGCAGGCGATATGCGCTTGTTAGAGCAGATTAATTTGGACGAATGGGCGGCATTCAGGCTGCCTGAACATTGTTATTTTAATTTGCGCGTGGTGGACGATGGCGGTCAAGAACTCGCCAGCAGCCGCGATTTAGCGCAATTACAACAACAACTTGGACAAGCCGCAGCCGTTACTTTCCGCGATAATACGCAGGAATTTGAGCGCGATAATATTACTGATTGGAGCATTGGCACGCTGCCTGAAAGCATTAAATTTGCGCGTGGCAAACAGCAACTCACAGGCTACTTGGCACTACAGACGCAAAAAGACGGCACGGTATCGCTGCGCCTGTTTGACACGGAACAAGCGGCGGAACAGGCGCACCGTAAAGGCATTATCTCATTGATTCAAATGCAATTAAAAGACCATATGAAAGATTTCAATAAAGGCATTCAGGGCTATACGCAGGCGGCGATGTTGCTGAAACACATTGCGCCTGATGTGTTGAAAGACGATTTGACTGCCGCGATTTGCGACCGCGCCTTTATTGGCGAAGACGAATTGCCGCGCAATGAAAAAGCCTTTAAAGAACAAATTAAAAGGGCGAAAAGCAGGCTGCCTGCGGTGAAAGAAGCGGTGAGCCGTTATTTGGGCGAGATTACAGCCGCCTACACCGAATTAAACGCGAAATTGGGCAAACATCCGCTCACGCCTTTGTTGCGTGAACGGCTGAATGTGTTGCTGGGTGCGGGTTTTGCCAGCCATACGCCGTGGGCGCAATGGGCGCGTTTGCCTGTGTATTTGCGGGCGATGAGTTTGCGGGTGGACAAATACAGCGCAAATCCCGCGCGTGATATGGCGCGTGAAGCGGATATTCAGGAACTGGAAACGATGTGGGCGGAAAAAGTGGCTGGTTTGCAAAGGCAGAATTTGGTGGTTTCAGGCAGCCTGAAAGATTTGGGGTGGGATTTGGAGGAGTTGCGGGTGTCCTTATTTGCGCAAGAACTGAAAACGCCTTATCCTGTTTCTATTAAGCGGTTGCAGAAAGAGTGGGGGATATTGAATAAGTGAATTTTCAAGTAAGCAAGAATATAAATCGTGTATAATTTTGTATTTATTTTCATTTAGGATTAAAAACTTAATGGATAATCAATTACTAACACTATCAAAAATTTTTACTGAGCGTTTATTTAGAATCCCAGATTATCAACGTGGCTATGCTTGGACAAATAAGCAACTAAAAGATTTTTGGAATGATTTAGACCAATTAAGTTTGGGAAGTAATCATTATACGGGAGTTTTAACATTAGAGAATGTTAGCAGTCAGATATATGAAAAATGGGAAGATGACCTTTGGATTATTAAAGATAAAAATTATCAACCATATTTTGTTGTTGATGGTCAACAAAGATTAACGACAACAATTATTTTAATTCAAGCTATTTTAGAAAAAATACAAGACAGCATTGATTTAAATCATACAGAATCTAAAGATATTAGAAAAAAATTTATCTTTGATTCAAAAGACAAAGGAATTTCTCGTTCTTATATTTTTGGATATGAAAAAGATAATCCAAGTTATGAATTTTTAAAAACTAAAATTTTTTTAGAAACCTCATCCACTAATATTGGTGAGGAAACTATCTATACGCAGAATTTAGAAAATGCTAAGCGATTTTTCCAAGATAAAATTAGCAAATTATCTAATGATGAAACTGAGAAATTATATAAGAAAATTACGCAGCAATTATTATTTAATATTTTTACCATTACTGATGATGTGGATGTTTGTGTTGCGTTCGAGACCATGAATAATAGAGGTAAGCCATTATCATATTTGGAATTATTAAAGAATAGATTAATTTACTTGTCTTTAAAAATTGATTCTGATGAGACTGAAAAATTAAAATTGCGTAGGGCTATTAATGATTGCTGGAAAACAATATATCATAATTTAGGTAGAAATAAAGAGAATCCCCTTGATGATGATTGGTTTTTAAGAAATCATTATCTTATGTATTTTGGACATGAGTTTCTCAATGAAAATTCAGAAAAAAACAGCTATTATCATAGAGTGATATTATCTATGCGCTTTGGAACGAATCATGTTGACTATTCTACTGATTTATTAGAAAAGCGATTTATCACTAAAAAAATTAATGCACATGGAAATGAAGGAACGATAGATATTGAATATATATATAAATATGTGAGTTCTCTACAAGATTCTGTAGATATATGGTACAAAATATTCAATCCCAAAGATAGTAAGTTCCCTAGTAAAATTCAAATATTTTTAGAAAAAATAAATAGATTAAATTTCCAGCCTATTTATCCTTTAGTTTTGACTGTTTTATATAAGGAAAAGTCAGAGGAAGTTCAATTCAATTTTCTTAAAGCCTTAGAACGTTTTTTATTTGTAGCTATTTTGGTATCTTGGAGTCGTGCCTTAATTTTTGATATTTTAGGGGATTTAAATTTATGGAAATTAATTTTAGATTTTCAAAATGAAAAAATTGATTGTGATAAAATTACAAAACATATCAATAGCTTAGTAGATGGTAATTTAAAAAATTCTAACTTAATTACTCATATTATCCAACAATTTTCTGAACGTGGTTTTTATGATTGGGAAGGAATTAGATATTTTTTATATGAGTATGAATTATTTTTAAAAGACAAATCTAAAACAGAACGTGAAAAAATATCATGGGAGAGTTTTAGAGAGGATTTGACAATAGGAGAAAATAATAGTGATTATATTACTATTGAGCATATTTATCCCAAAAAAACAGGGAAACATGAATATTGGAAAACAAATTTTCCAACCTATACGAAGTCAACTAAAAAACGTAAAAATTTAGTCAATTCTTTAGGTAATTTACTACCATTATCTAAACCCAAGAATTCTAGCCTATCAAATTTACCTTTTCCCATAAAAAAATCAGGCAGGAATGGGGAGGCTGGGTACTTTAATGGAGGATATGCTGAAAACGAAGTTGCTCTAGTACAAGATTGGAATGAGGAACAAATTAAAATTCGTGGATTAAAGTTATTAAATTTCATGGAGAAAAGATGGAATATTGATTTCATGAATGATGAAAATCGAATTGTGATGTTAGGTTTATCACATATGTTAAATAAATAATTTGTATTAAGAGTATAGAGTATGCCCGAACTCCCCGAAGTAGAAACCACCCTACGCGGCATTGCCCCACACATACGCGGCAAAAAAATCGCCCAAACCCTTGTGCGCCAAGCCAAATTGCGCTGGCAAATTCCGTCCGAACTGGCTGAAATTTTGCATGGGCAAACGGTGCGTAAATGCACACGCCGCGCCAAATATCTGTTGATTTGTGTTGATACGGGCGTGCTGATTGTGCATTTGGGCATGTCAGGCAGCCTGCGGATTTGGCGCGACAATGCGCCCGAGCCGTCCAAACACGACCATGTGGATTTTGTGTTTGATGACGGCACGGTGTTGCGCTACCACGACCCGCGCCGTTTTGGGGCGATTTTGTGGCTCGCTGGCGTGGCGGAACACCATGATTTGCTGAAAAATCTGGGCGTTGAGCCATTGTCGGACGATTTCACACCCGAATATTTGTTGGCAAAATTGCAAGGCAAAAGTCGCGCCATCAAACTGATGATTATGGACAATGCGATTGTGGTCGGCGTGGGCAATATTTACGCGAATGAAAGTCTGTTTCAGGCAGCTATTTTGCCTAATCGCCCAGCCAAATCATTGAATTTACAAGATTGTGAAAACTTGATCGCTGCCATCAAACAAATCTTGCAACGTGCCATTGAAACAGGCGGCAGCACTCTGCGCGATTTCGTGGACAGCGAAGGCAAAAGCGGCTATTTTCAACAGGAATACAAAGTTTACGGTCGCGCAGGTTCAGGCTGCCTGAAATGTGGCGGCTTGATTGAAAAATCGGTGCTGGGGCAGCGTGGGACGTTTTATTGCTCGCATTGTCAGAAATGATTTTCAGGCAGGCTGAAAATAATAGCTTGGAGCGCGGGCGGCTAATTGCCTACGCCATGGAATTTTGTCTTTAAATCAAAGATTTGAATAAACTATCCAGCCCGTATATTTGATTTTATTCAATAGTTTGTTTTTGTGGGAGCGAGCCGCTCCCGCTCCATGTTATGCAAAGATTTAAGGCTGCCTGAAAAGTTTAATAAACTTTTCAGGCAGCCTCTTTTTTACAAGCTAGATTATTTATCGTGTAACTCTGCCGCTTGCAAAGTATTTTGCAGCAGCGTGGCAATCGTCATCGGTCCTACGCCACCTGGTACAGGCGTAATCCATGCGGCACGTTGTTGTGCGACTTCAAAATCTACGTCACCAACGAGTTTGCCGTTATCCAAGCGGTTGATACCGATATCAATCACAATCGCTCCTTCTTTAATCCATTCGCCTTTAACCAAACCTGGTTTGCCGACCGCGACCACGACAATATCGCCTTCGCTCACTTCTTTCGCTAAATCTTGTGTGAAACGATGGCACACGGTAACGGTTGCGCCGTGCAACATCATTTCTAGTGATTGTGGACGACCAACAATATTGGACGCGCCAACAATCACAACTTTTTTGCCTTTAACATTGAGCTGATATTCTTCTAAAAGCGTCATCACACCTTTAGGCGTACACGGACGCAGCAGCGGTTTGCGCACTGCCAAGCGTCCGACGTTATACGGATGGAAACCGTCCACATCTTTATCGGGCACAATGCGTTCAATCACTTGTTGAGTGTCAATGTGTTGCGGCAAGGGCAGTTGCACCAAAATGCCATCCACTTCTGCGTTGGCATTCAAATCGTCAATCAATTGCAGCAATTCAGCTTCGGTGGTGCTGGCGGGCAAGACATAAGAGAATGATTTAAAGCCAACTTTTTCGCAAGCAACGTTTTTGTTGCGCACATACACCGCGCTAGCAGGGTTGTCGCCTACCAATACAACGGCTAAACCTGGTGCGCGCTGACCTTGGGCAACGCGTGCGGCAACTTGTTCAATGATTTGCGCTTGAATTTTTTCGGAAACGGCTTTGCCGTTAATCAATTGTGCGCTCATATTAGTTCCTTGTAACTATTTGAAAAATAAGAAAGGCTGCCTGAAAACTTTTCAGGCAGCATGGGTTTAGAAAATCTCAAACACGAAGAAAATCAGCGTGTGCAAAATAAACAGCGGCACCAAAATACCAAACGACCAAGCCATGTAGCCAAAGAAACTTGGCATCGGCACTTTGCGTTGTTCGGCAATGGCTTTAACCATGAAGTTTGGCGCATTACCAATGTAGCTCAATGCACCCATAAATACCGAACCCATAGACACCGCGAGCAAGGTATGAAATAAATCCCCACGCATGAGTGCCTGTGGGTCACCGCCTGCCATGTTGAAAAACACGAGATAAGTGGGCGCATTATCCAAAAATGCGGACAGTAAACCTGTCATCCAGAAATACATGGTGTTAATCGGTTTTCCTGCGCTATCGTGCACCAGCGAGATCAAGCCAGCAAACGCGCCTTTTTCGCCCGCTTGCAACATCGCCAATACAGGCGAGATGGTCACAAAAATACCTGCAAACAGTTTTGCCACTTCCAAAATCGGTTCCCAGTTGAACTCATTACCTTGGCGCACTTGCTTGGGCGTAATCACCAAAGAAACAATGGTTAATACCACCAAAATCACATCACGCACTAAGTTTTGCAACAAATATGGCGTACCCAACACATCAATGCCAGCATGGTCAGGTTTCCACATGCCCGACAATAAAACTGCGCCAATCACACCAGCGAGCAATAAAAAGTTCCATTTGCCAAAAATTTGTAATTTTTCACTATCTGGCGATGGGTCACGCGCTTCAATTTCGTCGTGTAAAGCAAAATAGCGGCTGTCAAGAAAATAAAATACAGTCAATAAAATTAATGAACTAATCAAAACAGGGATTGCCATGTGGACTACCGTCCAACCAAATTCCACGCCTTTTAAAAAGCCTAAGAATAGTGGTGGGTCGCCTAATGGCGTTAAACCACCGCCAATGTTTGCCACCAAAAATATAAAGAAAACAACCACATGAACGCGGTGTTTGCGGTTATCATTGGCTTTCAATAATGGGCGAATCAACAACATTGCTGCGCCTGTTGTCCCCATAACCGATGCCAACGCCGTGCCAATTGCCAAAATACTCGTATTCAATTTAGGCGAGCCGTGCAAGTTGCCCCATACCAAAATACCGCCTGAAATCGTGTACAAAGCCAGCAAAAGCAAGATAAACGGAATATATTCAGCCACCATCGCGTGCGCGATTAAATGCAAGGTTTCGGAAAAACCAAAAGCCAATGTAAACGGAATCAAAAATAAAATCGTCCAGCCCAATGTGATTTTGCCAAAATGATGATGCCAAAGTTTAGAGAACAGCAAAGGTCCTGTGGCAATAGACAATAAAATCAAAGCAAAGGGAATGCCCCAGACAAGGCTCAAGCTTGCACCGTCGAAAGATGCGGCGTTTGCCAAAACGGGCATAAGAAAAAGAGAAAGTGCTGTAGCGGTTTTGAAGCGCATGGTTTGTTTTCCTTATGGTTATGGTTTGAAAAGTCACTTTATTTATGCGCAGACAAACTGGGATTTTTCAGGCTGCCTGAAACTAAAAGTGCGAAAACTGGCAGATTGTAAAAAAAAATTCACAAAATGCCAAATCCCCAGCGGCAGCCTGAAACGGATAAACACCATTTTTTACACAAAACTGCGCTTAAAGTCGCCAAAAAACAAGTAGTTCAATTATCTAATGTTCCTTTCGGGCTGCCTGAAAGATTATGTAAAACTCGTTTTATACACTTGTTTATTGTTTCAGGCTGCCTTATTTTAAAGTCGTTTGATAAAGCTCAACTCGATAAAACAAGGATACATGATGAAATTCTCGCGCCGCTCCACCGATACCGATCGCTACCAAAAACACTATTCTTCCAAACGCTTTTTAAGTAAACTGCCCGCGTTTGCCAAAGCAGCAGGTCGCAAAATTTTAGAACCCGCGATTCAGCTTTACTTTGCCGCAACCGACAAAGACACGCCTAATTGGGCAAAACGCACGATTTACGGTGCGCTCGGTTATTTATTGTTGCCAGTGGACGTGTTGCCCGACTTTTTGCCGATGGTCGGCTTTACCGATGACTTGGGGATTTTAGTTGCCGCCGTTGCCGCCGTTGCCACGCACATCAAACCCGAGCACAAAGCCAAAGCGCGCGCGATGATGCAAAAATGGTTTAAAGACAAAGACATTATTGAGCATTCATAACATCCAATCAAAAGGCTGCCTGAAATTTCAGGCAGCCTTTAATCATGACAAATCAAACACTTTTATCTTGTTTACGAAAATCCGCCAACACTTTGGGCGAACGCATGGCAAGGTAAATAATCATCGGAATATTGCCCAACGCCACCACCAAATACAGCAACAAAATACTGTCAAACACAAACAATAACACCGCGCTAATCAATGCTGCTGATACCATAAACACCGCATTCACAATATTGTTTGCCGCAATCGCTTGAGCGCGAAATTCATCGCTACTGGCGGTTTGCAGCCAAGTGTAAAGCGGTACAGAAAAGAAGCCGCCAAAAAAACCAATTCCTAACATCGTCAAGATAATCAGATAAGCAAAGCCGTGCGACAAAAAACTAAAAATGCCCTCTAATTGGCCGCCTGAAAAGTGCAAACTGTTGGCAAATACGACCAACAAACCGCCACATAACGTCAAGCCCACGCCGCCCACGGCAACCAAACCCAAACGCAACGCGCCTTTGCTAATACGCGCGCAAAACACCGAACCGCAAGCAATGCCGATGGAAAACAGCGCGAGCATGAGATTGAACACATTGTCGTTGCCGCCCAAATGTTTTTGCACAAAAGTCGGCAATTGCGTTGTATAAACCGAGCCAATAAACCAAAACCATGAAATACCAAAAATCGCAGTAAGCAATTCTTTTTGTTTAAAAATATCGCGCATCAATACTTTGGTAGAACGCGCAAAATTCGCGTCAATTTTCAGGCTGCTGTCTTTTGCCGCCACCGATGGCATAAACACGCTGGCAAGCAAACCCAAAATCGCAGTGCCAACCACCCAAATCGTTAAAGCCAATGGACTGCTGCCTGCCACCATGGTACCCAAAATTTGCCCCAATAAAATTGCCAAAAACGTGCCAGATTCAATCAAGCCGTTGCCCATCACAAGTTCTTTGTCGTCCAAATATTCAGGCAAAATCGCGTATTTTACAGGTCCAAACAGAGTAGATTGCGCGCCCATAACAAACAAACAAAACAGCAGCAAGGGCGCGGATTGCAAGTAAAAACCATACGCCGCCAAAGACATGGTGCAGACTTCCAATACTTTGGTCATTTGTGCCAAACGTGCCTTGTTAAAACGCGTTGCCAGTTGCCCCGCAAAAGCGGAAAATAAAAAATACGGCAACACAAACAACAACGCGCCCAAGTTCAACATTTGGCTAGGCGGCAACACGGAATTTTGCCCCAAACCATAGAAGCTTATCATCACAAACAGCGATGTTTTGAACAAATTATCGTTAAACGCGCCCAAAAATTGCGTACCAAACAAGGGCGAAAAACGGAGCGACAGGGCAAAAGATTGTAGGGGTTTCATTGGATTTCTTTCAGAACGTAGGTTGGGGCAAGACCCAACATTCATCATGTTTCAAATCATTTTTGAGTTTAGCAACCAAACGACACATTTTCAGGCAGCCTGAAAATAGTTTGAGCCAAGAGCCAGCATTCATTACATTTCAGATACTTGTTGGGTTTACAACCCAACCAACAAAGCTATTTTTTATCATCATTACGCAAATGCGTCGTATCGTCATCGTCCATCAAAATGCGGTGCGCCGGCCCTTCTAAATCATCAAATTGCCCATTTTTGCCCGACCACCAAAAAAAGTAACCAATGCAAAACGCCAAAATAATGCTGATGGGAATTAAAATATACAAACTTTCCATTACATCGTTCCTGTTAAATCCGTGAGCAAAAAGTGGTGTCCGTGAATCGTGAGCCACTCTTGGCGAATGTGTCCCAGCGTTTCATCGTCGCTATCACGCAGCCACACTTTATCGCCATCAATCTGCCAAAACAACGCACGTTCATCATCTTCTACCAAACGCAACACACGCTCGTTTTGTCCCGTCGCTTGCAATTTCAAGGCAAATTCGCCACTTTGTGGCGTATCGCTGTCTTCGTCTGAACTCATCACCAAAAAGCCCAAATGTTCGCCATCGGGCGTAGAAATAGAAAAATAGTGCATATAGCTTACCTGAAAAATAAAGCGAAATTGTAGCGCGTTTTGCTGGCTTTGACTTGGTTTGACACGTAAAAGCAACATGATTTTTTGCATAATTCGATTTAGAGTCTAATTACAAAAGTTTACCCATTTTGAAACGATCCTACCAAAAGACTGCCTGAAAATTTGTATAATCAATCGCTCAAGCACTTGCTTGATTTTTTTGACAACAACCAAGGACACTATAATGAAATTAAAACGCACACTTTTAACTACCGTTGCTTTGTTTGCTGTTTCCGCACCTGCTTTAGCAGACAATGATGACTTGATTTATCAACAAAACAGCAGTCAATTTATTACCCATGAAAAAGCACGTGATGTTGCCATTGAAGCTGTTGGCGGCGGTACAGTAAAAGATGGCGATGTGGATTTCGAGCACAGCGCAAAACACGGTGATTATTTTGAAGTCGAAGTTTTGGGCAAAGATGGCAAAGAATACGATGTAAAAATTGATGCCAAAACAGGTAAAGTGTTGCACAAAGCATAAGATTGGTAATTTAAGGAACACCTGAATAGGCTGCCTGAAAAGTTAAAACGCGCTACAATGCAGACTTTTCAGGCAGCCTTTTAGCTTTTTAAGATTATGTTACCGCTCCCCAAACGACCTCCAGCCAATGCCGAAAAACTGCGCCGCCGTTTAAATTGGTGGTCGCCGCTATTTTTTATGGGCATTCAAATCACCTATTTATCCAATGATTACACTCATTGCCGCGCGCGTTTACGTAATTGGTTCAACACCAAAAACACACACGGCTCGCAATTTGGTGGCAGCTTATTTGCGATGACCGACCCGATTTACGCAATGATGTGCAACTGTTTATTTGGTGACAGACATTATGTGTGGGACAAAGCCGCTAGCATTGAATTTGTGAAACCTGGTCGCGGCGAAGTGTATTTGGATTGCCAAATCAGCCATGAAAAAATCGAAGAAATTTTGGCGCACACGGCAACAGGCGAAAAGCATTTCCCTGAATTTACTGTGCGCGTATTTGATGCCAATGACGACACCATCGCCATTGCGCAACGCATTCTTTATATTCGTTTGAAAAAAGAATATCGCCCCTCATAGACGTTTTCAGGCAGCCTATCTTTCAGGCTGCCTGAAAAGCTGTTTTGTTTAGTTATCTAACAAGGAAACATCATGGACATTCAAATCCAAAATTTAACCGTTGCCAATCATCGTCCTTTTACTTTATTCGGCGGAATCAACGTATTAGAAGACATAGATTCCACTTTGCGTGCGGCAGAACATTATGTGAAAGTAACTGACAAACTCGGCATTCCTTATGTGTTTAAAGCCTCATTTGACAAAGCCAACCGCTCATCGGTGCATTCATATCGCGGCGTAGGCTTGGACGAGGGCATGAAGATTTTTGCCGAAGTGAAACGCCAATTTGGTTGCCCTGTGATTACCGATGTACACGAGTCTTATCAATGTGCGCCTGTTGCCGAAGTGGTGGACGTGTTGCAATTGCCCGCATTTTTGGCACGTCAAACCGATTTGGTAACGGCAATGGCGAAAACTGGTGCAGTGATTAATGTGAAAAAACCGCAATTTTTAAGCCCACATCAAATGAAAAACATCGTCGATAAATTTGAAGAAGCGGGCAACAAAAATGTGATTCTATGTGAACGTGGCGCGCAATTTGGTTATGATAATTTGGTGGTGGATATGCTCGGCTTTGGTGTGATGAAAAAAACTTGCCACGATTTGCCGATTATTTTTGATGTAACCCACTCTTTGCAACAGCGCGAATTAGGCGCAGCAGCTTCAGGCGGTCGCCGTAGTCAAGTGTTAGATTTGGCTTTGGCGGGTATGGCAACAGGTTTGGCAGGCTTATTTTTGGAAAGCCACGAAAATCCTGATAAAGCGCGTTGCGACGGACCTAGTGCTTTGCCTTTGCATTTATTGGAAGAATTCTTAGTGCGCGTGAAAGCGGTGGACGATACAGTAAAGTCGTTTGCTAAATTGAATATTGAATAATTGAAAACATATTAAAAGGCTGCCTGAAAGTTTTTCAGGCAGCCTTTTAAGCGACACTAATTTATAAAGCAAACATCGTAAAGCAATACACAGTAATCCCCGCAATCACGACATACACCGCCGCATAAGGCAATGCTGATTTCAAGAATGCACCTTCTTGACCTTGTTGCTCACAAGCAGCAGTGGCAATGGCGATACTTTGTGGCGAAATGATTTTACCGCCTGTTGCGCCCGCCGTATTTGCCGCCGCCAACCAAGATTTATCCATGCCAATTTTATCGGCAACGGTAGCTTGCAATTTACCAAACAAAATATTGGAAGACGTATCGCTACCTGTGGCGAATGTACCGATTGCGCCTACTAATGGTGCAAACAATGGATAGAATGTGCCCGTTGCGTCTACCAGACCATTGGCAATTACAGCAATCATGCTGCTGTGGCTCATCACTGCACTCATCGCTACCAAGCTGATAACGGTAATGCCCGAGGCTTTCATTTTCACCAAAGTTTGTCCCAAAATTTGTAACAATTTACCCGCCGAAACACCTTGCACCAAGCCGCCAATAAATGCGCCCAAGAACAACATCAAACCTGCGTTCGACAACCAACCAAAGCTAAATGCTTTGCCTTCGGCATAAATCGGCAAATGGATTTTGCTAACTAAAGTTGATTTCAAAAACGCGCTAATCGGGCCTGACAATGGGCTTGCCAACAAGATAAATACCAAGATAAAACCATAAACCGCCCAAGCTTTCGCCATTTGCGCGCCTGTGATTTCTTTGTCGGCAGGTGCGTCTTTTTTCTCGGTTAATTTCGCGTACAACACGATAAACACGATACACGCAATGCTACCCAAAATTGCAGGCGTTTCCGCGCCAATAAAGTATGCCGCAATAAACTGTACACCTAAAGACAAACCGCCCACTACAGCCGACAAAATAATATTCGGTACGACATATTTTTTCGCGGTGTCAGTCAAAGTCAAAATCACAAATGGCACAAGGAACATCAACGCTGCCAATTGAATCACCACATCGCCCGCAATTGCATGGGTTTGTTCCGCCGTTACCGCTGAGCCATAAACTTCTTTTGCCAAAGTAATCACAGGAATGCCGACCGCGCCAAAACCAGTTGCCACGCTGTTACCAATCAAAGAAACCAAAGCAGAAAAGCGTGGCGAAAAGCCTAAGCCAATCAAAATTGCTGCGGGAATGGCGACCGCAGTACCAAAACCTGCCATACCTTCGAGCAAACCACCAAAGCCCCAGACAATCAACAAAACTTGAATGCGTTTATCGCTGGAAATATTGGTAAATTGTTGTTTAATTACTTCAATTTGTTTGCTTTCCAGCAACACATTGTAGCTAAACAAAGCCATCAAAATCACAATTAAAATCGGGAAAACGGCTTTTAAAATGCCTTCCACAAATGCCCAAAATACATAGCTTGCGCCAAAACCTTGCGGCGGCGTGAAACCTGATAAATTAGGCACGGCAAATAAAGCAATCAACACAGCGGACAATACTGCCAACATAGCACTTTTGTCGCCACGCATTTTCAAGCCAATCATCAAAAAAATGAGCAGCAAAATAGGAAAAATGGAAAGTAGGATACTCATGATAAACTCTTGAATGTGAATAGTTAATGAAGTATTTTTAGTTTTCAGGCTGCCTGAAAAAAGCAGTATAAATCAGATAATGAGTGAACAAACAGAGGATGAAATTGAATAATCAAACTGCTTTTCAGGCAGCCTGAAAGGGAAAATAGATGGTTGAAATCACTGTGTTTTTGTATCTCCTCATTTTGTTTATTTTTCAGGCAGCCTGAAAGTATTTTCTCAAAATAATTTTTCAGGCTGCCTCTTGTTACTCAGCAATCAATGCTTATTTTGCTGCTTTTCCGCCATCATTTGATGTAAGGTTTTCGCCGCAGGCTTCATCGGACTGTGATTTTTCGTCCAATCCAACTGCCAGCTTGGGGTTAAACCACGGAATTTACTTGCCGCCCAGCCAAACGCCATATACGCTTTTTTGCCGCTGAAAATACCGTCAAACGTGCGCCAAGCCAATTGTTCGCCAAAGGTGTGCGACGCGCCCTGCCCTGTAATTGGGTGCGGCACTTGTTCATTAGGCGAACGCTGTGCTTCTACGCGCAAACGCTGCATTTGTTCGGTAATCGGAATGCGCACAGGGCAAACTTCTACACATGCGCCACACATAGAACATGCGGTTGGCAAATCGCGCGTGGCTTCCAAGCCAAGCAAATGTGGTGACAAAATTTCGCCAATTGGGCCGGGATAAGTTGTGCCATACGCCGCGCCGCCAATGCGTGTATAAACTGGGCAGTGGTTCATGCACGCGCCGCAACGGATACATTGCAACGTGCGGCGCATTTGCTCGTCGGCATAGGCTTGCGTGCGTCCGTTGTCCAGCAACACCAAGTGCATTTCTTGCGGACCATCCAGCTCTTCGCTGCGACGCGGGCCGGTAATCATATTGAAATAAGTGGTGATATTTTGACCAATCGCGGTGCGTGGCAACTGGCTATACAGCGGCACCACATCGGTTAATTTGGCGACTACTTTTTCAATGCCTGTAATCGCGATGTGTACAGGTGGCACGCTGGTGGACAAGCGTCCGTTGCCTTCGTTTTCCACAAGACACAAAGTACCTGTTTCAGCAACGGCAAAATTCACGCCGCTCAAACCGACATCGGCAGTGCGATAAATATCGCGCAACGCCATGCGCGCGAAGCCTGTGAGTTTGTCTACATCGTCGGTTAATTCTGTGCCAATGTTGTCGTGGAACAATTGGCTCACTTGCTCTTTGGTTTTGTGAATCGCGGGCATTACGATGTGTGTCGGCTTTTCGCCTGCCATTTGGACGATGTATTCGCCCAAATCGCTTTCAATTGCTTGAATGCCTTGCGCTTGCAAATAATGGTTCAACTCGATTTCTTCGCTGACCATGGATTTGCCTTTAACCATCAATTTACCATTGCGGTCAGTGATGATTTTGTGAATGATTTGGCAGGCTTCAGACGGCGATTCCGCCCAATGCACTTTCACGCCTAATTCAATCAGTTTTTCTTCCAATTGCACCAATAATTCAGGCAGGCGCGACAAGGAACGCTGGCGCACGTGTTCACACAAATCGCGTAGCATTTGCAATTCTTGTTCGTCCGACAACACGGCTTTGCGCTTGGTCATCAGCATATCCATGGCGGTGCGCAAACTTTTGCGCAAAGGCTTGTCCGCCAAGGCTTCTACCGCGTTTTGTTTGAAAGTTTCAGGACGCGGATGGAAATGAACCGTTTGGGTAGTCATAGTGTGTTCCGTTTCTGTTTTCAGGCTGCCATCGATCAAAATCTTTGATTTTGCTAACCGATGTGCGTTAAGTTCAGGCTACTGCCTGAAAAGGTTTAAGGCTTTCAGGCAGCCTGAAATATTTTGTTTTTTTGTTTTTAATGGGCTAACGTGTGATGTATTTTTTCAGGCTACCTGAAACTTATTGCGCCACATCATCCAAATCCGCGGCCTGAATATGCGGCGGCAAGATTGCCAACACGACCATATCTTTCGGGCCGTGTGCACCAAAAGCCAACGTCAATTGGATATCAGCCGTTTTAGATGGGCCAGACACCAGCACCACATTGGTCGGCATATTCTCTGCCATATTTTCGCCAATCATCGCCGCGTAAAACGTGTCGTACATTTTGCTCGTATCAAACAAACAAATATGCACAGGCGGCACCAAACTTTGTGTACGCGGCTCTTGGGGCGTTGGAAACAGCATCAGCGTCCCCGTATGCGCAATGCCACAGCGCACATCGGTAAAGCCTGCCTGAATATCGGCAAAAAATTCTTCTTTCCACTCTTCCAGTTTGCGGTCATAAGTACGCACATCAATACCTTGCGCTTGCAACGCCGCCGCACCTTGTTTGCCACTTTCGGTTTTCGTTGGCATTAAAATATTGTTCAAACCTTTTTGCGCCACTACTTGACACAAAGCGTCCGTCCAATTTTCAGGCTGCACCCAAATAATCTCGGTTTTTACCGCGCGCATGGCTTTTGCCCAATGCTTTAAGCGTTCTACATCATTTTCCCAACTTGGCGACATTTCTTGATAATAATCGACCGTTTGCGGCTCAAGCATAGGATAAGCGTCGGCTTTTTTCAGTTTTGCCAAAATACGTTCGCGTGCATTCATGCTTTGCCTCCCGTACGTTCCAACAAGAACGTCGCAATGTGTTTCGGACGCGGCATATTCGGTTCATCTTTATTAATTTTGCCGCCAATATTCATCATGCAACCTGCATCCGCGCTAATGATTTCTACCGCTTGCGTGTCTTTCAAAGCCTGCACTTTATCCGCCACCATCGCGCCTGCAATATCAGCTTGTTTCACCGAAAATGTACCGCCAAAACCGCAACATTCGCTTTCATGGTCATGTAACACGCGCTCTACATTGGCTAAACTGTCAATCAATTTCCAGCCTGTAATGTGCACACCCATTTCACGACGTGCCGCGCAAGATGTATGCACTGCTACTTTTACCTGCTCGCCCTTGTCTTCTGGCTGATAACCAATGGCAAGCAAGAAATGCGTAAATTCCACCGTGCGTGCCGCTAACTCATTCGCACGTGTTTCGTAAGCAGAGCCCTTAAACAAAACAGGCCAATGGTGTTTCATCATGCCACCACAAGAACCTGATGGCACCACAATCGGGTAAGGCTGCGGAAACAAATCCAATTGCGCCTTGGCAACATCAAACGCCTCTTCAGGATGTCCCGAAGAATACGCAGGCTGCCCGCAACAGCTTTGTTCCATTGGAAAATGCACACGAATGCCTTGTTGCTCCAACAATGTCATCGCATCCATACCCGCTTCAGGCATAAACAAATCCAGCAAACACGTCCCGAAAAAATACACATCGGTCGGCTTGCTGTCGTAAACAGGAGTGGTTATATTTGTGTTCATAGTCGTTCTTCTTGGTTAATTGGTCAGACCAATTTGTAATATGAACGTAACTTTAAGTAATCTTATGTAATTTGGTCAAGCATATTTTTTATCTTTTCAGACAGACTGAAAGCAAAATACTTGTATTTTAAGTAAAAGAAATGCATGAAATATTTTTACATTTAGTCTATGTAATTATTTTACTAAGAATTTTATCGTAAATAGCCCTAAATTTTTATGTAGAAATACAAGAAATTGTGATGTGGTTCATCAATAAATGTGATAACAAACTCAATCAAAGCGCGAGAAACTTTTAATCAGCTTAAAGTATAACTTCTGTAAAATAGATACGCACCCAAGATTTGCATTTAAATAACCCTATTTTTCAAATATAGTGGATTCAATTTCAATCAAGACAAGGCGACAGCGAGAGCCGTGCAACCAGTACATCAGGGAGCTGGCAACGCTGTACTGGTCTTTAAATTGAATTCACTATACCAATAAATAATGAATACCGAACTTATCCGTCAGCCAAGCTTAGGCAATCAGCTCGCCAGTATATTAGAACAGCGCATTGTGCAAAATATTTATCCCGTGCACAGCAAATTGCCGCCCGAACGTCAATTAGCTGAAGAATTCAACGTATCACGTCCATCCGTGCGTGCCGCTATTCACATTCTTGCCACGCGCGGTTTGATTGAAACACGGCAAGGCGATGGCAATTACGTTTCCGATGATGTGGGCGAACAATTGCAGTTTGGTTGGGAAAGCGTATTGAACGACCATCCCGACATTGAAAATCAGCTACTGGATTTTCGCAGTGGCGTAGAAAGCATGATGGCGAGCGTAGCAGCGCAAAGCCGCACCGACAGCGATTTACAAAGAATGCGCTATTGGCTCACACAACTGGCGCAAGCTTACGAACAAGGCGATGTTGATAAACAATCTAAAGCCGATGTCGCGTTTCATCAAGCCATCGCCGAAGCCACGCACAATGTGTTATTTACGCGTTTATCCGACAGTTTATTGCGCCTTATGCAAAAACAAACCAAGCGCAACTTAGGTAATATGTTCGGCGCACGCAACACCATGCACGCCGATTTGAGCGCGCAACACGAAGCCATTTTTCAGGCAATTGCGCAACAAAATGCCACGCTCGCCGCCCAAACCATCCAAACGCATTTGAACTATGTAAAAGAAAGTCTGCAACGCCAACGTGCCGCGCAAATCAACGAAACGCATGCGCAAGCTTTGGCATTGAGTGAACAGCAACGCGAAAGTAAGTTGAAGTGATGGCGTTGAATAAAATTGGGTACGGGAGTTTTCAGGCAGCCTGAAAAGATTGCTTGATTCTTGTTGTTCAGATTCCCGAATCCGACAATTGTTGCTCTATCGAAACCTTTGCAAAACCCAAATATTTCAAATCAACTGTTATTCCCACGCAGGCGGGAATCCAACTTTGATTTCAAATTTCTATTTTTCTCAACCTGTTGTGTAAACAACGCGGGGATTTCTTACAACATCTAGTACATAAGGGCGTTGGCAACGCTGTACTATTTGTATTTGAAATGACTATAAATGCAATGATGCGCAACAATTTAGCTTTGGCTTAACGTTTTTGTATTTTTACCCGATGGGGTTAAAAATACAGTTGTTATGATTGACAGCTTATGTTTCAGGCTGCCTGAAAAGAGAAAAACACTGTTTCAGGCAGCCTTTTTATCAATCTTTTGAATTAAACGCCGAATCTCTCGCACATTTGGCGTTTGCCCTACTTTCCAACGAATCATCGCTACACCAGCCGCTTCAGTGGCTTTATTTTTGCGGTTATCCGCTTCTTGGCGTTCAGGCAGCGCGTGCGTAGCGTCGTCGATTTCAATCGCTGCCAAAGGCACCCCATCTAAGCGGCACACCACAAAATCATAACTCAATCGGCTCACAAAATTAAACCAGTAATACGTTTCCCTGCTTTTGGGTACTTCCAACACACGCGAGGCTTGCACTTGCGGAAAAATCATGTATTCAGGCAAGGCTTCAAGCAAAACATCGTAAACCGCTAATTCTGTTTGCGTCATCAATGGACGACGAAAGTAAGGTAACGGCGTGCCATCGGTAAACGGATTGCGCTTTTTTAAATGAAACAGCGCGTAAAGCAATAGTGAAAATATCGCCAATAAAATCAATATAGTGAAATAAGTTTTGAACATAAAAATAGAATAAAAGAATCATGCCAGCGCATTGCTGGCATGAATACAAGGTTTTCAGGCAGCCTGAAATCAAAGATTGTTATAGGTCAGCTTTGCAAGCCAGCTTTTATAGTCGTAAAAGTGAACATGCCATACAAGGCGACAACGAGAACCGTGCACGAATCGTACATCAGGGCGTTGGCAACGCCGTCATGCTTTTTCAATTCTGCAACTATATTATTTCAAAAGTTTCAGGCAGCCTGAAACCATAAATATCGGCTTGGAAAGCCGACCTACACAGCCATACAGTTTCAACCCAACAACTGCTTCAACACCTGCTCTTTTGCCGCGTCATAATCTTGTTGCGTAATCAATTGATTATCTAGCAAAGTTTTCAATTTCGCCAACTTTTCTTGTGGGTCTTCAGCAGCGGCAACGTCAGCGGCAGATGCGTTTGCATTTTGTGTTTGCCCGTTTTGGTTTGGCGACATCATGCCCGCCATTGCACCAGCCATCGCTTGACCAATCCCCGCACCCACGCCTAAACCTGCGCCAATACCTGCTAAACCACCTTCGTTTTGCGCTGCCATCGGAATCGCAGTTGCAGTTTGGTATTGAGTAAACTTGTTCAAATCGCCAATCACATTCATGCTCATGCGACTATCCAAAGCTTTTTGGATGTTTTCAGGCAGCGTAATGCTTTCAACGGTAAAGTTTTCCAGCGTTAAACCCAATTTGGCAAACTCGGGATGCAGCAATTCAGTCATTTTTTGCGACAGCAACACTTGGTTCGCTGCCATGTCCAAAAACGGAATATTGGATTGCCCAAACGCGGCGGCAAGCTGCGTCATGGCGATGTTTTTCAATTGCGTTTCCAATTGTTCGCCCGTGTAAAACTCAGCAACGCCGCTAACTTCTTTGAAAAATTGAGCAGGGTCGCTGATGCGATAGGCATACATACCAAACGAGCGCAGTTGTACCATGCCAAATTCGCTATCGCGCACGGTAACAGGCTGCGCTGTCCCCCAACGACGCGCCAGTTGTTGACGCGTATTAAAAAAGTAAACATCAGATTTAAAAGGGGATTGAAACAGTTTATCCCAGTTTCTCAAGTTGGTTAAAATCGGCAAAGTTTGCGTGGTCAGCGTGTAACGTCCTGCGCCAAATACGTCCGCGGTAACACCTTCGTCCACAAACATCGCCATTTGTGCTTCGCGCACGGTTAAACTTGCACCGTTTTGAATTTCTTGGTCGGCAATCGGGAAACGCCACATCAACATATTGTCGGCTGGATTTTCCCATTGAATCACGTCAATAAATTGTTTTTTAATAAAATTCAACATTTTTAATTCCTTATGTAAGTTTTCAGGCAGCCTGAAAAGTTAGCGCGCCATTTAACGTTGTGGCTGCCTGAAAATAAGGCAGCCTGAAAAATTTAGTTCGATTTAAGTCAAACACGCCGCGTTTAAAATGCCAATCGCGACCGACATCGCCGCATACAACGCACCCACCGCCACATTATTTTGTGCTAATTGCACAGAGCCACTATTGATTAAGCGCGTTGCTGCGAAATAGACAATAATTTGCAACACCCCAGCCGCCAAGCCCCACAGCATAAAATCGGGTACGCTTAAACTGTGCGTAATACTGGATGCCAGCGCAATGCAAAAACCGACCAACGCCCCACCAAACGACAGTGCGCACGCCAAGTTGCCTTCCTTGATTAATGCCACTTCGCGTACAGGCGTAATGCGCAAATAAACGGTAGCAAACATCGCCGTCATCGCCACGCCAATTACCATATATTGTAGATACAACGCATATTGAGCCCAAGAAGTCGACATTTTCCGTCTCCAGTCTCACAAAAAGTCGCTATTATGCCACAAAAGGCTGCCTGAAAAGTTTATTCGTGGCGCGAAACAAAAAACGCCACAAGGCGCGCAAAAATCAGGTAAAATGTCACGCTTTTTTAGCCCAGTCCTCTGCCTGCCATTTTTTATACGTCCAAACGTATTGATACACACATCATGAAACAAAAATTCCTTTTTACTATCATTGCATTAAACCTTTTCACACTCGCAAAAGCACAAGACACAGCCGCAACATGCGCCGAGATTGAAGATGGCGGTTTGCGTTTGGCGTGTTACGACCGCTTATACGCGCCGAAATTAACCAGCGCCACCGAACCAGCTTCTAAAAGCGTTGATTTAGAAAAAACTTATGAAGCCAGCGTTGCCGATAAAAGCCCACAAGTTGTGTTTGCTGCCCCCGAAAAAACGCCATTAACCGAAGAGCCAACGCATTTAAGCCGCCTGTATGATTTAGACGAAAACCGTCAAGGCGGTATTTTGACTGTGCGCGAACACGAGTCGATTTACTTATTGCCCGCATGGTATCGTACCAGCCCGAATTACACGCCAACTTCCCCTAATCGCGGCACGGCACACGACAATGTGCAAGAAGAACAAAAGCGTATAGAAGCCAAAATGCAAGGCTCTTTCAAAACCAAATTGATGGAAGACTTATTCAAAACACGCGCCGATGTGTGGTTTGGCTACACCCAGCAATCCAACTGGCAACTGTATAACCAAGGGGATGAATCCGCGCCATTCCGTAATAATGACTACGCGCCTGAAATTTTTATTACGCAACCTGTGAAAGCCGCGCTGCCATGGGGCGGACAACTGCGTATGTTGGGCGTAGGCTATTTGCACCAATCCAACGGACAAAGCCGTCCGCTCTCGCGTTCATGGAACCGCATTTACGCTATGGCAGGTATGGAATGGGACAAATTAACCGTGATGCCTCGTTTGTGGGCGCGTATCGACCCCAATAGCAGCGAAGACGACGACAACCCAGATATTACGGATTACATGGGCTATGGTGACGTGAAACTGCGCTACCAAATCAGCGATAAACACACGCTCATGTCTACCTTGCGCTACAACCCGTTTGAAAACAAAGGCGCCATCCAAGTTGGCTACACTTTCCCGATTAAAGGCAAGCTCAAAGCCTACGTGCAAGGTTTCTACGGCTATGGCGAAAGTTTGTTGGACTACAACCACAAACAAACAGGCATCGGTATCGGCGTGATGTTAAACGACTGGAACGGCTTGTAACACTTTATAGGCAGCCTGAAAACGTAGGGTGGACACCGTCCACCCAAAAGGCTGCCTGAAAACACCTTTCATAAAACAAACCCAAAGACCCCAAAACCCAAATGGCAGAACCCAATCCCAACAACAGCGGCGGCATAGGCAAAGCCTTGAAAAAATACATGATAACAGGTATCTTGGTATGGCTGCCCATCGCCGTAACCATTTGGATTATCACCTACATCATCGGCGCGACCGACCGCATTATGACCTTAGTGCCCGCGCAATGGCAGCCTGAAAACTACATCGGCTTCAAAATCCCCGGTCTAGGCTTTCTCATTGCCGTTGTCGTCCTATTCGTCACAGGCGTATTCGCCGCCAACGTACTCGGACGCAAAATCATCGAAGCATGGGACAGCTTGCTTGGGCGCATTCCCGTGGTCAAATCGATTTATTCCAGCGTCAAAAAAGTATCGGAAAGCCTATTATCAGACAACTCACGCTCGTTCAAAACGCCCGTGCTCGTGCCCTTTCCGCAACCGAATATTTGGACCATTGCTTTTGTTTCAGGTAGCTTACCACAAACCATCGCAGACAAGCTGCCTGAAAACGAAACTTATGTTTCCGTGTATGTGCCGACCACGCCCAACCCGACTGGCGGTTACTACATCATGGTGCGCGAAAGCGACATTCGTGAATTGGACATGACGGTGGACGAAGCCTTGAAATATGTGATTTCACTGGGTATGGTGATGCCTGATGAACCGCCTGTGAAATCATCGCCAGAAAATATGTAAATAAAATTTTCAGGCAGTCTGAAAAGGGGAAATAAGTGGGCATATTATTTTTTTACGCATTTATTATGATGGCTTGTAAATTGGTGGTGGCATTTTTATCGCCACAAGCACAAACGCTGCCTACATTACACCGTGCCATGCGCGGCAATCCCAGTCGTGCCACGAAAATCGCTTATGCACTCATTTGGCTTCAACTGATTACTTTTATTGTGATTGCATTATTTTTCGGACTGAAATATTTTCAGGCTGCCTGAAAGTAACACAAATGAACAAATTTATCCCAATATTTTGTTTAACCATTTTAATAACCGCCTGTTCACCAGTTAATGAATTAGACAAATCTGTTTGGCAACGTGCCAGCACTCAACCTGTACCACTTGTCGAACTGTTTCCGCAGTCAGAAACATTGTGTGTGCAATCGCCCTATATGGACGGCGAAACGATGGCGAAACACACGAAACAAAATATCCCTTTTTATTTGCAATTCAACAATATGGCAAATGAAAATGAACACATTTTTTGGCTATTTGACTGCGAAAAAAATTTGCAAAATCGCGTTCGTGTAGCACGAATAAACGCCAGTTTCAATAAGCAAACAGGTGCTATGCCCGAGCAAGCAAAACTGTGTTATCCCGTTGCCACAACTTGTGTGGTGATAACCGAAAAATTGGCTGAATTCAGTTCAGCAGAATTTCAATCGTGTTCAGTTTCAGGCAGCCTGAAACCAAAAAAGTTTTGATTTAATTAAAAATATTTAACAAGGAAACAACAATATGCGTACCAATTATTGCGGCTTAATCAGCGAACAATATTTAGAACAAACCGTAACCGTCAAAGGCTGGGTACACCGCCGCCGCGACCACGGAGGCGTGATTTTCATTGACTTGCGCGACCGCGAAGGCATCGTCCAAGTCGTGATTGACCCCGACACGCCCGAAGCGTTTGCATTGGCAGACAGCTCACGCAGCGAATATGTGTTGAGCATCACAGGTCGCGTGCGCGCGCGTCCTGCTGGCACGGAAAACGACAAAATGGTTTCAGGCAAAATTGAAATTCTTGCCAAAGAAATTGAGATTTTGAACGCCGCCGCCACGCCACCCTTCCCGATTGACGAAGACAACATCAGTGAAAACGTGCGCCTGACCCACCGCGTGATGGATTTGCGCCGCCCACAAATGCAAAAAAATCTGCGTTTGCGTTATCAAGTGGCGATGGGCGTGCGCCGTTATTTGGACGCGCAAGGCTTTATTGACATTGAAACACCCATGCTCACGCGCTCCACGCCCGAAGGCGCGCGCGATTATCTCGTGCCGAGCCGCGTTCATGCGGGCGAATTTTTCGCTTTGCCACAATCGCCACAGTTGTTCAAACAGTTGCTGATGGTGGCGGGTTTTGACCGTTATTATCAAATTACCAAATGTTTCCGCGATGAAGATTTGCGCGCCGACAGGCAGCCTGAATTCACGCAAATCGACTTGGAAACCTCTTTCTTGTCCGAAAACGAAATCATGGACATCACAGAAGGCATGGCAAAACAAGTGTTTAAAGACGCGCTGGGCGTGGATTTGGGAGACTTCCCACGCATGCCATACAGCGAAGCGATGTTCTACTACGGTTCGGACAAACCCGATATGCGCGTGAATTTGAAATTCACCGAATTGACCGAATTGATGAAAACGGAAGAATTGAAAGTTTTCCGTGCGGCGGCGGACATGAAAGGCGGTCGCGTGGTGGCGTTGCGTGTGCCAAATGGCGCAGCGTTCAGCCGCAAAGAGATTGAAGAATATACGAAATTTGTCGGCATTTATGGCGCGAAAGGTTTGGCGTACATCAAAGTAAACGATGTGAGCAAAATCAGCAATGGCGAAGACAGCGGCTTGCAATCGCCCATCGTGAAAAACCTGTCTGAAAATGCTTTGAAAGAAATCATCGCGCAAACGGGCGCACAAAATGGCGACATCGTGTTCTTTGGCGCGGACAAAGCGAAAATCGTGAACGAAGCGATGGGCGCATTACGCATCAAAATCGGACACGAACATGGTGCAGCCAACGGCTATTTTGTGGACGAGTGGAAACCGCTTTGGGTGGTGGATTTCCCGATGTTTGAATACGATGAAGAAGCCGACCGCTATGTTGCCGTGCATCACCCCTTTACCGCGCCCAAAGAAGGTCATGAAGAATTGATGACTTCCGCGCCTGAAAACTGCTTGGCGCGCGCCTACGATATGGTGTTGAACGGTTGGGAAATTGGTGGCGGTTCGATTCGTATCCACCGCGCGGACATTCAAGAAAAAGTGTTCGCCGCGCTGAAAATCACGCCCGAAGAGCAACAAGAGAAATTCGGTTTCTTGTTGGATAACTTGAAATACGGCGCGCCGCCGCATGGTGGTTTGGCTTTTGGTTTAGACCGTTTGGTTACCTTGATGACGGGCGCGGAATCCATTCGCGACGTGATTGCGTTCCCGAAAACGCAACGTGCGCAATGTTTGCTGACGAATGCGCCGAACACGGTTGATGAGAAACAGTTGCGCGAATTGAGTTTGCGTCTGCGCGTAAAAACGCCTGAAAGCAAAGAAGCGTAATTTGTAATTTTTTGAAATAAAAGGCTGCCTGAAAATGATTTTATTGTTTTCAAGCAGCCTTTTTTCGTACAAATGGTTTTCAGGCTGCCTGAAAAAAGGCATAATTAGCCCGCTTTATTTATAACCAACAGTCATCAACAAAGGAATAATTATGGCTACCTCAACCGCCAACGCAATTCGCTTTCTCGCCATGGACATGGTGCAACAAGCCAACTCTGGGCACCCTGGTGCGCCGATGGGCATGGCAGACATGGCAGACGTGGTGTGGCGCGAATTTTTGCAACACAATCCGAATAACCCGAAATTCGCCAACCGCGACCGCTTTGTGTTGTCCAACGGACACGCGTCGGCGATGTTGTACAGCGTGCTGCATTTGAGCGGCTACAATGTGTCGGCTGACGATTTGCGCAATTTCCGCCAATTCCACAGCAAAACGCCCGGACACCCCGAATTTGGTTACACCGATGGCGTGGAAACCACCACAGGCCCACTCGGTCAAGGCATTGCCAACGCAGTCGGCATGGCGTTGGCGGAACAAATTTTGGCAAAAGAATTCAACCAAGACGGCTTGGAAATCGTCAATCACCATACCTACGTTTTCTTGGGCGACGGCTGTTTGATGGAAGGCGTGTCGCACGAAGTGGCATCGTTGGCGGGTACGTTGGGTTTGGGCAAACTCATTGTTTTGTATGATGATAATAATATCTCTATTGATGGCAAAGTGGACGGCTGGTTTACCGAAAACATCCCAGCGCGTTTTGAAAGCTACGGCTGGCATGTGGTGCCAAATGTGGACGGACACAACGCAGACGAAATCCGCGCCGCCGTTCAGGCAGCTAAAAATGAAACCGCGAAGCCATCTATCATTTGCTGCAAAACATTGATTGGCAAAGGTGCTGCAAACAAAGAAGGCAGCCACAAAACGCATGGTTCGCCATTAGGTGCGGAAGAAATTGCAGCAACGCGCACACATTTAGCTTGGGCGCACGAACCATTTACCGTGCCACAAGACATTTATGAGCAATGGGATGCCAAAGAAAAAGGCGCGAAATTGGAACAAGCGTGGAATGAAGTTTTCGCGCAATATTCGGCTAAATTCCCCGAAAAAGCCGCAGAATTCACACGTCGCATGAATGGCACGCTGCCTGAAAACTTTGACGCGCACGTTCAGGCTGCCTTAAAAGATATTTGCGATAAAGCGGAAAAAATTGCAACGCGCAAAGCCAGCCAAAACAGCATTGAAATTTTGGCGCAAGTGCTGCCTGAATTTGTCGGTGGTTCGGCGGATTTGACGCCGTCTAATTTGACAGATTGGTCAAACAGCGTTTCCGTGAAACCGCGCCAAGGCGGCAATTATGTGCATTATGGCGTGCGCGAATTTGGTATGGCAGCGATTATGAACGGCATGGCGGTGCATGGCGGTGTGAAACCGTTTGGTGCAACTTTCTTGATGTTCAGCGAATACGCGCGTAATGCCTTGCGTATGGCGGCATTGATGAAGATTAACCCGATTTTCGTGTTCACGCACGACAGCATTGGCTTGGGTGAAGACGGCCCAACGCACCAACCCATTGAGCAAACCGCGACTTTGCGTTTAATTCCCAACATGGCGGTTTGGCGTCCATGCGACACGGCAGAAAGTTTGGTGGCGTGGGCAGAAGCCGTAAAAGCCAAAGACCACCCAAGCGCGTTGATTTTCAGCCGCCAAAACTTGCCATTTGTGGCGCGTGATGAACAAACTTTGGCGAATATTCAACGCGGTGGCTATGTGATTAGCGCGGTGGACAACGCAAAAGCGGTGATTATCGCCACAGGTTCGGAAGTGGAATTGGCTTTGAACGCACAAAAAGCATTGGCGGAACAAGGAATTGCGGCAAATGTGGTGTCTATGCCATCTACCAATGTGTTTGATAAGCAAGATGCAGCGTACAAACAATCGGTGCTGCCTGAAAACTTGCCACGCGTAGCGGTGGAAGCAGGCGTGTCGGACGGTTGGTATAAATATGTTGGCTTGAACGGCGCGATTGTGGGCTTGGACACGTTTGGCGAATCTGCGCCTGCGGACGTGCTGTTTAAAGAATATGGGTTTACAACAGACAATGTGGTTGAGGCTGTGAAATTTGTGTTGTAAGTCTCAAATCAACGTAGAAAAGGCTGCCTGAAAAATTTCAGGCAGCCTGAACTTTTGCAACATATTGTTTATAGAGCAGATTTTATATCTGCCCTTTTTGCTGTCAGAATATTATTTCTGAAATTCAATTTATAGTGGCTTAAAATAAAATATTCCATTGGAGCGCAGACGTCCTCTCATCCGTGCTCCAAGTATAGGCAGTTTTATTTTTAATTGACTATTAAAAAATAGAGCGGATATGACATCCGCCCTACTCTAGAAAGCAATCAGTTTTCCAAAGATTTCAGCCTCTTATAAATGTTTTAATATTTTCATGCTGCCTGAAAACATTTTGCAAATATTTCCTGAAAGATTATTGGCAAATAGCTGAATCTGTTAATTTAGGCGACAAAACATTCGTTGAATATTCACCAGCGAAACCAACTAAAGGAAAACCGAAACGTGTTTGTATCTCGCCTGGCATATCGGTTTGTGATTGGTCACTTTCTGTGCAGACATAAGCACCATTGACACAAGTACATGAACTGCTGCGCTTTTTCAGGTTGTCGTAGTAGGGCCCTGTGTATGTGGCAACCAAAACTTTGGTGCTGCTACTGGTTTGTACCGTAGTATTTTTCGCGTATATCACTACTTTCGGCATATTGTTGCCAACTACTTCCCAATTAACGGGATTGTAACTAGATAACACGAGAATATAGGGGCGGCTTTCTGCAGGTGTTTGTATTGTGATGTGGTTATCTTTGCTGTCACTTTCGTATACCGAAGCGCCGTATATCACCGTGTCAGCAGGTAAATTCAATGCTTTCAACTCGTTGCGCATGGCGTCTTCGTCCAATTCTTGGACATAAGGCACAGCGGTGGCTTGGAAATTGGTAGTATACCAATTGTTTCGATATTCCACTTCAAGCTGATAGGTGCCTGCTTTGAGGTAAACGTTTTCGAAGGCGTTGTTGTTTTGTCCTTTGATGATGATGTGCTTATCGAGCATTACGCGTGCTTCTGACCAGCTTAGTTGGGTCATGAATTCGTATACACCATCTTGTGGTACTTTAAGTTTGCCTGTCCAATAGCCCATAAAATGCTCTGCGGGAATTTTGTTGAGTAAATCTCGGGCAAATTTAATAGAAATACGCGATGTATTTTCGCTAGCAACTACAACATCAGGCTTGCGCTCGTCAATCTAATAGGCGGTATAACCTTTTTCAGGCAGCGTGTTGTTTGGGTTGAACATATTGCCTAAGGTTTTTTGTGCCAATGGAAATTGGTCGAGATTATTTTGCAGCACGTGGCTTGGTTGCACGGTTGGCTGTGTGCTTGTGATTTGTGTGTGCCGCCTGTTGGTGGCGGTTGGGTGTTGAAAATAGAAGGCGGCGTAGGCGGATTATTGTTTGCTTGATGAGTATTGTTGGCTTGGGCATTGGTTTGCACATCCATAAAAGACAGCAAAAATAATCCGCCCAGCATCATGGCAGCATAAACCATTTGTCGAAAAGGTTTAGCATGCTCCCATAAGCTGGATTTGCGACTATAGCTGCCTGAAAGTCTTTTGCTCATTGCGTTTTTCTTTCGGGAATAATGTGATGTTTAGGGACAGCAATATCTATTTCATTATTGCGACCCATTTTGGCACGGATTTTGCCTTCTTCTAAACGCAGTTCAATGGTATCAAATCCTTGCTCTTTAGCGCTGATGAGTGAATTTGCAATCGATTCCTCCAATGCGCGCACTAAATCGCGGCTGCTAGCGGCTAAGCCCATTTTTTTGTAGCGTTGCATGAGTTGAATAATAATCGCCGAATCAATGCCTTTGCTTGCAATTTTTAAGCCGTAGCTGTTAATCATGCATTCCATTTCTAAAGCACATACGCGAGCGATATCTAAACCACCAAATGGCGCAAACAAAAAAATGCGATCAATGCGGTTCAATACTTCAGGAGCAAAATCTTGTTCGCGCAAAGTTGCTACAGAAGCGGAACGCAATGCATTGGGGTCATGCTTCAAATCTTTTTACAACACGGCCAGCGCGTCGGTCGCAGCATTCGAAGTCAAAATAAAAATGGCTTGGCTAGTGTCGATTTTCTTGCTATCGGAAGCTTCAGTAATAAAACCGTCATTCTAGGGGTTAATGACAATTCACCTATAATTTCAACCAAATCAAAGCACAAGCCAATGAAACGGTACTTTCATAATTGCGTTTTAATTTATCATATCGCGTTGCAACTGCACGAAAGTGCTTTAAACGTGCAAAGGCATTTTCTACCAAATGCCTGATTTTATATAGGTACCAATCTGTATTGACATTAAGATGCTCTCTATTTTTCTTATACGGAATATTGGCTTTGCTTTGTTTGGTGTTAATCAGCTTACGCAAAGTATCACTGTCAAAACCCCTATCAGCACACACGGTTTAATTATGGCTTAAATCCAATTGTTCCAATAAGTTAGGTGCAACAACAATATCATTTACATTACCAGCCGTAATGATAAATTCTATTGGATTGCCACAAGCATCAACCGCCAAATGAATTTTAGATGTATGACCACCCACACTTTTACCAACCGCTTCATGTGTTATGGATTGTGCACCCATACCATGTTGGTGTACACGAATATGGCTGCCATCCATAAAGACCCATTCCATATCGGGATTATCAACTAATTGTTTAAATAGTTTAGTAAAAATACCGCGTTTAGACCAACGATTAAAACTTTGACAAATGCTATTAGATTTGCCAAAACAGCTTGGTATATCAGCCCATTGGCAGCTCGTACGCAAACGAAACAGTATGCCTTCAACGGTTTTGCGTAGATTTTTCTTGCGATAAATGCCAAGCTGTTTCAAAATGGGAAACAGTCTTGACCATGTTTCATCTGTAAGTGTGGTTCGGGGCATGGCAAAGATTTAAAGGTGTTTGTGTGGAAACAACATCTTAAACTCTTTGCCACTTTTTTTGAATTGTCATTAGCCCCTAGGGTTAATGGACATTTTGGGTGTTTTTTCAGATACACCGCTCACTTAATGGACAAAATGGGTGGTTATGAACAAGCTAATTAGATAAATAATCTATAATAAACTGTATCTTAAATTCACGATTTAAGTCGCGATGACACCGCAAAATGTCCTTTAAAGGTGCAATGTGGCTTTCTGCTAAATTAGTCGTATTGGGAATGATTTAAATAAGGGTATTGCTCAAACGTAAACAACAAAGGCAAGTTCCGTTTTAAACTCAAATACGCACTGTGCAATCGCTTATGCGTGTAATGTGATTTGCCTGTTTCCGCATTTTGTATCTTTTCATTAAGATAGGATTGATATTGTTCAAACCACTTGTTTAAGGCTGCCTGAAACGTGGCAAAATCACATTTTGTTAGTGTTAAAGTCAGCTCACGAAGTTCATAAGCTGCCTGTGATTTTGGCTTACTAGTTAAGTAACGTGTAACCGTTTTGATTTGATGAAACTGGCATAATTGCACAGGATAGGCAGCAAAAATTTGTGGTAAGCCTTTGTAGCCATTACAGGTAATACTTTGTATTTAAACCTCTTTATCAATTAGTTTCTGAACTTCTTGATAATACAGTTAAATCGTTTCATGTTTCACGATACGGGCAGACAAAACCTGTTCACTTGTACTATCAAGCAATAACATTACACCAAAATCGCGTCCAAAATGGGTTGTATCCATAACCACATCAACTGTTTCATGAATAGCGAAATGATTTTGCTTGGCTTGTTTCAAACGGCGCAAAATGGTTTTGATACTGCAACCATTTTGTTGCGCGAGCTGTGCTATGGTGCGTTTTTTCATCACGATATTGTCGCCACAATTCATCGTTATTTAAACGTATTCTGCAGTCAAATCGCTTGTTACATTGAGTGCAAAAGTAGCGTTGCTTGCCATTTCGTGAACCGTATTTTTGAACTGCTTTTGAGTGGCAAAAAGGGCATTTTTTGTGTTCAAATGCCTTTGACCTCTCTAAAAGCTTTTAATCATAAGGCTTTCAGAGATTTTTACCACCCCAAATGCCCATTAACCCTAAATAACACATCATCTGAAAAGGACGAATCCAAGCAAAAGGCGGCACCCAAAAACTTAACACAATATCTTTTGCTGGATACACCCATTCTTCACCCAAAGCATTGGCATTGCGACAAGAACGATAAAACCACAATATCATCGCCATCTAAAAAAACAGATGAAACACCAAATTAATGTTGGCAAAAACGTTCATCATCTGCGTTAAAGCCAGCACATCATCAGGCATGCCAGAAAGTTCCGAGTTATTGAGATAAACAATAAAGATTGAAATAAATACCGTCGAGGTAATAATCAAACAAGACAAACCGCGCAATAACTTTGTAGCTAAATGATTGCGGTCATAATCAAATTTCGGACAAAAAAGTCGATGGGTAACAAAAGGTTCTGCCATAAAACGAAGGTTTTGCTGTTAAATTTTGTGAATTATTGCAAAGTTCATTCTGGCAAACAAGCAAATACTTCAGAATGAAAAAACTGTCTCCTTTATTTTTCAGGCTGCCTGAAAAATAAAGGAGACAGTTTGTTTTGCATAAGCATTAATTCGGTTTAATTTTCTTCATCATTTGTTTCAACAACAAAGTCGCCATGCGCGCCACAATCGCTTCGGCTGCCAAGTCTTTGCTCATTTTAGGCAGCGTGGTTTCGTGTTCGTCGTCGATTAAAGTTATCACATTCGTAGCCTTGCCCATTGCTTGTGAAACGTGGTTGGCAATCAACAGCGGTACGTTTTTCTTTTTGCGTTTGGCACGCGCGTATTCCAATACATTTTCGCTTTCCGCGGCGAAGCCGACGCAAAATGGTGCGTTTTTCAATGCAGCTACTTCGCGCAAAATATCGGGGTTTTCTGCGAGCTCAATTACTGGTGGGCTGCCTGAAGTATCTTTTTTCAGTTTATTTTCAGCGGCATTTTTGACGTAATAATCGGCAACGGCGGCAACGGAAATAAATGCATCAATGCCTGTTTCCAATTGTTTAAACACGGCTGCACGCATAGCACGCGCGCTCAATGCTTGTTCGCTGTGTGCCAAACCTGCTGGCAAAGTGGTTTGAATATTGCCATAAACCAAGCTGACTTTTGCGCCTGCACGACGACAGGCACGCGCCAAAGCAATGCCCATTTGTCCGCTGGAAATATTGGTAATGCCGCGCACAGGGTCGATGGCTTCGAATGTTGCGCCTGCTGTAATCAAGACTTTTTTGCCACGCAACGGTTTTGCACCCCAAGAATCAGGCAGCAAATCGGCAATTTCAGTCGCTTCCAACATACGCCCTTCGCCCACTTCTCCACAAGCTTGTTCGCCATAAGCAGGCATCAAAATACGAATGCCGTCTTGGTGGAGCTGTTTGATGTTGCGGATATTGGCAGGATTGCGCCACATTTGCACATTCATGGCTGGTGCGATAATCAATGGACATTGGCGCGCGGCGGCCATTTCGGTGAGCAAATTATCGGCAATACCTGCGGCGATTTTGGCGATGGTGTTGGCGGTGGCAGGGGCGATAATCATCACATCCGCGGCACGCGTGGCGTTGATGTGTGCCATGCCGTTTCCTTGTCCACCTTGTTCGGTTAAAACGGGATTGCCGCTGAGTGCTTGAAAGGTTTGTGTACCAATAAACTCGGTTGCCGCTTGCGACATAGCTACGGTTACATCGTGTCCTTGTTTTTTGAGTAAGCGAACCAGTTCACATGCTTTGTATGCAGCGATACCGCCGCAAACGCCTAATAAAATATGCTTGGTCATATGGCTTGTATTTAAAAAATCAAAGGCGCGCAGTATAACTAAGAATAGGGCGGCTGACTATTTTCAGGCTGCCTGAACATAATGAAAGCAACATTTTTTTGATATAAAACAGTATCTGCGATGTCTTTTTGCGCAAAAGTGATAAAAAATGCTTGCTTGATTCGGTAAAGTTTGATTTAATGCGCAGCTTATCGGCCAGATAGCTCAGTCGGTAGAGCAACGGATTGAAAATCCGTGTGTCGGCGGTTCGATCCCGCCTCTGGCCACCAAATAACACGCCCAAGTTTTTTCAACTTGGGCGTTTTCATTTGAGATATTCAAAATGAATCAGCAAGCTCAATTGATTGCTTTATTTTTCTCTGCGTTGACATCTGCCACGATTTTACCTGGCACTTCCGACGCGGCTTTGATGTGGCTGGTACATCATTTGCCAGAATTGAAACACAGCGCGTTTATTACAGCGACCTTGGGCAATAGTTTGGGCAGTTTGCTCAGCTATGGCATGGGGCGTATGCTGCCTGAAAAAATGCAACAGCGTTTATCCGCGGCGGGTGTGCAAAACTTGCAGCGTTGGGGCGTGCCATTATTGCTGTTTAGCTGGGTGCCACTGGTGGGTGATGCGTTACCTTTGGCGGCGGGTTGGTTGCGTTTGTCGTTTTGGCGCAGCGCGTTGTTGATTACTTTAGGTAAGGCAGCGCGATATGCAGTTTTGATTTATTTGGTGCAAGTGTTGGCAAATTAAGGCTTTCAGGCTGCCTGAAAGCTGTTCTTTACATAACCTCACTATTTCCTTGCTTGCATTTTCTGGCTGCCTGAAAGATTTCAGCTATAATCTCGCGGTTATTCTATTTTTAGGGAGAATTTGTATGCCACAATCAGAACGTTTTTTATGTCGTGAAATCAGTTTATTAGCCTTTAATCGCCGCGTTATGGCGCAGGCTGAAGATGAATCTTTGCCACTACTGGAGCGTTTGAAATTTTTGTGTATTGTGTCGTCCAATTTAGATGAATTTTTTGAAGTGCGCATGGCAAAAATGATGCGTGAAGCCCGTGCTAATCCGAATAAAGTGTTTGATTCAGGCTTAACCGCAGCAGAAACGATTGCGCGCATGAGCGAAAAAGCGCAACGCTTGATTGCCGACCAATATCGTTTGCTCAACGATGTTTTGTTGCCTGAATTGGCAAAAGAAAACATCGTCTTTTTGCGCCGCAACGCTTGGACAGCCGAGCAACGCGATTGGATTGAAGAATTTTTCAAGCGTGAGTTACTGCCAATTTTAACGCCAATTGGTTTGGACGTTTCACATCCATTCCCGCGTATTTCCAATAAAACCTTGAATTTTATTGTGGAATTGGAAGGAAAGGACGCGTTTGGACGAGAGTCGGATATGGCGGTGGTACAAGCACCACGCATTTTGCCACGTTTGATTAAGCTGCCTGAAGAAGTTTCCGATAGTAAAGATGCGTTTGTGTTTTTATCGTCGATTTTGCATGAATTTGTGTATAAATTGTTCCGCGGCATGAAGGTTTTGGGTTGCCATCAATTCCGTTTAACGCGTGATAGCGATTTAACGGTGGAAGAGGACGATGCCGATAATTTGCGTGCAGCAGTGCAAAGTGAGTTGCGCGACCGCGAATTTGGCGACGGCGTGCGCTTAGAAGTGGCACAAAATTGCCCTGAAGAAATGTATGAATTTTTAATGCGCAAATTCAAGTTGCAGCCATATCAATTGTATCGTGTAGATGGGCCAGTAAACTTGGTGCGCTTGATGTCGGTGCCTGATATGGTGGAACGTGATGATTTAAAATTTGTGCCTTATCAATCATCTACACCCAAAAATATTGTAGAAGCCGAATCTTTATTGGACGAAATCGCCAAAAAAGATATTTTGTTGCACCATCCTTATCAAGATTTTGAATCTGTGGTGCGCTTTATTCAGGAAGCGGCGCAAGACCCTGATGTGGTGGCGATTAAAATGACGATTTACCGCACAGGCAACAATTCGGCTTTGGGGCGTGCTTTATTGGCAGCAGCACAAGCGGGCAAACAAGTAACCGTGGTTGTAGAGTTGATGGCGCGTTTTGACGAAGCAAATAATGTGCGCTGGGCAACGCAATTGGAAGACGCGGGCGCGCATGTGGTTTATGGCGTGTTTGGCTATAAAGTGCATGCAAAAATGGCGTTGGTTATCCGCCGCGAACAGGGCAGCCTGAAACATTATGCGCATTTGGGCACAGGCAATTATCATCAAGGCACTTCGCGTTTGTACACCGATTTGGGTTTATTTACCGCCGACCAAGCCATTGCGCGTGATGTAAACTTCTTGTTTATGGAAATTACAGGCTTAGGTGCAGCTTCTAAACTGAAAAAAGTGTATCAAAGCCCGTTTACTTTACACAAAATGCTGATGGAATCCATCGCGCGTGAAGCGGAAAATGCACGCGCAGGCAAACCTGCACGCATTATGGCAAAAATGAATTCTTTGATTGAGCCTACCATTATCGATGCCTTGTATGAAGCCAGCGCAGCGGGCGTGCAAATTGATTTGGTGGTGCGTGGTATGTGCGCGCTGCGTCCGCAAGTAACTGGTTTGTCAGACAATATTCGCGTGCGCTCCATTATCGGACGCTTGCTGGAACACTCGCGCGTATTTTATTTCTACAACGACAGTGCAGAAGATGTGTACATCGCCAGCGCGGACTGGATGGGGCGCAATTTTTTCAATCGCATTGAAACCTGTACGCCTGTACAAGACAGCAAACTCAAAGCGCGCGTGATTGAAGAAGCCTTAACCTTAGCCCTAGCCGACAACGAAAAAGCATGGCAAATGCACGGCGATGGCAAATACACTCGCGTTCAGGCTGCTCAAGTCGATGAAAGTATTGGTTTGCAACGCGTTTTGTTGGAAAAATACGCCAAATAATGGCTTTCAGGCAGCCTGAAATTTTCAGGCTGCCTGAAAATTTATAGTGGGGTAAAATAATAAAGGTGCAAGGCAACAGCGACCGCCGTGTACATCTAGTACATAAGGGAGCTGGCAACGCAGCAGATTTTTTATTTTAATTCACTATATTGAACACATCATTTAACAAGGGAAATCTATGAATACGCTTGAACTTTTAACCACACGCCGTTCTACCAAAAATCTCGCCTCCCCCGCGCCCGACGAATTGCAATTGGACACGATTTTACAAGCCGCAACGCAAGTACCCGACCACGGCGATTTAAAACCCTTCCGTTTCGTTGCCATTCAAAGCGAAGCGGGCATGAACCATTTTCGTCAATTGCTTAAAGATACGGTAACTGAACTGAACTTCGGCGAAGAAGCCATGAAAAAAGCTGAACGTGTAGGCAATATGGCACCCATGGTTTTAGCCATTATCGCCAGCCCCAAAAGTGGCAAACCCGAATGGGAGCAAACACTGAGTGCAGGTTGTGCTGCCTATGCCGCCCAGCTTGCTGCCAAAGCGCAAGGCTTTGATAATGTCTGGATTACGGGATTGTGGGTGAATTCGCCATTATTAAAAGTCGCCTTTAATTGTAGCGAACAAGAAAAAATCATCGGCTTGATTTTGATTGGCACGGCAACTTGCCATTCAGATGAGCCGAAAAATAGTGATATTGAAGCGTTTACGACTTATTGGTAAATGTTTCATAATAGAGGCAGCCTGAAATTTCAGGCAGCCTCTTATTTATTTGGAGCAAATCATGACCGCACAACGTCGCAACACCTTTTTCGTATCCGACCGCACAGGTATTTCCGCCGAAGGCATGGGTGAAGCCTTGCTCGAACAATTCGACAACGTTCATTTCAAACGCGTTACCTATCCCTTTGTTGATAGCACAGATAAAGCCTTAGCACTGGTGCAAATCATCAACCGCGCCGCCGAAGAAAGCGAACATCGCCCCATCGTGTTTTCCAGTATTGCCAACAGTGAAATCTTAAACATTGTCAAAACTGGCAACGCCTTACACATCAGCTTTTTTGACGCATTTTTAGGCGAATTGGAACACGAACTGGGCGCAGTAGCACGCCACTCGGTTGTTTCGCGCGTACACAACATCGAAAGATACGACGCACGAATGGAAGCCGTGAATTTTGCCCTAAACCACGACGATGGCGTCTCCGACAAAGACTTAAAAGAAGCCGACGTGATTTTGATGGGCGTATCACGCAGCGGCAAAACGCCCACTTGTCTCTATCTTGCCTTGCAATACGGCATTCGCGCGGCAAATTATCCGCTCACGCCCGACGATTTGGATACCACCGATTTACCGCGCATGGTCAAACCTTATAAACACAAATTATTCGGCTTAACCATTCAACCCGAACGCCTACACGACATTCGTCAAGAACGTCGTCCCGATTCCACTTATTCAGCCTTGCAAACCTGTCGCAGCGAAGTCGCAGACGCACAAGCCATGTTCCGCCGCCACGCCATTGCGCATACAAATACCACACACAAATCGGTAGAAGAATTGGCGGTTTCGATTATGCAAGAATGTGGTTTGAAAAGAAAATTTTGAGTTTCAGGCTGTCTGAAATCTAATGGAGAGCGGGCGGCTTGCCCGCATATTTGATTTCATTAAATATTTTTTAGATAGAAATATTTGGGAGCAAGTTGCTCCCACTACATTTTTCATTTCAGGCAGCCTGAAATAGTTTTTGCTGAAATTTTCTAAGTATAAAAAGGGCGAATAAATTATTCGCCCTTTTTATCTTTAAAATGACACTGAAAAATGGGCAGATATCCAATTTGCCCGAATATAAAAGTGTGTTCAGTAAATACGAGTTTAAAACTTAACCCAACATGTCCGCCCGCGCCAACACCGTCCGCTTGCCATCTATTTCCGCAGGCGACACAATGCCTTGGTCTTCCAAATCTTGCATCAAGTTCGCCGCACGATTATAACCAATGCGCAAATGGCGTTGCAGAGATGAAATCGAGGCTTTGCGGCTGCTAATCACAAACTGCACTGCTTGGTCAAACAACTCATCGCTGCTGCCTGAAAGCGCGTCGGGATTAATGAAACTATTGGTTTCACTCGCTGCCTCGCCTGTGAGCAAGCCGTCCACATAGTTCGGCTCGGCTTGCGCCTTGATAAACGACACCACTTCATGCACTTCATCATCGCTCACAAACGCGCCTTGCAAACGCGTTGGCTCGGCGTTGCCAGGCTGCAAGAACAGCAAATCACCGTATTTGAGCAAATCTTCCGCGCCCATTTGGTCAAGAATGGTGCGGCTGTCAATGCGGCTTTGCACGGTAAACGCCATGCGCGTTGGTACATTGGCTTTAATCAAACCCGTGATGACATCCACGCTCGGACGTTGCGTCGCGATAATCATGTGAATGCCTGCCGCGCGCGCTTTTTGTGCCAAACGTGCGATTTGGGTTTCCACCGCTTTTTTCTCGGTCATCATCAAATCGGCTAATTCATCAATCACCACCACGATTTGCGGCAATTTCTCCAGCGGCTCGGGGTCATCGGGATTTAAGCTAAATGGATTGGGAATTGGCTTTTCTGCATCTTTGGCTGCCTGAATTTTCTCATTGAAACTCGCCAGCGTGCGCACACCTTGATGCGCGAGCAGGCGGTAACGTTTTTCCATTTCGGTAACACACCAATTAAGCGCGTTGCCTGCTTCGCGCATATCGGTTACCACGGGGCAAAGCAAGTGTGGAATCCCTTCATAAACAGAGAGTTCCAGCATTTTTGGGTCAATCATAATGAAGCGCACTTCATCAGGTTTTGCCTTGTATAGCATAGACAAAATCATCGCGTTCACACCCACCGATTTGCCTGAACCCGTCATACCACCCACCAACAAATGTGGCATTTTCGCCAAATCGCCGACCACAGGTAGTCCCGCAATGTCTTTGCCAAGCGCAACCGTCAATTTAGAAGCCGCTTGCGTGAACACATCGGCAGAAAAAATCTCCTGCAATAACACTTCTTGGCGAAAATCGTTGGGTACTTCAATGCCCATCGTATTTTTGCCGACAATGGTTTCCACCACGCGCACAGATTGCGTTGCCATAGAGCGCGCCAAGTCCTTGCTTAAATTGACAATTTGACTGCCTTTCACACCTTTGGCAGGTTCAATTTCAAAACGCGTAATCACAGGCCCAGCCGTCGCGCTGACCACACTCACTTCAATGCCAAACTCCGCCAATTTCGCTTCAATTAAAGCCGCCGTTTCGCGCAATTGCGCTTGGTCGGCAGTTGGTTGATTGTCGTCTGGCGTTTTCAGGCAGCTTATATCAGGCAACTGATATTCGCCTTCGGTAACAATCGGCTGCGCTTGTTGCGTGCGATTGCTTTTCATAGGCGGCGCGGCAACGGTTACTTGTATTTTGCGGTTGCTGTTGCTGCCCTTTGGTTTCGGTGTGGTAATCGGTACTGCAGCTGAAATAGGCAAAACTTCTACTTCTTCAATAAGTTGCGCGCTGTCGTTTTCAGGCTGCTTTGGTTTATCGTCGCCAAAAATCGCCTGATAAGTATTGCGCATCATGCGCTCCAAACCCATACCCAAACGTTCCAAAAAATCTAGCCACGAAATTTGTACCATCAAAGACAATGCCAATAAAGCAGCAATAAAAATAATCAACAAACCCAGCGTTGCACCTAATACATCACTCAAACCCGACGCAACAAAAGTGCCCATCCAACCACCTGCGCCCAAAGGCAAACTATTTTTCAGCCAGCCTGAAAGCGCGTAAAACTCAATCACAGGACTACAAACCAGCATAATCAACAAACCTACGCCCGCTACTTTCGGGTTATAAGCCTGCATACCGCGTTCTGCAAACGGACGAAACTTGCGATACAAACCAAACACCATCGCCGCTACCATCCACCAAGCCGACAAGCCAAACAGATAATAAACCACGTCCGACAAATACGCGCCGAGCAAACCGCCCCAATTACCCACTTCGCCCAAAGCCGCAATACTACGTGACCAAGACGGATCAACCATCCGGAAACTAAACAGCGACACAGCAAAATAAATCGTCGCCACTACGCCAAACAACCATTTGGTATCGCCAATCAATTGACGACTATTATCCGAACGCGGCGTATGCGCCACCGTTTGTACTTTCGCCGCATACAGTTGCGCTGCCGTTTTTTTCGGTTTTGCAGGCGCAATATTTGGCTGCACAGCCGCTTGCTTGGCTTTCTTGCTTTTGCTCGCAGTTGCTTTTTTGCTAATCGGATTGGCTAATTTTGGACGCGCAGGTTTTTTCATCGCATCAACAATTTTCTTGGGCATAACAGAATCAAAATAAATCGCGGAAAACCGCGCATTATATAGGCAAAATACAGATTTAGCATGGTATAGTGAATTCAATTTAAACCAATACCGCGTTGCTAGCTCCCTTATGTACTACTCGTACACAGCACGCGCCCTCGCCTTGTCTTGATTGAAATTGAGTCCACTATAAAAATTCAGTTTGAAACCTTTGCAAAACCTTTTAGCTACGCTGAACTTCGTTTCAGGCAGCCTTAAACAGAAAAACTGTCGTCATTCCCGCGCAGGTGGGAATCCATTTTTAACTCTAAGAAACAAAAGTTTGTGTAGCATAAAGTTGGATTTCCGCCTACACGAGAATGACGAAATAGTCAGTTTTGTAAAAGTCTCAGTTTAACCATAGCAAATCAATCCGATATTCAGGCAGCCTGAAAAAAATCAGTCGGTCTCAAAGAGCCGACTGATTCAATAAGAGTTCACACAGCTTTTTCAGGCAGCCTGAACATTATTCGCCATCATTCAAGGCATTAATGCTGTAACCGCCGTCCACATACGTAATCTCGCCCGTAATGCCCGAAGCCAAGTCAGACAACAAAAACGCTGCCGCATTGCCGACTTCTTCGGTGGTTACATTGCGGCGGATAGGGTTTTGCGAGGCAACATGGCTCAATAACTTATTGAAATCAGCAATGCCAGCCGCCGCCAAGGTTTTAATCGGACCTGCGGAAATCGCGTTGCAGCGAATGCCCTCTTTGCCCAAGCAAGACGCGGTAAAGCGCACGCCCGCTTCCAAGCTGGCTTTTGCCATGCCCATCACGTTGTAATTCGGAATCGCACGCACTGCGCCCAAATACGACAACGCCACGATAGAACCATTGCGACCTTGCATCATCGGACGCGCGGCTTTTGCCAACGCAGGTAAGCTGTATGCCGAAATTTCGTGCGCGGTATTGAAGGCTTCGCGCGAAATACTGTCCAAAAAGTCGCCGCTCAACGCTTCTTTGGGCGCAAAGGCAATCGCGTGTACTAAGCCGTCCAAGCCGTCCCAATGTTTGCCCAAATCTAAAAATACTTGATTGATTTCATCATCGCTGGCAACATCGCAATGAAACACCAATTCTGAACCAAATTCAGCCGCCAATTTTTTCACGCGGTCTTCCAATTTATCTACCGCAAATGTGAATGCCAATTCCGCGCCTTGTTCATGACACGCTTTGGCGATACCGTAAGCAATGGAACGGTCAGAAATCATGCCTGTAATCAGGATTTTTTTGCCTTTTAAGAAAGCCATTTGTATTCCTTAATATTAATTCTTTAAAAAACGGGCTAATAAAAACGCGGCATTATAGCCGATTTCGCATTTTCAGGCTGCCTGAAAACGGCTTTTTTGTGCTAAATCAATGTGGCGCAGTTTTTCATGTTTGTGAAATCATTATTTTCAGGCTGCCTGAAACTATTTTCGCGCCAACACTTCATCCGCCAATGCCAAATAAGCCAACGTTCCTTTCGCTTTCGCATCGTAAGCCAACGCAGGCACACCATGGCTTGGGGCTTCGGCTAAACGCACATTGCGCGGAATAGTCGTTTCAAACACTTTATCGCCAAAATGCTGCTGCAATTGCGCGCTTACTTCCTGCGCTAAACGGTTGTTATTGCTATACAAAGTGCGCACAATACCGAAAATATCCAAGCGTGGATTGATTGCCGTGCGGATTTTACGCACCGTTGCCACCAAATCGCTAATGCCTTCCAGCGCGTAATATTCACACACCATTGGCACCAGCACACCATTTGCCGCCACCAAGCCGTTTAAAGTCAGCAAAGTCAGCGTTGGCGGACAGTCAATCAAGACAAAATCGTAGTCGTTTTCCACCAAACTCAACGCATTTTTCAAACGCATTTCGCGCGCGATTTCTTGCACCAACTCAATTTCCGCACCTGCTAAATCACGGTTTGCCGCCAACACATCGTAGCCGCCATGCTCGCTCTTCACTGTGGCAGCCTGAATATCCGCCTCGCCCAATAAAACATGGTAAACCCCTTGTTGAATATCGGTTTTATCCACGCCGCTGCCTGTTGTCGCATTGCCTTGTGGGTCTAAATCAATCAGCAACACCCGCTGTTTTTTGTGCGCTAAGGACGCAGCCAAATTCACCGCAGTTGTCGTTTTGCCCACGCCGCCTTTTTGGTTGGCAATCGCCAGAATCTTTGCGCTCATATCAATCCTTTTTCGGGCGCATCAGCACCATGTGGCGTTCCGCGTCCAGTATTGGCACATATAATTTATCTATTTGATAAACCTCAATATTTTTCGGAACATTTTCCACTTCTTCATACGGATAAACGCCTTTCATCGCCGCCCAATAGCCATTTTCGTTCAACAAATGCTTAGTGAGCGCAATAAAATCGTGTAACTCTGCAAAAGCACGACTGGTTACCACATCTACTTTTTTATCGTGCATGGTTTCCACACGCCCACTTGCCACCGTTACATTATTCAGCCCCAATTCAATCACCGCCTGCTGCAAAAACGTGGTTTTTTTGGTATTGGAATCCAGCAATGTAATTTGTAAATCAGGGCGACAAATCGCGGTTGGAATCCCTGGCATGCCGCCACCCGAGCCGACATCCATCAACGTTTTCGCATCTTTTACATAAGGCAGTAAAGTCAAACTATCGAGCAAATGATGGCTAATCATTTTATGCTCATCACGCAAAGCGGTCAGATTGTAGGTGCTGTTCCATTTTTTCAGCAAAGCCACATATTCCAGCAACATCAACTGCTGCGCAGTGGACAATTCCAACCCCATCGCCGCCAAACCTGTTTTTAATTGTTCTTTAAAATCTGTCATTGATATTCTCTTTTCGTTTTTATTTACTTTTTCAGGCAGCCTGAAAGCCTTATTCGCACATCGGCCAACACTGAATTTGACGATTCATACGCTCCGAATAGCCTACACCATTGATTTCATTGCGCTCCAAAAAACCATTGCGATTTTTGTCCATGCGCTCAAATGTTTGCCGATTGATGGCAAAGTCCCACATCAAATCGCCTGCATTTCCTTTTTAATCACTAAAAATTCTGCTCTACTCAACTTGTTGTCCGCATTTTTATCAAACGCATAAACAAAACTGTCCCACGGCGGTGCAACCGATAAAGCCTCAGCAAAATAGCTGCAACAGCAAAGAGCCAAAACGAATCCTGCTTTTTTCATAATATTCCTTTCAGGCAGCCTGAAAGTGCTGTTTTATGGTGAGCAACTTGGCCAACGGCTAATGCAATCATTAAATTCATCGGTAAAACGAATCGGCAACGCATCTTTTGCTTCCAAATAGCCATTGCGATTTTTATCCAACATTTTAAAACTTGCCCGGCTGATGGGAAAATCCCACACCAAAACGCCATCAGGCGATTTTTTAATGCTTAAAAATTCTTTTAAATTCAGTTTGCCATCTTTATTTTGGTCAAACGCATAAATGAAACTTTCGTTAGGCGGCAGAACATCTAACGCGCTTGCAGGTAAGGTATGCATACCCAAAAATAAAACAGCCAATATGCTGATTTTGCTTTTCATGATTTCCCTTTCATCCATAAACCTATAAGGCAGTCTGAAAATCAATCCATCCACCACCAAGTTGTACCGCCTGCTAACAAACACAAGATTGCCACCCAGAATATCATGCCCAAAGTTTCACACATGCCAATAGAGATTGTACGCCAATCCAGCAACTGCGTATTATCCAAACGTTCCGCGCGGAAAACACCCAAACTCAACAGCGGCAACACCACGCAACAGGTGTGATAGAAAAAATCGTTTAAGGTTTCATCAGCCTGAAGAATACCCGACCAATGCAACAGCGACAGCAACAAATCTGCGATAAATTCCATTTCATTCAACCTTTTTCAGCGACAGCATTTTTCAGGCAGCCTGAAACTTTGACACACCAAAGCATCAAAATCTCATACCAACAAAAATGATAAAGATGATGGCTTTCAGCCAGCCTGAAAATATTGGTATCGGAAATCAATCTAAAAAACAGAGCCTTCATGATTAATCAGGACGATATTCCCATTTTTTATGCTTAAAATCATAAATATGGTCATCAAAAAGCATGACATTATCACGGTAAATTAAATGCGCTTCATGTTTTGTTTCAGGGGTATCGCCGCGCCAATACATTATTTTGGGCGGCAAATTCAATTGATTGCGTGGCGGATATTCGCCGTGCTGCGTGTGATATTGCTCAATCTGCTGCACCATGTGATTGGCTTGTTCGCGCATGATTTTAGCGTGATGTTGATGAATAAAATACAGGCTAGCCCACAATACACACCAAGCAACAAAGCACACTGCAAATAAACGCCATTGCTTGCTTTTGACAATAGAAAATACATTGAAAAAGGTGTACACCAGCCAAATCAAAAATGGGAAAAATGCCATAAATCCCGAGCCATAACCCGATGATAAAGCAAACACCAATCCAATCAATATCAATGTTTTGGCAAGCGCGCGCAATTGTTTTTTATCCATCATATTGTGCTTTCAGGCAGCCTGAAAATATATTTGCTTAAAATTTTTGCTATTGCAGGCAGCCTGAATTAGCCGATTCATCATTTAATCTAAATAATTCCATTCATGCCATAACTTTTTGTAAAAGCCAATGACAATAAGCACCAACGTTTTAATCAACCAAAATTTATTCATTTTCAGGCAGCCTGAAATTATTTCCGCGCAATATCAGGCGTAGCTACACAAACATCCGCATTTTGCGCCCGATTTCGCAAAGCGTGGTCAATCAGCACTAAAGCCAACATCGCCTCCGCAATCGGCGCGGCGCGTAAACCAACACAAGGGTCGTGTCGCCCATGTGTGGCAATTTCCACCGCATTGCCTTCAATATCAATGGATTGGCGTGGTGTAGCAATGGAACTGGTTGGCTTAATCGCAAAATTTGCCGTAATCGTTTGCCCTGTGGAAATGCCGCCCAACACACCGCCCGAATGATTGGATTTAAAGCCGTTTGGCGTGAGTTCATCGCCATGCACGCTGCCACGTTGCGCCACCACATCAAAGCCATCGCCAATTTCCACCGCTTTCACGGCATTGATGGACATCAGCGCGTGGGCAATGTCCGCGTCCAAGCGGTCAAACACGGGTTCGCCCAAACCGACTGGCACGTTTCGCGCTTCAATATGCAATTTTGCGCCCACGCTGTCCAACGATTTTCGCACGCTGTCCATATAGCTTTCTAAATCAGCAATTTGCGATTGATTGGCGGCAAAAAACGGATTTTGCGAAATAAAATCTTCATTTTCAAACACAATTTCTTTTTCGCCCACTTGCGTTACCCAGCACACAATTTCCGTGCCAAATTGTTCGCGCAACCATTTTTTCGCCACCGCGCCCGCCGCCACACGCGCTGCCGTTTCACGCGCCGAACTTCTGCCGCCGCCGCGATAATCGCGTGTGCCGTATTTGTGCCAGTAGGTGTAGTCGGCGTGTCCAGGGCGGAATTGTTGGGCGATGTTGCCGTAATCTTTGCTGCGCTGGTCGGTATTGCGGATTAAGAGCGCAATGGGTGTGCCTGTGGTTTTGCCTTCAAACACGCCCGACAAAATTTCCACTTGGTCGGCTTCGCGGCGTTGGGTAACGTGGCGGCTGGTACCAGGTTTGCGGCGGTCTAAATCATGCTGAATGTCGTCCACGCTCAAAGGCAAATTTGGTGGGCAACCATCAATAATGCAGCCCAATCCCACGCCATGCGATTCGCCAAATGTGGTTACCGTAAAAACTTGTCCAATCGTATTGCCTGCCATCGCGCACTCGCTTGTTTGCTAAAATGAAAGTGCGCGATTTTAGCATAAATCGCGCACAATTGACGTTTCAGGCTGCCTGAAAAACTTTCAGGCAGCCTACAAAATTATTTTGTATTTGTTACTCGCTTGTTGTTCTTATTGTGCTTGTGCAGCAATAAAATCGCACACGGCTTGTTCTGAAATTAAGGCGATACATACGGCTTCTGTGTTAATACGCTTTGCCAAACCTGCTAATACTTTACCAGGTCCACATTCGGCTGATTGTGTGATGCCTTCGTCGCACAATAATTGTACGGTTTCTGTCCAGCGCACAGGGCTGTATAGCTGGCGCACCAACGCGTCTTTAATTTGCGCAACGTCTGAATAAGCGGCAACATCGGCATTGTGAATCACACGAATTTCAGGTTGCTTAATGTCAATCTCGTTTAAGGCTTGCGCCAATTTTTCCGCCGCAGGTTTCATCAGGCGGCAATGTGATGGTACGGAAACGGGTAATGATAATGCGCGTTTTGCCCCCGCTTCTTTTGCCGCAGCCATAGCGCGTTCTACGGCTGCGCTGTTACCTGCAATCACAATTTGCCCTGGGGAATTTAAATTCACGGCTTCACATACTTCGCCTTGCTCGGCTTGTGCACACAATTGGCGTACCACATCATCTTCTAAACCCAAAATTGCCGCCATTGCGCCTATGCCTTGTGGCACGGCACTTTGCATGAGTTCTGCGCGTAAACGAACCAATTTGACTGCGTCGGTAAATTTCAGGCTGCCTGAACAAACTAAGGCTGAATATTCGCCTAAGCTGTGTCCAGCCATGGCGGTTGGCTGTTGTCCACCCAATTCTAAGTAGGCACGGTAAGTTGCCACGCCTGCGGTTAGCATGAGTGGTTGTGTATTGACTGTTCGCCCGATAATCTCTGCATCATCACCATTCATGATTGCCCACAAGTCTTGTTGCAATGTGCCAGAAGCTTCGATAAACGTTTGCTTGACAATATTTAATCCATCAAAACCACTCATCATATTTAAACTTTGTGAGCCTTGACCAGGGAAGAAAAATGCGAAAGACATGAGATTTCCTTGTGTGAAAAAATAAAAGTGCAATTATAGTGGAAAGCTTCTAAAAGCAACATAAAAAAACGCCCCGCGTTGATGAACGGGGGCGCAAAAGGAACACAAACCACTACCAAAATGGACTGCACATTATTTCTGATTGCTGCGTTTTGCTGAACCATCAATGTTGTGCAGCTGGTAGAACGAATAATACGACAGTTGAGAATAATTAGCAAATGATAATTACTTTTATTCTATGGTTTGAAATTAATTCATTGTTTTTATTGTGAATAAATTTTATCTTTCTTTTGAATTTCTACAGAAATGCATTCAAAACATATTAAGGCTGTCTGAAAGTTTTCAGACAGCCTTAATATTTACATCATTAAATCCGCAAAATGCGTTCGCCGCGTCCGATGCCTGCCGCGCCTGTGCGCACGGTTTCTAGAATCAGCCCACGCGATAGGTTTTCCAAAAAGCTGTCCAGTTTTTCGCTGGTGCCTGTTACTTCTATCGTGTAAGTTTTTTCTGTAACATCAATCACATGGGCGCGATAAATTTCGGCTAAACGCAAAATTTCGTCGCGGTCTTTGCCAAGCGCCCGCACTTTAACAAGCATGAGTTCGCGTTCTACATAACGGCTTTCATTCAAATCTACAACTTTGACTACTTCAACTAACTTATTGAGTTGCTTGGTGATTTGTTCTAACACACCGTCATCGCCGTGCGTGACAATCGTCATGCGCGATAAGGTATTGTCTTCGGTTGGCGCAACGGATAGCGAGTCAATATTGTAATCGCGCGCCGAAAACAAGCCGACTACGCGACTCATTGCGCCTGATTCGTTTTCCATTAAAATAGATAAAATGTGTCGCATTATGGCACGCTCCTTGTATCGTAATCGCGATCGTGAACGTCGTTCACATCGGAATCAGCTTTGGTTTCACGCATATGCAATGGCAATACCATTTCATCCAACGCTTTGCCGTTACCCACCATGGGATACACGTTTTGTTTGCGGTCGGTAATGAAGTCCATAAACACAAAACGGTCTTTCATTGCCAATGCTTCACGCAACGCGCTTTCTACATCCGATTTTTTGGTAATCCGCATGCCAACATGACCGTAAGCCTCTGCCAATTTGACAAAATCAGGCAGCGAATCAAAATAAGTTTCCGATTCGCGATTGCTGTAATATAGCTCTTGCCACTGGCGAACCATGCCTAAATAGCCGTTGTTCAAGCAAATCACTTTTACAGGTAATTTGTATTGAAAACAGGTACTTAATTCTTGAATATTCATTTGAATCGAGCCTTCACCTGTGATGCAGCAAACATCTTGCGTAGAGTCGGCGAGATACGCGCCCATGGCATACGGTAAGCCTACGCCCATCGTTCCTAAGCCACCCGAGTTGAGCCATTGGCGCGGACGTTCAAACGGATAATATTGCGCGGCGAACATTTGATGCTGCCCCACATCAGACGTAATAATCGCGTTGTTGTTGGTCACTTTTGCCAATGTTTGTATCACATATTGTGGCAAAATTAATTCGTTGTCTATGGTTTCAGGTAGCCTTAAACAATTACGCGAACGCCAATCTTCAATTTTATTCCACCACTTTTCCAAGGCAGCAGGGTTGAACAACAATTCTTGTTTTTGCCAAATATTGGTCATTTCACGCAATACGTTTTTTACATCTCCAACAATAGGAATATCCACTTTTACGCGTTTGGCAATACTGGATGGGTCAATGTCAATGTGGATGATTTTTTTCGGCGTTTCCAAAAATTTATTGGGTACTGAAATAACACGGTCATCAAAACGCGCGCCTACTGCCACAATCACATCGGCGTTTTGCATGGCAAGATTGGCTTCGTAAGTGCCGTGCATACCGAGCATACCCAAGTATTGATGGTCGCTAGACGGATATGCGCCCAAACCCATTAACGTACCTGTACACGGCGCGCCTGTTTTTCTGACAAAATTTGTCAGTTCTTCAGTGGCATTACCCAGCGTGACGCCCCCCCCAAAATAAATCAATGGGCGTTTAGCAGCAGCCAACATTTGCGCTGCTTTTTTAATTTGACCAATATGTCCATTAACAACAGGTTGATATGAGCGAATAAAAATATCTTCTTGTGGGTAACTAAATTTAGACATAGCTTGTGTAACATCTTTCGCTACATCAACTACCACTGGACCAGGCCGCCCCGTACTGGCAATTTGAAAGGCTTTTTTAATCGTTATTGCCAAATCTTCAATTCTGGTTACTAAAAAATTGTGCTTCACGCATGGGCGAGAAACCCCTATCATATCAATCTCTTGGAATGCATCGCTACCAATCGCAGGCGATGCAACCTGCCCAGAGATGACCACCATCGGCACAGAATCTGTGTAAGCTGTGGCAATACCTGTAATCGCATTGGTTGCGCCTGGACCTGATGTAACCAAGGCAACACCTACTTTACCGCTTCTGCGTGCATACGCATCCGCTGCATGTACTGCTGCTTGCTCATGTCGGGTTAAAATGTGTTCAAATTTATGAAGCTGAAAAATAGCGTCGTAAATCTCTAAAACCGCACCACCAGGATAGCCGAAAACGTATTCCACACCTTCAGCATGAAGACTGTGCACAAGAATTTGTGCGCCTGAAATTTGCATAGCAACCTCTTTTGTGTATAACGTGTAAAACGATTGAAAAATAAGAATTTTGTCTATGCAATTGTAATGCAACTTATACCGAGTAGCGATTTAAGGTACGCATAGCGGGAAAGCGTGACAACAATTCAGATTAAGCAGTCGAAATAAGCGTTTGGTTTCATCGGAAAAAGGAAACACAAAGATAACGGAAACCAAAAAACTCTGCAAGTTTGTTAAAATTTTTAAAAAGCAAATATGGCGTATTGATTGAAAATTTTGACAAGATTGGTACGTTAAATTAAAAAAAATGCTAAATTTATAAAATTTTATAGCATAAAATTAAATGATTTGATTTTTTTTCAAATGAAAAATGGCAAATATTTTATTTGAGTGCATTTCTGATACAGATCCAGTCTGATTGCTTGCTCCATTTCAAATAAGTCTGCACGCTAATTGCTTGTCAGAATATAATCACTTCTTTTTTTCTGAACTCATTTACATTTATTCCTATGAACATTCGAACAAAACAAAACGGTTTCACTTTGATTGAACTTTTGGTAACCATCATAATTATTGCCATTTTAGCAGCCATGGCATACCCAACTTACGAGCGCTATATCCAGCGTTCGCGCATAGAAAATACACGTGCAACGATGACTAAAGTCATCCATCATATGGAGAAAGTATATGCCCAGCGTGGTAGTTTCTGTGAAAATAACGCTGGCAATAATTGTCAAACCAATTTCAATGCGCTGCTGGATAACTCGGCGAACAAATACACTATTAGCATGCCATTGCTGACTGCTAACCGTTTCGTCTTGCAATCCGTACCACAAAATGGCGTTTATTCAATAGATACACTTGGTAGCAACCATTTGAATATTATCTATGACTCTTTAACTTCTACATTCGCCCGTTGCAACACAGCAGGCTTTGCAACGGCAACAAGTAATAACCGTGCCAATGGTCAAACAACCGACCCCGGCGCAAACTGCGAAACATTCTAAATAAAGCTTTACTTTACTTAACTAAAGCTGCATACTAGCCCGCATCCTGTCTCATTTGCTCACGTAAAGGAATACAAGATGCGGGTTAAACCATTTCGAACACAACGCGGTATCACTTTGCTTGAACTGCTCGCTGCTATTGTCATCATTGGCATTCTTGCTGCCATCGCTCATCCCAATTATCAGCGTTACATTCAAAAAGCTCGCCTGCAAACTGCACTCAAAGCCATGACAGAAAACAGCCACGCCTTAGAACGCTATTACGCAGGGCATGGCAATTTCAAGAAAAACAGCACCACATGGGCAGATTTACCCATTACGCAAACCGAACATTTCTGCATCAAAATGCAAGGCAACCCGCGCGGAACCAATAACTCGCATCAATATGCTATTAAAGCCGTTGCTTTCAATAAAAATGCCGAACCGCGCGCCTTAATTATTAATCAAGACCAGAGCGCGCAACTGTGCCAAAGCACTACATCCACTTGCACTGAACTTGATTTTTTCAACAATCCATCGCGCGCAGACAAAAATTGCGCTCCATTTTCTTAAACATCAGCCATGAATCCCAATTGGCAAATTACCTGCCCACCCATTTCCTTTACCCAAATCGCCCAAGCCCAATCGCTCACAGCAGCTTTATCGCAGCTGGGCGATTTTAGTGTACGCGTTACTCAATTTGGCGAAACCAACGAATTTCCTGATTTTCAAGATTTCAGGCTGCCTGAAAACCAATTTTCGCGCCAAGTCATTTTATCTCTCAACCAAATCGACGTCGTCCACGCACAAAGCATTTGCCAACCGCATTCCGTATGGCAAGAAATTTTAGATTGCGGCACTATGCCACTCGGTAAATTACTCTTTTCAGGCAGCCTGAAAAGTTTAGAACGCAGTCCAATTCAATTCAGGCAGCCTGAAAACTATCTCTTATCACGCCGTTCATGGTTTGATTGGCAAGGCGAACGTTTATATTTAGTCGAATCTTTTTTGCCTACTATTATTAATTTTCAGGCAGCCTGAAAGAAGAAATGTGATGAAATCAATATTATTAATTGGCTTAACCCTATTATTATCCGCTTGTTTTCATGCTGAATATGACGAAGCCGCCGCCAAACGTATCCGCCAAGATTATCAAGCCAAATTAGACGCGCTCCCCATCGGCGCAACGCACGAACAAGTCCAGCAATGGCAAAAATCACACGGCTTAAATTTATCAGGCGGCGAACGTGGTTATGGCAGCATGAATTTACCGAATAGCCATTTTCCTGTGAAAAAGAAATTTTTATCAGCCAATGTATGCAATGGCTTTTTTCTAACCATGCGTATTGACATGAATGAAAAAGGGCAAGTCGCCAAAAAAGAATTGGGATTATTAGGTAGATGTTTGTGATGTTCAGACTGCCTGAAAAATAGTTTAGGAATAAAAAATATGAAATACAACGATTTAAGAGAATTTATCCAAATCCTTGAACAACAAGGCAAACTGAAACGTATCAAAACGCCCGTGTCGCCGCATTTGCAAATCACCGAAATTTCCGACCGCGTGTTAAGGGCTGGCGGTGCGGCGTTGCTGTTTGAAAATCCGATTCGCCCCGACGGCACGCCCTACGGCTATCCCGTGTTGGCGAATTTGTTTGGCACGACCGAGCGCGTGGCAATGGGCATGGGCGCGAACGACATCAGCGAATTGCGCGACATCGGTAAAACTTTGGCGTATTTGAAAGAACCCGAACCGCCCAAAGGCGTGAAAGACGCGTTCAGCAAATTGCCGCTTTTGAAAGATATTTGGTCAATGGCACCGCATATCGTCAAAAACGCGCCCTGCCAAGAGATTGTTTTAGAAGGCGATGATGTGAGTTTGTATGATTTGCCGATTCAGCATTGCTGGGCGGGCGATGTTGCACCGCTCGTTACTTGGGGCTTAACCGTTACCAAAGGTCCACACAAAAAACGCCAAAATCTCGGTATTTATCGCCAACAATTATTGGGCAAAAATAAATTGATTATGCGCTGGCTGGCACATCGCGGCGGCGCGTTGGATTTTCAAGCGTTTCGCAAAGAAAATCCCAACACGCCTTATCCTGTTTCAGTGGTACTCGGCTGCGACCCTGCCACGATTTTAGGCGCGGTTACGCCTGTGCCTGACACGTTGAGCGAATACCAATTCGCTGGCTTGTTGCGCGGTTCACGCACGGAATTGACGAAATGTATTGGCAACGATTTGCACGTCCCTTCGCGCGCGGAAATCGTGTTGGAAGGCGTGATTCACCCCGACGAATTCGCGCTGGAAGGCCCGTACGGCGACCACACAGGCTATTACAACGAGCAGGATTATTTCCCCGTGTTCACCGTTGAACGCATCACCATGCGCCAAAACGCGATTTACCACAGCACTTACACAGGCGCACCGCCCGATGAACCTGCGGTGTTGGGCGAGGCGTTGAATGAAGTATTTGTGCCGTTGCTGCAAAAGCAATTCCCTGAAATTGTTGATTTTTATCTGCCGCCCGAAGGCTGTTCGTATCGCATGGCGGTCGTGAGCATGAAAAAGCAATACGCAGGACACGCCAAGCGCGTGATGATGGGCTGCTGGTCGTTTTTGCGCCAATTTATGTACACGAAATTTATCGTGGTGGTGGACGACGACATTGACGTGCGCGACTGGAAACAGGTGATTTGGGCGATTACCACGCGCATGGACCCTGTGCGCGACACGGTTTTGGTGGAAAATACGCCGATTGATTATTTGGATTTTGCCAGCCCAGTCAGTGGTGTGGGCGGCAAAATGGGTTTGGATGCGACCAATAAATGGGCAGGCGAAACCAGTCGCGAATGGGGACGCGTGATTGAGCGCGACCCTGAAACGGTAGCGAAAGTGGATAAAATTTGGGGCGAATTGGGTTTGTGAGTTTTCAGGCAGCCTGAAAGCCAAAATGTCCGATGACAAATCAATGCGTTACATAATTTTAAAAAGACAGATTAATCATCTGTCTTTTTTGTTTATTATCAACAGCATAAATCTATAAGCGTTTAGTTTGCACATATGCTTTTCAGTACTGGGCATGCATTGATTCAATAAAATTTCGTTTTACTAACTTGCGCCCCGAGGAATTTTCACAACTTTGCTGTTTCAAACCGCATAAATCCTTGACATTAAAAGGATTAACAATTAGCATTGCGCGCTTATTTTTTGATGCAAATCCATAATTTAACCATGAAATCAATTAAGTCTATCGCGCTAGCCATTAGCAGCTTATTTATTTTACCCAGTTTAGCGCATGGCAAAACCATTCAACCCACACAAACAGGGCTTGCAATGATGCGTTTGCAAGCTTCCGCATTCAGTGTCCCCAACGATACCATTCTTGGCGGCAGCATTTGGTCGCGTCTACGCGGCGATTTTCGCATGGGCGAAGTCAATTCCAATTTAGTGCGCAATCATGAATACAAATTCGCTGCCAATAGCGCGTATTTCAATCGTACCATCAACCGCAGCACGCCATTTATGTACCATATCACGCAAGAAGTGCAAAAGCGTGGTATGCCTGCCGAAATCGCTTTATTGCCATTTATTGAAAGTGCATATGTCACCAAAGCCCGTTCGCACGTTGGCGCATCGGGCTTATGGCAATTTATGCCTGCAACAGGTCGCCATTATGGTTTGGAACAAACTCCTTTATACGACGGTCGCCATGATATTTACGCCGCAACTGATGCGGCATTGAATTACTTGGAATATTTACACGGTTTATTTGGCGATTGGTCGCTCGCACTTGCTGCCTACAACTGGGGCGAAGGCAATGTCAGCCGTGCCATCCGTCGCGCACAAGAACAAGGTTTACCACCGACCTATGAAAACTTAAAAATGCCTGCGGAAACCAGAAACTATGTACCCAAACTTTTGGCGGTTCGCAATTTAGTAAACAATCCACAAGCATTTGGTTTAAGGCTTCCTGAAATCGCTAATTCGCCTTATTTCAAAGAAGTAGAAGTAAAAGACCCGATGGATATTATGGCGGCTGCATTCTTAGCTAATATTCCTGAAGATGAATTTTTAACTTTAAACCCTGCTTTTAAAACCCCAGTTTTTATCCCAAAGGGCAAAAAACGCCGTATGCTGTTGCCGATTGCCGCGGCTAAAACATTTGAAAGCAATTACAAAGAAGCTGATACCAAAACTTTGCTCTCTTGGGACGTATTCACACCAACAAGCAGCATTGATTTGAACACACTTGCTTCTCAAACAGGCAGCAGTGTAGGCGAATTAAAACGTTTAAACGGCTTGCGTGGCAACAGCGTAGCCGCTGGTCGCACCATTTTATTGAATAAAAACACGGCTGCGACACTGAATCAACCCTTTTCAGGCAGCCTGAAAGATTTTGCGAAGCTGGATTTTGACCCTGTTCCTGATACATTTGTCGAACAGGCACCTGTTTTGAGTAAACAAGAAGCAAATTTAGCCATTGCACAAGCTGCCGCGCCGCAAGCAAGTTCTCCAATTCAAGGTATTGATCATTCTGCGCCAGTGCCTAAAGTGGATTTTGCACAAGCCCCCCCCACTAAAATGAACGCTACGCCAACTGCCATTGCGCAAACCAAAGCTATTGCAGAAAAGGCTGCGCAAGTAGCAGAAAAACAAGAGAAAATCACACCTGTGATAACCCCAAGTAAACAAGACGTTGTCACAGAAATTGCTGCCCCCATCAAAGAAGCAACTCCATTTATTGTTATTGCCGACAAGTCATCAACTGATGTTGAAAAAAACGTGGCAACTGCGGTAAATGAATCTGCCCAAGTAGAAAATTCTATTAGCAATACAATTGAAGTAGTCAAAAGCGACGACAAGCCCAAAGACGCCTTAATGAGCTTGGTACAAGCAACGCAAGAACGCAAAGAAGCCGCGGCTCAAGCCGTGCGCGATAGTTTAGCTAAATCCAATGCTGCCGAAGCCAAAGCTTTAGCTGCCTTCCAAGCAAAAGAAGCAGTGGAAGCCAAACGTAAAGCACAGCAAGAAGCAGCAGACGCAGCTAAAGCCAAAGCATTGGTAGCCAACAAAGCTAAAGCTGAGAAAAATGATAAAACTGCTACAAAAAAAGCCGCTAAAAGTGTGACTTACGAAGTAAACTCTGGTGACACTTTATACAGCATTGCGAAACGATACAATACGGATGTTGCAGACTTGGTTGCTGCCAACGGAATCAAAAGCAACAGCATTAAACCTGGTCAAGTGCTGAAAGTTTCAGGCAAAGGCAAAACGGCGGATAAAGACAAAACGGCAAAAGCAGACATCAAAAATACTAAAGCTAAAACTGCTAAGTCAGACAGCAAAGACACTAAAGCTAAAAGCAAAGCCAAAACTGTCCCCGCGTCCTACAAAGTTCGCAAAGGCGACACTTTGGAAAGCATTGCCAATCGCTACGACTTAAAAGTCAGCGATTTAAAACGTTTAAATAAAGGTAGCAGTGCGCTCAAAACGGGTCAAATGCTGAAACTGGATTAAAGCTTTTATCCGTTAAAAAACAGACTTGAATCATCAAGTCTGTTTTTGTTTAAGCTTTTCAGGCAGCCTGAAAGGAAAAATGGAGCGGGAGTGGCTCGTTCCCAACTCTTTAATCATAAATACTTTTAATTCTTTGAGTAATTGAAGATGTGGACGCGATCCGCGTCCGCTCCAAGTTTTACGACAGTTTCAGCCTGAAAATCCCGCAAAACCACCCTAACCTGTTCCGCTTCCTTCAACGTCCGAATCGCTTCAAACAACTGCTCCGCTTCAGGATAAACCTTCTTCATCATCCCCAGCCATTGCTTCAAGCGCGCGACAGGGTATTTATTGTTGCTTTCCTTGTGTAAACACAAATCAAAAAACAAACGAATCCAATCCATGATTTCATCATTAAACGCGGCTGCCTGAACCCTTTCGCCGAGCAAATGTTGCTTAATTTGTCGTGCCAAATCAGGCACCATGACCGCACCGCGCCCCAACATCACATCATCACAACCGCTGGTTTGAACAATCGCCACATAATCCGCCACCGAAAACACATCGCCATTGGCAACCACAGGAATATCAATGTGCGCGCGAATGGTTTTCAGCCAAGCCCAATGCGCAGGCGGCTCATAACCCTGAACTTTCGTACGCGCGTGTACAGTCAAAAGCGACGCTCCGCCTGCCGCAATCGCCGCCGCGTTTTGCAAACACAAATCCGTATTTTCAAAACCCAAACGCATTTTTGTCGTTAAATCAATATTTTCAGGCAGCCTATCGCGCAAAGTTTTCACAATCTGAAACACGCGTTCAGGCTCTTTCAATAAAACCGCGCCACCTTGATGTTTATTGACTATTGGCGCGGGGCAACCAAAATTGATGTCAATCTTATTCGCGCCAAAACGTACCGCTTCCAACGCATTAACCGCCATCATTTCTTCATCGCTACCCAAAATCTGCGCCACACACGGCACGCCCGCAAAGGTGCGATTATCATGCGCCATTTCAGGCACATGGCGCAACCACGTCGCACGCGAATGCACCGTATGCGTAATGCGCACAAATTCACTCACACATTCATCATAACCGCCAATGCGCGTGAGCAAATCCCTCATCACATCATCGCAAAGTCCTTGCATGGGTGCAAGAATAAGCCTTTGATTTTTCATTCTTTCAGGCAGCCTATTTATTCGCTTGCGACATCGTCGGATACATCAAAAAATGTGTGCTCAAGCTGAAATAGGCTGCCTGAAACATCTTTTAATTCCGATTGTGCCATACCAAATTTCAACACCAGCAAACATTTTTCGCCTGCAACATTCAGCACCAAACCTGCTTCTGCTTGCTTTTCGTCTAACACTTCTGCGCCAGCGTTTTGCGGTTTTTCATTGCTTGCCAACGCCAAACCACGTTTCACTTGTCCACGATATTGCGCACGAGCGATGATTTCTTGCCCAGGGTAACAGCCTTTACGAAAATGCACGCCGCCGATAATGTGTTGATTGAGCATTTGCGCTACGCAAGTTTCCGTTGTTGCCGCGCTAATCCATGGGTAGCCGCTTTCTATTTCATGGCGATTGAAGATTTGAACAGCCTTTTCATCAATATCGGGAAATTTTGCTTTGGGGGCAACTTTCAGGCTGCCTGAATGAGGCAACTGAATTTCGCCTTGCCCATTAACAGTCAAAACCAACTGCGGCTCACTGGGCAAAATTGGCTCTGCATCGTCTTTCAGGCTGCCTGAAACGCCCCAATCAGGTAACACTTCCAGTTGCACTTTGGCGCGTAACACGAACATTTTCAAGCGCTTGCATACGGTTTCTGCTAAATCTGCCGCCAAAATCAGCAATAACTCAGTGCCTGTGTTCAACACAATCATATTGGCAATCACGCGACCTTTGGGCGTGTTATACGTTGCGTAACAGGCTTGGTTGGCTGCTAAATGAATAATATCATTGGATAATTGGTTGTGTAAAAAATCATGGCGTTCATCGCCAGTTGCGCGAATCACGCCGAAAAACGGAAGTTGAGTGTGCATTTTGATTCCTTTTTGTTATGGACGGCGCATTTTAGCACCATCTGATTTTCCTTTTTAAGTTTTCAGGCAGCCTGAAAACTATTTAACATCTTGCCACCAGCGCGAAAAATGTTGCTGTGCAGTAAACACTTGCCCCATCATCGGGGTACACATCATTAAACCTGCTTCATCCGATAGTTGCGCTGAAAGATTAACAGGTTCGTCCCACGCATGTGGCGCAAGTGGATACGCGCCCCAATGAATCGGCATCCATTTTCGCGCTTGCAAATCGATGGCAGCCTGCACGGTTTGGTCGGGAAACATATGATTGTCGCGCCAATTTTCGTTGTATTGCCCGTTTTCAATCAACGCCAAATCAAAACCACCAAATTGTTGCCCGATTTTCGCGAAATGTGGCGCATAAGTGCTGTCGCCTGAAAGGTAAATTTTTTCGTGTTCGGTTTGCAGGATGTAACTGAGCCACAGGGATTTTTTGCCATCAAACGCGCTGCGTGAAGCGTCGTGGCGCGCGGGCGCAGCGTGAATCTGTGTACCATAAAAATCATGGCTTTGCTGCCAATCCAATTCGGTAATCTGCGCATGATTTACGCCCCAACTTTTCAAATAAGTTCCCATGCCCAATGGCGCGAGATACAGCGTTTGCGGAAAATGTTGCGCAAAATGGCGTACCACTTGGTGGTCAAGATGGTCGTAATGCGCGTGGGTGTACAGAATTAAATCAATCTGCGGCAATTCGTTTAAAGCGACTGGCGCATTTTGAAAACGCTTCATAAACAAGGGAATAGGCGACGCATGCGTGTAATAAACAGGGTCAAGCAGCAGCGTTTTATTGCGGCTGCGAATTAAGAAACTGGAATGCCCGAGCCAAATCAACTTTATGCGCGAGCTTGGCGCAAAAAAATCTGCCCAATCAGGCGTTTGCATCGGTAAAGCTTGCTGAGGGCGATGGCGTTCTGGATAGCGCACCATTTCCCACAAAGCGCGCCCTGCCCCACGTTTTACGCGTTGCGTCGGCGGTGTATTGTGAAATTGTTGTCGCGCAGGATTGTAGTGGTCGCTGGCGTTATGGATGGGAAAGCGCAAACGCGGATTGAGTAAACTGAATGCGTCGCTCCAAGAGTTTTTATTATGATTCATCATGTTATGTGTTTCAGGCTGCCTAAAACGATATGGAGTGGAGGCTCGTCCCCACAGCTTAGCAACAAATCACGCTGCCCCTAGTTTTCAGGCAGCCTGAAATTAATGTTTACCTAAAAAATTACTTCCGTCGCCAAGCCAACAACAAAAACGCCAGCGACCCCAGCGAGTATATCAACGGCATCGAGCTGCCCATTTTCATATAAGGCGTGTCTCCCGTCATGCCCTGCACTTTGCCCTCCAACACCGCCGCTTGATTGGGCGCAATTTGTTGCACCACTTCGCCGCGTGGCGACACAATCGCCGTTGCGCCCGTATTGGTTGCGCGCAGCATAAAACGCCCCAATTCCAAAGCCCGCGCTTGTGATTGTTGCAACTGCTGCCACATCGCATTCGAGTCGCCATACCAAGCCATATTACTGCTGTTTGCCAACAAAGTCGCTTGCTTGCCAGACGGAATCAACTCATCGCCAAAACCATCTTCATAACAAATATTAAACGCAACCTTTTGATTTGCCATCGTAAACGGCTTTTGCCCCACGCCACCGCGTTTAAAATCCGCCAGCGGCATATTCATCATAGAATATAAAGGCTCAGTAATTTCAGGCAGCGGTTTGTATTCGCCAAACGGTACCAGATGATTTTTGCTATAAATCTGAAATTTTTCAGGCTGCTCGGGGTCAAAATCCGCCAAGTTCACCATCGCATTCAAATAGCCCTTGCCATCGGCAGTAAACACAGGCACGCCAATCGCCAAATCGCTGCCATTACGCGCCGCAATATCTGCAAATTGCGCCACCAAACCTGGCTCAATATTCTGCAAAAACTGAGGAAACGCCGTTTCAGGCAGCACCACAATTTGCGCCCTCGTATGCGAAACTTGCTCATAATAACGCTGATAAGTGTGCGCCAACGAGTTCTCATCAAACTTCATGGATTGCGCAATATTCCCCTGCAACAACGCCACCGAAACAGGCTCGCCAATAGGCTGCGTAAAACTCAAACCACGCGCCCAAACCGCCACGCCCAGCAACACAACCAAAGCCATCGCCGCGCCAAAACGTTCTAACCAGCGATGATTGTTCACCAACAACACCAACCACGCGCCTAAACAAGCCGTTGCCAGCGTTACCAAATGAATACCCCCAATCGGCGCCAAACTCGCCAGCGGACTGCCATCTGCAATCTGCGAATAACCCAACGCCCCCCAAGCAAAACCCGTTAAAACCCGTTCACGCCCAAACTCTGCCAAAGTCCACACAATCGGCAAAGCCAAACCCACACTCGCCCAGCGCGGCAGCGCAAACTTTTCCCAAGCCCAAAACGCCATCGCAGGAAACAAAGCCAAAAACGCAGGCAGCAAAAACGTCAACGGAATCGCATACACATTCGGCAAACCCGAAACATCATGCAAAGCCGTATGAATCCACCAAAATTGCGCCGCATAGCCTACTAGCCCAAACCAATAAGCCGACAACACGCGCCGATTAGGCTTCAATTCCGTCAAACGAATCAACGCTGCAAACACCAGCGGCATCAACCAAAAATGATAAAACGGCGCAAACGCCAACGGTGTCGCCAATGCAATTGCCGTTAGCACCACGAAATAAACCGCAGGAATGCGCCAAAATCTATCCAAAAAAGCCAACATCATTAGGCAGCCTGAAAAGAAAAATGCGCTATTATAGCCCAAAAGGGTCGTTGGTTGGATTTGGGTTGTTGAGTTGGGGAATGTGAGAAAAGGGTTTTCAGGCAGCCTGAAAATGGAAAATGCCGTTTGAATGAGTTCAAACGGCATTCCTACATCGCGTAGGTCGGATACTCGTATCCGATATTCTTCAATCGTCATCATAATCCAAAACAAAATCCATACCATCTCCACCCCAATTTTGCGGATAAATCCCTTGCCGAACAGAGCGATGAAACGTAGAAAATTTCCAATTAATCACACGCGTAACATAGCCATGTTTGACAGGATTAAAATGTATATAATCAAAATGTTGTGCAAAATCCGATTCATCACGAATTGCGTGTTCCCAAAAACGGTTTTGCCATAATTTCACATCATTGCCGACCAAATATTGGCTACGCCGTTTGATTTGCCGCCAGCGTTCGGAAAAGTTGGCATCGTTTTCAGGCAGCCGCCAAATCGTGTGCATATGGTCAGGCAATAAAACCCACGCCAAAATTTCAAAAGGATATTTTTCACGCACCGCCAAAACCGCTTGGCGCAATGCGGCGCGTACCGTTTCATCGATTAAAATCGGTTTGCGTTGATGCGAAACCACCGTGAAAAAATAAGCACAACAAATGTCGGATACAAGTATCCGACCTACGGCTGACAATTTTTCGGATTAAACGAATATTTCCGTAGCACAACGAATATCGGATACGAGTATCCGACCTACGGCAAACATTTTCAGGCAGCCTGAAACCGTGTAGGTCGGATTCTTGAATCCGACAATTTATCGGATTAAACGAATATTTCCGTAGCGCAACGAATATCGGATACGAGTATCCGACCTACGCTTGCTATTGGTGATGGATACATGATAAAAAGATTGAAATAATTGGGCAAGTTTTGGATTTTCAGGCTGCCTGAAAAGGGAAAAATACCGTTTCCATTGGGTTGGGAACGGTATTTTTGCGTAGGGTGGGTGCTTGCACCCACGCGCTTGATTTGTGATGAAAGGGATTGTGTTTTCAGGCTGCCTGAGAATATTTTTCCATAGAAAACAATATTCTTTGATAATTGGGGTGGTGGGTGCAAGCACCTACCCTACGCTTGCTTAAATCCGATAATTTCGCAGGATATATTTCATTTAATCATAATGTAGAAAACCTTTTTCCCTACGGAATTGTCCTAACGCATTTGTCCAATTAATACTCACATCTAATACAGAGTTGGTTAAAGGTATTAACAAATCAGGGGTAAAAAAGTAATTCCGTTCTCCTAATTCTTTATTGATATATTGAAAGATATTGCCATGACAAATATTATTTCTTACTCGTACTATCTCTACATCAATTCGATTAGGCTTTTGTGAGCCTAGTTTTTCCATAAAATCGTTTTCTTCCTGAAATGCCAAACTTTCTATAGGCATTCCAAGTTCCAATGCTTTATTGATTAATGTATTACTTAACACTTGGTAAGGGCTTAATTGTTCAATAATAATATCGGATTCAAGTTGTGCAACTGTAACTCTCAAACTGGCTTCAATCCCATTCAAAAGTGAAGAAATTGCTGGCAAATATAACTCATTTTCTATTGCTCCTACTGCTTGAACAAAGAACCAATGAAACTCCGCAGCAGATAATTTTTCAAGAAAAAAATATTTCATTTGCCGTGAATTTTCACATTTAGAATTTACTTGCTCCAAAATAAATTCAATACTATTTTTTTTCATAATTCTTTCCTTCACAATTTTTTTCTTAAAAATTAGGATGTTTATTCAGACCAAAAAGCAAATTCTCCTTAATACCCCGAATTTTATCACGAATAACCGCCGCCTCTTCAAACTGCAAATCCCGTGCCGCTTGCTGCATTTGTTTTTCCAAACGCGCGATTTCGTCCACCGCGTCTTGCTCCGTGTGAATTTCCGTTTTCTTCGCTTTTTTGGCGGATTTTTTCCCTTTCAGGCTGCCTGAAACTGCGTTTTCTGCACTTTCCGCGCCGTACACGCCGTCAATCAAATCTTTCACTTTTTTGTTGATTTGTTGCGGTACGATACCGTGTTCTTCGTTGAATTTTATTTGTTTTTCTCGGCGGCGTTCTGTTTCGTCGATGGCGGATTTCATGCTGTCCGTGATTTTATCGGCGTACAAAATCGCTACGCCGTTAACGTTTCGCGCGGCGCGTCCGATGGTTTGAATCAGGCTGCGGTGCGAGCGCAAAAAGCCTTCTTTGTCCGCGTCCAAAATGGCGACCAGCGACACTTCGGGTATGTCCAAACCTTCGCGCAACAGGTTAATGCCGACCAACACGTCAAATAAGCCTAGACGCAAATCCCTAATGATTTCAACACGTTCCACTGTATCAATGTCGCTGTGCAAATAGCGCACTTTTACGCCGAGTTCGGTGTAGTAATCGGTGAGTTGTTCCGCCATGCGTTTGGTCAATGTGGTAACGAGTACGCGTTCGCCTTTGTCTTTGCGGATATTGATTTCACTCAATAAATCATCAACTTGTGTGCCAACTGGGCGCACGATGATTTCAGGGTCAAGCAAACCTGTGGGGCGCACGACTTGTTCCACAATTTGCCCTGCGTGGTCGGCTTCGTATTGCGCTGGGGTGGCGGATACGAACACGGTTTGCGGCATAACTTGTTCAAATTCATGAAATTTAAGCGGACGGTTATCCCGCGCGGAAGGCAGCCTGAAACCGTAATCCACGAGATTCTGTTTGCGAGATGCATCGCCTTTGTACATCGCGCCAATTTGTCCGATGGTAACGTGGCTTTCGTCTATGAACAAAATCGCGTTTTTCGGCAAATAATCCATGAGCGTGGGCGGCGGTTCGCCTTCTTTTTTGCCTGAAAAATGGCGGCTGTAATTTTCAATGCCTTTGCAAAAGCCCATTTCGTAGAGCATTTCCAAGTCAAAACGGGTGCGTTGTTCAATGCGTTGTTGTTCTACGGGGCGGTTTTCTTTGGTAAAAAAATCAATGCGTTGGCCTAATTCGGCTTTGATGTTTTCGCAGGCGCGTAACACGGTTTCGCGTGGCGTAACGTAGTGGCTGGACGGGAATACGGTGTAACGTCCCACGCGCTGTTGCAGGCTGCCTGTAAGTGGGTCAAACAAATCCAATCGGTCAATTTCATCGTCAAACAGGGAAATGCGCAGCGCGTAATCGGAGCTTTCGGCAGGGTAAACGTCTACCACATCGCCACGCACGCGAAAGCTGCCGCGCTGAAAATCTAGGTCACCACGCTCATATTGCATGGAAACGAGTAAGGCAATGATGTCGCGCTGGTCTATTTTGTCGCCTTGTTTGACGGATAAAACCATTTGTTGGTATTCGGTGGGGTCGCCGATACCGTAAATGGCGGAGACGGTGGCGATGATAATCACATCATTGCGCGTCATCAGGTTTTTGGTGGCAGACAGGCGCATTTGTTCAATGTGTTCATTAATTGCGCTGTCTTTTTCTATGAACAAATCTCTTGACGGAACATAGGCTTCGGGTTGGTAATAGTCGTAGTAGGAGACGAAATATTCCACCGCGTTTTCGGGGAAAAATTCGCGCATTTCGGCATACAGTTGCGCGGCGAGTGTTTTGTTGTGCGCCATGATAATGGCGGGGCGACCGCTTTGGGCGATGACGTTTGCCATCGTATAAGTTTTGCCTGAACCTGTTACGCCAAGCAGGGTTTGTGATGACAGTCCATCTTGTAAACCTTCTAGCAAACCTGCGATGGCAGTGGGTTGGTCGCCTGCTGGGGGGAAAGGTTGGTGGAGTTTGAAGGGGGAATTGGGATATTGAATGATTTCCATGTTTCAGGCTGCCTGAAAAAATTTTAAAGTTTTGCATTATAGCAAAGGCTGCCTGAAAGTTTCAGGCAGCCTTTGCTGATGTTAAAAGCAATTTAAAACGTGGCGCAAACAATAATGCCGCCTAAACCTGCTTGTGGCGAAACATGAAAAATTTGCCAGTTTTCGCCGCTGTGAATGTAATACGACAACACAGGAAACTCCGCCGCAATGCGCGCAGGCAAGTTGCTGATGTCGTATTCATAAATGCCAAACAAAATATTTTGTGGAAAAAAGCCGTTGAGCGAAAAATCTACTACGCTGTGAATTTCCCAATCTGCTTGGTTCTCAAAGTTTAAGATGATTTTGTTTTCGGCTTCGAGATGACGAATACCGATAATTCGTGCATCGCGGTATTGGGGTGTAGTCATTTGATTTTCTTTAAATAATAAAAGGCTGAAACCTTTGTGCTAAATATGGTAAAAGTCGGATGCGAGTATCCGACCTACGTTTTTTCAGGCTGCCTGAAAAATTAAAACTTATTCACTGTTTGATTCGTTTGCGAGCCTTTGACAATCGTCATGCCAGCCGTAACCAGTGAGCCAATATCTGCTACATTCGCAGGCATAATCAAGGTATTGTTTTCTTTCGCCAATTTACCAAATGCTTCCACATATTGCTCGGCAACTTTCAAATTCACCGCCTCGCTGCCACCTGGTTGCTGAATCGCTTCGGCAATGGTGCGAATCGCGTCCGCGCTGGCTTGCGCCACCAAACGCAAAGCCTCTGCCTCGCCTTGTGCACGGTTAATTTGCGCGACTTTTTCGCCTTGCGATGCGTTTACTGCTGCTTGTGCCTCGCCCTCGGATTTCTTAATTTCCGCTTCGCGCTCGCCCGTCGCCAAGTTAATTTGCTCAATTTTCAAACCTTCCGATTGCGCAATACGCGCGCGTTTTTCGCGTTCCGCCGTGATTTGCGCCTGCATAGAACGCAAAATTTCTTGTGGTGGAACAAGGTCTTTAATCTCGTAACGCAATACTTTTACGCCCCAAGACACCGCCGCTTCGTCCAAAGAAGCAACCACCGTGCGATTGATGTCTTCGCGTTCTTCAAACGTTTTGTCCAACTCCATGCGACCAATCACCGAACGCAACGTCGTTTGTGCCAACTGTGTAATCGCCAAAATATAATTACTTGAACCATAAGACGCACGCTTTGGGTCGGTAACCTGAAAATACAAAATGCCGTCCACCGTCAATTGCGTGTTATCACGCGTGATACACACTTGGCTGGGTACATCCAACGGAATTTCTTTGAGCGAATGCTTATACGCAATGCGGTCAAGAAAAGGCACCAAAATATTCAAACCAGGATTCAAAACCGCATGAAATTTACCCAAACGCTCCACTACATGCGCTTCTTGCTGTGGCACCACCTTAAACATTTTAAAGCCAAAAAATGCCAACACCACCAAAATCACTAATGCTGTAATACCCATTTCATTCCCTTTCTAGTGAACAATTAAACTGCTTCAATCAACAAAACAATGCCATCTTTGCCACAAATTTTCGCCTGTTGCCCAGCCTGAAAATCCTGCAAACTTGTTGCACGCGCTTCCCACAATGCACCACGATAGTGTACGCGCCATAAATTCGCTGCCAAACGACTTTCCACCACCACACGTTCGCCTAAATCCAAATCATTGTCGCGCGAGACATCACGCTTCAGGCTGCTGGCGCGGCGTAACTGGTAAACATAGCCAATTCCGACAGCAGACAATACTGAGGCTATCAACAAACAAGCCGTTGTGCCCACACCAAAAAACGCCGCCACACCTGCGCCCGCAAAAGCCACCGCCAACACCAACAAATATACCGTGCCGATAAACATTTCCAGCACAAATGCCACCGCCGCCGCAATCAACCAATACGTCCACAATGCCATCATCATTCCTTTTTGTTTTAGCCCAAAAATTATTTTCAGGCTGCCTGAAAATGTTGCATTTTGCTGAAAATTTGAGCAAAAACACATTCGGGCTGCCTGAAAAGATTGTAGCATAATGTTAGGGGCTAATGACAATTCACCTATAATTTCAACCAAATCAAAGCACAAGCCAATGAAACGGTACTTTCATAATTGCGTTTTAATTTATCATATCGCGTTGCAACTGCACGAAAGTGCTTTAAACGTGCAAAGGCATTTTCTACCAAATGCCTGATTTTATATAGGTACCAATCTGTATTGACATTAAGATGCTCTCTATTTTTCTTATACGGAATATTGGCTTTGCTTTGTTTGGTGTTAATCAGCTTACGCAAAGTATCACTGTCAAAACCCCTATCAGCACACACGGTTTCATTATGGCTTAAATCCAATTGTTCCAATAAGTTAGGTGCAACAACAATATCATTTACATTACCAGCCGTAATGATAAATTCTATTGGATTGCCACAAGCATCAACCGCCAAATGAATTTTAGATGTATGACCACCCACACTTTTACCAACCGCTTCATGTGTTATGGATTGTGCACCCATACCATGTTGGTGTACACGAATATGGCTGCCGTCCATAAAGACCCATTCCATATCGGGATTATCAACTAATTGTTTAAATAGTTTAGTAAAAATACCGCGTTTAGACCAACGATTAAAACTTTGACAAATGCTATTGGATTTGCCAAAACAGCTTGGTATATCAGCCCATTGGCAGCTCGTACGCAAACGAAACAGTATGCCTTCAACGGTTTTGCGTAGATTTTTCTTGCGATAAATGCCAAGCTGTTTCAAAATGGGAAACAGTCTTGACCATGTTTCATCTGTAAGTGTGGTTCGGAACATGGCAAAGATTTAAAGGTGTTTGTGTGGAAACAACATCTTAAACTCTTTGCCACTTTTTTTGAATTGTCATTAGCCCCTAAGAAAATTTACGAAAAATTTAAACTTTTTAAGCTTCTTGAAATGCGCTATAACGCATGAGCGATTAGCTTTAAAAAAAATTTCAGGCAGCCTGAAACTTATAGTGGATTCAATTTAAACCAGTACAGCGTTGCCAGCTTCCTTATGTACTAGGTGTACACGGCGGTCGCTGTCGCCTTGTCCTGATTTAAATTGAATCCACTATATTTTGTACTATTTCAAATAGTTTTCCACTAACGCTACCCAATAAGCTGCGCCAATCGGTAGATTGTCAGGGTTAAATGTATATTCTGGATGATGCACCATGGGCGTGTTGCCATTGCCAATAAACGCATAAACCGCTGGAATTTTTTGCGCATAGAAAGCGAAATCTTCGCTGCCCATAAAGGTTGGACCAGGGTTGATTACGTTTTCTGCGCCTAATAATTGTTGCGCGATGACTGTAACGCGCTCGGTGTGTTCGGTGTTATTAACCAAAACTGCGCCCGCTTGTCCTTCTTGGATTTCGTATTGCACTTCGTAGGCTTCGGCGGTGGCTTTGGCGATGGCACGAATTCGGTTGAGTACGCGTTCGCGCGTTTCGGGACGCGAGGTGCGCGTGCTTAATCGCAAAATGGCTTCTTGTGGAATAATATTGCCAACTGTGCCTGCCTGAAACGCGCCTACGGTTACAACGGCAGAATCTTTTGCAGCAACATTGCGCGAAACAATGCTTTGCAAAGACATCACCAATGCTGCGCCTGCGACCACGGGGTCAATGGCTTTTTCGGGCATAGAACCATGGCTGCCGACGCCTGTGAGCTTGATTTCCCAGTTGTCTACTGCCGCCATAATCGGGCCGCCTGTTAAATAGAGTTTGCCCAATTCTAGACTTGGCATATTGTGCAAACCAAAAATCGCATCCATCGGAAATTTTTCTAATAAGCCGTCGTTTAGCATGGCAACTGCGCCGCCCATGATTTCTTCGGCAGGTTGGAAAATTAGGTAGATGGTGCCGTTAAATGGTTTGTGTTGCGCTAGATATTCTGCTGCGCCGAGTAACATGGTTGTGTGCGCGTCGTGTCCGCATAAATGGGCTTTGCCTGTGGTTTCGCTTTTGTAGGCTAATGGGGCTTTTTCTTCAATCGGCAAGGCGTCGGTATCGGCGCGCAAACCGATTGCCATTTTGCCATCGCCATGTGTTAATTTGCCAACTACGCCTGTTTTGCCAATATGCTCAAAAACTTCGTAGCCATACGATTTGAGTTGTTCGGCGATATAAGCTGCGGTGTTGCCTTCTTCAAACGCCAATTCTGGATGACGATGAATGTGTTCAAAATGGGTTTTCATGGAAGATAACACGCTGTTTTTAATGGTTTCTACGCTGGTATTCATGATGGTATCCTTTGATAATGTTTTGAGTTTTCAGGCTGCCTGAAAAGATTTACTTGGCTTTCAGGCTGCCTGAAAGAGTAAAACCGTTACGCTTTTTTTCCTTTTGGGATGGTGACTAAAATCGAGATAATTGCGGCAACAATCATCAGTAAATTAATCCCTAATGCTATCGTCGCTGCTTCACGCACCGCTACATTGTCTTGACGACCCATAAATTCAATCATATGACTTAATGCACCACCTTCGCTGGTACGCAATGCGGTAAACACCGCTGCGGAAATCGCTACCCCAAACGCTGCCCCCAAAGATGAAGCCATTTTATAAATCCCAGCCCCCGAGCCTGCTTGTTCAGCGGGAAGATTGGATAATGCCGCGTCGGTAGAAGGCGTTGCATAAAAAGCCAAACCAATCCCGAAAAGTGCGTAAGCCAAAACTGCTAACACTTCATATTGTCCCAACATCAAATTAGTTGGCATAAGCATGGCAATCGATAAACCTGTAATCAAACAGCCCCAAATCATGGGTTTGCGTGAGCCAAAGCGTTGCAATAATTTCTCGCCTACACGAATAAATGCAATAATCGTAATCGCATAACCAATCGTCAGCATACCTGCTTTTTGCGCGCTCAAACCACCGCCCAATTGCAATAATTGCAGCGAAACAATCAACATCCCCGCCACACCGTTCAACATAAAATTAGAAATCGTTGCACCCGTAAACACAGAATTGCGAAACAATTTGAAATCAATAAACGGTTTATCCGCATTTTTCTCAAAACGAGCAAACATCAATCCACTCACCGCCACCGCAATCGCCAATACAATCACAACAGCACTGCCCCAGCCCAAACGATTGCCCTGAGTTACCACAATTTGCAAAGCCACCATCAACAACATAAAACTGATGATTCCACCCCAATCTGTTTTGCTTGTGCCATTAGACGCCACCTTGCTTTCAGGCGTACTGCGCACCATCAACATCCCCAAGACCGACACCGCAGCACAAGCAAAGAAAATCGTCCGCCAGCCCATATTAGCCGACACAAAACCGCCAAACAGCGAACACAAACCCGAACCGCCCCAAGAACCAATGGACCACAAACTCACCGCACGTTGGCGTTCCGCCCCATCCCAATAAGTTTTTACCAAAGCCAAACTCGCTGGCATGATACACGCCGCCGACACCCCTTGAATCGCACGCCCCAACATCAAAAACGGAATCGCCAAAGTGCCACTAGGCGCACAAGCAATCAACAAAGCCCCCACAATGCTCAACCAAAAACCCCACATCACCACCTTAACCCGACCCAGCTTATCCGCCAAGCCACCCATTACCACAATAAACATGCCCGAAAACAACGCCGTAATCGCAATCGCAATATTCATAATATCAGGCGCAATCCCCAAATCCCTTTGCATATCAGGCGCAATATTCAACGTCGTCTGCGCAAACATCCAAAAAGCGACTACACCCAAAATAATCCCAAAAAGTAATTTATCATTACCTTTAAACGCAGCAGCTTGAGTATCCATGATACCTCTCCTTAAAAGCCATTTAAATTAGTTGCTTTTTTCAACCTTTTGCGTATACTACTCCTTAACATCTTGACAAACAATAGCTAAAATTTGACAAAAATCAATTTAGTTGCATATTGCAACAATAATCATGAAAGCCCACAAAATGCCCTACTTATCCTACCGCATGACCCAAATCGCCACCATGGCAATCAAAACCGCCGACCCCATTTATGCCGATGCCGTCGGCTTAAAAATCCGCGAACTACGCGTCTTGCGCCTCATTCACGAACACCCACACAGCACATCCAGCGAACTCGTCAATATGATAGAACTGGACAAAACCCTACTCTCCAAAAACCTAGCCGAACTAGAACAAAAACGCCTAATTACCCGCCAAAACGACCCCATCGACGCGCGGCGGCAATACATTGATTTAACCAAAAAAGGAGAGAAAATATGGCAACAAGCCGAAGAAATAGGACAACAACTAGAAAAAGAATTCTTTGCCGATTTAAACCAAGAACAATGGCAACAACTGCACGATTTGCTCAATCAGTCGTGGCAATCGCTGCAAAAATGGCAGCAAAAGCATAAGAAATAAAATTGAAATTTAAGTAACAAATAGTTAGCAATAAAAAAAGATTTCAGGCAGCTTGAAATGTTTTCACCTGTTATTCCCGCGCAGACGAGAATCCAACGTTGAACTAAACGAATTGATGTTTCGTACAAAAATATTGAATTCAAAATTTTGAATTTTCAGCATTAACTTATAGATAACTCAAACTCAAAGCTGGATTCCCGCCTACGCGGGAATGACGAGATTATAGATTTCAGGCTGCCTGAAACTCAATAAATCTTCACATCATCTTGCGCCACTTCGCTGCCGCTCAACAAATGATTCAACACATCAAAATTCGCAATTTTCTTCAATTCCACAAACGCCGCGCCTTTTTGCAGCAAACCGCCAGAATTTGTGTGCGTGTACAAACGCAAAACGCCATTTTCCACTTCAATCTCGCGCAAATCGGTAAACGGAAATTTCTTATCTTTAACAGAAATCATGCGGTTATTCAATTTAATTGCGCCAAAATTCAAAGTCTTGCCTTCATTAAACGCTTGCACCATCGCGGGCAACATCGTTTGCGCTTGATAATTGAGCAAAATCTCAATCATCTCTTCCATATACAAAAACGACGACGGAATTTTCGTCTCTTCCTTATTTTGCACCAAGCGCACTGACACATGTCGCGCCGTGTTCACGCCATACATTCTTTCCTGAATTCGTCCGATATACATTTGCATACTGGGCGTAAATTTAACCGTTTTCGTGCCAAAAAGTGATTGATAAATCAAACCTTTTTCGTAAACATGCAAACGCGATCGCAAACGGTCAGCAAGCATATAAAACGCAGGCGACCACAGCAATAAGGCAAAAAACAGCGCGTGAATATTGCCGTCCAGCCACGCGCTCAGCAGAAAAATATTCGGCAAACCGAAAAACAAAAACCAAAAAATCATCAAGCCATACGATTTGCGTGATGTAAAAATGTGATGACCTAATTGACGATGTGCGTTCATGGCGCGTCCTTTTATGTGTGATTATTTGCTTTCAGGCAGCCTGAAAAAATGAGTGGAAATAAAATGTTATTGTTTAAATAAGCAACAAAAAGAAAAACGCGCTATTTTACCCCTCACCCGAAAAGTCAAGCAAGTGGAATGCGCAAAATATTTCAGGCTGCCTGAAAATAGCTTTTAACATGCAGCGTGTGTGCGGTACGCACGCACGCGTTTTCATGGTTTCAAACCGCGTATATGGCTTACGCCACACACCCTACACATAAACAACAGGCAGCCTGAGAACAATCTTTCAGGCTGCCTGAAAAGCAAAAACCGCTTACAATTCAATATTCTTCAATTTCGCCACTGTATTGATGTCCTTATCGCCGCGCCCCGACAAATTTACCAAAATCACTTCATCTTTGCCCATGTTCGGCGCGTTTGCCACCGCCCACGCCAGCGCATGCGCGCTTTCCAGCGCAGGAATAATCCCTTCAAATTGGCACAATAAATCAAACGCTTGCAATGCCGCATCATCATTCGCCGCATGATATTCCACGCGCCCAATGTCCGCCAAATGGCTGTGTTCAGGACCAATGCCAGGGTAATCCAAACCTGCGGAAACCGAATGCGTACCCAATACTTGCCCGTTTTCATCTTGCATCAAATAGCTGCGGAAACCGTGCAACACACCAATCGGGGCTTTGGACGTAATCGGCGCGGCATGGTCTGGCGTATCTACACCGTGTCCGCCAGCTTCCACCCCAACCAAACGCACGCCATCTTCTTGAATATACGGATAAAATAAGCCAATCGCGTTTGAACCGCCGCCCACGCACGCTACCGCCACATCAGGCTGACGACCAATCGCTTCCAACATTTGCTCTTTCGCCTCATTGCCAATTACGCATTGGAAATCGCGCACCATTTCAGGATACGGCGCAGGTCCAGCCGCCGTGCCGATGATGTAAAACGTGTCGTCCACACGCGCCACCCATTCGCGCATCGCCTCGTTCATCGCATCTTTGAGCGTACGGCTGCCGCTGTCCACGCCCACCACATTCGCGCCGAGCAATTTCATGCGAAAAACATTCGGGGCTTGGCGTTGAATATCGTCCGCGCCCATGTAAACGTGGCATTCCATGCCAAAACGCGCCGCAACAGTGGCAGAAGCCACGCCGTGTTGCCCTGCGCCCGTTTCCGCAATCACGCGCTTTTTGCCCATGCGTTTCGCCAAAAGTGCTTGACCAATCGTGTTGTTCACTTTGTGCGCGCCCGTGTGGTTCAAATCTTCGCGTTTGAGCCAAATTTGTGCGCCGCCCAAGTGTTCCGACAAGCGTTTGGCGTGGTAAACGGGGCTGGGGCGACCGACGTAGTGTTTCAAATCGTGGCGAAATTCTGCCCAAAATTCAGGGTCTTGCTTGGCGGTGTTGTAGGCGTCGGCTAGTTCTTGTAGCGCAGGAATCAGCGTTTCGGCAACATACACGCCGCCGTGTTCGCCGAAAAAGCCGTTTTCATCAGGTGCTAGGTAGTTTTTCATGGGGTTTCCTTTGAGTTGAGATGATTAAATGATTGATTTCGATGGTAACACAAAAATGCGCGTTTCAGGCTGCCTGAAAAATTTACTGAAACCTTTGCAAATCTTGGAGCGCGGGCTGCCAGCCCGCATTCTCGGTTTATGCAACATTTAAAATATTCTGAAAATTAAAGATTTAGCGGCAAGCTGCCGCCGCTCCATTTGTCTTTTCAGGCTACCTGAAAGGTTTACTGGCAATCGTAACTGTATTGTTTTAACTTCAGACAGCCAACGCAAAACTCTTTTTCCGCGCGACGATAATGTTGGCAACATGCCGCCAATTCAACGTGAAATTCTTGCATATCGTCCAGCCAAATCAGTTTGCCCACGCAACGGCTCGGGAACGCTGCGCGCCAGTATTCGTGTTGTTGCCAAATTTGTTCCGCGTTTTGCAAACCAAAACGGTGCGCCGCGGCAAGGGCTTTCAAAATCGCGTCGGCAAGAAAATAGCGCATGAGTTTGGTGCTGATGGTCAAACCTGCGGTACGTACAATTTCTTGTTGAATATCAAGCCATTGTTCTAAATAATCGGCTGCCTAAACAACGGCTACTTGGGGCGATAATGGCGCAATTTCTTGTTCAGGCAGCCTACATTCGCGCGTAAACACTTCGCCAGTTTCATGGCAAAGCTTACGAATATCCAAAGCTGCCTGAAACCGCGCCACACTCCAAACGCTCAGATAAACCATTTGCCACAACCATAATTGCCACGCGCGACTATGCCAATACACACTATCGGCTTCGGAATGGTTTTTGCGTAGCGACGCACACAATTGTAACAATATGTTTATTTCTTTATTTTTATCATAAGGTTGAGTTGGAATATGTACATCCAACATCGGCAGAGCGAGATTGAGTGGTGCAATAATTTCGGAAAGTGCCAACATAAATAGGTGTCAAAAAAATGAGATGGCTATTGTGCCATAAATCAGGCTATGCGCCTTATTCTTCCATGAACGGCTGGTATTTTGATTGGTTTCATAACCCACTACATATCCTGCACATCCACATCAATATGCCAACGAATCTGCCCGTCGCGATTTTGCTGCAATACTTGTTGCCACAAGCTCAATGCGTGGTGCAACTGTTTGCGGCTGGGACTTTCAATAAATATTTGCGCGCGTTCGCGTTGCGCCAAGCGTGCCATCAGCATGGGGACTGCGCCCATTTGAAACACTTTTTCAGGCAGCATCGGTGCAATCACATCACGAATATTATTCAAAAATTCAATCGCTTGTGCCATTTTTGGCGCATCGGCGCGAATGGCTGCCTGAAAACCAAAGGGTGGCATATCAAACAATTCGCGTTGCGCCAATTCGTGATTGGCAAACAGCGGATAATGCTGCGCGCGTATGGCTTGAAACACATAATGTTCAGGCAAACGACTTTGAATCAGCACGCGCCCTTGCTTTTCGGCGCGCCCTGCTCTGCCTGAAACCTGCATGAGTTCAGCAAACAAGCGTTCAGGCGCGCGAAAATCGCTACTGAATAATGAGCCATCGGCATTGAGCACAATCACCAAATTCAGCCGCGCAAAATCGTGTCCTTTGGCGAGCATTTGCGTGCCGACCAAAACATCAATCGCGCCTGCTTGAATTTGTTGGTATAAGTCGTCCCAATCGTTTTTGCGGCTGGTCGTATCTCTGTCCACGCGTGCGATATTGGCTTGTGGCAAGGCAAGGCGCAGCGTGTCTTCTATGCGCTGCGTGCCTTGCCCTATGGCGGTTAAATCTTGGTTGCCGCACTCGGGACACGCACTGGGGGTAGGTTGCCTGAAATCGCAATGATGGCAACGCAATTGGCGTGCGCGTTGGTGCAACACCATTTTTGCGGCACAGTTGGGGCAACCAAATGTGTGTCCGCAATCGCCGCAAAACAGCGCAGGCGCGAACCCACGACGGTTGAGATACACCAGCGACAAACCGCCAGCTTGATGATTTTGTTGCAATAATTTCAAGGCTTGCGGCGAAATCCCGTTGTCCAAAGTCAGTTTGCTCACATCCAACATCTGAATTTCAGGCAGCCTTGATGCTTGGTGCGCGCGTTCAGGCAGCGTTAATAATTGATACGCGCCTGTTTGCGCTTTGTGCCATGTTTCCAAGCTAGGCGTGGCACTACCCAACACAATCGGACAGCCACTTTGATGCGCGCGCCACACGGCTAAATCGCGGGCATGATAGCGTAAGTCGTTGTCTTGCTTGAAAGAAGTATCGTGTTCTTCGTCCACGACAATCAAACCCAAATCGGCTAAGGGCGTAAACACCGCCAAACGCGTGCCAATCACAAGCTTGGCTTGACAGCTGAGCGCACGCAAATAATCTTGCCCACGCGCGCCTGCTGCGGTTTGGCTGTGCAATACGGCAGTTGGCATATCGGGAAAACGCGTTGCAATCCGCGCCAAAAGTTGCGGCGTTAAATTGATTTCAGGCAGCAAGAACAGCACTTGTTTGCCCTCTGCCAACACCTGCGCCATGATGTCAAAATAGACTTCAGTTTTGCCGCTGCCTGTGATGCCGTAGAGTAAAAACGGCTGATATTGACCGAGCTTGCTTTTGACTTGTTGCGCCGATTCGTTTTGTGTGGCGTTGAGTTGGTGCGACGATGGCGGAATAATCGGCGCGGCTTGCTCGCTAATTTCAAGCCATTGTTTTGATTCATATTCTTGAATCATTTTTGCCGCATTAGACGCGATGGCTTTCAGGCTGCCTAAACTATGGCTGCCTGAAAACAAAGCTTGCCACAGAGCCAGTTTCTTCACATGATTTTTCGGCGGCGGCGTTTGTGTTTTGCCCAATTCGTTGAGCGTATAAAAAAGCGGGGACTGCGGCAAACTTAACGCTTTGCTTTCTTTGAGCGCGGCTGGCAATGCGGTAAACACCGTTTGCCCCAGCGGATAATGGTAATAACGCGCAGCAAACTCAATCAGCGCGCGCCAATTTTCAGGCAGCCTGAAATCATCGGCAAGCACTTCTTGAATCGGCAAAATTTTGTTCACATCAAAATCAGGCACCACATCCGCCGCCCACACAACGCCCACTTGTTTTTTGTTGTTCAACGTCACCACCACGCGGCTGCCGAACGGCAAGGCTTCGCTGTGGGCATAAGTGAGCAAGGGCAATAAGGTATTGAGCGCGATGTGGTGATAAATCATGATGTTTTCCCGAAATGGTGCGGGTGAAGTTGGGATATCGTGTGGATAAGTAATCAAGGGTTTTGATTGGTTTGGAAATTTTCAGTCTGCCTATTTTTTGTGCAATTTAATTGGTTTTTGCACATTTGTTTGGCATGAAACTTGGGATAGTTTGTGGATAAGTGTGTTAAACCGTTTAGCCGTAATATGATTTTCAGGCTGCCTAAAAATTAGGCAGCCTGAAACTATAAACCGTAGGTCAGATTCTAGAATCCGACATTTTTTTGAATATCACAAATATTTGTTTTTTTTCAAATATTGTTGAATACAAGTATCCGACCTACACGTTTCAGGCAGCCTGAAAACTATTCTGGCACAGCCAACCCAAAATGCGTAAACGCGGCGGCAGTTGCCATGCGTCCGCGTGGCGTGCGTTGCAAAAAGCCTTGCTGAATCAAGTAGGGTTCAATCACATCTTCAATCGTATCGGTGGATTCGCCAATCGCCGCTGCCACATTTTCCAAGCCCACAGGCCCACCTGCAAATTTATGCAACACGGCTTCTAAAAATTTTCTATCCATCATGTCCAAGCCGATTTTGTCTACATCTAACATGGACAATGCAGCATCCGCGACCGCCGCATCTATGCTGCCTGAATGTTTTACATCAGCATAATCGCGCACGCGGCGTAATAAGCGATTGGCAATGCGCGGCGTGCCACGGCTGCGGCGTGCCACTTCCAGCGCGCCTTGCTCGTTTAAATCCAGCGACAACAATTGCGCGGAACGGGCGACAATCGTTGCTAAATCCTGCGTTTCGTAAAACTCCAAACGCGACACAATACCAAAACGGTCGCGCAAAGGATTGGTCAGCATACCTGCACGCGTGGTCGCACCAACGAGTGTAAACGGTGGCAAATCAATTTTAACCGAACGCGCGGCTGGGCCTTCGCCAATCATAATGTCTAGCTGATAATCTTCCATCGCGGGATACAAAATCTCTTCCACAACGGGACTAAGCCTATGAATTTCATCAATGAATAAAACATCATGTGGTTCTAAATTGGTCAGCAACGCCGCCAAATCGCCTGCGCGCTCCAATACTGGTCCAGACGTTTGGCGCACGTTTACCCCCAATTCGCGCGCAATAATGTTGGCCAGCGTGGTTTTGCCTAAACCCGGTGGCCCGAAAAGCAATGTGTGGTCTAAGGCTTCGCCGCGATTTTTGGCTGCCTGAATAAAAATGGCAAGTTGCTCTTTGGCTTTGGTTTGCCCGATGTAATCGTTGAGCGTTTTCGGACGCAGCGCGCGCTCTAATTGCTCTTCTTGTTGCGACATGGATTGCGCGGAAATCACGCGCGGCGCGGCATTGCTGGTAAGGTTATCGGTTTGTAACATAATGATTTAACGAATATAGTCGATGATGGCTATTTGATTTCAAGCTGCAAAGCTTGGCTAACTTGCTGCCATGCGATGTCTAAGGGCGCATGAATGCGGATGATTTGCTGCGTTGCTGGGTCGCAAAATTGCAAGGATTCGGCATGCAACAATAAACGCATGTTGCCACAAAAGTTGTATACAGCATGATTTTGCTGCAAATCGCCGTGTGTTGTGTCGCCAATAATTGGGTGGAAAATATGCTTTAAATGGCGGCGAATTTGGTGTTTACGCCCTGTTTGCGGCATGGCACGGATTAAACTATAACGCGACGTGGCAAACTTGGCTTGGCTTTGAAACGGCAATTCACTCTGTGCCAGCGTAACATAATCGGTTATCGCTGTTTGCGCCGCTTTATCGCGCTGGGCGTGAATGTCGGCAATATCGTCTAATTGTTCTTTGAGCGGATAATCAATGTGTCCTTGCGCTGTCGTCCAACCGCGTACAATAGCAAGATACTGTTTTTCTATTATTTTTTGTTCAAATTGTACACTTAATTCGCGCGCCATCTCGCTGTTGAGTGCCAGCAAAATCACGCCCGATGTTGGGCGGTCGAGCCGATGAACGGGGTAAACATGTTGCCCGATTTGGTCGCGCAAGGTTTGCATGAGAAACACGGTTTCATGGCTGTCTAACCACGAGCGATGCACCAACATGCCCGCGGGTTTATTGACGGCGATGTAGTCGCTGGTGTGTAAAAGAATGTCTAAGGGCATGGGTGGAGACCTTTGCTGAACCTGACTTACCGATTCAGGCAGCCTGAAAGAAATGAATCATTTTCAGACTGAGACCTTTGCAAACTCCTTTCAGGCAGCCTGAAAATTAATCTGTTCGCCATTCTTGTGCAGGCGGAAATTTATCATCGATACTCATCAATCTCTGATAAAAATAGCAACTAGAAAATCAAAGTTGAATTCCCGTCTTATGCAGAAATGACGAAGGTTTGAAAGTTTCAGGTTTTTGCAAAGGTTTCAGGCTGCCTGAAACTTTTGCAAAACCTAAATCGTAGGTCAAATTTTTGAATCCAACATTTTTTAGCAAGACGCAATCATTTGTTTTTTTGAAATTATAGAATTCAAGAATTCAACCTACACATGTTTCAGTCTGCCTGAAAAAATTAAGCGTCCGCCAAAACAGCAGCAATCACTTCCAGCGCGCCATCATCGGCTAATTTTTTCGCCACCGCGCGACCGAGTGCATCGGCATAAGGCGCAGGTGCTTGCGCTTGTGCTTGCAGCATAACCGAGCCGTCGGGGTGTGACACCAAGCCATTGAGCGTTAATAAGCCTTGTTCGTCTGCCGTGCAATAAGCTGCGAGCGGCACTTGGCAACTGCCGCCCAATGCACGTGCCAAAGCGCGTTCTGCGGTTACGCACGCTGCGGTTTTGGCGTGATTGAGTGGCAACAAAACTTCTACTAAATCGCTGCGATGTGCCGCAATTTCAATGCCTAACGCGCCCTGCCCTGCGGCTGGCAAACTGTCGGCTGGCGACAACACACCACGAATGCGCGCGTGCAATTCCAAACGTTCCAAACCCGCCGCCGCCAAAATAATCGCGTCGTAATCACCATTATCCAATTTGCTCAAACGCGTTTGCACATTGCCGCGCAAAGGTTTAATCGTTAAATGTGGGAAACGTGCGCGTAATTGCGCTTCACGGCGCAAGCTTGACGTACCGACTACCGCGCCTTGTGGCAAATCTTCCAAACGCGCGTAATTATTGGACACAAACGCGTCAAACGGATTGGCGCGCTCTCCAATCGCCACCAAAGCGAAGCCTTCGGGCAAATCCATCGGCACATCTTTAATTGAATGCACGGCCAAATCAGCACGATTTTCTTGCAGCGCAGTTTCCAATTCTTTGATAAATAGGCCTTTACCACCAATTTTGGACAAGGTTTTATCCAAAATTTGGTCGCCTTTTGTTGTCATACCCAAAATGTTGATTTCACATTCGGGATACAAGCTTTGCAACTGCGCTTGAATATGCTTGGCTTGCCACATCGCCAAGGCACTTTCGCGGCTGACAATAGTTAAAGTTTTCGGTGCAATCATAGGAGCTTTCTACTTTGTTTCAGGCTGCCTGAAACAGCTTAATCATTTAAAAAATGCGCGATTTTAGCATGTTTTCGCTGCCAATTCGTCACCTTGCTTTCAGGCAGACTGAAAATAAAATAGAGACGGATATCCGTCTCTATTTTAGCAGGACTGCTGAATTAGAATTTGTAACGCAAGCCAACCGTAGCTTCGTGTGCATTCAAATCAGAATCCAAGTGGTTGTAACGATAACCTGCGTCTAAGCTCATATTGTTATCGATTTGGTAGCCTACACCAGCCAAAACACCTGCGCCGACTTTGGTGTCTTTTTCAGTAGAGTGACGAGTTGCGCTGTTTTCGGTGCGTTTAATGCGGTTTGCTGCCAAACGTGCGCCAACGTAAGGTTGGAAACGACCTGTAGGGAAGTCATAAATTGCTGAAACGCCTACGCCTTGCGCTTTGGTTTCTGCATGTGCATTGTTGGCATTTTCGTCTACTTTGCCATAATGCGTGTAGTCCGCAGCAACGCGCGCATTACCGAAATCATAACCGACGCTCGCGCGTGGCAAGAAGTTGGATTCGTTATATGACTCTTTCACGCTGTTGAATTCGCTATCAGCGCGAACATGAGCTAAACCCATATCGCCTTGGATGTAGTAGCCAGTACCAGCAGTATTGTTGTAGTACACATTGTTATCGTAAGTTTCAGCCAAAGCTGCTGTTGGTAATGCTAAAGTTGCGGCAACTAATGCGGCTAAACGGAATGCTTTTTTCATATCATCATCCTTATGGTTATTGATGTTTCACGACGTAATGCCGTTGGGAAAGCGCATTTTAATGTAGGATTTTGCGATTTTACAAGTTTAATTGTGTAAAAACAGGCTGCCTGAAAGATTCTGTTGCTTTCAGGCAGCCTGTTTTTACTTTTTATTTAAAAGTCAGTGATTATTTTGCAAAATATTTGCTTTCAATTTGCGCATATTCACCATTTTGACGTACTTTATTCAATGCTGAATTAAGTACATTCAACATTTCCGCATTGCCTTTTTTCACAGCAATGCCGTAATCTTCTGTTGTGAAATCAGGTACTTCAACCATGGTAAAGCCTTTGTTGTTATTGTTTTTCACATAATTAGCAATCACGGCGCTATCGCTAATCGCTGCATCCAAGCCGCCGTTTTCTACTTCTTTCAACATCAATGGTACGCTGTCAAAGCGTGCGATTTGCTGGCTGGTTGTGCCGAAGATTTTTTGCGCTGCCAAGTCGCCTGTGTAACCTGTTACCACACCGACTTTGTTCATTTTTTTCAAATCTTCAAACGATTTGATGTTTTTAGAAGGCGGTACCAACACGATTTGTTTGATTTGGTAATATGAATCCGTGAAATCCAAAGTTTGTTTGCGCTCTTCGGTAATGGTTACGCCAGACATCACCATATCCACATCGCCATTGCCCAACGCAGGGAACAAGCTATCCCAAGGCTTGTGTTGGAATTCCACTTTAAAGCCACCAGCTTTTGCCATCGCGTTCATCAAATCTACGTCAAAACCATTGATTTCTTGTTTTTCATTCAACGATTCAAATGGTGCAAATTCCGCATTCATGGCAACGCGATAAACTTTGCCTTCGCCAGTTGTTGTGGCAACAGTGCTGCTTGGTGCTGGTTCGGAAGCTTTGGGTTGAGCAGAAGTTTGTTGTTGGCTTTGACCGCTGCAAGCAGCCAAAGTTAAAGCAGAAAAAGAAACGGCGGTAACCAGCCATTTATAGGCGAATTGAGCAAACATGGTAAATCCTCAAAGTGTTTAGGGATAAAATAAAGGTGCGATTTTAACACTAACTTACAGTTTTCGCATAGGCTTATCCAAGCGATAAAACGTTATTTTTCACTATCATAATCGTGTAATGACTTTATTCAATAACAATTTCAGGCAGCCTGAAATATTGTTTCAGGCTGCCTGAAATTTTCAGCAAATTATTTCGCCGCTTCCATTTGCGTTGCTTGAATTGCAGTCAAAGCGATGGTATACACAATGTCTTCCACCAATGCCCCACGCGACAAGTCGTTTACAGGTTTACGCAAACCTTGCAACATCGGCCCCACGCTCAACACGTTCGCATTGCGTTGCACCGCTTTGTAAGTGCAGTTGCCAGTCGTCAAGTTCGGGAAAATGAACACATTGGCTTTGCCTGCCACTGCGCTGTTTGGCGCTTTCGATTTCGCCACGCTTTCCACCACCGCCGCGTCGTATTGCAATGGACCATCCACCGCCAAATCTGGACGTTTTTCGCGCACCAATTTCGTTGCTTCAATCACCAAATCAACATCTGGACCTGTGCCTGAATCAATCGTTGAATACGAAATCATCGCCACGCGCGGTTCAATGCCAAACGCTTTTGCGCTGTCGGCAGATTGAATCGCGATTTCTGCCAATTGCTCAGCAGTTGGGTTTGGATTCACCGCGCAATCGCCGTACACCACCACTTGACCAGGCAACAACATGAAGAATACGCTAGATACGATGCTCGCGTTTGGCGCAGTTTTGATTAATTGCAACGCTGGGCGAATGGTGTTTGCCGTGGTGTGAACCGCGCCAGAAACCAAGCCGTCCACGTCGTTTTGCGCCATCATCATCGTACCCAAAACAACGGTATCTTGTAATTGTTTACGCGCATCTTCAGGCGTTAAGCCTTTCGATTTACGCAATTCGCACATTGGCGCAACGTATTGTTCAATAATGCTTTCTGGATTGATGATTTCCAAGCTTTCAGGCAGCGTAATGCCCAATTCTTGCGCGACAGCAGTTACGGCTTCGCGTGGTGCTAGCAACACGCAACGGGCAATGCCTTTCTCATGACAAATAGCCGCCGCGCGCACGGTGCGCGGTTCTGCGCCTTCTGGCAGTACAATGCGTTTGTTGGCTTTTTGCGCTTTGTCCATCATATTGAAACGAAATTGTGCAGGCGAAACACGGTCGGTTGTTGCGTTCAATAGGCCTTCCAAGCCTTGCAATTGAGCCGCAGAACCTAAGTAAGGCAATTTATTTTGTTCAGCAGGTTTGGCTGTATCGGCAATCACGCCTGCAAATTCAACGGTTTTGCCTGCAAATAATTGTTTTGCAGCGGCAATACGTTTACTCACTTCCGCTGTGCTGTCACCGCTCACGGCAAACACCACTTGCGCGTTAAAAGTCGTCGCCAATTCAACATTTTGCATAGACAACAACAAGTTATCGCCATCAGGTGCAATACCTTGAATCACAATATTTTTGCTGGGCAATTGCGCCACTTCGCCTACCAACACATCCAACCAATCATCGCCTTCGCCAATTGCCAACATATTATTGGCGCGCTCTAAATCCGCAAATGGATTATAAACCGCCGCATCAGGAAAAGCCTTGGCAACCGCTTGCGCCATGGCAGCAGCGTTTACATGGCGGTTCACAGGAACGATTAATACATAAGACATTTTGTTTCCTTTCTTCATTGCAAAAATGAATGCAGCAGAACGCTGCAAAGCGGCAGTAATATAGCTTATTTGAGCGTTGAAATAAACCGAAATATGAAAAAATACTGCATTTTATGATTTGGATTAAATGAAATAAGGCTGCCTGAAAACTTATCAAAAGTTTTCAGGCAGCCTATTTATCTATTGCAACAAAAATTATTTTTTGCTTTTTTTAGCAGCAGGTTTTACCGCTGGAACCAATGCATCTTTCAATGCTTTACCTGGTTTGAATTTAGGAATCTTAGCCGCTGGAATAGTGATGGCTTCTTTAGTGCGTGGGTTCAAGCCTTGACGCTCAGCGCGTTCTGCAACAGTAAATGAACCAAAGCCTACCAAAGTAATATCGCCACCTTGTTGCAAAGTTTCTTTCACAACAACAGTAAACGCGTCCAATACTTTACCAGCGTCAGTTTTAGTCAAACCAGATTTTTCTGCCAAAGCATCAATCAATTCAGATTTATTCATAATGAAGTCCCTTTCATACAGGATAGAAAATAGTGTGAACCGCCTGAATTAGGCGTTTGCACGCTGTTTGATACAAGGCAGGTTTATATCAAGCCTCAAAATGCAGTGTCAAGAAAAAAACGCAGCAAGCATGATTTTTTGCGATTCTCATGACCTGCTGCATATTTTATACAACACTTTTACAAGATATTAGAACCTGTATTCACAATCTTAATAGCTTTCTTTAATGCCCATTTCACGCGACTGCTGCGTTAGATTTCACGCTAATAGGAATGCTATTAACATGAAATCCGCCTTGCATTCGCGCAAAATGTCATCAAATCAAGCCATCAATCTTATGAATACAGCTTCTTAGTAGACTTCTTCACTCATTTAGTGTTGTCGCGCTTTGGTCGATGTTTTGGCTTTTTTCACGCCATCTACCGTTTCAGGCAGCTTATCTTCCGCCACATACGGCTGCGGCTGACGCTCCAAACCATGCGCGAACACTTCATCAATCCACTGCACCGCGTGAATCTGCAAACCTTCTTTCACATTTTGCGGAATCTCTTCCAAATCCTTCACATTGTCTTTTGGAATCAAAACGTGCTTAATGCCGCCGCGCAACGCCGCCAATAGTTTCTCTTTCAAGCCACCAATCGGCAACACTTCGCCGCGCAAGGTAATTTCGCCCGTCATCGCCACGTCCGCGCGCACAGGAATGCCCGTCAAAGCGGAAACCATAGACAAAGTCATCGCAATACCCGCGCTTGGGCCATCTTTCGGCGTCGCGCCTTCGGGAACGTGAATGTGCATATCCTGTTTTTCGTAAAAATCAGGCGCAATCCCCAAACTTTCCGCGCGCGAACGTACCACCGACCATGCCGCCGTAATTGACTCTTGCATCACGTCGCCCAATTTGCCCGTGCGAACAATATTGCCCTTGCCTTTCAACGCCACCGCCTCAATCGTCAGCAATTCGCCACCGACTTCCGTCCACGCCAAACCTGTTACTTGACCAATACGATTTTCGCCAGCCGTTACGCCAAAATCATAACGGCGCACGCCCAAAAATTCGCCCAAGTTTTTCGCATCAACTTTCAAAACTTTCGGTTTTTTTGCTTTTGACGTTTTCAGACTGCCTGAAACGGATAATTCATTTTTAATCACGGCTTTACGGCAAATTTTCGCAATTTCTCGGTCAAGCGAACGCACGCCTGCTTCACGCGTGTAATAACGCACAATATCGCGCACCGCCGATTCATCAATCACCAATTCGCCCTCTTTCACGCCATTGCGCTGCATTTGTTTGGGGACAAGATATTGCATGGCGATGTTGATTTTCTCATCTTCGGTATAACCCGACAAACGGATGATTTCCATGCGGTCTAGCAGCGCAGGCGGAATATTGAAACTGTTGGACGTGGCAATAAACATCACATCGCTCAAATCAAAATCCACTTCCACAAAATGGTCGGAAAACGCAGAATTTTGTTCAGGGTCAAGCACTTCCAACAGGGCCGCCGCAGGATCGCCACGAAAATCATTGCCCAATTTATCAATCTCGTCCAACAAAAACAATGGATTTTTCACGCCCACTTTGACCATACTTTGCATGATTTTGCCGGGCATTGAGCCGATGTATGTGCGACGATGTCCGCGAATTTCGCTTTCATCTTTCACGCCACCCAACGCCATGCGCACATATTTGCGTCCCGTCGCTTTGGCAATGCTTTCGCCCAACGACGTTTTGCCGACCCCCGGTGGACCAACTAAACACAAAATCGGACCTTTCAATTTATCGGTGCGTTTTTGGACTGCCAAATATTCCAAAATGCGCTCTTTCACTTTTTCCAAGCCATAATGGTCTTCATTCAACACCAAATCAGCTTTGGTTAAATCTTTGGAAATGCGCGTTTTTTTCTTCCAAGGGAGTTCAATCAGCGTTTCAATATAATTGCGAACAACAGTAGATTCCGACGACATCGGCGGCATCATTTTCAGTTTGCGCAACTCCGACATCGCCTTTTCTTCGCCTTCTTTGCTCATGCCTGCTTGTTTGATTTGCTGTTCCAGTTTTTCAAAATCGCCGCGCTCATCGTCTTCGCCCAGCTCTTTTTGAATCACTTTAATCTGCTCGTTTAAATAATAATCGCGTTGATTTTTCTCCATTTGGCGTTTAACTTTACCGCGAATGCGTTTTTCCAATTGAGAAATTTCCAATTCGCCTTCAATTTGCGCCAACAAAAATTCCATGCGCTCGCCCACGTCCACCAAATTCAAAATTTGCTGACGTTGCTCCAATTTCAATTGCAAATGCGCGGCAACCGTATCCGCCAAGCGACCGTTGTCGTCCATATCATGAATCGCTTGCAACACTTCGGCAGGGATTTTCTTATTCGTTTTCGCATATTGGTCAAACTGCGCCAACAAAGTACGACGCAAAGCTACTTGGTCATCTTCGTTCGTCACTCGGTCGCTTTCCAGCACCACTTCCGCTTCAAAATAAGCGCCATTGTCCGCCAAAGCCGTAGCACGCGCGCGCTCCGCACCTTCTACTAACACTTTGACCGTACCATCAGGCATCTTCAACACTTGCAAAATGTGCGCCAACGTGCCCATTTCGTGTAAATCGTGAATATTCGGCTCTTCATCGTTGCCATTTTTTTGCGCCAACAAAAACACAGGCAATTCCTGCTCCATTGCCGCATTCAAAGCCGCAACAGACTTCTCGCGCCCAACAAACAAAGGCAGCACCATATTGGGATAAACCACCATATCGCGTAGCGGCAAAGTCGGCAAAGATGTGTATTGTGATTCAAGTTTGGTTGTTTTTTTTGCCATGATTTTCTCTTTTATTTAGAAACAAGTGAGCGTTAAATGGGGAACAAGACAGCGATTTCAAGTAGCTGCCTGAAAAAATCCATCAACGCCCTGCCCCATTTTACGCCACAAATGCCTGCTGTACAGGTTTTACTCGCTCACATCGTGCCGCAAAAATAGCTTCAGCAATCCGATTAGGGCTGCCTGAAAACTGCGCCGCAATGGTTTTTGTATCCACATTTTGCGCCGCCACTAATAAATTCAACCAATGTTCACGCTGCGGATAGCGTGTGTTTTCCTTGCCTAAACGTCCTTGTTGGTCGGCAAGGCAAACATTTAAGACTGCCTGAAAACGTTCAGGACGGCGCAATGCGTCCATTTCTTGCAATAATTTCACAATTTTATTGGCATGGCGCATTTGCCCTACTTGATGCAGGCGAATATGAAAACGGGACACCAATTGAGCCAATTCGGCACACGCTTTTGGCGCGCGCAAACGTTGATTCACCGCGCGAATCGGCTCGACACCAGCCAAATCATGCCCAACATGTTTAGGCAACACATCTACGGGCGTTAACGCCTTGCCCAAATCGTGCAACAAAGCCGCGTAGCGTTCAGGCAGCGATAAATTCAAATCGGCGGCGCGCTGCAACACCATCAAAGTATGCACACCGCTGTCAATTTCAGGATGAAAATCCGCCCGTTGTGGCACGCCAAATAGCGCGTCGATTTCAGGCAAAATCACATGCAACGCGCCACATTCGCGCAAAATTTCAATCATCACGCGCGGTTGTTTTTCCATTAAGCCTTTCGCCAATTCCTGCCACACGCGTTCAGCTACCAGCGCATCGGCTTCGCCATTTTCCACCATTTTTCGCATAAGTTGCATGGTTTCTGGGGCGACCTGAAATCCATAACGCGCCGCAAATCGTGCCGTGCGCAAAATACGAACAGGGTCTTCGGCAAATGCAGGCGAAACATGGCGTAATATTTTGTTATCCAAATCATTTTTGCCACCATAAGGGTCAATCAGGCTGCCTGAAAGCGATTTTGCCATAGCGTTGATGGTTAAATCGCGACGCATTAAATCTTGTTCCAACGTAATGCTTTTATCGGCTTGGAAGGCAAAACCCGCGTAACCTTTTGCCGTTTTGCGTTCGGTACGCGCCAAGGCGTATTCTTCGTGGGTTTCGGGGTGTAAAAATACAGGAAAATCTTTGCCCACCGCTTGATAACCAAGATTCAGCAAATCTTGCGCTTGAGCACCCACCACCACCCAATCGCGGTCTTGCACGGGCAAACCCAATAATTCATCGCGCACCGCGCCGCCTACTAAATAGATTTGCATGGGATTCCTTTTGTGTTTGATGTTGTTGCTTGAATATCTCACAAGGTTTCAGGCAGCCTGAAATCTTTACAAAACTCAGAAAGTCTAAAATCTGCTGTCATTCACGCTTGGACGAAAACCTAGCTTTGATTTTTAGTTTATTTCTATTTTTTAACAAAGACTTCTGAATATAAACAATAAACTACTGACTACGCAGAAATAACGAAACTACTAGCTTTCAGGCTGCCTGAAACACAAATGCGAGCCTAAGCCCGCATTCTTTAATTACATCCAACCTTGTCCATTTTCGCGCACCAAATCCGCCAATGCGTCGAGAAAATCAGGGTTATCGTTTAAACACGGAATATAGTGAAATTGCTCGCCGCCTGCTTTATGAAACTGTTCGCGCCCCGCAATGGCGATTTCTTCCATCGTTTCCAAGCAATCCGATACAAACCCTGGGCAAAACACATCCAACTTCTTCACACCCTGCTTAGGCAGCGTATCAAACAGCGTTTGCGTAGACGGTTCGAGCCACTTATTGCGCCCGAAACGGCTTTGAAACGCCACCAAATATTCATGTTCCGCCAAGCCCAATTCCGTCGCAATTAAACGCGCGCTCTCATAACATTCTAGCGGATATGGGTCGCCCAAATCGTGATGCGCTTGCGGAATGCCGTGAAAACTAAGCAATAATTTATCGCCGCTGCCATGTTCAGCACGATAAGCGCGAATTTGGTTCGCCACCGCGCGAATATAACCTTGGTGGTCAAAAAAACGCGAAATCGTGCGCACCGACATTTGATTGCGCTGTTTCACCAACTGCTGCGCCACCTTATCCAACGCCGCGCCACCCGCGCTGCCTGCGTATTGCGGATACAACGGCAACACAATCAATCGCCCCACACCCTTGCTTTTCAAGGCTTGCAAGGCTTCTTGCACACTCGGTTTGCCATACGTCATCGCATAAGCAAAATGCACATTTTCAGGCAGCCTTGTGCGTAAACCGTCTAATTGGCGACGCGTAAACACGGCAAGTGGCGAGCCTTCTTTGAGCCACACTTTTTCGTAACCATGCGCGCTTTTGCCCGAACGAAACGGCAAAATAATGCCACGCAACAGCGGTTGCCACAGCATTTTGGGCAGTTCCACCACGCGATAATCGGATAAAAATTGACGCAAATACGGGCGCACCGCTTCGGCAGTCGGCGCGTCGGGCGTACCCAAATTCAGCAACAAAACGCCTGTTTGATTTTGTTCCGCCAGCGTTAATGCGGGTTCTGTTTGGAATTTCATGTGTTTAACCTTTTTCAGGCAGCCTGAACATTATTATTTCAAAGCCGCGATACATTGTTTATCGCGCGCGCTAAATGCTTCTTGTCCGCCCAATAAATTCAACTGTTCGGCAGGCGTAATTTTGGAAAACGATTGAATTTGTTGCGCACTCAATTTTTGCAGCGGCTCATCCCACATGCAAACACAATATTGCGCCACCAATTTACCTTCAAGGTCGGTCAAATTGCGTTGCTTCAACTCGTTTTGCCAATTGGCAGCAAACGGCACATTTTTAATGCAACTTTCTACAATTGCCGCTTTGGCTTTGGGTTTACTCATACCGCATTGACTTAAAAAGAAAAACGCGGCAAACAAAACCGCAATCACGCGCATCCAAATGATGACGGTGCGGCGTTTTTTGGCTTTTAATGCCGTTTCTGCGTCGGTTTGCGACGGTGTTGACGTAGAATTTTGTGGCTCAGTCATGATGCAATGCACACTCAAAAAATGCGCTATCTTACGGATTTTTGGTGCAATTGGATAGGGGGGATGCGAAAAGAGATTGTGGGGGAAATTTTGTCAAACGGATATTGCTGCTATTTTTGTGTAGGCAGGGATAACGAACGGGATAGGTTTCAGGCAGCCTTTCGGTGCACAACAAATATTTGGAGCGGGCGCGGTTCGCGCCCAAATTCATCAAAATGCTTCATTAAATATTCTATGTGGGAGAGCCACTCCCGCTTCAAGTTTTGCAAAGTTTCAGGCAGCCTGAAAACTCAAACCAACAATTGCGCCGTCGCTTCATCGGTGACCAAGCGATTGGCGTAACCATATTGCAGCGCAACGCGGATGGCTTCGGCTTTTTCAACGCCGCCAGCAATCAATAAACGCTGTTCTTTGTGGCGCAAATCGGGCAAGGCAATGCCGATGGTGCGATTGTTCAAATCAGGCAAGCAAATGCGCCCTTCTTTGTCCACATAGCGCGCGCAAATGCTGCCGACGGCGCGTTGGCTCAATTGGTTCATTTCGTTTTCAGTAAAGAATCCCGAACGGAACAACAAACTATCGCGCGATGGCACGCCAACAGTAAACACAGCAATGCGACTTTGACGTGCGGTTTCTAATACGCGACGGATGTGGTATTCTTGTTCGACCAAGTTTTTGGTATGGACATTGTCAAATACGGCAGGCAAAGGCAATGTTTCGCCAATCGCGTCAAAGGCTTGGCAAAATAAACTCATACTTTCGGCTTCATTAAATCCTTGCTGAATTTGCGTGTCGCTGCCGCGTAATTGCACAACGGTAACCTGTTTGCTCGATTGTTGGCGCAGGGCTTGGGCGAGTGCTTGAACGCTGTTGCTCCATTCAATCGCGATGGTATCGCCGTCGTTTACCATGTTTTCCAACATGCGCGCGCCTGCTGTGCCGATGTGTTGCAGTAGGCTGGCATAGTCTTGGTTTTCGCTGTTGGGCACGATGTGCACGGCAATCAAATTGAAACGCTGCTTGATTTCATCGGCTAGGGCATTGTGGTTATCGCGCGGGTCGTGGATACGAATTTCTAAAAAACCGCGCTCGCTGGCGTGTTGCATGAGTTTGGCAACGGTTGGGCGCGATAAACCCATGATTTCTGCCACTTCTTGCTGTGATTTACCTGCTTGGTAATACAGTTTCACGGCTTCAATGGCTTGAATATCGCGTGTTTTGAGTGGAAGCTTTGTGGTGTTCATTTTTTTATTCTTATAAATAGATAATATTTTCAGGCAGCCTGAAAAATTGTGTTTTAGTGGGTAAAAACCACTTTACGCATTTTCAGGCTGCCTGAAACTTGATTTACACAAAATCTGCTTGTTCAGGATAATCGGCAACAAATGCCACACGGTCATGGTATGAGCTTTGTGTACCCAGACGCGTTACCGAATCACCTGCATAATGGTTGGCGGTTTGAATGGCTTGGGCAATGTCGCCTGTTTTCACATACACATGCGAGAAGCAGCCGATAAACGCGTCGCCTGCACCTGTGGTATCGCGTGCTTTGACTTGATCGGATGGGAATATTTTTTCTGTGCCATCTTCACTGAGCCACAACGCACCTTTGCTGCCAAGTGTCACTATCACATTTTTCACACCCGCTTGGTGCAAAGCGGCAGCTGCGTTGCGAATGTCTTCTTTATTGTCCACAGGCATACCTGTAAGCAAAGACAACTCTGTTTCGTTTGGCACAATAAATTCACAGGCTTTGACTTTTTCCAATTCCAAATCAGGTTGCGCTGGCGCAGGATTGAGCAACACGGGAATACCGTGTTTTTCACCAAATTGCACGGCAGCGTATACGGTTTCTGTTGGAATTTCTAATTGTAAAACAATCAGTTTACATTTTTTGATGTCTTCTGCTGCTGCGTCAATATCGGCTGGGCTTAATAATTTGTTTGCGCCTTTGACAATAATAATGGAATTGCGCGATTCAGGGTCAACAAAAATCGGCGCAACGCCGCTGCTGGCTTCGCTTTTGATGATGTAGCGCGTGTCAATTCCGTTTTCACGGAAATTTTCAATGGTGTTGTCGGCAAAAATATCGTTGCCCACGCGCGTGAGCATGAGCACTTTCGCGCCTAATTTGGCAGCGGCGATGGCTTGGTTCGCACCTTTGCCGCCGCAACCCATTTTGAAATCGGGTGCTTCAATGGTTTCGCCCTCGGCGGGCATGCGGTTGATGTAGGCGATTAAATCGACCATGTTTGAACCGATTACTGCGATATCCATGATGTTTCTCCAGTTTATTCAATATATTGATAGTGAAACAAGCTGCCTGAAAATGTTTTTTCATGATGGATACTTTTCAGGCTGCCTGCTTTTTCTCCACTCTATTAATCTTTAATGCCTGTGTTGACCGTAAACGACTTCTCTTCGTTTGGCTGCAACCATTGCAAAGTCCCTGTTTGCTCTGCCGCCAAATAACCCTCTGGGCGCGCAGTTGCGGGCAACACAAACGCGGCGACTTTTTGGTCAGGATTGTTTAAAATCCAACGCGTTGCATGCGGAAATTCACTGGTTGAGAAGCGCGTGCTAAACGTAGTTTTATTGGCTGGATTGTGCAATTCAAATTCCAAATTTTCGCCATATTGCGCCAAGTTGTCGGCGAAATACACGATTTCAGGGTCATAGCAATCGGGTTGATTTAACACATTCGCGTCTACTTTGCCCGCCAAAATATCTTCATTAAACGCTTGCCATTGCGGTGTCGGTTTCACATGCGCAGGCACGGTGCGGCGTAATTGAAATGCGCTTTCAGGCAAGCTTTGATGCATAATACCTTGTTCTACATAGGCATAATTCATATGGCACATATACAAAAGTGGCATCGTTTGATAAGCCGATAAGTTTTTCACGCGCATATTGATGTCAAAGCGCGGGCTGCCTGAAAGCAGGGTAACCGACGGCGTTGCCAAATAATGGTTGCCAAAACTGCGCACATATTCGTATTCGCTCACAATGCGCACGCTGTTTTCATCGATTTCCAACCACGCTTTATCCATCGGCGCGCACGGAAATTCGCCATGCAAAGGATGGGTATCGGCTGGCGCAGGGCAGCCACCTGTGAGCAAACCCGAATGAAACGAAAAACAGCCGTAAGTATCAATAATTTCTTTGCCACGTTGCGGACGACTAAATAAATTGTCCATGCGCAAGCTCTGTCCATCAAATTGCGCGTCCCAAATGATTTGCCCCATATAAGGCAAGATTTCCACAAAACCGCGACTGTTTTCAATTTTCAGGCTGGCAATGTTTTGCGGATAGGCAAACGCGGTAATTTTGAATTCTTTGGATTCAGCAATAACACGCGTTTCGCTGGTAAATAAGGCTTCAGGTAAAGGAATGCGATACATGATGTTCTCCTATTTTCAGGCTGCCCGAAAGCTAGGTTTCTGTTTCAGGCTGCCTGAAAGATGATTTATATTGTTTTTTTCAGGCTGCCTGAATGTAGCATTTGGTTTTTTCAGGCTGCCTGAATGTGAAATATAGCCAAACGAACATAATCAGTACAAGGCGGCGAGCCGCAGATAGTACAAGTAGTACAGCAAGGCAAGCCAACGCCGTAATGGTTTAAGTTTTGTTTGGCTATAGCAAGATTTAAATCTTTTGTCCACTCAATTCAATGCGACGTTCGCGCCAGAAATAAGCAAACATAATCAAGAAGCAAATGAGTGATACCACAAATGCCAACTGCATTGAGCCCAACATATCCGATACCAAACCTTGGATAACAGGCCATACCGCGCCACCAATAATCGCCATCACAATAACCGCGCCGCCTGTTTCGGTGTGGCGTTTATCGGTAATCGCATCCAGCGAACGCGCATAAATCGTTGCCCAACCTGGTCCCATCATTGCTGATGTGAAAATCGCAGCATAAACGGCACTCATATTGTGTACGCAAATCACATAAACCAAAGCCAACGCACCCAAACCGCAATAAGCGAGCAACACTTTGTTTTCGTTGTAGCGTTTCATCAAAAAGTTCGCAATCACTTTGCCCACGAAGAACGCTACAAACGCTGCCACCACATAGTTCGCCGCCGCGCGTTCATTCAAGCTGGTATCCAATTGCAAAGCCAAACGAATCGTAAAAGACCACACCGCAGTTTGCACGCCTACATAAGCAAATTGCGCGAAAATACCGAATTTAAAGCGCGAATTGCTGGCAAGATAGCGCAAAGTTTCGCCGATGGTCGCTTGCGTTTCGTGTGCTTCTTTATCCAGCGGTTTGCAGCGTGGAAATTGCGTAATCGCCACCACAATCAACAAAATCACCAACACCATAATGATGTATTGATACGGTTGCAGCGTGCGCTGCAACATCGCCAAAGCAAAATCGTGTTTTTGTGCTTCGTTCATCACCTCCATTTGTTTGTGCAAAGCTTCGCCTTCGGTAAAAATCAAATATTTACCCAGCAACATACCGCTCAAAAAGCCCACAGGCGTAAATGTTTGCGAAATATTCAAACGCAAAGTCGCCGTTTCTTTCGGACCAATCATAGAAGAATACGTGTTTGCCGAAGTTTCCAAAAACGACAAACCAATCGCAATAGCAAACAGCGCAAACAAGAACACGCCATAAGTTGCCATGTGCGAAGCAGGGAAAAACAGCAAGCAACCACCAATATAGCAAGCCAAACCAATCAAAATACTGGTTTTGTAACTAAAACGACGAATCACGCGGCTGGCAGGAATCGCAATCAAAAAGTAGCCGCCATAAAACGCACTTTGCACAAACGCCGAGGCAAAATCCGACAGCGTAAAAATCGATTTAAATTGCGTAATCAACACATCATTCAAACTCGCCGCCATGCCCCACATCGGGAAACAAATCGACAATAAAATGTATTGAAACCAAGGTGTTCTGTCCAAGTAGCCATCAGGCAACTGTTGCGCATTTGTCTTAATAAGCATGATTGTTTCCTCCCGTATCTTGACCCAACAAGGCAACACCAGCTGATGCGCCAATACGATTCGCGCCCGCCGCTACCATCGCTTCCATATCCGCTGCCGTGCGCACGCCGCCCGACGCTTTCACGCCCATTTCAGAGCCAACCACTTCGCGCATTAGTTTCACCGCTTCCACCATCGCGCCGCCTGTTGAAAAGCCTGTAGATGTTTTCACAAAATCCACGCGCGCTTTCACCGCCGCTTCGCACGCATGGCGAATTTCGTCTTCCGTCAGCAAACACGTCTCCAAAATCACTTTAACCACCGCATTGCCGCCCGCCGCTTGAACAACCGCCGCCATATCCTGCACCACTTTATCCCATTGCCCCGCTTTCGCCCAGCCAATGTTCATCACCATATCCACTTCTTGCGCGCCATTGGCAATCGCGTTTTGCGTTTCAAACGCTTTCACTTCGCTGGTGCTCGCACCCAAAGGGAAACCAATTACGGTACAGACTTTGACATCCGAATCCGCCAATTTTTCCTTCGCCAACGCCACCCAAGTCGGATTCACGCACACCGAACAAAAATCATGCTCGCGCGCTTCATCACACAAACGCTCAATTTCAGGCTGAGTCGCTTTAGCGGCTAATAAAGTATGGTCAATTAATTTGCTTTGTTTCATTTCTACGTTCTCCGTTTTACAACTGTTAAAATTTAAATATTTACAAAAGTAAAATACTTTGTGAACATTTGTGAAATATTACTGCTAAACAAAACAAACGACAAGTAGAAAAATTTGATTTATTTCAAATATTTTTGATTTATTAATCAAAAGCAGTGACTTTTATCTTTTACAAATGAAAAATATTATTTCAGGTAGCTTAAAGAATTTATAAAATTTTCACATCTACTATAATTAAAAGGCTGCCTGAAAGCACAAAAAGCCTTCAGACAGCCTAAATATACTGAATTAGATCTCACTTCCACAATCCAGACCTCAGATTGCGAGCCCAAACGAAATGGAACCCCCCAGAAACCATAACCAGAAGTCACCACAAAATGGCTGTTATTAATCTGTTCATAGCCATAATGAATGCGGTTTAAAAAGCGTACAATAAAATTGGCTGGAAATACTTGCCCATTATGCACATGCCCAGAAACCTGTAAATCAATCGGCAATTGCGCATGCTCCAATACGCTATTTGGACGATGGTCGAGTACAAATACAGCTTGCTTCGTATCCACACCACGCAATACTTCCGTCAGCGGCGCACGCCCCTGATTCATCATTTGGTCAGGCAAGCCCACTACCCATAATTCGTGGTTGATTTGTACCGCTCGATTGGTTAAAACTTCAATTCCTGCCTTTTGCAGAGTGTCGGTAATAATCGGATATTGCGGCACACCTTGATAGCCAATATCATGATTGCCAATGGTGGCATACACACCCAGCGGCGCACGCAATTGACTCAAATGTTCATGCATTTTGTCGGCATCATAAACCAGCGTATTGTCATCCATAATATCGCCTGGCAACAAAATCATATCGGCTTTTTCTTGTTGCATAATGCGTACTAAATCATCAATTTGCTGATTACCAAACAAAGCACCTAAGTGTAAATCGCTAGCGACACCAATGCGCAAAGGTTTGGCTAAGGGTTTATTAATTTGAATGTGCGCATAGCGAACAGTCGGTGTATAAGCGTTGTATAACGCCAAAGCATAAATGCCAAGCAAAATTAAAGGTGCCACCAACCGCAAAGGTCGCCCCAATTTTTCCGCCCGCACAAATCGTTTTAACGCAAAAGTGAGCAGCATAATAATGATGGCGGTAAACGATATGAATAACAACAAAACCAACCAGTTAGCCGTAATACGGAACATAGGCAGCCAGACGCGTAGCATGGTCAAAATCATCAAGCCGTTGCTAAAAATAAAACTGGCAATATAAGTATAACGACGCGCCTTAGGTTGCGTTATCCGAAATTGCCACATTAATGCACGTGCAAAACCGTAACTGAAAAACTGCAACAACAGCAGCGTAAAAATTGAGAAAAATCCAATGCGCATAATATGAAAATAAAATCAAAAAGATAAACTTTCAGGCAGCCTGAAAGCGAATTAAAAAAGGCACGAATTATATGCTACAAAGCTGTTATCAAAAGACAAGAAGCGATTAAGTTAAGTAAGAGCACTTTTCAGGCTGCCTGAAAGCAAAAAAAATGGTGTGGAGAAACTCCACACCAAAACACACACACATCAAGAGGAAAATGGTTCATCAAATAAAAAATTCATTGAAAGATACATTACCCATTCAGGTCATGCCCTTCAGTATCCGCTTGCTTCTTCACCCAAAAGAATAAAAAGCCAGCCATACAAATAATAAAGCCAATAGTAAACAAAGATAACCAACCAATCGGCGATTTAAACAATTCCATGAAAATTTCCATCACACACCTCTTTTTGATTCGCTGGACTAACGATGTAGCGCATTATAGGGAATTAGCCATATTTCATTTTGACATAAATCAAACATACCCATTTAAATGTTAAGAAATGCAGATTTGCTGTTTGTTTGTGGCAAAACTGTTAAAATTCGTCCACTTTATCCAACCTTATATTAAGGACAAACCATGTTACTTGGTGTCAATATCGACCATGTCGCCACCTTGCGCAATGCGCGTGGCGTTAAATATCCGAGTCCACTAGAAGCCGCGCTCATTGCGGAAACACATGGCGCAGATTTGATTACGCTGCATTTGCGCGAAGACCGTCGCCACATTAAAGACGACGACGTGTTTGCCATCAAAGCTGCCATCAAAACGCGCTTGAATTTAGAAATGGCGATGAACGAAGAAATGCTTGCCAACGCGCTCAAAGTTTTGCCAGAAGATGTGTGTCTCGTGCCTGAAAAACGCGAAGAAGTAACCACCGAAGGCGGCTTGGAAGTGATTGGGCAACTGGAAAAAGTGCGCCACTACGTTACTGAATTACACCAAGCCAACATTCGCGTTTCCATTTTTATTGCGCCCGATAATGCCCAAATTCAGGCAGCCTATGACGCAGGGGCGCGCGTAATTGAGTTGCACACAGGCGCGTATGCCGACGCTGAAACGCCAAGCACGCGCAAAAAAGAATTAGCCAAAATCCGCCAAGCGGCTGAATTTGCGGCAAACTTGGGCATGACAGTCAATGCAGGACATGGTTTAACCATTCACAATGTCGCGCCGATTGCGCAAATTGCGCAAATTGTGGAGCTCAATATCGGGCATTCGCTGATTGCGCAAGCGGTATTTTTAGGGCTGCCTGAAGCCATTCGCCAAATGAAAACTGCTATGCACCGCGCTCGTGGTCGTGCTTTATGATTTTTGGTATTGGCACAGACATTTTGCATTTAGAACGCATTAGCCAAATGCAAGCGCGTTATGGCGAGGCTTTGGCAAGGCGCGTTTTAAGCGATTTGGAATGGCAACACTTTTCAGGCAGCCAAAATCCAGCGCGTTTTATTGCCAAGCGTTTTGCCGCCAAAGAAGCGTTTGCCAAAGCGGTTGGTACAGGCATACGCGAGCCAGTAAGCTTGCGTTTTATCAGCGTTGTCCACGACGATTTAGGTAAACCCGAATTTCATTGCGCCAGCCAATTGCAAACATGGCTTACCTTGCGCGGCATAGGCAAAGTGCATTTGAGTTTAAGCGATGAACACGACATGATTGTGGCATTTGCCGTTGCCGAAACTGTTTAAAACTTTTCAGGCAGCCTGAACACTTTTTTGATGAAAAAACCATGCAAAAAATCACTCTAATCGCCGCCATGGCGCAAAATCGCGTTATCGGCAAACAAAACGACATCCCTTGGCATATTCCCGAAGATTTCGCCTTTTTCAAAGCTTATACCACAGGTAAACCTGTGATTATGGGTCGCAAAACGTGGGATAGCCTACCACGCAAACCCTTGCCAAACCGCCGCAATATTGTCATCACACGCCAGCAAGATTGGGCGGATGAAGGCGCAGAAGTGTTCTCCGATTTTCAGGCAGCCTTAACAGCGTGTGCCGACGCGCCCGAAATCATCATTATGGGCGGCGCACAAATTTATGCCCAAGCCTTAGCAGACAATCTTGCCACCGATATTCGTTTAACCGAAATCGCTTTAGAGCCCGATGGCGACGCATTGTTTCCCGAGTTTAGTCGCGAAACATGGCAAGAAATCTCGCGTGAAGCGCAGGTTTCAGCGCAAGGGATTGCGTTTAATTTAGTACATTATCAGCGAATCTAAACTTTCAAGCTGCCTGAAATATTCAGGCAGCCTGAAGCCCCAAAACACATTAAGGAAACCTTATGAAAATTTCCACCCAATTTGACGGCGGTGCCGTGATTGTTAAAGATTTATCCAATCCCGAACATGTCCGCTTAAATCTGCGTCCCGACAACGCTTCCGAGTTTAAACAATGGTTTTACTTTCGCGTACAAGGCGCGGCATATACGCCCTGCGCGTTTCACTTTGAAGATGCCAGCCAATCCGCCTATCCTGATGGCTGGGAAAGCTACCAAGCCTGCGCATCATACGACCGTCAAAACTGGTTTCGCGTGCCGACAAGCTATGAAAACGGCGAACTCATCATCACACACACGCCGCTTGCCAACAGCATTTACTACGCCTATTTTGAACCCTATTCACACGAGCAACACTTAAACCTGCTCGGTGAAGCGCAAGGTAGTGGCTTGTGCCAAATCGATGATTTAGGCAGCACTGTACAAGGTCGCGACATCAATTTGCTCACCATCGGACACCAAGTGGAGAGCGATTTAAAAGTCTGGATAATCGCGCGCCAGCACCCCGGCGAAACCATGGCAGAATGGTTTATGGAAGGCTTACTCTCGCGATTACTTGACCACCAAGACCCAACCGCCCGCGCACTGTTAGACAAAGCCACGTTCTATATTGTTCCGAATATGAACCCCGATGGCGCATTTTTAGGCAATTTGCGCACCAATGCAGCAGGCAAAAACCTCAACCGCGAATGGCAAAACCCGAGCGAACAAGACAGCCCCGAAGTCTATTTCGTGCGCGAAAAAATGCATGAAACAGGCGTGGATTTATTCCTAGACATCCACGGCGACGAAGCCATTCCCTACGTTTTTGTGGCAGGCACAGAAGGCACGCCCAATTACAATCCACGCATCGCCGAACTGGAAAACCTGTTCAAAACCGCTTTTGCAGCAGCCTCGCCCGATTTTCAAGATGTACACGGCTATGAAAAAGACGCGGCAGGACAAGCCAATTTAAGCCTTGCCACCAATTATGTTGGCAACACATTTGGCTGCCTTGCCTACACGCTGGAAATGCCATTCAAAGACAATGACAACCTGCCCGACGACGATTTTGGCTGGAATGGACAACGCTCATTGCGTTTGGGTGAAAGCATGTTATCGCCAATTTTAGCCGTGTGCCGTCAGCTGGAGGCAGAACAAGGTAAATAATGCTTTCAGGCTGCCTGAAAATATATGACAAAATTCGCCATTTTCGCAGGGTAAGCTTTGCCCAGCCAATAAGCCTTAACATCAAAGAAACAGCATAAAAAATGGTGGGTAAATCCCACCCTGCGAAATGCATTGTTTATTGGCAAACAGTAGAGTGTATGACACAAACCACGCACACGCTTATTTTCAGGCTGCCTGAAAGGATAAAACCATGAAAAAATTACTCTTCATCAGTTGTTTAACCCTATTCGCATGTACCGTGCCCAAAACAACAACCCCAGCGACTCAAACCCAACACAATCTCAATCCCGACTGGGTTGCTAATGAAAAATTGGCTGACCACATCATCGCCATTGGTATCAGCGAAGCCGAAATCCCTAATTTTGCCGATGCCATGGTATTGGTCGGCGAAAAACACGCCTATTTAGCGCAATCCGATGTGGGTGCCCCGAATTGGCGACAAATTTTGCAACAAGTGGAGACGCAATATCTGACTTTAACCCCGTCTAATCAACGGCACAGAGAAATTGGGAATACTTATATTGAAGTATTGAGCGGCGAAGACAGCGGCAATTTGCGCGTACAATTTCTGTTCAGCAAACCGAAAACCGCGTTTCGCAATGCCGCTGAAATGAAGCAAGAAGAGCAAAAAATGAGGGATTTAATGTTCCAATGTACGCCTATGGAATACGCTACCGTCGCCAGTTTGAACTGTTTTCAATATGCCAACATGGATATTCGCAGCGCGCAAATCAACAATCGCTCCGCCTTGGCGCACACGTTTGGTACGCCCATTCCGATAAAAATCGCCTATCACGAAAGCGAATACACCACCTCCAGCCATCAAAAATTGTCTTGGCTTAACGGCAAACTGCGTTTTAATGTGCGCACTTTTCCCATAAAAGCCAACATCATCACGCCATAAATCAGGCAGCCTGAAACCAAGTTCAGCGCAGCTAAAAGGTTTTACACAGATTTTAACTTGGAAAAGATAACCCCATGAAAACCAAATTCTTCTTATTCGCTACTCTATTTTCAGGCAGCCTGAATGCCGCACCCTTGCAAGGCATGTATTTTTCGCACCAAGACTGGGAAGTTGCTTGTGACAACACGGGTACTTGTCGCGTCGCAGATTATCAGCGCGAAGAAGACAGTTTTCGCCGTTCTATTTCCGTGTTGTTTACGCGCGAAGCAGGCGAAAATGCGCCCATTAGCGGCAAAATGGTCGTGCTAGAACCTGAAGATGAAAACGGCAACATGGTTTCAAGCTTCACATTCTCGTCTCAAAGCCAATTATTGTTAAACAATCAATCATTAGGCAGCCTGAAACGAGATAAAGATGGCGTGATTTTATTAAGCGATGAGCAAACACAAACTTTGCTCAAATCTTTGAAACAACACAGTAAAATCCAATTCAAATCCAGCGGCTACACTTGGGAACTTTCCGACAAAGGCGCGGCAGCAGTGTTGCTCAAAGCCGATGAATTTCAGCAGCGACTCAATACACCTAGCGCATGGATAAAAACGGGCAGCAGCCAACATTCTGTGTTACAACCACAAGCCAAACCCAATATTCAGGCAGCCAAAGTCGCGCAAACAGGTGAATACACGCTTAAACCCAGCGACAAACGCTACGCGCCCTTGCTCAACCGTTTGCGCGCCATCAATAAAAAGCAAGGCGCAGACAACGAATGTTTTAGCCTGCAAAGCGATGAAAATTTGCGCGATATTCAAGTTTACCCTTTGAATAAAAATAAAGTTTTGGTAGAAGCCGTATGCGTTAATGGCGCATACCAAACTTCCTTGTTTTACGCTATTTTCAATCCACAATTGAACCAAATGATGGAAACTTTGCCACTCTGGACATACGGTGGACAAATAGGTTATGACGCACAAACAGGCGAATTAGGTGGTAGTTTTAAAGGCCGCGGCTTGGGCGATTGTTGGAGCATGACCCAAGCGGTTTTCAATGGCAATACCTTTGTTAAAAGCAGAGAAATCGCCATGCCGATGTGCCGCGGGTTTACAGGCAACGCTTGGGAAATGCCGATTTTTATCAGCAACGTGTTGCCTACAAAATAATTTTCAGGCAGCCTTTTGTAGTAGCACTATTGCGTAGGGTGTGTGGCGTAAGCCACGCACGCCTCTTACTAATACTAAAACGCGTGCGTACCGCACACACCTTACCTGTTTACTACTGTTTTCAGGCAGCCTAAAACCCAGAAATTAACCTAATCAAAACAACATTATGAGCGAAACCCCTAAAAATTATCTCACGCCCACAGGACATCAAGCCCTGCAAAACGAGTTATATCAACTTGTTCACAAAGAACGCCCCGAAATCGTGCAAATTGTGAACTGGGCGGCAAGCAATGGCGACAGAAGCGAAAACGGCGATTATCTTTATGGCAAACGCCGTATGCGCGAAATTGACCGCCGCATTCGTTTTCTTACCAAGCGTTTAGAACACGCGCTGGTGGTAGACCCCGAAGCACGCGAAGCCACCGACCAAGTATTTTTCGCCGCAACAGTGACCATAGAACGTGGCAACGGCAGCGAGCAAACGGTCAAAATCGTTGGCGAAGACGAAATTGATTCAGCACGAAATAAAATCTCATGGAAATCGCCGCTGGCACGCGCCCTAATCAAAGCACGCGAAGGCGATAGCGTGTGCCTCAACACACCTGACGGACGCGAGCAAATTGAGATTTTGGTGGTGGAATATATTAGAATTGATTGATTTCAGGCAGCCTGAAAAGAAGGATATATTGTAGGTTTGGTCTCAACCCAACATTATCTAAATATCCGCTATTTGTTGGGTCAAGACCCAACCTACATTTTAGAAATAACATAAGCACAAGTCAGGCTGCCTGAAAAACTTTTCAGGCAGCCTGACTCTTTAACACAAATTATTGTTCCACAAACGCGCGTTCAATCAAATAATCGCCGCGCACGCCTGTTTTTGGCGACGCCACCAAACCGAAACTATCCAAAATTTCCGCCGTATCTTTGTTCATCGGCATGCTGCCGCACAACATGGCGCGGTCGTCTTTCGGATTCATCGGCGACAAACCGATGTCTTCAAAGATTTTGCCCGATTTCAACAAATCGGTTAAACGCCCTTGGTGTTCAAACGGTTCACGCGAAACGACTGGGTAATAAATCAATTTTTCGCGCACCATGTCGCCCAAAAATTCGTGATTCGGCAAATCTTTAGTGAAATGGTCGTAATACGCCAAATCCGCTTTATGGCGCACGCCGTGTACCAAAATCACTTTTTCAAATTGCTCGTAAATTTCAGGGTCGCGCGTTACGCTCAAAAATGGGGCTAAACCCGTGCCTGTGGACAACAAATACAAATGTTTGCCGCCTTCGTTCAAATCGCTAGCGATGAGTGTGCCTGTCGGTTTTTTGCTGATGAGAATTTCATCGCCCACTTTCAAATGCTGTAAACGGCTGGTCAATGGACCATCCTGCACTTTGATGGAGAAAAATTCCAAATGCTCTTCCCAGTTTGCGCTGGCGACGCTGTACGCACGCATCAGCGGTTTGCCGTCCACCATCAAGCCAATCATCACAAATTGACCGTTTTCAAAGCGCAAACTTTCATCGCGCGTGCAAGTGAATGAAAAATACGCGTCTGTCCAGTGGTGTACGGATAAAACTTCTTGGGTGTTGAATGCTGCCATTTTGTAACTTTCTGTTTTAAATGTTTTTTAATTTTCAGGCTGCCTAAAAATTATGGTTTTAGAATAAAAGCGCAATTATACATCAGATGCGAGTGGTTTTCAGGCTGCCTGAAAACTATTGCGCAAACAAATCAGGTTCATCGCCATCAAATTCATACGCGCGCACGGCAATCGTGATGTCTTCTTTGACGCGACAACAACAAGGCAAAATCTCATCAGGCATCAAAAACGCCATTGGCATTTCATCATAGCTGACGCTGCCTGAAAGAATTTTGGTGCGACACGAGCCGCAATATCCGCTGCGGCATTGGTATTCTATTTCATGCCCTGTGCGTTCCAAGGCTTCAAGTAGCGTTTCATTATCGTGTAAAAGAAAAGTTTTGCTATCGGTGCTGATTTGAGGCATTTTTTTGGTTTCAGGCTGCCTGAAATGTTCAGGCAGCCTTTCAATTAAAGTTCAAAATCGCCCAAATCATCCGCATTTACTTTTGCATCAATTTGACCGACTAAATAAGACGAAATTTCCACTTCTTGCGGTGCAACTTGCACATTGTCTGACGACAACCACGCATTTATCCAAGGAATCGGATTTTGCGTTGATTCGGGAAACGCAGCTGGCAAGCCAACGGCAAGCATGCGGTGATTGGTAATGTATTCAACGTATTGGCTCAAAATTTGTTTATTTAAACCAATCATTGAGCCGTCTTTAAACAGATAATCTGCCCACTCTTTTTCCTGCTCGGCGGCGCGTTTAAATAAAGCAAAGCATTGTTCATGCAACTCGGCAGCGATTTCCTTCATTTCAGGGTCGTCAACGCCATTGCGCATTAAATTGAGCATATGTTGCGTACTGGTTAAATGCAAGGCTTCATCACGCGCGATGAGTTTGATGATTTTGGCGTTGCCTTCCATCAATTCGCGTTCAGCAAAAGCAAATGAACAAGCAAATGAAACATAGAAACGGATGGCTTCCAATACGTTCACGCACATCAAGCATAAATACAATTTTTTCTTCAATTCACGCTTTGAAATGCGTACGGTTTTACCGCCAACATGATGCTCACCTTCGCCTAATAGATTGAAATATTGCGTGTATTCAATCAAATCATCGTAGTAGCAAGCAATGTCTTCGGCGCGCGCGATGATGTATTCGTTTTGCACAATGTCGTCAAATACTACCGACGGGTCGTTAACAATATTGCGGATAATGTGCGTATAACTGCGCGAGTGAATGGTCTCGCTAAACGACCACGTTTCAATCCACGTTTCCAATTCAGGTAGCGAAACCAAAGGCAACAAAGCCACATTTGGGCTACGTCCTTGAATCGAATCGAGCAAGGTTTGGTATTTTAAGTTGCTGATAAAAATATGTTTTTCGTGGTCGGGCAAATTGGCATAATCAATGCGGTCACGCGATACGTCAATTTCTTCAGGACGCCAAAAAAACGAAAGCTGCTTTTCAATCAGCTTTTCAAAAATCTCATAACGCTGCTGGTCATAGCGCGCCACATTAACAGGTTGCCCAAAAAACATCGGCTCAAGCAAAGCATTGTTTGGTGTTTTTGGGAACGTACTGTAGTGCATTTCTAAATGTTCGCAAAACATGGTTGTGTTCCTAGTGAAAATTTAAGGCGCGTATTTTACTGCAAAACGCGTTTTCAAACACGCTTTATAAGCCCACAAAAATCAAATTTTTTAAAGTTTTGCGCTGAAATTTGGCTTTCAGGCAGCCTGAAAATAGCAAATAAAAAACCATGCGCTTGCATGGCTTTTTATTAATTGAGAGACTTACATGCGACCTAACTCGCGTTGCAAAGCTTGAATATTTTGCTGACGATCCAAAACCGCGCTCTCTAAACTACGAATTCGCGTCTGATGACCTGAATCAGATTGCCCACTCACCGCGCGTCCTTCGGCTAAGGCTTTTTGCGCACTGGCTAACGCATTGCGTTCATTATTAAGCTCTTGTTCTAAAATCGCACGACGACTCCCACTTCGCGCAGAATTCAATTTAGGTGCTGTCGCAACAGGTGCCACGTGTGCAACTGGTACACTGCGTGCAGGAGCTGCCGAAGCCGCACGGCGAACAGGTTGCGTAGCGCGCGGCTCATCATTGCTGCTGATAACACGCGCTTTCACCGCCGTATAACTACCAATTTTATTGCCTAAATCCGCACGTCCTGAACCATTTCTCGGGCTAGAAGTATAGCAACCAGGCCCGCAGCTATACACTTCTGCCGCCGCAAACGATGCTACTACCAATAATAATGCGCCCAATACAACTTGTTTTTTCATCTTTTATTCCTTCATTCAGGCTGCCTGAAACTCGGCTTCGATTTGCGCGTCAATCGCTTCCAAATCTTCCTGCCATTGCAGCCAATTTTCTTCTAGACTTTGTAATTTTACTTTAACTTCCGCCGCTTGCGCCAATATTTCTTGCAATTTCGCCTTATTTTCAGGCAAATAAGCACTTTCTTGCGACAAAAATTCATCACACGCCGCCTGTTTTTCTTGCAAAGCCGCCATTTCCTTTTCGGCTTTTTCAATTTTTTGCTGGATTGGTTTGCAGCGTTTTGCCTTTTCCTGCCGCATTTGTGCCTCCAAACGCTTCACATCTTTCCGATTTTGTGACTGACTGGACTGGGCAGGCGCGTTGGCTGCATTTTCCTGAGCCAAACGCCATGCGCGGTAATCGTTCAAATCGCCGTCAAATGCGTTCAGGCTGCCTGAATGAATTAACAGAAATTGGTCGGTGGTCGCTTCAATCAAACTGCGGTCGTGCGACACCAAAATCATCGCGCCTTGAAAACTCTGCAACGCCACCGTCAGCGCGTGGCGCATATCCAAGTCCAAATGGTTGGTCGGCTCGTCCAGCAGCAGCAAATTCGGCTTTTGCCACACCAACATCGCCAACGCCAAACGCGCTTTTTCACCGCCCGAAAATGGTTCAATCGGCTGCGTTGCCATATCGCCAATAAAATTAAATCCGCCCAAATAGTTACGAATTTCTTGCTCTCGCACATCGGGCGACAATTGTTGAATATGCCAAATTGGGCTTTGGTCATCGCGCAACGTATCCAATTGATGTTGCGCGAAATATCCGATATTTAATTTGTCAGACTTGATGATTTGTCCGCTCACGGGTTTCAGGCTGCCTGCAAGGGCTTTGATAAAGGTGGATTTGCCCGAACCATTCACACCCAGCAAACCAAATCGCGCCCCATTTTCCAGAGATAAAGTCATGTTTTTCAGAATAATTTCATCGCCATAAGCCAAATTGACCGCATCCAATTTCAATAAAGGATTGGGCAAATGCGTGGGCTGCTCAAATTCAAAACTGAATTCGCTGTCCAAATGCGCGGGGGAGATTAATTCCAATTTTTCCAATGCTTTAACGCGGCTTTGCGCTTGCGTGGCTTTGGTGGCTTTTGCCTTAAATCGATCAATAAAAGACTGTAAATGCTTGATGTGCGCCTGTTGTTTGGTGTAGGCAGCCTGCTGATTGGCTAATCGTTGGGCGCGTTCTTTCAGGTAAAAATCATAATTGCCGCCGTAGCTGTGCAATTTTTTTGCTGATAATTCAAGGGTGTGGGTGGTGGTCGCATTCAAAAAATCGCGGTCGTGCGAAATAATGATTTGCGTACACGGCAGCGCGGCGAGATGGCTTTCCAGCCACAACACGGTTTCCAAATCCAAATGGTTGGTCGGTTCGTCCAGCAACAATAAATCGGCGCGACACATCAATGCCTGCGCCAAATTCAGCCGCATGCGCCAACCGCCCGAAAATGCCTTTACAGGTTTGATGTGCTCTTCTTGAGAAAAACCTAAACCGCTCAATAATTTGGCAGCGCGAGCGGGCGCGGAATAAGCGTCAATTTCGTCCAATTTGGCGTGAATTTCGGCGATTTGGTTGCCATTGTTTGCCGTTTCTGCTGCTTTTAAGGCTGCCTGAAAATATTGTAGCTGCTCGTCGCCCTGCAACACATAATCCAGAGCGGAGATATCCAAAGCAGGTGTTTCTTGCGCCACCGCTGCCAATTTCCATGTTTTAGGAATTTGGCAATCGCCGCTATCTTGCGTGATTTCGCCTTTAATCAGCGCAAATAGGCTGGATTTGCCTGTGCCGTTTTTGCCAATTAAACCAACGCGTTGACGTGGATTGATGGTGGCGGTGGCTTGGTCAAGCAAGACTTTGGTGCCGCGTTGTAGGGTGAGGTTTTTGATTTTTATCATTTTGTTGATTAGTTTGAGTTTTATGCGAGGCGTATTGTACCGATTTTTTCAGGCAGTCTGAAAATTTTAGATTGGATTGTTAAATCAAATTTATCATGAGCAATTCATCAATAAGCTACCTGAAAAGTTTCAGGCAGCCTGAAAACATCATTGTTTTCAGGCTGCCTGAATGTTTATTTAATTAAATAAACAGATTAGAAGTCATGACGCAAACCAATGCTCAAACCATAAGCTTGCAATTTGTCGCGTTGCGCAGTGTTTTTACCTGCTTGCAAGTAACCAAATTGGAAGTTGCTGGTTGTACGTTTAGAGAATTTGTAGTTTGCACCTACAACTGCTTGCCAGTATTTACCGTTACCCAAAGTTTTCACTTCATCTTGACCTGCCGCAGCTTCGCGGATACCCCAACCATATGCAGCAGATAGTTTTGGCATCCAGCCGCTATTTGGGATATTGTAAGCAGCAGTCAAAGCAGCTTGGTGCATACGAGTTACATTAACCGCACCATTATTCAATTTGAATGGGTCATTATCTACATCACGTGCATATTGATACGCAGCTTTCAACAACCATTCATCATTTTTGAAACCAAAGTTAGTGGCCACTTGATAACCACCTTTTTTACCACGGATGTTGTTTTCACCGTTGCGAACGTAGCCACCCATTACTTCACCAAAGAAGCCTTGTGCTGGCGCGTAATGCAAACCTACACCGTAAGCAGCAGATTCTTCTGCCATAGTTGGATTTGCGGCGTTTTTGTCGTTGTTGTCACTTGGTGAAACATACAAACGAGCTTCGAAATCGTTGAATTTAGGTGTGATGTATTGCACAGCAACACGACGTTTTACAACATCATTGCCACGGTCATATACATTCAAGCCTGGGGCGATTGCGCTGGCATTTTCCCATACGTCATAGTTATCAACGAAATCACCAACTGGGTTATGTTGATGACCAGCACGAATTTCACCGAAACCACCTTTTAAACCGATAAATGAATTACGCGTACCAAAACCACGTTGTTTGCCGCCATTGTCACCACCGCCGATATCAACGGTTTGCTCCATTTGCCAAATTGCTTTCAAATCACCATTTAATTGCTCTTGACCTTTGAAACCGATGATAGAAGTGTAGTCAACGATTTGAGTTTTTGTACCGTCTACACCTTTGATTTTTTCAACTTCGATACCGCCACGGATTTTACCGTACAGTACAACATCAGCCATAGAAACACTGGACAGGGTCAATAAAGACAATGCGATAAGAGTTTTTTTCATCTTAAATTTCTCCCAAAATAGATAAAAATTGACAATTTAAGTAGTTTAAAAAAGTAGGTAAGGAAACTTTAAACTGTTCGTTTATAAAACCAGAAACTAGTCTCATAAAACTGCTTATAACTTTACCTGTTTTTATTTACTTAGGTAAAGATTTTTGTAAGCCTGTTAGTTTTATTTAATTTAAATCAAACTACCAACTCACACTCCATTCTTAAATTTCTATTATTTTCAGCAATATAATCAAAAATCAATTCATACACAAAAGTGTTGTATTTTTTACAAAAAAATCCCAGAATATCATCTAAAAATCTGCTTGCTTTATCTTATCTTTACAGTACAATGCCCGTTTTTTAACCACAACAGTAAAGAGACACACACCATGAACACTAAAATTCTTGCCCTAAGCGTAACCACTTTATTGCTCGCTGCCTGCAATAATGACACACAAAATACTGCAGCGAAACCTGCTTCTGACGCAACCGTTACAGCTACAGGTTCTGCGCCAGCAGCCACTGTTTCAGGTAGCCTGATTGAGCGCATCAATAATAAAGGCACGATTACCGTTGGCACAGAAGGCACTTACGCTCCGTTTACTTTCCATGATAAAGACGGCAAATTAACAGGCTACGATGTAGAAGTTACGCGCGCGATGGCAGCGAAATTGGGCGTGAAAGTAGAATTTAAAGAAACGCAATGGGACGCGATGTTGGCAGGTTTGAAAGCCAATCGTTTTGATATTGTGGCAAACCAAGTGGCTTTGACTACGCCAGAGCGTCAAGCAACATTCGATAAATCAGAGCCTTACAGCTGGAGCGGCCCGATGATGGTGGCGCGCCAAGATGAAACGCGTATCAGCAAATTGGCGGACGTAAAAGGCATTAAAGCGGCGCAAACTTTGAGCAGCAACTATGGCGAAATGGCGACCAAAGCAGGTGCAGAAATTGTGCCTGTTGATGGCATGGCGCAGGCTTTGACTTTGGTGCAACAAAAACGTGCCGATGTAACCTTCAACGACGCTTTGTCTTTGCTGGACTACCTGAAAAAGAATCCTAACTCTAGCTTGAAAACCGTTTGGACAGCACCTGCTGAAGAAAAATTGGGCGCTGGTTTTATTTTCAATAAGGGCAACGACGAAGCGAATGCTAAAATCAGTGCGGCTGTTAAGGAGTTGCAACAAGAAGGTACATTGAAAAAATTGAGCGAAGAATTTTTTGGTACAGATGTGAGCGTAAAATAATTTACGCTTAAAAAAGCGAGCTACTTAGCTCGCTTTTTTATTGGATTTTTTCAGGCAGCCTGAAACTCATACGCACACTTCTACGTCAAGCCAACCATGCAAGGCATTGCCTAAACACACTTTTTCCGCATTCAACAGCATTTCGCGTGTAATATACGCTTCTTTCAGGCTGCCTGAACGTATCGCTTGTTCACGCGTAATGCTGTTTAAAATATCCAAATCCGAATGCGGTGTGAGCCATTGATTTTCATATAAAATTTTTACCGCACTGCGCCCGCCTTCCAGCAAAAATCCGTTTTCATTAAACGCCAAACTATCAAACGCGTCCTGCTTTACCGCGTTTTGCCACAACTCATCCCAATACGCGCGCTGTGTGGTTTTGTGTTGGCGCAAAAAATCTTGATTTTTTAGCGATTTATCGCTTAACAAAACTTTTTGTTTGCCCTGCAAGGGCGTCAATGTCGCGCTTTCCCATTTCAGGCTGCCTGAACTGTCTAAACTCAATTTACAACGATAAATCAACTCTTTATCCAACTGATTCAACTCAGTTTCTATTATTTTTCGCGCTGCCTGTTCATCAAATGGCACATTCAACGCTGCCGCCGATTGCGCCAAACGTGCCAAGTGTTGCGGCAATAAAATAATCGTTTGATTTTGCGCGCGCATGGTTTCAAATAAGCCGCATTCGGGGCGCAAATCCGTGATAAAACGCGCTTTCCAGCCACATTCAGCATATTCACTCGCTGCATCGCTGTCTATCACAATGCCGCTGCCCACGCCATATTCTGCATCAAATGTGCTGCCATTTGGTTTCAGTTGCAAAGTGCGAATCGCCACATTCAGGCAGCCTGAAAAGCCTATGCCATTGTTTTCAGGCTGCAAAAATCCAATGCTGCCCGTGTATAAACCACGCGGCAAATTTTCTAACAAATCAATCCATTCCATGCTTTTTCGTTTGGGCGCACCTGTAATGCTTCCGCAAGGAAAGGCTGCCTGAAAAATCGCAGCCGCGCTGGTTTGCGGTTTCAATTGCGCGCGCACTTCGCTGGTCATTTGCCACACTTGCCCAAACGCGGCAACCTTAAACGGCTCAGGCACGACGACGCTGCCAATTTCTGCCAGTTTGCCCAAATCATTGCGCAATAAATCCACAATCATGGTGTTTTCCGCACGATTTTTGCTGTCGTTTTGCAAATCTTGAGCGCGCTGCTCGTCCAAACCATCGCCTAAAATCGGCGCAGTCCCTTTCATCGGTTCAGTGCTAAGCAAGCCATTGGCGTGAATCCGCAAAAAAAGTTCAGGCGAGAAGCACAACGTCCAATCGCCATTAGGCAAACACGCCAACGCGCCGTACGGCACATTTTGACGCAAACACGCATACAAGCGCGGCGGCGCACCATAAGCCTTGCCACGCAAACGCAGCGTGTAGTTAATTTGATAAGTATCGCCACGCGCAATGGCTGCCTGAATCGCCGCGATTTTGGCAGCATATTCGGTCTCTTTTTCCGACCACGCCATGCGCGACAAACCCGCTGCTGCATGACCGCCCTGCTCTGCCAACCATTGCGGCACATCGGCAATCGCTTTTTTGTGCGTAAACCACAATATTTTCAGGCTGCCTGAAATGCGTTGTGGCAATTTTTGCAAGGGCAACCCCAATTCATAATCGGTAAACAGCGCGCAATACCAACCGCGCGCCCAACCTATTTTCAAGCGCGAATCCAGTTGCGGCAAATCGTGCGCCAACAATTCGTCTTGAGCTTGAAAAGCATGCAATAAAAATGCCTGCGTCGCGCAGACATCATCAAATAAAATAAAGGGTTGAGTCATTTTTCTGTATTCAATACTGTTTTCAGACAGCCTGAAAACGCTAAAACGGTTTTAGGCTGCCTGAAAAAAATCATGCTAATTTAATTAAAGGCTTATCTGTTTGCGTAATGATGCCGCCGCCCAAACAAATATCATCATCGTACAACACCGCCGATTGACCAGGCGTAACCGCCCATTGTGGCTCGTTAAACACCAATTCTGCCGTGTCATCAGACAAATAACGCAATTCACACGCCGCATCTGCCATGCGGTAACGCGTTTTGCAAGTATATCGTCCTGCAGCAGGTTTTTCAGGCAGCGTCCAACTTAATTGATTCATTTGCAAAGAGTTTGTGTACAACAGCGGATGGTCATGCCCTTGCACCACCACCAATTCATTGCGCGCCAAATCTTTGCCCGCCACAAACCAAGGCTCGCCCGCGCCACCAATGCCCAAGCCTTTGCGTTGTCCAATTGTGTAAAACATCAAGCCCACGTGTTCGCCCACGATTTTCCCTTCGGGCGTAACCATTTTGCCGTTGTCGGTCGGCAAATATTGCTGCAAAAACGCGCGAAATGGACGCTCGCCAATAAAACAAATCCCTGTGCTGTCTTTTTTCGCCGCAGTGGGTAACTTGGCTTCGGCAGCCAAACGGCGCACTTCGGGTTTCTCTAAATCGCCCAATGGAAACAAGGCTTTTTCTAATTGATACGGCTGCAAACGGTATAAAAAATAGCTTTGGTCTTTGTTCGCGTCGCGTCCTTTGAGCAAATAATGCACGCCATCGCGCACTTCTTTGCGCGCGTAATGTCCCGTGGCAATCGCTTCTGCACCCTGCTCTATTGCATAATCCAAAAAACATTTGAATTTGATTTCCGCGTTGCACAACACATCAGGATTAGGCGTTCTACCTGCTTGATATTCCTGCAAAAAATAAGCAAACACCTTGTCTTTATACTGCGCGGCAAAGTTCACAATGTCCATATCAATGCCAACAATATCGGCAACAGCAATCGCGTCAAACGAATCTTGCTTAATGCTGCAATATTCGTCGTTGTCATCATCTTCCCAGTTTTGCATAAATACGCCGCGCACATTTTTTCCCTGTTGTTTCAACAAGTAAGCCGTTACGCTGGAATCCACGCCGCCTGATAAGCCGACAATAATGTTATTGGGTTCGGTCATGTTTTTCTTTCTAAAATTTAAGCGCGCGCATTGTAACATAGGCTGAAACCTTTGCAGAACTGCTTTCAGGCAACCTAAAAACTGACCATTTCGTCATTCTCACGCAGGCGGGAATCCATAGTCAATATTCACAAGCCTTTGATGGAAAGATAAAAACTAAAAATCAAAGTTGGATTCCCGCCTACGCGGGAATGACGGTAAATTTGAAATTTTCAGAGTTTTGCAAATATTTCAGGCAACCTGAAAAATTGCTGCCTTTCAGGCTGCCTGAAAGCTTATTTTCGTTTACAATAACGCCTTTATTTTCACACGATTTAACGAGTACAAACCATGTTAGATATTCAACTTTTACGCAACGATTTAAACGCTGTGGCGCAACGCTTGGCGATGCGCGGTTTTGTGCTGGATACGGCACGTTTTGAACAATTGGATGCAGAGCGTAAACAATTGCAAGTGCAAAGCGAAGAATTACAAGCGCAACGCAATAGTTTGTCCAAACAAATCGGCGCGTTGATGGGGCAAGGCAAAAAAGACGAAGCCGAAGCCGCCAAAGCACAAGTCGCTGAAATTAAAGCGAAAATAGATAAAATTGAACAGGATTTGCCCAATATTCAGGCAGCCTTAGATGCGTTTTTATTGAATGTACCAAATTTGCCGCATGAAAGCGTACCTGTGGGCAAAGATGAAACGGAAAACGTGGAAGTGCGCAAAGTTGGCACGCCGCGTGTGTTTGATTTTGACGTGAAAGACCATGTGGATTTGGGAGCGGAGTTGGGTTTGGATTTTGAGACGGCAGCGGCGATGTCGGGGGCGCGTTTCAGTTTGATGAAGGGCAAAATTGCGCGTTTGCATCGTGCGTTGGCGCAATTTATGTTGGACACGCACACCACGCAACATGGTTACACAGAATGCTACACGCCTTATATTGTGAGCGATTCTACGCTCGTCGGCACGGGTCAGTTGCCGAAATTTGGCGAAGATTTGTTTCATGTAACGCGTGGCGGCGATGAAACGAAATTATCGCAATATTTAATCCCGACGGCAGAAGTTACGCTCACCAATACGGTGCGCGAACAGGTATTGGCGGAAAAGGATTTGCCGATGAAATTGACGGCGCATTCGCCATGTTTTCGCAGTGAAGCGGGTTCGCATGGCAAGGATACGCGCGGTTTGATTCGCCAGCACCAGTTTGACAAGGTGGAAATGGTGCAAATTGTGCAGCCTGAAAAATCTTATGACGCGTTGGAAGAGATGGTTTCGCACGCGGAAAATATTTTGAAGGCATTAGAATTACCGTATCGCGTGATTACGCTTTGCACAGGCGATATGGGTTTTGGCGCAACGAAGACCTATGATTTGGAAGTGTGGGTGCCTGCGCAAAATACGTATCGTGAAATTTCAAGTTGTTCTAATTGCGAAGATTTCCAAGCGCGTCGCATGAAAGCGCGTTTCAAAGACGAAAGTGGCAAAAATCGATTTGTCCATACGTTAAACGGCTCGGGTTTGGCGGTGGGACGCGCGCTGGTGGCAGTGTTAGAAAATCATCAGAATGCGGACGGCAGCATTAATATTCCTGCGGCGTTGCGTCCGTATTTGAGTGGCGTTGAGAAATTAGAGCCGTAACATCATTTCAGGCTGCCTGAAAGCGTAAAATATGTTTTCAGGCAGCCTGAAAAACAAGGAATTCGCGAAATGACCGCATTAAAAACATTCGCCTTTGCCGCGCTAATCGGCGGCTGCGCATTGGCGCAAACGGCAAACGTCAATCCGCAAACCGACAGCTACGGCGCGTGGCAATATGCCAACGGCAACGTGGCGGAAGATTTTGACATTTCCGCGCAAGGTTTTGATTGGCTGGCAAAATTGCCGAAAAAATGCCAACGCCAAACCGTCCAACACATTTCGGGGCGCGATGTGCTCAAACGCGTTCACGACAGCATGGCAAGCCAATTTATTGAAGCGAAAGATGTGCGCGTGGCGTTAGCAAAAATTCAGCCGAATCAATCTTATCAACAAATTGAGGCGGTGGATTTGTGTGGCGAACGTGCGGCGGCGTTTATTTTTTTGGATAAACACAACGCGTTGGGGCTAATTCCTGCGCCCGAAGATTGGTTTATGGATTTAAAAAAATAGGTTTCAGGCTGCCTTTCGGTAAAAGATAGCCGAACCAAAATAAATCAGTCCTAATGTCGGATTCAAAAATCCGACCTACTTTTGGGGTGTACAAAAGTTTCAGGCAGCCTAAGGTTTATTGGTTAAACAGTTGATTCAAAATCTGTTCAATTTCTTGTTTGACTTCACTTTTATCGCGATTGCTGTTGACCAACGCGTAATGTTCTGGCGCAGCGTTCATTCGGGCTAAATAGGCATCGCGCACGCGCTGGAAAAACGCGCTATCTTCCTGTTCAAAACGGTCTTTTTGGCGGCTTTCTTCTATGCGCGCTAAAGACACTTCGAGCGGAACATCCAATAAGATGGTTAAATCAGGGCGCAACTTACCTTGCACCCATGTTTCGAGTGCTTCGATTTTTTCATACGGTATGCCACGACCGCCGCCTTGATAGGCGAATGTGGCGTCGGTAAAACGGTCGCTGACAACGTGCGTCCCTGAAGCAAGCGCAGGCAAGATGAGTTCTTCTAAATGTTGGCGGCGCGCGGCAAACATTAATAGCGTTTCGGTATGCAGCGAAACTTTGCTATCATGATTAAGCAGCAAATTGCGCAATTGCTCGCCAAGCGCAGTTCCCCCAGGTTCGCGTGTGAAGATAACGGGCAAGCGGCGTTGTGCAAACCAGTCGCGGATAACGTGCAGTTGCGTGGTTTTGCCTGCACCGTCGATGCCGTCTAGTGTAATGAATTTTGCTTTGTGTGGCATTTTGTTTCCCTCTTGCGTTGATTCTTGCACGATTGTAAACCATGATTTGCTAATTACAAAATATCTGATTGTTTGCTTGTGCGGAATTTAATTGATTAGGATATGGCAAAAAATAGAGCTTTCCGTTACAATTGCAACCAGCTGAATTTTTTAACCCATCCTACAAAGGAAATGCTATGTTCCCAGAATACCGCGATTTAATTTCTAAATTGAAACAAGAAGATGCTCACTTTTCTCGTTTGTTTGACGAACACAATGAATTGGACGACAAAATCACTGGTTTGGAAAACAATCCAGTAACCAGCTCTTCTGCAGAAGATGAAATCCATGCATTGAAACAGAAAAAATTAGCCTTGAAAGATGAGTTGTATGTTATCTTGAAAAAAGCAGAAGAAGCAGGAAAATAAGCTTGATTCAATAAAAAGCCGAATGTTTAAAAACATTCGGCTTTTTATTTTTTATACTGGATTTAAATAAAAATGCAACACGACAAGCATACCGTGTACGTATAGTGCATCAGAAATGAACAACATTGTAGATTGATATTTAAATCGATTATAACTACCCAATCCGCTTAAACGGCGGCAAACACGCCAATAATTGTCTACCATATTGCGCAGTTAGAATGCGGTTGTCCAAAATCGTGACGCGACCGTAGTCTTGCTCGGTGCGGATTAAACGCCCCACCGCTTGCACCAATTTAATGCTCGCTTCAGGCACGGTGATTTCCATAAACGGACGACCGCCGCGCTTTTCAATCCAGCGGCTTTGCGTTTTTTCAATCGGATTGTCGGGCATGGAAAACGGCAGCTTGGCGATAATGACGTGTACACACGCTTCGCCTGGCAAATCCAAGCCTTCGGCAAAGCTGTCCAAGCCAAAAATAATGCTGGCTTTGCCATCTTTGAGCGCGGCGTAATGCTGTTCCAATAATTTGGTTTTGGATTGCTCGCCCTGCATTAAAATCAGCGGCAAATAGTTTTCAGGCAGCCTGAAAGCGATTTCTTGCATTTGTTTGCGCGATGTGAACAACACAAGCGTACCAATCGGCGCGGTTTCGCTAATCAATTTGGGCAACCATTGCACAATCGCGTCCGTGTGCGCCGCTGGGTCTTTTGGGCTGGCGTTGAGCGGCGGAATGTAGAGTTCGCCTTGGTTTTGAAAATCAAACGGACTTTGTAGCGCGAGCGTGGTCGTTTCAGGTAGCCAAGACAAGCCTGTTTGTTGCAACAATAAATTGAAGTTGCCCAAACTTTGCAACGTTGCTGATGTGAGCAACGCGCCCGACGCGCGCCGCCACAAGCCGCTGGCCAACATCGCCGCGCTACTAATTGGGCTGGCGTTGAACATCCAATCCAATTTGTCATCGCGCACACGTGTAATCCATTTTGCCAATGGCGGCTCTTTGTCGTCTTTGGGCGTCGTCGCCATCAATTCCCACACCGCCGCGATTTGTTCGGCACGCGCGACAAAAATGCCAAATTCGCTGGTTATGCGGTCAATTTGCGCACTGTCTTGGTCTTTTTCGCGGCGTGCGGCAGATAACGCGTCGTTTAAACCATTGATGTTTTTTAGCAAACTTTGCGCGCTGATAAAACTGTTTTGCACCAGCGTTTCCAAGCCATCGGGAATGTTGCCATCTTCCCACAGCCAAATATTTTCGTGTTCACCCTCATCGCTCAATTCAGGCGCGTCTTGCAAGTGAAACTGCCATTCGTTCAAACATTCCAACATAGACGCTGCCGCTTCATCAGCTAAATTCGCCAATTCCACCTTGTCGCACACGGTTGCAATTTTCGCCGTTTGCGCAGGCAATTTCTCCATCGTCCATACCGCTTGCAGCCAAGAATGCTCCGCCGCAAAACGGCTCAACGCTTTTTTGGGCAAATGATGCGCCTCGTCAATGCAATAAAAACTGTTTTCGGGCGCAGGCAAAATCACGCCGCCGCCCATGCTGATGTCGGACAACAACAAATCATGGTTCGCCACCACCACATCCACCGTTTCCAGCGTATCGCGCGCCAAGAAAAACGGACATTCAGGGCGATTGGGACAGGCATTTTTCAGGCAGCCATGGCGGTCATTCGTTACCTGTTGCCACAAACCATCGTCAATTTTCGCCGCCCAAGTGTCGCGGTCGCCATTAAAACGCCGCGCTGCAAAGGCTTCTGCCATCTCGTGCAGCGTCTCCAAATCTTCTTTTTTCGGCTTAGTTTCCCACAAAACAGGGGCTTCCATGCCCGCCAAACTCTGTTGCGCGTTCGTTTGTGTGAGCTGAAACAATTTATACGGACACAAATACCGCCCGCGCCCTTTGGCCAGCGCAAACGTCATGTCTAAACCGCTGTGGGCAACCACAAACGGCAAATCACGCCCCACCAATTGCTCTTGCAATGCCACCGTCGCGCTGGACACAATCAAGCGTTTGCCACGCGCTTGCGCCATAATCCCACCAGCCAGCAAATACGCCAAACTTTTGCCCACACCCGTGGGACCTTCCACCACCACAATACTCTCGCCCTCGCGTTTAGGCGCATCTTCCCCTTCTTGTCGCTCAAGCGTGCGCGAAAACGCATTGGCAATCGCTGCCAACATCTCGCGTTGCGCGGCACGCGGACGGAAATGGGGCAAGTTTTCAGAAATGGCGCGATAGTGGTCGCGAATGGCGTTTTTTTCTAAATCAGTGAGCATGATGGTTTTTACAGTTTAGATTAAAGGTTTCAGGCTGCCTGAAAATCGTAGGTCAGATACTTGTATCCGATAATATTCAAACAAGAGCAAATGCTTGTTCAATAACAAATAATGTCGGATTCGAGAGTCCGACCTACGTTAGCGGTTTATAAACTTTTCAGGTAGCCTGAAAAAAGTAGGGTGGGCTTTGTCCACCAAATAACAAAGCGCGTATTTTATCCGAAAACGTTTTAGGCTGCCTGAAAGCTTTCAGGCAGCCTTTCAATACACGACATTTCTTGTAGGGTGGACACTGTCCACCGTTTTATCAATCCATGATGATTTGATTTGCTTGATTTTTTTGGTGGCCAGTCTCCACCCTACACATTGTAGTTTCAGGCAGCCTGAAAAAACTCAACGCCCCTTATGATTCACCAAATTCTCCCCATCTTCAGGATGCAAACGCGCAAACACCAAACTCGACAACAAGGTCTTTCCCCCATTCCCAAAAACATCAGCTTAAACACCGCCAAAGCCAACAATATCGGCAAAAAACGCGACACTTCAAGCAGCTGCGAATCGGGGGATTGAGTGGTCATGAAACGTCTTTCGTGAATAATGGATGTAGGTAAAGTGGGGAAACTCAGTAGCAATGTAGGGTGGGGGGGGAAGCACCTACCCTATCACTAATCATTTAATAAACAATTCATCAGACAATGAAATTTCTCTTTTTTGGCATTCCATTGTTATTGGAAATGAATTATCTCCTTTACTAATTTTAACGCCATCACGAAAAATCATTTTCTCATTTTCATTATCAGGCATATGAAATGATGAATAGACATTGTAACCATATGCCCCATTTGGAAAAAACATATTTACCCCATTGCCACGAAAATTTAAAGAATGCGGACTATTGGGTAAAACGCTATTTTGCATAATTCGTGCTTTGCTTTGTGTTAATTGAATTTGTGTTCGCCCATTTTTAATATTTTCATAGGTAAAATAATCAATATTATTGATAGTTTTGTGCGTAATTTGAATGGTAGAACGATTTTTTAATTCGCATTTAAATACAATTTTTTCTTTATTTTGTATATTTTTCGCATAACCATGATGCGCGATAAAAAATAAAGAAGATGAAATGATTAAGGATGGGATTTTTTGCATCATTTTAATTTTCTTTCTAAAAATCAATATGTGGCAAACGGATTTTCAGGCAGCTAAAATTTCTTTTAGCTGCCTGAAATAAAAGAATAGAAAAAATTTACATAAAAATATACCGTAAATGCCGTTCTCGTAATTGCATTTTATTAGCTTGACACATTTTTATCATCACAGGTGCATAAGATGAATTATGTCGTGGGTCACTAGGTAGGCATTCATATTCAATCCAATCACGCCACATTTTTTGTGATTTCAACCAATGCTTTTGTCCATTTAAGTCATCTTTACCAATTACATTAAGCATATTTTTAAAAGTTTTATTCATTTTCTTTTCAGATTGCTCATAATAATCATCAATGCACTTCCCCAATTCGAAACCTATTGGTAAATGAGCACATGGATTGTATTGCCATTCAGGAGAACCTTTTTGCATTGGTGCAGCATATGAAAATGAAATAAGAAACAAATATAAAAAAAAGTATTTATACATCATTTATTTCCCTTCGTATTTTTCTTCAATGCTTCACGTACAATTTTTGTATAACTTGCTAATTCAGCAGCAACACCTGCGCCGTATTTCTGCATACTTGTACCCAAACCATCTGTTACATCATAGCTGGGATTAACTATTCCTTTTGACGCTGATGATGAACCTTTCAAATGAGCCATTTTCAAATATGCAGCCGTTTTTTCTGCACTAGTCGCCATAATTTTGCGTGCTTCTGGTGTTGCATATTTAATATTATTATTCGTAAATGTTACAAAAGATTTATGTTGCAAATCCTTGTCATTTAAAAATTTTTCTAAATTATACCCAGAAACCCAGTTGTTTGAATCTTTGATAAATGCAATATGTGTTGCTGCATCACTACCGTTTGCAATTTTTGTACCATGAATTTTTACAGCAGCATCATATTTTGCTCTATCAATCAATCCACTGTCGGCAAAAGCAGAAGCACCAAATTGATAAAAACCATAATATCCTTTTTTATTATCTTGCTTTTGTACAAATGAAGATTCTGTTTGAGCTACATTTGCAGCATAAGCACGAGTCTGGGCATTGTCCATACCAGTAATTATTCCACCAGTAAATGTAAGCGCATGATTTAATTCAATCAAATTAATATCTGTTGTATTTTGTTTATTCGGCGCAATTACAACTTTTACCGCAACACTTTTACTTGCTTTCGGGTCGCATTTCCCTGTTGCCTTAATGCTAAATGAACCCGATGTAGGCATAGTAAAAGAATAGGTCGTTGCGTTAATAGCTACTTTGCCAAATTCTTTATTATCATTAGCTGACCAAGTAACATATTGATTAGCTTTAATAATAATACGCTCACTACCTTTTAAGTCAGACAATTCTTTCATCGTTATGGCTTTGCCGTTTAAAGTGGCTGTCAATTCAATTTCCGTACAAAGTGCATAATGGTAGCTGTATTCAGCCGCTTCATGGCAACCGCCAAAATAGCTGCAACTATACAACATACACACATCTTCACTCTCTGAATATTTCTCAACAAAATGACCTTTGCCATTACGTTCAGCAATCATTTTTTCGCAATGCTGTCGAGCTGTCATTCCATCTTTTAAAACATCGTTTGGATTAAGAGTACGACGCCATCTGCTGCTCGGCCGCCATAAATAACAGTAACTTCATTTGTCGGTTTGCGATATTGTTTAGCCATGATTTATCCTTCAAAATTTAAGCAGAAGTATTTGCTTTAAAAGCACGGCTAATTTAATCGCAATAGATTTATTTATCTATTTAATTTTCAATTAATTATATTTGACTATATTGTAAAATTTCTTGATTAGTATGAGCAAGGGCAGACAATTTATTGCCCACGAAATCTATTTCTCATCTTTTCAGGCAGCCTGAAAACCCTAAAACGGCTTCTTCTGCCACCAAAACCGTTTCTCCAAACCCATCAATTTTACTTCATCGCCACCCAATTCAAACCACACCATGCCCATCGTATCCGTGCGCCATAGGGCGACTTTGTGCGCGCGCAGGCGGGTTTGGACTTCGGGGTGTGGGTGCTTAAATGCGTTCGCAAAGCCGCTGCTGGCGATGGCGGTTTGCGGTGCGACGGTATTGATAAACGCGCTGCTGCTGGATGAGCGGCTGCCGTGGTGTCCCAAAATCAGCACGTCGCTGGCAAGTGCGTTGCCGTATTGGGCGATGAGCGCGCGCTCGCCCCTGCTGCCCAAATCGCCTGTAATGAGCAGGGCTTGTCCGCCTGACAACACGCGCAACACGCAGCTTTGCTCGTTGTCTTCGCTCGCCAAATCGCGCGGCAAGGTGAGCATTTCAAAACGCACTTTGCCGCTTTGCCATGCGCCCAATTGGCGGCAATCATGGGCGGTAGCGTAAAATTCAGGCTGACCTGCGTATAAGACTTTTATTTTAAATGATTTTTGCAATGTAATTAAACCACCATCGTGGTCATTATCGTGGTGCGACACGATGACTTTATCCAATTTTTTCACGCCCAAAGCGCGTAGATTAGGCAACAACGCCCATTCAGCCGCTGGCGTGCCCGTGTCAAATAAAATCGTTTCATCAGGCGTTTGCAGCAACACCGCCAAGCCCTGCCCCACGTCAAAAACCGTCGCTTTCAGGCTGCCTGAACCTTGGAAAACAGGCGGACGATAGAGCGCAAATGCCAATAATGCCACACCAAACAACGGTGCAAACCGCCCACCGCGTGACAACAATAAACCCAAACTGGCACACAAAGCCAGTGCAAACAAGGCAACAGGCGCGTGCGCAAACGACGATTCAGGCAGCCTTGCTCCAAGCCACAACAGCACATCCATCGTCGCCTGCGCCAACTGCGCTACCCAAACCAACGGCGCATCAAATGGCAATACCAGCGCGAGCATACCCAGTGGCACCAGCAACCAAGAAAACCACGGAATTGCCAGCGCGTTCACAAGTGGACTGAACACAGGCAACAAGCCAAACAAAAATACTGTCGCCACGCCGCCCACCAAAGTCGCCGCCCATTGCCCATGAATTGCGTCGTATAATTTTGTTTGCCAAGATGTTTCGCGCGGTCGCAATCGCCAAGACAACGCCCACATCAATGCGCCCACCAGTCCAAACGACAACCAAAATCCCACCGTCAAAACCGCAAACGGCTGAAACAGCAATACCGCCGTCATCGCCAGCCACCACGTGCGCCAAGCATCCACCCAGCCACGCCGCCACCAACAAACCGCATACACCGCCAACATCAGCGCACTGCGCAAAGCAGGCACTTCCGCTCCTGCTAACAGCGTGTACACCGCTGCCGCCAACGCACCAAAAATAAGCATAACCGTGCGCGGACGCTGTGGCGAAAACGGCAAAAACCGCAACAATTGTCGCACCAACGCCGCCGCTAAGAGCGCAAACATGGTGACATGCAAACCTGAAATGCTGATTAAATGGTTGATACCGAGCGGACGAAACGCCGCCCAAGCATCAGGCGATAAACCTGCGCGTTCGCCAATCGTCAGTGCGCGCATCAGTGCCGTGCCATCGGGCGCAACCGCTGCCGCTATTTGCCAACGCGCAATCAACTTGCCGCGCCAAGTATCCACCCAAATGCTAGGCGCAAAACGCTTTTCAAGCTGCCTGAAACGCTCGTTGCCCAACGAACCCATGCCATCAATCCCCTGCGCCAACGCCCAAGCCTCAGCATCAAAACCTGCTACATTATGCAGCCGCACAGGCGCACGCACTCGCGCTTTCACTTGCCACGCGCTGCCCAGCGTCCACTCGCGCGCCGAAAAATCGCGCAACAATAAATCAAACTTGCGCCCATCTTGCGTAGTCGCTCGCGCCAAAAACTGTGTGCGCCCTTGTTCATCGGTTTCAGGCAGCCCTGTTACTTGAATATTGAGCGAAACCGCTTCGGGATGCATCTCGACTTGCCATTGTTGCTTCAAGGCAAAATCCGTGCGCCAAACGCTGTATGCCGCGCTGGTAAGCAGCAATAAAACATATAAGGCTGCCTGAAAAGCGTGGTGCGAACAACATGAAGATAAACGGTTTATGCTGACTTTTTCAGGCTGCCTTTCATTATTCGGGCATTCATGTGCGACACGATTGTGGCGTATTCCATCGGGCATCCATGCTTGACCTACGATTTTTGCAAAACACCAAACAATAAACGCGTGGGTGCAAGCACCCGCCCTATCCGAGTTTTCAGGCTGCCTGAAAACAGGCAAATCACTTTGCGCATCATATTCAGGCTGCCTGAAAGTATTAGACAGATTTTCAGGCTGCCTTTTTGGGTGATTATCTGCTCTATTTTCAATCGCTTGAACCGTTTTTCCCTGCCAAACAAACGCCAAAGCACACAACACCAGCGCGCCCAAAATCGCCACCGCCCACACCCAAACCGCACCGCGCACAGGCAAAGCAAACGCCGCCATCGTGCCTACGCACCAAGCGGCAAAATACAATGTGCGGATGGTTTTCATGGTTTGTCCTTAGGGTTGGAAAACTTTGCAAAAAACGCAAATTGTAAGGTTGGATACTTAATATCCGACATTTGGGTTCAGGAACTCAATGCCCTCTCCTTTTTTCTGAGGAGAAGGGGTAAGCAAATTTCAGGCTGCCTGAAAATAATGGTTTAATAATGAAGCGAAAACCGCGTGCGTGGCTGATGCCACATATCCTACCCCATTGCCAAAATCCCAACTTTTCAGGCAGCCTGAAACTCAATCTGCCACAGGATAAGTCCCTTTCACCAAAATTTGCTCATCCACATCCTGAATATCGCGTAAACCCGCCAAAGCCATCGACACATCCGCCTCGCGATACAAAATTTCCAGCGCACGCGTTACCCCATCTTCTCCATACGCGCCCAAGCCGTATAAAAACGCGCGCCCAATCATCGTACCGCGTGCGCCCAAAGCCCAAGCTTTTAACACATCTTGCCCGCGCGTAATGCCACCATCCAGCCACACTTCCGTTGCACCATTGACCGCGCGCACCACATCGGGCAAGGCTGCGATAGAAGACAATGCCCCATCTAATTGTCGTCCGCCATGGTTGGACACCACAATCGCATCCGCGCCGTGTTGCACCGCCAAAGCCGCGTCTTCTGCGTCCAAAATTCCCTTAATCACCAGCTTGCCACCCCATTGTTCCTTAATCCAAGCTACATCCTCCCAGCTCAAACATGGGTCAAATTGTGCCGCCGACCATTTGGCAATGTCTGCCAAATTATTCACATTTTTCGCGTATCCCAACACATTACCAAAGGCGCGGCGGTGCGTTTTGCTCATGTGATAACACCATTCAGGTTTAAACGCCAAATTCAAAATATTGAGCAAAGTCGGTTTCGGTGGCGCAGACAAACCGTTTTTAATATCGCGATGGCGTTGTCCCAAAATCTGTAAATCCGCCGTCAAAACCAGCACGTAACATTTCGCATCGCGCGCGCGACGAATCAAATCCGCGATAAATTCACGGTCGCGCATCATATAAAGCTGAAACCAAAACGGCGCATTGGTGTGTGTCGCCACATCTTCAATGGAGCAAATAGACATCGTGGACAAAGTAAATGGCACGCCAAACTTTTCCGCCGCACGCGCTGCCAAAATTTCGCCATCTGCACGCGTCATGCCTGTTAAACCTGTTGGCGCAATGGCAACAGGCATACGCACATCTTGCCCAATCATTTTGGTTGCCAGCGAACGCTCTTCCATATTGACCAACACACGATGGCGAAACTTAATTTTTTGAAAATCATCAGAATTGGCGCGATAAGTACTCTGAGTCCACGACCCCGAATCCACATATTCATAAAACATTTTCGGCATTTTCCACTTCGCTACACGGCGCAAATCTTCAATGCAGGTTATTTGGCTTAAATCGCGTTTCATGGTTTTACTCTCTTTTGGTTTACAATGCGGTTTTGCTTTTCAGGCAGCCTGAAAACAAAAACCGCATTTTACGCGCAAAAAACATTTCAGGCAGCCTGAAAATCTCAGCCTACACAATAAAGGACACCCAAATGCAAACATGGCAAGACGCCCTTTCTGCCGAAAAAGAGCAGCCCTATTTTCAAAACCTACTCGCGCGCATCAAAGCCGAACGCGCAGCAGGCGACACCATCTATCCGCCCGCTAAAGATGTATTCAACGCGTTTAAATTCACCGAATTTGACCAAGTGCGCGTGGTGATTTTGGGGCAAGACCCGTATCACAACGTCGGACAAGCGCATGGATTAGCGTTTTCCGTGCAGCCTGAAATCGCCATACCGCCTTCTTTACTGAATATGTATAAAGAATTGGCGGACGACATTCCCAACTTTCACATCCCTCAACACGGCAACCTAAACCACTGGGCAGAACAAGGCGTATTGCTCTTAAACACCGTGCTAACCGTCCGCGCCCACCAAGCGCATTCACACGCCAATTACGGCTGGGAAACCTTTACCGACAAAGTCATCGAGCAGCTCAACCAACACCGTGAACACGTAGTTTTTCTACTCTGGGGCAGCCACGCGCAAAAAAAAGGCGCGAAAATCAACCGCGACAAACACTTGGTTTTAACCGCGCCGCATCCCTCGCCTCTGTCTGCCTATCGCGGTTTTTTCGGCTGTCAACATTTTTCGCAAACCAATGATTATTTAGTCAAACATGGTTTTGCGGCGATTGATTGGCAGGTTTAGGAATGCACATCAAACATAAATAATATACAGCTAGCGTATAGTAAATACTCGCATCCACATATTCCATGTTTCGCTGTTCATCTCACTATTTTCAGGCAGCCTGAAATCATTTTTTGTTTAAATGATTTATTCAAATACCAATGATGAAATCATCAACGAACACGTGGAGGAGCGCACTCATCCTACCATGTTCCATTCATACCAATCTTTCAGGCTGCCGAAAACATCTATCGCAACAAAACTTTTTCATGTCGCCTGAAACACACCGTGCTATAATGCGCGGTTTTTTAAACGCTTACACGTTTCAGGCAGCCTGAAACGTTTCCTTTTTTAAATCAAAGTACAGAACACATGAAAAATATTCGCAACATCGCTATCATCGCCCACGTTGACCATGGCAAAACCACGCTCGTTGACCAACTTTTGCGCCAATCTGGCACTTTCCGTGCCAACCAACAAGTTGACGAGCGCGTGATGGACAGCAACGATTTGGAAAAAGAACGTGGCATCACGATTTTGGCAAAAAATACCGCCATTGAATATAACGGCTACCACATCAACATCGTGGACACCCCTGGTCACGCGGACTTCGGCGGCGAAGTAGAGCGCGTGTTGGGCATGGTAGATTGCGTGGTTTTGTTGGTGGACGCGCAAGAAGGCCCTATGCCGCAAACCCGTTTCGTTACCAAAAAAGCCTTGGGCTTGGGTTTACGCCCGATTGTGGTGATTAACAAAATTGACAAACCGTCTGCTCGCGCAAGCTGGGTAATTGACCAAACGTTTGAATTGTTTGACGGTTTGGGCGCTACGGACGAGCAACTGGATTTCCCAATCGTGTACGCATCGGGTTTGAGCGGCTTTGCGCGTTTGGAAGAAGATGGCACTGAGGATGATATGCGCGTGTTGTTTGACACGATTTTGCAACACACACCTGAGCCAAGCGGCGATGCAAACGCGCCATTGCAGTTGCAAATTTCGCAGCTGGACTACGACAACTATACGGGTCGTTTGGGCATTGGCCGCGTGTTGAATGGTAAAATTCGCCCTGGTATGCAGGTTGCCGTGATGAATCACGAAGACCAAGTGGCGTCGGGTCGCATCAATCAGCTTTTGGGTTTTAAAGGCTTGGAGCGCGTGCCGCTGGAAGAAGCGGAAGCGGGCGACATCGTGATTATTTCGGGCATTGAAGACATCGGTATTGGTGTAACGATTGCGGACAAGGAAAACCCTGTTGGCGTACCAATGTTGAGCGTGGACGAGCCAACTTTGACGATGGACTTTATGGTGAACACGTCGCCTTTGGCTGGCACGGAAGGCAAATTTGTTACATCGCGCCAAATCCGCGACCGTTTAAGCAAAGAATTGCTTACCAACGTGGCGTTGCGCGTGGAAGACACGGAAGACGCGGACGTGTTCCGCGTGTCGGGTCGTGGTGAATTGCATCTGACGATTTTGTTGGAAAACATGCGTCGCGAAGGTTACGAGTTGGCGGTGGGCAAACCACGCGTGGTGTACCGCGAAATCAACGGTCAAAAATGCGAGCCTTACGAGAATTTGACGGTAGATGTTCCCGATGACAATCAAGGCGCGGTGATGGAAGAATTGGGTCGCCGCCGTGGCGAATTGACGAATATGGAAAGCGATGGCAATGGTCGCACGCGTTTGGAATACCACATTCCTGCGCGTGGTTTGATTGGTTTCCAAGGCGAATTCATGACGATGACGCGCGGTACAGGTTTGATGAGCCATGTTTTTGACGATTACGCGCCTGTGAAACCCGATATGCCCGGTCGTCATAATGGTGTGTTGGTGTCGCAAGAGCAGGGCGAAGCGGTGGCGTATGCCTTGTGGAATTTGGAAGACCGTGGTCGCATGTTTGTGTCGCCCAACGACAAAATTTACGAAGGCATGATTATCGGCATTCACAGCCGCGACAATGATTTGGTCGTAAACCCATTGAAAGGTAAAAAATTGACCAACGTACGCGCAAGTGGTACGGACGAAGCGGTGCGCTTGACCACGCCCATCAAATTAACTTTGGAGAGCGCGGTGGAATTTATTGACGATGATGAATTGGTGGAAATCACGCCTGTTTCAATTCGTTTGCGCAAGCGTTTCTTGAGCGAGCAAGAGCGTCGTCGTAACTTCTCACAAGCGAAAAAAGACTAATCATTTGATTTAAATTGATAAATAGGCTGCCTGAAAACGCTGTTAATGTTTTCAGGCAGCCTTTAGTTTGGATTTCAGACTGCCTGAAATTAAAAATCGAGCGGGGGCTAGGTAGTTTGTCCAAATCTCTAATTTGGCAACAAACTACCATGACGTAGTCATTGCTCGCCCCAAATCACTCATTTAAATGAGTCACTAATGAAAATGTGGGAGCGAGCCGCTCCCGCTCCGAGTTTGGGCTGAGGTTTCAGGAAGCCTCACTGCATAAGATAAAACTTGGAGCGCGGACATCCTCATCCGCCAAAAACATCAGCAAAAATAGTTGTACTTTGTATTTCATTGAGGACGAGGACATCTGCACTCCATTATTTGCTTTTCTTGCGTATTGAAGGCAGCCTGAAAAAATTACCCAAACCAAACCTTTCCAATTTTACGTCACCTCAAAAAACATCTATAATTCAACATTTTTTTCTTCAGGCAGCCTGAAAAATACGCTTTCAGGCTGCCTGAAACTATTCTCTTATCATCACACAAGGACTTTTATGGATTTTTCGCACTTGGATGGTTTATTGAGCAATATGTTCGCGCGCGAGGCATTTGCGTCACGCTTTTTAGAAAGCAGCTTCCAAGCCATTTCAGGCTGGGCAGAATTGGCGATTGTGATTACCTTGATGGTGCTCACATTCAAGGGCACAGGCATTATTATTCAATCAGGACGGCTGCAAAAACTGCCCGTACATAATTTGCGCCACGTTGCACGCCGCATCACTTGGCCTGTGTTAATGCTGGGTGTGGGCGTGGTGGCGATGATTGTGTGGCGACTGATTGGCTTTCCTGCGCTGTGGCTGCGCTTGATGGTTTTGGCGGCAAACTGGATGATTATGATACGTCTCGTGTTATCCATTTTGCACATCGCGCTGCCTGAACAACGCTGGGCAAACTGGCTGGAGCGTACAGCTTCATCTGTTTTGTGGGTGTATTTCTTGCTGTGGGTGTCGGGCATTGACGACATAATTATCAACTGGATGAAATCGCTGCAATTTACCATCGGTTCGAGCAAGTTGAATTTGTTTACTATCGCCACTGGTTTGCTGTGGGTTGGCGTGGTCATGGTCATGATGATGTGGCTGGCGAAATGGATTAACAGCAAACTCATGGGCGCGGACAGTATGGACATGAATTTGCGCATTGTGTTGTCCAAAATCACGACGACTGTGCTGCTGTTTTTATCCGTTTTGATTGCGCTGCCGCTGGTGGGCATTGATTTGAGCGTGTTGTCCGTATTTGGCGGCGCGTTGGGCGTAGGCTTAGGTTTTGGTTTGCAAAAAATCGCCAGCAATTATGTATCGGGTTTTATCATTCTTGCCGACCGATCCATTCGCCCTGGCGACCGTTTGACGGTAAACAATTTTACGGGCTATGTGACGCAAATCACATCACGTTTTGTCGTTCTAAAAAGTGCGACTGGGCAAGAAGCTTTGATTCCTAACGAAACTTTTGTCACATCCACTGTGATTAACGAATCCTACACAGGCAAAGCCTTGTATCAAAGTTTAGACGTACAAGTCGCGTACCATACCGATTTGGCGTTGGCATTGCGCATTTTGAAAGAAGCGGCGGCAGAGCAAGAGCGCGTAGAAGAAGGTGATACTCCACCCAAATCTTATCTGATTAATTTTGGCGAAAATGGCATCGATTTGCGCGTTGGTTTCTGGGTAAAAGACCCCGAAAACGGCTTTGTTGGCTTGCAATCGGCGATTTTGCTCACGATTTGGAAACGCTTCAACGAAGAAGACATCGATTTCCCTTATCCGCAACGCGAAATCCGTATTTTGCACGACGAAGAAAAACCGAGCGATATGGCGATTTTGAAAGCAGGCATCGCCGCCAAACAAGACACGCGCTCGGATGAACCCAGCGATGAAAGCGACGACTAATGCTGCCTGAAAACCCAAAACTGCCCAAAAAACCTGTTTCCGTGTTGGTGTTGTTGCACGATAATCAAGGCAACGTGTTGCTGCTGGAGCGCGCCGATAAAGCCGATTTTTGGCAATCGGTAACAGGCAGCTTGGAACACGATGAATCCCCTTTTCAGGCAGCCTTGCGCGAAGTGGCGGAAGAAACAGGCTTGCAATTGCTGCCTGAAAACCTACGCGATTGGCACTATTCGCTGGAATACGAAATCTATCCGTATTGGCGACACCGCTATGCCGCAGGCGTGACCCACAATCGCGAACATTGGTTTTCCGCTGAAATTGCAGCGGGCACGCAGATTCAGTTGGCAGAAGGCGAACATGTGGCGCAACAATGGCTGCCTGCAAAACTGGCGGCAGAGAAAGTGTTTTCGCCTTCTAATCGGGAAATTATTGAAGCTTGGGTGGTGGAAAATGCCTCGTAAAAAAAAGGACAAACAGAGTTTGTCCTTTTTTATTTTTGGCGTAGCAACTGTATTTTTAACCCCGTCGGGCAAAAATATGGTTGTTACGAGATTCAGGCAGCCTAAAAAAGTTTCGCGAAGTTTTCAGGCAGCCTGAAAACACTCAAGCCAAATCAAATCCAATCCCCAACTCTTCCGCAATCTGACGCATTTCAGCCAGCGTTTTAGGCAACACAGGAATCCCTTGTTGCTTAAATTTCGCGCAATTTTCTACTTCTTTTTCGCCGTGCGTATAAATGCGCGTTTGCCCTTGTGCCTTGTCGCTGTCGCGCAATTCTTGCAAATAGCGGCTCCAATGCGCCGTGATATCGTCGCCGTTGCCAAACAAGTTTGGGTTGAACGCCATGAAATAATGGCAAACGCCCATAATTCCATCGTCGCCCGTGTGATTTGCGGTAAAACCTTGCGACAAGCTGGCGCAGAAAAATTCTACCAAAATCGCCAAGCCGTAGCCTTTGTGTCCGCCAAATAATTCTTGCGCGCCGCCTAATGGGTGCAAACCGCCTTCACGCTTGAGCACGCAATCAATCAGATGTTGCGGATTGAGTTCGTCCAAACCTTGCTCGTTAATGCCCCAGCCCAGCGGCAAATCCAAGCCTTTTTTGTGGCGCACTTCGGCTTTACCAACCGCAGCGACCGATGTGGCGATGTCAAAATAAAACGGTGTTGGATTGGCGGCTATGGAAATGGCGATGGGGTTCGTGCCCATCATCGGTTTGCGCCCAAAAGTGGGCACGACCACAGGAAACGAATTGGTCATGGATACGCCAATCAAGCCGTGTTCCAAAGCCATATTGCTGTAATAACCCGCAATACCGTAGTGATTGGAATTACGCACGCTGATCATGCCAATACCACTCTGTTTGGCTTTGGCAATCGCTAAATCCATCGCATATTTGCCCACCAATTGCCCCATCGCTTGTTGCCCATCTACCACCGCAGAGATCGGCGTTTCAAAGGCGATGGTTGGCTCTCTGTCCACATGAATATGGTTTTTATGAATGTGCTGGCGATACATTTCTAGGCGTTGCGTGCCGTGCGTTTCAATGCCGTATAAATCGGCTTCAATCAATACATCGGTAATAATCTCTGCTTGCATGGCGGTAAAGCCAAAACCTTGAAAGGCTTGTTGGCAAAATTGGCGCAAGGCGGATTCTTGAATGTAAACAGGGGTTTCCATGATGATTTCCTTTTGTTTGTAGATAAAGTTTCAGGCAGCCTTATCTATGCGGGTGGGGACGTCCGCGCTCCATTTGCATTTCAGGCTGCCTGAAAAACACCAGTAAGTGTACAGGAGCTTGCGTTTTCAGGAAGTCTGAAATCAACATCTTTTGATATGTGCTAAAAAACATTTCAGGCTGCCTGAAAAAGGCAGCCTGAAATAATAACCAATGCAATTAAGCACACATTTTATTTTCACAACCCGAAATCATGCGTTGCAAATCCATTGGGCGCAAAATTCGAATGTGTTTATGCTCAACCGAAATCAAACCTTCTTGATTGAAACGCGACAAAGTGCGACTGACTGTTTCCAGTTTCAGCCCCAAATAACTGCCGATTTCTTCACGTGACATGCGTAAAATAAAATCGTTTGCTGCAAATCCGCGACAATGTAAACGGTCGGACAAGTTCAACAAAAATGCAGCTAAACGCTCTTCCGCGCGCATGTTGCCTAAAAGCAACATAATATTGTGATCGCGTACAATTTCGCGGCTCATTAAGCGGAAAAAGTGCATATTCAAATTAGGCAAATGCTTGTTTAATTCGTCCAAACGATTAAATGGCAACTCGCACACTTCACTATCTTCCAGAGCAACCGCATCGGTGGTGTACTGCCCTGCGCTAATGCCGTCCATGCCCATTAATTCACCCGACATGAAAAAACCCGTCACTTGGTCGCGTCCGTCCGATGTATTGACAGAAGTCTTAAAAAAACCCGTACGAATGGCAAACAAAGAGCCAAAATTCTCCCCCGAATGAAACAAAAACTCGCCTTTGCGTAAGCGACGGCTTTGTTTAATCACTGCATCTAATTTCTCAAAATCATCTGATTGCAAGCCAATTGGCAGACATAATTCTTTGAGCGAACAATTAGAACATTGGTTTTTAGAAATAGAGATTACTGACATAATTAAACCATTCAATAAAAAAGAATGTTGTATAATGTGCGCTTTATTTTTGCTCTTGCAACAAAGCGCATTCATTAAAAAAATTAGGGCAAAAACTTGACTCAAGTCAAATAGAGCAGCATTCTAACAAACTTTTCACACAAACAAAACCTACAAACCATGAAAACCATCCCACTTATCGATTTTGACCGTGAACTGATTGCCAGCCTACCTGCCAGCGGCCCACGTTACACTTCCTATCCTACCGCCGACCGTTTCCACGATGGTTTCAGCCGGCATGAATACATTGCCACATTAGACAAAACGCTAAAAGACAACGACAAACCTGTTTCTTTGTACGTCCACATTCCGTTTTGCAATGTGATTTGCTACTACTGTGGCTGCAACAAAGTCATTACCAAAGACACCGCCAAAGCCGATGAATACTTAACCTACCTAGAAAAAGAATTCGCGCTGTTGAAGCCACATTTGCACGGCAAACACAAACTTGCACAATTGCATTTTGGCGGCGGTACACCTACTTTCTTGAGCAACGAGCAGCTAGAACGCGTGTTTCAACTGATTGGCGAACACTTTGAATTCATGCCCGAGGGCGAATATTCCATTGAAATTGACCCGCGCAAAGTCAGCCGCGAAAGCGTGTTCAAACTGGCAGACCTGGGTTTCAACCGCATGAGTGTCGGCATTCAAGATTTTGACCCCAAAGTGCAAGAAGCCGTGAACCGCATTCAAACCGTTGAAGAAACGCAAACCGTGATTAACGCAGCGCGTGAAGCAGGTTTCAAATCTGTGAGCGTGGACTTGATTTACGGCTTGCCACATCAATCGGTTGAAAGCATTAAACCGACTTTGCAAACCGTGTTGAGCGAACTCAATCCCGACCGCATCGCGCTGTATCACTACGCCCATTTGCCGCACATTTTCCCGCCACAACGCCGCATTGACACCGAAGCCGTGCCGTCCAGCGAAGAAAAATTGGACATTTTGCAATATGCGGTACAAATACTAGACGAAAAAGGCTATGTCTTCATCGGCATGGACCATTTCGCCAAGCCCGACGACGAACTCGCGATTGCGCTCAAAGAAGGACGTTTGCAACGCAATTTCCAAGGCTATTCCACTCATGCCGATTGCGATTTAATCGCCGTGGGCGTGTCCAGCATTGGCAAAATCGGCAATACATACAGCCAAAACCAACGCGATTTAGAAGCGTATTACGCCGATTTAGACAACAACCAACTGCCGATTATGCGCGGTTTTGAGTTGAGCGAAGACGACATTATTCGCCGCGACATCATTCAAGACTTGATGTGCCGTTTTGCTGTAAATTTCGATGATTACCGCCCACGTTTACCACAAGGCAAATCACAAGAATACAGCACAGAAGAAGTGGCGCACATGAAAAAAATGGCAGATTTAGGTATCATCAGCGCAGAATTGCTGTCGCGCTTTGAAGCCCCCGAAAGCTCGCCGATTACGCAATATTTCAAAGCCGAAATTGAAGACATGCGCCGCCTGTCCGAACAAGGCTTAATCACGATTGACGACAACGGCATGTACGTTACCGCCAAAGGACGCTTCTTAATCCGCAACATCGCCATGATTTTTGACTACTACTTGCGCCACAAAGAAACCAAAGCTAAGTATTCGCAAACGGTGTAAACCGCATTCAGGCAGCCTGAAAATAGATAAAACACTTTTCAAGCTGCCTGAAAACTTATTCTGCGTAGGGTGTGTGGCGCAAGCCACGCACGCGCTCTTTATCTATTTTGAAAACTTGAAAACACGTGCGTGCCAACAGCACACGCCCTACGCGTTAAACTTTCAGGCTGCCTGAAAGCTATTTGCATTTATTTCATTTAATCTCTGTACAAGGACAAACAATGAAAAAAAGCCTAATCCAAACCAGCATACTGTTCGCTTTGGCAACACCAGCATTGGCCGCCGACGTTACCGTTTCCGCTGCAGCCAGCTTAAAAGACGCATTTGGCGACATCGCGCGCGCTTATGAAAAACAATACCCACAAGACAAAATCAAACTCAACACCGCCGCTTCAGGCGTATTATTGCGCCAAATCGAACAAGGCGCGCCTGTGGACGTATTTGCCAGCGCCGACCAAGCCACAATGGACAAAGCCGCGCAAAAACAATTGATTCAAGCGCAAACCCGCCGTAATTTTGTGCGCAATAGCTTGGTTTTGGTTACGCCCAAAAACAGCAGCCTAAAACTGAAAACCTTAGCTGACTTACAACAAAACAGCGTGAAAAAAATCGCCATCGGCAAACCTGAAAGCGTACCCGCAGGTAAATACGCACAAGATGCGCTGCAAAAAGCCAAACTTTACGACACACTCAAAAGCAAATACATCTACACGCAAAACGTGCGCCAAGCCTCAGATTATGTGTTGCGCGGTGAAGTGGACGCAGGCTTTGTGTACCGCACCGACGCGCAATTAAAACAACACAGTTTGAACATCGTCGCCGAAGTGCCGACCACGCCCGCTGTCGTTTATCCGATTGCCGTTAGCCAAAGCAGCAAAAACGCCGCCGAAGCCAAACGCTTTACCGATTTTATTTTGTCAGCACAAGGGCAACAAATCTTGCAACGCTACGGTTTCCAAAAGCCGTAAGGGTTCGATGGACTCAGTCCATCAAAATATTTTTCAAACATATTCTTTTCAGGCAGCCTGAAACATTTTGAGTAGGGTGTGTGGCGCAAGCCACGCACGCGTTGACTCATCGCAAAACGCGTGCGTGCGTACCGCACACACGCTACACATTCCATTTTCAGGCTGCCTGAAAACCAAGCTCACATCCATTCTAAACATATTCTCATCATGCCAAATCCATTATTCAGGCAGCCTGAAATCCTGTAAAATCTGGTCCATTTTCAATTGATTTGGAGCAATACCATGAAAGTCATCTTCGCAGGCACCCCCGATTTTGCCGCTGCCGCCTTGCAAGCCATACATGCTGCAGGTTTTGAAATTCCGCTTGTCTTAACTCAGCCCGACCGCCCCAAAGGTCGCGGCATGCAATTACAAGCATCGCCAGTCAAACAAGCCGCGCTGGATTTGAATTTGCGTGTGGAACAGCCCGAAAAATTGCGCAACAACGCCGATGCGTTGGCGATGTTACGCGAAGTGGGCGCGGACGTGATGGTGGTCGCCGCTTATGGCTTGATTTTGCCACAAGACGTGTTGGACATGCCCAAACATGGCTGCCTGAATATTCACGCATCATTGCTCCCACGTTGGCGCGGCGCAGCACCGATTCAACGCGCCATTGAAGCAGGCGACGCCCAAACAGGCGTGTGCATTATGCAAATGGACATCGGTTTGGACACAGGCGCAGTCATCAGCGAACACCGCTACACAATTGCGCCCACCGACACGGCAAACGAAATCCACGACGCATTGATGAACATCGGCGCAGCGGCAATTGTGGCAGATTTGCGCGAATTGCAGCATTCAGGCAGCCTGAAAGCCACACCGCAGCCTGAAAACGGCATCACTTACGCGCAAAAACTAACCAAAGAAGAAGCGAAAATAAATTGGCAAGAAAACGCAGAAATCGTGGCGCGTAAAATTCGCGCATTCAATCCCGTACCAGCCGCGTGGACGGAGTTTGGCGGCAAACCGATGAAAATTTGGGCGGCGAAATCGGTTGTGCAACAAGGCGAAGTTGGCACGATTTTGGCGGCGAACGCGGACGGCATTGTCGTCGCGTGTGGCAAAGGCGCGGCGCAAATTACCGAATTGCAACCTGCTGGCGCGAAACGCATGACGGCAGCGGCGTTTTTGGCTGGGCGCAGTTTGGCGGTTGGCGCGAAGTTTGAATAATGGGTAGGTCGGGCATTTATGCCCGACAAAATGCTGCCTGAAAAATTTGTAAAACCATTTTCAGGCTGCCTGAAACAAAAGTTTATGATATTTATTGGTATGTCCGTTTTTGAAAATTGGATCAATGATGAGTTTAGTATTTACAAAACATTTCTTTGATGATGAAGAAGAACGCTTTGGGGCATATTTTGATGAAAATGAAGACAATCCAACTGTATATTGGTTAGCAAATTTTTTAATGGATGATGGCGGTTGTGGCGTTTTTCATTTGTTGAAAATGTCAGAGGAATTACTAGAAGAATTATTAGAAAAGTTCCCGTCTGATAAACCGATTGAACAATATAGAGAACATTTCGGTGTGATTATTAAAGGACATCAAACAGAAATTGATAGTTTGCTGACTGATGAAATCGTATCAGTTATACCCACAGAATTTTTCATTGAAAAATTGAAAGGATGTATCTTTTTTATCAAAACAAATTATATTCAAGCAGCCTGAAAAAGGAAACAATATGAAATCATTATGGAAACCCGCTTTTTCATGCCCTTATTGCCATCAAATGTTTGCCCCCAAACAATTAACGCAAAAGCCATTTTCAGGCAGCCTAAAACCGTATCAGTTTACTCCCAAGCCCACGGTGCATTGTCCGCATTGTGATGGCGAATTGGTAGCGAAACTGTCTACAAAATGGCTCTGTTTGCTGATGATTGGCTTTGTTATCATGCTGCTCATACTTTTTATCAATGTATGGCAGCCTGAATTATTCAGCAAATGGGAAGAAAATTTATTCGGCTTGCTCGCCTTTGCTTGGTCTGGTTATTGTGCATTAAAAGTACAGCAATTGCTGGTTTATCACAAAAAAACGCATTAAACTTTTTCAGGCAGCCTGAAAGCAAAAAGGAATAAAACATGCCCCAACCCATTGTTTTCAAAAATCATACTTGGCAATCACCTATCCGCGTGTATTTGCAATTTTTCGGCAAAAAATATTGGGCGTGGGTGCTGGCGTTGTGTGTGTTGCCGTTTATGGCATCTGCGTTTTATACGGCATGGCAAACGGGCAAAGGGATTTTGTGGTTTTGGGCAATCGGTATGTTGGCATGCGTGGTGCCTGTGTTGTGGGGCAGCCGAAAGCCGCGTTTTTTGATTAGCGAAACACAATTAGTTGATTTACAACATGGTTTTATTAAGCCGAAAATCATTGCATGGCGCGATGTAGTGGAAATCAGCGAGCCCATAATGGCAGGCGAATCTACGGGTTTATTGTGCGTGATTATTCAATATAAACAAAGTGATACCATCCGAAAATTGAATTTTCCCACGCAACATTATGCGTATGAAGATGTGATTTTATCGTCCGATGAAGTGATTGAATTATTGCGATTTTTGCAACAACAGGCTGCCTGAAAGCACAGAAATCAAAATCTAAAAACATAGGCATTAATACTCGCACTAGAAAATTTTTATTGCATATGAACATTCAACCCAAGCCCCCTACTCTGTTACTCGTGCGCCCGCAAATGCGACAGGCGGCGGATTTGGCTGTGTGCGCGCGTTTGGGTTGGGATGTGTTGCCGTTTGCACCTTTGCAGATTGATAGGCTGCCTGAAAATACGGCAGATTTATGGCGCGGTTTGCAGCTGGTGGATGTGGTGTTTTGGGTGAGTCCAACGGCGGTGGATGTGGCGTGTGAATTGCTGGCTGGTTTTTCAGGCTGCCATTTATGTGAACAGGATACAGCTTTCAGGCTGCCTGAATGTTTAGGTGATGATTTAAATCCTCATGAAAAACAAGGCAATATGTTTTCAGGCTGCCTGAAAACGTTTTCGCAAACACATATCGCAGTGGGCAAGGCAACGGCGGCACGTTTGCGTGAATGTGGGGCGCAAAATGTATTGTTTAATGCATCGGGCAACGATAGTGAGGCGGTTTTGGATTTAGACTTGTGGACAAGGCTGCCTGAAAACGCGCGTGTGTTGATTGTGCGCGGCGAAAGTGGGCGCGATTGGTTGGCGCAGCAATTGGCACAGCGTGGTTGGCTGGTGGATGTGCTGGAGATTTATCGTCGCGTGCCATGTGCGCTGGATTGGGCGGCGTTTGAGCGGGTTAGTCCGCAAGCGGTTTGGGTGACGTCTAGCGAGTTGGCGCGCGAACTTTTTGCGCAAACGCCGCCAAAATTAGCGCAAAAGGTGCATTCCTTGTTATACTTCGCCCATCATGCGCGCATTGGCGATACTTTACGCAATTTGGGCGCGCAACAGGTTTTTGGTGCAGATGATTTAGAATCTGCGCTTAATTTATTGAATTTAAATGTTAAATTAAATGCTAGATAAGTTGCCAACTTGGCACTTGCGATTACGGAGCACATTATGAGCGACAATCAAACTAATCTGCCGCAAAACGAGCAGCCTGAATCTTCTGCTACGCCTGTAGCACAAATGCCTGCGATTGCTGCGGCACAAACGCAAGCTGATACCAAGCAGCCTGAAAATATGGCGACAAATGAGCGACCAATTGTGATTGAACAAAAAGGCGGCAGCGGCAAGGGCTTGGCAACGGGCGCACTGGTGTTGTCTTTGCTGGCTTTGGGCTGCGGTGGCTTTTTGTTTGTGCAAGGGCAAAATGTGTTGAAAAATCAAGAGTTGAAATTTGGCTCCGAATTGGACAAAGCGGCTTTGGGCAACAGTGAAAATGGTGTGTTGCTGCAAAATGCGTTGATGAAACAAGACGCTTTGAATGCACAAGTGGCGGCTTTGAGCAAATCGCAAGATGAGCAAACGCGCCGTTTGGACAGCGTGAACGCAGCATATGCGGAATTATTAAAAGGGCGTGTTAATTGGCTGGTAGATGAGGTTGAAGTAACACTGAATGTGGCGTCGCAACAATTGTTGCTCTCGGGCAATGTGCCTGTGGCGGTGGGCGTGTTGGAAAATGTAGAACAGCGTTTAACCCGCTTTGAGCAGCCTGAATTATTGCTGATTAAACAAGCCATTAGCCAAGATTTGGTGGCATTAAAAGAACGCCCTTATTTAAATGTGTCGGCAACCACTTTACGCATTGACCGTTTGCAAAGCGCGGTGGCGAGTTTGCCTTTAATGGTGGACGATACGCTGAAACGCCAAAACGCGCCTGAACCTGTGTCGCAAACAGGCAGTTTTTGGCAGCGTACTTGGGAAAACACGGTGGGCATGGTCAAAGGCATGGTAGAAGTGCGCCGTTTGGAGAGCACCGACCAAATGTTGCTTGCGCCTGAACAGATTTATTTTGTGCGCGAAAATTTGCGTTTGCGTTTGCTGGATGCACGTCTTGCTTTGTTGCAACACAATGGCGAGGTGTATCAAGGCGATTTGAACGCGGTGGAAGCGACGATTAAGCAGTATTTTGATGTGAATTCGCCCAATACACAGGCTTGGTTGAAAGAATTAAACGAGCTTAAATCATTGGAAGTGCGCATGGTTTCGGACGATGCGCTGAAAAACAGTTTGGCAGCGGTGCGCAATTATCAAAATAATGCGCGGACGGCGTTGCCTGTTGTGCTGCCTGAAAATACAGTAGCGAGTACGCCATCTTCTGCGGCTGTTGTCGCACCATCTGTAGCTGCCAATCAAGCGATATCGGCTGCTTCCAATCCTATGACAGATACGGCTTCTGCTCCTAAGACAGCTTCTGCGCCTTCGCCAAAATCAGCCAGCACACCAGCAGCCAAGCCTGCCACACAGCCAGCTGGCAAACCTGCTAGCGCACCAGCCAAATCAGAGGAGAAAGCAGCATGAAACAGTTGATTTGGATAATTGTATTGTTTGCCATTGCCATTGGTTTGGCGATGGCAGCGAAAACGTATAGCGGCAATGTGTTTATCGTGGTAGAACACTATCTCTTGCGCATCAATCTGCATTTATTTGTTATCGGTTTGATTGCATCGGTATTCATGTTGTATTTGCTGATAAAACTGCTTGTTGGCGTATTGGCAACGCCCGAGCGCATGAGCCGTTTTGGTAAAAACCGCAAAAGCAATAAAGCCGCCGAAGCCTTAAATGCCGCAGGTTTAGCCTATTTTGAAGGTCGCTACCAAGAAGCCGAACAAGCCGCTGCCAAAGTATTGGCAAACAAAGAAGCAGGCAATAACCGCATTCTCGCGCTGATGATTGGCGCACATGCCGCCGACCAAAGCGGCAACGCCGAGTTGCGCAACAAATACCTCACCGACATTTCAAGATTGCCTGAAAAACAACAACTTTCGCGTTACTTATTGCTTGCCGAAAGCGCCCTCAATCAACAAAATGAAGCCGAAGTGGACAGCAATTTAAAAGCCGCCGCACAAATCAATCCACGTTTAACGCGCTTGGTGCAGCTCCAATTGCGCCAAGCCGTCGCGCAAAACAACGCGCTGGAAATTTTGGATAAAACCGACAAATTGCGTCGCGCGGGTGCGATGAACGATGCAGAACAAAAAGGCTACACCGAACACGCCTATCGCAGCTTGCTCAACATGGCAAGCGACAACGACAGCATGAAACTCGCGCTCAAACGCATTCCAGACCACATCAAAAACAGCACCTTAAATGTAGAAATCGCTGAAAAATACGAAAGTCTCGGCTTGTACGCGCAAGCGGTAAACTGGGTGGACAAACACTACCCCGCCAGCCGCAACGCGCAATTGCTGCCACCATTCGTAGAAAGCGTACGCTACCTAGACGAACACGCGCAACGCAAAGCAATTGACACCGCCGACGCATGGCTCAAAGAAAGTCCACAAGACGCAAAATTGCTTATGCACTTAGGCGAATTGGCGTTCGGACAACAATTGTGGGGCAAAGCGCAAGGCTATTTAGAAGCCAGTCTCGCGATTGAGCCCAATAACAACGCCGCGCGTTTGGCATTGGCAAAAGTGTTTGACGAAACAGGTAACACGCAAAGCGCAAGCGAGCAACGCCGTTTGGTGTTGGCGCAGTTGAACGAAAGCGACAGCGAAACAACCGTTCCATAAAACCATTTCAGGCAGCCTGAACAATGCAGGAATGTTTTCAGGCTGCCTGAAAAGCAAAATTGAATCAAATGTAAATAAGGCGGATGAAATGTCCGCCTTATTTTTATCTCTTAGATTTCTACTTATAAGTAACAAGCAAAATCTGCAAAACGCCCTATTCGCTTACTCAAAGATTTTCAGGCAGCCTGAAATCATAAATGGAGCGGAGGCGGCTCGCCTCCAAATCCGTTCATTTGAAGAAGCATTTTAATTATTACTAAGTGAATATATGGGCGCAAGCCACGCCCATTCAAAATTTTAAAAAAATTCAGGCAGCCTGAAACTTTAAACACAAATCACAATGTCCCCAAATACTTCACAAATGTCTGCACGCTCAACACCGCCATCGCCACCACGACAATCATGCCACAAATCGTCATCCACATCGGGTGTTTATAATCGCCAACAATCTTCGTTTTATAAGCCGCCAGCAAAATCAAGCCCAGCGAAATTGGCAAAATAAAGCCGTTTAACGCGCCCACCAGCACCAAAATTTGCGCAGGACGACCCACCGTCGCCAACACCGCCGTAGAAATCACAATAAAACCAATAATCCACGCGTTTTTGTGTTGCTCAATTTTCGGGCTGAAACCTGAAATAAACGAAACGGACGTATAAGCCGCGCCAATCACAGACGTAATAGATGCCGCCCAAATCACCACGCCAAAAATCATCAAACCGATGTTGCCTGCAACGTGTTGAAACGGCGTTGCCGCAGGATTTTTCGGGTCAAGCGCAACGCCTTGCGACACCACGCCCAGCACCGCCAAAAACAGCACCACACGCATAATAGATGCAATCAAAATCGCTGATACGGAGCTTTTGTTCACTTCAGGCAAAGATTCTTTGCCCTTAATGCCCGCATCCAGCAAACGATGCGCGCCCGCAAACGTGATGTAGCCACCTACTGTGCCACCCACCAGCGTAACAATCGCCACCGCGTCCAGCGTTTCAGGTACAAACGCGCGCATCGCCGCTTCGCCTATCGGCGGATTGGCTTGAAACGCAACGTACACGGTCAGTGCAATCATCACAAAACCCATGATTTGCGCGAATTTGTCCATCGCCTTGCCCGCTTCTTTGAACAAGAAAATACCAATCGCGATAATGCCGCTAATAATCGCACCCGTTTCAGGAGATACGCCAACAAGCAAATTTAAGCCCAAACCTGCACCGCCTACGTTGCCGATATTGAACGCCAAACCACCCATTACAATCAGCACAGCAAGCAAATAGCCAGCATAAGGGAATACTTCATTGGCAATATCTTGCGCCCGCTTTTCGGATACCGCAATAATGCGCCAAATATTCAATTGTGCGCCGATATCCAGCAAAATGGACAGCAAAATTACAAAACCAAAACTGGCGGCGAGTTTTTGGGTAAACGTTGCCGTTTGCGTCAAAAAACCTGGTCCAATGGCAGAAGTTGCCATCAGAAAAGCCGCGCCGAGCAGGGCATTGCGGCGATTGGATTGTTGCGACATGATAAGTCTCCTAAATAAAGTTTTTCTTGTTTAAAAAATGTGTCGTAGGTCGAGCATTTATGCCCAACAGTTGTTGTTTAAATTTTTCAGGCTGCCTGAAAATCAAGCCAACCATTTCTCCGCATAACGCTTTCTTTGCGCCATGTGAATCTGCTTGCCCACAGGCAAAATTTTCCACGTCATTTTCAACGCGCCCGCATAAGTGCCAACATAATGCTCGCCATCGTCCGACACGCGAAAATAACCTTTATCCACTAAAGCCTGCATTTCACGCGCATGAAATTCGTGAAATTGCGCCACCATATTCGGCAACAAAGGCGCAGGCGTTTTACCCCATTTAGCGCGAACTTGACGAAAACGGCTCAATAATTCGTTTACATTTTTCGCATCATCACATTGAATTTTTACCATGTTTTCATTGTTGGGAAACACACTTGTCTGGCTGCTGTTGGTTATTGCCAGCAAAGTGCCATCGGTATAGTGTTCATAAAACTCAACATAATCAAACTGCTTAGCGATTTGCGCGTTGGACATACTGATAATCGCCGCCACCACCGTTGTCGCTTTTTCGTGGCAATAGGTTGCGATATCGTTCCTAGTCGGACTCATGCTCGGCGTAAACAGCCTTTCCGACAACACAAACCCTGTCGCCATCATTTCCTGATGAAAACGCATAAATTCAGACGTTTGCCGCGCAAAAAATTCATCATGCGGCACGGGTTCAAATGCCCATTGGCGCGGCATTTTCATGCCTTTAAACGCTATTTTTGCCAAAAAAGCATAATTTGCTAATAATAAAATTGGCACGAGTAGTAAAGATATCATTTTGTTTTTTTTCTTTGTTTTTGGTTTAAAAATACTTTAGCTACGCTGAACTTCGTTTCAGGTAGCCTGAAAGAAACGATAAAAATATCACACAATCTGTGGAGCGCGGACGTCCCCGTTCGCCAAAAAATACACTCGATTCAATGCGGACGGGGACGTCCTCGCTCCAAGTTTCTTACTTTCAGGCAGCCTGAACTTTAATCCCATTTTCCGCCAACGCCGCGCGAATTTTATCCGCAAATTCAAGCGCATGTTCCCCATCGCCGTGTAAACACACGCTGTCCGCTTGCACGACAACGCGGCTGCCGCCCACCGCTGTTACGCTACCCTCGCGCACCATTTGCAACACTTGCGCCACCGCTTCGTCGTCGCTGGATACTTGCGCATCGGGGCGCGAGCGTGGCACGAGCGAGCCGTCGGGCATGTAGCGGCGGTCGGCGAATACTTCGGAAATCACGCCCAAACCTGCTTGTTGCGCCGCCTGAATGTGCAGGCTGCCTGAAAGCCCCATCAGTTTCAGTTTCGGGTTCAATTCGCTTATGGTTTCTGCAATTAAATCAGCCAGTTGTGTGTCTTTGGCGGATTGGTTGTACAACGCGCCATGCGGTTTCACATACGACAATTCCACGCCTGCCGCATCGCACAAGGCTTGCACCGCGCCCAATTGGTAGCGCAACCATGCGCGTAATTCGTCGGCGGGCAAATCCATGGCGCTGCGCCCGAAGTTTTCGCGGTCGGGAAAACTAGGGTGTGCGCCAACGCGAACGCCGTTTTTTTTCGACCAATCAAGGGCTTGGCGAATATCGTTTGCGCCGCCAGCGTGAATGCCGCAGCAAATGTTGGCGGACGTTACGCGTTGTAACAGGGCTTCGTCAATGCCGCAGCCTTCGGCTAGGTCAGCGTTTAAATCTACAATTAGCATGTTGATTTTCCTTGTTTTATTGCGTAGGGTGTGTGCGACACGTACGCACGCGTTGGCTCATCGGAAAACACGTGCTTAGCTTTGCGCCACACATCCTATGCGGTTTTGTTTTCAGGCAGCCTATTGTTCACGCGCAATCCTTTGAATTTGATTGAGATACGCGCGGTTGCGTTGTTTCAAGCGGTAGGCTTCTTTGGGCGTTACCAATGAAAAATACACTTTGCTGCCAAAACGCAGTTGCGCCAAACGCCCCAAATCGGCGGCGGCAATGGTGGCGATTTTCGGGTAGCCGCCTGTGGTTTGTGTGTCCGCCATTAGGATAATCGGTTGTCCGCTGGGCGGCACTTGTACCGTGCCAAATTGCACTGCGTGCGAGAGCATTTCTATTTCTTTGGCTTTGTCCAATACGTTGCCGCCGAAGCGGTAGCCCATGCGGTTGCTGTCACTTTGCAACGTCCATGCGTTTTGCCATAGGCGGTAATGCGCGTTGCGCGTGAAGGCGGTGTATTCCGATGATGGCAGCGCGTGAATGCGGTTGGTAAACGGAATTGGCGCGATGCCCACACGGCGCATTTCACACGCGCTACCACCAATGGCGATTTGGTCGCCTTCTTTCAGGCTGCGTCCTTCGTGTCCACCAAACGCGGCTTTTAAATCGGTGCTGCGTGCCCCCAACATTTCGGGTACATCTAAGCCACCATGTACGCACACATAGCCATACATGCCTTGCATGGCGCGATGAAGGTACAACACCTGCCCTGCGCGTGCGGTGTAACGCCAATAGGAATGCACTTTTTCGCCGTCTAATTCGGCTTGATAGACCGCGCCTGTGATACAAAATGGCGTGTCGCGCTGAAATTCAATGCGCATGCCGCCAAGCGCAATTTCAATGGCAGCGGCATTTTCTTCGTTTTGCAACAATAAGTTGCCTGCTTTGAGCGCAAGCGTATCCATTGCGCCTGCGTGTCCAATACCGAGCCTGCGCAAACCGTAGCGTCCTAAATCTTGGATGCTGGCAAGGGCGTTGCATTCTAGAATGTGTAACATGGGGTGTCCTTTTATGGCTGGCGGTTTCAGGCAGCCTGAAAGCAGTTCAAAGTGGAAGTAGGTTGGATTTTGATCCAACCTACTTTTTCAGGCTGCCTGAAACTCATAATAAAACCTGTGCAACCAAGCAAAAAATAATAAAAAATCAATAAACTCAATAATGTACTGCCCATAATGGTTGCCAAGCCAACATAAATGCGCGCATGGTTTTGGCTGGAATGGTCTCTGTCCATTTTTCAGGCATGGGCGGCAACGATTGGGCTTCATAATGCCGCCACAGTTTACGTGTGAGCCAAATCACCAAAGTCATGGTCAATGCAACAGTCAACAGAAAAATTAAAATACCATGCGCGATGTCGCGAAATGGCGTGGCACTGCCTAAATGTGGATGCACAAAGAAAAGATAGAAGAAAAACAGGCTCATGCAGCCATAGATAACACGATGAGTGCGCTGCCAAAATGTTTTCACTTTTCAATCCGTTCTACCACAAAACGCACGGTATCGCCTGCACGCAATAAAGTCGGCGGCATAGAGACAGCCTGAAACAATGGCGCAGACGTGCGACCAATAATTTGCCAGCCACCGGGCGAGGCAAACGGATACATGCCCGTTTGCGCGCCGCCAATACCAACCGAACCTGCTGGCACAGAAGCACGCGGCACAGCGCGGCGTGGTGTGTGTAAGTTTTCAGGCAGCCCACCCAAATACGGAAACCCTGGTTGGAAGCCCATCATAAAGACGGTATAAGTTGGCGCGGTATGGCGTGCGATGACTTCATCGGTGCTGATATTGTGGAACGCGGCAACTTCGGCTAAATCCTCGCCAAATTCGCCGCCATACACAACGGGAATGTCCACGTGTTGCCCTTGATAATTGGCGGCTTTTGTCTGAGCCCAAATCTCTTTCAGGCTGCCTGAAAGCGCGTGCAAATCGCTGCCGCAGCGCACAAAGGCAGTAACATTATTCATGCCGACCACTACTTCCACAATGTCAGGCAGCTCCTGCAATAAATCAGCAAACGCCCACCATTTTTGTTGTTTATTCAATTCGGCAGGCGGCGGTAAAGTACAGCATAAGGCATTTTCACTAATGGCGTTAATTTCTATCATAATGAGTTAGGCTTTGTTAGATTACGTGAAAATGTAGAGTATTTAAGCGAATTTGTCAATCTGGCTATCTGAAACGTAATAAAAAGGCAGCCTGAAAACACATTATGTTTTCAGGCTGCCTTTTTATTAATCAAATGATTACGCGTTTGACGCCATCGCTTTTTGTTCGGCTTTGTATGCCGCTTGCATTTCGCGCTCGCGTTTGGTCGCTTGGCGCATCATAAAGTAGTTGATGCCGATCACCAGTGTGCCGATGACACCAATCATAATCGTCGCCAACACGTTCATTTGTGGGTCAAGACCACGGCGTACTTTGCCGAAAATCAATTGCGGCAAGGTTACTTCGCCTGGACCTGCCAAGAATGACGCAATCACTAAATCATCCAGCGACAAAGTTACACCCAGCAGGAAGCCTGAAGCAATCGCGGGGGCAATCAGTGGCAACGTGATGATAAAAAAGATTTTGGCAGGGCGTGCGCCCAAGTCCATGGCGGCTTCTTCTAGCGATTGATCCAGTTCCATCAGGCGCGAGCGGATGACGACGGTAATGTACGCCATACACAAAGTGGTATGTCCCAAGAAAATCGTGAAAAAGCCACGGTCAAACTCTACGCTGTTGCCAAAAAATTGTTGCAACAAGCCTTGCACTTGGATAATCAGCAGCAACATGGACAAACCTGTAATCACATCAGGCATGACCATGGGCGCGGAAACCATGCCCGAAAATAGGGTTTTACCGCGAAAACGCTTAATGCGCGCCAAAGCGTAACCTGCCATGGTACCGAGCACCACTGCTGCCAACGATGAAACTGCGGCAATGCGCAAAGACAACCACGCGGCACTGAGGATTTGGCTGTTATTAGCCAATTCGCTATACCATTTGGTAGAAAACCCACCCCAAACGGTTACCAGTTTGGAATCGTTAAACGAGTAAATCACTAAAATAATCAGCGGGATATACAAGAATGCCAAGCCGAGAAACAGCATAATGCGCAGAAACCACGATGTTTTTGCTTGATTCATTATTTTTTCCCTTCTTCTAATTCGCGTTCTTCATAATGCTGAAACAGAGCCATCGGTACAACCAATAACAACACCATAATCACGGCAACGGCAGACGCCAAAGGCCAGTTGTTGGCATCAAAGAAGGTCATCCACAAAGTTTTACCAATCATCAAGTTGTCAGGACCGCCAACTAACTCTGGAATCACATATTCGCCCACTGCTGGAATAAATACCAGCATAGAACCCGCGATAATGCCTGTTTTAGACAGCGGCAAGGTAATTTGGAAAAACGCTTTAATCGGATGCGCACCCAAGTCAGCAGCGGCTTCCAGCAGACGTCCGTCCAGTTTCACCAATTGTGTGTAAAGTGGCAAAATCATAAACGGCAAATAAGCGTATACCATGACCAAGTTTAATGAAAAAGTGTTGTAAAACAAATTCAAAGGCTCGGAAATAATGCCCCATTTCATCAAATAATTATTGATGATACCGTTGTGTCCCAGCAAGCCCATCCACGCATAAACGCGCAGCAAAAACGATGTCCAAAACGGCAACATCACTGCCAGCAACAAGCCATTGCGAATCACAGGATTTGCGCGCGCAATGGCGTATGCCATCGGATAACCAATTAGCAAACAAATCAGCGTCGTCATCAGCGCGGTTTTCACCGACAACCAATACGTCAGCAAATAAATATTGTCACCTTGATTGCCGCCATTAAACGGATTGAGCAACGCGCCTAAAGATGCCCAAAAATCGGTAAAAATTTCCTTATAGTTTTGGAACACAATATACAACGTGCCGTCTTCCTTAAACAAAGGCGTAAACGGCGGAATCGCCAATTCTTGTTCAGCAAAACTGATTTTAAAAACAATGAAAAACGGCACTAAAAACAGCAGCAGCAGCCATACATACGGCACGCCAATCACAAAGCGACTGCCAAGGCGCATGCGGCGTTTCGGATTGATATCAGACATTTCAGGCAGCCTCCATCAGCGTGTTAATGGGGTAGGTTGGTTTTCAGGCCAATCCAAATACACTTCATCGCCCCAAGTTGGCGGTTCAATGCCGCGCACATACCAATACGGCGCAGGCACTTGGCTCTTAATGATGCGCCCGTTTTCCATTTGCACGTGGTAAATCGCAAAGCTACCCAAATAGGCAATTTCTTTCACTTTGCCTTTTGCCCAGTTGTGCGTATCGCGATGAGCGGGCTTTTCTTTATGCAAATCAATATCTTCGGGGCGAATAGAAACCCACATCGTTTGCTCATTTTCCGCTTCAAATTTTTGGTCGGTATACACTTTGCTTGGCAACTCAGGACAATCAATCAGCGCGTGCGCGTCATCTTTGTGGATTAATGTGCCTTCAAAAATATTCGTTTCACCAATAAATTCAGCCGTAAATTTACTGTTTGGATAATCGTACACATCAGCAGGCGTGCCAACTTGTTGCAATTCGCCGTGCGACATAATCGCCACGCGGCTTGCCATTGTCATCGCCTCTTCTTGGTCGTGCGTAACCATAATGCAGGTTACACCCACTTTTTCCAGCGTGTTCACCAATTCAAATTGTGTTTGTTGGCGCAATTTTTTGTCCAACGCGCCCAAAGGCTCATCCAATAGCAACAATTTCGGACGTTTCGCCAAACTCCGCGCCAACGCCACGCGCTGTTGCTGACCGCCTGACAATTGGTGCGGCTTGCGTTTCGCGTATTGCGGCATTTGCACCAAACGTAACATTTCATCCACACGCGCCGCAATTTCATCTTTCAGCAAGCCGTCTTGCTTCAAGCCAAACGCAATATTCTGCTCCACCGTCATGTGCGGAAACAGCGCGTAACTTTGGAACATCATGTTAATTGGGCGGTCGTACGGCGCAAGTTTAGTAATGTCTTGACCGTCCAAAATAATGTGACCATCGGTTGGAATTTCCATACCCGCCAACATACGCAACAGCGTCGATTTACCGCTGCCTGAACTGCCCAAAAGCGCGAAAATTTCGTGTTTATGGATGTCTAAATCAATGTGTTTAACAGCGAGATTATCACCGTATTTTTTAACCAAGCCTTTGATTTGCAAATAAGGTTGGGTAGTGGTCATGAGCAATACTCCGTAGTGAAACGTGTACCGACGACGCGGAATCGTTATAAGGGTGAAAAGTAAAGCTGTTTGATTGCTTTAGACAGTAATCGTTATTTCAAAATCTATAGACAAACAACGATATTATTTAAACTGTTTAGCAGCGTTCGGGCAGCAGAAAATTTTTAAAGCGCGCGATTGTAGTAGACTCACACGCAGGGGGCAAGCGAAAATTGATGTTTTTATGATAAAGGTAAAACTTTGTGTGGCATGTGTACGATTTTATGCCAACAAAGGATTTTCAGGCTGCCTAAAAAGATTTTAGTACACTGAATCTATTTACAAAATCCGATGTTTCAACGCAGGTAATTGCTCGCGTATCGCTTGCAATTTTTCGCGTGAAATCGTGGCGCAAACCACGCCCTCGCCTGCGGGTAATTCTGCCAACACTTCTCCCCAAGAGTCAATAATCAGCGAATGTCCATAAGTGCGCCTGCCGTTTTCGTGCTTGCCACCTTGAGCGGCGGCGATGACGTAACATTGATTTTCCACCGCGCGCGTGCGCAACAATAAATGCCAATGCGCTTGCCCTGTGGTGTAGGTAAACGCAGCGGGCAACATTAATATTTCAAACGGATTTTGCGCGCGAAAAAACTCAGGGAAACGCAAATCGTAGCAAATGCCTTGCGCGATTCCCCAGCCTTCTACATTCAGTTGCGGCACAAGGCTGCCCGAAACAATGCTGTCGCTTTCGGCATAGCGTTCGTTGTCGAACTGAAAACCGAATAAATGCATTTTATCGTATTGATTCAATAATTTGCCGTCTCGTCCATAAACCAGCATGGTGTTCAGCACTTTGTTTTTATCAAGGCTTTGCAGCGGAATCGAACCGCCAAACAACACAATTTCATGCGCTGCCGCCGCTTTGCTCATCGCCGCTTGCAATTGCCCCGCGCCAACGGTTTCGGCAATCGCCAATTTATCGGTTTCATGCTTGCCCAAAATCGCCCAATATTCAGGCAGCAACACCCAATCCGCGCCTTGTTCTGCCGCTTGGCGCACCAAGTTTTGCATGATGGCAATATTGTGCGCTACATCGGTGCTGGAAACCATTTGCACGGCGGCAATCTTCAATTCATTTTTCATGGTTTTACTTTTCAGGCTGCTTATGCGACAAAGTTAAGCCTGTGAATCCAAAGAATAAAGTTAGCAATAAACACAAATAACAGAACACCGCATACGGCACATAATCCAACACCGCTACGCCCAAAACTTTGGCGATAAACACGCCGCAAACGCTCCATGGCACGAGCGGATTGATGACAGTGCCCGCGTCTTCCAGCGTGCGCGACAGGTTGCGCGGATGTAAATGCAGTTTTTCGTACACGGGTTTAAAGGTTTCGCCCGCCAACAAAATACTCAAATATTGCTCGCCAATCAATAAATTAACGCCTAGTGAAGTCACCGCCACGCAAGCCGTGGCGCGACCTGCATTGATGAGCAAATGGCGCATGGTGTTGAGCAATACAGGCACAATGCCCAGCGCAAACAATAAACCGCCCAAACTTAACGCCAAAATCACCACCGTTTGCGTGAAAAACATCGATTCCATGCCACCGCGCGCCACTAAACGCGCAATATTTTCAGGCAGCCTATCGTTTTTATAGCCACCAAAAAACCAGTTGCCCAAATCCGCCATGCTGGGGGCTGCCTGAAAAAAGGTAATCACAATAGACACCGCAATCACAATCAACATCGTGATAAATGCGTTTACGCGACAAACCGCCAAAATCAACAATAAAGCAAATGGAATCAGAGAATAAGCATGCACCAAACCCGATTGCAATAGCGATTCACGCAGCGCATTCAAGCCCGATAAATCCGCACCTTGCGCCGCCGCCGACACATCGGGAAACACATACATATACGCCAAAGCCGCCAAAATCAGCGCAGGCACAGTTGTGTACGCCATATTGCGGATGTGCTCAAACAAATCCACGCCCACCGTCGCCGCCGCGATGCCCGTCGTATCCGACAGCGGCGACATTTTATCGCCAAAAAACGCGCCCGACACAATCGCACCTGCCGTAATCGCCATATCCGCGCCAAACGCGCCCGCCATGCCGATAAACGCCACACCAATGGTCGCGCAAGTCGTCAAACTACTGCCAATACTCACGCCCGTTAAGCCGCACAGGACAAACGCCGCCAAATAAAAATAATCAGGCGAAATCCAGCCAAAACCGTAATACATTAATGTAGGCACCGCGCCACTCATCATCAATGCAGACACCAGTAAACCAATGAAAAAAAACAAATAAACTGCGCCCATGCCTTGCTCTACCGCGCTCGCCATGCGGCTCATCATCACGCCCCACTTCACGCCACGCGCCAAGCCATACAACATCAACGCCACCAAAGCCATGAAAATCGCCAAATGCGGTACCCATTCCAAGCTCACAATCGCCAACGCCATCATCGCAATCGTCGCCACCATCACGCCCAACGCCTCCAGCGCGTTAGGCATCCATAATGCTTGTTTAGACAACATAATTCATTCTTTCTCAATAAAAACTTTTTTCAGGCAGCCTGAAAATCCTATCAACCCGCCGAAAACAAAACCATCAATAAAGGCGACACTACATTCACCACAAAACCAAAACTAATCGCCAGCGGCACGACCGCCAAACCGCCCGAACTCTGAATCACAGGCAAAGTAAAATCCAAACTCGTCGCCCCACCAATCCCCACAGCAGCCGCTGGCGAGCGACGCATTAAAGTCGGAATCAACACCAAAGCCAAAAATTCGCGCAATAAATCGTTTAACAAAGCCACACTGCCCCACATCGCGTCATACGCCTGTGTCATCACAATGCCAGAGAGCGAATACCAACCAAAACCCGAAGCTAACGCCAAACCCTTGCCCCAAGAAACTTCATCAAACACCGCCGCAAAAATCAACCCCGCTAGCAAACACGAACCAACAAACACCACGCCGACCTGAATCCCGCGCTTGTTCAACAGCACCTGCCGCAACGGAATGCCATTACTACGCAACTGCACGCCCACACAAAAAATCAACAACATCAAAGCATAAGTACTGGCTTTTTCAGGCGGCAACCATGTTTCAGGCAGCCATGCACCCAATAGAAAGCCCACAATCACGACCGCAGGTTGTTGCAAGCTGCCCAAAAGGTTGATTTTTTTTGTAGCATGTTTGCTGACGATGCGTTGCTGCCAAGGCAAAAATCGGTCGAATAACATCAAGGCAGCTATGTTTGACACCATCAATAAGCCAAATAAAGTCGCCACATAAACCGCAATATTATCTAATTGCGAGACTAAATTTTCGACATGCGCCAAACCCATACCAATGAGCAACAACAGCAAATAAACCAATCCAGACAATATCCTACCCAAAATAGGTACATAAATTTTGGGAACGCAAATCGCAAAGCCAATAAACATGGGCAACAAAATCCATAATACGCCCAGTAAATTCTCCATTTTTTCCTCGATTATTTTCATTATCTAGTTTTCAGGCAGCCTAAAAACGTTAAAACTGCCTGGAAATTAACACATTTTAACTTTAACAACATGCGACAACATTACTCCTCCCAATCTGCTGTGTCTTCCGTTTCTTGCTCTGCCACATCGCCGCCCATCACCATTTTCAACTCCTGATACAAAGCACGGAAATTTTTTGGCGGCTTCTGCAATTCCGCTTCTTTCCGCGCATTGCGAATCAAAGTGCGCAGTGCGCTTGCGTCAGCGTGTGGAAAATCTGCCATGAATTTAGTTAAGGCTTGATCATTATCCAAAAGTCGAGTGCGTGCTTGTTCTACTCGTTGCAAAAAGGCGTTGTGCGCTTGGTTATCACCTTTGAGTTTAGCAAGAAATTCACGAATCGGCGCGTCGTCCACATCGCGCATTAAGCGTCCGATGTATTGGCGTTGGCGTTTGACTGCGCTGTTGGATGTGATTTTTTTATATTCGCGAATGGCTTCGTATAAATCTTCGTTTAAGCCGATTTTTTTCAGCGTTTCCGATGATAAGCACGTTAATTCCATGCCCAAATCTTGCAATTCGTCCATTTGTTTTTTCTTTTGGGTTTTGCTTACCCATTCTTCTTGATTGTCCATTGAAGGCTGCCTGAAAAGTGTAAAGCGCGCATGATAACAAATTATGCCGTCTTTAAACACTTTAACGCAAAAGCGGTTGGAAAACGGCTACAATGCGCGCTGTTTTTTTATTGAGTCCACTTTTATGACGCTGTTTCAACATTCCGCGAATGAACTAACCGATTTGGCTGCGCGCGCTTTGCGTGTGGCGCAACAAAAGGGCGCAACGGCTGCCGAAGCCGATGTGAGCGAATCTATTGGACAAAACGTCCAAGTGCGCTTGCGTGAAGTGGAACAGATTGAACATCAACAAGATAAATCGTTAGACATCACGGTTTATGTGGGCAACAGCAAAGGTCGCGCCAGCACCGCGGATTTTTCCGATAAAGCGTTGGCAGCCACGGTTCAGGCAGCCTTGGACATTGCCCGTTATACCGCACAAGACCCATGCGCAGGTTTGGCAGATGCGGCATTGATGGCAAAAGATGTGCGCGATTTGGACAAATACCACGAATGGGATTTGGACAGCACGGCAGCGATTGCGTTGGCGAAACAATGTGAAAACGCGGCATTGGATTACGATGAACGCATTGAAAATTCCGAAGGCGCAAGTGTGCAAACAGGGCATTTTCAATTTGTTTATGGCAACACTCATGGCTTTTTGCAACACCAGCGCGGTACGCGCCACAGCATTTCGTGTAGCGTTGTCGCTGCCGATGAACACGGTATGGAACGCGATTATTGGTATGACAGTTCTTGCGATGCCAACCAGTTAGAACAGGCAAGCACGATTGGGCAACGTGCCGCACAACGCAGCGTGCGCCGCTTAAACGCTCAAAGTATCTCTACAGGCAGTTATTCTATTGTATTTGATAGCACGCTTTCAGGCAGCCTAATTGGGCATTTGGTCGGCGCATTGAGCGGTAGCGCATTGTATCGTCAAAGCAGCTTTTTATTAGACAGCATTGGACAACGCATTTTGCCCGAGTTTCTTTCTTTGCGCGAAGAACCGCATATTCCGCGCGCGTTTGGCAGCAGTTATTTTGATGCGGAAGGTGTGGCAACACAAAGCCGATTTGTGGTAGAAAACGGCATTATTCAAAGCTATTTTCTAGGCAGCTACAGCGCACGAAAATTGGGTATGCAAACCACAGGCAACGCAGGCGGTTCGCACAATCTCTATTTAAATCATACGCATAATACGCAAACCGAGTTGCTCAAAGACATGGGCACAGGCTTATTGATTACCGAATTGATGGGGCAAGGCGTAAACATGCTTACAGGCGATTATTCACGTGGCGCGGCAGGATTTTGGGTAGAAAATGGCGTGATTGCGCACCCCGTTGCAGGGATTACCATTGCAGGCAGCCTGAAAGAAATATTGCCTAATATTCAAGGTGTTGCAAATGATTCACTGGCGCGATCATCTAATAAAATCGGTTCTATTTGGATTGAAAAGATGACTGTTGCAGGACAATAAAGTTCTGCGACCATTCAAATTATCACAAACCCATTCAGTTAAGGAACACTCATTATGACCAAAACCACTGTTTGTGCTTCACTTTTGTTTTTCAGCCCAACTCTATTAGCATGCACTCAATTACCTGCAGCTACAGCGTTTATTGTGATTAATGATAAAGATGGTGACCGTACCCTTAATTTTGATGAGTGGATTACGGCGCATAGCGATGAAAATTTTGAAATTGATTTTTTTCTCAATAATAAAGAAGAATTTGTTTTATTCGACCGTAACCTTAATGGCAAAATTGAACCACGCGAAATTGGTTTTGATAAAGTACGTTATCTTCAAAATCCATGCGATAAATACCAAATGCGTGTACGTGCGCGCATGAATCAAGGACATGCAATGGGATTTATACGCTAAATCTTTTCAGGTAGCCTATTAATTGATTTTTCAGCGGAGCATAAGTATTTAACTTGTGCTCCGTTTTTTTCATTTATACCGCTTTATTATCCATAGCTAAACTCTCACTCAACTACATTCAACTACTTTTCTATTCAAATAAAACAATACCTTAAAAAAATCAGATAATCTTTACAAATATAATATTTGCGTTAAATCAGATTAAGTTATACATTAACGCGTTATCGCAATAGCTTTCAGGCAGCCTGAAAACTTATCTTGATAAGCCAACAAAACAAAACTTCGTACAACACAAACCTTATGGAGACCATTATGCTTCCGTTAGACCCAAGCGAATTGAATGAAACAACGCCAATACGTAAACAAAAGTTTTATCAAATTTTATATGTACAAGTGATTTTTGCGATTGTTGTGGGTATCTTACTGGGGCATTTTGCACCACACACAGGCGAAGCCATGAAACCTTTAGGCGACGCTTTCATTAAATTGGTCAAAATGATTATTGCCCCTGTGATTTTCTTAACGGTAACTACAGGTATCGCTGGCATGACCAATATGAAAGCAGTTGGTCGCGTAGCGGGTAAAGCTTTTGCTTACTTCTTAACCTTCTCTACTTTAGCATTAATCGTTGGTATGATTGTTGCCAACATTGTGCGTCCTGGCGCAGGTTTAAATATTGACCCTGCTACATTGCAAGCTGATAAAGTGGCTCAATACGTTGAAAAAGCGCACGACAGTTCTGTAACAGGCTTCTTAATGGACATTATTCCACAAACCGTCGTAAGTCCTTTGGTTAATGGTAATATTTTGCAAGTACTCTTTGTTGCCATTTTATTTGGCATTTCATTAGCAAGTGTGGGTGATAAAGCACATCCTATCACTAATTTCTTGCAAGAATTGTCTGCACCTATATTTAAAATGGTGGCAATTTTAATGAAAGCTGCGCCGATTGGCGCTTTTGGTGCGATGGCATTTACCATCGGTAAATACGGTATTTCATCCATTGGCAACTTGTTAATGCTGGTGGCGACTTTCTATTTAACCTCATTGCTCTTTGTATTAATCGTATTGGGTGCTGTGGCGCGTTACAACGGTTTTTCGATTATCAAACTGGTTAAATATATCAAAGACGAATTGTGGCTGGTACTGGGGACTTCCTCTTCAGAAGCTGCCTTGCCCACTTTAATGCAAAAAATGGAACACGCTGGCTGTGAAAAATCCGTAGTCGGCTTGGTTGTACCAACAGGCTACTCATTTAATTTGGACGGTACCAATATCTACATGACGATGGCAGCCTTATTTATCGCGCAAGCGGTTGGCATTGAATTGAGCTGGAGTGAACAATTTACATTGTTATTAGTAGCCATGTTGAGTTCTAAAGGCGCAGCGGGTGTAACAGGCGCTGGTTTCATTACTTTAGCGGCGACATTATCGGTTGTACCAAGCGTACCAGTAGCAGGTATGGCGCTGATTTTAGGTATTGACCGTTTCATGTCGGAATGTCGTGCACTAACTAATTTGGTCGGCAATGCATGCGCTACTATCGTCGTGGCACGCTGGGAAAATGCATTAGATAAAGAACAATTAGACAAAGCACTAAATGGTCAAGCAACTAGCCAAGTTTCCGCAGAAAAACATTAATTTCACTATGCCCCCCCTAAGGCGAGCAATTATGCTCGCCTATTTTTCAGGCAGCCTAAATTTTTAGACATATTGTCCATAAAATGGCTATTATGAAGCTATTTTCTACAAACCTTGAAAAAATTTGTCCAAAAATAAAAAAATGGTGTAGAATCACAGTGTTTCTTTTATCGCAAACCGCGTTACCCTCGCTGTTTAAACCACAAAATTCAAGTAATCCAACCGATAACGACCGTTTTGGGCAGATAAAAAGCATTTCATTCCAAACCTCACATTTTTATTATAAGGAAATACCATGCAAGTTTATTACGATAAAGACGCTGATTTGTCATTGATTAAAGGTAAAACCGTTGCGATTATTGGCTACGGTTCACAAGGACATGCCCACGCGGCAAACTTGAAAGATTCAGGTGTAAACGTGGTGATTGGTTTGCGTCAAGGCGCATCTTGGAACAAAGCGGTTGCGGCTGGTTTTGAAACATTGAGCGTTGCCGATGCGACTAAAAAAGCGGACGTGGTAATGATTTTATTGCCAGACGAAAATCAACCGATTGTTTACAAAAACGAAATTGCGCCAAACTTGAAAGAAGGAGCAGCGTTGGCATTTGCACACGGATTTAACATTCACTACAACCAAATCGTGCCACCAAGCAACGTGGACGTGATTATGGTTGCGCCAAAAGGCCCGGGGCATACTGTTCGCAGCGAATTCTTGAAAGGCGGTGGCGTGCCATCGTTAATCGCAGTTTACCAAGATTACACAGGCAAAGCAAAAGACATTTCTTTGTCTTACGCGGCAGCAAACGGCGGCACCAAAGGCGGCGTGATTGAAACCAACTTCCGCGAAGAAACCGAAACCGACTTGTTCGGCGAACAAGCAGTATTGTGCGGCGGCGCGGTTGAATTGGTTAAATGTGGCTTTGAGACTTTGGTTGAAGCGGGCTACGCACCTGAAATGGCTTACTTTGAATGCTTGCACGAGTTGAAATTGATTGTGGACTTGATGTACGAAGGCGGCATCGCGAACATGAACTACTCAATCTCTAACAACGCGGAATATGGCGAATACGTTACTGGCCCAGAAGTGATTACACCAGCAACCAAAGAAGCGATGAAAAAAGCGTTGTACCGCATTCAATCGGGCGAATACGCGAAAATGTTTATCCAAGAAGGCGCGACTAACTACGCGAGCATGACTGCACGTCGTCGTTTGAACGCTGACCATCAAATCGAGAAAACAGGCGCACAATTGCGCGGGATGATGCCTTGGATTGCGAAAAACAAATTGGTTGACCAAGACAAAAACTAATTTTATTCTTTCAGGCAGCCTGAAAAGTTTCTCACTTTTCAGGCTGCCTGAAATTTTAATTGCCCAAGCCTATACTGCTTATTATTCTATCCACTTTTTTTCTAATCCAAAATTATGTCTCACAATCCCTACCCCGAATTTCACGATTACTTAACCCGCATTTTGACTTCATCGGTTTACGATGTGGCGATTGAAACGCCATTGGATTTTGCCTCCAATTTGTCACGCCGTTTGAACAATAAAATTTATTTAAAGCGCGAAGATTTGCAATCCGTGTTTTCCTTCAAAATTCGCGGGGCATACAATAAAATGGCGAAGCTGCCTGAAAGTGCGTTGCAAAAAGGTGTGATTACCGCCAGCGCAGGCAATCATGCGCAAGGAGTGGCTTTATCTGCACAAAAATTGGGCTGCACGGCGACGATTGTGATGCCAGAAACAACACCGAAAATCAAAGTGGACGCGGTTAAAGCGCGCGGTGGCAGTGTAGTTTTGGCGGGCGTTTCGTACAACGACGCATACGACCACGCGATGAAACTGGTTGCCGAAAGCGGCTTAACCTATATTCCGCCATTTGACGACCCCGACGTGATTGCAGGGCAAGGCACCATCGGCATGGAAATTGTGCGCCAACACGCAAAGCCAATTCACGCGGTGTTTGTGGCGATTGGCGGCGGCGGTTTAGCGGCGGGCATGGCGGCGTTTATCAAGCAAGTTCGCCCTGAAATTAAAGTCATCGGCGTGCAAACGAATGACAGTTGCGCAATGAAAGTGTCTATTGCCGCTGGACAACGCGTGGAATTGAAAGATGTCGGCTTATTCGCGGATGGCACGGCGGTGAAATTGGTGGGCGAAGAGACGTTTAGATTGTGCCGCAGCTTGTTGGACGGGATTATTACGGTGGACACGGATGCGGTGTGTGGCGCATTGAAAGATGTGTTTGACGACACTCGCAGCATTTGCGAACCGTCAGGTGCGTTGGCATTGGCTGGCTTGAAAGCCTATGTTGCGCACAATAATCTTGCTGATGAAACGCTGATTGCGGTCACTTCTGGCGCAAATATGAATTTCCACCGCTTGCGCCACGTTTCCGAGCGCAGCGAATTGGGCGAAGGCAACGAAGCGATTTTTGCCGTATCCATTCCCGAACGCGCAGGCAGCTTCCGTGCTTTTATTGATGTGCTCAAATCGCGCAATATTACCGAGTTCAACTACCGCTATGGTGATGACGATGTGGCGCATATTTTTTTGGGCATTCAAACAGTTAGTTCTACCGACCGCGACAAAATCCGCGCTGATTTTCAAGCAGCCGATTTGCCGCACATTGATTTGAGCAACGACGAAATGGCGAAAGTGCATTTGCGCTACATGGTTGGCGGGCGCACGCATAAAGTGCAAAACGAACGATTGATTAGTTTTGAGTTCCCCGAGCGTCCGCAAGCACTCGCCAAGTTCTTGAATAATATGCAAAGTGATTGGAATATCACGTTGTTTCATTATCGCAACCACGGCGCAGATTATGGGCGCGTGTTGGTCGGCATTGATGTGCCTAAAGCGGATTATGCAGCATTTGACGAATTTTTAGATAATTTGGGTTATGCGTATGACGAGCAAACAGATAACGCGGCTTATCAGTTATTCTTGGTTTGATTGACGTTGTTGCAAACGCAGAAACCACTATGGCTCGTCTTCAGGCAGCCTGGAAACCATTTCACACACCACAAGGAAAACATCATGAAAAAAATCATCGCATTAGCCCTCGCCAGCACCTCCCTATTAAGCGCGTGCAGCAGCATGGCAACACAAGCCAAGGAGCAAAAAATAGTACCAACCAGCGCACTAGAAATCCGCGCCTTATGGCAACTCAAATCCGCCCCCAAATCTTTCAGGCTGCCTGAAAAAACCGAATTAGACTTACGCGAGCCGAAAAAGGCAAGCGCATATATGGGTTGCAACGGAATGCGTTTTGCCGCCCAAATCGCGCTTGATTTAGGAAGCCTGAAAGCCGATACGATTACATCCACACTCATGTACTGCCCCGAATATTCCCAATTAGAAAGCAGTTTCGCCCAATTATTGCGCGAGGGCGCGCAAGTTGTGTGGCAAGAAGAACAACTGGTTCTGGTGGACAAAGCTGGTGCAACTTGGATATTCAAACAAGCCAGCAACTAAACAAATCAAGCGCATCCTGATTTTGTGTTTTTCTAAAGCTTAAACCTAGTAATCAAGGCTTTCAGGCTGCCTGAAAAAGGCGTAAAATTTATACGTTTTTAATATTCAAAAATGAAAGAACACATCATGCAAGTTTCCCCCATTTCAGAAATTTTAGCCGACATCAAAGCAGGTAAAATGGTGATCATCACCGATGCCGAAGACCGCGAAAACGAAGGCGATATTGTCATGGCGGCGCAATTTGTAACTCCTGAAGCCATCAACTTTATGATTAAACACGCGCGTGGTTTGGTGTGTTTGCCCATGGAAAACAAGCTGATTGACAAACTCGGCTTGCCCATGATGACGCAAAAAAATGGCGCGCAATACGGCACGAATTTCACCGTTTCCATTGAAGCGACGCACGGCATTTCGACGGGTATTTCCGCCGCCGACCGCGCCCACACGATTCAAACCGCTGTGTCGCAAAACGTGCAGCCTGAAGACATTGTCCAACCCGGACACATCTTCCCACTTCGCGCCCAACAAGGCGGCGTACTCGTTCGTGCTGGACACACGGAAGCGGCGGTGGATTTGGCGCAAATGGCTGGCTTGTCGGGCGCGGGCGTGATTTGCGAAATTTTGAATGACGACGGCACGATGGCGCGTATGCCCGAATTGATGAAATTTGCCGAACAGCACGGCTTGAAAATTGGCACGATTGCCGATTTGATTGAATACCGCAGCCGCAACGAAAGCTTGTTGGAAGAAATGGGCGATACCACCGTACAAACGCCATGGGGCGAATTCCAACAACATGTTTATGTAGATAAATTAGCAGGCGACACGCATTTGGCTTTGGTCAAAGGGCAGCCTGAAACCGCTTCTGAGACACTGGTGCGCGTACACGAGCCGTTTAGCGCGATGGATTTTATTCAATTTGACCCGAACCATTCGTGGAATTTGCCCGCCGCACTCACGCGCATTCAGGCAGCCGAAGCGGGCGTGATTATCCTGCTGCACCGCACCGAAGACGGCAGCGCGTTGCTGGAACGCACCATGCCGAAAAACAGTTTCCAAGTGAAAAAATGGGACAGAAAAACCTACGGCATTGGCGCACAAATTTTGGCTGGGCTGAAAGTGAGCAAAATGCGCGTGTTGGGCAAACCGTCTAATATGAATGGTTTGACGGGTTTTGGGCTGGAAATTGTGGGATTTGAGGAAGAAAAATCTAATTAATATAGATAAAGGACAGAATATTTTTCTGTCCTTTTTTCATATTTTTCAGGCAGCCTGAAAAATATGAAACTTATGCAAAACCTATTCAATTAGTCTGAAACATAGAATTGGAGCTCTGACGGTTAATTGGTACGCCATAGCAGTTTATTGTCAAATCAAAGATTTGGGCAAACTATCCAGCCCGCATATTTGAATTCATGGAATATTTTATTTTTTAGATAGAAATATTTGGGAGCGAGCCGCTCCCGCTCCCAATAAGTGTTTCAGGCTGCCTGAAAATTCTGAAAACCTTTCAGGCTGCCTGAAACAAATGCCCTAGCCTATTGGCAAACAATCCGTATTGCCAAACCGCCTTTAGAGGTTTCGCGATATTTCGAATTCATGTCTTTACCTGTTTCATACATCGTATCGATGACTTTATCCAAGCTGACATAAGTTTTGCCTTCGCGCATTAATGCCATGCGTGATGCGTTTACGGCTTTAACCGAGCCAATCGCGTTGCGTTCAATACAAGGCACTTGAACTTGTCCGCCGACAGGGTCGCAAGTTAAACCTAAGTTGTGTTCCATTGCGATTTCTGCGGCAATGCACACTTGCTCAGGTGTACCACCGTGAATCGCGGTCAATGCGCCTGCTGCCATGGAACACGCTACGCCGACTTCGCCTTGGCAACCCACTTCTGCACCTGAAATAGAAGCATTCATTTTGTAGAGCGAACCAATCATGCCTGCAGTTAATAAATAATCGCTGATGATTTCGGGCGTGAGTTCGCCCAAATATTTCTCATAATATTTCAACACCGCTGGCACAATGCCACATGCGCCGTTAGTAGGTGCGGTAACCACACGTCCACCTGCTGCGTTTTCTTCGTTTACCGCCAGCGCGTACATATTAATCCAGTCTACAACTTGCATAGGGTCAATATCTTCCAATCGAGTATCTGATTCGAGTCTTTGACGCAATTGCGGTGCACGACGACGTACTTTTAAAGGGCCGGGCAAAATGCCTTCAGTTGTCAAGCCACGCTCAATGCAGTCGTGCATCACTTGCCAAATATAAGCCAAACGTTCGCGCACTACCTCTTCGCTGCCCAAAATGGCAACTTCGTTTGCCATCATCATATCGGCGATATTCATGTCATTGGTGGCACAGATATTCAATACATCGGCGGCGTATTGGTAAGCATAAGGCACTTGAATCTCGCTTGTTTGCTCTTGTCCAAAATGCGCTTCATCAACAATAAAACCGCCACCAATTGAGTAATATGTTTGCTCATACACTTTCAGGCTGCCTGAAAACGCGGTAATGCGCATACCATTTTCGTGTAAAGGCAAAAATGTGTCGTGAAACACCATGTCTTCAGCATAACAAAAATCAACTTCCACCTGCCCTTGTGCTATAGACAAGCGATTGGTTTCTTTTAAGTGTTTGACAAATTTAGGAATTAAATCAATGTCCACATCGTGCGGCAAATAACCTGCTAAACCCATAATAATGGCAGTATCGGTGCCATGTCCTAAACCTGTTAACGAAAGTGAACCATAGACATCAACCCGAATATGGTCAATTTTATCTAATTGATTTTGTGCAACTAAATCATCAATAAATTGCTTACCTGCTTTCATCGGTCCGACAGTATGCGAACTTGATGGACCAACACCTACTTTAAAAATATCAAATGTGCTAATCATGATGTGTTCCTTTTGCTTTTCAGGCAGCCTGAAAGCATTTACTTTCAGGCTGCCTGAAACCTTATTGTTAGGTTATTTAAACAATGAGTAGACAATGTTAGAAATTGCGACTAAACCCATAATCACCACAAATACATTGCTGAATTTACCACCAAATTTCTGCATAGATGGTACTTTACAAATCGCATACATTGGCATAATGAACAAAATCATCGCAATAATCGGACCACCCAAAGATTCAATCAATCCCAAAATACTTGGGTTAATGATGGCAACAATCCACAAAGTCAGCAAAAAGAATACTGCAGAAAACATATTCAGTTTTTTATGGTCAATCGTTGCATCGCCACCTGCATCACGTTTCATTTTAATAATTAGACCTTCCAAACCTTCGCGTGCGCCCAAATAGTGACCAAAAAATGAGCTGGTAATCGCTAAAAATGCAACCAAAGGACCTAAATATGAAATGAATGGGTTTTCAAATCTATTGGCAAGGAAAGACAAAATCGAAATATTTTGCTGTTTCGCTTGAGCCAATTCAGCAGGCGTTAAAGACAACACGCAGCTAAACACAAATAACATCACAAACAGTAACAAAATCCCAGCAGTACCAAATAAGGTTTTGCGAACATGCTCATCGGTTTTTTCCGCATCCACATATTCACGTTGTTGCGACAGCGCAAATGTTGAAACCTCAGGCGAATGGTTAAATGAGAATACCAATACAGGAATGGTTACCCACAATGTATTAATAAACGTACCCACATCAGGCATAACACCTAAATGAGAGAAATTCCATTCTGGAATTAGATATAAAGATAAGCCAAATAAAATGATAACCAAAGGATAAACCAGCCATTCGGTTACCTTTAAAACCATTTTCTCGCCTAAAAGCAAAACAGCAATCATGGCAGCAATCAAAACAAATGACAAAATCGCCCGTGGCGGAGAAGCCATCCCTAATTGGTTCACAATAAATGAATCCAAAGTATTGGTAATACCGTTACCATAAATCAACAAAATCGGAAAAATCGCAAAAAAATACAATAAAGTGATTAATTTACCTGCCGTTTTACCAAAGTGCTCTTCCACTACTTCAGTAATATTGCTACCAGGATGTTTTGATGACAAAACAAATCGCGCCAAGCCTAAGTGTGCCAAATAAGTCATTGGACCGACGATGATTGCCATCACCACCAAAGGCCAAATGCCACTCATACCTGCATTAATAGGTAAAAACAGCACACCAGCACCAACGGCGGTACCGAATAAATTTAAGACCCAGCGCAAGTCAAATTTATTGAACTTATTATTTGAATGGGTATCCATTTTTAGCTCTCCAACGTTGATATAGTAACTTTATTTTAGATTGACCATTGTGCAATTATTCTACACATAAATACTATATGTCAATAAAATGTTAATAAATCCCTAAATTTGAACATAATCATAACCTTTTCCCGCAGAATGTGAAGTTAAATAATCATTAAATATGACTTTTATCAAGTAAAGTAAAAAAATAAACTGTTTAATTTTAATTAAGGCTGCCTACAGCATCACAACCCCAATCAAACTTCAAAAATCCATTATAATTGTTATTTCAACTTTTTAAGGCTGCCTGAAAATGTTGCTGGCTTTATCCCTCCGCGATTTTGTGATTGTGGAACAATTACATCTCAATTTTCAAACAGGTTTTACCGTGCTCACAGGCGAAACAGGCGCGGGTAAATCCATCACTTTGGACGCTTTATCGCTGCTGTTAGGCGACAAAGCCGACTATTCGCAAGTGCGCACAGGCGCGAAAGAAGCGCAATTATCGGCGCTGTTTGACGTATCCGATTTGCCCGAATTGCAAAGCCAATTACGCGAACAAGGCTTGCTTCAAGCTGATGAGAGCGAGTTATCCATTCGCCGTATTATTGACGCCAAAGGTAAAAGCCGCAGTTTCATTAACAATCAAGCCGCAACGCTGGCGCAACTGAAAAATATCGGTGCACAGCTGATTGATATTCATGGGCAAAACGCGCACCATTCTTTAAACCAAGAAAGCGCGCAACGCCAATTGCTTGACGCATTTTCAGGCAGCCTAGATTTATTACAGCAAACGCAAAACCTGTATCAAACATGGCAACAAGCCAAACGCGCCTTGCACGACGCACAAACAGAAACCGAAAACATCGCCATTGAGCGCGAGCGTTTAGAATGGCAATTCAATGAGTTAGACCAACTTGCGCCGCAAACAGGCGAGTGGGAAAGTTTAAGCCAAAGCTACGATACGCTTGCCAACGCGGCAGAATTGTTGCAAGCAGCCGAAGAAGCACGAGAATATGTGGACGGCGACGACGGCTTGCAAACGCTGGTGTATCGTTGCCAAAAAACGCTGCAAAAATTAAGCGACATTGAGCCGCGTTTTGCCGAATGTTTGTCGCTGTTGGACAGCGTAGAAGCCGAATTGAGTGAAGTGAGCAGCGAGTTAGGACGCGTGATGAACAGAGTGGAAATCAATCCCAATGAATTGATGGCACAAGAAGAGCGCATGAACGAACTCATGAGCATGGCCCGTAAATACCGCATTGAACCGCCCATGCTGCCTGAAAAATTAGACGAAATTCAGGCAGCCTTATTGGATTTAGAAGCCGCTGCAGACATTGAAGCCTTGCAAAAAGCAGCAAAAGTAGCAGAAAAAAACTATATGGAAACCGCGCAAAAATTGTCCGCCATCCGCCATCAAGCCGCGCAAAAACTGGCAGCAGAAACGTCGGAACACATGCAAAGTTTGGCAATGAAAGGCGCGAAATTCCATATTGAACTCTTGCCATCTAGCCCCGCCGCGCATGGTTTAGAGCAAGTGCAATATCAAGTGGCAGCCAACAAAGGCACACCACTTCGCCCATTAAACAAAGTCGCATCGGGCGGCGAATTGGCGCGCATTAGCTTGTCCTTGCAAGTAGTAACCAGCCAATACACCAACTTGCCAACGCTGATTTTTGACGAAGTGGACACAGGCATTGGCGGTGGCGTTGCCGAAACTGTAGGTCGCGCCCTGCGCACTTTGGGACAGCAACATCAAGTGTTGGCGGTAACGCATTTGCCGCAAGTCGCTGCCTGTGGCGAACACCACTGGCAAGTTGCCAAACACAGCGAAGGCGAACAAACCGTCAGCGAAATCAAGATATTAGACGACAAAGCACGCATAGAAGAAATCGCGCGTATGCTCGGCGGCGAGAAAATCACCGATACCACGCGCGAACACGCGGCGGAAATGTTGCAATTGGCAGCGCAAGCAGTGAAATAGTTTCAGGCTGCCTGAAAAAACCATCCCAAAAATTAATTTTCCCTTAATCTAATTACCCTATCATCGCCCCATCTCACACAAGGACATCCATCATAAACAGCCAACACAGCGAACCCCATTACAGTATGCGCAACAACTGGCTGCGCGCGTCGGTTTTGGGCGCGAACGACGGCTTGATTTCCACGTCCAGTTTGCTCATTGGTATGGCGGCTGCTTCACCCAGTCAGCAAACTTTGCTTTTAGCGGGTTTAGCTGCATTGGTGGGTGGCACAATTTCTATGGCAGCGGGCGAATATGTTTCCGTTTCCAGCCAAGCCGATACCGAGCGGGCGGATTTGGCGAAAGAACGCTATGAGTTGCACCTCAATCCTGAGCTAGAATTGAATGAATTGACGCAAGAAGTTGCCCAAGCTTTGACGGCACACGAGGCTTTGCAAGCCCATGCACGCGATGAAATTGGCATTACGGAAACGCTTTCTGCCAATCCTTTTCAGGCAGCCATGGCATCGGCTGGCGCGTTTGTTGTGGGCGCATTGCCGCCTTTATTGGTGGCTTGGTTATTGCCTGTGAATTGGGTGGTATGGACGCTGGGCGTGTTGGCTTTAATTGGCTTGGGCGCATTGGGCGCAGCTTCGGCAAAACTAGGTGGCGCGCCTATATTACCTGCGGTACGGCGTGTGTTGATTTGGGGCGTTACAGCTTTGGTGGCAACAGCTTTAATCGGACGGATGTTTGGCGTAGCAGCTTAATCACGAGTTGCTTTCAGGCAGCCTGAAAACCCAAAACCGCATTTTGCTTCATCAGAAAATGCGGTTTTTTGTTGATTTCAATCAGCTTACCCAGCTCTGCAATTAGCCATGCAACGCACGTTTATCCACAGCCAAAGCCGCTTCGTGCACCACTTCTGCCAAAGATGGATGCGCGTGAATAATGCGGGCGATGTCTTCGCTGCTAGCGGAAAACTCCAAGCTCATCACGCCTTCGGTAACCAGTTCGCTAACCATTGGCCCAATCATATGCACACCCAAAATGCGGTCGGTTTTGGCGCAAGCCAAGACTTTTACTGTTCCTTTGGCTTTGCCCATGCCCAATGCGCGGCCGTTTGCGCCAAAGCCTGACGTGCCTTTTTTGTATTCCACACCATCGGCTTTGAGCTGCTCTTCGGTTTTGCCCACCCATGCGATTTCTGGGTCGGTGTAAATCACGAATGGCACGTTGTTGAAATCAATGTGCGGTTTTTGACCTGCAATGCGCTCAGCAACGACAACGCCTTCATCGCTGGCTTTGTGCGCCAACATTGGGCCGCGCACCACGTCGCCAATCGCCCAAACATTGGGCAAATTGGTTTTGCAATCGCCATCTACTTTAATGAAACCGCGTTCGTCTTTTTCCAAACCAACTGCTTCAGCATTCAAACCGTTGGTGTTCGGAATGCGACCGATGGACACAATCAATTTGTCAAACTGCGCTTCGTGTTTTTCGCCTTTGGCAGTTTCATACGCCACGCTCACACCTTTGTCATCGCTCTTGATATCGCCGATTTTCACACCCAGTTCAATTGCCAAACCTTGTTCTTTGGTAAAATATTTAAACGCTTCTTTGGCGATTTGTTGGTCGGCAGCCGCTAAGAATGTTGGCGCAGCTTCTAAAATCGTTACTTCTGAACCAACGCGATTCCACACGGAACCCATTTCCAAACCGATTACGCCCGAGCCGATAATACCCAATTTTGCTGGCACTTCGGTCAAATTCAACGCGCCTTCGTTGTCTAATACATTTTTGTTGTCCACCGCGATTTGTGGTAATGGACGTGGCACAGAACCTGTGGCAACGATGATGTGTTTACCTTCTACAACGGTTTTCTCGCCTTGGTTGTCCACTTCAATTTGATACAAGTCGCCATTTTTGCCTTTGAACGAACCTATGCCAAACAAACTTTCTACTTTGTTCTTTTGGAACAAGAATTTAATGCCGCCTGTTAATTTGGTAACGATGCCGTCTTTGCGTTCAATCATTTTTGCCGCGTCAAATTTCACATCACCAACGGTAATACCGTGTTCGGCAAAATCGTGTTGCGCGGCGTGGAAATGTTCAGAAGATTGCAGCAAGGCTTTAGAGGGAATACAGCCCACGTTCAAACAAGTACCGCCCAAAGCTGGTGCGTCGCCTGCTTTGTTTACGCCCGCGTCGATACACACAGTTTTAAAACCCAGTTGCGCTGCGCGAATGGCTGCGATGTAACCGCCAGGGCCTGCACCGATGACTACTACGTCAAATTGAGACATGATGTTTTCCTTTGTTTTAGTTGATTTATTTTCAAATAGTGTTTAGCAAAGTTGGAGCGATAGCCAAACAGCGCGGATATTTTAATACAAAGCACTCATGCCGTGAAGCTGTAAACTATGGTACATTGCGCGTTTTTCAGGCAGGCTTTGTGCGCTATAGTCAATGGCAATCTGCATAGAGTAAAATATCTTTCAGACAGCCTGAAACCTTATTTGAAAGGAAAAAATCATGAAAATCACCAGCCAATGGTTAGACGGACGCTGCTTTGTGGCAGCCAATGAACGCGGCAACAGCATTGTAATGGACGGTACTTCGCCCGATGAAGGTTTAAAACGCGGCGCAAGCCCAATGGAAGTGTTATTGATGGGTGTGGCAGGTTGTTCCAGCATTGATGTAGTGGACATCGCCAAAAAGCAACGCCAAGATGTGCGCGATTGTATTACCACTGTGGAAGCCGAACGCGCCGACAGCGTGCCGCGCGTGTTTACCAAAATTCATATTCATTTCAGAGTTTTGGGCAAGGATTTGAAAGCAGAAACGATTGCTAAAGCGGTACAATTATCAGCAGAAAAATATTGCTCGGCTTCCATTATGCTGGGCAAAGCTGCGCCAATTACACATAGTTTTGAAGTGGTGGAAGTGTAAATTTTAAGAACCTGCTTTTCAGGCAGCCTGAACATTCTTTTTTTCAGGCTGCCTGAAAACAAGTATGCCGTGTAAACACTTGGCATTTAACTCAATTTAACATTATAATACGCGCTCTTTTGCGGACACGATTATGAACAAAATATTTGCGCTCGCTGCTGCGCTGATGTTGAGCAGCTGCGGTTTTCATTTAAAAGGACATTACGCGGTTGACCATTTGCCTGCGCAAAACTGGCATATTGAAGGCAGAGAATTGCAACAACCGTTGGAAACGGCTATCCGCCACGCATCGGGCAATCCTGTCAGCGCGCGCAATGCGCAAGCCAGTTTGCGCGTGGTATCCGTTGAAACCAAACGCGATATTTACACTATTACGCGTGGCGCAAAATTAAACGAATATTTGCTGTCCATGCGCGTGAACGCGCAAGCGTATTATGATGGGCGTGCGTGGGGCAAACCGATTGTGGCAGAAGTGCGCCAAGTATTGCCTTATGCCGATGGCATGGTTTTGGGTAAACAAGAAGAAGAGCAAACGATTTGGCGCGAAATGCAAAACGACGCCGCACAACAAATCGTGCGCCAACTGGGTTTCATCGGACAATAATCATGCCAACCCTCGCACCCGAACAACTTTCAGGCAGCCTGAATGCGCCGCTGCAATCATTGTATGTGATACACGGCGAAGAAGACTTATTGCGCATTGAAGCCCTGGATTTATTGCGTGCCGCTGCCAAACAACAAGGCTATTTAAACCGCGAAAGCCATACGATAGACAGCGCGTCTTACGATTGGAACAGTCTGTTGGCACAAGCGCAATCGGCAGGCTTATTTGCCGATTTAAAACTGCTGGAAATCCACATTCCCAGCGGCAAACCTGGCAAAACAGGCGGCGACGCGTTGCAAGATTTGGCGGACAATTTGCCGCCCGATACCTGCACCATCATCATGTTACCCAAATTGGAAAAAGCGCAAACGCAAGCCAAATGGTTTCTCGCGCTAGCCAAACACGGCACCGTCATTGAAGCCAAAGCGATTACCGCCAACGTCCTACCCGCTTGGATACGCGAACGCTTAAACCAACACGGTTTAAACATTGAAGCCGACGCGCTCGCCCTGTTTGCCGAACGCGTAGAAGGCAATTTATTGGCGGCAAAACAAGAAATTGACAAACTCGCCCTATTACATCCGCAAGGACATTTGCTCACGATTGCCGACGCCGAACAAGCCGTTGCCAATGTCGCTCGCTTTGATGTGTTTCAACTCTCTTCCGCTTGGATGACAGGCGACGCTCGCCGTTGCGCTCGCTTGCTGGACGGTTTAGAAGCCGAAGGCGAAGAACCCGTGTTGCTCGTTTGGGCAGTTGCCGAAGACATCCGCACACTGATTCGTTTAACCGCTGCCTTAAAACAAGGCAAAAGCGTCGCTGCCGTGCGCAACGAATTGCGTTTATGGGGCGACAAACAATACACTGCGCCCAAAGCCGTTAGCCGCATTACCCCCACCCAACTGATTACTGCCCTGCAAACCTGCGCGCAAATTGACCGCCAAATCAAAGGCGCAGAAGATGGCGATGCGTGGACAACGTTTAAACATTTGGTCATGCAGTTGGCAAGTTAATATAAAAATCTTTCAGGCTGCCTGAAACACGCTTTTCAGGCAGCCTGAAAAAACAAACCACTTTATCTCAAAACAAGGATTTTACGATGGACAAAAAACGTGTTTATCTCATTTGGTTCGCCATGGCAGCCGTATTCAGCTTAATTGCCTACTTAGTCGGCGCGGCTTGGTGGCTGGCAATCTTAATTGGCGTGATGACCGTTGCTGCCATAGTTGGCATTGCCACGGGCACAATGTATTGGAAGCAGAAAAAACTGATTGAAAACGCCGCTAAATTCAACATTGATTTGAAAAACGGCAAAATCCACCCCGCCGATTTGCGCCGCATGTATTTCAGCGGCGGACAAGCGCGTAAAGACGCCTTGTTGATTGCTAGCCAAGCCATGCAATGCTCGGTTGCCGAAGCAGAAAAACGCTTGAGCGAGCGCGTGAGCAAGCAAGCGGCGAATCAAGAAATGGCGAAACATCAACCTAAATTCCGTGGTCGTCCACGTTGATTGGCTTGATTAAGTTTTCAGGCTGCCTGATTTTTTCAGGCAGCCTTTTAATTTTGCCATCTATTTCAGGCAGCCTGAAACTTTTGCAAAACCCTGAAAATTTTAAATGTACCGTCATTCCCGCGCAGGCGGGAATCCAACTTTGATTTTCTATTTTTTATCAAAGGTTTGTGAATATCGATAATAGATTTCCGCCTGTGTGCAAATGACGATTAAAGTGTTTTTTAGGCTGCCTGAAACCTTTGCAAAAACTTTTCAGGCAGCGTGAATCCGAAACTCGTATCCGACAATTGGCATAGAAGGCTAATCTTGCAAACTGAAACCTTTGCAAAACACTTTCAAGCAGCCTAAAAATCACTCTAATCATCATTCCTGCTCAAGCATGAATCTAACTTTGTGCTACACAATCATTGGTTTCTTAGTGTTATAGTGGATTCCTGCCTACGCAGGAATGACGGCAGTTTTTCTGTTTCAGGCTGCCTGAAATGAAGTTCAGCGTAGCTAAAAGGTTTTGCAAAGTTTTCAAACTGAAAAATATCAGATTCAAAAATTGACCTAACGGAGTTAAAAATACGGTTGCTACGATATGAAGTTATGCAAAAGATTCAATTTAAAATGATTTACTAAAAGTTTCAGTCTAAAAAAATATTCAAATCAATAAATCAAGCATAATTAAACCCTTTCAGGCAGCCTGAAATGTTAAAATACGCCCTTTCCTTTTCAGGCAGCCTGAAACCATGAAACTTTCGCGCACGCTTATTTTGTCGGTGTTTATTGTTGCCAGTTGTGGCTTGGCTTATGAGCTGATTATGGCGGCTTTGGCGAGCTATTTGCTGGGCGACAGCATTTTTCAGTATTCGTTTATCATTGGTTTGTATTTGTTTTCTATGGGGATTGGCGCGCATTTAACGCGTTATATCAAGGACGAAGACGCGCTGACACGTTTTATTGAAATTGAGTTGCTGGTCGGCTTGATTGGTGGTGTGTCGGCTTTGTTTTTATTTATGGCGTTTGGTTTTGCCGCTGCGCCATTTCGGACATTATTGTATGCACTCGTGTTGATTGTCGGCACGATTGTGGGCATGGAAATTCCGCTGGTGATGCGCGTATTAAACAATCAAGATGCGGATTTTAAAGAGATTGTTTCGCGTGTTTTAACGTTTGACTATTTAGGCGCGCTGGCGGTTTCACTGTTGTTTCCGCTGATTCTTGCGCCGAAATTGGGCATGGCGCGGTCGGCTTTGCTGTTTGGTTTGTTGAATGCGGCGGTAGCGTTGCTCACGGCAAAGGCTTTTCAAGCGCAGTTGCCGCGTTATCGTCAATTGAATGTGCGCGCGATGGTGGTTTTGTTGGCACTGACATTGGGTTTTATCTATGCCAATCGTTTGGTGTTTCAGGCGGAGCAGCGTTATTTTGGCGACCCTGTGGTGTATGAGAGCCATTCGCCCTATCAGCGACTGGTGGTAACGCAATGGAAAGACGATATACGATTGTATATTAATGGGAATTTGCAATTTTCTTCGCGCGATGAGGCGCGTTATCATGAGGCTTTGGTGATTCCTGCTATGCAGATGGCGGCAAAACATAAGCGGGTATTGATTTTGGGCGGTGGCGATGGTTTGGCGGCGCGTGAGGTGTTGAAGTTTGATGATGTGCAACAGATTACGCTGGTGGATTTAGATCCTGATATGACGAAAACGTTTCAAACGTCGGCCAAATTGGTGCAATTGAATCAAAATGCTTTGAATAACCCCAAAATGCAGATTGTGAACGCGGACGCGGCGCAATGGTTGGAGGATAATCGTGAATTGTTTGATGTGATTGTGATTGATTTGCCCGACCCGTCTAATTTCTCGTTGGGTAAGTTGTATTCTGTGCCGATGTATCGCGCGGTTTTACGCCATTTAGCGCAGGGTGGCAAGATTGTGGTGCAATCTACTTCGCCCTATTTCGCGCCCAATGCATATTGGTCGGTGGTAAAAACCTTAGAAACGGCTGGGCTCAATACTGCGCCGTATCATGTGTATGTACCCAGTTTTGGCGAATGGGGATTTGTGTTGGCAAGTCGTGAAGCGGATTTCAGGCTACCTGAAAAAGTGGCTGTACCGACGGTATTTTTAAACCACCAAACTTTGGCGCAAATGTTTGATTTTCCGCCCGATATGGCGCGGCGTGACGTAGAAGCCAATTATTTGAATAATCAAATATTAGTGGCATATTTTGAGCAGGATTGGGCGGAGGTGATACGCTAGTTTTGTATAAAATCCTGTCAAATTTTACCAATTAATTTCAATAAAAATCAAAAAAATAGCATTTTTGTTATTATGTAACATATTGTAAAAATATCTCAACAGGATAATAATTTTCCCATTAAAATTTTTCACAACCCGAAGGAGCAGTAAAATGAAAGCAATGGTCTATTATGGTGCTGGCGACATTCGTTTTGAAGAACACGATAAACCCCAAATTATTGACCCAACCGATGCGGTGGTACGCGTTACCAAAACCACGATTTGTGGCACGGATTTGGGCATTTGGAAAGGTAAAAATCCTGAAATTGACGCAGGTCGTATTTTGGGACACGAAGGCATTGGCATCGTGGAAGAAGTCGGCTCTGCCGTGAAAAACATTAAAGTCGGTGATAAAGTGATTATTTCCTGTGTATCAAAATGTTGCACTTGCGATAATTGTAAAGTTCAATTGTATTCACATTGTCGCAACGGTGGCTGGATTTTGGGCTACATGATTGACGGCACACAAGCCGAATTTGTACGCACGCCTTATGCGGATAACAGCTTGATTAAGCTGCCTGAAAATGTGAACGAAGAAGTGGCGTTGTTGCTGTCGGACGCGTTGCCAACGGCGCACGAAATCGGCGTGCAATATGGCGATGTTAAACCAGGCGACACAGTATTTATCGCGGGTGCAGGCCCTGTGGGCATGTCGGCTTTGCTTACAGCACAACTTTATAGCCCAAGCGTGTTGATTATGTGCGACATGGACGAAAACCGTTTGAAATTGGCAAAAGAATTGGGCGCGACTCATGTCATCAACCCAGCTTCAGGCGACGTTTCTAAACAAGTATTTGATATTGTTGGCGAAGACGGCGTGGATGTAGCGATTGAAGCCGTAGGCTTGCCAGCAACTTGGGATATGTGCCAAGACATCGTGAAAGCGGGCGGCAACATTGCGGTGGTGGGTGTACACGGCAAACCTGTTGATTTTAAACTGGAAAAATTGTGGATTAAAAACCTGAAAATTTCCACTGGTTTGGTCAACGCAAACACAACTGAAATGTTGATGAAAGCTATTTCAACTAGCAGCGTGGATTACACCAAAATGCTGACTCATCACTTTAAATTCAGCGAATTGGAACAAGCATATGATGTGTTCAAACACGCGGCAGAACACAATGCGATGAAAGTCGTTTTAACCATGGATTGATTGCATTCAAGTAAATAGGCTGCCTGAAAGTAAGCCATACTTTCAGGTAGCCTTTTATCTTTTTAGACTGAAACTTTGTCATACTCTTGCAGGCAGCCTGAAACAAAAATAGGACGGTTCATACTGTCCTATTTCTTTGTTTTAAAAGACTAAACCACTTCAGCTTTGTTAATCACAACCGCGTCTACTGGCACATCATCATGGTAACCATGGCTTTTGGTTTTAACAGCTTCAATCGCGTCCACCACGTCTTGACCTTCAACCACTTTACCGAATACCGCATAACCCCATTCTTGTACCACAGGACGACCGTGCAATTCTTTTCCACGGAAGTTTAAGAAATCATTGTTGTTGGTATTGATAAAAAATTGCGCGCTGGCCGAATGTGGGTCAGAAGTGCGTGCCATAGCGATGGTGTATTTTTCGTTTTTCAAGCCATTGTGCGCTTCATTTTGAATCGGTGCACGCGTTTCTTTTTCGTTCATATCGCTGTCCATACCGCCGCCTTGAATCATAAAGCCTTTGATAACGCGGTGAAAAATCACGCCATTGTAGAAACCGTCTTGAACATATTGTTCAAAGTTGTGCGCGGTGTTGGGCGCGTTTTCGTGGTCTAACTCAATGCCGATAACGCCGAAATTGGTATGTAATTTAATCATGGTTTTTCCTTATTTTAGTAGGTTAATCTGTGATTTTTAGCTGCTCTGAACTTCGTTCCAGGCAGCCTGAAAATTATTTAATGATTTTTACACTTTTGATGATGATGGCTTTTTGTGGTACATCTTGATGCATCATGCGGCTGGTGGTACGCACTTTGGCGATTTTGTTGACCACATCCATGCCTTTGGTTACGTGACCGAAAACGGTGTAGCCATAACCGCTTGGTGTTTTGCTTTTGAAATCAAGGCTATCGTTATTGGCAACATTGATAAAAAATTGGCTGGTGGCAGAATGCGGGTCTGCCGTACGCGCCATGGCAATGCTGCCGATGGTGTTTTTTAAACCATTATCTGCTTCGTTCGCAATCGCTGCCGCAGTCGGTTTTTGTATCATGTCTTCGGTAAAGCCACCGCCTTGAATCATAAAGCCATCAATCACGCGATGAAAAATGGTGTGGTTGTAAAAGCCTTTGTTGGCGTATTGCAGGAAGTTTGCCACAGTTTTAGGCGCTTTTTGTTCGTTTAAACTTAATTCAATTGTGCCTGCGCTGGTTTCCATAACGGCATGCGTTTGGGCTTGCGCCATCAAGGGCGCGCTGGCGAGCGTAGCGGCGATGAGGAAGGTTTTGAAATTCATTTGATTGTCCTGTTTGGTTGGAAAGCAAACGCGGATTGTAGCAAAGTTTGGCGCGTTGTGCTTTCATGCTGCCTGAAAAGTTTTGTGTTTTTCAGGCAGCCGCTTTGTTTCACGCACATCGTTTGCTGAATCTAAGATTCAGACCAATGGCAGCCTGAAAATCGGTTTATAAAAATAACTCAATCAAATTATTAAGAAAGCGTTGCCCCAATTTTGTAGGGCGTAAAAATCTTGGGTCGCTGTCCAATAAACCTTTTTGCACGGCTTGGGCAAGTGGTGCGCTGATTTGGGCAATCGGTAAACCTGTGCGCTCGCTGAAATAATGAGTGGGCACGCCATCTATCAGGCGCAAGGCGTTGAGCATAAATTCAAATGGCAATTCGTCTTTGGCAACCGTTTTGCGCGTTATCGCTTGGTTTGGGTTGCTTTGCATCGCAGCGAGATAATCGCTGGGATGGCGGCTACGCGTGGTGCGTTCCACATGGGTGGGATAACTGATTTTGCCGTGTGCGCCTGCGCCGATGCCGACATAATCGCCAAACTGCCAATAATTGAGATTGTGCCGCGCGCGTGCAGCAGATGTTTTGGCAAATGCGCTGGTTTCGTATTGCTGAAAACCTAATTCAAACAGGGTGTTGTGTACGGCTTCTTCTATGCCGTGTGCCGTATCGTCTTCGGGCAAACCTTTGGGAGGCGTGTGTCCGAAAGGCGTATTCGGTTCTAATGTGAGTTGATACGCGCTTAAATGGGTAATGCCGAATGCGGCGGCGGTGGCAATGTCGTTGCAGGCCGCCTGAATGGTTTGGTGCGGCAAGGCGTACATTAAATCCACATTAACGCGCTCAAAGATTTGTACCGCACTGTCAATGGCGGCACGGGCTTCGTCACTGTTGTGTATGCGTCCAAGCGCAGCAAGTTTTTGATTATCAAAACTTTGTACACCAATAGACAAGCGATTGATACCTGCATCTTTGAAGCCTTGAAATTTCTCGCGCTCAAATGTGCCAGGGTTGGCTTCCAAGGTAATTTCCGCTTCGGGCGACAATTTGACCAGCGCGCGTACGCCGCTTAATAGTTTGTCAATACTGGCTGCCTGAAACACGCTGGGCGTACCGCCGCCGATAAAAATGGTATCAATGCCGCGCCCCCAAATGTTGGGCAACTCGGTTTGCAAGTCGGTGAGCAAGGCTTGGATATAAGCGTGTTCGTCTAATGTGGTTTTGATTTTGTGCGAATTGAAATCGCAATATGGGCATTTTTGAATGCACCATGGGATATGAATGTAGAGCGAAAGTGGCGGGAGAGCGGTCAATTGCGACATTTCAGGCTGCCTGAAAAAAATGAGGAATGAAAAAGGACAGGGCTAAACCTTGTCCTTGCTGTATTTTTGCTTCAGGCAGCCTGAAATTTTAATTTTAAATAGATAATGTAATGTAAAAACAATAATCTATTGATTTCAGGCAGCCTGAAAATAGCATTGATTAAGCAGAAATATGCGGATTTTTTAAGCGCATATTGGGCGACCAACCCAGCTCACGTTTGGCTTTCGCGCTGGTAACGCGCGGGTCATCATTGGCAATATTGAAAATCACGCTTTCTTTTTCATCATGTTCAATCGCCAACACAATCGCGCGTGCGGCGGCTTCTACATGCACAGGTGGTGCGAAGTCCACAGGAATATCAAAACCCGTGCCTTTGCCATACAAAAAACCATTGCGCAACACAATACCAATAAAATTACCATGCATAATCTGTTGCTCCAAGCTATACACCGCTTGTGCCGTTTCGCCATAAATCGGCTCACTAAAATCCAGCAACGGCGCGCTCTCGTCCACAGGCATTTTGTTGCTCGGCGCATAGACAAAGCAAATGCTTTGCGCAATCACTTTTTTTACACCCGCATTTTCCGCCGCGCGTACCAAATTACGCGTGCCTTCATCACGAATGCGCGCATTGCGTACCAACGCCGCCGCCATCTGCTCTTGTGCCAAGCCATCAGGCAAATCTGTTAATTGGTGCAACACAATTTCAGGCTGAATTTCGGCAACGATTTGATTGACACGTTCCGCATCAAACACATCCATGATGACAGGTTTCACACCCATTTTTTCCAACTCAGCCGCTTTTTCCACGCTGCGTGTTGTGCCGTAAACCGTGTGACCTTCTTTAATCAAGATTTCAGCCGTTGGACGACCAATCACGCCGCTTGCGCCTGCTAAAAAAATCGTTGCCATAGTATTTTCCTTGTGACAAAGGTATGAAAACGCGCATTTTATCTGCTTTTCAGTCAGCCTGAAAAGCAAAATTTCAAGCTGCCTGAAGCCATCAACGCGCCATCAAATTGCGTTTACCAAAATAAACGAAACCCATCACGCCCAAAACAATCATCGGCAAACTCAACCATTGTCCCATCGATAAACCCAAAGTCAGCAAACCCAATTGGCTATCAGGCTGGCGCGCAAATTCCGCAATAAAACGGAATAAACCATAACCGCCTAAAAACAGCATCGCCACATGCCCTTCAGGGCGCGGCTTTTTGGAAAACCACCACACAATCACAAACAAAGCCATGCCTTCCAGCGCAAATTGATACAACTGCGATGGATGGCGTGGCAAATAACCAAACTGTGCCAACCATTCTCTATACTGCGGATTGCCTGCTGCCAACGCTTGGTCAGCATACGCCGCTTGCGGAAAACCCATCGCCCAAAACGCATTTGGGTCGGTAACGCGCCCCCACAATTCGCCGTTGATAAAATTACCAATACGACCAGAAGCCAAGCCTGTTGGCACCAATGGCGCAACAAAATCCATCACTTGCCAAAAGCGCAAACCGCGTTTTTTGGCAAACAAAAACGATGCCGCCAACACACCCAAAAAGCCGCCATGAAACGACATACCACCTTCCCAAATTTTAAAAATATTCAAAGGGTTGGCAAGATAATCATTGAAATTGTAAAACAAAATATAACCAATGCGACCACCCAAAATCACGCCAATCACGCCCCAAGTAAGCAAATCATCCAACATCTGCGTCGTCAATACCGTATTACCCTGCTTAATGCGACGGCGACCGAGCCAAATAAACAGCGCAAAACCAACGATATAACTCAAAGCGTACCAACGAATGGCAACAGGCCCAAATAAATGCAGCGCAACAGGATCAAAATTAGGGTGAATAATCATGATAAAAAAGTGAAATTTAAAAAAGTGGCGATTATAACAAAGGCTACCTGAAAAACGAAAAGGGATTGTTTCAGGCAGCCTATCGCATATTTTCAGGCAGCCTGAAAAGAAGCACAAAAATGTAGTCTCATCTAGCCGTTTGATTTGTTAAGATTTTGTATAAACACGCTACTTGTCAAGCCCAAAATAAGAAAAAATATTGATGTTATCCACATTGACAAACACCCCATTTTTGTCTTTTAAAGAAAGCAAAAAAAATCAGCACAATATAGCTTGACAGAAAAAATATTTTTTTAACCTAATGTTTTAAAAGAATTTAATAAGTTTTGCCTATTTTTTAAACAAACCAAGTTGCATAACTGTTTTATCGCTACTTTTTGACTTTACTCAGAGATAATCCACAACTTACCCACAATCTACGTGGATAAAATTCGCCTTAACAAAAGCCAACGAAAATACAAAGATTTGCTCATTTGCGGTATAATGGCACACTTTTTGGCAACGCTCAAAGCGAGCTTTTAGCAACCCTAATGGCGGGATTAGTCAATCCATTATTTCCCCCAATCCCATCGCTCAAACAACCCAATTGAGTGCCGCAAACAAAAAGAACATATTTTTCAGGCAGCCTGAAAGTCAATAAGCCATTTTTTGAAATGCATATATAGAGAAGAGTCATGCTGCTTTTAGAAATTCGCTTCAATTATATTCGGGCGCAACACCATGGCGCGGTAGTCAAACATCGTAGCGCGTTCAGCAACAGCCGCATGATTGTGGCGGATTTTCTCGCATTTCAGGCTGCCGTTAATGCGATTTTGGACATGGCGGCAGAAGAACACATCTACACGCCGCCGAGCAAATTGTTTGGCAATTTTCGCGCTACGCCAATTTGTTTGGACGTGCGCGAAAATTTGGCGGACGGATTGTCGCCAGTTGAATATAAAGTTTTGTTGGAAACTTTGCTGGCTTTGGGCTGTAAACCCATCAAACCTGAACAGGTTTTGTATCACGAAAAAATACCGTTTCAGGTTGCCTGAAAAAACCAAAGAAAGCGAAAACACAATGCTCACCCTATTTACCCTAAAACAATCACGCGCCTACCGCATTGCATGGTTATTGGAATTGCTGGGCGTGGACTATCAAGCGGAAACTTTGGAGCGCAACCACAACAGCAAACTCGCGCCCGAAAGCCTGCGCCGCATTCACCCGCTCGGCAAATCGCCCCTGATTCAAGACGGCGAGCAAATCATTGCCGAAAGCGGTGCGATTTGCGAATACTTGTTGGCGAAATTTGACACGCATAGCAGCTACCAAATCGCCCCCGACCATGCCGATTATTGGGCGTATCGCCAATGGCTGCATTATGCCGAAGGTTCGTTGATGCCCCTGTTGGTGATGACTTTGATTTTCCGCAAAATTGACGCGCCCCCCAAACCGTTTTTCGCCAAACCCATCGCGCAGAAATTGACCGATGGCGTGCGCCAAAGTTTTCTGAATCCGCAAATCAAATTGCATTTGGATTATGTGGAACAACAACTTAACGGCAAAACATGGCTGGTGGGCGACAAAATCACAGCGGCTGATGTGATGATGTCTTTCCCTTTGCAGGCTGCCAGCTCACGCGCCCCGATTGCGGATTATCCGAATATTGCCGCTTATGTCGCCCGAATCGCAGCCGAACCGCATTATCAGCAAGCCGAAAACAAATTGGGGAAATTAACGATTTTGTGATTGTTCAGGCAGCCTGAAAGGAAAAATCATGCTCCATTTAAGCCCCAAACAAAGAAAATGGTCGATGTACGGCAATGTTGTTTTGGCAATGATTTTATTGATTGTGCCGTTTTATCGTTATGAACGTTGGTATTTTGCCGTCATCATGTCGGGCTTGAATGGCGTATTGTGTTTCAGTATGGGTTTGGCGTTTTATTTTGCTAAAGATGAAAACCGATTGTCCCTGCAACAATGGCAATATTTGGTGAAATGGATATTGGCAATGTTGATTATCACGAGTTTGGCGCAAGGGTTTTTACCGCGAAATTAGGTTTCAGGCAGCCTGAAAACAAGTTCCAAATAAATAAAAGGTAACCACAATGTTGAAAATGACCACATCAGTACTGGCATTAAGTTGCCTATTGTGCGCTTGTATTACTCCCAGTAAACAGGTACACGATACCGATATTCCTCAAGCTTTTCAGGGCAAATGGATAGAGAATCGCTACCCATGTAGCGAATACGAGCAAGCCGATAATTATATGCACATTACGCCCAAACAAATTATCCGTCATGAATTTGTGTGTGATGTGCGCCATGCCAAGCGTTCTGACAACGAGCTGACACTTGCCGCCAGCTTATCTTGTTCGGAAGAAGAGAAGAAACCGTTGATAATTTTGTACAAACTTTCAGTCTGCAAGACCATACGGGCAAAATGCTAAAAACCAATACTGGCTTGACATACCGCAAATGCAGCGCGTAGTGTGCATGATGTGTATCCTACACAAGAGCCACGATTTTCAGGCAGCCTGAAAGAAAGGCGAAACAACCATGTTGAAAAAATTACGCGACAAAATCAATCAAGATAAAGTTGAACCACTCACGCCTGAACGACAAAAATCGGTGTTGATATCGGCAGTCGTGATAAGCTTGTCTATTTCGCTGATTGCTGCAGGCAAATGGCTAGATGGCGCGTTTACTGAAAGTATTTTCTTATTTGTCGGCATAATTATCTGCGTCAGTACCGCCATTTACGCTGCTGCCAACCACAAATTATCCGATAAACAACGTCAGCGTTGGTACAACACCAATTTGATGATTGCCGCAATTTACGGATTGATTTATGTATTTCTGCAAATATTTGTACTGAAAAATTAGTTTCAGGCAGCCTGAAAATGTTGGCTTAAAAACCAACCTACAACAGAAAGAAAACATCATGTTGCGCAAACCATTGAGAAATCTCACGCCCAAAGAACAAAAAATCATGGGCTGGACAAGTTTTGCCGTTTGGTTGATTTTGACTGTTAATTTGTGGAATAAGTCGTACAGCAGCGCATTTAAAACTTGGGTAACCATCGGCAATACAGCCGTATTTTTAACGATTGCAGTTTATGCGTTTGCCAATTTGAAATTATCAGAAAAACAACGATGGACTTGCATGATTGCTATGATTATTTTTGCACTTTTAATCAATGGCATGTATCAGTTTTTGCCAAGAAATTAGTTTTCAGGCAGCCTGAAAAAATATTCCTAAACAAAAAATTTTATTTTAATCAAACAGAAACAAAAAACATCATGACCGAACAAATCCCCCAAAACACCCCCGAATACGGCGCAGACAGCATTCAAGTACTGGAAGGCTTGGAAGCCGTCCGCAAACGCCCTGGTATGTACATTGGCGACACCCAAGACGGCTCGGGCTTGCACCACATGGTGTTTGAAGTACTGGACAACGCCATTGACGAAGCACTCGCGGGCTATTGCGACAACATCACGGTCGCCATCAACGCAGACGAATCCATTACCATTGAAGACAATGGGCGCGGCATTCCCACAGGCATTCACCCCAAAGAAGGGCGTTCCGCCGCCGAAGTGATTATGACGATTTTGCACGCAGGCGGTAAGTTTGATAACAACAGCTACAAAGTGTCGGGCGGTTTGCATGGCGTGGGCGTGTCGGTGGTGAATGCGCTTTCAGACTGGCTGAAACTGACGATTTGGCGCGAAGGCAAAGAACATTTTGTGGAATTCAAACGCGGCGAAACTATCGCACCGCTCAAAGTCGTAGGCGAATGTGCGCCCGACAAACACGGCACGCGCGTGCAATTTCTCGCCAGCGAAGAAACTTTTGGCACGGTGCAATACAAATTTGAAACGCTCGCCAAACGCATTCGTGAATTGTCCTTTTTAAACAATGGTGTAAAAATTGAATTGTTGGACAAACGCGACGGCAAAAGCGAAAATTTTGCTGAAAGCGGTGGCGTGGTTGGCTTTGTGCAATACACCACAGGCAGCAAAAAACCCCTACACGACAAAGTGTTTTACGCATTAGGCGAAAAAGACGGCATGACAGTAGAATGCGCCATGCAATGGAACGAAAGTTATCAAGAATTGGTGCAATGTTTTACCAACAACATTCCACAGCGCGATGGTGGCACACATTTAACCGCCCTGCGCCAAGTGATGACGCGTACCATCAATCAATACATTGAAGCCAACGAAATCGCCAAAAAAGCCAAAATTGACACGTCTGGCGATGACATGCGCGAAGGTTTGACCTGCATTTTGTCTGTGAAATTGCCCGACCCGAAATTCAGTTCGCAAACCAAAGACAAATTGGTGTCCAGCGAAATCGCGCCTGTTGTGAATGAAGTTTTGTCGCAAGCCCTGCACGATTTTCTGGAAGAAAATCCGAATGACGCGAAAATCATCTGCGGCAAAATTGTGGAAGCCGCCCGCGCCCGCGAAGCCGCCCGCAAAGCGCGTGAATTGACGCGCAGAAAAGGCGTAATGGACGGTTTGGGTTTACCCGGCAAATTGGCGGATTGTCAGGAAAAAGACCCTGCATTATCAGAGCTTTATCTAGTGGAGGGCGATTCGGCAGGTGGTTCGGCAAAACAAGGGCGCGACCGCAAATTCCAAGCGATTTTGCCGCTCAAAGGCAAAATTTTGAACGTAGAACGTGCGCGTTTTGAACGCATGTTGGCGAGTCAGGAAGTGGCGACGCTGATTACCGCGCTCGGCACGTCCATCGGCAAAGAAGAGTTTAATCTGGAAAAATTGCGCTACCACCGCATCATCATCATGACCGACGCGGACGTGGATGGGGCGCACATTCGCACGCTGCTGCTGACGTTTTTCTATCGCCAAATGCCTGAATTGATTGAGCGCGGTTATGTCTATATCGCGCAGCCGCCGCTTTACAAGGCGAAACACGGCAAAACGGAACGCTACCTGAAAGACGAACAGGAAAAAGATGAATTTTTACTGGGACTTGCGGTAGATAAAGCGCAACTGATTTCAGGTAGCCGTACAATTGAAGGCGCGGAATTAGAGAAAATGGCAAAACAATTTTTGCGCGCGCGCAACACGATTGTGGAAGAAAGTCGTGTGATTGACGCGGCGGTGTTACGCGCCTTGATTGATGTGCAAGCGATTGATTTATCAAATGAAACGAATGCGAAACAGGCAATTGAATCGCTTTCAGGCAGCCTGCATAATCAGGAAATTGCACTGGAATACGTTTCAGGCAGCGAGGGCGGACATTTCATTAAAATCACCCGCCAATTACACGGCAATGTGGCAATTTCGTATCTTGACCAAAAATTTGTGGACAGCAAGGCGTATCAAATTTTGCTGAAAACCGGGGAGCAGCAGCGCGGTTTAATTGGCGCGGACGTTGTGGATTTGCGTAAAGGCGATGACGTGCAACACGTTGATTCGTTTGAAAAAGCCTTAGATATTTTGTTGAACGCGGCGCAAAAAGGCATGATGATTCAGCGATACAAAGGTTTGGGCGAGATGAATCCCGAGCAGCTTTGGGAAACGACGATGGACCCGAGTGTTCGCCGTTTGTTGAAAGTGCGGATTGAAGACGCGATTGCGGCGGACGAGACGTTTGTTACATTGATGGGCGATGAAGTGGAACCGCGCAGAGCATTCATTGAACAAAATGCACTTGTTGCACAAAATATTGATATTTAATTAAATTATGCAAATAAAAAGGCTGCCTGAAAATTCGGATTGAGTTTTCAGGCAGCATCTACGTAGGTTGGATTCTTGAATCCGACCTTGTATATTAAAACCCAAGTATCATAGCAACAACCCCAGCCTATCTGCCACTCGTATCCGACCAAGAGCCAAGTTATTTAAACCCACACTCGTTTCGTAGCTCAGAGAGCAGATAAGCACCATCAACACAACCGAACAGTTGCCAGACAACACACAACCGAATGCAAGGCAGGTTTATGGTGAGTACCGATACTAAAAACCACGCAGGCATTGACATCGCCAAACGAAATTTCGTCATTGGCACTTCATCTTTATCTAAAACAAAAACCGAAACCAGCAACGAAAAAGGTTTCGTCCACACTATTGAATACCTGAACAAACACAAGGTTCAATTAGTCGTACTGGAAAGCACAGGTGGTTTGGAAGTGCCTTTGACAAAAGCCATTCATCGCTCATCATCGCCAATCCGCGTCAAACACATCAGTTTGCTCAATCGCAATCACTGACCAAAACCGATGCCGCAGATGCCAAAATGCTCGCGTTTTACGCCCAAATGATGGCGCAACGCACCGATTTGAAAACCATGCTCTACACACCACCTAGCGAAGCCGAAGAAGTATTGGATACGCTGGTCAATCGCCGCAATCAGCTAGTACAAATGCGTTCTGCCGAGAAGAACCGTTTGCACCAAGTGCATGAAACGCAAGTTGAAAGTGTAGAAAAGCTGATTGAGCATTTAAGCGATTTAATCGCCGATTTGGAACGCCAAATTGACGACTATACCCATACGCATTTTTCTGACCAAACCGAAACCATCAGCCAAATTAAAGGCGTTGGTTCAACCACAACAGCGACACTGATTGCGATGCTGCCTGAATTGGGTAAAGTATCACACAAACAAATCGCCAGTTTGGTGGGTGTTGCACACACCCGAAAGAAAGTGGCACAATGAAATTCAAAAGTCATTGCTTTGGTGGTTGTTCTGTGGTACGTAAAACGTTATACATGACTGCAATGGTTGCGGCACGATATGAACCGTGCATTAAGGCGTTTTACGATTGTCTGCGTGTGAAAGGCAAAGCTGCCAAAGTGGCGATTAATGCGTGTATGCGTAAATTGCTGACGATTTTAAACGCGATAATGCGTGATAAGTTTAAGTCTTTAGCTTAGCTTGTTTTTTACCAGTTTTGGTATTTTTGCCCGACGGGGTTGAAAATACAGTTGCTACGAATTTTAGCTACGTTGAACTACGTTTCAGGTAGCCTGAAACCGCCAAATGTCGGCTTGGAAAGCCGACCTACGTCATCATCTTTTTTCGTGTACAAAAATAGGCTGCCTGAAAACGAATTTTCCATTTTTAGGCAGCCTATTTTATTGATTAAATTAATCTTTATGTTGCAACGCTGCTTTCACAAACGCCTCAAACAATTTATGCCCACGACGCGGATTAGACGTAAATTCAGGGTGGAATTGACACGCGAAGAACCATGGATGGTCAGCAATTTCAATCGTTTCCACCAAACGCTCGCGCCCAGACGACACGCCGCCAATCGTCAAACCAGCCGCTTCCAACTGTGGCACATAATTGTTGTTCACTTCGTAGCGGTGGCGATGGCGTTCACGAATCGTGTTCACACCGTAAATTTTCGCCGCCAAGCTGTTCGGTTTCAGCTCGACTTCTTGTGCGCCCAAACGCATTGTGCCACCCAAATCGGCGTTTTCATCACGCATTTCCACGCTGCCGTCTGCCGTTTGCCATTCGTCAATCAGCGCAATCACAGGGTGTTTTGCTGCAGGGTCAAACTCGGTAGAAGTCGCGCCCTCCAAGCCCGCCACATCACGCGCATATTCAATCAGAGCAATTTGCATGCCTAAACAAATGCCTAAATACGGCACTTTGTTTTCACGCGCAAATTTGGCGGCGGCGATTTTGCCTTCCACGCCACGCGAACCAAATCCACCGGGTACGAGAATCGCGTCAAAATCTTTCAGGCAGCCTATGCCGTCTTTTTCAATATTTTCGCTGTCAATATAAGTAATATTGACATCGGTTTGCGTGTGCATGCCAGCGTGTTTTAAGGCTTCGGATAAGGATTTATACGCCTCCGTCAAATCCACATATTTGCCGACCATCGCAATGTTCACTTTGTGCTGCGGATTGTTAATCGCGTGCACAATTTTCTTCCATTCGGTCAAATCCGCTTCTTGCACGTTTAATTGCAACTGCTCGCAAATAATTTTGTCAATGCCTTGATTGTGCAACATCTCTGGGATTTCATAAATGCTGCCTGCATCGTAACTGCCGACTACGGCGCGTTCTTCCACATTACAGAACAACGCGATTTTGCGACGTTCGTCATCGGGCAACAATCTGTCCATGCGACAAATCAAAATGTCGGGTTGCAAGCCAATGCTCAACATTTCTTTGACCGTGTGTTGCGTGGGTTTTGTTTTGATTTCGCCCGCCGCCGCGATGTACGGCACATAGCTCAAATGCACAAACAATGTGTTGGCGCGACCCAATTGGCTACGCATTTGGCGAATCGCTTCCAAAAATGGCAAAGATTCAATATCGCCCACTGTGCCGCCAATTTCTACGATGGCAACGTCTTTGCCTGTTGCGCCATCGTGAATGCGGCGTTTGATTTCGTCTGTAATATGCGGAATGACTTGCACCGTGCCACCCAAATAATCGCCGCGCCGCTCTTTGGCAATTACGTTTTCATACACTTGCCCTGTGGAAAAGCTGTTTTTGCGCGACATGGTGGCGTTGATGAAACGCTCGTAATGCCCCAAATCCAAATCCGTTTCCGCGCCGTCATCGGTTACGAACACTTCGCCGTGTTGAAATGGACTCATCGTACCGGGGTCTACGTTAATGTAAGGGTCGAGTTTAAGCATGGTTACATTTAAACCACGCGATTCCAAGATAGCCGCAATAGAAGCGGCGGCAATGCCTTTACCGAGTGAGGAGACAACGCCGCCAGTTACGAAAATAAATTTTGTCATGATGAAACACCTGAATTGGAATGCGCGATTTTAACGCAAAATCAAATGAAATAAAAGCGTTCAGGCTGTCTGAAAAATATGCGCTTTTTGTTTTCAGTCAGCCTGAAAAACTAAGCCTTTCAGGCTGACTGAAAATATAACACCTTAAATTATAAACACATAATCATCGCCATTGAGCGATTGGTCCATATCATCCGCAGGAATATTTTTAGACATGCCCACTACTTTCGCAGGCACGCCCACCACCGTCGTTTGCGGTTCCACATCGCGCACCACCACACTGCCCGCGCCGATTTTCGCGCAATGCCCAATGCGAATATTGCCCAACACCGATGCATTCGCCCCAATCATCACCCCATCGCCTACTTTCGGATGACGGTCGCCACTTTCCTTGCCCGAGCCGCCCAAAGTTACGCCGTGCAACAGCGAAATATCGTTGCCTAACACCGCTGTTTCGCCAATCACAATGCCCGTACCGTGGTCAAACATAATCCCCTGCCCAAATTTCGCCGCTGGATGAATGTCCACGCCAAACACTTCGCTGGCACGGTTTTGCAGAAAATACGCCAGCGTTTTACGCCCCGTGTTGTACAAAAAATGGTTAATGCGGTGCGACTGAATCGCGTGAAAACCCTTGAAATACAACAGCGGCAAAGTATATTGGTCGCAAGCAGGGTCGCGCTCGTAACACGCAGCAATATCCGCTTCCACTGCCGCGGTAATGTCAGGATTGTCTTCCAAAACATGGGTAAACATCTCATACAGCGCGCGCTCGTCCATCGTGCTACCCGACAATTTGCTCGACAAATGAAACGCCAACACACGCGCCAAACTCTCATGGCGCAACACCGTCAAATGCAAAAAACTCGCCAACAAAGGCTCTTCATGCACCGCCGCCTCTGCTTCCGCGCGTATGGTTTGCCACATATCAAAATTTGGTTTCATAGAGTTTCCTTTTTTTAAGGCAGCATGAATGTTTCAGGCTGCCTGAAAGCTATTTATTCTATTGATTCGCCGAATAATTTTCAGTTTGCGCACATCGGTTAGCCGAATCAAAGCTTTTAAACAATGGCAGCCTGAAACGCTTCTTCTTGCACCGCCGTCAATTCGCGTATGCCTTTTTGTCCCAACTGCATCAGCGCATTCAATTCCGCAAAATCAAACGCTGCACCTTCCGCTGTACCTTGAATTTCAATGATTTTTTCCGCGTTAAACATCACCAAATTCACATCGCTGTCGCAGCCAGAATCTTCAGGATAATCCAAATCCAACAGCGGCACACCGTTCACCACGCCCACAGAAACCGCGGCAATCGTTCCCAGCAAAGGATTTTCAGGCAGCCTGCCATCGTTTAACATTTTCTGAATAGCAAATCGCAACGCCACAAACGCGCCCGTAATGCTCGCAGTGCGCGTGCCACCGTCTGCTTGAATCACATCGCAATCCATCAAGATTTGGCGTTCACCCAACTTTTTCATATCTACCGCCGCGCGCAAACTGCGCCCAATTAAACGCTGAATTTCCTGTGTACGTCCCGATTGTTTGCCCACCGCCGCTTCACGTTTCATGCGCGAAGCCGTAGAAGCGGGCAACATACCATATTCTGCTGTAACCCAGCCTTCGCCTTTGCCACGCAAAAACGGCGGCACATTCTCATCAATCGTTGCCGTGCAAATCACTTTAGTATTGCCACATTCAATTAAAACCGAGCCATCTGCATTGGGCAAAAAATTCGGGGTTATTTTGATGGCACGCAATTCATCTGCAGCACGATTTTGGCGTGTGTAGCCCATAATATTATTCCTTAAAAAATTAGTTCAAGTGAGCGGATTATAACAGTGTTTGGCAACAAAAAAGGACAGAAGTGATTCTGTCCTTTGTGCTTGATTTGCTTAAGCTACCCAACCTGCCACTTTTTCTATACCCGCTTCACTAAATAGATAGCGTGCCAAGAAAAACCAGCCAATAGCACCTGTTACAGCAATAGTCATATTGGCACCCATACTATTTGAAAAACGGTCAATCAGTTCTAAAACAATCACGACAAACACAAACAAAATACCCCAAGTTGTCAAAAGCACCGCATCAAATTCAGGCATACCGCTCCATTCCATCACCGATTTAATGATAATCGACAAAATGGTAAAACCCAAAGCCTCACCTAATGAATTGACATCGCGGTTTGCCGACCAAATACACCAAAAGCCCAAAATAAAAGCAATGAGCATATAAGCACCCATAATTGTTACCTACTTTCTTTCTAAGATATTATTAAAATTAAAGATTATTTATTTTCAGGCTGCCTGAATCAACTCATCTGCCAACTTCTGCGCCCCAGCAAAATCAATACTGCCCTCATAAATCGCGCGCCCCGTAATCGCGCCTGCCACGCCCTCAATCGCTACAGCACACAGCGCGCGCACATCATCTAAATTTGTTAAACCACCCGACGCAATAATTGGAATATTCACTGCACGCGCTAAGGCGACCGTTGCTTCAATATTCACACCACTCATCATGCCATCGCGACCGATGTCGGTATAAATAATGCTGTTCACGCCATCGTCTTCAAATTGTTTACTCAAATCAATCACATGATGTTCGGTTACCGTTGCCCAACCATCAATCGCCACCATACCATCTTTCGCATCCAAGCCCACGATAATGCGATTGGGAAACTCACGACACGCTTGGCGCACAAAATCAGGATTTTTCACCGCCGCTGTGCCAATAATCACATCCGTCAAACCCAAATCCAAATATTTTTCAATGGTTTGCAAATCACGAATACCGCCACCTAATTGCACAGGCATATCTTTTGCCACCGCCGCCAAAATGTCCTTAATCGCAGGAAAATTCATTGGCTCACCTGCAAATGCGCCATTCAAATCCACCAAATGTAAACGGCGCGCGCCTTGCGTTTGCCAATGTTTCGCCATCTCAGCGGGACTATTGGAAAAAACCGTCGCTTCTTCCATTAACCCTTGTTTTAAGCGCACGCATTGACCGTCTTTCAAATCAATGGCAGGAATTAATTGCATACATTTAACCTTCTTTTTCAGGCAGCCTGAAAATAAGCTGCACTACATAAAATTACATAATCAAGTAACTTAGCGATATTTTACACTAACTTTTGTAAAGATAGCAAAATAAACATCTAACTAACTTGATTAAGGTCGCCAATTTAAGAAATTTTGCAACAGTTTCAACCCTGCGTGATGACTTTTTTCCGTGTGAAATTGCGTGGCAAACACATTATCTTTGCCCACTACACAAGCAAAATCAGCAGGATAATCGCTCGTTGCCAACACAATACTTTGATTTTCTGGTGCAAAGTAAAAACTGTGCACGAAATAGAACCACTCATCTTGCGCCATGCCATCAAACACAGGATGAGATTGCGTTTGCCGCACACGATTCCAGCCCATATGCGGCACTTTCAAACGATTGCCCTGTTTATCCGTTTGATTATCCGCAAAACGCTTCACGCTGCCTGAAAACCAGCCCAATCCAGCCGTATCGCCTTCTTCGCTGAAATCAAACAACAACTGCGCACCCACGCAAATCCCAAAAAAAGGCTTATTGTTCAACCCATCGCGCACCGCCTCGCCCAAACCACTCTTTTGCAAAGCCGCCATGCAATCAGGCATCGCACCCTGACCAGGGAAGACTACACGCTCCGCCGCCAATACCTCTTCCGCTTTATCTGTGAGCACAATATCTGTGCGCACGCCTGCCAATTGCGCCGCCGCTTGCACCGATTTCAACACCGAATGCAAATTGCCCATGCCATGATCTATAATTGCCGTTTTCAACATTTCTCTCCCATTTTCAAGCTGCCTGAAAGCTGATTATATTGCCAAACTACACGCGCCCACTTTTCTCGCACCATTTCGCCATCAAATTGTTGCTGAGTTTCAATCGCCCAAGCGTCATAAGCCGCCGCGTCAAAGCCCACCACAACACCACCGCAGGTTGAGCTTGCATAATCTGTTCAATCCGCTTTTCACGCACCGCCATCAGTGTGTGCATCACATGCGCAACCCGTTCAGGAATCGGATTCTCACCATTCTCCCAACATTTCCACGCATGTTCCGACACACCATTGGGGCGCGTTTCATCACGCATTAACTCGCGCCCCGCTTCAAACGGTGTCAGCATCAATAAACGCCGCAACGCGCTTAAAGTTTGTCTGTCCATGATGTTTTCCTTACCTAATTCAGATTTTCAGGCTGCCTGAAACCTTTGCAAAACTAACTACGTCGTCATTGCCGCGTAGGCGGAAATTCAATGTTGAGGTAAACGAATTTGTATTAAATGTGAAAAATATTTTATTCACGATTTTGAATTTTCAAAATTAAATAAAACAACCCAAACCTTAAGTTGGATTCCCGCCCACGTAGGAATGATGAGATTATTTATTTCAGGCTGCCTGAAAATCATAACCGTACTTCAATCCCAGCCGCTAGCATCGCTAATTTCGCCTCGCGAATCGACACTTCGCCAAAATGGAAAATGCTCGCCGCCAACACCGCATCCGCCTTGCCTTGCAACACGCCATCCACCAAATGTTGCACATTGCCTACGCCGCCCGACGCAATCACAGGAATGCCTACTGCCTCCGAAATGGCACGTGTGAGTGGCAAATTAAAGCCGATTTTCGTGCCGTCTCTGTCCATTGATGTTAAAAGGATTTCGCCTGCGCCACGCGCTTGCATTTCACACGCCCATGCCACCGCGTCCAAACCTGTATCTTTTCTGCCACCGTGCGTGAACACGTCCCAGCGCGAATTGTCGGCATTGACCGCTTTCGCATCAATCGCCACCACAATCGCTTGCGAACCGAAAAACGCGCTCGCCTCGCTGACCAAATCGGGGTTGGTAACGGCAGCCGTGTTAATGCTGACCTTGTCCGCGCCTGCATTGAGCAAACGGCGAATGTCCTCCACGCTGCGCACGCCACCGCCCACCGTAAGCGGAATAAACACTTGGCTCGCCACTTCTTCTATAACGTGCAAAATCGTGTCGCGGTTGTCGCTGCTGGCGGTGATGTCCAAAAAGGTGATTTCGTCCGCGCCTTCATCGTTGTAGCGTTTGGCGACATCCACGGGATTACCCGCGTCGCGCAAACCGAGAAAATTCACGCCTTTGACCACGCGACCTTTTTCCACGTCTAAACAAGGGATAATACGTTTGGCTAACATATTGATATTGTTCCTAATTGGGTTTTCAGGCTGCCTGAAAACATAAACGATTGTTTCACCCACAAAAAATTGGGTTTGCACCCAAGCTGAAAGCTTTGCAAAACGCGTTCAGGCTGAAAACTTTGCACAATCTTTCAGGCAGCCTAAAAATCACTTTAATCGTCATTCTCGCGTAGGCGGGAATCCATCGTTGAAATCCACAAGCCTTTGATAAAAAATAGAAACTCAAAACCAAAGTTGGATTCCCGCCTTCGCGAGAATGAGGTCGGATTGAAGATTTTCTGAGTTTTGCAAAGATTTCAGGCTGCCTGAACTTTACCCTAATTCACGCAATTTTGCACGTTGCGCGGCGCTCATCTCACAAACCGCGGCAACGTGAATTTCCTTATCTATCGGATTGGCGTTCAAACGCAAATAACCGCGCAACACATCTTCTTCAGCAACATGATGAATATTCGGAAAAAAATTATGCAAGCGATAAACTTCGCACACAAATCCATGCGCTTTTGCCATATCTAGCTGCCTGAAACAGGTTTTGGCTTTTTGATTGGGGTTAGCGTTAATCACCAACATATCGCGTTCTGGCGCGCGCCACCCTTGTTCAAACGCAGCTTGTTGTGTTGCCATATTGCGTTGATGAGCAGCAGAAAATTTTTCAAAATCAAAATGATACGCGCCTTGTGCATCGGTTAAAGCCAAATCGTTGTCAATATGCACAATGTGTGCATTTGGATAATCGTGCAGAAATTCGGCAATTTTTTGTACAGCAAACGTGGATTTACCCGAGCCTTCATGCCCACGTAGTAGAATAAATTTTTGCATAGTATCAAGGAGTTTTCAGGCTGCCTGAAAACTTTACCCGCGTTGTTCTAATAATTGCACAATCGCTTTGGTGCGCGTGTAGCAAGTATACGCGCTACCAAGTGCAATCAACAATAAAGCATAAAACATCAAAGTGTTGCTGCCATAAAATGCCGTTTCAAACACTGCAATCATGCAAGCGACGGTTAAAACTGCCATGCGATGTTGTTTCGCCATCGGGCCGATAAAACTTTGCGCAAAGCCCAAACTGCCGCCAAATACGCGGATATACGCGGTTAAAGCCGCCAACAATGCCGTACACCAGCCCAACCAGCCCGCGCCACACGCATAGCCAGCGCCAATCAGCAACACGCTATCAGCAACTCGGTCGGGAAATTCGTTAAAAATGTCGCCAACTGCCGTCTTCTTACCGCCTTCTACCGCCACCATGCCATCAATTAAGTTGCACAATAAACGCAGTTGAATGCACAGCGCAGCAATAAACATACCCATCGGATTGCAGCTCAACATTGCCAGCGCACCAATCAAAGCAAATACGGCACTCAAAGCAGAAATTTGATTAGGCGTTGGGCTATTGCGTTGCGCCAAATAATGCGCGAAACGAGCAATATAAGGGTTGCCACGCGCTTGAATCGGGCGGCGGTTTTCTTGTTCGGTCATGATGTTTCCTTTTTTAATATTTCAGGCTGCCTGAAACTCAATGATTAATCAACTCAATCACACAAAAAGGCTGCCTGAAAACCAGCCTAGCGAATGTTGCCTATGCAAATTCGATTCAACTCATTTTCAGGCAGCCTCAATGCTGCAATTACAAACCGCTCAAACGCGCTGTATCTTGTGCAATCATCAATTCTTCATTGGTTGGCACCACCACTGCTTTGACTTTGCTGCCTTCGCTAGTAATCACGCCATCTTTGCCAAAACGCGCTGCCAAGTTGGCTTCTTTGGACACTTCAAAGCCCAAAAATGCACAGTAGTTCAACACTTTTTCGCGGATGATGTCAGAATTTTCGCCAATGCCACCTGTGAACACCAGCGCGTCAATGCCGCCAGCCGCAACTGCCATCGCAGCAACATATTTTGCCAAACGGTAAGAGAACATTTCCAATGCCAAAGTCGCGCCTTCATGTCCTTGGGCGGCAGCTTCTTCAATCGCACGGCAGTCGTTGGACAGTTCGGAAATGCCCAACAAACCGCTTTCTTTGTTCAAAATATCGGTGATTTGTTGCGTGCTGAGTTTCAAATTATCTGCCAAGAATGAGAACACGCTTGGGTCTACGTCACCAGAGCGCGTACCCATTACTAAGCCTTCCAAAGGCGTTAAGCCCATAGAAGTGTCCATAGACTTGCCGTTTTTCACCGCCGCAATCGACGCACCGTTGCCCAAGTGTGCAATCACCAAGCGCAAGTTGTTTTTGTCTGCGCCCAATACGTTTGCCGCTTCTTCGGCTACAAAACGGTAGCTTGTGCCGTGGAAGCCGTAACGACGCAAGCCCAATTCGCGGTAGAATTTGCGTGGAATCGCGTAGGTGTAGGCGTGTGCTGGCATGGTTTGGTGGAACGCGGTATCAAATACGGCAACGTTTGGCAAACCTTTGAAAATGTCTTGCGCCGCGCGAATGCCGAGCAAGTTTGCAGGGTTGTGCAAAGGCGCGAGTGGAATACATTTTTCAATCGCGGCAATCACGTCGTCGTTGATTAACACAGACTCACTATACGCTTCGCCGCCGCTGACTACACGGTGACCAATCGCGCCGATTTTGCTGTCCAAGCCCATCTCTTTGAGTTTATGCAACAACGCGCCTACTGCGCCTGTATGGTTAGGATGTTCTTTTAATTCAACTTTTTGCTTTTCGCCGTTTACTTTGAACGTGATGTACGCATCAGGCAAACCCAATTTTTCGCCCAAAACGCTGATGAACACTTCGCCGCTGTCGGTATCCAATACCGCGCCTTTTAAAGATGATGAACCGCAGTTCAATACTAAAATCAATTTGTTAGACATGGTCTAATCCTTTCATAAAAATGATTACTTTCAGGCAGCCTGAAAATCAAAAAACGCGATATTTTAGCGAAAAAGCGTCGCTTTTGCTGCTATTTTTCGCAACAAATTGATAAAGCACAAGAATTGAGTTAGCCAACATTCATCAAGGCGTCATCATCCATTTTAGTTTCGCCAATAAAATCCCATCGCTCGGATGCGCCACAAACCACCAAAATGCCGCTTTTTTCACCGACCAATAAGCCTGATTATGCCAACTCTGATTTAAGATAAACGCGCACAATTCACCCAGCCAAGGCTGATGTCCGACCACCACAATCGTTGCCGACTCATCTGCTTTCATCAATAAATCTAAAATGGCGCGCACATCCGATTCGGGATTGATTTCAGGCAGCATACGCGTTGGTTCAGCCAAATATGCCGCCGTTTGCTGGCTGCGTTTTGCTTCGGAAACCCACAATTCATAATTTTCAGGCAGCCTTTCGCGCAAATGCGCCACCATTTTTGCCGCTTGGCGTTCGCCTTTTGCGGTTAATTCACGCTCCAAATCGTCGCTGCCATCATGCGCTTCGGCGTGTCGCCATAAAATAATATTCATCTTTCCAATCCTTGCGCCAACCTACGCTGCCTGAAAAAATCCTGTAATTGCGCCTGCGCTTCATCGTTTAACACACCGCCCAAAACCGCCGTATGCGCATTTAACTGCTTGTTGGCAAACAAATTAATTACACTACCTGCCGCGCCTGTTTTCGGCTCACGCGCCGCGAAAATCACGCGTCGCACCCGCGCTTGCATAATCGCGCTAGCGCACATCGCGCACGGTTCCAGCGAAATATAAACATCGCAATCGCTCAAACGATAATTGCCCAACACCTGCCCTGCCACCGCCAAAGCCTGAATTTCCGCATGATGACTGATATTGCAATCGGCAACACAACGATTATGCGCGCGCGCAATAATATTGCCTTCATGCACCACCACCGCCCCCACAGGCACTTCGCCCATTTGTGCTGCCAAGCCTGCCTGAACAAGGGCTTCACGCATAAAATTGTGCATGATTTCCTGCGCTGGAAAGCGCGCTACAGGCGGCGTGTTCCGCAATTCATTTTGCCAAAATTGTTTTTCGGTTTCACTCAATTCGGCAATTGTTTTCAGGCCGCATAATGCCACTAATTGCCAAAAAACCGACTGTGTAACACTCAAACCCGAATCTTTGAGCAACAAAAATGCCACACACGGATTCATCGCTTGCAAATCAGCCAAAGTAAACACGCCACATTGCGCCAAAGTATCAACAACTTTGGGCGCAAGTGGCGGAGTACTTAATCGGTTTTCAGGCAGCATGGTTTTATTTCATTCATAAAAAGCGGTATTTTACGCACAATCTAATTAAGATTGAAGCAATGCGCTTTTCAGGCAGCCTGAAAGAATTTTCAGCGAACGTTCAGGCTGCCTGAAAAAATTAAAAAACTATTATTTAATTGAATAATTTAAATAATTTTCACACAAATCGGACTCAAACCATCAATCTCTGCCTGCAATACATCGCCGCGCGCCACCGCACCTACCCCCTCTGGCGTCCCCGTAAAAATCAAATCGCCCGCTTGCAATGCAAATAATTCCGACAATTTGCTAATCGTTTCGTTCACGCTCCAAATCAAATGGCTGATGTTGCTGCGCTGTTTGATTGCGCCGTTTACGCTCAACTGAATATCAGCTTGCGTGATTTCGCCTGTTTCGCTTTTGCGGTGTAATTCGCCAATCGGTGCAGAAAAATCAAAGGCTTTGCCAATTTCCCATGGTCGCCCTGCTTCGCGCATTTTGGCTTGCAAATCGCGGCGCGTCATATCCAAGCCAACTGCATAGGCAAAAATGTGTTCGCTGGCTTGTTTACTGGGAATATTTTTGCCTGCTTTGCCAATAGCAACCACCAATTCCACTTCATGATGAACATTCTGACTTAAATCAGGATACGGCAAATCCACCGTTTGCCCTGCCTGAACAGGTATGATGGATTGCTGGTCATTGGGTTTACAAAAAAAGAATGGTGGTTCACGCTCAGGGTCGGAACCCATTTCGCGCGCATGTTCCGCATAATTGCGCCCCACGCAATACACGCGGCGCACGGAAAATACATCATCGCTACCGAAAATCGGTAAGGCTGCAGTTTCAATTTGTGGAAAAACATATGCCATTTTACGCTCCTTAGATGAGATAAAGTGGGTAAATTATACTGATAAAATCTTTACCCAACGATGAAAGAGTCAAAATCATCTTGCAGGCAGCCTTTTGCCGTATAATCCGCCTTTCGCGCAACTTCTCAAAGCACATAATATGAAATGGTTTTCTCGCTTTGCGGTCATTAGCAAAACGGTGTACCGCTATGGTTTGGCGGACATCATTATTGACCATGTCCATCCTGATTGGCTGCAAAAAATATTCCAATCGCTGCCCAAATCCAAACAATTTGCTGCCGAACCTACGCCTGTGCGTTTGCGTTTGGCTCTGGAAAGTTTGGGGCCGATTTTTGTGAAACTGGGGCAGGTTTTGTCCACGCGCCCTGATTTATTGCCGCCTGCTTATGCGCTGGAATTGGCGCGTTTGCAAGACAAGGTGCCGCCATTTGATGCGCAATTATCGCGCGCGCAAATTGAAAAATCGCTGGGCAAACCGATTGAAACGCTGTATGCCGAATTTGAAACCACGCCCGTTGCCAGTGCGTCCATCGCGCAAGTGCATCGCGCGCGTTTGTATACGGGCGAAGAAGTGGCGGTCAAAGTGTTGCGTCCGAATTTGGGCAAAGTCATTGAGCAAGATTTGGCGTTGATGCGCTTTGGTGCGACGTGGATTGAGCGATTGTTTGCCGATGGTAAACGCTTAAAACCGCGCGAAGTGGTTGCCGAATTTGATAAATACTTGCACGACGAACTGGATTTAATGCGTGAAGCGGCAAACGCCAGTCAATTGGGTCGCAACTTTGAAACCAGCGATAAACTGATTGTGCCAAAGGTATTTTTTGACTATTGTAGCCGCGAAGTTTTGACCATTGAATGGATGAACGGCACGCCCATTTCCGACATCGCTCGTTTGCGCGCAAACGGCATTGATTTGCACCAATTGGCGCGTTACGGCGTAGAAATTTTCTTTACCCAAGTGTTTAAACACGGTTTTTTCCACGCTGATATGCACCCTGGCAACATTCTCGTTGCCGCTGATGGGCGTTACATCGCGCTGGATTTTGGCATTGTCGGCAGCTTAACCGAATACGACAAACGCTATTTAGCCATCAACTTCTTGGCGTTTTTCAACCGCGATTATCACCGCGTTGCTACCGCGCATATTGAAAGCGGCTGGGTACCCGCTGATACGCGCGCTGAAGACTTGGAAGCTGCTGTACGCGCGGTGTGCGAGCCAATTTTCAATCGTCCGTTGTCGCAAATTTCGTTTGGCTTGGTGCTGATGCGTTTATTTGAAACCAGCCGCCGCTTTAATGTGGAAATTCAACCGCAATTAGTATTGTTGCAAAAAACTTTGTTGAATATTGAAGGACTTGGACGACAACTTGACCCTGAATTGGATTTATGGGACACGGCAAAACCGTTTTTGGTGCAATGGATGAACGAGCAAGTTGGCCCAAAAGCCTTGTGGCACAACATCAAAAAAGAAAGCCCCGATTGGGCGGAAATTCTGCCGTCTTTGCCACGCAAAATCAATAATTTATTAGACGAAAATAAACAACAAGAAATGCGCGACGCGTATGTGCATTTGATTCAAAGTCAACGTCGCCAAAATTTTTGGCTTGCCGTGATTGCTGTGATTTTGTTGTTGATGTTGGTGTTGAAATAGTTTCAGGCTGCCTGAAATCGTGTTGTAAAAATTTCAGTTAATGTAATGTATTTTATTTTGCATAAAAAGTTTTCAGGCAGCCTAAGGCTGCCTGAAAACTTTTTTACAACAGAATCTTAAATATTCAAATATTCCAAAATACTTTCCGCCGCGTCGCGACCTTCGGCAATCGCAGTTACAACTAAGTCCGAGCCACGGGTAATGTCACCGCCTGCAAAGATTTTTGGATTGGACGTTTGCTGTTTTAAGCTGCCCGTGCGTGCAATGCGACCACGATTGTCGGTGTTCACATTCACCGCATTTAGCCATGGCATCTCGTGCGGCGCAAAACCGAACGCCACAATCACTACATCGCAGTCAATCACCTCTTCACTGCCAGCAATCACAACGGGGGCGCAGCGACCGTTAGCGTCGGGTGCGCCCATCTCGGTGCGCACGATTTTAATGCCTGTAACTTTGCCGTTTGCGTCCGTTTCTACCGCCACAGGCTCAGCTTCAATCTCTACAGGCTGGGCGTTGAATTCAAATTCCACGCCTTCTTCTTTGGCGTTGGTGTATTCTTTTTTGGAGCCTGGCATATTAGCAGCATCGCGGCGATACACGCAGGTGACTTCACTCGCCCCTTGGCGAACGCTGGTGCGCACGCAGTCCATTGCCGTATCGCCACCTCCTAATACCACCACTTTTTTGTCCGCCATGGACACAAAATCAGGCGCAGGCAAGTCCATTAAATTTTGGGTATTGCCAATCAAAAACGGCAAGGCAGAATATACGCCCGTGGCGTTTTCGTTTGGAATATCTGCCGTCATGCCTTTGTATGTGCCAACGCCCAAAAATACCGCGTCATATTGATTGACCAAATCATCAAGTTCAATATCTTTACCAATTTCTACGCCGAGTTTAAATTCCACACCCATTTCTGTGAATAATTCACGGCGGCGCACCAACACGTCTTTTTCCAATTTAAACGCAGGAATGCCAAAGGTTAATAATCCGCCGATTTCCGCTTGGCGTTCAAATACGGTTACATCAACGCCGTTGTTAATCAGAATATCCGCACAGCCAAGCCCTGCTGGTCCTGCGCCGATAATCGCCACTTTTTTGCCTGTTTTTTCGGCGTTTACCCTTGGTTTCCAGCCCATTTCAAAGGCTTTTTCGGTAATATATTTTTCCACATTGCCGATGGTTACTGCACCAAATTCAGCATTCAGCGTGCAATCGCCTTCGCACAATCTATCTTGTGGGCAAACGCGTCCGCACACTTCAGGCAGGGTATTGGTGGAATGGGCAAGCTCCGCCGCTTCAATAATGCGCCCTTCTTGAGCAAGGCGTAACCAGTTGGGGATATTATTATGCAATGGGCATTTGTTTTGGCAATACGGATTGCCACACGCCAAACAGCGGTCGGCTTGGGCAGCGACTTGCGTATCGCTAAAACTCTGATAAATCTCTACAAATTTGCTTTTCCGCACGTTCAAAGGAATTTTGACGGGGTCGGTGCGTGGCAAATCAATAAATTGATAAATATTTTCTTTGGACATGGTTTTGTTCCTTGAATTTCTTAGTATTTTTTATTTTCAAGCAGCCTTTCAACATATGGCATTTTTTTCGTAGAGTGCGTGGCGCAAGCTACGCACGTGTTTTGAAACATGAAAAACGCGTGCATGCGTACCGCACACACCCTACATGCCAAATATTATTTTCAGGCAGCCTGAAAATATGTTCACATCTTCATCTGCAATAAATCAACGCCCCAATGGTGCATACATTCACGCAACACCAGCAGCACGACGCACAGTTCCACGCTATATGCCAAATTGAGCGACACATCGCGCGCCAAGCCTGCCGTTACGTCAAACGCGTGTTCCAGCGTGGCAAGGTCAATCGTGTATTCATCATCGCTTAAATCCAAAAAATCTTCAAAATAATCAATAGTTAAAGTTTTAATGGATTGTATGACGGCAGTCAACGGCATAATCGCTTCTTCAACCTGATAAATCGCGTTTTCCCAAGCATATTCGCTGGGCGGATACGCGCCCAATTGCCGTTCAATTTGCGTCAACGATAAGGGGATATTGTGCATTTTATCGTTGATATACAAGGCGATGATGTGCGGATTGATTTCCAGATAAGTGTTTGTCATAAAAGACTTTTATTTATTTTCAGGCTGCCTGAAAAAGTTTTGCCCTTTCAGACAGCCTGAAAGCTGATTTACGCCGTAATCTGACGAAGTTCTAACACACTGCGGCGTTTGTGCCCTAATAGCGCATTGACATCGTTCGCCTTTGGCTTAACAAGAATAAATTTGCCAACATAATTTTCCCAATCCGACAAAATCACTTGCCCAATGTGGCTATTAGTTAAGGCAACGTGCGTGTCAATCAAGCCACGTAAATGCTCTTGCTGCTGCGGCAAATCTGTGATGGATAAGCCTTCTACCATTTCGCCATTAATACGACCGCCAAATTTGCCGTCCCAATCCAAAATGTAAGCAAATCCACCTGTCATGCCTGCGCCGAAGTTGATACCTGTTTTGCCAAGCACAGTGACAACACCGCCCGTCATGTACTCACAGCCGTTGTCGCCAATGCCTTCCACGACTGCCGTTGCGCCCGAATTGCGCACGCCAAAACGCTCACCCGCACGCCCTGCTGCAAACAATTCGCCGCCTGTTGCGCCGTATAAACAAGTGTTGCCTGCGATGGTGGCTTTGTCGGATTGGAACGCTACGCCGTTGTGCGGTTTAATCACAATGCGACCGCCGCCCATGCCTTTGCCAACATAGTCATTCGCGTCGCCTGTTAAATTCAAGGTTACGCCGCCTACGAGCCATACGCCTAAACTTTGTCCTGCCGTGCCGTTTAAGTTGATGGTAAACAATTGCCCTTTTTTGCCTGCGTTGCCATATGCTTTTGCAATGCTGCCTGAAAGCGTTGCGCCAATAGAACGGTCTAAATTGCTAATATCAAATGAAATTTCGGTGCTATCACCATTGTTTAAGGCTGCCTGAACATGGTTCATGATGCTTTGGTTTAACACGCCTTTATCAAACGGGTCGTTACGCTGGGTATTAAACGCTGCCGAACCTTGCGGAATTTGTGGTTTGTACAATAATTTTTGTAGATTTAAACCACGTTGCTGTGCGGTTTTACCATCAATAATCTCAAGTAAATCCGTACGCCCGATTAAATCGGTCAATTTTTCTACGCCAAGTTCCGCCATGATTTCACGCACGTCTTGCGCGATAAATTTAAAATAATTCATCGCTTTTTCGGCGGTGCCGTGGTAATGCTTGTCACGCAAGGTGTCATCTTGGGTGGCAATGCCTGTGGCGCAGTTGTTCAAGTGGCAAATGCGCAAATAACGACAACCGAGCGCCACCATCGGTCCTGTACCAAAGCCAAAACTCTCCGCACCTAAAATGGCTGCCTTAATCACGTCAAGCCCTGTTTTTAAACCGCCGTCCACTTGCAAGCGCACTTTGTGGCGCAAATTGTTTTCCACGAGTGCTTGCTGGGCTTCTGCCAAGCCCAATTCCCACGGACTGCCTGCGTATTTCACGCTGGTAAGTGGCGACGCACCCGTACCGCCGTCGTAGCCTGAAATCGTAATCAAATCGGCATAGGCTTTGGCAACGCCTGTGGCAATCGTGCCAACCCCAGGTAAGCTCACAAGTTTTACCGAAATCAAGGCACTTGGATTGATTTGTTTTAAATCAAAAATAAGCTGCGCTAAGTCTTCGATGGAATAAATATCGTGGTGCGGCGGCGGCGAAATCAAGGTCGAACCGGGTACAGCGTAACGCAACTGGGCGATATAAGGCGTAACCTTATCGCCAGGCAATTGACCACCTTCACCAGGTTTTGCGCCCTGCGCCACTTTGATTTGAATCACGTCTGCACTCATCAAATACGCCGCCGTTACGCCAAAACGCCCCGAGGCGACTTGTTTAATGCGTGAGACTTTTTCTGTGCCATAGCGCGCTGGGTCTTCACCGCCTTCGCCTGAATTTGAAAAGCCGCCTAAGCGGTTCATGGCAATCGCCAAAGATTCATGCGCTTCGGCGCTTAATGCACCGATGGACATCGCAGCCGAATCAAAGCGTTTGTAGAGATTTTCAGGTTGCTCAACTTTGTCCACGCTAATCGGTGTGCAGTCTTCGGTTTTTAAACGGAGCATATCCCGAATGGTCATCACAGGACGATTATTGACCGCATCACGATACAATTTGTATTTTTCATAATCGCCCGTGTCCACAGCTACCTGAATCGTGTTCACAACTTCTGGGTTATAGGCGTGATATTCGCCTTGCGGTTTGAATTTTAAGTAGCCACCTGCGTCCAATTGCACCGATTTGCGCCACGCTTTTTTTCGGGTTGCGGTGATTTTTTCGTCCAAATCGGCAAAACTTGCACCCGCCACACGGCTTGCCATTTGTGGGAAACACAGCTCACTGATCTCATCGCCCAAGCCCACATTTTCAAATAATCTAGCGCAGCGATACGACGACACCGTGCTAATGCCCATTTTGGATAGGATTTTGTACAAACCTTTATTGATGCTGTTTCTAAAGTTTTGCATGACCACACGCATCGGCTTTTTAATCGCACCAATATTGACCATGTGTGCAAGGCTTTCGTACGCCAAATATGGATAAACAGCCGTCGCCCCAAGCCCGATTAACACCGCAAAATGGTGCGGATTGCGTGCTTCAGCGGTTTCCACAATAATGTTCGCATCACAGCGTAACCGACTGTTCACCAAGCGATTTTGCACCACCCCCACCGCAAACGGCATGGGAATCGGCTGGCGATTCTCGCTGATATTTTTGTCGGAAATGATGACCAAAACCGCGCCACTTTCCACCAGTTTTTGTGCTTCATCGCACAGATTTTCCACCGCTTGTTTTAAATTGACTTCATCAGGATTGTAGGTAGCGTCCAGATACGCATGGCGATAATCGCTTTCAGGCAGCCTTAAAATCTGCTGAAAATCTGAATAGAGCAATACAGGTGATTTAAAATTTACGCGACTAGACATGCCTTCGGCTTCGTAAAACACGCTCATTTCACGCCCGATAGATGTGGACAAACTCATGACATGTGCTTCTCGCAAGGGGTCAATCGGTGGATTGGTTACTTGCGCAAAATATTGGCGGAAATAATCGTAAATCACGCGATGACGTTCGGAAAACACCGCAAACGGCGCATCATCGCCCATAGAGCCGACCGCTTCATAACCATCTTCACCTGCCACTCGCAGCGTGTTTTCCAATTCTTCCAAATCATATAAGAATTGTTTTTGGTAGATTTTCAGAGTGTTATCGTCCATCGCTGCTTCGCCCACTTCGCTATCGGGCAACTTTTCAAATGGCACGAGCGGCGTAACGTGTTTGCCAAGCCATTCACGATACGGGTGGCGCGCTTGCAATTCGTCGTCAATTTCATGCGATTGCAATAATTTGCCATTTTTTGTGTCAATCACGAGCAATTCACCCGGTCCAACACGCCCTTTTTCCACCACTTCATCAGGCGCGTAATCCCAAATGCCCACTTCGGATGCAATGGTAATTAAGCGGTCTTCAGTAATCACAAAACGCGCCGGGCGCAAGCCATTGCGGTCAAGATTACAGGCAGCATAACGCCCATCTTGAATGACAATTCCTGCTGGCCCATCCCACGGCTCCATGTGCATAGAATTGAAATCGTAAAATGCGCGCAAATCATCGTTCATGTCAGGGTTATTTTGCCAAGCAGGTGGCACAAGTAGGCGCATGGCACGGAACAAATCCATACCGCCACAGACCAAGACTTCCAGCATATTGTCCATAGAGCTAGAGTCCGAACCTGTTTCGTTGACAAAAGGGGCAGCGGTTTGTAAATCGGGAATCAGTGGCGTGTAATATTTGTGCGCACGAGCTTTTGCCCATGCACGGTTGCCCGAGATGGTATTAATTTCGCCGTTGTGCGCCAGATAGCGAAACGGCTGGGCAAGTTTCCAGCGTGGCATGGTATTGGTAGAAAACCGCTGATGAAACAAGCAAATCGCCGACTGCATACGCAAATCGCCCAAATCCAAATAGAATTTTGGCAAATCTTTGGGCATACACAGGCCTTTGTAGATAATCGTTTGATTGGACAGACTACAAATGTAAAAATCGTTGTGGTCAATACGCTTTTCAATACGGCGGCGCACCACAAACAAACGGCGCTGCAAATCCACGCTACGCCAGCCGTTTGGCGCATTGACAAATACTTGCTTGATGGTTGGCATATCGGCAAGGGCAATCTCACCCAAAACTTTTGGATTGGTCGGCACATCACGCCACAGCGCAACGCCAAGCGTCTCTTTGGTCAATTCTTCATTGATGATGGCGATGTATTCATTTGCCAATGCTTCATCTTGCGGCAAAAAAATCTGCCCCACCGCAAAATTTTTGGCAAGATTGGCGTTTAATTCCGTCGCCACCGTGCGAAAAAACGATTCGGGCATTTGAATGGACAATCCGCAGCCGTCGCCTGTCTTGCCGTCGGACAAAATCGCCCCACGGTGCTGCATACGAGATAAGCCTAAAATGGCGTTACGCACGACTTTATGGCTTGGTATGCCGTCAATATTGGCAATTAAACCAAAGCCGCAGTTGGATTTTTCTAATGAACGGTCATAAAGTTTGGTCATAAATAAGTACTCTCGGTAGTGGTTGATGCAATATTCTTTTTCAGGCCGCCTGGAAAATGGCATTTCTATGCTTATCTTAACAAATTCAAGATAGAAAATTTTTCAAAAATATTTTAAAAATCAAACACAAAACTTAAATGTAGTTTTATGAAATTTAAAAATTACACGCATTGTAATAAAATGTCAAAATATTTTTACATTAGCAAAAGTAAAGATAACTTTCTCGCTGCTCAGGCAGCCTAAAATAAGTTCAATATTAAGTTTTATCTATTTGTTAATAAAAGAGTTTACCAACTTATCACTCACTCTTATTTCAGACTAAATCAGTCAAGTTTTCAGGCAGCCTGAAAAACTCAATTGCTGTAGAAACATTCCTAAACCATCCAATTTTCATATTCAAACGTTACCTAGAAACTTTAATGCACAAAAAGTACCGTTAAAACTTGGATTTTTCACGCAAACATGGCTACAATGCCATTTTCGTTTAACCAGAATTAACATGCCATGATCGTTTACCGCCACACCGTGTTCGGCAACCCAATTGCACACAGCAAATCTCCGCAAATTCATCAACTGTTTGCCGCGCAACACGGCATTGAAATTGACTACACGCGCACTTTGGTTAGCACCGAAACAGGCGCGTTCGCACAAGCAGCGCAGGATTTTTTTGCGCAAGGTGGTTGTGGCGCAAATGTGACTTTACCTTTTAAAACCGCAGCATACGAATTTTGCCAAACATTAAGCGACGAAGCGCGCGCAGCGGGTGCGGCTAATACCTTAATCCGCCAAGCAGACGGCACAATTTTGGGACACAACACCGACGGTATCGGTTTGGTGCGTGATTTGACCGAGCATTTGGCACAGAGTTTGCGTGGTAAACGGCTATTGATTTTGGGCGCAGGTGGCGCAACGCGTGGCATTGTGTTGCCGCTGTTGGCAAGGCAGCCTGAAAGCATCACAATTGCCAACCGCAGCCCTGAAAAAGCGATTAATTTAGCGAAACAATTTCAAGTGCAGGCGGCGCGTTTTGATGAATTAAATAGTGGTTTTGATGTGGTGATGAACGCCACTTCCAGCAGCGTTAGCCAAGATTTGCCTGCCGTATCGGCGCAAATTTTTTCAGGCTGCCTAATGGCTTATGATTTATTTTATGCGCCTGAGCCAACGCGTTTTATGCAATGGGCAAGCGAACATGGCGCAGCGCAGACGGCAGACGGCTTGGGTATGTTGGTTGGACAGGCGGCGGCGGCTTATGAAGCGTGGCACGGTTTTGCACCCGATATTAGCCCCGTGATTAAGCAAATGAAACAGGAAATCGCAGCATGAAATGGCTAAAATGGTTGATTGCTGCGCCGTTTATTGCCTTTATTGACTTTAATATGTATGTTTATGGCAACATTATTGCTTTTCGTGCCGTTGCGCCACATCAAACTGCGTTTATGTCGGCGCGCATGAGCCAGTTAGCCGACAGCAAGCCCGATATTCAATTGAATTATCAATGGGTTGCCTATGATAAGATTTCGGTCAATTTGAAAAAAGCCTTGATTGCTTCGGAAGATGCGAATTTTGCCGAACATGGCGGTTTTGATTGGAATGGCATTCGCAACGCGATTAAGCGCAACGAGCGCAGCGGCAAAGTGCGCGCGGGAGGTTCAACCATTAGCCAGCAGCTTGCTAAAAATTTGTTTTTAAACGAACAACGCAGTTATGTCCGCAAAATTGAAGAAGCAGCGATTACGGCGATGTTGGAAGCGACGACCGACAAAGACCGAATTTACGCGCTGTATTTGAATGTGATTGAATGGGGCTACGGCGTGTATGGTGCAGAAGCGGCAGCGCAGAAGTTTTATGGCAAATCGGCGGCAAATTTAAGCAAAGCTCAAGCAGCCCAGCTTGCGGCACGCATTCCCAAGCCGTTGTTTTACATTGATAATCCACACGATAGAGGTTTGCGCGCCAAAACCAATATTATTTTACGCCGCATGGGTTCGGCAGAGTTGCCCGAAGAATAGTTTCAGGCTGCCTTACTGGTTTTGTCTAAATCTACGATTTAGCAACAAAACAGCATGCTGTAGGTAGTAAACGCAACTCAGTCTAGCGAAAACCAGTAATACCAATAAACCATTTATTTCAAAAAGGAAACATTATGCAAATCAAATCGTTAAGTTTCGCACTCGCTTGTGCTTTTACTCTTGCCGCGTGTAATAATGGCAACAACACCCAACAAACTACCACGCCAGCCGCGTCTCAAACCGCACCCACAAGCAGCAGCGCGCCAGCAGCCAGCAGCGCAAGTGCAACACCTGCCGCTTCTGCCGCCAGCAACGGCATTGTCTCCACCGACATCAGCAAAGACAACATCGGCGGCGATTTCACCTTAACCGACGGCAAAGGCAAACCCTTCTCGTTAAGCAGCCTGAAAGGTAAAGTAGCAATTTTGGCGTTTGGTTTTACCAACTGCCCCGACGTTTGCCCGACCGAATTGTTTGTTTACAGCGAAGCCATTCAACAATTGGGCGAACAAGGTAAAGATGTAGAAGTCGTATTCGTCAGCGTAGACCCAGAGCGCGACACACCCGATTTAATCGGTCGCTACGCCGCGCAATTTAACCCCAAATTCATTGGCTTAACCGACAGCAATGGCGGTCGCGACATCGCACTCATAAAGCAACAATACCGCATTGTATCCGCCAAAACCGAAATCAAATCCGACAAACTGTATAATGTGGACCACACATCAGGCGCGTATTTGATTGACAAAGAAGGCAACGCCGCCTACTTCGCACCTTATGGCATTGAAGCGCCGCAATTGGCGGAAGATTTGAAAAAGTTGTTGAATAAATAAGCTGTTAAAGCGTTTCAGGCAGCCTTTGTAGGTCGGGCATTTATGCCTGACATAATGCGCAATATTCATGTCGGGCATAAATGCCCGACCTAGGAAAATCTTTTGGTTGCATACCAAAAGGCAGCCTGAAAACCTTTTTACAAACATCATATTAACCTTTCAGACAGCCTGAAACCCAATACGAAAACCATGCAAACACAACTCACCATTGCCCTATCCAAAGGCAGAATTTTTGAAGAAACGCTGCCGCTGCTCGCCGCCGCTGGCATTGAGCCCAGCGAAGCACCTGAAACCTCGCGCAAACTCATTATCGGCACAAACCACGACAATATAAGACTCGTTATCGTCCGCGCCAGCGACGTCCCTACTTATGTGCAATACGGCGCAGCGGATTTTGGTATCGCAGGTAAAGATGTGTTGATTGAACACGGTGGCGAAGGCTTATATCAACCGCTGGATTTAAACATCGCCAGATGCCGTATGATGGTTGCCGTGCGTCAAGGCTTTGATTATGCTAATGCTTCCCAAGCAGGCATGCGTTTGCGCGTGGCGACCAAATATCCGAATATCGCTGCCGAACATTTCGCCGCTAAAGGTGTGCATGTGGACATCATCAAACTTTATGGCTCAATGGAACTTGCGCCCTTAGTGGGTTTGTCTGACGCGATTGTGGACTTGGTCTCCACAGGCGGCACGCTCAAAGCCAACCATTTAGAAGCTGTGGAACATATCGTTGATATTTCCAGCCGTTTAGTGGTGAACAAAGCCGCGCTCAAAACCAAACACGCGCTGATTGAGCCGATTATTCAAGCCTTTGCAGGTGCCATTGCCCACGATTAATTTCAGGCAGCCATCTTCGTTTACAAAGTAAAATTTCAGGAGAACAACCATGCCACACATTTTACTAGACCTAGCAAAACTCAAGAAAAACAAAAATATACCCTACAAACACGCCAAAGTCGGCTTACTCGTTACGCTCAAACAAGCCAAAAAACTGATAACACCCGACGAGCCGCATGCCGTGTATGTGCTGCCTGAAAAAAAAGCCGCCAACAGCATTGTGCAAGCCGCGTTGGATATCTTGAACGCACACCCAGACAGTCGCGTTGCCGTGGTATCGCCACGCGCCAAAGTTCAGGCTGCCATTGCCGACATTCAAACGCAATTCCCCGACGCACAAATCGCCTTGTTCAACAAAACAGGTAAAAAGTTAAAATCTTTTTTAAAACAAAAAGATAGTCAGCAGACTGAAAATAAGCAACAAAACAGTGAAGCCAACGATGAAGCGGAAGAACAGTTTGCCAAACAAGGCATTGCGCGCAGCAAAGAAAATGCCGCCGTGTTCACATTATTAGAAGAAAAAACGCAGAAAAATCAGGAACAAGCCGAAGAAAGCGACCAAGAAATTCAGGCAGCCTTAATGCTGTTCAAGAAAAATCGCCCCAAAAAGAAAACCGATTTGGTGCGCTTATTGAGCGATACGCAACGCAGTGATGAAGAGCAAGTGCATGATTTAGTTGTGAAATTACAAGAAGAAGGACACATCCACATCGACGCCGCCGAAAATGTGCGCTACGACGTGGCTTAATCAATCAGCGCGCGCCCATTATGCGTGCGCTGATTATCGTATACCGTTTCGGTTATCCCAAATTTCGTTTCAGGCAGCCTGAACAATTTTCGCAAAGTTTGCAGACTGCCTGAAACAGGCTATATTTATTTTCAATAAGTTAATCAACATGACCACACAAAACAAAAAACTCGCCGTACTCATAGACGCCGACAACGCGCCCGCCGACTGCATTGACGCAATGTTAGAAGAAATCGCCAAATACGGCACCGCCACCGTCAAACGCATTTACGGCGACTGGAGCCACGGCTTATCCAAATGGAAAGCCGCCCTATTGCCACACGCCATCATTCCCGTGCAACAATTCGCCTACACCAAAGGCAAAAACGCCACCGATATGGCGCTCGTCATCGACGCAATGGACTTGTTGTACAGCAACAATTTTGACGGTTTCTGTCTCGTTTCTTCCGATTCCGACTTCACGCGTCTCGCTTCTCGCATTCGCGAAAGCGGCTTAACCGTGTACGGCTTCGGCGAAAAGAAAACGCCCGAATCCTTCCGCAAAGCTTGCGATAAATTCACTTATATTGAAATTTTCCGCCCACAAAAAACGCAAAATCAACCAAAAAATTCAAAAAACAAACCCAAATCACCAGAAAATAACGAACCAACCAACCAAGTAGGCGACTTAACCCAACTCATCAAACGCGCCGTCAAAGAAACCGCCGACGATTTAGGCTGGGCAAATCTCGGCCCAATCGGCAGCTACATCAGCAAAGTCAGCCCCGATTTTGACTCGCGTTTATACGGCTTTGGCAAACTGTCTGACTTAATCAAATCGCTGGATTTATTTGAACACCGCACCGACAACAACCAATTACAAGTGCGCCATCGCAAAGCAGACGACAACAAAAAACCCAATAAAAACAAAACCATTGAAGCTAAACCAACGCAGCTTGAAAACAACGCTAATCTTTCAGGCAGCCTGAAAAAAGCGCCATTAACAAACCCGCAAACCATTGCACCCCATTTAGAAAACACACCGAAAAAACGCGGACGAAAACCCAAAAATGCGGTTCAAACCGTTTCAGGCAGCCAAAACGAAACAGCGGTTGTTACGCTTGAAACCGTCATCAGCGAAACGCAAACCGCAACAACGGAAACAGGCAAAAAGCGCGGACGCAAACCCAAAAACGCCAACGCATCGCAGCCTGAAAAAACGGCAAACACCCAGCCTGAAAAACTAACCGAAGCCTCTAACCTTTCAGTCAGCCAAGACAACGGTAACAACAAACCCAAGCGCAACCGCGTGCCGTTTACCAAACTCATTCCTTTGGTACAACAAGCCATCGCTGCCACTGCCGACCAAGACGGCTGGGCAAGTTTAACCAGCGCCGCCAAGCATTTAGACACTCTGATTAACCCGCTAGAACACGGCTACGCCGATGCCCGCGACATTATTCATCAAGTCTATGCCGAGTGGGTAGAAACCAAAAAAGCAGGTCGCGGCGAGCGCGTGCGCAATCAGAAAATGTTTAGCGTTAAATAAACTCAAAATGTTAAATAAATTCAAGATACGCTAATATCAAAATAAAAGTTGCCTAAATACAAATATTGCATTTAGGCAACTTTTATTCAAAAAAGCAGCTTAAAAAGCTGCTTTTTTTATATTCAATGGCGCACCCGACTGGGATCGAACCAGCGGCCTTCAGCTTCGGAAACTGACGCTCTTCCAACTGAGCTACGGGTACAGAATACGAAAACGCGTAAGGATACCGCAAAAATTTACATTTAGCAAAACAAAATCCAAGCTTTTTTGCACTTAATACGCATCAAACTTGCGACAAATCCACATAATTTTTGACCCAAACCAAATTTTAAGATTGGAAACTGTCGCAAGTTTCAGTATAATCCCGCAAATTCACGTTAATGCAAATTAACAAACAGAACACAAATCCACCAATCTGGCGAGGCCACAAATGAATTCCAAAAATAAAACACAAGGTTCCGCGCTCGTAACATTATTGGGCGCCATTGTCATTGTGATTGCTGCACTGTTTTTCTTAGTAAAACTAGCAGGTAGCGGCTTTTATAGTGACGTTGCCGAAAGCACTCCTTCTGCAACGGAAACCCGCATTATGCCTAGCGGTCGCTTGGTAATGGGCGATGGCACAGAACCTGGTCAGCGCACAGGCGAACAAGTTTTCAATAAAGTATGTATTCAATGTCACGCAGCCGACAGCACCATTGCTTACTCTCCTAAAATCACACACAACGACCAATGGGCTTCGCGTATTGCTCAAGGTTTTGAAACTTTGGTAAAACACGCAGTTGAAGGTTTCAACGGCGCAGCAGGCGGCATTATGCCAGCTAAAGGTGGTGCTGTTGATTTGACTGATGATGAAGTAGCACGCGCAGTTGCTTATATGGCGAATAAATCTGGTGCAAACTTTACTGAACCTAAAGTAGGTGCAGCAGCGACTGCGGCGGCTTCTGACACTACAGCAGCAAGCGGTGCAGCAACAGCTTCTGCTTCTACACCAATCGCAGCCGATGCAGGTGCCCAAGTGGCAAGTGGTCGCGGTCAAGAAGTGTTTGAACAATCTTGTAAAGCGTGTCACGGCTCAACTTCTCCCATTCCTGGTGCACCTAAAATCACCAAAAATGATGAGTGGAAAGACCGTATTGCGCAAGGCGAAGCAACTTTATTCAAACATGCTATTGAAGGCTTCACTGGTAAAGCAGGTATGATGCCAGCTAAGGGCGGTAATGCAACGATTAGCGATGAAGACATTAAAGCAACCGTTCAATATATGGTAAAACAATCTGGCGGTTAAGTCGTTTTGAAACAGAAAAAGCACAATCTATGATTGTGCTTTTTTCATTAAAATTTTCAGGCTGCCTGAAAATTAAATTATTGTATTGCATTAAGTAACAAAAAAGCGTGCGCAATCAAATAAAATCAGGTAGGATTACGCCACTTATTAACTTATATTTACATAAAAAAATAAACAGGAGCTATTTATGCAACAAGCTATCAATATCGGAATTTTAGGTTTAGGAACAGTAGGCGGCGGCACGGCACAAGTATTACGCGATAATGCCGCTGAAATTTCTCGTCGTTTAGGACGCAGTGTGCGCGTTGCTGCTGTATGTGATAGAAGCCAAGAGCGTGTTACAGAATTATGTCCAAAAGCCAACTTTTTTGCTGACCCATTTGAATTGGTTAAGCAGCCTGAAATTGATATTGTAGTGGAATTATTTGGCGGTACAGGCATTGCCAAAGACGCGGTATTAAGTGCCATTGAGCATGGCAAACACATAGTCACCGCCAACAAAAAGCTGCTTGCCGAATACGGCAACGAAATTTTTGCGCTAGCAGAAAAGAAAAATGTGATGGTGCAATTTGAAGCGGCGGTCGCAGGTGGCATTCCAATTATCAAAGCTTTGCGCGAAGGCTTGGCAGCAAACCGCATTAACTCCATCGCAGGCATCATCAATGGCACCAGCAATTTTATTTTGAGCGAAATGCGTGAAAAAGGCAGCGCATTTGCCGATGTACTCAAAGAAGCCCAACGCTTAGGTTACGCCGAAGCCGACCCTACATTCGATATTGAAGGACACGATGCAGGTCACAAAATCACGATTATGTCCGCGCTTGCCTTTGGTACACCGATGAATTTCAGCGCGTGTTATTTAGAGGGTATTAGCAAACTCGATAGCCGCGACATTAAATATGCCGAAGAATTAGGCTATCGCGTGAAATTGCTCGGTATCACGCGCAAAACCGACAAAGGTATTGAATTACGCGTTCATCCTACCTTGATTCCTGAAAGCTACTTGTTGGCAAACGTTAATGGTGTAATAAACGCCGTGCGCGTGAATGCCGATATAGTGGGTGAAACCTTATACTACGGCGCAGGTGCAGGCGCATTACCAACTGCGAGCGCAGTCGTGGGCGACATTATCGACATCGCCCGTCTCTTCACTGCCGACACCGAAAACCGCGTACCACATTTAGCGTTCCAACCAAGCCAAGTCAATGCGCAAACTTTTGTTAGCATGGATGACATCAACAGCAGCTATTATCTACGCGTTCAGGCAGCCGATGAAGTGGGCGTATTGGGAAAGATTGCCAATATTTTGGCGGAAAATCATGTTTCCATTGAAGCCTTGATTCAAAAAGGCGTATTGGACAACAGCCAAGCGGAAATCGTGATTTTGACGCATAACACAATAGAAAAACAGGTTAAAGCAGCCATTGCCCAAATCGAAGCACAAAGCAGCGTCAGCGCACCAGTGACCATGATTCGCATGGAAGCGCGGCAATAATCAAAAAAAGCCAAGCAATTTAGCTTGGCTTTTTTTATCGACCGAAAATCAACCTCACCTTTTCAGGCTGCCTGAAAATTAATACACTTTCGCATGCAACAGCACATTCATATTCAGTGCACCCACCAATTTCCCCTGCTCATCACATACCAGCAAACCATTAATATTGCGCTCTTGCATAAGCTTTACTGCCTCACTCGCCAGTTTTTCAGGCTGCATGGTAATCGGGTTGGGTTTCATCACATCGTTTACGGTTAAATCCGCGAAATAATCACGCGTTTCAAACAACCGGCGCAAATCTCCGTCGGTCAAAATTCCTTTCAGGCTGCCTGAAACGTCGGTAATGCCAAGCATGCCCAAACCTTTCTCGCTCATACGAACAACCGCAGTTTTTAAAGACGTTCCTTCCAACACATCGGGCGACTTATCGCCACTATGCATTAAATCACCCACAGTTAATAACAAACGTCGTCCTAAGCTTCCTGCTGGGTGACTTAAAGCAAAATCATCAGGCGTGAATTGACGCGCGTTAAGCAACACAATCGCGAGCGCGTCCCCCAAGGCTAATACCGCCGTGGTGCTGGATGTGGGTGCGAGACCGAGTGGGCAGGCTTCGTGTGACACAGCGGCGGTGATATGAATATCTGCGTGTTGCGCCATGCTGGATTGTGGCTTAGAGGTAACGCAAATCAGCGTGGTATTTTTGCGTTTGAGCGAGGGGATAATTGCCAAAATTTCGTCACTTTCGCCCGAGTTGGATAAAGCCAACACAACATCGCCGTCCACAATCATACCTAAATCACCATGCGCAGCTTCGGCGGGGTGGACAAAAAATGCGGGCGTACCCGTCGACGACATAGTTGCCGCGATTTTGCTGGCAACGTGTCCCGATTTACCCATGCCCGTTACAATAACACGCCCTGTGCAATGCAAAATTGCTTCAGCAGCAGCCACAAAATCTTGATTCAATGCGGCAGATACTTCATTAATTGCCGCCGCTTCGCTCGCCATTGCCGCGCGCGCGCAGTCTAAATATCGATGAGACATAATCACTTTTCCTATTTGTTTTTCAGGTTGCCTGAAACCAAGTTCAGCGTGACTAAAAGCACTTTGCAAATCCCATAAAACAGGTTAGCATTCAGCCTTCCCTCTCAATCAGAATAGAAAGGCAATAAAATGACTATTTTAACCGAAGTAAAAAAATTAGGACAACAAATATGGCTAGACAACCTATCACGCAGCTTAGTCCAAAGCGGCGAACTTGAAGCCATGTTGAAACAAGGCGTGTGCGGCGTGACATCCAACCCTGCCATTTTCCAAAAAGCATTCTCGGGCGACAAACTTTATACGCCTGAAATTGAAGTGTTAAAACAAGCAGGTAAAGCGCCAAAAGACATTTACGAAACTTTGGCAATTGCCGACGTTCAGGCAGCCTGCGACGTGTGCCGCGAAGAATTTGACAGCACCAACGGCAAAACAGGTTTTGTTAGCCTAGAAGTATCGCCCGAATTGAGCCACGACGCACAAGGCACGATTGACGAAGCCAAACGTTTACACGCCGCCATCGCGCACCCGAATGTGATGATTAAAGTCCCTGCCACAGATGAAGGTTTGGTCGCTTTAACCGAACTCATCGCCGCAGGCATCAGTATTAATTTAACCCTATTATTCTCGCGTAAACAAACACTTAAAGCCTACGACGCTTATATCAAAGGCATTGAAAAACGCCTAGCAGCAAGCGAAAGCGTGGAGCATATTCAAGTCGTGGCAAGCTTCTTTATTTCACGCATTGACAGCGCATTAGACGCGACGCTGCCTGAACACTTAAAAGGCAAAATTGCCATTTCTTTGGCAAAAGCTGCGTATCAAGATTGGCAACAATATTTTGAGAGCGAACAATTTGCCGCACTTGCTGCCAAAGGCGCGAATAAAGTATCGCTTTTGTGGGCTTCAACTGGCGTGAAAGACCTAGCGTATTCGGATGTTTTGTATGTAGACAGTTTGATTGGCGAAAACACAGTGAACACCGTTCCCGACGCCACGCTCAAAGCATTCATTGACCACGGCAAAGCCGCATTAACGCTGCCTGAAAACACCGACCAAGCCCTGCAAAACATTGCCGAAGCAGAAAAATTAGGCGTAGATTTAGAAGCCTTGGCAACGCGTTTACAAAACGATGGTTTGAAACAATTTGAAGAAGCATTCGCCAAATTGCTCGCGCCATTGGCTTAAGTTTTTGAATTGACAAATAATAAAGGCTGCCTGAAAACTTTCAGGCAGCCTTTATTGACCATTTATTTGAGCACCCAATATGCTGATACTGTCTATTTTGGTATGTATGATGTACATGCTTTCTATATACTTCATTCAAATCTACACGCCAAATGTAAACATCGAATTTTCCAATTTACTGATATTGGTAGGTTTTCTATTTTTTAATTCAATATTTTCTCAACTTAAATCTTGGGCAGAAAAGTCAAAAACTTTGCGCAATTATGCAAAATTATCCTTATTTCTAAAGATATTAGATGCAATATTAGTTGGATTAATTTATGGCGCAGCTATTTTGGCTATGATTTACTTTCAAGCAACGTTCCAAACCTTTTCAGGCAGCCTTTAATCTATTCTTTCTCTTGAAACAACACCTTATCCGCCCACCAAACCAAACCCAAAATCGGCAAACCGAGCAGCGCAGTCAAGCCAAAAAAGCCGTCATAACCCATCTTATCCACAATCGCGCCTGAATAGCCGCCCAATACTTTTGGAAACAGCGTCATCAGCGAAGAAAACAGCGCGTATTGCACCGCCGTGAAACGAATATTTGTTAGCGCCGATAAAAACGCCACAAACACCGTACCTGCCAAGCCTGCGGCAAAATTATCCAAGCCCACCGCCGTGTACATCAACGCTACATCGTGCCCGCTCCAAGCCAAAAAGACAAATAAAATATTCGTTGCCGACGCTGCGATTGCGCCGAGCATCATCATGTTCATAATGCGAAATTTCTGCGCCAATAAACCACCTGCAAAACCGCCCAACACCGACATCGCCACGCCAAAAGTCTTTACCGCCCATGCAATTTCTTCTTTGCTAAACCCCAAATTGGCATAAAACACATTGGAAATCACGCCCGATACAATATCTGAAATCCGATAAAGTCCAATTAAAGCCAGCAAAATCAAAGCCTTTTTGCCATAGCGCGCAAAAAAATCTGCAATTGGCGCATACCAAGTATTAACCACCGTTTCACGCTTTACCATTCCCAGTTTAACCGCAACTATCGCCATCAACACCCCTGCACCAAGCGACAACAATAATCGCGCCGCTTCGGCAACAAAAGCCAACAAAGGCGACACAATTTTTTCAGGAAACAGGCTGCCTGAAACACGAAAAGCAAAAATAAATGCCAACACCGACAACACAAACATTGCCAACAATCGCCCATTATCCGCCGCCGAGAGCGTCGCGGTACGTTCTTTGTTTTGCGGTTCACGAATCAGCAAAGTAGTCAAAACACCTAAGCCCATCAAACCTGCCATAATCAAATACGTCGTCCGCCAAGCCGCATAAATATAATGTTCGCCCGAAGAACCGAGTTTAGCCGCCAAAAACAACGAACCTGCGCCCGAAGCAAACATGCCCACGCGATAACCTGCCGTATAAGCCGCCGACAAAGCCGATTGCAAACCCAAATCGTGTGGCGCCACTTCAATGCGATAAGCATCAATCGCCACATCTTGCGTTGCCGCTGAAAATCCCAATAAAACTGCACCGATTGCCAACATCGCCAATGGATTGGTGCTGCCTGAAACAGGCGCAGCAGGGTTGGTCAAAGCCATCATACAGACCGCCGTTATCATCAAAAGCTGCGCCAGAAATAACCAAGCGCGGCGTTTGCCTAATACGCGCGTTAAAACAGGCAAACGCAAAGTATCCATCAGCGGCGACCACACAAATTTAAACGAATAACCCAACGCCGCCCAGCTAAACATGGTTACCATCTTGCGCTCAATCCCTGCTTCCGTCAGCCACAGCGACAGCGTAGAAAAAATCAACAACAACGGCAAACCCGCCGAAAAACCGAGCAAGGTTAATGTGGCGAGTAATTTCAGTTTGTGTGCCGATTCGAGCGTGGATTCAGGTGCGGCAAAATCAGTCATGATTGGAATTCCCATAATGAAGCGCGCGATTATACGAGATTTGGGCGGTGATGTCGTTTACATGGGGAGAAATAGGGTTTCAGGCTGCCTGAAAAGCCATGTTTTATTTTTCAGGCAGCCTAGGGGCTACTGACAATTTGGGCGCGAGTTGATTTTGCAGATAAATTTGCCAAATTCAAGGCAAAAATGTGAGCCAATGCCGTTCATTGGCGAATATTTTTAACGCAGAATTTGGTAAATTTAGCGCAAAACTCAACCGCGAAACGAATTGTCAGTAGCCCCTATTTACATAAGTTAAATTCTGTTACAATCGCGCACTTTTTTAAATGGCGAACACTTTCAAGCAGCCTGAAAGTACGCGACAAACTAATGTAATGTAGTGGAGCGCGGACGTCCTCGTCCGCCAAAACAATACGCAATAAGTTAAATGCGGACGAGGACGTCCGTGCTCCAAGTTTTGTCGTGTACTGTAAGGCTGCCTGAAAACCCATTTCGCTGACTTTTTTAACATTTTTTAAGGATACCCAAAAATGTCATCACACGACACCCGTGCCGCTGCCGAAGCGGATTTGGTTTACAAATTAGAAGACAAACCACCGTTCGCCAATTCGCTGGTGAGTGCCATCACGCACTTACTGGCGATTTTTGTTCCCATGATTACGCCTGCGCTGATTGTGGGTAACGTGTTGAAATTGCCCGTAGAAATGACGGCTTATCTCGTGTCTATGGCGATGGTTGCGTCGGGCATTGGCACGTTTTTGCAAGTAAACCGTTTTGGCATGGTCGGCTCGGGCATGTTGTCGATTCAATCAGTCAATTTTTCTTTTGTGGGCGTGATGATTTCGCTCGGATTTTCCATGAAAGAGAAAGGTTTGGACGAAAACGCGATGATTTCCACGCTGCTGGGCGTGTCGTTTGTCGGCGCGTTTTTGGTGTGTGGCGCGGCATGGGTGCTGCCGTATTTGAAACGCGTGATTACGCCAACCGTGAGCGGCGTGGTCGTGTTGCTGATTGGTTTGAGCCTGATTGACGTGGGCATTACCGATTTTGGCGGCGGCTTTCATTTGAAAGGTACGCCCGAATTTGGCAGCCTGAAATATGTCGGTTTGGCGAGTTTCGTGTTGGTTGTCGTGCTGGCGTTTAACTGCATGAAACACCCACTTTTGCGTATGAGTGGCGTGGCGGTTGGCTTGATTGCTGGTTATGTTGCGGCGTTATTTATGGGTATGGTGGATTTTTCCGCGCTGCAAAATGCGCCACTCGTTACCATTCCCATGCCGTTTAAATATGGCTTTCAGTTTGATTTTTCAGCATTTTTGGTGGCTGGCACGATTTATTTGTTGAGCGTATTTGAAGCGGTGGGCGATTTAACGGCAACGGCGATGGTTTCCGCGCAAAAATACGAAGGCGAAGAATTTCAGCAACGCTTGCGCGGTGGCGTGTTTGCCGATGGTTTGGTGTCCGTGATTGCGACTGCGCTCGGTTCGTTGCCGCTGACGACTTTCGCGCAAAACAACGGAGTGATTCAAATGACAGGCGTGGCGTCGCGCCATGTGGGCAAATTTATCGCGGCGATTTTGGTCGTGGCGGGCTTGTTCCCTGTGATTGGACGCGCATTCACGACCATTCCTAGCCCTGTTTTGGGCGGCGCGATGGTGTTGATGTTTGGCTTGATTGCGATTGCTGGTGTGCGGATTATCATGACAAATGGCATTAATCGCCGCGAAGCCGTAATTGCAGCGACGGCGGTGGGCGTGGGTTTGGGCGTAGCGTTTGAACCTGATGTGTTCAAATTGTTGCCCGAAGTGTTCCGCAATGCGATTGCGGCTGGGGGGATTACGGCGGTGGTTTTAAATTTGGTCTTACCACACGACACCAGTGATAAATCAATTTATTTATCCAACACACCTGATTGATTTCAGGCTGCCTGAAAAAGTGAAAAAGCGTATTTTATGGCTTAGTCCATAGATACGCTTTGGGGTTTGGCTTTTCGTTTTGAAGCCATTTGCTTCACTATGTACACTGGCTTTGCGGTAAAATTGTATTTTTTATTTCAGGCTGCCTGAAAGTATTTGCTTTTATGAAGCTATAAATTTGGAAACGAAATGTCAAATCAACGTCTTATCTACGGTTTTCACGCGATTAACGCGCGTTTGTGGCAAAATGCTAAATCTTTAACCGAACTCTATGTTTTAGAAAACAAAAGCGATGCGCGCACGCGTGAAGTATTGGAAAAAGCGGCGCAAGAAAGTGTGCGCGTGCATTTTGCTGATGCCGACCGTTTAAACGCAATGGCAAAAGGTGCGCGCCATCAAGGTGTGCTCGGTTTTATTGACGCGTCCCAAAACCATGTGCATTTGGAAGATGTGCTGGAAAATTTGCGCGAACCTGCTTTTTTGCTGGTTTTGGACGGTATTACCGACCCGCACAATTTGGGCGCATGTTTGCGTACGGCGGACGCAATGGGTGTTCACGCCGTAATTGCGCCGAAAGACAAAAGCGCGGGCTTAAATGCGACCGTGAGCAAAGTTGCTTGTGGAGCGGCGGAAACCGTGCCGTACATTACCGTAACCAATTTGGCGCGAACCTTGCGCGAATTGAAAGAATACGGCATTTGGGTAGTCGGCACGGACATGGGCGGCGACGCGGATTTGTTTCACTACGATATTCCACAATCGGTGGCGTGGGTCATGGGCAACGAAGGCGAGGGCATGCGCCGTTTAACGCGTGAACATTGCGATGCGCTGGTGTCTATTCCCATGTTTGGCACAGTAGAAAGCATGAATATTTCCGTATCCGCAGGTATGGTGTTGGCAGAAACGCGTCGCCAGCGCGTGATGAAAGCTGTATAATTTTTCAGGCAGCCTAAAGCGTTTAGACTGCCTAAAAAAATCAATTTGATAAAAACAAAAAAGGCAGAACAATCTGCCTTTTACTTTGCTTATAAAATGTTTCTGAGCGTATTATGCTGCTTGGATGTTTGCAGCTTGTTGACCTTTAGGACCAGTGGTAACGTCGAAAGACACTTTTTGACCTTCTTTCAAAGTTTTGAAACCATCCATGTTGATTGCAGAGAAGTGTGCAAACAAATCTTCGCCACCTGCATCAGGAGTGATAAAACCAAAACCTTTTGCGTCGTTGAACCATTTAACTGTACCAGTTGCCATAATATTACTTTCTTACTAAAAAATTAAACAAACAGCGAGTTTTTAAGTGCAAACTGGAAATCGTTTTATCGGTTTTAAGGGCAAATCGTTTTACAGGAAGCGGCCTTTTCGCTAAGATGACGTTTTACTTGTCTTATTCTATTTCGTCAAGTTTTGTTTTCTAAAAACAGACAAATTTATTCATTGTATCAAAAATACAACAGAAAGTTCCTTTTTCATGGCTTTACAAATTCCTGACTCTTTAATGAACTTGCAAAAAACCACTCCGCCCAAACGTTACGGAGTGTTCTTGTTAAATGACCATTACACACCGATGGATTTTGTGGTGATGGTGTTGCAAGAGGTTTTTATGCTGCCTGAAAACCAAGCGGTGAACACTATGTTGGCAGTTCACCATGAGGGCAAGGGTTTGTGTGGCAGCTATACGCGCGATATTGCGCAAACGAAACAACAACAAGTGATGTCGCTGGCAACAGAAGCTGGGCATCCGTTAATGTGCACCGTAGAGGAGTTGCCATGATTTCGCATGAATTAGAACGCATTTTGCAGCAAATGTATGAATTTGCACGCTCGGAAAACCATGAATTAGTGGGTTTAGAGCATTTATTGTTTGCCGTGATTGATGGCTCAGCACAAGTGCGTGAAGCATTGCGTTACTGCGGCGCAGAAGTATCTGCATTATCAGCACAACTAGCTGAAAGCATTGAAGAAAACACGCCAAAATATCGCCCTGAAAGTTATGGCGAACCGCAGCCAACGATTGGTTTTCAACGCATTATTCAACGCGCCGTTATTCATACGCAACATTCATCGCAACAAGAAGTGTTGCCAGCCGATATTTTGATTGCAATTTTGGACGAAGGCGACAGCCCTGCGGCGTATTTCTTGGAATTGCAAAACGTGAGCCGCTATGAATTGTTGCGCTATTTTTCGCATGGCGGCGACGCGGGGCAGCCTGAAAATTTCGCATCCAACAACAAAGAAGAAGACGACAACAATCTCGCGCCCAATCCGCTGCAAGCCTATACCGTAAACTTAAACGAAGAAGTACGCGCAGGGCGAATTGATCCACTCATTGGGCGCAAAACAGAAATGGAACGCTTGCTACAAGTATTGTGTCGCCGTCGCAAAAACAATCCGCTGCTCGTTGGCGAAGCAGGTGTGGGCAAAACCGCGCTTGCCGAAGGTTTGGCATATCTCATTGAAAATAAACAAGTACCCGAAGCCTTGGCGCAATCTACCGTGTTCGCGCTGGATTTGGGCGCGCTGTTGGCGGGCGCAAAATACCGTGGCGACTTTGAGGCGCGTGTTAAAGCCGTGTTAAAAGAGTTGGCAAAAATTGAACACGCCGTGTTATTTATTGATGAAATTCATGCCATTATCGGCGCAGGCAGCACACAGGGCAACAATATGGATGCCAGCAATTTGCTCAAACCCGCGCTTGCCAAAGGGCAATTGCGCTGCATTGGCGCGACGACTTATGAAGAATTTCGCACCATTTTCAGCAAAGACCACGCGCTTAGCCGTCGTTTCCAAAAAATTGACATTGTTGAGCCATCTATTGCCGAAACCGTGCAAATTTTGCAAGGTTTGCAGCCTATGTTTGAAGCGCACCACCAAGTCAAATACAGCGAAGACGCGTTTCAGGCAGCCGCTGAATTATCCGCCAAATACATCAACGAGCGTTTCTTGCCCGACAAAGCCATTGATATTATTGACGAAGCAGGCGCGGCGCAACGCATTATGCTGCCTGAAAACCGCGTGGACACGATTGACAAATCGCAGATTGAACGCGTGGTCGCCAAAATCGCCCGCATTCCCGAAAAAACCGTGTCGCACGACGACAAACACGTTTTGCAACACCTTGCGCGCGATTTGAAAAACATGGTATTCGGGCAAGATAACGCCATTGACGCGCTGGTTGCCGCCGTCAAAATGTCGCGTTCTGGCTTGGGGCAGCCTGAAAAACCGATTGGCAGTTTCCTGTTTAGCGGACCAACAGGCGTGGGCAAAACCGAAGTCGCTAAACAGCTCGCCTACGCGCTGGGCGTACCGCTGCAACGCTTTGATATGTCAGAATATATGGAGCCACACGCCGTATCGCGTTTAATTGGCGCGCCACCAGGCTACGTCGGCTACGACCAAGGCGGTTTGCTCACCGAAGCCGTGAACAAACAACCGCATTGCGTCTTGCTGCTGGACGAAATTGAAAAAGCGCACCGCGACATTTACAACGTTTTGTTGCAAGTCATGGACAACGGCAAACTCACTGACAACACAGGGCGCAGCGCGGATTTTCGCAACGTCATTCTCATCATGACCACTAACGCAGGCGCAGAAGCCTTAAGTCGCCCATCGTTTGGCTTTACTAGCAAACGCGAACGTGGCGATGAAATGGTGGACATCAAAAAGCAATTTACACCCGAGTTCCGCAACCGCCTCGACGCGATTATTCCGTTTGCACCGCTTACGCCCACCATCATTGAGCGCGTGGTGGACAAATTCCTATTGCAACTGGAAGCCCAACTGCGCGACCGCAAAGTGGATGCCACCTTCGGCGACAAATTGCGCGCACACTTAGCGCAAAAAGGCTTTGACCCACAAATGGGCGCACGCCCGATGCATCGTCTCATCCAAGAAGAAATCCGCAAAGCCCTTGCCGATGAACTCTTGTTCGGGCAACTGGTGGACGGCGGCGACGTGTTTATAGACTGGGACGACACGGCAAAAGAAACCATTTTGCGGTTCAACAAAAACAAACAAGCCAATAAAGAAAACGCAGCAGAGAGCGTTTAATTTTTTAGGCAGCCTGAAAGCTTTGCCACACATAAAGTGGCATTTTCAGGCTGCCTGAAAATATTTCAAATTCATCCTACATCATCGCACTTTTAGAGACAGATTATGGAAGACTTATTCGAAACCGCACCCAGCCCACCTTTAGCAGAGCGTTTGCGCCCGCAGACTTTGGATGATGTGGTTGGGCAACAGCATTTGATTGGCGCGGGCAAACCTTTGCGCACGGCTTTGGAAAGTAGTGTGCCACATTCTATGTTGCTCTGGGGTAGCCCCGGTATTGGTAAAACAACTTTGGCACGAATTTTAGCGCAGGGATTCAATGCCCAATTTTTGCCGATTTCTGCTGTGTTTTCAGGAGTGAAAGACATACGCGAAGCGATTGTGAAAGCAGAAATCGCGCTGCAACGCGGACAACGCACGATTTTATTTGTGGACGAAGTACACCGTTTCAACAAGTCGCAGCAAGACGCGTTTTTGCCGCATGTGGAAAGTGGTTTACTCACGTTCATTGGCGCGACCACGGAAAATCCATCGTTTGAAGTCAATCCTGCTTTATTAAGCCGCGCGCAGGTTTATGTGTTAAAACCTTTAACTGCACAAGAATTGCAGCAGCTTGCTGATAAAGTTTTCAGGCTGCCTGAATATGTGGATTTTGTGTTGCAAGATGAGGCGCGTGCGTTGGTGATTAACGCTGCTGATGGTGATGCGCGACGGTTTTTGAATATTTTGGAACAGCTACTAAATGCCGCCCAAGCGCAGCAAGTTTACGCCATCAGTAGCGAATTTACGGCAAAATCTTTGGGCGAACAGTTGCGTCGTTTTGATAAAGGCGGCGAACAGTTTTACAACCAAATTTCGGCGTTACACAAATCGGTACGCGGTTCGCACCCAAATGCGGCTTTATATTGGTTTTGCCGAATGCTGGACGGCGGCGTGGATGCGCGTTACTTGGCACGGCGCATTGTGCGCATGGCTTGGGAAGATATTGGTTTAGCTGACCCGCGTGCTTTGCAAATTGCCAACGATGCGGCGGCAACGTTTGAGCGTTTGGGTTCACCCGAGGGCGAATTGGCATTGGCGCAGGCGGTGTTGTATTTGGCGAGTGCGGCAAAATCCAATGCAGGCTATGTGGCGTACAACCAAATGCGCGCGTTTGTCAAAGAGCATGGCAGCGATGAAGTGCCTGTGCATTTGTGCAACGCACCGACCAAGTTGATGAAGGAATTGGGCTACGGGCGCGATTATCGTTATGCGCACGATGAGCCAAATGCGTATGCGGCGGGCGAAACGTATATGCCAGAAGGTTTGGATGAGCCTGATTTTTACCAGCCAACGCCGCGCGGTTTGGAAGCGAAAATTGGCGAAAAATTGGCTTGGTTGAAGAGTTTGGATGAGACGGTAAAAGAGTAATTTCAGGCTGCCTGAAAGCTTGATGAACTCAATCGTAGGTCGGATACTTGTATCCGACTTTTTCACAACAAAAATAAATCGTTGCGCCATAAAAAAGTCGGATTTGAGAATCCGACCTATGTTTTCATCTTGGCTTGTAAACCCGCAAAATAGCGAATATTCAAGAAAATGTTGGGTCAAGACCTAACCTACAAACTTTTCCAAAAATAAATTGTTATGGCATTAAAAAAATCGGATTCGAGAATCCGACCTACATTTTCAGGCAGCCTTAAAGTTTCAGGCTGCCTGAAAAGTATTTAACGTTTCGCAAAGCCTTGTTTTTGCATAAACGCGAGCAAATCAGGACGCACTTCGGTACACAAATTATTGCGGATTTGCTCGCCCCAGCTCAAATCTAAGTTGCTGCGATTTTTGTAATATTCTCTAACGATTTCATCGTATTGTGCTAAATCTTCATCGCTGGCTACCTGAAATTTGTTTTCCGACATCACCACGTTCACAGGCAAACGCGGACGTTGCCCTGGCTCTTGATTCGGATAACCCAGACACATACCAAACATCGGCACAACGCCATAAGGTGTGTTCAAAATTTCTGCCACTTGGTTCAAATCGTTGCGCAAGCTGCCGATGTACACGCCACCTAAGCCAAGCGATTCGGCAGTAATCATCAAATTTTGCGCGAAAATGCCTGCATCGACCGCGCCCACGAGCAAGACTTCCGTCCAATCAATTTGCGCATCAGGCGCGAAATGTAAATGGCGTGTTGCATCAATGCAATAGACCAAAAATTCAGCACAATTTTCTACATAATGATGTCCGATTTTACCTTGATACGCGTTGGCACAAATTTCGCGGATTTTGGCGCGTTTTGCTTTGTCGGCAACACGGATCACGCTGATGTTTTGCAAAAAGCTGGATGTGGACGCCATTTGCGCAGCTTGAATCAGCGTGTTCAACAATTCTGGGCTAATCGCTTCATCGGTAAATTTGCGGATGGAACGGTGCGCAAGAGCGGTCTGCAAAGTTGGTTGGCTATTCATAATGGTTTCCTTTTTGATTATTGTGGATTGCTGGCTACGGGGGCGCTGGTGATTTTTTGTTGCGCGGATTTTTGTTTAGCGATTTTTTCGGCTTTGCGTTTCTGCGCCGCCGCTTGCATTTTGGCGCGTTGCTCATCGCTGGGCAAACTTGCCCATACGCCGCCAATCAAGATTGCCAAAGCGGCGATGTAGAAATAGACTTTGTTCATGTTCATGGCGAACTCGCTTTTATTGGATTTTTAGGCTGCCTGAAATATCTGCGTGGGCAATGAGTGCCACCCTACTCTACTTTGATTTTCAGGCAGCCTGAAATTATCTTTGCTCTTGCTTACGAATCAAGTACACCGCCAACAATGCAAAAGCGGCGGTCGGCAATACGGCGGAGAAAAAGGCGGGAACGCCGTACAATTGCGTGGTAAAACCGAACAATCTGCCTGCAAAGAAAAACAGCAAGCCTAAACAAATCCCGCCAAAAAGTTTCAAACCCATATTACTGTGCCGCCCTGAAATCGGCGTGAATGCGAGCGCAACCAGCGCCATCACCATCGTTGCAATCGGGTAAACCAATTTATTCCACCATGCGACGTTGTACATTTGCGTTTGCTGGTTGTTGTTTTTCAGGTAGCCTATGTATTGCGTGAGCGCGGTGAACGACATTTGCTCGGGTTTGACCAGCAATACATTCAAAAGCTGTTTATTGACAGGCGTTTGCCATTCCCATTGCGCCATTTTTTGGATATTCACGCGACTATCAGACAATTGACTACTGCGTACATTTTCTAAAATCCATTTACCATCGGAAACTTTTGCCTTATCGGCAGCTATGGCTTCAACTAATTGAAATTCATCGTTATAACGCCAAATTTTAATGTCAATCAATGTGTTATCAGGCAACATAGAAGCGACATTGACCATTGCTTGCGGCTGTTTCATCCATACGCCATCGGCAGCGGCAGAAACTTCGCCATTGCGCGCAACAGCTTTGAGCGTATCGGCTCGGCGGCTCATATCAGGCGCAAGCCATTCGCCTAATAAAATGGTGACCACAGCGAAAATCGCGCTAAATTTCAAGACAAGGCCGACAATTTGAGCGGTACTTAAACCGCTGGTTTTCACAACTACCCATTCGCTGCTTGAGGACAATTGACTCAGCGCAATTAGTCCACCGATGAGCGTTGCCAGTGGCATGAGTTGATAAGCGCGGGCGGGCATTTGCATGGTAATGTATTGCACCGCTGTCCAGATGGTATAAGTGCCTTTGCCGATATTGCCCACTTCGCTGAGAAAATCGATGAAGCTATACAATGCCAAAATGGAGATTAAGGCATAACACGACATGATGGCTAAACGGCTGATTAAATAACGAGTCAGCAAATTCATAAAGTTCAATCTCAAACAATGCGTTCAGGCTGCCTGAAAAATTAATGCGCGCCTTTTTTAAAGAGTTTCATCAAAGGTAAAACGATAATGCATGCCAACGAACCAATGGCAAAACCCAATACCAATGTTGCCAACATTTCGGTAATGCTGCTGCCCCATTGGATGTGGTGCAACGCGTCTACGTTGTGCATAAAAATGCCGCCACCCACCAAGAACATCGCCAGTGTACCCACCACACTCAAGCCACGCATAAACCAAGGCATAAAATTAATAATGCCACGACCAATCACTTTTTTACCTGCTTCAGGCTGTTCCATTAAATGCAAGCCAAAGTCGTCGGCTTTTACAATCGCTGCAACCAAGCCATATACCGCAATCGTGATACCAATACCAATCGCGCTTAAAACCAAAACGCGCGTTAATACGCTGGCGTCTACGGGAATCGTGCCCAGCGCAATGATGATGATTTCTGCCGACAAAATAAAATCGGTGCGAATGGCACCTTTGATTTTGTCGCTTTCGCTGTTCACATCATCGGGAATGGCTTCAACGTGTTCCGCTTCATTGCGGTGCAACAATTTGTGCAACAGTTTTTCCCCCCCTTCAAAACACAAAAACGCGCCCCCGAGCATGAGCAGCGGCGTAATCAATTTGGGCGCAAATACCGACAATAGCAATGCTACCGGAATCAAAATAACCTTATTAATCAACGAGCCTTTTGCCACAGCCCACACAATCGGCAATTCGCGGTCGGCTTTCACGCCTGTCACTTGATTGGCATTCAACGCCAAATCGTCGCCCACCACACCAGCGGTTTTCTTGGCAGCCATTTTGGTCATCAACGCTACATCATCCAACACCGAAGCGATGTCATCTAATAAGGTAAAAAGTGAGGCAAAAGCCATGTATGTATTCCTATCTATTTGTATATTGTTGAATTAAGGGCACGATTATAGCGGAAAAAGCGTGCTTGTGCTTTTCAGGCAGCCTGAAAGCGCAAACAATCGGTTTATAAAACCAAACGCGCTTCGACCATGCTGCTGTCATCAGGATGTTGATTCAAGACAAAACCCAGTTTCAACGCCAATTTTTGCATAGGATGATTGTCTGCCAAAATCTCGGCGCGCATATACTTAAACCCTTGCTCGCGCGCACGTGCAATCAATCGTTCCATCAAAAAGCGACCAATGCCCTGCCCTTGCAAACTTGGCGCGGTGCTGATGCCAAATTCACAACTGATTAAATTAGGGTCGGCAGTATAATTTGCCGTCGCCAATACTTCATTATTTTTATCGTGCACAATCAAAGCATAATCACGCTGATAATCGGGGTGCGACAAACGCGCCAATAAAGTCACAGGCGGCGTATCGAAACGCGACAAAAAGCGCATATAACGCGATTGTGCGTCCATTTGTTCGATGTGTTGCTGCAACAGACTAGCATCTTCTGGGCGCACAGGACGAACATAAGCCAAACGCCCATCTTTCAAATGCAAGACTTCTTCGGTGGTTGGCAAAGGTGGGAAAACGTTTTGCGCCATTTGATCGGGTTCTTGCAGGCTAAACTTGAGGACTTGCCCCGTCATCACACCATTATCCCAAGCCAATTCCAATTGCAAACTGGCAATTTCAGGCAGCCTATTTAAAATTTCTGCCGCATTAAGCAACCACTCATGCCAACCGTTTTCAGTTAAACCCAGCATTTGACAGCTATTGGCCACCATTTCAGGCGTAAACGGCGGCAACAAATTCAAACTGGCTTGCTCATTAATCAAGCTCGCAACTTGCCCCAAAGTTGGGCGTTGCTGCCAATTCAAATACAATTGTGGTGCTGCTTTTTTGCGCCCCATGCGCTCTAAACGCAAGGCTTCAAACAAACGATTACTGGCATTTTTACTGGCAGGAACAGCCACCATCGGCAACACTGGACGCAAATATTGGTGCAAAGTCTCCGCCGCCCCGCTGGCATAGCGGTAGTCATGAAACGCTGATAATTCTTGGCGTTGTTGCTGATAATGTCGATACAAATTTAAATTTGCCAAAGCCTGCAACGCATGGTCTGGTTGCTTGAAATGCAAATTTTTGTTTTCATTGAAAAACTGTCGAATTTCAGACGTATCCGCACTACCTAGCCACACCAGCAAAATTGGTTTGCGTGCTTTGCCTTGCATTTGCGCCACCATTTGCGCGGTGCGCCGATTATCTGCATTATTGCGCCCTGTGCAAATCAACATGACCGCGTCAGTATATTCATCAGTCAAACTACATTCCAAGGCTGCCTGAAACAAACCTGGTGCTGCATCAGCAGGCAAATAAAACGGATTTAAATTATCCGTTTTATAAGGCAATATGCGTTGCAAAGCACGTTGTGTTGAAACACTTGGTTGCGATGCTTCAATACCTTCTTGTGCCATTGCTTTAAAAGTCAATGCACCAATTTGTCGCGTATTACTTACAATCAACAATCGATTACCACGTGCTGTTAAACGGGTATGAATCAATTTAGCGGCGGTAAAAAACTCAGTTAGCGTACGCGCCACCAAAACATGTTGCCGCTCCAATGCCTGTAAAAACAGCTGCTCTTCATCACTATCGACTAAAGTGCTCAACACCACCACAGGTTTGCGTCGCGCCGCAGCCGCCAAAGCACTCAACAAATGGCGTGGGTTATCCAATTCACTGACGTGCACCAACAGCGAAGTTGTCTCCGATTCATTTGCAATATAATCAATCAGTTGCCCTGTACTGACTGAATAATCCGTCTGCGGATTCAACGGCAAAAAACGACTAAAAGAAATCCCACGTTCGCGCGCGTAATTATCCATGCAATCGGCAACGCTCTCGCCATGTCCAATATATGCCGAAGCCGTATGTTGTGGCGACAAAAACACGCCCTCTACGCCATGTACAGGCAAAGCAAACAGCAACACATCTGCCTTCATCGCCACTTCCGCCGCCCGCTCTAATTGGCGACGCACACTGCTGGGGGCAGGGTCAAGCTCGTTAATAATCACAATTTGGCGCACACCCACTTTTACCGCCTCGCGCACCACGCTCACAACCTTATCCGCCGCCACAATCACAATCGCCGTATCCAACGCAAACTCTTGTGCCGCCGCCGTCAAACTCTCATAAGCCTTTACGCTGCCCACTGCCTTATGCTTAGGATTAATCGGCACCAATTTCGCCGCAATATTGCCCGTTTGCAATTGTGAAAACACGCTCCGTCCAGCAGTGCCGTAACGGTCAGAAGCACCAACAACCGCCAAATGGTGCGGATAAAATAACTGATGTAACGCAGCATGTTTCATATTCAACTCACTTATCTTTTTAATGCTTCAGGCAACCTGAAACCCTATTCGTCCCAATCGAAACGCAAAACCTTCATTACCGTATCCATCGCAAAACCGCGATAGAGCAAAAAGCGAATCTGTTTCTGCTTTTCCTGTGGCGTTTGCGCAGGCTGCTTAAATTTTTTCTGCAACACATCACGCGCGTGCGCCAACTCATCTTCCGCGTCGGGCAAAAATTCTGCCGCCGTTTCACGGTCAATCCCCTTCGCCGCCAAAGCCTGTTGCAAACGAAAACGCCCATGTTTGCTGCTTTTGCTGTGGACAAATGCTTCGGCAAACCGCGTATCCGATTGCCAATTGCGCTCAGCCAACTCATCCAACAATTCGTCTAATTCATCCACATTTTCTTCGGCATAAGGCAGCAATTTCTTGCGCAATTCCGTCCGACTGTATTCGCGTCGCGACAACAAATCCAAAGCTCGCGTGCGTAAAGATTTTTCCTGTTTCATCATTTCAGGCGGCCTTAATCAGGGTGTTTGGCGCGCAAATGCTCATAAATTTCAGGCAGCTTACCAATCAACCAATCGGGTTTAGTCGCCTCATCTTGCGACAATTCCACCATGTCGCCATAACCAAACGTTACGCCCACCGCAGGACAACCCGCCGCTTTCGCCGCCAAAATATCATTGTGCGAATCGCCCACCATCAACATATTTTCAGGCTGCACGCCCAAAATTTCCGCCACATACAACAAAGGTTCAGGATCTGGTTTGCGTCGCACCAAGGTATCGCCGCCCACCACCATGCTGAAATAATGGTCTAAATCCAAATCTTTCAATAATTTAACCGCCAACATTTCGCTTTTATTCGTTACCACCGCCAATGGAATACCCAAAGATTTGAGCAAACCCAAACCCACTTCCGTTTCAGGATAAGGGCGTGTGGCATTGGCAATATTCGCACCATAATGTTTCACAAATGCCGTAAACCCTTGTTGCCACAAATCTTCTGCCGCACGACCTTGATAATCCGCGGTTAAAGCACGATGAACCAACACCCCAATCCCATCACCCACATAACTTTGCACCGTTTCACGAGGTAATTCAGGCAGTCCCATTGCCACGCGCATCGCGTTTGCCGAAGCCGCCAAATCAGGAATCGAATCCACCAAAGTGCCATCCAAATCAAATGCCACCGCCTGTACATGATTTAATTGAATCATTTATTTACCCTTTCACATTAACATTGCCACGATTATAGCAAAACCCTTTCAGGCAGCCTGAAATCTTCTTATTACCCCTGAAACATATGCTCCGCACTTGGAAAACTTTTTTCTTTCACCGCGCGAACATAGCTTTCAACGGCTGCCTGAATACTCGTTTCGCCGTCCATAAAATTTTTCACAAATTTCGCTGTTTTGCCGTTGAACACGCCCAACATATCGTGCATGACCAAAACTTGCCCATCGGTGTCCACGCCTGCGCCAATGCCGATGGTCGGGCAAGCGACGCGCTCGGTAATTTGTTTGCCCAAATCGCTGGGAACGCATTCCATTAAAATTATTGCCGCACCTGCCTGTTCATGTGCCAATGCGTCCGCCAACACCGCCGCTGCCGCATCGCCACGCCCCTGCACTTTGTAGCCGCCAAACACGTTGACATATTGCGGCGTCAAGCCGATGTGGGCGCAAACGGGAATGCCACGTTCTTGCAAAAAGCGCGTGGTTTCCGCCATCACTGCGCCGCCCTCCAGTTTGACCATGTGTGCGCCAGCCGCCATAAGTTTCGCTGATGATTCAAAGGCTTGCTCTTTGCTTTGTTGATACGCGCCAAAAGGTAAATCGGCAACAATCATCGCATTCGTGTTGCCACGCACCACCGCCGCCGTGTGGTAGCACATCTCATCAATCGTTACAGGCAGCGTGGACGATTTGCCCTGCACCGCCATGCCCAGCGAATCGCCAATCAGCAGCATATCCACGCCCGCGCGACTCATTAGCGCAGCAAAACTGGCATCGTAGCAAGTAAGCATGGCGATTTTGTCGCCGTTGGTTTTCATTTGTCGTAAAGTGTTGATAGTTATCATGTTTTATCTCTATTCTTAGTTTTAAAAAGTTTTAGGCTACCTGAAATCCAAAAAATCTTTATTTTTCAAACACAAACTGTTTTCCATTGTGCGGATTATTGGCTTTCGCATCCGCCAGCATACGGCGAAAATCCAAGCCATATTGGTCGCTTAATTTTGCTGCGCGCTTTTTCAGTTTATCCAAACCCAATTCTTTTGGGGCTGCCTGAAACGCAAACACCGCCATATTGCCGTGGCTTTCCGCGGGAATTTCCAGCACTTTGCCTGCAAACTCAGTTTTCAAACGCGCCACAAATTGCGCATATCGTCTATCGCCGCGCCACCAGTTAGTCGCAAAAATCCCATGCGACGACAACGCTAATTTGCTATCGGCAAAAAAATCTGCGCTAACCAAATCGTCAATAATTTGCACGCCATCAAAGCCGTCTACCAACATCAAATCCACACTGGCGCGCATAGTTTTGACAAATTCCGCGCCATCGGCTTCCACAATCTGAAATTGCTCGCCCTCAAACGGCAACTCAAACGCCGTACGCGCGATATTAATCACTTGCGGATTGATTTCAATCGCCGTTTGACGCATGGTCGGGAAATGTTCGTCCAGCCAACGCACAAACGAGCCGCCACCCAAACCAATATGCAGCGCGTGTTGCGGCACATCATCGCAAAACAGCAACCAAGCCATCATCGCGCGGCTATACGACAACACCAGCTCCGACGGATTATTAATATTCATCGAGCTTTGAATCGTGGGCGTGCCAAGGTGCAGCGAGCGAATACTGCCGTGTTCGGACACATGCGCGTCGGGCAACGTGTTGCGCAGGAAACGGGAACGTTGAAAAGGATGGGTCATAATGGGTTCACTTGTGTTAGGGTTTCAGGCAGCCTGAACATCTGGATTTCATTATCATCAATCGCCAAATAACCGCCCTGTCCGTCTTTCCAATCGGGCAATACATAACGCGTAATTTCTTGATTATTTGCAATATGTTGATGAATATTCGGGCGGTGCGTGTGTCCGTGAATAATGATTTTCGCCTGCGGATAACGCGCACAGGCTGCCTGAACGCCTTGTTCGGTAACATCTGAAATCGCATAAACCTGCCCACTTTGTTTACGCGCACGGCTCTTGGCGCGGATGTTGGCGGCGATTTGTTGGCGTTTGGCAAACGGCAGCGCACGCAAGGCTTTTTTTATCAGCGGCTGGCGGATGATTTTACGATAACGCAGATAAGCCACATCATCGGTACACATTTCATCGCCATGCGTCAATAAAATGGTTTTTCCTTGAATGTCAATCAGATGATTTTCAGGCAGCAGCGTCATATTCGCTTTTTCGGCATACTGTTTGCCCAGCATAAAATCACGGTTGCCCGCAATAAAATACACAGGCGCGCTTTGCGCAAAGGAGCGAATTTGTGCCGCCACGTCGGCAGCAGTTTGACTGGGGTCATCGTCGCCTGTCCACGCTTCAAACAAATCGCCCAGAATATACAACGCCGCCGCTTTGCCTGTTTTGTCGCGCAAAAATTGGGCGAACAAAGCATTCAAATCGGGCGTGTCGTCGGAGAGATGTAAGTCGGCGATAAAAAGGGTTTGCATGGTTTCAGGCTGCCTGAAAATATTGTTATCGGGCATGAATGCCCGACCTACTGAGTCAATTAATTGCCGCGCAACACGGCATTGCCTGCCATGTATTACCGCGGCGTTCTAACAATTTATTGTTGAAACGCAAAATATTTTTGTGCGGATAACGCTGTGCTGCGCCGCTGATTTGGCTTAAAAAATCATCGCGTTCAAATTGGGCGGTTTTGGGATTGTAGAGCCAATATTGGTGGCGCGATTGCATCGTAGCAATATCGCCGATGTCTAGGCGCAAGTCAAAATAGCCGTCAAAATTGTAATCGGCATAGGTCGCTTCGTAGTCGCTGGCTTCAAAACCGCTAAGCGTTTGTACGAGTTTGTTGTTGCTGAACACTTGCACTTGGGTCACACGCGGCACATTGGGATTTTGTGGATTGGCTAAACCGAAAAACTTGAATTGAAACGTCGGGCGTTTAGCAATTGGGATATACGGTTCAAACGTAATGGCTTTTTGCGTATTGGTGGTCATCACGCCGTCTATGCGGTTGTTGGCGAGATTGAGTGTGCCTGTGAAAATGTATTCGGCAGGTTTTTTATTATCTCGCGATTGGAGCGTGAGATTGTAGCCTTTTTGCGTGCCGTCAAAGACGATGAAATCGTTGTTGGCGCGGTTGTACATGATGCCGCCCACGCGCCATGTGCCTGTGTTCACGAGAAACAGATATTGTCCGTCTTTGCTGACTAAATCGCGCTCTACCACTACGCCATTTCTTAATTTCATTGGCATGGGACGAGCGATACTCTCAGCTTGCGTCGCTGCGCTGACCAATAACAAACTGCTCACAATCATTGCGGTTTTCATGATGATTTCCTTGTTTAACTGTTTTCAGGCTGCCTGAAAAATCTTTTTGTACATCGCTTCGTTAAAACCGACATAAACCTTATCGCCTAAATCCAACACAGGGCGTTTAATCACGCTTGGATTTTCTCGCATGAGTTCAATCGCGTCTGCCTCATCATTGGCTTTGGCTTGTTGTTCGGGCGTGAGTTTGCGCCATGTGGTGCCGCGTTTGTTTAACAAGGTTTCTAATGGCACGCTTTTGAGGCAGCCTGAAAGCCATTCGCTGCTTGGTACGGCTTTTTTGAAATCGTGAAATTCATAGGCAATGCCGTTTTCTTCTAGCCAAACGCGAGCTTTTTTAACGGTGGTGCAGTTGGGAATGCCATATAATTCAATCATTTTATTTGCCTCTTGCAAAAAATAAGCGGCATTGTACGAAATTCAGCCTTTTTTGTCTTGTCGTCTCGCGTGTTTGGGGCTATGCTTGCGATTTTTGACTTGGGCTATCTCAAAGATTCTTAGGAGAACATTATGAATAAGTGGTTGATTTTAGCGGCAGCGGTTTCATTGGCAGCTTGCGGTGGCAATAGCAATAAAATTTCTCAGTCGGATTTAGAAGAGGCTTTGGAGAAATCGCCTCGCTCAAACGCTGTTTGTGTGCCTTTTTCTTTGGAAGTAACCGACGCAAACAACGCTCAAATCAATCAACTTACGCCGCTGGGTTCGCCTGAAATCCGTTTGCTCAAACGCTTGCCAAATGGTAAACGTGCCAACGAAGCGGCGGCGGAACAAATGGAAATTTTGGTAGACGCTGAAATTTATGATGATGTGGGCGTCACCAACGAAGGCTCGGGCGAACATGTTACCCGTTATCTAACTTACCGTTTAACCGAAAAAGGGCAACGCGCATTCAAATCCACGCCACATGGTCAGTTTTTATGTATCGGTAAATTGGATGTGAAAAAAATCAATTATTACACCGAACCTACGCCATCGAATGGTGTCACCACAACACAAGTGTCATTCGACGCGAAAATCAAAGCCGAACGCTGGGCGAAAAAATTGTTGAAAAACAGTCCTTATTACGAAGGCTTAGACCAAACAGAAACCCGCACCGCTACTTTGGTTAAAACCAATAAAGGCTGGCGCGATATTTACACCTTGCAATAATCATTTCAGGCTGCTTTCAGGCAGCCTGAAACTTCAATTCATCACTCAAACTGAAACATTTCCTCATGAACATCGAAAATACAACTCTTTACGCCCCAATGCGCATTGCGGGCATTCAAGCAGAAGCACCGTTAAGCGAAGTCCACAGCGTTTTAACCGATTTATGGACACGCTGGCAAGACGCCAAAGCCTCGCGCTTGCCTTCGTTTACCTTAACGGTTTATTGCGTTTATCAATACAATGACACTATTCCCGATAAAGTATTGATTACCATCGGTAGAATTGTGGCACAAGATATGCCGCTGCCTGAATTTGCGCAAGAAGCCATTTTGCCTGCGCAAGATTACCGCTGCTATGAAGTGCCTGATATGCGCCCAGACGATATTTTCAAAACATGGTTGCTCATTGAAAACGATGAAACATTGCCACGCAGTTTTACTACCGACTTTGAAACTTATCCCTTGCATGGTTTGCCAAAAATTTATGCAGGAATTCAGGCTGCCTGAAACGATATGTCCGCAGCGTAAACTTTTATTGTTCATTTTTCAGGCAGCCTGAAAGTACATTATGAAAAATAAATCCGTTAAAACCTTTATAAAACAAGCCATTTCCGTGTTAAACCGCCTAGACGCATGGTTGCCACCCGAGCAAACCGAACCCGATTGGCGCAATACCATCGCGTTTCGTTGGCAAAAAGTAGGTAACACAGGCATCTTGCACGCCTTGCCCAAGCCGCATACGTTTCCCTTATCGCGTTTGGCGGCGGTGGACAAACAAATGGCAAAATTAGTGCGCAACACCGAGCAATTTTTAGACGGTCGCCCTGCCAATAATGTCTTGCTTTCAGGCGCGCGTGGCACAGGAAAATCATCGTTAATCAAAGCCTTATTGCATGAATACGCGCCACGCGGTTTGCGCTTGATTGAAGTGGACAAACACGATTTACAAACGCTGCCTGCTTTGCTTAATGTATTGGCGGCACGTTCGGAAAAATTTATTGTGTTTTGCGATGATTTGTCGTTTGAAAGCGGCGAAGAAGGCTACAAAGCCCTAAAAACCGCGTTGGACGGCAGCTTGTCGCGCCGCGCGGATAATGTATTGGTCTATGCCACATCCAACCGCCGCCATTTAATGCCCGAATACATGGACGAAAACACGGCAACCACAGGCATTCGAGGCGAAGTACACCCGAAAGAAGCGGTAGAAGAAAAAGTATCGCTCTCCGACCGCTTTGGCTTGTGGCTTAGCTTCTACCCCTTTGACCAAGAAGAATATTTAGCCGCCGTGCGTTCATGGCTGGCGGATTTCAAAGTCGGCTACGACGAAAACACGCGCGCTGCTGCTTTATTGTGGTCGCAAACACGCGGCAACCGTTCTGGGCGCACAGCATATCAATTTGCTTGCGATTGGGCAGGACGCGATGAAAGCGAACGCGTGCCCGATTGAGTTTCAGGCTGCCTGAAAGTTTTGTAATATCTTTCCAGGCTGCCTGAAACGTAGTTCAGCGTAGCTAAAATGTGTAGGATGGAGACTGTCCACCAAAAAATTTCAAGCAACGCAAGTCATCATTTATTGATAAAACGGTGGACAGTGTCCACCTACAATCTTTCTGAGTTTTGCCAAAGTTTCAGGCAGCCTGAAAGCTACACAACACTCAAACACAAAAAGTCGGACACTAAAACACGTCCGACTTTTGTTTTAATCTTTTCAGGCAGCCTAAAAATTAAGGCTGCCTGAAACGTACTCGAGAAAATTATTTCTCTTTTTCCGCCAACAATTGCGCATCTACCGCAGCAATCGCAGCAATATTCACAATACGGCGCACGCTGGAAATTGGTGTAACCAAATGTACTGGTTTCTTCAAACCCATCAAAATCGGACCGACGGTAACGCCATTGGTTGCATTCACGCGCATTAAGTTGTAGCTGATGTTCGCGGCTTCAACATTCGGCATAACCAAGAGATTTGCCGTGTCTGTCAAAGTGGTATCTGGGAACATGGCTTTACGCATTTCTGGGTCAAATGCCAAATCGGCTTGCATTTCGCCATCAATTTCCAATTCTGGGTCTTGTTCACGAATCATTTCTAAAGCACGCGACATTTTGCCGCTGTTTTCATTGCGCAATGAGCCATAGTTTGAATTAGACAACAACGCCACTTTAGGAATGATACCAAAGCGTTTAATTTCTTTGGCGCACATTAATGTGCCTTGCGCGATTTGTTCGGCGGTTGGGTTTTCCGTAACATAAGTATCGGCAATGAAGAAGTTACCTTTATTGGTAATCAAGGCATTCATGGCAAACGCATTTTTTTCAGGATTATTGTAACCCACCACATCAGTATACACTTTCAAATGGTCATGGAAACGCCCTACAGCACCTGCAACCATGCCATCTACATGCCCCAACTCCACCATCGCTGCGCCAATCAAGGTTGGATTCACTTGCATACGACGGCGCGCCATCACTTCGGTTACGCCATTGCGTTTGTGTTGCTCGTAATACAGTTTCCAACAATCTTTGTAATAAGGATTGGCGTCGATGTCCACCAATTCAAAATCTTTACCAATTTCAATGGTTAAGCCCTGTGATTTCAAACGCTCTTGCACGTTTTTGGTGCGACCAATCACAACAGGATAGGCAATTTTTTGATTCACAAGGAATTGCGCTGCGTGCAATACGCGGTTGTCTTCGCCTTCTGCCAACAAAATGCGTTTGATGTCTTTTTTGGCGCGCGTGAAAATCGGGCGCATCATTAAATTGGTTTTGTAGATTTGTTGGTTCAACTTTTCAACATACGCATCTAAGTCTGCCATCGGACGTGTTGCCACGCCTGAATCCATCGCTGCTTTTGCTACCGCTGGCGCAACGTGCGCAATCAATCGTGGGTCAAATGGTTTTGGAATCAAATATTCCGCACCAAACGTCAATTCATGGCTACCATAAGCGTCTGCTACTACATCATTGGCTTCTGCCAACGCCAAATCCGCAATTGCGCGCACCGCCGCCAATTTCATTTCTTCATTGATTGTCGTTGCGCCCACGTCCAACGCGCCGCGGAAAATAAACGGGAAACACAATACATTGTTCACTTGGTTCGGGAAATCCGAACGACCCGTGCCGATAATCACATCAGGACGTGCTTCTCTCGCCACAGGCGGCCAAATTTCAGGCTGCGGGTTTGCCATCGCAAACACAATCGGTTTGTCGTTCATGGTTTTGAGCATATCGGCTGTTAACACATTTGCGCTAGACAATCCCAAGAAAATGTCTTTGCCACTAACCGCGTCGCCCAACACACGCTGACCATTATCCTCAATCGCATAACGCACTTTACTCTCGTCCATACGCTCGCGATCTTCACGCGTTGTATAAATCACGCCTTTGGAATCGCAAACAGTAATATTCTCGCGTTTCATGCCCAAAGCCACCAGCAAATCCAAGCAAGCAATCGCCGCCGCGCCCGCGCCTGAACACACCAATGTCACTTGTGCAATGTCTTTTTCTACAAAACGCAAACCATTCAACACCGCCGCCGCAGTAATAATCGCCGTACCATGTTGGTCATCGTGGAAAATTGGGATATTACAGCGTTCGCGTAACTTTTTCTCAATGTAGAAACACTCAGGTGCTTTAATGTCTTCTAAGTTAATGCCGCCAAAAGTCGGCTCCAAAGATGCAATAATTTCTACCAATTTGTCAGGGTCGGTTTCATTGATTTCAATGTCAAACACATCAATATTGGCGAATTTTTTAAACAAAACGCCCTTACCTTCCATCACAGGTTTGCTGGCTTCTGGGCCAATATTGCCCAAACCCAAAACCGCCGTACCATTAGAAATCACCGCCACCAAATTCCCTCGCGCCGTGTAGCGATAAGAATTGGCAGGGTCGGCATGAATTTCCATACACGGCACTGCTACACCAGGCGAATACGCCAGCGACAAATCATATTGCGTTGCCAAAGGCTTAGTTGGCGCAACTTGAATTTTGCCAGGGTTGGGATACTCGTGAAATCTTAACGCCGCTTCTCTTAAATGCTCGTCCATGGTAAACCTCGTTGTATTGAGTTAGGGGAAAAAGAAGTGGGATTGTACTCCAGTATTTTACAGATGACTACATAAGATTACGTTATTTAATATCCCAAATCAGATAGCAAAATCATGTTTCAGGCAGCCTGAACATATCTCCCAAACCATCACACAAACAAAAACTATTTTATTAGCTGTCTGAAAAGCGTATTATCTACACTTTTTCAGGCAGCCTGAAAACATTACACATTCTGATTACACAAGGAAATCTCAATGTATCAACACATTACCGCCTACGCAGGTGACCCTATCTTAAGCTTAGTGGAAACCTTCAAGCAAGACTCGCGAGAACATAAAGTCAATCTCAGTATTGGCATTTATTTTGACGACGACGGCAAAATGCCGCTGCCTGAAAGCGTGCGCGCTGCGGCTAACGAGATTGGCGTGCAAGCGCAAAGCTATTTGCCGATGGAAGGACACGCAGGTTTGCGCGAGGAAATTGCACCTTTATTATTAGGCGACGACCATCCTGCCATCGCCGAAAAACGCATTGCCATTGCACAAAGTTTAGGCGGTTCAGGCGCACTCAAACTGGCTGCTGGCTTTTTACAAGACTGGTTTCCCAACGGCAAAGCCTACATCAGCGACCCCACTTGGGACAACCATCGCGGCATTTTCGAAGGTGAAGGCTTTGAAGTAGAAACCTATCCTTATTACGACCCAGAAACCATCGGCGTAAAATTCGACGAACTCAAAGCCTTTTTCCAAACCCTGCCCGCGCACAGCATTGTGTTGCTTCACCCATGCTGCCACAACCCAACAGGCGTGGATTTAAGCCAAGCGCAATGGGATGAACTCTTAGCCATTGTGAAACAAAACCAACTCATCGCCTTAATGGACATCGCCTATCTCGGCTTTGGCAACGACTTCGCCACCGACGCTTATGCCGTGCGCAAAGCCGTTGAACTGGGCATTCAATTATTGGTCAGCGTATCATTTTCCAAAAACATGTCGCTTTACGGCGAACGCGTAGGTGCATTAATGGTGGTAACGCCATCGCAAGCCGAAGCCGAATTGGTATTGGGACAACTCAAATTCATCGTGCGCCGCATGTATTCCAGCCCCCCAGCACACGGCGGTTTAACCGCTTATGGCGTATTATCCAACTCGCAACGCCGCGACCAATGGCAACAAGAAGTCTATGCCATGCGCGACCGAATCAAAGCCATGCGCCAAAAATTGTATGAAGTTCTAAGCGCGAAGCTGCCTGAAAAAGATTTCAGCTACTTCATCAAACAACGCGGCATGTTCAGCTACACAGGGTTAAACCCTGCGCAAGTAAAGCGTTTGCAAGATGAATACGCCATTTACGTTTTACAATCAGGACGCTTGTGTATCGCAGGTTTAAACGATGGCAACATTGAATACGTTGCCAACGCGCTTGCTGAAGTGTTCAAAGATTAAACAACAAGCGGTGGAAAACTTTACACCGCTTTTATCGCACAAGATTTTCAGGCAGCCTATTAATACTCAACAAAACTCGCAAACTTTGTAGGGTGGGCTCTGTCCACCAAATGACTGCAAGGCTGCCTGAAAAACTTACCCAATCCAGCCAGAGACAATCCATGAAACATCACTTGCCCGAACCCGAATACAAAGTCGTCCGCAAAAATCACGATAGTATTATTGGCTTGATTTTGCTCATTATTTTATTAGCATCAGGCATATATCTATACAACAAACCAAGCGATGAACCAAACAACCCAAGCAGCGCATTTACCTCCGTTTTCTCTGCTGAACCCGATAACACCATGCTCGCCAAAGCCCAACAAGGCGACAAAGAAGCCCAATATGCCGTCGGACGTTTTTACATGCGCCGCAACGATTGGGCAAACGCCATTGTATGGTATGAAAAATCCGCCGCCCAAGGCTACGGCAAAGCGTTTGCCAATTTAGGTGTCGCCTATGCCGAAGGATATTCTGTTGCCAAAAACTTAGACAAAGCCTGCGAATACTTTCAACAAGCGCACGCCATCATGAACGACCAAATCAGCGCGGCAAACTTAGCATTGTGTTACGACCAAGGCAAAAAAGACTACCAACAAGCCTTTGCTTTGTATATGAAATCCGCCAAAAGTGGCATGGTACAAGAACAACGCCTGCTCGGACAAATGTACGACCGCGGCGAAGGCACAGCCCAAAACCAAGAATTAGCCGTATACTGGTATCGCCAAGCCATCCTACAAAACGACGCACAAGCCCTATTTTTACTTGCCACCCAATATCTGTATGACAAAGGCGTGCCACCACATGCCAACAACCGCAAAATCGCCTACATCCTTATGAAAGCCGCTCAAGCCAAGCGTACGGCCGACGATAAAGACTGGTTTGACCAACTCAAATTCGATGAACGCATGAACGATTTAGAGCGCACAATGAATGCCAAACAACAAATCGGCAAATGGATTTTAGAGCACAACTTACGCAACGAATCGCCTAAAAACATCTTGGCACGAATCGACAAATTTGCCCCCTATCGTGAACCCAATGTTGCCGAATTAGAACGGCAAACTGCCCAACAAACCGCTGCATTGCAAGCCAATAGCGCAAGTGCTATTGCCGCCAGTTCAACCCAATAAATAAAAAGGCTACCTGAAAACTTATCGCAAGTTTTCAGGTAGCCTTTTTATCGCCCTACCCCAACCACGTCTCCAAATCTTCCATCGCAATATCCCATTGCCACACACCATGTTCGCTCATGCCGTCCAAACCACGTAAAAATAAGTAGCGCACGGCAATTGTTTTGGGCGAAACATGGCGCGATTTTAAATAACGTGCGGCGGCAATCGCGTAAATCAAGGCTTGTAAATAATAATAATGTTGCGCAATGGCATCATCCAAGGCGTCGCGATGATAAGCGGCGATGCTGTCACCTAAGTAATTGGATTTATAGTCAATAATTAAAGTCTCGCCTTGCGCCGTGTGCGCGAATACATCGATAAAACCATTGATAAAACCGTTCACTTCATGAAACGTCAGCCGCTCACTGGCGCGGATAATCTGCTGGCTCAAACCCAAATGCGGCTGCGCAAACCAAGCGCGCAATTTTTCTACACTCAATGCTTGGCTGTGAAACACAAAACCCATTTCGTCCAACCGCTCGCTTTCAGGCAGCATGGCAAGATTGAGCTTGGGCAATAGTGGAGTTTGTACGGTATTGTGCGCGCATTGCAACACGATGTCCGCCCACTCTTCGGGTTTATAACCATATTGCTGCAATACTTTTTCGGCAAGTTCTCTCTGTTTTTCAGGCGATTGCTGTGGACGGAATCGCTCCAACAAACTATGCAAACACACGCCCGCTTGCGTGCCTGCTGGAAAATGCTCAATGCCACGCGCGGTTGCTGCCACAGTTTCACGCGCGCTGTTTTGTTCAATCGGGTCAAGCTCGGGTAACAAATCCGCGCGTTCGGCTTCAATGGCGCGTTCGGTTTGGCGCGCTAAACCCGTGAAACTGGTGTGTTGTACAAATTGAAAATAACGCGGCGCAAATGTTCGCGCTTGATAAATAGCCGTTGATGGTTTCAGGCTGCCTGAAACGGCTTGAGCAGTGTTTTCAGGCAGCCTGAAACCACTTTCTAACACAAAATCAGTCTGTTGCTTATCTTGCGCAGCAATAAATTGTTGCCATGCTGCCTGAAAACTGATTTTGCTGTCTTTGCGCCAATCCAATAAATAAGCAAACGCATGATGATAGGACTTGTCATATTGTCCCATATAAACAATCAGTTGTTCTTCAGCACGCGTCAGCGCGACATACCACAAGCGCAAATCTTCCGACAAAGCTTCTTGCGTACTCTTTTCGCTATCTTGTTCATTTAACTGCGTTTTATGTACTAATTCCGTTGCTTCGTCTTGATGAATAATGTGCCACTCGTCTTTGCTGTTGTCTTGCGACGCTTTAAACGCATAGGGGCAAAACACAATGGGATACTGCAAGCCTTTGGAAGCGTGCATAGTAACAATTTTGACTAAATTTTCATCACTTTCTAGGCGCAACAAAGCGGCATTAGACGCACTTTTGCCCGCATGAGCAGCCTGAATTTGCGCCCCCAGCCATTGTTGCAAACCGAGTGGATTTTGCGCTTCCTGGTCTTGAAACGCTAATAATTCAAGCAGTTGCTGAATATTGGTTAGCGTGCGTTCACGCTGCTGTGCCAACAAACGCGCTTCTACTTGCTGGTTTTGCAATACAGATTGCAAGGCGGCATAAATACCATCGCGCTGCCAAATTGCCATCGCTTCGCTTGCCAAGTTTGTCCACGCTAAAATGGCATTATCATCTTGATTTAACGACAATAATTCAGACTCAGTAACATCAAATAAGCAGCCTGAAAGCACAAAATTGAGCAAAGATTGTTGCAAGGGATTCATTACAAAACCCATCAGCGCAAACACAGCCTGCGCTTCGGGTTCGGCAAAAATACTGTCTTGACTGAGCAACACGCTTTGCACGCCCTGCGCTTTGAGCGCGCGTTGCACCGTTGCGCCATCTTTACGCGCGCGCACCAAAACGGCAATTTGCTTGGCTTGAATATCTTGTGCAACACCTTGTTTATTGATGATTTTCTGCGCATTGGGCTGCAATAAAGCCGCAATTTCCGCTGCGCACCAAGCCGCCGCGCGTCGCCCTAAACTGTCCGAGGTTTCCTTTTCTTCTTCATTTAACCAGCGCACCACAAACGCATTTTTTTCAGGCTGCAAACGGCTTTGAGCGCGCGAAGCGACTACTTTGGGATAATCAATTTCAGGCAGCGCAAACGGTTTTTCGCGATGAAACAACGCGCCAATGCTGTTAATCAATTTTGCATGGCTGCGATGGTTGGTATCCAAACTGTATCGCTGCGATTCAGGCGCATCGTGTGCTGCGTCCAAATAAGCGAAAATATCCGCACCGCGAAAGCTGTAAATTGCCTGTTTCGGGTCGCCGACCAAAAACAAAGCCTTGCCGCCCTCGCGCTCCGCTGCTAGCCCAAAAGTTTGACGAAATACCTGATATTGCAAAGGGTCGGTATCTTGAAATTCGTCAATCAACGCCGTATGCCATTGCGCCGACATCGCTGCCGCCAAAGCCTCACGATGTGCAGCGTCTTGTTGCAAAGCGTTGAACACGTCCAGCAACAAATCATCAAAACGTCTTTCAGGCTGCTCTTTTTTACGCGCCTCGTGGGCTTGGCGTAAATAATCAATAAAATCAAAGTTTAACGCAATCAAAGCTTCTTGTTCGGCTTGCACCACCGCTTGCGCTGCATGATAAACATCATCTAATTGCGCCACTTGCGCCACGAATTCAGGATTCAATTCCTTGTTTTTTAATTTCTTTTCTTGCAACACATCGGCATTGAACGGCAAATAATCCACCGTTTCGCCTTGAAATTTACCATGCTGATTCAATGCGTTAAATAAATCTTGCGCGTTCAGGCTGCCTGAAAAACCATTCAATGCCGCAAAACGTTGGCGCAAACTTTCGTCTTTATAAAATGTGCTACTCAAATTCGGGTGCAACTGCCAAAAAGCTGCTTCAATTTCCGTTAATTTAGGCTGAACAAACGACCAAGCACGCGCCAAATCTTGTTGCAAACGCGCCAAATCTTCGCTGCGCTTTTCAGGCTGCCTGAATACCAGATATGGGCGCGATAAATAGTTATCCAATTGATTTAATTGTTTTTCAGGCGTTAAATTTTCATTAAATACCAACCCAGCGCGCGCCGTGTTGTGCACAATTTGTTCGCGCCAAAAATCTTGCGCGGCAATTAAGCGATACAGCGGACGCGACTCTTCATCGAGCTCAATTTGAAACGGCACTTGGCAATAAAAAGCAAAATCCTGCAATACGCGCTGACAAAAGCCATGAATGGTAAAAATTGCCGCGTGGTCAAAATCCGCAATCGCCGCTTTCAGACGCAATTCCAATCGCGCTTGGGCTTGTGCTGCTAATTCGCTATCTTGCGTCTCCGCGTTTTCAGGCAGCCTTTGGGCAAGCAAACGCATTTCTTTTTGCAAAGCTTTAATGAGCAGGCGAAACAAAAAACCATCGCTGCATTCTTCGCGTAATCGTTTAGGTTTGCAAAGCGCATTCTCTGTGTTTAACAACGCCACCAAAGCCTCGTCCAAACGCGCCCGCAAACGGTTTTTCAATTCTGCCGTTGCCGCTTTAGTAAACGTCACGACCAAAATTTTATCCACGCCCATGTGCTCCAACACCACAAGACGCGTATAAAGCGCGGCAATGTTCCAGGTTTTTCCCGTACCTGCCGAAGCTTCAATTAAATGTGTGCCCGAAAGTGGGAGCGTTAATGGATTGAGTTGCAAAGACATGATGGCTGCCTGAAAAGAAAAAAGGCGATTTTACGGTAATTTAGATTTTCAGGCAGCCTGAAAAATAACGATTGTTGTAGTCTGTGTACGGTACTCACGCACGTTTATTTGGATAAACTCACGCGTGCGTGGCTTACGCCACACACGCTACGCACAATTCTTGTGACCTGAAAGGCAGCTTGAAATCAATGAACACTTTTCAGGCTGCCTGTATTCCTATTAAGAAAAACTGTTTCGCCAATTTAGCACTTTTCACGAAAAACAAATGTATTTATCATGCGCGCACTTTCATTCACACAACGAGAACACTTATGTCTGTACAAACTTTGCAAAAAATCGCTGAAGCTCGTCGCTCCGTTTATGTGTTAAACAAGCAATTACCGATTAGTAATCAAGAAATTAGCCAAATCGTAGAACACGCTGTGAAACACACGCCTTCGGCATTTAATTCACAATCTACACGTGTTGTGGTGTTATTCGGCGCTGAACACGAAAAATTATGGGACATCGCGATTCATGAATTGAGCCACATCGTGCCAACGCAATCGTTTGAAATCACCAAAAACAAACTTAATTTATTCAAAGCCGCCGCGGGCAGCGTGCTGTTTTTTGAAGACCAAAATGTGATTCAAGGCTTGCAACAAAACATTCCAGCTTATGCCGCGCAATTTCCCGTGTGGGCAGACCATGCCAATGCGATGATGCAATACGCAATTTGGACAACTTTAACCGCCGCGAACGTAGGCGCAAATTTGCAACACTACAATCCCGTGATTGATGCCGAAGTAGCGAAAGCATGGAACATTCCTGCCAACTGGACTTTGCGCGCACAATTAGTGTTTGGTGGCATTGAACAAGCAGGGGGCGAAAAAGAATTTGCTGATGTGGCAAGCCGTATTCAGGTTTATGGATTGTAATTGTAATTGAACTTGAATTTAAAATAAAAACCAAAACACACACACAACAAAAACAGCCCACTTTGCGTGGGCTGTTTTATTTTTTCTTAATTTTAATTAAGCAAAAATTTTGATTAAATTCAAGACCATCTGCGCTGAATGCTGCGCTGCGGTTTGCAAAAACTCATCAAAGCTAACTTTAGCTTCTTCTTGCGCGCTATCGGAAATGGCGCGGATAATCACAAATGGTTTTTCAAACTGATGGCAAGTTTGCGCAATCGCCGCTGCTTCCATTTCAACTGCCTGCACATCTGGAAAATGTCTCACAATGTGGCGACGATAGACTTCGCTGTGTATAAAACAATCGCCGCTCACAATTAAACCCTGTACCACCCGCGCGTTATTAAAGGCTTTAGCAGAATAAGCCGCAGCCTCAACCAAATCGCTATCAGCAGTAAATCTTGCTGGCATTTGTGGCACTTGACCATGGACATAACCAAATGGCGTTACATCCACATCATGGTGCGCAACTTCAACACCAATCACCACATCACCTACGCGCAAACTCGGGCCAATCCCACCTGCGCTGCCTGTATTAATCACATAATCAGGCGAAAAATGTTCTAAAACCAGAGTCGTCGCAATCGCAGCATTGACCTTACCAATCCCGCTTAAACTTAACGCAATATCTGCGCCGCCAATTCGACCAGTATAAACCACAAATTTTTTACCAAAATAATGTGTTTGCAAGTGTTCCAATTGTTTTTTCAAACATTCAATTTCAGCTTCCATCGCGCCAATAATGGCAATTACTTTACGGCTGTTCATTTACGCAAATACCTCTTCCCACTCTTGACGTTTATCCAACAAATACTGCGCAATTTTCTGCGCACCTTCCAAGCTATGGCTTACCGCCCAACCGCATTGCACTACATTACACGCTGGCACTTCGGTTGCCACCAGCACATCTTTCAATGTATTTTCAATCAGTTGCAACGCGTCTTGGTATTCTGGCATATTGAGCAACGTTACATAAAAACCTGTTTGACAACCCATCGGGCTGATGTCCACAATTTTATCCGAATGATTGCGCGACAATTCCGCCATCAAATGCTCCAATGAATGCAACGACGGCATTTCCATGTGGTCTTGATTGGGCTGGCACACACGCAAATCGTATTTGTAAATCACGTCGCCATGGTCGCCATCGGTTACGCACGCCAAGCGTACATATGGGGCTTTAACTTTGGTGTGGTCAAGGTTAAAGCTTTCCACATTCATTTTTTTCTCAGAAGTAATTTCGCTCATGATGTCTTTCTGTTTTAAAATAAAAATTTTCAGGCAGCCTGAAAGCTTGCCGTCCGATTACAGTTGTTCAAAACCACATGAAATATAACCATCCATTCTTAGACTATCTTATGTGCATTTCAAACAGCTATTCTTGCATGAAGGACAGAGTCAAACCCTGTCCTTTAAAGTTGCTTCAGGCAGCCTGAAATTATTTCACCAATTTCCCATTACGGAAATTTTGCTGCTGCATGATATTGCCATTAATCGCATAAACCGTCAGCGCGCCATTATTCGGGTGCGTACGGAACACAAACAATTGCTCACGCGTTAATGTCATCGGGTCGGTGCGTTTCTCCCCAGTATCATAAAAATCCTGCACCAAAAAATCATCACCCTGCTTTGCCAACAATTGACGCGAAAAACCGCCTTTAACCGCACTATTACTGGTTTGACCATGTGTGTCAAAATAAGTGATGATTTTTTGCTCAATCACATGAATGCCACCCGTTTGCTGTGTTGGCGTTGTATCGCGCCCAATCGGAATATTGATACTGGTACCCAAGCCCACATGATTGCCAATCATGCCACCCAAGCCCACGCCCAGCGACACGCCGCTGCCATTCACGCCTACACCAGAACACGCGCTTAACAAAACTGCCGCCACAACAGGCGCAAGGTAACGATTTTTCAACATAATAAAGTCCTTTAAAATTTTTCAGGCAGCCTGAAAACATCAACACAGCCATCAACAAGCAAAAACCATGCAATTTCGCTAAAAATTAAGCCAAAGCCAAACGCTCCGCCATCGCATTGATTTCGCGCAACACCGCCACAGGGTCAGCCGCTTGCGTAATCGGACGTCCCATCACCAAATAGCTAGAACCCGCGATTAAAGCCTCCTCAGGCGTCATAATGCGGCGTTGGTCATCGCTATTGTTTGCCGTATCCAAACGAATGCCTGGTGTAACCAACAAAAATTCCTGCCCCAAATTTGCGCGCAACAAAGCCGATTCCTGCGCCGAACACACCACACCATCCAAGCCACTGCTTTGCGCCAACTTCGCCCATTGCAAAACCAAATCTTGCGCGGCTGCCTGAAAACCAATTTCCGTCAAATCCTCTTGGCTCATGCTCGTTAAAACGGTTACGCCAATCAAATATGGCTTATGCGATGAATTGGCAACCGCATCCGCCGCCGCTTCCATCATACGACGACCGCCCGAAACGTGCATATCCACGAGCCACACGCCCATTTCCGCCGCCACTTTACACGCCTGCGCCACCGTATTGGGAATATCGTGATACTTCAAATCCAAAAACAGCTTAAAGCCTTGATTAATCAACTTCTCTGCCAAAGAACGCCCCGTCGCTGTGAACAATTCCTTGCCAATTTTCAACTGGCACAAACTCGGGTCAAGCTGGCGCACAAATTGCAAAGTATCCAACTCATTAGCAAAATCCAACGCCACAATTACAGGCGTTTTCGCCATCTCACTCGGTAAAACAGCATCACAAATCAAAGGGTTCATAGCAGGCTGCCTGAAAAATAAAAAACGCGCGGATTATAACAGCTTTCAGGCAGCCATTCAGTATAAACACTCAATGCAGCCTAAAAATGTCAGAATCAACCCCAAAACATTACAAACCATTCAATTTCAACCATTTTTCCACATCCGCTATCGACATACCGCCATTTTCTTCCTGCCCCAGCTTGTTCACCAATTTACCCTTGCTGTATTTTGCCAAAGTCGGCGTCCCCATCAAGCCATATTGTTGCTTAAACGCCGTCCAAGCCACCTTATCCTGCTGCAAAAAATGCACGTTCACAAAATACAACTTGCCGTTCAACCCGTGCGCCGCAATCACGCGCTTAAACAAAGGCTCAAACGCCTGACAATCGCCGCAACTCGGTCGCCCAATATACGCATAAAACGTCTCGCCACGCGCCACTTTCGCCTTAAAACTCTCCACCGTCAAACTATCCAAGTGAAAATACATATCCGTATAGGTCTTTTCCAATTGCTCCGTTTGCTGCGCCGCCAAAGGCGCCGTCGTTTGCGCCTCAGTAACTTTCGTCTGCAATTCCTGCACCTGCGCCTGATTAGACGATTGCGCACAAGCCGTCAAACCCAGAACTAAAGCCATTAAAACTGCTAAATTCATTTTCATATTCAAGCCTTTCTTGATTAAATCAACGCGCCGATTATAAGTTGCCACACACAAAAAACCTTGATTTCATACAAATAAACACAGCAAATTTTCAGACAGCCTGAAACTAGCAACTTCGTCATTCCCGCGCAGGTGGGAATCCATCGTCAATATTCACAAGCCTTTGATAAAAAAAGAAACTAAAAATTGAAGTTGGATTCCCGTCTACGCAGGAATGACGATGGATTGAACGTTTCAGAGTTTTGCAAAGGTTTCAGCCCGCTATTTTTCATCACATCAGCATTTTAATTTTGCTTGCAGTCATTCGGTGAGCAGAGCCCACACCCTACGAAATGTGCGCTTTTTGTCTTGTACCACATATAAAGGCTGCCTGAAAATTCGCTTTCAGGCAGCCTATTTTCCGTTAAAATCACGCCATTTTACAATTTCAGGCAGCCATAAATCATGTCAAACAACATTCAACAACAAATCAGACAATTAACCGAAACCCTAAACCGCTACGCCCACGAATACTACACCCTAGATGCACCCACCGTCCCCGACAGCGAATACGACCAACTCTACCGAGAATTAGAAGCCTTGGAAGCCGAATATCCGCAATTCAGGCTGCCTGAAAGCCCGACCCAGCGCGTTGGCGGCGCGATTTTAAGCGAATTTGCCGCCGTGCAACACGCCGTGCCGATGTTGTCGCTAAACAACGCCTTTTCGCCGCAAGACGAATCGGGCAAATTTGACCACGCCGAAACGCTGGCATTTGACGAGCGCGTATGCAAAGATTTAGGCGTATATTCAACGGTTTACACAATTGAGCCGAAATTTGACGGCTTAGCGGTCAGCCTGATTTATCAAGGTGGCGTGTTGGTTCAGGCAGCCACGCGCGGCGACGGCACGACAGGTGAAGACGTTACCGAAAACATCAAAACAGTTCGAAATACCCCTTTGAAATTACACGGTAATCGCATTCCCAAGTTGCTGGAAGTGCGCGGCGAAGTGTTGATGTTGAAAGCCGATTTTGCGCGGCTGAATGAACGCCAAATCGCCGCCAATCAAAAATCGTTCGCCAATCCACGCAACGCCGCCGCAGGCAGTCTGCGCCAACTCAATTCACGCATCGCGGCAGAGCGGAAATTGCATTTTTTCGCCTACGGAATTGCGCAAATAGACGGTTTAGCGGCAGAACATCGCCCAACGACTCACGCGGAAGAATTGTTGTGGTTAGCGGATTTGGGGTTTAGTTTGCCGAAATCTCAATCTAATCAGCCATCTGTTCCCTCCCCATTCTCCAACAGCGCACAGAGTGCGGATTTACACGCTCATTCTTCGCTAGTAAATCCCAGCAAGGGAGGGATAGGGTGGGGGCAAAACGATTTACTCGCGTTTGAAAATACCGCCCCCACCCCAGCCCTCCCCCGCCAGTCGGGGGAGGGAGCAGATTTCAGGCTGCCTGAAAATGCGCAGGAAAATTCGCAAGAATACGACTGGAAAGTTTGCGCCAATATCGCCGAAGTTCTTGCCTTTTACGAACAATTAAACGCCAAACGCCCCACGTTACCGTATGAAATTGACGGCATGGTCATCAAAGTCAATTCTCTGGCGCAACAAGAAAAATTGGGCTTTGTGTCGCGCGCGCCGCGTTGGGCAATCGCGCATAAATTCCCAGCAGAAGAAGCATTGACGCTCGTGGACGCGATTGACGTGCAAGTCGGGCGCACAGGCGCGATTACGCCTGTGGCACGGCTGCAACCTGTCGCGGTTGGCGGCGTGGTCGTAACCAACGCGACGCTGCACAATCAAGACGAAGTGGCGCGAAAAGACGTGCGCGTGGGCGACACGGTGGTCGTGCGCCGAGCTGGCGACGTGATTCCCGAAGTGGTGCGCGTGGTATTGGAACACCGTCCGATGCGCCAAGTTGATGAATTAGCAGACGATTTATTCGCCGAACCGCGCCAAGAACCCGTTTTCTCACCTTTCAGGCTGCCTGAAAATTGCCCCGTGTGCGGCAGCGCGGTAGAGCGCGAAGAGGGCGAGGCGGTGGCGCGGTGCACGGGCGGCATGATTTGCAAAGCGCAACGCAGTCAAGGACTTATCCACTTCGCCAACCGCAAAGCGATGGACATTGTCGGTTTGGGCGACAAGCAAATTGAGGCACTCGTGGCGCAAGATGTGTTACACAGTTTTTCCAATATTTATCAATTAGATATTGAAAAATTACAAACGATTAAAGACAGCAAATCCAGTGCGACAAAATGGGCGGAAAATATTTTGGCGAGCGTGAAAAACAGCCGTAAGCCATTGTTATCACGTTTTTTATTTGCGCTGGGCATTCGGCATGTGGGCGAGAGTACGGCGAAACAGCTTGCCGCCGCGTTTGGCGACGTGGCGACCGTGCGCCGCGCCCCTGCGCCTGTGTTGGCGTGTCTGCCCGACATCGGCGGCGTGGTGGCGCAGTCCATCGCGCATTATTTCAGGCAGCCTGAACAGCAAAAATTGTTGGACGATTTATTGCAATACGTTGCGCCGCAAGTGGCTGTTTTATCAACAAATGTGCGCGAATATGCCACGCCTGCGCGTTGGTTGGCGCGGCTGCCGAATTTCAAAATCAGTGAAAAACGGGCGCAGGAATTATGGGATTTGGCAGGCGGTTCGGTGGATGGTTTGTTGCACGATAAAGTATTGCCACTGGAATGGCAAAATTGGCGCAGCTTAGCAGAAAATGCAGCACTTTTGCGCGAAATTGACGCATTTTTGGCGGAATTACCCGAGTTTAATTCGCCTAATTCGGAAAACGCGCTTTCAGGCAGCCTGAATCATCAAATTGCTGGTAAAACCTTTGTTTTAACAGGAACTTTGCCGACTTTGAAACGCGACGAGGCGGCGGCGATGATTGAGGTGGCTGGCGGCAAGGTTTCAGGCAGCGTGTCCAAGAAAACGGATTTTGTGTTGGCTGGCGAGGCGGCTGGGTCTAAATTAGAAAAAGCGCAAAGTTTGGGCGTGGCTGTGTTGAATGAAGAAGAATTTTTGCAGATGTTTCAAGCAGCCTGAGAGAAAACAATGTTATCTAAATTAGACACATGGCTCTGCCAACACTCACGCCATCCGCAGCTTACTGGTGTAAAACGCTTTGCCACGGAATTTTGGTTTTTCGGGCTAAAAGAGGCGCGGGCGTGTTTGTTTGCGGGGCTGTTTTTTGTGGCGATGTTTGCCGTGCCCAAAGCAGGCGTGTTAGGTTTGCCACGCTATGATGTTTTGCTGGTTTTTGCGCTAGCGGTGCAATTTGGCATGGTGTGGACGAAGCTGGAAACGTGGGACGAACTCAAATCCATTACATTGTTTCATGCAATTGGTTTTGTGTTGGAAATTTTTAAAACGTCGCCTGAAATTCAGGCTGCGTTGTTGCCTGAAACGGCGAGGATTCGTGCATCTTGGGCGTATCCTGATTTTGCTTATACGAAAATTTTGGGTGTGCCGCTGTTTACGGGATTTATGTATGCGGCAGTGGCAAGTTATATGATTCAGGCGTGGCGTTTGTTTGATTTGCGTGTATACAAAATGCCACCGTATTGGCTGACAACCATTGCAGCTTCGCTGATTTATTTGAATTTTTTCACGCATCACGCGATGATGGATTTGCGCTGGCACATTGGCGCGTTTGTGCTGGGTTTGTATGCACGAAGTTTTGTGGTGTTTACGCCGTATGATGTGCCGCGGCGTATGCCTGTTTTATTGTCGTTTGTTTTGATTGGATTTTTTATTTGGCTGGCGGAAAATATCAGTACCTTTCTCGGCATTTGGCAATATCCGAATCAAATTGGCGTGTGGTCGGCGGTGCATATCAGCAAGTTTAGTTCGTGGTCGCTGCTGGTCATTATGACGTTTACCATTGTTACCCATTTGAAACATATTAAACGCACGGTGTTTGTGGCGCGATGAGTTTTCAGGCAGCCTGAAAGAAAATTCGCCTTGTTTTATAGTGGATTAAAATAAAAATGATACAAGGTGCCCCTGCCTGCTGTGAACGCATAGTATATCGGCGTGGGCAACGTAGTAGCATTGCGATTTTTGTCCATTATATAAAATTCATCCAAAAATCAATTGAATAAACCGATTTTATTTGCCACGTTTTCAGGCTGCCTTTATAATACGCAACATTTTTTAACACTTTATCCAATCTTAGGAAATCACACATGGAAAATCAAAACGAACAACAAAAAAAACGCCGTGCGCCTACAGTTGTGGCGCAAAATGAAGGCAATCAAACCGAGCGCGTAGGCATGTGGATTGGCTTGGGCGCGGCGGCGGCGGCTACCGTTGGCGTGTTGGCTTTGGCTTTTTACACGGATTATCAGGCGAACAACAAACCTGAAGCGGCGCAAGAAGTGATTGTGATTGAGGAAACTGTGAGCGTGGTGCCTGCGAGCCAAGCGGAGGCGGAACGCATTGCGTTAGCAAGCAGCGAAGCGCAATCGCAAGGCATGGACGCACCTGCGGAAGTGGTGAGCGAGCCTGTGGCAACTGTTGCGCCTGAAACGGTAGCAAGCACTCCTGCACAAGTGATTTTGGCAGAAAACAACATTGACGCGGATGAAGCGAAAGTGATTGTGGGAAATGGCATAGTGAAATTTTATTTTGCATCGGGCAAATCGGAATTGGCGGACAACGTGATTCGTTCGTTGAAAGATGTGGTTAATGGCGTGAAAGCGGGCAAAAAAGCGGTGGTTTCAGGCTTTGCGGACAACACGGGCGACGTGGCTTTGAATGAGCGTTTATCTAAAGAGCGCGCGTTTAAAGTGCGCGATGCGTTGTTGGCAGCGGGCATTCCTGAAAGCAGCATTGAAATGAAAAAACCACAAAATACAACAGGTAGCGGCGCAAAAGACGAAGCGCGTCGCGTGGAAGTGGTGTTGCAATAATTCAATCATTTTCAGGCTACCTGAAACTCTTTTATTTTAAAAAATACTGGAAAATCAAATGTTTTACAAAAGCACTTTAACTTTGGCATTGTCAGCCATGTTGCTCGCAGCGTGTTCACAAGGCGACAAATCTGCTAACTCAGCAAGCAGCGCACCTGCTGCCAATCCAGCCGCAGCAAGCACTTTGGACACCAATAAAACCTACATCGTTGGCACTGACGCGAGCTACGCGCCAATGGAATACATGGAAAACGACAAAGTGGTCGGTTTCTCGCACGATATTTTGAAAGCCGCAGCAAAATCGCAAAATGTGAAATTAGAATTTGTGAACACGCCATTTGAAGGCTTGTTTGCCAATGTGGACAAAGGCGACAGCGATATTGGTTTGGCGAGCATTACCATCCGCCCAGACCGTGAAAAACAATTAGATTTTTCAGAGCCTTACTATCAAGCCACACAAATGATTGTGATCACCGAACGCAACTCGGCAAATATCAAAAACTTTGCCGACATGAAAGAGCGCACAGCTTCGGTTCAAGCAGCCACTTCGGGCGACTTGATTTTGCAAGATTTACAAGGCAAAAACAGCCAAAAAATCAAACGCTTTGAAACCATGCCTTTGGCGTTTAAAGAATTGGAAAGCGCAGGCGTAGACGCGGTTGTCGGCGACAGCAGCGTGATTTCCTATTATGTGAAACAACATCCAGAAGACAAATTAACCACGATTGTTGACCCAAGTTTTGTCAAAGAAAACTACGGTTTTGCCTTCAAAAAAGGTCGCAACGACGGCTTGCGTGAAGCGATTAACAAAGGTTTAGCGCAAATCAAATCAGACGGCACTTATGACAAAATCCATACCCAATGGTTTGGCAGCGCGGATGCTGGTGCGGTAGCATCTTCAACTTCCTCTGCCGCTACGCCTGCTTCTGCTGCATCTGCGACATAATAAGTCTGATTAATCAGGCTGCCTTAAACGCAATCGGCGTTTTTCAGGCAGCCTTATCGCATCAAAATCGATTATGAATTTGAAAAACAAAATTTGCCAAACTGCTGTGTGTGCCATGCTGTTGGCATTACCATTGAGCGCGCAAGCTGTAAATAGCAAAAGCAAATTCGGTATCACGGTAACCGAATGCCAATTTGATTACGACAGCGAAAATTTTTGCAGCGACAAACGCATGCGTGCCTTTGCCAAAATCATGAACGAGGGCCAGCCCAATTTTGCCAATGGACTGCTTCTGTACATTTACCACAGCAATCATTCGGTCATCAACGGCTTGAACAGCAGTTACCGTATGGTGGTAATGGACAAGCAAAAACACAAGGTTGCACCATTTTATTGGGCATTCAATGCTGCCGATGTTCCTGTTAATGACAAAGGCGAATATCTGGAATTTAAATTCAATACCCAATCCAACCGCTTTTGTTTCAAAGGCAATATTGAAGCCTATCGAAATGCCTATCTTTATGAACACATGCCCAATAAACAGGGATTCTGTTTTACGTACAAAGGTCAAAGCGGCAATTACGCAGGCTTTGACTGGTTTGAAAACTGATTTTCCACATAACTTTTTGTTTGATGTTTATGATTTTTGAGTAAAACTGATACGGTTTCAGGCAGCCTGAAAGCATTTTTATGGTAAATAATATAGGAGAAACAACATGATTGACCCTATTTCAGCCCTTTCCCCATTGGACGGACGCTACGCCAAATCGGTGGAAACCTTGCGCCCGATTTTCTCGGAATACGGCTTGATGAAAGCGCGTGTGCGCGTGGAATTGGAATGGCTCAAAGCCTTGGCAGCCGAGCCGAAAATTGGCGAAGTGCCAGCGTTTTCAGGCAGCACGATTGCCGAAATTGACAGCATAATCAATGACTTTTCGCTGGAAAACGCTGCCGAAGTGAAAGAAATTGAAGCGACCACCAATCACGACGTAAAAGCGATTGAATATTGGCTGAAAAAACGCTTTGAAAACAATGCAGAAGTTCACGCGGTAAACGAATTTATCCATTTTGCGTGTACTTCGGAAGACATCAATAATTTGTCGCACGCGCTGATGTTGCGCGAGGCGCGTGATAATGTGTTATTACCGAAATTAGCCGAAATTACCGCCAAATTGCAACAATTGGCGCACGATTTGGCAGAAGTACCGATGATGTCGCGCACACACGGTCAGCCCGCTACGCCCACCACTTTAGGCAAGGAAATTGCTAATGTCTTGTACCGTTTAAATCGCCAAATCAAGGCTTTAAAAGAACAAGAATTTTTGGGCAAAATCAATGGCGCGGTTGGTAATTACAACGCGCACATGGTGGCATATCCTGATGTGGATTGGGAAGCGCATTGCCAAAATTTTGTTGAAAAATCATTAGGTTTAACCTTTAATCCATACACAATCCAAATTGAACCGCATGATTATATGGCGGAATTCTTCCAAACCATCAGCCGCATCAACACGATTTTGGTTGACTTCAATCGCGACGTTTGGGGTTATATTTCATTGGGTTACTTCAAACAAAAAGTAAAAGCGGGCGAAGTGGGCAGTTCCACCATGCCACATAAAGTCAATCCAATTGATTTTGAAAATTCGGAAGGCAATTTGGGCATGGCGAACGCGGTGTTGGGCTTTTTGGCGGAAAAATTGCCCGTGTCGCGTTGGCAGCGCGATTTGACCGACAGCACGGTTTTGCGCAATATGGGCGTGGGCGTGGGTTACACGGTCTTAGGCTGGGTGGCGCATTTGCGTGGCTTGAACAAATTGGAAGCCAATCCTGCGGCGTTGGCGGCGGATTTGGACGCGACTTGGGAATTACTTGCTGAACCAATTCAAACGGTTATGCGCCGTTATGCCGTACCAAATGCTTATGAGCAGTTGAAAGATTTGACGCGTGGCAAAGATGGCATTACGCCTGAATCGCTCAAAGCGTTTATCGGTGGTTTAGCGATTGCCGATTCGGCAAAACAGGAATTGTTGGCTTTGACACCTGCCTTGTATATTGGTAAAGCAGTGGAATTGGCAAAACGCGTTTAATTTTATGATTTTAAAAGGCTGAAACCTTTGCAAAACCCCATATTTGAGCGCAGTTCAAAGTGATAGCATCGCAAAACGCGCAGACATATTATATAGATAGGCAAGCGTTTGACAAGCGCAGACATATTTTCTCCAAATCTGTGATTTGGCTAGAAAATAGTCCGCAGTGGCGTTCACAAAGAAATGCGCCAAAGATGAGGGGATTTGCAAAGGTTTCAGGCAGCCTTATTTTCATCTTGCTCAACTCAATTCAAAATTCACTTATTCATCTTTTGTCTAATCTATGCAACACTTTATCATGCATAAAAAATTTAGAATTAAGCATCAAAAAACAATACCTTATTACAAATTTGTTTTAAAATCAATTTAGTAAACCAATGAAATTCTCTATCTAATAGTTAATTTCTTTCTGGCACTCATCTTTACTTAAAGCTGCCTGAAAAGCGTTTGCCCCTAAGGTTAGCAGTTAGTAAAATGTTCAACTTGGTGCATTTTGGAACGAACTCATGCCGTGGAATATCCCTATTTTGCTCACGTGGATGCGCATCTTGCTGATTCCTGTATTTACCGTGTTATTTTATTTGCCGCACACGTGGATTTCCATTGAATCCGTCAATATTGCTGGGGCTGCTATTTTCGCGATTGCTTGTATCACTGACTGGCTTGATGGATTTTTGGCGCGATATTGGCAACAAACTTCTGATTTTGGCGCATTTTTAGACCCCGTCGCCGATAAATTGATGGTAGCGGTTGCGTTGATTTTGCTGGTTAAATTAGACCGAACATATGCTTGGTTTGCAATGATTATTATTGGACGAGAAATTACCATTTCAGCATTGCGAGAATGGATGGCACAAAAAGGCAAATCAGGCAGCGTAGCAGTTGCCTATATTGGTAAATTAAAAACGACCGCGCAGATGGTCGCATTATTTTTGTTATTGCTTAACTTTCCTGATTATCATGGCTTCAGTTTCTTATTTATCGGTAACCTATTGATGTTTATTGCAGTTATCTTAACACTTTGGTCCATGTTTTATTATCTTAAAATGGCATGGAAAGAATTGCAGTAATTTTTCAACAAAAATGCTTGACAAAAAATACAGAAGCTTTATAATGCACAGCTTCTTTGCTAGCAATAGCAACAAAGCGGGAATAGCTCAGTTGGTAGAGCGCAACCTTGCCAAGGTTGAGGTCGCGAGTTCGAGACTCGTTTCCCGCTCCACAATTTAATTCAAGTTTGAAATCAAAGCGGGAATAGCTCAGTTGGTAGAGCGCAACCTTGCCAAGGTTGAGGTCGCGAGTTCGAGACTCGTTTCCCGCTCCACAATTTAATTCAAGTTTGAAATCAAAGCGGGAATAGCTCAGTTGGTAGAGCGCAACCTTGCCAAGGTTGAGGTCGCGAGTTCGAGACTCGTTTCCCGCTCCATTTTTTTGTTTGAAAAATATTTTTCAGGCAGCCAAATATGGCGAAATAGCATAGGGGTAATGCAGCGGATTGCAAATCCGTGGACTCCAGTTCGATTCTGGATTTCGCCTCCAACATTTTTCAATGGCGGGGTGGCAGAGTGTTTATGCGATAAGGGGTGCAACCCTTATACAGGCTGGTTAAAATCCACGCCCCCGCCTCCAAGTTTATTGAATCAAATCCAGTTTAAGAGTGCCTGGGTGGTGAAATTGGTAGACACAGCGGACTTAAAATCCGCCGGCCCTAATACGGCCGTACCGGTTCGATTCCGGTCCTAGGCACCAATTATTTTAAAAGACCGTTTTTAACGGTCTTTTTTATATATATAAAAATCTCTAACACACAAAATACAGTCACTTAAACACAAAATACTACTACGTTGCCAACGCCCTTATATACTTAATGTACACAGCGGGCCTGGTCGCCTTGTCCTATTTTTATTTTAAGCGACTATAAAAAAAGATGAAATCTCCAATAAGAGATTTCATCTTTTTATTCGTTATTTCAACATATTCTTAATCACACCCATCACACTACGCGAAATCGCGTTGGTTACTTGCTTATTGATTTGATTGCCCACGCTGTCTGCCAAATCATAAGCGATGCCTTGATTGGATTTTTTGCGACCGCCAAACAGTCCGCCTAAAAAACCGTCCATCATGCCTAGTTTGTCCGCTTCTTTGGCGGCGGCTTGTTCGGCAGCGGCGGTTTGTTTTGCCGATTCTGCAGCTTGTTGCGCGCTCGCTTGTTCGTTGGCGTGTTGCGCCAAAGCTTCAAAAGCGGAGAAATTGTCCACCATGTCTTTGTAATGCGGATATAAATCATCGTTTTGATACAAGGCATTGCGCTCGTCTGCGCTCAATGGTGCAAGCTGCGATTGCGGCGGCATAATGTAGGCGCGTTCTACTACGCTTGGCTGCCCTTTTTCATCCAAAAACGACACCAAAGCCTCGCCCACGCCCAATTCGGTAATCACTTGCGCCACATTCAAATCAGGATTGCTGCGGAACGTATCCGCCGTCGCGCGCACGGCTTTTTGGTCGCGTGGCGTAAAGGCACGCAAAGCATGTTGCACACGATTGCCCAGTTGTCCCAACACAGTATCAGGCAAATCCAAAGGATTTTGTGTCACAAAATACACGCCCACGCCTTTGGAGCGAATCAGGCGCACCACTTGCTCTACTTGGTCGGTCAATTCTTGGCTGGCGTTGTCAAAAATCAAATGCGCTTCATCAAAAAACAACACAAATTTCGGCTGTGGCAAATCGCCCACTTCGGGCAAGGTTTCAAATAATTCCGCCAAAAACCACAACAAAAACGCGCTATACAAACGCGGCGAGCGCATCAGTTTTTCCGAATTTAAGATGTTAATGACACCTTTGCCATTGTCCGTTTGCAGCCAATCTTGCAAATTCAACTCAGGCTGCCCGAAAAACAAATCCGCCCCCTCGCTTTCCAATTGCAAAAATTGACGCTGAATCGCACCCACGCTGGCAGCAGAAACGTTACCATAAGTGGCACGATATTCGGCAGCATTTTCCGCCACAAATTGCAGCATGCCGCGCAAATCTTTCAAATCAATCAAATGCCAACCCTTGTCGTCGGCAACGCGAAACACCAAATTCAACACGCCCTCTTGTGTGGCATTCAAATTCATCAAACGCGCCAACAATAAAGGTCCCATCTCCGAAATGCTCACGCGCACAGGAATGCCTGTTTCGCCATAAACATCCCAAAAACGCACGGGATAGCCTTGCAAATAGCTTTCGTCCAAATCATATTGCGCCATGCGTTCCGCCACAAAACCGCTGTGGTTGCCTGCGCGAATAATGCCCAACAAATCGCCTTTCACATCCGCCATAAACACAGGCACGCCATGCGCAGCAAAAGTTTCTGCCATTTTGCGTAAAGTAACGGTTTTGCCCGTCCCTGTTGCTCCAGCGATTAAGCCGTGTCGGTTTGCCATTTTTGGTATTAAATCAATGGCTTGTTTCTGATGATTGTGGGCGATGGTGTAATTGGTTTGCATAAAGGCAGCCTGAAAAAGGGGAAATAAAAAACGCGGCTATGATAGCGCGAAGTTTGGTTTTAGAAAAGAATGTAAATGTCGGCAATATGATTTTTCAGGCTGCTTGGAAAGTCAAATAGTCTCAAAGTTTCGTGTTTTGTTTTAAAATACCGTTTTTTTAACCTTGTTAGTTGAAAGGACATCTCATGAAAAAAAACCATTCAAGCTGGCGAACTGTTTTAATTGTGTCGTCTGTTGTTGCCGTTGGTGCGGCGTTTTATTTACACAATATGCCGCAAGCACACAGTGCGCCGATTGCCGCCGCCGTGTCGCAATTGAAAAACACGCAGCAGCAATCTGCCGCGCAATTTTTGCAAAAAGACAAGCCGACCTTGATTAAATTTTGGGCAAGCTGGTGTCCGCTGTGTTTGTCGGAATTGAAGCACACGGAAGATTGGGCGCAAGACAAACGCTTTGCGGGAGCGAATGTGCTGACGATTGCGTCGCCGAATTTTTTGGGCGAAAAGAAAGACGGCGATTTTCAATCGTGGTATGCAGGTTTGGATTATCCGCATTTGCCTGTGTTTGTTGATGTGGGCGGTAATATTGCTAAGCAATTGAATATTCAAGTTTATCCGTCGTGGGCGGTGCTGGATAAAGACGGCAAAGTGGCGCGAATTATCAAAGGCAGCCTGAACGAAAAGCAGACGTTGGCGTTGATTGACAATCCGCAGGCGGATATTGCGCAATTGAAACAAGATTTTTATCAGCCGAAAAAAGATGCCACGAGCGATAAAACCATGAACACGCGCACTATTTATTTGGCGGGCGGCTGTTTTTGGGGCTTGGAAGCGTATTTTCAGCGCATTGATGGCGTGGTGGACGCAGTGTCGGGTTATGCCAATGGCAAAACGGCAAATCCGAGCTATGAAGACGTGGTGCAGCGCAACACGGGACATGCGGAAACGGTGCGCGTAACCTACGATGCGGACAAATTGAGTTTGGCGGATATTTTGCAATATTATTTGCGCGTGATTGACCCGACGAGCCTAAACAAGCAAGGCAACGACCGCGGCACGCAATATCGCACGGGCGTGTATTTTACCGATGAATCGGAAAAACCGATTATTGCCAAGGCGTTACAAGACGCGCAGCAAAAGTTTAAACAACCGATTGTGGTGGAAAATCTGCCCTTGCAGCATTTTTATCCCGCGGAAGAATATCATCAGGATTATTTGATTAAAAATCCAAATGGTTATTGCCATATTAATTTAAATGAAGCGGATAAACCATTGGCAGGAAAAGGTTTTAATTTGGCGACCTATCAAAAGCCGAGCGACGATGTCTTGAAACGTCTGTTGACGGACGAGCAATATGAAGTGACGCAAAAAGGCGATACAGAACGCGCATTTAGCCATGAATACGACCATTTGTTTGACAAGGGCTTGTATGTGGACGTGGTGAGCGGCGAGCCGTTGTTTAGTTCGGCGGATAAGTATGATTCGGGCTGTGGTTGGCCCAGTTTCACGCGCCCGATTGAAGAGGCGGTAATTACGCGCCACGATGATTTGAGCTACAACATGCGCCGCGTGGAAGTGCGCAGCCGTGCGGCGGATTCGCATTTGGGGCATGTGTTTCCCGACGGCCCGAAAGAGAAGGGCGGTTTGCGCTATTGCATTAACGGCGCGAGTTTGAAATTTATCCCGTTCGCGCAAATGGACGGCGCAGGTTATGGCGCGTGGAAGAAGTTTGTGCAGTGAGTTTCAGGCAGCGTGATATGGAGCGCGGACCTCCTCGTCCGCAAAAATAATGTGTTGAATGAATGGAGAGCGGACGGGGACGTCCGCTCTCCATTTGTGGTTTCAGGCTGCCTGAAAATAAATAATCTCCTCATTCCCGCGCAGGCGGGAATGACGGCGTAGTACGTTGTGCAAAGTTTTCAGGCAGCCTGAAACTCATTCATCTACCAAGTCCCGACAAAGTTGCACCGCCTCTTGCAAACTCGCCACGCCGTGCAGCGTTAAATTTGGAAATTCGCTTGTGTTTTTCGGCATATTCGCTTTCGGCACGATGGCGCGTTTGAAACCCAATTTTTCCGCTTCTTTCAAACGCTCTTGTCCGCGCGGCACGGGGCGGATTTCGCCACTCAAACCGATTTCGCCAAACGCGACCATTTTTTCAGGTAAAGGCTTGTTTCTGAAACTGGAAACCATCGCCAACACCGCCGCCAAATCCGCCGCAGGTTCGCCAATTTTCACGCCGCCCACCGCGTTCAAAAACACATCTTGGTCAAAACACGCAATCCCAGCATGACGGTTCAGCACAGCCAGCAACATCGCCAAACGGTTTTGCTCCAAACCCACCGTTAAGCGTTTGGGCGTGAAACCGTGCGCATCGTCCACAAGCGATTGAATTTCCACCAATAATGGGCGCGTTCCTTCCTGCGTTACCAACACGCATGAACCCGCCACGTCATCACGATAGCTCGCCAAAAAAATCGCGGACGGATTGGATACGCCTTTCAAGCCCGTTTCCGTCATCGCAAACACGCCCAATTCGTTTGCCGCGCCAAAGCGGTTTTTAATCGCGCGTATCATGCGATGATTGGAATGCTGGTCGCCTTCAAAATACAACACGGTGTCCACCATGTGTTCCAACACGCGCGGACCCGCAATCGCACCGTCTTTGGTAACGTGTCCGACAAAAATCATGGCGATGCCCATTTGTTTGGCAATGCGCGTGAGTTGCGCGGCACATTCGCGCACTTGCGACACGGAGCCGGGCGCGGACGTGATTTGGTCGGAATACATGGTTTGAATGGAGTCAATCACGACCACGCTGGGCGCGTGTTGTTTTAAGGCAGCCTGAATCGCTTCCAAACGGATTTCGGCAAGCAAATTCACGCCTTGTGCATTCAAGCCCAAACGTTGGGCGCGTAGGGCGACTTGTTGGGCGGATTCTTCGCCTGAAATGTACAAAACATTGCGCATTTTCGCCATTAAAGCAATGGTTTGTAAGAGTAATGTGGATTTGCCAATACCGGGATTGCCACCCAATAAAATCACCGAACCGTCCACCAAACCGCCGCCGAGTACGCGGTCAAGTTCGCCCATGCCCGTCGCCACACGCGGCACTTCGGTGGCGGTAACTTTGGACAATTCTTGAACCTGCGTGGTGTCCGCCGCCCACGATTGGAAACGGGCATTTTTCGGTTCGGGCGCGGCTAGGCTTTCTTGCAGCGTGTTCCATTCGCCGCAATGGGGGCATTTGCCCATCCATTTGGGCGTTGTACCACCACATTCAGTGCAGGTATAAACGGTTTTCGGGGCTTTTGCCATATTGGTTTTCCTCTAATGGTTTCAGGCAGCATTATAATTCGACTATACAAAAAAAATAATTCGACTATACAAAAAAAGGCTGCCTGAAATCTTGCGTAACTTTTCAGGCAGCCTGAAATATGCTTATTTTTGAAATAAAAAAGTGTCGCAATCATACAAAAACGCGCAAAAACGCTTGGATAAAGGCTTTAAGTTCTTTATAATTCGCTAGTTTTTCTTTGTTCAACTTGATTGATGTTGTCTGTATGGCTTATTCCCAATTTCTTGCTGATGAACGCGCTACTTTGGCGTTTGGTGCGCAATGCGCCAAACTGTTTCGCGCGCCTGCTACGGTGTATTTACAAGGCGACTTAGGCGCAGGCAAAACCACGTTTGTACGCGGTTTATTGCAAGGTTTCGGCTATGATGGCACAGTCAAAAGTCCTACTTACGCCGTTGTCGAAAGTTACAGGTTGCCTGAAATCGATGTGAACCACTTTGATTTGTACCGCTTCGCGTCGCCCGAAGAATGGCAAGACGCGGGTTTAAATGAATTATTTGATGAACGCAGTTTGTGTTTAATTGAATGGGCAAATCAAGGCGGCGAATTTGTTCCCGCCGCACAATGGTGTTTGAGCTTAGAAAGAGAAAACGAAGGTCGTCGCGCCACATTGAGCGCACATAATCCACAACAACAGCAGGAGCTTACAACATGGCAATCCTAAATCGTCGTGCCCTGCTCGCTGTGGGAGTGGGCGGCGCGCTTACCGCATTAACCACCGCCTTATGGGCGGCACCCAAATTTCTTTCAGGCAGCATCACATCCTCTGACAACCGCCGCACGCGTGTCGCTTTGCAAGCCGATGGCGACTTCAAATACCGCTATTTCACGCTCAGCCAACCCGACCGTTTGGTAATTGACATCGATGGCATGGTGCAAAACAACGCACTGATGGCGCTGGCAAATAAAGTGCAGCCAAACGATAGCTTCATTGCCCGCATTCGTTTAGGGCAAAAAGACGCGCAAACCGTGCGCATTGTGTTTGATTTAAAACGCCCTATCCAAGCCAATATTTCGCGCAATAAAAATAATTTAATCGTTGATTTAGTGGAAAAAACCACTAATCCTAATACAATTAAAAACGCCGTCGCTGCGCCTGCAACACAAAAAGCCAAAGCCAGCAGCAATCAATCCGATGAATTGGGCGCATTGATTGAACAACGTCAGCAGCAATACGCCACCGACACTACTGTACAAAAATCAGCTACCAAACGTCGCCCTGTTATCATGCTTGATGCAGGACACGGTGGCAAAGACCCAGGAGCAATTGGTCCAAGTGGGTTAAAAGAAAAAGATGTAACGCTTGCTTATGCGCTTGAAACCAAGCGACTTTTAGAAGCCAAAGGTTACGAAGTACACATGACGCGCGACAATGATACTTTCGTCAAACTCGCGGACCGCCGCCGCAAAGCGCGTGATGTGAAAGCTGATTTATTCATTTCTATTCATGCTAACGCCTCTGAGCAAACGAATGTGCGCGGCAGTGATATTTTTGTTTGGGGCGCACAAGCTAACAGCGAACGTGCACGCAAACTAGCGCAAGCCGAAAATGATGTGGACTACATGGATGGCATGCCGAGCGTAGGTAACAAAAACGTCGATATGATTTTAACCGACATGATGCGCACACAAACAGAAACCGATTCATCGCGTTTGGGCAACCAAATCCTGCGCCGCTTTACGCGTCATGGCAAAGTGCTGCAAAATCAAGTTGAAAAAGGCGATTTTGTGGTATTGCGTTCGCTCGATATTCCTTCTATCTTGATTGAATTAGCGTTTATATCTAATCCACAAGATGAGAAATTGCTTGCCGATAAAGCTTATCGCCGCAATATGTCGGTGGCGATTGCAGACAGCGTAGAAAACTACTTAAAAAATGCCATCTTAAATAGTTAAGTACTTTTTTATAGTCGCTTAAAATAAAAATAGGGCAAAGCGACAACGACCGCCGTGTACATCCAGTACATAAGGGAACTGGCAACGCAGTCGTATTTTTAATTTTAAGTGACTATAAATTTAAAACCCCACAATCATAATTTGATTGCGGGGTCTTTATTTTAAACTTTATCGATACTTCAAATGAAAAACACGACAGCCTTGCTCATGAATGCTCTTATATACGCGTTGTACACGGCAAGCTTATTTCAAGCAATGATATTTCAGGCAGCCTCCGCCATTTGCAATGCTTCTTGAATATCCACCGCCACAATACGCGATACACCCTTTTCTTGCATGGTTACGCCAATCAGTTGCTCCGCCATTTCCATCGTTAAGCGATTGTGAGAAATATACAAAAATTGCGTTTGCGCCGACATTTCTTTGACCAAGTTGCAAAAACGGCTAGTGTTCGCATCGTCCAACGGCGCGTCCACTTCGTCCAATAAACAAAATGGCGCAGGGTTTAAGCTGAATAAGGCGAACACTAAGCTCATGGCAGTTAAAGCCTTTTCGCCACCGCTTAATAAATGAATAGTGGAATTTTTCTTACCAGGGGGGCGCGCCATAATGGATACACCTGCGGTCAGCAAATCATCGCCGACCATATGCAATTTCGCTTCGCCGCCGCCAAATAACGTTGGAAAGAAAGTTTGCACTTTTTCATTCACTAAATCAAAGGTTTCCTTAAAGCGCGTTTTGGTTTCGCCGTCAATTTGCGCAATCGCTTCTTCCAATAAATCAATGGCTGCCTGAACATCTTCGCTTTGTTGGCGATAATAGTTGTCGCGTTCTTGCGCTTCGTTTAATTCATCCAAAGCCGCCAAATTGACTGCACCAAGTGCTTGAATTTTTTGGTTTAAACTACCGATTTCGCGCAACATCGCCGCAGGGTCGTCGTTGTCCGCTACTTGCGCTGCTAATGCGTCTAAATCTGCTTGGTTTTCCATCAGTTGCTCGTGATAACGCTTGGCATTGAGCAAGGCTTCTTGTTGTTGCAACAAAGCCTGTTGCACGGCTGCCTGAAATTCAGGCAGCTTGTGGTTAAACTGTTGTTGTGCTTCAAATAATTTTCGTCCGTGCGCTTGAATGCGCTGCAATTCGTCTTGAGCTGCCTGAATATTCTCTTGCACGCCCAACGCCAATTCGCCCAATTCATCCAAACGCGCGCGCTGTTCTTCGTTGCCCGTGTCTTCGGCTTCACTCAAAGCCAGCTCGGTTTGGCGTTCTTGCCAATCCAATTTTTGTTGCTCCAAGCTGTCAATTTGTTGATTTAAATGGCTTAATCGCTGCTGCTGTTTGTGCAAAGCAATTTCCGCCATGCCATATTGACGATTGGCTTCCAATTGCGCCAACTGCGCTTGTTTTAATTGCTGCTGCGCTTGATTCAGGCTGCCTGAAAGCTGTTGTTGCTGCGCATTTAAGGCGTTTGCTGACTCGGTCAAAATGGCAATATCTTGCTGCGAAGTGTCGCGATTGTGCGTTAAATCCAACACATCTGCGGCGATTTGCTGCAATTCTTGGCGAATGTGCTCGCGGCGCAATTGTCCTTGATTGGTGCGCGCAAACAATTCATTGGCACGCTGTTGCGCTTGTTGCCATGCGTGTGCGGTATGCTTTTGCGCGGCTTGTTCATCGCGATATTGTTGTTCAAGCTGTTGAAATTGTTGGATTAAATCTTCGTATTGCGTTTGCGAGGCTTCATATTGTGGCTGCAAAACAGCTATTTGCGCTTGTAATTCGTCCACACGCGTTTTGTGTTGCAACACAGAATCGCCGCTGCTTTGCGCATAGAGCCAAACGCTGTGTTTGTCCACGCGATGACCTTCGGGTGTGAGCCATAATTGATTGTTTTGCAATTGATTTTGTTGGCTTAACGCATAATCCAAACTGGGCGCACACAACACGCCATCCAGCCAATGTTGTAAGGCTGCCTGAAACGGTTTTTCGGCTTGAATTTGATGAATCAAGGCTTGTACAGGCTGCGTTTTGCTTTTCAGGCTGCCTGAAACATTAACCCAAGCCGCAGAACCCATAGGCAGATTTCCTGCAAAATCATTGTCTTGTGGCAATAAACGCGCTTGCAAACGCTCGGCAAGCACCACGCCCAAAGCATGTTGCCATTCGTTGCTGACATTTAAGTTTTGCCACAAAACAGGTGCAGCCGCATAAGGCGTTTCTCCCCAAAAATCAAAGGTTTGCGCGCTGGCTAAAATGTGCGCCAACGCGCCATGTTCCGCTTGCGCACTCAATAATTGCTGCTGCGCCGCTTGCTGTTGCGCTTGCGCTTGATTGACTTCTTCGCGCAAAGTGTTTAATTGTTGCTCGGTGTGCAGCAGTTTGGCTTCGGCTTCATCATATTGATTTTGCAGCGTTTCTGCTGTTAATTGCGCCGTTTCCAATTCGCTGTCATTGGGCAAAGCCAGCGCGTTTTGTTCATCATGCAAACGCGCTTGGCGCGTCAATAATTGCGTTAAACTGCTGTCGCTATGTGCCGATTGCTGCTGTTTCAATGCCAATTCGCGCTTTAATCGGCTTAACTCATCTTGTTGATTTTGATAGGCTAATTGCCATTCTTGCTGCGCTTGCTCCATTTCAGGCAGCATGGCTTCGCGTTCGGCAGAAATCATCGCCAATTCGCCCAACTCAATTTGTTTGTCTCCAATATCGGCAGCGATGAGGTCGCATTCGCTGCGCATAGTGATTTGTTCTTGATGGATTTTTTGCAATTGCACTTGCGCGGTGGCGCGTTCGCGTTCCATGCGTTGCTGCTGCGTTTGGCGTGCGCGCAATTGTTCTTCTAAACGCGCAATTTGTTCACGCAATAAGGCATGTTCTTGATTAAGCGCGTGATTTTTTTGCTGTTGCGCTTGTTCTTGCTCACGCGTTTGGTTGATTTGTTCGCCTAAATTGTGCTGTTCTTGTTGCGCATTTTCTTGTGCGCTCAATGCCATTTCATGCGCTTGTTTTGCCGTGTCGGCCTGGCTCAAAGCCGTTTGCCATTGCGCGTAATCAAGCAAATTTTGTTTGCTGCCCAACTCGTTTTGCATGGCGCGATAACGCTCCGCCGTTGCCGCTTGCTTGTTCAATTTTTCCACTTGGCGCGCCAATTCGCTTTGCAAATCGGCTAAACGCTGCAAATGTTCGCACGCGTCTTTTAGGCGCAACTCGGTTTCGCGGCGGCGTTCTTTATATTTGGACACGCCCGCCGCTTCTTCAATATAAGCGCGCAATTCTTCGGGCCGCGCTTCAATTATGCGCGAAATCATGCCCTGTTCAATCACGGCATAACCACGCGCGCCCACGCCTGTACCCAAAAACAAATCAGTAATATCGCGACGGCGCACGGCTTGATTGTTGATGAAATAAGATGAATCGCCTTGGCGCGTCAGCTGGCGTTTGATGGACACTTCCGCGTATTGCCCCCACGCGCCTTGTAAACTGTGGTCGCTGTTGTCAAACACCAATTCCACGCTCGCACGCGGCGCAGGACGACGCGTTGCCGCGCCATTGAAAATCACGTCTTGCATACTTTCGCCGCGCAACTGTTTCGCCGACGCTTCGCCCAGCACCCAGCGCACTGCGTCAATCACATTGGATTTGCCGCAGCCGTTTGGCCCAATCACGGCAACCAGTTGCCCAGGGACGTGAATGGTGGTCGGGTCGGTAAACGATTTGAAACCTGCTAATTTAATTTGAGTTAAGCGCATAAGGCTGCCTGAAAACAAGACGCGAAAAGGGCGGAATTATAAAGGAAAACTACTTTGGATTGTAGGCTGCCTGAAAACGTTGCAACAAAGGTTGCGCAAACGGTGTCCACCATACGCCCCCTATGCCGCTGTTTTTGAGCTTTTGATTGCTCCATGTGTTGCAGGTGTAAAACAGGCTGTATCGTCCGTGCGCTTCGTAGAATGCGTCGTTGTCTTGATAATGCGCGCCTTGAATAACGACGCTGCTGTGTGCATTTCGTTGGAAATCTTGCGCGATATTTTGGGCTAATCGTTGATATTGAGCTTGGCTGATTTGGATTTTGACCACGCGTTCGTTTTCGACGATTTGCGGATAAAAAATTACGTGTAACGCTGTTTGGTTGAAACCGCTGATGGCGCGAATGGCGGTGCTGGCGGTTAAGTCGCGCCAACGTGGGGTGTTGAGATAAAAGCCTTTGTCGCCCCAGCCGATGGCGATGTAACGCGCATTGCTGCTGCCGCTTGGGGTGTCACTTGGGTTGGCATAATCTAGCCAGTTGAATGTGGGGTTTTGAAGCGGCATAACGATATCGGTGTGTACGCCGTTGTTCATGAGATAGATGTCTATGCTTGGCTCGGAAATGGTTTCTGATTCAATGTGTTGCTGTCCTAAAATCCATGCCGTTAGCCCATAAAATAAGATGATGGCGATGAAACCAAGTGTGATTTTGCCCAAGCATTTGAGTATGCGTTTCATGTTTTTAACCTTGAATAAACGTTTCAGGCTGCCTGAAAACTTTGCGCCATCATATAGAATTGTTAGCCAAGAAAAAAGGGCGGATAGTGAATCCGCCCTACTTTTGCGTGTTAGCGCAACATTATTTTTCATCTGCCACAAAACGGTAGCACAACGCGCCAATCGCGCCACCAATAATCGGCGCCACCCAGAACAGCCACAGCTGACCAATCACCCAACTACCTTGGAACAACGCCACGCCAGTAGAACGCGCTGGGTTGACCGAAGTGTTGGTAACAGGAATGCTGATTAAGTGAATCAAGGTCAAGCACAAACCAATCGCAATCGGCGCAAAACCTGCTAGCGCGCGTTTGTCGGTTGCGCCCATAATCACAAACAAGAAAAATGCGGTTAACACGATTTCAATCAACAAAGCCGACATCATACTGTAGCCATGTAGCGAGTGTTCGCCATAGCCATTGCTGGCAAAACCTGCTGCAGCGTCAAAACCTGGCGCACCTGCGGCAATCGCATACAAAACGCCACCCGCCACAATCGCGCCAATCACTTGCGCTGCGATGTAAGGCAACAAATCTTTCTTGTCAAAACGACCGCCCACCATCAAGCCCACCGAAACCGCAGGATTAAAGTGTCCGCCTGAAATATGTCCCACCGCGTATGCCATGGTTAAAACGGTTAAACCAAACGCCAGCGATACGCCCGCGTAGCCAATGCCCAAATTCGGAATGCCCGCTGCCAAAACCGCGCTGCCGCAGCCACCGAAAACCAACCAAAACGTGCCGAAAAATTCAGCAAAATATTTTTTTATTATCAATCCTTGAAAATGTGTACAAAAGAAAGGCGCGCATTAAACGCTATATTCAGATAAAGCGCAAGCGAATATGGTCGTATAGCCAATTAAAGAAAAATGCGTACACCATCACAGCAAGAGTCATGCCCATATCCGCCAAAAACGCCTGCCACCAACTCAACTGCAAAATATAAGCCACCACAGGCAGCATAAATATCAATAAAAATGCTTCAAAAGCAACGGTATGAAACACGCGAAACCATGCGCCGCGCGCTTCGCGTTTACCCGTAAAATCTTGTCAAACATCCAATTAAATAAAAAATTCAAACACATTGCCATCGCCGCCAATACGCAAGCGACCGTAAACGCTGTGCCATTATCGGTATCATGGCTTATCCATTTGACTACCAACGCGCCCACTAGCAATGCACCTAATTCAAATAATACTGCGTGTAAAATGCGTTCTTTGTTTTTCATAAAAAGAGATTTCCATCATTTAACGATACATAATCTAGCGATTTTCAGGCTGCCTGAAACTTTTGCGAAATTTTGCAGGCTAAATCCTTTGCAAAACCCTGAAAATTTCAAATTTGCCATCATTCCCGTGTAGATGGGAATTCAACTTTGATTTTAAGTTTCTATTTTTTATCACATGATTGTAAATATGAACGATGGATTCCCTCCTGCGCGGGAATGACGAAGCTGCTAGTTTCAGGCTGCCTGAAAGGGTTTTGTAAAGTTTTCAGGCAGCCTGAAAATTCCTAGGTCGGATACTTGTATCCGAAAATTTTAAAATAAAAACAGATATTTGCTAGAATAAAAAAATGTCAGATTCAAGAATCCGACCTACCCATTTCAGGCTGCTAAAATATTTTCAAAAAGTTTCAGGCTGCCTGAAAACAGATTTCTCCATTTTCAGGCAGCCTGAAATCATTGATTAATCAACAATTATTTAATGCGCATATCGCCCGTTTCCACAAAGCGTTGGTGCCAAGAAAGAGCTTCCATCAACAAATGTGGCGTGTGCAAACCGCCTGCTTTTTCGGCGCGGTCGTAGTAATCGCGCAGCATGTCGCGGTAGTCTGGGTGGGCGCAATTATTGATGATTAACTGGGCACGTTGGCGTGGTGATTTGCCGCGCAAATCTGCCATGCCTTGCTCGGTTACGATGAACATCACGTCGTGTTCAGTGTGGTCATGGTGCGAAACCATCGGCACAATACAAGAAATCGCGCCATCTTTCGCCACCGAAGGCGACACGAAGAACGAGAAGAACGAATTACGCGTAAAGTCGCCCGAACCGCCAATGCCGTTCATCATTTTGGTACCCATTACATGAGTTGAGTTCACGTTGCCGTAAATATCCGCCTCAATCATCGCGTTCATGCCGATGACACCCAAGCGGCGAATCACTTCTGGATTATTGGTAAATTCCATTGGGCGCAAAATCAATTTATCGCGCAAGAAATCGATGTTATCATTAAAGCGTTGTAACGCATCTGGGCTGAACGACAATGCCGTCGCCGACGCATTTTTCATTTTGCCTGCCAAAATCAAATCCAACATGCCGTCTTGCAACACTTCGGTGTAGCCTGTCAAATCGTCAAATGGCGCATCGAGCAAACCAGCCATCACGGCATTTGCCACGTTGCCCACGCCCGATTGCAATGGCAACAAGTTTTTCGGCAAACGCCCTGCTTTCACTTCTTGCGAGAAAAAGTCAATAATTTGCGCAGCGATGGCTTTTGAATTGGCATCAGGTTCGGCAAATTTGCTGTTGCGGTCGCCCGCGTCGGTCAAGACGATGGCAACAATTTTGTTCAAATCACATTCCAAATACGGCACGCCAATGCGGTCAAATGGCGCAACGATGTTAATTGGTTTGCGGTGCGGTGGTACGCCGATGTCGAATTGAATATCGTGCATGCCTTCTAATTTAATATTTTGACCGCTATTTACTTCAATAATCACTTTTTTCGCGGCTTTTAACGCTTCATTGGCATGACCAATACCCATCGCAGGAATCAATTTACCATCTTCGGTGATGCTGCTCACTTCCACAATTGCCAAATCAAATTCGCCATAAAAACCTTGGCGCATTTGTTGTTCAACATGCGATAAGTGCATGTCTTGATAGGCGATATTGCCTGCGTTGATGTTGTTGCGCAAGGTTGGGTCAGATTGGAACGGATTGCGGAAATGCACTGCGTTTGCCGCTGCCAACACGCCGTCGCATTCAGGCGCGGTTGATGCGCCCGTTACCATACCAATCGAAAACGGACGAGCTTCGCCATGTTCGGCTTTGGCTTTTTCCGCGATGGCGGTAGGCAAGGCTTTGGGATAGCCTGCACCTGTAAAACCTGTGATGGCAACATTCATGCCATTTTGTACAAACTCAGCGGCTTGTTCGGCGGTCATGATTTTTTCACGCAAACCTGCGTGGCGAATACGTTCAGCAGCTTGTGTCATTTGATTCTCCTGTTGATGATAAAGGCTGCCTGAAAAGTAGTGTGTTGCAGCTCGGCAGCGAGTGTGTAATATAGCGTAAAGATTTTGCGCTTTCAAGTAATGAACATTTTCAGGCAGCCTGAAAATGAGCTAAACCATTCATTTTTCTTAGTTTTCAAAATTAGCAATTCAAAAAAACTAATGGCAGCTATTGCGTTTTCAGGCAGCCTGAAAAATTAAACCCACTTCAACGCCGACCATACTTGAAATGCATCTACCGTTTCTTTCACATCATGCACACGAATAATTTTTGCTCCTTGTTCTGCCGCAAACAAAGCCGCGGCAACGCTGCCTGAAACGCGCTCTGTCGGTTCATCACGCTGCAACAATTCGCCAATCATGCGTTTGCGCGACACACCAATAAATAGTGGCAAATCGTGGCTACTATGCAACTCGGATAAATTTTGCATCAGCGCAATATTGTGCGCCAAAGTCTTACCAAAACCAAAACCAGGGTCAAGCGTAATGCGTTCACGCGCAATATTGTGTGCCAAACACACATCGGCACGCGCCTGTAAATAACGCGCCACTTCGCCGACTACATTGCCATAATCAGGGCTGTCTTGCATATTTTCAGGCAGCCCTTGCATGTGCATCAAGCAAATGCCTGTGTTTTGTTGTTGCGCCAACAATTCTACCGCGCCTTTATCTTCTAGCCCTTGCACATCGTTGATAATGTCCGCCCAACCCGCGTCCAACGCGCGCGCCATAATCTCCGCGCGGCGCGTGTCCAAGCTAATCGGAATATTCCATGTTGCCACTTCTTGCAACACAGGCGCAACGCGTTGCCACTCCTCATCAATGGAAACAAACGCCGCATTCGGGCGCGTCGATTCGCCGCCAATATCCAAAATATCCGCCCCATCGCGCAGCAAACTTTCCGCGTGTTCCAGCGCGCTTTTCAGGCTGCCTGAATAGTGTCCGCCATCGGAAAATGAATCGGGGGTTACATTTACAATCCCCATAATTTGTGGCGCAGTTAAATCAATTTGAAAACGGGTGGTTTGCCAGTAGTTCATGTTTTGTCCTTTATTAAATGTTTCAGGCTGCCTGAAATCTACACTAAAAGGCTGCCTGAAACCTTTCAGGCAGCCTTATCTCTTTAAAACTTCACGCCATAACGCTGCAAAGTTTCTAATAAAATCGGGTGTTTTTTGTCTTTTTGCCAACCCTCTTGCCACACTTTTTTTGCGTCTTCTTGGCGGTTTAACAACCAATACACTTCGCCTAAATGCGCGGCAACTTCAACCGCTGGGTCTTTTTGATAGGCAAATTCCAAATACGGCAGCGCGCTTTGGTTATCGCCTTTTTTGTGGTACGCCCAGCCTAAACTATCATTGATTTCTGCGCTTTCCGAGTCTTTCTGGTAGGCTGCCTGAATCAATTGAAATGCTTCGTCCACATATTGGGGCGATGCCAAAAGCATGGTGTAGCCCAGCGCATTCATACCTGTTGCGCTATCGGGATTAAATGCCACAAATTCGCGCAAATCGGCAATCGCTTTTTCAGGCTGCTGCAATTTATCGGCGTACAACAAGCCGCGTTGATACAAGATTTGGCTCAAGGTTTCGCCTTTTTCTTCGCTATCGGGCATGACACGCGCGCGTTTGAGTGCCGTCGTCAAGCTGGCAATTGCTTGATTGGGCGTTTGACTTTGCGTTTGCGCATACAATTTAATGCGTTGCACGTCGCGCTGATTAAAAATCAGGCTGCTTTCTTTGGACATTTTTTCGGCTTGTACCACATATTTCAAAGCTTCCGACCATTTGCGCTGATTGCTTGCCAAGTTTGCCAACAACACAGCTTTATCCAAAGCAAATTCAGGCGCGTCCACGCGATTGGCCCAGTTTTTTGCCTCATCATAGCGTTTTAATTCCATCAAACGCGTTGCCGCAATCAAAGCCGCACGCGATTTTTGGTCTTGCGTGCCACTTTGGTAGGCTTTTTCCAAATACGACAACATGCCCGCATGATTATCCAAACGGCTTGCCAACAAGGCTGCCTGAATGTACAAAGGCGCGTCGGGATTTTCGCCCAGCAAATGATTCATTACTTGCTGCGCTTCATCGTATTTGCCAGCCTGAATCAACGCGCCCACTTGCAATTTTCGCCAAGCTTCTGGTAGATTTGCGCTATTTTGTTCAAAAAAACGATTAAATAAAGCAGGATTATTTTGCGCCAACACTTCCAACGTTACTTGACTTTGTGGTGTTAATTCCTTATCCAAAGTTGCCAAACGCTGCAAAGCCGCCAACGCGCGATGCTCATTTTTCGCCGCGCTGCTGTATAAAACATCGGCAATGCTTGCCTCTGCCAATTCAGGATACGCCACCGCCGCTTCATGCACTGTGCCCGCGCCTTTTTGTATCAAATCCTCATGCACCAAACTCATCTGCGACAATTGCAAAAATAAGCGGCGACGTTGCAATTCATTGGCCTCTTGCAACACAGGTTTCACTTCAGGCATAGAAACAGTGCCATCGCCTAAAGCCAAAGCACGCGTTAACGCCATACGACGCTGCGCTGGGCTGGGACTAGGCTCAATCTTGCGCCACTCTTGGTACACATATTCCGCCACCGCATAAGAGCGCGCATTAATCGCCAACTCCATTGCACGCTCGGCAACGTCAGGGTCTTTCGTTTCGCGCAAAGTTGCCACATAAAACGCCATCGCCATATCCAAATCACCTTGCTGCAACGCCATTTCTGCGCCCAATAGCGACACCACATTTTGCGTGCGCTCCATAATTGCCGCACGACGCATTTTCTCCGCCGCCAACTCCGCTTCTGACCATTCAAAGCGTTTAGCAGGCTGATAAATTTTTGCTTCTTTCGCATACAGACTGCCTGAAAATATTGCCAAACACACCGCTAAAACCGTTTTACGCCATAACATTATTTATTCCTTATATAAGTATAGTCGTTTCAAATTAACACGGACCAGGCAATAACGAGAGCCGTGTACGCCTAGTACATAAGGGCGTTAGCAACGCTGTACTATTTTTATTTGAAACGACTATAGTGAATTCAATTTAAACCAGTACAGCGTTGCCGCGTTCATTCACTTTTTGCGCACATCAACCAATTCCGTGCCTGCCAAATAATCATATAAAAATTGTTTACGCGGATGAAACAGCGCAAAACCCCAAGGCAACATCCACCACAACGCCGCTAAACCCATAGACATTTTCGGCGACGCGCCCACATAACGCAACGCCGCATAAGCACACATCGGCACAAACAACAAAAATACCGCTGCCCACATAAAGCGCATTTTCAAACGCGCCAGCGCAGGACGTGCGCCCGACAAATCCGTCATACCAATACCCCAAACGCGCATCGGTAACGTTTGTCCTTCTCGTACCCAGTTGATTTTAAAATAAAACCACCAGAAAAACAGAAAAATAAACGTGGTCAGAACAGGCATCACCATCGCCACACTGGGCATAACGCGCACCAAAAAAGTGTTAAGCAAACCTGCAAAAATCCCTGCCACAATTGCCACCGCGACTATAAATAAACTTTCATAAATCAATGCCGCAAAACGGCGTTTTAAAGAAGCTGAATTTCGGGTTGTCATAAGTTTTCTTTGGTTTTGCAAGGTTTTTTTTAAAATGCTAGATTTGTGTTGCGCTTATTGTGTTTCAGGCTGCCTAAACCCCTTCAAATTCCGCCAACTTCACACTCGCCGCCTGAACCAAATCTATACCCGCATAAGGGTCAAGCACACAATCGGCAGGCAATTTGCGCAACCAAGTCAATTGCCGTTTTGCCAACTGTCGCGTTGCCGCCTGTCCTTGTGCAATAAACTCGGTTTCATCGATTTCGCCTGCCAAATAAGACCAAGCCTGACGATAGCCCACGCAGCGCATGGACGGCATATCGGGTGTTAACTCAGGATAGTTTTGTTGCAAGTTTTTCATTTCTTGCACAAAACCATTTGCCAGCATCGTCTCAAACCGCTGATTAATGTGCGCATGCAGTAAAGCACGATTTTCAGGCACCAGCGTCAATGTATATAAATCCAAAGCTGCTTGATTGGGCGAGGCAGCCTGAAAATGCGCGCTCAATGGTGTGTTAGTCAGTAAGAACACTTCCAAAGCGCGTTCAATTCGTTGCGCATCGTTCGGTTTTAATCGCGCTGCTGTTTCGGGATCAATTGTTTGCAAACGTTGATACAAATGCGCCAAACCATGCGTATTTTTTTCCTGCTGCAATGCCGCACGCACACTTTCATCGGCTTGGGGTAATTGATTTAAACCTTGGGTTAGCGCATGAAAATACATCATCGTACCACCCACAATCAAAGGAATACGCCCGCGCGCACGAATTTCGCCGACCAAGCACACGCAATCGTCCACAAAATCCGCCGCACTATAGGCTTGAAGCGGCGAAATAATGTCAATCAAATGATGCGGCACTTGCGCCATTTCCGTCGCCGTTGGTTTTGCCGTGCCAACATCCATATCACGATACACCAGCGCGCTGTCTAAACTGATGATTTCGCAATTAAATTGTTGCGCCAAACTTAATGCCAAGGCGGTTTTGCCGCTGGCAGTTGGACCTAAAATAGCGAATGCACGAGATAAAGACATTTCTGGAAGCAGCCTGAAAAACAAAACGCGCATTGTAGGCAGTTTCAGGCTGCCTGAAAAGTATTAAAAGTATTATGGGTTTCGCCGTGCAGAACTTTGTTTCAGGCTGCCTGAAACATCTATTATTCTATCCCTCCCCTGCCTAGCGGAGGAGGGTTAGGGTGGGGGCTAGTGGCGTAGCAGAAATTTTTGAATATCAACGTTCTACCTCCCACCCCAGCCCCCCTTTCATAGGGAGGGAGCAAATCTCAGGCAGCCTGAAAAACCGACGACAATTGCCAAATTGCCCACGCGCTAACCAGCAAACCTGCGCCCAAGCGAATCATGCGATGATGCAACACGCTTTTGAGTTGCGCAGCGAACACGCCCATGGCAAGTAAATTAGGCAATGTGCCTAACCCAAATGCCAATAAATACAATGCGCCCTGCCCTGCCGAACCACTACCTAGCGCATACAAAGCAGCGTTATACACCAAACCGCAAGGCAGCCAACCCCACAACACCCCCACCAAAAAACAGGCTTTAACGCTTTGAATCGGCAACAATTTATTTAAAAACGGATTGAGTTTACGCCAAATCGGTTTGCCGATTAAATCTATTTTCGCCGCGCCATTGAACACACCAGCCAAATATAAACCCATGAATAACAACAAAATATTGGCCAAAACCAATAAGATTTTTTGTACTTCATGCGTGTGCTGCAACACGCTGCCGATTTGCGACAGCGCGCCCATCAATGCACCAATCGCCACATAGCTGCTTAATCGCCCAATATTCAGCAATAAAATCAACTGAATACGCCCGATATGTGGCGGCAATTGCAGGGCAAACGCGCTACTGAGTCCGCCACACATGCCGATGCAATGCGTACCACCGAAAAAGCCGAGAATAAATAAGGTAAGCAAAGTAATGGGTGAATCCATGGCACGACCTATTGAAAAAGGGCGTATTTTAGCGCGATTATATAGCCGAACAAACACAATCAGTACAAGGCGGCGAGCCGCAGATAGTACATGCTGTACAGCTCCTGAGTTTTGTCCAAAACTTATTTGGCAACAAAACTAGACACAGAGTGCTAGGCGAGCCAACGCCGTAATGATTTAATTTTTGTTTGGCTATGGCTTTCAGGCTGCCTGAAAATCGGTTAAACTCAATCGCTATAATCAAAAAGGAACTACTATGTCTTCGCCCAGCGATGAATTGATTGAACAACACACTCGCCAATGGCTAGAAAAAGCCGTGATTGGCTTGAATTTATGCCCGTTTGCCAAAGCACCGTATGTGAAAGGACAAGTGCGCATTGCCATTAGCCATGCCAAACATTTGGACGGTTTTTTGGAAGATTTAGACTCAGAATTGCAACGTTTGCTTCATACCAGCGCGCAAGAATTGGAAACCACTTTATTGATACACCCGAGTTTATTTGATGATTTTTTGCTGTTTAACGATGTGTTGGACATCGCAGAACAAGCCATTGTGGACAACGAAGCAGAAGGTATTTTGCAAATCGCGCCTTTTCATCCGTTATTCCAGTTTGAAGGCACACAAGTGGACGATATTTCCAACTATACCAATCGTAGCCCCTACCCAACTTTGCATTTAATTCGCGAAGAGAGCATTGCCAAAGCCGCCGAAGCGTTTCCTGATGCGGCGGTGATTTTTGAGCGAAATATTGCTTTATTAGAACAAATGGGACACGAAGGTTGGGACAAATTAGGCATTTCAAGCTGCCCTGTGGCGCATAAGAAAGACGCAACATGATGTTTGCTTGGCAAGAAGTTTTATTTTGGGCGATGAGCGCGGCATTGTTTGTGATTCCGATGATTATGGTCGCGCTGCTGCCTGATGGGCGACACAAAGAATTGCTGTTGCGCAGTTTGCTCGGTTTAAATTTGATGGTGCTGGGCATTGTGTTGATTTTAGCTGCCGTGTCGCCGCAATGGTTGCCACACTCGGCTTCATTGGGTGCGTACACATTTTGGGTGCTAACTGCTTTATTGATTGTGATTCCCATCAGTTTTGTTTTTGCGTTGCCCAAAAGCAAACTGCGCACAACTTTAATCAATGGAATTTTGTGGCTGGTGGGCGCGATTGCTTTGGTATTGGGCGTGATTGGTGCTGTGTTACCCGTGATGCCGACCACGCCGTTTATTTTGGTCACCGCCGCTTGCTGGGGACGTGCTTCGCCGCGTTTTCATCGTTGGTTGCACAATCATCGCTATTTCGGGCCGATGGTGCGCAACTGGGAAGAACGTCGCGCCATTCCCAAACGCGGTAAATACTTGGCTTGGACGATGATGTCTTTGTCTTGTATTGGCTTATTATGGCGTTTCCCCGAACGCTGGTATGTCGGTGTAGGTACATCCATTGTTTGCTTATGCGTTGGTTTGTGGATGGCAAAATTACCCAATGCTTGATTTCAGGCTGCCTGAAAGCGTTTTATCCAAGTTTCAGGCAGCCTTTTTGTACAATATTTTTCAGGCTGCCTGAAGCGAAGTTCTGCACAGCTAAAACCATTTTATTCAACTTTAATCTTTTTTAATTTCATAACCCTATGAAAAACATCGTTATTCTTATCTCAGGACGCGGCAGCAATATGCAATCCATTGTGAACGCCAATATTCCCAATGCACGCATTGCCGCCGTGTTATCCAACAATCCCAACGCCGCAGGTTTGGCATGGGCTTCTGAACGCGGCATTTACACCGCCAGTTTAGACCACAAATCCTTTGCCAATCGCCAAGAATTTGACGCAGCAATGATGCAACTGATTGACGAACAAGCGCCTGATTTGGTGGTTTTAGCAGGTTTTATGCGCATTTTAACGCCTGAATTTTGCCAGCATTATGCAGGTCGTTGTATCAATATTCATCCGTCGCTATTACCCGCATTTACAGGATTGCACACACACGAGCGCGCCTTGGCAGAAGGCTGTCGCGTAGCAGGCTGCACCATTCATTTTGTAACTGCCGAACTGGATAACGGCCCGATTATTGCGCAAGGTGTCGTCCCCATTTTAGACAACGACACAGCGGATACCATCGCCGCGCGCGTGCTGAAAGTGGAGCACCAATTGTTTCCGCAAGCCGTTGCCGATTTCGTTTCAGGCAGCCTGAAAATTGACGGCAAGCGTGTAAAGAAAACGCAGCAAGTTGCTGAATCAAATCAATTATTGGCGTAAAAATGAAGCAGCAAAACTTATCTCGTCGCCACATTTTGCTTTCAGGCAGCCTATTATTGCTGCCCCCCAGTTTGTGGGCAGGTGCGCAACGTGAAGAAACTTTATCAGACGATGTCGCGTCCATTATGCGCCACTCAGTAGAACATGCCAGCCCACCGCGTTTGGTATTTCAACGCGCAGCAGACGGGCAGCGTTGGCTCAACGATATGTCGGTGCGACTCACGCGCTTTGTGGACGACGAACTCTATCGCCGCCGCTTGTTGATTATGATTCAATATGAAGCGGCGCGCGCCGACTTGGATACGCAAGTGATTTTAGGCTTGATTGAAGTGGAAAGCGCGTTTCGCCAGTACGCGATTAGCAATGTGGGCGCGAAAGGTTTAATGCAGGTCATGCCGTTTTGGCAGCGTTATATTGGCAGCGCCAGCCACAATTTGTTTGACGTACGCACCAATTTACGCTATGGCTGCACAATTTTGCGCCATTATGTGAATATAGAAAACGGAAATTTGCACCGTGCGCTAGCACGCTACAACGGCAGCTTGGGCAGCAATAAATATCCCAATGCCGTCTTGGGTGCGTGGAAAAATCGTTGGCAATGGGAGGCTTGATGATGGTTTTCAGGCAGCCTGAAATGGACAACTTCGTCATTCCCGCGTAGGCGGGAATCCAAATTTCGGTTTGGGCAATCTTTATTTAATGCTGAAAATTCAAAATCTTGAATCAAATATTTCCGCATTAAATATGACAAGTTTGACTCAGCGTTGGATTCCCGCCTACGCGGGAATGACGGCGTAGTCAGTTTTGCAAAGGTTTCAGGCTGCCTGAAAAATCTAAACATCAACAAAACGACACGTATCAAAACGTGTCGTTTTTATGCTTGATTCAACTTATTTCGCTGTTGAAGCTGCAGAAGCCGCTACAGCAGAAGCCGTTGCGCTCGCTTCAGCTTTTGCACCTGCTGCTGCGTTTTCGCCCCAAGCTGCTGGGTATTTGTAACCTGCAAAACGTTGTTTCGCATAGGTTTTAAATTCTTCAGAGTTGTAAGCCTCGGTAATATCTTTAACCCACGCGCTGTCTTTATCTGCCGTACGTACTGCCGACCAGTTCACATACGCAAAACTTGGTTCTTGGAACAAGGTTTCGGTCAATTTCATGCCGCTAGACATAGCGTAGTTGCCGTTCACAATCGCAAAATCCACATCGGTGCGGCTGCGTGGCAAATTCGCCGCTTCCATTTCTACCAGTTTGATATTTTTGGTGTTTTCCGCAATATCCGCTTTGCTGGCTTTCAATGGGTCGATGTTGTCTTTCAACTTAATCCAGCCCAATTCGTTCAACATTACCAACGCGCGCGCGAAGTTTGACGGGTCGTTTGGCACAGACACACTCGTACCGTCTTTCACTTGGTCAATCGCGGTCAATTTGCCAGGATACAAGCCCAAAGGTGCGGTTGGTACTTGGAACACTTCGGTCAAGTCCAATTTGTTTTCGGTTTTAAAACCATCTAAATAAGGTTTATGTTGGAAGATATTGATATCAATTGCGTTTTCTGCCAAAGCATTGTTTGGTGTAACGTAATCTGGATATTCAGTCAGCGTTACTTTGTAGCCTTTTTTCTCCAACATTGACTGAATTTGCTCTTTTACCATATCACCAAAATCACCTGGTGTGGTACCAAAGCGGATTTCGGTTTTTTCAGGTGCAGCCATTGCCGCTGCGGGCGCTGAACCTGTTGTCGCTGGTTTGGTGGCTTCTTGCTGACCACCGCAAGCTGACAATGCCAAAGCGATGATACCTGCCAAAGAAAGTTTAAAAGTTGTTTGCATAATGCACTCCTAGTGTGTAAAAAGTTTATTAAATACATCAGTAAGGCAGCCTGAAATCTATATTCCGCTTCAGGCTGCCTGAAAAAACACATTAACGTTTATTCAATTTTGCCGAAATAAAATTGCCAATAGTTTGAATAATGACCACCAGCAAAGTCAAAATCACCACCACCGCCATCATCACATCAGGCATATAACGCTGATGACCATAACGAATACCCAAATCGCCAATCCCACCACCACCAATCAAACCCGCAGCAGCACTCGCTTCGAGCAAAGCAATCATCAAAATCGTGATACTCAATACCAAACCTGAACGCGCTTCGCTCAGCAACACCTTAAAAATAATCGTTTTAGGCGAAGCACCCATCGCCTGTGCCGCTTCCACAATGCCGCGTGGGACTTCTTTTAAGTTTTGTTCAACCAACCGCGCAAAATAAAAGCTGCCTGCAATGCTCAACGACACGCTCGCGGCAAATGGACCGAATGATGTACCCACAATCCAACGTGTCAGCGGCATGACCACAATCATCAAAATCACAAATGGAAACGAGCGCATAAAACTCACCGCCGTGCCAATGCCTCGATGAACCGCACGATTAGCAAAAATCTGTCCAAAACTGCTGGTAAACAGCCATACGCCCAACAAAGTGCCGATAATAACACTAATCGCCGCCGACACACCCACCATAATCAGCGTTTCGCCAATGGCTTGATAAAAGTCGGGCAATAATTTCTTAATATTATCAAAGTTCATGTTTTTACTTCTGTTTTCATTTCAGAAAGCCTTTTCAGGCAGCCTGAAAAACTTTTAATCTTCTCGCAATAATTCTTTGCCAATTTCCGATTGCGCCAAAATCACGCCATTTTGAACATCGGCAACTTCCAACAATTTTCCCTGATGTAACAAAGCAGTACGGCTACACAAGCGGCGTATCACGCTCATTTCGTGGGTTACAATCACAATGGTTACTTTGAATCGCTCGTTGATTTCTTGCAAACATTGCAACACGCTGCGCGTGGTAATCGGGTCAAGTGCGGAAGTCGGCTCGTCGGCTAAAATCACGTGTGGACGCGGTGCTAATGCGCGCGCGATGCCGACGCGTTGTTTTTGTCCGCCCGATAATTGCGCGGGATAATGATGTGCGCGTTCTTGCAAGCCCACGATTTCCAAACATTCTGCAACACGCGGCGCGATCTTGCCTTTGTCCCAGCCTGCGATTTCCAAGGGGAACGCAATATTTTCGGCGACAGTACGATTACTCAACAAGTTAAATTGTTGAAAAACCATGCCAATATTTTGCCGCGCTTGGCGCAATTGCGCGTCGTTCATCGCGGTTAAATCTCGGTTATCAATTAAAACCTTGCCTGTATCTGGTCGTTCTAACAGATTGATTAAGCGCAATAAAGTGGACTTACCTGCACCCGAATAACCCATCAAGCCGAAAATTTCGCCTTGTTCAATGGTTAAACTGATTGGCTCAACGGCGGTAAACCACGTTTTATCGCGCGTTTGGTATTTTTTGGAAACGTTGTCTAAAATAATCATGAGTTTATGAATAGCAAAAGCCCGATGTGGCGACACAACGGGCTAAAATCGTTTGAGCTTAGCTGGTTACGCCCGCAAGCGGTGTCAAATCGGCGTGTTTGGAATGGGTCGCAATTTAACTGGATTTAACGATAAATGTCAAGAATGGTTTATTCTAATCTATAGAAGAACAAAAATTTTTGTTTAACTTAAATCTGAAGCTTTTCAGGCTGCCTGAAAATCTGGCATGATGTGACTTTTGTTAATAAATTCAAACTATTGAAAAATGATTTTTAATAGTTTAATAGAATCATGGAGATAAGTCCAAGATGGCTTTTTATCCGACTTAAGCCCTTGCATTCATAACAAATTATTGTCTATAATCTGCTTCATATTCATTTCACAACGATGTTTTTAGGAGAACATACATGTCAGTACAAATCAAAACTGCACAAGAATTAGAAGGTCAAAAAGTTCCTTCAGTTGTATTTCACACTCGCAAAGATGACGCATGGGTAGATGTTTCTACTGATGAATTGTTCAAAGGTAAAACTGTTGCCGTATTCTCTTTGCCAGGTGCGTTTACACCAACTTGCTCTTCAACTCACTTGCCACGCTATAACGAATTGGCTAGCGAATTCAAAAAACGTGGCGTAGACGAAATCGTGTGTATTTCTGTAAACGATACATTTGTAATGAACGCATGGTTGGCTGACCAAGAAGCTGAAAACATTACTGTTATCCCTGATGGCAACGGCGAATTCTCTAAAGGCATGGGCATGTTGGTAAGCAAAGAGCAATTGGGCTTTGGTGACCGTTCATGGCGTTACTCTATGCTGGTTAAAGATGGAGTGATTGAAAAAATGTTCATCGAACCAGTTAAAGATGGCGACCCATTTGAAGTATCTGACGCAGACACCATGTTGAAATACATCGACTCAGCTTGGGTACCACATGAGTCTGTGTCTATCATCACAAAACCAGGCTGCCAATTCTGCGCGAAAGCCAAAGCTTTGTTGAAAGAAAAAGGTTACGCGTTTGAAGAAATCGTATTGGGTCGTGACGCCTCTATCACTTCAGTACGCGCGATTACTGGCAAAGCAACCGCACCACAAGTGTTCATCGGTGGTCAATACATCGGTGGCAACGACGAGTTGGAAGAATACTTCGCCAAAAAATAAGTTGATTGATTAAAGCAACTTAAAATTCAAGTGGCGAGACAGTTTTCTCCTCCTTTTCTGGCTCGTCCCCTGGATAACCTTACGGTTATTCAGGCAGCATAATTTATGAAGTTATGCTGCCTGAATAACCGATTTTTCGTTTTCAGGCAGCATATAGTAAATTAGTACAGAAATCTGCTGCGCTGCCAGCCCCCTTATGTACTCAATGTACACGGCAGGCATAGTCGTCTTGCATCTTTCTGTGTTAATTCACTATAGTTTGCGTTATGATAACCGCGCTATTATTGATACAAATAACTTATGCCCACACCATCGCCCTATTTCCAATGGCTGCAACAGAGCAACGTTGCGCCCACACTCGTCGCACACGAGCAGCCTTTTTTTCAGGCAGCCTCGATGTTGCGACGTGGCGATTGCGTGCTCAGTATAGACACACCGCCCAAATATTTTCAGGCAGCCTTATCCAACAACGACATCCGTTTTATTCTACAAAATCAAAACATTCCAGCCGACATCATTGCCAACGCAGTACAAACCCCATGGCGCGACCACGAATTTGACACACTCATCGCCGCCCACCGCACCGATTGGCATAGCGGCAACGAAAATCTCGCTCTACTTGTCGAGTGGTATCGCATCACCAAGTCACAAGGCAAATTATTGCTAACCACATTCAACCCACACACCTTATGCCGCATCGCTCACAGCGAACCCTCGCCGTTTGCCAACTTGGTTTCGCCCAAAAAACTCATTCAACAAGCCGAAAATTTAGGCTGGCAATTAGAGCAATGCCGCTTTTTATTGCACACGCCATTTTTCAGGCAACCTGAAAACACTGCCACCGCGCAGATAATCGACAAAATACTCGCATTCAGTTTGCCACAAAGTGCCGCCGTTTATGGCTTAGTATTCAGCAAACCAACCGCTTGTCTCACGCCCAACCAAGCCATAAGTGACCCTACTTTTGCCCATTTAACCCAACTCAATCTAGCGCAAAAAAATCTTTCAGGCAGCCTGAGACCTTTGCAAAAACCCTAGATTTGAGCGCAGTTCAAAGCGATAGCATCGCAAAAAGCGCAGATAATAGATGAAGCTTTTGAGAAGCGCATCGCGAAGAAATGTGCCAAAGATAGGGATTTTGCAAAGATCTCAACCTGAAAGAAAATGAACAAAACTATTTATAAGCAGCCAAAACCATGCCAATCCAAGAAAACCAAGCCGCCCAAGCCGTTTATCAACTGTTTCACAGCATTGAACCCACCGCCGCCGACATCGTTGCCCCCTTTCTAACGCGCCTGTTCCAAGCGCAAGAAGAAGGGCACAGTTTTATCTATGTCAGCGCAGATGAAAGCGCGCAACTGGCGCAAGCGCAACCATTTGTTGCTACACACAACGCGCCCTTAATTCTGCAACAACGCCGCCTATTTCTCGCCAAATATCATCAACAAGAGCAGCAGTTAGCACAAGAAATTGAACGTATTAGCGCGCAAAAACTGCCCGAACCCACCCCACAAATGCGTACGCAACTCGCCTTATGGTTTTCCGATTCAGGCAGCCAAGACCAGCAAGCCGCTGCCGCACTCGCACTCATTTCGCCATTTATGCTCATCAGTGGTGGGCCAGGTACAGGCAAAACCACTACCGTCGCCAAATTGCTCGCCCTACTCTGCCAAACCGATTTCAGGCTGCCTGAAATCCGCCTAGCCGCACCCACAGGCAAAGCCGCCGCACGCATGACCGAAGCACTCAAAAATGCCGTTCAACACATTCCCGATTTAGATTCAAAAATTTACCAACATCTCAATCAATTAAGCGCGCAAACCGTGCACCGTTTGCTCGGTTTAACCCCGCCGCAAATGCAGCCACGCCATCATGCACAAAACCCGATTCATGCCGATATTTTGCTTTTGGACGAAGCGTCCATGTTGGACAACGAATTACTTTGCCAACTCTTGCGCGCCGTGCCATCACATTGTCGCGTGATTTTACTGGGCGACGCTAATCAATTACCCGCCGTTGGCATGGGTGCAATACTCAACGCGTTCAACCAAGCACCGCCGCTCAAAATCCAGCAAAATCAACTAATTGCCACACTTTTGACACAACGAATACAGCCACAAAATCTTGCTCAACAACACGCCCGTCTCACCATCAGCCACCGCTTCAACGCCGAAAGCGGCATTGGACAACTGGCGTATGCCGTATTAGCAGGCGAAGCGGAATACGCATGGGCGCAATTTAGCGCGTTCCCTGGGCAGCTCCATCACGAAACCGCCACCATCGCCAACATCGCCACGCAACTGTACCAACAACATAGCGAATATTGGCAAGCCATTGCGCAAAACAATATTCAGGCAGCCTTTACCCAATTAAGCCAACTCATTATCTTGACCGCCACGCGCCAAGACTCAGAGCAGCTTAACCAAGCCTACCATAAAATTTTGCAGAAAAATCAAATTATTGGCGAAGCGCAACATTACGCAGGACAAGTGATTATGATAAGCCGCAACGACCACGCACAAAAACTCTACAACGGCGACATTGGCATTATTCATCAACACGAAAATCATCTCGTTGCCAGCTTTTTAACAGGCGACAACTTACGCCAAGTCCCAGCCAACCGCCTGCCAGAACACGAAAACGCCTTCGCCATGACCGTACACAAAAGCCAAGGCTCGGAATACCAAAGCGTGTGGTTTATTGCGCCCAGCCAAGCTACCAACAGCAACCGCGCCCTACTCTACACCGCCATCACTCGCGCCAAAAGCCAGTTTACCTATTTCGGCAACTTCGCCAGCTTTCAGGCAGCCTGCACGCAACAAGACAATCGTCGCAGCGCACTAGCCGATTATCTATTTAGAGCATAACTATTTGTTTATAAAGAAATGTCGGATACACAATATCCGACATTTTTTGGGCTAAAACATTTTCCGTCAATAGTAGGTCGGATTCTCGAATCTGACACTTGGATAATGTGCCTGTTATCATGAAAAATCATCAACCACAAATAGCCAACAATATAGTCGCTTAAAATAAAAATAGGACAAGGCGGCAACGTCCGCCGCGTACATCTAGTACATAAGGACGTTGACAACACAGTAGTATTTTTATTTTAAGCGACTATAAAATTTCAGGCAGCTTGAAACATCTCTTCAAAATGCAAAAATCGCATAAGACACAGAAGCAAAAAATCTTTCAGTTCAAATGTTAAATTGTGTATGCTATGGCAAAAATCGACCACGAATCTCATCATGCACACACTAGAAATCCAAAATATATCATTAGGTTATCAACAAAATGGCGCACTCAAAACCATTTTGCACGATTTCAATTTGAACATTCAAGCTGGCGAATTGGTAAGTTTGCTCGGCGCGAGTGGCGTGGGCAAATCGTCGCTGCTGCGCGTGTTGGCTGGGCTAAATAAGCCTTTGTCGGGACAAGTGAAATTGTTTGGCGAATCGCTGACGAAACCGCATCCGCGTGTCGGATTTATGTTTCAGAGCGCGGCGTTGTTGCCGTGGCTGAATGTGCGTGAGAATGTGGCGTTTGGTTTAGATTTCAAACATCAGCCGAAAATCAGTAAAGATGAACAAAATCAACGTATTGGCGCGGCTTTGCAAGAAGTGGGCTTGGCGCATGCGGCAAATAAATTTCCGTCTGAATTGTCGGGCGGTATGGCGCAACGGGCGGCGTTGGCGCGTGGCATTGTGCGCCAACCGCAGGTTCTGCTGCTAGATGAGCCATTTTCAGCATTAGATGCCGTGATTCGTGAACAAATGCAAACGATGTTGCGCCAAATCGTGCAACATCACAACACGGCGGCAATGATGGTTACGCACGATATTGACGAGGCGTTGCTGGTGTCGGACAAGATTGTTTTGGTTGGCAACAATGGGCGAATCGCCGGCATGTGGCAGCCTAAAATTCCATTTCCGCGTACAATAAGATTGCAAGAATTGAGCGCATTACACAATGAAATTATGCAAACGCTGTATTCGGCACAACAATACGCTGAACAAGCGAAAACGGTGGAGTTTGTAATTTGAGTTTTACTGCCTTACGGCATGCTGTTTTGTTGCCTGAAATCTTTACAAAATTCACTACATCGTCATTCCCGCGTAGGCGGGAATCCAACGCTGAGCAACAGCATATGATATTTTATGTTCGAATTTTTGAGTTCAAGATTTTGAATTTCCAGCATTAAATAAAGATTACCCAAACCGAGCGTTGGATTCCCGCCTACGCGAGAATAACGTGCGTTATTTTCAGGCTGCCTGAAACGAAGTTTAGCGTAGCTAAAATCTCAATGCCCTGTTTTTGAAAACAGGTTAATCACAATCACGCCACCAACAATCATCGCCATACCCAAAATTGCTGCTAAATCAGGCTTTTGTCCGAAAATTGTCCAGCCAATCAAGGCTGTAGCGACGATGCCTACGCCCGACCAAATCGCATAAACAATGCCAACAGGCAACACGCGAAACACCAGCGACACGAGATAAAACGCCACGCCGAACGCCAACATTGCCGCGAGCGTGGGCGCGAGTTTGGTAAAGCCGTCGCTGTGTTTGAGCATGGTTGTGCCGAAAATTTCGCAAGCGATGGAAATGGCTAATAAAATCCAATGGTTCATTTTTTTGTATCCTGAAAATTTGAAAGACGCGATTTTAATGTTTTTTGATTAAAAATCATAGCCTTGACAGTTTTGCAAATTTGGGCGTAAAGGCGTTGTCAAGCAGCCTGAAAATGTTGATTTATCATGAATCCGTCCCCTCCCCCGTCTCCAACGGGGGAGGGCTAGGGTAGGGGAAAATCTCCGCAAAAATAGCGAGTTGTGGTACGCAACGCCCCCTACCCTAACCCTGTCCCGCGAAAGGGAGAGGCGACAGTTTTCAGGTAGCCTGCACTTTTTCAGGTAGCCCAAAAATTCATAATTCATCAAATTTAAAAAGAAAAAACATCATGCACACACGACGCGATTTTCTCAGATTAACCGCCCTGTTTAGCGCGACTGCCGCGCTGCCCCTGTTGCAAGCCTGTGGCAAACGCGCTGCCATGCAGCCGAATGCGCCGCTCACGATTGGTTATTTACCGATTTTAGACGCTGCGCCTTTGCTCGTTGCGCACGGTAACAATCTGTTTCAACAGCATAATGTGGAAACGGTCAAGCCTGTTTTGTTCCGCTCGTGGGCAAGTTTGGTGGAGGCATTTTTGAGTGGGCAGGTTAATTTGATTCATGTGCTGTCGCCGATGAGCGTGTGGATGCGCTACGGCAGTCGTGCGCCTGTGCGTGCGCTGATGTGGAATCACACCTGCGGTTCGGCTTTGACGGTTCGCTCTGAAATCAATCAAGTGGCGAATTTATCGGGGAAAACGGTGGCGATTCCGTTTTGGTATTCGGTGCATAATGTGGTGGTGCAACAGGTTTTGCGGCAGGCTGGTTTGCAGATTGTGGAGAAAAATCCGCAGCAAAATCAAGTACGTTTAACCGTAATGCCGCCCTCTGACATGGTGGTGGCGTTGGCGGCGAAACAGATTGCGGGTTTTATCGTTGCCGAGCCGTTTAATGCGCTGGCGGAGGCGAAGGGCGTGGGCAAAATTTTGCGTTTTTCGGGCGATATTTGGCGCGAACACGCTTGCTGCCTGACGATGATGCACGACCACGACATCAACACGCGCCCGGATTGGGTGCAAAATGTGATTAACGCGCTGGTTCAGGCTGCCGCGTTTGCCAAGCACAATCGCGTGGAAACCGCAGAATTGTTGGCAAAACAAGGTATTAACAAATACACGCCACACGATGTGAAAGTGTTGCGAAACGTGTTGCAGCCCGAACCCGTGCAATGGGCAAAATACGAGCGCGATGGCGCAATCCGCCATGCCGATTGGCAACAAAAACGCATTGATTTTCAACCCTTTCCGTTTCAATCGTACAGCGAATTGCTGATTAAATTGCTCAAAGAAACACATTTGGCTGGCGTGAACACGTTTTTGCAAGATGTGGAGCCTGAAATCGCGTCCAAAGAATTGTTTGACACGCGTTTTGTGGAAAAAGCCTTGCAACAGCATGATTTGATGAAACAATTTGGTTTGAGCAGTTTGCAGCGCGTGGAGCAGTTTGAGATTTGAGTTTTGGGCAATTTCAGGCAGCCTTTCATTACCCTACAAAATAAAAAACATCATCATTCCCGCGTAGACGGGAATCCAACGTTGCGTTAAACAAACTGTTGTTTCTTAAAGTTAAAAATGGATTCCCTCCTACGCGGGAATGACGACAATTTTTCTGTTTCAGTCAGCTTATTTCAGTTTTGTAGGGTAGTGAAAGGCAGCCTGAAAAAATAAGGGGGAACCAATCTTGTCCCCCCACACGATTACACCACTTCCAGCCAATCGCGATCTTGCAACGCACCCAGCGCAATTTGATGAATCAATTCACTGGGCGCGGTGCAAAGCTGCGACAACACGCGCACACGATAATCTTTGGCAAAAGGCGACAAAGCCGTATGCGTAACACAATTTTGGGTCATGATGCCGCAAATATCCACTTGCTCAATGCCATTTTCTTGCAAAATATCAATCAGATTGGTGTTTAAGAAACTGTCGGCATGGGCTTTTTGCACCAACGGTTTGTCCGCCAACAAAGCGGCAACCGAATCATGCAATGCCGCACCGTGCGAACCTTTGGCAAACAAAGGATAATCTGCCGCCATCAAATGCTGCACGCCAATCACCAGTTGCCCTTGCGTGCAGGCAGCCTGAATGTGGTCGGCAATGTTTTGCGCCACATTGTCCACATTAAATTGGTCAAATTTACCGTTTGCGCTGGAAAAATATTCGTTTTGTACATCAATCACGAGTAAAGCGGTTTTCATGTTTTATGCCTTATATTTGGGTAAAAGATTTATTTTAAATTAACGATTTCGCCATCTTTGGGAATGATGACTTTGTCTTGGATTTTTTCGCCAATCACAAATTTACGCATATCATCGCGCGTTATGGCAGTGTGATTGACCGTATCCATGTGAACCGTGATGATTTTGGCTTTGGGTGCAACTTGGGTGGCTTTCAGCACATCGGGCAAGCCCATAATAATGCTGTCAGCAATGCCGTTAATTCGCGCATAGCCCGTGTTCATAATCAAATAATCGGGATTGAATTTGTGTAAGGCTTTGTTCACATCGGCAGTCCAAACCGTGTCGCCCATGATGTAAGCCGTTGCATGACCGTCTTTTTTCATGACCACGCCCATGGCTTCGCCCAATAATTTGGCAAGTTGCGGATTGGCATACATTTCAATCGTGCCGTGCGAACCGCCTGTTTTATGCAATTCCACGCCATTGAAAACCGCTTTACCGTTAATCACTTGCACATTTTTGAAACCTTGTGAACGAATTAACTGGGCATCGTCTTCATGTTGCGTGAAAATGGGCAAATGTTTGGGAATGGCATTTTGTGCGGCTTTGTCCCAATGGTCTTCATGGGTGTGGGTAACAATGACCGCGTCCACGCCTTTGACAATTTCGCGTTCGGACATGGGCAAATCCACGAGCGGTTGGCGCAAATGGCTGTTGAACGTGCCGTCAAAACCCGACATCGCGCCTTTTTTGGCGAAAAATGGGTCAATCAGGAAAGTTTGTCCTGCATATTCCACTTTGGCGGTGGCATTGCGAATGTGTTGATAGCTGTCCGCCCAAGCATTCAGGCTGCCTGAAAACAAAATGGCGGCAAAAGCGATTGGTGCAAATTTCATTTTGCATTTTCCCTATTGATTTAAAAAAACAAAATTGTAGCCGTGCCAATCATCTGTTTACAGCGTAAAATCCACGAAATCATCGCCCAAAACAGAGAAATTGTAAGAAATGAAAAAATTTGACGACAAAATCAGTCTCGCCATTTTGCAAACATTGCGCCAAAACAGCCGCATAAGCTGGCAAGAATTGGGCAAAAACGTCCATTTAAGCGGACAAGCCGCTGCCGAGCGCGTGAAACAAATGCAAGAACATGGCGTGATTGACGGCTTTACCATACGCGAAAACCGTCCGCGCCCATTTGATTGGTGTGATGATGAAACACACGAATTTTCAAGTATTTGAAGATTGGCTTATCCAAAACCCCAATGTGGAAAGCGTGGACAAAACCAGTGGCGATATTTGTTATATGATTGTTTACGTTACGGAAAACTTGGCGGAATTGGAGCAATTTTTAAACGAATTATTGCAACATGGCGCGTACCGTTTAAACAGCAGCATTCGGCGCGTGAAATGAATTTCAGGCTGCCTGAAAGTACACAATAATTTTTGGGATTGCCACTAATCTGTTCCCTCCCCCGTCTCCAACGGGGGAGGGCTAGGGTGGGGGCAAATCTGTGGAAACAAATCAATATTGTTGAAAATCAACGAGCCAACCCCACCCTAACCCTCCCCCGCAAGCGGGAGAGGGGACAGGTTTCAGGCAGTCCAACTATTTTTGTCGTGTACTGAAAGGCAGCCTGAAAAATTTAACCAAAAGAAAAAACCATGAATTTCAAAAAATTAACTTTATTACCCATTTTATTGATTTTAAATGCTTGCCGTGCCGAGCCGAATTTTGCCCAAGCTCAAAATGAAAACAGGCTGCCTGAAATCATGCGCATAGCAGATGAAGATTTTAATACACCTGTGGAACGTACAAATCTTGTGCAAGATGGTCATTGTTGGCTTGGTAAGCAACAAATTGAACACAATTTTTTTCCAATGAAATTGTGTTCTGTTCCCAAAGAGTTGCATTTGACTGCTGAAGCCAATCATATTCAAATTCTGTCTGATAATGTTCCAGTTGTCTTTGAAAATAGAGTCTTATTCTTGGGCGACCCTGATGATAACACCTACCCACACGGCGTTTTAGGCGACACGATTGAAGCGAAAACGCTCTACACTTTAAACGCGCAAACGCTGAAATCTGCCGCCAAACCGTTCAGGCTGCCTGAAAATTTGGTTTTTGAAAACAATACGGTAACGCTTTGGGGCGACAAAGTGGTGGTGGTGATTTCGGGCGGTGGCGCAGGGGCGCGGGTGGCAGTGTTGGCGTTGGCGGACGGGCATTGGCAAATTGTCGCGGAAAGTGCGCCTTTGCCGAACAACCGTTGGCAATCGCCCTTTGTGTTTCAAAATCAACTGTATGCGGTGCAAATGCCGCATTTGCGTGGGCGATTGGTGCGCTACGAAATGCAAGGCAAGCATTTGATTGAACAGGAATTGGGCGACGGTTTCAGCAACCACGAAATCGGCTCACGCGAAACGCAAATCGCGGCAATTTTGCCCGATTACGCGCTGATACCACAAATGGATTTGCGCCATGTGGTCGCTCTGGACGGTTCAGGCAGCCTGAAACGGCTCGCGCCCGAATTGCCCGCCAAAATTGTTCGCAGCGCGGTGCAAAATCGCACGGCATATTTTTTGTTGGCAGACGGCAGCGTGTGGGCGTGGTCGCAGCCTTGACAAATTGCGAAAATGGTTTTGGTGCAACAAGTTGCACCCTACGCGAAATGATTTTTCAAAATAAGGTTTTAAAAACATGAAACACTCTACACTTCTCGGATTGGCAGGTTTATTGATTTTGCTCGCGCTTTGGCAAATCGGCAGCCTGATTTTGGCGCAAACCATGCCCTTGGCAAATATGCTCGCGCCCGCCACCGCACTCGGCAGCCTGAAAACGCTGCTGCTTGGTTGGCAACTTTGGGAACACATTTTCGCCAGCTTGCAAAGGGTGGGCGTGGGTTTGCTGTTTGCGCTGCTGATTGGCGTGCCTGTGGGTTTCGCGCTCGGCTTGTCGCGCAAAACGGAACAGACCGCCAGCCCCGCATTCCAATTTTTACGCATGATTTCGCCGCTTTCGTGGATGCCTGTGGTGGTCATGCTGTTTGGCATTGGCGATGCGCCGATTTATTTTTTGTTGGCGTTTGCGGCGGTGTGGTCGATTATTTTGAACACGGTGGCTGGCGTGAAAACCATCAATCCGCAATGGTTGGAATTGGGGCGTTCTTTGAGCGCGACCAAATCGGAAATGTTGTTTAAAATCATGCTGCCTGCGGTGTTGGGCGATATTTTGAACGGGCTGCGTTTGGCGATTGGCATTGTGTGGGTGGTGCTGGTGCCGTGCGAAATGTTGGGTGTGAACGAGGGTTTGGGCTATTTTATTTTGGACACGCGCGACCGTTTGGCGTATGCCGAATTGATGGCGGCGATTGTGTTGATTGGGGTGATTGGTTGGGCGTTGGATAGCGGGGCGAGATGGTTGGCGAAGGGTTGGCAGCGCGGATAACACATTTTCAGGCAGCCTGAAAATACAAAAAAACCTTTCAGGCTGCCTGAAAGGTTTTTTTGATAGAACGATTTAAGCTTTGTCTAAATCGAATTCTTTATGCAACACACGCGTTGCCAATTCCATATATTTTTCATCAATTAAAACAGAGACTTTGATTTCTGAAGTAGAAATCATCTGAATATTGATGTTATCCGCCGCCAGCGCGCGGAACATTTGCGCGGCAACGCCCACATGCGAGCGCATACCCAAGCCTACAATAGACACTTTGCACACTTGGTCATCGCCGCTCACTTCGGCAGCACTGATTGTATCTTTCAAACCTTCTAGCAAATCAATGGTTTGTTTGAATTCACCGCGTGGCACGGTAAACGAAAAGTCCGTTGTTCCTTCATTGCCTGCATTTTGAATAATCATGTCCACATCAATATTCGCATCGGCAACCGCACCCAAAATTTGGTACGCAATGCCAGGTTTATCAGGAACGCCGCGCACATTTACACGCGCTTGGTTTTTATCAAAGGCAATGCCCGAAACAATCGCTCTTTCCATGTTTTCATCTTCCTCAAAAGTAATCAATGTGCCCTCGCCGCCTTCTTCCAAGCTGCTCAACACGCGCAAGCGCACTTTATATTTGCCCGCAAATTCTACCGAGCGGATTTGCAACACTTTGCTGCCTAAACTTGCCAATTCCAGCATTTCATCAAAGGTAATTTTGTCCATACGACGTGCTTCTGGCACCACGCGCGGGTCGGTTGTATATACGCCGTCCACATCAGTATAAATCTGGCATTCGTTCGCTTTCAAAGCCGCCGCCAACGCCACTGCCGACGTATCCGAACCGCCACGACCTAAAGTCGCAATATCGCCATGCGACGTAACGCCCTGAAAACCCGCCACAATCACGACTTTGCCATCTTGTAAATCGGCGCGCATTTTCGCGTCGTCAATGTCTTCAATACGCGCTTTGGTGTGCGCCGTATCGGTGCGCAACGCCACTTGCCAGCCCGTATAACTCTTTGCTTCTACACCAATATTTTTCAAAGCCATTGCCAACAAACCAATGGTTACTTGTTCGCCTGTGGACAACACCACGTCCAATTCCCGTGGGTCAGGATACTCCTGCATTTCCTGCGCCAAAGCGACCAAACGATTGGTTTCACCACTCATCGCCGAAACAACCACCACCACATCATGCCCCTCTTCGCGCGCTTTTTTTACGCGTTGGGCAACATTTTTAATGCGTTCTGGCGAGCCAACTGATGTGCCGCCGTATTTTTGTACGATTAACGCCATGATTTGCTTTCTGAAATTCAATTACAAGTTGCCAAAAAAAGTTCGGCGATTATAGCATTATTTATTGAATGTTAAAGTATGTATGCAAGGTTTTTCTCTAAGCAGAACGGCATTTCAGGCAGCCTAAAAACCCAATTCACCTGTAAAATACGCCCATCTATTATTTTTCAGGCAGCCTGAAACTATGAATTTCCCTATTCCTAAGCCATCAAAAAAATCTATTTGGACAGATTTATCCAATGGTTCAATGTCTTATGTATTAAGCCAAAATCTGCCGACCAACACACTCAAAATCATCTTAACCAGCGACAATGAAACCGCGCACCGTTTCCACGAAGAATGGCAATTCTTCCGCCCGAGCGACACCGCGCTGTTTTTCCCCGACTGGGAAACGCTGCCGTATGAACATTTTTCACCGCACCAAGACCTTGTTTCGGAAAGACTTTCTGTGTTGTCGCAGCTCAAATCGGGCGGCGTGGACGCGCTTTTTTTGCCTGTTGCCACCGCCATGCAACGCCTTGCGCCGATGAATTTCTTGGCAGCGCGCACGTTTTGGTTGCAAGTTGGGCAAACTTTACATGTGGAACAGTTGCGCGAAAATTTGGTTAACGCAGGCTATGCAAATGTGTCCAACGTGGTCGCGGCGGGCGAATTTGCCGTGCGCGGTGGCATTGTGGATTTATTTCCAATGGGGAGTGAATTTCCGTATCGCATTGATTTGTTTGATAAAGAAATTGACACGATTAAAACTTTTGACCCTGACACGCAGCGCACCATTTCGCCTGTGAGTGAAATTCGCCTGTTGCCCGCGCATGAATTCCCCACCGATAAAGACGCACAGACCGTGTTCCGCACACAATTTCGTGAACACATTGACGGCGATTTCAACGCGGCGACGGTGTACAAAGCGGTCGGCGCAGGGCAATTTGGCGCAGGCGTGGAATATTATTTGCCGCTGTTTTTTGAAGACAATTGCGCCAATCTGTTTGATTATATTGGTGAAAATGCGTTAATAGTTTGCACCAGCGATGTGCATGCTTATGCGAATCGGTTTTGGGACGAAGTGAAATCGCGCCACACGATGGCGCAGGGCGACGCGCATTATCCACCGCTTGCGCCGCAGATGCTGTTTTTGTCGCCCGACCAATTTTCAGGCAGCCTGAAACCTTATCCGCAAATTTGGACGCACGCGGACTCTCGACACGATTTGCCCAATATTGCCGTCAATCGTCAGTCGGAGCAGCCATTGGCGGCGTTGGCGGATTTTGTGGCGCGATTTGATGGGCGTGTATTAATTGGCGCGGACAGTTTGGGGCGGCGCGAAACGATGGCGGCGTTTTTCAGGCAGCATGGTTTGGAGACGGTGGCGGTTGAGAATTGGCAAGCGTTTGTAGGGTGTGGGGCGCAAGACACGCACGCGTTTTCAGGCAGCCTGCACTCGCAAAACAAGTGCGTGCCTGATGGCACACACCCTACGCGTGTGGCGATGACGGTTGCACCGCTTTCGCAAGGTTTCAGGCTGCCTGAAAATAATTTCGCGTTTATTACCGAAAACGACCTATACCAATACGCCGCCAAACCCAAATCGCGCCGCCGCAAACACGCGTCCGTGTCCGACACAGCGTTGCGTGATTTGGCGGAAATCAACATCGGCGACCCCGTTGTCCACGAAGAACACGGCATCGGGCGGTATTGCGGCTTGGTGACGCTGGATTTTGGCGAAGGCGTGAACGAGATGATGTTGCTGGAATACGCCAACGAAGCGCAACTGTATGTACCTGTTTCACAACTACATTTAATCAGCCGTTATTCAGGCAGCGCGACGGAAAATGTGTCGCTGCGCAAACTCGGCACGGGCGCGTGGAGCAAAGCCAAGCGCAAAGCCGCCGAACAAGCGCGTGATACCGCCGCCGAATTGCTCAATTTGTACGCGCAACGGGCGGCGCAGACTGGTTTTAAATTTGAAATCAATGAGTTAGATTATCAAGCCTTTGCGGACGGATTTGGCTATGAAGAAACGGACGACCAAGCCGCCGCCATCGCTGCCGTATTGAAAGATTTGACGCAAGCCAAGCCGATGGACAGATTAGTTTGCGGCGACGTCGGTTTTGGCAAGACGGAAGTGGCGTTACGCGCCGCGTTTGTGGCGGTAATGTCGGGCAAACAGGTTGCCTTACTTGCGCCCACGACTTTATTAGTAGAACAGCACGCGAAGAATTTTAGCGACCGCTTTGCCGATTTTCCCGTAAAAACGGCGGCGTTGTCGCGTTTTAACAGCAGTAAGGAGACAAAAGCGGTTTTGGCTGGCATGGCAGATGGCACGGTGGATATTGTGATTGGCACACATAAATTGGTGCAAGATGATATTGTGTTTAAAAATTTGGGCTTGGTGATTATTGACGAAGAACATCGCTTTGGTGTGCGCCAAAAAGAGCAATTGAAACGTCTGCGCGCCAATGTGGATTTGCTGACGCTAACCGCCACGCCGATTCCGCGCACGTTGAGCATGGCGTTGGAAGGTTTGCGTGATTTTTCGCTGATTACGACCGCGCCGAACCGCCGTCTTGCCGTGAAAACATTTGTAAAACCGTTTAGCGAGGCGAGTGTTCAGGAAGCGGTTTTGCGCGAATTGAAACGCGGCGGACAGGTTTTTTTCCTGCACAATGAAGTAGATACGATTGAAAATATGCGCGAAAAATTGGCGTTGCTGTTGCCCGAAGCACGTATTGGCGTGGCGCATGGTCAGTTGCGCGAGCGTGAATTGGAACAGGTAATGCGTGATTTTTTACATCAAAAATTCAATGTGTTACTGTGTTCTACCATTATTGAAACGGGGATTGATATTCCGAACGCGAACACAATTTTGATTAACCGCGCCGATAAATTTGGCATCGCGCAATTGCACCAGTTGCGCGGACGCGTGGGGCGCAGCCATCATCAGGCGTATGCGTATTTGTTCACGCCCGAATTCATCACGAAAGACGCGGAAAAGCGGCTGGACGCGATTGCGGCGGCAGACGAATTGGGCGCAGGTTTTACGCTTGCCATGCAGGATTTAGAAATTCGCGGCGCAGGCGAAATTTTGGGCGAAGGGCAATCGGGTGAAATGGCTCAAGTCGGTTTGACGCTCTACACGGAAATGTTGAAACAAGCGGTACGCGATTTGAAAAAAGGGCGCGTGCCTGATTTGGACGCGCCATTGGGCGTTTCTACGGAGATTAAATTGCATTCGCCTGCACTGCTGCCTGAAAGTTATTGCCCTGATGTGCATGAGCGTTTGGTGTTGTATAAACGTTTGGCGGCGTGTGAAAATGTGTTGGAAATCAATACAATAACGGAAGAATTGATTGACCGCTTCGGGCTGCCTGAAACGCCAACGCAAACGCTGCTAGACAGCCATCGTTTGCGCTTGCAAGCGAAAGCCTTGGGCGTGGTGGCGGTGGACGCGAACGCAGCGGCGGTTACGCTGACGTTTGGCAAACACATTGCGGTTGAGCCAGCGCATATTATTATGTTGATGCAACAGCATAAGGACTGGCGTATGGCTGGGGCGGATAAATTGCGAGTGGAGATGAAAGGCGAGACGGTGGTGGAGCGGGTTGAGAATGTGAAGAAAGTATTGAGGTTATTAGTAATGTGAGGGTTTTAGGCTGCCTGAATGGATTGTGCTATGGTTTAGCCAGCTTGAAATGCTTAATTTATAAGAATAAAAGGATAATATGATGCGTGATAACTTTTCAGAACGTATAAAAAGAAAATTAAGAGATGCTGTTGGAAATTGTTGCTCTAATCCTGATTGTAGAAAAACAACTACTGCTGATATTAATATTGGTGAGGCAGCACATATTAAAGCAGCATCCCCCAAGGGTCCAAGATACGATGTGACACAAACTAAAGAAGAGCGTTCCTCCATTGAAAATGCTATTTGGTTATGTTGTGTGTGCGCAAAAATTATTGATAGTGACCCAGAAAATTATCCTATTGAAAAATTATATGAATGGAAACGTAACGCTGAATTACGCAATAAAAATAATTTAAATAAGCCTCTTTATACTGAAGAAGAAGCAAATCACTATTTTCTAACGCAAACGGGGAAAATGCTTGGGCATCAAAAATTGAATAATCTTTTTAAATTAGGGGCTAATGACAATTTGGGCGCGATGTTGGTTTTGTTGAGAAATTTGTCCAATTCAAGGCAAAAATGCGAGCCAATGCGTTCCATTGGCGAGTATTTTTAACGAAGAATTGGGTAAATTTAGCACAAAAACAACCGCGAAACGAATTGTCATTAGCCCCTAGCAGCATTACCACAAAATCTTATTAACGTATTTCATCAGGAATTTAAGAAATTAGATCCTAATATTGATATTTATCCGGTATTTAAACATGATACTGTTGGTTTTCAAATAAGTGGAGATGTTAAATGTAACTTATCTGTTGAAGGTAAAACTAATTTTTTAGCTATGCAAAATTTTTTCGATTATGGATATATGCCCACCAAAATAGAAGGTACACTTGATTTCCCATCTCCTGCTATTAAAAAACTTCATGAAATTCAGGGTATTGATATTGGGAAAGGAGAAGTTTTTTTTAAAAGAACAGATGAAATTCAATTACCAACAGATTTTATTTTTACAGATAAAAAAGGTAAGGAAATTTGGGAGTTTTCTACCAATGTTCTTTGCTATGTGGGACAAAGAGGGTTTACGATCGTTATTTCATTATATGATGAATTAATTAAGATAGTTATCGGAGGGATAGAGTTTGATAGGGTATATCAAGAAATACCAGAGCAAATCCAAATTGATATGGAAATAAATCGAAATATGATTTTAGAAAAATCAATTTTTGAAATTAACCATTTAGAAAACTCTGTTAAATTTTTACGTTTACTTAAAGATGAAAATAATCGTCTCCAACTTAAGATCAAATCTGAATATGGTCAATTAATGACAAGTTATTTAAATTTTAAAGGAAACAAAACTTACCATTATATTCACAGACACTTCATTAATTTAAATATAATTTTTATGCTTAAAGTAATTGCACAATATACCAACCAACAGCTAATCATTAAAGAAAATTTTGAGATAAACGAAGAAATGTATCGTGAAATAGAAAATTGTTTCAGAGCAATTAAAGGAGGTTATTCGAGGATATTAAAGACAAATGAGCGACTAACATTTCAATTACATGAACCTCAACATTTAGCAGATCTTACAAGAAATAGTTATTTTCTTAAAGTGGTACAGAAATTTAACAATTCAATATACATTATGGGGCAGTATTTTTATTTTCCAGATATTACACATACATTTAGCAACCTGAAATGTATTAAAATTGAGCAAATTGAAGATATAAAAAATGCTATATTTGTTGAAATGAAGCCCTGCAAAGGTTGTCGCTATGAACTAAGAATTAGTAGGAATATCTAGGCAACTTGAAAGGATAATCCACTCATGAACCTACTCTTTATCTGCTCCCGCAACCAATGGCGCAGCCCGACCGCTGAGCAATTGTTCCGCCGACACCCATATCATCAAGCGCGTTCCGCAGGCACTAGCCCCAATGCACGGCGTACGGTGTCCGCGCAGGACATTGCATGGGCTGACCATATTTTTGTGATGGAAGAAAAGCATCAATCGTGCTTAAAAGCGGCATTTCCACGCGCTTTACAGCATAAATTGTTGACGGTGCTGGATATTCCTGACGAGTATCAGTATATGGACGCGGAATTGGTGGCATTGTTGCAACAGAGTTTAGCTGAAATCATATAGGCGTAGCCCTTATATCAATCTACGAAAATCAATAAAAGCATTCAGGCTGCCTGAAAAATCTTGCTATCATAACCATCCATCTTTTTGCTTCTGCTCCTTTACGCTAATATCTCTTTTTTCATCTCAACATAAGGAAAGCCCATTATGAGCAAAATTTCTACTGTGCGTTATACTGGCAGTTTGCATAATGAATTGACGCATTTACAAAGTGGCAATGTGATTAGCACCGATGCGCCTGTGGACAATCATGGCAAAGGCGAGGCTTTTTCGCCGACGGATTTGCTGGCAACTTCGTTGGCAGCCTGTGCTTTGACGATTATGGGCATGAAGGCGGAAAGTATGGAGGTGGATTTGAATGGTGCGCGCGTAGACGTGGAGAAGGAGATGGCGGCGAATCCGCGACGTGTGGCGCGCGTGCGTTTGGATTTTTATTTGCCTGCGCATTTGGATGAGAAAACGCGCATGCTATTGGAAGCGGCGGCGCATACGTGTCCTGTGGCGCAGAGTTTGAGCGCGGATTTGGTGCAGGAATTCGTGTTTCATTATGAGTGATTGATTTGTCCGCCAAGGCTGCCTGAAATCACTAGCTTCTGCGAAGCTAAACTTTTCAGGCAGCCTTTATTTATAGTCGCTTAACACAAAATAATACAAGGCGACCACGCCCGCCGTGTACACCTAGTACATAAGGGCGTGGGCAACGCAGTAGTATTTTTCATTTTAAGTGACTATATCGCTTGCTATTGCGCTTTTTTTGTTTTATATACTTCTATCTTTGCTTTTTTCAGGCAGCCTGAAATGATTGACACTTTTTTTCATACCGATTGCCCCAGTTGTGGCGCGCCTGTGGAAGTGCATTCTGCGACGGCGCAAACGGTTGTGTGCGCGTATTGCCAGAGTATGCTCGTCATTGATGACCAGAGTTTGCGCGATAGTGGGCGCGATAGTGCGCTGTTGGAAAATTTTAGTCCGATTCAGGTTGGCACGCAGGGACGATTTGCGGCGCAGGGTTTTACGGTATTGGGGCGTTTACAAGCGCGCTATGATGAGGGCGTTTGGAATGAATGGTATGTGCGCTTTGATGATGGCAGCGATGGCTGGTTGTCGGAAGCAGGCGATTTGCATGTTTTGGTGAAGCAGGTACATGATTTGGCAAATGCGCCGCCGTTTGATGAGATTCGGGTGGGCGAGAGTGTGCTGGATTATGGGCGGCGTTTTGTAGCTTCAGATGTGCGCGAGATTACTTTGGACAACGCGGCGGCACAGGGCGAATTACCTTTCAGGCTGCCTGAAATGGCGCAAAATCGTGTGGCAGACTGGCGCAACGAAGGGATGTTTTTAACACTGGATTATGCCGCGCAGCCGCCGTTGGCTTTTGTAGGCAAAACGGTTTCTTTGGGCGAATTGACCTTGATAAACACGCGCGATGAGATGCAAATTCGTACGCAAGCAGGGAAAATTAAGGGCGAACGTAAAAGCGAAACTTGCCCCAATTGCGCCGTGCCTGTGCATTGGTATGTGGGCGTGGCGACGCATTTGGTGTGTGGCTCGTGTGGCAGCGAATTGGCAGTAGAAGACGACAAAGCGAAATTGTTGGCGGCGAACGCGATGCGGCAGGCGCAAGATAAGGCGTTGAGTTTGCCGCTCGGTTCACAGGGCAAAATCAACAACATTACTTACCGCGTGATTGGCGCGATTCGCAAGGAAGAAATTACTGCGGAAGCGGCGTTTAATGCGTTGTCAGGGCGTTTGGGCGCAGCAGTGCCACAAGGTTGGTGGGTGGAATATTTGCTGTTTGCGCCGCAACATGGTTTTTTGTGGCTGGTGGAAACGCCCGAAGATGGCTGGTCGCTGTCGCAAACGATGGCAACTTGGCCACGTTTAACGCCCACGCTCGCGCCACAAGGTGCGCCGCAGTTGTATGCTTATGGCGGGCGCGTGAGTTTTGCGGCGGGCGCGTTTTATTGGCATGTGCGCGCAGGCGATGTAACTTTTTATCAAGATTATCAACAAGGTAACGCAAAATTAAGTGCCGAGCGCACCGCTGCCGAATTGGCATGGAGCAAAAGCACGCCTGTGCCGTATGCGCGTTTGCAAGAGTGGTTCAAACTTAAAACCAATGCGCCGCAATACACGGCAAAAATGGAGGCGGAACGCGCTTCTCGTGGGCTGTCGCTCTTGATGATTGCGATTTATGTGATTGTGAACATTCCTGCTTGGTTGATGATGGATGGCGATGGCTATGTTTCATCGCTGATTGTGTCCGCTTGTGTGATTGCGTTTTTGTATCAGAATGCGGGCGATGAAGATTAATGGATTTTTCAGGCTGCCATGAGTCCAAAATCTATTGTTTTTGGCAATTAATGTGCGCTAAAGCGAAAAGGCTGCCTGAAAAATATAGGATAGGTTTTACCCACCAATCATCATAACTTGCTTATTTGGAACAAAATTGATGAAATTTTCATGGTTATTTAAATCTTATTGCATTTATGCTGTGCTGCAATTCATCCTTTCTTATCTGTTTGTAAGCGAACATTTGCTAGGTACTTTTCTTACGAATAACTTTATGGTTTTTCTCTTATTATTCGCTTTTTATAAGTTAGAAAAAAATAATCATTCGGAAAATAGGCAGATTATTTTAGCTATATTAGGTGCAGGGTTAGGTGCACACATTGTTAGACTATTAATCGCATTTCCAAGTTTTAAACTTTTTATGATTTTAAATTTTCTCTATTTCATTCCATTCCTGATGGTGTTTTTATATATTAAAAACAAAGAAAAACAAGCATAGATACAACATTGAAACTAAACATGAACCTACTCAAATACCTACAAGCCCAAGGCATAGACAGCCGCAAAGGTTGCCAATGGCTGATTAAAAACCAACTGGTGCAAATCAACGGCGAAACCATTGCCAACGAAAAAGCCGAAATTGCGCCCGACTCCGTGCAAACGCTGACGATTGACGGCGAAGACGCGCTTGTGATTCCCTTGCCGTTTTACTATATTTTGCTCAACAAACCTGCCGATTTTGAAACGTCGCACAAACCGCACGATTATCCGAGCGTGTTTACCCTGTTGCCCGACCAATTGCGCGCTACCAATTTGCAAGCGATTGGACGGCTGGACGCGGACACGACGGGCGTTTTGCTGATTACCAATGACGGACAATTCAACCACCGCATGACTTCGCCCAAACATCACGTCGCCAAAATCTACCGCGTAACGCTCAAACATCCTGCCGATGAAGCCTATTGCCATCAATTGAAACAAGGCGTGTTGCTGCACGATGACAACGAAACCGTCGCCGCCGATGACGCGCATTTGGAAAATGAAACCACGCTGATTTTGACAATTAGTCAAGGCAAGTACCATCAAGTTAAACGCATGTGCGCCGCCGCTGGCAACCGCGTCGAAGCCTTACACCGCGTGCAGTTTGGCGATTGGGATACGCAAGATTTAAGAGCGGGCGAATGGCGGTTTATTCAGCCTTGAGTTTTCAGGCTGCCTGAAACTGTTGCAAATCTTGGAGCGGGAGCGGCTCGCTCCCAAATATCTCCATCTAAAAAATAACCGTTTAATAAAATCAAATATGCGGACGAGCCGCTCCCGCTCCGTTAGTATTTCAGGCTGCCTGAAAGTTTTTACCAAGATTTCCTACTGTTAAATAATGCTTTAAAAAAGCTGCCTGAAAACCAAAAATGTTTTCAGGCAGCCTTGTTATTGAAGCCAGCATTCAACGCCGATTGCGCTCTTCATTGATTTGTTGCCAGCGAATATGTTCGACCAAATCGCGGTGTTTTTCTGCTTCAGTTTTTTTTCGTTGCACCAATAATTGTCGTTTGAAGTTGAGTTGGAAGATGAATTGTCCGAGTCGCTCGCGTTGTTCCAAAAGCTGGGCAAAAACGGTAGGAAAATTCGAAACACGCTGTACACGCAGCCAACAAGAAAACCAATCAGCATAAAAGGTAGCATGATGACCACATCAAGCCCCACGCCAATGACGACTAAGCCGACAATCCAAACGAAACAAACATACAAAATGTGCCACCAATCCATTGTGTGCTTCTTTGCAGATTGAATTTTGTGAAACGAAAAATTTCAGGCAGCCTTGCAGTGCGATAAAAAAACGATTGCCGTAACAGTGCGCCGTAATCCTGTCGGGCATCAATGCCCGACCTACAAATTGCTGTACGGTAAAGCTGCCTGAAAAGTGTTGGCAAAGTTTCAGTCAGCCTGAAACTTAAGGTGCAGGCGCGCTGGCGGCAAGTAAGCCGATTTGTTGTCCGCGCAATTGTTGCATGGCGTTGATTCGCTCGTCCGCGCTTAACGTAGCAATTTGACGCGCTTGCGCAATCAAGGGCGTGATTCTGCTTTGCGGATATTGGCGTTCAAACACGTTCCATGCGTGATTGATTTCATCAAAAATGCGCTTGGCTTCGTCTTGCGCTTCGCCTTTGGGAAATTGCGAGCCGTCTTCTACGGGCGTGTTGTCCAAGCCAAATAAAAACGCGTTGGCATACCACATCAAACGCTGTTGCGCATCGCTGGCAAACGGTGATTGGGGATGGTCTTGCACGAATTTTTCCCAAAACGCAACGCGCGCGGCTAATTCTGTCCACGAAATCACAATCGCGGCATCTGAATCGGCTAACTGATTGTTTTCATGGTCTTGTTGCTGAATATACGCTTGATAATCGGGCGAAACTTTGCCACCAAACAATTGCGTTTCGGTGTTAGCAACGGGCGCAATTTCTGCCATGCCCTCGCCAATATCCACATAACGCAAACCAAATTGCGCCAATTGTTGATGTTTTTGCACCAAAGCAGGGCTGGGTTTGGGTTCGCTGGCGGTTTCATCGTTTAACCAATATTGGTCATCGGCATAGTTTTCCAAAAATGGCAATTCTTGGTCGTTAATCGCTTGCAAAACTGCATCAGTTTCTACACGATAGGCATCATATAATTGATTGGCTTGCGCTACGTTGGCATGGGCTAATTGAGCTTGCGCGCGACGGTTAAGCCATGCATATTGTTGATAAATATCAGCAGGTTTGGCTTCATTGAAAGCAGCAATAGTTAATTGTGTTGGCGCGGTTATCGTAGGCGCAGAAGCAGGCACAGCGGGCGTGTTTTCTTGTTGGAAACAGGCAGACAGTGTGGTAATTAAGATAGTGGAAAGAATAAAATGGCGTTTCATAGCAATAAATATCAAAACAAAAAAGCCAGCATTGTGAAAGAATTGCGCGTTTACAGCAAGTTTTTGTTGTGCTTTCAGGCTGCCTGAAAGCTGAAATTTAATATTAGAGTGGATTCAATTTAAACCAATACAGCATTGCCAGCTCTTTGATGTATTCCTTGTACACGGCTCTCGCTGTCGCCTTGCCCTGATTTAACGAATCCACTATAAGAAAAGCAACTAAAACATAGAAATGCGCGCACAAAAGGCATAGAATCTGTTTTTTGCGTTTCAGGCTGCCTGAAAGCTAAACCCTATTTAATATTCAGAAAGGAAATCGCATGTCCATTACTCAACTCGACCCACAAATTGTGTGGCATTATTTCCATCAACTCACACAAATTCCACGTCCTAGTTTTCACGAAACCGCCGTGCAACAATACATTCTCGACGAAGCCGCTCGCTTAGGGTTGCATGCCGAACGCGATGAAGCGGGCAATGTGTTGGTGCGCAAACCTGCTACACAAAGCATGGAAAACCGCAAAGGCGTGATTTTGCAGGGACATTTGGATATGGTGGCGCAAAAAAATCAAGATAGCGACCACGATTTTCAAACCGACCCCATTCAAGCTTATGTTGATGGCGAGTGGGTACGCGCGCGTGGTACAACGCTGGGTGCGGACAATGGTATTGGCGTTGCCGCCGCGCTTGCTGTGTTGGCATCCAAAGACATTGCGCATGGCAATATCGAAGCCTTATTCACTGCTACCGAAGAAACAGGCATGGACGGCGCGAAAGGTTTGCAGGGCGGTTGGTTGCAAGGCGATATTTTGCTGAATTTGGATTCGGAAACGCTGGGCGAAATTTGTATCGGTTGCGCGGGCGGCTTGGATGGGACTTTTGAATTGCCGCTGCATATCGAAACCGCGCCGCAAGGCAAGGCTTATCAACTGTCGATTAGCGGACTCAAAGGCGGACATTCGGGCATTGACATCATTAAACAACGCGGCAACGCCATCAAAATTCTTGCCACGATTTTGCACCAGTTTTCAGGCAGCCTGAAGATTGCGACTATGCAAGGCGGCACTTTGCGCAACGCCATTCCGCGCGAGGCGCAAGCGGTGTTTGTAAGCAACGAAAGTGAAACCGAATTGGCGCAAAAAATCGCGGCGTTTAGCGAGTCGATTCGCCAAATGTTGAGCAAGGACGAGCAAGCGTTTTCGGTGGTATTGCGTGCTACTGATATGCCTGCGCAATGCTGGAACAGCACAACGCAAAGCACGGTATTGCGCGTTTTAACCGTCTTACCCAATGGCGTGGACGGTATGAATAACGATGTTGCAGGTTTGGTGGAAACTTCGACCAATTTAGCGAAAATTGAAACGCTTTCAGATTCAAATTCAGGCTGCCTGAAAATCGAATGCTTATTGCGTTCACAAAACGAGTTCGCCCGCGATAACTTGGCGCAACGTATGGTGTCGCTCATTGAATTGGCGGGCGGCAAAGCTGAATTAAGCGGCGCGTATCCAGGCTGGCGACCCGTTGTGGGCGCAGACATTACCAACACGCTCGTGAGAGAAGGCGAAAAATTACTGGGCAAGCAGCCTGAAATCACCGTGATTCACGCTGGATTGGAATGCGGCATTCTCAGCACTCATTATCCGCATTGGCAAATGGCGTCGTTTGGACCGACCATCGAAATGCCGCATTCGCCTGATGAACGCGTCCACATTGGCTCGGTTGGCGTGTTTTGGACGTGGCTGAAAAATGTATTGGCGAATATTGATTAATTGCGAGAACGACAGCAATCGGCATTTAAAAAAATAGGACAACTTAAAGTTGTCCTATTTTTATTCGCTTTCAGGCTGTCTGAAGCTCGAATGATTAAAATACTACACGCAAAATTAGAAAACTAACCACTGACAAAATGGCAGCAGCAGGCAAGGTAATTACCCAAGCTAAGCCAATCGGTTTCATCATTTTCCAGTTCGCATTACGGTTTACTAAACCAATACCGAGTACCGCACCTACCAAAATATGCGTACTAGATACGGGTAAACCCAATACCGACGCGCCCATTACAACAGAAGCAGCAGAAAGTTCCGCAGTAAAACCAGAAGATGGATGCAATTCAGCTAAGTCTTTACCAACCGTTTGAATCACTTCTTTACCGATAAACCACAAACCAACAATCAAAGCGATACCGAATGTCAGCATGGCAATGGGTGGCACAGGGGCCTTTGCCCCCATATCGTTGGTGCGCAACACATCTAAAATCGCGGCAAATGGACCGATGGCGTTGGCGATGTCGTTTGCACCATGACTGAATGCAAAACCTGCGGCGGTAAACACTTGCATCCATGAAAACATCAAAAATGTGGATTTACCAATGTCTTTGCGTTTCAAGGTTTTGGCGTAAATAAAGGTTGCCAACCAAATGCCTGCACCAATCATCAAAATCAATAAAGTGCTGGTAATTGTGGTCATGCCTAAGTTTAAGTTCTTTAAGCCTTTGAAAATCAACATGGAAGCGATGACGATACCACCAATTGCGGAAATTGCAGGTACCCAAGATGACAAGGCTTTATAGGTATCAATATTGTTTTTGCGGTTATCAATTTCATATAAACCTTTGTAATAATTGGATTCTAATTCGGCTGGGTCAAAATCGCTTTCGCCATAAATTTGTGCATCGCGTGCCATTGCCGAAGCGGCAATGATTTTAGAATTTTCGTCTAAGGCTTCAAAACGCTGACGGTGCTGTTCTTTATAGGCTTTTTTCTCGGCTTTTAAGGCTTTCATTTGCTCTTCAACCGCTGTGTTGTAGTCCAAAACATGTTTTTTTACCAAGCCAAACAACACATACGATACCACGCCGCCCAATACTGGAGACAAGACCCAAGAAATCGCAATTGTGCCAATTTTGTTCCATTTCACTAAGCCCATCGGGTCGGAATTTTCGCCCGCTAAAATAAAACCTAAAGCCATAGAACTGCCGACAATACCACCGATAATCGCGTGGGTGGTAGAGACGGGCAGCCCTTTTTTGGTGGCAAACAGAAGCCACAATGCTGCGGCAAGCAAAGCCGACATCATGATGAACACCAAATCCAAAGGCTGCATCGGCAAGGTTTCCAAGTTTACAATGCCGCTGCGAATCGTGTCGGTTACTTCGCCACCTGCAATCACTGCGCCGCTGACTTCAAATACTGCTGCCACCAACAATGCCTGAGGCACAGTCAAAGTGCCTGCACCCACGGACGTACCAAACGAGTTGGCAACGTCGTTACCACCAATATTGAACGCCATAAAGACGCCGAATAAAGTGGCTAATAAAAACAGGGCAGTATGGTTATGATTGGTATAACCCATGCCCCAAAAAATAAAATAGCCGACCATGCCAAATAATAAAATGGCAAAAGCGGCATTGGTTTTGTACATCGGTTGAACAGGTTTTGCCTGCATTTTGGTTTCTTTCGTGAAGCCTATAGATGAAATAGGCGCGCAGTATAGCGTGTGAATATGACAGAATTATGACAAAGATGACAAAGTTTAACAAATATTCTATCTAATTGAAAAAAATAGATAAATTTTAATATTCAGGCAGCCTGAAAAGTATATTATGAGTTTTAGGCTGCCTGAAAGATGGCGATTATTTCAAAGAACTAATTCCGACCGCTTCTTTTACTTGCGCCAATAATTCGCGTGCTTCTTGACGGGCTTTGTCTGCGCCAGCTTGCAAAATATCTTCAATGCGTGCTGGATTGGCGATTAAATCATTGTACACATCGGTTTTGCTGTCCAACTCGTCGCCAATTTTTGCCGACAATAATTTTTTTGCTTCGCCCCAAGCCAAGCCTTCGTTGAGCATTTTTTCAAATTCTGCTGTTTCGCTTGGCGTGGCAAAGGCTTGATAAATTTCAAATAATGGGCTTTCGTCTTTTTGCTTCGGCTCGCCTGGTTCTTTTAAATTGGTGACGATTTTATTGACCGCTTTTTGGCGTTGTTTAGGCGTTTGGAACAAAGGAATCGTGTTGCCATAGGATTTGGACATTTTGCGTCCGTCCAAACCCACCAGCAATTGCACATTTTCATCAATTTTCGCTTCGGGCAACACGAATAATTCTTTGCCAAAACGGTGGTTAAAGCGTTGCGCAATGTCGCGCGCCATTTCTACATGTTGAATTTGGTCGCGCCCCACAGGTACATCGTTGGCTTTAAACATCAAAATATCTGCCGTCATCAAAATCGGATAAGTGTACAAACCCATTTCAATTTGATGGTCCACATCGTCCTGCCCCGCTTCCACATTGGCTTGCATTGCCGCTTTGTAGGCGTGGGCGCGATTCATCAAACCTTTGGGCGTGATACAAGTCAAAATCCAGTTCAATTCCAAAATTTCGGGAATATCCGATTGACGATAGAACGTCGTGCGCTCCGTATCCAAGCCGCAAGCGAGCCATGTGGCGGCTACGGCTTGGGTGGATTCTTGAATCATTTTGGGGTCGTGGCATTTGATGATGCCATGGTAATTGGCGAGAAATAAATAGCTTTCCACACCGCTTTCTTGCGCGGCACGAATGGCAGGGCGAATCGCACCAACATAATTGCCTAAATGCGGAATACCTGTGGTGGTAACGCCTGTGAGTACACGTTTATTCATGGTTTAACTTTCTGTTTTTCAATATTTTTTAAGTTTCACGCTGCCTGAAAAGTTTTCAAGCAGCGTTTGAATGTATGAAGTAATTAAATTTTACGAACTTGTTTAAGATAGGAGAATGGCGCACTAACTCATGTACTTATAACTATCAATGCCCCCACCCTAACTCTCCCCGCGAGCAGAGGAGGGAACAGATTGCTGCTTATTCAATCTTTTCAGGCAGCCTTCATCTTATTTGACTTTCAGGCTGCCTGAAACTTTTTAAAATTTTTCATTGGGTAACACATAACGCCATTGTCCTGTTGGTAACGCGCCCAATTTCACGCGCCCGATGCGGATGCGTTTCAAGCCAACGACACGTAAGCCCACCAGTTCACACATGCGGCGGATTTGGCGTTTTTTGCCTTGTTTCAACACAAAACGCAATTGGTCTTCGTTTTGCCATTCCACTTTGGCAGGGCGTAATTTTTCGCCGTCCAAACTCAAACCGTGATTCAACAATGCCAAACCTTGTTCGCTCAATTTGCCGCGCACGCGCACCAAATATTCTTTTTCGCTGTCGCTATTATCACCAATCAATTGCTTGGCAATGCGCCCATCTTGCGTTAGCACCAGCAAACCGACCGAATCAATGTCCAAACGTCCTGCAGGGGCAAGTCCTTTGCGGTGCTCGGGTTTAAACTGAATGCGGCTCGTATCGCCGTGCCAATGGTTTTCGGGGGTAATCAATTCTACCGCTGCTTTGTAATCTTTTTCAGGCTGCCCACTGACAAAACCAACGGGCTTGTTCAACAAAATCGTTACGCGCTCGGCTTGTTGCTGGTGCGCTTGCTTGTCCAAATCAATGCGGTCGCTGGGTACAACTTTCTGCCCCAAAACCGCCACTTGCCCATTGACTTTAACCCAACCTTTTTCAATATAAACATCGGCTTCGCGGCGTGAACACAGCGCAAGTTCTGCCATGCGTTTGGATAAGCGAATCGGTTCGGGTGTGGACATAATGGACTTTCTTTCAATTCAAACAAGGTTTCAGGCTGCCTGAAAGTGGTTTCGTAATCACACAAATAGCAGCCAACAGCAAAGACGCGTATTGTAACTCAAAATGTAGTCGGATTCTTGAATCCGACGCTTTTTCTGAAACTTTCAGGCTGCCTTTCATACACCACAAAAGCTAAATGCTACCTGAAATCTGCTCCCGCCCCCTCTGAAAGGGAGGGCTGGGGTGGGGGTTAGAGGGTTGATGTTCACAAATATTACTTATGAAACATCAGCCCCCACCCTAACCCTCCCCCGCGAGCGGGGGAAAGAACAGAATGGCGAAGTTTTGTCGTGTACAGTAAGGCTGCCTGAAACTATTCTTCTCCCTCCCCTTGTATCGCCAACAAACAAGCCTTCATTTCATTGGTTAACAACAAATTTTCGGTGAGATTTTGAAACAACTCACTGCGATAGGGCGGTTCGGCGTTTTCATCGCGCCCAAACACAAGTTTCACTTCGGGATAATCTTCCTGCGCAAAACCTTTATAGCCGTTGTGATACACCTTGCTGGCGGCGGATAGTGCATTGTTTTCCCACGTTTTATCGCTTTTACCTTTGGCTGGCGGCTTACTCATTTCCAGTGCCACGGCAAATTGAACGCGTGCGAAAAATGGCAAAGGCGTTTGTTGTCCCACATGATAAGCGGCAAGCCATTGAGCCAATAGGTTTTTTGCGCTTTCGGTTTCTATTTCAGGCAGCGTAAATTCAATATCTAAACCGATAAAATGCGTTTGTTTCAGGCTGCCTGAAAGGTTGGCGGCACAGAAAATTAAGTGGCGCAATAAAAGTTCAATTTTGTCGCCTGCGGTCAGTTTGCCACGTTCGTTGTAATCGCGTAAAAATTGGTCGGCAGTTAAAATTTGTCCTTTTTCACTCAATGAGTTAAAGCGAAAATTCAGGCTGCCTAAAGGTGTTTCAATCATGCCGCTTTGCGCAGGTAAACGCAGCGCGTTGAGTAAATCGCCATTGATTTGACGGGCTTGATTAGCGTATTTTTGCTGCGTTAAATCGCCCAACAAACCTGCTGGCAACTGGCTTTGTGCGCGCAATAAGGTGGCAGTTTGCGCGAAATCTTGTCCGCTTCGGCGCGCTTGTAAATACGCATCGTTTACCGTGCGCACATGGGCGACTTCAAAAGGCTCAGCAGCTTCTTGGTTTTCGTCGGTATAAGGCGATTGCCAGTTGAGCTGGTGCTGCAAATAGTGGCGCACGGGATTGCGCCAAAATTGTAAAAATTCTGCCATATCAATGATTTCTGTACTAATTTTTGTTGCATTTTCAGGCAGCCTATCCATAAATGGCGAGGAATTGTGCGGCGGCTGATTGAGTGCTTGGGCATAGTCTTGGCGCGTGCTAAACAGTTTCAGGCTGCCTGAAAAATATTGGCGCGAAAAGGCTTGCAGTGGATGGCGCACAATCCATTTTTCTTGCAACACTTTGGCGGGTAAACCGATTTGTGCGGCGAGTGTGTCGATTAATTCGTTGAGCAACACCGATGGCGCGCGCTCTTCGTCGTTGCGTATGTCTTTGCCTAAAAAGGATAAATATAAAGTTTCACGCGCTGACATAATGGCTTCTAAAAAGAGATAGCGGTCGTCGTCGCGGCGGGCGCGGTCGCCCATGCGCGAATGGCGTGCGATTAAATCAAACGGGGCAACGGGCGTGCTGCGCGGAAAATCGCCGTCGTTTAAACCAAGTAAACATAGGATTTTAAACGGTAATGAACGCATGGGTACCATGCTGCAAAAGGTAATGCCGCCGCGCAAAAAGCCTGCTTCGCTTTGTCCGTCTAAAAAGCGGCGCATATGGGCTACGGCGATGATTGCCGATAATTCTCCTTGAAAATCAGCCAGTTCACTTTGCTCTTGCCATGCAACCAAAGATTGCTCCCATTGTTGCAGCGTGGTTTGCTCATCGCCCGAGAGCGTAAACACATCGGCAATCAGCGTGCGCACGCGTTTAATCCAAGTATCAATCGTGGCAGGCGTTTGCCACGTTTTGTGCCAGCGCATCAGCGTGTGTATCAGCGCGACAAAACGACTGGCAATCGGCAGAAAATCGGTGCGCATGGCAAACGGGCTTATGCCTTGCCACAATTCATCGCGGTTTTCAGGCAGCATCCAGCCTGCAATCAAGCGATTTAAGCCTTGCTCCCAAGTAAACAGCCCGTCGTCGTCGCCATGTTTGCGCCGCTGTGCCGCATCTGCGCCCCAATGGATATTGAGTTGCGTAATGGTATCGTGCAATAAAGGCAAATCTTCTCTTGTTAAATCAAAATGTTGCAATAAAGCACCATGTTCCAACAAAGCCAGTACTTTATCGGCTTCAAAACGGCTGTTTAACACGTCAAACAGTTGCCCCAAAGCCTGCATAAAGGGCTGCGTGGTGCTGCGTTTGATATCGGCAACGCTGTATGATAGCGGCTTGCCATCGGCACAATGTTTGCCAAACACGGCTTCAATAAACGGCGCGTAAGGTTCAATATTGGGCGTGAGTACGGCAATATCGTGCGGCTGCAAGGATTTGTTTTGCGAGAGTTTTTCCCATAATCTGTCTTTTAGAATCTGCAATTCGCGCAAAGGACTGTGCGCGCTGTGGATTTGAATGCTGTCGTCCAAATCCAATTGCAACAGGCGCACGCGCTCGTGCAAGCTTTGCTCGGCTTGCTTGCGCTGTTTATCACGAGTGGCAGCCTCGATTTCGGCTTCAAAATCTTGATGGGCTGAAATTAAGGCTGCCTGAAAATATTCTTGTCTCTCTTCGTTATACAACAGATTTTGTTGCGCAAATTCAAAATGTTGCGCGGCAAAGTTATCTTGTTCTGCCGCATTTTCAGGCAGCGTTTGCATTTGGATTTGATGCTGTAAACTGTGTAACAGGCTGCCTGAAAGCGCATCATCATGAAAATCGGCTTCATCGGCAAAGGTCTCCGCTTCCGCCAATTGATTGAAAAAATCGCGCCCTTGTTTGCCCAAAGAAGCCAATAGCGGATGCCCTTGCTGGGTTAAATCCACATCGCCGCTGGCTAAAATTGCCGCAGGTTCAATCACATTGCCCCAAAAATACGCGCTGGGATTAAGCGCGAAAATATGGACTTCGCTGTGCAGGGATAATTGTTTCAACAAAGTCAAATACATAGGCGCAAGCGTTGCCATACCAAACACGCAATAACGCGGCGCAACTTTGGCTTGCTTGGCATTTAATTTTTCCATTAAATCACGCCATAAAGCGGCACGGTGCGGCGTTTGCGCACTACCGTCGTCTAAAAAACGCCACAATTGCGCTTGCCAAATTGCCGTTTTATTGTCCTTTAATTCAATGACTTGCTGATTTTTTGACCACGCTTCAATCCAATCGGGGCGATACACCAAATATTGGTCAAATATATCCGCCATTTCGCCAGCCAATTGATACGCCGCATAATCGCCATTGCCCAAATAGCCGCGCAAAACCGCATAGGCAGCCTGAACATCAGCGCGTGTGACAAATTCGGGCGACTGAAACAGCGACAGCAAACGCCAGCGCATGACTTCGGTAGAAAACGGACTGAGCGCAGGAATATCGGGCAACAATTCGCGCATAAGTTGCCAGCTTAAACCCGCAGGTAAATGAAAACACATATTGGCAGCAATTCCTTGATTTTTAGCAAGATATTGCGTGATATATCGGCGCATGCCTTGACTTTGCACCACGATTTGCTCAGTTTGCAAAGGTAAAGAAAGTAGCGATTGTTGTTGCACTTGCAGCATCAGTTGCGCAAGGTTTTCTAGGCAGTTGGATTGATAGAGATAGAGCATGGCATTTTTTAGTATTTGAGCGAAATAATGTCGCATTATACGGGGTTTCAGGCTGCCTGAAAGTACACGAGAAATTTTGCGTAGTTTATGGCACAAACATTCAGTAAAAATTCAAACTGTACATATTTTAAAACGCATGCGTACGGCAGCGCACGCACTCTACACGTGCTTCAGGCAGCCTGAAAACGAAAAAAGGACAGTTCGAAAACTCTCCTTTTATCTCCTATTCTTTTCAGACTGCCTGAAATTGGGGCTACCTGAAAAAACTGAAAACATTAACGTTTGCGTGCCAATACATTATCCAAAGCAAACGCACCGCTGCCTGCCGCTGCCAAATACAAAAACGCAAAACAATATAAAGCCGCCAATTCGCCGCCGTTCAAAATCGGCATTAAAAAGTTATCCGCTTTAGCATGGCTCATAAAATACGCCACAGCCATTTGACCCGACAAAACAAATGCCGTTGAACGCGTAAATAAACCCAAAATCAGCAACAAACCGCCCACGAGTTCCAATACGCCCGCCACGCCATAAATCGACATAAATTCCACATTGGCGAATCGTTCAATATAAGGCATTTGGAAGAGTTTAGTTGTGCCGTGCAGCATAAATAAGTAGCCAAACACAATGCGCATTAAACCGAGAAATTGAGTCTGAAAACGAGTTAAGAAGTTCATAAAAATCTCTTTGTGTACTAATAAACAAGAAAGGTAAATTATAGGTTGGCTTACATTTCTTTAAAAGATATTTTATGAAAATTCATTTTTCTCAATAAGAAATTACTTATGGGTTTATAACAAAATTTCTGTAAAAAATTAGAATTTAGAGAAATTAGACTATTCAAAGTAATAAAATTTGTTTATTATAGAGCAACAATCCTAATTTAGACAGTCTGAATCTGTCTTTCTTTTTTTGTAGACTATGTATTGATACCAGGTAATACAAAAAACATTGTGCTTGACTATCGAATACAGGTTCTTGATTTTAGCTACATAGTAAAGGTAACACTTGTGAAACAAAAATTTGTTTTAAAAACCATCGCGCTGCTCACAACCACAGTTTTAGCACAAAACACATTTGCCTCCGGCTACCATTTTGGTACGCAATCCGTTACAGCACAAAGTACGGCCAACGCTGCCGCTACTGAAGCTGCTGACGCAACCACTATTTTTACTAACCCTGCTGGCTTAACACATTTAAAAACGCATGAAGTTTCTGCAACAATGAACTTGGTTATGCCTAATATTGAATACGAAAGCATGCAAGCAGAACATCTCAACGGTCGTAAAGTAGAAAAAGGCAGTACAAGCGGCAAAATCACGCCTGATGCTGTTATTGCTCCCCACATATACGGCGCATACAAAGTTAATGACCGCATTACTTTAGGTTTAGGTGTTTATGTACCTTTTGCCTCTAAAACTGAATACGATAGAAATTCTGTTCTACGCTATAACTTAAACGAATTAGGTTTAACCACCACTGCTATACAACCAACTGCTGCGTTCAAAATCAATGATAAGCACTCGATTGGCTTAGGTTTAAGCATGCAATATTCCAAAGCCAAATTGCGCAAATATGCGGATTGGGGATTATCTGCAGGCAAACCAGGCAGTATGGACGGTTATGCCGAAGTAGAAGGCGATGATTTGGGCTTTGGCTATCAATTAGGCTGGTTATATGATATTTCGCCACGCGCGCGCGTGGGTATTACCTACCGCTCAAAAGTGGAACACAACTTAAAAGGTACAGCTGAATGGAAATCAGATGTTGCTCCAGCACCAATTCGTGCAGGTTTGGAAGCTGCTGGCTTTAAAGCACATGAAGACGCAAGCGTTAAAATTGTGACGCCTGAATCCCTATCAGTGCATGGCATGTTTCGAGCAACGGATAAATTAAATTTATTCGGTGATGTCACTTGGACACGCCACAGCCGTTTCAATCAAGCGAATTTGCAATTTCAAAATCCAAAGCCTACAGCAAATGGCATGCGCAGCAACACCACCACCATCACCCCAAACTGGCGCAATACATTCAAAGTTGCTCTCGGCGGTTCATACCAATACAGCCAACCATTGCAATTCCGTGCAGGTATCGCGTTTGACCAAAGCCCTGTACGCAGTGCACAATATCGCTTGAATACCCTACCAGATGGCAACCGAATTTGGTTTTCAGCTGGCATTAAATATACATTTAAACAAAAACATACCATCGACGCAGCCTACTCGCATATCCACATCAACGACACCACCTTCAATAACGCAGCGGCAACAGGTAAAGATGTAGACAGCAAAGGCAAATCCAGCGCAAGCTTCAGAAACTATGCCAATATCTTTGGCGTGCAATACACGTATAAATTCTAATTCAAGTAGTTAAAATTCAATCAGCCAAGGCTGCCTGAAAACTTTATTCGTTTTCAGGCAGCCTTAATTTCAGCAAACAAAATCAACCCGATAAGAAAAATTACTATTTAAAAACATGAAGATAAATGAAAAATCTAGACAAATACTCAAAAAAAAACTATAATTGTGTACATTTTTTTCAGCAAAATACTCAATAAAACAATGTGTTCAGCCATCGCTTAGGAACTATTCAATAAAAAGGAAATATCCTCATGATGATTTTATACTCGGGCATTACCTGCCCATTTAGCCACCGCTGCCGCTTCGTCCTGTTTGAAAAAGGCATGGATTTTGAAATCAAAGATGTGGACATCTTCAATAAACCCGAAGATTTAGCGTTGATGAATCCGTATAACCAAGTCCCCGTACTCGTTGAGCGCGATTTGGTTTTGTACGAATCCAACATCATTAACGAATACATTGACGAGCGTTTCCCACATCCTCAACTCATGCCTGCCGACCCTGTTATGCGTGGACGTGGACGATTGGTGTTGCACCGTTTGGAAAAAGAACTGTTTATCCATGTGCAAACCTTGGAAAACACTGCCGCCAGCGTGAAAGAACAAGCCAAAGCGCGCGAAGCAATTGCTAACGGTTTAACCATGATTGCGCCCAATTTCGTGAAAAACAAATACGTTTTAGGCGAAGATTTCTCCATGATTGACGTGGCACTCGCGCCATTATTATGGCGTTTAGACTACTACGATATCAAGCTAGGCAAAGCCGCTGCGCCGCTACTCAAAGCCGCCGAACGCATTTTCCAACGCCAAGCCTTTATTGACGCGCTCACGCCAGCCGAAAAAGCTATGCGCCGTTAAGCAATTTTCAGGCTGCCTGAAAACCATTCAGGCAGCCTGAAAATCCATGTAAGGTGTGTGCGGCAACGCACGCACGCGTTTATCCATTGCCGTAGTTTTGGTGGGCAAAGCCCACCCTACAATTTTCAGGCAGTCTCAATTCAAAAGCCAAACCATGAGCACATCCACCAAACCCTATCTCATCCGCGCCCTATACGAATGGTGCAGCGACAACGGTTACACGCCCTTCATCGCCGTATGGGTCAATGAACACACGCGCGTGCCACGCCAATTTGTGAAAGACAACCAAATCGTGTTAAACATCGGCATGAACGCTGTCAAAGACCTATTCATAGACAACGAATGGATAAGGTTCAATGCTCGTTTCGGCGGCGTGGCGCAAGATGTTCTCGTGCCGATTGGACACGTCGTCGGCTTATTTTCCCGCGAAACAGGCGAAGGCATGGGCTTTGAAGCCGAAGAATGGCTGCCTGAAAACGCGACAAGTGCAGAGCAAACAACAACCGAAGCCACTCCAGCAGTCGCAGCTGAAAATAAAGAAAAACCAAAATTAACCAAAGGCTTGAAGCTAGTTAAATAGAGAATTGGTTTTCAGGCAGCCTTTAATACAAAGTATAAAATAATCATCACTGTGTAGGTCGGTTTTCCAAGCCAGCATCTTAAAGTTTCAGGCTGCCTGCAAGCTATTTGCAAAGTATAAAATCGGCTTGGAGAGTTGGGCTGCAATAAACTAACTATTCAGGCAGCCTGAAAGAAAATCATGAAAAAAATCCCCCTATTATTCATTTTATTGCCCCTATTGTCCCACGCACAAACGCAAACCCTTCGACACAACGGCTGTCAATACCAAGGCGAAGTGGCGCAAGGCAAACCGCACGGACAAGGCGTGCTTACATGCCCCGATGGGCGCATATACACAGGCGGTTTTGCGCAAGGCGAATTTCATGGCAAAGGACAATTCGTGTCGCCCAATCGCATCGAAGCCGTTTATCTTGCGCCATTCGGTTTGCGCAGCACCCAAGTCAAAGGTATGGTTTTAGTCGGCGAATTTGAGCGCGGCAACGCTAAAGGACGCTTCAAAGTACTGCAAAATGGCGAACACCTTTACAATATGGATTTTGAAAAAAATATGTTAAAAAGCATGAGTTTGCCCAATAGCAAAGGATAAAACAAATGAGCATTAAATCAGACAAGTGGATACGCCGTATGTCGGAACAATACGGCATGATTGAACCGTTTGAACCAAATCAAATCAAAGAGTTAAACGGTCAAAAAATCATTTCCTATGGCACATCCAGCTATGGCTACGACATCCGTTGCGCCAATGAGTTTAAAATTTTTACCAATATCAACAGCACCATCGTTGACCCTAAAAATTTTGACCCCAAAAACTTCGTTACCGTAGAAGACGATTGCTGCATTATTCCGCCCAACTCGTTTGCACTGGCGCGCACGGTGGAATATTTCCGCATTCCGCGCAATGTTTTAACCGTATGCTTGGGTAAATCCACTTACGCGCGTTGCGGCATCATCGTCAACGTAACCCCGTTTGAGCCCGAATGGGAAGGTTATGTAACGCTGGAATTTTCCAATACCACGCCGCTGCCTGCCAAAATCTACGCAGGCGAAGGTGTGGCGCAAGTGTTGTTTTTTGAAAGCGATGAAATTTGCGAAACATCGTATAAAGACCGCAACGGCAAGTATATGGGGCAAACGGGCGTAACCTTGCCGAAAACGTGATGTATAGTGAATTCAATTTAAGCCAGTACGGCGTTGCTAAGTGTACACGGCTCTCGCTGTCGCCTTGTCCTGACTTAAATTGATCCACTATAGCTACGCTGAACTTCGTTTCAGGCAGCAATTGTAGCTCGGTCTTATAAACCGACTATTTACGGTTTCAGGCAGCCTGAAAAAGGAATATATCATGTTGAAAAAACTAACTTTATCCGCTGTATTATTCGCTACATTAAACGGTTGCACCGCTTTGTTATGGTCGCAAGACGGCTTTATTGCGGGCAGTCGAGGCATGGTTGAAAACAAATACACAACCCAATACCGCAAAATCGGTAACGACGACATCCGCGCCTTTGCCATGGTCAAGCCCAACAGCCAAACGCTACCCGCCAACAGTTTGCTGATGATGGGCGACAATTATTGGTACGCCGTCAATCCCAAACAATCGCAAGAATTGGTTGCTGCTTTACGCGTGCCTTTGTCGCAGCGATTTCAGATTTTGGTTTCCAAACCCAATGAAGAAGCGTTGTATTCGCCCAGCGACAGCCTGTATTTGGATATTGATAAAAAAGACGACGGCAGCGCGGAATTTGAGATAACCGCTTTATGTTTGCAATACAACGTGTCAACCGACTTATCCTCTGCCGCGCAACAAAAAGAGCGCAACGCCCTTTTGCAAGCTGGTTTCAAGCTGAATCAAGGCAATAAGTACAGCAGCTGTTTTTACAATATTCGCGGCACAATCTACGCCAAACCCGACAAATTGCCTGCCGAATATCAATTTGAACGCAGTATTCCCGTTTATTTATACAGTGGCGCAACCAAAATAGAAAAAGATGTAAACGGTAAAATGGTGTTGCGCAATATTGCCTTAACGCCGTTTACAATTGTGGGCGATATTTTATTTTTGCCATTTTCAATGATGAAATAAACCGATTAAGCGTTTCAGGCTGCCTGAAACCTATTTTTCTTTTCAGGCAGCCTGAAAAAGCATAAAACCTATGTCCAATAAAAACAAAAACCTAGATGCCTATTCGCAACTGATTCAAGCCCTGCGCGTGTTGCCCAATGTGGGCGCAAAAACCGCGCAACGCATGGCGCATGTGTTGTTGCAACAAAACCGTGAAGGTGCGCAAGAGTTATTGCAAGCCATTGATTTCGCTTTAAAACAAGTGCATAACTGCCGCTTGTGCAACACGTTTTGCGAAGACGATTTGTGCGCTATTTGTGCCAACGAAAAACGTGACAACACGCGGCTGATGATTGTGCATATGCCAGCTGATGTGGCAGCCATGGAAGCGGCGCGTTGCCATGATGGGCTGTATTTTGTGTTAATGGGGCAGGTCAGCCCCACGCAAGACATGGATTTAAGTCATATCGCGCTAGAAAAATTGGTGGCGCGGCTTTCAGGCAGCCCTGTGGCAGAAATTATTATCGCCACATCGTTTACCGCCGATGGCGACGCAACCGCTTATATTTTATCGGAATTATTCAAAGAGCAACCGTATAAAGTCAGCCGTTTGGCGCGCGGTATGCCACTCGGTAGCGAGTTGGAATATGTGGATGCAGGAACATTGGCGCAAGCGGTTTATGAGCGGCAGTTGTTGCAGGAATAGGCTGCCTGAAAACTTGTATTTCGTAGGGTGGGCAACTTGTTGCCCACGCCGCTATTTCAGGCAGCCTGAAAATTATTCTGTTATCAAACAGCGTGGCAACAAGTTGCCCACCCTACCATTGATTGTTTTCAGGCAGCCTGAAAACAATTTTGCCTATTTCAGGCTGCCTGAAAAGATAAAACATGATAAGTTTAAAACCCTTTTTCGCCATTTTATTGGCAATCACACTTGCCGCGTGTAGCCCCACCGAAGCGGCAAGCGAACAAGCGGCGGAGCAAACGCAAAACGTTTCCGCACTACAATCTGCTGCCCAACCCAAACCACGCGTGAATTTATTGCTGGATACCGAGTTGCTGCATCAAGCACAAATCGCGCTGACCAAACGCCCAGAATTTTCAGGTAGCCATGTGCAAGTGTTTCAAAAAATAAAATTTTTTGACGGCGTGCGTCCACGCATTGAGTTGGCAGCGCAAAATCCCGCCTTGCCTAACACGCTGACGTTTTACACTTATGAAAACGGAAAGTGGACGCCTTCGGAAGCGGAAGACATCAGTCATATCAAGAACTTAAAAGCCAATTTGTTTGCGCTAGAGAGCATAGATTTTCGCCAAGCCAGCCAGTTTGCACGCGCATGGCAAGCCAAAGCGCAAAGTGTTCAGGCAGTCATTGATGATCCGTATTATGTGGCGTTTGTATGGCTGCCCAAACAGCAAAAACGCTTTTGGCATACGGCAACTTTGGAAGCGACAGGCAAACAGTTTTATTTGAGTTTTCACGAAGACGGCAGCGTGTGGGAATTTAAAGATTTGGCGACCAATGCCAGTTTGGAAGAGCAATAGTTTTTCAGGCTGCCTGAAATTGAATTTTCGCCGCTAAACCATTATACTTGCGCGTTTTTCGCGCCCATTTGGAAAGAAGATATGAGTCAAAAAGAACGCAGCTGCTCGTTTTGCGGCAAATTGGAAGAAGAAGTGGCACACTTGATTGAAAGTGGGCAAGAAGAAGTGTTTATTTGCAATGAATGCGTGAGCGAATGCGCGATTATTTTGGGCGATGACAGTGCGCCAGTTGCCACAGCCGAAACAGAACAAGTTGCGACCCAAGAAGCGAAAAAAACCATTCAATCTACCGATGAATTGCCAACGCCTGCGCAGTTGGTGGGGCAATTAAATGAACACGTTATCGGACAAGAAACGGCGAAAAAAACGCTTGCCGTAGCGGTTTATAACCACTACAAACGCCTGTATCGCCCAGAGCAAGAGGGGAATGTGGAATTGGCGAAATCCAATATTTTGCTGATTGGTCCAACAGGTTCGGGCAAAACGTTGCTGGCGCAATCTTTGGCGCGCAAATTGGATGTGCCGTTTGTGATGGCGGACGCGACGACGCTTACCGAAGCAGGTTATGTGGGCGAAGATGTGGAGCAAATCATTACCAAATTGTTGGGTAAATGCGATTTTGACGTAGAAAAAGCGCAAAAAGGCATTGTTTATATTGATGAAATTGACAAAATTTCACGCAAAAGCGACAGCCCGTCTATTACGCGCGACGTATCGGGCGAGGGCGTGCAACAAGCGTTGCTCAAATTGATTGAAGGCACGGTTGCCAGCGTGCCGCCACAAGGTGGTCGCCGCAATCCGAATCAGCAATTTATTGATGTGGACACCACCAATATTCTGTTTATCTGCGGCGGCGCGTTTGCAGGCTTGGAGAAAGTCATTCGTCAGCGCACAGAGCAGGGCGGTATCGGCTTTGGCGCACAAGTACACAGCAAAGACGAAAACACCGATGTGGGCGAAATTTTCCGCACGGTTGAACCCGAAGATTTGATTAAATTCGGCTTGATTCCCGAATTAATCGGTCGTTTACCTGTCATCGCGACGCTGGAACAATTGAACGAAGAAGCCTTAGTAAACATCTTAACCGAGCCGAAAAATTCGCTGGTAAAACAATACCAAGCCTTGTTTGCGATGGAAAATGTGACATTGCGTTTTGAAGCAGACGCGCTGACTGCCATTGCCAAACAAGCCATCGTCCGCAAAACAGGCGCGCGCGGTTTGCGCTCCATTGTGGAACGTGCTTTGTTGGAAATTATGTATCGCTTGCCTGATTTAAAAGAAGTCAAAGAAGCGGTGGTTACGGCAGAAGTGATTGAAAATAATGCTTTTCCGAAACTGTTTGATGCGACGGGTAAGGCAGTAAGCATCGATTAAGATTGATTCCTTTCAGGCAACCTGAAATTAATCCAGTCAAACAAAAAATACCGCTTGACTATCAAGCGGTATTTATCGTTTTCAGGCTGCCTGAAAATCAATGTTCATCCTGTTGAAATACGGCAAAACCCAATTGCTCGGCTTGTGGCAACGCTTTTTTATCAATGGTATAAACATTGACGCTGCCCATCATACCACCGCATACAGCGGCAAACATCATGCCACGCAGATGGTCTTTGCGTGCTGCATAGACCTTGATATCATTGAATTGCGTTTGCATGGCTTCAGGCGACACGCCAACGCCTTGGCATTGGCGCGCACCGTCTGATTTATATACATCAACATGCGCTGCGCCGCTGGGCGTGGACACACAGGCTGCCTGAAAACAGATTGCTAATAATAAAGCATATTTTTTTATCGTGATTTTTCCTTGTAGCAAAATGCTGTAGTGAGCAAAATCAAGATGATACACCTATTTTTGCCTTGCAACGCCTTGAAATTCAAATAACATTCAGCACCATTATTTATATTATGAAAAACAATCCCTTACCTATTGTAGATGGCATTAAACCCAGTTATTTGGTGCTGCCGCACGATAAACAGTTTCTCAATCAATCTTTGCTCTTTTTTCTCTGCCAACATTTTCCCTTTGTTAGCCAAGGCGCATGGAAAGCGCGTTTAAACAGCGGCATGGTGGTCAATCAACAAGGCGAGCCGCTCACTGAACACACGCCTTTTGTCGCGGGAAACATCATCTATTATTACCGCGAAATAAGCCGCGAAGACGAGACGCGTATTCCGTTTGACGAACAGATTTTACACATTGATAAGGATTTAATTGTTGTTAATAAACCGCATTTTTTGCCTGTGATTCCTAGCGGCAGATTTTTGCGCGAAACCTTGCTCACGCGTTTGCGTTTGCGTCCTGAATTGCAGAATTTGAATGTTGCCGACATCACGCCAATTCATCGCTTGGATAAAGATACCGCGGGCATTATCTTGTTGTCGCACAACCCCGCTAGCCGCGCCGCCTATCAAACCATGTTTCAACACAAAACGGTGCAAAAAACCTACCACGCCATCGCCCCCACGCGCACCGATTTGAGCTATCCCATGCATATCCAATCGCGCCTAATTCGTGGCGAGACATTTTTTACTACCCAGACGGTAGCAGGCGAACCCAATTCTCATACTGTATTGAATTTAATCGAAAATCGTGGCGAAAACAGTTTATATGAATTAACACCCATCACTGGCAAAAAACACCAACTGCGCGTGCATATGTTGTCTTTGGGCATCCCTATTTTAAACGATGCACTTTATCCAATTGTGCACGAAGTAGGAACGGAAGATTACAGCAAACCTTTAAAATTACTGGCAAAACGAATTGAATTTATTGACCCCATTACTCAAACATTACGCGTGTTTGAAAGTCAGCAGAATTTGTGATGTTTGGATAGGTTTCAGGCTGCATGAAAGTGGGAAACAACTTTTCAGGCTGCATGAAAAAGTTTTACAAAGATTTCTGTAAAAAAGCTAGCTACAAATATCTGACCTACGCATAAAAATTTCAGGCAGCCTAAAAATACGTGATGAAATTAACCAAACACTTTTTTCGCCAATTGCGCCACTTGTTCGCCTTGGAATGCTGCTATATCCAATTCTTTTTTATCAGTTTGGCACGGACCGCCTTTGCTTGCAATCCCGACTGCACCGTAAGGCGAGCCACCACCAAAGCATACCGTTACCATTTTAGGATTTGTAAACCTATTAGCACGATGATCATCTAGTACACCAAGGTGTTAGTAATCGTGATCTCTTGATCACCGCACGTGCCTGTTGATGTGAACACGCTGCCGTTTTTGCCAACCAATTTGCCTTACCCCACAAGCTGCCTGTTTTAATCTCGGAAATTGCGCATTTGTGCGATCATGTTGCTAAAATGCGTGAACAAACCAATAATGATTACGTCATATTGGTCGATGTTTGTAGGTTGGCAATCGGTGCGACTTAACGATTTTCACGTGGGCTTTTTGCAACACCTCTTCTCTATCACTTGAGAACATAGCTCACGTCCACTTTCAGCCATCCACACGGCCTAAGCCTTTTACTACTTTGCACGCCATTGCTTCAATGTCCGTACATAGAATGATACAAAACTAGAATTTTAGCCATTTAATACTCATTACGGATTTTTGGTTAGATGAAATGAATCTAAACATTCTATAGGACGTTTTGCTTTCCTAAAAATCAAACAAATTGCTGCATGCAAGCTTTGGCTAGTTGCAGAAATTGTCTATATTTCTCGTTTTGTGTGAATTTTTCATTATCAAATGCAAAATGCATTAGTGTCCCTGATTTATTGCCATAAATTGCAATATTTTCAAGCTGCAATACAGGTCTACCACGATCTGATTTAACAGGAACCAAAAAAGCTTGAATCATTTCGCCAGTAGGCAAATTCTGCAACACAATACTTTGTTTAACGTTTGTTGGAATTTTACCGCTAACAAAATAAAACGGATTAGTATGAATATCCACTACCCCATGATAGCTATAAATATAAGCCAAATGCTCTGCTTGAGGATTATTTTTTAAATATAGTTGCAATAATAATCCGCGCAAATCAACACTATTAGCTGCATTTTTGATATTTTTTGGGTTTTGCATCATTCTTCCCTGATTCATTTTTAATTACTTATAAGTTATATAAATGATTGAAATCGTTTTTTATTGACTCACAATCGGCACTACTTTTTTCGTGACACGTTTTTTTCCGCCTTCGCCGTAATTCGTTTGCACATATTCTTGCACAATCGCCAAAAATTCTTGCGCCATATTGTCGCCTTTGAGTGTAACTTTGCGCTCACCGTCCACATACACAGGCGCGACAGGCGTTTCGCCCGTTCCCGGCAGAGAAATGCCGATGTCCGCCAATTTGCTTTCGCCCGGTCCGTTTACCACGCAACCCATCACAGCAACATTCAAACTTTCCACGCCGGGGTATTGCCAACGCCACACCGTCATTTGTTCGCGCAAATATTGTTGAATATCACATGCCAATTCTTGGAATACGGTACTGGTTGTGCGACCGCAACCTGGGCAAGCGGTAACCATTGGCGTGAACGAGCGCAAACCCATCGTTTGCAAAATTTCTTGCCCAACAATCACTTCCTGCGTGCGCGATGCATTCGGTTCGGGCGTGAGTGAAATACGAATCGTGTCGCCAATGCCTTCTTGCAACAGCACCGACAGCGCGGCGGTGGACGCGACAATGCCCTTGCTGCCCATGCCCGCTTCAGTCAAACCCAAGTGCAACGGATATTCACAGCGCGAACTCAAATCGCGATAAACCTGAATTAAATCCTGCACATGGGACACTTTGCACGACAAAATAATCTTGTTTTCAGGCAGCCCCAAATCCACCGCTTTTTGCGCCGACTGCAACGCCGACACAATCAACGCCTCTTTCATCACTTCATCGGGCGATTTGGGCGTGGCGGACGCGAGATTGTCGTCCATCATTTTTTTCGCCAAACTTTGGTCAAGCGAACCCCAGTTCACACCAATGCGAACGGCTTTATCGTGTTCGGCGGCGGTGCGAATCATGTAGGCGAATTTTTCATCGCCTTTCACGCCTTTGCCCACGTTGCCGGGGTTAATGCGGTATTTGGACAAGGCTTTGGCGCAATCGGGAAATTCCGCCAGCAAGCGTTCGCCATTGAAATGGAAATCGCCCACGAGCGGCACGGCGCAACCCATGTCATTCAAACGGCTGCGAATTTCCGCCACTTTCGCGGCAGCTTCGGGCGAATTGACGGTAATTCGCACCATTTCCGAGCCAGCGTGGGCTAATTCTTTCACTTGCGCCGCCGTGCCTGATGCGTCGGCGGTGTCGGTATTGGTCATGGATTGCACCACGACGGGGAAATCTGAACCCACGGTAATGTGGTCAATTTGCACTTGGTGCGTTTGGCGGCGGGTAATGGTTTGTGTCATGATAGATTTCTTATGAAAACAAAATATTTCAGGCTGCCTGAAAGCCAGTATAAATCGTTTCAGGCTGCCTGAAAAATAAAGAGTGGGTGCTATTCACCCACCCTTCTGAATATTACTGCGCTGCAGAAGCAGCTGATTGTTCGCCCACTTTAAATACGGCAGTTTTACCACCGCGACGAATGGCATCAATATTGATATTTTCACCACCAAAAGTAACCGTAGAGCCGATGGCATAACCCAAGCGCACTTCGAATGGTGCGCCGTTAGCAAAACGATGTTCACTGCGACCTGGCACAATTTGGTTAATCAACACTTCGCCTTGTGCATTGGTCACCGTCAGCATGGTGCGATAACGTGTGTTAATCACCATTTCACCAGCTACAACAGGCGTTGCTACGCCTGAAGCGTTATTTGCTGTCGCCACTTGAGAAGCACCTGCAACTTGTGACGCTGCAATTTCACTCGCTGGCATAGGTTTAACCAAAACGTTGCCATTACTCAAATTAGACGCTGGAGCTGCTGCAGATTCACTTGCTGCAATCACAGACACTTGTTCTTGTTTGGCATTTTCACTTTGTGATTTCGTTTGCCACGCATAAACGCCATAACCAATTACACCTGCAGCAAGCACGCCAAAAATCCAAGTTGGAAAAGGTTTTTTGACTTCAGAATTAGCATAATTCAAACCAGTATTGTGGCTCAATTTATAAACAGCCGCTGGTGGAGAAAAATGTGCTAAATATTGGTCCAATTCTGATTCATTGATGTCTAAAAAACGACCATAACTGCGTAAAAAACCACGGATAAAAACAGGTTCAGGCAATGCTTCATATTGTCCTGTTTCCAATGCTTCAATTTGACGAGCGGGTAATTTTAATCGTTCAGAAACTTCACCAATGGATAAACCTTTTTGTTCACGATGCTGTCTCAGTTTTTGACCAAACTCAGTGGCACTAAGAATAGAGGAAGCGGTGTTTTGTTCTACTTTTTGAGTCATTCTGTCTTACCTGTACTAATGGATTGCAACTCTTCAGAGTGCGGGAAGTTAGCGCGCAATTGCGCTTCGTATTCATAGGCATTTTGTAATTGCCCTTGTGCACGTGCAATTTTCCAGCCCAATAATAAATCATCAGGCGAAAGTGCGTCTACGCGACTTTGGTAAATTCTAAATAATCGGTCTGCTTCAGCCGTATTGTCACTTTCCAATTTAGCACGCGCTTGTTCTTTATAAACATACGAAAATTCAGGATTCATTGCCAACGCACGTTCAAAATAAGCGTCTGCCATATTAGCTTGACCTGCTTTTGCCGTACAAATACCTTTATTCAAATAAGCAACCTCTGGTTGAGGATAAGTAGGGTCAGCTAATGCACGATCAAAATAGGCAATGGCTGCGTTTGGCTGTTTTTTCGCACTACAAATATACCAACCATAGTTATTATTGATTTCGGCGCTATTTGGCGAAATCGATAATGCCTTCATGAAACTTTGTTCTGCTTTGTCATAAGTTTTCAAAGCTTGGTAAATTTGTGCACGTACCAGCCAAGCCATATCATAACTTGGATTACTTTGTACTGCTTCTTCAATAGCCGAAACTGCTGCACGAAAATCGCGCATTTCTGTGTAATACGCCATCGCTTGCTGCGTTTTAATTTTAGCGTTTTCTTCTTTACGTTCCTTACGGCTCATATCTTTAAACTTAGTTAAATTAGAACCTGGACCAACCTGTACACATGCGCCAAGTGCAACCAATGTTACTGGCAGCACCATTGCTTTCAAGATTCTGTTTGGATGCATTATTGAGTCTCCAAATAAATTTGTTGCCATTTTTCTTGGCGTTTCGTTTTGTCTTTCACTTGACCTGCCAATTGACCGCAAGCTGCGTCAATATCATCGCCACGTGTTTTGCGAACCGTGGTTACCAAATCCGCTTCCATCAAAATCTCTTTGAAAATATTGATGTTTTTATTGGTAGAACGCTCGTAGCCAGAATTCGGGAATGGATTGAACGGAATCAAATTAAATTTGCACGGCGTGTCTTTCACCAATTCCACTAATTCACGCGCATGTTCGGGTTTATCGTTCACGCCGTCCAACATCACATATTCAAACGTTACAAAATCGCGCGGCGCTTTGACCAAATAACGGTTACAGGCAGCCATCAATTCTTTGAGCGGATATTTTTTATTCAGCGGCACAATTTCATCGCGCACTTTATCGTTAGACGCATGCAACGACACCGCCAACGCTACAGGCATGTCTTCTTTAAGCCTGTCCATTTGTGGCACCATACCCGATGTGGACACGGTAACGCGACGGCGCGACAAACCATAGCCGTGGTCGTCCAGCATAATAGACAGCGCGGTAACCACATTATCATAATTGGCGAGCGGTTCGCCCATGCCCATCATCACGACGTTGGAAATCACGCGTTCATTTTTCGGCGTAACGCCTAACGCCTTGTTTGCCCACCATAATTGCCCAATGATTTCGGCAGCGGACAAATTGCGGTTAAAACCTTGTCGTCCTGTAGAACAAAACGTACATTCCAATGCGCAACCCACTTGCGACGAAATACACAGCGTGCCGCGTTCGGTTTCGGGGATAAACACCGTTTCCACGCCGTTGCCCGTGCCTACGTCCAGCAGCCATTTTCGCGTGCCGTCTTTACTTTCTTGCGAGGTCATCAATTCGGGAATGCCTACCACCGCTTGCTCTTCCAATTTGGCGCGTAAGGATTTTGCCAAATCGGTCATTTGCTCAAAACTTTCCGCGCCACCTTGATGCATCCAGCGCATCACTTGCTTGGCGCGAAACGGTTTTTCGCCCATTTGCGCGAAATGTTCGGTGAGTTGGGCTAAATCATAATTGAGCAAATTGGTTTTCATGGGTGTTCTTTGTGGATTGTTTTCAGGCAGCCTGAAAACACATCAATCTTTATTTTTTTAAGCTATTTGTATTTTCAGGCAGCCTGAAAATACAGAATGAATCAAAGCAATATTTCAGGCAGCCTGAAAAATCCAATTTTCAGGCAGCCTGAAAGCGTTTATTGCTGCCAATATTTTTGATAAATCTTGGCATAAGTCCCGTCGGCACGAATCGCCGCCAAACCATCATCAATATGTTTTTTCAGTTCAGCATCGCCTTTTTTCAGCGCAAAACCATAGCTTTCTTTTGGAAAATTCATACCTTGCACAAACGCAGCTTCGTGGCTGCCATTTTGTTGCAAATAATAATCCAAAATCAAGCTATCGCCGAGCACCACTTCGGTTTCGTGATTGAGCAAGCTTTTCACTTGCGCCCAAACCGTATCGTAGTAGCGAATATTTTTGCCATCTGGTGCTGCCAGATTATCCAACGCCATTTGGTCGTAAACCGTATCTTTGCGCGAAGCCACTACTTTGCCTTTCAAATCGGCAAAACTCTTGGCTTCTGCCAGAGGTTTATTGACCAAAACTGAGGCAGAATAATCCAGCACAGGGGCTGAAAAATCAACACGTTGCTGACGTTCTGCATTAATGGTAATCGCACCTGTTGCCACATCAGCTTTTTGTTGCTCTACCGCAGCCAACAAATCGGCACGAGTGGCTACTTTTTGATATTCAAAAGTAATGCCTTCCTTTGCCGCAATGGCTTGCAACACATCAAACTCAAAACCCGTTGGCTTACCTTCTACATAAGTAAACAACGGCGGTTTTACTTGCTCGCTGACCACACGATACACTTTACCATTTTTGGCTTGTGGCGCGGCAACAGGTGCATCAGATTGCGCCTTTTCGCCACCACAAGCAGCCAAAAATGTCGCACAAGCCAACGCAAACACAGTTTGCTTTAAGCCTAGGCGAATCATGATTAGCCTCGCGTACGCGCGCATACTTCTTCAGGTTTGAAGAAGTAATCAATTTCAATTTTTGCGTTTTCCAAGCTGTCTGAACCGTGTACCGCATTTTCGCCCACGCTGTCAGCAAAATCTTTGCGAATCGTGCCTGCAGCCGCGTCAGCTGGATTGGTTGCACCCATTACTTCGCGATTTTTCGCTACGGCATTTTCGCCTTCTAAAATTTGAATCATCACAGGGCCGCTGGTCATAAATTCAACCAATTCGCCAAAGAAGGGACGCTCTTTGTGTACCGCATAGAAACCTTCTGCTTCTTCGCGTGTCAATTGTTTCATTTTCGCCGCTACGATTTTCAAGCCGTTGCTTTCAAAGCGGTCATAAATTTTACCGATGACGTTTTTACCAACTGCATCGGGTTTTACAATAGAAATGGTGCGTTCAATCGCCATTGGTATATCCTTTGTTAGACAAAAAAGTTATCCGCATATTTAGGCTACCTGAAAAAACTCACGGAAAATAACCCAAACGCGGAGATTTTTGAATGCAAAAATCTCGCGCATTCTAACAAGTTTTTTTCAGAAACAATAGTAGTTAGAACAAATTTTCAGCTTTTTCAGATTGCGTGTTTTGCACAGTTTTTCAGGCGGCCTGAAAAGCAAACATAGAAAAACCGCCTAAACTCTCGTCTAGGCGGTTGTTAAATTTGGCTCCCCGAGCTGGGCTCGAACCAGCGACCTGCGGATTAACAGTCCAATAAATTCAATGTAAGTATTTGTTTTATAATAATAGTGAAGCCTTTCTATACAGCCACATACAGTCGCTTAAATCATCATTTAGGCACAAATTAGACACAAGAAGCAATATTTAAAACCTTTATTCCAAAGGCTTTAGATATTGCTTTTTTATTTAGGAGAACAGGAGACTGGATGAAAAAAAATTTCTTAATAGTCATGATGTTTGCTGCTTCGGCAGTTCAGGCGGAAAAGCTCACTTGGCCTCAATACACGGCATTAGTTGAAAAGCACGCAGCCGCCCAGCGTCTTGACCCGAACATGATTTGGGCGGTGATGGGAAGGGAAAGCTCGGGAAATCCGAATGCCTTATCACACAAAAATGCACGCGGCCTGATGCAGGTTATTCCACCCACGGCAGCGCGCATGGGGGCAACCCCAAGTATCTCTACCACCCTGAGCCGAACCTGATTGCAGGCACGCGCTATTTACGCTTTTTGTGCAACCGTTACCCTGACCGTAATCACCCCACGGGCTGTAATATCGATTTGGTTTTGACCGGATACAACGCAGGTGAAGGTGCGGTTGATAAGTATCGTGGGATTCCGCCTTACGCTGAAACGCGCGGGTATGTGAAAAACGTTAAATACCGCTATGGGCGGTTGAGTAAAAATCCTGTACTAACATCAGCAGCTTATTCCAAACCTGTTACTAAGCCAGCAGCAGTTCCAGTTACTGTGGCCAAGCAGCAAGAGGTAGCGAAAGTCTCACCGGTTGTGATGAAACGTCAACATGAAGCATGGGACGTGTTCCAAGAGTTTTAAGTGTGGCCTTCGAGCTTTTACTGCGCGCCAGCTTTCAGCAGTAGCCCCTGCGTTCAAGCCTTTTTAACGTACGCTCGCGAGCGCGGTTGAATTGTCGCACAAGACACAGGATTTTCACAGTATGAAACACCGTTGCAAAAATGAAATTTCATCATTTCCTGCTTTAATTTGCCAAAATTGCAAATACACACTCGGCGAAGCCACAGGTACACGCGCTTTTTTAAGGGCGCAATATGACGCAAACTTTTTATCAAGCACCATTGCCGTTTACAGGGCAAAAACGCCAATTTTTAATGGCATTTAAACAGGTTTTAAATCAATGTATCGCAGATGACGGCGCAGGTTGGACAATTATTGATGTATTCGGCGGTTCAGGCTTGCTCGCACACACGGCAAAACACTGTAAACCTGATGCTCGCGTGATTTACAATGATTTTGACGGCTATACAACACGATTGCAAAACATCAACGCTACCAACCGTTTGCGACAAATCATTTTGGATTTAACCAAGCACATTCCGCGCAATCAAAAGCTGCCTGAAAACGTACAAAAACAGGTTCAGGCAGCCTTAAAATCATTTGACGGCTATGTTGATTTGCACAGCGTGGCAAGCTGGTTGTTGTTCAGTGGTAGGCAAACGACAGATTTAGATGATTTGTTGCACAATCACACTTATTATAATGGCGTTCGCATCAGCGATTATCCACAGGCGGACGGCTATTTAGACGGTTTGGAAATCACATCGCAATCGTATGCCGATTTGCTGCCTTAATTTGTGGGGCGAAATAAAGTTTTGTTTCTGTTTGACCCACCATATGTTTGCACAGCACAAGGCGCGTATCGCAACAAAGCCTATTTTGGTATGGTGGAATTTCTGAAATTGATGCGTTTGGTGCGACCGCCATTTGTGTTCTTCAGTTCCACGCGGTCGGAATTTTTGGATTATTTGGACTTGGTTATTGGCTACAAATTGGAAGGCTGGGAGCGATTTGCTGGCTATCGCAAAATCAATGTGCAGGTTCATTTGAACAAAAACGCGCAATATGAAGACAATTTGGTTTACAAGTTGGATTGACCTCAAAAGTGCTACACTTGTTGGTAAGTGTACGGTAATATCGTTTTTATGATAAATCACTATTTTAAAAGGATAAGTTATGAAACCTGCTTTTTTTGCAACTGGGCTTTTTTGGTTTGATTCAGCAATATGGTTATACGCCTGATATGGTCATGAATACTGTGATTGAAACGATTATGTGGAAAACACAGCATCAATTCAATCGCAGGATTGTTCAAAGTTGGTTAGACGGTGCAGATGGTGTGATGTTTGCTGAACGGCTGATTCGTTATTTTGATGAATGTTATCCATCAGAAGCAGCTGCCAAAGCGGTGATTGCCGATTTACGTCAAGTTAAATTAGACCAGCATTGGGTAGCTGAATATGGTTTGGCTGCTGATGTGAATTATCTTGATGGGGTATTGCAAATTTTGAGCCGTGAATTGGATTGATTTTTTAGTCCATGAAAAAAACAAAACAGCAAATGCGACGACATCATCGTATTTGCTGTTTTGTTTTTGCAATGGTGTTGCAAGATGTGAAATAAAATTTAGGGTAATTTATATTGCAGAATGTGCGGAAATTTCGTGCGTGGCATCAGAAGTGGAAGTGCTGTATCAGTCCAATTACCAGCTTTTGAGCATCGGCCGCAACCTGAACCAAGTCGCCCGACAGCTCAATATGGGCGAAAGTGCGTCCATCACGTCCGAACACATCAAAGAGCTGACCCGTATCATCAAGCAAAACACCGAAAAAGTGGCCGATGTTTTGAGAACCAACCGCAAACGCTTGGCCGCTAAATAGGAGTATCGCCATGTCGCTCAACAAAAAAATCGATGATTGGTTTTTGGGCTACAAAACCCGTGCCGTCAAAGCCAAAGATGTCGGCGTGCCGTTGGCCAAATCCAAACACCGTCCCAAATCAGGCATACCGCTGAAACCGGGAAGTGGTTTGGCCAACCTGACCGCCGCCGCTAAAAAACATCCCGAAGTGATGGTCAAAATTCCCAAGCGGCTCAGCCAGTTTTCCAAGGGTATGCAGGGTTTGGTGAACCATTTGGACTATATCTCACGCAACGGCAAAATCACGGTAGAAACCCAATCCGGCGAAAAACTGGACGGTAAAAAGGCCGTCAAATCGCTGACTGAAGACTGGAAAAAACTCAATATTCCTGAAAACAGCAAACACTGCGAAGCCCTCAATATCGTGCTGTCCATGCCGGCCGGCACACCGGCGGAGGCGGTATTAAACGCCGCACGGAATTTTGCGGCCGAGCAGTTCCGCGACCACCAATACGTTTTTGCGCTGCACCACGAATCAGAGAAGGCGGACGAACCCGAACATCCGCACGTCCATTTGTGCGTGTTGATGCGTGATGCCTTTGGCCAACGCATGAATCCGCGTAAAAACGACCTGTTCGAGTGGCGCGTCCGCTTTGCCGAAAAACTCAGAGAAGAAGGTGTGGAATGCGCGGCCACGCGGCGGCAGCACCGTGGCCAGACCATCAAACCGGAAAACGGTTTACTGCGTGCCATGCGGCAGCGTGGTGTTGCGGGCAATGTCCACCAACAACAGGCAGCCGAGTTGATAAAAGCCATGCAGAACAGCGACCGGCCGAAACATCCTTATCTTCAAGAGGCCATGAAAACCCGTGGCTATATCTTGTCCGAATACAGCCTGATTGCCAAAGAGCTGTATAAAATGGGACACAAAACTGAAGCCCGTATCATCAGCCAACTGGCTAAAGATATGGGAGGACAACCGTTTACTACGCAAGCCCAACGACAATACGACCAAGCACAAGGCCGTCTGAAAAGCCACGCACCGCAACACGAACACGCCCAAGACAGCGAACCTATACGTTAAGTACCCGACAAAGCCCTGCGGCCATACAGGATTCTGTATGGCCGCAGGGCTTTTTTTTGTTTTCCGAAAGGTCAGAGCAGGTAAATTTCATTGATAAGTGGTCAAATAGAGTAGATAATTTATCTATGGGCAAATAAAGCCCTGAATATTTCAAATTAACCATTGTTTGGCAGATTCTGAAACCAGACAATCAGGGTATGCTCAAATTAACCACAGGATTCAGACAGTATGTATCCCGACAAATACGCACTCAGCCTGAAAGAAAACCTCTTCTTGGCCAAAAAGGTTCTGGTGGCTCAAATCCACAATCTCAGCCGCTTTGAAAACTGCCAAACCACGCTGTTGCAGACCGAACAGATTATCAACGGCCATAATGTTGCCACGGCTTCTTTAGGCGATATTCAGACCATTCTTCACCTGAAACGCGCGTATCTGTATGTGATACAGCACCTTTCAGACGGCCTGCCGGTGGATATGGCACTGCTGAAAAAAATCAACAATATGGTGGCGCAAGACGATTCGCTGGCTCCCGGGGAATTCCGCACCGGCTCTGTGGGTGTAACCTTGTTTGACGGTTCGCGCCATACGCCGCCGGCCATGGCAGAAGAGCAAGTGGCGGAACTGATGCACAACATGGCAACACGCAGCGGCTCAACCACCGAAGCAGCCATACGCACTATGCTGACCTTGATGCGACAGCAGGTTTTTTGGGACGGTAACAAACGCACGGCCACGATGTTTGCCAACGCTCTGATGATGGAAAAAGGCGGCGGTATTTTGGAAATCGCCGAGGCAAAAATGCCTGAGTTCAACGAAAAACTGTCTGCCTTCTACAGTTCCGGTGATGACAGCGAAGTGGCGGCCTTCCTGTATCAGCACTGTATTTCCGGTATCGACTATTGAGTCCAGCCATGAAAGCAGCAAGAATCTACCAACGCGTCAGCACCGAAGCGCAAAATCTTGAGCGGCAGAATGCCCTAATTGAGAAAGCCAAGGCCGAAGGCTACTATATCGCCGGTGTTTATAAAGAAAAGGCTTCCGGTGTCCGCGCCGACCGCCCTGTATTGAACCAACTGATTGCTGACTTGCAACAAGGTGATGTGATTATCGCCGAACATATCGACCGCATTACCCGCCTGCCACTGGCCGAAGCGGAAAAGCTGGTCAACCGTATCCGAGAAAAAGGCGCGTTCCTGTCCATTCCCGGCATTATTGATTTGAGCCAAATCCAAACCGATTCCGAAATTGCCAAAATCGTTTTAGACAGCATACAAACCATGCTGCTGAAAATCGCCCTACAAATGGCCAGAGACGACTACGAGCAACGCAAACAACGCCAAGCGGCCGGTATTGCCGAAGCGAAAAAACAGGGGCGGTTCAAAGGCCGTCAGGCCGACACCCAAAAACACAAACTGATTGTCAGTCTGCGCCAAAACCATACCCTTCAAGAAACGGCCAAGCTGGCCGGTTGCAGTGTATCATTAGTGAAGCTGGTAATGCGTCAGCATAAACAATCCCAAACTTCAGGAAAGGAATAAATATGGCTACTTTGATGCAGAAAGATGCACTGATTGAGCGCGTAGCATCAGTTTTGGCTTTGATTGCACGCAAAACACCTTGAGGTGAAGGCCGTACGCCGGAACAAAACCGCTTGATTGCTTTGCGTCGGGAACTTTATGCTTCAGAACCTGAAGATATTGATTTTGAGAAAGTTGTGGCTGAATGTAATCAAATTCATCAGAAGTATTCGGTCTAAAGAAGGATGAAGGAGGTTTGACATGACACCCGAACAGGAAAAAGAAGCCTTTGAAAAAATTTGGGACGACTTGATGGATGAACATCAAATCAAACCTGAAGCATTGCCCAAAGGTTTTGTTTTGGGCGGCCAGCCTGGTGCAGGAAAATCCAACTTAATCAAGAAAATCAATGGTGAAATGTGCGGAAATGTGTTGATTGTGAATGGAGATGAATTTCGTCGTTACCATCCTGAATTCGATGGGATTCAGGCCCAGTATGGGAAGGATTCGGCTAAATACACGGCTGAATTTTTGGGAAAAATGACTGGATGGGTTATAGAGAAAGCACTAACAGAAGGCTATAACCTTGTTGTTGAAGGTACTTTCAGAACACCTGATACTCCAATCAAAACCTTAGACGATATGCGACAGCATGGTTATCAAATTGCCGTCTATATCCAAACCGCACCATCAGAAGTAAGCTGGCAAAGCACGTTGGAACGCTATAAAACAATGGAAGAAATTGGTGAAACTCCAAGAGCGACGCCTAAAGAACACCACGACTTGGTTGTAGAAAAGTTGCCTGAAAATGCAGACAAAGTTTTTCTTTCGGGAAAAGCCGGTTACTTTGCCGTTTATTCACGCGACGATCTGATTTTTGACAGCCGGATAAATCAAGGCCAAATGCCCGGCAAGGCCATTGACTATGAACTTCACCTCAATACCCGCCGCCTCGAAATGCTGGAATCCCGCATCAAACAGGAATCACATTCCTTCTCCGCTTTTCAAAAACAGGTGGTTCAGGGAGCGGAAAAGCTGATTGCCGGTTTGCAACCGGCTGACCAAGTTCACGCTAAAATCAATCTTTACGACAGCCAGCTTCAACAACCGGAGAAGCAACAGTCGGTCGAAGCTGATATTGGTATAGAGCGCTGATGTTGATTTGAGGAGGAACAGAATTTATGAATGATGTTGACAAGTTCATTCGTCAGCAGGTCGATGGTATTTTTGCATTGGAAGGTTTTCAGGTTACAGAAACCATAGTACAAGTCCGCTCTGCGGTTTCCGCGGGCAAGATAACCCATGAAAACGCTTTAAAAGAGTTTTTCAGCTATGTAGCCAAATACAAGGGTAGTGAAGGTTTTTTGGAAAGTCGAGATTGGATTCAAAAAAAAATCGATTGATGAACCTGAAATAGACCGCTAACTATGTGCCATCGCGTCGACGGTGGCATTTTCATTTCCTTGCCAAACGTTGCTTCTTCAGCAAACCACCCTGATAAAAAGCCCGCCGTAGCTGGTGTGTGTGCCCTAAGGCACGCACGTGTCTGGGCAGTATATAGGGAATCTAAATATTTACTTGCATAACAAATGCCGTCTGAAAAATTGTGAGCTTTTCAGACGGCATTGAGCCGTAAATCATGGAACGCGTGCGTGCTGAAGCACACACCTTACACATGGATTTTAGGTTTCATGCAGGCTACAGCTTGCTGCTATTCATCAAATTGCGGCCATTGAAAGTCTGTTGTTTTACTTTCACCTCTCAACAGTCTAATCATATCGCTTTTGAGAAACTCAAAAAAAATTTTTAATATTAACAACATAGAGCATAGCTTCACATAGTAAACTACATGCAGATTTAATGTCTTCATTCTCAATAGCATATTGATAATCTTTCATATGCTGAAAAAAAGAATTAAAGTCTTCTTCTAATTCATCGTTCCAATTAGATGAATAGTTAGAAAACCATTGCAAGTCAAATGGATCATCACTATTCAATTTTTCAGTTGTAGCTTTATCATAAAGATCAAATCCTTGTTTAATACCTAACTCCCTGAGAGCTTCTTTAACAGAATTAAAATTTTGCATTTAAATCACCTTATCTAAGATTCAATTTTCGCCCTTGCCCTGCTAATGTCTTAGCTTAATTTTGAGCGAGTTTTAGGTTTCATGCAGACTACAGCTTACTCAGCACACACGAGTCTAAACAGTATACAGGGAATCTGAATATTTACTTTCATAACAAATGCCGTCTGAAAAAATTGAGCTTTTCAGACGGCATATGGCCGTAAATCATGGAACGCGCATACTGAAGCCCACACCTTATGCATGGGTTTTAGATTTCATGCAGGCTACAACTTGCTTTCTATTCATCAAGAGATGGCCATGAAAAACTATTCTTTTTATACTCAGCACTCAATAATGTTGATATATCAGTTTTTATTGAATCAAATATAAGAGATAGATTACCTGCGTAAATCATAGCCATAAATAAAGAATTACTGGCAATTTTGAAATTTTTATCGTTTAGAGCTAATTGGCATACTTCCATATAATCTAAAAAGTTTTTTAAATCCTCCTTAAATTCATTATCCCAATTCCCGTCTGAAGTATAATCTTTAATCCATTTCATATTAGCTGTTTCATGATTAACTTCTTCTGATACTTTTGGATCTGTCAAATCAAACCCTTGATAAAGCCCCACATTAATCAAGATTTTTTTATATCATTCAATGTTTCCATAAAATTTCCTATTTTAAGTTTAATTTACGACCTTTTGCTGCCCCAGTTTTCATTTGGTTAAGCGAACCATCCATATTTAGAACAAACTTAAAGTTCTCATTTTTATCAAAAACCTCTAAATGATTTTTATGTTGGGCATCTAAATAAAACCTATCACCGGTTTTTAATAACCCTTGGTTTCTTTTCACCAAGAAGACAGACTGCCCTTGCTGCGTCGGAAGGGTTGTCTTTTCCGAAATTTGAGACAATTGCTTTCCAAAAGGATTATTTTTCATGTATGTACTCATATTAGGGGTTAATGACAATTCACCTATAATTTCAACCAAATCAAAGCACAAGCCAATGAAACGGTACTTTCATAATTGCGTTTTAATTTATCATATCGCGTTGCAACTGCACGAAAGTGCTTTAAACGTGCAAAGGCATTTTCTACCAAATGCCTGATTTTATATAGGTACCAATCTGTATTGACATTAAGATGCTCTCTATTTTTCTTATACGGAATATTGGCTTTGCTTTGTTTGGTGTTAATCAGCTTACGCAAAGTATCACTGTCAAAACCCCTATCAGCACACACGGTTTAATTATGGCTTAAATCCAATTGTTCCAATAAGTTAGGTGCAACAACAATATCATTTACATTACCAGCCGTAATGATAAATTCTATTGGATTGCCACAAGCATCAACCGCCAAATGAATTTTAGATGTATGACCACCCACACTTTTACCAACCGCTTCATGTGTTATGGATTGTGCACCCATACCATGTTGGTGTACACGAATATGGCTGCCATCCATAAAGACCCATTCCATATCGGGATTATCAACTAATTGTTTAAATAGTTTAGTAAAAATACCGCGTTTAGACCAACGATTAAAACTTTGACAAATGCTATTAGATTTGCCAAAACAGCTTGGTATATCAGCCCATTGGCAGCTCGTACGCAAACGAAACAGTATGCCTTCAACGGTTTTGCGTAGATTTTTCTTGCGATAAATGCCAAGCTGTTTCAAAATGGGAAACAGTCTTGACCATGTTTCATCTGTAAGTGTGGTTCGGGGCATGGCAAAGATTTAAAGGTGTTTGTGTGGAAACAACATCTTAAACTCTTTGCCACTTTTTTTGAATTGTCATTAGCCCCTAGGGATATAAGGACGGTTTTTTTCTAAAACTTCCTTAACCTTCTGTGCCGCTTGCCCTTTATTGGCGCGATTCAGCTCTGTTCCGACTACAATATCGATAACGGCTTTGGCCTCATTCCAATCTAGTGTCCCGTCTGATAATGTAATTAGATTGTCTGCTAAGCTATAACCTTCGTCTTTCAATGTTTGTTTTAAATCTTTAACACTGATTTTGCCATTTTTAAAGCCTTTTTTTGCTACCTTATAAACTACTTTCGCAGCCGTTACAACAGCTTTAACCGCATTATTTTCTACCGCGTTTTGTGCGGTTTGTGCAGCAAGCGTAGATACTATCTTTCCAGTCAAGCCTAAATTGCAAAAGAATTCACAGTTTAGGCTTGATAAACGGTTTGATGTTTGAGTACACCAAAACAAATGTGTACCAATCGGCGCATACTTGCCCCAATTGCTTGCATTTTTGTTTTGCCACGAGCCAACAAACCTCATAATGAGCCTGAATATCAGGGTTGTAACGCTTGGCAACAACGGCTGGCATATACAGTAAAGCCCGCATTTTGCTGTTGCCACGTTTGCTCAACATGACTTTGCCTTTGAACTTACCCGATTGTTTTTCTTTGGGAATTAAACCCAAAAGGGCTGCCATTTGTGCTGCGCTGGTAAATTGTGGGCTGCGATACAATACCGCCATGTGCAAGGAAGTTTCTTTGCCCACAGCAGGAATGCTTTGCAATAGCTTAATATCGTTTTTTAGGGGCTGACGTAGATTAACCCTAAATACCACACCAAACTCGCAGAATTTTCAGCTGCTCTTTTGGTGTACCAAAGTTAAAACGAAATTCACATTCTTTCAAGAATAACAGAAAAGATTTACGATCAATTCCATTGTATTTTCGTAGAACGCGCTTTGCCTGACTCCAGAAATTTTCAATGCCATTGATATGGTTTTGACGGTCTGCAAACAGCTGAGAATGATTGATACGATGATGGGTAAACTCACTCACATCCAGCACATCATAACTCTTATAGCAATCCGTATAAACAATACTATCAGGCATAATTTTCCTTTTAATAACAGGTAGTAAAGTTTCTTGCTTGGTATTTTCAACAACAATGGTAAAGACCTTACCATTGCGTTTCAAAATACCAAAAACAGCGACTTTACCAGCCGCAACACGACCGCGTTTGCCTTTGCGTTGCCCGCCAAAATAGCTCTCGTCTCGCTCCACAGAGCCATTAAAAACTTCGTCTGCTTGAAGTTCTAAATGGTAGGCAATGACTTGACGGATTTTGCGGTAAAACAACATCGCTGAATTAGGCTTGGATGCCAAGTATATCGGCTGCTGCCCGAGCCGTAACTTCCAATACGAAAAATTGGAGTAGTTTTCGCTGAGTAGATTTACTTAGTTTGCAATGGGTTATCTTCATTTTTTAAGTGTAACCTAACTACTAATCTACGTCAGCCCTAAAATAACGGCATCTACCAGCGCAACGGCGTTTGGTACATGGACATCAGGACACCAAGCGGCAAGCGGCAAGCGCATTAGACGCTCTCTTGGCACACAAGACAAGCAAAAAGCCCAAGAACTGCGTGCAAAATTAGAACACGAGTTTTGGCAGCAAAGCCGTTTGGGGATTAAACCCAAAAAATTATGGGACGAAGCCGCCCTGAAATGGTTGGAAGAGAAACAACATGACAAAAAAAGCATTGAAGACGACATCAGCCGTCTGCGGAATTTGCCCCCCAACTTCGGGGCATTTTTTTGGACGAACTGAAACGCGACATCATCATGGCAGCCATTGAGTCAAAAAAGTGCAAACCCAGCACCAAAAACCGCTATATTGCGCTGGTTCGGGCGATTTTGTACAAAGCGCGTGATGAATGGGGCTGGATTGACGAAGCCCCTAAATTGAAGCAGTACAAAAAGCCGAGCGGTCGCGTTCGCTGGCTAAACCCCCACGAAGCGCAAAGGCTGATTGACGCGCTGCCTGATAATTTTTGGCGGCAAATGGCAATTTTCAGCTTGTGTACGGGTTTACGGCAGGGCAATGTGTTTGGTTTGAAGTGGGAACAGGTGGATTTGGCGCGGCGCATTGCGTGGATTTACGCTGATGAGACCAAATCCGATAAAGCGATTGGCGTACCACTCAACCAAACCGCCATTCAGATTTTATCGGAACGCTTGGGAAAACACCCCATTTTTGTATTTACCAACAGCGTGAACAACCGTATCAAAGAATTAGATGACCGCGTTTGTGAACGCAGCCTGAAAAAAGCCAATATCAAAAATTTCCGTTGGCACGACCTGCGCCACACATGGGCAAGTTGGCTGGTGCAAAAGGGCGTACCGCTTTTGGCGTTAAAAGAAATGGGCGGTTGGGAAAAGCTGGAAATGGTTATGCGATACGCGCATTTGGCGACCGAACATCTGCAAAGCCACGCGGATATTTTGGACACATTGAACGGTTTTGGACACAATTTGGACGCAAGCCCAAATGAGCCACAAAAAGAAAACCGCCTAAACGATTGTTTAGACGGTTTAAATTTGGCTCCCCGAGCTGGGCTCGAACCAGCGACCTGCGGATTAACAGTCCGTCGCTCTACCGACTGAGCTATCAGGGAATAAGCTGTGCATTATACAAGCTGAGATTTTTCTGTCAATCAATTTAAAGCAACTATTTTTTAATTGATTGATATTACATAGTTATAATTTCAGACAGCCTGAAAATTAGCTATGCAAGCGATAAACTTGAGATAATGTTTTCACTAAATTATTGTCGTGCGCATCGGCTTTATTGAGCGCGCGCGTTGGCGAATGCAATAATTTATTGGTTAATTGGATAGACAATCGCTCCAATACTTCTTCTGCAGGCGAGCCTTTTGCCAATTGGCGCAACGCATTATTCAAAACTTGCTGACGCGCACGTTCGCCTTCGTCTCTTAATGCACAAATCAATGGGACACGCGTGCGACTTTGTTGCCATGCCACAAAATCATTGACTTTCTCTTGCACCATATTTTCAGCGGCTTGCGCTGCATGGCGACGCGCTTCTTTACCTTCATTCACAACCGCAGCCGTATCATCCACAGTACGCAAAGTCACACCAGCTACGCTACCAACTTCCGCTTCAATATCGCGTGGCACAGCCAAATCCAACATAAACACAGGACGATTAGTGCGCTGCGCCATCGCTTGCTGCACCATCGCTTGACTCAAAATCGTGGTATCGCTACCCGTACAAGAAATCACCACATCATAGTGATACAAAATTTCAGGCAGCACATCCAATGGGTAGGCTTGCGCATGGCAACTTAAACGACTACACAACGTCGTTGCACGCATTAAAGTGCGATTAGCAATCGCCAATTGTTTTGGCTGTTTTGCCGCAAAATAAGTGGCAACCGCTTCATTCATCTCGCCCGCGCCAATAAACAATACGTTCAATCGACTGATATCGCCTAAACTGTTTTCCGCCATGCGCACAGCTGCAGAAGCCATAGAAACAACGTTATCGCCGATATTAGTATAACTGCGCACTTCTTTTGCTGCTGCAAATGTTCTTTGAAATAAAGCATTTAACCATGTACCGACCGTATTTTGTTCACGCGCCACATGAACGGCATTTTTCATCTGCCCCAAAATTTGCGCTTCGCCCAAAACCATGCTATCCAAACCACACGCTACACGGAACGCATGTTTAATGGTTTCGCTACAACCAAGCACATACAAATAAGAGCGAATTTCTTCCTCCGCCAACTGATGATGTTGCGCCAACCATTGAATAATCACCTCATCATCGCCAACGCAATACAATTCAGTTCGGTTACACGTTGATAAAATCACTGCTTCACTTGCCGCATTTAAACCCAATTCACGTACAGCATCGGGCAAAACAGAAGCCGCAAATGCCAATTTTTCACGAATATGCACAGGAGCAGTTTCGTGATTCAAGCCTATAACAGTTAGTTTCATGGTCGTGGTTTGTTTTTATCGTTAAGTGGCGCGATTATAACAAAAATAAGCGATAAAGTTAAACAAACTTTACACGTAAACACTTGAAATGATATGAGTTCTTATTTAAACGCTTGGCAAGGTTTTCAGGCAGCCCTATAATCATCCATCATTTAATACTGGACTTGAATCATGGATTTACACGACATTCGCCAAGAATACAGCAAGCAAGATTTATCAGAAAATCAATGCGCTACCCTACCCTTACCACAATTTGAAATTTGGTTAAACGAAGCCATCGCCGCACAAGTGAATGAACCCACCGCCATGAATGTTGCCACCATTAATACCGATGGCAAACCCAGCGCACGCATGGTTTTATTGAAAGAAGTAAACAAACAAGGCTTTGTTTTTTTTAGTAATTATCACAGCAAAAAAGGACAAGCCATCGCTACCAATCCCTATGTGGCACTCACCTTTTTCTGGCCCGAACTAGAACGCCAAGTGCGCGTAGAAGGCAATATTTTCAGGCTGCCTGAAAGTGAATCCGACGCTTATTTTGAAAGCCGACCCTACACCAGCCGCATTGGTGCATGGGCAAGCGAACAAAGCCAAGTGATTAACAGCAAAAATATTTTGGTAACACGCGCTGCGGCAACGGCGGCAAAACACCCCTTGCATGTGCCACGCCCTCCACACTGGGGCGGCTATTTAGTGCTACCTGAAAGTGTTGAATTTTGGCAAGGTCGTCCTAGCCGTTTGCATGACCGCATTCGTTACCGCCTTGAAAATGAACAATGGGTAAAAGAGCGCTTAGCTCCTTAAAATACTCAAAAAATCGCGTTACAGACTGAAACTTTTGCAAAACTCTTTCAGGCAGCCTGAAATACTAATTAGAGCGGCGACAGATTGTTTTTTTAACATCTAATTTTTAGAATATTTTAAATTTTACGTAAAACAAAAATGCGGGCTAGCAGCCCGCACGCCAAGTTTGCAAAGTTTTCAGGCAGCCTGAAACGCAATTTTCTAGTTAAAAAACATCACATCAACGCCAACGCATTCAAACTTTTCTCACGCTGCTGATTCTGTGGCGCAATACTGAATTTAGGCAATTCCAAAGTATAAGGCGCGCCCATTCTCTCCGCTTGCAACACGCGATAAGTCATCAAATTTGCCAACTTATCCTTAGGCGTACCAATAGGATAATCATGATAAGAAATCGTCTCGCTGTGCAACACAGGCGGCGGTTCATCAAACACCTTATCCATCAAATCGCCCCGTTTAGCATAAACCTTCCAAGCCACATGCTGCAAAGACGCGCCTGCCTGATGGTTCTTCAAATAAGCAATATCATCGCCATGCATACCCGCTTGTTGCGGCGTTTGCTCAGGGTCTACCGCAGGATGAACGCCAAAATCACTGTGTTCCAACGGAGCAGGATACACCACCGCTTGCGTTTGCCACTCGACCCGACACTCCGCCGTAAACAACCCAAACGGCGCAGAACTCGCCAAACGCAACAACAAAGGTTGCGGAAAATAACCGCGCTGAAACACAGGAATAGCCCAAATTTGCGTCAATTCACTATCTTTCAGGCTGCCTGAAACGCGCCAATATTGCCAATCGCCACGCGTTTGCACATCATCTTCCTGCACCTCATCAGCCATCTCGCCACGCCACCAAAACAAGCGAGAACGGCTGCCTGAATCCACCAAACGTAGCGTAACTTGCGCCACCTGTCCCGCAAACACCTCGCCCGAATAATCAATTTGCATATGCAAACCCAGCAACTGTCGCCGCGTTAAAAGCGCGCCCACACCAACAAAACACGCAATCCAAAAACAAATCAAATACGCCACATTAACTTGATAATTCGCCGCCCCCACCCAAACGCCCGCACTCACCACCAATAAAGACAAGCCCAACCGCGTTGGTCGCAGCGAAACATGTCGCCCTGCTACCACCGCTTCTTGTTGCAAAATTAAAGGTTCTTTGGGTTTAAACCACATCATTGTTCACATTCATATCTATTATTTTCAGGCTGCCTGAAACTTTACAAAACTTGGAGAACGGGCTGCTAGCCCACATTTTTTCGTTTCGCGTAATATTGAAAATATTTTAAAAATTAAAAACTTATCAGCAACCCACCGCACACCATTTAGCATTTTAGGCTGCCTGAAAACGCTATACATTATTTCAGGCAGCCTGAAAATCTACTCCCATCCACGTTACAAAAATTGAAAGTCGGCTTCACATCAGCCGACTCACACTTACACCGCCACCTGCGCCAAAATTTCCGCCAAAACCTTGCTGCTGTCTTGCTGGTGTAGCGATTGCAAACGATGATTGCCCACCGCCACCCAAACCGCCTGCACATCTTCAGGTAGCACAAATGCACGCCCATCTAAAAATGCCCACGCTTTTGCCGCATTCACTACCGCTAAACCCGCGCGTGGACTCAAACCCAAAGCAAAAATACCCGCTCGACGCGTTACCGAAACCAAGCGATAAACGTAACTCGCCACCGCTTCGGAAACCGTAATGTCCTGCACTTGCGCTTGCCATTGCAACACCATTTCAGGCGTTGCCATCGCTTGCATTTGGTGCAACAACTTGCGTCTATCTCCCTGATGATACAAATTTTTTTCCGCTTCTTCCACAGGATAACCCATGCTCAAACGCATCATAAAACGGTCGAGCTGACTTTCAGGCAGCGGAAATGTCCCCAATTGTTCAGATGGATTTTGCGTTGCCACCACCAAAAAAGGCTTAGGCAAACGATAGGTTTTGCCATCCACCGAAACCTGTCCCTCTTCCATCGATTCAAGCAAAGCCGATTGCACTTTGGGCGAAGCGCGGTTAATCTCATCAGCAAGCACAAATTGGTTGAACACAGGGCCAGGATGGAATTTAAACGTGGCTTCATTGGGCGCAAACACATTCACACCCAACAAATCCGCAGGCAACATATCATTAGTAAATTGAACGCGCTGATAATGCAAACCCAAAACCGCCGCAAAACTGGTCGCCAACGTAGTCTTGCCCACACCTGGCACATCTTCCAGCAACACATGTCCGCTCGCCAAAATACACGCCATTAATTGTTTCAAAACCGTCTGTTTGCCCAAAATTATGCTATTGAGTTGCTTAAAAATAGGTTCAAATTGCGCAGAAGACATCGTATCCCTTTTTGAAAAAATTATTGAAAACAGCAATAAGACAGCCGTAAGGCTGCCTAAAAAAATGCGAATTGTATCATTAATCTAAAAACGCACAAACCGCTTTCAGGCAGCCTGAAAACACGAAACCGCCAGATTTCGTTATATAGTCGCTTAAAATAAAAATAGGATAAGGCGACCACACCCGCCGTGTACATTAAGTACATAAGGACGTGGGCAACGCAGTAGTATTTTTAATTTTAAGTGACTATAATCGCCAAAAAACTAAATCCCACACACCATGAATCACTTTTACACCTTCCTACGCCCCGCCATTCCCGAAGATTCGCCCGCCATTTACCAAGTGCATCGCCACGCCGTGCGCTACACCTGCCGTGAAGTATATGACGAACAAACCATGAACGCATGGCTCGCACTCATTGACCACGACATCTACAGCGAAAGCATGGGCACAAACGACAAAACACTTTGGGTTGCCGAATTAGAAGGCAAAATTCAAGGTTTCTTTCAAATCGACTTCAAAGAAGCGCAAATCGACGCACTTTATGTTCATCCCTTTGTCCACCGCCAAGGTTTAGGCACAGCCATGTTACAACGCGCCGAAAGCCTCGCCCAAGAAGCCAATCTCAGCATACTCAGCTTATTCGCTTCACAAAATTCCGTGCCCTTTTACGAACTCAACGGTTATGTATCACTGGGCGACGCCATTGTCCCCATCGACCAACAGACCAAAATCCAATGTCAATTAATGCGAAAATTTCTATAAATAAATTACTTTGAACAGCAATAAGTTAGAAAATAATCCACTTCAGCTTCTTGACGCAAAAAACATTCATCTCTATAATCCTGTTTTTCATTTGGAGTAATGGCTGAGAGGCTGAAGGCACACCCCTGCTAAGGGTGCATCTGGGCTTAAACCTGGATCGAGGGTTCGAATCCCTCTTACTCCGCCAGTTCAAATAAAAATCCCTTGAATATTCAAGGGATTTTTATTTTTGTATTTTCGAATGTTCTACTTAACTTTTCAGGCTGCCTGAAAAACATTTTCCCTATTTTCAACCCCACAACCACACACCCAGCCACAGCAAAATCTGCCAAATCAACACCAACATCACCGCATTTTTCAACTGCAAGCCCACTTCTTGACTGTTGGTCACCGCATTCATCGCACGCTTATAACGCCACCAAAATGGCATAACAAGCAGCCAAGAAAATGCGTACCACCTTGTTGCAAAAGCATAAATTGAATAACACAAAATCGCCGCCACTTGCATTACCCACCACATTTTCAGGCTGCCTGAAAAGCCCAAACGCAAAGCCAGCGTGTGTTTGCCCGCCAATTTATCCGCCGCCAAATCGCGCATATTATTGATGTGCAAAACCGCCGCACACAAAATGCCGCAACCCGTCGCAGGCAGCAGCCAAGCTGCATGCCATTCGTGCGTTTGCAAATACGCGCTACCCATCACGCCCAGCCAGCCAAAGAACAGCAACACGCTCGCTTCGCCCCAGCCGTCATAGCCATAAGGACGCTTGCCCAGCGTATAAGTCAAAGCCGCCACCACTGCCAGCGCACCCAGCAGAATAAACGTAAATAATTCGCCACTCGTTACATCGGCACAATGCAGCAGCAATAAGCCCGACACAATGCTCAATGCAATCAAAGCCGTCAGTAAACGGCGCACAGGTTTTTTGTCATGTAATTGATGGGTTAAACGCGCAGGTGCGTTAGGCGCGCGAAAACGGTCGCTGCCACGCAAACCGTCGCCATAATCGTTTGCCACATTGGACACCATTTGCAGCAGCAAAGTCGTGAGTAAACTCAAGCCAAACACGCTCGCTTGCCAATTCGGGTCGTACCACACCAGCGCGTTGCCCAAAATAATCACCGCCCAAGCCAAAGGTAAAGTCCGCAAGCGCAACAAAGCCAAATAATGCTGAATCGGCATAAAATTTCCTTTTTGGATAGATTTTCAAGCTACCTGAAAATATTTATTTTGGCAAAATCTCATAAAATTGAATCGGCAAACCATCAGGGTCGCGGCAAAAGAAAAAGCGCGCACCCGTGTATTCGTCCACGCGCATGTTTTCGCACGCAAGCCCTAAGCGCGTGAGTTCATCGCGTTTCCCGACAATATCATTTACCGCAAACGTCAAATGCCGCAAACCGCAAGCCTCAGGAGTGGTGGGTCGCGGCGGTGGATTGGGAAACGAAAACAGTTCTAAAACATAATCTTGCCCAATACCCAAATCTAATTTATACGACCGCCTCTCAGCGCGATAATGCTCCGCCAGCACGGTCAAGCCCAAAATTTGCGTATAAAATTGTTTGGAAATTTCATAATTGGACACAATCAACGCCACATGATGAATGCGCATGTTTTCTCCTGAATATTTACCTGAATAATTAAAGGCTGCCTGAAAACATTTTACACATTTTCAGGCAGCCTATTTAATGGCCGAACAAAAATAAAATCAGTACAAGGCAGCGAGCCGCAGATAGTACAAGTAGTACAGCAAGGCGAGCTAACGCCGTAATGGTTTTGTTTTTGTTTGACTATACGTTAAATCAAATCAACCCAACACCTTGCGCGCACTTGCAAACAAGCGATACCAACCGCTCAACTCGCTCTCTTTCCACTCATCAGGCGACCACGACATTTGCGCCGTGCGGAACACGCGCTCGGGGTGCGGCATCATAATGGTAACGCGCCCATCGGTCGTCGTAATGCCCGCGATGCCGTTTGGCGAACCATTCGGATTAAGCGGATATTGCTGCGTTACCGCGCCCGTGCCGTCCACATATTGCAGCGCAACTGCCAAATTATCAGTCACTTGTCCGCCAACGTGAGCAAAATCCGCCCGACCTTCGCCGTGGCTCACGACCACAGGTAACGCCGAACCCACCATTTCACGCAAAATCAACGACGGCGATTGCGCCACTTTGACCATACTCAAACGCGCCTCAAATTGTTCCGATTGATTGCGCTTGAATTTCGCCCAACCGTCTGAATTTGGAATGATTTCCGCCAAATTGCTCACCATTTGGCAGCCATTGCATACGCCTAAAGTCAGCGTGTTCGGATTAGCGAAAAATGCCGCGAATTGGTCGCGCAATTTGTCGTGGAACAAAATGGATTTCGCCCAACCTTCGCCCGCACCCAACACGTCGCCGTAGCTGAAACCGCCGCACGCCGCCAACATTTGCATGTCCACTAAATTTACGCGCCCAGCCATCAAGTCAGACATATGCACATCAATCGCTTGGAAACCCGCGCGATTAAACGCTGCTGCCATTTCAATGTGTCCGTTCACGCCTTGTTCGCGCAACACAGCAATTTTCGGTTTCAGGCTGCCTGAAATGTACGGTGCAGCCAAATCTTCTTTCAAATCAAAGCTCAAATCGGCAAACAATCTCGCTTTTTCATCGCCAATCAGCGCAAATTCGCTGTCGGCGCATTCAGGATTGTCGCGCAATTTTTGGATTTGGTAAGACGTTTCCTGCCACACTTTTTGCATTTCAACCACATTGAAAACGTGTTCGCCAAACGCCATGTTTTCGCTTTCAGGCAGCACTTCGCCCAGTTGATACAAGGCTTCAGCAAAATCGCAATTTTCAAAAAGTGCTTGAATATATTGCAAATCTTCTTGACGAATTTGAACCACTGCGCCCAATTCTTCGTTAAACAAAATATGCGCATCGTTCAAATTATTGACCAAGCGTTCCATCGCAAAATCTTCTTCCAAATCAACGGCAAAACCGCAACGGCCTGCAAACGCCATTTCCGCCAAAGCCGCAAACAAACCACCGTCTGAACGGTCGTGATATGCCAACAATTTGTTTTCATTCACTAATTGCTGTGTCAAATCGTAAAACTTTTTCAGGCAACCTGCATCAATATCAGGCGCGTCGCCGCCCAAATCATTCCACACTTGCCCCAAAGCCGAGCCGCCCATACGCGCCTTGCCCAAGCCCAAATCAATTAGCAATAACACGCTGTTTTCAATCGGTTTTAAATCAGGCGTAACCGTTTTGCGTACGTCTTGCACAGGCGCAAACGCGGAAATAATCAGCGAAAGTGGCGACACCACGGCTTTTTGTTCGCCATTTTCCGTCCACACCGTTTTCATGGACAAACTGTCTTTGCCAACAGGAATGCTCACGCCAAGTGCTTGACAGGTTTCAGAAACCGCTTGCACTGTGCGATACAATTTCTCGTCTTCGCCTTTCACGCCGCAAGCCGCCATCCAGTTCGCCGACAATTTGATGTTGCCAATATCGCCGATGTTGGTCGCCGCGATGTTGGTAATCGCCTCGCCGATACACATGCGCCCCGACGCTGGCGCGTTCGCGAGCGCAACGGCTGGTTTTTCGCCCATGCTCATCGCCTCGCCCTTGTGCGTGTTGAAACCCATCATGGTTACGGCGCAATCGGCAATCGGTGTTTGATATTTGCCAACCATTTGGTCGCGGTGCGTCATGCCGCCCACGCTGCGGTCGCCAATCGTAATCAGGAAATTTTTGGCGGCAACGGCTGGTAAACGCAACACGCGATAGGCACTTTCGCGCACATCGTATTGTTCCGTGTTAAACGCGTTTACAGGCTGCCTGAAAGTTTCGTCGATGCGCGTGGTTTTAGGCGGTTTGCCGAGCAATACATTCAGCGGCAAATCCACAGGATTATTGTTGAACAAATCATCGCGCACTTGCAAATGCCCATCATCAGTCGCCGTGCCGACCACGGCAAACGGACAGCGTTCACGTTCACAAATTTGCGTAAACAAATCAAGGCGTTCAGGCAAAATCGCCAACACATAACGCTCTTGCGATTCGTTGCACCAAATTTGCAAGGGATTCAAGCCGTGTTCTTCCAACGGCACATCGCGCAAGGCGAATTTCGCGCCGCGACCAGCATCATTCACGAGTTCGGGGAACGCGTTGGACAAGCCACCTGCGCCCACGTCGTGGATAGAAATAATCGGATTTTTCTCCGCGCCAAGCTGCCAGCAACGGTCAATCACTTCCTGTGCGCGGCGTTCGATTTCGGGGTTGCCGCGTTGCACCGAGTTGAAATCCAAATCCGCGCTGTTGCTGCCCGTGTCCATAGACGACGCCGCGCCGCCGCCCAAACCGATTAACATGCCCTTGCCGCCCAGTTGGATTAACAACGCACCTTCGGGGATTTCGTGTTTGTGCGTTTGTTCCGCATTGATGTTGCCCAAGCCGCCAGCAATCATAATCGGTTTGTGGTAGCCGCGCACGGTATCGCCTTGTTTTTCTTCAAAAGTTCGGAAATAGCCGAGCAAATTCGGGCGACCAAATTCGTTGTTAAACGCTGCGCCACCGAGTGGGCCGTCAATCATAATATCCAAGGGCGACGCGATGTGTTCGGGTTTGCCGTAATCGCGTTCCCAAGGCTGCCTGAAATCGGGAATGTTCAAATTGGACGTCGTGAAACCCGTCAAACCAGCTTTTGGACGCGAACCGCGACCCGTTGCGCCTTCATCGCGGATTTCGCCGCCTGCGCCCGTCGCCGCGCCAGCGAATGGCGCGATGGCAGTCGGGTGGTTGTGCGTTTCTACTTTCATGATGATGTGCGTATTTTCGTTATGGAAATCATACGCTTGACCATTTTCCGAATTCGGATAAAAACGCTCAATTTGTGCGCCTTCAATCACAGACGAATTGTCTTTATAGGCGACAATCGTGCCGTTGGGTGATTTTTCGTGCGTGTCGCGAATCATGCGGAACAGCGATTTTTCTTGCTTTTCGCCATTCAAAATAAAATCGGCATTGAAAATTTTGTGGCGGCAATGTTCCGAATTGGCTTGCGCGAACATCATCAATTCTACATCAGACGGATTGCGGTTAAGTTGTTGATAATTTTCCACTAAATAATCAATTTCATCGGGCGATAACGCCAAACCCATCGTTTTATTCGCATTTTCCAAAGCTGCTTTGCCGCCGCCCAAAATATCAACGGTTTCAAAAGTTTGGTCTTGATGTTCAATAAATAATTTGTTGGCTGCCTGAAAATCGGGCAACACGGATTCAGTCATGCGATCGTGCAATAAACTTGCCCATTTTTGGCGTTGTTCATCATTCAGGCTGCCTGAAAGATAAACCGCCATGCCGCGTTCAATGCGCTCAACACCAGCAATACCGCAGTTTTGGGCGATATCGGTGGCTTTGGAAGCCCATGGCGAAATGGTGCCGATGCGTGGCGTAATCAAAAAAAAGCTTTGCTCGGCTGCAGGCGCAGATACGCGCTGGGCAGCCAACAAAGCCTGTAATTTTTCAACGGTTTCTTCGCCCAATTCAGACGGCGACGCAACGAAATACCAGTATTCGCTAGACAACTGCGTTTCAGGCAGCTCCAAAGCGCGGGCTTTTTGCAATAATTTTTGGATACGGAAAGGGGAAAGCGCGGTCGCGCCGCGTAAGGCGGTAACAACAGACATGGTTTGAACTCTCTTAATTGTGTGGGTTGGACAAGAAAATTTGAAGGGCAATTATAGCGGATTTTAGAGCTTTCAGGCTGCCTGAAACTATTGTTCATCATCACGGAATGGCAATTTTAAGCGAATCTTCACTTGGTGCATGAACGCTTTTGGTGCGGCTGATTGCCCATTTTTGGTCTGCACGAAAGCTAAGTGTTTCGCCATGTTGTATGGTAATGTTGGCACTGATGATGTAGCTGCAAATGCTTAATAAAGTGGCATGTAAGGTATTGACTGCGGTTTGGCTATTGAGAATTTCTTCATTTTTGCCAAATTTTTGCATACCTACGGTATAGAGTTGATTGCCTTGCTGATTTTTGCCGATTCCGATGTATACCCAAATCATGATGGGCAATTCGTTATGGTGCAACGCTTACGCGTTTTTACGATAGAAATCCGCGGTAAATAGAGTACCTGAAGTGTACACGCCCGTAGCGTTGCTTTAATTGAAACAACTTGTAACAATTTTGCTATACAGTTTCATTCTTTCAAGTTCGCTCTTGGGATTGTGATTGATAACGCTCACCATCAAATGCGCTTGATGTGCTTGCGCAATGGCAACGGCATCGGGGCTGTAGTAATTGCCCTTGGCATAATAAACGGCTTCATTATTTGGAATCGGCACAAGCATTAATGCGATAGCGCACAACATATCGCCTACATTGAGCATAAGTGAACCTTGCTGCATTTGTGCTTGGCTGGTATCAATTTGCTATTGTGTTTGCAAATCTTGTAATAATTGTTGGTAGCGAAATTGATTGCTTGCTGGCAACACGAAACCGTTTTCTAACATGATTTTCCTTTGTGGAATTAAAATTTCATGCGTTAATTTATGATGAATAAGTGGGGAGTTTTTATCGCTCAATTGGGACAACTACTTTTCAGGCTGCCTGAAAGCCAATCTGAGGGTTTACAAAATGAAAAATTATTGTATAATTCGTCTCAAGTTCAGCCCTACCCGCCCATACACCAAGGGCTGGACCTAGAAACGCCAGAGGACACCGCCAACCCCTTCTCTGGCGTTTCGCTTTTTTGTTGGTTTTAGATATTCACTTTTCAGGCTGCCTGAAAATGGAATATTGATTTTTATCTGACCAATACAATTAGGCTGCCTGAAAATTTTTTTGTTTTCAGGCAGCCTTGTTTTGCTTATGGCATGAGCATACCGCCGTTTACATGCAAAGTTTGCCCCGTAATGTATTTGGCTTGTTCAGAAGCAAGAAAAGCAACCGCGTCGGCAATGTCTTGTGCTTCGCCAAAACGTCCTAATGCAGTTTGTGCTTCAAACATTTTACGCATTTCTTCAGGCAGCGCGCGTGTCATATCGGTATCAATAAAACCCGGTGCTACACAGTTTACCGTGATGCCACGGCTACCCACTTCACGCGCGAGTGATTTGGAAAAACCCATAAGCGCAGCTTTAGCGGCGGCGTAATTGGTTTGACCTACATTACCCATAGTGCCGACAACGGATGTGATGTTGATAATGCGGCCACTACGCTGTTTCATCATGCCACGCAACACGGCTTTACTGGCACGATACACGGATTTTAAATTGACTTCCATGATTTCGTCCCATTCTTCTTCTTTCATGCGCATGAGCAAATTGTCGCGCGTAATGCCTGCGTTGTTGACCAATATATCCAAACGACCGAATTCTTTTTCTATGTCGGCAATGAGATTTTCAATGCTGTCGCTTTGCGCAGCGTTTAATACGCGACCTTGTCCTTGCCATTGCGCCAAGCGTTCGCCAATTGCGGCTGCGCCTGATTCAGAAGTTGCCGTGCCAATGACTCTTGCCCCAGCTTGCGCCAATGTGTCGGCAATAGCTGCACCAATACCGCGTGTCGCGCCTGTTACCAATACGATTTTATCTTGTAATGTTATTTGCATTTTTTGCTCTATTCTCTAATGAGTTAATCATACTTTGCCTATATATTTTCAGGCAGCCTGCATTATACAGGCTGCCTGAAAGTTTTGAGTGTTTATTTAAAAAGCTTCACAGTTTGAAGGCTGCGTTGCTGTAATACTTGGGCTACCACCTGATAATTTGCATTTCGATACAGTCCCATTACTACTGCTCCACAAAAAGAACTTATTGCCCTCGCGAATAGGTGTAGCCTGAATATTCACATTAAATATTTTTCCATCTGCGCTGACTAGTGGCGTAAAAGCGTATTTTGCCGTTTGTGCAGCTGGAATAGATGCAATACGAGCATTAACAAATGTTCTTACAGCTTGCTCTGTTGCTAAATTTCTAGAATTCGTCATTTTTTCATTTTCAAGACTCTGATAAATACCTGTAATGGTCGTTTTTGCCTCACTTAAATTAGTTTTCTCAACATATGATTGATATGAAGGCAAAGCAACAGCAGCAAGTATGCCTAAAATAACAATTGCAATCATCATTTCAGTAAGCGAAAAGCCGGAAAAGTTCTGTTTAAAGCGTAAATTCATTGCATTAATTCCACATAAGATTGTAAGAGTACTGTTGTATTTTCATTATCACCATTTGCTTTTGCAGTGATTCTAAAAATTTCCTTATCTGTTGAATCAGCAGGTGTACCTAAATATTCAATAATGTAACGACCTGTATTATCAGCTGTTGCAATACTATGATTCGCACTGTCTAATACGGTTGAATTAGCGTTGGTTTTACAGTTATTGTTTACATTTTCAGAACACCGATACCACGCTTCTACTGTAGAATTCGAGCTACCACTATACGCAAAAGGAGCTTTAATTTTATCATTATCAAATGAACCTTTTGCAGGCTGACAATATCCATTGTCACACGCATCAGTAAAATTTGTTGTATGCGCTTTATCTTCTGATAGCTCAAGAATACGACTTTCAGCTTCTTGCAAGCCAAGCTCTGCACGACTTAAAGCAACTTTACGATCCGCCTCATTACTACTTGAGCGCATTTCAGTCAATGAAGATTGTGTGGTTACAATCACTAAAAAAGCAATGACTAACATTAAAACCATCACTAGAAATAGCGAAAAGCCTCGTTGTGAATTTTTATATTTCATAATGTTATTACCTTATGGTTCAATTTCAAATTTGTGAGCACATTGACTACCGCCACGTACACTTGCATTAACAATATATGATGCTTGACTAGAATTGCCTTCTCCAACTGTATTACGGACTGTAAATCTAATTTGGGCTAATGCGGGCAGATTTTCTGTATTCAAAGCATTTGAATAATTGAAGGTTAGAGAATTCGCTGGCAAAAGCTCGTTAGGATTACACTCTCCTTCATAAGCAAAGCTAACATCCATATTATCAATTTTTGTACTCAATAATTGAGGATTCTCGGGCCATGTCCCATTAGGCTGTAGCTCATATCTTAATAAGCTATTTTTTCCATTTACTGTCGCAACTATGTAAGCAACTGCATTTAATTTACTGATAGACAATGTCCCTAAATTGTCAGGTTTAATATCAGAGCCAACTCCGTTTAATGCACCATTGAATGCCAAGGCATTATTATTGATTGCACCAGTTGGCGTAAATAAATAAGCATTCTGACAACTACTCAATACCATGGGCCCTTGTGCTGAAGCTGTTGAAGTAATTTCATCGCTGTTAGCATTGATAACTTCTGCTGAATCATATGAACCAGATAGAGATTGTAAACCTACATTACCCTTACCATAAATAAAAATAAGAGCATTACTTACCCTCGCTCCAGGTAAGTTAATACCTGCTACATTATCAGTCCAAATAACGCCATATCCACTATTTGAATTAGCGGCTAATCGAATAGCATTATTGGCACGACCAATTGTAGTATTTGTTATATCTGGAAAATCAACTGAAGTAGCAGCTGCAGCACCCGCTGGTTGAATTAATTTGCCTGTAGTAAAGCATCCGAAGCTACCCGCTACACGTGCATCGCGCATAATCATAGTTGCGGCATTACGCAAATCATTTTGCACATTAATGCGTTGTTGTGCAGATATATTTAATTTGCGAGTAATAAAATAAGTACTGCTGGCAGCCAAAACAACAATGATAGCCAAAGCACTGGCAACAAGAAACTCAATAAGGGTAAAACCACGAGTTTTAGGATTAAAATGATAGGTTTTCATGCTTTTTACCCTTTAACTTTTAATACGTAAGTAAATGCTGTTTTTTGATTGGCGTCATTGCTATTAACATCTTTCATTTCCCAAGCAACTTTAATTACTGTTTCACCACCACCTGCTACACAATTGGCTTGAAAATTGTTGCCATTTAACGTAGGTTCTGCAGGATTATTATTATCTACACACACAGCATATCTAATACCAGACACATCAGGAATTTGATTTAAAGCTGCCTCAAAATTATCCAATTGTGCTTGTGCTAAAGCCTGCTTGGTGTTGGCACTAATACTCGCCAAATTAGCAAAATTTTTACTTGAATCCACTTGCCGACCATTCCCAGCAATAGTTGTATATTCATTGTAGCTCGTGGCAATAACATTGCCATTTTTAGCTAAAGTAGGATTAATTTGCATACCTTCAGCCAATGACTCTGCTGCCTGAGCAACCAATGTGCGATTTTCTGCTTCACCCACACCAGCTACAGAACGAACTTGCGCAAGCATAAGCGCCAAAATACCAAAAGTTAATAAAAACACAGAAACCATTACTTCAATGATTGTGGCACCTTGCATTTTTTTCTTGGCAATTAATAAGTTGGATTTCATTTTATCTTACTCTTTGTAAATTAAATTTTATCATTATGACTGACACAATTCGTTGTCATTACCTTTATCCGCACACACACTCACATTTCCTGATGGAGAAATAACTACATAACGCCAAAAAGCGCGGTTTTCTATCCTTTCAGCTTCTTTAATAATGAATCGTGCATACTGATTACCCACTACTATGCCAGCCAGCGAATTTGCTTGCGCTTGGGTACCAAATTGACCATTAGGGAAAAATACCATTTGCATTGGTCCTGCTGCATTGGTGCATGCAGGATTTGCCCCAGTACCGCAATATTGCAATTCCATACTGATAAATTTATTATCACTGTCTCCATTAATACCAATGGTGCGCAAATCAATATCAGCAGGATTTCCATTAGTAGCATATGCACCATTTTGATTAGCATCTGCAAATGCTTTCAATCCACTTCTTGCCGAATCAGCATGACCATTATTAAATACATTTGAATTACAAGCACCAGAGGGGCGTCCATCACTACGAATCGTATCCCCACAAATAACAACAGGCATATTCATTCGCACAGCTTCACCTTTAGCATAACGAAACAGATTACCAATTTGCTCCGCTCGGTTACTAATACGCGATTTAGCAATAAAATTCCCCATGCTAGGCATAGCAATCGCCGCCATAATCCCCATAATCGCTAAAGTAACCATCAACTCAACCAAGGTAAAACCCTTGATATTTTGGTGCTTTTTCATCTTCATCTATCCTATTATTTTTTAATCGTCTAAACTTCCTGCCGCTTCTGGAATATAAGCAGCATTTTCAAATTTGGTAAACTGTCCCAAAAAGGTTAAGAACACCCGCCCTGTGGGGCCGTTACGGTGTTTACCAATAATACATTCCGCTAAGCCTTTAAACTGGCTCGCCTCTTTCGTGTAATACTCATCACGGAACATAAACATAATCAAATCCGCATCTTGCTCAATCGCGCCTGATTCACGCAAATCAGACATCATCGGTCGTTTATCTGTACGTTGCTCTACAGTACGCGATAATTGTGATAACGCAATCACAGGAACTTGCAATTCTTTAGCTAATGCTTTTAATGAGCGAGAAATTTCGCCCAACTCTGCTGCACGGTTGTCGCTGCGCCCTGAACCTGACATTAATTGTAAATAGTCAATCACAATTAAACCCAATTGACCATTAAATTTTCTCGCTAAACGTCTTGCTCGGGCGCGAAGTTCTAATGCTGTTAAACCTGGTGTTTCATCAATAAAAATAGGCGCATCGGACAAAGTTGCAACTGCTTCGTTTAACCTTTCCCAATGCTCATCAGCCAAACTGCCATTTTTTAACACGCTTTGGTCTAATCGCCCAACCGAACCTAACATACGCATAACCAGTTGTGCGCCACCCATTTCCATGGAAAATACGGCAACAGGTAATTTATCATAAATGGCAACATGTTCTGCAATATTAATAGAAAATGCGGTTTTACCCATAGAAGGACGACCTGCGACAATAATTAAATCGCCTTTTTGCAAGCCAGATGTCATTTTATCTAAATCGGTAAAACCTGTAGAAACACCTGTCACTTCATTAGGATTATCACGCTGATACAAAGTATCGATTCGCTCAATATTTTGTCGCAATAAATCAGGCATTTCCAAGAAACCTTGCTTGGATTTCGCGGTGCTCTCAGCGATTTGAAAGACTTTATTTTCCGCTTCATCCAACAATTGCTCTGCGCCACGCCCTTGTGGCGTATATGCACTTCTAGCAATTTCCGTTCCAACTTCCGCTAATTGGCGCACAACCGAACGTTCGCGCACGATTTCTGCATAACGGCGGATATTGGCTGCCGATGGTGTGGTTTGTGCCAGCGTGACCAAATAATCAAAGCCGCCTGCTGCTTCCAATTCATCATGCCGTTCCAATTCTTCTTGCACGGTAATGATATCGGCAGGGCGACTTTCGTTAATTAACATCGCGATAGCACGGAACACCAAACGGTGTTCACGGCGATAAAAATCGTCTTCGGTTAGCACATCCGCGATTCTGTCCCACGCAGCATTTTCCAGCAACAAACCGCCCAGCAAAGACTGCTCAGCTTCAATGGAATGCGGCGGCAAATTCAGGCTGCGAACTTCGCCGTTGTCTTGGTAAGAATCGTCAAAAGTGTCCATATTTTTATTATCGTTAAATTAAACTTACATTTTTGGGCACATCATTCACATGATAGCAAAATAATCTTGGACTATATACTTTTTCAGGCTGCCTGAAAGCCAAAATTCTTTCAGGCAGCCTGAAAACTTGATAAATCAATCATTTAGCTGAAATGAGTTGCAACAAGTTTGCCACAATAGCGATTTATTGTTATTGCGCTTTCCAGCGTGCTTGTGATTCGCGAATCACTTCTTTCGCTTCTTCAATATCGCCCCAATGTTCTACTTTGGTGCTGCCAGGTTTTTTCAAAGCTTTGTAGTTATTGAAGTGAAATTCAATTTGCTTAATCAACTGTTCTGGCAAATCTTTCAAAGACTTAATCGCGTTACCTGTATCACGGTCATCAGCAGGTACAACTACCACTTTATCATCTACTTCGCCATCGTCCACAAATTTCATCACACCAATCACGCGCGCTTGCATATAAATGCCCATTGGCAAAGGTTCGCGCGTAATAATCAGCGCATCCAACTCGTCGCCATCTTCATCCAAAGTTTGTGGAATAAAACCATAATTGGTTGGTTTAGCAAAAATTTTTGGCTCAACACGGTCCAATTTCATCGCACCCAATTTTCTGTCCCACTCAATTTTGTGGCAAGAACCTTCAGGAATTTCCACCACAACATTGATAATGCCACCGTCCACGTCGCCCGCATCCAAAATTTGATTAAAGTCAGCCATGTTTTGCTCCACTTGATAAGTTAATTTATGAAAACGGCGATTATAGCAAACGGCAAACGCTTTGCAAAACTTTCAGGCTGCCTAAAAGCAAATGTAAATAAATGTAATAACCCACAAACAAAAATAGTTTGCATTTATCATTTCGCCCCATGAAAAATGACCGCCCCTTAACCTATCTCACGATTGGCACGGTGACTTTATTGCACGCTGGCATACTCGCGCTAGCATGGAATGTAAGCAAACCGCCCGAACCTGTCGCTGTAGACAACCTAACTTTTGTGGATTTAGGTTCGCTACAAGGCGACGATAAGCCATTGGCAGACGGCGCGCCTGCACCAATGGAAACGGCAACCACGCCGCGAACACCACCGAAAAAAGCGGAAGAAAAACCGCAGCTGCAAAAGCCAAAACCTGTTAAAACCGTTGCGCCAAAAATCAAAGCAGTAGAACGCGATGATAAACCTGTGGACATCGCCAAAAGCGAACCGAAACAGCCCAAGCAAGAAAAATCTATTGAAAAGCCAATAGAAAAACCGCTTGAACCTGTTAATAAACCGAAGCCATCCACAGAAATCGCTAAAGCCACTCCACCAGCTGCAACCAACCCGCAAACACGCGTGCCCAACGACGTAGTCAGCAGCGGACAAGGCACGAATCCTAACAGCAAAGCCCCTGGCAACCCCGCCAGCGACAATAAAGACGGCGACGGCAAAGGCAAAAAAGGCACAGGCGACAAACCCAACAGCAATTCAGGCGTAGACCCCAACCAAATTATTGACGGCGGCTACATCAGCCCACCGAATGTTAGCTACCCAGCGCGCGCGCGTGAAAATGAAGAAGAAGGCGTAGTACAAATTGAGTTTATCGTTGAACCCAATGGCTCGATTTCATCGCCCAAAGTCGTCAAAAGCAGCGGCTCGCGCACATTGGACAACGCCGCGCTAGCAGGCGTACGCACAGGACGATTCAAAGCCAAAAGCGTAAACGGTGTACCTGTACGCTCACGTTTCAGAACCAAGTTTGAATTCAGTCTCAGCTAATTTCAGGCAGCCTGAAAACAGAAAAGCAAAAAACTCAAAACCTCTAAATATTAGGAAACAAAATGAATCTAGGATTAGTATTTAAAAGCGGCGACCCTGTCTTAATCGGTGTATTCTTAAGCCTCGTACTCATGAGTATCGTCACATGGGTACTCATCATCATCCGCGCCATCAAACACATCCAAGCCAAAAAAGCCAATCAACAAGCCGAAGAAGCCATCTGGGCATCCAAAAACCTAGACAGCGTCGAAGCCGCAGCCAAACAATACGCCAACGCACCAGTCGGCGAACTTACCATAGACGCCATCGCCGCACGTCGTCGCTTTTTGGGCACACAAGACTCCATGCTCTCCGCCAGTCTGCCCAAAAACGCCTATTTAGAACGCGAACTACGCCACAGCATGAGCAAAATCCAAAGCCGTTTTGAAACAGGCCTGACCGCACTCGCCACCATCGGCTCAACTGCGCCCTTCATCGGCTTACTCGGCACCGTCTGGGGCATTTACCACGCCCTAATTAACATCAGTCAAAGCGGACAAATGAGCATTGCCGCTGTAGCTGGTCCGATTGGTGAAGCCCTAGTTGCCACCGCCATCGGCTTATTCGTCGCCATTCCCGCCGTCTTAGCCTATAACTTCTTCATGCGTGGCAACAAAAATCTCTCACGCCAACTGCACAACTTCGCGCACGATTTGCACGTTCAACTCATCAACGGAAAGGAATAAACCATGTCTTTCGGTTCTATGAACGACGGCGGCGACAACGACACGCCCATGAGCGACATCAACGTTACCCCCTTGGTGGACGTTATGCTGGTTTTACTGATTGTATTCATGATAACCATGCCCGTGCTCACGCACTCTGTGGAAATCAACTTACCTGTTTCAGGCAGTAAAACTGCACAAGAACAACAAATGAACATCAAACCCATAGAAATCGGCATAACCGCCGACGGACAATACACTATTGGAGCAGAATCCAGTAATAAGATGGATTTTGAAACTGTCAAAGTTCAGTTAATGCAGCTAGGGCAACAAAACCCAAATACCATCCTTGCTATTGATGCGGATAAAAATGCTGCTTATGACCACGTTTTAAAAGTACTTGAAGCTGCTCGCGAAGCTAAATTAATTAAAATTGGCTTCCGAACAGAAGTGCAGAACACTGCAGCACAATAAGCACAAGCAAACAAGAAAAGGCTGCCTGAAAACAGATTAAAGTTTTCAGGCAGCTTTTTATGGTATGCGCTGCAATAGATTTCATGAAAAACTATTCAAACAATCGCCCACCATATTTTCAGGCAGCCTAAAACTTTTGCAAAACTTGAAACGGGAGCGGCTAATGCCTACGTCATGGCAGTTTGTTGCCAAATCAGAGATTTGCACAAACTATCCAGCTCCTACATATTCGCTTTTACCGAATAAAAATACTTCTTGAAATAAAAGAGTTGAGGGCAAGCCGCTCCCGCTCCATTTGTGATTTCAGGCTGCCTGAAACTAGAATCGTGAAGCGCGGGCGACTCGCCCGCATATTTTTTTAATTTCAGGTTGCCTAAAATGATTACACAAAAATTTCAGGAAAATGTCGGATTCAAGAATCTGACTTACAGATTGGATTTTTCAAAAATTTCAGGCAGCCTGAAAACTTTTTTTAGCTCACGCCGTTTTCCACAATGATTTGCGCCACGATTTCTTGTTGCAAGGGTTGTGAATTAAGTTGCTCTAAAGCTGCCTGAAAATCGGTAAACGGCACTGAAACTGCACCAAAGCGGGCAAGGTGGTCGCTTTCTTGTTGGCAGTCTATGAGTTCAACGCCGCAGTTTTGTAGATAAGATGCAGCGTGGACAAAGGCGAGTTTGGAAGCGTCGGGCGCGTGGGCGTACATGGATTCGCCGTAAAACACGCGCCCGATTTGTACGCCGTATAAGCCGCCAGCCAGTTGCCATTGTCCGTTTTCGGGCAGCCAACATTCAAACGAATGGGCGTTGCCTTGTTGGTGTAATGCGGTGTAGGCAGCCTGAAATTCGGGAGCTATCCATGTGCCGTCTTGGTTTGGGCGCGAAGTTTGGGCGCAGTTGACGATGACTTGAGCGAAGGCGTGATTGACTGTAACGCGATAGGTTTTGTGACGCAGAGTTTTGGCGAGGGAACGGCTGATGTTGAGTTGTTCAGGCAGCAGGATAAAGCGCGGGTCGGTGGCGAACCAGTAGACATAATGGCGGTCGCGGTACCAAGGGAAAATGCCTTGACGGTAGGCGGTTTGTAGTAGAGCTGAATTGATGGCTTGGGTAACGGCGATGAGTCCGTCTTCGGTACGATGGATGGCTGGGTTAGGGAATTGAGTGGCGTTAGCGGGGAGCAGGGGAATCATGGCTGGTGCAAATGGAGAAATATGAATGGAAACGTGTGTGGTTTTCAGGCAGACTGAAATAAAAAAGGAACAATCCATATTGTCCCTTTTTGTATGATTTATCGTTTTTCTTTTTTCTGACAAGGGCTGCACACGCCGTACATATACAAGGCGTGGTCCACAATGCGATAGCCGTTGTCTTGCGCGATTTTATCTTGCAGGGCTTCAATTTGTTCATTGTGGAACTCGGTAACCATGCCACATTTGACGCAAACCAAATGGTCGTGGTGTCCGCCTTTATTGAGTTCGTACACGGCTTTGCCTGTTTCAAAATGGTGGCGCACGAGAATGTCGGCTTGTTCAAATTGGGTTAATACGCGGTAAATAGTGGCAACGCCGATTTCAATGCCTTCGTCCAGCAAAATGCGATACACGTCTTCGGCGGACAAATGCGCGTCTTCGTGGCGCTCAAATAAATCAAGGATTTTCAGGCGCGGGCCAGTGACTTTGAGTCCGTTGTCTTTGAGTTGAGTGATGTTATCCATGTTTTTCCTTAAATTGATATGCGTTGTGACAATTGCCGTTATAATACCGACTTTTTGCCATGCTTGAAACGCCTAAATGAAAACTTTCTCATTTAAGGGCTTTTGAGTTGCGTTTCAGTGTGGTATCTTTGCGCTGTTTTTTTGAATATTAGGATAAAAACATGAAATCTGCTTTGTTGGCTGTATCAGCGGTGTTGGCTTTGTCGGCGTGTGCGCCTAAATTGGTGGAAAAATTGCCTTATTACAAATTATCGGTGGTGCAAGGCACGCCATTTGACGCGGAGCGCGTGTTGACTTTGCGCGAGGGCATGACGCGCACGCAAGTGCAATTGGAAATTGGCGCGCCGCTGTTGAATCCGTCTTTCCGCCAAGACCGTTGGGATTATGTTTATGAAATCGTTAAAGGCGGCAAAGTGAAAGAAAGCCGCAGTTTGAGCGTGCATTTTAATGGCGATGTGGTCACCAAAATTGAGGGCAACGCGTTGAATTACGCGCGTGAACAAGTGCAACAAAAACAAGCAGGTAACGAATAATGGCGCAGATTAAAATCGCGATTGCTGGCGTGAATGGTCGCATGGGCAAAGTGTTGGTGGAAGCGGTAAACGCCAATCCACACGCACAATTGGTCGGCGCATTAGAACACGCTGGCTCGGCCGTGTTGGATCTGGACGCGGGCTATGCAGTTGGCTTGAAAACAGGCGTGAATATTACCGCCGATGTTCAGGCTGCCTTAAAAGATGCGGACGTGGTGATTGATTTCACACGCCCCGATGCGTCGTTGCAGTTGATTGGGGAATGCGAATCGCGCGGTATTAAAATGGTCATCGGCACAACGGGTTATGACGATAACGGCAAAGCGAAAATTCATGCCGCAGCGCAAAAAAACGCGATTGTGTTCGCCGCCAATTACAGCGTGGGCGTGAATTTGACGTTCCACATTTTGGATACGGTGGCGCGTGTGTTAAACGAAGGATACGACATTGAAATCATTGAAGCGCACCACCGCCACAAAGTAGATGCGCCAAGCGGCACGGCTTTGCGCATGGGCGAAGTGATTGCGAATGCCCTGGGGCGCGATTTGAAAGAATGCGCCGTGTACGGACGCGAAGGACACACAGGCGCGCGCGACCCGAACACCATCGGTTTCGCAACTGTCCGCGCTGGCGACGTGGTGGGCGACCACACGGCACTCTTCGCCACAGACGGCGAACGCGTGGAAATCACGCACAAAGCCAGCAGCCGCATGACGTTTGCCGCAGGGGCGGTTCGTGCGGCGGTATGGTTGGGCAAACGCAACACAGGTTTGTTTGATATGCAAGATGTGTTGGGTTTGAAGAATTAGAACCTGTATTCATAGCTAACGCGAAATAGATTTTTTTGCTAATTGGTGCGAATGCAAGGCGATTTTCATGCCAATAGCGTTCCTATTGGCGTGAAAATCAACGCAGCAGGCGTGCCAAGTAGCGAAAAAAGACATCGCGCTTGGCTGTGAATACAGGTTCTTAACCTTTTCAGGCTGCCTGAAATGCCCAATGGAGCGGCGGCAGCTTGCCGCCAAATTTCTGTTTTTTAGAATATTTTAATATTATCAAAACGGAAAATGCGGGCTGGCAGCCCGCACTCCAACTTCTGCAAAGTTTTCAGACTGCCTGAAAACCATATTTAAATAGAAAACAACCATTAAAGTAAAAAAGTTAATGACTTTTAACAAAATATCGTTATAATGCGAACCCACTCAGGCACTTATGCCTGTTTTTTTACACGCACATTTTGAAATATTTTTTTGGAGCAGTAAAAGATGTCAATGAAACAAGAATTTAAAGAATTTATCATGCGCGGCAACGTGATTGACTTGGCGGTCGGTATGGTTGTCGGTACAGCGTTTTCAGGGATTGTAAAATCTTTGGTGGACGATGTGATTATGCCGCCAATCGGTTTGATTTTGGGCGGCGTGGATTTTTCTAATTTGTTCATTACCTTAAAAGATGGCTCAAATGCACCTGAAGCAGGTTATGCGACTTTGGAAGCGGCAAAAGCAGCGGGCGCGGTAACTTTGAACGTGGGTTTGTTCATCAATACCGTGATTAGCTTTTTGATTGTGGCAACGGCGATTTTCTTTGTGGTTAAAGCAATTAATTCTTTGAAAAAGAAACCAGAAGCGGTGGAAGAAGCACCTGCAGAGCCTAGCGAAGAAGTGTTGTTGTTGCGTGAAATTCGTGATTCCTTGCGTAAATAATAGATTAAATTCAATTTGAAATTTTCAGGCAGCCTGAAATGAATGTTGCGGTTTTGGTGTTACAAAATTGGCGGCATTTGTTTCAGGCTGCTTTTTCTATAACAGGGCGCGCAAAATCTGTTAAAATTCGCGCCTTTAATTTTTGTCTAGAAGGAAAGCACCATGATTGAATTTGCATACGCCGCTGGTGAAGCGCAACCGAATGCTTGGATGGGGATTTTGCCTTGGATTGCGATTTTTGCGTTGATGTATTTTATGATGATTCGTCCGCAACAAAAGCGCGAGAAAGAACGTCAAGCGATGATTTCGGAATTGAAAAAAGGCGATAGAGTGTTGTTGATGTCGGGCTTTTATGGTCGTGTCGTGAAACCCAGTGAAAATATTTTCACGATTGAGTTGGGCAAAGGTTTGACGGTGGAAGTGGAGCGCAATGCGATTGCTTCTAAAGTGGCTGAAACTGCGGTAGATTCAACTCCTGCGGCGTAATATTATTTAGGCTGCCTGAAAAGTTTCAGGCAGCCTTTGGTGGTTTGAAAGGATGTTTCAGGCTGCCTGAAACTAATTTTTTGAAGGTTTAACTATGAACCGTTATCCCCTTTGGAAGTATTTACTGATTGCTTTCACGATTGTGTTGGCATTGATTTATACCTTACCGAATTTTTATGGCGTAACCCCTGCGATTCAGATTTCTACCAATCGTCAGGCGTTGGCGATTAATGATGAAACGGAAAAACGCGTTGATGCGGCGTTGAAACAGGCGAATATTGCGCACGATGGTATGTTTATTTCGGGTGGCAGCCTGAAAGTGCGCGTGAACGATGCCAATAAAATTTCGGCGCGCGATGCAATTGATACCGCACTGGGCGAAGGCTACATTGTGGCGCAAAACCAAATCGCCAATAGCCCTGAATGGCTGGCAAAAATCGGTGCGCAACCGATGTTTTTGGGTTTGGACTTGCGCGGTGGTGTGCATTTTACCATGCAAGTGGATATGAAAGCGGCGTTGGACAAAACGCTTGACCGTTATGCGGGCGATGTGCGCCGTGAATTGCGCCGCTTGAAAATTCGCTCGGGTACGGTTCGTAAGACGGCGGATAGCATTGTTGTACCGTTCCAAGACGCGGCAGATTTGCAAAAGGCGTATCCTGAATTGCAGCGTATGCTGGAAGGGGTAACTTTGCAAGCCAATGGTACAGAATTGCGTATTACGCTGCCTGAAACGCTGTTGGCGCAAATTCGCAGCGATGCCGTGAAACAAAACATCAATACTTTGCACAATCGTGTTAATGAATTGGGCACGGCTGAACCTGTGATTCAACAAGCGGGCGCAGACCGCATTGTGGTGCAATTGCCAGGCATGACCGACACGGCAAAAGCCAAAGACATCATTGGTCGCACGGCAACGCTGGAAGTGCGCATGGTCAGTACCGATGTGGACGCGATTATGCAAGCGCAAAATGGCAATGTGCCTGATGGCTATGATTGGCTCAGCGACAACGAAGGGCGCAATTATTTGGTTAGCAAACAGGTGGAATTGACAGGCGACAACATCAACGCAGCGCAAGCAGGTTTTGAAGACAAAACCAATCGCCCAACGGTTAATTTGAATTTAGACGGTGCAGGTAGCACAATTTTTGCCGATTTAACAACGGCAAATAAAGGCAAAATCATGGCGATGGTGCTGATTGACCAAGGTAAAGCCGAAGTGGTTACCGCGCCGCAAATCAATGAGCCCATTACAGGTGGACGTGTGCAAATTACAGGCATGGCAAGCCCTGCTGAAGCGAATGATGTGGCGTTATTATTGCGCGCAGGTTCACTTGCCGCTCCGATGCAAATCGTGGAAGAGCGCACCATTGGTCCGTCTTTGGGCGCGGAAAACATTACCAAAGGGATTAACTCAACCGTTTGGGGTTTTGTTGCCGTATCGGTGTTTATGGTGATTTATTATCGCTTGTTTGGCGTGTTTTCAACGCTGGCTTTATCGGCTAACTTGTTGTTTTTGTTTGCAATTTTATCAGCCTTGCAAGCAACTTTGACTTTGCCGGGTATTGCTGCAATTGCCTTAACTTTAGGTATGGCGATTGACTCTAATGTCTTGATTAACGAGCGGATTCGTGATGAGTTGCGCGAAGGCAAGAAACCGCAAGTGGCGATTAAAGAAGGCTACGACCACGCTTGGGCAACCATTTTGGATTCCAACTTAACGTCCTTAATCGCAGGCGTTGCCTTGTTAATTTTCGGTTCAGGCCCTGTGCGCGGCTTTGCGATTGTGCATTGTATCGGTATTTTGACTTCCATTTATTCATCGGTAGTCGTATCGCGCGCTTTGGTGAACCTGTGGTATGGTCGCCGCCGCAAACTCAAAGATTTGTCTATTGGCGTATCGTACCCTGCTGTGATTGACGCTCAAAACGATTTGGCAGTGGAGGAAAAATAATGGAACTGTTTCATTTTAAACGTGATATTCCGTTTATGAGCTATGGTAAGCTCACAACATTTATTTCCTTGCTGACTTTTATTTTGGCGGTGGTCTTCCTATTTTTACGTGGCTTAAACCTATCGGTAGAATTTACAGGTGGCACGTTGATGGAAGTGGAATACCAGCAAGGTGCGGAAGTAAAACATGTGCGTGAACAATTGGAAACGCTCAACATGGGTGAAATCCAAGTGCAAGCTTTGGGTACAAATAAACATTTAATGATTCGTTTGCCTAATAAAGCTGATATGCCTTCCGCGCAACTATCCAATCAAGTGATGGATGTGCTAAAAAAAGACAGCCCTGATGTTACCTTGCGCCAAGTAGAATTTATCGGCCCATCGGTAGGCGATGAGCTCGTAAGCAACGGCTTAATCGCGCTGGGTATGGTAGTGGTGGGCATTATTATCTACTTGTCCATGCGCTTTGAATGGCGTTTCGCGCTCTCAGCAATCATCGCTAATATGCATGATGTGGTGATTATTCTCGGCTGCTTCGCCTTTTTCCAATGGGAATTTTCGCTGACTGTGTTGGCGGGGATTTTAGCGGTACTCGGTTATTCCGTGAACGAATCGGTGGTCGTGTTTGACCGTATCCGCGAAAACTTCCGCAAAGGTTCAATGCGCAACAAAACCGTGCCACAAGTAATTGATAACGCGATTACCGCCACGATGGGGCGTACCGTGATTACACACGGCTCAACCGAGGCAATGGTCATTTCCATGCTGATTTTCGGCGGCGCAGCGTTGCACGGCTTCGCGATGGCTTTGACGATTGGTATTGTGTTTGGTATTTATTCATCGGTATTGGTGGCAAGTCCGCTGTTGCTGATGTTTGGCTTAAACCGCAGCAATGTGAATAAAATCCAAGAAGAGAAAGAAGAAGTGGTGGTGTAACGCTTGGCTTTTTGTTTTCAGGCAGCCTGAAAACTTTTTCAAAACTATTTTTACAGGGCGGATGATTAATCCGCCCTTTTGTTATTATTAAAAAATAAGGCAGATATGTCATCCACCTCAACACAAGAAAAATCAGTTTTAGGAAGCTTTTAACCTACCCCAAACCACCCTACTCTACTTCACTTCATTCTCAAACCAAATCACACTCAACATCCGCCCCGTTTGCCCATCGCGACGATAGGAAAAAAACGTCTCGCGTTCCAATACTGTGCAATGTTCGCCGCCCGAAATTTGGGTCACACCTTCGCGCAGCAAAATTTGACGCGCCAATAAATAAATGTCCGCCAAATATTTGCCATCGCCAAACGGTTTAAATGCTTGTTCTGCCGCTGGATTTTGCGCCACAAACGCATCTAACACATCTTGCCCCACTTCAAACGCATCCGCACCAATCGCCGGCCCTAAATACGCCATAATTTCCACAGGCGGCACATTCATCGCCGCCACCGTATTTTGCAACACGCCAGCCGCTAAACCACGCCAACCCGCATGCGCAGCCGCCACCACGCTGCCTGCACGGTCGCAAAACAATACAGGCAAACAATCCGCCGTCATCACGCCACAAGCTGCTTTTCCTGTTTCATCTACCACCGCGTCCGCGTCCAATAATTGCGCCAGCGCATCCGTCGCTTGCACCACCATTGTGCTATGCGTTTGGTTTAAATAGGCAATCGGAACTGAGACTTGCTGTTGCACAATCGCGCGATTTTGGGCAAAGGCTTCGGATTTATCGCCCACGTGCGCACCCACGTTCAAGCTACTGAACACGCCTGTACTCACACCGCCTTGCCGCGTGGTAATCAAAGCACGAACATTTTGTGGCGCGCCCCAATCGGGGGTAATGAAAGATTGGTTTTGTGTCGGTAACTCAATCATTTGATTCAATGTTTTAATGTTCATAAGCGGTAAATCATCCAAATATTTTCAGGATGCCTGAAAACGCTGTTCTATTTCCGCCAATTTCTGCATTAAGTCAGGATAATCAGCACCGGTTAAACCCGTATCAGGCGTAGTAAACAAGACATGTTGTTGATGATATTGGAAAAACTCAGGCATATCATCTAATGCCAACCATGCCTGTTCAATACCGCCATGCGCTTGTAAATAATGCAAAATCTCACGCTCGCGGTTGCCTTTGCTGTAATCCGCCAAATTGGGCGTTACCCCCACAATCCGCGCGCGAAAATCGGGCGAAAAGTGTTGTTGCAACTCTGTCAGTGTATATTGATTGCGCCAAGTGGAGCTAATCACAAATTGATGATGTTGCTGTTCAGGCTGCCTGAAAAAGTGTTCCAATACCGGCAATTGGCCAAAATGGCGTTCTGTTTCATGTTCGCCCAACGGAAAGAGGTGCAACACGCCATCAAAATCTAAAAAAAATCAACATGTTTGATCCTTTATTTATTTTCAGGCAGCCTTTCCGTACACGACAAAAGTTAGATGCTGCCTGAAATCTGCCCCCCTATGAAAGGGGGGTTGAGGTGGGTAGGGGTTAGAAAGTTGGTATTTTGAAAAGTTTTTTATGAATCAATAGCCGCCCCCACCCTAACCCTCCCCCGCCAGTCGGGGGAGGGGACAAAGTTGCGACATTTCGTCGTGTACTGAAAGACAGCCTGAAAACACTTAACCCGCCAACGCTAATTCCTGCCTCATTTGTTGTATTACTGCGCCATAATCTTTTGCACCAAAAATCGCCGAACCCGCCACAAACGTATCCGCACCTGCCGCTGCGATTTCGCGGATATTATCGGTTTTCACGCCACCGTCTACTTCCAGCGCAATGCGTCGCCCTGTTTGCGCTTCGTATTTATCCAATAATGCACGTGTTTGGCGGATTTTATTGAGCGTGTTTGGGATAAACGATTGCCCACCAAAACCAGGGTTTACCGACATCAGCAACACCATGTCCAATTTATCCAACACGTTTTCCAGCACGTTCACATTCGTGGCAGGATTGAGTACCAAACCTGCTTGTTTGCCTGCATTTTTAATCAATTGCAAACTGCGGTCAATATGGCGGCTAGCTTCGGGATGAAAGGTAATGATGTCCGCGCCTGCTTGTGCAAAAGCCTGAATCATGTCGTCCACAGGTTCTACCATCAAATGCACATCAATTGGTACACGACAATGCGGACGCAATGCTTGGCAAATCATCGGGCCAAAAGTTAAATTCGGCACATAATGGTTGTCCATCACATCAAAGTGAATCAAATCCGCGCCTGCGGCAATCACGTTTTGCACTTCTTCGCCCAAGCGGGCAAAATCGGCGGACAATATACTGGGGGCAATGCGGTAGTTCATGGCGTTTTCCTGTTGGCAAAAAATGGGTGCATTTTATCGCTGCGTGCATGATTTTTCTATATCACGCCTGTAAATCCTTTATAATTGCGCTTTTTTTACGACTGGCGTTTTTTCAGGCTGCCATCGGTCTGAATGTTTTATTCGGCAACCTATGTGCGCTAAGCGAAGCCGCTGCCTGAAAACTTTTTAGCCAAATTACACTATATAAATCATGTCTAAAAAATCCAAAACCGAGTTAGAAAACAATAAATTAAACAAACGCTTGCGCCACGCAGTTGGCGATGCGATTAACGATTTCAATATGATTGAAAACGGCGACAAAATCATGGTCTGCCTATCGGGCGGCAAAGACAGCTACGCACTTTTGGATATTTTGCGCCAACTGCAAGCGTCCGCGCCGATTGATTTTGAATTAGTTGCCGTGAATCTTGACCAAAAGCAGCCCGGCTTTCCTGAGCATGTGCTGCCTGAATATTTGGACAGCATTGGTGTACCGTACAAAATTGTGGAAGAAGACACCTATTCAACAGTCAAACGCGTTTTAGAAGAAGGCAAAACGACGTGTTCACTGTGTAGCCGCTTGCGACGCGGCATTTTGTATCGCACCGCAAAAGAATTAGGCTGCACCAAAATCGCGCTTGGACACCATCGCGATGATATTTTAGCAACCATGTTTTTAAATATGTTTTACGGCGGCAAACTCAAAGCCATGCCGCCGAAATTGGTTTCCGACAATGGCGAACACATCGTCATTCGTCCGCTCGCGTATGTGAAAGAGAAAGATTTGATTAAATATGCGGAATTGAAGCAATTTCCGATTATTCCATGCAATTTGTGTGGCTCGCAGCCGAATTTGCAGCGTCAAGTGATTGGCGATATGTTGAAAGATTGGGATAAGCGTTTTCCAGGGCGAATTGAGAGTATGTTTTCTGCCTTGCAAAATATCGTCCCATCACATTTAGCGGATACGGAACTTTTTGATTTTACAGGATTACAGCGCGGTCAAGATTTGAAACACGGTGGTGATTTAGCGTTTGACGGCGAAACGGTTTCATTCACGCCAAAGCACGATGATGACGCAGAAACCGATTTCAGGCAGCCTGAAAAAGCAGAACGCAAAGTGATTAATATTTTAGCCAGCAAATCCAAATCGCCATGCAGCAACTAATCGCAAATATCTTTAAATTCATTGCCTTAATTGTGTTGTACATCATTCCCAGCACCCTGATTTTGCTATGGCATGAATCGATGAAACGCGGCATAGAATTAGGCATGGGCGCAACATCTTTGTTGTATGCGTTTACTTTTGGCGTGTTTATACTGGTTTTATGGACATTGCAAACCGTGTATCGCAAAGGGCAGCCTGAAAACTCGCCGATTGCCGCATTTCAATGGATCGCACCGATTCAGGTAAATTTGATTTTAAAATCTATACCTTATCTGCTTGCGATGTTGTCGCTCGGTTGGGCATTTGATTTTTTCATGTCGTGGTTTTCAGGTTCTGAAATAGAACACACGACTACCAATCAAGCCCTAATCGTACAAATGATTGAACTGCTGCCACCTGCGATTATGGTGTTTAATATCGTGATTTTTGCACCGATTGGCGAAGAATTGCTGTTTCGTGGCATTTTTAGCAACTATTTTGCCGCACCTTATACACGCTTTCGCCTGATAGCAAGCTGGCTGATTTCATCGGCATTGTTTGCCGCCATGCATTTGAGCAGCGTCAGCCTGCCTGAATTTGCCTTGTATTTCACCATGGGCTTGCTGCTCGGCGGCGTCTATTGGCACACCAAAGATTTGCGCTATGCCATTAGTGTGCACATGATAAACAACGCCATCGGCGCGGCTGGTTTGTATTTGGGGCTGACGTAGATTAACCCTAAATACCACACCAAACTCGCAGAATTTTCAGCTGCTCTTTTGGTGTACCAAAGTTAAAACGAAATTCACATTCTTTCAAGAATAACAGAAAAGATTTACGATCAATTCCATTGTATTTTCGTAGAACGCGCTTTGCCTGACTCCAGAAATTTTCAATGCCATTGATATGGTTTTGACGGTCTGCAAACAGCTGAGAATGATTGATACGATGATGGGTAAACTCACTCACATCCAGCACATCATAACTCTTATAGCAATTCGTATAAACAATACTATCAGGCATAATTTTCCTTTTAATAACAGGTAGTAAAGTTTCTTGCTTGGTATTTTCAACAACAATGGTAAAGACCTTACCATTGCGTTTCAAAATACCAAAAACAGCGACTTTACCAGCCGCAACACGACCGCGTTTGCCTTTGCGTTGCCCGCCAAAATAGCTCTCGTCTCGCTCCACAGAGCCATTAAAAACTTCGTCTGCTTGAAGTTCTAAATGGTAGGCAATGACTTGACGGATTTTGCGGTAAAACAACATCGCTGAATTAGGCTTGGATGCCAAGTATATCGGCTGCTGCCCGAGCCGTAACTTCCAATACGAAAAATTGGAGTAGTTTTCGCTGAGTAGATTTACTTAGTTTGCAATGGGTTATCTTCATTTTTTAAGTGTGACCTAACTGATAATCTACGTCAGACCCTTGTATTTTTTCAGCTAAACGGTTTGCCACAACGCAAAACATCGCCAAGTAGCTTGAAATCCTTTACACTTACGGTTTTTCAGGCAGCTTTTCAGTAAACGACATATTGTCGCGTAGAGTATGTGGCACAAGCCACGCACGCATTGGTTGAATAGCAGGTGCGTGCGTACCGCACACACCCTACGGCAGACAGCATTTGTGTATTGGGAAAGCTTGCCTGAAACAAACTATCAAACCTACCAGCAATCTATCCCCTCCCCCGCTAGTGGGGGAGGGTTAGGGTGGGGCTCGTTGAATCAACAGTATCAGTTTTTCACAGCACCAAACCAAGAAATAAATAAACTCTTTTTTCAGGCAGCCTTGATCTTTTTGATGTACTAAAAGGCAGCCTGAAACTCACCATTCAAACCCAAGGAAACCCTAAAACATGAAACCTATCCACCTGATTATCAAAGTTATTGTTTTAATCTTTTTCTTAATTTTGGCATTGATTAACACGCAAAAAGTGCCGTTTTCTTACGTCCCTGGGCAAGAAATTCAGTTGCCGCTGATTGCCATTTTATTTGGCGCGTTTATTATCGGCACATTATTTGGTATTTTCGCCATGTTTGGACGTTTATTGCGTTTGCGTAATGAAAACAGTCGCTTGCGTGCCGAAGTGCAAAAATCGGCGCGTTTGGCAACGCAAGACATCGCTGCGCCTGTGCAAACCAATGCGCCTGCCGCAACCAATACGCAGCCTGAAAATAAATAAGAAAGTAGCTTATGGATAACGCCAATATCTGGTGGCTGATTGTGCCGATTTGTATGCTGCCCGTGTTTTTTGCCATGGGCTGGTTTGCCGCGCGCGTGGACATGAAAACCGTGTTGAAACAGGCGAAAACCGTGCCAACGGGTTTTTACGGCAGTTTGGACGCGCTGGTGGACAAAAATTCAGGCAAAGCAGCGCGCCAGTTGGCGGAAGTGATTGACCAGCAACAAGGTTCGTATGATTTGAATTTAACGCTGGGCAAACTTTATCGCCAACGCGGCGAAAACGACAAAGCCATTGCGCTGCACAAAGCCCTGCTCGATTCGCCCGATACCGTCGGCGAAAAGCGCGAGCGCGTGTTATACGAATTGGGTTTGCACTACCAAAGCGCAGGTTTAGTGGACAGAGCCGAGCAAATTTTTACCGAATTGCAACAGAGCAATATGGCAAAACAAGCCAATGAAGTGTTGCTCAATATTTATCAGCAAGACCGCGACTGGGAAAAAGCGATTGCCACCGCGCAACTTTTGGCGCACGACGAGCAAACCTATCAATTTGAAATTGCACAGTTTTATTGCGAAATTGCGCAAGCCGCTTTATTTCGCAGCGATTTTCAGGCAACCTATGCCGCCGTTGTGTCGGCATTAAATGCCAACAAAAAGTGCACGCGCGCCAATATGATTTGGGGCGATTTAGAGCAAAAACAAGGCAATTTTCAGGCAGCTATTGAAGCCTATAGCGCGATTGAAAAACAAAACCACGTCTATTTGGGCATGGTCGGCGAAAAGTTATATGATGCCTACGATGCGCTGGGCAAACCGCAAGAAGGTTTGAACGTACTCATCGGCTATGCGCAAACTTTTGTGCAATTGGATTTGAACAATGTGATTTACGAAAAATCCTTATTGCTACATGGTGAAACCGTTGCTAATCAAACAGTTATAGACTTAATTCGCGCCAAACCCGATTTAAACGGCATATACCGTTTGCTCGGTTTACAAATGTCGGACTTAAACCCACAATGGAAAGCCGACGCCGATATGATGCGCAGCGTAATCGGGCGACAAGTGCAAAAAACGATGATGTATCGTTGCAAAAATTGTCATTTTAAATCACAGGTTTACTTCTGGCATTGCCCCGCATGTAATAAATGGGAAACGTTTACGCCGAATAAAATAGAAGTTTAAACAAACCATATAGGCAGCCTGAAAACGTAGGGTGGACACCTTCCACCAAAATGTTTAACCTTTTCAGGCTGCCTGAAACATTTAAACACCATGTAGGTCGGCTTTCTAAGCCGACACAAAAATACCAACCACATTTTTCAGGCAGCCTGAAAACCCACCCCACCCCAACCGATGAACATCAAAAAAATTCTCCCCACCATCATCTTATGCGCCGCCACATGGCTCTATTTCTCATCGGCAAAACCCAACCATTCCGCGCCCGATATTTCCCTACCCGCTCAAACCCAAACCATTCCCCCAACCAACTTTGAACACGTTTTACAACAAGCCTTTCAAAACCACCAAAGCAATCTACAAATTTCAGGCAGCGGTATCGTCCAAAAAACCTTGCCCGACGACAAGAAAGGCTCGCGTCATCAACGCTTTATCTTAAAATTGAACAGCGGACAAACGCTACTCGTTGCCCACAATATAGATTTAGCAGCCAAAATCAAAGGTTTAAAAAAAGGCGATACGGTTGAATTTTACGGCGAATACGAATGGAGCGAACAAGGTGGCGTGATTCACTGGACGCACCACGACCCCGCCAAACGCCACGCCGACGGCTGGCTGAAACATAATGGTCAGATTTATCAATAAATTATTGTTTAAAAATAATTTTTAGGCAGTTTGTAGGTTGGGTCTCGACCCAACCATTGCTTCAAACTCCAAATATTGTTGGGTCAAGACCCAACCTATTTCTATTTTCAGGCAGCAGCTTCGCTTAGCGCACATCGGTTGCTGAATCATAGATTCAGACCGATGGCAGCCTGAAAAAATCCCATAATCCAAAAGAAACCCACCCCATGTCCGAAACCGCCCAAATCATCGCCAGCTACGGTCGCCGCTACATCGTGCGCACAGCAAACCAGCAAACTTTTGAAGCCAGCACGCGCAGCAAACGCACCGATTTTGCCTGTGGCGATTGGGTTAAAATCCAAGTATTAAACGCCGAACAAGCCGTGATTGAAGCGGTTGAGCCGCGCCAAAGTTTGCTTTATCGTCAAGACGCGTGGAAATCCAAACTCATCGCGGCGAATGTGACCCAATTATTAATCGTTATCGCTGCCGTCCCCAGCCCGAGCGAAGCCTTGTTGCAACGCGCTTTGATTGCGGCCGAAGCGGCGGAAATTGAAGCTGTGATTGTGTTGAATAAAGCCGATTTGCCCGAAACGATAACATGGCGTGAAAAACTTTCTTTCTATGAAACAATGGGTTATCGCGAGATTGAATTGTCGGCGCTGAACGATGCAGGCAGCCTTAAACCGATTTTAGCAGGACACACCAATATCTTGCTTGGACAAAGCGGCATGGGCAAATCCACGCTGACCAACGCCTTATTAGGCGAAAGCCGCGCACGCACCAACGACATTTCCGCCGCCTTGGATTCGGGCAAACACACGACCACTCACGCACAACTCTATGATTTAAATAATGAAACCAAGCTGATTGACAGCCCTGGTTTACAAGAATTCGGTTTACATCATTTAGCCATCGCCGATTTGCCGCGCTATTTTCCCGACTTGCGCCACTTAATCGGACAATGCCGTTTCCACAATTGCACCCACCGCGCCGAACCCAATTGCGCGTTTAAAATCGCAGCAGAAAGTGGCGCAATTCAGACGGAACGGTTAGAATTGTTGCAAAAAATTACCGATGAATTGAGCTAACTGACTTTTTACCCAAGATTAGAGATGACCACGCAAGACCCAAACAAGCAAGACCAAATCTAGGCTTAATGGGCTTGAGCGCGTGCGCCACATAAGCCCCAACAACATCCAAAAAAGAAACACTCATCAACAAAAAAGGAGCGCATATGTGCGACGCGCATTCTCCCCATTTCATTGATACCCATGCCCACTTATGGCCTGCCGCCTATTTGGACGAACTCGCCAAAAGCACAGGCAAAGACAAAGACAGCGTGCACGCCACAAACGCCACAATGGGACGGGGAAGCTGTTGCGCTCAAACTCGCACAAACCCTCAACAACGCCTATGCCGACATCATCAAACGCCATCCTGGGCGTTTCCGCGCCTACGGTTGCGTGCCTCTGCCCTACACCGAAGCAGCAATCGCTGAAGGCAAACGCTGCATAGAAGAGCTCGGTTTTGACGGCATCGCGCTCAATACCATCATCACGATGAAACACTCGCCCGCTGATGACCAATTTGAGCCGTTCTACCAAGCCATGAACGAATTAGGCACGATTATCTACATCCACCCCACAGGTTGCGGCGCGAACAGCCCGATGATTAACGATTTCGGCTTGGAATGGGTGATTGGCGCAAACGTGGAAGACATGGTTGCCACGCTGCAAATTCTGAAAAAAGCGTTGCCGAAAAAATATCCGAAATTGCGTTTTCACATCGCGCATTTGGGCGGCGTGTTGCCATTCGTTATGCAGCGCATTGAAGACAACTACACCGACTGGAACGCCTTTGCCGAAAGCCCATGGAAAACGCTGGACAACTTCTGGTTTGACACCGCAGGTTCACACGCCCCCGCCTGGCGTTGCACCGTAGAAACCTTCGGCAGCGAACGCGTCGTATTGGGCAGCGATTTCCCCTATTTCCAAGACGACAAATACACTCGCGCCGTTACCTACGTGCAAAATGCAGGTTTAGGCGAACAAGTCACTGAAGATAGTTTACGTAATAATGCGTTGAAATTACTATAAAAATAAAAATTAAGCTGCCTGAAACATTTTCAGGCAGCCTTGCATGTTTCATCCAAATCTTTGATTTGGGCAATAAAACAGCATGCCGTAAGGCAGTAAATAAAGTTCAGCGCAGCTCAAAAATTTCACAGGAAATTCACATGAAAAACTACATTACCGACATCGCCCAAAAAGCCAAGGCTGCGTTTTACCAACTCGCTCACGCCGATTCTGCCGCGAAAAATGCCACGCTGCTGCGTTTGGCAGATTTGATTGGCGAACATGAATCCGCGCTGCTCGCCGCCAACGCGCAAGACATTAAAAACGCGCAACATAAAGGCTTGGAAGAAGCCATGATTGACCGCCTGAAAATTTCTTCAGGCAGCCTGAAAACCATGCGCGAAGGTTTGCAGCAAATCGCCGCGCTGCCCGACCCTGTGGGCGAGATGGACGAATTTCGCTTGCGCCCCAATGGTTTACGCATTGGCAAAATGCGCGTGCCGCTGGGCGTGATTGGCATGATTTACGAGGCGCGTCCGAATGTTACCGTGGATGCGGCGGCGTTGTGCCTGAAATCGGGTAATGCGTGTATTTTGCGCGGCGGCAGCGAGGCGTTTCAGAGCAATATGGCGTTGGCGAAATTGATTAAACAGGCGTTGCGCGAGGCTGGGCTGCCTGAAAACGCGGTGTGTTTTGTGGAAAACACTGACCGCGAAAGTGTAGGCGCGATGTTGCAAGCCGTTGATTTAATTGATGTGATTATTCCGCGTGGTGGCAAAAGTTTGGTTGCCCGAGTGAGTGAACAAGCGCGTGTGCCTGTGATTAAGCATTTGGACGGCATTTGCCATGTGTATATTGATGAATTTGCAGAAAAAAATAAAGCCATCGCCATCGCCTTGAATGCCAAAACTTCGCGTTACGGCACGTGCAACACAATGGAAACACTGTTGATTCACGAATCACGCGCGGCGGAAATTTTACCCGAACTCTCTGTTCTGTATGCAGAAAAAGGCGTGGAATTGCGCGGCTGTACCAAAACGCGCGAAATTCTGCCCAACATTGTTGCGGCGACCGATGAAGATTGGGACACGGAATACCTTGCACCTGTGTTGTCCATCAAAATCGTGGCGAATTTTGACGAAGCGGTTTCGCATATTAATCAACATGGTAGCCACCACACCGACAGCATCATCACGGAAAATTACACCTTGGCGAATCTGTTTTTGCGCTTGGTGGATAGCGCAAGCGTAATGGTGAATGCGTCCACGCGTTTTGCCGATGGTTTTGAATATGGTTTGGGCGCGGAAATTGGCATTTCTACGGATAAAATTCATGTGCGCGGACCTGTCGGCTTGCATGGTTTGACTTCGCAAAAATGGGTGGTGTTGGGCGATGGGCAAATTCGTCAATAATCTTTCAGGCTGCCTGAAAACAAGTCGTAGGTCGGGCTTTTATACCTGACATGATTATGATGTTGTGTCGGGCATGAATACCATACCTACAATCTGATGTACGCAAAGGCTGCCTGAAACTTATTTCTTCCAAGAAATCGCCAAATCATACAACGCCTTTTTGCTCTCGCCCGTAATTTTTGCTGCCAAATCTGCCGCCTGTTTGGTCGGCAATTCGGCAGCTAAAATTTTCATCACGTTTTGCGTGTTTTCAGGCAGCGTATCCGATTTTTCCACCACATTCGCATGAATCACTAAAACCATTTCGCCGCGCGATTGATTGCTGTCTGATGCCAATTTCTCGCGTAATTCGTCCACCGTTCCGACCAAAAAGGTTTCAAACGTTTTCGTGATTTCTCGCGCCAACATGATGTTTCTATTTGGGAAAATTTTTGCCATATCGTCAAACGTCGCCGCGATTCGGTGTGGCGTTTCAAAGGCGATAATCGGATAATCCGCCGTTTCCCATTTTTCAAACAATTTCACGCGCTCACCCGATTTGGGCGGTAAAAATCCGTGAAAATAAAAATGCGGTTCAACCACGCCCGCCACGCTCAACGCGCCCATGACCGCGCTTGCGCCCACGACTGGCACAACGGCAAAACCCGCTTCACGCACTCGCGCCGCCAGTTTCGCCCCTGGGTCGCACACAGCAGGCGTACCCGCGTCGGAAATTTGCGCCACGCTTTTGCCTTCTGCCAGCGCGGCGATGATTTTGTCCGCCATTTGCTGCTCATTGTGTTCGCGCACGGAAACCAGTTTCGCCTGAATGCCGTACGCCGCCAACAGTTGCGCCGACACGCGCGTATCTTCCGCGCACACCAAATCGGCTTGCTGTAGCACGGCGAGCGCACGGAGCGTGATGTCCGCCAAATTGCCAATTGGCGTGGCAACAATATATAAGGTACTGTTTTGTATCGAATCTAGGGCTTTTTGGAAATGTTTTTGCATAATATTAGACTTTCAGGCTGCCTGAAAAGTAAAATTCGGCTTTTTTAAGGAGTGATTATGTTGAAAAAAGGCATTTATCGCCACTATAAAGGCGCGTTGTATGAAGTTTTGCACCTTGCCAAACACAGCGAAACCGAAGAGGATTTAGTGGTTTACCGCGCTTTGTATGGCGATTATGGCGTGTGGGTGCGCCCTTTGGAAATGTTTATGGAAACGGTGGCAACGGATAAGGGCGAAGTGGCGCGTTTTGCGTTGGAAAAGGCGTTTGATTGAGGTGGCCGCCTGAAAATTGTTGCTAAACCTAAATCGTAGGTCGGATTCTTGAATCCGACATTTTTTCATTGCCACTCTGTTCCCTCCTCCGACTGGCGGGGGAAGGAACATATTTCAGACTGCCTGAAACTCAAATCATCTTTTTCTGTTTCAATTTCTTAATCAACCACCATTTCACACGAATTTTCACATCATAACCAATTGAACCTGAACCAAAAATCCATAAAACAATCGCCACAGGCAGCGTGAAATAATAGCCGATTTGATGAAAACCCCACGCGCCTGTCACGCCACCAGCAAAGAAAGCAGCAAACAAGCCGCATAATAATTTGAATTTAGGACGGTTTACGCGCACATCTGGCAAACATGGATTGAATTTTCTTTGGTAATACAATACTTTAGCAAGTTCCATGCCCAAATCGGTTGCCGTACCTGTCATGTGAGTGGAACGAATCACGCTACCTGAAAGTGCGGTCATTACGGTGTTGTGCATGCCCATAATGAAACACAAAAGCAGCAATAAAATCATTTGGGTAGGTGCGGTGTGCGGCGGTAAAAACAAGCCGATCAGGGCAAACAGCAATAAATAAAACGCTTCAAGCCACATGGATAAACCATAGCCGCTGCGAAAGCGTTGTCTTTTTGCCCACAACAGCGTCCAGCCCGCGTGCGCCGCGCCCAAAATAAAGGCAACCACACCCAACATCGCCGACAAAGCGGCTTGCCAATCGCCTTGATACGCGACATCGGCAGCGGTGGATAACGCGCCTGTTACGTGTGATGTATAACGAGATACGGCAAAAAAACCGCCCGCGTTTATCGCACCCGCCAAAAACGCCATCACATAACCCAACAGCCGAAAACGAAAATCGGAAATTTGGCTGTTGTGCAAATAAGGTTTATCGGCTTGCCAAAAGGCGAATTTGTGTTTGGCGGTCATGGGTTTAGGTTTCAGGCTGCCTGAAAAGTGGCGTGGGTTTTGCCCACCATTTAAACAAGAATTTGAATATTTCGGTGGGCAAAATCCACCCAAAGTTAAGCAAACAGCGCGCGCACGCGTTCCAAATCTTCTGGCGTATCAACACCAGCAGGCGGCGCAAAATCCAGCACTTCCACCGCAATATCAAAACCATGCCACAACACGCGCAGTTGCTCCAACTTCTCAATATTCTCCAGCGGCGATTCGGCTAACTGACTGTATTGCTTCAAGAAACCGACGCGATACGCATAAATCCCAATATGGCGCAAAGGCGTATTTTCAGGCAGCGTTTCTTGGTTTGCCAACATCGTATCGCGTGGATAAGCAATCGGTGCACGGCTAAAATACAGCGCATTACCTGCTTGATTTAAAACGACTTTCACGCAGTTTGGATTCATAAATTCAGCAAAATCGTGCACAGGATGCGCCGCCGTCGCCATCACAGCTTGGCTGCCTGAAAGTTTGTTTGCCACGCGCTCAATCAATGCCACAGGAATGAGCGGTTCATCGCCTTGCACGTTCACGACAATCGCATCATCCGCCAAGCCCAAAATCTCCGCCGCTTCCGCCAAACGCGTGGTGCCACTTTCATGTTTGTGGCTGGTCATCACGCTTTGAATGCCGTGCGCGCTGCACTCAGCCGCGATACGTTCATGGTCGGTTGCCACCCACACATTTTGCGCGCCCGACTGCAACGCCTGCTCCGCCGCGCGCACAATCATCGGTTTACCCGCAATATCGGCAATCGCTTTTTCAGGCAGCCTACTGGACGACAAACGCGCAGGCAAAATCACATGAAAACTCATGATTTCACCTCTAAATCAGTCAGTTCACGCGCTTCCGATTCCAGCATAATCGGAATGCCATCACGAATCGGAAACGCCAATTTCGCCGCCTTGCTCCACAATTCTTGCTTGTCGGCATGGTATTGCAACGGCGTTTTGGTTATCGGGCAAATCAATAAATCTAAAAATTTTTGTTCCATTTTTTTATCTCGTTTCGGTTGAAATCATCATTGAAAAATTGGTGTAATTATCGCATAAAAAGCATTCAGGCTGCCTGAAAATAATCTTTCAGGCAGCCTGAATGCTTTATTTTGTAAGTAATGTATACATTTGAACAAAATTTAAAATCTCACTACAATACGCGCTTTTTTCTGCAGGAATGATAAATGTCTCAATATAAACAATTAACTACGCCAAGGCCATTGGCACGCATTATTTTTGCAAGTCGCTGGTTGCAATTGCCGATTTATTTGGGTTTGATTGTGGTACAAGGGATTTATGCCTATAAATTCATCAAATCGTTGTGGCATTTGATGGTGAACTTAGGCACGATGGATGAGACGATGGTGATGTTGGCAGTATTGAATCTGATCGATGTTGTGATGATTGCTAACTTATTGATTATGGTGCTGATTGGTGGCTACGAGACGTTTGTGTCGCGCCTGAATGTGGACAACCACCCCGACCAACCCGAATGGCTTGACCATGTGAACGCTTCGGTGTTGAAAGTGAAATTATCGATGGCAATCATCAGTATTTCATCGATTCATTTGCTACAAACATTCATCAACGCCGCCAAATTAGACGAAAAAACCATGATGTGGCAACTTTTGATTCATTGCGGTTTTTTGGTTTCGGCGATGGCAATGGCTTATACGGACAAGATTTTGCATAGTGTGGATAGTCCTGCACATCATTGATTTATTTCATATAAAAGGCTGTCTGAAACTTTTTCAGGCAGCCTTGTTTTATTTAATTAATTCAGCCAATCTTTCACCTACTTTCTGAATTGTTGAATTATGTTTTAATCCCGTTGGTGCATTTGGAAAAGGTAAGACTGCCACAACCGTGCCATTTTCATTTCTTTTCCATTTTAAAACTACGTGTTCAATTTGTTCTTCATTAAATGATTTATAACCATCTGAAAAAGCAATATTAAATTCAGTTTCATAACTTTTTCCATAACAAATCACTAACTTAGGGCAATACTGCTTAACCCATTCATTCATTTTAGGAAAACGATAGCGATTGCACCATCGGATATATTCATTTTTATTTTGAAACCCTGTAATTTCAGAAAATTCAGATGTCCATAAATTAGGGTCAGTATTTTTAAAAGAGATAGGATATAAATTGAGTTTGAAATAATTTGATGAGCTGCACCCTTTATTTAAAAAAGGCTTTTCTTGCTCTGCAAAAGCAACATATTCCCCAATATTTTTTCCACATAATGCTGCTAATAACTTATAAGTAACTATATTATATGGATAATATTCTAATTTTTCATAACCGAAATCAGGAGAAGCCTCCCATTTTTGATGAATGTAAGTCTTAAGTGATTCAGCAGAATCTCCCCCGCCCCATTCAATTCCACATACCCAAATAGATTGATTTTCTGGCGAACCAATAGAACCGCCATCACAACCCGAAAAATCTAATAACCATTTGTCATTCATATCATATCTCTTGTTTACTAAAAATAGGCTGCCTGAAACTTTTCAGGCAGCCTTTTGATTATCCGCGCGCTTCTTTAAACCCACGCTTCAAATGCACCATCAACAACGCCACCGCCGCAGGCGTAACCCCCGAAATGCGGCTCGCTTGCCCCACTGTTTCAGGTTTATGCGAGTTCAATTTTTGCTGCACTTCCGCCGACAAACCTTTCACTTTCGCATAATCAATATTTTCAGGCAGCCGCAGCGTTTCCAAATCGCGGCGCGTGTCAATTTCTTCGTTTTGACGGTCAATATAGCCTTGATATTTCACTTGAATTTCCACTTGTTCCACCACATCGTCCGACAACGACATTTCAGGCAGCGCGTTTGGCAGCGTCATCAAGTTCGCATAATCCAAATTCGGGCGGCGCAACAAATCGTGCAAATTCGCTTCACGCGATAATTTTTGCCCAAACACGCGCTCTTGTTCACTTTCAGACAGCTTCAATGGCGTGTACCAAATGGATTTAAGACGTTGAATTTCCTGTTCAATTTGTTCACGTTTGCGCTCAAACGCTTGCCATTGCGCCTCGCCGACCAAGCCGATTTTGTAGCCGTCTTCCGTCAAACGCATATCCGCATTGTCTTCGCGCAACTGCAAACGATATTCCGCACGGCTGGTAAACATGCGATACGGCTCGTTCACGCCTTTCGTAATCAAATCATCAACTAACACCCCCAAATACGCCTGTTCACGGCGCAACAAAAGCGGGTCTTGTTCGCGCACAAATTGCACCGCATTCGCGCCTGCCAACAAACCTTGCGCCGCTGCTTCTTCGTAACCCGTCGTGCCGTTGATTTGCCCTGCGAAAAATAAGCCGCCAATCGTCTTGGTTTCCAAGCTTGCTTTCAAATTTCGTGGGTCAAAATAATCGTATTCAATCGCGTAACCGGGGCGCAAAATGTGTGCATTTTCAAGACCTTTCATGCTGCGAACCAAATCCAACTGAATATCAAACGGCAAGCTGGTAGAAATGCCATTCGGGTAATATTCGTGCGTGGTCAAGCCTTCGGGTTCAAGGAAAATTTGGTGGCTTTCCTTGTCAGCAAAACGGTTGATTTTGTCTTCAATAGACGGACAATAGCGCGGACCCACACCTTCAATTTTGCCTGTAAACATCGGGCTGCGGTCAAAACCTGAACGGATAATGTCGTGTGTTTTTGTGTTGGTATGTGTAATCCAGCACGAAATCTGTTTCGGGTGCATGGACGCATTGCCGCGTACCGACATCACAGGAACGGGCGTGTCCCCAGGTTGCTCTTCCAGTTGCGAAAAATCAATGGTGCGACCGTCAATGCGTGGCGGCGTGCCTGTTTTTAAACGGCTTTGGGGCAAATTCAATTCTTTCAGGCAGCCTGAAAGCCCTTGCGCGGCAGGGTCGCCAGCGCGTCCGCCCGCGTAATTTTCCAAACCGATGTGGATTTTGCCCGCCAAAAACGTGCCAGCCGTCAGCACCACCGCGCGCGCTTTGAAGGTAACGCCCATCGCCGTTTTCGCGCCAGCCACGCGGTCGCCGTCTAAAATAATGTCTTCCACCGCTTGTTGGAATAAATCCAGATTTTCTTGATTTTCAAGCATTTGGCGAATGGCGGCTTTGTATAAAATGCGGTCGGCTTGGGCGCGAGTGGCGCGAACCGCCGCGCCTTTGCTGGCGTTCAAGCGGCGAAATTGTATGCCCGACATATCGGTCGCCAACGCCATCGCGCCGCCGAGCGCGTCCAACTCGCGCACCAAATGCCCTTTGCCAATGCCGCCGATGGACGGATTGCACGACATTTGTCCAAGTGTTTCAATATTATGTGTGAGCAGCAGGGTTTTCGCGCCCATGCGCGCGGCGGCGAGTGCGGCTTCCGTGCCAGCGTGTCCGCCGCCAACGACGATGACGTCGTAAGTTGTGGGGTAAATCATGTTGTGTGTTTCTTTCGGTTTAATGTTTTCAGGCAGCCTGAAACCTTTGCAAAACACTTTCAGGCAGCCTGAAATCTAACTAGTTCGTCATTCCCGCGCAGGCGGGAATCTATCGTTGATATCCATAAATCTTTGATAAAAAATAGAAACCAAAAATCAAAGTTAGATTCCCGCCTGCGCGGGAATGACGGTAGATTGAAAACTTTCTGAGTTTTGCAAAGGTTTTAGCCTGAAAAGGGAAGTAGGGTGTGTGGCGAAAAGCTAAGCACGCGCTCAATGGAAAACGCGTGCGTGCGTACCGCACACACCCTACGTCAATAGGTTTCAGGCTGCCATTATTTTGTTCAAAATAATGGGGGCGGATTTTACGCCATTTCAGGCTGCCTGAAAATGTTGTTTTGTTTGCGAAAATAGGATTGAGCCAAATTTCAGGCTACCTGAAATGTAGTCGCATGTAGTTTTCTGCGTTATAATGCGCGCCGTCCGAAGAGACACAAAGCAACTCGACTCTAACAAAGGAAAAACAATGAGCATTAAAGTAGCGATTAATGGCTATGGACGCATTGGACGACAAGTGGTCCGCGCGATTTATGAATATGATTTAACAGAACAATTTGAAATAGTTTCCATCAACGGCAGCGGCGATTTAGCCACCAACGCACATTTAATTCAATTCGACACCGTACACGGTCGTTTCCCTGCCAAAGTAGAACAAAACGGCAAGCATTTAATCATCAATGGCGACAAAATTCCTTTCTTTTCAACGCGTAATCCTGCTGAATTGCCATGGCGCGAATTGGGCGTGGATTTGGTGATGGAATGTACGGGCGCATTTTGTAGTAAGGCGAAAGCGCAAGTGCATTTGGATGCGGGCGCGAAAAAAGTGTTGATTTCTGCGCCCGCGGAAAAAGATGTGGATGCAACCATTGTTTATGGTGTGAATCACGATATTTTAACGCCCGATATGACGGTTGTTTCCAATGGTTCTTGCACCACCAACTGTCTTGCGCCTGTGGCACAAACTTTGCATAACGCGTTGGGTATTGAAAAAGGTTTGATGACCACCATTCACGCGGTAACCAACGACCAAGTGATTACCGATGTGCGCCACAAAGATTTGCGCCGTGCGCGCAGTGCGATGGAAAACATGATTCCGACCAAAACAGGCGCGGCAAAAGCAGTGGGCGAAGTGCTGCCTGAATTGAATGGCAAATTGGACGGCTGGGCGATTCGCGTGCCAACTGTGAATGTTTCTTTGGTGGATTTAACTTTTGAAGCCAGTCGCGATACTACGGTAGACGAAATAAATGCCTTGTTAAAAGCTGCTGCGGATGGCAAATTAAATGGCGTGATGGGCTACAATACTTTGCCTTTGGTGTCTTGTGATTTCAATCATCGTCCGCAAGCGAGCTTTTTTGATGCGACTTTAACCAAAGTTTCCGAAGGCAATTTGGTGAAAGTGTTTGCTTGGTACGATAACGAATGGGGCTTTTCATGCCAAATGTTGAACACCGCACGCGCGATGTTTGGCGAAGAAGTGCGTTTGGTAGAATAAAAACTACACTGCAGTACATTTTATTAAACAAGGCTGCCTGAAAACAATGAAGTTTTCAAGCAGCCTTTTGGTGTTGAATAAGAAGAAATTAATCATCCATCATGTGGTTGAGTTTATCGGCTTTGGTATCTAAATAAGCTTGGTTTTCAGGATTCATACCCACATGCAAGGGGACGCGTTCAATGATTTCAATTCCGCAATCGCGCAAGGTTTGGATTTTTTCGGGATTGTTGGTGAGTAAACGCACGGATTCGATGCCTAAATGTTCATAAATATGTTTGGCAATGGAAAAGTCGCGTGCGTCAATCGGCAAGCCTAAGGCGAGATTAGCTTCGACAGTATCCATACCCTCGTCTTGCAAGGCGTAGGCGCGGATTTTGTTGATTAAACCAATGCCGCGTCCTTCTTGGCGCAGATAGACAATTGCGCCGCGCCCTGCTTGTTGCACAGCTTGCATGGCGGCTTGTAGTTGTGGACCGCAATCGCATTTTTGTGAGAAAAGTGCGTCACCTGTTAAGCATTCGGAATGCACACGGGATAATACGGGTTCGCCGTTGGCAACATCGCCCATAACGATCGCAGTGTGCTCTTGTCCTGTGCGCGTGTCGATAAAGCCGTGCATTTGGAATACGCCGTATTCGGTGGGCAGACGGCAGGATGTGATATGTTCAATCGGATTGTGATACATAATTAAAATATAAAATAAAACAGCAGCTTGAACATTTTCTCAGGCTGCCTGAAAAGTTATTCGTTGTCGTCGTTGATGGTGCGTGGCAATAATGCTCGCATTAAAGGCAATACGCCTAAACTAAACCCTACCCAGTTTGCCAATTCGTTTTCAGGCAGCATGGTGGGATTTTCTAAATGCAAAACACCATACACAATGCCATCTTCACCTGCGATGGGCAAACTGGCTTGACATTCAGCGCGACGATTGTGTTCACCCAATAGTTCATGAATTGCCAACCAATGCGCTACATTTTCGGCAATATTTGCCCAGCCTGAATGTGCGGTGCGCGCGGCTAAATAATGCTGCACACTGTCGCTGTTTACCGCAACGTGATTTTCTAATGGCTCACCCAGTTGCACCAAACGAATTAAATCACCGCTGGTGGCATTGCTATCATTGTTTTCAGGCAGCCAAGCATACAAAGCGGCAGACTGAATGGGATGACGCGAATACAGGGAATCCAGTGCCATAAATAAAGACTTGATTTGGCTTTCTTGCTTTTGGATATATTCAGGCAGCCTATCGTGTTGCCACACAGTTGATTCAATATGCGCTTGCCCATTTTCGATAACGGCTTGCGTACTTGCGCGCGCGACAGCAATATCTTGGCACGAGAGTTTTAAGGCTTGGGTTTGTAGGTAATCTTGGATTTGTTTCATGATGATGTTATGCAATGATTTGCGTGGCTATATGGTGGGCATATGCTTAATTTCAAGTTTTCAGGCTGCCTGAAAGTTGTCATAGATTGCCGTTTTTGGCTTAAGGCATTGATAAAAAATTTCTCGTCAAGCTTTTTTAACTTGACGAGACAATGATTTGTCTCCAAGATTGTATTTTTAAGCGTGTGCCATATTATAGGCTTTTTCCACTTGCGGTACGACCATATGGGCTTCACGCAACATCATGCCCAATGTGTTGCCATTGTCTTTGCATGAAAAAACGCACACCAAATTAGCATGATAAGGTAGGCGCAATAAGAGATACACGGTTCCACTACCATTAACAATGATTTCATTAAAATTGCTTGGTTGGTCTGCTTTCTCTTGATGTAAATTCTTAAATATTTCAGCAACTTTAACCATATTAGGCGCATTAAATAAGTCGGTCGTTGCTGAAGCGACTAACTGCACTACTTCTTTTGGCAAAGCTGTTGAAGTCTCCATAGCGATTAATTGATTAGTGCTAATATCAACAAATGCAACCGCCTTGCAATCGCTGAATTTTTTGAGTGTTATCGAGAAAATTTGATTCACTTCTGGATATTTATTGGCATCCGAATGTGAAGACAAAGAAGATTTGGACTGTGTAACGCTGTATCGCTCGAAGAAGAAAATATTTTTTTAATAAAGACATAATGAGTGCAGGTGTTTATTTTAACAGTGAAAATAAATAATAAAAAATGGATTTTTGTTCAATAACAATTTTCCGTTGGCATGCCATCATTGTTTAAGTGATAGATAAAGCCAAGAATAGCGTTATTAAACAAAAATCCAAATTTTAAACAATTATATTGTCACTATTCTATTTGAATAATTCACACGTACCGTCTTCTGAACAATTTGCCTGACGATAAAGTTTAACCAAACGCGCAGTAGACGCGTCATGTTGCTGCGGGTCAATACTGCCATTTAGCTCAGCAAGAATAGTTTTTGCCAATTGTTTACCCAGCTCTACGCCCCATTGGTCAAAGCTGTTAATCCCCCAAATAATGCCCTGTACAAACACTTTGTGTTCATACATCGCAATCAAGCTACCCATGTTGCGCGGATTAACTTTATTCATCAAAATCAAGTTGGTTGGGCGGTTACCGCTGAAGGTTTTATGCGGCACGAGTGCTTCAATTTGACTTTCAGGCAGTCCTTGTGCTTGCAGTTCAGCGCGTGCTTCTTCGGGCGTTTTGCCACGCATAAAGGCTTCGGCTTGCGCGAATACGTTGGACAACAAAATTTCGTGGTGTCCTGGTAAATTGCTGCGTTTTTCTAGGCTGGCAATCAAATCAATCGGCGTAACGTGCGTGCCTTGGTGCAGCAATTGGAAGAAGGCGTGTTGTCCGTTAATCCCTGTTTCGCCCCAAATGATTGGGCCTGTTTCGGTAGCAACGGGCGTGCCGTCCATTTGTACTTGTTTGCCGTTGGATTCCATGTCCAATTGTTGGATGAATTTGGGCAAACGGTGTAAATGTTGGTCGTATGGCGCAATGACGTGGCTGCCGCCGCCGTAAAAATTGAGGTACCAAATACCAATCAAAGCCAGTGTAGCAGGCAGGTTGCGCTCTAGTGGCGTGTTGATGAAATGTTGGTCCATCAAGTGCGCACCGTTGAGCATTTCAATGAAGTTTTCTTCGCCCAAATACAGCATAATCGGCAAGCCAATCGCTGACCACAAGCTATAGCGACCGCCGACCCAGTCCCAAAATTCAAACATGTGGTCGGTGTCAATGCCAAATTCGGCAACGGCTTTTTTGTTGGTAGAAACAGCAACGAAATGTTTGGCAATATCTTCTTCGCTACCTTCTTTTAAGAACCATTTGCGCGCGGTTTGAGCGTTGGTAATGGTTTCTTGGGTGGTAAAGGTTTTGGAGGCGATGATGAATAAAGTCGTTTCAGGGTGTACTTTTTCCAATACGTCGCGCAATTGTGAGCCGTCCACATTAGACACAAAGTGCATACGCAAACGCGGATGACCAAAGTTTTTCAGCGCGGTACACATCATCAACGGGCCTAAATCCGAGCCACCAATACCAATGTTCACGACATCAGTAATCACTTGATTTGTATAGCCTAACCACTCGCCGCTACGAATCGCATGAGCAAAATCGCCCATTTTGCGCAACACTTTATTCACTTCAGGCATCACATCTTCGCCATCCACCTCAATCGGCGAATTGGTGCGATTACGCAAAGCAACGTGCAACACAGCACGGTTTTCCGTTTCGTTAATTTTGTCGCCATGAAACATTTTTTTCATGCGTTCAGGCACGCCCGCTTCTTTTGCTAAAGCAACCAAATCCGCCATCACTTCATCATTGATGCGATTTTTAGAATAATCAACGCTAATACCGCCTACTTCCAACCAATAACGTTCCGCACGCGTAGGGTCTTCTTCAAACCATTGACGCATATGAATGTTTTTAGTTTGTTCAAAATCGTTTTCTAGCTTTTGCCAAGCAGCATAATCAATTGGATGTGTCATATTAAAATCCTCAACTTGAAATAATCTTACGAACCAGATAATAAAGAAATTTATTTCATTCGTCATGCATTTTTGCGACTAACCGAAGTAAATTTGTATTACATCAAGCTTTCAGGCAGCCTGAAATATAAGGCTGCCTGAAACATTATTTCTCATCATCATTTTCAAAAGCGCGATGATGGCGATTTACACTACGTTTAACCTTTTCCAACTGAAAACTTGCCGTTTCGCCTAAACGCAACGCCAAGCCAATTGCCAAAATATCAATCACCGCCAATTGCAGCAACCGCGACACCATCGGCGTGTAACGGCTGCTATCTTCCTGCACCTGAATCGCCAACACACAATCCGCCAACTGCGCCAAAGGACTATCAAAACGCGTAATCGCAATCACCTGCGCGCCATTTTCCTTCGCAATGCTCACCGCGTCCAACACCTCAATAGACGAGCCCGAATTAGAAATTACCACCAGCACATCTTGCGGACTCAACACCGCCGCCGCCATCAACTGAATATGCGTGTCCGAATACGCCACAGTAGAAATGCCAAAACGGAAAAACTTATGCTGCGCGTCCTGCGCCACAATCCCCGAGTTGCCCACACCATAAAACTCAATCCGTCGCGCGTGCGTCAACATCGCAATCGCATTTTCCAGCTCATTTTCATTTAGGCTGCGACGCGCCCCCAAAAGTGCTGCCGCTGTATTACCCAACACCTTCTCCATCACATCGCCCATCGTATCATCAGTATTCAATTCCGCATGAACAAACGGCAAGCCCGCATTGCTAATACTCGCTGACAAAGCTAACTTAAATTCAGGCAGCCCCTTGTAGTTCAAAGTACGACAAAAACGTATCACCGTCGGCTGCGACACCTGCGCGCGCTCCGCAATCTCCGCCACTGCCGCATGGACAAACCATTTCGGTTCAGCCAAAGCCACTTCCGCCACCTTGCGCTCGGCAGAAGACAAACTGTCTAATTGTTCACTAATTTTACTTAACATCATGATTAACAATCGCTTTCTTACTAATATAACTTTTCAGGCAGCCTGAACCGATTTTTGCCACAACATTAAAGCCGCCAACACGCGCGCATCGCCAAATTCTGGATTATCTATTAAATCAGTAATTTGGCTCACAGGCACGCGCACCAACTCCAAAGGTTCAGGCTCATCGCCTTCTAACACCGATACACTCAAATCGCGTGCCAAAAAAACATGCATGGGACTATACATATGACCTGGCGAAGTGTACAAAACGCGCATAAATTCTATAGAGGCTGCCTGAAAACCAATTTCTTCTTGCAACTCACGATTTGCCGCAATTTCAGGCGTTTCTCCCGCGTCAATCAAACCTTTAACGCACGTCAATTCATACCGCTCCGTACCCGCGGAATACTCACGAATCATCAGCAAATCATCGCCATCAAAAGGCAACACCATCACCGCAGGACGACGGGCAGGCGTTAAGCGTTCATAAGTGCGCTCTTGACCATTGGAAAAACGCAAATCCAACGCCTGCACTTGAAACACAGCCGTTTGCGCAGCCACGCGAACATCTAAAATTTCAGGTTTTTGTTTATCACTGTGCAGCCAATTCATGATGTTGTCCCATGTAATAAAACTGGTGCAATTGTAGTCGTTTTTGGGCTTTTTTGCAGCAAAAAATGAAATTTAGTTTCATGTTATCACGTAGTTTGATGAAAAAGTAACACTTCACTTAGGGTAATAATTCAAACAGCAGCAACAAACACAAAATCAGGCAGCTTCAGCAACAATAAAGGCTGCCTGAAAATTTTTTCAGGCAGCCTTATCCTAAATTACTGAATGAATTGACCTTCTTCATCCCAATTGCGTTCTAAAATCAACTCACCATCTTCAAACAAACGCTCGGCGCGCTTTTGTCCGTTATCGTACCAATCCAGCATCACACCATTGCGTTTGCCATTATCAATAGACAGTTCCGCCGTTAAATTCCCTTGCACATCCCACGTCAATAAATGCACAACCACCCCAAACTCGACATTCATTTCCGATTGCAACTGTCCGCTAGGGTACCAAGTCCGCGCCGTGCCGTGTTCGACATTATTAGCAAAAGATTTTTCGCTGCGTCGCTGACCGTTGGCATACCAAATCGTGCCCTTGCCTTCAATTTTGCCATTTTGATAAAACAACTCTTCCGATTTGCGCCCATTGTCGTACCAACGCGTCCACAATCCGTCAGGCAAACCATTTTTAAATGCACCGCTGACCAGCTTTTGCCCATTGGTATGGTAACGCACAATTTCGCCATCATCCGCGCGCATTTGCGTAACCGCTTGCTGCGAAGGTTGCGCATAAGCAGCAAAGTGAACAGCAAGCAAAGCAGCAGTCAAAAATTTTGGAACACAATTCATAATAGATGTTTTCCGTACACATACAACAAACCGCACCCAAAAGGTGCGGTTCATAAAAAATGGCGCGGTGGACGGGGCTCGAACCCGCGACCACTGGCGTGACAGGCCAGTACTCTAACCAACTGAGCTACCACCGCGCACGAGCTATTTGATAAATCAAACGCTCAAAACTGGTGGGTGATGACGGAGTCGAACCGCCGACATTCTGCTTGTAAGGCAGACGCTCTACCAACTGAGCTAATCACCCTTTCGGTGTTTCGCTGTATTTGCGAAAGGGCGTATTAAAACAAAAAACAACCCATCGCGCAAGTGCAATCTTGAATAAAATATTTAATCATATGAAATTTAAATGAATTTAATTTCAAAAAAATTAAATTAAGCCAATTAAACAAAAACGTGCCTAAGATAAATAAACATGATGTCTTTGCACACCCTTAAACTTTTCAGGCAGCCTGAAAATTTCAGTTTGACTTAGCCCTAGGGTTCGGGTTTATAGTAACCCCTTTCAAACATAAGGAGCAAAACATGGAAACGATTACCCTGAAAATTGACGGCATGACCTGCGGCGGCTGCGTGAACAGCGTAACGCGCGTATTGAGCGAAACGGCGGGCGTGGCAAACGCGCAAGTGGATTTACAAAGCGGCACGGCGGTGGTGCAATTTGACGCGGCGCAAACGAATGCGGCGGCGTTGGTGGGCGTGGTGGAAGAAGCTGGGTTTGATGCGGCGGAAGTGTGAGTTTCAGGCTGCCTGAAAAAAGCCATGCTGATGAAATCAACATGGCTTTTTTCTATTTTACCAATCGCAATGACTGATTAACTGGATTGGTTCGCGTGGTTGCTTTATCGGGATTACTACTCACTAAATGCAATTTGCGATGTTTATTTAAATCTGCATGAACTAATTGGAATGTTAGATCCCCAATGTCTTTGGGCGAAACTTTTAAGGTTTCCGCAATCTTATCAATGTTGATATTATCTTCTTTCAACATCAATAAAACTTTTTCCAATAAACTGGAAATTTCTCTAACCATTGGTTCTGGTTCATTTGTACGATAACCTAATTTATTAAATTGCTTACATAAAACATGAACATAAACCCATTCACTAATCATGTTTAACTGTCGCATACGATAAGCCAATGCAACCAAAGAAACACCTAATTCTTTTTTAATTATCATCAAATTATGAATAGTCGGTTGAATATGTTGATATTTCCGTAACAAACTTTCAGGCATTAAAAATGCAGATGCAAATTTATTGGCATTTTTTTCAATATTATCGCGTGGCTCTTCGGGATTATCACTTTCGCAAGCTAAATGTTGAACACTAAATTTATCACGAATTAAATGCCCCAATTCGTGCGCGGCATCAAAACGACTGCGTTCTGCCGATTTTTGTGTATTTAAGAAAATATATGGGCAATCTTCATACCAAGTACAAAACGCATCTACATCTTTTGTTTCCATTGATAATGAAAATACCCTAATACCTTTGGCTTCCAATAATGCCGTTAAGTTTTTAATTGGTCTATTACCTAATCCCCAATCTAAACGTAACTGCTCTGCTGCTTGTTCGGGTTCCAAATCCGAATAATCAGGTAAATTGGCTTGTTGCAGATTAAATTCGTTTTCCAGCCATTTATTCAATAAAATACCTGTTTCACAATGTTTTTCTGCTTGTTTTTGCAGTTTTTTTGACATTCGTGAACTCGCACGAAAGCTAACCGCATCTGATTTAATTTCAGGCAGCTCACGATAATCAGTAAAAAAACTGACTGGGAATTTTAGTAACAAAGCAAGCTGATTTAAATTAGGCATACACTTATCACGAAAATAATTATTCACTTGTCGCGGTGTAATCTCTAATAAATCAGCTAATGCAGTTTTGGTTAATCCGCGCTTATCCAACGCAAATTGCAACCGTTCGGTATTAAATTCTTGCATAATCAAACAGCCATCTCTTATGCTGCTTTCTTTTTGCGCTCCACAGTTGGTTCAACAATTTCAGCAGGTTCAGAAGTTTGGCGAGAAATTTCAGGTTCAGAAATAGGATTCAATGAAATATCATCAAACAAAATTCGTTTGGAATAACCAGTAACATATCCCTTAATAAAATCCTTTGGTTGAGATAATTCATATTGCAATGTATCGCGATTATAATGAAACAGGAGCACCCAAAGCGTACACGTTTCAGGTAAATTCAATTTACCATTCATAATTGCGCGTTCAACCGCAACACCCTTACGAGCCGAAGTGGTTGGAATAGTATCCGATTTTCCCACATCAGATGTACCAATGGCAACAACAATAGATTTTGTTTTACATGGCGATACAGTCAAAAATGCACCACCTTTCCATTTTTCTGTTGTCCAGCCCAACTCACGCAATCTCTTGCGTAGAAATCTTGTCAAATGCCCCTGCCAAAATGCACCAATCGCATTTAAATCATAATCCGACGTATCTTGCATTTCGTAATGCCCACTTAAAATGACATCTTTAAAAAATTCAGGTGTAAAATTTGGGTCAATTTTTTGTAACTCTTGTAATTTTTCGTCCAACTCCAAAAATTCATCGGTTTCAATAATTTGCTCAACTAATTTAAATAATCCCATGACTAGATTTCCTATTTTCTTACATAAAGTTTATGTAAGATAACAGGAAATGAGTTAAGGGTCAAAATATTTTTCAGGCAGCCTGAAACCCTTTCGGAGACCCCAAAAATGCAACACATCAACCTAACCATACGCGGCATGACCTGCCAAGCCTGCGCCAATCGCATTGAAAAAGTGTTGAATAAAAAAGATTTTGTGCAAACCGCCGCCGTCAATTTCGCGGGCGAAACGGCGCAAATTGCATTTGACGACACGCGCACCACGCCCAACGAGTTAATCCAAATCATTGAAAAAACAGGCTTTCAGGCAGCCGTGCAAACGTCGCTGCTGCCTGAAAACGACCACGAAACGCATTGGCGCGTGTGGGCGTTGCTGGCGATGTCCGCGCCGTTTATGTGGGGCATGGCGGGCATGATGTTCGGCTCGCACGCGCTGATGCCGCCGCTTTGGTTGCAAATTGTGCTGGCGACGGCGGCGCAAACGTATTTCGCTTTGCCGTTTTATCGCGGCGCGGTGGCGAGCGTGCGCGGCGGTTTGGCGAATATGGATGTGCTTGTTTCTATTGGTACTTTGGCGATTTATGTGTATTCGCTCGGTATGGTTTTGGCGGGGCATTCGGCGCATCATGTGTATTTTGAGGCGGGCGTGATGGTGTTGGCGTTTGTGTCGCTGGGCAAATTTTTGGAGGCGAAAACGAAGCGCGGCAGCCTGAACGCACTCGGTTCGTTGTTGCAACTCACGCCGCGTGAAGTGCTTGTTTACAAAAATGAAAATTGGGTAACGCAGCCGTTGGACGCGGTTAAATTGGGTGATGTGTTGCGTTGCATACATGGCGGACGGGTGGCGGCGGACGGCGTGGTCGTGTCGGGCGAGGCGTGGGCGGACGAAAGCCATTTGACAGGCGAGAGCCAGCCTGTTTATAAAATGATTGGAAACAATGTGTTAGCAGGTTCCATTCTCTCAGGCAGCGTGGATTATCGCGCCGAAAGTTTGGGCGGCGACACGTTGTTGGGCGACATGGTGGCCGCATTGGCGGACGCGCAGGGCAGCAAAGCCCCGATTGCGCGATTGGCGGATAAGGTGGCTGCGGTATTTGTGCCTGCGGTATTGCTGATTGCGCTGATGACATTGATTTTAAACTGGATAATCACAGGCGATTTTACAACGGGCTTGATTCGGGCAGTGGCGGTGTTGGTGGTGGCGTGTCCGTGCGCTTTGGGTTTGGCGACGCCTGCGGCGATTATGGCGGGCATGGGCGTGGCGGTGCGGCATGGCGTGTGGTTCAAAAACGCGGCGGCTTTGGAAAGCGCAGGTTCAATCACACATGTGATTTTGGACAAAACGGGGACGATTACACGCGGCAAGCCTGATGTGGCGGCGATGTGGACGGCAACAGGCGTGGACGAAACGCGTTTGCTGCAAATTGCGGCGGCGGTGGAACGCCACGCGGCGCATCCGTTGGCTGACGCGATTGTAGCGGAAGCCAATCAACGTGATGTACCTGATTTACAAGCGCAAAATGTGAATACAGTTGCGGGCGAAGGCATTAGCGCGGAGATTGTGGGCGTGGGCAATGTGAAAGTGGGGAAATTGGATTTTTGTGGTTTCAGGCTGCCTGAAAATCTGCTTAATGTAGGGTGGGCCCCGCCCACCGAAAATCATGCCAATGGGGAAACGGTGGGCGAGGCCCACCCTATGGATTGGCGCGAACAATCAAATGTGTGGAATATCGCCAGTCTAGTCGCCGTATCCGTGAATAATCAACCACTTGGCGCATTCGCCCTAGCCGACCCACTCAAACCCGACAGCGCGACCGCTATCAACCGTTTGCGCGAGCACGGCATTCACGTCCATATTTTGAGTGGTGACAACGCCGCGACGGTGCGCCACATCGCAGAGCAATTAAGGCTGCCTGAAAACGCGGCGCACGGCAACCAATCGCCTCGCCAAAAAGCTGAATTTATTCAGCAGCTTAAACAATCAGGCGCGCGCGTGGCGATGGTGGGCGACGGCATTAACGATGCGCCCGCGTTGGCGTTGGCGGACGTGGGTTTTGCGGTGCGCGGCAGCACGGACATCGCCGAACACAGCGCGGACGCGGTGTTGATGCGCCAGTCGTTCAATCAGTTGGCAGACGGTTTGTTTACTGCGCGCGCTACTGTTCGGGCGATTAAGCAAAATTTGTTTTTTGCGTTTATTTATAATGCGTTGGGCATTCCGTTTGCGGCATTGGGGTTGCTCACACCTGTGATGGCGGGCGCGATGATGGCGATGAGTTCGGTGTCGGTGTTGGGCAATGCGTTGCGGTTGAAGCGGTTGAAGCGGTTGAAGCGGTTGAAGCGGTTGAAGTTTTGAGTTTTCAGGCTGCCTGAAAACTTAACAAACCTGCTATAATGCGCGCACTGACAACTATTTATCTATTTTCAGGCTGCCTTTGTTTTCAGGCAGCCTGAAAACATCACACATTATGCACAATACATTCCAAACCGTTTCTCAAGATTTACTCCACGCCAACCACATTTGTGCCGACGAATTGGCAAAATCGCTCGCCATTATTGGCACACATCATGTTGATTATGCGGATATTTATTGCCAACGCACGGCGTTTGAAAGCTGGCATTTGGACGAAGGCATGGTCAAATCGGGCAGTTTTCAGATTGACCAAGGCGTGGGCGTGCGCGCGGTATGGGGCGAGAAAACGGCGTTTGCCTATGCCGATAGTTTAACGGCAGACGCCATTTCTCGCGCGGCGAACACGGTCAAAGTGATTGGTGCGGCAGGCAATAATTCGCCAATTTGTGTGCCAACGCCGACGTTTACGAAAAAAATTCACAGCACAAATAATCCGATTCACACGCTGCAATCGGCGGATAAAGTGGCGTTACTTCAAAAGGTTGAGCAACTGGCGAAAGCGGCCGACCCGCGCATTGTGCAAGTCATGGCAGGGCTGACGTGCGAGCATGATTTGATTTACGTGGCGCGTTTGGACGGCAAACACGCGGCGGATATTCGTCCTTTGGTGCGCTTGTCGGTTACGGTAATTGCGAAACAGGGTGAGCGGCGCGAACAGGGTAGCGCAGGTGGCGGCGGACGTTTTGATTTAACTTATTTTTCTGATGAAAAAATTAAAGAATATGTGAATCATGCGGTTAAGCAAGCCTTGATTAATTTGGAAGCCCGCCCTGCCCCTGCGGGCGCGATGAGGGTGGTATTGGGCAATGGTTGGCCCGGTGTGTTATTGCACGAGGCGGTGGGGCATGGTTTAGAGGGCGATTTTAATCGCAAGAAAACGAGCGTGTTCACAGGCAAATTGGGCGAGCGCGTGGCGGCGAAAGGCGTTACTGTGATTGACCAAGGCGACATCGCCGACCGTCGCGGCAGCCTGAATATGGACGATGAGGGTAATCCGACTTCGCGTACAGTTTTGATTGAAGACGGTATTTTAACAGGCTACTTGCAGGACGAAACCAATGCGCGTTTGATGGGCGTGGGCGTTACGGGCAATGGGCGGCGTGAGAGTTATTCGTCGGTAGTAATGCCACGCATGACCAATACCTTTATGGAAAACGGCAGCCATGAGCCGCAAGAAATCATTGAAAGCATAGACAAAGGCATTTATGCGGTGAATTTTGGCGGCGGTCAGGTGGATATTACGAGCGGCAAATTTGTGTTCAGCGCGAGTGAAGCGTGGTGGGTGGAAAAAGGCAAATTGCTCTACCCTGTGAAAGGCGCGACGATTATCGGTAGCGGCGCGGAAGTGATGAAACATATTTCCATGATTGGCAACGACACGGCGTTGGACACAGGCGTGGGCGTGTGCGGCAAAGATGGGCAAAGTGTGCCTGTGGGCGTGGGACAGCCAACTTTGCGGATTGATGCGGGACTGACGGTGGGTGGTAGTGAAGCGTAAGGGTTTTTAGATACAAGGCTGCCTGAAAACGGATTGGGTTTTCAGGCAGCCTTCAATCTTGGGTTGGCGCACAAAATAGGTTGAAACCTTTGTATAGCCACTTAAAATAAAAACTGGACGGCGTTGACAGCTCCCTTATGTACTAGATGTACACGGTGGTCGCTGTCGCCTTGTCCAGTTCTTATTTTAAGTAACTATAAAACTTGGAGAGCAGGCTGCCAGCTCGGATTTTTCGTTTCGCGCAATATTTTGAATATCGTAAAAAATGGAAGTTGTCGGCAAGCTGTCGCCGCTCCGTGCTTATATTTTCAGGCAGCCTGAAAATATATTGTTCAGGCTTAGAATATAGAAGATGTATCGTTCGATTTATTGTTTCTGCAGTAACTGTAGCAGTATTGGCAGCTTGTGGTAGCTCAGGCAATAGCGGTCAGCTGAGCTTAACGTCTTCTGTTGCGCCAGCGAAACCAACGACTCCAACCACACCAGTTAGCACCAATACTTTCAATGGTACATCATTGATTGCTCAAGACCGCAATGGTGCAAATGTCCCTGTTTCCACATTGGGTAGCAATAGCTTGGACAGCGTTGTGATTGATGGCACAACAGTAGCATTAACTCAGCCAGGTATTTCTGCGGGTACGTTTACCACGATTTCAAACAACACTCAGGAAACCATTGCCAGCGGTCGCTATTTGAGCCATATGCGATTTGGTGCGTATCGTGACTTTAATGCCAACAATACAGGTGCTAATCCATCGTATGCATTTGCATTGGGTTCGATTACGCCAGTTGCTGATGTGCCGACAACAGGTGTGGCTAAATATACGGGTTTATCTGTAAGCAGCACAATCGGTGGTGGTACATTTACGACGGGAACTTCCGTATTCAATGTGAACTTTGGCAACAAAACCATTGAAGGTACTATTAATGACGGCGGCTCGTTCCCAGTACCACTCGCTGGTAAAATCAATGGCGCAGCATTCAGCGGCGAGAAAAATGGCGTGAATATGAGCGGTCACTTCTTTGGACCTAAAGCTGCAGAATTGGGCGGCGTATACAACGGTACATTGATTCACGGTTCGCAAGTTATTGACCACATCGGTTCATTCGGCGCAAAAAAATAATTAAGCGTTTTTAGCCCGCTAAGCTTTTGCTCGCGGGCTTTTGCCTTGTTTAGCTGCCTGAAAAAGTGGAAAGATGTTTTCAGGCAGCCTGAAAAAATGTGGAATCAGAAAGTGATGTTTATGCGCGTATTATTAACAGTAATGGCTTGGGCAACGGCGGCAGCTTATGCTGCACCTGTGGCAACGCCGATTAATCCTGTGCCCGATTTAAATCAAGAACAAATTAAAAGTCAGCAACGGCAAGAATCTAGGCTGCCTGAAAAAGAAAAGAGCAGCAATTCGATAGCGATGTCGTCGCAAGAATTGTTGCAACATCCTGATTTATTGCAAAATGCTTTGGATACTGCCAATGCGCAGCACAATATCGATACGACTCGCTTTTTGCTGCCTATTTATGAGCAATTGCCTGAAGCACAACAAAATAGCGTGCTGCTGCATTATGCCCAAGCTTTGGTTTTGCGCGAAGATGGACAACACGCAAAAGCGGAAGCTAAGCTACAAGATATTATCGATAAACATCCTGATTATGCGCCTGTGCGCTTGCAATTGGCGATAACGCAATCGCAAGATGGCAAAACGCGTGAAGCAAAAGAAAATTTGTCTTTTTTGCAAAAAACGCCTGATTTGCCGCCGCCTGTGCATGAAGCGATGAATCAATTTGAGCAACATTTGAACAAAGAGCGCAAATGGCAATTGAATGGCACGGCATATTATCTACAAGAAGACAATGTCGGTCGCGCGCCTGAAAATCGCCATTATGGCAATTGGACGTTTGCCGAGCCACAATCAGCACATGGTTTGGGCTATGAAGTTTCGGCGCAAAAAACGGTGCCGATTAAAGGGCATTGGGCGGGGCGCGTGAATGTGGCGGCTTATGGCAAGTTTTATTGGGATGCGCATGATTATGATGATTTGGTGTTGCACGCTGAGCCCAGTTTGATTTGGCGCAATGCCAAGCAGGAAATTTCGCTCGCGCCTTATTATGAAAAACGTTGGTTTGATACTGAGCCTTATTCGGCGACAACTGGCGGCGTTGCGCGCTTTTCACGTGTACTTCATCCTAAATGGCAATTGTTTGGCGCATGGCAATCGGGTTATAAAAACCATGAAACGCGTGAGTTTTTAGACGGTGCAACACACATGGGTTCGCTATCGCTGGTGTATCAGCCTTCTGCTAAGCAATATTTTGTTTTTGGCTTGGGCAGTGGTCGCAAAAATGCGAAAGATTTATCGGAAGCATACGCTTAAGGCAATATTCGTTTGGTTTGGTCGCGTCATTGGGGAAAACAGCAGCAATTTAATACCATTATGCAAGCGAGCGTGCAGAGAAGGCATTATCGCGCGCCTGATTTTTTCAATATTCAAAGACGGGAAACCGAATATTTTACGCGCATGGTGTTGAGCCATAAAAAACTGAGTTGGAAAGGCTTTATACCACGCTTAAATTGGACGTGGTCGCATGTGGATAGCAACCATTTTTACTACCAATATAATCAAAATCGTGTGTTTATTGATGTAACGAAGCAGTTTTAATTGACGATGAGTATAAAGGCAGCCTGAAAATTTTTCAGGCTGAAACCTTTGCAAAACTGATTTTTTTCTTACGCAGGGGCAGATTTCATATCTGCCCTATTTTTAATGAATTGAATTTCATCAATATAGTTCTGAAAACAAAAAGGCGGATATAAAATCCGTCCCTACACATACAGGGTTTTACAAAGATTTCAGGCAGCCTGAAAATCACTTTCAAGCTGCCTGTTGCTTATTGCCAAACAAATCTTTAATTTGCTGGCACAATACCCATGCGCTGTTTCAACGAAGTTTGCGGTTCGTTCAAAAGTGAAGCGTAATAAACTGCATTGGTCATCACTTTTTTCACATAATCGCGCGTTTCGTTAAATGGAATGGTTTCGGCATAAATCGCGCCTTCCAAGCTGTTGCCTGCTTGCCATTTGCGTGCGCGACCTGGGCCGGCGTTGTAGCCTGCGGTTGCCAAAACTTCGTTGTTTTGCAAGCGGCGGCGCGCGTCTGCCATGTACCATGTGCCCATGCGGATGTTGCCGTTCATGGTGTAGAGTTCGCTGCTGTCCATGCCGATTTTGCTGGCGATTTCGCGCGCGGTCGCTGGCATAACTTGCATTAAACCTTGTGCGCCTACGCCCGATTGCGCGCCCATCACAAAGCGGCTTTCTTGGCGAATTAAACCATACACCCAAGCTGGGTCTACGCCGTTTTGATTACCATAGCTTACGACTAAATCACGAAATGGCGTGAGATAACGCAAGTTATAGTTGAGCAAATGATCGGTGCGTTCCGCGCTGTTAATCGCCATTTCGTAAAATTCGTGTTGGTGTGCCAATTCAGCGGCGGCAAGGAGAGTCGCTTCATTCATGCCACGCGTGGCGTAACGCCATTCGGCTTGCGCTTGGCGACGCATTTTCCAGTTGCCTTCTTGTTTGCTGGTGTGATAGAGCGACAAGGCGCGGTGGATGGCACCATCTTGTGCCAGTTTTTGCACGTTTGCCGCGGGCGTTGCGCCAACATTATTGCGTGTATTCACGCGCTGACCAAGCTCTTCCGTTGCCAGCAAAGCATAGAAATTGCGTCCACTTTGCGCCGCTTGTTGATACAAGTTTTGCGCCGCGCCACGATTGCCTTGCGCGGCGAGACTGCGACCCAGCCAGTATTGCCATGTCGGGTCTTGTTGCAATTTTGATGGCATGGATTGAATGATGTTTGCCAATTCATTCCATTGCTGCAAACGCAACGCCGCGCGCGCGTACCATTCAAATTGCTCATTATTCAACTGGCTACGCTCGGCTTGGCGATAGTATTGCAACGCGCTTGCCATGTTTTGATTTTTTGCATGCACCAAGCCCAAAACACCCCAAGCAAAACCGCTTTGCTCGCGATTCAGGCTGCCTGAAACGCTTTGCAAACGCGCTGCTGCGAAATCGGGCGATTTTTGCGCGCTCGGGCTAATGATGTCGCGCAACAGATTTTCTTGCCAACCATAACCGCTCGCGCTGTTCAAAGGGCTGCCCAACGCCTCCGCCAAGTTGCCCGCGTCGGTCGTGTGTCCATTGCTGATTAAACCGCGCACGCGTCGCCACGCGCGCGATGGATTTAAGGTATTTTGCTGTGCCAAGTTTTGCAGCAATACATTACAGCCTTCAGGCAGCTTGCCTGTGGTTTCTACTAAATCGTTAATAAATTCATTGCTTTGACGGTCAATACCAAATAAATGTGCATAACACAAAGTTTCTTTATCGCGCCCTGCTTTGTCCAATTTAGCATATTCTTGCGTAAACCATTGCGCCTGCCCACGTTTACCCAAACTTTTGAGCCACTCATTGCGTACGCTCTCGCCCATCGCGCTTTGGCTTTGACGTGCCAAGAATTGTTGCGCTGCGACGTCGTTGCCTTGTTTAGTCGCGTTCAAAATACTTTCAAATTGGCGAAAATCGTTCACAATTTGGTCAGCAGATTGCATCGCGCGCGCTTTGGGCGCATTGAAAACAGTGTGGCTGCCTGAAATCGGTTGCGCAACGGGCGCGTTGCTTACTTGTGGATTGATGGCTTGAGGCGTTTGATTTGAAGAACACGCAGCCAAAGCAGTCACTACGGCAACGCTTAAGCCTTGTGCAGAGAATTTGAGTGCGGTCATGTACAATTCCATGGTATTGAGTCATTAAACAAAATAGGCGCGATAATAACACAGTTCCGCGTCGCACTTTTTCAGGCTGCCTGAAAAGGTTTGCAAAAATCATTTGTTGCTTAGGCTGAATTTTTGCAAAAACATTCAGGCAGCCTGAAAAACAAAAAGGCGAATCATCGTGAGATTCGCCTAGTTTTAACTAACCTTCCACGTCCTCATGCGCGGTCGTTTGCTTTAATAGATATTGTGAAAACGCCAATAAATCGCTAAATATCATCGTGTTTTCAGGCAGCTTATCCGCTTCTTTTTCCAATGTTTTCAAACCCTTGCCTGTTTTAACCAATACCGCTTTACCGCCGACTGCCGCAATCGCTTGTAAATCACGCAAGCTATCGCCCACTAAATACGTTTCGCTCGCTTCGGCTTTAAAGCGGTGCAAAATATCTTGCACCATACCTGGTTTGGGCTTGCGACAATTGCACTCATGTTCCGCCAAATGCGGGCAAAACCAAATACCGCTGATTTCGCCACCTGCTTGGCGCACCAATTTGTGCATTTTGGCATGCATTTGGTTGAGTGTTTCCGTATCAAAATAACCGCGCGCAATGCCTGATTGATTGGTGGCAACCGCAAGCGTATAACCCGCTTGCGTTAAAAACGCAATCGCGTCCATGCTGCCATCAATCGGCTGCCATTCGTCTACGGTTTTGATGAATTGGTCGCTGTCGTGATTAATCACGCCGTCGCGGTCTAGGATGATGAGTTTCATGTTTTAATCGTTTATTGAGATTTGATTTTAGTAAAAATATAATAAAGATAATAATAAATTGACTTAATTATATCTTTCTTCTTATATAAATCTTTCGACAAAATGCGAATTTGTCTAGGTGCTAATTTTTTTAATTGAATACTTTCATATTGAAAATTTGCCCATGGAGATTGACTATAGTAAGTATGATATGTTCTATTAAAACCTTGCGTATGCCAAGGTTTGACATAACCAGAATAATGAACAATGCAAATATCGATACTATTTTCATCTAATATTTTGCGCTTATTTCTTATATGTCTCCAGTTGTATCGTTCAGATAAATAAAATACTTGATTTGCTAAGACAATATTTAAAACATCTTGATCTAGATATGTCAGTTTATTATCACCGATTTCTAGTAACTTTTCCTGAATCTTTGTATCGATATCATGCGAATGCCAATTATCTATATTAATGAGCATGACTCCAGCATTAAAATATACACAAGTTTTAGGAAAACCAAATGTTTCTAATTCATATGCGTGCCCCAATTCTGAATAATCGTTATGTGCAGCAGCAATATATTTATCAATATTAAGTTCAAGTAAATTATCTAATTTACCCGTACACAAAACATCTGCATCTAAATACAATACTGTATGAGCTTGATTTTTAAGAATAGATGGTAAGGCAAATCGATAATACGTTGCTGACGAAAAATGTCCATATGTATAGAGGTTATCAAAATAATCCGTAATCAAATAATGAATACTTAATCCAAATTTATCGCTATATTTTCTCAACTCATATAATCGATTTTTATCATCATCGGTTACCATTTCAGTAAGTATATGAAACTTAAATACTTTATTTGGATTATTTTTTAAAATTGAAAAAATGGCAACGCCAATATACTTTATATAATTATGAGTACCCGAAAAAGCAATATGATGGATATTATCAAACGTCCCTTCGATACCAATAAGATGTTCTTGAGATTTTAAAAATTGTTCTGACATCTTTCATAAACCTCTATTACTATAAATTTTTTTCTATTCATGCTTTTTACTTCAAACTACTTATCCATGCCTCAAAGGCTACCTGAAAAACAGCATTCAACCGCGCCTGATTTTCAGGCTGCCAAACGATTTGGTAAAACTCGTCTTCATCGGCAATATCCAGCGCAACAAAATAATCTTCCATAAAGCGTCCGTAGCCTTCGTCTTCATCATCGTAATAAAACTGCGTGAAACGGTTGCCTAAATCGTTGAAACACGTTTCATCCATACCACCGTTAAAACCTTGCAAAATCAATTGACTGCCTGAAATTTCGCCTTGTTGCCATGCTTGAAATTCGGGCAATTTTGCTGCCGCTTCGCTGTGCAAATTTTGGCGGGCTGCCCAAGTGTAATAATAGACAATGTGCGCAATCGCCACTTCGTTGCTGATGTCGGGATTGTCGTCGGCATGGAAGGTAATGTGGTCGTACATTTTATTTATTTCAATAAGTTAAGTTTTTGATTGAGCTTGCCTAATGCTTGCAACACTTTTTCAGGCAACACTTCATGAATATGTTCATCAAACATCAACATTTCATAATGTGCCGTTTTTGGATACCAATTCGCCGTATTTTGCGCCCGATTGGGATAAAAACCAATCACAGGTTTTTGCAACGACGCAGCAATATGCACAATCGCGGTATCGGGACTAATCACCAATTTTGCTAATCGAATTAATTCAATACTGTCTTGAATCATTTGCGTGTTGTCCATTAAATAAACATGAGCAAAATCGCGTGCAATATCGCGCAACATCGGCGAAACCTCGGGATAAGTCAGTAAAATCCAGTGTTCCTGCGGATAAGTCGCACACAATGCCGACAACATGGCACGAATATGCGCTTCATCAAAACGACGTGAATTTGCCGCACCAAAAAAGTTTAAGGCCACAAAATCCTGCAAATCATGTTGCGCCACAAAATCTGCCGCTTTTTTTGCCGATTCTGCGTTTTCAGGTAGCCTGAAAGCTGTGTCCACATCAGCAAAACCGCATAATAACAATGCTTGGCGATATATATCGCTAAAATGCTGTTTTTTATCAGTAATATTCGAATTAAACAGCTGAAAATCCGCCTTATCCAAGCCCACGTTATACCGTGCACGCAAACTGTTCAGCAGCAACAAATCGCGCGGACGCAGCGACAAAGTCGGGTCAATCACCACATCATATTGCCCTGCCAGCGACTTGCCCACTTGCCAATAGCTCAAAGTGGATTTCGCCTTCACTTCATGCAACACATCAATATCAGGGCTGCCTGAAAAAATAGCGCGATTTTTCTCGCTACACAAAACGCCAATGCGAATATGCGGCGCTTGTTGTTTAATCGCACGCAAGGCAAACGCGCTGACAATGTAATCGCCGATTTTTCCGTCTTGGCGCAAAAACAAAATTGCGCGGATATTGTCGGGCGAAGGTGTAGGTGATGGCTCGGGGGTGCGGTCAAGCAGTACTTTTACCCAGCGCAAACGCGTTTCGCGCCAGCGTTGTTTGAATTGTTTAAATTGTTGCTTAGCTGACATATTCATCGAATTTCATTAAATTGCGCGGCAATATAAAGCCAAAAGCACAAAATCGCAATGAAAACATGATTACATATTTTTCAGTCAGCCTGAAAACTGATTTACATCAAAACCCCAGCGTATCATTTGTCAGCCATAGCCAAGCAATGATACCATCGCGGCTTCTGTTTTCAGGCTGCCTGAAACATTTTTTATAGGAGTTTCATCATGGAACAGACTTCACACACCGAAACCCAAGAGCGTCGTCGCGATAAATTGCGCCGCAACAGTATTTATGTTTTGCCCAATTCGTTTACGATTGCGGCTTTGTTTTGCGCGTTTTATGCGATTACGCAATCTATGCATGGGCGTTTTGATAGCGCGGCGCAGTTTGTGTTTTTGTCGATGATTTTGGATGGCATGGATGGGCGCGTGGCGCGGCTGACCAATAGCCAAAGCGCGTTTGGCGAACAATTAGACAGTCTTGCCGATATGGTTAGCTTTGGCGTTGCCCCTGCGTTGATTGTGTATAACTGGCAACTGTTTCATTTTGGCAAATTGGGCTATGCAATTGCGTTTGTTTACTGTGCTTGCGCGGCGTTGCGTTTGGCTTTGTTCAATACTTTGATTGGCAAAGTGGATAAAAAATGGTTTATTGGCATTCCGAGTCCAACCGCTGCGGCTTTGGTAATCGGTATGGTGTGGCTGGGTCGTCGCCATGCGGGGATGTTTGACAGCGATGGCAGCGTCATTGTGTTGCTGATGACGCTGTTTGCGGGCTTGTCGATGGTGGCGCAAGTACGTTTTTGGAGCTTTAAGGAGTTTAAACGCCGCCGCATTTCAATTGCGGGCATGATTGGTTTGATTTTGCTGCTGGGCTTGCTGGCAGTAGAACCTGCGGGCGTATTGTTTAGCTTTTTCTTTGCTTACAGCTTGTCGGGTTATGCGATGTATGGCTGGGAAAAATGGCAGGAATACCAGCAGAAACAGAAAATGGAAGTACGCCCTGTTGTACACAATACGCCGAGTGAAACGAGTGAAGTGGTTGAAGCGAATGAACAAGTTGGCACGGATAAAACGGATTGAACTTCTTAAAATCAACAAAAAAGCTGGGGCATCCCAGCTTTTTTGTTGGCTTTAGTTACGCTGAACTTCGTTTCAGGCTGCCTGAAACCATCAACCTTAAATCTTACGCATCGTGTACAAAAAATATGTCCCACCGAGCAGCGTTGCCACCAAACCTGCTGGAATTTCGTAAGGAAACATCATTTGTCGCCCGATAAAGTCGGCGCAGACCATCAGCGTTGCGCCTAAAAGTGCCGCGCAGAGTAATTGCTGCCGCGGCAAACGTGCGCCGAGCATGGCGGCAAGGTGTGGCGCGATTAAACCGATAAAACTCAATGGTCCCATCGTCAGCGTGGCAGCGGTGGTCAGCAAAGCAGCAAGCACGATGAACACCGTGCGCGCCCATGCGACGTTTACGCCATTGGCTTGCGCAATCACTGCGTTTAAACCGAGTAAACCTAGCCAACGTTGCAATGGCAATAAAGCCAACAATGCAAAAATAGCCAATAAAATCAAGATAATCGCACTGTGCATTTGCGCGCTATACGTCGAACCCGAGAGCCAAACTTGCATTTGCTGAATACGAAAATCGCCGCTTGCCGACCAAATTTGAATACACGAACTTGCCAACGCTGCCAAAGCCATGCCTGTGAGCAACACTTTTTCAGGCTGCATACCGCCGCGTTGATTGAACCACACAATCGCCAATAAAGTCGCCAGCGCGCCCATCAAACCCGCCAGCCAAAAGCCCAATCCACCCGCCAACACATTAAAAAACCATACCGCCGTCATCACGCCAACTGCCGCGCCCGAGCTGATACCGAGCAATTCAGGACCTGCCATTGGATTTTGTGTTAAGCGTTGCAACAACACACCCGCCAACGCCAACAACACGCCACACGCTGCCGCAATCATCAAGCGTGGCGCGCGCAAATACAGCAAATCAAGGCTGCCTGAAACATACCAGCCTTGCTCCGTTTGCCCCAAAAATAAACTGGCACACACCGCCGCCACCAAAATCGGCAACAACGCACCGAGCCATGATTTGCGCGACAACACGCGTTTTTTATCGGCAGAAGTGTGCGCCCCCATCGCCGTGCGTTTCATCAACCACAGCAATAATGGCGTGCCCAATAAAGCCGTTACCGCGCCCGCAGGTAAATCGATTTGTTTATAAAAGTTTAACAAAACCAAAACATTATCAGTAAGCAACAACATCAAGCCGCCCAAAGAAAATGCCGCCAACAAACGCGCCCACAAAGTGCGCACGCCCATTTGTCGCACCGCCGCCGCAGCCGCCAAGCCGACAAACCCCAACATGCCCACACTCGCCACCACCCAAGCACTCAGCAACGCCGCCAAAGCCAAAGCTGCCAGTCGTACTTGTTTCACAGGAATGCCAAGCGACACCGCCTGCTCATCGCTTAAAGCCATAATATTCAAAGGTTTAATTAAAATTGCAATACCAACCGACCCCAGCGCGCACGCCAAAGTCAAATAGCCCACATCGTGCCAACTGTCCTGCACCAACGAACCCGCGCCCCACAAAGCCAATGAGCGCGATTCTTCGGGATAAAACAAGGTTAAAACGCCCACAATCGCGCCCAAATATAAAGTCATTACCAAACCCGACAACACCACCGCCAACGGTGCTAATTGGCGTTTCCCCGACAGCCACAACACCAAAAACAAAGCTGCCATTGCCCCCACAAACGCCACCCACGGCGCACCCCAAGCCGAAACCGCAGGCAAGAAAATCGCACACACCAACAAAGCCGTTTGCGCGCCGCTGCCCACTGCCAACGTACTGTCCGAAGCCAGCGGATTGTGCATCACCTGTTGCAACAACATTGAAGCCAAAGCCAACGCCCCACCCGCCACAAAAGCCATCGCCATACGCGGTAAAATCGTGGTTTTAAAAATCAAACCTTCCAAAGGCAAAGCAGAGGCTGCCTGAAAAAAATCCGTCCAAGGCAAAGTCCAATAAAGCTGCGTAATCCACACGCTCGTTAGCGCGCATATCAGCAAAAATGTCAGCAAAAAAGTGAAAAAAGGTGTGCGTTGTTTCATTATTATGGTGTCGGAAGAAATTAATCTATGCGCTAAAAAGCAGCCTGAAAAGCAAATAAGTTTTCAGGCTGCCAAGGGGGGCTACTGACATTTCGTTCACGGTTGGATTTTGCGCTGAATTCACCCAATTCCGCGTTGAAAATACTCGCCAATGGACGGCATTAGCTCGCATTTTCGCCTTGAATTGAGCGAATTTATCTGCAAAACCAACATCGCGCCCGAAAAGTCAGCAGCCCCACCAAATGAGAATTATAACTAAAAAGAAGCTTATTGAGAAATTGTAATCAAAAGTAATATTTTCAGGCAGCCTGAAAGTATGAACTTTGAAAACGTAAATTGAAAGGCGTACAATCAAACCCACTATCCAACCAAGCAAGGAGAAACATCATGCAATATTTCCAACTCGACCCCAACGCACTCATCGGCGGCATTTTAGCCGAAGACGCTGACCAACAAATCGTGCAACTGAATTTGCAAAAAGACAACGAAGTCCCCACCTACGAAGCCGATGCCATCATTACGCTGATTGTGTTATCAGGCCGTGCCAACATTCAAACCGACGCAGGCGGACAAGAATTAATCACGCTACAAATGGCGCGTTTTGAGCCACACGAACAACACACCATCCGCGCGCTGGAAGACAAAACGCTGATTGTGGTAATCAAACAATTAACCCATCAACTCGGTTTAGCAAGAAAAATTCGCTTTGGACAATGCTGCTTATAATGTTTTTATTACAATGAGTTACATTTGACAGAAATCAAATAAACCCACGCATGATAAGCCTATACTGCATTTATTCATCAACCACTTAGAAAGGAAAAGACCATGATTCGAGGCATTCAAATTACCCGTGCAAATAACGAAGCATTAAACCGCTCATTCTGGCTGTTGGACGACGAAGCGCAAGAAGCGCGTTGCCTGTGCAGCATGGACGAGCAATTCAAAGAAGACGATGTTGTGCTATTATCAACATTGGGCGAAATTGAATACACTGAAATCCCAGTAGAAACCCACGCGCAGCCAAAAATTGAAGGTGGTCAGCACTTAAACGTAAACGTTATGAGCCGTGAAATGTTGGAAGATGCCGTCGCTAACCCTGACAAATATCCACAATTAACCATTCGCGTATCAGGCTACGCCGTACGCTTCAACTCATTAACACCTGAACAACAACGCGATGTGATTACCCGTACCTTTACGGAAAAAATGTAATCTAGCTCGCAAAAAAAGGCTGCCTGAAAATCCTTTCTGGCAGCCTAATTTTATGCAAGACTGATTATTCTCATGCTCGCATAAGCAGGAAAACAAAACTGTTCATTTCAGGCAGCCTGAAACCTTTGCAAAACTGATAGCATTTTTGCGTAGAGGCGGATTTCATATCCGCCTATTTTTAATGAATTGAATTTCATCAGTAAAATTATGAAAACAAAAAGGGCAGATATGAAATCCACCCCTACCATTAGAATTTTGCAAAAGTTTCAGCCTGAAAACAGGATTCAACGTGTAGAGTGTGTAGCACAAAGCAATGCACGCGTTCACCCATTTCCACAACTGCGTGCGTGCCTACAGCACACATCCTACAGCGCAATGCAACCAAAACATTAAAGGCTGCCTGAAACTTTTTACTTCACTTACAAATTACTGCGCCTGCGAAGCCGCAATAAATTCCTGCTGTTTCGCTCTCGCGTTACCGCTCAATAAACTCTCGCGCGCCAGCTCCAAACCCTCTTTCAGGCTGCCTGAAACCTGTCCTGCGTATAAACACGCGGCGGCGTTGATGAGTACAATATCGCGTGCTGCGCCGTCAATTTCGTTGTTCAACACGCCATTGACGATTGCCAACGATTGCGCCGCATTGTCCACTTTCAGGCTGCTTAAATCGCGATACACGGGTAAACCAAAATCTTCAGGGTAGACATCGTATTCGGCAATTAAGCCATCTTTCAATTCAGCAATGCGCGTGCTGCCTGAAAGCGTAATTTCATCCAAGCCATCGCTGCCGTGTACCACCAGCGCGTGTTGCGAGCTCAATTGTTGGAACACGCGCGAGAGAATGCCGCATAAATCTTTATGGAACACGCCAATCAATTGGTTTTTCGCGCCAGCAGGGTTGGTTAACGGCCCTAAAATATTGAAAATCGTGCGAAAACCTAAAGACTTACGCACAGGCGCAACGTGGCGCATTGCCGAGTGATGACTTTGGGCAAACATAAAACCCAAACCCAGCGTATCAATATCTTGCGCGATTTTTTCAGGGCTTTGCGCGATGTTCACACCCATTTGTTCCAACACATCCGCCGCACCGCTGGACGATGACACCGAACGGCTGCCATGTTTCGCCACTTTCGCGCCAGCCGCTGCCGCGACAAACATCGCTGTGGTAGAAATATTAAATGTTTTCGCACCATCGCCGCCTGTGCCGACAATGTCCACCACGTTTTCAGGCTGCTTCACTGGGACTTTGGTAGCAAATTCACGCATCACCGCTGCCGCCGCCGCAATTTCGGAAACCGTTTCCACTTTGACGCGCAAGCCCACCAAAATCCCAGCAATCTGCTCAGGCGGCACATCGCCACGCATGATTTGGCGCATTAAATCGGTCATTTCGTCATAAAACAATTCGTTGTTATCAATCAAACGCGCAAGGGCTTGCTGGGGGGTAATCATGGGGTTTCCTTGTTAAGATTTGGGATTTCTGTATTTTTCAGGCTGCCTGAAAACTTATTGCGCAGCTTTTTTCATCTGCACAAAACGAACAATCTCTTCAAAATCGCTTTTGTCTTGAAAATGCAGGTCCAAAATCATAATCTTATTATTCAAATCGGTAATGATAAATTGGCGATTTTTGCCTACCTTTTTTAATTGCAACTTGGTTATGTCGCGGTAATAAATGGTGTTAATGGTGTTTAAAATCGGTGCTTTGGGCGCGATGATTTTGTCTTCATATAGTTGCACAATTCGCGGTTTGCCGAATGATTGAAACAATATCCACAAGCCTAGAATGGCCATAGCCAACATAAATACAAACATGACCCACCAAGCATATTGCGCATGCTCGGCGGCTAAATGCATGCCTTTGTAGTGTAATTCGCTGTGTGTTATCGCTTTTTTATAGGCATATTGTGTCAAAATACCAGACATGGGCAAGAAAACGATGCCAACCCATTTGGGCAAGCGGTATTCAAATTGTTTCATGTTTTTTTCCTTTTATTTTAGTGGCTTATGTTTTCAGGCTGCCTAAAAAGGTTTTACAAAGGTTTCAGGCTGCCTGAAACTCAATCTTGCTTAATTCGTGTTAAAAAACTGCGTGTGCGTTCGTGTTGCGGATTATTGAACAACACTTCGGGCGCGCCTTGTTCCACAATCACGCCACCATCCATCACGACCACTACATCCGCCACTTCTAGCGCGAATTTGATTTCGTGCGTCACCACCACCATAGTCCAGCCTTCGTTAGCAAGCTGTTTCATGGTGTTCAACACGTCTTGCACCAGTTCTGGGTCTAGCGCGGAAGTCGGTTCGTCAAACAACATCAATTCAGGCTGCAATGCCAAGGCGCGCGCGATGCCTACGCGCTGTTGTTGCCCGCCTGAAAGTTGGTGCGGATAGAGGTCAATTTTGTCACCCAAACCGACTTTGTTTAGCAATTCAATTGCCTCAAAACGTGCGGTTTCTTTACTTTTTTTCTGCACATAAACAGGTGCTTCCATCACGTTTTCCAGCGCGGTTTTGTGTGGAAACAAGTTGTATTGCTGAAATACCATCGCGGTTTTGCGACGCAGGGCGAGAATGTCGTGTTTGCTGTGTTTTTGGGCAAAATCAATTTTCACAATCGGCTCGCGCTCAAATTCAATTGTGCCTTGTTCGGGCATTTCCAGCGCGTTCAGGCAGCGTAAGAATGTGGTTTTACCTGAACCTGACGGCCCGAGAATCACAACGACTTGCCCTTTGGTTACATCTAAATCTATGCCACGCAAAATGATGTTTTGCCCGAATTGTTTGTGTATATTTCTGATTTTAATCATGATGTCTATCCTAGTTATCGCGCAACAAAACGGTTAAAGCGTCGCTCTAAACGCGCTTGAATCATGAATAAAATCATGCAAAAACACCAATAAATCACGGCAGCTTCAATGTAAATCGGCAAGAAATCATACGAAGAATTGGCATATTGTTGCGCCACGCGGAACATTTCGGTAACCGTTACTACCGAAGCAAGCGACGTACTTTTGAATAAGCCAATAAATTCATTACTCAACGGCGGCACGGCAACGCGAAACGCTTGCGGCGCAATAATACGGCGAAACGTCTGCATATACGGCATACCAATGGAAAAACCTGCTTCCCATTGCCCTTTTGGCACAGACAAAATCGCCGCGCGAATGGTTTCCGAAGCATACGCGCCGATGTAGAGCGAGAAGGCGATAATCGCGGCAGGAATCGGGTCAATAAAAATATTCATTGCGGGCAAACCATAAAACACAATGGAAATTTGCACCAGCAAAGGTGTGCCGCGAATCATGGACACATAAGCGCGCGTGATACCGAGTAGGATTTTATGCCACAGCGATTGCGACGGCGAAATCCGTACCAACGCCACGCAAATGGCGATGATGAGACCAATCAAAAACGATGCAATCGCCAGCGGAATAGATACCACAAACGCGGCTTTAATCATGGGCAAAAACGCGCTCATCATCAAATCAGCGCGCGCTTCAGTCATATACGGCAAGGAAGTGAGAAATTGTTGCAGCACTCGTGGCTTTCTGTGAAAAATCGTAAAAAGAGCGTGATTATAACAGTTTAATCGGATTTCTTTATGCGAAATGGTTATATGGGTTAGGTTTTCAGGCTGCCATCGGTCTGAATCTTGGATTCAGCAACCGATGTGCGCTAAACGAAGTTGCTGCCTAAAAAGATTTTGGGGTTCAGGCAGCCTGAAACGTAAAATTTTAAAAACTAGAATGCAGCTTTACTTTTTGCTTCTTCAAATAAACTTTGAACTATTTCTATAATTTCTTCTTTCCATTTTTCAACAGTCTCAGGTCTAATTGCTTTGGCTCTACGCTCTCCTCTATCATTATTTTGATTTCTATCTGCATGATGAACAATTCTATGTCTACGAGCAAAAAAATTTATGAGATTACTCTTTTTTTCTTCATTCAAATCTTCAATAAATTGAAAAGTTTCAGTAAATTTTAATTTTTTGATTTCTTCTTTTAATTGGCTAATATCATTAATTGTAAATTTCGTATAAATATATTTTCTTACAGATGCTTCTATAAGTGTTTCAATAGTCTGATTTTTACCTACTAATTCAGTTAAATCTCCTAGTGTAAATTTAAGATTATGATGTGCAACATTAATATGATTTAAATCTAATGGGATTTTTTCCAAAATATTTTTGTTATTTTCTGCTATCCAAAATATCAGAGCCAAGCCCCTCATAACATCCTCTAACGCAGCATGAAGAAAAACAACAGAGGCTCTTAGCGTATCAGTTTCTGTGACTTTTTTTCTTTCTTTCCCTTCTGATTTTACTAAATCATATATTTCAATCAAAGAAGAAACTCTTCGAATATTTTTATAAAAAATTTCTTCTAAATCAGTAATATCATTATTATTCATATTTAATCAGTCCTGATTTATTGGTTTTCAAGGCTTAATCTAGCAAATTAAGCGGATTATATGTTTTAAGCTAATTTAATTTTCAGGCAGCCTGAAACTCAAACCGCTACCGCCGCCTTAATATGCGGCAAAGGGTCATAATTGCGCAACTCAAAATCATCAAATGTAAACGCAAAAATATCGTTTACATCAGGATTGATGTGCATAGTCGGCAAGGCGCGCGGTGTGCGGCTTAATTGCTCGCGCGCTTGGTCAAAATGGTTGCTGTATAAATGCGCATCGCCCAAAGTGTGCACAAATTCGCCCACTTGCAAGCCACACACTTGCGCCACCATCATGGTCAAGAGCGCGTAGCTGGCGATATTAAACGGCACGCCCAAGAAAATATCCGCGCTGCGTTGGTAAAGCTGGCAGGAAAGTTTGCCGTTTGCCACATAAAACTGAAATAGCGCATGGCAAGGCGGCAACGCCATATCGTCCACTTCGGCAGGATTCCAAGCGGATACAATCAAGCGGCGGCTATCGGGATTTTTTTTGATTTGTTCAATTAAATTAGCAATTTGGTCAACCGTCTCGCCATTTGCGCCGCGCCAAGAACGCCATTGCGCACCGTAAACACGTCCCAAATCGCCGTTTTCGTCCGCCCATTCGTCCCAAATGGAAACATTATTATCTTTCAAATATTTGATATTGGTGTCGCCTTTGAGAAACCACAACAATTCATGAATAATGGAACGCAAATGCAGCTTTTTGGTGGTCAAAAGCGGAAAGCCTTGCGCCAAATCAAAGCGCATTTGTCGCCCAAACACCGAGCGCGTACCCGTGCCTGTGCGGTCGGATTTGTCTGTGCCGTTGTCTAATACATCGCGCATTAAATCTAAATATTGTTGCATGGTTTATCTTTCTTTTATTCAATTAAACGGCTGGATTTTAGCGGTGTACATTCAATCGCGCAAATCCCAAAATATTTTCAGGCAGCCTGAAAATCGTTCAGGCTGCCTGAAAATGAACAAGATATTATTTATCCTGTTTCGCTTTACGCTCTTCCAACCAATGTTCCAAATAATGAATGCTCGTGCCACCTGCTACAAAACCTTTGTCGCAGAATAATTCACGGTGTAAAGGCGTATTGGTTTTAATGCCGGTAATTGCCAACTCATTCAATGCCACCAACATTTTTGCCATCGCTTGCGGACGCGTTTTGCCATGTACGCAAATTTTGCCAATCAAGCTGTCGTAGTTTGGCGGAATGCGGTAGCCTTGGTAAATATGGCTGTCCACGCGCACACCAAAACCACCGGGCAAATGGCACGATTCAATCAAACCAGGGCTTGGAATGAAGTTATATGGGTCTTCCGCATTGATACGGCATTCAAACGCGTGTCCTTCCAATTGAATATCATCTTGCGTGTATTGCAAGGGCAAACCTGCTGCCACACGTAACTGCTCCTGCACAATGTCCACACCCGTTACCAATTCCGTAATTGGATGTTCCACTTGCACACGCGTGTTCATTTCAATAAAGAAAAACTCGCCGTCTTCATACAAAAATTCAAACGTCCCTGCGCCGCGATAGCCAATGCGTTTACACGCATCCGCGCAAGCCGTGCCGATTTTGGCGCGTTCTTCGGGTGTGATGAATGGCGCAGGGGCTTCTTCAATGATTTTTTGGTGGCGACGCTGCATAGAACAATCGCGTTCGCCCAAATAAATCGCGTTGCCGTGTTCGTCTGCCAAGACTTGAATTTCAATATGGCGCGGTTTTTGCAAAAAGCGTTCCATATACACCATCGGATTGCCAAACGCCGCTTCCGCTTCCGCTTTAGTCATTTCCACCGCTTTGAGCAAATCTTCTTTTTTTTCAACGACACGCATACCACGACCGCCACCGCCGCCCGACGCTTTGATAATCACAGGAAAACCAACTTTATCCGCAATGCGCAAAATTTCATCAGGATTTTCAGGCAGTGCACCGTCTGAGCCGGGAACACATGGCACGCTCGCTTCAATCATGGCTTTTTTGGCGGACACTTTGTCGCCCATCAAACGAATCGTGTCGGCGCGTGGGCCAATAAACACGAAACCCGATTGCTCCACCTGTTCCGCAAAATTCGCATTTTCTGCCAAGAAGCCGTAACCAGGGTGAATCGCGTCCGCGCCTGTAACTTCTGCTGCCGCAATAATGGCAGGAATATGCAAATAACTGTGTGGCGACGGCGCAGGACCAATGCACACACTTTCGTCTGCCAATTTCACATGCAAACTGTCGCGGTCGGCTTCCGAATGCACCGCCACAGTCGCAATGCCCATTTCACGGCAAGCGCGTAACACACGCAAGGCAATTTCGCCACGATTGGCAATTAACACTTTATTTAACATGGTGTTTTCCTATTTATTTTTGGGGTTTCAGGCTGCCTGAAATCATTTGTTGCTCGTTTCAACATATTCCCAAGCACCACCGCTATAGCCGTACAAATGAAAATGTAATACAAGGCGGCGAGTCAACGCCGTAGTACTTTTTCAATTCTACGACTATACCGCGATACGTTTCAGCATACAGCCTAAAAACAGCAAAACAATGTGAACATTGAAAATACAATTGCACACTATCGCCCCAACCCAAAACGCGCCAACCAAATAGAAATTTTTGTTCAACCATTTGTGCTAAACGCATTGGTGGCAGTTGAATGTAGCTGATTGCTTGTACCCAAGTTACTTTCAGGCGCAAGCGGCAAACCTTCTGCTGTGATGTCTTTCAGGCTACTTGAATGAACTTTTTTAGCAGCCAAAATCAAAGCATTTTCTAATTCAGTTGGACTGTTGATGCGTATACGTTAATGTAAATCTTGGCAATGAAAACAGGTGGAATATTCCATTTTTAGGCTGCCTGAAAACCATTTTGGCAATAAAACATAAAGTGCGCAGTAGCTACACCCTACACATCATTATTCAATGATAAACAATGGCTCGCCAAATTCCACAGGCGTACCGTTTTCCACCAAAATTTCTTTAATCACGCCCGATTTTTCAGCTTCAATTTCGTTCATCAATTTCATCGCTTCAATAATACACAGCGTATCGCCTGCTTTAACCGTTGCGCCTACTTCCACAAACGCAGGTGCACTCGGACTTGGCGCGCGGTAGAACGTGCCAACCATAGGTGATTTTTGCGCATTAGACAAATCGCGTGCTGCAGTAGCTGCCGCTGCAACAGGCGTGGGTGCAGCTTGTGCTGGCGCGGCTTGTTGCATAGGCGCAGCCATCGGCGCGGCAGCATAAATCGTTTGTACCGCAGGCGCGGCAACCGAACGCGTAATGCGAACTTTTTCTTCGCCTTCGGTTACTTCAATCTCGGCAATACCTGATTCTTCAACCAAATCAATCAGTTTTTTTAATTTACGTAAATCCATTCTGAACCATTCCTTATGTCAGGTTTTTATGTGCTTCAAGCAGCCATGTATTTAAGCTACCTGAAAAAGTCATTGTGCGTGTGTACAGTTTCAATAACACGAAAAAACGGATTTTGGCTAAATTGGACGCAAAAGTCTAGTAAATTCTGCAAAAATGCAGCCAAATATCGAATTTAGTGATGACACATACAGCTGGAATTTAGGATGAATTGTTGATTATTTAAGCAGGCAAAAGAGTTAAATACTTCAATATTAGAGCAGTTATTACCAATTGAATTGATTTAACATTTCAGGCTGCCTGAAAATCAAGGCAGCCTGAAAAATCATTCACTTAATCTCTGTGTTCATCGCGCGCTAAAATCATCGCATCGCCATAGCTGAAAAAACGGTATTCGCGCTCAATCGCGTGTTGATACACATCGCGGATAAATTGGCTGCCTGAAAACGCGGACACCAGCATGAGCAGCGTGGATTTGGGCAAATGGAAATTGGTAATCAAGCGGTCAATCACTTGAAACTGAAAACCAGGTGTGATGAAAATATCCGTGTCGCCCTGCCCTGCTTTCAGGCTGCCTGAACGGGCGGCGGATTCAATCGCGCGCAATGATGTGGTGCCGACTGACCAAACCTTGTTGCCACGCGCTTTTGCCGCTTGAATTTTGGCAACCGTTTCGGCAGGAATGTCAAACCATTCGCTGTGCATATGGTGCTCGCTAATGTTTTCCACGCGCACGGGCTGAAACGTCCCTGCGCCCACGTGCAAGGTTACTTCCGCCATTTCTACGCCTTGGTTTTTCAGGCTGGCTAATAATTCATCGGTAAAATGCAAACCTGCTGTTGGCGCAGCAACCGCGCCTTGATGTTTGGCATAAACGGTTTGATAGCGGCTTTCGTCTTCGCCTGTCGCCGTGTGCTCAATATATGGCGGCAGCGGCAAGCGTCCGTGTTGTTCCAATAATTCATACACGTTTTGGCTGCCTGAAAATTGCAGTTTAAAGAGTTCGCCCACGCGTTCTTGCATCGTGGCTTCCAAGCCGCCTTCAAACTGCAACATTGCGCCTGCTTTGGGCGATTTGGAGGAGCGGATGTGTGCCAAGGCGGTATGCGCGTCCAAAACGCGTTCTACTAAGGCTTCAATTTTGCCGCCACTGGCTTTTTGTCCAAACAGGCGCGCTTTAATCACTTTAGTGTTGTTAAAAATCAAGACATCGCCAGCGGCAATATAGTTGGGTAAATCCACAAATTGCTGGTCTAAAAATGGCTTTCCTAATGCCACCAGTAAACGACTGCCACCACGAATTTCAGGCGGATGTTGGGCGATTAACTGTTCAGGTAGGTCAAAATCAAATTGGGAAATGTGCATGATAGGTGCGCCAAAACAAAAGTTTGGCATTATAAAGAATTGCAGCGCGGGACAACAGGGGCATGACACAGATTAGATTAAAGGCTGCCTGAAAAGTTTCAGGCAGCCTTTTTTGCAAGAGATTTCAGGCTTTCAGGCAGCCTGAAAGTTAACTGCGATAATCCGCATTAATCGCCACATATTCTTTGGTTAAATCGCAGGTGTAAATCGTCGCTTCTTCTTCGCCTGTGCGCAAATCCACACGCACGGTAATTTCGGCTTGATTCATCACGCGTTGTCCTGCTTCTTCGGTGTAGCTCGCGGCGCGACCGCCTTTTTCGACAACCAATACATCACCCAAATACACTTTGATGCCATCAATTTCCACAGGCACGCCCGAATAACCGATGGCGGCGAGAATGCGCCCTAAATTAGGGTCGCTGGCAGAAAATGCGGTTTTTACCAGCGGCGAATGGGCGATGGCATAAGCCACTTGGCGTGCATCGTCGCGTGTATTGGCGTTCAATACATGAATCGTGATGAATTTGGTTACCCCCTCGCCATCGCGCACAATCGCTTGCGCTAATTCAAGTGCCACTTCGTGCAACAAGGCTTTCACTTGCGCATAACGCGGATCGGCGATGTTGTCGATTTCGCTTTGTCCGCAACGACCTGTTGCCATGATGATGAAGCTGTCGTTGGTGCTGGTATCGCCATCCACTGTAATGCTGTTAAAAGTCTCGGCGGCGATTTCTTCAGTCAGTTGTTGCAAAATTGGCTGGGCGATGTTCGCGTCGGTCGCGATAAAGCCGAGCATGGTCGCCATATTGGGGCAAATCATGCCTGCACCTTTGGCAATACCTGTTACTTTAACCGTATGATGGTTGCCCACTTGTCCGCTGCGATGAGCGGCTTTTGCAACGGTATCGGTGGTCATAATCGCGTGCGCCGCGTCAGCCCATGTGGCGGGCAACACGCTGGGCAACGTGTCCACAATTTTTTGCACAGGCAATGGTTCCAGAATCACGCCTGTTGAAAATGGCAACACTTGCGTTGGTTTACAGCCCACTTGTTCCGCCGCCGCTTCACACATTTTCAACGCGTCTACGCGTCCTTGTGCGCCCGTACCTGCGTTGGCATTGCCTGTGTTGATAATCAGCGCGCGAATATTCTCTTGCGCCAGATGTTTTTTCGCCATCACCACAGGCGCGGCGCAAAAACGATTTTGCGTGAACACTGCGCCAATTGTGCATTCAGAATTCACAACAACAAGCGTAACATCGCTATGGTTGGGTTTCTTGATTCCTGCTTGCGCGGTGTAAATTTGCACGCCTTCAATTGCGGAAAGTTGGTCATCGGTTTTTGCAATGAGATTCACAGCCATAACGTGGTTTCCTTATGCTTAAATTAGGTTTCAGGCAGCCTGAAACAGGGGTTTTGGGAAAATGGCAATTTAGCATATTTTCATGATTTTGCGTTTGTTAAGCGTGTATTTTTACGTTTCAGGCTGCCTGAAATAAGAAAAACAGTTTTCAGGCAGCCTGAAAATTTGCTCCCACTTTTTTTATGTAGGGTGTGTGCGGTACGCACGCACACGTTTTCGAAGCTGCACAGAACGCGTGCGTGGCTTACGCCACACACCCTACACAAAAATTTGCCAACGCTACTCACCACAGCGGTAAATAGCAAAAGGCAGCCTGAAACCCCTACTCGCTCTTCTGCTTCAACATCTCCAACATATTCCCCAGACGCGCCTTACCCTCTTCCTTGCTCACAATCGGCGCACCGCCTTTGCGCCCAACGATGCTCACATCTTCCAGCGGCATTTCATCAATAAATCGGCTCGGGTCATTAAATTGCCACACGCCTGCGCGTTTTCTTTTTAAACAATGGGTAATGGTGAGATTTTCTTTAGCGCGCGTAATGCCGACGTACATCAGCCGCCGCTCTTCTTCCAAATTGCCTTCTTCTACACTGTCGGCATGTGGGAAAATCCCTTCTTCGCAGCCAACGAGAAACACAAACGGATATTCCAAACCTTTGGATGCGTGCAAAGTAGAGAGTTTGACTGCGTCCACTTCTTCATCGCTTTTCCCTTCTAGCAGCGTCATCAGCGCGATGGTTTGCGTTAATTCAATCAAATCCTTGTCTTTTTCTTCGCCTTTGCGCGTGAGCCAATCTTGCAAATCTTGCACGTTTTTCCAGCGACTTTCGGCGGCGCGGCTGTTTTCTTCCGCGTTTAACAAATGGTTTTCGTATTGAATGTCGGCAAGCAAATCGTTTACGACTTCGCCCGCCACGTCTTCACGCGCACGGGCGCGGTAGTCTTGCATCAGCGCGGCAAATTGTTGTACGGCTTCACGGCTTTTGCTGCTCAGTTCCGCGAGCGCGTCCATAGATGTGGCTGCCTGAAACAAGCTGCAATGGTGTTCTTTGGCAAAATCATTGAGTTTACCCAGCGTGCTGTCGCCAATGCCGCGCTTGGGCGTGGTCGCGGCGCGTAAAAAAGCGGGGTCGTCGTCGGGATTGGCAAGCAGGCGCAAATACGCCAACACATCCTTAATCTCCGCCTTATCATAAAAACTTTGTCCGCCCGAAATTTGGTAAGGAATCCGCGCTTCACGCAAAGCCAATTCAAACAAACGCGCTTGATGGTTGCCGCGATACAAAATCGCAAAATCGGCATAACGCGCCCCCGAAATTTTGTGCAACCAAGCCAGTTGCCCGACCACGTATTTCGCTTCGTGTTCCTCGTTTTGACACGCCACTACTTTCACCGCCTCACCCTCTCCTAATTGCGACCACAAAGTCTTGGCAAACAATTTAGGATTATTGGCAATCACGCGGTTGGCAACGCGCAAAATCCGCGCCGTAGAGCGATAATTTTGTTCCAATTTAATCACTTTGAGCTGCGGATAATCGCTTTGCAAACGGCGCAAATTCTCCATATCCGCACCGCGCCAAGCATAAATAGATTGATCATCGTCGCCCACCGCCGTAAACATACCCTCCGCGCCCGTTAGCAAACGCATAAGCGCGTATTGGCAAGCATTGGTATCCTGACATTCGTCCACCAGCAAATAACGCAAACGCCGCTGCCACTTATGCCGCACTTCCATGTTTTCTTGCAACAACAAAACAGGCAGCCGAATCAAATCATCAAAATCCACCGCCTGATAATGCGTGAGCGTTTCCTGATAAGCCGCATAAACCTGCGCCACCTGCTTCTCCCAATCGTCTTGCGCCGCCGCAATCGCCATCTCGGGCGACACCAAATCGTTTTTCCACAGTGACACCTGATGACGCAATTTAAACATCATCTCTTTGCCGCTGCTGCCTGAAAGCTCGGTAAAAATCGCCGCACTATCGGAGCTATCCAAAATAGAAAAATTCTTTTTATAGCCAACCGCTTGCGCATCTTCGCGCAACATGCGCATCCCCAAAGCATGAAACGTACAGACCGTCAGCCCACGCGTTTGCTCACGCCCCAGCGTTGCGCCAATGCGCTCTTTCATCTCGGTCGCCGCTTTATTGGTGAACGTAATCGCCGCAATTTGGTGCGGTTTATAGCCCATTTGCCGAATCATATATGCGATTTTCTCGGTAATCACACGCGTTTTACCGCTGCCTGCGCCCGCCAAGACAAACAAAGGTCCGCCCAAATATTCCACCGCTTGTTGTTGTTCTGGATTTAATTTCATGGTTTAGATTATTTAAAAAAACATTGAGTTAGAGTTTTCAGGCAGCCACTTTATATTTCTACTTTTCAGGCTGCCTGAAATCTGCACCCTCCCTCTGCAAGGAGAGCTGGGCTGGGTTAGTGGGGTGAGTCATAAAAATATTTCTGATGAAACAACAACCCCTACCCTAACCCACCCCACTAGTCGAGGGTGAGAACAGAGTACTGCAGTTTTGTCGTACATTTCAGGCAGCAGCTTTGCTTAGCGCACATCGGTTACTGAATCGTAGTTTCAGACCGATGACAGCCTGAAACATTACCACGCCTCCGTTTTATTCTGAATCACCGCCGCCGTCAGCAAATCGCCAAATTGTTGCATGGCGCGCACGCCGCCGTATGCCCAAGCGGCGGGTAACACGCGGTGATTTTCAGGCTGCGATTGCGGCAAGCGTTGCCACAATGCGCTTTTGGGCAAGGTGCGCCCTAAGTCGGCGGGGTGCGGTTTGATAACCAACATTAAGGTGTTGGGCGGCAATTTTGCCAAATCGCTCAATGTGATATTGGCAAAACCCCACGCGTTGCTTTCGCCTTGCCACGCGTTGCGCATCCCGACTTTATTGAGCACCACATGAAACAAACTGGTGTTGCCATAAATGCGCAATTGGCGCGCGTTTACAAACTGCACCACGGCAACTGGGCGATAAGAAAATGGCTTAAGCTGTTGCTTTTGTTGAATAAACTGGGTTTCTGCGCGTTGAATCAATTGCTCGGCAGCTTGTGATACTTGCGCCAATTGCGCGATTTGGCGCGTGCTTTTGAGCGTGTGCGCCCAAGTAATGCCTTGCTCGTTGCCCATATTGATTTCATGCACAGGCGCAATTTGGCTAAGCGGTTTCAGGCTGCCTGCATAAAACGACGATTGAATGAAAAAATCGGGTTGAATGCGGCGCAAATATTCCAAATTCGGCTGCATCCGCACGCCAAAATCGGCAGTTTGACTAGGCAAGGGTGGTACGGCAACCCATTTGCCATAAGCAATTTTATCGCCCGCCGCCACAGGTGGCACACCCAAAGCGGTTAAAGTTTCCGCAATTGTCCAATCAGCGGTTGCAATGCGCGGCGCAGCGTGGACAACAAACGGTAAACAAGCAAGCAAAGCAAGTATTTTTTTCATGGCATGGGCAATCAAAACAAAGGGCGAGAGTATAACAGATTGTCTTTTTAGGCTGCCTGAAAAGCTAAATAATTGAAACACATCATGGTTTGTTGCAAGCCATTTTTATTTAAACCCACACGAAATTCCGCTACAATCGCGCTTTTCATTTTTTTCAGGCAGCCTTCGTGTTTCAATTACAACAAGTCCAATTCGCCGTACCCGAGCGCGTGTTATTACACGACATCAGCCTTGAATTTAAAGAGCAAACCGTTTACGGTTTGATTGGACACAATGGCTCAGGTAAATCCACTTTGCTGAAATTATTGGTGCGCCAAAACCATGCCAGCGCAGGTAAAGTGTTGCTCGATGGCAAAAATCTCGCTGATTTTTCCGCGCGAGAATACGCCAAACAGTTGGCGTATTTGCCACAACATTTGCCCTCCGCTGCGGCTTTAACAGCGGAAGAATTGGTCAAAATGGGACGTTACGCGTGGACAGGTTTAACAGGACGCGAAACCGACACAGACCGCGCCGCCGTGCAACGCGCATTTGAATTGACGCACACGGAACAATTTCGCCATCAATTTGTGGACAATTTGTCGGGCGGCGAACGCTCACGCGTATGGTTGGCAATGTGTTTAGCGCAACAAAGTCGCTTTTTGCTGCTGGATGAACCGCTTGCCGCGCTGGATATTGCACATCAATTGGAAGTGATGGAGTTGATTCAATCTTTATCTAAGCAATTGAATTTAGGTGTGATTATTGTAATTCACGACATCAATTTGGCGGCGCGTTATTGCGACCAATTGGTCGCATTGCATCAAGGACATGTCTTAAAACAAGGTGCGCCACAAGAGATTATGACGGCGCAAGTGTTGCACGAAATTTACAGCGTAAACATGAATATTATGCACCATCCGATTACAGGCAATGTGATGGCGATTCCTTAGGTTTTCAGTCTGCCTGAAAGTTTTGGCTGCCTGAAAAGTCGTAGGTCGGATTCTTGAATCCGACTTTTTGACATTCAACAACCTTTGCAAAATCTACACCACCGTCATTTCCGCGTAGGCGGGAATTTATTTTTGACTTTCAGAAACAGAAGTTTATTGAACGTAACGTTGAATTGCGCCTGCACAGGAATGACGTCGGACTGGAGATTTTCTGAGTTTTGCAAAAGTTTCAGGCAGCCTGAAACGGTTTGTTGTTATAAAAAAGTTAAACATTACCCATCAATCGCTGCACAATTTCCGCCACCCTACCTGCTTTCGCCAACAGTGCATTTTGTCCCGCCCACAAACTCGTATATCCCGCCAAACCTTGCGCCGCAGCAGCTTGTTTCATCGCTGCCGCATACGCGCCTAAATGGGGAAAAGGCAACGCCTGTTCATTCAGGCAGCCTAATTGTTGCATATACGGCGTAACGATACCGCGAGCCGCGCCGCCGCTGAATAAATTGGTTACGGCGGTGTGTTCGGCCGCGTCGCTCAGTAATGCAGCGCGATGTTCAGCCAAAATCGTGGCTTCATCTGCCAACAAAAATGCCGTGCCCGCTTGTACCGCTACCGCCCCCAAAGCAAAGGCTGCCTGAACGGTTTGTCTGTTGCTGATGCCACCTGCCGCGATAATCGGCACATCCAATTCGCGCACCAATTGAGGCAACAGCGCAAATATGCCGCTTTGTTGTTGCACATCGTGATTCAAAAACCAGCCACGATGTCCGCCCGCTTCCCAGCCTTGTGCGATAATCGCGTCTACACCTTGCGCTGCCAAAAATCGCGCTTCATCTAATGTGGTCGCGCTCGCCAAAATGCGTGCGCCTGTGGCTTTTACTGCATTTAATAACGATTGTTCAGGCAGCCCAAAATGAAAACTGACAACCGCAGGGCGGTAATGCTGCACTACTTTCAACATCGCGCTATCAAAGGGTTTGCGTCCTGCGCTTATCGGAATTTGCTGCAAATTAATGCCTAATTTTTCAGCAATTGGTTGAAAAATCTGTTCCCATTGTTGCCGTTGCGCATCGCTTACAGATGTTTCTTGGTGCGCAAAAAAGTTCACATTAACAGGCGCATCGCCAACCGTTTCTCGCCAAGTTTGCAGTTGTTGCGCCAATTGCTCGGGTGTGAGCATAGCGGCTGGCAATGAACCCAAACCGCCAGCTTGCGCCACCGCAATGGCTAATTTTTCGTCTTGCGCACCTGCCATCGGTGCTTGAATTAAGGGAACGGAAAGTTGCGATAAAAGCACGCGCATGGTTTATCCTTTGCTCGGTAGCGGCAATTTAAAATGCGGTTTAACGATTTTTTCAGACTGAGGCACGGCGATTAAACCAAGTTCAACTTGTTGTTTTTCCGATAACAAATTACTCCAATCGCCTTGTTTATACCAATCGCGCCCATCCAATTCTATTGGATGCTGAATACGCTCGCAGCCGTTGCCGCATTGCAAATCATCGGCGGCGCAATATTTGTCGCAACCCCAACAAATGCGTTCGGGATTTTTAGGGAAAATTGGGAATTTTTTTGCCATTGTCATGCTCCCTGAAAGTTGTGTTCAAGCGAGCAAAGATAATACTCATGAAACGTAATGGCAAGCGTTTAACTGTAAAAAAGTCATATTTTGAAACCTTTGCAAAATCCTTTCAGGCAGCCTGAAACCTTTGCCCCTCCCCCCCCAAAACAACCCACTTGTTTTTGGGTTTTCACCATTCCAACCCCAAATCAACCCAAACCAAGCTCAACAAACACAAACACCCCACCCAAACAGCCCTATTTCAGGCTTCCTTATGCCCCTTCAGGCAGCAATGGGCACAATAAACACCGTAATCAGCGCAACAAGCCTTAACTTGTTCGCCGCTTTAAGCAAATTCAAACAAATCACTTTCAACCCCAACTGCCCTTTGACCCTTTCCAAGCCAAAATAACTCGCCCGTTTACATCTGAATATACAGTGCAAAATGGCAAAACTCTGTTCCATCCGATAACGGATTTTTGCCAGCTCCTTATTGCGCCCAATGTCTTCACGCGTCAACGGTTTATTGCGGTGCGCTTTACACATAATGCCGTCCACTAATTGATTTTTCTCCAAAAATTCGCGGTTGGATTGACTGTCATAGCCTTTATCTGCATACACTTTGACTCCGTGTTCAACCTTGTCCAACACGGTTTCCAAATGATTTACATTAGATGCATTGGCTGGCGTAACGTGAATTTGCTCTATAAAGCCTTCTTCATCGCACCGCGCATGAAGTAAAATCATGAATTCGTCCATAAGGTGTGTAATTTATATTCAAAATTTCACCTATTGAACTGACTATAATTTGAGCTTTAGCAGTATGACATTTTTTCTTACCAGAATAGTTTCTATGCTGTTTTTTTAGGGTGATTAATACGAATCTCTGTAGCATTAGCCAGCACAGTATCTTCTGATGTAACCATTTTGTCTGCAAAATGGAAGTCGTTTTTAATCAGAGTATCTTCTTCCCACTTGCTACGGCGAATTAAATTGCTTTCATGAATGCCAAAATCAGCTGCAATCTATTCGTAAGTGCGGTATTTTCGTAGATACTGTAAAGTGGTCATTAATAAATCCTCCAATGACAACTTGGGCGTACGCCCACCCTACTTATGAGTTTGGGTGTAAGCTAAGTTAAGCACTTGAAGCATTTGTGCAAAATTTTTTCTTTGCACACCTACTAACCGTTTAAATTTAACGTCTGTGAGAATTTTGCTGTTTGCGTAGTTCATTTAGCTATTCTAGCAGGTAGAGAGTTTCACAGGAATTCTATTAAATAATAGTTATTTTTTTTGTAAAAAAATAGTAATAGATTTATAATAAGAGAATAAAAACTTTAATTCATAAATTTTGAAACCAACTTTAATTTTCTAGAGACTAAAAAAATGGATAATCAATTTACAGAATTAGGATCAATTGCTTGGCTGTGGACGAATTCTGATTTACATAAAAATTGGACATTTTCTCTTTTTGCAACCAACGTTATTCCTGCAATTGAAACGGGACAGTATGTGTTATTAAAAAGAGATGGTATTCCTATTGCTTATTGCAGTTGGGCACAACTTAGCTTGGAAACTGAAGTTAAATATATTAATGATGTTACTTCCTTAAAATTAGAAGATTGGCAATCAGGTAATCGAAATTGGTTTATTGATTGGATTGCACCATTTGGTGATAGTCGATTACTAACAAAACATATGAGATCACTGTTTTCAGAAGGTTTATTTAGGGCTATTCGCATTGATGGCGAATCTGCGAATGGAAAAATTTCTGAGTTTTACGGGAGGAATGTTGATACAAAAGTAGCTACGCAGATATTTTCACAATACCATGAGGATCTAATGAATCAAATATCAATTCAAAATAACTTCATTATTTCCAAAAGTAATTAATTTTTATAGTTCACAGGAGTAACTTTAATGTCTAATAAATTAAAACAAAATCTTCAAGCAAAATTAAATTCAACTAAAAATACGTTGACTCGAGCTGGAAATACAGCTAAAGCAGGCGTTCAGTCTATTAAAACTGGAGTGAAATCTATTTACTTAACCATTCCAAAAGATTATGACCCAACTACAGGTGGTAGCTTAAATGATCTCATTAAGGCTGCGGATGAGTTGGGAATTGTAAGTCGTAAAGAGGAAGCTGATCATGTTGAAACAGCTCAAAAATCTTTAGATACCGCAAATAAATTGCTTTCTTTTACACAAACTGGCATTGCTATTTCCGCAAAAAAATTAGATGAGATTTTGAAAAAACATCCTAGCAATAAACTGGCACAAGGATTGAAAAGTGCAGAAAATATTAATGGTAAATTAGGGCAATCTGGAAACGTTTTAGCAACATTAACTTCGTTTCTAGGTACTGCACTAGCAGGTATGGAACTTGATTCTTTAATTAAAAAAGGGGATGCTTCCTCTATCGATTTAGCTAAAGCGAGTATTAATTTAATTAATGAATTAGTTGACAATATTTCCAATGGTGTCCAAACAATTGAAGCATTTTCTTCACAAATAGCAAAATTAGGTGCTGCAATTTCTCAGGCCAAAGGATTTTCAAATATAGGTAATAAATTACAAAACATTAATTTTGCTAAAACAAATTTGGGGTTAGAGGTAATTACTGGTTTGTTATCAGGCATCTCTGCTGGTTTTGTATTGGCTGATAAAAACGCATCAACTGGTAAAAAAGTTGCTGCGGGATTTGAGCTTAGCAATCAAGTTATAAGTAATATAACAAAAGCGGTTTCTTCATATGTTTTAGCGCAACGTGCAGCAGCAGGATTATCCACTACGGGGGCAGTTGCTGGCTTGATTACCTCATCTATTATGTTGGCAATTAGTCCGTTGGCATTTATTAATGCAGCAGATAAATTTAACCATGCTAAAGATCTTGAAAATTTTGCCAAACAGTTTCAAAAATTTGGTTACGGGGGAGATCGTTTATTAGCTGAATATCAACGTGGTGCTGGTACTATTGAAGCATCCTTAACAACAATTAGTACAGCATTAAGTGCGGTTTCTGCAGGTGTCTCTGCTGCTGCAGTGGGTTCTGCGGTAGGAGCACCAATTGCTTTGTTAGTTGCAGGCGTAACTGGATTAATTTCTGGTATTTTAGAGGCGTCCAAACAAGCCATGTTTGAGAGTGTTGCAAATCGATTACAAAGTAAAATTTTAGAATGGGAAAAACAAAATAGTGGTAAAAATTACTTCGAAAAAGGTTATGACTCTCGTTATGGTGTTTATTTAGAAAATAATTTAAAATTTTTATCTGAATTGAATAAAGAATTAGAAGCTGAACGTGTTATTGCTATTACACAACAACGTTGGGATCAGAATATTGGTGAATTAGCAGGCATTACCAAATTAGGAGAACGCATTAGTAGTGGTAAAGCATATGCCGATGCTTTTGAAGATGGTAAAAAAGTTGCAGCTGGTGCTAATATTACATTAGATGCCAAGACTGGAATTGTAGACATCAGTAATTCAAATGGTAAGAAAACTCAAGCATTACATTTTACCTCACCACTATTAAGCGCAGGCAATGAATCTCGAAAACGTATAAACAATGGTAAATATTCTTATATCAACAAATTGAAATTTGAACGTGTTAAGAATTGGCAGATCACTGATGGTGAGGCGAGCTCTAAATTAGACTTCTCTAAAGTTATTCAACGTATTAATGAGCAGGAAACTACAGAAGAAATTGGTCTAATTGTAAATGCTGGTGCTGGTAATGACGATATCTTTGCTGGTCAAGGTAAAATGAATGTGGATGGTGGAACTGGACACGATCGTGTTTTATATAGTAAAGATGGTGGCTTAGGTAATATTATTGTAGATGGTACACGCGCGACTGAAATGGGCAGCTATATAGTTAATCGTACAGTGGCTAAAGGTGATATTTATCATGAAGTTGTGAAACGCCAAGATACTGTTGTAGGTAAGCGCACTGAAACTATTGAGTATCGTGATTATGAATTGAGACAAGTTGGATATGGGTATAAGTCTACTGATAAATTAAAATCCGTAGAAGAAATAATTGGCTCTCAATTTAATGATGTCTTCAACGGTTCTAAATTTAATGATATTTTCCACGGTGGAGAAGGGGATGACTTACTTGATGGCGGTGCTGGTGATGACCGCTTATTTGGTGGTAAAGGTAAAGATCGACTTTTAGGCGATGATGGAAATGACCTACTTGATGGCGGTGCTGGTGATGATACATTAAATGGTGGTGTCGGTGATGATATATATATTTCTCGAAAAGGGGATGGGAATGATACATTGTACGATGCTAAAGGTAATGATAAGTTGGCATTCGCAGATGCTAATTTATCCGAGTTAACTATTGAACGCACTAAAGAAGGTATACTGATCAAGCGAAATGATAATTCTGGTAGTATCAATATATCAAATTGGTACATTACATCTAAATTAGTGAATTATCATGTTGATAAAACTGATAATAAAATTGAGCACCTGATTGGTAAAGATGGTAATTATATTACCTCTGAGCAAATTGATGACTTTTTGAGAAACAAACAAGCTGGTGAGAAAATTTCCTCTCAAAAATTGCAAGAATTGGCCAATGCGAATAAAAGCCAAGCATTATCTCCAGCAAATGTGGCTAGTGCTTTAAACAAATTAATTGGTTCTATGGCATCATTTGGTGTAGTAAATGGTACTTCATCAAGTATGTTACAGCCTTTATCGCAAACATCACAAAATGTTTTAGCTCCAAGCATTTCGTGATTTAGTTGAGTAGAAGATATCACCATTTATATTATTAATTTCAGATGATGGAAATTGAATATGTTAAATGGTGATGTTGTTTTGCTTTTATTTAATTAAGTTTTATCAATATTTTTTAGTATTTAAATTATGACAGATTATGGTTCACAACCCGCTCTTTCTGCTTTGATTGTCCTTGCTCAATACCACGGAATTTCTGCAAACCCTGCAGATATTATGCACCAATTTTCAGGTAATATAAAAAATGATTTGGACGAAACAGAATGGATGCTAGCAGCAAAAAAATTGGAGTTGAAAGCTAAGGTAGTACACCAGCCTATATCGCGATTACCTATGATAACACTACCTGCTTTAGTATGGTGTGATAACAATTCAGATGAAAATTCAAATAGTCATTTTATATTGGCAAAAATTGATGGATCGGGTTTTTCTGCAAAATATCTTATCCATGATTTACTTGAAAACCGTCCAATAATATTAAATGCCACAGAATTTACTGAACGATATTCTGGAAAATTGATACTGGTTGCTTCCCGTGCATCAGTATTAGGTTCATTAGCGAAATTTGATTTTACTTGGTTTATTCCTGCTATAATTAAATATCGTCGTATTTTCTTTGAAGTCATTATTGTTTCTGTAGTATTACAAATTTTTGCTTTGATTACACCACTATTTTTTCAGATAGTTATGGATAAGGTGCTTGTACACCGAGGATTTTCAACCTTGGATGTAGTAGCGATTGCACTCTTAGCGGTGAGTTTATTTGAAATTATTTTAAGTGGTTTACGTACTTATATTTTTGCTCACACTACATCTAGAATTGATGTAGAACTAGGGGCAAGATTATTTCGCCATTTATTAGCGCTACCTCTTTCTTATTTTGAAAGCAGACGAGTAGGTGATACAGTTGCGCGAGTACGTGAATTAGAGCAAATTCGTAATTTTTTAACCGGGCAAGCTTTAACTTCAGTTTTAGATTTAGTATTTTCTTTTATATTCCTGATTGTAATGTGGTATTACAGTCCTACTTTAACATTGGTAGTTTTAGCCTCATTACCTGCGTATGCTTTTTGGTCTGCTTTTATTAGCCCAATTTTACGTACACAACTGAATGATAAATTTGCACGTAATGCGGATAATCAATCATTTTTAGTAGAAAGTATGACTGCTGTTGGTACAGTAAAAGCGATGGCTGTTGAACCACAAATGACTCGTCGATGGGATAATCAATTAGCAGCTTATGTAGCTTCTAGTTTTCGAGTAACTAAGTTAGCAGTTATTGGACAACAAGGCGTACAACTTATTCAAAAATTGGTTGTTGTTGCAACTTTATGGATTGGTGCTAAATTGGTAATTGAAGGCAAACTATCAGTAGGTCAATTGATTGCATTCAATATGTTATCGGGTCAAGTAGCAGCACCTGTTATTCGTTTGGCTCAATTATGGCAAGATTTTCAACAGGTTGGTATTTCAGTGGCAAGATTAGGTGATATTTTGAATGCTCCAACAGAACATTCATCATCGCGCTTAGCTTTACCTGATATTAATGGTGATATTACCTTTGAACACGTTGATTTTCGTTACAAAGCGGATGGACGTTTAATTTTGCAGGATTTGAATTTACAAATTAATGCAGGAGAAATATTAGGAATTGTAGGACGATCTGGTTCCGGTAAATCAACATTAACGAAATTAGTACAACGGTTATACGTACCAGAAAATGGACGTGTATTAGTTGATGGTAATGACTTAGCTTTGGCTGATCCTGCATGGTTACGCCGGCAAGTGGGTGTTGTTTTACAAGAAAATGTTTTATTGAATCGTAGTATTCGAGACAATATTGCATTAACAGATACAGGTATGCCATTAGAACTTATTGTTCAGGCGGCTAAACTCTCTGGTGCACATGACTTTATCATGGAACTACCAGAAGGTTACGATACCATAGTAGGTGAACAAGGTTCAGGTTTATCCGGTGGCCAGCGTCAACGAATTGCTATTGCACGAGCACTAATTACGAATCCACGCATTCTTATCTTTGATGAAGCTACAAGTGCGCTAGATTATGAATCAGAGCGAGCTATTATGCAGAATATGCAAGCTATTTGCCAAGGTAGGACCGTATTAATTATTGCACATCGCTTATCCACTGTAAAAATGGCTCATCGAATCATTGCTATGGATAAAGGTAAAATTGTAGAGCAAGGAACGCACCAAGCATTGCTACAAAAAGAAGATGGTTATTATCGGTACTTGTACGATTTACAGAATGGATAAATTAATTCAGAACCGTTTGTTTATTGTCTAAATATCAAAATTAGAAATGAAATAATATATGTTTATACAAGCAATTAAAGATTTTTTAACCCGTTATATCACTATTTGGCGTAATGTATGGGCGGTTCGGGATAAACTTGATCCGCCTAAAAGGAGTGCTGAAGAATTAGCTTTTCTTCCTGCGCATTTGGAATTAACCGATACCCCTTTATCTGCTTCTCCAAAATGGACAGCTCGTTTTATTATGGCATTTGCTTTATTGGCTTTATTATGGTCTTGGTTTGGGCAAATTGATATTGTTGCTACAGCTTCAGGTAAAACATCTTCCGGTAGTCGTAGTAAAACAATTCAACCTTTGGAAACAGCTGTAGTGAAAGCAGTTCATGTGCATGATGGACAGTATGTAAAGCAAGGTGAGATATTGCTGGATTTAGAAGTAGTTGGTTCAGATAGTGATGTTGCACAATCTGAGCAGGCTCTTCAGGCAGCTCAATTATCTAAATTACGTTATGAAGCAATTTTGCTAGCAATAGACAGAAATTCTCTTCCCAGAATAGATGTAACATACGCAAAATCTTTGAATATACCAGAATCAGATATTCAAGCTGCTCAAATTTTAGCTCAAAATCAATATCAAGCATGGTTAGCACAAGATGAACAGCTAAAATCAGTGTTAAGAGGTCATCAAGCAGAATTGCAATCTGCTCGCGCCCAAGAGAAAAAATTGGTTTCAGTTGGTACAATTGAAAATCAAAAAACTGCTGACTATCAAAAGCTTAAAGTAGATAACTTTATATCTGAACATGCTTATTTAGAACAAGAAAGTAAATCTATTAGTAATCAAAATGATTTGCAAAGTACGCGTAGTCAAATTCAGAAAGTTCAGGCTGCCATTATGCAAGCTGAACAAAATCGTATATTAAATACTCAAAATTTGAAACGTGATACATTGGATTCTCTACGCCAAGTCAATGAACAGATTGATCAATATAATAGTCAAGCAAGTAAAGCTAAACAAAGACAAAAGTTATTAAGTATTCCATCGCCTGTAAATGGCACAGTACAAGAATTGACAACTTATACTTTAGGTGGCGTTGTACAAGCTGCACAGAAAATTATGGTAGTAGTACCTAATGATGAGAAAATGGAAGTAGAAGCATTGGTATTAAATAAAGATATTGGTTTTGTGGATGCTGGGCAAGAAGTTGTGATTAAAATTGAGAGTTTTCCTTATACCCGTTATGGTTATATAACAGGAAAAGTTAAAAATATAAGTCATGATGCTACAACACATCAGCAATTAGGTTTAGTTTATACCGCTCTTATTTCTCTTGATAAAAATACACTCAACATTGATGGTAAAACAGTTAATTTAACTGCCGGTATGAATGTTACTGCTGAAATCAAAACAGGCAAGCGGCGTGTTCTAGATTACGTACTAAGTCCATTAAAAACTAAAGTTGATGAAAGCTTCCGTGAACGTTAAGTTATTTATATAGCTTTAGGTAGCCTAAGTTTTATAACAAAATTCTAGGCTACTTTACTTAAAGATAAATTCTTTATTTTAATTTATAAATAGCAAAATATGGCTTCCTTAGTAATAAAATAACTATTAATAAAAATTATGAAAAACATAAAAGCTAAAAAGAATATTTATTTTCTTTCTTATTCTCTATTTTCTTTAATGAGTAGCCCTATTACTTATGCATTTAATTTACAAGAAGCGTGGATAGCCGCACAACAAAATTCTGCTGATTATCATGCTGCTTTTCATCAAAAAAATGTTATTAAAGAACAGCAACAACAAGCTAAATCAGCTTTTTTTCCGCATCTTTCTGGCAATATAAATTATCAACGCCAACCGCATTCTGCAACGGCTATCAAACAAAATCAAGGCTGGAATTTACAATTGAGCCAGACTTTATTTGATGCAAGTAAAATTGCTCAATATCGCCAGAGCCGGTATAACAGCAAAGCAGCAGAACAGCGTTATGATGCAAGTAAAGAAAATTTATTACATAATGTAGCGGAAAATTATTTTAACTTGCTACTAAGTAAAGAAACTATTGCGGCTTATGCAGCAGAAAAAGCAGCTTACGAGCAACAAATAAGGCAAGCTCAGGCATTGTTTAATAAAGGTGCTGCTACCGCATTAGATATTCATGAAGCTAAAGCAGGATATGATAATGCGTTGGCACAAGAAATTGCTGCCATTTCAAAAAAACAAATCTTAGAAAATCAACTTAATGATTATACAGGTTTAGATAGTAAGCAAATTGAGCCTATTGATATTTCTAATTTAACTGAAGATTACCTTCCAAAAATTAAAAAGCACAGCCTAGATGAGTGGCAACGTATTGCTTTAGAAAATAATCACGAATATGCAGCACAAAAATATGCAGTCAGCAGCAGTGATGAAGCATTTAAAGTTGCTAAACATAAACGATTGCCTACTGTAACAGCACAAATTGATTATCAAAATAATCAATTTGTATCAGAATCTCAAAATGGTAACTATAAGGCTTATGGTAAAGAAATGAATACTAATATTCAATTAAGAGTTAGTCTTCCTTTATTTACTGGTGGAGAATTGAGAAGTAAAATACGTGAGGCGGCTAGTCAATATGAAGTGGCTAGCGCTCAGTTAACAGCTATGGAACGACAGATTAAATTAGCAGTTCGCCAAGCTTATACTGAAAGTAATGCTGCACATTATCAAATTCTTGCTCAAGAGCGAGTGCTTAAAAGTAGTCACTTAAAATTCAAATCCACTCAAACAGGTCAACAATACGGGATAAGAAATCGTTTGGAAGTAATACAAGCAAGACAAGCTATTACGCAGGCAGAACAAAAGCTTGCGGAAGCAAAATATAAATTTTTAATGGCTTATTTAACATTGATTAAGGAAAGTGGCTTAGGATTAGAAGGTAACTTAAACAAATGATAAGGTGATCTTAGTGGCCATTAACGTATACTGTTAAATAAAGGGGCTGTATTAGATTAGCCCTAAATCTCACACCATTTTCTCAACGTTTTAAGTTGCTCTTTTGGTGTCCCAAAGTTAAACCGAAATTGACATTCCTTCAAGAATAAAGGAAAACTTTTTCGGTCAATTCCATTATATTTTCGGAGTATCCGCTTAGCTTGACTCCAAAAATTTTCAATGCCGTTGATGTGATTTTGCTTCACTGCAAACAGCTCCGAATGGTTGATTCGTTCGTGGTGAAATTCACTCACATCAAGGGCATCATAACTACGATAAGTGTCCGTATAAACCCAGCTATCAGGCTTGATTTTCCTCGCGATAACAGGTATTAGCGTTGTTGTTTTCGTATCATTGACGACAACAGTAAATACTTTGCCTTGTTGTTTCAATATCCCAAATACAGCTACTTTCCCTGCCGCACCTCGACCTCGTTTTCCTTTACGATGCCCACCGAAATAGCTTTCATCCAACTCAATTTGCCCGTCAAATACTTCATCCGCTTCAAGGGCTAAATGATAGCTGATAACCTCACGAATTTTGCGGTAAAACAGTGCAGCAGAGTTAGGATTTATCTCTAACAAATTTGCTGCAGAACGGGCTGTTACTTCTAATACAAAAAATTCAAGGAGCTTTTTCTGTATAGATTTTTTAATTTACAATGAGTTATTTTCATTTTTATAGACTAGCATACTTGCTAATCTAATACAGCCCCAAATTTTTTCTTTGCACACCTACTAACCGTTTAAATTTAACGTCTGTGAGAATTTTGCTGTTTGCGTAGTTCATTTAACTATTCTAGCAGGTAGAGAGTTTCACAGGAACTCTATTCATCACTTCATCTTTTATTCATCTTGAAAAACAAAACAAGCTACAGGGTTATGCCCAATATTTATGTAAGTAATCTTTGAAAGTAATTTATGTATAGAGTTTGCGCGAATTGTGCAAACTACATAGCTCGTTTTGAGCCGTGTACTTTGCACAAAATGTGCAAAGATATGATTTTAAATGATTTATTTATATTTCAAAATTAAGGTTAAATACAGGAAGAAACCATAAATTTTAAAAAATTAAGCACAAAAAAACGCCACAAGGGCGTTATTTGGGAACAATTGGATTGTATTTTTAAAGATAAGAGTGCCATTAAAATCATTTCACAGAGCGTAGGCGCAACAAAGCAATGGTTAGCCATTAACCATTAACTTTGGATTTCACTTTTTTCAGCGTTTCCATTATCTGAGAAACCGCTTTTTCTCTCACTTCAGGTTGTGCCCGATTAGTTGTATCCATCTGCGCTTTTTGTTGCGCTTCTAATATTTGTTTTGCGGCAATATCTGCTGCCTCAGCCTGTGTATTTGCTTGGGGTTTAGATTCTGACTCAGGGGCATAAAACTATGACCAGCCACTAGCTATGCTGCGATCTATAATAGGTATCAAATCATACCCCTGTTGTTGAATTTTATCTAAACAATCAATTAATGTTCGTTTTTGTTTATTACTCAAAATGCGCTTTTTCTGCTCTTTGAGCATTTGTAGAAAGGCATTCCATTGTTTCAATGGAATCCATTTAGGAATTTGCGTATTGTTAATATCAATTTGATTTTGCAGTGCATTTTTAGGAACTGCTTGACCTTTGATTTTTGTGTAAATCTGCTGCAACAAGTGTTCTATATTGATGCGCCGATGCATTTTGCCATGTACACCACCACGTTTATATTGAACAAGCCCATGCTCCAACAAAAACTTGCGTGCTTTTTCATAACCACGTCTTGTTAAACCCAACTCGTGTTTAAGATCGGCTGCAGTTTTAAAAATCCAGCCGTTGCGTTCAGGTTTATTCTCAATTGTCTCCGTCCAATATATAAATTTGGACAACATTGCGGCTGCCTGAATATTTGAGCCGCAAAACGCGCTGACTTCTTGGAAAATCATAGCACATTCGTTGTTGAGATGAGATTTTAAGAGTGATATGAGCATTAAGGTTTTAACTTTAAATAATATTTTTATATCAAACTATTTTTACACATTTTTCTGTGTGTAATTTTTTCAAAGCTGCACCAATCTCATAGGAGACTGAAACTTGTGAATTATCTTTTTTGCCATAGCGATTTTTTATTTGAGAAATAGTATCTTGTGAACAATCACAATATTGTGCAATTTCCTTTTGAGTCATGCCTGAATTTAATTATTTTTGACCAATCCATTTTGTTCTTTCCTGATGGAAACCAAATAATTGCCGCATTTTAAATTAGGTTGCTAATATTTTGCAAGTAAAAAAATAATTAAAGAAGCATTTAAACTGCGCTATTTGCTTTGCTTATGGAGCTATTGTGGGTACAAATTTTGCTGAGCGCATCAAAGAAAGAAGATTGGAATTACAATTAAGCCAATCAGCTTTGGCTAAACGTGACAAGGTTAGTCAAGGAACTATTGCACAAATTGAACTAGGTCATAGTCAGGGTTCAGGTAAGATTGTTGATTTAGCTATGGCATTAGGTGTAAGTCCTGAGTGGCTACTTTATGGAAAAAATCCGCCAACAGAATTAACAAAATCTCCTGATACTCAAACCAGTTCTGATTTTATTACGAGTAATATTAGCAATATTAGGCTTAAAAAAAAGTTCTGTTTTTCAAATAATTGGGATTGTGATTATTTAGAATTTATTAAAGCACCTGATGAAAGTATGTCGCCTACAATTGCTAGTCTTGATGATGTCATTTTTAATCGTCTAGAAACAACTAAACAGGAAAATGCAATTTTTGTAATCAAACGCGCAAGTGGAACAATTATAATTAGACGTTTAATTCTAGACCAAACACATCAATGGATTTATAGGAGCGATAATTTAGATAAAACACGTTATTCTGACGTTTTTGAAAATATAGGTGACAGAATTCTAGGTAGAGTGGTTTGGCGTGGTGGTAGCAGTCAATTTCCATTTTAAGCAACAAAATTATGAAATATTGGTGTGTGTTTTTTCACACCAATATTTTTTTTATTTTTTTTGAAATTTATCAAAATTCTAATTAACTTAACTTAATTAGTAATCTAATATTTTAACTGTAGGTTTAACAGTTCTTTAACAATCAGGAAGCGCAGCAACTCACTTAAAATAGCACATGGTGCAGCCTTTTGAGTAAGGCGATAAAGAGTTGCAGGCGGTATTCAACACGCCCCTTGATGAAATGCCATGCATACGGGTAGCTCAAAGAGTCCGTGAATAGGTGGCAGTTGAACGTATCTTGTTAATCGGGGCGTATCCCCGATGCTGGGATTATCTACGGACAAATCCTAACGCCGTTGGCTATATCGCGGCGAATACATAATTTCAGGCAGCGTTGAAATTACTCCGCTGCCTGTATTGTGTGTGTGTTTCAGGTAGAGTTTAAGACTGCCTGAATCCTATTTTGCTGTGAAATGTATCGTGGCAAGTTATGAGATTGCACAACGATACTTGCTCACACATTCAAGCCTGTTCTACGGAACAGGTTTCTGTTTGTGAGTAATGCAAAAAAAGGAAACTATTATGGAATTGCTGTGTCATCTGATAACAACTTATGGGGATTATCTCGTGCTAGGGGCTAATGACAATTCACCTATAATTTCAACCAAATCAAAGCACAAGCCAATGAAACGGTACTTTCATAATTGCGTTTTAATTTATCATATCGCGTTGCAACTGCACGAAAGTGCTTTAAACGTGCAAAGGCATTTTCTACCAAATGCCTGATTTTATACAGGTACCAATCTGTATTGACATTAAGATGCTCTCTATTTTTCTTATACGGAATATTGGCTTTGCTTTGTTTGGTGTTAATCAGCTTACGCAAAGTATCACTGTCAAAACCCCTATCAGCACACACGGTTTCATTATGGCTTAAATCCAATTGTTCCAATAAGTTAGGTGCAACAACAATATCATTTACATTACCAGCCGTAATGATAAATTCTATTGGATTGCCACAAGCATCAACCGCCAAATGAATTTTAGATGTATGACCACCCACACTTTTACCAACCGCTTCATGTGTTATGGATTGTGCACCCATACCATGTTGGTGTACACGAATATGGCTGCCGTCCATAAAGACCCATTCCATATCGGGATTATCAACTAATTGTTTAAATAGTTTAGTAAAAATACCGCGTTTAGACCAACGATTAAAACTTTGACAAATGCTATTGGATTTGCCAAAACAGCTTGGTATATCAGCCCATTGGCAGCTCGTACGCAAACGAAACAGTATGCCTTCAACGGTTTTGCGTAGATTTTTCTTGCGATAAATGCCAAGCTGTTTCAAAATGGGAAACAGTCTTGACCATGTTTCATCTGTAAGTGTGGTTCGGAACATGGCAAAGATTTAAAGGTGTTTGTGTGGAAACAACATCTTAAACTCTTTGCCACTTTTTTTGAATTGTCATTAGCCCCTAGCATGTATCTTTATTAATTTAGCTAATCTTTGGATTGTAAAAATAGGTGTTGAACCTGATGGGTTTGTGATTAGTATGTTTGCATTAGGTCTGATTTTAATCATTCTTTTGTCTTTTTTGGTGTTACTAAATTATTTAACGAGTTTGGATGTGTTTTCAGGCTGCCTGAAAGAAGTGTTTAAATGATTTTATATGCATGCGCGGAAATTGGCACAAGGCAACTAGACCAATAAGGAAAACGGATACTAGGGGCTAATGACAATTCACCTATAATTTCAACCAAATCAAAGCACAAGCCAATGAAACGATACTTTCATAATTGCGTTTTAATTTATCATATCGCGTTGCAACTGCACGAAAGTGCTTTAAACGTGCAAAGGCATTTTCTACCAAATGCCTGATTTTATACAAGTACCAATCTGTATTGACATTAAGATGCTCTCTATTTTTCTTATACGGAATATTGGCTTTGCTTTGTTTGGCGTTAATCAGCTTACGCAAAGTATCACTGTCAAAACCCCTATCAGCACACACGGTTTCATTATGGCTTAAATCCAATTGTTCCAATAAGTTAGGTGCAACAACAATATCATTTACATTACCAGCCGTAATGATAAATTCTATTGGATTGCCACAAGCATCAACCGCCAAATGAATTTTAGATGTATGACCACCCACACTTTTACCAACCGCTTCATGTGTTATGGATTGTGCACCCATACCATGTTGGTGTACACGAATATGGCTGCCGTCCATAAAGACCCATTCCATATCGGGATTATCAACTAATTGTTTAAATAGTTTAGTAAAAATACCGCGTTTAGACCAACGATTAAAACTTTGACAAATGCTATTGGATTTGCCAAAACAGCTTGGTATATCAGCCCATTGGCAGCTCGTACGCAAACGAAACAGTATGCCTTCAACGGTTTTGCGTAGATTTTTCTTGCGATAAATGCCAAGCTGTTTCAAAATGGGAAACAGTCTTGACCATGTTTCATCTGTAAGTGTGGTTCGGGGCATGGCAAAGATTTAAAGGTGTTTGTGTGGAAACAACATCTTAAACTCTTTGCCACTTTTTTTGAATTGTCATTAGCCCCTACGGAACTTGCACCGAATAAACCGTTTTTCTCGTTTAGATTTAGAAATGATAGAAACGATGAGTGCTAATGTTGCTGTATCTATGCCAAGTTTCATGGGCGTTTTCCTTTGATAAGTTATGAGAAAGTGTGGTAACTCAATCATAGCACAGAGAAAAACGCTCGCCTTTTTCAGGCAGCCTGAATGTTTAGGTTGCCTTTTTTCCAACCTAAGGAGTTTTGATTATGAAGACTAAATCATGGGGTGTTGCATTGGCTTTATCAGGTACATTGTTAGGGGCTACTGACAATTCGTTTCGCGGTTGAGTTTTGCGCTAAATTTACCAAATTCTGCGTTAAAAATATTCGCCAATGAACGGCATTGGCTCACATTTTTGCCTTGAATTTGGCAAATTTATCTGCAAAATCAACTCGCGCCCAAATTGTCAGTAGCCCCTAATGCCTTTAACTGCTGCGGCAGAAGATTTGCTCACTGGCGATACACGCTTGGCGTGTGAAGCGATTTTGTGTTTATCCAGTGGCGATAGACCGAGTGAGTGTCATCCTGCGATTAAGCGTTATTTTGACATCAAACGTAAAAAATTGAGTAATACGATTGATGCGCGACGTGATTTTTTGAATATGTGTCCATCGGGGAAAGAAGAGGGTATGCCGCAATTAATTAATGCGATTGCGCATGGTGCTGGACGTTGTGATGCGGCTGCGTTGAATAAACGCGGTTATTACACTGGTGGACGAGAAAATCGCCGTTGGGTTGTGAATCCGCAGAAACCTGACTATTGCAAGGCTTATGAAAATCATGGTTGGACGCGTGTGGCAACAACTAAATTAGAGCCTGTGTACTGTACGCGCACGGTGGGTGGTTATGGTTTTGGCTTTGGTAAAGGTCGTACTGAAAAATATCAATGTGGCAGTAAATGGGTTGATGTGAAGCCTGATGTGAAATAGTGGGCTGTATTCAGGCAGCCTGACATATTTTAGGCTGCCCGAAATGGTGGGAAAGGTTTGAGATGAAGCGATGGTTGTGTGTTTGGGTTATGGGTTTACCGCTGATGGCGATGGCAGATATAGCTTGCCGCCCTGTGGCAATTTCTGATGGCGATACGTTTACTTGTTTAACTGATGATAAGCAACAAGTGCGTGTGCGCTTAAATCAAATTGATGCTCCTGAAAAATCTCAGGCGTTTGGGCAAAAAGCGAAAGCGCAATTAAGTGGGTTGATTTGGCAAAAAAACATTCGGGTCGTGGTACAAGATACTGACCGCTACGGTCGTAAGGTGGCTGATGTGTTTGTTGGTCATACAAATGTCAATAAACAAATGGTTGCCAGCGGTTATGCTTGGGCATATCGGCAATATTTAAGCTGGGGCGAACGGTCGGCGTATTTGCAATTGGAAGCGCAAGCAAAAGCTGCAAAGCGCGGTTTATGGCATGACCCGAATCCGATTTATCCAAGTGCTTATCGGCATGGTCGTTAATGCAACAATTTTAATTTCAGGCAGCCTGAAAATGGATTCAGGCTGCCTTGTTTTTCATAAGGAAGTCGTAATGAAAGAAGTCCATTTTACAATGCAAGGCAAAGGTGGGGCTGGTAAATCTTTTCTCACCTCTATTTTGGCGCAATATCTGAAAAAACGTGTAGGTGAAAAAAATGTTACCTGTTTTGATACTGACCCGATTAATCCGACATTGAGCCGCTATGCTGCGCTTAACCCAACCATTATTCATCTATTGGAAGACGGCAAAATTAACAGTCGCCATTTTGATGAATTGATGGAAACGATTGAAAGTCAAGACGGTATCGGCGTGGTAGATACAGGTGCAGGAACGTTTGTGCCATTGATGTATTATTTTTCTGAAAACCACATCGCGGAATATTTGTATGATTGTGAAGTGAATTTGGTGGTTCATGTGCCGATTGTGGGCGGTCAGGCATTCAATGATTGTTTGGTGGTACTAGACCAAATCTTGAGCAGCATGGGCTGTGATGTTGTCATTTGGTTAAACCATTTTCAGGGAAAAATTAGCAACTTTAAAGACACAAAAGTGTACAAAGAATACCAAGACCGCATTATTGGCATCATGGAAATTCAAAATAAAGACTCCGATACATTCGGCAAGGATTTGGAGCGCATGACCGAAATGAATTTAACCTTTGATGAAGTGCAGGAATCTAAAGTTTTCAAAGGCATGGAACGCAACCGCCTGAAACATTTTGCGCGTGAAATGTTTGAAGATTTGGACAGAATCCCATTCATTGCTACGTTGAAAGATGATGATGAATCAAGTGAATGAAACGGAAATCCGTCAACTGATTGCTGATGTGATGCGTGATACAGGGATTCGCATTGATGCTGATGACCCGATTGTTGCCATGCTGTTTGCTCAAAAGCGCGAGTTAGCACAATTTTTACAACAATCCAGTGATGAACAGAATAAGCAACGTGAGCAATTTCTGTCATCATTTCAAATGTACTCTGAAAGCATTATGGCAGCAGCGGCTGAGTTGCAAAGCCAAAAGCAAGAGTTGCTCGCATCATTATTGCAAGCCAACGCCCAAGACCGTGCCGAAATGGAGCAGAAAGTGTTTGGCAGCATTAGCCATGCGTGTCCAAACACAATTTCAAGCCCAAACAACAGAATTAGTCAAAAAGATTTCAGGCTGTCTGAAAGCAGGTGTGCTGGTTTGGGCAGTGGTGCAAATACTGATTTTTGCCGTTATGGTCTTTTTGTTGAAATAAATGATATTCAGGCAACTTGTGTGTTTCAGGCTGCCTGAAATAATTTGGAGAAGTACCATGAAAACCTATACCGTAAATGAAGCTGCCGAATATTGCCATTGCCATCCTGAAACTGTGCGTGAATATATCAGAGCAGGAAAATTAATCGCTAGCAAAGTAGGCAGAGCATATTGCATTCGTCAAGCAAAACTTGATGAGTTTTTATCACAACTTGAGAATAATATTGTACAGATATCACTGGTGCAAAATAGGAGTGAAAAACCATGCCAAAATCTAAAAAATCAGGCATCTATCAAAGAGAACCCAATGGCGTTTGGTATCTTGACATCCGCGCAGGCGGTCAGCGAATTAGACGCTCTACTGGCACAACCGATAAGGCAAAAGCACAAGCCTACCGCGTACAATTAGAACATGAACTTTGGTAGCAACAGCGTTTAGGTGTGCTGCCAAATCATTTGTGGGACGAAGCTGCCTTAAAATGGATTAAGGAGAAACAAGACAAAAAAAGTATTCAAGATGATATTTGCCGTATTCGTCAATTAACTGCTTTGCGAGGCGTGTATTTACATGAATTAGACCGTAAGCGAATTATGCAGGTTATCAGTGAATTGCCGTGCAGCAACAGCACCAAAAACCGTTATCTTGCACTTATTCGGTCTATACTCAATAAATGTGTGTATGAATGGGATTGGCTAAATAAAGCCCCCAAACTCACGCTCTACAAGGAAGCAAAAAAGCGTATTCGCTGGCTGAAACCTTATGAAGCGCAACGACTGGTACAAGCCTTTGAAAATTTGCCCTATATGCAGCATATGATTATGTTTTCATTGGCAACAGGTTTACGTCAAAACAATGTACTCAATTTAAAATGGGAACAGGTTGATTTAAAAAAGCGCATCGCATGGATTTATCCTGATGAAACAAAAAATAGTCAGGCATTGGGTGTGCCGTTAAATCAGTTGGCATTACAGATTTTGGCTTTGCGGCAGCGTACTACGCCGTTTGTATTTACCAACATCAAAGGGCAGCCTGTTAAAGCCATCAGCAATCGTGTATGGAAAAATGGGTTAAAGCAAGCAGGTATTACCAATTTCAAATGGCATGATTTGCGCCATACTTGGGCAAGTTGGCTCATTCAACAGGGAACACCGATTGCGGTACTGAAAGAAATGGGTGGTTGGGAAAGTTTAGAAATGGTGCAAAAATACGCTCATTTATCATCGCAACATTTACAAAGCCACGCAAACAGTTTGATGATGGATTGGGACACATTTTGGACACAGTCCAAAAAATCCGACAGCTTAGACACAAAATAAAACAAACCTAAACTATTGTCTAGGCTTGTTAAAATATGGTGGGTCGTGAGCGATTCGAACGCTCGACCAACGGATTAAAAGTCCGCTGCTCTACCGACTGAGCTAACGACCCGAAAGGCGAAAATTATATTTTGCTTTTACGAAACTGTCAATCGTTTATTAAAATAATTCGCCAATATTATCACCTGATTTAGATTTTTCTGTATTGCGCGCGGGTTGCGGTTTCAATGGTCGCTCGCCTAATTCTGCGGGTGCAGCAGCACGAGTGGGCACATTGGTCGGACGCAATTGAACTTCGCCGCTAACTTCATTTATTGGCTTCAACGGTTTTTCTGCGGCAACTTCGGTTTTATTCACTTTTTTAACGGGCGCTGCTGGCTTCTTAATTGGCACAGCACCGCTATTTAATGCCGCTTCTTTGATTTCACTCTCAGGAACAACTTGCGAGGCTGCAGCTGTTTGCATTGTTTGCTGCAGCGCTGGTTGTGTCATTGGCTTAGACGCAGCTTGCGCGTTGGCATCACGATAAACAGGCTTATCGCCAGGCTGCGCATTGGGCGACATCACTTCTACTTGTTGCTTTTGCTGCTCTTCATGCATTTGTGCGGTTTTTTCGGGTGTTTTGGTCAATTCAATATACAATTTCGCCATTAAACCCATCACAGCAAACGTGCCGATAACAAGCAAGGTTAATAAAATATTGCCAAAAGTTAGCCCGCGTTTTTTGTTTTCTACTTTGCTCATGGTACTTCCGTGTTTCAGGCTGCCTTGATATCGAATATTCAGGCAGCCTGAAAGATGATGATGTAGTGTGTGTTATTGAACGGTTTGTGTTGGGTCGGGTAAATAATTTTCGTAGAGTGTGACGACCTGTGCAACGCCTGGCGTGGTACGAATAGTTTCGGTTACTGCCGCTTGTTGTGCAGGTGTCAAAATACCCATTGCATACACAACATTATTAAATGTCACCACTTTAACATGCCCTGGATACACGCCTTGCACATTCAATAAACGACTGCGTAATTTGGTGGTAATCGCTGTATCATTTGCTACATGTGTCGCGGTACGCTTCAAGTTGCTCACTTGAATGTAATTGAACACCGCTTTGGCATTCGATTCATACTTTGCCACCGATTCAACATAGGCACGGTCAGCTTCAGTAGCCACTTGTCCCAACAACAAAATGCGGCGGTCATAGCTGATAACCGACAATTCTGGCTCAATCCCAACAATGCCAGCTTGCGCATAACGGCGATGCAATTCTTCTGAACTTTGAGTGTAAACGCGCGACTCCATTATGCCATCATCCGACATTGAGCCTGCGCTACGTCTATCGGCAATAGCATTACCGCCAGCCACTGCGCCACCTAAAACGGCTGCTGCGCAACCACTTAAAACGGTTGCCACCAAACTTGCGCAAACCCATGTTTTCAGGCTGCCTGAAACTGTTTTCATGTTGTACTCCGTGCAAAGCCGCAATAGAAAATTTAAATTAAAAAACGAATTGTAACGGTTTTAACCTAATCATGTAACCATGTTGCACAAAAGCAACATAGTTTTTACTCTAAACAACTTATATTTATTGTTCCAACATCGTATCAATGCCATCACAAATCGCATGAATCATCATTAAATGCACTTCCTGCACACGCGCCGTGCGTGGATACGGCACATTCAACAAAATATCGCCCTCTTTCAACATCTGCGCAATTTTGCCGCCATCACGCCCTGTAAACGCCACCACGCACATATCGCGTTCATGTGCCGCCTTAATCGCTTCAATTACATTATCCGAATTGCCCGAGGTAGAAATCCCCACCAACACATCGCCCGCACGACCTAGCGCACGAACTTGTTTGCTGAAAATATGGTCAAAACCATAGTCATTGCCAATTGCTGTGAGCGCAGAAGTATCGGTAGTCAATGCAATGGCTGCTAATTCCATGCGCTCTTTTTCAAAACGTCCAGTCATTTCCGCCGCAAAATGTTGCGCATCAGCAGCCGAACCGCCATTACCGCAAATCAAAATTTTGCCGTCATTTGCCAAAGTATCAAACATCAACTGCGCCGCGTTTGCCGCAGGTTCAGTCAAAACCTCTTTAGCTTTTTGTTTGGTCGCGATACTTTCATCAAAATGAGAAGCTACAATTTCCGTTAAATTCATGATTTATCCTGTAATATTTTGAATCCACTGTGGCGGATTATTACCCTGAATCAACACCGCGTCCATACGACACGAAGCCTGATTCAACTTATTTTGCTGCAAATAATGCAACGCGCTACGCTGTAGTTTACCCAATTTCGCGAGCGTAATGCTGTATGCCGCCCCGCCAAATGCGTTACTTTTACGGTATTTTACTTCTACAAACACCAAAACCCCACCCAAACGCACAATCAAATCAATTTCCCCAAACGGACAATGCCAATTGCGGGCCACCAATTGCGCACCTTGCTGTTGCAAAAACTGCCAAACCCGCTCTTCCGCCGCTTGTCCTGTGGGATGATTGAGTTTCATAGAAAATCCGTTTTAGTTTCGCTGAATTTCGTTTCAGGCTGCCTGAAATATTGCGCAATCCTCAAGTGTAGGTTGGATTCTTGAATCCGACATCTTTACTTTTGATTTAAAAATTATCGGATACAAGTATCCGACCTACGGATTTTCAGGCAGCCTGCATTTTCCGTGCCGCCTGCTCCGCCGCTGTCAGCGCAATTTTATCGCGCACATACAACAATTCTGCGTGTGCCGCGTCGGTTGGCGTATAACGCCCTGTTTGTGCGAGCGCGAGATAATCGGTGGCGGTTGGCATAGTTGGGCTACCAGTAAACGGTGGCGGTTCGGGCAGCGCAAACGCATTGCCCACGCCGCGCACATTTTCCGCCAAAATATTTTCAGGCAGTCTAATTTCCGCCGCCTTGCCTACCGCATAATCGCTCAAACGAACGTGATTTTTCGTGTCAAACCACGCATAAAATACTTCGCCCATACGCGCATCGGTTGCCGCTAAAACGCATTCACAATCAGGCACTTGATACGCCACCGCATCCAAACACGGCACGCCAATCAGCGGCGTATCAAACGGCGTCGCCAAACCCTGCGCCACGCCAATGCCAATGCGTAAACCTGTAAACGCGCCCGCACCTTGCGCATAAACAATCAAGCTCAAATCCGCTACCGTACAATTCACTTGCGATAATAATTGATTGATTTGCGGCAGAATTTCGGAAGATTGTTTATTGCCGATTTCTGCATGAAATTCGGCTTTCAGGCTGCCTGAAATAATGGCAAGCGATAAATAAGTGGTGCTGGTATCAATGGCGAGAATGCTGGATTTCATGGTTGCAAAAAGATGAAAAATGGCGCGAATTATACCATGTTGGCAGCCTGAAACGAAGTTCAGCGAAGCTAAAAAGGATGTTATAGACAGAAACCTTTGCAAAATCTTTTCAGGCAGCCTGAAACAGAAAAACTGCCAACATTCTACGCGCAAATGGGAATTCATTTTTAACGCTAAGAAACAAAAGTTTGTGTCATTCAACTTTGGATTTCCTTCTATGCAGGAATGAAGACGGTGGTAGTTTGACAAAAGTTTCAGACAATAATTCTTGCCAATTGATTAAAAGATACCCCAAAAATTCCCTGTTTCAGGCTGCCTGAAAGTGGCAAACTGCGCTACAATGCGCGGTTAAATTTTTTAGGAACATAAAAAGATGGAACAAGAACAAATTAACCAGCTAAACAATCAGTTAGACGATTTAGCCAAACGCAATGAAGACATTCGCGTGTACATGGATTATCAAGGCAAAAAAGAACGCCTAGAAGAAGTGGTCGGCTTGTCGGAAGACCCTGAATTGTGGAACGACCCCAAACGCGCGCAAGACATCGGCAAAGAACGCAAGCTGCTAGAAGGCGTGGTACTGACTTTGGACAACATCGCCAATGGCATTGACGACAACCGCGAATTGATTGACATGGTGGTGGAAGAAAACGATGCAGACGGATTTGCGGCGATTGTGGCGGACGTAGCAGAATTAGAAAGCCAAATGGCGGGCTTAGAATTTAAACGAATGTTTAACCAGCCAGCCGACCCGAACAACTGCTTTATTGACATCACCGCAGGTGCAGGCGGCACGGAAGCAGAAGATTGGGCGGGCATGTTGTTGCGCATGTACACGCGCTATGCCGAGCGCAAAGGCTTTAAAGTGGAAGTGATGGAGCAAGACGACGGCGAAATCGCAGGCATCAACAATGCCACTTTGCGCATTGAAGGCGAATATGCTTACGGCTTGTTGCGCACGGAAACAGGCGTGCATCGCTTGGTGCGCTATTCACCGTTTGACTCAAACAATAAACGCCACACGTCGTTCTCGTCGGTGTTTGTTTATCCCGAAGTGGACGACAGCTTTGAAGTGGAAATTAACCCAGCCGATTTGCGTACCGACACTTACCGCGCATCTGGCGCAGGCGGTCAGCATATTAACAAAACGGATTCTGCCGTGCGTATCACGCATTTGCCAACAGGCATTGTGGTGCAATCTCAATCGAGCCGCTCGCAACATGAAAACCGCCGCATTGTCATGGAAATGTTGCGTTCTAAATTATTTGAACTAGAAATGCGTAAACGCAATGAAGAAAAGCAAGCCTTGGAAGACAATAAATCTGATGTAGGTTGGGGCAGTCAAATTCGCTCGTATGTACTGGATTCTTCACGCATTAAAGATTTGCGCACCAGCTATGAAGTAGGCAATACAAAAGCAGTATTGGATGGCGATTTGGATGGTTTTATTGAAGCGAGTTTGAAACAAGGGGTTTAAGTTTTCAGACTGCCTGAAAGCTATAGTTATTGAAGTTAAAATGCATGACGGCATTGCTCACGCCCTTATGTATAGTGGATTCAATTTAAATCAGGACAAGGCAACAGCGTCCTACGTGTGCAAGTACATAAGGTAACTGGCAACGCTGTACTGGTTTACATTGAATTCACTATATTACTCGTACACAACTCTCAGTGCGCCTTGTACTATTTATTCATTTCTACGACGATAGTAATTTTTACAAATGTTTCAGGCTGCCTGAAAAATTTGTATTTAAACCTAACAAAGGCTGCCTGAAAACTATTTCCCATGAAATACAGTTTTCAGGCAGCCTTTTCAATCAACTAGTTAAATAATGATTAACCTTCAACTTTAACATCTACGCGACGACCTTCAACATCGTTGCCAATCGCGCCAGTTGTGTTGGTTGGTTTACGCAATTCAATGTTCGCCGCTGGTACGCCTTGTTCTTCAAAGAATTTTTGTACGGCTTGCGCGCGTTTTTTAGACAATTCCTCGTTGTGTGCTGCGTTGCCTGTGCTGTCTGCGTAACCGCTCACAACCAATTTCTTACCGTCTTTACCTGCCTGAATCACATCAGCCGCTACAGTTACTGCTTCTTCAGCAACATCGGTTTTATCAGTTGCAAAGAAGAAACTTACAGTTTCGTTTTCAAACAATACACCTGCTTTGTCTTTTGCAATTGCCAATGGAGATGCGTTTGACGCAACTAAAACTTGCGTAGTTGCGCTGTCTGAAGCCATGCTCACATTTGCTGCAGAAGAGATGTCGCCTTGTGCTGCTGAAGCAGTTGTACCCGTTGCTGCAGTTGATGCTGCATCGCTAGCTACAATCACTTTGCTATCAGCTGGTGCGGTTGCGCCTACTGGCTTGGCTTCATCTTTGCCACAGCTTTTCACTGCAAAAGCTGCCAATAAAGCGGCGATTGCCAAAGCAATCCATTTACCCATGCCGCCTTTGCTTTCTTGTTGTGTAATAGGAGCAGCTGCGGGACGCGTTGCAACTTGATTCAACGAAGAAGTTGTTGCAGAAGCAGTGCCGCCAAACAAAGAAGCAATACTACCCAAACCCAATGCTTTCAACAAGTTAGCATCCAAGAAACGACTCAACCAGCTTTCGGTTGCAGGGGTAGTCAATAAGCCTACTGGTGGCGTATCATCTTTGCGTACGCCACGCAATACAGATAATACCAATGGCAAAGCCAATGCCAACAAAGATTGTGCAGAAGAGGTTTTTACGCCGCTTTTTGCAGCAATGGCATCAGCCGTTGCATTAGTATTGTTACCCAATACAGCTGGCAAAAATTCTTTACCTAATTCAATGATTTGACCGAAAGAGTCACTAGAAGCCTGTGACAACAAGTTATCCAAACGACTACCGCTCTCGCCTGCGATTAAGTCATTGATGTTCACAATACTGTCCCCTGCTTGACCTTGCCCTGTTAAGTTTTTCAACAAAGCAGCCACAATCGCAGGCAATACCACTTCAGACGCACGTGCGCTATTTTCCACAGTTTCGCCTTGAGCACCCAAAAATTGACCCAATACATTGCTCAATTGGCTTTGCAACAGTTGGCTTAAATCTAATGACATAATAATTCCTTTACTCTGGTTATTTTTAAAAGGCTGCCTGAAAAGCAAACAGTGACCAAAGTCTAGCATGAAAAGTTTGCGCCACATCAAAAAAATCAAAAAAATACACGATTTAACTTGATTTAAAAATTTAAACATAATACTTATTTTGATTGTATAAAACAAAAACCGAAGCCATAAAGACTTCGGTTTTTTTCATATTAAAACAAATGATTAAACCAAATAATCATCAGCTTGCGCGTCCAAAACACCGCGCAATTTTTGCAAGGCTTTGGCTTCAATTTGGCGAATGCGTTCAGCAGAAACACCGTATTCCGCCGCCAAATCATGCAAGGTTAAACCACCATCATCTTGCAACCACCGGCTTTCCACAATGCGACGACTGCGGTCATCCAATTGCGCCAATGCAGTTTGCAAACCTTCTGTTTGCAGCGTGTAATGCGCTTGTTTTGCCAACTGCGTATCAGGCTGGCTGTCGGTATCGCTCAACCAATCAATTGGTGCAAAGCCTTCATCATCGTCATCGCTGTTGTCTGCCAACAAGCCAATATCACGCCCCGTCATGCGCTGTTCCATCTCCATCACTTCAGAGAGTTTCACGCCCAAATCATCGGCGATTTCCTGTGCTTCTTTCGGCGACAACGCGCTCAAACTTTTACGCATACTGCGCAAATTGAAGAACAATTTGCGTTGTGGCTTGGTTGTTGCCACTCGCACCATGCGCCAGTTGCGCAAAATAAATTCGTGAATTTCCGCCTTAATCCAATGTACAGCAAACGAAAACAAACGCGCGCCACGCGTAGGCTCAAAACGCTTGACTGCTTTCATCAAACCAATATTGCCCTCTTGAATCAAATCGGCTTGGTTCAAACCATAGCCATCATACCCACGCGCAATCGACACAACCACGCGCAAATGCGACAAAATCAATTGTTTCGCAGCTTCCAAATCACCACGCATTTGGCGTTCAGCCAAATCGGTTTCTTCTTCTTGTGTCAATAATGGCAAGTTGTTAACAGCCGCAATGTACTGTTCTAAACTACCATGTCCACTAGGAATTGGTAAAGCAAATGCATTCATCTATGTCGTTTCCTTATACTGTGTGACCGTATTTTATTCTTCTTGTATTCTGTCTTTACAGAGTAGGTTGCGCATTATACACATTCCTAATCGATTGACCAGACTCAAAAAGTTAAACAAAGAAAAAAATATCAACCTAATCTTGACACTTTTTTATTTTATCAATAAATAAATTTATTTAAAACAAATCAATTGATTAAATATTGAAATATTTAATCATTCAGTCTGAGCATTGTATCCATCATTATTTTAACTACCATTTATCCCAACAATCCATACACAAACTGACAAAAACTTATCAATTCGTTTACAAGAGTATTGTTATACTATAACAATGCATATATAATTTACATTTTATGTAATAACAAAGCAATGCGTGAAATTATGATTTTACAACCTAAAATTCTTGTTACATCCATTTTGCTTATGGGTTCAAGCGTAACTTATGCAGAAGTCATCAATCCAATTCAAGAAGATAATGCAGAAGCCGCACATATGCTGCCTGAAATTAAAGTCAGCGGCAAACGAAACTCGGTTGCCGCCTTACCTTTTGCTCGCGGTCGAAAAGCCAGCGATGCAGTGATTAATGGCACAGAATTTAAAACCCGTTCTGCCACTTTAGGTAACGCTTTAGCGAGTGAATTGGGCGTACACAGTAATCCATTTGGTGGCGGAGCCAGTGCACCAATTATTCGTGGTCAAGAAGGTGCGCGTATCAAAATTCTGCAAAATGGTTCAGATGTCGTAGATATGTCTGCACTATCACCAGATCATGCGGTTACCGCGGATACATTATTGGCACAACAAGTAGAATTGGTGCGCGGAACGCCGACTTTACTTTATGCTACTGCTTCTCCAGCAGGTGTGGTAAATGTCGTCGACAAGCGCATTCCTAGTAAGTTACCTAGTCGCGGCGTAGAAGGCGAAATTGCTTTGCGTACAGATTATGCCTCCAAAGAAAAAGCCGCTAATGCGGGCTTAACGTTTGGTATTGGTAAACACATTGCCATTCGTGCAGAAGGACTTATTCGCAAATCTGACAATTACAATGTACCAGGTGTAAACTTAGGTGAGACACTTAAATACTTGCCTGACACACACAATAAATCGCATGTCGGCACATTAGGTATTTCATTTGTAGGCGACCAAGCCTATTTGGGCATATCTTATAACCAAAGACGCGACCATTATGGTATTCCTGGACATAACCATCAGCTGGACAACGGTAATTTTCACGTTTTCAATACTGGCAAAAACCCATGGGCACCTGAAAAGCATTATCTATACCCCTATCCGCATTTAATGAGTGATGAAGACATTAGCCATACTTTACATGATGCCCATACAGGTACTTCTCATGCAATGAACGATAAGCATAGCCATGACAATCCTTATGGACACAAACACGACCATAGCGGTCCAGGTCCAGTCATTGATATGATTTCTAAACGATATGACGTGCGCGGCGAGTGGAGAAAACCATTTATAGGTGTAGACAAATTCAAAATCAGCTTAGCATGGGCAGATTATTATCATGATGAAAAAGATGATGGCAAGGCATTCATTGACCCTTTAAAAACTGCCGACCAAAAAGCAAAGATTGAATGGGAACGACGCCGCAATAAAGGCCGACCTAATGCTTTTTTCGGCAACAAAGGGCTTAATGGACGCTTTGAAGTTCAACATCAAGAATACAAAGGTTTAACTGGGCTTTGGGGCGTGCAATATCAAACACAGAAAAGTTACGCTATTCGTCCCAAAATCAACACCGAAGATTGTGAATACGTGCGGGATGAAAAAGGTAATATTGAACGGGACTACTACGGCGATCCACGTCAATGGTGCAACACTTTTGGTGAAAGAGCCATTAATCAACGCCGCCCTTTAGTGCATAACACCAATAAACAATTCAGTATTTTCGGCATGGAACAATTCAAATGGCGTGATTTCACATTTGAGGCGGCTGCCCGCTGGGAAAAACAAAGTATACCGATTGAATACGATTACAATGAACTGGCTTTGTATACCCCACCCAAAAAGAAACATGCAGCGGTACCTGATTTAACTCCATATCGCGAAAAAGCTTTGTCTTATTCAGGCACATTATTATGGGACCCGCATCCAGATTGGCGTATGTCGTTTACCGCATCACACAACGAACGACTACCTAACCCCATGGAACTTTATTATCATGGCAAACACCTCGCCACCAATTCTTTTGAATATGGCAACCGAGACTTAACCAAAGAACGTTCCAACAATTATGAAATTGGTTTACGCTACGCAAGCGAAAAGTGGGATGTCAAAATGAGTGCCTACCAAAACCGTTTCAAAAACTACATCCATAATGAAACAATTTACCGCGAAGGCAACCTCTACATGCATCGCTATCTACAATCACAAGCACGTTTTCATGGATTAGAAGGCGAAATTGGTTTCAAAGTTACGCCTAACCATAAAATTACTGTGTTTGGCGACATGGTACAAGGCAAACTTTTCAAGCTGCCTGAAATCCTTGGTCCAGCCATTACCGAAGATTATGAATGCAAAGATGAATGGGGATATACCGATACTTGCTCTCGAACAGTAGGATACGAAAAAGTTAAACGTCCAAACCGTAATGCTGCTCGTGTACCACCTGCTCGTTTAGGGTTTCGCTTGAATAACCAATGGAACGAAAACTGGTCGTCCAATTTGGAATACACACGAGTATTCACACAAAAGCGTACTTCCACATCGTTGTATACCAAAAATAAACCTAGAGATGAACAAACGCCTGGTAACACACTCAACAGCTTCCCTATTCAAGAAGATGCGACACAAGGTTACCACTTGCTCAACGCAGGTTTAACGTACCATAAACACATTGGTAAAACCGAATTTTCAGCAACCCTGCAAGGTAATAATTTGCTCAATCAAAAAATTTACACGCATACATCTTATCTGCCGTACGTGCCACAAATGGGGCGAAATTTTGTATTAGGAGTGAATTTTACATTTTGATTAAAACATTTAAATCAAATTATTTTCAGGCAGCCTGAAAAGATGGAATCGTAATTTATGCATTAAATACATTTAAGCGTTACAAAATAAATCGTGGCTAATCATTTGCTTGTATAGCATTATAAGCAAATGATTAGCCACGATTTTTATTTTAAACTATTGTATTTCAGGCAGCCTGAAACCTTTTCACATCATTAAGCCGCTAAAAATCCTTCTTTACTGCCTAACCAACGTGCCAAATGTTGTACCACAATTTCAGGCTGCTCATCAATCAATTGTGGCGCCAGTTCACGTGCTTGTTCCAATAGTGCTAAATCTTGCTGCAAATCAGCAAATCGCAACATTGGCATACCGCTTTGCCGTGCGCCCAAAAATTCGCCCGGTCCACGAATATTCAAATCTTGGCGCGCGATTTCAAAGCCATCAGTGTGTTCATAAATCACTTTCAGCCGCGCCTTGCCCACTTCGCCCAAAGGTTCGGCAAACAGCAAAACGCAGGTACTCGCTGCCGCACCGCGCCCTACTCGTCCACGCAACTGGTGCAACTGCGCCAAGCCCATGCGTTCCGCGTGTTCAATCACCATCAAACTGGCGTTTGGCACGTCCACGCCCACTTCAATCACCGTTGTCGCCACCAATACATTCAGGCTGCCTGAAACAAATTGCGCCATCACTTCAGCTTTTTCGGCAGGTTTCATCCGCCCGTGTACCAAACCAATATTAAGCTGCGGCAAAGCGGCTTGCAGCTGAACCAGCGTGTCGGTTGCCGTTTGCAATTGCAGCGTTTCGCTCTCTTCAATCAAAGGGCAAACCCAATACGCTTGCTGCCCTTTTTGGCAGGTGCTTAACACAAAACCTTCCACCTCATCGCGACGTAAGTTATTGACCAATTTTGTTTTAATTGGCGTACGATTGGGCGGCAATTCATCAATGGACGACACATCCAAATCGGCAAAAAAACTCATCGCCAGCGTGCGCGGAATGGGAGTTGCCGACATCATCAATTGATGCACCGCTTCGCCTTTGTTTTTCAACGCCAACCGTTGCGCCACGCCAAAACGGTGTTGCTCATCCACAATCACCAAGCCCAAATTACAAAACACAACATCATCTTGAAACAATGCGTGTGTACCCACCGCCAAGCGAATACGCCCATCGGCAAGCGCGGCTTTGGCTTGGTCTTTCTCTTTCTTTTTCAGGCTGCCTGAAAGCCAAGCCACACTAATGCCCAGCGGTTCAAACCATTGTTTAAACTTAATAAAATGTTGCTCCGCCAAAATTTCAGTCGGTGCCATAATGGCTACCTGAAAATTGCCTGCGCTTTCCAACGCGACCAAAGCTGACAACGCCGCCACAATCGTTTTACCGCTGCCCACATCGCCTTGCAACAAACGGTGCATGGGGTGCGGCTGCGCCAAATCTGCACGAATTTCCGCCAACACGCGCTGTTGCGCCGCTGTCAAAGCAAACGGCAAACTTGCCAACAATTCGCGCGACAACGCGCCATCGCCACGCAAAGGTGGCGCGCTGCCTGAAAAACGCTTTTGCTTTGCCAAACGCATAGACAATTGTTGCGCCAAAAGTTCATCAAATTTCAGCCGTTGCCACGCAGGAAACGCACCATTGCTCAATTGTTGCACCGAAATATCAGGCGGCGGATTGTGCAACAAACGCAAACTTTCCGCCAAAGGCGGTAAACCCAAAAGCGCACGCAGGTTTTCAGGCAGCGTATCGCGTAAATCCACGCATTCCAAAGCAGCTTGAATCGCACGGCGCAAAATGGGTTGATTCAAGCCCGCTGCGGTCGGATAAATCGGCGTTAAACTTTCTGCCAAACCGCGTTCATCCGCTGCACGAATTTTCGGATGAATCATCTCTGCGCCAAAAAAACCATGCTTAATTTCGCCCAACGCCCGCACAATTTTGCCCACTGCTAACTGCTGCTGTTGGCTCGGATAAAAATGCAAAAAGCGCAACACCAGAGATGCGCCCGCTTCATCGCGAATGCGCACCACCAATTGTTTGCGCGGTTTAAACTGCACTTCCTGATGCACCACTTCGCCCTGCACCTGACATGGCACCCCCATCGCCGCATCAGAAATCGGCGTGATATGCGTTTCATCTTCATAACGCAAGGGTAAATGCAATGCCAAATCCCAAGTCGTGTGCAAATTGAGTTTTTCCAACTTCTTGGCGGCGTTGTCGGTAAGTTTTAATTGTTGGCGGATTTCTGGGGTCATGGTTTTATCAAAAAAGTTTCATACTGCCTGAAAATAGATTGTTTGGGACGGATTTCTAAACCAGTATTTTGACTTGGTATTGAAAGGCTGCCTGAAAACTCAATTCGCTTTCAGGCAGCCTTTTCAAAACTACTTACGCTGTTGATACCATTCAACAAAATCTTCTGCTTTTACATAACCGAGCAAAGCGTCGCTGCGGCTGCCGTCGGCTTTTAAGACAAACAAACCTGGTGGTCCAAACAAACCGTATTCTTTGAGCAAGGCTTGGTGTTCAGGCGTATTTGCGGTTACGTCAATTTGGAATAAACGCGCCATCGGTACGGCTGCCTGAACATTGGCTTGGTTGAAAGTTTTGGCTTCCATTTCCTTACACGACACGCACCAATCGGCATAAAAATCCAGCAAAACAGGCGCGTTCGGGTCTTGTTGCAAGGCATGTGCCATCGCGGCCTTCATCGCAGCAACGTCGTTGAATTTTTGCCCGTGCACCGCGTTTTCATCGTGTGGGTGCAACGTTAAAAAGCGGTGCATGGCTGTTGTACCACCCATTGTGAAACTGTTTGCCGCAAACCACACACCGCCCATTGCCAGCAATGCCGCACAAATGGCAGTAATATTTTTCAGGCTGCCTGAAAGTTTAGGCGTATGCCACAGCAAATACAGCGCAGGCACAATCATCAACGCGCTGTACGCGATGGCGGCAAGTTCGTAACCAATAAACGGCGTTGCCAAATACACGGCGACCGCCAGCAGAATCACACCAAATGCGTATTTAATGCCGTTCATCCAGTTGCCCGCACGCGGCAAAATGTGTCCGCCAAACGTGCCAATCAAAATCAGCGGCACACCCGTACCCATCGCCAGTGCGTATAAAGCCAAACCGCCCAACAGCGCATCGCCTGTTTGCCCGATGTAACCGAGCGCAAATGCCAATGGCGGCGCAACGCAAGGGCCAACAATTAACGCCGACAACATGCCCATTACAAACACCGAAGCTGCTTTGCCGCCACTCAATTTGCTGCTTTGGTTTTGGAAATAACTTTGCACCGCCGCAGGTAATTGCAAATTAAACACGCCAAACATAGACAAAGCGAGTAATACCATAATTGCCGCAGCAGTTAAAACTACCCAAGCTTGTTGCAGCCACACAGTCAACAGCGCGCCTGTTGTCCCTGCCAACACGCCCACCAAAGTATAGGTAACCGCTAAACCTTGCACATAAATCAGCGACAACCAGAACGCACGTTTTTTGCCACCTTTTTTGTCGCCGACAATAATGCTGGACACAATCGGCAAGAGCGGATACATACAAGCAGTAAAACTCAACGCCAATCCTGCCACAAAAAACGCCAATAAATTCAAGCCCAAAGTGTCGCGCGACAGTTTAAAATGACTATATCCGTCATCAACACTGGCGGACGAAAGCGGCGCAACGGGCTTGTTTGCCGCGTCCGCTGTTGGCTTTTTTAGAAAGGCACTCGCGCCAGAATTGGCAGCAAATGGCGCAGGATAAACACCGCTGCCTGAAACCGCAAACTCGGTTTCTACAGGCGGATAACATACGCCGACATCAGCACAACCTTGATAAGTCAAGGTAATTTTATATGCAGGCTGCGGCTTATTGATTGCCCATTTCGCTTGCGCATTGTGGTAATACACTTCTTGTTTGCCGAAAAATTCGTCTTCTTTTTCTTTGCCTTTGGCATATTCAGGCGCGCCCAAAACATCGGGCGTATCAGCTGTCGCGACGATTTTACTTTGATACAAATAATAGCCATCGGCTACCTGAAAATCGGCTTGTACGCTTGTATCCGACACAGTTAAAGTCGGAATAAATGCCTCTTCGGGTGGCAACAATTCGGACGGGTCAACTGCTGCGCGTGCAACAGGTAATAAGCTCATCAAGGCGAGCCAAATATAAAGAATTTTTTTCATAATGGAACTAGCAACTCCTGAATTTTCAGGCTGCCTGAAAATTCATCAAAATAGGATTAAAAAGTGCGCGCATTATGCCTGTTTTCATGCTTTCTTGCTGCATCTTAACCTTGCTTAAAAAATGTAAACTCTGTTAAAATTTAATTATTTTCAGGCAGCCTGAAAACTTAAAACAATTTTTCAAGCAGCCTGAAACTTCCCATCTTCCCAAAGGACACGCTATGCAAGCCCGCAAACTCTTCACGCTCACTGCCTTAAGTTTCGCACTCGCTGCTTGTGGTACAGCAAACAACAGCCCCGACCAATTGGTGCGCAACGCATTTCAACGCCAATTTAAACAAGACAGCCGCTACAATTTCAGCGGTCATTTAACTGCGCAGTTAGTTGATAATAAGGACGCTTTTGTGCCTACAAGTGCTTCCGATACTGCGGCTTTGGCTACATTGAAAACTGCTAACAAGGCGGAGACAGCAGTTGCACAAAATGAATTTTTAGCACCGCGCGAAATCAGCGTTGCCGATTATGCCGAACGCGCAGTTGCCGAAGTGGTTACGCATAAGAAAGCGCAAAATTTGCCTGAAGTGAATGGCTATAATGAGTTATCGGTAGCAGAACTCATGAAACACGGCGCAGAGGAATCCGCTGCTACGCAAACGGCGAATGAATCAGAAAAAGACCAAGTAGAACAACGCTTTGTACAACATTGGTTTGACAGCTTATCCTTACGCTATCAAGGCGCAGTAGATTTGCCTGCGGCGCGCTTTGAACTTGTGCCACAAATGCGTTATCAAACGCCGCACGCGCTCTCTTATATTGAATTACCGATTCAGTTTAATTTCCAAGACTGGTCTATTATGACCGACCCAGCAGCGGTTGCGCCTTATATGGATTACGCTTTGGGTAAAATGGCGCAAGCTAAGCCCATTCAAGGCAAGGTTTTGCGTGTGCAACTGCCTGCCGATGTCGTTGCCGAATTGCGTCGCACCGTGCCATTTAAAAGTATGTTGTCCACCGTACCGCAAGCGATTGACGACGCTTACGCCAGCTTGGGTAAAGACGCCTTTATTCGCCTAGAAATGGATGCCGACGGCAAAAAAATTGGCGCGGCGCACCGCATTGGTTTGAAACTGGATTTTGACCAAAGTATGAAATTATCTTCCGCTTTATACGCATCAATGGCGCGCCAACTGCAAGACATCGCCCAAAACCGTCCGCAAGTGGGTTTTAGCGAACAAGATTACGCGCCTTTGATTAAAATGTTGCAACAAATGGGCGATGTCAGTCAAATGCAGCAGCCTAAAAAAGCCACAGCCGAAAATGAGAACATGAAATTGGCTTTGGATAACATCATCAATGGCTTGTTCAAAGGCTATTTGAGCAGCAATGAAATGTATGTAGACCGCAAAGGGCGTTTAATCGCCATGCGCAATGAAACCGATATGCCAAAATTGTTTTCTAGCGTTTTAGACGAAGCCAACCGCCAAAACAAAACCATCCGCGCCAAACTATGGTTTGAATACGATTACAGCAAACCGCGCTTCTTGCTTGATCCTATGCAGCCAAATGTGGTGGACGGAGCACAACATTATCCCGTAGTGGGCGAGGCGATGAAAAAACTCAAAGCCGAAGATGTGCGCGCAGGTTATGCTGCGTTGTTGTCCCTTATTAATGCAGCAGAAAATCGTCCCAGCGAAACTGAACCTGTGAAAGTGCAAGAGCGTGAAGAAACTGCGGCGAGTGCGGCAGAAGCTGCCGCGGCAGTGGCTGATGCAGTGAAGTAATGGCATCAATGTCATAAAAGGACGGGATTTCCGTCCTTTTTCGTTTTGGCTACACTGAAACTCACAATGCTTTAAACGCTTCTACAAACACTTGCGCACGATGGGCATAACCTTTAAACATATCAAAACTCGCACACGCAGGACTCAATAATACAATCTCACCCGCTTGCGCTCGAGCAAACGCTTGATTTACCGCATCAGGCAACGTGTCGCAGAATACCAAATCCACACCACAGCCATCCAAATCACGCGCAATTTTCGGCGCGTCCACGCCAATCAAAAACACCGCACCCACTTTGTTGCGCAACACATCGCGCAATGGCGTGAAATCCTGCCCTTTGCCCATGCCGCCTGCAATCAACCAGATTTTTTCAGGCAGCCCAGCAATCGCGGCAACGGTCGCGCCCACGTTTGTGCCTTTGCTGTCGTCGATGAAAGTTATACCGTTTTTCTCGCCCACTTTTTCCACGCGGTGCGGCAAACCTTTGAATGTTTTCACATGTTCAATCAACACATCACGCGCCAAACCAATGCTTTCACACAGTGCCAATGCCGCCAACACATTCGCCGTGTTGTGGCTGCCCTGCAATGGAATGTCATGTTCTTGCATTAAATCCACACAATGTGATTTTGCTTCGGCAAAATCAGAGCCTTTATTTTGAGCTTCGCAGAAATTGTCTACGCTGGTTTTCAGGCTGCCTGAAAGTGTATTCAAATAATAATCTGTTGTTTTATTTAATGAAAAATATTTTACTTCACGATTTTCACGTTTCATTGCGCAGCAAAACACATCATCCGCATTCAATACTTGCACCGCTTTACCATTAAAAATCATAGCTTTAGCGCGCGCATAATCCAGCAAATCATCGTATCTGTCTAAATGGTCTTCGGAAACATTCAGGCAAGTTGCCGCGTCCGCATTCAGATAATCCGTTGTTTCTAATTGAAAACTGGATAATTCCAAGACCCACACATCCGCCGCTTTGCCACCACGAGCCAACCACGCTTCCAACACGGGCGTACCAATATTGCCAGCGACCACCGTATCCAAGCCAGCGCGTTCGCACAAATGACCAACCAAACTCGTGGTTGTGGTTTTGCCGTTGCTGCCTGTAATCGCTATGATTTTATCCGATTGGTTGTGCAACAAATCCGCCAAAATCGCCACATCGCCGACCACTTTGCCGCCGCGCTGTTCAAATTCGCGAATTTCAGGCAGCCTGCGCGTAATCCCCGGACTTAATACCAACACATCGCGCCCAATCAAAGCATCTTTCAGGCTGCCTGAAAACATAGGAAATGTAGGAAATTTTTGCGTTAAATCAGCGCGTTGATTATCGGAAAGTTGCGCGTCGTAGCCAGCCGCGTCCGCGCCAATATGCGCACAATACGCCAACACCGACACGCCCGTGCCGCCCAATCCTGCAATCAATACTTTTTTGTTGTGTAACATTATTTTTTCTCTTCTGTCTGCTGTTCTTGTTGCACCAATTCGCCGTTGCGATACTCTTCTACCTGCACCGAAATAATGCGCGGCTCGCCAGTCGGCAACGGTTTTTCTAAAAATTCGGAAATATCATCGGGGTTGGTCGGCTTGATTTGCTGTGGCGACATTGGCGGCTGCTCGGCAACAACTTCAATATTGGCAGAGCCTTGCGCCACTTGCGATGCGGTTTCATTGAGCGTTACGCCGATGGCTTCGTTCGGGTCAAACGGCTTGCTCCAATCGTTTGCCGTTTGACGCAACAACACGCCTGCGCTGGTTTGCGGATAATCCATGCCGCCGTTGTCTTGGTCGGTTACGCCCACAATTTGCGCCACCACGCGGCGGCTTTTGGCGGTTGCCACCGCGCTGCTGCGCCACGCTTCATTGCTCACGGTTAAACTGGTGCGCGTGCTTTGCCCAATGGGTAGCGGCTCATTTAAGGCTGCCTGAACAATCACAGGCTCGCCAATTGGCTCTTTGCTGCCATCAAGGTATAAATTCAGTTGCACAAACACGCCGCTCACATTGAATTTACCTTGATTGTTGAGTGCCAACTGAATCTGTGGCGTGCCATGTTGATAGCCAAATTCGCCCGCTTGCACCACCACATCTTGCCCTGAACTTACGCCTTCTGGCGCAGGCTGCAATTGCGATAGGCTGCCTGAAAAACCGCTGTCGGGCGAACCTGTGAGTGTGGCATCATTAATTGGAATGCCACTGGCATTGGTCGGCGAAACATTGCTGTCAATTTGCTCCGCGCTGCGGCTGACATCTTGAATGAAACGGTAGCCTAGATAACCTGTGCCACCAAATAAAATCACGGCGGTTAGCGCAACCGCTAAACGAGCAGGAAGTTTACTTGCCATAATATTTGCTCATGCTGCCTGAAAAGAAGCGCGAATTTTAGCACTTTATGTTTTCGGGTTAAATGTTTGCTGCAAAAGATTTCAGGCTGCCTGAAAACTTTCAGCCAGCCTGTTTATCATCTCAACGAATTTTAAGTGAACTCAATCCAATCAATACCAAAATAATGGTAATAATCCAAAAGCGCACCACCACTTGCGTTTCTTTCCAACCTTTTTGTTCATAATGATGATGAATCGGTGCCATCAAGAAAATGCGTTTTTTGGTTTTTTTGTACCAGCCCACTTGCAACATCACCGACAAAGCTTCCACCACAAACAAACCGCCCATAATCACCAACACAAATTCTTGGCGGATAATCACGGCAACTGTACCCAAAGCCGCGCCCAAAGCCAATGCACCCACATCACCCATAAACACTTGCGCAGGATAGGCGTTGAACCACAAAAAGCCCAAACACGCGCCACACATTGCGGCACAGAAAATCATCACTTCATTTGCGCCCGCCACATGCGGCAACTGCAAATACTGAGCAAATTGCGCGTGTCCCGTTACATAAGCAAACACCGCCAAACCGCCTGCCACCAGTACCACAGGAAACGAAGCCAAGCCGTCCAAACCGTCGGTTAAGTTCACAGCATTGGATGTGCCGACAATGGTTAAATACGACAATATCAAAAAGCCGACAACGCCTAATGGCAAGGCGATTTGCTTCGCAAATGGCACAATCAAAATATTATTTGCCGAGCTAGATGCCAAGAAAAACAACGCCAAACCCGCGCCCAAAGCCACCGCGCTTTGCCATACCATTTTGAATTTTGCTGATACACCGTTAGGGTCTTTATAGACCACTTTACGCCAATCGTCGTAAAAACCCAGCGCGCCTGTTGCCAACAAGACAAACAGCAAAATCCACACATACGCGTTACCCAAATTTGTCCACAATAAAGTCGAAACCGTAATCGCGGTTAAGATTAACGAGCCGCCCATGGTTGGCGTACCATTTTTGATTAAATGCGTTTGCGGACCATCGGTGCGTACCGCCTGCCCTACTTTGAGCGCGGTTAATTTGCGAATGCTCCAAGGTCCTAGCAATAAGCTGAACACCAATGCCGTCAGCGCAGCCATCACGGCGCGAAAAGTCGTGTATTGAAAAACGTTGAAACCTGTTATGTATTGTTGTAAAAATTCAGCAAGATAAATCAACATGCCAGTACTTCCTTGAAATGAAGCGCGCATTTTACCAGCATTTGTAGCTTTTTGGCGGTTTCGACATGGAAAGCTTTGCAAAACGTTTTCGCTTTAGCTGAACTTGGTTTCAGGCTGCCTGAAACACTAGCAGAGCGCGGACAGGTACGTCCGCTTTTGGGTATTTTGCGGACGGGTACGTCCGCGCTCCAATTCTGCAAAACCCTAATGGTAGGACAGATTTCATATCTGCCTTTTTTTCTGTCAGAATTTTACTCATAAAATTCAATTCATTAAAATAATAGGGCGTATATGAAATCCGCCCCTACGCAAGAATACCATCCGTTTTGCAAAGGTTTCAGGCTGCCTAAAAATTTTTTTAGACAGCCTGATTGCGTTATCTACTTGAGATTATTTCGCTTTTTTAGGGTCGATTTTAGCGGCTTCAATTTGAATGTTTAATTTCACTTTTTTGCTCATGCCATGCTCAACCAAATAGTTCATGCCCCATTGAGTGCGGTCGATGGTAGTGGTGAAATCCCCGCCACACACTTCTGTTTTCACCATTGGGCTGTTGTAGCAATTGAATTTTTCTGCTTTCAAGCGAACGGGTTTGGTTTTGCCCAACAAAGTCAATGTGCCATCAACGTGCGTCACTTTTTTGCCTTTGAAATGGAATTTAGTTGAGATAAATTTCATTTCTGGGAATTGTTCGGCGTTGAACAAATCCGCGCTTTTTAAGTGATGGGTAAATTCTTCTGAACCAGTTTGCAAGTTGGCAACAGGAATCGTGATGTTGATTGCGCCGTTGCGTTTAGCTGCGTCAAATTGAACCACGCCAGTTAAGCCGTAGAAGCCGCCTACGTTAGTGGTGGTATTGAAATGGTCGATGGCAAAACGTGCGTTGGCGTGACCTGGGTCTACTTGGTAATCGGCAGCAGAAGCGGTTAAAGTAGCAGCTGATAAGGCGATGGCGGTTAAGATTTTTTTCATTAAAGTTTCCTTGTTGGGTGGGGTAAAAATGGCTGCCTTTTCAGGCAGCCTGAAAAATTAAATTTTTTGTTTTTCTAATTCAAGCAACAATGCTTCGTATTGTTTTACAACACCTTGCACGGCTTCGTAGTTAGCTTCGCCTTCTTTTGGCAACGCAGTTTTCGCTGTATCCAAAATCAATGTGCCACCTTTGGCATAGAATTGATTAGTCAAATCAGCGGCTGGGCTGTTTTGTGTGGCAACAAACATAGGTTTGCCGTTGTCGTAATACGCGCTGATGCGATGTCCTTTGGTTTCTGTCAGCGTTTCTTCATCCAAAGCAAGCTGACCATTTAGATATTGTCCGTAGCGCACAATCGAGCCGTTTTTCACATCTGCAAATTGTTTCACCGCACCTGCTGGCGTGTACCAAATGGTGCGACCTTCGGTAACTGCAACATCAAAATTGGTCAAATTCGCTTCATCACGAATGATGATGGCATTGGTTTGTTTGGTTTCGCTGTCTTGGTAGAAATCTTGTACCACCGCGTAACCTTCTTGGGTACGACCGAGCAAGTTGCGATAAAAACCGCCTGCTTGTTTGGCTTCAGCCAATTGACCGTCGACTGTGTAGTAAGCAATGGTGCGCGATTCGCGTTTTTCAATTTGCAACAACGCTGTATCGGCGGTTACATTCAACGATTGTGCTTGTGTTGGCGCGCTCGTGTTGGAAGCGCATGCCGCCAAAACAGCTGCGGTTAAGGTCGCAATCAGAATTTTTTTCATGTGTTTTCCTTAGGTTGAGTGAAAATGAGTGGGCAATATAGCATATTTTGTTAATAAACGTTTAGACAATCTTTCAGGCTGCCTGAAAAAGTAGCTTTTCTTTTCAAGCAATTAAAGTAACCCGAAATATAAACAACTACATTAGCCTGCCTTGCCATCAATGCGCGCACTCGTCAGCCAAGGCAAATAGCGCACAAAATAAATCAACAAAGCCGCCGCAAACAACACTGCCGACAGGCTCAAAGAATGTTGGTAAGCCGTGGCATTCACATTCATCATGATTGCCGCCAGCACGCGCACGATAGTCGCTGCCACCATCAACCAAAACGCCAATGGCAAAGGCTTAGGCGCGGGGTAAAGTTGTCGTCCCGTGTGTCCCAAAGCCGTGCGCGTCATCATGCTAATCGTTAGCAAACCAATGCCGCCCACCGCCAATAAATGCACACCTAAGCTGTGTACCGCAGGCGCAAAGTGACTAATGCCCAAAATCAGCAAACCCAATGCGGTCATGCCATAGCCCACATCCAAAGTCCACAGCAAAGGTTCAGGCAGGATATCTTTATGAAACCAGCGTACCGTTTGTACCAAACCCAGCACGCCGCCTGCTATTGCCAATATAGCCGCCACAGGCAACAAAATGTGCAACATCATCAAAGTTGCCGCCAACAAAGGCAACACCAAAGCTGCCATCACCATTTTGGGCGAACTTTTTACCTGTTCAATATTCAAACGGCGCGACGTAAAAAACGGAATAATGCGGTTGCCAATCAAACCAATAAAACCCGCCACCAACACCAAGCCTGCACTCAACCCATTTTGTAAACCATTCAGGCTGCCTGAAAGCAAAAACAGATGAAAAACCAAATGGCTCAAACCCAGCATAAATAAAGCAAAAACAGCAATATAATTGCGTTTATTCTGACTTTTCACCACAGAAACGCCCATGCCATAAGATGCCGCCCAATAAAACAGCGTGCCAAAAATCATGGTAAACACCGACATAGGTAAAAACGCCGTAAAGCGCGCCAAAAACCACAAACCCGTAAGCACCATCAAAAACACGCCACGCACAGGCGGTTGCCCCGTCCACGTCGCCACCGCCGTCAGCAAAAACGCAACCACTACGCCGCCCGCATAGCCCCAAATCATCTCATGTGCATGCCAAAAAAAGCTCGGCAATGCAGGCGTACCCTGAAAGCCAAAGCCCCAAAGCAATATTGACAACGCGCCATACAATGCCGTTAGTAAATAAAGTGGACGAAACGCCATTGCCCAAACAGGATGTTGCGGTTGCGCAAACGTAGGATTCATAACCAGTCCTTATGGTTGGTGGGATAAACATAAACTAGTTTTCAGGCTGCCTGAAAATACATAAATAGATGAACACAAAAAATAAAAGGCAACATTGATGCAATACTTAAGTAAGCTAGTAATGCCGTAGATTTTTGTATTCACTCAAACTTTAAGCCACAGGCAAAACCGTTTCCAAAGCAGGAAACAACTCTCGCTCTTCAAAACGCGCATGTTCGCGCAATAAAGTGGCAAACTGCGTATTCCAATCTGCATTTTCAAATTGCGCATGATGATATAAATCACGCAACTGAGCATGTTCTTGTTCAAAACGTTGTTGCAAATCGGCACGGTTTAACTTTTGCCATAAAGACGCAAACATCTGTTCTTCTTCGCCAAAATGTCGCTCTAAATCCACAAAATGCGCCGTAATATCTTCATGATGATTCAAATTCGGGTCACGCAAAATGCGCAAACACAACGCCAAAGTATGATGATGCTCTTGCGAAAGGTTGATTAAAGTAGCATGTCGTTTCATTTTTTTCGTTCCCATCTTGTTATTTAAATGGCTTGCAGTTAATATCTATCTATTATGAAACTTTAAGCAAGAGTTCGCAACCATGTATCTTACCCAACAAACCGATTATGCGCTGCGTGTTCTCATCTATGCAGCGGTCAATGACGACGATTTAGTCAATATCGCCACCATCGCCGAAGCATATAATATTTCCAAAAGCCACCTAATGAAAGTCGTTACCGCGCTGGTTAAAGGCGGATTTTTACAAAGCGTACGCGGCAAAGGCGGCGGCTTAAAATTAGCGCAACCGCCCGAAAAAATCCGCATAGGCGCAGTCGTCCGCCTGATGGAACCCATGCAAATTGTGGAATGTTTTGGCGAAAACAATCAATGCGTGATTACCTATAATTGCCGTCTAGCCGACGTTTTGCGCGGCGGCGTAAAGGCATTTCTCAATCACTTAGATGGCTTTACCTTGAGCGACTTACTCAACAAGCAAACGCATGATATTTTATACAAAATGGATATCCCAATTGTGTCAAAAAAGTAACAAAACATTCATTCAGAAACCGATACAATTCGTATATTTTAAGTTTTTAATGGGCATTATGTTAAATATATTGGTCTTACAACCAAAAAAACGAGTTTGATAACGCGTTTTTTTGAAAGCAATACTTTAACTTATGAAATAAAATATTATTTTAATTAAAAAATAAATTTGAATTAAACCAATATACCTCCCAATACTCTCCTTTTTATTTCTGTTATGTGAAAATTTAGTAAAGTTAAGTTCATTGTGGCTATTGTAGGACATCCAAGTAAATACCTTTACCTCACAACCCATACATCATTAAGATAAAAAATAAGAACTATTGAAAGAACTTGCTACCAACTTTAATTTTTTATATAATTTAAGAATTGAGTAAAAACTTAATATTTAAAGTCTACTTTAATTTAATCTTAACAAAGGAATTTTACAACATGAAAACCAAAAAAGTTGCATCAGCATTAAGTGCTTGTACTTGCGCTATTTTATTGACAGCTTGCAGCAGTAGCGGTAGCAAAAACGTCAATATCAATAATGCACCCAAAACTCCTAATAATACCAGCTCTCCTGCACCCAAAACTCCTAATAATACTAGCACAGGTAAAATCCAACCGAATTTTGCGGGAGTCGTCGTCAAAGCAATTGCAGACACCGAAAATGGTGGTTTTACTAAATTTGCTACAAAATATAATACTTCAAGTAATAATCTAAACACTATCGTGATTGATGGTAAAACTATTAATTTAGTTCCACATGGTTTAAGTGGTAAATGGGTTATTACTCAAGATTCAAAAGAAAGACGTCTAATTAACACATCTTTAAATTACACACGTTTTGGCGTTTACGCTGACGACTCTCATCACGGTATTCGTGATATAAATGTTATTGCTCATGGCCAAATTACCGATAGCAACAAAATTCCAACAATAGGTAAAGCAACTTATGTTGGTGATGCAGTTTATTCTGATGTATATACAAATAATAATTTTGTATTGAAGAAACAAGATGGTTGGGCAAAAGGTCATGCAGTTGTTGATGTTGATTATGGCACAAAAAATGTTTCAGCTACTATTACTAGCCCAGATCGTCATTTTCCCGCTACAAATCTAAAAGGGCAAATTTCAGGTAATAAATTTAGTGGAACATTTGACGGATATAAAATGGACGGTCACTTCTTCGGACCAAACGCTGAAGAAGTAGGCGGTACCTTTTATAAAGGTACCGCAATTAATCCTGATGTTATTGGTTCATTCGGCGCAAAAAAACAATAGTTTTAATAGCAGTTTCAGGTGACCTATCCGTATACGTACTAGCAGCCTGAAATTGCTTTTGATTTTATAAGAGGCTTATTTATAATGAAAAAACATCGTTAGCATGTTTTGCAGCGATATTTTTGTTTGTGATTGCCATTGAAGTCATTTTTTTATCGTGCTTAGCAGCGAGAACATTTTAGAGTTATTTTGGTTTGCACACATCAAATATACTTTGTTCTCGCTGCTTTTTGTTTGCTTGTTTTAAACAGCACTCTTTTTAGGACAGCACCAAAAATCCTTGCACGTTTGCGCGTATGTACGCGCATTTGTTTTAGGCGGCTTGCGCTGAATTGCTAAGCATTCAGGCTGCCTAAAATAGGCAACAAAAAAAACCGCCTATGCTTGGCGGTGTCTTTCAAGCGGTTTGTGCTTTGGCAGCTTCATAATGGTGGCGCAAAAAATCGCTATACCATTGCATAAACGCTACACGTTCGCCTCAATAATCCGCGCGATTATAGACGGCGCGTATGGCATTGTTTTCCACATGAGCTAATTGCCACTCTATCGCGTCTACATTAAAGCCCTGCTCGTTTAAAATGCCTTTGTAGCCTAAACGCCCCACAATGTGCATTAGGATTGCTTCACTGATACACGCGTTTGCATTGGTACGGATTGGAAAAAGAAAAGGCGTATCGCCTGTTAGCTTATGCAACTCTTGCAATAGCTCAAGCGTCCAATCTGCAAGCAGTATTTTATGCAGTGGTTTAGGCTTGGTCTTTTCGTGCTTCATACGCGCCACTGGAATCGTCCAACCGGCTACCTGAAAATCTATCTCTTCCCATTGAGCGGCTCTCAATTCCGTATTTCTCACAAACACCAGCATAAGCAACATAATCGCTATTTTGTTTTGCGCTTCAATGTTGCCAAGCTCAAGGCAGTAATAAAACTCTTGTAGCATTGCCGCTGGTAGTGCTTGCCTATGTTGCGTTTGCACTTTGGGCAAATAAGTTTTTAGGGCATGGGCGGAGTTTCTATCCATCATTTCAAGCATAGCGGCATAATCAAATATTGCACCTATCCATTGTCTAACCTTTTCAGCGGTGGATAACGCGTCGCGTTGCGTGATACGGTCTAACACGCTCTTAATTTGGCTTACGCTTAGCGCGTCTATCTGTTTGCTGGCTATGTACGGCAATACATCGCTTTCTAACTGCCTAAAAATCCTTTGCGCGTTGTCGTCTTTCCATCGGTGCAATTTTGCTTCATACCAAGCAAGGACGATATTGTGAAATGTGTTTTGCGCTGCCTTAATGCACTCTTGCTTGGCTTCTTGTTTTGCCGCCGCTGGATTAATACCTTGCGCTATTTGCTGCTTAGCTATGCGTGTGCATAGCGCGTGCTTCATTGATTGAAACGGCTGGATATTTTCCATAGGTTAGCGTTTGACGTTTGCCGTGTATCGCAAAGTCAAAGCGAAAGACTTTATTGCCCTTTGGCGTGATTTCTAAATACAAGCCGTTGCCATCGTTTAGTTTCTGTTTCTTTTCTGATGGCTTGGCTGCTCTTATTTGGCGGTCTGTTGCTGCATAGATTACGGTATAATTTTTGCTATTTTTCAGAATACCGTGAACTATAGCGCATTTATTTTGTTGATTGTAGTATAGCGTGGTTAATTGATTTTGATTGATTTAGACAAGGTAGAAAACGCTTCATGCTTTTGCAAGCGTTTATTCATGCGGTTTTGGTTTAGTAATGTTTACTGATTTAGACAAAAGAAAACCGCGTTTGATAACGCGGTTTTTTTGAGTTTGGTGCCGACAGCGAGACTTGAACTCGCACGAGCTAGGCTCACTACCCCCTCAAGATAGCGTGTCTACCAATTTCACCATGTCGGCTAAATTTCACTTACTGGCACTGGCTGCGGCAGGAGCAGTTATTGTGGCAGCAGGTGCTGAATTGGGTTTCGCAACAGGTGTTGTGCTGCTTGCGGGTGCAGATTGTTGCGTTTGTTGAATGCCACTAAAATCCATACCGCCACTTACGCCCTTGCTGTGTACATAACCCAGAGCCAAGCAGCTGGCGAAAAACACGATTGCCGATAATGAAGTCATGCGGCTCAAAAAGTTGGCATTACCACCCGAACCGAACACACCTTGCGCGCTGCCTGAACCACCGAAGTTTGCGCCCGCGTCTGCGCCCTTGCCGTGTTGCATCAAAACGAGCACGATGATGGCAAGAGAAGAGAATACGTTGACAATCCAGATGATGGTTTTAAAGGCTTCCATGTTTTTAGGCTTCTTGGGCGGCGTTAATGATGGCAGTAAAAGAATCGTATTTTAATGAAGCACCGCCAACAAGTGCACCATCCACATAAGGTACATTGAAAACTTCAGCGGCATTGTGTTCGTTCACGCTACCGCCGTAAAGAAGGCGGATATTAGCACCTTTGCCCACCAAAGACAAGATTTCATTATAAATAAATTGGTGCATATCGGCGATTTGTTCTTTTGTTGCCACTTTGCCTGTGCCAATTGCCCACACAGGCTCATACGCCACCGCAAAATTATTCGTTTTTAATCCTTTAAAAACAGACAATTGATATGCAACCGCTTCTTTTTCGCGTCCATCTTCGCGTTCTTTCAAACTTTCGCCCACGCACAGCAATGGAATCAACCCTACTTTGAGTACATTTTCAATTTTTAAGCGTTGCACATCATTTTTTTCATTAAAGTACAAGCTGCGCTCTGAGTGTCCAATCAACACAATATCCACGCCCACATCACGTAACATATCTGCAGAAACTTCGCCCGTATAAGCCCCTTTATCAGAAAAACGGCTCACATCTTGCGCACAAATATTGATTTTATTGTCTAACACAATTTGCACCGCATTGTGCACCTGCAACAAATACACCGTTGGCGGACTAATACCAATACACACCTTATCCGCAGCAGGCAAGCTGCGTAATTTGTGTACCAAAGCATTATTTTCTTGCAATTGACCATTCATTTTCCAATTGCCGACCACCCATTTTTGTTGCCAAATATTGTGTTCCATGGCTCTATTCCTTTGTAATGTAGGCGCGCATTTTAGCGCAAGCACGGCTGCCTGAAAAGCCAGCAAAAGCTTTTAGGCAGCCTGAAACTGCGTACTAATTCAAATCAATTGGCTTCTGATAATTCAAAGATTTAAATTCTTTCAATAAAAAATAAGGTTTAATCATATGAAAGAAAACAAAATAACCCAAATAAATCAATTTTGTTATTAAATTTTCATCTAGAACAATATACAAAAGAATGAAAGCAAAAATAGAAGCCACTCTATTAAATTCCAAAAAGCCAGTAAAATTAACTTGCTCGCCTTTATCAAAATAATCTTCATCTATTACTTTATAGGTAATAAAATGTGCCAATGAAAAAACAAACATAGGAAATAGCCAAATAACAGCGTAACCCGTTTCAAAAAATAACATCAAAACAGATAAAATAACGGCACTTAACATCTGCATTTGGGATAGGCGGCAATATTTATTTACCCAATTTCGCAAGGCTTCTTGCATTATTTCACTCCATAAAAATACGCCACATCATTCTCACAAAAATTCAAATAATTTTAGCTACGCTAAACTTCGTTTCAGGCAGCCTGAAAACGGTAGTTTCTACGAAGCTAAAAGTTTTATCAAATCTTTAAATGCTTACCCAAAATCACCACATCCGCCAACTTCCCATCTAAATCACACACTTGCGGCAACACGCCCCATTGTTCAAAACCGTTGCGCAGAAACAATTTCAGGCTGGGCGCGTTGTGTCCGAAAATCACGCCGATGATGTTGTGAATGCCTAAACTGGGCGCGATGGCACTCATGTGGTCTAACAGCGTTTGCCCCAAGCCTTGTCCGCGCACGTTTTCGGCGACATAAATACTGATTTCGGCGGTAATGCGATAAGCAGCGCGTGGATAATAATCGCTGAAACTGCCCCATGCCAACACTTCTTGCACGGCGTTTTCCAATACGAATATTGGGCGTTGCGCGCCGTTTAAATGCGCGTGCAACCATGTTTCGCGTTCGGCAACGCTGACGGGACGCAAATCGGCGGTGACTTGGCGTGAGGCGATGGTGCTGTTGTAAATGGCGACAATAGCGGCTAGGTCTTGTGCGGTGGCGTGGCGGATGATGTGGGACATGGTTTATTTCTTGGTTTGGGTTGTTTATGTGGTTTCAGGCAGCCTGAAATGGCTTGGTTTAAATTCTTGAATACAATCTTTTTTAAACAACAAACGGTTACGAACATTGAAACGATGTCGGATACAAGTATCCGACCTACGAATCATGTTGCAACATTTTCAGGCTACCTGAAAGTTTTTTGTTTATGGTGGAGGTGGATAGAGCCCTCCCTACTTTCAGGCAGCCTTACAGCGTTATTGTCGGGCATGAATACCCGACCTACAACATGAATGCCCGACCTACAATTTGTGTTGCAAGTGCATGGAGCGCGAATATCCGCGTTCGCATTCCACCATGCAACACATGATTTTGCGAACGGGGACGTCCGCGCTCCAAGGTTTGACAATATTTTCAGGCTGCCTGAAAGATTTCTTACTGAATCAATTTGGAAATGGCTTTAAATTGCGGATGTTTGGCGTCGTGCAAGATTTGGAACAAAACGCTTTCTACATTGCTGACGATTGCACCTGCTTGTACCGCTTGGGCTAAACCATTGTTTTTATTGTCTAGCGTGCGCGATGTGAGGCAATCTTGTGGCAAGTACACTTGGTAGCCTTGTGCGCGCAAATCTAATGCGGTTTGCAAAATACAGATGTGGGTTTCGCAGCCGATTAAGATGATGTTTTGGATGGCTTTTTCTTTTAAGGCTGCCTGAATGTAGGGCGTATAGGCGGAGAATTGGGTTTTCTCGTAAACAGGCGCGTCTTTGCTGACGAGTTTGATGTCGTTAACCGTGTATCCCAAGCCTTTTGGATATTGTTCGGTTAAAATAATCGGCAGTTCCAACAGTTGCGCGCCTTCTATTATGCGGCGGCTGGCTGCGATGAAGTGTTCGGCTTGGTGCAACATGGGAATGAGACGTTCTTGGATGTCTACGACGAGTAATAAGGTTTCTTTGGGGTTGAGCATGATGGTTTCCTTTTGGTTGGTTTTTCAGGCTGCTTGAAAACTACAAATAGATAAAACACAAACATTTCAGGCAGCCTGAAACGCTTTCAGGCTGCCTGTTTTTAATTTAGAAATCGTTATGGTTTTTGCGACGCAATACGGCTGGGGTTTCAAAATCATCTAGCACGGATTGGCTGGAAAAATCGGCGGCAACAAGATTGATACCGCGTGTGTCGCGCCCTGAACGGATTAAGCGTTCCATGCCGTGTGCAGGTTCGGCTTGTTGCGTTTGATGGCGGCTGCCGACAGGTGCGCCACCACGTAAAGCTTGGGCGGCTACGTCTTTGTTCTCTTTCAAACCTGTGGCGATAATTGTGATGCGAATCGCGTCTTCTGCCATGTCGGCATCTTCTGCTGTACCGAATTTGAGTTCTGCGTCGGGCGAAGCGTATTCGCTGACTACTGCCATGATTTCTTCCAATTCATCCAAGATGAAGCAATCGGGCGCGGTTGTGATGTTTACCAACACGCCTTTGGCACCGCTGAGACTGATGTCATCTAACAAGGGGCTGGAAATGGCTTGTTCAACCGCAATACGCGCGCGGTCGCTGCCTTTGGATTCGCCAATACCCATCATTGCCATGCCGGTGATGCTCATCATGTTTTTCACGTCGGCGAAGTCCAAGTTAATCAAACCGGGGCTGGTGACGATTTCAGAAATGCCTGCCACGCCGTTGCGCAACACATTATTTGCGGCGCGGAACGCTTCTTTAACAGTAACACCTTTTCCTAATGCGCTCAATAATTTATCGTTTGGCACGATAATCAGCGAATCCACTTGGTGTTTCAAAATTTCAATGCCTTGTTGCGCCACGGCGGTGCGTTTGCCTTCGTGACGGAATGGGCGCGTGACCACGGCAACGGTCAAAATGCCCATTTCTTTGGCGATTTCAGCAATCACGGGCGCGGCACCTGTGCCTGTGCCGCCGCCCATGCCTGTAGTGATGAAGAGCATATCTGCACCGCTAATGGCTTTGGAAATGGCTTCACGGTCTTCCAATGCCGCATCGCGACCTACTTCTGGATTCGCGCCTGCGCCCAAACCGCGTGTTAAGCTCGCGCCCAATTGCAATTTTAAGGGCGCGTTGTTGTTTTGCAGCGATTGTGCGTCGGTGTTCGCGCTGATGTATTCCACGCCTTGAATGGGGTTTTCAATCATGTTGTTGATGGCATTGCAACCGCCACCGCCCACGCCGATGACTTTGATAACGGCAGGCCCAACACCATTTTCTGATAATTGGTAAACTTTTTCCATGATGATAACTCCTTGCCACAATGGGCTTTTTAATTGATGAATGTGAATAATGTAATACGTGTGTTCAGGCAGCCTGAAAAGTTTTCCTTTCAGGCTGCCTGAAAAAATTAGAGATTACGCGCCGCCCACGCTTTAATGCGAGCAAATAGGCTTTCGCGTGGCGCGTCTTCGGGCAAATCAAGCAAGACATTGCGGTCGAAGTCGTGTTCGATTTTTTTGCCTTCGCTACTCGGTTCAATCGGCGCAGTTAGACGACGGTTTGCCACGCCTGCATTGGTACCATTCCGTTCAGCATATTCTTTTGCTGACATCAATAAACCTACGGTGGTCGCATAACGTGGATTGCGTACACGCTCGGACACGCCGCCCATTTCGCGTGGCACACCAATGCGTGCAGGTAAATTGAAAATGTCTTCGGTTAATTCCAATACGCCTTTAAGCAAGGCAGTACCACCTGTGAGCACGATACCTGAAGTCAAAACTTCTTCTGGATAACCTGCGCGACGCAATTCGTTTAAAGCCAGTTCTAAAATTTCTTCGACGCGCGGTCCAATCACACTCGCCAACACGCCACGCGCAATTTGACGCGCTTGTTGTCCGCCTACGCTGGGCACTTCGACCATTTCATCTGCGTCGCCCAAATCTGCCAAAGCGGTGCCGTAATGCACTTTAATGTATTCTGCTGCGCTAGATGGTGTGCGCAAAGCTTGCGCCAAATCGCGTGTAATCAAGTCGCCCGCAATCGGAATCACGGCGGTATGGCGAATCGCGCCATTGGTATAAACGGCGATGTCGGTGGTACCGCTGCCGATATCAATCAGGCACACACCCAATTCTTTTTCGTCTTCGGTCAAAACAGCATCGGCACTTGCCAACGGCTGCAACATAATTTCATCGACATTAATATGGCAACGTTCAATACATTTTTGCACGTTTTGCACCGCCGTTACCGCGCCTGTAATGATGTGAACACGCGTATCCAAGCGCACGCCACTCATGCCCACAGGCTCGCGTACGCCAGGTTGGTTGTCAATAATGTATTCTTGCACAACAGTGTGCAAAATTTGATGGTCGGGCGGAATATTGACCGCTTTGGCAGTTTCTTTGGCGCGTTCAATATCAGCAGCAGACACTTCGCCTTCTTTGATTTTGACTACGCCTTGCGAATTCAGGCTGCGTACGTGGTTACCTGAAATGCCTGTGCTGACGCTGCGAATTTTGCAATCCGCCATCAATTCGGCTTCGCTCATCGCGCTGTGAATCGCTTGGGCGGTTACATCAATATTGGTTACCATACCCGCTTTCAGACCACGAGATTCTGCTTCGCCCACACCCACAATATGGATTTGATTATCGACCACTTCGCCAATCAAAGCCAACACTTGCGAAGTACCAATATCCAATGCGCTAATATATTGCTTTTCAACCATTTTTTCACTCATTTATTGTATCTTTTATTCTGTTTCAACTTCTTCTTGCGCGCTCACAGGTGGCGCGTCTTCGCGTCTTTTCATTGCTGCGCCATGCGGATAACGCATATCCAAGTAATCTATATATGCTGCTTGCGCCGCCAGTTGGCGTGGCCACAAATCCGCAAAACGCATTAATCGGGCATGAACATTCTCTTTACCCAAGCGCACTTCAATGCCATTATTGAGCATTAAAGACCATGCGCCATGTGGCTTATATTGTAACCGTTTGATATCTAATCGCAAAGGTTTAAGTCGAGATTCAAATACTTTATGTTGCTCCAACATCGGCAACAAATCGCCAAATTCGCCATCTAATTCAGGCAGCTTATCATTTGAGGCTGCCTGAAAAACCATGCCATCAGGCGCAATCAAACCTGCTTGTTCACCTTCACGCATCCAACGCGCAGCGGCATCGTATTCGGTAATTTCCAACTTCACAGTTGCAGGCGCAATGCGGTCGATTTTTACCTCTTTCACCCAAGGTTGTGCCAACGCTGCTTTCTGCGCCGCTTGCAAATTAATCGTGAAAAAACTGCCTGTTAATTCAGGGCGCACGGCGGTAAAAATCTGTTCCACTTGCGCATGTTTCAGGCTGCCATCATCTTGGGCACGAATGTCAATGTGCGCAATGCGAAAATACGGATGTTGCACAATCCAATAACCTGCCGTCAGCACAAAAAGCAACAAACTGAAATAAAAGAAAATTTTAACTTTCACGCCGCCCTACCCTACTCAATGCGCCCAAGCCGTTTGCAAAATCGCCACGCACACATCGGCAAAACTCATACCTACTTGCGCCGCCGCTTTCGGAATCAAACTGTGGCTGGTCATACCAGGCAAAGTATTCACTTCCAACACATACAATTTACCATCAGCGTCGCGCAAAAAGTCCACGCGACCGCAATTATTGCCACCACCAATCGCCGCAAACGCGCGCAAAGCCAATTCGCGCATGAGCTTTTCGTCTGCTTCGTTCAAATCGGAAGGACACAAATACACCGTATCATCGCGGTTGTATTTCGCTTCATAATCGTAAAATTCGGTTTGCGGAATAATGCGAATGCTTGGCAAGGCTTGGCGATTGAGTACGCCGCAAGTATATTCGCCGCCCGACATAAATTGCTCCGCCAAGATTTCGCCATGCAAATTTTGCGCGCGTAATTCATTGAATTTTTGTTGCAATTCGCCTTGTTCTTTGACTTTAAATACGCCCACGCTGCTGCCTTCTGCCGCAGGTTTGATAAACAAAGGCAAGCCTAATTGCGCTTCTACCGCCGCAAAATCGCTCTCTTCATACAACACCACAAACGGCGGCACAGGCAAACCCAAGGCTTGCCACACCAATTTGCAGCGATATTTATCCATGCCCAAAGCCGAAGCCAGCACACCGCAACCCGTATACGGAATGCCCAAAGCTTCCAATGCGCCTTGCACCGTGCCATCTTCGCCATAAGTGCCGTGCAAAATATTGAAGGCAGCCTGAAAACCGTCGCTTTTCAATTGCGCCAAATCGCGTTTAGCAGGGTCAAACGCATGCGCGTCAATGCCACGACTTTTGAGCGCGTCCACAATCGCCGCGCCGCTGATTAAAGAAACTTCTCGTTCGCTCGAAAAACCGCCCATTAACACGGCTACTTTGCCAAAATCTTGCATGGTTTACTTTCTTGTTTCAGGCTACCTGAAAGGTTTTTGGTTTTCAGACAGCCTGAAAATATTTTATTTCAATAATTTCTATTTTTTCAGGCTGCCCAAAAGGGCGTGCCATTTTTAATGGCTGCCTGAAAACAACTACGCAGCTTGTTCTTTGCTTAAATCCACCAATCCCTGCGCCACTTTATTGATACTGCCTGCCCCCATCGTCAGCACCACATCGCCATCTTGCAAAATACCCAACAAGGTTTCAGGCAGCGCGTTCACATCGGCACAGAAAATCGGTTCAACCTTATTCATCACGCGCACGCCACGCGCCAACGCCTTGCCGTCCGCCGCGTTAATATGTTCTTCGCCTGCCGCATAAACTTGCGTCAAAACCAAGCTGTCCACCGTACTCAACACGTCCACAAATTCTTCAAACAAATCACGCGTGCGCGTAAAACGGTGCGGCTGAAACGCCAACACCAAACGGCTATCAGGATATGCGCCACGCGCCGCCGCCAAAGTTGCCGCCATTTCCACAGGATGATGACCATAATCGTCAATAATCAAAGCCTTACCACCTTGCGGCAAGCTAATTTCGCCATAACTTTGGAAACGTCGTCCCACGCCACCAAAGTTCGCCAAACCAGTTTGAATCGCTTCAATCGACGCTTTACATTCCAATGCCACACCAATACTCGCCAGCGCGTTCAACACATTGTGTCGCCCTGGCAAATTCAGCAACACATCAAACTCAATCGGCTCGCCCTCTTGTTTCGCATGCACCGTAAACGCCATTTGCGCGCCACGCGTTTCCACATTAGTCGCGTAAATATCCGCCGCTTCATCGTCAATATTGTAAGTCGCAAACGGCTTTTTAATCTGCGGCAAAATTGCGCGCACATGTTCGCTATCGGTACACAAAAAAGCTTTACCATAAAACGGCATACGATGCACAAAATCAATAAACGCTTGGTGCAAATTCTCAACCTTATGGGCATAAGTATCCATGTGGTCGGTATCAATATTGGTTACCACCGTCATCACAGGTGACAAATACAAAAACGACGCATCGCTCTCATCCGCTTCCGCCACAATATACTCGCCACCACCAAGCTTGGCATTTGTCCCTGCCGCCGTCAATTTACCGCCAATTACAAACGTCGGGTCTTGCCCTGCCGCACCCAAAATAGAAGCGGTTAAACTCGTGGTTGTTGTTTTGCCATGCGTTCCTGCAATCGCAATGCCATCGCGCAAGCGCATCAATTCTGCCAACATCATCGCACGCGGAATCACAGGAATATGCGCCTCCAAAGCCGCCTGTACCTCAGGATTATCGCGATTAATCGCAGTAGAAGTCACCACCACATCTGCGCCATCAATATGTTCCGCCGTATGGCCGGGAAAAACGCGCACCCCTAAGCTCGCCAGATGACGCGTTACCGCGCTTTGCGACTGGTCTGAACCCGAAACCTGAAAACCCAAATTGTGCAAGACCTCAGCAATGCCACACATCCCCGAGCCACCAATGCCAACAAAATGAATGTTTTTAATACGGTTTTTCATACGCAAATTACTTTCCACAGCAAACTTTCAGGCAGCCTGAAACGTCGTTACAAAAAATCGCGTATTTTAAAGCCCTTATTAACATTTCGCTATGCTTTTTTGCGCGTTTTACAGAGAATTTACAGGGAAACTAGCAAAACGACTTTTCAGACAGCCTGAATAACTTGAAAACAATAAAAAAGCAGCCTGAAAAACCATTCAGGCTGCCTGAAACAAAGTTCAACGAAACTAAACTTTCCAATCAAATGTAGTGAATTCAAACAAGAAAAATACAAGGCAACAACGACCGCCGTGTACATCAAATACATTAGGTCGTTGGCAACACCGTAGATTTCTTGTTTTAATTCAGTACATCTTCATTGTGCACGTCACGCACCAACAACACAGGCACAGGCGATTTGCGCAACACCCCTTCAGCAACCGAACCAACCAACAAGCTGCGTAAACCCGTCACGCCTTTCGTTCCCATCGCCACAACTTGACAATGCTCATCCATCACCGTTTTCAGCAGCAAAGCAACAATATCATCGCCGAAACTGGGCAAAATTTTTATCGCCATTGTAATCCCGCCCAAATCAATGCCAGACACCGCTTTTAACACTTGCGCGCACCCAATGCGCTGCACTTCCGCATACAATTTCTCTTCGTCGCCCACGCCAATCCCCATGCGCAATAAATTCGCTGCGTTCACCACATGCACCACCAACAAAGAGCGATGAGACGTCTGTGCCAACTTCAAGGCTGCCTGAAAAACATGTAAAGACGTTAAACTATCATCTAATGCCACACAAATTTTGCGATACATAGCACCACTCCTTTGATAAAAACCAACACAAGTTGCGATTAAAAATATAGCACAAAACCAGAGACAAACTTTGTTTTAACTCAATGATTCTATAGCCAAACAAAACACAATCATTACAGCGTTGGCTCGTCTTGCTGTACTACTTGTACTATTTGCGGCTCGCCGCCTTGTGCTGATTTATTTTTCTTCGGCTATACACTTTCAGGCAGCCTAAAAATTTTTATAATCCAAATCAAAATAAACGCTTATACAACATCTGCGTCGCAATCAAAAACAATAAAATCCCCATCGCCATTTTCAACTTATCAGGCGACAAACCATGCGCCGCTTTCACACCCAAAGGCGCAAATGTCATCGTACACGCCGCCAAAATCAACACCACAGGCAAATACACAAAACCAAAAGTATGCGCAGGCAACGCTTGCGCCTGCCAGCCTGAAAACACATAACCCACACAACCCGCAATCGACATCGTCCAAGCCAACGCCGCCGAAGTCCCAACCGCACGATGAATCGGCACATTACAATACGTCATAAACGGCACCGACAATGAGCCACCACCAATCCCCACCCAACTGGACAACAAACCAATCACGCTGCCTGAAGCAAATAAGCCAGCAGGTTTAGGCAATTGTCGCGTCGGTTTTGGCTTAATTTTCAACACCATTTGCACCGCAATCACATACAAAAAGCCAATAAAAAACCATTGCAAAAAATCCGCCGACAAAAACTTCGCCAAACCCGCACCCAATAAACTGCCCACAATCATTGCAGGCGACAAATGGCGCACAATCGACCAATCAATCGAACCACGCCGATGTTGCGCCAACGCGCTCGAAATCGTGGTAAACATCATAATCGCAAAGGAAGTACCCAAAGCCAAATGCTGCGTATAAGGACTATCCACGCCCTGCTTGTGCAAAAACCACAGCACAATCGGCACAATAATCGTCCCGCCGCCAACGCCGAGCAAACCCGCCAAAAAACCCGCAAAAGTACCCGCTGCTAGCAAAGCAAAAATAATGTTTAATGTCCACATAGTGTCTCAATCATGAATCGACAATTTCTTTTTAAAAAATTTTCAAAAATAAATTTCAGGCTACCTGAAAACAAAAACTCGTTTTCAGGCAGCCTGAATAAATTGATTTAATTAACCAATTTCTGCTACATATTGTTCCGCAGTTAATAAGCCATCCAAGTCGGCTGCCTTGGCAGGTTTAATCTTGAAAAACCAGCCAGTATCGTAAGGGTCAGTATTAGCGGTATCAGGTGCATTCACCAAATCTTCATTGACCGCCACCACTTCACCCGCAATCGGCGCATACACGTCAGACGCGGCTTTAACCGATTCCACCACACCTGCTTGGTCTTCTGCCGCCAAATTTGCGCCCACTTCAGGTAATTCAACGAATACGATGTCGCCCAACAACTCTTGCGCATGATGCGTAATACCGACTGTTACCGTGCCATCCGCTTCCTGGCGCAACCATTCGTGGCTAGAAACATATTTCAAATCTGCTGGGATATTGCTCATGGTTTGTTCTCCATATTGGGATAAAAATCGTAGATTGGGTTGTAAACCCAACAATCTTTCAGGCTGCCTGAAACGCAATTTAACGTAACAAAAATATTCAAACAACCGAAAATTTCAATTTACACGGGAATGTTGGGTTGATAACCCAACCTACCCTACACAAAAAAATCAATCAAACTGCTTTTGCCCATTGCGCACAAACGGCAATGGCAACACGCGCACATCAACCAACGTGCCGCGAATATCCACCTGCGCCGCATTTTCCGTCGCAATCGGCACACGCGCAATCGCGATAGACTGCTTCAAGCTCGGCGAGAATGTGCCGCTTGTAATCACGCCTTTGCCGTGCGGCGTAACCACTTCCATGCCTTCGCGCAACACGCCGCGCGTTTCCAGCAACAAGCCGACTTGTTTCACGTCCACACCCGCATTTTTCAGCGCAACGAGTGGCGTTTTGCCGACAAAATCGCGGCTATCATCTTTCAAATCCACCGTCCACGCCATACCCGCTTGCAATGGGCTGATGCCATCATTCATATCATGCCCATACAAATTCATGCCCGCTTCCAAACGCAAGGTATCACGCGCCCCCAAACCACAAGGCTGCACGCCTACATTTTTCAAAGCATTAAAAAATTCAATTGCTTGCGTTTCAGGCAGCATCACTTCCACGCCGTCTTCGCCCGTGTAGCCCGTACGCGCCACAAACCAATTATCGCCCAAATCCACGCCTTGAAACACTTTCAGCGCGTTCACTTTGTCCGCCCATTCAGGTTTCACTTGCAATAATTTTTCAATCGCCTTAGGACCTTGCACCGCCAACATACACAAATCCGCACGTTGTTGAATATTCACGCCAAATTCCGCGCCAATTTTTTGGAATTGCGCCATATCCTTTTCACGTGTCGCGCCGTTAGACACAATGCGGTAAGCCGTTTCCGCTTCATTGGCGCGATACACGATTAAATCATCAATCACGCCTCCGTTATCATTCAACATCGCCGAATACAAAGCCTTGCCCACAAACGACAATTTCGCCACATCATTCGCCAACAATTTTTGCAGCCACGCTTTCGCCTTTTCGCCCGAAATATCGCAAATCATCATGTGCGACACGTCAAACATACCCGCGTCGGTGCGCACCGCTTCGTGTTCCGCGATTTGCGAACCGTAATTCACAGGCAAATCCCAGCCAGCAAAATCAACCAATTTGCCGCCCGCGTCTTGGTGCGCTTGATGAAAAGGCGTTGTTTTTAAAGCAGACATTTTATTCTCCAATAGTAAAAACAATAAAAGGGCTGTATCTATTTGCATGAAAATAGATACAACCCTATCTGTCCTTTTACCTGAGATTTTCGCATTTTCAGGCAGCCTGAAAAACGCAGTAGCCTGAAAACACTTCGCCCCTTCGGTGAACGCAGCCGCGTTACTCTCCAGATTGATGAAACCGAGCAGTCCTTTTACCTGAGCGATTATAAGGGTCTATGCGCCTTCGGTGTATTTTCAGGCAGCCTGAAATATTGCGCGCGAATAAAAACATCCACACTACAACAAACTCATTCTGCGCATACAGGCAGCCTGAAAAAATCTCTCCTGCAATTACTACAGATTATTACAGAAAGGTTTTTATTAAGCAAGTTTTATTTAATTTTTGTAAAGAATACCTTTTCAGGCAGCCTGAAAGCATAAAATGTACGCTGTTCAAATCCATCAAGAAAGGCAAAAAAATGAAACTCTACATCTACGACCATTGCCCCTTTTGCGTGCGCGCACGCATGATTTTTGGTTTGCGCCAAGTGCCCATTGAAGAAGTGATTTTGTTAAACGACGACGAAAAAACGCCCATTGATTTAATCGGTGCAAAACAAGTGCCGATTTTAGAAAAACCCGACGGCACGCACATGGGCGAAAGTTTGGACATCGTGCGTTTTATAGATGAATATGCTGGTAAACCTCGCTTGGATGAGACAATTCGTCCTGAAATTCAAGTTTGGTTTGAACACGTAAACGACTATTACAACCGCTTGATTATGCCGCGCGATGTACAACTCAAACTAGCCGAGTTCGCCACTCAAAGCGCGATTGACTATTTTGTCCACAAAAAAGAAGCTCAATTTGGCTCGTTCGCCGACAATCTCGCCAAAACCGACGAATATCTCGCCCAAATCCATGCCGATTTACAAGATTTGGATGTGCTGATTGCGTCGCCAGAGTATGCAAACGGACAACAAGAAAGTATGGAAGATATTCTGATTTTCCCTGTACTGCGCAATTTAACAATGGTAAAAGGTATTGTTTTTCCTGAAAAAACTTTGGCTTATATCCACACCATGAGCCAAAAAACAGGCGTGAATCTGTATTTCAAACAAGCCGTTTAATTTTCAGGCAGCCTGAAAAATCTACAATTACTCCGTAGAGCGTGTAGGGTCGAGATTTTATCCAAATTTTAATTTGGCAAAAAATCCGATGCCGTAGCTGTACGCACACACGCGGCTTACCGTTTCAAAAGCGAAAACGCGTGTGTGGCTTATGCCACACACCTTAATTAAATGAGACTTTCAAGCTACCTTTCCTGTTTCACCAAAATAAACCCATGAACTTAAATAAAAACCAAAAATTACTCATCGCCGCTGTCTGCTTAATCTTATTCGCGCTTGTTAAAATCGGACTGCTATTCGTGTGGCAACAACAAAAATCTACAATACCTGCCACCCAGTTAAGCACTTGCGAAGTGACAAAAAGCGGCTGCGAATTTCAGGTAGGACAACGCTTGCAACTCATCGGCGTAGGCAGCAATAAAACTCCGTTTACAGCAAAAGTTACAGGACTGCCTGAAAACATCAAAAGTGTGAATTTATCGTTTGAAATGCGCGATATGGCGATGGGATTTAACCGTTTTGAGCTCAAAAAACAAACTGACAATTCATGGCAAGTGGACAAAATCTATCTGCCTTTATGCAGCAGCAACCGCCATGATTGGCAAGTAAAATGGCGCATTGATGGACAAGAATATCAAGCAGAGTTTCAAACTTTGCCATGAGTTTGTAGGCTAAAACCCTTGTAAAACCTACATCGACGTCATTCCCGCGTTGATGGGAATCCATACTGGATACCCAGTTTGTTATTTAATCATGCATTTGTGTAGATTAACCATGAATTCCCGCCTACGCGGGAATGACGAACTGGATATATTTCAGGCTGCCTTAAAAGGTTTTGCAAAGATTTCAGGCTAGATACCTGTAGCCGATGATTTATATTTAAATGACAATTTTCAAATAATGTTTCATAAGTATAAAAAAGGCTGCCTGAAAATTTTCAGGCAGCCTTTGATTTGGCTGGTAATTAGTGCACGTCTTTCCAGTATTCTTTTTTCAGGAAGTATGCCAATGGCAACATTACCACGAATAAGAATAACAAGATAATGTAACCAATTTGTTTGCGTTGTACTTGTGCAGGTTCTGCCATGTATGCCATAAAGTTAGTCAAGTCACGCGCGTAGTTGTCGTACTCGGTGGTGATGACTTTGCCGTCTTTGGTCATGCGTGTCAGTTTGCCCGTGCTTTCCCATTGCCAATCGGGTGTGCCGTCGGCTTTCATGACGATGTGTCCGTCTTTGTCCAATTTGGCGGTTTTAATGCCTTCTTGTTCCCACAAAACGTGTGGCATCGCAGCTTTGGCTAATACGGTGTTGTTCCAGCCTGTTGGCGTTTTCGGGTCCTTGTAGAAACCGCGTAAGTAGGCGTAGATGTAGTCTGAACCGCGTGAACGGGCAATCAGGGTTAAATCGGGTGGCGTGTTGCCGAACCATTTTTTCGCGTCTGCTGGTTTCATGTGCGCTTGCATGACATCGCCGACTTTGTCAGTGGTAAACATCAGATTATTTTTGATTTCATCTTCTGTTAAACCGATGTCTTTTAAGCGGTTGTAACGCATGGCAGACGCTGAGTGGCACGACAAGCAGTTGTTCACAAAAATTTGTGCGCCACGTTGCAAGCTAACTTGGTCGCGTGGGTCAAGTTCTACATGTTCGTAATGACTACCACCAGAGGCGGCTGCCATGCTCATGGGTGCTGCCAGAATTAAGGCGGCAATGGTTTTTTTCAATGCTTTTTTCATCTCAGGCAGCCTCTTAAATGTTGGTCGCAAATAGGTATGAACCGATTAAGGTAATCGCAACATACACGAAGAACATGATTTTTTGCTTGCTGGTACCCATGGTTACTCGCTCTGGTACTGGCTTATCCACGTCCATTTTGGTGTAAATCGGCATGAGCAAAAAGAATGCAAAGTAAATCACAGACAATGCACGCGCTACCCAAGTACGCAAGTCAGTTGCCACCATTGCGCCCAAAATACCTAAACCGATGAATGAGATGATGAATAATACCAATGCGGTTTTGAAAATCGGACCACGATAACGTACTGATTTAGTTGGCGAACGGTCTAACCATGGCAACAAGGCAATCAAGACTACTGCCGCACCCATGCCGATTACGCCCCAAACTTGTGTACCCAAGAATGATGGAATCGCACGCAAAATGGCGTAGAACGGTGTAAAGTACCATACAGGGGCAATGTGCGCTGGCGTTACCATTGGGTTGGCTGGGTCAAAGTTTGGTTTTTCCAAGAAGTAGCCACCGCCTTCTGGTGCGAAGAACATCACGCCACAGAAGAAAATCAGGAATACCACTACGCCCAAAATGTCTTTAACCGTGTAGTAAGGGTGGAATGGAATACCATCCAAAGGAATACCATTGGAATCTTTCAATTTTTTAATTTCCACGCCATCTGGGTTGTTTGAACCCACTTCGTGCAAGGCAATCAAGTGCGCCACAACCAAGCCTAACAAAACCAAAGGCACCGCAATCACATGCAAAGCAAAGAAACGGTTCAAGGTTGCGTCAGACACGTTAAAGTCGCCGCGAATCCAAGTAGACAAGTCTGGACCAATCACAGGAATCGCACCAAACAAGTTAATAATCACTTGTGCGCCCCAGAATGACATTTGCCCCCATGGCAGCAAGTAGCCCATAAATGCCTCAGCCATCAAAGCCAAGAAAATCAACGAGCCAAATACCCACACGAGTTCACGCGGTTTTTTGTATGAACCGTAAATCAAGCCACGGAACATGTGCAAATACACCACAATAAAGAACATCGACGCGCCCGTTGAGTGCATGTAGCGGATAATCCAGCCGCCAGACACGTCGCGCATGATGTATTCCACCGCTGCAAACGCCACAGGCAAGTTTTGCGCGTTGGTGGTGCCGTCAGGTTTAAAGTTCATAGTCAGGAAAATGCCGCTCACGATTTGAATCACGAGTACCAGCAATGCCAATGAACCGAAGAAATACCAAAAATTAAAGTTTTTTGGTGCGTAATATTGTCCAACGTGTTCGTTGTACATTTTAGACAAGGGGAAACGTGCGTCCACCCAGCCAAGCAAGGCTTTTGCTTTGCAATCTTTTTGGTTGTGGTTTTCCATGATGTTCCCTCTTAGTCTTCGCCAACAAGAATAACGTTGTCGTTCAAATATTTATATGGTGGAATAACCAAATTAGTCGGTGCAGGCACACCTGCAAATACGCGACCTGCTAAGTCAAATTTAGAACCGTGGCAAGGACAGAAAAAACCGCCTTTCCAGCTACCGCCGCCCAAATCTGCTGCACCCACATCAGGGCGATACGTTGGCGAACAGCCCAAGTGTGTACAAATACCGATACCCACCCACAAGTTCGGTTTAATAGAACGGGTAGGGTTTTTCGCGTATTCAGGCTGCTGTTGCGCTTCAGAGCCAGGGTCAGCCAAAGTACTGTCCAAACTTGCCAAGTCTTTAACTTGTTGCTCGGTACGGTTCAACACGAAAATCGGTTTACCGCGCCACTCCGCAATCGTTAATTGACCAGCTTCCACTTTGCTAACATCTACTTCAACAGAAGCACCTGCAGCTTTTGCTTTTTCGGACGGAAACCAGCTTGCCACGAGTGGAGCTGCCACGCCAGCGGCAGCAACTGCGCCTGCACCAGCGGTAGCAAATGTGAGAAAGCGGCGGCGTCCTTGATTGATTTCTTTATTATCCATTATTCAGTTGTCCTGATTTTTCAGAGGTTTGCGTTGCGTTTCAGGCTGCCTGAAACAGCTTGAATGCACCAGTAGCACACTCTGAGCGTAAAGAAGAGCCATTAAACTCCACAATTTTACCTGATTTTGTCAGGTTTATTAAAGCATTATTTAAATTTAGGTAAAGGTTTTGTGAGTAAAGTTTGATTTTAAGCAGATTTTGTTGCACTTTTAACAAAACTAAACACAAGCGAAACCCATTAAGCAGGATTTTGTTCGTCAAAAAATTGAACGGCAACCCCAAATTCATCCGCCAAAACCTGCCCCAGAGCTTGCACCCCATAACGCTCGGTCGCATGATGACCCGCGCTGATAAACGCCACGCCTGTTTCGTTTGCCAAATGAAATTGCGCTTCTGAAACCTCGCCTGTAATGAACACATCTGCGCCTTCATCAATGGCTGCCTGAAAATAACCTTGCGCCCCGCCTGTACACCACGCTACTTTTTTCAGGCAGCCAGAAACATCGCCTATCACCACAGGTTTGCGTTTCAAATTTTGCTCTAACGCTGCCGACAAATCTGCCAAAGTGCGCTGATTTTCAGGCAGTGTGCCGATATTCAGCAAATTTTGTTCACCAAACTGCTTTTCAGGCTGCCATTGCATGATTTTCGCCAACTGCGCATTATTACCCAAGGTTTTGTGCGCATCCAAAGGCAAATGGTAGCCCACCATATTAATGTTGTGGCGCAACAAAGTCGCAATGCGCGCTTTTTTCCAGCCAATGATTTCCGTTGGTTCGCTTTTCCAAAACATGCCATGATGCACCAACAACATATCTGCACCCTGCTCTACCGCAAACTCAATCGCGGCACGGCTAGCGGTAACGGCGCAGACGATCTTGTGAATCTCTGTTTTGCCTTCTACTTGTAAACCATTGGGTGCGTAATCCTTAAATTGCGCTACTTGCAGCGTGTCGGCGCACCAATTTAATAGCGTTTCGCGTGATGCCATTTTGTGTTCCTTATCTTTAATGATGTATTTTTTCAGGCAGCCTGAAACTCAATCCGCAAACATCGTTTTAAACCACAACACAATGCTGTCCCAAGCGCGACCGAAAAAGCCTGCTTGTTCCACATCTTGCAGCGCAACCACTTTCTGTTCACTCAAAACCTTATCGCCCTGCATCAATTTTAACACGCCCATTTGTTGCCCTTTTTTCACAGGCGCAAGTACAGGCTGCTGCGTTTCCAAAACAGGTTTCACATCAGTCAAACCCTTAGGAATGGTGATGTAGGCATCGTGGTCAAAACCGATAGACACTTCTTTTTGCGCGCCTTTATACAGTTTCACTTTCGCCACTTCCTGATTGGCGGTGTACATTTTCGGCGTATCAAATTGTGTTAGCGCAAAATTCAATAATTTGCTGCTCTCAGTGGCACGCGCTTCGGCACTTGCCGTCCCAACAACCACGCTAATCACACGGCGGCCATTGCGTTTACTGGACGCAATCAAATTGTAGCCCGCGCTATTGGTGTGCCCCGTTTTCAAGCCGTCCACGCTGGGGTCGCGAAAGAGTAGTAAGTTGCGATTGGGTTGCGTAATGCCATTATAGGTAAATGATTTTTCAGAATAAATTTTATAGTATTCAGGATAATCACGAATAATCGCCGCTGACAACACCGCCAAATCGCGCACCGTTGTCAAATGCGTATCCGCTGGCAAACCTGTCGAGTTGTCAAAATGTGTGCTACTCATACCCAAAGCTGCTGCTTGTGCGTTCATCATTTTGGCAAACTCGGCTTCGCTGCCCGCCACGCCTTCGGCAAGCGTAATCGCCGCATCGTTACCCGATTGCACAATCAAGCCCATAATCAACTCGCTCACTTTAGCAGGTTTGTTGCGCTCCAAAAACATGCGTGAACCTTCTGCTTTCCAGCCGTGTTCAGACACGGTTAAAAGCTGGTCAGGTTTGAGTTTGCCTTCGTTTAAGGCTTTAAAGGTTAAATACGCTGTCATCAATTTGGTGAGCGATGCAGGTTCAATTTTGCCATCGGGATTTTTGGATATCAAAATTTGACCACTTCGTAAATCTTGCACCAAATAAGCCGTTGCTGCGATTTCGGGTGCGCTTAATTGAACAGGGGCGACTGGAGCTACGGGCGCAGACGCTGACACAGCAACTGCCGACGCTGCTACTTTTGCAGGTGCAGCATAAATCGGGCTGCACAACACGGCAGCAATGGTAAGTACGGTTAGAGACTGTTTCATGGGTTTAACCTAGATACTGTTTTTAAAGGAGAAAAGTTTTCAGGCTGCCTGAAAATATTTTAAGTAGGTTGGGTCGCGACCCAACAATCAATATCTGCACGAAATTTGTTGGGTCAAGACCCAACCTATGCTCATGCGATTTTTTCAGGCTGCTAAATATTTCAGGCTGCCTAAACAATATGCAACAGGCAGCCTGAAAATAGAGTGGCGATTATACCGAATAAAAGTAAGGTTATTGCGCGCCTTAACGATTTTTAGCAAACAAAAATAGAATATTGTTCAAACCACCACCCCACGCCGTGTCGCCATCACTTTACCCATCTCACGTCTTTGCGCCACAGGAATGCAATCACGCCCAAGCTCAAACAGCGACTCTTCAATCGCAATATGAATGTCGTAGCCCTGCTTAAATTGCGCCATCAAATCCGCATCCACACTATTCAGGCTGCCTGAAAGCAGTGCGTCCAAATGCGTGCGCACGTTTGCCCAGTTGGTGTGCAAGGTTTCGTGTTGGCGTTCCAACTCATCCACATCGTCTTGCGCTTGCGGCGCGTGTTGCAGCAGCGCGGGGAAAAAATCTTGCTCTTCGTCTTCGTGGTGCAAGGGCGCGGCTTGGTTGAAATAAGTTTGAATTTGCCCAATCGCATCGCGTGCGGCGGCGTTCACGCCATTTTGTGCCACATAATCGGGCAACATAATCAGTTGCGCACAAAAGCGTTTCACTTTGCCGTGGCACGCAAACAGCATGTCAATTGGTTCGTCCCAAGTGGGTGCAGGTTCGTTGTTGAATAACATAATAGGCTGCCTGAAAAGGTTGAAAACGGGGCGATTGTACAAAGACACGCGCGGTTTGTGGCAAGAAAAAACCTTAACTTTTTTGTTACATCAAACCAAGTTCACACGATAAGCGTATAATCGCGCCATTTTTTGCGCCACACGGTTTCAGGCTGCTTGAACGTGCGCGATTGCATGTAGGGTGTGTGGCACAAAGCCACGCACGCGTTTTTTACTTTTCAGGCTGCCTGAAAAACCAAAAAATCTTTTGCCATAAAGGTTTCCCCAAACCCCAAGCCCTTATCGCAAAACATTTTTCAAAATACAAAAATCCCAAGGACAATCCCATGTTTGAAAGCATTCCACTGCCCAAAGACCTACCGCGTCGCCCCGAAACGCTGCTCGTAAACATCACACCACAGGAAACGCGCGTTGCCGTGTTGGAAGAAAACACCATTTGCGAATTGCACATTGAGCGCAACAGCGGCAACAGCTTGGTTGGCAACATTTATCTTGGCATCGTGCGCCGCGTGTTGCCCGGTATGCAAAGCGCGTTTATTGACATCGGTTTGGAGCGCGCCGCGTTTTTGCACATTATGGACATCGTGGAGCAACGCCAAAATCCCGAAAGCCATCCGCGCATTGAACACGTTTTGTTTGAAGGGCAAACGCTGCTGGTGCAAGTTATCAAAGACCCTATCAACAGCAAAGGCGCACGCTTGTCCACGCAGATTTCTATGGCGGGGCGTTTTCTCGTGCATTTGCCACAAGACGACCACATCGGTATTTCTCAACGCATTGAAGCAGAAGAAGAAAGATTGAATTTGCGCCAGCGTTTGATTGACTTGCTGCCTGAACACGCCAATCGCGGTTTCATCATCCGCACCAGCGCGGAAACGGCGACCGACGCGGAATTGCAAGCTGATATTTTCTATCTGACCAAAGTGTGGGAAAACATCCAAAACCAAGCCAAAGTCAGCGCGCCCGAAACCCTGTTGTACCGCGATTTACCGTTGGCGCAGCGCGTGTTGCGCGATTTATTCAGCGAAAGCACACGCGAAATCTTGGTCGATTCGCGCCAAAATTTTGAAAAAATGCAAGAATTTGCGCAGTTATATGTACAAGGTGCAGCAGACAAAATTCAGTGTTTCAAAGGCGAGCGTCCCTTATTTGAAACCTACGGCGTAGAAGCCGAAATCAACCGCGCCTTGCAACCGCGCGTCAATCTCAACTTCGGCAGTTATTTAATCATTGAAACCACCGAAGCAATGACCACGATTGACGTGAACACAGGCGGTTTTGTCGGCGCACGCAATTTTGACGAAACCATTTTCAAAACCAACCTAGAAGCCTGCCACGCCATCGCGCGTGAACTGCGTCTGCGCAATATCGGCGGCATCATCATCATTGATTTCATTGATATGATGCACGACGAACACCGCGAAGCCGTGTTGCAAGAATTGGCAAAAGCCTTAAGCTACGACCGCACGCGCGTAACACTCAACGGCTTTACCAGTCTAGGCTTGGTAGAACTCACACGCAAACGCAGCCGCGAAAGTTTAAAACATGTCTTATCCGAGCCCTGCCCCACCTGCCAAGGACGCGGCAGCCTGAAAACTGCGCAAACCGTGTGCTACGAAATCCAACGCGAAATCGTGCGCGAAAGCCGCCGTTTTGATGTCAAACAATTCCGCATCATCGCCTCGCCGCCTGTGATTGATATGTTTTTGGACGAAGAATCGCAATCGCTGGCGATGTTGATTGATTTCATCGGCAAACCCGTTGCGCTGGAAGTGGAAGGTTCTTATACGCAGGAACAGTTTGATATTGTGTTGGTTTGATGTGAAAAAAATTTCAGGCAAAAACCTTTGCCAAAATCTTTTCAGGTTGAAACTTTTGCAAAACCTTTTAGCTGCGCTGAACTTCGTTTCAGGCAGCCTAAAACAGAAAAACTGCCGTCATTCCTGCGCAAGCAGGAATCCACTATAACGCTATAAGAAACAAATGTTTGTGTAGCGGAAAGTTAGATTCCTGCCTATGCGGGAATGATGATTCAAGTGATTTTCAGGCTGCCTGAAACGAAGTTCAGCGCAGCTAAAGTGTTTTACAAAGTTTTCAGGCAGCCCGCCCGAAACTTTTTATATTGAGAAACGATGGAGAATAACTTGGATAAGCAATATTGAAAAACTTTGGCATTCAGAACCTATGTTCATAATCTTAATAAGCACACGCTGATTTTTTCTCCATTTCAGGCTGCCTGAAAACCGTGCAACCACCGCACTAAAACACAAGCCACGATGGTCAGCATTAAGCCGCCCACCGTATGCAGCATAAAAGTCAGCGCGGCATCCGACCATTTTTGCGCCAAAATGCTTTCGGCAATTTGCGCAGAAAAGGCAGAAAAAGTGGTAAAACTGCCTAAAAATCCCGTAATTAGCAGCAATTTACTGTTATCTTGCAAACTATATGCCATCAAAACACCCATCAGCAAACAGCCTAAATAATTCGCCAATAATGTGCCCCAAGCCCATGTTTGATTGAAATGTATGCCCAGTTGCCAGCGCAATAACGCACCTGCGCACGCACCTAGGCAAATGAGCAAAATAGAGTGGAGACTTGCGAACATAGGCTCAATTCCTTATCATATTGTTTTTTCATTGTTTATGGTTTTCAGGCAGCCTTACGATGACAACAGAGCAAAAAGAACTGTTTGCCATTGCCAGCCCGTGTATTGGTGTGTGCCAAGTCAATAATAAGGGCTACTGCAAGGGCTGTTATCGCAGTCGCAATGAGCGGTTGTATTGGCATACGTTTAGCGATGAGCAGCGTGGTGTGTTGTTGCAGACTTTGGCGGCACGACGAGCAGCGGTGGCGCGCAAAAAAACAATGTTGCAACAGGAGGAGGAACAGTTGTCGCTGCCGTTTGAATTGATACCTGTGCAAGATGATTTATTTGACACGGGATAATTTTCAGGCTGCCTGAACATCAGCGCAAAAATATGCCGCAACATTGTTTAAATTTCTTGCCTGAGCCGCAAATGCAGGGCGTTTTCATGCTCGGCAGCGGCACGGTTGGGTCGATAAAATACCAGCACGAATCGATGCTGACAAATGCGGATAATTCACGGTGTTGTTGCGCTTGTTCTTGCTCGACAAAATGGGCAATAAATTCTACTTGCGCGTGGATTTTGCCGATTTTGGCTTGGTGTTGCACAATGTCTAATCCTTGCCACTGAACGCTGTTACTCCATTGGGCGATGGCGTTTTTGTCTAATAAGGGCTGCTGGCTGGGTACGGTGGTGGCGACGATGTAGTCGATGTCGTGCAACACATAAGCGGTATAACGCGAACGCATGAGTGCCAATGCGCTGGGCGCGGCTTGTCCTTGATGTAGCGGTTGGCAACATTGTGCGTAGGGTAAGTTGGATTGGCAGGGGCAAGCTGTGTTCATGATGGGTGTATGGGCAAAAATGGCGGTATTTTAATGCATTCAAAAGCTTTCAGGCAGCCTGAAAATGGATAATGGCTTTTTCAGGCTACCTGAAACGTAGTTCAATCAAGCTAAAATAAAACGTTCGTCATTCCCGCGCAGGCGGGAATCCAACTTTCGGCTTGGGTAATATTTATTTAATTCTTGAAATTCAAAATTTTGAATCAAGTATTTTCGCATGAAACATATATTCGTGTAGCACAGTGTTAGATTCTTGCCTACGCGGGAATAACGGCGTAGTTATTTTACAAGTTTTCAGGCTGCCTGAAAGCTCATAACTTTTCAGGCAGCCTGAATGTCAGACCTGTATTCACAATCTTGAGCTTTCTTTAATGCCCATTTCACGCCAATAGGAACGCTATTGACGCGAAATCCGTCTTGCATTCGCGCAAAATGGTCATCAAATTAAGCTATCAATCTTATAAATACAGGTTCTCAGCATTTAACTGAGTTTGTTTTCATCCAAATCTTGCTTCACTTCCTCCACTTTCTGTTGCAACTCTTCTAAACGCTCTTCTTCTTGACGGATTTCTTCGCGCAAGCTTTCGTATGTTTCTTCTTGTGCCAACACCGAGCCTTCTGGCGCAGCAGAGGTTTCACCTTCTTGCCATGGCGCATTGTCGGGAATCGCTTCAATGTGAATCGTATTAAGCGAGTAATCGGGTTGGTAATACAAGTCGTATTTGGCTGCTTTGATGAGCGAGAGCATGGTCATGGTCATGATAACGAGCAGCGGTGCGCCTGCGAAAATGGACGCGGTTTGCAGCGTGGACAAGCCACCGAGGAACATGAGTACGGCGGGCATGGCGCACAAGGCGAACGCCCAGAATAAGCGGTTCCAGCGGTGTGGTTCCTCGTCTACTTCGTTTTGCACAACCGACGCGAGAATGTAGGAAATGCTGTCAAACGTGGTGGCGGTGAAAATCACGGAAAGCGCAACAAATAGGGCAACCACTAATTTAGGCATAGGCAGCGTGTTCAAAATGGCGAAAATCGCAGGCGTTGCGCCTTTTTCGTTGAGTACGCTGACGACGTCTAATGTGTCAGACAGTTGCAGCCAAATGCCGTAGTTGCCCAAAATCACGAAAAACGCGGCACAACCGAGTGAGCCAAAAAATAAGGAGCCTACGACCATTTGACGAATGGTGCGACCTTTGGAAATTTTAGCGATAAACAAGCCAATGGTGGGCGCGAATACGAGCCACCATGCCCAGTAGAAAACCGTCCAATCGCGTGGGAAATTAGTTTTTTTGAAGCCGTGTTGCGAGAAATCTCCAAACGGTTCGAGCCACGTCATCATGCGCCCCATTTCGGTTACGGCGCGCCCCATACTTTCTAGTCCGACGTTCAAAATAAACACGGTCGGGCCGCAAAGCAACACGAACACCAAGAAGGCAATCGCCATGTAAAAATTGATGTTGGACAGGAATTGAATGCCACCTTTTAAGCCTTGATACGCGCTGTAGGCGAAAATAGCGGTGGTAATCAGCAACACACCCAGTTGCAACCAAATCGTATTTTGCCAGCCAAACAATTCAAACAAACCTTCGCCAATCATGGGCGACGCTAAGCCTAAAGTCGTTGCACCGCCACCAATCATGCCGAATACGAAGAAAATATCAATCAGTTTGCCCCAATAGCTTTTCGCCACTTTTTCGCCCAACAAAGGCATCAAAGTTTGGCTCACTTTCAACACGGGCGAGTTGCGCACGTGGGCAAAATAAGCAATCGCCACCGCTGGCACAAGGTAAATCGCCCAAGCCACAGGACCCCAGTGGAAAATGCCATAGGTTGCCGCCCAGCGCACCGCTTCGGGCGATTTGGGCTCAACGCCAAACGGTGGCACTTGATAATAGTAAACCCACTCAATCAGGCTCCAATACAAAATGCTCGCACCAATACCGCCGCAAAACATCATCGCTGCCCAAGAGCCTGTTTTGAATTCAATTTCGTCTTCGGGTTTGCCCAACTTAATGCTGCCAATGTCGGACGCGGCGATGTAGACCACAAAAATAATGGACAACACGCCAAACGCCAAATAAGCCACGCCAAACGTATCGGTTACCCACGTTTTCGCCGTAGCCACCCAAGCCGCGCCTTGTTCGGGAAATAAAACCAGCGGAAACACCACACCCACCAAAATCGCGAGCACGCCAAAAAACGTGAATTTATCAATACGCGTGTCAGGTGCGTTGGCATTAGCAACGTGCGGTTTGAAATTATCATCGGCGTTGAACATCCCCATGTGACGCGGACGTCTGCGCCGTACTTCTTGTAGCGAAACGGGTTTGTAATTCGGTGTATTCATGCATTTTCCTTTTGTTAAAATTAAAAATGGAATTTTTCCAAATAATTGCGAATTATAACACAAACTTAAGATACTGAATTTAAATAAATTTATCCCAAAAGTAGTGCTTTAATGAATTTGCTTTTGCTCTATATTTTTTTAAACAATTTTAAAGTGTCGCAGTTTTACCAACTCCGCTGCACACTGCATGCATTTTAAATAAAGTTAAATATCTTAAATAATTCAATGATTTTAAAGAAAATTTAAAAACCATCTTAAGAAATTAAATTTTAACCTTTTCTTTTTTATTGATTTATATTACCAAATCTAAGCACTAAATTGTTATAATAAGAAAATTTTTTATAACAAATCAGTTATTTCAATTTCTGAAATAAAAATTCATTCTAATCATATTGTTTTATTAATCTTTTAATATGATTAATTGTGGTCGTAATTTATTTCAGATGTGTTAAAAACCAATATTTTCAGGCAGCCTGAAACTCAGGTATTCAACCCCAAAATAGAGAAAGAAACTAACAATGGCTTATACATTAAATGTTATCCAAAATGGGCAAACAAACAAAATTGCCTTACAAAAAGGACAAACCACGCGCTTGTCTGTTACCCCTGATACACAATACCAGCTTCTTAACGAAGACGGTGTATTGCTATCAGAGCCTAATGCAAAATTGGTTGATTCTGATTTATGGGTATTGCCTGAAGAAGGTGAGCCATTATTGGTTTTGGAAAATTACCAAGGCTCGCAACACATTGATGATGCATTAACTTTAATGCAAATGAAGAGTACATATGCGGTAAATGGTGTACCTGAAATGGCAAGCACTATGACGCCTGCTGTTGCATCTGAAGCAGCCATTGTACCTGAAGCCGTTCAAGTTTCTACAGGTGCTGCAACTGCTGGTAGCTTTGGTCCGCAAGCGGCTATTTTAGCAGGTGTTGCTGTTATTGGTGGTGCTTTGGCTGCAAGTGGTGGTGATAGCAGCGATAGCCAGCCGACACCAACTCCGACACCAACTCCGACACCACTCGCAACCCCTAAAATTATTTTCAATAAAATCACGGGTGACAATATTCTGAATAAAACAGAATCAGAGAGCGGTACGATTAAAGTTACGGGACGTGTAGAAAATGCAAAAGATGGTGATAACATCGTTTTAACCATTGGTAATGCCACTTACTCTGGCAAAATCAAAGGTGACAGTTTTGATGTTGCTGTTGATGCCAAAACATTAGCTATCCACAAAGAAGTGATTGCAAACATTACAACCAGCAACGACGCAGGTCAAAAAGCTACAGGTAATGCCAACACCAAAGTAACTGTGGATAATGATATTGCCACTCCTGTTATCCGCTTTGATTCCATCACATCGGATAACACTTTAGATAGCAAAGAAATTTCAGGCAAAGTTCAAATTTCAGGCAGCGTAAGTAATGCAGCTGATGGTAGCGTTTTACGTTTGACCGTAAATGGACAGTCTGTAGAAGCCACCGTGAAATCAGGTAAATTCACTACCGAAGTTTCAGGTAGCCAATTAGTTAATGGTGCGCCGATTACAGCAGAAATCACAGTAAAAGATGCAGCAGGTAATACTGCTACAGCTAAGGGTTCGCATACCTATAAAATTGGTGAAAAACCTGCAATCGTTATTGACAACGTCACACCAGACAATGTCGTCAATATCGACGAAGCAGCAGGCACCATTAAAGTAACAGGTAGCGTAACCAATGGTAAATACAAAGAAAAATTAGTTGTCAAATGCGGCTGCCCTGATTGTACAGGTACTGGCTGGAAAGAAATTGAGACAACTTTAGGTGAAGATGGCACCTTCAGTGTGAATTTTAGCGGCGCAGATATTGGCAAAGGCACAACCATCCGCGTTACTTCAGAAGATGGAACTGAAGCCAATAAAGGTTACGACAAAGATTTAGTTGCTCCAGAGCCTAAATTAACTTTGGATAAAATTACTGGTGACAACATCATCAACGCCAAAGAAGCAGGCGCGTCTGCGATTCGCGTTTCAGGCAAAGTAGAAGGTATTGCTGCTGGTGATAAAGTACAAGATGTAAAACTCAATATCGGTGATAAAGTAGTGACCGCTAAAGTAAATAATGGTGTGTTCACAACAGATGTTGATACTGCAACCTTAAAAGCCGCTCAAAAAATATCGGCTTCTGTTAGCGTGAGCGATGCAGCAGGTAACAGCAAAACCAGCCAAGCTTCTCAAAACTATACCGTTGATACAGACAATAAAGTTGCCATCACCATCAACCCAATCAATGCAGGCAAAACCATCAATGCCGCAGCGGTAAAAAGCGGCGTAACACTTTCAGGCAGCCTGAACGTGAGCGATGACGTAGCTGCCAATAACGTAAAAGTTAAAGTATTTATTGATGGTAAAGCCTATGACGCTAAAGTAGATGGCAAAACATGGACATTACCACTTTCAGGCAGCCTATTAACACATAAAGCGCACTCAGCTTATGCAGAAATCAGCGTTAGCGACAAATCAGGTAATGCTGCAACAGCGAAATCAGCTACTGCCAATTATCAAGTTGATACCGTTGCAAAAGTTGATATCGCTTTAGACCCAATTGCAGGCGACAACAAAATTGCCAACAATGAAAAAACCAGCACTTTAAAATTAAGCGGCAAAGTAACTGGTGACTTCAAAGAAGGTGATGTGGTAAGCATTAAAGCAGGTACACTTAGCTACAATGTTAAAGTGAATGCGGAAGGTAAATTCAGTCAAGATGTGGCTGCTAAAGATTTATTGGCACAAAACACATTGACGGTTACTGCAGAAATTAAAACACAAGATACGGCCGGCAACCCTGCTGCCAGCAACACCAGCCAAAGCTACAGCATTGAACCAAATTCACCTAGCGATACTAGCAATGTCAAAATTGAAATCACCAAAATTGGTAATGACAACTTTATTAATGTAAGTGAAGCTCAAAACAAAGTTGCAGTGATTGGTAAGCTCTCAGGCGTTACTGCGCAAGCTGGTCAAATTGTTAAAGTAAATATTGGCGGTAAATCATATGACGCCCAAGTAGATAGCAAACTTAACTTTAAAGCTGAGGTTGATGGTAAAGACCTGATTGCAAACAAAGGCTATGGCGTAACTGCGCAATTTGCAGGTGCAAGTGACAATGCAAACTATAAGGTTGCCGATGAAGCTGCAGCAAATATTCGTATTAAATCGATTGCAGGTGACAACTCAATCGGTTTTGACAAAGGCGAGCAAATCATTCGTATCTCAGGTAAATTAAAACTAGATGGCGATTGGGCAAAAGGTGATAACGCTAAATATGCACGTGCTACTACAGTCAAAATTGGCAATAAAGAGTTTCAGGCAGCCATTGATGATGATGACCAAACCTTCTTCTTTGATATTGCAGCCAGCGAATTACATGCGTTAAATGTCAGCAAAATGTCATTTGTTATCCATCATCAAGGAGAAATTGTTCAGCTTCTTACTCGTGATAAATATAATATTTATTCTGATTTTTCAGCACAACAAATGACTGCACCAGCGCTAACAGAAGCCAATATTGTTTTAGATACCAATCCTTATATTAAAGGACAAGCAGGTAGCTTCAGTGTCAATTCAGCTGCGCTCAAAGACAGCCAAAAAGTAGCAATTACTGGCGAAGTATCAGGTAGCGCACAGCAAAATGACGATATTACACTGACTATCAACCAAAAAACATATTCAGGTAAAGTAGGAGCAAACAAAACCTTCAAAATCCTAGTAGATGCAGATGATGTAACTGCCGATACCACCATTGAAGCTCAATTAACCACCAAAGACTTGGCTGGCAACCAAATTGAAGTGCATGATATTGCTATTGCCGCTGCCACAGGTAAGGGCGATGCAACCATGGTTAATAAACACGGTAAACTTTCAGAAACTGCCTTGCCATATTTCATTCAAAGCGTTTCGATGGAAGATGTTTATGAAGGTTTTGAAGCACAAAACAGAGGTATTAAATATGCACGAGGTTATTTAGATAATAATCCTACTGGTCAAGATGGTACACACCTAACTTATCATTTTGCGACAGGTTCTGAATTATATTCAGCTCGCGATAGAAAAAATATGCCTGTAGAATATTCAGATATCAATAAAAAAGTTGTTAAATCAGTACTTGATACAATCAGTAAATATGTTGATATCACATTTACAGAAGTTGATAGCGTACAAAAATCAGATATTGATTACTTCCTACATAATACTGGTTATACAGTAGGTAGAGGCGGAACTTTAGGTGTTGCTCAAGGTGGCGGTGATGTTAATTTAAGCCGAGAAGCTTATCATGACAACGGATCAACCATGAATACAAAAGATGGTTATGTCACTGCTATTCATGAAACCATGCATTCTCTTGGTTTACGCCATACTTTTGACCAAAAAATTGGTAGCTATAATAATGCTTCAGAATTTGTCAAAGTACTTGGTAAAAAAGGTGAGGCAGGCGAATTTGAGGATAACTTAACAACATCATTAATGTCATACGATTCACTCAATGATGCCAATAATAACCGTGACTTGCGTGCGTATGACTTGGCTTTCTTGCACTATCGCTACGGTGTTAATACTAAAGCTCGTGCAGGAAACGATACCTATACTTTCAGAGACTACAATCCCAATTCAGTTGATAACGACATCTACATTTGGGATGGTAATGGTGTCGATACCTTTGATGCTTCCAAAGAAAGCCAAAAAGTCTATGTAGACTTAACGCCTGGCTCATGGATTTACAGTGGTGAGAAAAGCAAACACTTTGCTATCCAAGGCTTACATAGCACAACCATTAAAGAATTCTTTGATATTGGTGCAGGATACTCAGTAGACAATAACGCAGATAATGTGATTGCAGGTAAATACTCTAATGTAGACATTACTAAAGTCTTTGACTTTACCGATGGGCAGGCATTTATTGGCTACGATACTCAAATTGAAAATCTGGTAGGCAGTAAATACGAAGACATCTTGTTGGGTAACAAAGCAGGTAATGCTATTCGAGGTGGAGAAGGCAATGACCGAATTGAAGGACGTGAAGGTGATGACTATCTTGATGGTGGTTTAGGTGCAGATACCTTAGTTGGTGGTCAAGGCAACGACTACTTTATTGTCGATAACCAAGGCGATATCGTAACCGAAGAAAAATCACAAGGTACTGACCACGTTTTCACGACACTGAAAGATTATGCCTTAACTAGCAATGTAGAAAACTTAACGCTATTGGGTGGTGCCATGAACGGTACTGGTAATAGCGAAGCCAATATCTTACAAGGTAATTCCGACAACAACATTCTGGATGGCAAAGAAGGTGCTGACACTCTCATTGGTGGACGTGGTAACGACACACTTACTGGCGGTGCAGGCAACGACTCTTTTGTTTTCCAAGATATACTTGATGGCAGTGTAGACCATATTACCGATTTTGCAGCAGGAGACCTTATCAAACTCTCCAAAGCGATATTTACTACACTCAATCAAGGTATGTCTGCAGAAGAGTGGAATAGCCAAGTTATCTATGACAAGACTTCAGGCAAACTATCTTATGATAGCGATGGAAAAGGCGGTGCCGATTCTATCCACTTCGCTACATTAGACAACCATACGGAACTTACTCAAGCCAATTTCCAAATTGTTTAAGTAAGCCAGCCTGAAAAAAGAGTGAGCTCAAAGCTCACTCTTTTTTGACAACATAGCCCAACTTTATTAAATTAAACTAATTGATTAAAACAACAGAAAGCAACACGATGCTCACACACAACAAACCCTTTTTTATAAGAGGCCCAGTGGGAAAATTAGAAACGCTATACATACCCGCGCAAGGCGAAGAACGTGGCGTTGCCATTGTCAATCATCCCAATCCTACTCAAGGTGGCACGTTTACCAACAAAGTAATTCAAACCGCCGCCAAAGTATTGGCGCAACTAGGTTACCATTGCTATCTACCCAATTTGCGCGGTACTGGGCATAGCGAAGGACAGCATGATTATGGCGTAGGCGAAACTGAAGATTGCATCGCCGTGATTGACTACGCGCGTGTACAACATCCGCAAGCGGCACAACTCATCATCGCAGGCTTTTCATTTGGTGGCTATGTTTCCACTTTTGCCGCCCAACAGCGCGAGCCTGATTTATTGTTATTGATTGGAGCTGCCGTTGGACATTACACTCAAATCCCTGCGCCCCATGCACCAAACCCTGCCAAAACGCTGATTATTCATGGTGCAGATGATGAAGTGGTTGAACTTTATAAACCGTTAAAATGGGCGGAAGAGCAAGATTTGACAGTGATTGTTGTGCCGGAAAGTAGCCATTTCTTTCATGGCAAATTGATTCAATTACGCGATACTGTTGCGCGTTATGTACCGCCTGTTTTGGGAATTGATTGAAGTTTTCAGGAAGCCTGAAACCATCCATATTTCATAAAAAATGGCGGATAAATATCCGCCATTTTTGCAACGATTGCGCTTATTTCTGCTCTTTACGCTGGAAAATCCATTCATTTTCAGATGAAGCCGCTGCGTTAAATTGGTACCCTTCCAAATCAAAATCTTTCAGCTGCTCCACATTTTCAATCGCATTTTCTGCCGCATAACGCACCATCAAACCGCGCGCACGTTTGGCATAAAAGCTAATCACTTTATACACGCCATTTTTTTCATCTTGGAAAACGGGTGTAATAATGCGTGCGTTCAATTTTTTCGGTTGCAACACTTTAAAATATTCTTGCGACGCTAAGTTCACCATAATGCCATCTTCAGAACAAGTAAGCGTGAAATTCAAACGGTCGGTTACACGTTCTCCCCAAAATTCATATAAATTTTTGCCGCGGCCATTTTTCAATACCGTACCCATTTCCAAACGATATGGCTGAATCAAATCCAATGGGCGTAAAATACCATACAAACCCGACAAAATGCGCACATGATTGTGGATATAGCTGATTTCGTCTGCGCTGCGATGATAGGCATCAATGCCTTCATAGACATCGCCATTAAACATATACACTGCAGGTTTGGCATTCTCGGGTGTAAAAGGGGTTTGCCATGCTGCGTTACGTTCAGCATTCAAGAGCGCAATTTTGTCGGAAACATGCATTAATTCAGCAATTTGCTGTGGTGATAATGGCCGCACATCTTGCATTAAAATTTCTGCTTGTTCCAATAAAGGCGGTTCAGAATAAATTTTCAAATGAATATCTTGTGTTTCATTCAAATTTTTCGCAGGCGATAGAAGGAAATACATAAAGGTTCCTTTTCATAACTTTTTTTGTTGGATAAGACCGTTTCAGGCTACCTGAAAACGAATTTTAGAACCTGTATTCATAAGATTGATAGCTTGATTTGATGACCATTTTGCGCGAATGCAAGGCGGATTTCATGCTGAGCGTTGCTATTGCATAAAATCCAACGCAGCAGTCACGTGAAATGGTCATTAAAGAAAGCTCAAGATTGTGAATACGGGTTCTTAAGAAGGATGGGCATCATTTTCAGGCTGCTTGCGTTTCTTACCCATACCTTTGTTTTTAATGGTTTTTGGCAACACAAAGCGCATACACAAACCATTAGGCTCAATATTTTCTGCAATGATTTTGCCTTGATGTTGCTCGGCAACGTGTTTGGTAATGGCAAGACCCAATCCCGTGCCAGACTTATTGCCGCTGCTCTCGGCACGATAAAATGCAGTGAAAATATGTGGGATTTGCTCTTCTTTAATGCCTGGCCCGTTGTCGATAATATCAATGTGTAGATTTTTGCGGTCTTCATACATTTTGACTTGAATGGTGCTGTCTTCAGGGCTGTAATTCATCGCATTGCGAATCACGTTATCAAAGGCGCGGTAGAGATAACTTTCATTACCATGGAAACGCGAAGAATCATCTAAACCTTTGACTTCCAAAGAAACGGTTTGTTTATTTTGAATCGCAACGGCTTGACTGTCTTCTACCAATTGCTGCATAAACGGCACAATCGATAATTCCTCTTTTTCCATCGGAATATTGGCGGTTTCCAAGCGCGACAAAGTCAGTAATTCGCCTACCAAAGTATCCATGCGCGTAAGTTCATTTTCAAGACGCACAATGTAATCGGCTTGTTTATCGGGACGTGCTTGTAATAAACCAATAATCGCTTGAATACGCGCGAGCGGCGAACGCATTTCGTGCGAAACGTGGTGCAATAAATGGCGCTCTTTCTCGACAAGGTTTTGCAATTGTGCTGCCATTTTGTCAAATTGTTCGCCCAAATTTGCCAATTCATCTTTGCGATCGTCCAATTGCTGCGATACGCGCGTATCCAATTCGCCCGCTGCTAAGCGGTTCATGCCTTGTTCTAAGATTTTGATGGGCTTGGAGATGTTAGCAGCAACAATGTAGGCAATGAGTAAGCCCACCAACAAAGTAGACGCAAACAAAATAAATTCATGCCAAACGGGTGCAATGGGCAAACCAGGAATAATCAAACCTGGCATACGTTGGTCTTTGGGTTTATCAAAATTACGAATAAAAAACAAATACTCATGCCCGAATGGGTCGTAATAAATCACGGATTCATTAGAATTGGGATTTTTAAGCGCGAATTCGTAAGCATGTTCCACTTCTTCGATAGGAACCTGTCGCTTGAGAAAATCTTTACGCGTTTCGCCTACAATAATAATGATGTTTTCAGTGGCAGGATGATTGCGCCAACGATTAAATAATGCTTTGGTCGCTGTTTCGCCTTGCGTTTGAAAAGTGCTTAAAGCACTGGATAATAAGCCAATTTCCATAGTACGTAATTGTTTATTATGGCTTTCATTCAGTCGCTCTTGAATAACCCAAAACGAAAAACTGGCAACCATGATGGCACAAATAATAACCAAACAGAAAGTGGCAAAAATACGCTGAAAAAGTTTCATAATGATAACACTATCAATAAAGTGGCGTGATTATAGCAGGATTTAAGCTGCAAAAAGCTTTTCAGGCAACCTAAAGGCTGCCTGAAAAGGGAATAAACCGATTATTTAGCCATCATTACGACATTGGCTCGCCTTGCTGTACTACGTGTACTATCTGCGGCTCGCCGCCTTGTACTGATTTATTTTTGTTCGGCTATATTATGCTGACGGAAATAATCCCATTCATCCATCTCCTTACCATCGGCAAAGACACATACACCATATTCGCTGCCGTCTTGGTTTTTGCGAATTTGCGATTTGCCGCCTTGTTGCTCACAAAAAACCGAAGCAGCATTTACCATCCCAACCATCTGTTCTTGTTCAGTTGGCGCAAGCGGCTAATAAGGTGACACAAGCACCTAATAATAAAGGGGTTTTCATGATTTATCTTTCATTAAAATGATTCATGATATTCAGGCTGCCTGAAAAGAATTTTTCAGGCAGCCTGAAGCATAGCAAAAATCAATTAACTTTTCACAAACAGATAACCCAAACCACGAACAGTTTGAATCAAAGATGGGTCGCCCAATTTGTGACGAATGCTGGAAATATGCACATCAATGCTGCGGTCAAATTTTGCCAATTTGCGGTCTAATGCTTCCAAAGACAGCGTATCTTTGCTCACCACTTGACCTGCGTGACGCATCAAAACTTCCAACAAATTAAATTCAGTGCTGGTCAATTCCAAAGCCGTTTCGCCAATTTGCGCTTGGCGTTTGGCAGGGAATAAGGTAACGCCGCTTGCGGTAATGCTATTGGCATTGGCGTTGCTATCCGTACCTTGTTGCGCACGACGCAAAATCGCATTAATGCGCGCCAATAATTCGCGCGGTTGGCAAGGTTTTGGCACATAATCGTCTGCGCCCATTTCCAAACCAATAATACGGTCGATGTCATCGCCTTTTGCCGTTAGCATAATCACAGGGATTTTGCTTTGCGCGCGCACGGTTTTTAATACATCCAAACCATTCATTTTCGGCATCATGGAATCCAAAATAACGACATCATAAGCAGTTTCATTACTTAAAATTTCTTTGGCACCACTTTCGCCATCCGGCATACGATTGACTTCTAAACCTTCCGCAGTCAAGTATTCAGCTAAAAGTTCAGTTAAAGTATCGTCGTCATCTACCAATAATACTCGGCTCATTAGGGTTCCTTTCCTCAAAAATGACTGCTATGAGTAGCTAATCGCGCAATAGTAGCAGCTATAATTATGTTTTCATAGCGTTTTACCTGCATATTTTGCGCTTTTTTGCATGATTAATCTGAGATTAACATTTGCAACGACAGGCAAACGAAGTGCAACTTTAATACAGAATAAATCGACTGGCAAACAAAATAATTTAACACTTATTTAGATTTTCTATATTTCAGGCTGCCTGAAAACCCTTTTACAATAAAAACACCGTCGCCAGCCCCAAGAAAATCAAAAATCCGCCCGAATCCGTTACCGCCGTAATTAACACCGAACTCCCCAACGCAGGGTCGCGTCCGAATTTTTCCATCAACACAGGAATGGCAACGCCCAACATCGCCGCCAGTAGCAAATTCAGTGTCATCGCCGCCACCATGACCAAGCCAATCCCTAAGCTACCATACAATGCCCAAGACACCGCGCCCATTACGCTGCCCCAAATTAAACCGTTTACCAGCGCCACGCCGATTTCTTTTTTCAGCAACGCCAACGCTTGCGAGCTAGAAATTTGCGCGTTTGCCATCGCACGCACAATCATCGTAATCGTTTGATTGCCCGAATTGCCGCCAATGCCAGCCACAATTGGCATCAACGCCGCCAGCGCAACAATTTGCGCAATAGACGCTTCAAACGCACCAATTACGCGGCTGGCGATAAATGCGGTTACCAAATTCACCGCCAGCCACACCCAACGATTTTTTACCGAATCCCACACAGGCGCAAACAAATCCTCTTCTTCGTTCAAACCCGCCATGTTCAACATGTCCGCCTCGCTCTCTTCGCGAATCACGTCCACCATCTCGTCCACCGTCAAACGCCCAATCAGCTTGCGATTTTCGTCCACCACAGGCGCGGTGATCAAGTCATAACGTTCAAACGCCTGCGCCGCTTCTTCCACATCATCTTGCGGACGAAATTTCACCACTTCGCGCGCCATAATCGTTTCCACCAAATCATCAGGGTCGGCAATCAACAAGCGACGAATCGGCAACACGCCTTGCAAAATATCGTGTTCGTCCACCACAAAAATCTTGTCTGTGTGATTGGGCAAACTGTCAAAACGGCGCAAATAACGCAGCACCACTTCACAGGTTACATCAGCACGAATGCTGACGACTTCAAAATCCATCACCGCGCCCACTTGATCATCTTCATACGACATGGCAGCCTGAACCTGCGCGCGCTCTTCTTCATCGCGCGTTTGCAACACTTCGGCAACGACGTGCGTAGGCAAATCTTCAACTAAATCCGCCAAATCATCGACGTCCATGTCTTCAACTGCCGCCACCAATTCTTGCGTATTCATCGCCTCAATCAGGCTTTCGCGCACCGAATCGGACACTTCCAGCAACACATCGCCGTCTTCTTCGGGAATGGCAAGTTTCCACACCAGCACACGCTCTTTCTGTGGCAAACCTTCTAAAACGGTCGCCACGTCAGCAGGGTGCAACTCATGCAACACACCAATCAACATCTGCAATTGCGCATTTTGGCGCGGTTCAGGCAGCGTATTGTCGGCAGAAATGTCAGAATAAAAAGGGAGTAATTGCGTGGCAAGTTGATGAATATGCTCGATATCGTAGCTCAAACGCTCGGCATCATCGGCAAAGAAATTGGTTTGCTGTTCCATAAAAACGCTCCGCTGCCTGAACACAGCGCAAACGTTTCAGGCAGCCTAAATCAAGAAATTTTGTGAATAAAAATAAGATAAACAAGTGCTTAACAAGCAACTAGGCAAGTCGTCCATATCTCTAACAAGACAAAATAAAAACGGCGCACATTATACACGCTTTCAAGCTGCCTGAAAGCATCACGCGGTTGCGTTTTCATCTAAGTGGCAAACCATTTACAAACTTTCAGGCAGCCCGAAAGCCGTGTACAATACCGCCTATTTTTTTGCACACTATGAGAACAATAAAATGACCTACCGCATACGCCGCCCCGACGATTCTGCCCAAACCCCAATTGACAACGAACGCTGGGCGCAACACACCTTGCGCGACGTGTTATATGAAGCCTACCGCGAACAACGCCGCGCGCGCATTTGGCGCAACATTTGGCGTGGCGTCGCATTATTGGTGTTTCTCGCCATCGTTGCAGGCAGCCTGAAACGCGACAAAAGCAGCGAAAACAGCGAAATTTCTGCTTTCGCGGCGCGTAACGCACATACAGCCGTCATTGATTTAACTGGCGTCATTGGTGGCGACCCGTATAACGACCAAATTGAAATTTTGCGCAAAGGCATGGAAAAAGCGTATAAAAACAAAAATGTAAAAGCCATTATTATTCATGCCAATAGCCCTGGTGGCTCGCCCGTCGTATCCAATATTGCATTCGGCGAAATTCGTCGCCTAAAAGCGCAACACAAAGATATTCCTGTTTATTTGGTTACCAAAGACATGTGTGCTTCAGGCTGCTATTACATCGCGGCAGCGACAGACAAAATTTATGCCGACCCATCTAGCTTAGTCGGCAGCATTGGCGTGATTGGCAGCGGTTTTGATGCCACAGGTTTAATGGACAAACTTGGCATCAAACGCCGCGTGCGCATCGCGGGCAACAACAAAGGCATGGGCGACCCATTCGCGCCCGAAACGCCCGAGCAACAAGCCGTGTGGCAACAAATGCTAGACCAAATCCACGCCGAATTCATCAAAGCTGTGCGCGAAGGTCGCGGCAAACGCTTGCAAGAAGCGCAATATCCCGATTTATACAGCGGCAGGATTTTTACAGGCATTGAAGCCAAAAAAGCAGGTTTAATCGATGACTTTGGCAACGTATACAGCGTGGCGCGTGATGTGGTTAAAGCCCCAGAATTGGTGAATTACACACCCGATGAAGACGATTTTGTACGCTTGTTAAACCGCCGTTTTGGCGCAGAATTGAGCAGCCAAATTCAAGAAAAATTGAACAATATTTGGTAATAAGTAGGGTGGGCTCAGCCCACCGAAATGCCGCATTGGTGGGCAAAGCCCGCTCTACAAAAACCTTTTAAGAAAGCCACAATCATGAGCAAAATTGCCCAAACTTTTGCCAATCTCGGCAAACAAAAAGCCCTGATTACCTACATTACCGCAGGCGACCCCAGCCGCGATGAAACGCTGAATATCATGTACGCGCTGGCAGACAATGGCGCGGACATCATTGAATTAGGCGTACCGTTTTCCGACCCGATGGCAGACGGTCCGACGATTCAACGCGCAGTGGAACGAGCGTTGGCGCAAAATGTGTCGCTCAAAGATGTATTAGAAATTGTGCGCCGCTTCCGTGAAAGGAATCAAAAAACTCCTGTAGTTTTAATGGGTTATCTCAATCCGATTCACAAAATGGGTTATGAAACTTTCGCTCAAGCCGCTGCCGACGCTGGCGTAGATGGCGTTTTAACCGTGGACAACCCGATTGAAACCGCCGCGCCCTTGCAAAATGCGTTAAAGCAATACAACATTGACAGCATTTTTCTCACCGCGCCGACCACCACCGAAAGCCGTATGCAAGCCATCACGCCACACGCAGGCGGTTTCTTGTATTACGTCTCGCTCAAAGGCGTAACAGGTTCGGCAACCTTGGATATTGACGCCGTTGCCGACAAAATCGCCGTATTGCGCCAACACATTCAATTACCGATTGGCGTAGGCTTTGGCATTTCCGATGCCCAAAGCGCGCAAAAAATCGCCGCCATTGCCGATGCCGTGATTGTTGGTAGTCGTTTGGTGCAAGAAATCGAGCAAAACCAAGGCAAAAAAGCCCAAGCGGTGGGCAAACTAGTGCGTGAATTAAAAGCAGCGGTTCAGGCTGCCTGAATGCGTATTTAAGTGTAGGGTGTGCGGTACGCACGCATGCGGTTTTTAACTCAACATGCGTGTGTGACTTGTATCTCTACACATAAATATCCATTTTTTCAGGCAGCCTGAAACCTTTGCCAGCCAAAAACTAAATCATTTATCCGCAACACAAAAAATTTTCAGGCAGCCTGAAACGCTTTTCAGGCTGCCTGATATGTTACAATCTGCCCGAAATTTTCCCCAACCCAATCTCATAAGGACAAACCATGTTCTCAAAAAGCGTAACGATTGAAAAATACGACCCAGAATTGGCAGCGGCAATGGCTGCGGAAGTGGAACGCCAACAAGACCACATTGAATTGATTGCGTCTGAAAACTATGTGAGCTGCGCCGTGATGGAAGCGCAAGGCAGCCAATTGACCAACAAATACGCCGAAGGCTACCCCAACAAACGCTATTACGGAGGCTGCGAACACGTTGATGTGGCAGAACAATTGGCGATTGACCGTGTGAAAAAACTGTTTGGCGCGGAATATGCCAACGTGCAACCGCATTCAGGCAGCCAAGCGAACCAAGCGGTTTACGCGTCTGTTTTGAAACCAGGCGACACGATTTTGGGCATGAGCTTGGCACACGGCGGACACTTGACGCACGGCGCGAGTGTGAACATTTCGGGCAAATTATACAACGCGATTACTTATGGTTTGGACGAAAATGAAGTGTTGGATTACGCGGAAGTGGAACGCTTGGCGTTGGAACACAAGCCAAAAATGATTGTGGCGGGTGCATCGGCTTACGCTTTGGAAATTGATTGGGCGCGTTTCCGTGAAATCGCGGACAAAGTGGGCGCGTATTTGTTTGTGGACATGGCGCACTACGCTGGCTTGGTGGCAGGCGGTGAATACCCCAACCCTGTGCCACACGCGGATTTTGTTACCACGACCACACATAAAACTTTGCGCGGTCCACGCGGCGGTGTGATTTTGTGCCGTGATAATACGCATGAAAAAGCGTTAAACTCAGCGATTTTCCCAAGCTTACAAGGTGGGCCTTTAATGCACGTGATTGCAGCAAAAGCGGTGGCATTCAAAGAAGCGTTGGAACCTGAATTCAAACAATACGCCAAACAAGTGAAAATCAACGCTGCGGCAATGGCGGAAGAATTGGTGAAACGCGGTTTGCGTATCGTGTCTGGCAAAACCGAAAGCCATGTTTTCTTAGTAGATTTGCGCCCAAAAAACATCACAGGCAAAGCCGCCGAAGAAGCTTTGGGCAAAGCGCACATCACAATTAACAAAAACGCGATTCCAAACGACCCTGAAAAACCATTCGTTACCAGCGGCATTCGTGTCGGTACGTCTGCGATTACGACACGCGGTTTCAGCGAAGCGGACTCGCGTGAATTGGCGAATTTGGTGGCGGACGTGTTGGACAATCCAAACGATGAAGCGGTGTTGGCGCAAGTTGCCGCCAAAGCCAAAGCATTGTGCGACAAAAACCCAGTTTATGGCGCGTAATGCCATTTATTAGGAATGAAACATAAATAGGCTGCCTGAAATTGATATTTCATTTTCAGGCAGCCTATTTTTTTGCATTTATTGATTAATATACATCAAAATATTGCGCAATAAATGTTTGTGTTACGGTGTACTGATGGCAAATCTTAATATAAAATTGCGCAGAATTTCAGATTCAGGCTGCCTGAAACGGTATTTTCAGGCAGCCTGAACATATTTTATATGATAATTTTTTAGAGTCTACATAATGTCAGTCAATTGGACATCAAAACTGGGGTTTATTTTATCGGCGGCAGGTTCCGCTATTGGCCTGGGCGCGATTTGGAAATTCCCCTACACAGCAGGCACCAATGGCGGTGCGGTATTTTTTCTTATTTTTCTGATGTTTACCTTGTTAGTAGGCGTGCCTGTGCTGCTGGCGGAATTTTTCATCGGGCGCAAAACGGGCAAAAATCCCATCGGTGCGCTCAAAGAAATTGCGCCTAATCCTGCGTGGGCGTGGATTGGACGCATGGGCATGATTTCGTGCTTTTTTCTGCTGTCGTTTTACAGCGTGGTGGGAGGCTGGGTGTTTGCCTATGTGTGGCACGCGCTCAGCGGCACGATTGCCAATACCACCGATTTTGCCGCGCTTTTTGGCAGCACCATTGCCAATCCTGTAATGGCATTGGGTTTTCAGGCAGCCTTTATGTTGGTAACGATTTTGGTGGTGCAAAATGGCGTATCGGCAGGCATTGAACGCGCCAATAAGTATTTGATGCCATTGCTGTTTATCATTTTTATTTTATTGGCAATTCGTTCGCTGACTTTGCCCAACGCGATGGAAGGCGTGAAATTCTTGCTGCAACCCGATTTCAGTGCCATCACGCCAAACACATGGCTGACCGCACTGGGGCAAGCGTTTTTTGCACTGAGTTTGGGCGTGTCTACCATGATGACTTATGCGTCGTATTTGAATAATCAGCAAGATTTGTTTCGCTCCGCCAATAGCATTATGTGGTTGAATATGCTGGTGTCTTTACTGGCTGGCTTGGTGATTTTTCCTGCGGTGTTTGCGTTTGGCTTTAAGCCCGATTCAGGGCCTGGGTTGATTTTCATCGTATTGCCTGCCGTGTTTCAGAAAATGCCGTTTGGCTCGCTGCTGTTTGCGGTGTTTATGATTTTGGTGGCGTTCGCGACTTTAACGTCTGCCTTTTCCATGCTGGAAACCGCCATCGCTTATTTTGTGCAACATCGCCCGTATGCGCGTCGTCGCATTTCGTGGGTGGCTGGCGTGGCGATTTTCATTGTGGGGATTCCGTCTGCGTTGTCGTTTGGTGTGATGGGCGATGTGAAAATCATCGGTAAAACGGTGTTTGATTTGTGGGATTATTTGATTACATCGTGGATTATGCCGCTCAGTTCGCTGGCTGTGTGCATGCTGGTGGCGTGGTTGTTGCAGCGCGATGCGGTGTTGGCGCACATGCGCGAAGGCAGCGATTTGCCGCCAATGGTGGCGGTGGTGTGGCGCAATATGCTGCGTTACGTTGCACCTGTTGCCATTTTGCTGGTGTTTGCGCACACGATTGGTTGGGTGTGAGTGTTCAGGCAGCCTGTGGGTATACGACAAACGGTAATGCTGCCTGAAATTTGCTCCCTCCCGCCAGTCGGGGAGGGGACAGAATGGCGAGTCATGCTATGTACTAAAAGGCTGCCTGAAAACATTTTCAGGCAGCCTTATTTACTTTAGGAAAATCAACGCAAAGCCTGCAAACATTCACGCACCAGTTCGGGTCCGCGATAAATCAAACCGCTATACACTTGCACCGCACTTGCACCCAGTTGCATTTTTTCTTTGGCATCTGAACCATTCAAAATGCCGCCTACGCCAATCACAGGCGCGCAGCCGTCCAATTCTTTAACCAATTGCGCCAAGACTTTGTTGCTAGCAGCGCGCACAGGCGTGCCGCTCAAGCCACCTTGCTCTTGCGCTAATGGGTTGTTGCCTAAACGCGTTTTATCAATGGTCGTGTTGGTGGCAATCACGCCGTCCATTTGGGTTTCACGCACCACGTGCGCGATGTCGGCAATTTGCGTTTCGTCCAAATCGGGCGCGATTTTCACGGCAAGCGGCACGTATTTGCCGTGCACGCTTTGCAAAGCTTGTTGTTTGTCTTTCAGGCTGCCTAATAAACGTGTGAGCTCGTCGCTGCCTTGCAATTCGCGCAAGTTTTTGGTGTTCGGCGACGAAATGTTTACTGTAATGTACGATGCGTAGGCATAGGCTTTTTCTAAACAAATCAAATAGTCATCAACGGCATTCTCAATGGGTGTGGTAGCATTTTTGCCGATGTTAATACCCAAAATGCCGCGATATTGTGCGCGTTCAATATTGGCAATCGCTGCGTCGATACCGTGATTATTGAAACCCATGCGGTTGATAATGGCTTGGTGTGCAGGCGCGCGAAATAGGCGCGGTTTCGGGTTGCCATCTTGCGGGCGCGGCGTGAGCGTGCCCACTTCAATAAAACCAAAACCAAGCGCAGCCAAGCCATCAATCGCTTCAGCATTTTTGTCCAAACCTGCGGCTAAACCCACGGGATTGGGCAGATTTAAACCCATGAGTTGCGTGAGCGCAGTGGTGGGATGTACGCGCGGCAAAAAGTCCAATTGCCCAAAACGCGCTAATTGTTTAAGGGTAAATTCGTGAGCGGTTTCAGCATCGAAGCGAAATAAAATGGGGCGAATGAGTGAATACATACTAGGCAGCCTAAAAAGTTGTGGAAAAATATTGGCTTATTTTACCTGAATTTAAGCCAAACACATGAATGCATTTTCATTAATCCTAGACTTTGAGTTTTTTAAACCGCATCATCGCAAATCCTTTTACCATTTGCGCCATCTCTGCTACTATCTACCCCGTTTTTTCAACACTTTTTCAAGGACAAAAAACATGAATGTACGCAGTATGACAGGTTATGCTAACGCTTCAAGAGAAGTGGCTGGCAAACGCATTGAGCTGGAAATTCGCTCGGTAAACCACCGTTTTTTAGATGTGCAATTCAAAATCCCCGATGATTTGCGCTTTTTAGAAGGCATTATGCGTGAACAAATCGCCGCCAAAGTAGCGCGCGGCAAATTGGAATGTCGCATTGCTTTGGCAGATGTGAATGCTTCAGGCAGCCTGAACGTCAATCGTAATTTAGTGGACGAATTGGCACAAATCAACAGCAAAATTCGCAAAAAACACAGCGATGTTGCCAAATTAAGCGTTGCCGATATTTTGCGTTTCCCGGGCGTTTTAACCAGCGTTAAAGCTGACAACGACACATTAAGCGGCGAAATTGAACAATTATTAAATCAAACTTTGGACGAATTTGTCGCTTCACGCGAACGTGAAGGCGAAAAATTGCAACAGCATATTCTGGAACGCTTGGACTTGATGGAAGCCATCATCGGCGCACTGGAACAACTCTTTCCGCAATTGCTTGAAGTGCATATAGCGCGCAGCCGTCGCCGTTTAGCCGACGCAGTTGCCAGCATTGATGAAGACCGTTTGAAACAAGAATTTGCGCTGTTTATGCAAAAAGCTGATGTGGATGAAGAGTTTAACCGCTTGCGCACGCACATTGCCGAAGTACGCCGCATTGTGACCAACCATCAAGGCACGATTGGCAAACGCTTAGACTTTTTAATGCAAGAATTAAACCGCGAAGCCAACACTTTGGGCAGCAAAGCCATCGCCAGCGAATGCACGCAAGTATCTGTTGAATTAAAGGTTTTGATTGAACAAATGCGCGAGCAAGTACAAAATATTGAATGATTTACAAATTGGGGCTTGACAGGTCCCGATGTTTTTCGTTACAGTTTGCCCCACATTTTTTTCCATTTTTCCGAGAAAACCATGCAAAGCTTTGTATTCACTTCATCTTATTGGTGGTACCCCGTTTCGGCGCGGTACGCTTTTTTGCGTGGGTAAACACCACACATTCAGCAAGTGAAACAAGCTCAACCGCCCCGATTTCAAAACATCGTGGCGGTTTTTTCTTTTGGCAGCCTGAAACCCAACCACGCACCGATTCTGGCAGCCTGAAAGATTACAATGCAAGGAACAACAACCATGAACGCCATCGCTAAACAAAACATCGACTTCATCGCCCAAACCCCTTTGCGCGATATTTGCCTGATTACCGACGGCAACCAACACCGTAGCGACTTAATGCGCAAACACATTGATTTTACGCATGAAGATTTAGCCAGCGAAGCCATGCTGCCTGAAATTCGCACCGTTGCCACCTTAATCGCCGCCGTTCGCCACGATTTCAGCCAAGCTTGCCCGACACAATTTACCGAAGAAGCCGACTGGTTTGCCGCGCGCATTATCGTGTTGCAAGCACGTGTGTTTCACTTAGAAGTATCGCTTAAACCGATGTTGGATATTGCCAACCGCCGCGCACAAGCCTTTGCCCAAGCGCATAGATTAGCTTTTCAGGCAGCCAAAATCCGCCCTAGCCTACACGCCCACCGCCCAGCTAATATGTTGCTCATACAATGCGCACTCAATGGCGAAGCATGCAACAATCTGTTTGAAAACAGCAGCAATCTGCGTAAACTTTGTGTAAAACCCATGTAAAACTGCCCACGTGTTACCAAAATCGCGTACATTGTGCATTCGCGTGAATGCGCGAACTTTGATAAGGACAGAAAAACAATGAACAAAATCTTAACCACTACTTTCGCTTCTATCACTTTAATATGCACCTTGCCCGCTTTGGCAAAAGAGCCAAAAATCGACAGCAACACATCAGGCGTAAGCGGTGCAGTAGTGAACAATGCCGCAGCAGCAGCCATCGGCTCAGGCGCAAAAGAGCCTTTAACCATCAGCGGCAGCAGCAGCCAATTAGTTATTACAGGCAGCAACGGCACCAGCTGCAAAATCCCTTTAAACAATGGCAAAATCAACGGCGTAAGCTGCAAATAATTGCCCACCATACAAAAAACCGTTTCAGGCAGCCTGAAACGGTTTTTTTGATTTTCCAATCCAGCTAATATAGCCAATTAAAAAACTACCTATATTTGGAGCGCCGACGTCCCCGTCCGCAAAATATCAAAATACTTAAGAGCGGACGAGGACGTCCGCGCTCCAATAGGATATTTTATTTTAAATGACTATATTTTGACTGCCTGAAAATTTAAAAAACTCAGAAAATCTCAAATTTACCGTCATTCGCGCGTAGGCGGGAATCCAAATTTAATTTTAAACTTCTGTTTTTTATAAAAAATTGAGGTCGTATTCGATAGATTTCAGCTTACGCGGGGATGACGAATGGGTTAGATTTCAGGCAGCCTGAAAAAACACTAACCCAACAAAAACGGATTGTGCCCACCGCGTAAACTGCCCTCTTCGCCCACCAACACATCCAACGCCAAACTCGCTAAATCATCGGCAATCGTGTCGGCATATTGTTGCTCGGGTAGCAAAAACAGTTTGCGGTAATGTCCGCATTTGCCGCAACATTCAGCGCGCGCGCCTTTGTATACGTCTGGCGCGGTCACATCCTCGATTTTTTCCAGCGAAATCGCCGATTGGTCGTTGCAAAATGTGCATTTGGCGCGCAAAGCGTTCCAGCGGCTGTTGCACAAGGCGCAATGCAAATAGCGCAAGCCGTGCCAATCGCCGCCGTTTAACACCACGCTTGCCACTGCGTCACCGCCGCAGCAAGGGCAATGCGTGCGGTCTTCTTGCTCGGCTACATCTCCATCTTTCAACTGCACCGCCCAAGCCGTCCACGCGCATTGCAAGGCGGCGTGTAGCCACAGTTTAAACGGCTGCTCATTTTGCGCCACTTCATCACGCAACACACGCGCTGCCATATCATTTAATTCAGTTTCCGAACGCGCCACCAAATCGTTTAAGGCAGTCTGAACAGTATCATTGACTTTGCCTTGCAATTCCGCTATAAGATGTTGTAAAAAAATATAAAAATGCGCAGGAATAGTCATGCCATCGCTTTCAGGCAGCCTTGTTTCGCCTTGATGTTCAGGTAGGCTTACTTGTGACACAACATGGTTTAACACGCTATCTTGCGCACGACAAACCGTCACCATCAACGCCAAATATTCGCGCCAACCACTCTCATCGACCTGCGCCAATTCATCAAAACGAATGGCGCGTTCGGCGAAAATATTGTTTTTTGGTTCAATAAAAAATGGTTTATAAAAGAAAGGTCTATTTTGGATTTCTTCTGGGGTTTGAGTGTTCATGGTGTTCTCTTGGTGTGAATTGTTAATGATAAATCAATGTGTTTCAGGCTGCATGGCTGCCTGAAAATGGCTTTTTGTCCATAAATAAAGCAAAGCGAATGGAACACTAGTCCATGCAATGCTAAACCAAAATTCGCGCCAAAATGTTTGCCATTGCTGCTGATAAAACGCCTGCGCTTGCGCCATTGTCCAAAGGATTCGCGTTTCAAGCTGTATCAACATGGGCTTTTTTTGCGCTTGATTGTTCACATAATAGCCGATTTTGGCGTTTTGCTCTGCGTATTGATAAATTTCTTGGCACAAAATTTTATCTACTGCCGATTGCACCACTTTTGAAGATGTGCAATCAAAATTCGCGCCGCCCAAATCCAGATAATTAATAGCCGCTTTCTGTCTGCCGTACTGCTCTTGTCGCGTGGCAAATGTTGCTGGAATTTTACCTTGCGCCCATTGTAATTGAGCATAATTGGCTTGATGCAATTGCGCTTCGGGGCTGTAATAAAACGCTATGGGCAACGCCATCATGATTGCCGCGATGAAATAAACTAAATAAATACCGCACCGGTTGAATTTCACGTAACAAACCATTGAAACCACGATAAAAAATGCAAGTAAAATACTTTTCAATGCAAAATCAGACAATTCTGAATACACGGCAAACCAAGGCGTTAAAGCGGGCAACAACAAGAAAACCGACATTAGTGGCGATTTACCTTTACTCTTGAAATCGTATGCCATCACTAAACTGCTAATCCATCAATAAAGCCTGTTACAACAAGAAAAAACATCGTTCCGAGTAAAAAATATTCATGATAAAAAAATGGCAGCAGCCAACATGCCAAGACTATCCAAGGCAGCAAACGTATAGGCAATTGAGAAAATAAGGTTTTGATTATCATGATGTTGGTATTTTTCACGCTGCCTGAAAACATAAGAATGGGTTTAAGCATATTCATTTGCGGGCAAGCTGCCCACGCTCCAAATTTCTATTTTCAGGCAGCCTGAAAGTCAGACGATGTTAAATATTCGGCATGGGCGTAAATCGTGAGTTTTTCGGGTTTGGCAAAACCGATGAGCGTTAAGTTGGCTTGTTCGGCAAGGCGCACGGCTAGGGCGGTGGCGGCGGATACGGCAACCAAACAACCAATGCCGCAAGTAGCGGTTTTGGCGACCATTTCGTAGCTGGCGCGGCTGGATACGAGAATATAGCCGCGTTGTGTATCAATTTGACTTTGGGCTAAAAAGCCAAGCAATTTATCCAGCGCGTTGTGTCGTCCAACGTCTTCAAAGGCTGTCTGAATTTTGCCCTGCCCTACCCATGCGGCGGCATGAAGCGAGCCTGTTTGTTCGCGCAGGGGTTGGTGTTGATTAAATTCGACAAGTGCGCTGTTGATGTTGGCAATGGCGATATTGTGTGAACGCGATACAGCAGCGATTTGTGGTTGTGCAGCATCTAGGCTGTCTATGCCACACAAGCCACAACCTGTTCGCCCTGTCATGCTGCGACGACGTTGTTTGAGCGCAATAAAACGAGCGGTGGCGATGTCTAAATGGACAGCTATGCCGTTGCAAGTGGGTTCAATTTGGATATCGTAACATTCGCTTGCGTGTTGCAATATGCCTTCGCTCAATGAAAATCCGAGCGCGAGTTCGGCTAGGTTTTGCGGCGTTGCCATGATGACGACGTGTGAAATGCCGTTGTACACCAGCGCGACGGGGATTTCTTCGGCTAGGGTATCGTTTTGCGGTTTCAGGCTGCCGTTTTGGTAGCGATGGATGAGGGGGGCGGAAATGGGTTGCATGTTTTTTTATTTGGGGTTTCAGGCTGCCTGAAAAGTAAAATATTTGGGTTATTTTTTGCTGGGCAGAGCCCACCCTACGATGTTGTTTCGTGAGACAACGCTCTATGGCGAAAAGGCTGCCTGAAACGTTCAGGCAGCCTTTTGTACTGCAAGTTTAAGGTTTAGGTGTGATATGCGGTTTCACGGCTTCGTGATTGTCATCTACTTCGCCATTTTCACGCGCTTTTGCCATCACTTCACGATACCAACGCGGATGATGTTTCTTCGCCCAAGTTTGCGTAACCACGCCTTCTACCATGGCGCGAATCGTGCCTTTCACCCAAATCGCCGCGTAGACATGTACGATAATCCCTGCAATCAGCGCAACCGCTGCGCCCGCGTGCAACATCAATGCCAAACGAATCGCCCAAATCGGAAAAAGATGCGAGAAATATTGTCGCCACGCAATCAAACCTGTAACAAACAATACAATCATACATGCCGTCATAAGCCAAAACATGCCTTTTTGACCGCCGTTGTATTTACCCACATCGCCGACTTCATGTCCATTCAATATTTCTGGCACGGCTTTCATCCATTTCACATCTTCTTTATCAAAGAAGTTGTATTTCCAATAGCGTAGGAATTGCACAAAGAAACCAATGAACATTATCACGCCGATAATTGGGTGAATAATACGCGCCAGTTGCGGCGTACCAAACACACCCGTCAGCCAGAAAAACGCGGGATAGAAAAAGGCTAAACCCGAAATGGCGAGCAACACAAAACACCCAGCCACAATCCAGTGGTTAATGCGTTCGGCGCGTTTATAGCGTTGAATTAAACGTTCTTTTGCCATGTTATGCGTCCTCTTCTCGTTTCAAAATTTCACCTTCTTTGCCAATCACTTCGCGGTCGTCTTCGTCCGCGCGGTTTGGACCAACGGTGATGTAGTGCAACCAACCTGTTGCCACCGCTGCCGCAATACCCATGGTCGCCAATGGTTTCAACAAACCTTTCCACAATTTCACGGTGGTGCTGATGTGTGGATTTTCAGGCAGCCCTTTGTACAACATCGGTTTGTCGGCATGGTGCAACACATACATCACATGCGTGCCGCCCACGCCTTGCGGGTCGTACAAACCAGCGTTGGCGTAACCGCGATTGTTCAAATCTTTCACGCGCTCGGCAGCAACGGCTTTCATGTCTTCCTTGCTACCAAACTGAATCGCGCCAGTCGGACACGTTTTCACGCAAGCGGGCTCTTGCCCCACCGCCACGCGGTCGGAACACAGCGTACATTTATACGCCTTATTATCCTGCTTATTGATGCGCGGAATATTGAACGGACAACCCGCGATACAGTAACCGCAGCCAATACAATTTTCCTGATGAAAATCCACAATACCATTTTCATACTGAATAATCGCACCTGGCGACGGACACGCTTTCAGGCAGCCGGGGTCGGAACAGTGCATACAGCCGTCTTTGCGAATCAGCCATTCCAACTTGCCGTTTTCTTCTGTTTCCGCAAAACGCATCACCGTCCACGATTGCGCCGTCAAATCAATCGGATTATCGTACACGCCATGATTCGTGCCGATTTCATCGCGGATATCGTTCCATTCCGAACATGCCATCTGACACGCTTTGCAGCCAATACAAGTGGTTACGTCAATCAGTTTTGCCACTTCAATCGGTTTACGCACTTGTGGCGGTGGCGTGATGTCTGCCGTAGCAGAGCGGCGTTTAATGTCTAATGATTGTAATGCCATTTTTCCGCTCCTTATGCTTTCTCAATATTAACCAAAAATGCTTTGTATTCAGGTGTTTGCGTATTACAATCACCCACAAACGGCGTGAGCGAGTTCACAATAAACTGTTTCTGACCCGATACATTTTCCCAACCTCCATGCAACGGAATACCGATTTGATGAACTGTTTTACCGTTTACAGTCAAAGGTTTAACACGCTTGGTTACCACAGCGCGCACTTTAATCCAAGCGCGTTTACTGCTGATTTTTACCCAATCGCCTTTTTCAATGCCTTTTTCTTTCGCCAATTCTTCGCTGATTTCGCAGAATTGTTCAGGCTGCCCAATCATCAACAATTTCACAGACTTCGTCCAGAATTGGAAATGCTCGGTCAAGCGATAAGTGGTTGCTACATAAGGAAATTCTTCCGCCGTACCGACGCGATCTTTCACGCTGTCAAACAAGCGCATGGCAGGCGTTTGCACCACTTTCGGATGCAACGGATTCGTGCCGATGGGCGATTCCAACGGCTCGTAATGCTCTGGGAAGGGGCCGTCCACCAGTTTGCGTTGGCAGAACAAACGTCCCACGCCCTCTTCGTTCATGATAAACGGATTCATGCCGCTATTCGGTGCTTCGTCCGCTTTGAAGTCGGCAACGTCCGCGCCCCTCCATTTTGCGCCGTCCCATTTAATCAACACGCGGTCTTTGTCCCACGGCTTGCCGCTTGGGTCGCACGATGCGCGGTTATAAATAATGCGGCGATTTGCAGGCCAAGCCCACGCCCACTTTGGCGTATTGCCCAAGCCGCTGTCGGTGTTATCGCGTCTGTCCATTTGGTTGCCCGCTTGCGTCCACGAACCCGAGAAAATCCACGTCGCACATTCGGTAGAACCATCGGCACGTAATTGCGCGAAACCGTCCAACAATTCACCTTTTTTACGCAACACATTACCGTCTTTGTCCAACACATCAGCCAAAGCGTAACCATTGGATTCTTTTGCCATTTCTTCTGGCGTTGGCGCATGCGGTTTGGCGTATTTCCACGACAATTTGGTAATTGGCTCGGGATTTTTGCCGCCTTCTTTTTCGTACATCTGTTTCAGCAGCAAATACAATTCGCCCATGATGTCCAAATCAGGCAACGCCTCTGCTGGTGGTTCTGCACCAGGGTGGTGCCATTGCAACCAGCGTGAAGAATTCACGATTGAGCCAGCCTCTTCCGCAAAACACGGCGTAGGCAGCCTGAAAACTTCGGTGGCGATTTTGCTTGGGTCCACGTCATTTGCGTCGCCATGGTTTTGCCAGAACGTCGCCGTTTCCGTGTAAAGCGGGTCCATCACGACCATAAATTTCAATTTAGACAACGCCTCCGTAACGCGTTTCGCGTCAGGGAACGAGCCTTGCAAGTTAAAGCCTTGCACCAACATGCCCTTCATCGTGCCTTGATAGCAATCTTCGATGATTTGCATGATGTCGTACATTTTTTCGTATTTCGGCAACCAGTCGTAGCCGAAATTGTTTTCTGCCGTCGCATTTGCGCCATACATCCATTTCAAGAAACTTACGAAGAATGCAGGCGTATTGCTCCAGTAATTCAACTGGTTAGGTTGCAAAGCTTTTGGCGTTTGTTTCGCCAAATATTCGTCAAACGTCGGGTGTTTCGCATCGTTTGGCAAACTCAAATAACCTGGCAAAGACGTAGACAACAAGCCCAAATCCGACAAACCTTGAATATTAGAGTGTCCGCGCAACGCATTCACGCCACCGCCAGCCATACCAATATTGCCCAACAGCAATTGAATCATCGCCATTGTGCGGATGTTTTGCGTGCCGTAAGTGTGTTGCGTCCAGCCCAGCGCGTACAAAATTGTACCTGCTTTATTGGGCGCAGACATCTCGCCCCACGCTTGCGCCACCTTCAAGAAATCTTCTTTTGGCGTGCCGCAAATATTGGTCATCACGTCCAACGTGTAGCGCGAATAATGCTTTTTCATCATTTGGAATACGCAACGTGGGTCTTGTAGCGTTGGGTCGGTTTTGGCAAAACCGTTTTCGTCCAGCGCATAAAACCATGATTCGTTGTCGTAAAACGCGCTTTTGTGTCCTGCGCGAGTCGCGATTTCAGGCTGCTGTTCGCCTTTTTTCACTTCGCTTTCAGGCTGCTCCGAACCATTTTCAGGTTTCTGACCCGCGCCCGAGAACATGCCTTCGTCAAAATCAAAACCGTCAGCAACGATAAACGATGCGTTGGTATAATTTTTCACATATTCCCATTGAATTTTATCGTTTTCAATCAACCAATTAATCAGCGAACCCAAAAACGCAATGTCCGAACCAGCGCGAATGGGCGCGTAAAAATCCGCCACCGCCGCCGTACGGTTAAAACGTGGGTCCACGACAAATAATTTCGTGCCTTTTTTCTTCTTCGCCTCAATCACCCATTTGAAACCAACGGGGTGCGCCTCGGCAGCATTACCGCCCATAACCATAATGAAATCAGCGTTTTGGATATCCATAAACGTGTTCGTCATCGCACCACGACCAAAAGTGGACGCCAACGCCGCCACAGTCGGGCCGTGGCACACACGCGCCTGCGTATCCAAGGCGACAATGCCCAACGCACGCGCAAATTTTTGCGTCAAAATACCCGTTTCGTTAGACGACGCCGACGCCGCCAACATAGAAATCGCGTGCGTACGGTTCACGGTTACGCCCGCCGCGTTTTTCTCTTCAAACGTCGCGTCACGCGTGTCTTTGATGTGACGCGCAATGCGTTCCAACGCCTCGTGCCACGAAATGCGTTTCCATTCATTCGTGTTTGGCTCGCGCACTTCGGGAAACAGCACGCGATTGGGGCTGTTCACAAAATCAATCAACGATGCGCCTTTTGGACACAACGAACCACGCGAAACTGGGTGGTCAGGGTCGCCTTCAATGTGGAAGATTTTTTTCTTGGCATTTTTTGCGCCATCGCCCATGCTGTACAAAATTGTACCGCAGCCTACTGAACAATAAGTGCAATTATTACGCGCCTCAAACGCGCGAGAGAGTTTGTATTGACGAACTTCTGCGAAAGCGGCAGTCGGCGCAAGACCAACCGCAGCGAGCGTTGTTGCGCCCGCGCCCGCAGCAGTTATTTTGAAAAACTGCCGTCTGGTTACGTTCATGGTGGTGTTCCTTCGGTTTTGTGACATTTAATTTCTAAATTTCAGAATAAACGAAACAAAATTGACTGGATTAATATTTTTCTAGTTAAGAATAAAGCAATGATTCAAGCCATTACCATAAAGAAATACTATTTTACTGGATTTGCACAACAAATTCTAACAAATTTTTGTAAAAACACAGCGTAAAGTATTTGAATGTTATTTTAGATAACATACTGCATTTCGTTGAAAATGAGCTTGTTTTCAGGCTACCTGAAAGCTTTCTGAGAAAATTCGTTACGGTATTAACTTTGAAACCCATCAATAAATTTATTCAAATTAAATAATAATTTAAATAAAATAATAATTTAAATAAAATTTTTTTTTCACTGATTATATCCATCAAAAAAAACAATACAACTAGCACAATTACCTTATGTTTTATATTTTTATTTAAATTCAAATAGCTAAACATAGATTATCACAAACACAAATCATCTATATCTGAATTAACGAATAGCAACACTAATCGCTTTGTTTTCTAATTCGAATTACCTGCTCAAAAGTAGGGTTTTTATGGAGAACAATAAAATGAACGATCAATCTGCAACTCAGGTGCATTCTGAGAAAGAATTGGCTGAAAAAGTATTAGCCAATCCTAAATTTCAGGCAATGGCGCGCCAAAAGTCTATTGTAGGATGGACTTTTTCAGCGATTATGTTTTTTGTTTATGTCGCGTTTATCGTGATTATTGGTGCTGACCCTGCGCTGTTTGCGCAGAAGGTATCAGAAAGTGGCGTAACAACAGTTGGCATTTATGTTGGCGTGTTTGTGATTGTCTTTTCTTTCTTGATTACCTTGGTTTATGTATCGCTTGCCAATGGTCGTTATGAAAATCTGACCCAAGAAGTGATTCAAGAAGTCATGGGAGAAAAAAAATGAAAATGCAAAAATTTTTATTAGCTTCAATGGGTTTAGCGCTTTCAGGCAGCCTTTGGGCAGATGCGCTAACAGGCGATGTAAAAAAGCAGGCTACCAATTGGACTGCGATTGTGATGTTTTTTATTTTTGTCGGCGCAACTTTGTGGATTACCAAATGGGCGGCGAAAAAGAATAAATCCACTAAGGATTTTTACACAGGCGGTGGCGGTATTTCTGGCTTTCAAAACGGTTTGGCGATTGCAGGCGATTTCATGTCGGCAGCTTCATTTTTGGGCATTTCGGCAATGGTGTTTACCACAGGCTTTGACGGTTTGATTTATTCCACAGGTTTTTTGGTGGGCTGGCCTTTAGTATTGTTTTTGGTAGCAGAACGCTTGCGCAACTTAGGTAAATTTACCTTTTCCGATGTTGCCGCCTATCGTTTAAAACAAACACCTGTGCGCTTGTTTGCGGCTTCAGGTTCATTGATTGTGGTGGCGTTTTATTTGATTGCGCAAGTGGTAGGCGCAGGTAAATTGATTCAGCTGCTCTTTGGTTTGAACTATGGCTGGGCGGTTGTGATTGTGGGCGCGCTGATGGTTGCTTATGTGATGTTCGGGGGTATGTTGGCAACGACTTGGGTGCAAATGATTAAAGCGGTTTTACTGCTCGCTGGCGCAACATTTATGTCGTTTGTGGTATTGAAACACGTTGGCTTTGGCTTTGAAGGTTTGTTCTCCAAAGCAGTAGAAACTCATGAAAAAGGTCAAGCAATCTTGTCGCCAGGTGGCTTGGTAAAAAACCCGATTGACGCGCTGTCTTTGGGCTTGGCGTTGATGTTTGGTACAGCAGGTTTACCGCATATTTTAATGCGTTTCTTTACCGTACCCGATGCACGCGAAGCGCGTAAATCGGTGGTTGTAGCAACAGGTTTTATCGGTTATTTCTACTTGCTCACTTTCGTGATTGGTTTTGGTGCAATCATTTACTTGACCAAAAACCCTGAATTTTTCAATGCAGTAGTCAAAGACGGCAAAACCGTTTACGAAATGATTGGCGGCACCAATATGGCAGCCGTGCATTTATCCAAAGCGGTTGGCGGAGATTTGTTGCTCGGTTTCATTTCCGCTGTTGCCTTTGCCACGATTTTGGCGGTAGTAGCAGGTTTAACTTTGTCAGGCGCGTCAGCGGTGAGCCATGATATTTACTCATCTGTGATTCGCAAAGGACAAGCGACGCAAGAAGAGGAAATGCGTGTGTCTAAACGTGCTACATTGGCTTTGGGCGTTTTGTCTATCCTGTTGGGCTTGGCGTTTGAAAACCAAAACGTCGCGTTTATGGTGGGCTTGGCGTTTGCAGTAGCGGCCTCAGCAAACTTCCCTGTTTTAATGCTCAGCATGTTCTGGAAAGGCTTGACCACACGCGGTGCAGTTGTTGGCGGTTTCGCAGGTTTGATTGGCGCGCTGGTGTTGATTATCTTGGGCCCAACCGTTTGGGTAAGCGTGTTGCATCACAAAGAAGCGATTTTCCCATACGGCAACCCAGCAATTTTCACGATTCCTTTGGCATTCATCGTATCGTGGATTGTGTCGATAACCGATAATTCAGAACAAGCGAAAATTGACCGCGCAGGTTTCAACGCGCAATACGTTCGCTCCATGACAGGCATCGGCGCAGCAGAAGCGTCAGACCACTAAAACTATATCTTTTTCTAACTTTTTAACTGATTTCCACACGATTTGAGTGTGTTGCAGTTGGCAGCTCGGCGGTGCAAACCGTATTTTATCCGAGCTGCCTTTTTTGTTTCAGCGTAGCTAAAACAACAAACTTGGTATTTTAACCAAGTTTTTTAATACCTAAAATTTCAAATAATCTTGCCAGTAAAACATCTTTTAATAGCTCTCGCGTTTCAGGCTGCCTGAATAATGCGACGAGTTCTGCATCGATTTCTACATAATCCACAATCTCTTGCAAATTAGAAAAAGTGCGCATTAAGCTTTTATTTTCAAATTGTTCTTCATTTTCAGGCAGCAAAACAAATCGCCAGAAAGGTTCGCTTTTCATGTGATACACTGGTAAACCAAATCGCATTTTGTGATGCGGATTGCGCACCCATAAATGCCATTCTCTTTCAAATGCGCGGCGGATGTTCTCGGTTAAATAAATGCGCTCTGCTTGCAAATCTTCTTGCTCATACAACCGAATGATTGCCAGTAACAGCACAAACTTATGCGGCGATTGATTATTTTTGTGCGTGTAATTGGTGTGCAATTGACGAAATTGTGTCGCATAGTTCAATAACGTAGATAACATCATTTCTCGCTTAACTCTTGCTGCAATTGTTGTAATACTTCTGCCACATTCAATTGCAATGCTTCACAATACTCAACAAATTCAAACACATCTAGTCTCCTATCTCCTGTTTCCACTTTTCCTACAAACGAATGCACCACATTCATTTTTTCCGCCAATGCCCGTTGCGACAACCCCAAATCTAATCTTTTCTGGATAAGGAGTTGCCGCAGTTTCATATGTTCGCTGGAGTGAATAGAAAGTCTAGGATTTCGCATTGCACCGATTTTAGGTACAATCATGCTTGCACCTGTTTTAGGTGCAAATGAAAATAAATAGATGAATTAAAAAATGAATGTTATCCCCATACACATTGCCAATCCGTTTGAAGCCATTGAAGAAAATATTGCCGAAGAATATTTGAGCAAATCGCAATCGTACCCGTGGATTATTACGTTTTCGGGCGGTAAAGACAGCACTTTGGTCGCACATTTGGTTTTTGGCATGTTGCTGTCTTTGCCGCCTAGTTTGCGCCAACGCAAAGTGTTTTTCGTGTCCAACGATACCTTGGTGGAAAGTCCGCTAGTGGTGCAACACATGCGCAAGACGTTGCAGAAAATTTTAGACGCGGCACACATTTTCAGGCTGCCTGTAATGGGCGAAGTAACCACGCCCAAATTGCAAGAAACGTTTTGGACGTTGTTGATTGGCAAGGGTTATCCCACGCCGAATCGTTCTATGCGCTGGTGTACTGACCGCCTGAAAATTCAGCCGACCAGCAGCTATATTGTGCAAAAAGTGGATGAAAATGGCGCGGCGATTATTGTACTTGGTGTGCGTAAAGATGAATCGTCCACGCGCAAGGCAAGTATTGAGCGGCATCAAAATATAGGCGAATCGAATCTCACACCACACAGCGATTTGAAAAATGCGTTTGTGTATCGTCCGATTGTGGATTTGACAACCGATGAAGTATGGGAGTTTTTGGCGGCGAATAATCCGCCATGGGGTGGCTCGCATGAGGGTTTAATCAAGTTGTATCGTGAAGCGGCTGGCGGTGAGTGTCCGATTGTGTTGTCGCAAGACGACGCACCAGGGTGCGGTACAAATTCTAGTCGTTTTGGTTGTTGGACTTGCACAGTGGTGAATAAGGACAAGAGTTTGCAAGGCTTTGTGGATGTCGGCAAAACGGAATTTACGCCGTTGATTGAGTTTCGCGATTGGTTGGTTGAAATTCACAATAATCCTGAATTTCGCTCGGTGGAACGGCGCAACGGCACAGTTACGATTAAAAATGGTAAACACATTCCTGGCCCATTTACGATTCCTGCGCGGCAGATGATGTTGGATAAGTTATTGGCGGTACAAGAACAATTTGGCAGCGAATTGATTTCGTCTGATGAAATTGAGTGGATTAAGCAAATGTGGTCGGAAGATTTAATTTTGTCGCACGAACGCAGCAAATAATTTCAGGCTGCCTGAAAATCATTTTAAAAGGAAACATGATGAAACCCGAAACACAAGAACAAATTAGCGATTTATTGCTGTGGAACGACGAAGAATCGCACCAACTGATGACGGAAATTGCGGCAAAGCATAATGTGCATTTGGATGCGTTGGCGGATTTGGTGGCGTGGGAACGTGAACAGCAAATTCGCATTCGTCGTCGCGGTATGATGGAAGCATTAGATGATATTTTTGATAATCAAGCATACTGGAAATAACCATGTGGATTCAATCAATTAATTTAAAAAATTTTAAATCTTATGAACACGCTGAATTTCATTTTCCCGAACCCGAAGGCGATGAAAATATCGTCTTGATTGGCGCGGAAAATGCACATGGCAAAACCACGTTATTGGAAGCAATTTACTTGTGCTTTTACGATAAAGACGCGGAAGATTATTTAAAACGCGCTGGTTTAAATAGCAATGAACGCCGTTATGCCGATTTTTTACAGGCAGCCTTACATCACAAAGCGCAACCGCGCTATGGTCAATTTACAATGGAATTGGAAATTGAAGTGTGTGAACGCTACATGCATTCGGTTAAAACATTCAAAATTAATCGCAAATGGCACTTTGACCACGAGAAAAAATTGTTAATTAAAGACAATCAAGCGTACGCCACATTGCATAAAAATGGTCAATTTGAATTGAATATTGACGCGGAAGAGATTCCAAATTATCTGAATTCATACGCTTTGCCTAGGGGCTAATGACAATTCACCTATAATTTCAACCAAATCAAAGCACAAGCCAATGAAACGATACTTTCATAATTGCGTTTTAATTTATCATATCGCGTTGCAACTGCACGAAAGTGCTTTAAACGTGCAAAGGCATTTTCTACCAAATGCCTGATTTTATACAAGTACCAATCTGTATTGACATTAAGATGCTCTCTATTTTTCTTATACGGAATATTGGCTTTGCTTTGTTTGGCGTTAATCAGCTTACGCAAAGTATCACTGTCAAAACCCCTATCAGCACACACGGTTTCATTATGACTTAAATCCAATTGTTCCAATAAGTTAGGTGCAACAACAATATCATTTACATTACCAGCTGTAATGATAAATTCTATTGGATTGCCACAAGCATCAACCGCCAAATGAATTTTAGATGTATGACCACCCACACTTTTACCAACCGCTTCATGTGTTATGGATTGTGCACCCATACCATGTTGGTGTACACGAATATGGCTGCCGTCCATAAAGACCCATTCCATATCGGGATTATCAACTAATTGTTTAAATAGTTTAGTAAAAATACCGCGTTTAGACCAACGATTAAAACTTTGACAAATGCTATTGGATTTGCCAAAACAGCTTGGTATATCAGCCCATTGGCAGCTCGTACGCAAACGAAACAGTATGCCTTCAACGGTTTTGCGTAGATTTTTCTTGCGATAAATGCCAAGCTGTTTCAAAATGGGAAACAGTCTTGACCATGTTTCATCTGTAAGTGTGGTTCGGGACATGGCAAAGATTTAAAGGTGTTTGTGTGGAAACAACATCTTAAACTCTTTGCCACTTTTTTTGAATTGTCATTAGCCCCTATGGATTACGCGCCGTTTTTCTTTTTTGACGGCGAAAAAATTGTGCAACAAGCAGAACAAAGCAGCGCGGGAAAATGGTTGAGCATGGGCTTGAAAGGCTTAATCGGCATTACTTTGCTGGATAAATTGCGCACGAGTTTGCGCGATTATCGCACGCGCTGCATTTCGGAAAATGCCACGCAAAAAATTCAGGAGGATTTGGAACACGCTGAAAAAAGTTTACACGCAGCCGAAACCACTTTGTCTGTTTTTCAAGAAGAATTGGAAAATGTGCAAGCGCAATGGATACATTGGGCGCAAGAACGCGACCGTTTGCAAACGCAATTAGGCGGCGGCAGCGATATTCGCACATCGCAAGATTTGGTGGAGCAACGCGCTAAATTGGAACAGGACATGGCGACATTTAAAGCGCAAGTGAAGGACGCGGTTAAAGCCATGCCTTTGGCGTTTTTGCCACGCGGTCGCGTGAAACTGTTGCAAACGCAATTAGAGCATGAAAAAAATCGTTTGTTGCACGAAGTGGGCAAAGAGCGTTTAGTGGAAGGTGTGGATGATTTTTGGGCGGCATTTATTGGTAGCGACAAAGTAAAAGCTGTCCTAGGTCGTTCGGCAACGGCGATTTTTGAAGACCCGTTGATGAAAGAAGCGGTATTTGATTGTTGGGAAAAATTGTTTTATCCGTTGAAATTGGATTGCGCGGAAACGATTGAACACAATTATTTGTCGGTGGATGCGCACACGGAAATTCAAAATGAAATCGGTAAATTGCAAGGCATGCCGCATTCTCAACTGGGTGTATTGATTGCAGAAATTGCGAAACGCGAAGATGAACGCAAGCAAGTGTTAGCAGATATTGAAGCCCTGAAAGGCACCAATAAAGATGAATTGGTGGCGCAATTAAAAAATGCTACTCATGAAACCGAAAAACTCAAAGAGCGTATTGGGCATTTGAATAGTAACGTTTTACAAAAACAAAAAGAGCAAGAACGCTTGCAAAAAGAAGTCCGCAACTTGCAAGATGAAATCAGCAACAGCAATCCACGTTTACAAAAATCGCGCCGCGCTGGCGAAATGGACAAAGTGATTGAAGAATTAACGCAAAAATTGTTACAGCGCAAAGTGCAGGCAGTCGGCGAAACAGCGACGCGTATCAACAAAAACATCATGAAAGATGTACGCATTGACCAAATTAAAATTGAAACCGATGGCAAAATGATTTTGTCGGGGCGCGATGGGCGCACTTCGTTGGTGGATTTATCGGCTGGGCAAATGCAAATTTTGATTATGTCGCTGGTGTCGGCTTTGGCGGAAGTAACGGATTATTAGGCGCCTTTTGTGATTGATACGCCATTGGCGCGAATTTCATCGGCAAATCGTGAAGGCTTGTTTCAGCATTGGATAGGTTTAGACCAGCAAGTGATTTTGTTAGCGCAAGACACGGAAATCACGCCCGAAGTGTATCAGCGTTTGAAACCGCATATCGGTAAAACGTATTTGGTGCGCGCACAGGCTTTGGATACGATGGGTGCGCGTTCGGAAGTGATTGAAAATGCGTATTTTGAATAATCATAATTTGGATTTTTCAGGCTGCCTGAAAATGGGGAAATCATAAAAATGTATCAATTAACTGATAATAAAGAATGGGACACGGAATATCTCTACACATTGATTAGCGATAAGCGCATTTTTTCTAGCCGTGAAGCGCAAACCATTCGCGGCGATTTAGAAAAAGTGGGGGCGTTGCCTGTTTTGGGCAATAATTTTGATTGGGCGATGTTGTGCATTGGTTATTGTTTTGCGGCGGGTTTTGCGTATAAACCTGCCGATTAGGACGAGAATTATGTGCGCGGCAGCACGGAAATTCCGTCTTTTGAAACGTGTTTTACGAAGGAATATGCGCGTTTGTGGCTGGTGTTGTTGAGCGATGTGTTGTTCAAAACCAATCCCGACAAGGCGGTCAGCAAAGATGATTTGTACAAATTGATTGAAACGCTGTGGCACACGGGCGCGAAAAAATTGTGAGCGCGTTGGCAAGCGTGTAAACAATATCAACCTGATGATGAATTGGCAGCGCGACAAGTTTTTTTGAATGAATTGGTGGAATTGGCGGTCAAAAATGCAGGTGCAACGCAAAATGGTGTTTCAGGCAGCCTGAATCATTCGCCTGATAACCCGCAAGACTTGGCAAATGCACCCAAATCGTGCACCACTATGGGCAAGCGCATTGTGGAAGCCTTGCAAACCATGGGCAAAGGCGTGAAGCAGATTTGGTTTATGGGGCAAGGTGTACGGTATGATTTTTATCGTGTGCAATTTTCTAACTTTGTTAAGCTGGAAAATTTGCATGAACAAATTTGTTCGGAACTGGGTATTGCCAACGATGATTTGCGTTGCGAACGCATTGAGGGCGCGGCGAATACTTGGCACATCAATATCTTGCGTGACGAAGTCACATGGCAAAAACCAAGCAAAACAGAATTTCAGGATGCCTTGGCGCAGTATCAATCGTCAGGTAAATCTTTCAGGTTGCCTGTTTGTATTGGTATTGATGAACGCGGCGAGCCTGTTTTCCAAGATTTTGCGACTGCACCTCATGCGATTATTGGCGGTGCAACGGGAATGGGAAAATCAGTCATTATGCGCGGCATGTTGTCTAGTTTATTTGAACTTGTTTCGCCTAAAAAATTGGAAATTGCGATTGTTTATTGCAAAGAATATAAAGATTTTGCAGCCTTTCAACATTATCCTAATTTATGGGAGCAACGTATCATTAGCGAGCCACAAGAAGCACTGGACGCCTTACAATTTTTTGTGGATGAAATGGATAGACGCTACCAAGCCAGCGAAGAAAACCTAAAAAATGGTATAAACCAAAGTGAACGCAATAAAACTTTCGTTTTGGTAATTGATGAATTGGCAGATTTGATTTTAATCAATAGAGAAGTTGAACCCAAATTGGTGCGTTTAGCCATGAAAGCACGAGCTGCCAATATCCATTTATTGTTGGCAACGCAACGTCCCGACGCTGAAACAATAAGCAGTCAATTAAGTAATAATTTAAACGTTAAAATTGCTTTGCGTGTTGATGATCACCATGCTTCTCAAATTATCTTAAAAGAAAAAGGCGCAGAAAAATTAGCGGGCAAAGGCGACCATTTTGTGAAATGGAATGGCGGAGAAAAGCAATTTTTGCACGGCTACAATGTTTAACCCATTACCTTTCAGGCTGCCTGTAATATTTCAGGCAGCCTGAACACCATTTATCCCGCCCGCTTATGCTATAATCCGCGCCATTTTATTTATTGTGCAACGAAAAGAGTTTCCCATGACCCAGCTCAAAAACGATACTTTCCTTCGCGCCCTGTTGCGTGAGCCTGTGGATTACACGCCAATTTGGATGATGCGCCAAGCGGGGCGTTATTTGCCTGAATACAAGGCAACGCGCGCGCAGGCGGGGGATTTTTTGTCTTTGTGTCAGAATGTTGAGTTGGCAACGGAAGTAACGATTCAGCCCTTGGAACGCTTTGATTTGGATGCGGCGATTTTGTTTTCGGATATTTTGACCGTGCCTGATGCGATGGGTTTGGGCTTGTATTTTGAAGCAGGCGAAGGCCCGAAGTTCACTAAACCCGTGCAAACTGAAGCCGATGTGAACGCGCTTGCCGTGCCTGATATGGCGAAATTGCGTTATGTATTTGACGCGGTAGCTTCTATTCGCAAGGCTTTGAACGGTCGCGTGCCATTGATTGGTTTTTCAGGCAGCCCTTTTACGCTGGCGTGTTATATGATTGAAGGCGGGGGCAGCAAGGAATGGCGCAATGTGAAAACGATGATGTATGCTCGTCCTGATTTGTTTCACAAGATTTTGCGCGTTACCGCTGACACGGTCATTGATTATTTGAACACGCAAATTGCGCATGGTGCGCAAGCGGTGCAGATTTTTGATACGTGGGGCGGCGTGTTAAGTCCTGCGGCGTATCAGGAATTTAGTTTGAATTATATGCAACACATTATCCGTGGCTTGAAACGCGAACACGAAAATCGCCGCGTGCCTGTGATTGTGTTTACCAAAGGTGGGGGGCAATGGCTGGAAGCGATGGCAGATTGCGGCGCGGACGCTTTGGGTTTGGATTGGACAACGGATATTGGCAACGCGCGCGCGCGCGTGGGCGATAAAGTAGCGTTGCAAGGTAATTTTGACCCATTTGCGTTGTTTGGTACGCCCGATGCAATTGAAACCGAAGCGTTACGGATTTTGAAGGCATATGGCAACGGCAGCGGTCATGTGTTTAATTTGGGGCATGGCATTAACCAGTTTACCAATCCTGAACACGCGAAGATTTTGGTGGACACGGTTCATCAATTGTCGCGCCAGTATCATCAATAATGTTCAGGTATCTCTGAACAACTCGTGGCGGAATTTTTACTGCGCCTTTTTCTGCCATACTGCGTTGTATTTCTTGCGAATAGGATGGCTATTCGCTGCGAAACACGCCTTGTCTAGCATAAAAATGCTTGCAAAAAGTTCTCGCCAGAGTTATTCAGAACTACCTTAAAGGCTGCCTGAAAACCCAAAAAACTGTTTCAGGCAGCCTCAAATGCAACCGTTCCCTTTTTCAGGCAGCCTGAAAGCCCATTATGACCACCTTAGATTACGCCGCATTAAGTTTGCTCATTGGCATTGCCTTGCTCGCATTTGATGTGATTTGGCAGATGTATGTTGTACTCAGCGAAATTTACACGCTCGACCGCTATAAAGACCACCCGAAACTCATTTGGATAGCCGCCGCTATCTTTTTTAGTTTCAGTCTCGCCATTTATTATTTTTGCCCGAATGCACGCAAAAAGGGCTGGGTGTTTTTCATTGTGGGCATAGTCGGTGTGTTCAGTTATGGTTTGGGCATGTATTTGCAACGTGTCGCACAATAATTTGATGGAAAGATTGGATATGTCGGAAACCTTAGATTTACAAGGCTTAAAATGCCCTTTACCGATTTTGCGTACCAAAAAAGCATTGGCAACTTTACCCAGTGGCACAGTTTTAACCGTACTCGCCACCGACCCTGGTGCGCCTGATGATTTTGCCGCATTTTGTCGCCATACAGGGCATGAATTATTAGAAAGCCGTGCCGATGATGGTGTGTTTACCTTAGTGGTGAAACGCAAATAATTTCAGGCTGTCTGAAAAGCTTTCAGGCAGCCTGAAAAACAATTGGACAAACAAAATGTAAAAGGTATTGATTTTATTATCATTAAGCATCAATCTCGTCGCTTGCCAAAATACCAGCGTGCCAACCAGTCATCATCCCAACGCTGCCACCCGAAGCAACACGCGCGCATACGATGACAGCACGCTGATTATTTTCTACGACGCGCAAATCGGCAAACAAGCTCTGCTCGCTGTCGCTAATAAAATCGGTGCAGAAATCATTCATAAATACAATATGTTAAATGGCATTGCTGTGCGCATACCGCATAATCAAAATATTGAACAAGCAGCCGAATATTTTGGCAATGTTCAAGGTGTTTTATCTGTGCAACGCAATGGTATTTCATCTATTCAATAAGTTTTCAGGCAGCCTAAAACAACAGGCTGCCTGAAAACTTTGGTGTAAATGAATCTACAAATGAATCAATGTTCGCGCGCATGATTGATGGTGTATTTCGGAATTTCCACCACCAAATCTTGTTCTTCCAAAACCGCTTGGCAGCTCAAACGTGATTCCGCTTCCAACCCCCAAGCTTGGTCGAGCAAATCTTCTTCGATTTCTGTCGGCTCACCCAAACTATCAAAACCTTGGCGCACAATCACATGACAAGTGGTACACGCGCATGATTTTTCGCAAGCATGGTCAATATCAATCCCGTTTTGCAACAAAATATCGCAAATCGTTTCGCCTTGTGGCGCATTATCGATGGTTGTGCCTTCGGGGCAAAGCGTTTCGTGGGGTAAAACTGTAATTTTTGGCATTGTATTCTCTTGAAGTATTTGTGTGGGCGCGATTGTACCCGATTTTCACTGTTTTGATGTGATTAAAAACCTTTCAGGCAGCATGAATTAAGTTAAAACCATCGCGCTTTTATTGCCCGCTTTTTCTACTTCACGTCCTAGACTCGTGAGCAATTCGCGTTCAATTAAATTGACCATTGTATCCAAGGGCAAATCGTTGTCTTGCAAACCAAAAGGTTCTTCTAATTCAATGCTTAACGCGTCCAAACCCAAAAATAAATACACCAGCCAAGCGACCATCAATGGCGTCCAAAAACCCAAAACCGTATCCAACGCAAAGGGCAACATAATACAAAAACTGTACACAGCGCGATGAAACAAAACGGAATAAGCAAACGGCAATGGCGTGCTGGCAATGCGGTCGCAGCCTGCCTGAATCGCGCCTAAGGTGTTGATGTGTTCGGTCAAATGTTTATAAGAAATGTCGCTGATTTCTTGCTGTTTCAACGCCAAAATTAAATCCGATTGAATATGTTCCAAACAAAATTGCGGCGGATTGATGTGGCGGCTAAAGGCTTCTATTTTTTCTGCGTCCATTTTGCCGTATTCTAAAAAGAGTTCAGGGTGGGCGGTTTGGTAGCGTAGGCGGTCGCGCAATAAATTTGCGAAAACAATAACTTGCTGCAACACGAGTTCACGTTTTTCGTTGGACAACATTTGCGTATCGCGCGCTAAATGGCGTTGCGTGGCGATGAATAAGCCCCACAGTTTGCGCCCTTCCCACCAGCGGTCGTAGCTGGCGTTGTTGCGAAAACCGAGAAAAATGGACATGACTACGCCCAAAATCGTAAAGCCAACCACAGGTGGCGTAGGAATTTCAAACCATTTGTGGTGCGCCACCCAAGCGAGCAGCACGGACAGCAGCGACAAGCCGAGCATAATCGGCAATACGCGCGGCAAAATCGTGCCACGCCAAGCAAAGAGTAAAGCAAAACTGTTGGTTTTATTGCGAACAATCATAGCGAACTTTTTCAGGCAGCCTGAAATCTCGAAAAAAAGTGTGCATTATATCGCTAAATAAAATGTGATGAGTACATAGCAAAAACCACGCAGCAATTATATAATCACGCGCATTCACTTTATTTTGCAAAGGACACAGCCATGCGCATTTTGCTGACAGGTGCGAAAGGTCAAATCGGGCAAAGCATTAAGCAACAAAAGCCCGAAGATTGGGAAATGATTGCCGCCGATTCCAAAACATTGGACATCACCGACGCGGCTGCCGTGAAAAACATGGTGCACAATTTTGAGCCCGACGTGGTCATCAACTGCGCGGGCTACATGAATTTAGAAGCCGCCGAACACGATGCGACGCATGTGTTCGCGGTCAATGCCGAAGGCGTGCGCACGCTGGCGGAATCCACCGCCCAAGCAGGCATTCGCTTGATTCACATTTCCAGCGATTATGTGTTTGACGGACAAAAACGCGCGCCCTACAGCGAAAACGATTATCCCAACCCGATTTCTGTGTACGCCAAATCCAAAGTGTCTGGCGAACTTTTAGCATTGGCGGCAAACCCAGACAGCGCGATTATCCGCAGCTCGTGGGTGTTTTCCGAGTTTGGCAACAATTTCGTTACCGACTTATTACAACGCGCGTATGGCAGCCGCATAGAAATGCCAACCGACAAAATCGGTTGCCCAACTTATGCTGGCGATTTGGCGCGTTTCATGATTGAAATCGTGCAAAACCGCCAAGCACCGCGCGGTATTTTCCATTATTGCGGGGACAAAGCCGTTAATCGCCACGAGTTCGCCCAAATTGTGTTAAAAGAATTGGCAACCCTCACACCGATTCAAGCCGAACTCATCGCCCTACCTGCGCAAGAACACGAATCCACTATTCGCCCGCCCTACTCTGTTTTATCGTGTGAAAAAATCCGCAATATGGGTTATGCGCCATCGGATTGGCAAGCCGCTTTGAAACGCATTTTGCCAGCTATGGTTAAAGAGCATTTTCAGGCAGCCTAAACAATAAAACATCGTAGCTTGGGGCTTTACCAGCCTATCCTTGCGCTTAAAGCGACCAATGATTTTACGCACACTTTTCAGGCTGCCTGAAACACATTTTCACTTTTCAGGCAGCCTGAAAAATCCATTTATCTTGACACACTATCATGTTATCCAATTCCACTATTCTTATCACCGGCGGCACTGGCTCATTTGGCAACACGTTCGTTCCCATGACCCTAGCAAAATACAATCCCAAAAAAATCATCATCTTCTCGCGCGATGAAATGAAACAATGGGACATGGCAAAAAAATTTCAAGGCGACAATCGCGTGCGCTTTTTCATTGGCGATGTGCGCGACAAAGACCGTTTGTATCGCGCATTAGACGGCGTGGATTATGTGGTTCACGCCGCCGCAACCAAAATCGTGCCGACCGCCGAATACAATCCATTTGAATGCGTGAAAACCAACATCAACGGCGCGATGAATTTGATTGACGCGTGCATTGACAAAGGTGTGAAAAAAGTCGTGGCGTTGTCCACTGACAAAGCCAGCAGTCCCGTGAATTTGTACGGCGCGACAAAATTGGCGTCCGACAAATTATTCGTGGCGGGCAATGCGTATTCGGGCGAACACGGCAGCCGTTTTGCGGTGGTACGTTATGGCAATGTGATGGGTTCGCGTGGTTCGGTGATTCCGTTTTTCTTGTCGGTGCGCGATAAGGGCGTATTGCCGATTACCGATTCGCGCATGACGCGTTTTATGATTTCGCTGGAACAAGGCGTGGAGCTGGTTTGGCACGCGTTTGACGATATGGTTGGCGGCGAAATTTATGTGAAAAAAATTCCGTCTATGACGATTGGCGATTTGGCAACGGCGGTCGCGCCCGAGTGCAAACAAGAAATCATCGGCATTCGCGCAGGCGAAAAATTGCACGAACAAATGATTAGCGCGGAAGATTCGTTTCACACATACGAATATCCCGAACATTTCAAAATTTTGCCTGCGATTAACGGTTGGTCGGATTCGCCCGAGCGAATTAAAGATGGCAAAAAAGTGCCCGAAGGTTTTGTCTATGCCAGCGACAATAATCCCGAATGGATGACGATTGAAGAACTGCGCGCTTGGATTGATGTGAACCAAGCAAAAATTGGCGCGATTTAAACGACATAAAAAACAAGCTACGTTGTTAATCAAACGTAGCTTGTTTTGCTTTTCAGGCTGCCTGAAACATTAAACCAACAAATGCTCCACCGCTTCGCGTTCCGATTGCAATTCCACCAAAGTCGCGTCGATAAACTGTTGACTAAACGAATCAAAACGCAAACCCTGCACAATCTCATATTTGCCATTGTCGCATACCACAGGGAAGCCAAACACCATACCTTCAGGAATGCCATACGAGCCATCAGAGGGCACACCCATCGTTACCCAACGCCCATTGCTGCCAAGCAACCAATCGCGCATGTGGTCAATCGAAGCCGACGCTGCCGACGCTGCCGATGACAAACCGCGCGCTTGAATAATTGCCGCGCCGCGTTTGGCAACCGTTGGCAAGAAAATACCTGCGTTCCAAGTGGCATCCTTAATCAAATCCACAATTTTCTGCTCGCCCACTACGCCATAACGGTAATCAGCATACATCGTTAAAGAATGATTGCCCCACACACACACACGGTCAATCTCGCCCACAGGCTTTCCAATTTTGGAAGCCAACACGCCCAAAGCGCGATTTTGATCAAGACGCAGCAGCGCACTGAAGTTTTCAGGTGGCAAATCAGGCGCAGATTTCATCGCAATATAAGCATTGGTATTCGCAGGATTGCCCACCACCAAAACTTTCACATCACGGTCGGCAACTTTATTCAACGCCGCACCTTGTACGCTAAAAATTTCCGCGTTAGCATGCAGCAAATCAGCGCGTTCCATGCCTTGCGTGCGTGGACGTGAACCGACTAATAACGCCACTTGCGCATCTTTAAACGCCACTTCAGGGTCATCGGTGGCAAACATATTTTCCAACAAAGGAAACGCGCCATCTTGCAATTCCATCATCACGCCATGCAAGGCTTTTTGCGCTTGTGGCAAATCCAATAATTGCAAAATTACAGGTTGGTCTTTGCCGAGCATTTCGCCCGACACAATGCGAAAGAGCAAAGCATAACCAATTTGTCCCGCCGCACCTGTTACGGCAATTTTGATTGCAGGTTTCATGTTTTCACTCCTAATGTTTTTCTATCGTTATGTGTGTCGGTTTCAGGCTGCCTGAAACAAAATTTGGTTCGCTAATCAACCTTTATTCAACGGTTTTTTGAGCCTTGCGCTCCTCTAAACAACGCGCCCGATATTCGCCCAAACTTTCCACTTGTGGCAAAAATCGCGACAATTCCGTTAATGCACTTGCATAAACATTTTGTTTGAAATCAATTACTTCATCAATCGGCGCCCAATATTGGTGCCACCGCCAACCATCAAATTCAGGCTGGCTGCTGGCGCGTAAACACACATCACCGTCATCGCCCACAAAACGCAACAAAAACCAAATCTGCTTTTGCCCACGATACGAGCCACGCCATTCACGGCGCACCCAGTTGTTTGGCACATCATAGCGCAACCAGTCGCGTGTGCGCCCTAAAATTCTCACATGCTGCGGCAATAAGCCCGTTTCTTCCAATAATTCACGGTACATCGCCGTTTCAGGACTCTCACCAGGTTTAATGCCACCTTGTGGAAATTGCCAAGAATGTTCGCGCACGCGTTTGCCCCAAAACACTTGATTGTCATGGTTGGTCAAAATAATGCCCACATTGGGGCGATAACCTTCTCTATCGAGCATGGTGCGGTCTCATATTTCCAAAAAAAATAGCGTAATTTTCCCATACATTAGGGGTTTTAGACAATCTTTTCAAATTGATTTTGGACTGAGCGATTTTCTGTTTTCAGGCTGCCTGAAAACGAAAAATATGCGATTTCATCATCGCACAAAATCATGCACGTTATGCTCAACATAAAAATACAAAATACCTTGCTATTCTTAGAATAATCTACTAATAAAAACTATTTGCATTTAAAAAATCAAAAGCGCATAATAGTCGTTGTTTTTTTGTAAACGAATGTTGCGTTATGTTAATTGCATTTCTGATTATGCTGCGTGAAGGCATTGAGGCGGCGTTGATTGTGGGGATTGTGGCGGGATTTTTGAAACAATCTGGCTATACGCATTTGATGCCCAAAGTGTGGCTGGGCGTGGCGTTGGCGGCGATTTTGTGTGCGGTAGCTGGTGTGGCGATTCATAAAACCACAGGAGAAATTCCGCAAAAGCAGCAAGAATTTGTGGTGGGTGCAATTGGTTTGGTGGCGGTGGCGATGCTCACTTACATGATTTTGTGGATGCAAAAAGCGGCAAAATCGATGAAACAACATTTGCAAGATTCGGTTCAGGCAGCCTTAAATAAAGGTGGTTCGGGCTGGGCGTTGGTGTTGATGGCGTTTTTGGCGGTGATTCGCGAGGGCATGGAAAGCGTGTTTTTCCTGATTGCCGTGTTTGAACAAAGTCCGTCGCCCAATATGCCGATTGGCGCGGTGCTGGGCTTGGCAGCGTCGGTTATTGTCGGCGTGTTGTTGTATCAAGGCGGTATCCGTTTGAATTTAGGTAAATTTTTCCGCTGGACGGGCGTGTTTTTGATTTTTGTGGCGGCAGGTTTGTTATCGGGTGCGTTCCGCGCTTTGCATGAGGCGGGCGTGTGGAATGTGGGGCAAACGATTTTGGCGGATTTTTCTGCCGTGTTGCACGAAGACAGTCCGTTGGGCGTATTGCTGGGCGGCTTTTTTGGTTATACCGACCATCCGACCGTGAGCGATGTGGCTTGGTATTTGGTTTACTTAATCCCTGTTTTATTTTGGTTTTTACGCGGTTCACGCCGTGCTTAGGAGAAAAAAATGCAGTTTAAACGTACAACTTTATCGTTATTGACTTTACTGGCTTTGGCAGCGTGTCAGCCACCCGAAGCGGACAAACCTGCTGCGCCTAAAGCGGCGTCTGACGCGGTTTCAGGCAGCCCTAGTGCCGATGGCGTGGTAAACGTGAGCGTGAACGATGAAAAATGCGAACCGATGACTTTGACCGTGCCGAGCGGCAAAACGGAATTTAACATTCAAAACGCATCGGGCAAAAAATTGGAATGGGAAATTTTGGAAGGCGTGATGGTGGTGGACGAACGCGAAAACATCGCCCCAGGTTTGTCGTCCAAAATGACAGTTACGCTGTTGCCAGGCGAATATGAAATGACTTGCGGCTTGCTGACCAATCCTCGTGGCAAATTGGTGGTAACCGATAGCGGTTTCAAAGCTGAGCCTAATCAAGCAGATATGAGCAAATTGGCGCAACCACTGGCGGATTACAAAGTCTATGTGCAAGCGGAGGCGAAAGAATTGGTGGCGAAAACCAGCGCGTTTGTGGCGGCGGTAAAAGCGGGCAAACAGGACGAGGCAAAAGCAATGTTTGCCGATGTGCGCACGCATTACGAGCGCATTGAGCCGATTGCAGAATTGTTCAACGAGCTTGACCCTGCGATTGACGCGCGTGAAGACGATTTTAAACAAGGACCGAAAGACCCTGAATTTACGGGCTTTCATCGCATTGAATACGCGTTGTGGGTAGAAAAATCAACCGATGGCGTGAAAGAAATTGCCGACCGTTTGGACGCGGACGTGAAGAAATTGCAGCAAGAAATTGACGCGCTGAATTTCCCACCAAGCAAAGTTGTGGGCGGTGCGGCGGTGCTGATTGAAGAAGTGGCTGGCAGCAAAATCAGCGGCGAAGAAGACCGTTATAGCCACACCGATTTGGCGGATTTCCACGCCAATGTGGGAGGGGCGCAAAAAATTGTCGATTTATTCCGCGCGGTTTTGAATGAAAAAAATCCTGAATTGGTGAAAACAATTGATGCCAATTTCAAACAAGTAAACGACATTTTAGCGAAATACAAAACGCCAAAAGGCTTTGAAACGTATGACAAATTGTCCGAAGCAGACCGCAAAGCCTTGCAAGCGCCGATTAATACGCTGGCGGAAGAATTGGCGAAATTGCGCGGGACGTTAGGTTTGAATTGATGTTTTCAAATTCAGGCTGCCGGAAAGTATGGTAAAACTTTCGTAACTCTGTCCCCTTTCTTGATTAGCGGGGGAGGGTTAGGGTGGGGGCTGTTAATTCATTAGAAACTTTTCTGAATATCAACCCTCTAACCCCCACCCCAGTCCTTCTCCTTTCAGAGGGGGGAGGCAGCAGGTTTCAAGCAGCATCTAACTTTTGTCGTGTATTGAAAGGCTGCCTGAAAAAATCAATCCAATAACTCGCCATTGCGGTGGGTGCCAACCCGCTGTTTGTTGAGTGTTCAATGAAGGGCGGGTTTGTTTTTGTTCCTATTTTAGCTTCGCTGAATTTCGTTTCAGGCAGCCTGAAAATACACGATGTTTTGTAGGGTGGAAACTGTCCACCGTTTATCAATCAATGATGATTTGATTGGTTTTATATTTTTTGGTGGACAGTGTCCACCCTACGAGTTTTAGCTACGCTGAACTACGTTTCAGGCAGCCCGAAAATTTTTTATCGCACCGAAAGGCAGCCTGAAAGCCATATTCCACAAAATAATTAAGGAAAAAACAACCATGTCCACCGATTTAAGCAAACGCCGCTTATTGCAAGCCAGCGTTGCCGTTGCAGCTGCCACATTGACCGCGTGCCAACAAAAATCCAGCAAAGCCGAAGTGAACGCGCCCAGCAGCACGCCCGATTGCGCCTCCAGCGCGCACAGCCAAACGCGTTATGATTGCTATGGCGAACACCAAGCAGGCATTGTTACGCCACATCAGCCGTTTGGCATTTTGGCGGCGTTTGATGTAAACATTAAAGAAAAATCTCAATTAATCAATTATTTCCGCACATTAACCGCTCGAATTGAATTTCTTACTCAAGGCAGCGAATTGAAAGACGACGACCCCAAATTGCCACCACAAGGCAGCGGATTGCTCGGCAAAAAAGTACCGCCCGATGGCTTGACGATGACCGTTTCCGTGGGCGCAAGTTTGTTTGACGAACGATTTGGTTTGGCGGACAAAAAACCGAAACATTTGCAAGAAATGAAACGCTTTCCAAACGACAAACTAGCGGTGCAATGGTGCGATGGCGACATCAGCGTACAAATTTGCGCGTTTTCGCCCGAAACTTGCCAAAATGCCTTGCGCGATTTGATTAAAAACACGGCAGCGTTTGCCACGGCACGTTGGGTGTTGGATGGCTGGTTGCCCAAAGCGGAACAAGGGGCGATTGCGGCACGAAATTTGTTTGGCTATCGCGACGGCACAGGCAATCCAAACGTGGCAGACGAAAAAGTGGCGAACCAAGTTTTGTGGACTGGCGTGGCGAGCAACAGCCAAGATGAACCTGCATGGGCGAAAAACGGCAGCTATCAAGCGGTGCGGATTATTCGCCAATTTGTCGAATTTTGGGACAGAACGCCGCTGCAAGAACAAGACGCGATTTTCGGGCGTGAGAAATATTCGGGCGCACCGCTCGGACAAAAACAAGAAGGCGAAACGCCCAAATACGCCAGCGATCCCGATGGCAAAACCATTCCCAAAGACAGCCACATGCGTTTGGGCAATCCGCGCGACCCTGAATTTTTAGAAAAACATCAGTTGTTCCGCCGCCCGTTTAACTATTCGCTGGGCTTAGCGAAAAATGGTCAATTAAATGTTGGCTTGATTTTAGTGATGTATCAGGCGAATTTGTCGGACGGCTTTATTTTCGTGCAAGGCTTGCTCAACGGCGAACCGCTGGAAGAATATATTAGCCCGTTTGGCGGCGGTTATTTCTTTACCTTGCCCGGTGTGAAGAAAGGGGAATTTTTGGGGCAGGGGTTATTGGTGTAAAGCGTTAGAGAAGCAAAAGGCTGCCTGAAAATTTTCAGGCAGCCTTTGTTTATCAATTTAATGTTGATGGATAAATTGTCGGATTCAAGAATCCGACCTACGCGTTTTAAACCTTTCAGGCAGCCTGAAAATCAACGCTGCGCTACGCGACGGCGCACTTTGCGTACGCGTGGTAATTTTACGACTACCGTGCCTGCAATCCAATCTTGCAGCGTGCGTTTATCGGCGGCGGCGAACAACATGACCGCACAAATCAAAGTTGGAATATAGCCCAATAATTGTTGCACCATATCGCCAAACGCCAACAGCGCGCCCAACACGCCTAAAATCACCGCACAGCCCAAGTTGAACACAATTTCGCGCAATAAAACCACGCCCACAAAACCCGCGTCGTCGCCATTTTGTTTAATCACTTTCAAATTGAGCAATTTTTTGCCAAAGGATTGTCCATGGCGGCTCATGTAATAGCATTGTGCGATGGCATACACCAGCAACACGACTAAGCCCAGCAAAAACCAAGTATTGCTGAAAATGCTGCCGAAAATTTCTAATTGTTGCTCGCTGTTTAAGCTTTCAAAATTATTGTTTTCTACATTAAATTTCTCGCGCCCTTGAATCACGGCTGCAACCATGCCACCAAACATGGGAATGGCAGCAATCATGGTAAAAATATTGTTAAGCAACGCCGCACCAATGCGCTCCCAGCCGCCTGCAAGTTCAACTTCAATTTCATCTTCATCGGTTTGTTGTGGGTAATATTCGTTCATCAGGTTCTTTCGTTGTATAAAAAATGGATTTAGATTTAACTGTTTTCAGGCTGCCTGAAAACCAACTTAGCGCGGCATTTTAATCACAACCGTGTCCGCAATCATGTCTTGCAAAGTGCGGCGTTCGCGTTGCGCAAACAGCATAATCACGCAAATCAAAGGCGGCAACAAACTCATCACTTGATTCACGCCCAGCAGCAGAAAATATTGCGTCAGCAAAGCTTCATTATTTTGGCTATTGGCAGCATTCATCATATCGGGAAAAGTAAACGCTGCCATCACGCCGTAAACCAAGCCAATGATCATGCTGATGGCAAACGCATACACCACTTCGCGCAACAAAAACGCATGCACAAAACCCGCCACTTCGCCATCGCGTTTGACCACCTGAATACCGAGCAGTTTTTTGCCCAAGGTATAACCATGTTTGCATAACAAAACCAGTTGGTAAATTTGCAAACCCAGCGGCACCAGTAAAAATAACAAACCTATTGGTGACGGTTTGCCATCGGTTTGAAACGCCACTAGCGCAATAATCAGCGGAATAAATGACAATACGTAAAATACGCCATTGAGCAACACTGCACCAATGCGCTCCCAGCCGCCCGCTAATTCCACTTCCATTTCTTCGGATTGTTCATATCCATAGTGTGTTAAATCATTCATATCGTTGTTTTTTCTTATTTAAAATTTTTTTAGCTACGTTGAACTGCATTTCAGGCAGCCTGAAAATCGTATTTTAATGGAATTTCAAGTAAAAATGCTAAAAAAACTTTACAATCTTCACGCAAACCGTTAAAAAGCATTTTTTCAGGCTGCCTGAAAATCCCAATATGAATGACAAATCTTGAAACGGAGACAAACATGAAAGTAGGTTTTATCGGCTGGCGCGGTATGGTCGGCTCGGTCTTAATGCAGCGTATGCGTGAAGAAAATGATTTTGCACTGATTCCCGATGCGTATTTTTTCACTACATCTAACGCAGGTGGCAATGCACCTGATTTTGGTCAAGCCAATAAAACGTTGTTGGATGCCAATAATATTGATGAGTTGGCAAAAATGGACATTATTGTAACCTGTCAAGGCGGCGATTATACGAAAGCAGTGTTTGAGCCTTTGCGTGCGACGGGCTGGAATGGTTATTGGATTGATGCAGCTTCTACTTTGCGCATGAAAGATGATGCGATTATTGTGCTTGACCCTGTGAACCGCAATGTAATTGATGCAGGTTTGAAAAATGGTGTGAAAAATTATGTGGGCGGCAATTGCACGGTTTCGCTGATGTTGATGGCATTAGGTGGATTGTTCCAACACAATTTAGTGGAATGGGCAAGCAGCATGACTTATCAAGCGGCTTCGGGTGCAGGGGCGAAAAATATGCGCGAATTGATTTCGGGTATGGGCGCGGTTCACAATCAAGTGGCGGCAGAATTAGCCGACCCAGCCAGCGCGATTTTGGATATTGACCGCAAAGTGTCGGATTTTTTACGCAGTGATGCCTATCCGAAAGAAAACTTTGGCGTACCGCTTGCAGGCAGCCTGATTCCGTGGATTGACGTGGATTTGGGCAACGGTCAATCCAAAGAAGAATGGAAAGGCGGCGTGGAAACCAATAAAATTTTGGGCAACCAGCAGCCTGTAATCGTGGAAGGTTTGTGCGTTCGCATTGGCGCGATGCGTTGCCACAGTCAAGCGATTACATTGAAATTAAAACAAAATTTGCCTGTGAGCGAGATTGAGCAAATCATCGCCAGTGCAAACGATTGGACAAAAGTCGTGCCAAACACCAAAGAAGCGTCGATGCGCAATTTAACGCCAGCCACCGTAACGGGGACTTTGACCACGCCAGTCGGTCGCATTCGCAAATTGGCGATGGGCGATGAGTTTATCAGCGCGTTTACGGTGGGCGACCAGTTGTTGTGGGGCGCGGCAGAGCCGTTGCGCCGCGTGTTACAGATTATTTTGAGTAACGTGTGAGTTGTATTTACCTACTCCCTAGCCTGAAACTTTTACAACAACCCAATCATAGCAAGTAGATTTCATATCGCCTTTTATTTCATTTTAAATGTTTAAAAATTAGGTGGATAAAATTCAACTCTACATAATTGTTTGTACAAGTCTCAGGCTGAGAGCTTTACAAACTCTTTCAGGCAGCCTGAAAACCCATTTTTTTGAGGCAACAAAGCCTTATCGGCAGGATTATCCAAAAACGGCTGCATAAGTAACGTCAAACGCTCATCAACCGCCTGATTCAACCATTTTGCCGAAAAAAATTCAGCGATAATAACCGCCTGCTGCTCCATATTAAACTGTGACAAATGCGTATATTTCCCCAGCAAATGCCGATACTCATAAGCGCGCGACGCCTGATAACCGCCCTGCAACGCAATACACAGTCCACATAAACGCACCGAAAACCCCATTTGGTGCTGCCAAACATGTACCGCTTCATGCACAAACAAAGCCATTTTGCTCAGCGAAACACAAGAAAAATCCGTGCAATAAAGCGAGTGATACGGAAAAAACATGTTGCCATTGGGCGACATCGCCACTAAAGCTGCCTGAAACGGCAAATAACGCCGACCCATCACCCGCACACGTCCGTAATCCAGCGCATGGCGAAAAATCGGTTGCAATAAGCGATATTCGCCCACCGTCAAAGCCCGTCCCTTATCCCAATTCATCGCTGATTGTGCTCCATATACGTTTTCAAACTCTCGCCCAGCTCTTGCGGATTCAGCCAACCGCCCAGCGTAAACAAAGCCAACATCACGCCCATAAACACGCCCGTGCCCACAAAATACGCCATGTAAGCACACACCAAAGCGCGCCCACTCGCGCCGCCGCTTAATTCACGAAAACCCGCCAACTGCGCCCAAAACACCCAAACATTCCAAAACATCAAAAGCGATGCTAATTCAGGCATATAAAACAATAAAATATTCGGCAACACCAACGCTTCCGTCGCCAAGGTATAACCCAAAAACGCAATCTTAGGCGCGCCAAAATAATGCAAAACAGATGTCATCGCGCGCGTCAAAATCAACCAACGCCCCAAACCAATCACAATGCCAAACATAAACACCGCCGCTGTTTGTCCCAGCGCAGGCAACAACGCCACCGCATTGCTTACGCCAATCGCCAACGCCACCACCAAAAACACCATACCGCCATAACGGTAATCGTGGGCTGCCTGAAAACGAAAGCGCAACGCATTGACCGCGTCGCGCCACAAATCCCATAAATTCATATTTACTTTGAACGAAAATTGCGTATTATATTAGGTTTTCACTCTAATTTCCAATTTCAGGCAGCCTGAAACCGCAAAACTGTGGCAAAAAAGCCATCATAAAAATACCGTCGCAATCAAAATCGCCACGATAAAAAGCATTTTTCAGGCAGCCTGAAACCCGACAAATCCACTCAAGTAATGTAAAATAACGCCGTCAAAAATAAACACACAAAGGAACACATCATGGCACTTCTCCAAATCGCCGAACCCAATATGTCCGCCGCGCCCCACCAACACCGCTTGGCGGTCGGAATTGATTTAGGCACGACCAACAGCCTAGTCGCAACCGTGAAAAGCGGCGCAGCGACATGTTTGGCGGACGAGTTGGGCGATGTGTCGCTGCCGTCTGTCGTGCGCTACTTGGGCGATGAAAACAGGATTGTCGGCAAAAAAGCATTGGTAGAACAAAAACTTGACCCACAAAACACCATTTCTTCCGCCAAGCGTTTAATCGGGCGCAAGCTGGCTGAAATGGATACCGCGCACATGCCGTACCGTTTTGGTAAATCAGAACAAATCATTGAATTGCAGACCAAAAATGGCTTGAAAACGCCGATTGATGTGTCCGCCGACATCTTGCGTGTGTTGCGTGAACGCGCGGAAAACGCGCTCGGCGGCGAACTTGTGGGCGCGGTGATTACCGTCCCCGCCTATTTTGACGACGCGCAACGCCAAGCCACCAAAGACGCGGCACGACTGGCAGGGCTGAACGTGTTGCGCTTGCTGAACGAGCCGACCGCTGCCGCCATCGCCTACGGGCTGGACAACGCGGCGGAAGGCACGTTTGTCGTGTACGATTTGGGTGGCGGCACGTTTGACGTGTCCGTGTTGCAGTTGTCCAAAGGCTTGTTTGAAGTGAAGGCAACGGGCGGCAATTCCGCGCTGGGCGGCGATGATTTTGACCATCGCTTATTCTGTCATATTGTTGAAAATAATCAGCTATCGATAACCGATGAACGCGATGTGCAATTATTATTCGGTTTGGTTCGCGCCGCCAAAGAAGAATTGAGCAGGCTGCCTGAAACGCGCATTGTGGCCGAATTGTCTTCGGGTAAACAAATTAACACCTTGATTACACGCGCAGAATTTCACGCATTAACCCAACATTTGGTTGCCAAAACGATTGAACCCGTCAAACAAGCCCTAAAAGACGCTGGCGTGAACAAATCCGACATCAAAGGTGTGATTATGGTCGGCGGCGCAACGCGAATGTTGCATGTACAACAAGCCGTTGGCGCGTTTTTTGGGCAAACGCCGTTGAATAATTTGAACCCTGACCAAGTGGTTGCGCTGGGTGCGGCAATGCAGGCGAATGTGTTGGCTGGCAACAAAAACGATGGCGAATGGCTGTTGCTGGACGTTACGCCTTTGTCTTTGGGATTAGAGACTTACGGCGGTTTGGTGGAGAAAATTATTCCGCGCAATTCCACGTTACCGACCGCACGAGCGCAAGAATTTACCACGTTCAAAGACGGGCAAACGGCGATGACGATTCACGTTGTGCAAGGCGAGCGCGAATTGGTGGCGGATTGCCGCAGTTTGGCGAAATTTACTTTGCGTGGCATTCCGCCGATGGTGGCAGGTGCAGCGCGCATTCGCGTTACATTTCAAGTAGATGCGGACGGTTTATTGTCGGTATCGGCGCGTGAACAAACGACGGGCGTACAGGCGCAAATTGAAGTGAAACCATCGTATGGCTTGGACGATGAAACGATTACGCAGATGTTACGCGACAGCATGAGCAATGCGAAAGACGACGCGGCGGCGCGTGCGCGCGCGGAAGCGAAAGTGGAAGCGGAAGGTTTAATCGCGGCAATTCAGGCAGCCTTGGATTTGGACGGCGATTTGTTGAGCGCAGATGAATTGAACAAAATCAAGGGTTTGATTGACCGATTGAACGCGAGTTTGTCGGCGCACACGGCGGAGCAAATTCGGGCGTTGGTGCATGATTTGTCGCACGCGACCGATGAATTTGCGGCACGACGGATGGATAGAAATATTCAACGTGCGTTGGGTGGGATGAAGATTGATGATTTATAATTGATGATTCAGGTAGCCTGAAAGATTTTATAGTCACTTAAACACAAAATACTACTGCGTTATCCACGCCTTTATGCACTAAATGTGCGGCTCTCGTGGTCGCCTTGTACTATTTTTATTTTAAGCGACTATAATTGCGCAGAAACTGGCGTTTTCAGGCTGCCTGAAACGCGTTTTTTAACATAAAGTGCCCTGTTTAGGCAGTCTGAAATGCATCTAATCTATGAAAATTTCCATCATCCCACACCAAATCTTCCTACTGTCCACACTCGCGTTCCATACCGCCTTGGCGCAAGATTATCGCTTGGTCAATCAACCGCTTGCGTCGGCAGAATTGTCCATAAACGCGGCACGCAGTGAATTTTCTGCCAGCAGCGTGAGTGCGCGCGGCAATTTGTGTGATTTGGATGGCAAAATTGAAAATGGTGTATTTCAAGACCAAACGGGTTGCACTATCCATTTTCGCTGGACAAAAGACCGCGTGAAATTAGACGTTCCCGAGCAGTACGCCGACGCGTGCAGCACTTATTGCGGTTATGGCGCGACGGTAGCAGGCGATTATCGCGCCGTGCCTGTTTTGTGTAGCGACAAGGGCAGAGACGCGATGGAGCGGCGTTTTCAGGCAGCCTATCGTGCGAAACGGTTTGCGCAAGCAATTCAAATCAAACAACATTATTGGCAAACTTGCCACGATATGCTGCACATCACTGAGCAAATCCAAACGCGCAATGATTTGGCAATTGCCTACAAAAACGCAGGCAATCTCTCTGCCTGTCGGCGCGAATTATTGCCGATTAAAAAGCTTTGGGATGACAAATTATTTCAGCCATCTTATGTGTATGCCGATGAATTTAAAAAGTTAATCCAAGCGGCGCAGTTTAGTTGGCGTTTGTGTACGAAGTAGGTTTCAGGCTGAAACCTTTACAAAACTTGGAGCGGGAGCAGCTCGCTCCCGAATTTATTTCTATCTAAAAAATAAAATATTTAATGAAATCAAATATGCGAGCTGGATAGTTTGTCTAAATCTTCGATTTGGCAACAAACTGTCATAACATGCAGGTATTACACCCACGCTTCGTTTGCATTTCAGGCAGCCTTAATAGGTTTTGCGAAGCTTTCAGGCTGCCTGAATTTTTTAAAATCAGTCGATTGAACAATAGAAACGTGCATTGATTAAATTTTAGAGCGATTTGTTTCGCCCCAAAATTTTAGAGTTTATGACACATATCGCCGATTAAGAAGCCCTGCCAGTCTACATCTACTGCCTTGCCAAACGCGATGACTTTAAACAATTCGCCCATTTCGTGTTGTGCGGTTAATTGTTGCACGGCGTAGGCTGCCTGAATATAGGCGGCGGTGTCGGTTTGCGGGTGGTTTTGTGCGAGTAAATCCAATAAACCGAGATTAAACAGAAAGTTGGCTTGCGTGGTGTAGCCAATTAAATCCAAACCTGCGCCACAACCTGCGGCGGCGATGTCGCTGAAATTAACATGCGCGGTTAAGTCGGTTAAGCCTACGCGGTAGAATGGGTCGTGTATGCTGTGGTGGCGGTGATGTCCGATGAGTGTGCCGCCATTACGCTGCGGGTGGTAATACTGGGCAGCGTCAAAACCGTAGTCAATCATGATGATGCCGCCGCGCGTGAGTTTTTGCGCGAGCGTAACGATGAAAGCGTATTGTTGTGGATGCAGTTCGCTGGTGTAGTCGGGCGTATCGGGAAAGTATTCGCAGGCTGCCTGAAGTAGGTTTTTATCTTGTAAATCAACGTATTGATAGATGAATTGTTGATTATCTAGTGCCACAAAGACTTGCTGCAATTCGCCGTTTTCATCGCGGTGTACGCGTTCTATTGGCATGGCGTCTAATACTTCGTTGCCGATGATGATGCCGTCAAAATTTTCAGGCAGCGTGTTTAGCCAAATCACTTTGTCTAGATATTCGGGCGCGTGTTGGGCGATATGCTGTTGCTGCCTTTGCGCAAGTTCTGCTGATAATTCAATGATGTAGTAGTTTTTCAGGCTGGTAGAAACCTTTGCAAAATCCCATCTTTGGCACATTTCTTCACGATGCGCTTCTCGCGAACTTGAAAATATTTCAATATTATCTGCGTTCGCTGCGATGTTATCGCTTTGAACTGCGCTCAAATCTGGGGTTTTGCAAAGGTTTCTACTTGAAAGGGATAACAGCAAATCGGCGGCAAGTGCGCCTGTGCCTGCGCCAAATTCGTATAGATTGCCTGCGGTTTGGGGCAGAAGCGGGGCGATTTGGTGGGCGAGGGTTTGGGCGAAAAGCGGCGTTAAAGTCGGCGCGGTGATGAAGTCGCCTGCTGCGCCGATTTTGTGTGCGCCGCCTGTGTAGTAGCCCAGTTGCGGTGCATAGAGCGCGTGTTGCATAAAACGAGAAAACGGAATTTTGCCGTCATGCGCTTGAATGTCGTCGCGAATGTATTGCGCGAGCGCGTCGCTGGCGGTTTGTTGTTCGGCGGTGAGTGTAGGAATTTGGGCGGTTTTCATGGTTAAATTTTGTAAAATTTTAGTTATCTAAACGGCTATTATAATGGCTTGGAGAGCTTTGTGTTGGGCTTTGATTTTGCAAAGATAGTTTGTTTTGTTTGATTTTTTTGTGTGTATTTTAATTGCTGCGCGATTTTTCAGGCAGCCTGAAACTTTTCAGGCTGCCTTTTTTGCGTTTTTTGTGTGTGAAAACAGATGTTTTGATGTGTGGCGAAGTGGGATAAGTGGTTTGCCGTGGGCTAAAAAAACGGTTATAGTGTCGGCTTGTGGGGCAAAGTGGTGGATTGTGTTTGATAATGCATGACTTGCCTTAATTTTTTATTCGTGAACGAGTTTGAAAGCAAATTTGAACTTTTTCGCGCTATTTTATTGTTTATAAACTGGATTTTTTACCGTGTTTCGTGGTTCGCATGATTTGACAATTGATACCAAGGGGCGTTTGGCGATTCCTGCCAAATTCCGCGAGGTTTTGTCGCGCGAATTTACCGCGGAAGATGGTTCGGCGCGTTTGGTGGTTACGCTGGATAATCGCGATAGATTGTTGCTTTATCCTGAAATTGAGTGGGAGAAAGTGGAGCAACAGCTTTTGCGCATGAATGTGAAGGGCAAGCCGAATTTGCAGCTTTATCAGAATTTGCTATTGCACAATGCGGAAACGCTGGATGTCGACAGCGCAGGGCGTGTGTTGCTGCCTGCGAATTTGCGTCGTTTGGTGAATTTTGACAAGGATGTGACTTTGTCGGCGCGTGTGAATCGCTTGGAATTGTGGGGACAGGCTGAGAAATTGGCGGAAACCGAAAAAGCCTTGGCGATTGACGCGGATGAATTGGATTTTGATTTGAGCCAGACGGATTTGCAGCTATGACGACATCGGTTTTTGAACACATTACGGTGTTGCTGCATGAAGCGGTGGACGCGCTCAATATTCGCGCTGATGGCGTGTATGTGGACGGCACGTTTGGGCGCGGTGGACATTCACGTTTGATTTTGTCTCAATTGAGCGATAAAGGTCGCTTGATTGTGTTTGATAAAGACCCACAAGCGATTGAAGTGGCGCAAGCATTAGCCAAACAAGATAAGCGCGTTTCGGTTGTCCATAATGGCTTTGCCACTTTTCAGGCAGCCTTAAACGATTTGCAGATTGAAAAAATTGACGGTGCGCTGTTTGATTTGGGCATTTCGTCGCCACAAATTGACGATGGCGCGCGCGGATTCAGTTTCCGCTTTGACGCGCCTTTGGATATGCGCATGGACACCACGCGCGGACAATCGGCAGCGGATTGGTTGGCGGTTGCCGACGAACAAGAAATACACGAGGTTATCAAAAATTATGGTGAAGAGCGGTTTAGTCGCCAGATTGCGCGTGCCATTGTCGCGCAACGCAGCGAAACTCCCATCAATACAACCCGCCAGCTGGCGCAAATCGCGGCGCAATGCGTCCGTACTCGTGAGCGAGGACAAGACCCTGCGACGCGCACCTTCCAAGCCGTGCGCATCTTTATTAACCGCGAATTGGACGAAGTTTCCGAAGTCTTGCCGCAAGTCGTCGCGCGGTTAAATAAGGGCGGACGTTTGGCGGTGATTGCGTTTCACTCGCTGGAAGACCGAATTGTGAAACAATTTATCCGCGAACATTCTACCCACGCGCCGTTGCCCAAATGGGCGGCGGTACGCGAAGCCGATTTGCCGCAACCGCCACTTAAAGTGATTGGCAAGGCGATTAAGGCGAGTGAACAAGAATTGCAAGCCAATCCGCGCGCGCGTTCGGCGGTGTTGCGAGTGGCAGAACGGACGAGTGGGGCTTTTCAGGCTGCCTGAAGAAGCGAGCAACTGGGTAGAAAATGATTATGCAGAAGAATAAGTTTCAGGCTGCCTAAAAACCAAATCATACGCCTTTCAGGCTGCCTAAAAACGAGATAAGCTTATGTTTTCCAAATTAAACATCATTTTATTGCTCGCAGTAACCCTATCGGCTTTATACGTTGCCGATTTACGCATGGGCATTAAGCGGCAAACGAATTTATACGGCAAAAGTCAAGAAGAAGAAATCCGTTTAAACCAAGACCGTGCCGAATTGTTGTATGAACACAGTCGCTATTCCGATGCGAAATTGGTGTCCGAAGCAGCAGCGAAAATGAATATGCACGAACCGCCAGCCAAGGATATTGTGGAAGTTCGTTGAGTTTAACCCTAATAATAACAATATTTGAGTTGTAACATGTTGATTCGTAATGACTATAAACCATACATGGTTTACAAAGAAACCAAGAAAAAGGTTGCTGTTGAAAAAACAGGCAGCCGTTTAGTTGCTTTAACAGGCATGATTGCCATGTCGTTTGTCGGCTTGGTGGCGTATAGCTTTTTGGTGCAAGCCAACAATGCCGAGCAATTAAGCAAAAGCAGCGACAACCGCTTGGTGCGCAGTATCAATGAACCTGCTTTGCGTGGCATGATTACCGACCGTAATGGCGCAGTGTTGGCGGTGTCGCGTTATGTCAAAGTGGCGACATTCAATCCGAAAAAAATCTACGAACCCAAACGCAAAGGCGACCCAATCAATTGGAACGCGATTAGCGACGAGCAATTTACCAAACTAGCAGCGATGTTAAAACTGCCTGAAGGCGAAGTGCGCGCCAAATTGCAAAACGCAGACAGCACTTACGTTAATTTCAAAGTACAAATGTCGTTAGAAGAAGCAGACGCACTCAAAGCCTTGAAAATCCCATCGTTGCGCTTTGAAGAACGCACCGAACGCGCTTATCCAACAGGACGTTTGTTCTCACACATTATCGGTTTTGCCAATAGCAATGATGTCGGTTTAGAAGGTTTGGAGCGTTTAAAAAACAATGAGTTAGTAGGTGAAGATGGCAAGCAAATCGTCTTACGTGACCGTCATAATAATGTAGTAGAACTGATTGATTCGCCAGAAAATAAAGTGGCGCAAACAGGGCAAACGCTGGTGTTGTCCGTGGACGAAGCTATGCAACGTCTCGCGCACGAAGAACTCGCTAAAGCCGTGCAACATTTCAACGCCAAAGCAGGCGCGGTGGTCGTTTTGGACGCGCAAACAGGCGAAATTCTCGCCATGAGCAGCTTGCCCGATTACGATGCCAATTTTTATTCGGCATACACGCCCGAACATATGAACAATTACGCCGTTGGCGCGACGATGGAACCCGGTTCCATCATCAAGCCATTTATCGTTGCCAAAGCCTTGGACGACGGCAAAATCAGCGCAGGTACATGGTTTGACACCAAACCCTACAAAATCGGCAGCAAAATCATCCGAGATACGCACGACTACCCTACATTAAGTACCGAAGGTATCTTGCAAAAATCGTCCAATGTCGGCGTCTCCAAAATCGCCAACTTATACGACAACCAAGAAATCTATGACTTTTACAGCGCAGTCGGTTTAGGCAAAAAAACCCAATCAGGCGTAAGTGGTGAGCAAAGCACACCAATAAAATCTGCAAAAACATGGGCAAAAATGGACAAAGCCGCCATGTCGTATGGTTACGCCATTACCGCCAACTTGCTGCAAATGGCGCAAGGCTACACCATTTTCACCGCCAACGGACAACTCTTGCCCGCCACGATTTACAAACGCAACGGACAAGTGCAAGGCAAACAAGTCATCAGTCCCGAAACCGCCGCCAAAATGCGCCAAATGATGATTAGCATCACCGAAAAAGGTGGCACAGGACAAACAGGTGCGATTGAGGGCTATGATGTAGCAGGCAAAACAGGCACGGCGCGCAAAGCCGTAGCAGGCGGCTACGAAGGGAAATACCGTGCTAGCTTCGTCGGCTTTGCCCCTGCCTTAAATCCACGTTTAATCGTTGCTGTGTCCATAGACGAACCTAGCGGCAACGGTTTTTACGGTGGCACAGTCGCAGGTCCTGTATTCCGCGGTGTAATGAGTGGCGGCTTAAAACTTCTAGGTGTGAAACCTACCAAAGAAGTTATTGCTCCAACTGAGCTCGCTAGCAAGTAAACTAAAATCAACAGACCTTTGCCGCACTTTTGCTGCAAGGGTCTTTTGTATTTAGGGTGTTTGTTTCAGGCTGCCTGAAACCGTGTAGGTTTGATACTCATATCCGACATTTTGAAACTGAAACGAGCTGTTGTGAAATGCAAAAAACTTGTGCTTCAAGCAGCCTGAAAAAAGGAAACCATTATGAGCGAAACCATTTTCAGCTTATTCATGTTAGCATGGATTGCATTTTTAATCGCGATGGCAGACGGATTTTCACACATCGGCGGTTGGTTGATTTTGCTGGCTTGTTGTGCTGTGTTCGGTATCATCATTTATTTTGAACGCGCCAGCAAAAACAAACGCGCCAGTCGCACGGAAACCATTTTGGCGACTGTCATAAAATGGATAATGCGCGGATTGAGTGGCACTCTAATTTTGCTCTTTATTGTGTGGACAGGCTTTGTTTTGTATGGTTATTTTGTTGCAAACGAATTTGATGGCGAAACAACATTATGGATATTATTAAATAATGCGTTTTTCATCATATTTTTGACTCATTTTTTTATTTTTGGCAATGATTTCAAAGAAGAACGCAGATTTGACCAAATTCGCCAAAAATATCGCGAACGCAAAAAGCGTTATCATTGGAAATGGTAATGGTAAGTCGGGCATTTATGCTCGACACAATGCTCAATTTAATGAACATATTTTCACTGTGTAGGTTGGGTTGCAAACCCAACAATTTTCAACAAAAACAGAAATGTTGGGTTTACAACCCAGCCTACAAATCATTGCCATATTGAAAGGCTGCCTGAAAACTTGTTCACAAATTTACGTTAATATATTTTTGAAAACACACTTTCAGGCAGCCTAAAACCCCGTTTCTCCTAATTAAACAAAGGAAAATCAACCATGTACAGCCAAATCGCCGCACCACGCGAAACCGAACTTCCCGAATTGCAACACATCGTCCAAACTGGCGAAAACCTTACCGCCAACAGCCGCCAAGTCCGCGCAGGTGATACTTTTGTTGCGTGCATGGGCGAATACGCCGACGGGCGCAACTACATTCAAGCCGCGATAGACAAAGGCGCGGCGTTCGTTTATTGGGACGCGGACGGCGAATTTGCGTGGCAGCCTGAATGGAAAATCCCCAATCAATCAATCACTAATCTGCGTGAACGCGCTGGCATTTTAGCAGCGCAAGCCTATGGAAATGTGGAAGGCAGTACCCCTACGGGTAGGCTTCGCGCCCTGAACATTATCGGCGTAACAGGTACCAACGGCAAAACGTCCATCACACAATGGCTAGCACAAGCGATTGATATTTTAGAAAAAAACGGTTCAAAAAAGGATTTGGGCAACGAGCAGTTTTGCAACCAAAATGTCCAGCAGCAAGGCGCAAAGCACAGCCAAAGCCGTCCTTTGGCGAGCATTTCCGACACGGCTGATGGGCATTTGGGGCATGAAGATGCCGTTGAACCCAGTCCTTTTCCGCACCATGCTTGCGCAATCATTGGCACAGTCGGCAATGGCTTTTTTGGCGAATTGCAAGAAACCAACCACACCACGCCAGACCCCGTTTCCGTACAAACTTTATTGCGCCAATTCAAAAACTTGGGCGCGAAACACATCGCGATGGAAGTGTCCAGTCATGGCTTGCACCAATTCCGCGTGAATGGCGTACCGTTTCGCACAGCCGTGTTCACCAATTTGACGCGCGACCACTTGGATTACCACGCGGATATGGACGATTACGGTGCAACCAAAGCGCGATTGTTCCATTGGCAAGGTTTGGAAAATGCCATTATCAATCAAGATGATGAATTTGGCGCGAAACTGATTGCCGAATTGCGCGAAAAATATCCCCATTTAAAAACCATTTCTTACGGTTTTGATGAAAACGCGGACATTCACATCAGCGAATTTGTTGCCGACACGCGCGGTATGCGTTTGACTTTAAAAACGATTTGGGGCGAAGGCTCGGCACAAACGCGCTTATTGGGGCGTTTCAACGCGCAAAATTTTGCGGCTTGCGTGGGCGTGTTGTGCGTGAACAGTTGGGATTTTCAGGCAGCCTTAAACGCACTCGCCCAAATCCGCCCCGCCACAGGTCGCATGGACTGTATTATCAATGAAAACAAACCCTTAATTGTCGTGGACTACGCCCACACGCCAGACGCGCTGGAAAAAGCCTTGACCACTTTGCGTGAAATCCAGCAGCCTGAAAGCCGCTTATGGTGCATATTCGGCTGCGGCGGCAACCGCGACCGTGGCAAACGACCACTCATGGGCGCAGTGGCGGCACAACACAGCGACTGCCCCGTTGTTACCAGCGACAATCCGCGCATGGAAGACCCTGCCGCGATTATTGACGACATTTTGCCTGCCGTGCCAAATGCCGCTTTGGTGGAACTTGACCGCCGCACCGCGATTGAACAAACCATTACCCAAGCCAGCGCACAAGACATTGTTTTGATTGCAGGAAAAGGGCATGAAACCTATCAGGATATTCAGGGCGTGAAAACGCATTTTTCGGATTTTGAAGTAGCGGAAGAGGCGTTGCAAGGGCGTTAAACTTATTTTCAGGCTGCCTGAAAAGGGAAAAACAACAAAAATGGCACATTTTTTCATCAAAATCATCAAGAATTTCGTTAAATTCTGTTTGACATTGGCATTATGGGCTGTGGTGTTTTACAGTTTGATGATGGCATATTCGTATGGTAGCGAACAGCATTATGAGAATAATCAAGCAATTGACCCCAGATTTCGTGTTTTGGTTCATGGTCAAGGGCAACACATTTATTCTATGTTGTTGCATGATTTTCAAAAGAATAATGCTAATAATCAACTGGTTAAATACAATGCTAATGCAAGTTGGGACGGTGGCGAAAATTGGAACAGGCTTACCCAAATTTCACCAGAAGTATTTGAATTGCATACAGATTTAGATACAGCTATGTTTTCGCAACGCTATCGGATTATGCCCGACAATCAGGTTAAGCCGATTTCATTTCGGGAAATTGCCAATCCGTTTTCGGTTGTGGTGCTGTTTTTATTGAGTTTAGCTGTTTTTGGAATTGTGTTGTTTTTGTTGAAAAAAAATCATTTTTGGTTTAAGAAATACAGTCAAATTTTAAATATTTGTACAGTATTTAGAGTGTGAAAACGCATTTTTCGGATTTTGAAGTGGCGGAAAATGCTTTGAAAGGGTGTTAAATTTATTTTCAGGCTGCCTGAAAATAAAAAAACAAAGGAAAATCCAATGAGCAGAAGCAAACGAAAAACGCCCATTATGGGATACACAAGCTGCCGCAGCGAAAAACAAGACAAAAAACTTTGGCACAAATGCTGGCGTTCAAAGTAAAGAATGGCTTTGCGCTCGCCGCATTTATTGGATTTGGAAGCGATTTCGCCGATTTTGGAAGATGAAGTCAGTAATGTTTGGGCGATGGGGAAAGACGGAAAACGGTATTTTGCCTTGTCTTTACAAAAAGATTGGGCTGAATTTTTTGCGGTACGGAGAGCTAAAAATCAGCGTGAAAAAATGAAGTTAGCAAAATGCTATTTGCATCAATTTATGGCGAAATAAGTTTTTCAGGCTGCTTTTGTGTCAAAAGGCTACCTGAAGCCCCAAAATAACAAACCATTTTTCAATCTTGGAACAATAAAATGACCGAAGAAAACCAAATGCCACAATTACCGATTGATGAAGACACAAAGCTAATGTTTCAACAAATTTTAGAAATGCTTGATGAATTTGATGAAAAACACCCTCATTTAATTGAACAACTGTTTGCTGGCGAAGCACCCGATACAGATAAAAATTGATTACCTTCAATATTTTTGAAAGCCTATTTATGAAAACCCTAACTCTTTCTTTTATCTGCCAAACCTTAAACTTGACGCAACCCACCGAAAACCTTGAATTTCAGCGCGTGATTACCGACAGCCGCCAAGCCCAAGCGGGCGATTTGTTTGTCGCGCTGATTGGCGAAAACCACGATGCCCACGATTTCGTCCCCCAAGTTTTGGAAAAAGGCGCGTGGGCGTTGGTGTCGCGTGATGATTTGGCGGACGTTTCAGGCTGCCTGAAAGTGGACAACACATTGACCGCATTGCAAAAAATCGCCGCCAAATGGCGCGATGAAATCAACCCGTTTGTGTTCGGCATCACGGGTTCAAGCGGCAAAACCACCGTCAAAGAAATGCTGGCGACCATTTTGCGCCACCGTTTTGGCGAAGACGCGATTTTGGCGACCGCAGGCAATTTCAATAATCACATCGGTTTGCCACTTACCTTGTTGAATTTACGCGAAAATCATCGCCATACCGTAATTGAAATGGGCATGAATCATTTTGGCGAATTGGCGTTGCTGACGCGGCTGGCGCGTCCCGATATCGCACTGGTAAACAATGCGATGCGCGCGCACATCGGCTGCGGTTTCAATGGCGTGGACGATATTGCGCGAGCGAAAAGTGAAATTTATCAAGGTGTTAAACAAGATGGTTTGGCGATTGTGCCAGCCGAAGATGTGAATTTGCCGATTTTTCAGGCAGCCTGCAATGATTTGAATGTGCGCCAAGCGAGTTTTGGCGTGGATTCGGGCGATGTTCACGCGCAAAATATGGTTTTGAATGCGCTTGTCTCAGAATTTGATTTGGTGTGCGGCGCGGAGTCGGTGCGCGTGAACTTGCCTGTGGCGGGGCGGCACAATGTGGCGAATGCCTGTGCGGCGGCGAGTTTGGCGTTGGCGGGCGGTTGCACGTTGAGCGAAGTTGCGGCTGGTTTGGCGGCGTTTGCGAATATTAAGGGGCGTTTGCAGGCGAAACAGGGTAAACACGGCGGCACGGTGTTGGACGACACGTATAACGCGAATCCCGACAGCATGAAGTCGGCATTGGACGTGTTAGCGGCTTTGCCTGCGCCGCGCGTGTTTGTGATGGGCGACATGGGCGAATTGGGTGAGGATGAGGCAGCGGCGATGCACGCGGAAATTGGCACGTATGCGCGTGATTTGGGTATTGAGCGCGGCTATTTTGTGGGCGATAACGCGGTGCATGCGGCGGAAGTTTTTGGCGACAATGGCTTGTGGTTCGCGGACAAAGAGCCATTGATTTTGGTGATGCAGCCTGAATTGCCGCAGGGCGCGAGTGTGTTGGTGAAAGGGTCGCGATTTATGAAAATGGAAGACGTGGTGGCGGCGTTGGTGGCGGAAAAATGAAAACGCTGGGGCAAAAATTGCTGTTTACGGTGTTCATTTTTCTAATCAATGCGTTTTTGGTTTTGGTTGTGTTGTTTCTTGTGAATACGATTAAATTGCATAATCGCTTTAAAACTGAACCTGTGGCGCAGGCACAAGTGTTTGCTTATTCGAATCGTTATGCGAAAACAGGTAAGGGAAAAGTGGAATTTCGCAGTGATTTGCAGTTTAAAACGCCAGAAGGTCAAACGATTTACCTACACGATGTTGCGCTTTCGCCTAACGAAAAATCGGTTTTGGAACAAGGAAATGCGATTTCACGCGATTATTTGCAGAATGAGCCGCACATTATTCGCCCAGTCGGAACAAGCAAAGCAAATATATTGATGGCTTGGCTTTTAGGTGGTGGTGTGATATTTAATTTTGCGTATTTGATTTATTGGTGGCGAAAAAATAGATGAATGCGTATTCTCAGGCTGCCTGAAAATGCGTTATGTCGGGCATAAATGCCCGACAGACTTAAAAGACACAATATGCACGATTTTCGCCATGAAATATTGCACAATCAAGATTTTTCAGCCGCTTACGATGCCGATGCGAAAGCGGTTTTGCGCCAAGTGGGACGTGATTTGCGCGACAAACGCACGCAGGTGGTGTGGGCGGTGTTGCAGCCGATAAAAACGGTGCAGCGCGAACAATTGCAATCGCGCGTTACTTTGGGCGCGATTGTGGGATGTGTTTTAGGGTGTGCCGCTTGGTGGGCTGTGGATAAATATGTTTTACATGAACAAATTAGCCGTGAAACGCCGATGTTGTTTTATGGTGCGTTTGTGGTGTTTGTGGCGATGTTTGTGTTGCAACTATTTATGCTTAAAAATTTGGCAAAAGTGGCGGACAAACCGCGCCACGCCGTCACTTATGTACATTTGGATTTGCTGGCACAAACGGTTACCCAAATCGCGCAAGCAGGGCGTTATCCGATGATTTATTCGTTTCACGGCAAGGGTTTGGCGCGAAAAATGGCGAAGTTACCAGCTTTCAGGCTGCCTGAAACGGAGCAAGCAGAATATGCGGCTTTGCGTGCGCGTGTGCAGAATGAAATCACGGCGTTGTGTGGCTTGCCGTTTGCGGACGATAAATAGCTTGTATAAATTAGATTTCAGGCAGCCTGAAAATTCGGTAAAATGGCGCGATTTTATTTTCAGGCTGCCTGAAACCATTTTTATTGATTAGAAAGAAACCCATGTCGCAAACTTTACTGATTGAACTCTTAACCGAAGAACTCCCTCCAAAAGCTCTGAACAATTTGGGCAACCATTTCGCTGCTGCCATTGCCGAAGGCTTGGAAAAAGCCCAACTAATTGACAACGAAACACAATTTACCGCCTACGCTTCGCCGCGCCGTTTGGCGGTTTCTGTGCCGAATGTGAAAGCGGTGCAAGCCGACCAGCACGTTGTTAAAAAAGGCCCTGCCGTTAGCGCGAACGAAAAAGCGATTGAAGGCTTTGCGCGTTCCAATGGCGTGGAAGTGGGCAGCCTGAAAATCATGAATGACGGCAAACAAGATATTTACGGGCATGAATTTACGCAATCAGGTCAAACACTTGCTGCGTTGTTGGGTGATATTTTGACCAACGCCGTGAAAAAGTTGCCCATTCCCAAAGTGATGCGTTGGGGCAGCAGCATGCATACTTTCGTTCGCCCTGTGCATGGTTTGACCGTGTTACACGGCAGCGAAATTGTGCCGTGTTCGGTGCTGGGTTTGGACAGCGCCAACAAAACTTTGGGACACCGTTTCTTGTCGCAAGGCGAAATCGTGTTCAAAGAAGCCGATGATTATGCGAAACAAATGGCGGAACAAGGCAAAGTAATTGCCAATTTTGCCGAGCGCAAAGCGGCGATTCAAGCCGAATTGGATAAACAAGCAGGCAGCCTGAACGCGACTGTTGCCGCTGATGAGGGGTTGTTGGATGAAGTTACCGCATTGGTGGAATATCCTATTGTTTTGCAAGCAGGTTTTAAAGAGCATTTCTTGGAAGTACCGCAAGAATGTTTGATTTTGACCATGCAGCAAAATCAAAAATATTTCCCGCTTTTGGACAAAAACGGCAAATTGATGAACCAATTTTTATTGGTTTCCAACTTAAAAACCGATGATCCGAGCCATATTATTCAGGGCAACGAGCGCGTGTTGCGGGCGCGTTTGTCGGACGCAGAATTCTTTTATAAACAAGACCAAAAGGCGACTTTGGAAAGCCGTTTGCCGAAATTGGCGAGCGTGGTTTATCACAACAAAATCGGTTCGCAAGCCGAGCGCATTGAGCGTTTGCAAACGATTTCGGCGCACATTGCAGGCTGCCTGAACGCGGACAAAGCGTTGGCGGAACGCGCGGCGCGTTTGGCGAAAGCGGATTTGGTGACCGAAATGGTGGGCGAATTTCCCGAATTGCAAGGCACGATGGGCAAATATTACGCGCAACTGGACGGCGAGCAGCCTGAAATTGCGGTGGCGATTGAGCAACACTATCAGCCGCGTTTTGCGGGCGACGCGCTGCCTGAAAGCGCGATTGCGACGGCGGTTGCGTTGGCGGACAAGCTGGAAACGCTGGTTGGCATTTGGGGCATTGGGCTAATTCCAACAGGCGACAAAGACCCCTACGCGCTGCGCCGTGCGGCATTGGGTGTGTTACGTATGTTGATGAATACGCCGTTGTCTATCGCGGATTTGTTGAACACGGTGGCAGCGCAATTCCCAGCTAACGTGTTGGCAGACAAAGAAAAAACCGTTGGCGAAATTTCAGATTTTATGCAAGCGCGTTTGGCGGTTTTGTTGCAAAACGATTATTCGCAAGACGTGGTAGCAGCGGTGTTGGCGCAACGTCCTGACCGTTTGGATGATTTGGCGGCGAAATCACAAGCGGTTGAATTCTTTAAACAATTACCCGAATCAGCGGCGTTGGCAGCGGCGAACAAGCGCGTGCAAAATTTGCTGAAAAAAGCGGAAAGCGATTTGGGCGACGTGAACGCAGCTTTGTTGGCGCAAGACGAAGAGAAAGCCTTGTTTGCGGCGGCACAAGATTTGCAACCGCGGGTGAATGCAGCGATTGCGTCGCGTGATTTTCAGGCTGCCTTAAAAGCGTTGGCGGCGATTAAACCGCAAGTGGACGCGTTTTTTGATGGCGTGATGGTAATGGCTGATGATACTAGCGTGAAACAAAACCGTTTGAATTTGTTGAATTTGTTGGCAAGTTTGATGAATGGCGTGGCAGATATTGCGGCGTTGAGCGAGTAATCATTTGCTGAAATAAAAAGGCTGCCTGAAAATGTTTTTACGTTTTCAGGCAGCCTTTTTATTGGTTTGCGCAAAGTTAGGGGATTCTTGAATCCGACAATTTTTCAATAGAAATCCAAAAGCTTTTTCAGGCAGCCTGAAAGAGTTTTGAGATGTTTTCAATTTATCAACAATCACACGATGCGTGTGCTTTTGCCGCCGCCAAACGCGCAGCGCGACGTTGTTCCGCAGCTTCTAAGCGGCAGCGTTGTGTTTCGTTTTCAATTTTCAGCGGCTCAACTGCTACCGTTTTGCCATCTTTCATTGCCACCATCGTGAAATAGCATGAATTAGTGTGGCGAATGGTGCGATTTTGGATATTTTGCGCTTCCACGCGAATGCCAATTTCCATCGATGAACGCCCCACATAATTCACGCTCGCCAAAAATGTGACCAATTCACCCACATAAATCGGCTCTTTGAACAGCACTTGGTCAACCGATAGCGTCACGCACGAATAGCCGCAATAACGGCTGGCGCAAGCATACGCCACTTGGTCGAGCAATTTAAGCAAATCGCCACCGTGTACATTGCCGCTAAAATTTTCCATGTCGGGCGTCATTAATACAGTCATTTGTAGACTGGTTTGGGGTTGTGCTGCGATAGTATTATTCATGATATTTTCCTAAAATTAATAGCGAACGGCTATTTTAGGTGCATTATCCACGCTAAACAAGTCTTAGAAAATTGCTTGATTATTTGTATAGTGATTAACTATTGATAATAAAAAATTAATAGTCAAATTTTACGAAATTATTTGCAGACAAAAATTCTCTTGCCGATATTTTTTAAATGTTTGATAAATTTAGATGAGCAAACTGCTTGCGCTCCAAATTTTTTATTTCAGTTTTTATATAAGTATTGTCGGATACAAGTATCTGACCTACATATTTTCAGGCTGCCTGAAAAAGTATCTACTTTACCTTTTCCAAAGATGTTTAAAATGAATCGATTCAATACAAAAACACGCCTTTATTTGCATAAAGGCGTGTTGCTTATTTGATATCAATTGTTACAGCTAAGATTACTGAATCAAGTTAATTTGTACATCTTGGTCAATGTATAAGCTTGCACCATTGCTTGAAACATACAAATCATAACCATCTTTCACTGGCGCTTGCGGTGTAGGTTCAACTTTAGTGAATTCAGAGTTGAGCAAATTCACTTTATCTTCGGCGTCACCCAAGATGTCTAATGTTTTACCTACTGAATTCATGCTTAAAATATCAGAAGCTTTAATGGTCAGGTTTTGTACTCCATTGCCTTCCATTGAAATGGCTTCAATATTTTTCACATTCGCTACACCGCTTAAGTCGATGTTGTTGTTCAACAAAATATCACCATTTGCATCTTTGTATGGCGTACTTGTTAATACAAGTGTGTCAAAATCTGCACCACCATCGATTAAGACGTCGTCTTTATCGAAGTACAGCAAGTCATGACCTGCACCGCCTAACAAGGTATCCGCACCCGCTTCGCCGATAATGATGTCATCACCTTTGCCACCATCAAGCTTATCGCCCCCTACAGTTGTACCAATAATATAGTCATGGTCATTGGTACCAACATAATCACGAGCTACGATTTCTTTGGTATAGTCTTTGAAGTTGATGACCACGGTATCGCTTACGCTATCGCCATCATTATCTGTATAGCTGTATTTATAAGTTAGCTTATCTTCAGCATTCAAATCAACTTGTTTAGCGATGTCAGCAGCACCCTTAAACTCATAGCTACCATTAATGTTTCCAATAAAAGTACCGTATTTAGTTACAAAGGTATAAGTCTTATCAGAATTATCGCTATCTACAACATCTCCTGACCAAATCACTTTTTGCTTGCTTGCGTCTAAAAGACTGGTATCTGATACAACGTCGCCACCTGTTTTAAAGCCTGTTGCACGCGTCAAGTCATTGCTTGCGTCTGGGTTTGGATCAAGCGGTACCAATGTCGCTGTCATCGCAAAGTCATTTTTCTTGGTTTCAGTCGTATTAATAATCACCACTTTACCAGCCTCAACCTCTTCGCGCGTAATACCATCCAGCTGCTTTTTAATATATGTCGTAATTGCTGGATTATAGAGTACTGCCACACCATTAGCAGTATCATGCCTATCATTAGCTGATTGATAGTTTTCTGCCATTGCAGTCAAGATATCAAAATTATCCAAACTACTATGTAACACACCATCGCCAGCAACTTTAGTTGGTTCATTCAATGTCAGCTGATAACGCTTTCCACCAATCAATAAAGTTGATTCTTGCGGTCTAAAAATAACGAAATCATCTTTGGTTACACCACCTGTTAATAAATGGTCAGCATTATTTGTATAAACTGTATTTTCAATGTCCAGCCATTGCCCATAAGCATCTGTTTCATTAGATGTATTTGGCGTTTCAATATGATGCACATCAAAAGTTGTTTTTACTGTTTCTTGCTCACCATTCACGCTAATAATAAAATCAACTTTCAAATCTACTCGCTCTAGACCGTTACCATTAACAGAAATCGGATTATTCGAATGATAAAAAGTACCCAACTTAAACGGAATATTGAAGCCTTCTAAAGGTTTATTAATTATGCCTGCATCTTCAATCATACCGTATGATGCATTTGGTGCATTGTTACCCCAACTAATTATTTCAGAATATTTATCCGCGTCGTTATTCTGACCAATTACTCTATCACTTGAGCTGTATGTTGTCCCTAAACCAGAAATATCAAAACCAGTTTGAATATCTACTAATTTCACAACATCCACAGGCACATCAATATTGTGTGTACTTACACCTTTAGTTGGTGAATCATCTTCCACAACAGTCACTACTTTAGTTTCTTGCGCAATGACTGTTGAACCATCCAAAACTTTAATACCAAAGCCAACATCTAAGTTGTCTTCAGATTTTGTGTCTTTATGGTCTACTGGTTGATACAAGGTGGTTGTGTATTCAAAGACGATCTGATTTGTACCTGTAGATTTTGTACCTATAATTACATCAAGCACTTTCTCACCATCTGGTGTGGTACCTGTCCACTGCGTATTGTTTGCATTTGTTGTCCAAGTTACTGCACGTCCACCACTTGTGATAGGAACAGTTGGCGCTGTCAATTCAACTCGCACATTAGCAGCTGGATCGATGTTGTTCACATAGATTTTACCGTTTGCTGTTTTGTCGTTTGTTGTATCAATACCAGTTGGATTGGTATCTGGTGTGCCACCATTCAAACCTTCTTCAGATACATGCGCTGGTGGATCGATGTCGATAGATGGTTTATCTTGGTTGTTTGTATCATTTTGCGTGTAATCAACAATTGTTGTGTTCACTTTGTCATTAGCACCAATTGCCGCTCCTGACGCTGCATCAACACCTACAATTTTCACAGTGTATGTTTCTTTGCCTTCATACACGGTGTTGTTGTTGATTGGGATATTAACAGGCACACCTTTCACACCATCTTCACCTGCTGGGATAGTTACAGTAAAGGTTTCAGTTACTGGTTTACCATCTTTGGCATTAAAGTCGGCAGCTTCAGTTGTACCGTGCGTTACTGTGTAAGTAACAACTACAGGCTTGTCTGATGGCTCTGCAACTTTAACTGTATAAACAGCGTTACCAACGCTTTCTTTTACCTCTGCTGGACCACTAATCGATACGATTGGACGGTCGCCATCTGTATTACCAGGTGTTGACGGTACCAATGGATTATCTGGACCTACTGGTTTAGTTGGGTCTTTTGGAATTGGCGTATTTGATGGCTCATCCAAAATGGTCGCTGTCGCTGTTTTCGTACCTTCTTGTACGCTATCTGTGGTATTGGTAGCGTATTTTGTGCCACTCATATCCAACTTGATGGCTTCAGATTTTTCATAAGAACTATCATCTTTTGTTTTGAAGGTAATAGTTGGCTCAGTACCATCTTGCGGCATGGTTACTTTGATACCTTTCACTAAGTCAGCATAGCTTACAGTTTTAGTACCTGAACCGTCTTTAACAGTAATGCTCACTACGTCAGCTGCGTCGATTTTGCTATCAGCGGTATTGAGCTTAATAGTGGTTTCAACCGCATCTTTCAATGGTAAGCCATCTTTACCCACAGCAAAGATAATTGTGTCATCGTCACCTTCTACAGATTGGTTGTCTGTAGCTTTCAAGTTCAATGTTGGCACGTCATCTGTTTTGCCGTTTACCGTAATTGTTAAGGTAGCTTCAGAGGTATCGCCATCTTTATCTACAATAGTGTATTTAAAGGTTTCTTCTTTAACATCCCCTGTGTTAAGCGCGTTTGCTTTAGCTGGGTCAAGGGTGTAAGTGTAGCTACCGTCTTCATTGATAACTACTGTACCGTATGTGCCTGGAATAGTTTGTGCTTTAGTCGCAGGCTTACCTTCGCCATCAGCACCAAAGTTATCATTAACAAAAAGATTGCCGCTTACGCTAGGCGTTGCGCTATCTTCTGTAATGCTATTTTTGTCATCTGCAGCCACTGGCAAAGTATCCACAATGGCAATATCCAATGAACCTGTTACGGTTTGTGGTGTTTTGCCTGGCTCTGTTACGGTAATGGTCACTGGAATGTTGTCCATTACTACTGGCGTATCTTTACCATGTGTTTGTGGCTCTGCTTTGTACGTGTACGTTACTTTGCCATCTGGTGTGATGCTGTCAATGAACAGTGTGCCTTTGTCTGTCGGGATTTCTACTGGGCCGTTGAAGTTTTTAACGTCCACAGTGATGCCTCCGATTTTGACTTCGGATGTGCCTTGGCTTGGTAAGTGTACGGTGAATGTACCTGTTACTTCATCGCCTTCAATTACGGTGTTGTCGCCTTCGCCTTTTGGATTGCCTTCATGACCTTGTTCACCTTTTTTGGTCGGGTCTTCCGTTGGCTTAGTTGGACCGTTTGGATTGTTTGGATCTACTGGATCTGTTGGTTTTTTAGGGTCAACTGGATCTAATGGATCTTTTGGCTTGCTTGGGTTGCTTGGATCTACTGGCTCTGCTGGTTTGTTTGGATCAGTTGGATCGTTTGGTGTAACTGGTTTGTTTGGCTCGTCTTTTGGTACGTTTGGGGTATCTGGTGTTGACGGTGGATCGTTTGGAATGTCAATACCTGGTACTTCACTACCTTTAATTGTTACGGTCAAAGTGGCTGTTGATGTATCGCCGTCTTTGTCAGTAATGGTGTAGGTAATGGTGTCTGTTAAGGTTTCGCCAATTTTCAGTGCATTTACTTTTGGATTATCGTTATTCAATGTGTACGTGTAGGTACCGTCTGCATTGATGGTAAATTTACCAAAGCTGTTTGTGCCGTCTTTGTCTTTCACTGGGGTAAATGGATTGCTTACTGCTTTTCCATCTGCACCAAAGTTGTCATTTGGCTCTAGGCTGCCTGAAACTTCTTTGTTGCCTTCTGTGATTTCTGCTTTGTCATCTGCAGCCACTGGCAAAGTATCCACAATGGCAATATCCAATGAACCTGTTACGGTTTGTGGTGTTTTGCCTGGCTCTGTTACGGTAATGGTCACTGGAATGTTGTCCATTACTACTGGCGTATCTTTACCATGTGTTTGTGGCTCTGCTTTGTACGTGTACGTTACTTTGCCATCTGGTGTGATGCTGTCAATGAACAGTGTGCCTTTGTCTGTCGGGATTTCTACTGGGCCGTTGAAGTTTTTAACGTCCACAGTGATGCCTCCGATTTTGACTTCGGATGTGCCTTGGCTTGGTAAGTGTACGGTGAATGTACCTGTTACTTCATCGCCTTCAATTACGGTGTTGTCGCCTTCGCCTTTTGGATTGCCTTCATGACCTTGTTCACCTTTTTTGGTCGGGTCTTCCGTTGGCTTAGTTGGACCGTTTGGATTGTTTGGATCTACTGGATCTGTTGGTTTTTTAGGGTCAACTGGATCTAATGGATCTTTTGGCTTGCTTGGGTTGCTTGGATCTACTGGTGTAGTCGGGTTATTTGGATTTTTTGGATCATCAGGTGTTACAGTTGGGTTATTAGGCGTTGATGATGGGTCATTTGGAATATCAATGCTTGGCACTGGTTTCAATGCAATAATCAATTTTGCTGTAGAAGTATCGCCATCCGAATCTGTAATCGTGTACGGGAACTCTTCATCAGTCAGATTACCACCCGCTGCCTTAACTTTCGCTGGATCCAAAGTATAGGTATAGCTACCATCTTCTTTGATTTCTACCGTACCGAATTTGCCTACTACTTTTTTAGGCTCTGTACGAACTTTTCCCGCACCATCTGCCCCAAAGGTATCATTATCAAACAATTTACCACCAATAGGCTTGTTTGAAGCGGCACTAATATCACCAAAGTCATTACTTGCTGTTGGTGTTGAATCGGTAATCGCGATATCCAATGAGCCTTCTGCAGTTTTACTGCCCACAGTTACTTTCACTGGAATATTATCTAAAAGAGGCGTTTTGCCAGTATGGTCTTGATGATCACCATTCGGGTCGTAAGTATATTCCACTGTACCATCTGGATTAACTTTAGTAACGGTCAATACACCTTTATCTGTAGGAATGGTCAAACCTTTTGGCTCAATTGGTTTACCGTCAGTTGGAAATGGCACATTCTTGCCGCCAATAGTTAAAGTTGGTGTGGAACCTGCAGGTACATTAACTTTAATAGTACCTGAAACCGTTCCATTTTCTGGTACAGTATTGTCACCCAAACCATCTGGATTACCCTCATTACCTGGAACTGCCTCTTTTGGCGAGTTTGGGTTTATTGGATCTACAGGTACACCATTTTTACCTGGCACTTTATTGCCATCTACACCTGGCTTGCTAGGGTCTTCTGGCTTTTGAGGATTTTCTGGCGTTGCTTTAGGGTCATTGTTAATATCAATAGAAGGTTCTGCTGGTACTGGCGGATTTTGTGGATTATCGTCACCACCATTCACCAAAAATGGCACCGCAGCCAAACCAACCAATGGGAACCACCATGGGAATACCCATACTGGCGCAATGATGTGTTCGCCACCCAAAGCTTGACCTTCTGTATCGCCCTGCTCTAGTTGCGTCACATAATCTGCTACTTCACCAGTATCTGGGATGTAATAATAGTATTCGCCATCTTCAGCAATACCTGTTAAAGCTTGATTACTTTCGTCATAGAAGCCTTCGATAACCAAATCAACTTCTTGACCTTCGCGCTCAAATGAAACCAACAAGTTGTCGCCATCACGTTTTGTGACGATATGGTTAGGCGCACGACCAATAGATTCATCAAAAAATTCATAGTTCACATGATTTTCTGCTTGAATAACCATTGGCTCAGTATTTTGAGTATCGAATTTAAATTCTTTGGCTTTTTCTTTCGCGTTGTAAATTTTTACGCTAATTGTTTTGTTCATGATTTATCCTAAAATAAAATTCTTGGAATATTTTCAGGCTGCCTGAAAATATGTGGGTAATGGGTCATATTTATTGCTTCTCAAAAACAGCCATTACGCGACGATTCAAGGCACGGCCTTCAACAGTATTGTTATCTGCAATAGGACGAGTCTCACCATAACCAACGGAACGGATTCGATTTGCATCGATACCATACTGGTCAATCAAAATCGTACGAATTGCATCAACGCGACGTTGTGACAAGGCAATATTGTATTGATCGCTGGCACGGCTATCGGTATGACCTTCTAAAGTTACCTTAACATCTGGGAAGCGTTTCATATAATCCACAACTTGCTCAATTTCAGGATAATAAGGACGTTTCACAAAAGACTTATCAGTATCAAAGTAAACCTTCAGCTCAATACTTAAGTTTTCAGCTTCAGGCAAACAATTTGGTACAACGCGTGTAATTTGATGGTTTTGATAAGGCATTTTTTCCATCATTTCAACAGCCTGCTCTTGGCTCAGTCGAGCAACTGCTGTTTTACCTGCCTCATCAACATCAACCATAAAGAAATATGATTGGCGACCATCCAAACGGAAAGTTTTGGCATTTTTCAACAAATCATTATTTTTATTGCCAGTAATTTCTGCGCTAATGCGATTATTGCCAGAACAAGACAAAACATCGGTAAAATTACCTGGTTGTAAGCTTGCTTGGAAACGATCATTAATCGCTACGTTTGCGCTGGTTTGGATACCATCTTTATCAGCAGGGCGCAGGAAAAATACATGCACACTATCGTCATTCAACTCGCGTTTCAACAAATCATGAACATCAGCATGACGTGTTTTCGACCACTTCACTCCGTTCACAATTTTTGTATTTTCACCATCAAAAACGCGTGCGTGAGTAGCAGGCATCAATAAACTACCTAACAGAGCTGCAGATACAAATTGAAAAGCCGTTTTATTCATTTTTAAGACCTCAAAGTTTTAATAAAAAACAACAATAAATACACTTTATGATTTCAATCTCAACCGCAATAATCAAAATATAAAAAAATGTATCATTAATACGCCCTTAAGTTTTTAAGCAAGATATAGACCAACATCTATTTTATTTTACAAATAGATACATTGTTCTTATTTATTAAACTAAACAAATTAAATAATTGAGCTATGAAATAGAAAATTCATTTAGATTTTGAATTTCACAATTATCTAGATTAATAAATCTATTCTTACTAACAAATCCTAATACTTGCAATTTAAATTTTACAAAGTACTAAAAGACGTTTTTGGTCTAATTTATTCAAATGAAATAGATATGGATTAAGTAAACTTACATAACTTAAAGATGCTTGTGATTAACAGTTACTTGCAAGTTTGCCAATTTCAAAGCCATAATCACGCCCAACATATCCGCCGCTACATCCCAAATATCCCCCTGTCGTGTTGTAGCAAAAATATGTTGCGCTAATTCACTGGTCACAGCCCAAATCAAAGCTAAGAAAAATAATTTCAAATAAGGTGGTTCACGATTTTCAGTGAGCCAAAATTTCGCTCCCAACCAAGTTTGCACCAAAAACAATAAGGCATGAGCAAACTTGTCAAAATGCGGAAAAGGTGGCGCACCGATTTGGCTGGCTTCGCGAAAAATAAGCGTGTACACACTCATGGCAAACCATGCAACAGCGGCAATCAGCCATTGTTTTTGCTTGATTTTCATGATGTTTGTTCGTCAAGATAGGCTTGACACAGCGTCACTAATTTCAGAAATTTGCCACCGCGCTGTTGCAATAATTGTTGCCAATACACTACTTCTTCCGGGCTCGGTGCATCGTCCAAAGTACATTCTTCAAGCAAAAATTGCAGCGTTTCTTGTACATCACCATAAGCGTCATGTTGAATTAAATCGTAAAGTTCTTGAGACATAATAAATAACTGATTAAAAATAATTAAATAAGAAAATAAACTTTCAGGCAGCCTGAAAAAATAGCCACAGAGCAAAAGCAAGCTGTGGCTATTTTAATGGATTCGTTTATTCCGCGCTGGCTTGCTTATCTAATTGTGCCACCAATTGTGGATCTAATTTAAGTGCTTGAGCCAGTTGCGCCAAAAAGACGATTTCTTTGCGGTTTAATTCGCCGCAAATTAAACGTGCTGCCAAGTAGATTTCGGCGGCTAAAGCGGTGTTGTTGCCGACTTCATTGGCGATGTTTTCAGGTGTAACAGGATTTTGCGTTTGTTGAGCTAACCATTGTGCGGCTTCGTTGTCGTCGCCCGCTTCTTTGATAATGGCTTGGCGTTCTTGTTCATCAATTTCGCCATCGGCTGCCGCTGCGGCAATCATAGTGCACAAAATCAAGTTGCCCACATTTTCTGCATCGTTGCCTGTGTGCGAAAAAGCTTCTGCGTCCAATGCGCCTTTTTGGTCGGTGTTGCTTTGGCTTTTTTGCCATTGTTGGTAAGCGTAATATGCCACCGCGCCCAATGCTGCCAATGAACCTGTTTTACCTAAACCACCCACGCCTTTTCGGCGTTTGAGCAACATGGACAACAAGCTAACCGCGGCGGTGCTGCCGCCCAAAGCGTTGATAATGTCGCCCAAACCGCCCGAGCTGGATTTTTGAGTGAGGGTTTTGCGGCTGTTGGTGTAGCTTTGCGCGCCTTTGAGCACTTGATTGATTAAGTTACCAAAATTCATCATGTTTCCTTTCGTTAATAAAGCCCACATCATAGCACGGCTTTTTCAGGCTGCCTGAAAGCTTTGCATTTATTGAACTGCATTTACATTTCAGGCAGACTAATATATTGGAGCGCGGACGTCCCCGTCCGCCAAATACGTTGTACTTTTTATCTTAAATTGCGGACGAGGACGTCCGCGCTCCATGATTTATGTTGTGACGGCCTAAAAAAATCGCCAAGATTGTGTTGATTTTGCATTACAATTGAGTGAATATTTTTGCAACTGAAGGAGCGCAACATGAATATTTTGATTTCCAACGACGACGGTTATTTGTCACACGGCATTGCTCTTTTAGCGCGCGTGGCGAGTGAATTTGCCAATGTGCGCGTGGTTGCACCAGAGCGCGACCGAAGTGGCGTGAGCAACTCTTTAACGCTTGACCGTCCACTGCGCATTCGTTCGGCGGAAAACGGCTTTTATTATGTCAGCGGTACACCCACCGATTGCATTCATTTAGGCTTGCACGCGCTGCCTGATTTTGTGCCCGACTTGGTGATTTCAGGCGTGAACCACGGCTCGAATATGGGAGATGATACTTTGTATTCGGGTACGGTCGCGGCGGCAACCGAAGCTTATTTAATGGGTATTCCTGCAGTGGCGTTTTCATTGTGTTCACAAAAAATGTTGCAACACGAAGCAACGGTAACCCAAACTGTCAGCACCGTTTTGCGCCACTTAGCAGCCAAACCGCCTGTTGTGCCGATGTTGTGGAATGTAAACATTCCTGCCGTTGAAGCGTACGAATTGCAAGGCTTGAAAATCACGCGTCTAGGTCGTCGCCACCACACGCAAAGTATTTTGCCCGACCGCAATCCGCGTGGCGAAAAAATTTACTGGATTGGACCTGCGGGCGAAGTTGCCGACAATGAAGAAAGCACGGATTTTGCGGCAGTAGAAGCAGGTTTTGTGAGCTTAACGCCTTTACAAGTGGACTTAACCGCGCATTCGCAAATCAATGCCGTGCGCGCGTTTTGGCAAGACGTGAAACTTCAATCGGCATAAATTTCAGGCAGCCTGAAATGAAAGATGGAGCGGGAGCGGCTCGCTCCCTACTCTTTAATAATACAGAATTTTAATTTTTTGAGTAATTGAAGATATGGACGCTGGATAGTTTGCCCAAATCTCTGATTTCGCAAGAAACTACCATGGCGTAGGCATTTCAAGTTTTGCAAAGCTTACAGCCTAATAAAAAAATTGTGTTTCAGGCTGCCTGAAACTTGTGTAAATTCGCGCAAAAAGGTATGATTTTACTCATTTTCAGCCAATCAAAATGTTTATAAAGGACTGCTTTCATGAACAATAAACGCTTTCTCGCGCCCGCTATTGCCGCCATCGTGCTGTCTGCTTGCGCAACACAAAATCCCGCGCCTGTGGTAGACGGCAGCGGTACAGGTGTCAATACCAATACTTCTATTTATACCCCAAGCACCACAACCAACACGACCGCCAACAATCCATACGGCGCGGCACCATTCACCCCTAGCGACACCACACCAGTTGTAGGCACTAATATTGGTACTGAAGCCTACCCTATTGTGCGCAATAACAACACGGTTTACACACCACCAGCGACCAATACCAACAATACGGTCTACACCCCAAGCAATACTTACACGCCAGCACCAACCTACACGGGCAACTACTCGCCAGTAGACACCAACGCTACTTATCACACGGTTACCACGGGCGATACGGTGTATAACATTTCTAAGCGCTACGGCATTAGCCAAGACCATTTACGCTCCTGGAATGGTTTGAGCGACAACACCATTAGCAAAGGTCAGCGTTTACGTGTTAAACCACAAAGCTACACTGGCACAGGCAATAGCAACAAAGATTACACCGTGCCCGCAACCAGCACTGGTAGCACACACCGTGTTGTTGTTGGCGATACGGTTTACAACATTTCCAAACGCTACGGTATTAGCCAAGAACAATTACGTTCACTTAATGGCTTAAATGGCAACAATATTCAAGTCGGTCAAGTATTGCGTTTAGGCAGCAACGCCATCGCACCATACACCGCACCTGCTAGCAATTCTTATGTTGCGCCTGTTGTCGCCCCAGTTGCAAGCACACCAACAACCACCCCCGCCCCTGTTGCCGCAGCAACTCCTGCCACTAGAACCTTTCAATTTAGCAACTTAACTTGGCAATCTCCTTTACCAACAGGCAAAGTAAGCGAAAAATATAACCCAGTAAATCGCAGCATGAAATTTTCAGGCAGCCAAGGACAAGCCGTTCAAGCCGCAGCGGATGGTCAAGTCATTTTTAGCGGTACAGGTCCGCGCGGTTATGGCAATTTAGTGGTCGTGCAACACACACCACAATACTTAAGCGCATACGGCAACAACCAAACTTTAGCCGTTAAAGAATTGCAACAAGTGAAACGTGGCGACACACTTGGTACCTTAGGCAGCTCAGGCAATTTATTGTTTGAAGTGCGCCAAGATGGTAAACCCATTGACCCATTAAGCTTTATGCAACTGTAAAAGCTCAATCTATCATTTTCAGGCAGCCTCGAAATTTTCAGGCTGCCTGAAACCCCTTGCATTCCACCTACCCTACCCCCATGTCCCCGTTTCACACACCAAAGGAAACCACCATGAATCAACAAACCCTCTATCTCGCAGGCGGCTGTTTCTGGGGCGTAGAAGCCTATTTTCAACGCATACACGGCGTGTTAGACGCGCAATCAGGTTATGCCAACGGACAAACCGCCCACCCAACTTACGAACAAGTGTGTCGCGAAAACACAGGACACGCCGAAGCCGTCGCCATTACTTACGACAGCGATGAAGTCAGCCTGCAAACCCTATTGCGCCACTTCTTCCGCATTATTGACCCGACCACACTCAACCGCCAAGGCAACGACGTCGGCGTACAATACCGCACAGGAATTTACTACACCAGCGACGAACAACTGCCGATTATTCAAGCCGCCATCGCGCAAGAACAACGCAAACACGCGCGCAAAATCGTGGTAGAAGTACAGCCACTAGCGCATTTCTATCCCGCCGAAGATTACCACCAAGACTATTTAGACAAAAATCCCAACGGCTATTGCCACATCAATCTCTCCCTCGCGCAAGAACCCATGCTGCCTGAAAACGAATACAGCCAACCCAGCGACAGCCAATTGCAGCAAACCTTAACCGCCGAACAATATTACGTTACCCAACAAAGCGGTACCGAACGCCCATTTTCCCACGCCTACAACCACTTATTTGAACGCGGCTTATATGTGGACATCGTCAATGGCGAACCCCTATTCAGCTCGCGCGACAAATACGATTCAGGCTGCGGCTGGCCCGCATTCAGCCGCCCGATTGCACCCGAAGCGGTCAACAACTACCGCGACACCACACACGGCATGATACGCGTAGAAGTGCGCAGCCAAGCCGCCGATTCGCATTTAGGACACGTTTTCCCCGATGGGCTGCCTGAACGCGGCGGCTTGCGCTATTGCATTAACGGCAACAGTTTACGTTTCATCCCCTATGAAAAACTAGACGAAGCAGGCTACGGTGCATATAAAGACTATGTGTAACACCCTAGGCAGCCTTAAAATTTATAAAAACTAATAAAAATTAAAAATTGATAAATTTTTACTAAAAACAACTAGCCATAAGAAATAAAAGCAGTTATCATTTAAGCATCAAACTTACTCAGGAATCATGATGCTTAAAACCCTCACTTTCGCGATTTTGCATTTCAGCGTCGCCTTTACCATCACTTATCTACTCACAGGCAGCATTGGCATCTCCAGCAGCGTTGCGCTAATTGAACCACTGGCAAATACCGTCGTTTTCTACTTCCATGAAAAAGCATGGAAACGCTTTGAACAAAAAAGTTCGTCCGCGCCACAGCCCTATCGCAGCTGCGCCCACATGCCTACATTACAACTGTGGCATAAATTAAAACATCGCTGATTCAATTCCTACAACAGTCGTAGTAAAACGCACTCGTAAGGGCGGATTTTATATCCGCCTTTTTTGCTGTCAGAATTTTATTCATGAAATTCAATTCATAAAAAATAGGGCGGATATAAAATCCGCCCCTACGCAAGAAAATAGTCAGTTCGTAGTTTGGTTTGCAAACCCAACATTTTTTTAATATGCGCTATTTTGTTGGGTTAGCACCCCAACCTACTTTAGAGAGTACAAAGTTTTCAGGCAGCCTGAAACGAAGTTCAGCGAAGCTAAAAATTAATCTTCCTTGCGCTGCAACACCGCCGCAAAAAAGCCGTCTGCACCATGCTCAAACGTATTAGTTTGCAAATACACGCCTGTATTTAAATCAATTTTTTGCGCTGCCAACAAGTCGCTTGCGTTCAACAATTCAAAATCGGGATTGTTGTGCAAAAATGTGTCCACTTGCTGCTCGTTTTCGTCGGGCAACACGCTGCACGTCGCGTAAATCAAACGTCCGCCCGCGCGCACCAATTGGCTTGCTGCCTGCAAAATGCTTTGCTGCTGCGACAATAATTGCGCCACGCTTTCGGGCGATTGGCGATATTTCAAATCAGGATTGCGGCGCAACGTCCCCAAACCCGAACACGGCGCATCTACCAACACGCGGTCGGCTTTGCCATTCAATCGCGCAATGCGTGGGTCGTGTTCGCTCTGAACGCGCTCGGGGTGGATATTGGTCAAGCCCGCGCGTGTCATGCGCGGTTTCAAATTCGCCAAGCGTTTCTCTGAAATATCAAAGGCATAGATGCGCCCTTTATTCGCCATTTGTGCGCCAATCGCCAGCGTTTTGCCGCCCGCGCCCGCGCAAAAATCCACCACAATTTCGCCGCGTTTCGCGCCCACCAATTGCGCCAACAGTTGGCTGCCCTCGTCTTGCACTTCCAATGTGCCGTCCAAAAACAAGGAGTGTTTGTTCAACGCAGGTTTATCGGGAAAACGAATGCCGTGCGGCGCGAATGGCGTGGCGATTGCTTTCGGGAATTCGGTTTGCAGTTGAGCCAAAATTTTGTCGCGCTTGCCGTTCAAGCTATTGACGCGCACATCCAGAGGTGCAGGTTGCGCCACGCTGCGGCCAAACGATTGAATTTCTTCATCTTTCCAATGTTTTTGCAATTTTTTGATTAACCATTCGGGCAATTCGGCAACGGTATTCAGGCTGCCAGAAAATTCCGCTTTACGCGCTTTCAGGCTGCTGACGAATTCTTTTTCGCCATCGTCTTCGTTTAATAAATCTTCAAATTGCGAAATATTCATGCCGCGCCCAAAAATCAATGCCGCCAACGCCGCTTTGCGCGATTGCACATGTGGGCGGCGCAGCGCGGCGGAAATTTTTTCATAATGGCGCAAGGCGGCAAACGCCGTTTCGGCGATTTCGTGGCGGTCGTTGCGACCGAGTTTTTTCTGTTCGCGCAGATAGTTAGATAACACAACGTCGGCTGGTTGTTTGAAAGTTAAGATTTCCGCCAACACGGCAGCGGCGTGATTTAATTGGGTTGCATTCATGGTTTCAGGCAGCCTGAAAAGTAAAAAAGGGGCGTATTTTAACGGTTTTTGTGGATTTGGGCGAATGTTGTTAGGCGCGCAGTTTGTTGTTTTTTCGCTGGATTTGAGATGATGAGTAAATTGTCAGGCTGCCGCTAAGCTGTTAAAATGCGCGTCTTTTGTTTTTGCCTGCGGGCGGTGAGTGTATGTTTTATCAACAAGCCAGTATTCCTGTTGCTGAGGCGCAAGCTGAAGCGTTTTCTGATGCGCTGATGGATTGTGGTGCTTTGTCAAGCGCGATTGAAGACGCTTATGCAGGCACGGATGAGGAACAACCGATTTTCGGCGAACCTGATATGCCGCAGCAGCAATTGTGGCAGCAAAGCCGCGTGGTGGCATTGTTTGATGAAACGGCGAATGTGGCAGAAATTTTGGCGCAAGCGGCGCAACAAGTGGATTTGACGCTGCCTGAATACGCGCTGGAAAACATTGCGGAACAAGATTGGGTGCGTTTAACGCAGTCGCAGTTTGACCCAATTCGCATTTCTGAGCGTTTGTGGATTACACCGACTTGGCACGAAACGCCCGATAAAAATGCCGTGAATTTGCGCCTTGACCCCGGTTTGGCGTTTGGTACAGGCAGCCATCCAACCACGCATTTGTGTTTGCAATGGCTAGACCAAAATTTGCATGGCGACGAAAGTGTGTTGGATTATGGCTGTGGCTCGGGCATTTTGGCGATTGCTGCGCTGAAATTGGGTGCAGGTAGCGCGGTGGGCGTGGACATCGACCCACAAGCCTTGCTTGCCAGCAATGATAATGCCGCGCAAAACGACGTTCATGCAGCCTTTTATTTGCCGAACGCACTGCCTGAAGGAGAATTTGATGTGGTGGTTGCCAACATTTTGGCCAATCCGTTGCGTATGCTGGGCGACATGCTGGCAAGTCGCACTAAAATAGGCGGACGCATTGTGTTGTCGGGAATTTTAGAAGAACAAGTTGAAGAGATGAGCGCGATTTATGCGCAATGGTTTGATATGCTGCCTGAAAAATTAGATAATGGCTGGGCATGTCTGAGTGGCGTAAAGCGTTGATATGGTTGAACAAAAATGAGTAAAATCAAAGTAAATTGCCCGCAATGTAAACAAGCAGTTGCGGTAGAAAAATCAGAATTGAATGCCACGCAAGGACGCGTGGATTGTCCGCATTGTGCGCATGTGTTTCATTTGGTGAAAAAGAGCAAAAAAGCGGCTGAATCTGCGCCTAAAGTGGATAAAGCGCAACCTGCCTATCGTGAACCACACGCCGATGATTTAAAAGACATTGAAGCGATGTTCCGCAAAGCAGAAACCCTGGATACACACGCAAGCAAGTCTCAAACGCCGTTGGCTTATCGCATCCCTAAAGCACCCAACAAAAAGCCCAAGTTTGCTGAAGTGGGCAGCGAAGCATTTGCATTTAATTTGCTCGACCGTGATAGTATCAATGCGCAAATGCCGCAAGTTTCAGTGAAACCTGCCAGCAATGCCGCCATGCCGATTCCTGCGTCGCGTACTGGTGAACAACAAAATAATATTACGATTCATACCGATAGCTTGGTATTTACCTTAATGGGCGACGGTCAAAATCCAATGGCGGGTTTGACGCAACCGCAAATGATGCCAAGCACACAATTAGCCAATGGCATGGTTGCCGCGGCACCTACGCCAATAGCGGTCGCTGTTGCGCAAAATGAAACCAATTGGACGATTGCGACGATTGCGGCGTTGATTGTATTGATTTTGCAACTGTTTTACTTGATTATGATGCTGATATAAGCAGCATCGAAACCATTCAGGCTGCCTTGTTTTCAGGCAGCCTGAAATTATTTATATACTCAAAACCATGATAACCCACAACCATTTTGCCCAAGATTTCCGCGAAGCCGCGCCGTATATTCATTACTTGCGCAGCAAAACCATTGTGGTCGGCATTTCCAGCCGCGTTCTGCTTTCAGGCTGCCTGAACGCTTTGGCGGCAGATTTCAACTTGATTGCAGCATTGGGCATGAACTTGGTTTTGGTACACGGTTGCACGCAACAACTGCGCCAAATGTGTGAAGCACAACAACACACGCTGCACAAACTGGACGATTATCACGTCATCGACGCACCCACTTTGCAATGCGCCAAACAAGTATGCGGACAAATTCAATTTGATTTGCAGGCAGCTTTATCGCTCGGTTACACGCACGCGCCGCAACGCCCACCGCGTTTGCGCACCGCCAGCGGCAATTATTTAACCGCTAAACCCTTGGGTGTATTGAATGGCGTGGACATGCACTACGCAGGACAAGTACGCAAAGTTGATACCGACGCTATTCGACAACATTTGGCGCATCATGCCATCGTATTGATTAGCCCAATCGCCGCTTCACCTGTTGGACAAATATACGCTTTAACCATGCGCGACACAGCACAAGCCGTCGCGATTGCCTTGAAAGCAGAAAAATTGATTTTTCTAACCGAACACGCAGGTATTTTAGACACACAACAGCACACCTTGTCCAATTTAAGCGCGCAAGAAGCGCAAACTTTATTAGACAACGGACAGACGCTGCCTGAACAACGCGCTTTATTGTCCACCGCCATTCATGCTGTGCAACAAGGTATTGCGCGCGTGCAAATCCTTTCAGGCAGCCAAAATGGTAGCCTAATCAATGAATTATTTACCAGACAAGGTTCTGGCACATCCATCGCGCGCGACAATTTCATGCAAATTCGCACCGCGCAAGAACGCGATATCGCAGACATCATCGCGCTGATTCGCCCTTTGGAAGAACGCGGCATTTTGGTACACCGCAGCCGCGCTTATCTCGAAGCGCATATTCACGAGTTTTCCGTTTTAGAACACGACCGCCAAATGTATGGCTGCGTCGCACTCAAACAGTTTGCAGGCAGCCTGAATGCCGCAGAATTGGCGTGTTTAGTGGTATCCGACCAAGTGCGCGAAGGCGGTTATGGCGACGCTTTATTGGCGCATGTGGTGGCGCAAGCGAAAAAGCTAGGTAAAGCCCAATTATTCGCGCTGTCCACACAAACGGCAGATTGGTTTTTGGAACACGGTTTTCAGGCAGCCGAAGTTGCCGACTTGCCACCCGAACGCCAAGCGCAATATCATCAAAACGCACGACAGTCTAAGGTGTTTGTGTTACCGTTGGATTGAAGTTTTCAGGCAGCCTGAAACACAAAAAAAGAGCTTTCAGGCTGCCTGAAAACTCTTTTCTATTACTCAAATTAAATCGTATCGCCTTGCGCTTTGATTTTTTCCACATTGCTGGACAATTTAGACAAAGCCGACAAATAAGCCTTCGCTGTTGCCACCAAAACATCGGTATCCGAACCTTGACCGTTTGCGACTTTATTGTCTTTTGCCAAACGCACCATCGTTTCGCCTTGGCTTTCCGTGCCTTTGGTCACCGCGTTCACCGAATAAATTTCCAGCACCGCGCCCGATTGCGCCACGCTTTCAATCGCTTTGAAAATCGCATCCACAGGACCCGAACCCGTCGCTTCGGCACGATGTTCTGCGCCATCTACGCTAAACACAATTTCCGCGCGTGGCAATTCGCCCGTTTCGGTAACAATATATTGCGAAATGAATTTGTAGCTGTCTTGCGACAAATTAGACATTTCGTCCGAAACCAGCGCGTGCAAATCTTCATCAAAAATTTCACGTTTTTTGTCCGCCAATTCTTTGAAACGCGCAAACGCTGCATTCAACGCCTCTTCGCTGTCCAATTCAATGCCCAATTCCGCCAATTTCGTTCTGAACGCGTTGCGACCCGACAATTTGCCCAAAGTCAAACGATTTGCCGCCCAACCCACTGATTCAGCAGACATAATTTCATAGGTTTCGCGATGTTTCAACACGCCGTCTTGGTGAATACCGCTTTCGTGTGAGAACGCGTTTGCGCCCACCACCGCTTTATTCGGCTGCACAGGATAGCCCGTAACCGTAGAAACCAATTTGGACGCAGGCACGATTTGTGTCGTGTCAATGCCCGTTTCAAAGCCGAACACGTCGTGGCGCACTTTCAACGCCATCACGATTTCCTCCAACGACGCATTGCCCGCGCGCTCACCCAAGCCATTGATTGTACATTCAATTTGTCGTGCACCGCCTTGCGCCGCCGCCAGCGAATTCGCCACCGCCAAGCCCAAATCGTTGTGGCAATGCGCCGACCAAACCACTTTGTCGCTGTTTGGTGTTTTGGCAATCAATTCGCGGAAAAACGCTTCGGTTTTGTGCGGAATGGAATAGCCAACGGTATCGGGAATGTTAATCGTCGTCGCGCCCGCCTCAATCACCGCACCGCAAATTTCCGCCAAGAAATCAATTTCCGAACGCAATGCGTCTTCGCAAGAAAATTCCACATCATCGGTGTATTCTTTGGCGATTTTTACCGCTTTTACCGCGTTTTCAATCACTTGCGCGGGTTTCATTTTCAATTTGTGTTCCATGTGAATCGGGCTGGTGGCGATAAACGTGTGAATACGACGTTTCGGCGCAGGGGCTAATGCCTCGCCCGCGCGACGAATATCACGTTCTACCGCACGACACAACGAGCAAACAGTTGAATTTTTAATCGTTTGCGCGATTTCATTCACCGCCGCCCAATCGCCTTCGCTGGCAGCGGCGAAACCTGCCTCAATCACGTCCACGCCCATTTTTTCTAATTGGCGTGCCACGCGCAATTTTTCTTCTTTGGTCATGGCGGCGCCAGGGGATTGTTCGCCGTCGCGCAGCGTGGTGTCGAAAATGATAACGCGATTATTGGTGTTCATGGTTTGCTTTTCCAATTCAGGCTGCTGATATATAAAGGCATTTAAATCCAAAGGACGACCTTGCGCCTCAGCCAATGCCGTTAATTTCTGCAATTGCGACAAGGGCAACGAACCTCGCGTGCGCCATTTATAAATGGCAGCAGTGCTGGTTGGGTTATTGGGGTCTTGTTGTTTTAAAGCGTCTGCTAAGGCATTAACGCCACCGAAATAAGCAATCAGGCGATCGATGTCCAGTTGCATGGTTGTCCTCTGTCTAAGTTTTTTTCGTACGATGGGTGAATTATACGTTTTTTAGACAAAATAGCAAATATTTTTTATATTTTATGAAAAATTTATTATTTTTGTTTTATTTTTAGACAAAATGTCTTTTTCTTTTGAAGAATTCAATGATTCAATGAACAATTTTTATCCACCTTGGAATTAAAATGGCTATTGCCTACGTCATGTCAGTGCGTTGCCAATTATTTCTTTCTCATAAAAATACTTTATTTAATCAAATATGAAAGTGACCAATTGTGCTTCTATTTTGTTTTTCAGGCTGCCTGAAACGTAGTTCAGCGTAGCTAAATAAACAATCTCATCATTCCTGCGTAGGAGCGAATCCAACTTTCAACTTGGATAATTTCTGCTTAATGCTGAACATTCAATACATTAAATATCAATCCGTTTAGTTCGGCGTTAGATTCCCACCTATGTGGGAATGACGGCGTAGTAAGTTTTGTAAAGATTTCAGGCTTATTCAGGTAATACATGACACAAGACAAGCGACGAGATTGCTCTCGTCGCTTGATATCAATATGGTTATTCACACACCCATTTCATCCAATTGCGCCAGTGCCACTTGTGCGTCTGGATTGCCCAATTCCGCCGCTTTGTGCCACCAATGGCGCGCGTGAGCAAAGCGTTGTCCATTGGCGTACAACACGCCCATGTTAAATTGCGCGCCTGCGTGGTCTTGCAAGGCGGCGGCCTCAAACCAGTCGGCGGCGGTGTCGTTGTCTTTTTCTACACCTTCGCCATGGTGGTATGCCAAGCCTAAATTGTTTTGTGCGTCCGCGTCGCCTGCGTCGGCGGCTCGTCGCCACCAATCATTGGCTGCCTGAAAGTTGCCTTGTTGGCGCAAGATGTAGCCTAAATGTGTTTGCGCGTGCAGATTACCAGCTTGCGCGGATTGCTCACACCAATATTGCGCTTGCTCGGGATTTTCATCTGTGCCCAAACCGTTTTCGTACAAAATCGCTAAATTGTGCATGGCTTGGTTATTGCCGTTTTCGGCAAGTTTTTGCCATTCTTGCAATGCGGTGGCGAAGTCGCCTTGTTGATAGGCGATTAAGCCTGCGTCTTGTGTGGTTTCTGTCATTTTTCTTTCCTTTTAGTGAGTTTGTTGTTATGAACAGTTTTCAGGCTGCCTGAAAAGTGGTGTGAACTATATCACGCCTTGGCTTTTTCAGGCAGCCTGAAACTAGTCTTACATCAAATGATGGTTAAAAATCCATGCTTACCGACAAGGAAACGCTACGCGATGCACCTGCGTTTAAGTAACCATTTTTGCCATCGCCACCAATAGCTGCCCAGTATTTTTGATTGGTGACATTATCTACGCGAGCGCGGAATGTTGCGTCATAACCTGCGATTTGCGTACGGTAACGTGCGCCAATGTCCCAGCGTGCCCAGCCTTTGACTTTGAGCGTGTTGGCGTGGTCGGCGTAGGCAGAGCCTGTGTAAGCAAGGCGCCGTATCTAAGGTTAAACCTTTGACTTTCGGTATATCCCATTCTGCACCAAGCGTGACTTGATGTTGATTGGTACCAATAACGCGCTTGCCTTCGGTTAGCTCGCTGCCTGTATGTTTTTTGTTTTGTATCTAATAAAACGACGCCACCAAGCAAACGCACGCCTGGATAAGCTTCGCCGTATACATTCAATTCGGCACCCTGAAAGCGGTCTTTGCCATTTTCGCCCGCGATACCGTTGCGCGTGGCAATGCGTGGGCGTGAGGTGTGAAATAAAGATAAACCTGCGCCAAATCGTTCGCCTTGATATTTCACGCCCAGTTCTTTTTGTTTGGAAACATAGGGTTTAAGGGCTTCGCCAAAATTGCGCGCGGTTTTATCCGATGCGATTGCGCCTTGAGCGAGACTTTCTATGTAGTTGCCATAAACCGACCATTGCGGCGTTATGCGATATACCACGCCTAAACTTGGGCTGAGTCGATTTTTCTTGTACTGGCTATTTTGTAAACCTGTATTGTAGGCATAGCCTTCGGTTTGAATGCGTTGCCAGCGCGCGCCGAGTGTGAGCAATAATTTGTCGTCCAACGCGCTGATGGTGTCGCCTAAAACTAAGCCGTGTAAACGGGTACGATTGGTGGTTTGTGAGTCGCTTAATTGATTGCCAAATAAGGCATTACTACTATAAGTTGGCGTGTCGCGGTAAATCGGTTGATAAAGATTAGTCGCAAATGTGTTGCGATAGTCCATCACATATGCATTTTTGCGGTCTTGATAATACGCATTGCCCGCTAAAATCCAATCGTGTTTCAGGCTGAAACCTTATATATTGCCCCTTTGCAAAACCTTATTTAGTTATCTAAAAGAGCAAAATGTAGGGACTGGGTTTATCCCTGTTAAATAATCAAGTCATTGAAATATTTTAATATTGCTGAAATGAAAAGGGCTGGGATGAACCCAACCCCTACAAAATAGTGCGTTTTACAAAGTTTTCAGGCTGCCTGTTTGCAATTGTCCGCGTACACCCATTTCGCCTGTATGCACGATTTCTTTGCGTGTATTGTCAAAGCGGTATTGCATACCGTCGCCGCTCACATTTTTTAATGTCAAATTCGCCAAAGAATTCGTCTCTTTACTTTGACGAATATCATAAGCCGCATAAGCCGTTAATTTGTCAGAACAATCATGTTCAGCACGCACTGCGCCAAATACATCACGTTCATTAGAATATGTCCACGGTTGCGCCCAATTATGATTGCCATCAGGCGCATCGGGTACGGCTTGTATACCAGACAAAGTTACATTGGTTCTGGTTTCATCTAATTGATTGTTTTGGTAGCCAATATCCGCCGAAACGCGCGTACGTTCGTTGCGCCAATCTAAACCCAAATGTGCCGCCCCCAAACGCGTTTACTCATCATCAATCGGCGTTTTGCCATCGTGATAAGTAGCATTCAAGCGCGCACCAAATTCTTGGTTTTGCCCAAAACGACGAGCAATATCGGTCGCCAAATACCCGCCTTGTCCTGTGCCATAACCTGCGGTAACTCGTGCAATCCATTCAAACGGCGCACGTTTAGGCAACAAATTAATGCTGCCACCTGCCGCCACACCGCTCACGCTAGCGCCATTCAAAAACGACGACGCACCACGCAATACTTCCACGCGTTCAAATAATTCCGAAGCAATGTATTGACGCGGCATTAAGCCGTACAAACCATTGAATTGCACATCATCTGAAGATGTTGGCAAGCCGCGAATAATGTAGCTTTCCTGAAAATTGCCATAACCTCGTGCTACACGCACATTCAGGTCGTTTTGCAACACTTCGCCCACGCTACGCGCTTGTTTATCTTGAATTAATTTATTGATATAGGCTATTGTTGCAAAAGGGTTTTCCAAATAGCTACGATTGCCTAACACGCCTGTACGCGCACCTTTTGCAACTTGCCCGCCCGCAAACGAATCAGGCAGCCCTGTTTTGAAAGCATCGGCACTGGGTACAACGCGAATCGTCGCCAATTCCGTCGCTTTTTCGCTTGCTGGAGGATTGGTAACAGCCGTTTCTGCGTTTGCCAACAAAGGAAAAGCGGCACTTAACGCCGCGCATAAAAGAGTAGGTTGTGAAACGCGTGAAAAATTCATGTTATTCTCCAACAAATTGGCGCGGATTATAATTAACTTATTAAACAAATAAGAATAATTATTGTCAAACTTATTGCAAACAAATCACGTTTTTTGCTTATTGTATTTTTATGTTGAGCGAATGAGCGCAAAAGCCATTTCATTCGCACCATTCAGGCTGCCTGAAAACATGGATTTGTGGCATAATACGCGCCATTTTAAATTGTGGATGGAAATCATGAGCGAGGCTTGTCAAGGCAATATTTTTATTGTGTCCGCCGCGTCGGGTACGGGCAAAACGACTTTGGTGTCGCGATTGGTGCAAAATCACGACCACATTCGCGTTTCTATTTCGCATACCACGCGCGCGCCGCGTGAGGGCGAGCAGCATGGCAAGCATTATTATTTTGTAGATATCGACCAATTTATGCGCTTGGTCGGCGAAGGCGCGTTTTTGGAACACGCGCAGGTGTTTGGCAATTTTTATGGCACGAGCGTGGCGGGCGTGGAAAATTTGTGCCGCGAAGGTTTTGATGTGATTTTGGAAATTGATGTGCAGGGTGCGCAACAAGTTCGCCAAGCCTTGCCCAATGCGATTAGCGTGTTTATTTTGCCGCCGTCTTTGACGGAGTTGGAACAGCGTTTGCGTACGCGCCAAACCGATAACGATGAAGTGATTGCGCGTCGTTTGGCAGAGGCGGAAGAGGAAATTCGCAATGCTTTTGCGTTTGATTATGTGGTGATTAACCGCGATTTGATTGAGGCGGAAAGTCAGTTGTTGCACATTATTTTGGCACAGCGCAACAATCAGCGTAATCAAACAAAAGCGATTGAAAAAGTGTTGCAAAATCCGTAAAATAGCTGCTGATTATTTCAGGCAGCCTGAAAAGTGTGAATAAGTTTTCAGGCTGCCTATTTCTATTTTGTTTTGATTTTCAGGCTACCTGAAACATTTTATCTTTTCAGGCAGCCTGAAAAACGATTAATTTTAAAGGTTTTAATATGGCTCGTATTACTGTTGAAGATTGCATTACGCAAATTCCTAATCATTTTGACTTAACTTTGGCAGCAGCACGTCGTGCGCGTCAATTAGAAAATGGCACTGCGCCGTTGGTGGACGATGTACGCCACAATAAAGCGACCGTTACTGCCTTGCGCGAAATTGCGGCGGGTCAAGTTGGCGTGGAAATTTTGAATAAAAACAAATAAGCGTGAGATAAGCCTATGCCTGTTATCCCTGCTGCTACTGCGCCTTATGATGTGTTAACCGCAGATGTGCGCGAAAAATTGTTCCGTGAAGCCTCGCGTTATTTGAAAGACGATGATTTGGCTTTGCTGGAAAAAGCGTGTGCCTACGCTTTTCATGCACACGACGGTCAAACGCGCAAGAGTGGCGAGCCTTATATCACGCATCCGATTGCGGTAACGTGGGAATTGGCGAAATGGCGCATGGATATTCAGGCTTTGTGCGCGGGTTTGATGCACGATGTTTTGGAAGACACAGCAATCACCAAGCCCGAAATGGCGGCAGAATTTGGCGACACGATTACCGAAATGGTGGACGGTTTGTCCAAATTGGAAAATTTGAAATACGACAACAAGGCAGAGCAACAAGCTGAGAGTTTTCGCAAATTGATTTTGGCGATGACCAAAGACGTGCGCGTCATCATCGTTAAATTATCCGACCGTTTGCACAATATGCGCACTTTAGGCGCGAAAAGCCCTGACAGTCGCCGCCGCATTGCTACGGAAACGCTGGAAGTGTACGCGCCGATTGCCAACCGTCTGGGCTTGAACCACGTTTATCGCGAGCTGCAAGATTTGTCGTTTTACGCCATGCACCCCGTGCGTTTTGGCGTGTTGCAAAAAGCGATGACCGAGTTCAAGAAAAAACGCCACGACGTGATTGGGCGCGTGTTGCGCGAGATGAGCATGAAACTCGTCGGCGAAAACATTGAAGCGCAAATCATCGGGCGCGAGAAAAATCTCTACAATATTCACCAAAAAATGGTGTCCAAAAACGTCAAATTTGAAGAAGTTTTGGACATTTACGGCTTTCGCGTCATCGTCAATTCCGTGTCTAATTGCTATGTTACATTGGGCGTGTTGCACAGTTTATACCAGCCCAAGCCCGGCAAAATCAAAGACTACATCGCCATTCCCAAATCCAACGGCTACCGCAGTTTGCACACCACTTTAACAGGCCCATACGGCTTGCCATTAGAAGTACAAATCCGCACACGCGAAATGCACCAAATCGCCGAACGCGGCATCGCCAGCCATTGGAACGAATACCAAAGCGATCAAAAAACGCCCAACGAAAACGAAAAACGCACCAATCAATGGCTACAAAATATCCTTGATTTACAAGCACGTAGCGAAAACGCGATTGAGTTTTTGGAACACGTTAAAGTAGATTTGTATCCCAACGAGACCTATGTGTTCACGCCCAAAGGCAAAATCATCACGCTGCCACGCGGTGCAACGCCGATTGATTTCGCCTATTTTGTCCACACCGACATTGGCAACAAAACCATCGGCGTGCGTGTTAATAAAGTTGCTGCGCCTTTGCGTACGCAACTCAAAACAGGCGATACGGTAGAAATCATCACTTCGCCACACGCCAAACCCAATCCCGCGTGGCTCAACTTTGCCGTATCCAGTCGCGCCCGCAGCGCGATTCGCAACTACATCAAAAGCACCAGCCGCGAAGACGCGATTCAGCTTGGTTCTGGCTTATTGGCACGCGCCCTCAGCAGTTTGCTACCGCGCGAAGTTGCCGAAAGCAATGATTTAAAAGAAAATTATCTCAACCACTTAGAACGAACAGGTCAAAGCTGGGAAGACATGCTGTACAAAGTCGGCATGGGAATTACGCTGCCCGTTGCCGTCGCCATGGACATCGCCGAAGTCGCAGGCAAACAATTTGGCGGCGAAGTAAAACTCAGCCCGATTCAAGTGACAGGCAACGAAACCGCACGTGTTCACTTAGGTAAATGCTGTATGCCGCTACCTGGCGACAGCATTCGAGCCATTATGGTAAAAGACCAAGGTCTGATTATTCACCGTGATAATTGCTCTGTACTCCTCAAAACCGAACACGAGCAGCAATTGGATGCGGACTGGGCTGCCTTGCCACACGAAAGTAAAAAATTGCACGATACTGCTGTTATCGTGTCTTCTGTTGATAAGCATGCCCTACTCGCAGCCATGACCAGTGCGATTTCCGCAGCAGACGGTAATATTTCGGCAGTGGACACCTTATCCAAATCTCAAGCAGGGACAGAGGGGTTTATTGAATTCAAATTCAGTCTCAACGTCCACGATTTAGGGCAACTGAATCAAATCATCACGCAATTGCATAAAATTCCACAGGTAAGGAAAGTGGTGCGTGTTTAATTGTGAAATATCAATCATGACAAAAGGCTACCCTGAAAACTTATTCACAGTTTCCAAGCAGCCTTTTATTTAATTATCAATGCTCCACATTTTCAGGCAAAAAACCACCCGACTGATGCGCCCACAAGTTCGCGTACAGCCCACCTTTTTCTAGCAACTGCGCGTGCGTGCCTTCTTCCACGATTTTACCTTTGTCCAACACAATCAATCTGTCCATCGCAGCAATCGTGGACAACCTGTGGGCAATCGCAATCACCGTTTTGCCGTCCATCATCTTATCCAAGCTCTCTTGGATTGCCGCCTCTACTTCACTATCCAACGCGCTGGTGGCTTCGTCTAATAACAAAATTGGCGCATCTTTTAACATCACCCGTGCAATGGCGATGCGTTGGCGTTGTCCACCTGATAATTTCACGCCGCGTTCGCCCACATGCGCATCATAGCCCGTGCGCCCTTTTGCGTCCGATAATTGCGGAATGAAATCCACTGCTTCCGCTTTTTGGGCTGCCTGAAACATCTCTTCATCGGTCGCATTCGGACGACCGTAAACAATATTATCGCGCACAGAGCGGTGCAACAAACTGGTGTCCTGCGTTACCAAACCAATTTGCGCGCGCAGGCTTTCCTGCGTGATGTCGTTCACATCTTGCCCATCAATTTTAATCGTACCGCTTTGCGGTTCATAAAAACGCAACAGCAAATTGACCAGCGTTGATTTGCCCGCACCGCTGCGACCAATCAAGCCAACCTTTTCGCCTGCCTTAATATTCAAATTAAAACCATTGAGCAGCGGTTTGCCGCTTTCATATGAAAAATCAATGTGTTCAAACGCGATTTCGCCTTTTTCCACTTTAAGCGGCAAGGCGGCAGGTTTGTCTATAATCGTATGCGGTTTGGACAAGGTCGTCATGCCATCGGTAACTGTGCCGATGTTTTCAAATAACATCGCGCTTTCCCACATAATGTATTGCGATAAACCATTGATTCGTAAAGCCATGGTAATTGCCACCGCTACCGCACCAGCCGTTACGCTGCCTGAATACCACAGCCAAATACCGACCACCGCCGTACTCAAAGTCAAAAAGGCATTGACCGCAAATGTGCAAGAATCCAGCAGCGTCGCCAAGCGCATTTGTGCGTGTACCGTTACCATAAATTCCTGCATGGATTCTTTGGCATAACGCGCTTCGCGTGCGCCGTGCGAAAACAGTTTCACGGTCGTAATATTGGAATACGCGTCGGTAATGCGCCCCGTCATCAAGCTACGCGCGTCGGCTTGGCGTTGCGCCGTTTTCGCCAATTTCGGAATCAATATTTTCATGGTCAAGCCAAACAGCGCAATCCACATGATAAATGGCAACAACAACCAACCATCTAAACTCGCCAAAATCACGCCCGTCGTCAGAAAATAGACCGCCACATACACCACCATGCCGACAATCGTGGTCACCACTTCGCGCACAGCAAGCGCGGTTTGCATCACTTTTGCCGACACGCGCCCCGCAAATTCATCTTGATAAAAGCCCAGCGACTGCGCCAACATCAAACGGTGAAAATTCCAGCGCAAACGCATAGGAAACACACCCTGCAAAGTCTGCAAACGCACCAGCGAATTGGTAAAACGCCACGCCACCGAAAACAGCAACACAAACATCATGCCAATCAACGCACCGCCATGCTCCGCCCACAGCGTTTGCGGCGTGAGTTTGCCGAGCCAATCCACGATATTGCCCATAAATTGAAACAACACCGCTTCCAAAATGCCATTGCCTGCCGAGCCAATCGCCAGCAACAAAATCCAGCCACGCATACCCTGCACACTAGACCAAATAAATGGCAACAAGCCCTTATTGGGCGTAACAGGTTGGTCGTCTGGATAAGGATCAATGCGTGATTCGAACCAGTTAAAGATTTGATTAAGTTTGTTTTGCATGATTTTTTATAAGAGTTTTCAGGCAGCCTGAAATGATTTCAGGCTGCCTGAAAAGGTAAAATTAAGATAGGGCGAATTTTAAAGCAAAAGCTGTTTACATGATAGCTAGTTGCCTGAAAAACTGTGTTACATAGCGTGAAATACAGGGTAAACTCTACCCATCTTTTCTAAAAAATTGATTTAAAAACAATCAGATTAATGAAAAAGTCCATCCTACATTGCGCTCAATAAACGTTTTTTTGTTAGGCAGCCTGAAAATTTATGCACCCACGCTCCCAAATTCGCGCCGAAAATAGACCAATGCCTTATCCAAGCTGCCTGAAACGCGAATTTCGTCTAGTTCTACAAAAAACACATGGTGCGTGCCGATTTCTTGGTGTTCGCACACTTTGCCGTGCAAATGCGCCAGTGCGCCTTCTACTTGCAACTGCCCCATGTTGCCGCGATGCCAAATGTGTTGCTCAAAGCGCTCGGCGGGCGTAAGTTTGGTCATACCTGCAAAATGTTCGGCGATATCTTGTTGATTTTCTGATAAAACATTGATGCACAGCGCGGTATTTGTCAGCAAAGGTTCGCAAATCGCCGCCAATTTATTGACGCATATCAACACCGTCGGCGGCGAATCGGTCACCGCGGTTACCGCCGTCATCGTAATGCCAAACCGCCCTGCTTTTCCATCCGTCGTGATAACGTGCACGCCAGCGGCGCAGTAAGACATGGCTTCGCGAAAATCGTGGGAATCGGGTTTCATGGCATTGTTTGCAATCAAAAAAGCGCGAGTTTAACCGATTTCAGGCTGCCTGAAAAACCTTTATGCGTTTTGGCTAGACTTGTTTACAATACGCACCATTTGATTTTAGAGAACCATTATGCCTATGCCGCTCCCCATCGTTTTAGCGTCCACATCCGTTTTCAGGCAGCAACAGTTGCGCACTTTGGGCGTGAATTTTATCGCCGCCAAACCCATGTTTGACGAAACGCCTTTGCCTCACGAAACTGCGCCTGAAACTGCATTGCGCTTGGCGATTGGCAAAGCACAATCGTTGGCAACTGCCTATCCCGAGCATTTAATCATCGGTGCAGACCAAGTCGCATGGTGCAAGGGCGAACAATTAGGCAAACCCATGAGCGCAGACAAAGCCGCCGCCATGTTGTGCCAATTATCGGGGCAACGCATTGAGTTTTTCAGCGCAGTATGCGTATTGAACACAGTTTCAGGCAGCCTGAAACAACATGTCGACAAAACCATCGTCCATATGCGCACCTTATCCGACGTACAAATCCAAAACTATCTCGCGCGCGAACCCGACGCAATTTATTGCGCAGGAGCCGCCAAAAGTGAAGGCTTGGGCGCGGCATTGTTGCAAAGAATTGACAGCCAAGACCCGAATGCTTTGATTGGTTTACCGATTTTTTGGTTGGTAACGAGTTTGCAAGAATTTGGGATAGAGGTGGTTTGAATGCAATTGACCTATTGCCAGCTAACACAGTTCACTAAAAAACGTTTCAGGCTGCCTGAAAACATAGTTAGTTATAGTTGCAGCAGTGAACGTGCAGTATAAGGCGACAATAGCCATCGTGTACGAGTAGTGCATAAGAGAGCTGGTAACGCTGTACTGATTTAAATTGAATTCACTATACGGCTCCATCCACCTTTCAGGCAGCCATGCAGAGCTTAACGGACATCGGTTAGCAAAATCAAAGATTCAAACCGATGGCAGCCTGAAACGAAGTTATGCTTTAGCAAAATCCATTAACATTAAAAAGAAAACACCAAATGCCCACACTCTATCTCATTCCCACACCATTAGGCGCGCCCGACACGCCATGTTTACTGCCACACGAACAAACTCAAATCGTGCACATCACCGATTTTGTCGTAGAAGCCGAAAAAACGGCGCGCGCGCATTTGAAACATTTAGGCGTACAAACGCCGATTCGTGAACTTAACTTGCAAACGCTAAACGAACACACACCCAAAGCCAACATCGCTGCCTTGTTGCAACCCTTGCGCAACGGACGCGATTTGGGTTTGGTCAGCGAAGCAGGTTGTCCTGCCGTTGCCGACCCTGGTGCGGATTTGGTGGCGTTGGCACACCAAGAAGGCTTTGAAATCAGGCCATTGATTGGACCTTCTAGCATTTTGTTGGCACTAATGGCTTCAGGCGCAAACGGGCAAAGTTTTGCGTTTAAAGGCTACATCGCCGCGGAAAAATCCGAGCGTGCAGGCAGCCTGAAAGACTTGGAAACGCGTTCACGCCAAGCGAATGAAACACAAATTTTCATTGAAACGCCGTATCGCAACGACGCTTTATTAGCCGATGCGATTGCCACTTTGCACCCCGAAACGCGTTTGTGCGTCGCCTGCGATTTAACGCTGCCTACTCAATGGATTAAAAGCCAACGCATTGCTGATTGGCGCAAAATGAGTGAGTTGCCCAGCTTGAAAAAACGCCCCGCATTGTTTGTGCTGTATGCAGGATAAGTAAATCGTTTAAAATAAAGCACAATTTTATCCACATTTTCAGGCTGCCTGAAAATCGTTTATGCAAACGCAAAAACAAAACCAAAAAACAAGTCTTGACAAGTTTTTAAAAATATAAATATCTGTTTTATTTTAATATTTTTTTAAATGTCTAAAAAACAGACAATTTAACCCTCTGCCTGATTTTTCAGGCTTTTGCGGATTTATGCCAAGTTTATACACAAATTTATCCACAGCATTCGTGGATAAACTTTTTGCTGATAACCGATACCTGCTATGAACCCTGTTTCTACCGATACTCTGTCCCTAAGCCACCCGATTTTGGAGCAACTGCGCCAACGTTCGGGCAATAATCGCATGCGCGAACGCAACACGATTCGTGTGCTGCAAGATTGCGGCGAGAATTTTCCTGCATGGCGCAAAGCCATCCAAAGCGCGCAACAGTTTATTTGCATTGAAATGTATATTTTTGCCGACAATGATTTTGGCAAGGAAATTTTGCAATTATTGATTGAAAAACAACAAGCTGGCGTGCAAGTGGTGTTGGTTTATGATTGGCTGGGCAGCCTGTGGCAATGGGCAAAACGCTTTTTTGCACCGTTGGAGCGCGCGGGTGGCTTGGTCGTGCCGTATAACCGCATTGGTTTTGCCAGCGGTTTGGGTTTAGCATCACGCAATCATCGTAAGTCTTTCATTATTGATGGAAATATCGCGTTTGTTAGCGGTTTGTGTATTTCTTCGGCTTGGGCGGGGCAGCCTGAAAAAGACATTGCGCCTTGGCGTGATACAGGCGTGATGCTAGAAGGCGAAGTGGTTGCCGATGTGTTTGCCGCGTTTTGCGACACACTCAAATCGCAAAATCAAAGCTTGCCTGAAAACATTAGGCTGCCTGAAAATCGTTTGGATGGTTTTTCAGGCAGCCAACGCGTGGGTATTGTGGCGACCACGCCGAATGATAACAATATGATGCGTGCGGATTTGAATACCTTGGCGTTGGTCAATCATCATTTGTGGATTACCGATGCGTATTTTATGCCCACGCGTTTGTACACACAGGCTTTAATTAACGCTTCTGAAGCGGGGGTGGATGTGCGCATTTTGGTGCCGAAAACGTCCGACATTCGCTGGATTGCCAATGTGTCGCAAACGCGTTATCGCGAGCTTTTGCAAGCGGGCGTACGCATATTTGAGTGGAATGGCACAATGATTCATGCGAAATCAGCGATTGCCGATGGCATATGGGCGCGCGTGGGCTCAACCAATTTAAATTTTGCCAGTTGGCATTTGAATCGCGAATTGGACGTGATTATTGAAGATGTGCCAACGATTAGCGCATTGGAAGCGCAATTTTTGCACGATTTAAGCCAAGCCAGCGAGCTGTTTTTGCAACGCGATGAGTTCAAAATTGTGCGCGAACGCCGTCGCAAACGATTTGCCAGCCTCAAAGCCGTTAATCGCCAACAAGCAAAAGCCCTAGCGCGCCAAGTGATGCAGTTATCACACGCGTTTGAAGGCAATTTTTATGGCAAAAACATTGTCGATGAAAGCGAAAGCAAAGCGTATTTGAGCTTGGGTTTGACCTTATTGTTTTTCGCGTTGTTGCTTTGGTTTGCACCTTATTTATTGGTTGTCCCTGTAGGTTTATTATTGCTGGCGGGCGGCGTTTCTACCGTGATTTACGCCATCAAACAAATGCGTAAATTCAAACACCACAAATCTTCTCAACCCACACAAAAATCATGAAACAGAAAACCGCTTTTTTAACTTTAACGATATTATTTTCCTTATTATTCATTTGCTTAATTGGCGCAGGCAGCTATTTATTGTCGATACAAAGTAAACAATTTGGCGTTGCGGCTTTCTTGTTTGCCTTTGCCGCTGCGTTTGGGCAAATCGGCTCGCTTGCTATGTATATTCGCCTTGTTGCGCGCGAAAAAGCTGCGTATAGTAAATTAAAATAAGAAATCTGCTGCGTTGCCCGCTCCCTTATGTACTAGATGTACACGGTGGACGCGGTCACCTTGCACCTTTCTGTGTTAATTCACTATACCTTTATATATACCTTTCAACACAATCGGAACAAAACCCATGAAAATCGCCACTTGGAACGTCAATTCGCTCAATATTCGCCTGCCACACGTCGGCAACTGGTTAGCACAACATCAACCCGATGTCCTTGTTTTACAAGAATTAAAGCTTGACCAAGATAAATTCCCTGCCGCTGCCTTGCAAATGATGGGCTGGCAATGCGCGTGGAGCGGACAAAAAACCTATAATGGCGTAGCAATTCTAAGCCGCCACGCCATTGAAGACATGCATATCGGTCTGCCTGAAATGAGCGACGACCCACAACGGCGCGTGATTGCTGCAACGGTAAACGATGTGCGCATTATTAATGTGTATTGTGTGAACGGCGAAGCTTTGGATAGCCCAAAATTCCAATATAAAAAACAATGGTTTAAAGCATTAAATCACTTTATGCAACAACAATTGGCGCAATATGAAAAAGTGGTTTTGCTCGGCGATTTCAACATTGCGCCAACCGATGAAGATGTGTACGACCCCATAAAATGGCATGAGAAAATTCACTGTTCCAGCCAAGAGCGTGCATGGTTTAAATCTTTATTAAACAATGGTTTACACGACGGTTTGCGTCTAATTCATCCGAGCGGTAAATTCTATACTTGGTGGGATTATCGCGGCGCAATGTTTGAAAAAGGCTTAGGTTTGCGCATTGACCACATTTTAATCAGCGACGCACTCAAAGGCAGCCTGAAAAATGTGTGGGTGGACAACGAAGCACGCGCCGAAGAACGCCCGAGCGACCACGCACCTGTGGTAGCAGAATTTGCTTAATTCAAGATAAAAAGGACAGGGTTTTGCCCTGCCCTTTTGATTTCCAACTATTTTGCAGCACAAAAACAAAAAAATATTGAAATAATATTGCGCTAAATTGTTGTAAATTAGCCACAAAATAAGTAATCTTAAAAATGTTATTTCATCGCTAAACTAAGCTGATTGTATGAAGTGTATTAATCATTTTTCTAAATTATATAAAATCAACTCATTGATTTTATATAATAAAATTTAAAATTTAATTTTCAAAATTTTATTAATAAAATCAATTCACAATAACATTATTCATTTACCTAAAATATTTAGAGTAAAGGCAAGTATTAGTATGCATGGTTAAGACTTATAATCCGAATTTAACAAATAATCTCAATATTCTTAACCAAATATTTATCAGTGGACATAAAAAATGTTACAAAAAAAATTACTAATCGCCTTAGTTTCATCACTCAGCATGACAGGCGTACATGCTGCCAATGATATGGTGGTTCAAGTTGGTTCGTTTCACAACGCACAATTTGCTGCGCAACAATCTGCTAAAACAGCTTTAGTTGGCGTGAATACGCAAGTTGTTGAAGTGCGTCAAAATGATACGGTGTACTACCGTGTTCGCACGCGCCCAATGCCACAAGACGCGGCTGAGCGAATCATGCAAACACTCAATCAAAACAACATCCCAGCGATGATTTTAGGCAAATAAAATCTCATTGCACATTCCATTCAGGCTGCTTGAAATTTCTCAGGCAGCCTGAAAATGTTTGCAGCACATTTTTGTGCGCAAATGATATGATAGCGACCTCATTTTTATTTTGTTAATGCACCATGCCTCACACTGCCACACCCAAATCCCAAATCCTTGATTGTATGCAACAATTGCAAGAAAAAGGCGACACTACCTACGGCGAGCATATACAACAACTTGCCCGTTTATGTCTGGCTGATTTTTCGCAACTTTTAGCCGAATGGCGCGTGCCATCGCAGTTGCCGCAAGGCGAACCCATGCCACAAGTTGCCAATGCTTTGGAGCAGCCTGAAAAATTAAGCAGCGAACAAGGCAGTAAACTGGTTTCTTATTTGCAACAAAATGCCAAATCAGGCAATAAAACTGCGATTTTATATTTGGCTTATCTGTTTGCCAAAGGTTTGTTCGTGCCGCAATCGCCCGAACGCGCCGCCGCGTTTACGCGCAAACTCATGCAAGAAGGCGATTGGCGTGCCACCCGTTTTTGGGCAGAAATGCTGCTCGCTGCACCACCCGTTGCCTCCATTTGGCTCGCTGCCGAAGTGGAGCCTGCCGCCAAACAATGGCAAGCAGCGCACACACAATTAAGCGAAGACGAAATTTATGCCAACATCAATCGCTTCTATGCGGCGGAATCGGCACGCAAATTTGCTGCCAAACGCGCATTTGAACTGGCAATCAAACAAGGCAGCCCTACTGCCGCCAAACGCTTGCGTGGCTTAACCGTATTAGGAGAATTGCCTGTATCGCAACCCGCGCGCCAGTTTCACAATATTGCCAATTGGTTGGACATGCAAATCATGGCGAAAAATCAACCCATGGCAAGCGACGACGAAATTTATGTGCTGCCTGAAAACGTGCCGCTTTTGGCGCAAGGCGAAGACGATGAAAAACCGCTGTGGATTAAATACGCCGTTTATGTTTGCTTAGTGTTAATTTTCTCGCTGTTATTTGTCATCATTTTGCGTGGTATTGTCGCGAAATAATTTCAGGCAGCCTGAAAAATCAACAAAAACAATATGAATCCATCTTTTTCTAACCGCCTGATTACATGGCAAAAACAACACGGTCGCCATAATTTGCCTTGGCAAGTCAGCGACCCTTATCGCGTTTGGCTGTCCGAAATCATGTTGCAGCAAACCCAAGTTGCCACCGTTTTAGACTACTATCCGCGTTTTCTCGCCGCTTTTCCCGATGTACAACGCCTAGCCGCTGCGCCACAAGATGAAGTATTAAGCCTGTGGGCAGGCTTGGGCTATTACAGCCGCGCGCGTTTGTTACACAAAGCAGCGCAACAAATCGTGCAACAATTTGGCGGACAACTTCCCAGCCAACGCCTTGAATTAGAAAAACTTTCAGGCGTTGGACGCAGCACCGCTGCCGCGATTGCCGCTTTTGCTTTCAGGCAGCCTGAAACCATTTTAGATGGCAATGTGAAACGCGTTTTATGTCGCGTTTTTGCCTTAGATGGCAACCCTGCCGACAAGAAATTTGAGCAGCAATTATGGCAACTCGCCGAATCCTTGCTGCCTGAAAATCGCAACGATATGCCAGCCTACACGCAAGGTTTGATGGATTTAGGCGCGACCGTGTGCAAACGCAGCAAGCCGCTGTGCGATATTTGCCCGATGAGTGATATTTGCCAAGCCAAAGCACAAAACAAAATCGATGAATTGCCACGCAAAAAAACGCCAATTGCCGTGAAAAATATCGCTTTATATTGGCTGATTTTGCGTCGCCACGATGGCGCAATTTGGCTAGAAAAACGTCCGCAAACGGGCATTTGGGCAGGTTTATATTGTGTACCCACTTTTGAATCTTGGGCGCAATTAAACGATTTCGCTGCACAATGCGGTTTATTAAGCGAAGATTTAGCAGAACAAACCGCGTTTACCCATCGTTTAACGCATCGTTTATTAGAAATCACGCCCTATGAATGCGTTTTAGCGCGTAATAGCGTTTTCAGGCAGCCTGAAAACCATACAGGCGCATGGTACACACCCGCAAAAATTCAATCGCTTGGCTTGCCCAAACCCTTGTTTTCCTATTCAAAAAATTGATTATGCACACCATCACTTCATCGCAAAACGAGCAACTCAAACACCTTGCCAAATTACTCAATCAAGCCAAATATCGCCGCCAAAGCCAACAAGCTGCTTTAGAGGGCGTGCATTTATTGGACGCTTATTTAAATTCAAACAGGCTGCCTGAAAACATATTTATCCCCGAAAATCGTGTGCAACACCCTGAAGTCCAAGCCTTATTATGCAGGCTGCCTGAAAATGTATGCACGCTTGTCAGCGACAATGCACTCAGTAAAATCAGCAGCTTAACCCAAGCCAACGACATCATCAGTGTCATTAGGCTGCCTGAAAGCCAAAATGCGCCACTCGCGGGCGATTGCATTGTGCTTGACCGCGTGCAAGACCCCGGCAATATCGGCACAGTATTGCGCAGCGCGGCAGCGGCAGGAATTGAACACGTGATTTTGGGCGAAGGTTGCGCCGATGCATACGCGCCCAAAGTGTTGCGCGCGGGTATGGGGGCGCATTTTTTGCTGCACATTTATGAACGCGTGTCGCTACAAAACTGGTGCGACGCCTACAGTGAACGCATTTTGGCGACAGCATTGAGCGAACATCGCCAATGTTCTTTATACGATTTGGATTTGCACACACCAGCGGCTTGGCTGATGGGCAACGAAGGCAGCGGCATTGCGCCCGAATTGCTTGCCAAAGCCGATGTAAGCGTGAACATTCCGATGTTGGGACAGACTGAATCTTTGAATATTGCGATGGCGGCGACTGTGTGTTTGTTTGAACAAATGCGCCAGCGTTTGGCGAGATAATGTGTAGAAATTTTCAGGCTGAAACCTTTGCAAAACCTTTTCAGGCAGCCTGAAACGAGCAACTTCGTCATTCCCGCGTAGGTGGGAATCCATTGTTCATATTCACAAATATTTGATAAAAAATAGAAACTTAAAACCAAAGTTAGATTCCCGCCTACGCGGGAATGACGGTACATTTGAAATTCTCGGGGTTTTGCAAAAGTTTCAGGCTGCCTGAAAATATGAAGACAGAAAAAGCGAGTTTCTTAACTCGCTTTTTGTTTTACTTCTGATTAGCTTGTAATACTTGTTCCAATTGCGGCATCGGCACATAACCCGATTGCGTTTTGCCATTTGGAAACACCAAAGTTGGCGTACCATTGAAACCAAATTGTTCGCCCAATTGCAGCGTTTCGTCTAAAGAAGTTTGGCATTCCGCTACTTTGGGTGGCATTTTGCCTTGGCGCATCCATTCCGTCCACGCTTTGCTTGGGTCGGGTTGGCACAAAATTTGTACCGTTTTACGGTATGCGTCGGGGTGCAACGACGCAATCGGCATCATGAAATTATAGATGGTTACATTGTCCATTTTGGCAAATTCGGTTTCTAAACGGCGGCAGAATGGGCAATCCGCGTCGGAGAACACAGCAACTTTCAATTCGCCCGTACCGCGCACTTCTTTAATTGCTTTATCCAATGGCAAAGCATTGAAGTCCACCGCGTTCAATTCCGCTTTACGCTCTTCGGTTAAGCTGCGCCCCTCAGTAGTTTCAATTAAATCGCCTACAAACATATACTTACCTGTTGCATCGGTATAAGCCACTTGTTTGCCGCTGGCGATGATTTCGTAAATGCCATTAATCGGCGTGCTGTTTACGCTATGGATTTTCAAGCCTTGGTCGCCGTAATTCTTTTCTAGCGTTGCGGTAATGGTTTTCGCCACATCAGCAGGTACATCGCCTGTTTTCACTGCTGTAGGCGCAGAAGCTTTTGCCGCAGGTGCCGCATTTTTCGGTTGTGCATTCGCTGGTGTACCGCCACAAGCTGCCAAAACCACACACGCGGATAAAACCGCCACGCTAATTGAATTTAATTTCATACTACTGTTTCCAAAATTAACAAAAAATTGGCGCATTATCGCCAAAAAATCGACAAAACGCCAAAGCAATTACACTTTTTTGCTTCACAGTCGCGCCTTAGCGTGTAAAAATCGCCACTTCTTTTTATAAAGCTGCTCATCATGACTCCAATTTTAGCTTTTGATATTGAAACCATCCCCGATTCGCGCGCCATTCGTTTGCTCAATGGGCTGCCTGAAACCTTGTCCGACGCAGAAGTGGTCGAATTTGCCGCGCAACAACGCCGCGCCAAAAACGGCAGCGATTTTATGCCACATCATTTACATCGTGTGGTCGCCATTTCTTGCTGTTTGCGCTGGGGCAACAAAATCCACATCGGCACGCTGGGCAACGAGCACAGCAGCGAAGAAGAAATGATTGGCGACTTTTTCGGTTTAATCCAAAAATACACGCCGCAAATTGTGAGCTGGAATGGTGGTGGCTTTGACCTGCCCGTGTTGCATTACCGCGCGCTGATTTACGGCATCCAAGCCGCGCGCTATTGGGACATGGGCGAAGGCGATTTTGCCGACAGCCGCGATTTCAAATGGAACAACTACATCAGCCGCTACCACAACCGCCACACCGATTTAATGGACGTGCTCGCGCTCTACGGCGGTCGCGCCAATGCACCCTTGGACGAAATGGCGAAACTGTGCGGTTTTCCTGGCAAACTCGGCATGGACGGCAGCCAAGTCTGGGGCGCGTTTCAGGCAGGCAAACTCGCCGACATCCGCGATTATTGCGAAACCGACGCGGCAAACACCTATCTCATGTTCCAACGCTTCCGCCTAATGAACGGCGCGTTAAGCAGCGATGAATACGCGCAAGAGATTGATAAAATGCAGGAATATTTGCAAGCGCAAGCCGATGAAGAAGGTAAGCAACATTGGGCGGAATTTTTGGACGAATGGTTGGCAGCTTGATTCGTAGGTCGGATTCTTGAATCCGACATTTTGAATATCTGCAACCATTTGTTTTAATATGAAATTGTCGGATTCAAGTATCCGACCTACGAATTAACACAAGCTTCAACCAATAAAATGATTATTTTCAAATGACTAAATTCAGAACCGACAAAACCCTAGAACACGCCGAACGCATTATGCTCGTATCCGTATTATTATCAGACAGTTACACAGGCAGCAACGAAATGCGTGAACGCCAATTTCAGGCAGCCTGCGCCGAAGCCGCCGAACTCGTCCGCGCAACAGGCGGAGAACTGATTTGCATCCAAACGGCAAAACGCGACAAAGCCCACGCCGCGCTATTTGTCGGTACGGGTAAGACGGAAGAATTGGCGCAAGTGGTGCAACAAAATCAAATTGAACTCGTTGTTTTTAATCACGAATTATCGCCCACGCAAGAGCGTAATTTGGAAAAAGCCTTGCAATGCCGCGTGCTTGACCGCGTCGGTTTGATTTTGGCGATTTTCGCGCAAAGGGCGCAATCGCAAGAAGGTAAATTGCAAGTTGAACTTGCACAATTATCACACTTATCCAGCCGATTGGTACGCGGATACAAGCACTTACAAAGCCAAAAAGGCGGCATTGGCTTAAAAGGACCGGGTGAAACGCAATTAGAAACCGACCGCCGCTTAATCCAAACCAAAATCACGCAATTGCGCCGCCAGTTGGAACAAGTAAAAAAACAACGCGAAACGCGCCGCAAATCACGCGTTTCAGGCAGCCTGAAAACGTTTGCGATTGTGGGCTACACCAATGCAGGAAAATCAACCCTATTCAATCGCTTAACCAAAGCCGACGTGTTGGCGAAAGACCAATTATTCGCCACGCTGGACACGACGGCGCGGCGGCTGTATTTGTCGCCCGAAGCGAGCGTGATTTTGACGGATACCGTTGGTTTTGTTCAGGATTTGCCGCACAAATTGGTGTCGGCGTTTGCGGCGACGCTGGAAGAAACGGCGTTGGCAGACGTTTTGTTGCACATTGTGGACGCATCCGATCCTGAATTTGAGCGCAAAATTCAGGACGTGAACGATGTGTTGGCGGAAATTAAGGCGGACAAATTGCCGCAAATTATTGTTTACAATAAGATTGATTTGTTGCTTGAAAACGAGCAACTTTCAGGCAGCCTGAATAATACTTTGGGCGAAACGGTGGCGGTGCGCGTGTCGGCAATTAGCGGCGCGGGTTTAGATGATTTGCGTAACGCGATGATTGAACGGGCGTAAGTAAATATTTTAGCTATGCTGAGCTACATTTCAGGCAGCCTGAAAGCCGTACGGCTTCAGCGAATTTTGACGTGTAATGCAAAGGCTGCCTGAAAAAGGATGAATATGGCAAACAAGAAAAAACCACAAAAATTTTCTCCATTGCCTATTGTATTAGTATGGATGGGGCTATTTTTGCTGATGGGCAGAGCATCGTTTTGCCCGCGTGTATACAACTCATTATCTCGCAGATAAGCCACCAGCGCAGTTTCCCATTGGCCTGAAAGATGATTCGGTTCTATTTACACGACCTTTAACGACGAATCTTCCTTGGATTATATGGTACAAGAAAATACGGCATTTGATTCTACTATGGGCAAAGTGATCATCAAGCAGCTACCTGAAAATCGCTATGAAATGCACATACAGCAAACTTTGCACGAATGGGTTTACCACTATGAAATCAATCACATACAACAGAAAGTTCAATCCACAAGCAAGCATTTAAAGGGCTGGGTTATTTGGATTAAGGCGTTGGGCTACGCGATTGCTATGGTTGTGAGCTTTTTTGTGGCACAATTGCTGTGGCGCAAGAAATCCTGATTTCAGGCTGCCTGAAAGTGTCAGCTTCTGCAAAGTGGAGACTTTTTCAACGAAAGGAAACAAAATGAGCATTTTTAAAGACAATACGGACTACAGCAACATCAAGCCGCAACCATACAAAAGCCTAGAAGAGGAAGAGCGTGAACGTGAAGCGCAAAAAGAGCGTGACGCAACAGAAGTCAATACCTCTTTGACCGATGAACAAAAGCAAAAAGTGCGCGAACAATCGGACATTAATCCTGTGGAACAAGTAATCAATGATGTCTTGAAATAAAACCAATGAATTCTTGAAAATGCTTTTGGCTGTAGCCATACAGTTAAAAGCATTTTTTACGTCTGCCAATAAAAATATTCAGCCGCGTGGCGTACAACAAAGTCTGCCAAAACAAAACACAAGGTTTATAATGCGCACATTTTTGTTTACTGATTGACTGCCATGACCTCAACACCCAATCTCACTCATTGGCGCAAACGTGCGCAGGTTTATATTCGCTTAATGCGTGCCGACAAACCGATTGGTACGTTGTTATTGCTTTGGCCGACACTATGGGCGTTGTGGTTGGCTGCTGATGGTAAACCCAGTCTTATTTATGTTTTAGCGTTTACATTGGGCACATTTCTCATGCGCAGCGCAGGTTGCGTGGCAAACGATTGGGCGGACAGGAATTTTGACGTGCATGTGGAGCGCACGAAAAATCGCCCATTTGCCACAGGCGAAGCGAGCAGCAAAGAAGCTTTGTTTTTAATTATAGGCTTATGTTTTGGCGCGGTTTTATGTTTGCTGCCGTTTAATGGTTTGACTTGGTTGATGAGTTTGCCTGCACTGTTTTTGGCGATGACGTATCCGTTTATGAAACGCTTTTTTCCGATTCCGCAATTGTATTTGGGTTTTGCGTTTTCGTTTGGCATCCCGATGGCGTTTGCGGCAGTGCAAAATCAAGTGCCGCTGTTGGCTTGGGTTTTGTTTGCGGCGAACGTATTTTGGACGCTGGCTTATGACACTTTATATGCGATGGCGGACAAGCCCGATGACTTAAAAATTGGCATAAAAACGTCGGCGATTACCTTTGGCGATTGGGATGCGGAAGCGGCGATGTTGTGCCATGATGTGTTTGATGCGTTGATGTTGATTGTGGGCGTGATGATTGGCGCAACGTGGGTATTTTGGGCGGCTTGGGCGATTGTGGTTTTATGGCAATGGCAACAATATACGCGCGTTGCCAGCCGCGACCGCCATGCGTGTTTTGCCATGTTTTTGGACAACAATAAAATAGGTTGGCTCTGGCTGACTGCGCTGGCAGCGCATTTTGCAATGGTTTGAGTTTTAGGCTGCCATTTTTGGAACGCGGACGTCCCCGTCCGCAAAAATTCCGCAAAAATAATGTGTTGAGCCTATGAGTTGCGGACGAGGACGTCCGCGCTCCATACCGTTGCAGTTACCCTACGAGCTTGTTATTTTTTAGGTAGGCTGAAAAACCTATTACCCCATGAAAATCCTAAAAGACAGTCTAATTTATTTAATCGGCGAACTCATCGCCAAAGCCCTGCCGTTTTTGCTGTTGCCGTATTTAACGCGCAAACTAGGCACAGCAGGCTTTGGCGAATTGTCGTATTTTCAAACCGTCTGCGCCTTGCTCATCATCGTGTTTGGTCTTAGTCAAGATGGCGGGGTTACTCGCTATTTTTACGTTTATGGCAAACGCTTTTTGCCGCGCATTATGTTAGCAGGTTATCTCTACACCACGCTGGGTACGGCTTTGGCGTTGCTGTTCGCCTTGTGGCAACAATCATGGGTTATCGCCGCCGTTGCACTTGCCGCCGCTGCACAAACTATACTGGGCGTGCAACTGGCTTATCGCCAATGCCAAAAACGCGCCTTATCCTACACCGCCATTCAAATTGCGTCGGGCGTGGGCACAAGTTTGCTCACCGTTGTGCTGCTGGAATTGACCGAATCCGCGCCCGTTACTATGCGTTTTTTTGCCTTATTTTTGGGCAACGCGCTGGTTTCTTTATGCGCTTTTTATTCCGTTAAACAAGCATTGAAACAAGCCAACTGGTTTTCAGGCAGCCTGAAAACATGGTGGCTTTCAGGCAGCTATGTTTTGGCGTTTGGCGTACCTTTATTGCTACACCATTTCAGCGGTTTTGCCAAAGGTCAACTAGATAGAATATTGATTTATCATTATTTTTCATCTGAACAATTGGGCGTGTACGCTGCCGCCTATCAACTGGCGGCGGTATTGAGTATTTTACTGATGGCAATCAATAAAGCCACCGTGCCGCACATATATCAAGCCCTAAAACAAGGCAGCCTGAACGCCACGCGCGTACGCCGTTGGTCGCTGTTGAGCCTATTGATTGCGCCGATTCCCGCATTGATTGCTTACTGTATTCCCGAGTCATTTTTGCTGTGGCTGCTGGGAAAACAATATATCGGCGTACACGCTTTTTGGGTCGTGTTTACGCTTGGTTTTGGTTTGACCATTCCTTATTTTTTGCTGGTCAATTTCTTGTTTTATCACGGACAAAACAAACGCATCGCGCTGATTTCCGTATTGTCTACGCTGATTTACCTAGCCGTTTTATTCGCCACCGCCGCCAGCGGCAGCCTGTTTGCGATGGCGTTTGCGATGGTGGCAGGCAATATGGCGATTTTGCCACTGCTTTATTATTATGTGCGAGAATCTTAATTTTCAGGCTGCCTGAATGTCGTATATTGAAGTACACATAACATCCTGATAGCCATTGCATTTTTATTACTCTTCTTGTTTATCGAGCACATCAATCGCGCTGCGCAAACGCGTCCATGCCAATTGCTGCTGTTCATGAAAAGCATTCCACAGCGTATCTTCACTCATCACGCTGTATTCCCCTTCGGTACGCAAGTCCACGTCTTGACCTTGTTCAATATGTTCACAAAATTCGCGAAATTTACCCTGAAAGTAGAATTCACTCAATTCATCCATAATCTCGTGACTGCGTTGCCAATCGTGTTGTGAATCTTGTAATTTCTCATACAGTTGCAACCATTCGCGATAAAGTGCTTGGATACGATTTATTTCATTTTGCATAATGTTGTTTCCTAATTAAAAAAGTAAAAAAGCAAGCATATTTTCAGGCAGCCTGAAAACACGAAAAGCATATTTTAAGGTAAAATCACACCCTTTTATTTCAGGCTGCCTGCATATCCGACGAAAGACAATTATGTTAAACAAAGACCAATTCGCCGACAACCATTTTATCCGCACCATTATTGAAGACGACTTACAAAGCGGCAAACATACCGCCATTCAAACGCGCTTTCCGCCCGAACCCAACGGCTATTTGCACATCGGACACGCCAAATCCATTTGCTTAAACTTTGGTTTAGCTCATGTATTTGACGGTCTATGCAATTTGCGTTTTGACGACACCAATCCCGAAAAAGAAAACCAAGAATACGTGGATTCCATTAAAGAAGACGTGAACTGGCTCGGCTTTCAATGGAATGGCGAACCGCGTTACGCGTCCGATTATTTTGACCAACTGTTTGATTTTGCAGTGCAACTCATCAAAGACGGCAAAGCGTATGTAGACGATTTAACGCCCGAAGAAATGCGCGAATATCGCGGCACTTTAACCGAAGCAGGCAAAAACAGCCCCTATCGCGACCGTACGCCCGAAGAAAACCTTGATTTGTTTATGAAAATGCGAGACGGTGCATTCGCAGACGGCAGCAAAACCTTGCGCCTGAAAATTGACATGGCGGCTGGCAACGTTAATTTGCGCGACCCTGTGATTTACCGCATTCGCCGCGCCCACCACCACAACACAGGCGACAAATGGTGCATTTACCCGATGTACGATTACACCCATGCCATTTCCGATGCCATTGAAAACATTACGCATTCTTTGTGTACTTTGGAATTTGAAGCGCACCGTCCGCTTTACGATTGGGTGTTGGACAATATCCCGATTCAATCGCATCCGCGCCAATACGAATTTTCGCGTTTGGAATTGCTGTATTCCATCACATCAAAACGTAAATTAAATCAACTCGTTACCGAAGGACATGTTACAGGCTGGGACGACCCGCGTATGCCGACCATTTCAGGTATGCGCCGCCGTGGTTACACGCCCGAAGGTTTGCGCCTGTTTGCCAAGCGCGTAGGCATTTCCAAATCGGAAAACATGGTGGACATGGACGTATTGGAAGGCGCGATTCGTGAAGAATTGGAAAATTCCGCGCCGCGTTTAATGGCAGTTTTAAATCCATTGAAAGTCACTTTAACCAATTTTGAAGATGGCAAAACGCAAAGCCGCCGCGCTGCGTTCCACCCAAATGTAGAAAGTTTTGGCGAGCGTGAAGTGCCTGTTTCCAAAACCATTTATATTGAACAAGACGATTTCGCGGAAGAGCCGCCAAAAGGTTGGAAACGCTTAACTTTGGGTGGAGAAGTACGTTTACGTCATGGTTATGTGATTAAATGCGATGATTTGATTAAAGATGAAAATGGGCAAGTCATTGAATTAAAATGCAGTATTGACCACGACACGCTCGGCAAAAATCCCGAAGGGCGCAAAGTCAAAGGCGTGATTCATTGGGTGTCTGCCGAACACGCCGTGCCGATCAAAGTGCGTTTATACGACCGCTTGTTTTTGGTGGAACGCCCCGATGCGATGCGCGGTGATGATGGCGAATATTTGTCGTTTACCGATTTCATCAATCCGCAATCCATTCAAGAGATTACCGCGTTTGCCGAGCCTGTGGTGCGCGATTTGCCGCCCGAAAGCCGTTGGCAATTTGAACGCATAGGCTATTTTGTTACCGACCGCCACGACCACAAAATAGGTCAAATGCCCGTGTTTAATCGCACGGTGGGTTTGAAAGATAATTGGCAAAAATAAGCGGCAAACTTGTCAGTAAATATATTTTCAGGCAGCCTGAAATTTTTGCAAAACTGAATTGTATTCTTTCAGGCAGCCTGAAAAAGGAAACTTCATGTCAGTCAACCACTACGAAAACTTCCCCGTTGGCTCTATTTTATTACCGCGCCGTATGCGCCGTCCGATTCACGCCATTTATGCGTTTGCGCGCACGGCGGACGATATTGCTGATGAAGGCGACGCGGACAACGAAACGCGTTTGGCGCAATTAGCCGCGCTCAAAGCCGAATTGGATTTGATTGGCGCAGGGCAAACACCGCAAACGATTCTGATGCAGCGTTTGCAAAACGAAGCGATTGCGCCACACGCCATGCCTTTGCAGCCATTTTATGATTTGCTCAACGCTTTTTGCCAAGATGTGGTGCAAAAGCGGTATCAAGATTTTGGTCAACTTGTTGATTATGCAAGACGTTCTGCCAATCCTGTCGGGCGCATGATGTTGCATTTATACGGCGAAAACGACGCGCGCAGTTTGGGGCAAAGCGACGGCATTTGTACTGCTTTGCAGCTTATCAATTTTTGGCAAGATGTGGCGATAGATTGGCAAAAACAGCGTGTGTATTTGCCACAAAATGATATGGAAAAATTTGGTGTTACCGAAGTGCAAATTGCAGAAAATAAAGCCGATTTTGCCTTTCAACGCTTAATGAAATACGAATGCGAAAAAGCCTACAAAATGCTCAAAGCAGGCGCACCGTTGGCAAAAACGCTCAAAGGTCGCATGGGCTGGGAATTACGTTTGATTGTGTTAGGCGGACAAAGGATTTTACAAAAATTAGAAGAAAATCAATATGATGTTTTTCAAAAACGCCCTGTTTTAACGGCAAAAGATTGGTTCATCATCATCAAACGTGCGCTGCAAGGCAAATAAGGCAATAAAACAGCGCGTCCATCCGTTATAATGCTGCCGTTTATATGGATTGATATTTTCAGGCTGCCTGAAAGATAGGCAGCTTGAAAATAAGGAGATTTTTAATGAAAAATATGTTTAGCAAGTTGCTGGCAAAAGCCATAGACCGCAGCTTGTATCTACTTATCCGTTTTCTGACTGGCATTCGCCCCAAACCTGCTGAACAATTTAATTTTCCAACCACGCGCAATGTCTATTTTGCCAATCATGGCAGCCATGGCGATTTTGTGATGGTGTGGATTTCCTTGCCGCAAGCGTGGCGCAAAGTGGCGCGACCAGTGGCGGGCGCGGATTATTGGCTCAAAGGCAAAGTGCGTCCGTTTATCATCAATCAAGTATTCAATGGCTTATTGATTATGCGCAACGGCAACGACCCGCGCGCAATTACCGCGCAAATGACCGAAGCTTTAAAACAAGATAACTCATTGATTATTTTCCCAGAAGGTACGCGTAATACTGATGACAATGTGGTATTACTCCCCTTCAAAAGTGGCATTTATCACTTGGCACGCGAAAATCCCGATGTGCGTTTTGTGCCGATTTGGATTGACAACATCAATCGCGTGTTGCCCAAAGGACAGCTCGTGCCTGTACCTGTGATTTGTGATGTCAATATTGGCGAACCCATGCAACTGATTGAAAACGAAAGCAAAGATGAATTTTTAGCGCGCACGCGCAATGCTTTATTGTCGCTCGCGCCACACGACAAACGCCAAGCCGCGAAAATACAAGGAGAAGTCGCATGAATACGCAATTTCCGCTACAAGCAGGCTATGTTTTTCTCGGCATTTTCGGCATTTTGATTGTGGCCAGCACGATTGCCAAAATCATGCGCCAACGCGCGCCTTTGACCAAGCAAAATATGGTGGGAGAACTGACCGCGCGCATTAATGCGTGGTGGGTGATGACGCTGGTGCTGCTGTTTTCTTTTATGCTCGGACACGTTGGCACGACGCTCTTGTTTGCCGCTGTTTCCTTTGCCGCGCTGCGCGAATTTATGACTTTGGTGTACCGTAATCGCCACGACCACAACACCATCGCCGCCTGTTTTTACATTCTCCTGCCTGTGCAATATTATTTCGTTTTAGTCGGATGGTATGGCATGTTCAGCATTTTTATTCCCATTTACGCATTTTTATTGCTGCCGATTATTTCCGCCATCTCGGGCGACACGCACGATTTCTTCACGCGCACAGCTAAAATCCAATGGGGCGCGATGGTTACCCTATTCTGCATTTCGCACGTCCCTGCGCTCATGACGTTGGAAATTCCAGGTTTTGAAGGCAAAAACATTCTTTTGCTGATTTTCATGGTCGGCGTGGTACAAGCCAGCGATGTATTGCAATACATTTGGGGCAAACTCATGGGCAAACGCAAAATCATGCCCGCGCTCTCGCCTAATAAAACTGTGGCAGGTACATTTGGCGGCATTGGTTCGGCAACGTTATTGGCAGCCAGTTTGTATTGGATAACGCCATTTTCGCCGATTCAGGCAGCCTTAATTGGTTTTGTCATTTGCTTGATGGGCTTTTTGGGTGGTTTAGTGATGTCTGCGATTAAACGCAGCTTCGGCGTGAAAGACTGGGGACGCATGATTCATGGACACGGCGGCATGCTCGACCGCGTGGACAGCATTTGTTTTGCTGCACCAATTTTCTTTCATATTGTGCGCTATTTTTGGGCGTAAAACATTTCAGGCTGCCTGAAAGTAGATTTCAGGCAGCCTGAAAAATTTATTATTACTAAAAATCATAAAGTTATGAATATTACCGTATTAGCCGTTGGCACCAAAATGCCGCGCTGGGTAGATGAAGCCGTTGCCGATTATGCCAAACGTTTTGGGCGCGACATTCACTACATATTAAAAGAAATCAAACCCGAAAAACGCGGCGCAGGCGTGAATGCCGCGCAAGGCATGGCTGCCGAAGAAAAGCGTTTATTAGAAGCCATTCCGCAAGGCGCGTTTTTGGTGGTCTTGGACGAACGCGGACAAGCGCCCACTTCCATGCAATTAGCCGAACATCTCAACACTTGGCAACAAAACGGCGAACATGTTTGCTTTATCATCGGCGGTGCAGACGGCATGACTGATGCACTGAAACAAAAAGCGCGCTTGATGTTGCGTCTATCCAGCTTAACCCTGCCACACGGCATGGTGCGCGTCTTGCTGACCGAGCAACTCTACCGCGCCGTTTCCATTTTGCACAACCACCCCTACCACCGCGAATAAGGCTGCCTGAAATATGATTACCCAACTTTCTGGAAAACTGATTGAAAAACATCCGCCACAAGCCGTTTTGGATGTCCACGGCGTAGGCTACGAAGTGGAAGTATCCATGCAAACTTTTTATCAATTACCTGCTATCGGCGAAAATTTTCGCCTGTTTACGCAATTGATTGTGCGCGAAGATGCGCATTTATTGTTTGGTTTTGCGGACAAAAGCGAGCGTGCCACGTTTCGCCAACTGCTGAAAGTGAGCGGCATCGGCGCGAAAACCGCACTGGGCATTTTGTCGGCAATGAATGCCGACGAGCTGGCGCAAGCAGTGGCGCAAGAAGATGTCAAACGCTTATCTTCCGCCCCAGGTATCGGCAAAAAAACCGCTGAGCGCATGATTTTGGAATTGCGTGGCAAACTGACGCATTCGGGCGAGGGCGATTTGGCATTATTCACGTCACAAAACGCGCCCTCGCAAGGCGAAGACATTGTTAGTACCTTGCTGGCTTTGGGCTACAACGAACGCGAAGCACGCGCCGCCATTAAAGGCATAGACACCAGCGACATCAGCGAAGGCGTGCGCTTAGCGTTGAAAAATTTGATGAAATAGGTTTCAGGCTGCCTGAAATTCAAATCGTAGGTCGGATTCTTGAATCCGACATTTATTTTATTTGTTTAAAAAAGAAGATTGTCGGATATAAGTATCAGACCTATGCTTATCTTATTTAAAGCAAGGATTCAACATGTTCACAGGTATTGTACAAGGCATGGGCAAAGTGATTGCCATCGACCAAGCCGCTGAAGATTTCCGTAGCCACGCCGTCGAATTACCGCCCGAAATGGCAAGTAATCTGCAAATCGGCGCATCCATCGCCCACAACGGCTGCTGCCTGACCATCACGCAATTTGAAGGCAACCGCGCCTGCTTTGATTTAATGCGCGAAACGCTGGTGAAAACCAATTTAGGCAGCCTGAAAGTAGGCGACAGCGTCAATTTAGAACGCGCCGCGCGTTTTGGCGATGAAATTGGCGGACATGTGATGAGCGGACACATTATCGCGCAAACCGAAATCATCAAAATCGTTGAAAACGAACACAATAAAACGCTCTTTTTCAGGCTGCCTGAAAGCTTAAAACCGTATATTTTAACTAAGGGATTTATTGGTTTAGATGGTTGCAGCTTAACCATTGGCGATGTGGGAAGCGACTTTTTTAATGTTCATCTGATTCCCGAAACCTTGCAGCGCACTTTGTTTGGTACGCGCAAACTTGGCGACAAAATCAATATTGAAATTGACCCGCAAACGCAAGCGATTGTAGACACTGTTGCACGAATTCTTGCTCAGCAACACAACCAAACCTTAGCCAAACCTTTTCAGGCTGCCTGAAACACAGCAATCTTAGGTATTACCAACGCTTCTGCCAATTATTTGACACTTGTTAAACTGAGTTATTTTTAAATGTAAATTTTTTCACAATGATTTAACTTTTGATAAACTACGCTCGTTTTCTTGATTTAGACTTATCCAGAACAAGGAAACGCTGTTTATTCTTCTTTCTAAGGCGATTGATACCGATGCCAATCCTATGGATTGCATCGGTTTTTTTGCTTTATGAAATTTCGGATTAAAACCTTTATAAAACCTTGTTTATCGGAGCGAGCAGATTTCATATCTGCTCTTTTGCTCTCAGAATTTTATTTATGAAATTCAATTTATTAAAAAATAAGGCTGATACAAAATCCGCCCATACTCAAAAAAATAATCAGTTTTACAAAGGTTTCAGGCAGCCTGAAACTTTTTCCATAAAAAAAGCGGATATTTCCATCCGCTTTTTCTTATACCGCTCAAACTGTTACCAATTCAAACGAGCGCCCTATTTTTTTCCAGCCATCGGTTTCGCTTTGCAAAGCTGCTGCCGTTAAAGGATTGCTGTCTAACCAATCTTGCACAATCGTCAGCACAACTTTGTCCCCTTGCAAACGCAATTGTAGGTTTTCAGGCAGCGTTAAAGGCAAACGCGAGCGGTTGAATAAGACTGCCAAGCGCAAGGCAAGAATCGTGTTCCATTCCATATCCGACAGCGCGCCCAATTCCAGCATTTTTTTCAAATCGCCGCGTTGCCCCAAGGTAATTTGCGCCAACAATTCCTGTTCATCGCGCGAAAAACCTGGCATGTCGGCTTGTGCCAAAATGTATGCCGTGTGTTTGTGGTAGCCTGTGTGCGCAATATCAATGCCGATTTCGTGCAACATCGCACTCCAGCGCAAATAATCGTTCCAATAATCCAATTCTTGCACCGTTGCATTTTGCGCCAAGCTGCGCAAGAAACGCGCCGCCGTATCCGCCACACGTTTGGCTTGGTTTTTGCTGACGTGGTAACGCTCTTGAAATTGCACCGCTGTTTGTTCGCGCAAATCGTCTTCGTAATCGCGCCCGATTAAATCGTAGAACACGCCATCGCGCAAAGCGGCTTCATTGAACGCCATTTCCTGAATATCCAACTCTTCAAACACCGCCATCAACACCGCCAAACCGCCCGCAAACACTTCAATGCGTTCCGCTTTTAAGTTTTCTAATTTGGCTTTTTTCACGCTGCCTGCTTCGACTATGCGTATGGCAAGTTGGCGCATTGCTGGCAGAGTAATGCTGTTGCCCAAATTTTCTGCCGTAATCACGCCCGCAATCGCTTTTGCCGTACCTGACGTACCCAGCACGATATCCCAGCCTTGGCGTTTGTAAATCTTGCTAATGCGTTGAATTTCACCACGCGCTGCATTGATGGCTGCCTTAAAATCTTTTTGACTGATTTTGTCTTCAAAAAAACGCTTAGAATAAGTGACGCAACCGAGCGGCAAACTTTCCGTATGCGTCGGTTGCAGCGCGTGCCCCAAAATAAATTCGGTTGAGCCGCCACCGATGTCCACGACCAACATTTTTTGTCCATTAGAATTAAAGGTTTGCACCACGCCAGTATAAATCAAACGCGCTTCTTCACGACCCGCAATAATTTCAATCGGGAAACCCAAAGCCGCTTCAGCTTTTTCGTGAAATGGCTTAATGTTTTTCGCCACGCGAAAGGTATTGGTCGCCACTGCGCGCACATTTTCAGGCGAAAAACCGCGCAAACGTTCTCCAAATTGCGCCAAACATTCCAGCGCACGTTGTTGAGATGTCTCATCTAAATTTTTGTTTTCGTCTAAACCGCCAGCTAAACGCACCATTTGTTTAATGTTTTCAATAACTTGAAGCTGATCATTTTGATTGACGCAGATTTGCAAACGAAAGCTGTTTGAACCCAAATCCACTGAAGCGAGCATAGGAAGTGTTGTCATAATATTCTGATTTAATTGATTATTTTAATCTCAGGTAGCCTAAAAGACCTTAGCCAGAAAGATAAGAGAAACTTCAGGCAGCCTGAACATTTTCAGGCTGCCTGAAGTTTAAACTTGTTCGTCGTCTTCGCGTTCGCGGTACAGCACCAACAATTTACCAATATGTTGCACCAATTGCGCATCCACCGCTGCCAACAATTCATCACAAATCGCCACGCGCTCTTCACGCTCGTCGCCCAACACGCGCACTTTAATCAATTCGTGCGCGCGCAACGCCGCTGCCGTTTCTTTAATCACGGCTTCAGTCAAACCTTTTTGACCAATCATTACTACAGGATTTAAATGATGCGCACGCGCTTTAAGCTCGGCAATTTGTTGTTTCGTTAGTGTTTTTTGTTCAGTCATATTTTAAGACATCTAGTATAAAAATAAAGGTGTTATTGTACGGAATTTTGCTACTTTGGGGAATGTTTAAATCGTTTTCAGGCAGCCTTTTTTTGTGTGGCAATCTTGCCCTTCAACCAATACGTCGCCGCAATTTTGGCATATACTATTGGGCTAGATTTAGACCACTCTCGAGAGAATCATCATGGAAATACAAGTTGAAATTGCCAAAATTATTTTAGCCTTTATGGTATTGATTAATCCCTTTGGCGCGCTGCCGATTTATTTGAATTTAACCAGCGATTATTCAGCTCGCGACCGCCGTAAAGTCGCGCAAATTGCGTCGCTAAGCGTGTTTGTTACCATTGCCATCTTCGCCCTTTCGGGCAATTTTATTTTGAAACTGTTCGGCATCAGCACAGGCGCGTTTCAAGTTGGCGGCGGCATTTTGGTCTTTTTAATCGCCATCTCGATGATGAGCGGTGGCGACAATATGGCAAAACCTAGAATTGGTGAAAGTGAACACCACGAAATACATCTGCAACAAATCGATCGTCACAAATTGATTTCCACCTCTGTCGTTCCCATCGCTATTCCCATGATTATCGGACCAGGCGGCATTTCAACCGTCGTTATTTACACTTCTTCTGCCAACACATTGATAGATAAAGGTTTAGTCATTGCCGCAGGCGCGATTATCTCTTTGATTTGTTTGTTTTCTTTGTTGCTGGCAAACAAAATCAGCAAATGGCTTGGCGAAACAGGTTTAGCCATTTTAAACCGTGTGATGGGGCTTTTATTGGCGGCGGTAGCGGTGGAAATTGTGGTCGCTGGTTTGCGCGCTTTGTTTCCGATGTTGGCGCAGGGGTAAGCGTTTTCAGGCTGCCTGAATATAAATCATAAAAATGCTGCTTGAAATTCAAGCAGCATTTTTAACACCGTATTTTTTAATTAAATACAAAATATTCAATAACTTACTTACCGCGCAAAAACAGTCCATCCAAATCCTGCAAACTCAATTTCACCCAAGTTGGGCGGCCGTGATTGCATTGATTGGAGCGCGGCGTGTTTTCCATGTCGCGCAATAAAGCGTTCATTTCAGGCAGCGTTAAGCGGCGTCCTGCGCGGACGGAACCATGACATGCCATGGTGGAAAGTAATTGATTTTCTAGCGATTCTATGGTTTGACTACTGCCCACCGCTGCCAACTCGCGCAACACGTCTTGCGCCAATTCTACGGCGTTGGCTTTGCCAAGCATTTGTGGCATGGCGAGTACAGCGATGGTTTGTGCTTCGGTGTGTGCCAGTTTTAAGCCGTATTGTTGCAACGTTTTTTCATGGTCGGCGAGTGTGGCAAGTTGTTCGTGCGTGGCTTGGAACGTGATGGGAATGAGCAAACTTTGGCTGGCTAGGCTGCCTGAAAGTCGTTGCGCTTTCATTTTTTCGTAGTTTACGCGTTCAGCGGCGGCGTGCATGTCCACTAAAATCAGGCTTTCTTCAGCTTGGGCGAGAATGTAAATGCCTAATAATTGAGCAATGGCAAAACCGAGTGGGAATTCTGTTTCACTATTTTCTATTGTTTTTTCAAAAGCTTGGTTAACAGGATTTTCAGGCAGCCTTGCTTGTTCATAGGCATTTAAATCGTCGTCTTGTTGGTACAAGGTGCGGTAGATGTCCATGGCTTTTTGGCTGTCGTTGAGTGTTAAACGGTTTTGCTGTGGCGCACGATAGGCGGCTGGCGTGTACGGCGCGGGGCTGCGTGGGCTGCTATTTTCAGCTTTCAGGCTGCCTGAAAACGCGGTGAAATTGGTATTGAGGCTGCCTGAAAAGGAATTTTCGGGCGCGATGTTTTCAGGCTGCCCAATGTGGTTTAACAGGCTGCCTGCGTTGCTCACACTTTCGGTAAGGTCGGCGCGCGTATTGGCTAATACTTTGTTTAAACTGTGAAAAACCAGTTGATGTACCGCTTGGCTATCACGAAAACGCACTTCGGCTTTGGTGGGATGAATATTCGCATCCACGAGTTCGGGCGCGAGTTCTAAAAACAGCGCAAATGCAGGCGTAATTTGGTTGTGCAACACATCGCGATAGGCTTGTTTGACCGCGTGTTGCATGACTTTATCGCGCACAAAACGTTGATTCACAAAACAAAATTGTTTATCGCTTTTGCCTTTAGCGAAGGTTGGCTTGGAAATCATGCCGAATAAACGCATGCCGTTGATTTCATTATCAATCCACAATGAGGCTGCCTGAAATTCCGCGCCTAAAATGGCGGCAATGCGTGCATCAATGCTTTGCGTAGGATAATCAAAAATGGTTTTGCCGTTGTGCTTTAAGCTGAACGCTACGGCTGGGCGCGCCAATGCCAAGCGTTCCAACATGGTGGCACAATGGGCGTATTCGGTATTTTCCGATTTGAGAAATTTACGCCGCGCAGGCGTATTAAAAAATAATTCTGCCGCTTCAATCGTTGTGCCAACAGGGTGCGAGGCGGCGGAAACTTGCCCGAGTTTGCCATCTTCGGCGCGGATTTGCATGGCGTGTGACGCGGATTCTGTGCGGCTGATGAGTTGCAAACGCGAAATGGAGGCAATGCTTGCCAAGCCTTCGCCGCGAAAACCCATGCTTTGCACGCGTTCTAAATCGGATAAGTTTTTGATTTTACTGGTTGCGTGGCGCGATAATGCCAACACCAAATCGTCGCCCGCCATGCCGCTGCCGTTGTCATTCACGCGGATAAGTTTGATGCCGCCGCCTGCCAATTCCACTTTAATTTGCGTTGCACCAGCGTCTAGGCTGTTTTCTACCATTTCTTTTAAGGCGTTGGCTGGGCGTTCAACGACTTCGCCTGCGGCAATTTGGTTGATTAAGTGGTCGGGGAGAAGGGCGATTTGGGACATGGCGTTTTTTGAATTTAAAGCGTTATTTGAAAGTTTTGTTGTATTGAATTTGGTTTCAGGCTGCCTGAAAATCATCCATTCATTATTTTGCTTAGAAATTTTTCAGGCTGCCTTTTACTTTGGGTCAGCAAAATCCAGCCTACGGTATTACATTGATTTCTAATAAATTTCAGGCAGCCTTGCGATAGCGCAACAATAAATCGCGAAACACATTCGGGTCTTTAATAAACGTCATTTCGCCTGCTGCTGGAAAATGGAAATCCAGTAAACGCGATACCCAAAAACGCACGCAACCTGCGCGGTAGGCGGTAGGCATATAATCGCGTTCGGCGGCGGTTAAAGGGCGCACGCTTTCATAGCCTGCTAAAAAGGCGGCGGCTAAATCGTTGTCGATATGGTTGTCGGCACGACGCGCCCAGTCGTTGATGGCGATGGCGATATCATAAACAAAACTGCCGTTGCACGCATAATAAAAGTCAATAAAACCAGCTACTTGCTCACCATCTAACAAGACATTGTCTTTAAATAAATCGGCATGAATAATGCCGCTGGGTAAATCATTATCAGGATTTTGCGCCAAAAAGGCGATTTCTTCTTGCAATAATTGCGCATCATCCGCTGGCAACATGGGCAACAATTCGCGCATCGATTTTGTCCACCAATCGGCATGGCGTGGATTGTCCATTTTTTGTACAAAATCGCTGCCTGTAAGGTGCATTTTTGCCAACATCGCGCCTGTGCTGTGGCATTGGGTGGCAGTTGGAAATGAAGTATCGCTGCCGTGCAATTTGCTGACAATGCAAGCGGGTTTGCCTGATAAAGTGGCGGTTAATGTGCCGTCGTGTTGCGCAATCGGCGCGGGACAAGCCACGCCGTTTTTGCTTAAATGTTGCGTTAAGTCCATGAAAAAAGGCAACTCTTGGGCTTTGAGCGTTTCAAAAACGGTCAGCACAAACGTGCCTTCGGTAGTGTGCAAAAAATAATTGCTGTTGGTAATGCCTTGTGCAATGCCTTGCAAGGATTTGAAGCGACCTATGTTGTAATGCGTGAGCAACTGGCGCATTTGTTCATCGGAAACGGCGGTATAAACGGACATATCAGGCTGCCTGAAAACGCAAAAGGCGTATCATAGCAAAATAATAGAGCATTGGTAATGCAGTTAGATTAGTTTTATAGATGGGTATAACTGGTTTGATGGTGAGCCGCAAATGATTTTGAATTTTTTAGCAAACCTATCAAATAATGGCGTTAATTAAAATTAGAAGGCTGTCTGAAAACTCGTTTTTGAGTTTTCAGGCAGCCTTTAATGTTGACTAACTTAATGATAACCACGCACATATTGCGCTGGCACATCTTGCATGGCTGTGCTGTCAACCGCGTTTTGCGCAAATTGTGCATTCAGCCACCATTGCGGGTCGCGCAACATGGCACGTCCGACCGCCACCAAATCCGCATCGCCGCTTGCCAATACATAATCTGCAACGGCAGGCTCATCCAACATGCCCACGGCAATCGTTGGCAAACCTGTTGCTTGTTTCACCAAACGCGACAAATAAACTTGATACCCTGCACTGAATTCAGGGTGCTGTCCTGCTGTCAATGCGCCATTGCCACCGCCGCTCACATGAATCAAATCCACACCTGCCGCCGCAAATTGTTTCGCAACTTCTACGCCATACACGCTGTCAAAGCCATTGGCTGAATATTCTTGCGCTGAAATGCGAATGGCAAGCGGCATATCTGCAGGCATAACTTCTTTAACTGCCTGAATAACTTGTTTACCAAACAAACATTTATCTTCGCCATATTCATCGGTGCGCGTGTTGGATTTGGGTGAATAGAATTGATGGATTAAGTAACCGTGTGCACCGTGCAATTCAATCATGTCAAAACCCGCTTCTACTGCGCGTTTCACCGAATTTTGGAAAGCTTGCACGATGTCCAAAATTTCTGCTTTGGACAATTCGCGCGGTGTTTTCAGATTTTGTTCGGGAAAGTCCAACTCGCCATAATGAATGGCAGAGGGCCCAACCACATCATCACAATCTTGTGCTTTACGTCCTGCATGGGCAATTTGAATACCTATTTTCGCGCCATGTGCGTGTGCTGCATCCACAATGCGTTTAAATTCATCGCGTTGCGCGTCATTCCACAAGCCTAAACAGCGCGGCGAAATGCGACCATTTGGCGCGACATTGGTCATTTCCACAATAATTAAGCCCACACCGCCAATCGCGCGCGCGGTGTAATGCACAAAATGCCAATCGTTTGGCATACCGTCTTCTGCGCTGTATTGGCACATCGGCGGCATCACAATTCGGTTTTTCAGTTGTAAACCTTTGATTTGATAAGGTTGATTTAAAAAGCGAAATTTTGCCATGTTTGTTGTCCTTGTTTAAAATTTTTTCAGGCAGGCTGCCTGTTGCGAGTGCCGCATTATGGCAATATACTTAATGCTTAACAAGTACGCACATTCACGTTATATACTCACTTTGGAGAAAGTATGGCAATCAATATTCCCAATCAAAACATGGTTGAATTGGAAGAAACAGGCTTTGGCTACGCGCTGTCGTTGATTGGTGGCAAATACAAAATGGTGATTTTATTTTGGTTGCACCGCAATCCGCCCGTTATGCGTTTCAATGAATTGCAGCGCAGCATTGGCACAATTTCGTTCAAAACATTGAGCAACACGCTTAAAGAATTAGAGCGCGACGGCTTGGTCATTCGCACCGAATATCCGCAAATTCCGCCCAAAGTGGAATACTCACTCTCGCCGCGTGGGCAATCGTTGATGCCGATTTTGGATAATTTGTGTTTATGGGGCAAAGACAATCGTCCATAAGCTTTCAGGTAGCCTGAAAAACTTGCAACAAGTATAGTGAATTAAAATAGAAATCCACTATATTAATTATTGTGTCATCCACAACTTTCACTTGCATAATCAATGCCATTTTGCATTTTCAGGCTACCTGAAAGCCAATTTTATGTTACATTTACTGCTATTTTTTCATGCCACCTGAAAGCGAGAAAACTCATGTCAATCAATGTGATTCGCGCCGATATTCGTGCGATGTCGGCTTATCCTGTCCCTGTATTAGACAACGATGTGATGAAATTGGACGCAATGGAAGTACCCTATTTGCTGCCTGAAAACCTGCGTCAAGAGTTGGCACAGCAACTTGCCAACGCGCCGATTAACCGCTATCCCAATCCCGCCAGCAGTGGTTTACAAGAGCAATTACGCGCCACTTTCGGCATTCCAGAAAACGCAAAAATCGCGCTGGGCAACGGTTCGGATGAGTTGATTCAGTTAATCACGCAATTAGTAGCAAAACCCGACGCGGTGGTTTTAGGCATTGACCCCAGTTTTGTGATGTATCGCCACAACGCGCAATTGTTTGGCATGAACTATGTGGGCGTGCCGCTCAACAATGATTTCACGCTTAACGCAGAAGCGGTTAAGGCGGCGATTGCGGAACACCAGCCTGTGTTGATTTTCTTGGCTTATCCGAATAATCCAACGGGCGTACCGTTTCATCGTGAGGAAATTCAAAGCATTATTGATGCAGCAACGGGTTTGGTTATGATTGATGAAGCCTATGGCGCGTTTGCCAGCGATAGCTTTTTGCCACAAGCAGGGCAGCCTGAACATTTGCTCGTATTGCGCACTTTAAGCAAAATTGGTTTTGCGGGCTTGCGTTTGGGTTATGCGGTAGGTAGCGCGGCGGTGATTGATGAATTGGCGAAAATTGTGCCGCCTTACAATATAAACCAATTAAGTTTAATTGCAGGCAAATTTGCGCTGCAACATATTGATGTGGTGAATGAAAATATTGAAATTCTGAAAAACGAGCGCACACGTTTGTACGATGCTTTGGCTGCGCTGCCTGAAACGCAAGTGTTTGACAGCCAAGCGAACTTTGTAACCGTGCGCTTACCTCAAGCGGCGCAAGCGTATGATGATTTGAAACGCAATAAAATTGTGGTCAAAAAATTAGATGGCAGCCATGAATTGCTGCAAGATACTTTGCGTTTAACCGTTGGCACACCTGAACAAAATAGCAGCGTTATCAATGGTTTAACTGAACACATTAATCAAATTCAAGCTGCCAAACAAGCGGCATTGCAACCCGAAACAAGCGCAAGCAAACCGTCGATTTGGTGGATTGTGTTGATTGTATTAGCAATTGTGGGTTTGGTTTTATTTGTCGTATTTGGACAAAAAGCGGCTTAAATTAAGATGATAAAACTCAGGCTGCCTGAAACTTTTTCAGGCAGCCTGAGTTTTTTGTTGCGAATGAATTGCAAATGTTATAATATAACAATTTTTCAATTCAGGAGTGATTTTATGAAAGCCGATATTCATCCAGAAAGCTACCGTACCGTTTTGTTTTACGACAGCGGCGCGGAAGAAGGTTGGTTGATTCGCTCATGCGCGCCAACCAATAAAACCATGCAATGGACAGATGGGCAAGAATATCCTGTATTTATGCTGGATACATCGTCTGCTTCCCACCCTGTTTACACAGGCAAACAACGTGAACACAATAAAGAAGGTCGCGCGAGCCAGTTTAATCAGCGTTATAACTCAATGTTATCTGCGTTTAAAAAATCTAAATAAGGAGCGTGTATGCAAGTTTTATCTTCACTCAAAGCCGCCAAAGCGCGCCATCGTGATTGTCAAATTGTGCGCCGTCGTGGCAAAGTATATGTGATTTGTAAATCTAATCCGCGTTTTAAAGCACGCCAGCGATAATTTTTTATCAACATAAAAGGCTGCCTGAAAACTTTCAGGCAGCCTTATTTTAAAAATAAATCAATTAGTTGCTATAAGCCACAGGTTTTAACAAACTTGGCAAGCCCATTGCTGGGTCATTTTGATACGCCGCCATCGCGTCGGCAACCGTCATACCCAATGCTTTTGCCACACCTTCGCCATAAGCTGGGTCGCAAGCGTAGCAGTTGCGAATGTGGCGATATTTGATGAAGTCATACGCATCGCCCATTGCCGCTGCCGTGTTGTCAAACAAGGCTTGTTTTTGCGTATCGTTCATTAAATTGAACAAAGCACGTGGCTGGCTGAAATAATCGCTGTCATCTTCGCGGAAATCCCAATGCGCAGCGTCGCCGTTGATTTTCAATGGTGGCTCAGCATACTGTGGCTGCTCTTGCCATTGCTTAAAGCTGTTTGGCTCGTAGTGTGGCAAGCTGCCGTAGTTGCCATCCACGCGACCTTGACCATCGCGCACATTGCTGTGAACAGGACAACGCGCCGCATTCACAGGAATTTGATGATGATTCACGCCCAAGCGGTAGCGTTGCGCGTCGGCATAATTGAACAAACGCGCTTGCAACATGCGGTCGGGCGACACGCTAATTCCAGGGACGAGATTGCTCGGCGCAAATGCGGCTTGTTCTACATCTGCAAAGAAATTTTCAGGATTTTTGTTTAATTCAAATTCGCCCACTTCAATCAATGGAAATTTTTTCTTCGTCCATACTTTGGTCAAATCAAAGGGATGAAAATCCACTTCATTTGCCATTTCTTCAGGCATCACTTGGATATACATTTTCCATTTTGGGAAATCGCCACGTTCAATCGACTCATACAAATCGCGCTGATTGCTCTCGCGGTCTTTGGCAACTACGGCTTCCGCTTCGGCATCGGTTAAATTTTCAATGCCTTGTTGCGTACGAAAATGGAATTTTACCCAAAAACGCTCATTTTGCGCATTAATGAAACTATAAGTGTGCGACCCAAAACCGTGCATATGGCGGAACGATTTGGGAATGCCGCGATCGCTCATCACAATGGTAACTTGGTGCAAGGCTTCAGGCAGCAATGTCCAAAAATCCCAGTTATTATTGGCGCTACGCATATTGGTACGCGGGTCACGTTTTACCGCTTTGTTCAAATCAGGGAATTTGCGTGGGTCGCGTAAGAAAAACACAGGCGTGTTATTGCCCACCATGTCCCAGTTACCCTCTTCGGTATAAAATTTCAATGCAAAACCGCGAATATCGCGTTCCGCATCCGCCGCGCCGCGTTCGCCTGCCACTGTGGTGAAACGTGCAAACATTTCCGTTTTCTTGCCCACTTCGCTGAAAATTTTCGCTTTAGTGTATTGCGTGATGTCATTGGTTACCGTAAATGTACCAAACGCGCCCGAGCCTTTGGCGTGCATGCGACGTTCTGGAATCACTTCGCGCACAAAGTTTGCCAATTTTTCATTCAGCCACAAATCTTGTGCCAGCAACGGGCCGCGCGGACCTGCGGTCAAGCTGTTTTGATTGTCCACCACAGGTGCGCCTGCGTTGGTGGTTAAATGCGTTACAGGGCATTTTTTGATTTCGTTACTCATGGTTTTGTTCCTTCTGTTGGATTGAAAAAGTGAAGCGAACTTTATCATTAAATTTTAACTATTGAAACTAATTTTTTAATAGTTTTTATAAATTCAAATAGTCCATATCAAATTTAATTACACCATTATGCTTTGTTTCAGGCAGCCTGAACATTAATTTAACAATATTAAATGAAAATAGCATGATTACAGCGTTTGACAAGTCCTTTTATCATTTATACAAGGCAGGGAGTTGTTGTGTGACATTTTTATTTCAATTCACTATATAATCTGATTTTATTTGCATTTGAGTACAGCACCATGAAAAAACCACAACGCAACGGCTATGCGCGCATAGACCGAGTGAAAGAACAAATCCAGCGCGAACTCGCCGAACTTGTGCGCACAGGCTTAAAAGACCCACGTGCAGGTTTTATCACGATTAATGACGTAAAAGTAACCCGCGATTATTCACACGCCACGGTTTACTACACCGTTTTAAGCGGCGACAAAGCCGCCAGCGCCGAAGCTTTGGAACACGCCAAAGGCTTTTTGCGCAGCGAATTGAGCAAACGCATTACCGTGTTCCGCACGCCTGAATTACATTTTGAATACGACGAATCACTGGAACGCGGCGTGAATTTATCCAGCTTGATTGACCAAGTGGCGCAAGAGAAACCTGTTGAAGATTAAAGGTTTCAGGCTGCCTGAAACATCCGCAGGGTGGGCATTGCCCACCTTTTTATTCTGCACCGTTTTCAGGCAGCCAGAATAAAATCGTTGCAAAACTGCCTACCTCGTCATTCTCGCGCAGGCGGTAATCCAATGTGGCGAAGCAAGTTTATATTGAATGCAAAAATATTGGATTCCAGATTTTGAATGTTCAGTATTAAATAAAGCGTACCGAAGCTAAAAGTTGGATGTCTGCCTACGCAGGAACAACAAAACTATTTATTTCAGGCTAAGACCTTTGCAAAATGCTTTCAGGCTGCCTGAAAGCTAAGCATTGGGTCATTCCTGCGCAGGTATGAATCCATCGTTCATATTCAGAAACCTTTGATAAAAAATAGAAACTGAAAATCAAAATTGGATTCCCGCCTACGCGTGAATGACGAAGCTGTTTATTTCAGGCTGCCTGAAAAATAGTTTCTCTAAGATTTCAGACTATTTATAGTGAATTCAATTTAAACCAGTACAGCGTTGCCAGCTCCTTATGTACTAGGTGTACACGGCGGTTGCTATCGTCTTGTCCTGATTTAAATTGAATCCACCATATTAAACAAAAAACTCAAACTACCATGCCCGCCCTACTCCCTCATCTGACCGCCCAACTGGCGCAACTGCAACCACCGAAATTAACCATCGCCCTCAGCGGCGGTTTGGATTCGGTGGTTTTGCTGCATTTACTCTGCCGTGCGCGTGAACACCGCGATTTAGCGTTAAACGCCATTCATGTGCATCACGGTTTAAGCCCCAATGCCGACAGTTGGCAACACTTTTGTGCCGAACTTTGCCAAGAATGGAACGTGCCGTTTCAAGCGCAAAAAGTGCAGCTCAACCTGCAAGGACGAGGCATAGAAGCAGCGGCGCGGCAAGCGCGTTATCAAGCGTTTGCCCAATTAGGGGCGCAAACCGTTGCACTGGCGCACCACAGCGACGACCAAGCCGAAACGCTGTTGCTCGCCATCATGCGTGGCGGCGGCGTGCGCGCGCTCTCTGCAATGGGCGAAACGCAAACCTTGCACACGCTTTCAGGCAGCCTGAAACTGTGGCGACCGCTATTGTCTTTTTCGCGCCAAGATTTAGCAGATTATGCGGCAAAACACGAATTAAATTGGATTGAAGACGAAAGCAATCAAGATACACGCTATTTGCGCAATTTTGTGCGCCAACAATGGCTGCCTGAATTGCAAAACCGTTTGCCTAATGCGCGCGCGCAATTGCTCTCAAGTGTCGCCGCCTTGCAAGACGATTTGGCTTTATTGAATGAATACAGCGAAATGGATGTTGCTCAAGTGTGCGCCAGCGGCAAATTTCATGTCCCGACTTGGCTCACATTAAGCGACATTCGCGCGCGTAATGTATTGAAATCTTGGCTCAACGCGCAAAATTTAGGCACACCCACACGCGAGAGCATTTACGAATTTGCGCGCGTATTGCGAAACGCAGAAACAGGCGAATGGCGTTTACCGCGCGGCAAAGTGTTTTTCTATCGCCAATCTTTAACGCTGCTACACGATGATGATTTAGCGCGCTGTTTTTGGTTGTCCCATCCGATTTCAGGCTGCCTGAAAGATTTTGCCGTGAAATATAAACTTACTTTTTCTCATGATTTCAATGGATTAAGTGAACATTCCAATACCATTTACCACATCCGTGCCGCGCAAAAAAACGACCGCTTATTAATGAGCAACGGTCATCATCAAGCAGTGTTCAAAATCTTAGCGCAACACGGCACACCAGCACCTTTGCGCGGATTATTTCCTGTTCTAACCAATGAAAACAATGAAATACTCACCATTTTCAATATTCGTAGTAGCACATTATGGACAGAAAACACCTTGCCGCAACTGGATTTTTTGCAGCGTTGGTTGGCATAATAAACTTTTTCAGGCAGAAACCTGTGTAAAACTTGGAGTGGGCGCGGCTCGCTCCCAAATATAGTCAATTAAAAATAAAACTACCTATACTTGGAGCTCGGACGTCCCCGTCCGCAACATACCTAAATCGGACAAGGACGTCCACGCTCCATTTTTTATTTCAGGCTGCCTGAAAATAATTCCACACAGGTTTCGCATCGTTTGGTAATTCAGGGCACGCGCCGAGAATGCCGCCGCTGTAATCGCCTTTGCGATGAAAATCGCTGCCTGCGCTTGCCCAAAGTTCATGGCGATTGGCGAGAAAAGTGTAGCTTTGGCGGTCGGCTGGGCTGCAATTGCCGCTGTGCACTTCCATCGCCTGTCCGCCCAATGCGGCAAATTCGCTGAACAAATTGCGGCGCGCGGTAGCGGACAAGTCATAGCGCATCGGGTGCGCGATGACGGCAATACCGCCTGCGCCACGAATGGCAGCGATGGTTTCGTCTAAATCTGCCCATTGATGGCGCACCGACGCAGACTTACCCTCGCCTATGTATTTGGTAAACGCTTGCTGTTTGGTGCGCACATGTCCTTGTTGCACCAAAAAATCAGCCAAATGCGTGCGCGAAATCATTTCAGGGTTTGCCGCCAGCGCGAGTGCGCCCTCAAATGCGCCCATAATGCCTTTTTTAGCGAGTTTATCGGCGATGGCTTGCAAGCGTTCTTGTCGCCCTTGGCGTACGCGCTGTAATAGATTTTGCAAATCTTGATTTTCGGGCGCAAAGTCCAAGCCGACGATGTGGATGGTGCGGTGTCGCCATGTGACGGAAATTTCTACGCCATTGATGAAACGAATGCCGTGCAACGTGGCTTCGGCACGCGCTTCGTCCAAACCGCCTGTGTGGTCGTGGTCGGTCAGCGCGAGCATGGTGCAGCCGTTTTCGGCGGCAAGTTGAACAACGGCTTTTGGTGTGAGTGCGCCATCGGAGATGGTGGAATGGCAGTGTAGGTCTATCATTTTGTTTTCAATATGGTTTCAGGCTGCCTGAAAGTCAATCATTGCTTTGAGGCAGCCTTTTTGTTGTTGATGTTTTTTGTAGGCTGAAACTTTTGCAAAACCTACACTACCGTCATTCCCGCGCAGGCGGGAATCTAACTTTGATTTTAAGTTTCTATTTTTTATCAAAGGATTGTGAATATGACCGATGGATTCCCGCCTGTGCGGGAATGACGAAGTTGCTCGTTTCAGGCAGCCTGAAACGAAGTTCAGCGGAGCTAAAAGGTTTTGCAACGATTTCAGGCTACCAAAACCCACTGTTTTTCTAACCGATTTTTTGAGTGAACACTATCCACCCTACCAATTTACAGGCTGCCTGGAAGCCACCTCAATCATTACCCAAAAAACCCCATCTTCACTTGTATCAACTTTTCCAGTTCTCGCAACACGCGGCGGCGGGAGACGAAGAAAATTAAGTGGTCATTGTCGCGCAGAATTTGTTCGCTTTGGTGTCCGAGAATGACGGTATCGTCGCGCACAATGGCGGCGATGGTACAGCCTGATGGCCATTTCACTTCGTCAACGCGTCGCCCAACCAGCGATGAAGTGCGCTCATCGCCATGCACAACGACTTCAATCGCTTCGGCTGTACCATGTCGCAGCGGATACACAGCAGCAATATCGCCGCGGCGAATATGTGCCAACACGCTGCCGATGGTGATTTGGTGCGGCGAAACGACGATGTCAATTTGGTTGCCCGTCAATAAATCCACATAGCGCGAGCGGTTGATGATGGAAATCACGCGTTTTGCGCCCAGATTTTTGGCGAGCAAACTGGACATGATATTGTTTTCGTCGTCGTTGGTAATGGCGCAAAATACGTCCACTTCATCAATGTATTCGCGTTCCAGCAGCGATTCATCAGTGGCCGAACCTTGTAAAATCAGCGTGTTATCTAATTTTTCTGCCAACCATTCGGCGCGTTTTGCGCTGTTCTCAATAATTTTAATATTAAATTTATTTTCTAGTTTTTTTGCCAAACGGTAGCCAATATTGCCGCCACCTGCAATCATAACCCGATGATTACTCTGCTTAAAATCAAACAAAACATACATAACCGAAGACATGTGCGCGGAATCAACAATGAAGCACACCTCATCCCCTTCTTCAATGACAGTTTTGTCATCAGGCATAATCAAACGGTTGTTGCGATAAATGGCGCAAATTTGAAATAAACTGTTTTCAGGCAGCTTTTCATAACTTTGGGCGACGGTTTTATTGATGATTTTGTCGCCTTCTTTGGTTTGCGCGATGACCATGCGCACGCGGTCGTGGGCGAACGGTAACACTTGTAGCGCGCGCACATAACTAAGCAAACCCACCAAATGTTCGGTTACCAGTTGCTCGGGATGAATGGAATCGGTCACAGCAAAGGCGGACAGGCTTTTGGACAACACTTCGCGTTCTTCAATTTGCGTTTCGTCCAAGCCGTATTCCAAATAATCGGCGGAGCGCACGCGCGCGATGCGTTGTGGAATGTTGAATAAATCAGCAGCGAGTTTACAGGCAACCAAATTGGTTTCATCGCTGCGTGTGAGCGCGAGCAACATATCAGTATCATCCGCGCCCGCGCTTTCTAGCATGAGCGGAGATGAACCGTTGCCCACCATGGTTTGCACGTCCAAACGGCTGCCGATGTTTTTTAAGGCTTGTTCGTCCACGTCAATAATCGTGACATCGTGATTGGGCATGGCGGCGAGTTCTTGTGCGATGGTCGAGCCAACTTGTCCGCTGCCGAGAATGAGGATTTTCATGTTTCAGGCTGCCTGAAAAAGGATTTAACATGTTTGCAGGCTGCCTGAAATTCAGGCAGCCTGAAAAAAATGATGGCTTGTTTATGTCGTCCAAATGCGGCGTACGCATTCGAGCAATAATTGCGTGGCGGGGTCTTGTCCGTATTCGTCTAAATAAACGAAATTTAGCGGCAAACTTTGTTCAAATTCTTCAATAATGGCAATGCTTTTGCCTTGTTTTTGCGCGGCAAGCGCGCTGTGTTTAGGCACAATTGCCAAACCTACGCCGCTGTCGCATAAATCAATGATGGTTTGCGGATAGTCGCAGATGATTTGTTTTTTAGGCGAGAGTTTGTGATGGTGCCAAAATTGTTTCAGGTTTTTATGGCTGCCTGAAATGCCCGACATTTCTATCCATGTGAAATCATTGAGACTTTTTGGCAAACCGTTGCGCAAGGCAGCTTCGTCTTGCGCGGGGCAAATCAAGGAATAAGCGATGTTTTCCAAAAAATGTGTTTGCAAGCTGCGTTGGTCGAGATGCCCGAGAAAGAAACCGCCGTGCAACTTTTTGGCGATGATACGGCTGAGAATTTCGCCGCTCATGCCGTATTGGATATGCAGTTGCACATCGGGGTGTTTGAGCATAATGCAGTTGGTCAGCTCGGTCACTTTGTTGGACTGAATCGGATGAATCAAACCCAGTTGCGCGCTTTCAACATAGTGTTCCGACAGCGTTTTGGCGAAATTGTCCAAGCGATGTTTGTGTTGCAACAAGGCTTCGGCTTCAGGCAACAACACTTCGCCCGCACGCGTCAATTGCATACCATTGTTGGTGCGCAAAAATAAAGCCGTGCCAACATCGCTTTCTACCGCTTTGATTTGCGCGGACACGGCTGGCTGCGACAGGAATAGTTTTTCCGCCGCTTGAGTGAGATTTTTGGTGTGCGCCACGGTAATAAAAGCGCGCAGATGATTGATGTCCATGATTTTTCCTGTTTTTATTCTGTGGGATTATTTTAATTGGTTGCAGATTGGTTTCAGACTGCCTGAAAAGCGATTAAACCACAAAAGCGGCACTGTACACCACTTTACCCGAGATTGGGCGTTATGGCGCATTCAAAATATGTACTTGATAATACTGTTCTGGCACATCAAACGGAGTACGAATGCCAAATGCCACCGCATGTTCATAACCAAACCGCGCGTAATATTCAGGTTCGCCGAGCAAAATGCAATATTCATAGCCCAACTCTTGCGCGATGTCATGCGCGTGGAGCACCAACGCACCGCCAATGCCGCGCCCTTGCTGCGTGAGCGACACGGCAAGCGGCGCGAGTGCCAGTTGCACTTTGGTGAGCAAAACATAGCTGACCACGTCGCCGTCCAGTTCCGCCACACACGCCAATTCGGGCAAATACGCGTGTTTATCATCGCGTAAACGGCGGGTTAATGCGCCTTCGCCGCCGTCGGAGTGTGGGTCGTTGGCAAATGCGGCGGCGAGTAAATCGTCAATGGCGTGGAAATCGGATTCGCGTTCGGGACGAATGATTAGGTTGGGTACAACATGATTATTTTTAAATAAAATGGGTTTCAGGCTGCCTGAAAATGCGTAGGGTGGGTGTAAACCCACCAAATCTTTGAACGCTGGCAAATGGTGGGTTTACACCCACCCTACACATCACATCTTCGCAAACACATCTTTTGCCGCTTCAATCGTTTCATCAATTAATTCAGCCGTATGCGCTGCCGACACAAATCCTGCTTCATACGCCGAAGGACCGAACGCCACGCCTTTTTCCAACATGCCGTGGAAGAATTGTTTAAAGCCGTCCACATTGCTCGCCGCCATGTCCGCGTAAGTTTTCGGGAATGCGTCCGCGAAATACAAGCCGAACATGCCGCCCACGCTGTCCGCGCAAAATGTTACGCCAACAGCTTGGGCGGCGGCGGTTAAACCTTGCGCTAATTGTTGCGTGCGTGCAGACAAGTTTTCATAAAAATCAGGATGTTGGATAATTTCCAAAGTTTTTAAACCAGCTGCCACAGCAACGGGATTGCCCGACAAGGTGCCGGCCTGATACACGCCGCCCAATGGCGAAATGCAGTCCATAATCTCTTTTTTGCCACCAAACGCCGCCAACGGCATACCGCCGCCAATCACTTTGCCCATCGTGGTCAAATCGGGCGTGATGCCGTGCAGCGATTGTGCGCCGCCCAAAGCCACGCGAAAGCCCGTCATCACTTCATCGTAAATCAAGACCGCGCCGTGTTGTTCGGTGGTTTGGCGCAGGGCTTGGACAAATTCGGGCGTGGCGCGAACCAAATTCATATTGCCCGCGATTGGCTCTAAAATCACGCCAGCGATTTGGTCACCAAACTCGGTAAAGGCTTGTTTTAATGCGTCAATATTGTTATACGGCAACACGATTGTGTGTTGTGTCAAATCGCTTGGCACGCCAGCCGAACTCGGATTACCAAACGTGAGCAAGCCCGAACCTGCTTTCACGAGCAAGCTGTCCGAATGCCCGTGGTAGCAGCCTTCAAATTTGACAATTTTGTCGCGCCCCGTGTAGCCACGCGCCAAGCGAATGGCGGTCATGGTCGCTTCCGTGCCTGATGAAACCAAGCGCAAGCGTTCCACGCTCGGCACGATTTTGGCGATTTCTTCGGCGATGATGATTTCGCCTTCAGTCGGTGCGCCAAACGACAATCCGCCCAACGCGGCTTCGCGCACGGCTTCCACCACTTCGGGGTGGGCGTGTCCGACAATGCCCGTACCCCACGAGCCAACATAATCGGTGTATTGCGTACCGTCTGCGTCCCACACAAACGCGCCGTGTGCGCGTGTGATGAAACGCGGTGTGCCGCCCACGCTGCCAAAAGCGCGGACGGGGGAGTTTACGCCTGCTGGGATAATTTGTTTGGCGCGGTTGAATAATTGTTCGTTGCGAGACATTTTTTTGCTTTCTTTATATTTGGTTTTTAAGTATAACAGGCAGCCTGAAAACTTTCAGGCTGCCTATCTATTTGATTTATTCCGTTTCTTCGCTCATTTTTACTTTGCGTTGCCCTATAATACGGCTAACCAACAAACCGATTTCGTACAATAAAATCATCGGCACAGCCAGCATCACTTGCGACAAAATATCGGGCGGTGTAACCACTGCAGCAATTATAAACGACGCGACAATCACATACGGACGCGCGGCAGTCATTTGTGCGCGTGAAATCACGCCCATGCGGTGCAGCAAGACAACGGCAACAGGAATTTCAAACGTCATGCCAAAAGCGACAAACATGCCGAGAATAAAGGACAAATATTTGTCTATATCGGTTGCCATCGCTACACCCATGGGTGTCATGCCAGCGAAAAATTTAAACACGACTGGAAACACGAGAAAATAACAAAACGCCATGCCCGCCACAAACAGCAGCAAGCTAGACAACACCAGCGGCAAAATCAAGCCTTTTTCGTTTTCATACAAAGCAGGTGCGACAAATGCCCAAATTTGGTACAAAGTATTGGGCAAAGACACTAAAAATGCCGCCATCAATGCCACTTTAATCGGCACGAAAAACGGCGCAATCACGTCAGTCGCAATCATATTGGTATTGGCAGGCAGCACACTCATTAAGGGTTTGGCGACAAACGTGTACAATTCTTGCGCAAACGGCACGGCTGCCATAAAACACACGCCAATGCCGACAATAATCCACACTAAACGGCGGCGCAACTCCAACAAATGCTCAATCAAGGGCTGCGCTTGTTCCATCATCTCGGAAGATTGGCTCATTTGCGACTCCTTAATTTGGGCGTTGGACGATGGCGCGGACGCATATCGCGTTTACGCGCGGTTGCTTGTTTGCGTAATGATGGCGTGTGAATGCCACTCAGCTTGGGTACATACGATTCACTAGACTGCTGAATACCTTGCTGAGAAATCGTAATTTTTTCTTCAGTTTCTACAATACCAAAATCCGCAGGCGTACGCTGTTCGGGCAATTTCTCCCAAGCGGGGCGGTTGTCCAACGGTTTTGCCAATTCGCTAATTTGCTGCGTTTCTTCTTGCAATTGGTGTTCAAAGTCTTTGATTTCTTCACGAATTTCTTGTGCGGCGGATTCTACTTCGGCTTTAATTTTTGCCATTTCAACATAATCGGCTTGCGCTGCCAATTCCGATTTGACATTTGCCGCCAATCGCTGCACTTTGCCCACCCATTCGCCAACAGTACGCGCAACTTTTGGCAGGCGTTCTGGCCCTAAGACTACGAGTGCCACAACGCCTGCCAACAGCATTTCAGTAAAACTTAAATCAAACATGATTTATGTTTCAGGCAGCTTTGTCGTTATCGGTGCGATGTTCGATGACATTGTCGTCTTTTTTCGCACTTTCTGGATTCGTCCCTTTATCCAATCCTTCTTTGAAATCGTGTACTGCGCCACCCAAGTCTTTGCCGACATTACGCAGTTTTTTTGTGCCAAATACCAACACCACGATGACCAAAACAATCACCCAATGCCAAATAGATGTTAAACCCATGATTTGATTTCCTTATTGAATATTGAAACGGTTTTCAGGCTGCCTGAAAAGTTTTATCTTAAGAACCTGTGTTCATCATCTTGATAGCGGCTTTCTATTGCCTAATCATGCGCTACCTTCGTTAAGTTTTTATGTTGATAGATCCACCATCAACAACATAAAAATTTGCCTTGTATTCGCATGATTTTGCAATAAAAATCCATCTATCAATCTTACGAACACAGGTTCTCATTTTAAAACCCAATAAATTAGGCAGGCTTACCCATAATATGGATATGCAAGTGGAACACTTCTTGTCCACCACCTTTTCCCGTGTTGATTTGCGTTTTAAATCCGTTATTTAAACCCGCTTCTTGCGCAATTTTGGGCACATTCATCATCATGCGACCAAGCAGCGATTCATGTTCCGCTTGTGCATGTGCCAACGAGTCAAAATGCACTTTAGGAATCAGCAATAAATGCACAGGCGCGGCTGGATTGATGTCTTTGAAACACAGCATTTCGTCGTCTTCATAGACCACGCTGGCGGGAATTTGTTTATCCACGATTTTGCAGAAAATACAGTCGGTCATAATGTGTCCTTGTTTTTCAGGCTGCCTGAAAACGGAGAGGCTAAAATTTGCCATACGCATTCGATACAGTTGCTGCCTGAAAGATTCATGAATGGCGCATTTTAATAGAAAACACAGCTTTTGCGGAATTTTTAACGCTTTTTCTTGGCGGTTTGATGTGTGTCAGAAAGTTTTCAGGCTGCCTGAAAAGTTTGTTAGGGTTCGCAGGCTTACCTCAACCTACTCTCGCGCCGCTTTCTCTGCAATCCCCGACAAGCCTTGTCGGCGCGCCAATTCGTTTAACACATCTTCCGCACGCAAGCCATGGTGCGTGAGCAAAATCATGCTGTGAAACCACAAATCAGCAATTTCATAAACCAAATGTTGCGTGTCGCCATCTTTAGACGCCATCAACACTTCACCTGCTTCTTCAATCACTTTTTTTAAAATTTTGTCCTGTCCTTTGTGCAATAGTTGCGCCGTATAAGACTCATCAGGACTGGATTGGCGACGCGCTTCCAGCGTGTTTTGGATTTCGCTTAAAATCTCGGACATGGCTCGCTCCTTAACAAAAGTTAGGATTTTATTACAAAAAACTTTTTTTTGCTAAGAAACTCTGTTATATTTTGCCATTCATACAAGGGTTTGCTACCAAAAGTATGTAAATTCTTGCCCCCAATACCCACAAGGTATTTATTTTTTTATTTTCAGTCAGCCTGAAAATAGCGTGAATTTATTTCACAAAGCAATCTTATTTTAATTTTTATAGAATTTGTGCAGCAAAACACAATTCGTTTTGGCTGCTATTTTATTTTGGAAGTTCGTTTATGAGTAACAATACTAAATCGGCGTTTATCGCCACAGGCTTGATGTTGTTCGCACTGTTTTTTGGTGCGGGCAACTTGATTTTTCCTGCGGGCATGGGGCAACAAGCAGGGACAAACGTTTGGCAAACTATGATGGGTTTTTTAATTACGGGCGCAGGTATGCCGCTTTTGGGCGTGATTGCCGTTGCCTATTCCAACTCGCGCGACTTGCAACAATTGGCTTCGCGCGTTAGCCCTTGGTACGGCATTGCCTTTACCGTTGCCTTATATTTAGCCATCGGCCCCTTGTTTGCCACGCCGCGTACCGCCACCGTTTCCTATGAAATCGGCGTCGTGCCATTCTTGGGCGAAAACGTGGACGCAAATGTAAAAGATTGGGGCTTACGCATTTTTTGTGTTTTCTTCTTTGCTGTTTCCTACTGGCTATCGGTAACACCAAGCAAACTGGTTGACCGCATTGGCAAAATCTTAACGCCTGTATTGTTGCTCACCATTGCTATTTTGGTACTCACCGCCGCTGCCAAACCTATGGGTGCGCCACAAGCGCCTATCGAAGCTTATCAAACAGGCGCGCTAGCAAAAGGCATGATTGAGGGTTATGGTACCATGGACGCGCTCGCTTCACTTGTGTTTGCCATCATCGTGATTGAAGCCATTCGTCGCATGGGCGTGACCGAACCCAAACAATTATTGAGCTTAACCACGCGTGCAGGCATTGTTGCGGCCAGCTGCTTGGCATTGGTGTACGTGTTCATCGCCTACATGGGCGCCACTAGTGTCGCAGGCATCGGTATGCAAGACAGCGGTGCAGCCGTATTGTCCAAAAGCGCGGGACATTATTTCGGCAGCGGTGGCAAAGCTTTGCTTGCCGTGATTGTATTCTTGGCTTGTTTGTCTACTGCCGTTGGCTTGATTACATCGTGCGCAGAATACTTTAACCGCTTGATTCCAAGCCGTTTAAATTACCAAAAATGGGTAGTCGTGTTCACATTGGCATCATTTATTTTTGCCAACTTTGGCTTGAGCGCAATTATTAAATTTTCTGTGCCTGTATTGATGTTACTTTATCCTTTAACAGTAGCCATCATCGCTTTGGCGTTTTTGCACAACTTCTTCGGCGGCAAACGCATTGTGTACTTGTGTACCATTATCGGCACATTACCTATTGCCATCATGGACGGCTGGAAAACCGCTCATAGCATGCTCGGTGGCTCAGAAGATAGTTTGGTCATGAACTTAGACAAAACCTTAAAAGCCGTTTTGCCCTTGTATTCATCGGGTTTAGGCTGGATTCTGTTGGCGGTAGCAGGCTTTGTAATTGGTTTGATTTTGAGCAAAACCAGTAAAGCATAAGTTCAATAAATGTTAAATATAAAAGGCTGCCTGAAATGTAGAGAAAATATCGGATTAAAAATCCGATATTTTCTCTACATTTATTTTTTGCAAACTTCAGCCTAAAAACCGCTTATTCATGCGGCAACAACTTCCCCCGATTAAACAAATCCAGCGGGTCAAGCTCGCGTTTAATTGCGCGCATTAAACACGACTCCGCTTCGCTGCGCACGCTTGGCAGCCAATGATTTTTCAGGCAGCCTATGCCGTGTTCTGCTGCAATGGTGCCGTTTTGCGCCAAAACATGTTGATACACTATTGTGTTAATTGCATCTTCTTGTTCATAAGCCGATTTATCTAATTGCGGCAAAAACGTGTTGTAATGCAGCGAACCGTCGCCTAAATGCCCAAATACCACAATCTTCATTGCAGGATAAGCTGCCAACAAATCACGCTCACAAGCGGCGATGAAGGCAGCAACGCGCCCAATGGGCATGGCGATGTCGTGTTTAATGCTGACACCTAAATCGCGTTGCGCCGCGGAAATATGTTCACGCAAACGCCATAAATCGTTGCGCTCTTGTTCGGATTGAGCCAAAACTGCGTTGTTAAAACCATTGGCAAACAAAAATTCTGCCAACACTTCGTCCAAATCATCGCGCGGTAAACTGTCGTTTAATTCAATCAACACATGCCAAGGGGCGGTAACGGGTTCAGGCAGCTTGGAAAATGGCGCAGAAAGCGACAAGGCAAAAGCGCTAATCAATTCAAAACTGCACAATCTTTCTGCGAATTGCCCTTGAATTTGGGTCAGCAAATCCACCGCACTCTCAATGGAATCCACGCCCACCCAAGCGGTCGCCACGCTTTGCGGCTGGGCAAACAATTTCAGCGTTGCACCCGTAATAATCCCCAGCGTGCCTTCGCTGCCGATGAATAAGTGGCGCAAGTCGTAACCTGTTGTATTTTTGTGTAAAGGCGACAAATGCGATACCAGCGAACCATCAGGTAATACGACTTCCAGCCCCAGCACCAAATCGCGCATCGCACCATAGCGCAACACGTTCAAACCACCTGCGTTGCAGGCAATATTGCCACCGATTTGACAACTGCCTTCGCTGGCTAGGCTCAATGGAAACAATCGCCCTGCTTCGCTTGCAGCGTTTTGCACGCTTTGCAACACGCAACCTGCATCCACTGTTATTGCGTTGTCCGCCAGATCTAGGCTGCGAATGCGGTTGAGTTTGCTTAAATTGAGTAACACACCTGATGTGGCAAACGAGCCGCCAACCAAGCCTGTATTACCACCTTGTGGCGTAATGTGTATTTGATTTTGATGACAAAAACGCACAATATTCTGCACCGCCTGCACGCTTTTTGGCTGCACAACGACCACGTTTTTGCTTAAATAACGCTTGCGCTGGTCAAGCAAAAAGCCCGCAATGTCGTCAGGCAATTCATTGGGCGATAAAAACTGCGCGAGTTGCGCGCGCAAAGTCGTAACATTCATATTCAGGCTGCCTGAAAAAAGTATACTTATAGAATAGATAGGCTGCCTGAAACTTTTCAGGCAGCCTATATGGGAGAAAGCCCACTATTTTAGCGGGCTTTCTATGGTTTTATTATTCAACCAAACTCTCCGCATGAAATAAAGAACGGCGGATAATGGATAAATTGGCCTCTGGGCGCTTAGCAACCATGTAAATAAATAGACCCTCTTTTTTGGTGCAAGGACAAATTAGGTGATATTGCGTTTGCAAGTTTACTTGAATATCATGAATCGTATCGCCAAAATCTAAACGATGCATGACTTTCATTTTTGCACGCACAACATTAACATTACCCGCTGAAGCAATTTCCAAATCGAAATTGGGGTCAAGACTCTTAGAAGCCAGCATCATGCCACTACTGTAATCAACAATCGCCGCTGCTGACACTCCTTTTACACGTACAAGTGCCTCAACAATCTCACCTAAGGTCATAAATTTTCTTTCTTCTTGTTAAAGACAAGTCATGGTCGTCTATAATATACATATAATATCTCGTTATTTTCGCTGAAATTTCTTCTTTTGAAAATAGCAAAAGTTTAAATTATTTAACGGAACATAATTATTATTGATTTTGCACAAATTATCAGCAAACTTTTGTTGCATTATTGCCAATTAATCCAGCCTAAACCGTTGGTTAATAATATCACACCGCCAAAAATAATTCGATAATAAGCAAAGGGAACATAATTTTTAGTTGCCACAAATTTAAGCAATGCACGCACCGCCAGTAAGCCTGCGCCAAAAGCGGCAATAAAACCAACCGCAATTAAGCCAACATCTTGCCAAGTGAACAAATCACGATGCTTGTAGATATCATAACTGGTTGCCGCCATCATCATGGGTACAGCCAAAAAAAACGAAAATTCAGTTGCCACTTTGCGCTCTAAACCCCATAACATGCCACCCATAATGGTGCTGCCTGAACGCGAAGTACCAGGAATTAAGGCAAATACTTGCGCCACACCGACCATCAACGCATCTTTAGGCTGCATATCATCAACATTAACCACTTTGGGCTGAATCCGAGTGGCGCGCTTTTCAACCCACAAAATGATGAAACCACCGATAACCAAAGCACAAGCGACGCTAATTGGATTAAACAATACGGCTTTAATCTGTTTGCTAAACAATAAGCCCATCGCTGCCGCGGGAATAAATGCAATCGCTAAATTCAAGACAAAACGGTTTACTGACCTATCTTTGCTCAGATGGGTAATTACATGTGTAAAACGCTGACGGTATTCCACCACAACGGCAAGCACTGCGCCTAATTGAATGGCGATTTCAAAGACTTTGCCTGTACTATGAAAATTTAATAATGAGCCAAAAACAATCAAATGCCCAGTGCTGGAAATGGGCAGAAATTCGGTTAAACCTTCAATAATGCCCAAAATTAGGGCTTTTAACATCATGAAAATATCCATAATCGCTCTTTTAGTTTTTTCAGGCAGCCTAAATTAAATCAGTAATATCTTGAATCAATCAAAACGCTTTCAGGCAGCCTGAGAATAGGCTGCCTGAAAGCGCAACTTCCATTATTTATTGGCCTGTTTAATCAAGCTAAAACCTTTGCTGCTCACCGGTTTTGCCGCCGCTTTAGGGGCCGGTGCTTTCATACCGCGCTCTTCGCGTACTTTTTGCACCAATTCATCGATGGTTTTCATGCCTGCTTCAAAACCATTTTTGAATTCCACTTTATATTTACCGCCTACAAATACTGTTGGCGTGCCTTCAATATTGTATTCAGCTGTCCAATCTGCCATTTGTTTAGCTTGAGTTTGCGCACTAAAACCATTAAACGCTTCCATCAATTTTTTGCCATCAAACGCAGTTTGCGAATTAGCCCATTGGTTTAAAATTTCCGCATCGCCCAAATTAATACGGTTTTTCACCACAGCATCAAAAATCTCTGGGTTGGCTTGATATTTCAAACCTGATTGATTTACTGCCGCAGTTAAGCGTGCAAAACCAACGTCACGATTCGGATCCCATACTACGTGTTCGGAGCGCAAGTATGTATCGGCAGCAAATGTTTTGCTGTGTTTCAAAATAATCGGGTCTAAATCATAGCAATGTGGGCACCAATAAGCGAAAAATTCCAAGACTTCCACTTTGTCTTTTTCATTTTGCACTTGTTTAATCGGCATACTCACAACGGTGTAATCCACACCTTCGGTTGCTGCATTCGCTACTGCCGTTAAACCCAAGCCCAAAGCCACTGCTATAGCCAATTTTGTCATTGTTTTCATGATGATTCCTTATTTGTGTGTATAAGTATTAATACCATTGTTTTGCAAAGTTTGCTTCACTTGATTGGCTTTATCGCCTTGCAACTTGCTGGTTTGCACACGATAAACCGTTTTGCCGCCTGAAGTAACAGGGACAACTTTGGTTTGCACGCCCATCAATGCCAATTTCGCACGCTGGTCTTCTGCGGCTTTCTTATTAGCATAAGCACCTGCCTGAATGCTGACAGCACCGCGCGTAGCGGTTTCTTTGGTTGCAGCCGTCGTTTTAGATTTAGCTTTTTCTGCTGTTTGCGCCTTCGCTTGTGCTTCTTTGCGTGCGACTTCACGAGCTTTTTCAATGTTACCGCTGTCCAAAATTTGCTGCGCGGTTGGCTTCACATCTTCAACTTTAGCCACAGTTTTTTCTGCTGCTTTTGCCTTAGCCACTTCTTTGGCTTTTTCTTTAGTCACATCCATCGCCTTAGGCTGCGGTTTTACTTTAACCACAGGTGTAGCCACTTCACTACCCGCACCTTGCATTGCCATATTATCTTCAAACATCTTATTGATTTCTTTATCAGAAACTTCAGGTGCAACAGGCGTTTTTGCCGCCACAGTCGGTTGTGACGCCACAGGCGCAGTAGCGACGTTTGAAACAGAAGGCGCGCTACTGTTTTCCATTACTGTCGGCTGTGTCGTTGCCGTTGTTTGTGGTGCAGACGGCACATTATTTGGCGTTAAAATTTCAGGTTTTTGCGGCTGCGCCAATTCTGGTTGCTTAAACGCCGTTTGGCTGTTGCGGTTTAAAGTCAGCAACATCACAGTAATCGCAATCAATGCCACTGCTGAACCTGCCAAAAAGGGAATCATCCCCTTACCTTGTTGTTTTTTAAAATACATATTTATCTCAATGTGTTTAAAATGTTACTACTTTTTCAGGCTGCCTGAAAATCAAATATTAATTCAAAAGGCTGCCTGAAAACTACAAAGCCCGCCGAAATCCCACAGCGCGCAAAACATGTCCGCGATTCACGGTTTCATCGCCATTCAAATCTGCCAAAGTCCGTGCCACGCGCAAAATACGGTGAAAACTGCGCGCGGACAGCGATAATTTTTCCAACATTTGCGCTAAAGCGTCTTTCGCCTCGGGTTCAATCTGCGCCAGCGTTTCCAAATCGCTTACACCCAATTGCGCATTGATTTTGCCTTGCCGTGCATATTGTTTGTTTCGCGCTGCAACCACACGCTGCAACACATCCGCGCTGCTCTCGCCCACTTGTGCTTCAATCAATTCGTTTGCCGACAAAGCAGGCACTTCAATTGTTAAATCAATTCTATCCAACAGTGGCCCTGAAATCTTTTCACGATAACGGCGCACGCTATCGGGCGTACAACGACACGGTTTACTTGGATGTCCTAAAAAGCCACAAGGACAAGGATTCATCGCTGCAACTAATTGAAATTGAGCGGGAAAAGTAGCTTGCCTTGCCGCGCGCGAAATATGAATTTCGCCACTTTCCAGCGGCTCGCGCAACACTTCCAACACTTTTCTATCAAATTCAGGCAGCTCATCTAAAAACAGCACGCCATGATGCGCTAAAGAAATTTCACCGGGTTTCGGCTCTGAACCGCCACCGACTAACGCTACCGAACTTGCCGAATGATGTGGCGCACGAAATGGACGCTCGGGCGACAAATTCTGCGCGTGTTGCGGTAATAAAGAACGCAATGCCCACACCGAAATCAATTCTTCATCCGTCAGCGGCGGCAAAATACTGGGCAAACGCTGCGCCAACATGGATTTTCCTGTCCCTGGTGGACCCATCATCAACAAACTGTGTCCACCAGCCGCCGCGATTTCCAACGCCAAACGCGCCGTGTGTTGTCCTTTGACATCGTGCATATCAAGCAACGATGTATTTTCAGGCTGCCTCAAAGCCACATCCGCGCTAGCCGCTTCCAAAACTGCTACGCCATTCAAATGCCCGGCCGCCTCGTTTAAACTCGTGCAACCAAATACTTGCACATCACGCATTAAGGCTGCCTGAACCGCGTTTTCCTTTGGCAAAATAAACGAACGCCCCGCTTGCGCACCTTGCCAAGCCATCGCCAACGCACCGCGCACAGGACGCAACGCGCCCGACAAAGCCAATTCGCCTGCAAATTCGTAACCCGCTAAATTTGCAGGATTAATTTGCCCAGAAGCCGCCAAAATACCAATCGCAATCGGCAAATCAAACCGCCCCGATTCTTTGGGTAAATCCGCAGGTGCGAGATTGACCGTAATCTTGCTCATTGGAAAATCAAAACCGCTCTGCACAATCGCCGCGCGCACGCGGTCGCGACTTTCCTTGACTTCCGTATCAGGCAAACCGACGATATTAAATTGCGGCAACGCATTGGCAAGGTGCACTTCCACCTCCACCAAAGGCGCATTCATGCCGCACAAAGCACGGCTATTGACCACCGCAAAACTCATCGTGTTCGCCTTTATTGTTTAGTTTTCGCCGCTGGTTTCGCTATCGTTCGCGCCCAATTTCGCTTCCAAAGCCGCTAATCGCTCTTCCATTTCGCTCAACTTAATACGCGTTTTCACCAAAATTTGTTGTTGCACATCAAACTCTTCACGCGTAACCAAATCCATTTTGGCAAACGCACCGCTCAACATCGCCTTCGCATTTTTCTCGACATCTTTAGCAGGGCTATTGGCAATAGTTTCGCCCAATTTCGTGGTCAAATCTTCAAAAAGCTGCTTGGCAATCATGGCGTTTCCTTCAAATTAGCAAAATAGCGCGTATTGTAGAGTAATTCAGGCAGCCTGAAAAGCCAGAAAAATTGATTCAAACGGGAATTAACATTTTGTAAACAAAAAGGCTGCCTGAAAGCATTAGCTTCTGCGAAGCTAAAACATTTTCAGGCAGCCTATTCTTTATTTTAAAAATTTCAACAGAAGCCCAATCAAGCCCCTAAAAACCAAAATTTCGCCAACCAGCACACCGCCACAATCCACACCATCACAGGCACTTCTTTCATGCGGCCGCAAACCAATTTAATCGCCGCATAGCTGATAAAGCCCATCGCAATGCCGTCCGCGATAGAGTAAGTAAACGGCATAAACGCAATGGTCATAAACGCAGGCGCGGCTTCGGTTATGTCGTGCCAATCAATTTCCGTTGCCGAGCGCATCATTTGTACGCCGATGTAAAGTAGCGCAGGTGCAGTCGCAAACGCAGGTACGGCTTGTGCTAACGGCGAAAACCACAAACACGCCAGCATCAATACGCCCACCGTAATCGCGGTCAAACCTGTGCGCCCACCAGCGGCAACGCCCGACGCGCTTTCAATATACGGCGTGGTGGACGATGTCCCTAAACCTGCGCCCGCCACAATCGCCACGCTGTCGGCAAACAAGGCTTTTTTCAGGCGTGGCAAATGTCCGTTTTTGTCCAACATCCCTGCGCGGTGCGTTACCCCCACCAGCGTACCTGTGCTGTCAAACAAATCCACCAAGAAAAACACGAAAATCACGGCAATCATGCTGCCATTGAATAAACCGTTAAAATCCAATTGCATAAACGTTGGCGCAATGGAAGGCACGGGCGCGATAATGCCTTTAAACTCAGTCAAACCTAACATCGCCGCCAAGCCTGTAATCACGAAAATGCTGATGATAATCGCACCGCGCACGCGGTAATAATCCAAGCAAATCGTCAAGAAAAAGCCCAATAAAGCCAGCAGAACGGGGAAATTCGGTACTTTTATGCCGTCTTTGATTTCGTATAAATTATTCATTTTCAACAAGGTCGCTTCACTGGCAATCACTACGCCCGAGCCTTTGAGCGCAATCAATGCCAAAAACAAGCCAATGCCTGCCGCAATCGCCATTTTCAAACTCATCGGCAAGGCGTTGACCAACAATTCGCGCACCTTAAACATGCTGAAAATAATGAAAATAATGCCCGACACAAACACCGCCGCCAACGCAATCTGCCAACTCACGCCCATGCCTTTGACCACGCTGAATGTGAAATACGCGTTTAAACCCATGCCTGGTGCCAACGCAATCGGATAATTCGCTAATGCTCCCATAATAAAGCAACCAATTGCTGCTGAAATGGCAGTTGCCACAAACACCGCACCAAAATCCATGCCTGTAATAGACAAAATGCTCGGGTTTACAATCAAGATGTAACACATAGTCAAAAATGTCGTCAGCCCTGCGACCAATTCCGTGCGCACCGTTGTGCCATTTTCTTTGAGTTTAAAAAAGCGTTCTAAAAAGTTATTCATGATAAGTATTAAATAAAAAGGAAAAATTTTTTTCAGGCTGCCACACAGGCAGCCTGAAACATAAGCATACACATTTAGCGCGACATTTCACGCCAACGCAATACCATCAAACACAACACCAGCCCCGTAATCGCCGCCAGCAAATGAATCACGCTAGACATGCCATGCCACATGCCAAAACTGCCGCCAATTAAATCGTGTAACCAGTTCTTTTGATTTGTTTTCAACGCCTCAATGACAGGCGTCATCAAAAATTCATTGATTGCCAATAAAAGCCACAAAAACAGTACGCCACGATGCGTGTTCACAGGACGATAACGGCTACGCGCCCTATCCTGCCGACACAAAACAAACGCCAATGCCCAAGCCACCAAGCCAACCCAGTTCGCCCAATGAAACAGCGTCCCCGCCATATTGCCCGCTTGCAAGCGTTCCAAATTTTTAAACAAAACAGGCGCAGCGATGTAACCAAAACCGATGTGCATCCCCAGCCAAACGCTGGTCAATAAAGCAATCACACGACCCATAAGCACTCCTCAAACAAAAAAACTGGCGCATTGTATCAAACAAACCGTTTTCAGGCAGCAGCTTCGCTTAACGCACATCGGTTGCTGAATCGCAGACTCAGACCGATGGCAGCCTAAAAGTAAACGGTAAAAACTCACGACTCTGTTCCCTCCCCCGCTCGCGAGGGAGGGTTAGGGTGGGGGTGGTTGTTGCTTCATCAAAAATTTTTTTGTAATTCAACCCTCTCACCCCCACCCCAGCCCCTCCCTTGCAGAGGGAGAGGGAGCAGATTTCAGGCTGCCTGAAACGTAGTTCAGCGCAGCTAAAACCTAAAAACTCAATCAAAAATCGTGCGCAACACCTTCACTTCATCGCCCACGCGCAATTGTCCTTGATTTAAAGCCACCACATTCATGCCAAAAATCGTCTCGCGATGTTGTGCCAAATACTGCAACGGCTGCTGCGCCACATCCTTCTCACCCGTGCGCAAATCAATCGTTGGCATTACGCAACGCACACATGGCTTCAAAATATCAAATACCACTTCACCCATCTGCACCCGCTGCCACGTCTCTTCTTCATAAGGCTGGCAGCCTGAAACCACCACATTCGCCCGAAAGCGCGCCATCTCTAAATTCGCGCCCAAAGCTATGTTTAAATCATCTAAGGAAGCCATGTTCGTCAGCAAAAATGGTGCCCCATCTGCAAATGTGAGCGGTATATTGTGTTCAGGCAGCCTGCGCGCACTTTCATCACCCAAATAATACAAACGCACCGAAAAACCCAACTTCTGCGACAACATTTCATTCGCTGCACCATCGCCATGCCAAGCACAAAATTTATCTTTCCACACCTGCACATCCGCACGCTGTCGAAATAAATCACGTTCCGTTTTCAGACAACCACCATCATCAAACACAATATTCAGGCTGCCTGAAAGCGCGTTATATTCGGTTTGCCACAATAATAAATGCCCAAACTTGCGTGCCGTAACCATCTCGCCTTCGGGCGTAGCAATCAACCAAACCCTATCGCCCAACAAACCTTGTGGCGTAACGCTTGCCGTTTCTAGCATTGCGCCACCAAGTGATTTCACAGGATAAATATGTAAACTACTGATATGCATAATGTTCTCTCGTTGATATTTTTTTCAGGCTGCCTGAACTTTTGCAAAACTAGCTACATCGTCATTCCTGCATAGGCAGGAATCCAACTTTCGGTTTAAGTTAATTTATCTAACAAATTAAATTAAAAACCTAATTAAATTCAAAACCTTATATCAAATATTTTTTCATTAAATATACATTCGTTTAATTCCACATTAGATTCCCGCCTACGCGGGAATGACGGTAGTGTGCGTTTTCAGGCAGCCTGAAAAGTGTCTACCGCTATTGATTCGGCACAAATTGCCCTGTCGGGTCTTTATAGCGATTGTAAGCAAACAAATATTGCTCAGGAAAACGCCGTATCCAGTGTTCCACATTGTCATTGATGATTTGCGTGTCGTGCGCTTTATCGCCGTTCAGGCTGCCTGAAAGTGGCGCAATGTGCAGCGCAAAACCTTTGCCCTCTGCCAAGCGTTCGCCGACAAAAAACAAGGGGCAAACGTTTTTCACTTGCGCCAATTTGCTCGCCAAAGTCATCGTCAGCGCATCTCGCCCGAAAAATTTAACCCACACACCCTCGCCTTCTGCGGGGTCGGGCACATGGTCGGGCAACACAATCGTCGCTTCGCCTTGGCGCAAGGCTTTCATGATTTGTTTCACGCCTTGAATATTGGTCGGCGCGGTGCGCCCTTTACCACGCTGTCGCCCTGCTTGCATGATGTTGTTCATTGCCGCCAGTTTGGGTGGTTTATACATCGCGGTTAGCTCAAACGGCAAACGCTCGGAAATATAACGCCCCGCCAAATCGTAGCTGCCTAAATGTGGCGTAATTAGCAGCAAACCTTGTTGTTTTTCAATTGCTTGTTCAATATATTCCCAGCCATGGACTTCACGAAATAGCGCGCTGATTGCTTCAGGCTGCCTGAAAAACGCAATCGGCAATTCCAAACCGCCTTTTGCCGTTTCTTGCAACACGCGTTTTATCATGGCGTCGTCGTTGGGTAATTGGGCGGTGCGCAGGTTGTCGCGAATGCGCGCGCGGTCTTTGTGAGCAATATAAAAGGCTAAGTTGCCCAATATATTGCCTATGTTGTGCAATAGGGATAAGGGCAACTTCGCGATGGTACCCAAAAGCGCGCGTAGTATTATTTCAATAAATCTTCGTTCTTGGCGTGTGTCCATTTGCTGTGGCGCTTGTCTAAATATTGAAAATGTTCGTTGGTAAATGTGCCTTGCATGCAGGTATAACGCGCGTTGCGGACATGAATATCTTTGCCTTGCATGGCTTGCACCAAGGTCGCAGGACCGGTCATATTGAACACGCCGCCGCCAACGCGATTTTGCTCGATATTGTCTTGAATAATCTGCAAAGTTTCGCGCATCAGTTCATGTTGCGGCGCAATCGCCATGAAATAGTTGGTGTATTCTCGATTACGATAAATGATGACTTCCCTATCGTGCATACTCACGCTCCAAGCCACAGGGCAAACCAGTTGCGCGTCGATATCAATATAAATGCCGCCCAATTTTTCCAACACAAACACGCGCCAAAAATCCGCTTGCGATGCGCCATTAGTTAAACGGCTATACGCGGCAAACGTCGCTTCATCGGCGTGTTCACGAATAAACTCAGCGCGCGCTTCGGTGCTGACATAGCAGTATTCGCAATCGCGCGACATCAAACGATTGACCAAATAATTGCAATACACAGGCAAAGTGACGCGATTGCTGTAATTGGTTTGCCAAATGGTTTTGGGGATTTTGCCCACTTCTTTCGGCGCGTGGCGAGGTGGGTCGTATTCGGGAATGGTAAAGCGTTTGTTGGGAAACAATGCGTGAAATGGATAAGCGGAAACTTTAACGATATTGCCGATTAAACGTGATAAGCGGTTGGCAACAAAAATCAGACTTTTGTGCGCAATAGAGCGTTCAATGGGGGTCATATTGATAATGGCTATTGAAAAGGAAATGCGCATTGTAGAAGCAATGCTTTAAGCAAACAAGCGAAATTTCGCTTTCAGGCAGCCTGTAAACAGGCGTAAAACTAGACAAAACAAGCCGTTCGCGCTATGCTTGCCCTCTTTTTTCTTCAGGCAGCCTGAAACACAAATTTCAAAATACCTAATTGTTTTAGAAAGCAAAACATGAGCGAATATCTCTTCACTTCTGAATCCGTTTCAGAAGGCCACCCAGACAAAGTAGCCGACCAAATTTCCGATGCCATTTTAGACGCGATTTTCGCGCAAGACCCCAAAGCGCGCGTTGCTGCGGAAACGTTGGTGGCAACTGATTTATGCGTATTAGCTGGAGAAATCACGACGACGGCAAAAGTGGATTACGAACAAATTGCCCGCGAAACGGTGCGCCGCATTGGTTACAATGACCCCGCTTTGGGTTTTGCGGCGGATACGTTTAAATTGGTGTTGAACTATGGCGAACAATCGCCCGACATCGCGCAAGGCGTAAACGAAGGCGAAGGTTTGGATTTAGAACAAGGCGCGGGCGACCAAGGCTTGATGTTTGGCTACGCTTGCGACGAAACACCTGCGCTCATGCCATTTGCCATTTACTACAGCCACCGCTTAATGCAACGCCAAAGCGAAGTGCGCAAAAGTGGCTTATTGCCTTGGTTGCGTCCCGACGCAAAAGCACAATTAACCTGTGTTTATGATGGCGAAACAGGCAAAGTGAAACGCATTGATACCGTGGTTTTGTCTACGCAACACGCTGAAGACATTGCCTATGATGATTTGGTTGTCGCCGTTAAAGAGCACATCATCGCGCCAGTGTTGCCCAAAGAATTGATTACCGAAGAAACCAAATATTTCATCAATCCAACAGGGCAATTCATCATCGGTGGCCCGCAAGGCGACTGCGGTTTAACAGGTCGCAAAATCATTGTGGACACATACGGTGGTGCAGCCCCACACGGCGGAGGCGCGTTCTCTGGCAAAGACCCAAGCAAAGTAGACCGTTCAGCCGCTTATGCAGGTCGTTATGTGGCAAAAAACATCGTTGCCGCGGGCTTGGCAAAACAATGCCAAATCCAAATTTCCTACGCAATTGGTATTGCTGAACCGACTTCCATCGCGATTGACACGTTTGGCACAGGCGAATTGAACGAAGCGGAATTGATTAAATTGGTGCGCCAACATTTTGACTTGCGTCCAAAAGGGATTGTGCAAATGCTGGATTTATTGCGCCCGATTTACAGCAAAACCGCGGCATACGGTCACTTTGGTCGCGAAGAGCCTGAGTTTAGCTGGGAAAAAACCGACAAAGCCAGCGCATTAAGAGCCGCCGCAGGTATTTAGTAAAGCAACACCCATCAGGACGGTCAAAAGCCGTCCTGTTTTTTTCAGGCAGCCTGAAAAGCCATTCCCACACGCAAAAAATTGTCTTTAATCCTTGCATTTAGGCAGCCTGAAACTTATCCTTACGCCTTTCGCAAACCACACAATACACAAAAAAATGAAAAACATCATAGAAAACATTGTTATCCCACACACCAACCGAACACTCGGCAGCGAAAAAGCCGTCAAATCGGTAGAAGAAGTTTCAGGCAGCCTGAAAGTTGCTTTGTCTTTTGATTTTCCAGCAGAAATTTTTGCCAACGAATTGGGCGAACAAATCGCTGCCGCAACAGGCAAAAATGTGGATTTAAGCATTGAACAAAACATCGTTGCCCACAAAGTTCAACTTGGCATGGCAACGATTAAAGGCGTGAAAAACATCATCGCCGTCGCGTCGGGCAAAGGTGGCGTAGGCAAATCCACCACCACTGCCAACTTAGCAACGGCAATGGCAAAAATGGGCGCGCGCGTTGGCGTGTTGGACGCGGATTTATATGGCCCGAGCCAGCCGACGATGTTGGGCGTTGCCGCGCAACAACCGCAGCAACAAGACGGTCGTTTAACGCCCGTACAAAATGCCGATGGCATTCAAGTGATGTCTATTGGTTTTCTGATTGACCCTGACCAAGCCGTCATTTGGCGTGGGCCGATGGTATCACAAGCCCTGCAACAATTATTGACGCAAAGCGAATGGGACGATGTGGATTACTTGTTTATTGACTTGCCACCTGGGACGGGCGATATTCAATTGACGCTGTCGCAAAAAATTCCTGTAACAGGCGCGGTGGTCGTTACCACGCCGCAAGACATTGCCTTGATTGACGCGCGCAAAGCGGTGGATATGTTCCAAAAAGTGAACATTCCAATTTTTGGCGTATTGGAAAATATGTCGGTGCACATTTGCTCAAATTGTGGACATCACGAAGCAATTTTCGGCAGCGACGGCGGCAAACAATTGGCACAAAAATTGGGCGTGCCATTATTGGGACAACTGCCCTTGAGCCTACCTGTGCGCGAAGCAATGGACAACGGCCGAGCAGCAGAATTGCAAGATAAACACGTGGCAATTGCGGAAATTTATATGCAAGCTGCGCTGCAAACGGCTTTGGCGGTTTCCGATAAAGGGCGCGATTTTAGTGGGCGTTTCCCGAAAATTGTGGTGCAGTAATTTTCAGGCAGCCTGAAACTGTGTCATTTAACCCCAACACCAATTAATTTAACTTAAGCTAACATTTAAGAACCTAAAAACAGTGTCGATTTTGTTACAATCCACGCTGTTTTTATTTTGTCCGATTTTTATGCTTGTCAAAACCTCACGTTGGCTCAAAAAGCCGATGTTTAGCGCCCTTTTTATTCTCTTTCTTTTTATAGGTGGCTATGCATCGCTGTATCGCATTTCCGATTATTCCACCTTAAATCGACAAGCCAACACCGCACTTGCCAACAGCCATCGTCAGGTTACCTTTGATAACAACATCGGTCGCCGCGTTTTCCCACGCCCAACCATTATTCTCAAAAATGTCATCCTTACCGAGCAAGACGGCAAAACACCTGCTATTCATGTAGAAGAGTTGCGCGTTGGCATCGCGTGGAGCAGCTTATGGAACGAGCGTGCCATCGAAAAACTGGTTGCCGAAAATCTTTCAGGCAGCCTGAAACGTGATAACAATGGCGAATGGAACATCAGCGATATTTGGCAAGCCAAACATGAAAAAAAATCATTAAAAATAAACCGTTTAATTATTAATAATAGCCAAATCAATCTTCATTTAGCTGATGAAACCCTGCAATTAAACAATATCTATTTCACATCCGAACGCAGTGGCAAGCAATTCGATTACACCTTAAACGCCCAAGTTACCCACCCACAATGGGATGAACTCAATCTGCGTGCCACAGGACAAGCACAACTCAACCCGCAGCAATTCATCCTACCCAATGCTTCCATCCAGTTTCGTGGCAAAGAAAACGGCTACGATTTTTCAGGCAGCCTGAAAACTCAAGCCACATGGCAACCCAAACACTTCGAAGCCAAACAAAGCCAATTAGAATTCAACAGCAAACGCTTCGATACCCACATCAACATCAGCATGGAACGTACCGAAAGCCAACAAGGCAGCACCAAACTCACAGGCATCAACAGTACCTACAGCCTGCGTTACGGACAACAAGACTACACAGGCTCACTCAACGCCCCCCAAGCCGCATGGATGTACAACATTCTCAGCAGCGACGATGTTAATGTCAATCTAAGCACCCAAACCAGCGAACAAGACAAACTCAACATCACCCTACACGGCAGCGGCACATGGCAAGCCAGTGAAGGCGCGCGCCTAAACAAAGTCAAAATGAACAGCCTGCAAACCACCGCCAGCAACCAAACCCGTTTCGCCTCCGAATGGGAAGGCAATGTACACATGAAAAACTACCAAACATGGGACATCCAAGCACAAGGCATTTTTGACCGCCAACCCGCCGTATTAGCCATCATACGCACCAACAACGACGTGCGCGGCAGCCTATCGCTCAGCAAACTCGACCTCAGTAACTACATCGATACCGCGCAATTAAACGAAATAAGTTATCCCAATTTTCCCGAAAACCAACTCCAATTTCAAATTGGCGTTAGCCTAGGCACGCTCAAACTCCCCAACCTAGAAATCAACAACATCCACACCCAAATCCACGCCAACGCCCAAAAAATCGAGTTCAATCCCCTATCAGCTGAACTCTATGGCGGACAAAGCAGCGGCAATTTAAGCATCGCCAACACCCTACCGCTCAGCTTCGAATTGCAACAAAACAGCCAAAACGTCCAAATCCAACCACTCATACAAGACCTGTTCAAAATCAGCCGCATCAGCGGACAAGGACAAGCCCAATTCAACTTCAAAACCCAAGGACAGAACCGCAAAGAACTCATCGCCAACCTTTCAGGTAGCCTGAAACTCAACGTGCAAAACGGACAATGGCTCGGCATCAACTTCGCTCAACTCTCCAAATCCGCACTAGGCAGCGAAGACGGCTACAGCGACCTCACCGCCCAAGCTCACACCCCATTTAGCCATTTCACACTCGAGAGCAACATCCAACAAGGCATTAGCCAACATACACTCAATGCCCAACTGACTCAACCCGTTGCCCTCTTAAGCAGCGAAGGCGAAACCGACTTCAATACAGGAAATTTGCGCGACGACGTGATTATCCAAACCACCAGTGCCCCCGATTTACCGATACGTTTAAGCGGGAAACTCGACAGTCCCAACGTAAGCCTAAACTATCAAAAACTCACTTCCGCCAGCCAAACACCAGAAGAAAGACAAAAAGCCATCAGCGAAACGCTTAAGCAACAATGGCAATGGCTCAAGCAAGAACAACAATAAAACCAAGCTGCCTGAAAATGTTTCGAAACTTTCAGGCAGCCTTTTTGCGTTAAAATAATGCCTGAAACAAAAATCTGGAGCGCGGGCGGCTCGCCCGCACATCTGATTTCAAACAAAAAATATTTGGCACTCCTCAACATTTGTAGATCGGATTCTTGAATCCGACAATGTTCACACCTGTTCAATATAAAAAAGCGGATTCAAGAATCCGCTCTACATTTGGATTACGCAAAATTTTCAGGCTGCCTGAAACCCCATTCACGAAAGAAAACAAAATGATACCCTACGGCAAACAAAACATTTCCGATGACGACATCGCCGCCGTTGTCGCCACACTCAAATCGCCCTATTTGACACAAGGCAACAAAGTCCCCGAATTTGAACGCGCATTGGCACACTATTGCGGCGCAAAACACGCGGTAGCGGTCAATAGTGCGACTTCCGCGTTGCACATCGCCTGTCTCGCGCTCGGTTTGGGCGCAGGCGATATTTTGTGGACAACGCCTACGACTTTTGTCGCGTCCGCCAACTGCGCCCTATATTGCGGCGCGAGCGTGGATTTTGTGGAGATTGACCCGAAAACTTTTAATATGTCTGTCAAACATTTAGCGGAAAAATTGGCGCAAGCAAAAGTTTCAGGCAGCCTACCGAAAATTGTTGTGCCTGTGCATTTGTGCGGCGAACCGTGCGACATGGCAGCCATCAAAAAATTGGCAGACGAATACGGTTTCAAAATCATTGAAGACGCATCGCACGCGATTGGCGCAAGCTATGGCTGTGGCAAAGTCGGCAACTGCGAATTTAGCGACATTACCGTTTTCAGTTTCCACCCAGTGAAAATCATCACCACCGCAGAAGGCGGCTTGGCGACCACCAATGATGTTGATTTAGCAAACAAAATGATGCAACTGCGTTCACACGGCATTACACGCGAACCGAGTGAAATGGTCGGCGAAACGGATGGCGGGGAGGAAAATCGTTTGACGGATGCCCAGTTTGGCGGCAGAAATTCGCCAGAACAAGGCGGAACGGCGAGCCAATGCGCTCCATTGGCGAGTCGTTCCAACGCAGTTATGGCGGATTTATGTCGCCAAAATGAGCGTGCGGCAAATGATTTTCCGCCCCCGTGGTACTATCAACAAATAGATTTAGGCTATAACTACCGCATGACGGAAATGCAAGCCGCGCTAGGTTTAAGCCAACTGACGCGCTTGGACGAATTTGTAGCGCGTCGCCATGTGTTAGCAGCGCAATATGATGATTTATTAGCGAATTTACCTATCAGTTTACCATTCAGGCAGCCTGAAAATGTGTCGGCATTGCATTTATATCCTGTGCTGGTTGCACCTGAAAAACGCCGTCAAGTATTTGATTATTTGCGTGAACATGGCATTGGCGTAAATGTGCATTACATTCCTGTGCATACGCAGCCATATTACCGCGAAAAATTCGGTTTCGCGCACGGCGATTTCCCAAACGCAGAACATTATTACGCACAGGCGATTAGCTTGCCGCTGTATTTTGATTTGTCAGATGATGAACAAAAACAAGTGGTTGAGACTTTAAAACGTGCGTTACAGGCTGCCTGAAAGTGCGCCATTTAGTAGGTTGGGTCTTGACCCAATAAACCGTTTACATTCAAACCCTTGTTGGGTCTTGACCCAACCTACATTATTAAGGCAGCCTGAAAATGACCCTGTGCATTATCCCAGCGCGTGGCGGCAGCAAACGCATTCCGCGCAAAAATATTAAAGATTTCAAAGGCAAACCAATGATTGCCCACAGCATTTTGGCGGCGCAACAAAGCGGCGTGTTTTCGCACATCATTGTTTCTACTGATGATGTGGAAATTGCGAACGTAGCGCGTGAATATGGCGCGGACGTGCCATTTTTGCGCCCTGCCCAATTGTCGGACGATTTCGCGACAACAGGCGCGGTGATTGCCCATGCGGTTGATTTTATGCAACAAAATGGCTGGACGGACGACGCGGCGTGTTGTTTGTACGCGACTGCGCCGTTTGTACAAGCGGTTGATTTGCAAACGGGTTTGCAGCAGTTGCGCGACACGGGCGCGGATTTTGCGTTTTCGGTAACCAGTTTTCCGTTTCCGATTCAACGCGCTTTGCGGCTGGCGGAAAATGGCGAAGTGGCGATGTTTCAGCCCGAAATGTTTGCTGTGCGCTCGCAGGATTTGCCCGAAGCGTGGCACGACGCGGGGCAGTTTTACTGGGGCAGCGCGGCGGCGTGGTTGGCGCACAAACCGATTTTCAATAGCCGCAGCGTGGCGGTAAAATTGCCGCGTTATCGGGTGCAAGATATTGATACGCTTGAAGACTGGGCGCGGGCGGAGTTGATGGCGAAAGTGTTGGCGGAAATGGAGAAATAGGTTTTAGGCTGCCTGAAAGGTAAAAAATGAGTAAAGCAATTTGGATTGCCATTTTGGGAGCGATGTCTTTATTTTGGGGAATAGTTGCATTTAATACCCCTTTGTTTTCATTGCCTAAATATGAAACCATCGCCATGAAATCGCCCTTATCTTTTTATACCATCAAAGGGAAAGACAAAAGTGAAATGGGCGAATCTGTGTCTTTTTATCTCAATGGTTTTGAGAGTTTGTGTAGCGGCTCGGTTGATAAAATCACGCAACATGATATTTGCGAAATCAGCCAAAATATTCAAAAAGTTGAATATGCCGAATGGGTTACGGCGTATTTTGAACGCGATGGCGTGAAAGTTTCGTCGAGTAACTTTTTGAAACAAATGAATTATTTGGATAAAAATGGAGTGGCGCAAACCTTTATTGTTGCCGATGAGCAAATTCAAAAAAATCAATATGCCCGATTCATGTCCACGCAAGGCTTGGCGATTTTTGCACTGATAATGGGTTATGCCATTGTTATTATTGGAATAATGAAATCAAAATGGGTGACTTATCCTGTGATGATTTTTGTGTTTGGGGCGATTGGGTGGGCGATTTATATCACGCAAATACAAAATGGAAACGGAGCGGTGCCGAGTTGGTATTTGTGGCTGATTCAGGCAGCCTGAAAGGTTAAAACACATGAAATTCACATTCCGCGCAGACGCATCGTTGCAAATTGGTAGCGGACACATCATGCGCTGCTTAACATTGGCAAATGCGCTGCGTAAACAAGGGCATAGTGTGCAATTTATCACACGCGCACACTCTGGGCATTTGCGCGATTTTGTGGCGCAACAGGGTTTTGAATGCGTGTTGCTGCCTGAAAATGTGGCGCAATCGGTTTCAGGCAGTCTGCAACACGCCGCGTGGCTTGGCACAACGCAAGCACAAGATTTTGCCGATTGTTTGCCCTATCTGATTGATTTTCAACCCGATTGGATTGTGTGCGACCATTACGCGCTGTCCGCCGAATGGGAACGCGCCGCCGTTGCCGCGTTGGGCGCAGGGGCTGTTTATGATTCAGATGCGAACTTGATTTTGTCGGAAAAAACGACTGATTCAAGGCGCGAATGCGAGCCAATGCGTTCCATTGGCAAGTATTCGCAACGCGGAAGCAGTCGCTTTTTGACACAAAAGCAAGCGCAGATGAATCATAAGCAGCCCCGCTTGCTTGTGATTGACGATTTGCACGACCGCGAACACGTCGCCGATGTGCTGCTTGACCAAAATTTAGGGCATACGGCTGCGGATTATGTTGATTTGATTAGCGAAAATAGGCGCATGTTGGCTGGGGCGCGCTATGCTTTGTTGCGTGATGAATTTGCTGCATGGCGCGACAAAAGTTTGGCGCGGCGAATGGATTTTTCAGGCCTGCAAAATGTGTTAATCAATCTCGGCGGCGTAGATAAAGACAATATTACGCTTAAAATATTGAAATCATTGGCGGAAAACTTTTCAGGCAGCCTGAACGTAACCGCCGTGATGGGCGCAACCGCGCCACACATCGCCACCGTGCGCGAATTTGCCGAACACACGCCGTTTACTTGCCAAGTGCTTGTAAATGTTCAAAATATGGCGCAACTGATGGCGCAAGCGGATTGGGCGATTGGCGCGGCAGGCAGCACGTCTTGGGAACGCTGCTGCGTGGGTTTGCCGACAGTGATGTTGGTTTTGGCGGACAATCAGCGCACGATTGCCGAGCAATTACAACAAGTTGGCGCGGCGGTAGCGTTTGATGTGGGCGAGATTGGTTCGGAAAAATGGTTGGCTTGTTTACACGATTTCAGGCAGCCTGAAAATTTGCAAATCATGAGCGCGAATGCGGCGGCGTTGTGCGACGGTTTGGGCGCGGTGCGTGTGGTTAATCACATTATGGAACTTTCCCAAAATCAAGTCATTAGCACGATTCGCGCCGCGCAGTTGGACGATTGCCACGGCGTGTTTGAATGGCGCAATCATGCGGATATTCGCCGTTTTATGTTCAATCCCGATAAATTGATTTGGGAAAATCACGCCGCGTGGTTTTCAAAACAGTTGCATAATCCTGATTTTAAAATGTTGATTTATTTAGTAAATAATCAACCGAAAGGCTATGTGAGTTTCACGCGATTGCCTGAAAAGGCGTGGGAATGGGGTTTTTACACCGCGCCCGATTGCGAGCGCGGACACGGAACAAAAATGGCGCGGCTGGCGTTGGCGTGGGCGTTCGCGGAACTGGGCGCGGCGCGGATTGTCGGGCAGGTGTTGTCATATAACGCGGCAAGTTTGCGGCTGCATGAGAAATTGGGGTTTTGCAGGTTTCATAGCACGTCCGACGAGACGCAGCCTGAAAAACATGAAGTGGCGCAATTTGAATTGTGGGCGCAGGAATTTGGGTATTAAAAAAGCAACCTGCACTTTTCAGGCTGCCTGAAACTTGCTTTTCCTGACTTTCGGCTTTAATATATACGCAATTTTTTTGTATATACGGAGTTATTATGCTGACCAAAGTTTTTCAAAGTGGCAACAGCCAAGCGGTGCGGATTCCTGTGGATTTTCGTTTTGATGTGGATACGGTGGAAATTTTGAATGGCGAAAATGGCGATGTAATTTTGCGCCCGACCAAGCCGAAAATGGCGCGTGGCGACCAATTATTTGCAGCGTTGGCGCAGTTTGACGATGATGTTTTCGCGCTTGCCGCCGACCGCAATAACGAACCGCCGCAGGAGCGCGACACGCTATGAAATATATGCTAGACACCAATATTCTGATTTATTTGCAGAAAAACAATCCACCTACCGTGCGTGACAAAATTAATGCAATGCCATCTGGCGATGTTTTGTGCATGAGTTTTGTGAGCTTCGCCGAGTTACTCAAAGGCGCGTATGGCAGCCAAAATCCCGACAAGGCGCGGCGCAATTTTGAATTATTAACGCAGATTATTTCTGTACTGCCATCGCATGAGCAAATGCCTGAATTTTATGCAAAATGGAGCAATCAATTAAAGCAACAAGGCACGCCGATTGGCAATAATGATTTATGGATTGCGGCGCACGCGTTAGCGGAAAAAGCGGTTTTGGTTACACACAATACCAAGGAATTTCAACGAATTTCTGATTTAAAATGCGAAGATTGGGCAGCTTGATTTTTCAGGCTGCCTGAAAACATATTAATGGAAAAAAAATGACTCAACACATCACCATCAACGGCAGAAAAATCGGCACAGAATACGCGCCCTACATCATTGCGGAAATGTCTGCCAACCACAACGGCAGCATTGAAAATGCCTTTAAAATCATTGAACAAGCGAAAATTTGCGGCGCAGACGCGGTTAAATTGCAAACCTACACCGCCGACACGATTACGCTCAACAGCCGCACCCCCGAGTTTATGATTGGCGGCGGCACGTTGTGGGACGGGCAGTCGTTGCACGATTTGTATCAAAAAGCGCATATGCCGTGGGATTGGCATAAGCCTTTGTTTGAATTTGCAAAATTGCAAGACATCACCATTTTCAGTTCGCCGTTTGATTTTAGCGCGGTGGATTTGCTGGAAAGTTTGGACGCGCCTGCCTACAAAATCGCGTCGTTTGAAGTAATTGATTTGCCGCTGATTCGCTATGTGGCGCAGACGGGCAAACCGATGATTATTTCCACGGGCATGGCGGACGCGGACGAGATTGGCGAAGCGATTGATTGTGCTAAATCAAATGGTTGCCGCGAATTAGTCGTACTGCATTGCGTGAGCGGCTACCCTGCACCCGCCGCCGATTACAATTTACACACGCTGCCCGATATGGCGGAGCGATTTGACACACTGGTTGGTTTGTCCGACCACACGTTAGACAACACGACGGCGGTGGCGAGCGTGGTATTGGGCGGCTGTTTGATTGAAAAACATTTCACGCTAGACCGCAACGGCGGCGGTGCAGACGACAGTTTTTCGCTAGAACCTGCTGATTTACAAGCACTTTGCCACGACACAAAAACGGCTTGGCAAGCGTTGGGACGTGTGAATTATGGTTTGAAATCCAGCGAACAGGGCAATGTACAATTCCGCCGCTCGCTGTATTTTGTGAAGGATTTGCGCACAGGCGATGTGATTGACGAGACGTGTATCCGCAGCGTGCGCCCTGGGTTTGGTTTGCCGCCAAAATATTTTGATGATTTGATGGGCAAAAAATTGACGAAAGATGTGGCGGCGAATACGGCGACTTCGTGGGAATGTTTTGAATAAAATGGAATGATGTTTTCAGGCTGCCTGAAATCTTTTTGTCCAGTTTGCTTTATATGGCGGATATGGAATCCACCATGCCACAAAAGGATACTCAATTTTGTAAAAATTTCAGGCTGCCTGAAAAGTTTAGCTTCATAGAAACTAACGCTTTCAGACAGCCTTTTATCATTCATTAATCAAATTTGAGTTTTATTGCAGACAAATCAACCTTTCAACCGAAATTCCGCCGCGCGCGTGTGTGCCGTCAAACGCTCGCCATGCGCCAACACGCTGGCGATTTTGCCCAATTTCTGCGCCCCGTCTTCCGACACCTGAATCAAGCTGCTGCGTTTTTGGAAATCGTACGTTCCCAACGGCGATGAAAAACGCGCCGTGCGACTGGTCGGCAAAACGTGGTTCGGGCCCGCACAATAATCGCCCAAACTTTCGCTGGTGTATTTGCCCATAAAAATCGCCCCTGCATGGCGGATTTTGCTCGCCCATTCTTGCGCGTTTTCTACTGATAATTCAAGATGTTCGGGAGCGATGTAATTGGCGATTTTACACGCTTCGTCCAAATTTTGCGCCAAAATCATCGCGCCACGATTGCCCAAACTCGCTTCAATAATGTCGCGGCGTGGCATGTCTTCCATCAATTTTTGCATGGCTGCCTGAACATCGTTTAAATATTGTTGCGATGTGCCAATCAAAATTGCCTGCGCGATTTCATCGTGTTCCGCTTGGCTGAACAAATCCATCGCCACCCAATCGGCACTCGTGCTGCCGTCCGCAATCACCAAAATTTCGCTCGGGCCCGCCACCATGTCAATGCCGACCACGCCAAACACGCGCCGTTTCGCCGCCGCCACATACGCATTGCCAGGCCCTGTGATTTTGTCCACCTGCGGCACGGTTTCCGTGCCATACGCCAACGCCGCCACCGCTTGTGCGCCGCCAATCGTGTAAACCTTTGTTACGCCAGCAATAAATGCCGCCGCCAACACAATATCGTTGCGCTCACCTTTGGGCGTTGGCACGACCATGATGATTTCAGGCACGCCCGCGACGTGCGCAGGCATCGCGTTCATAATCACACTGCTGGGATACGCCGCCTTGCCACCAGGGACGTAAATCCCCACGCGGTCAAGCGGCGTGATTTGTTGCCCGAGTAAAGTGCCGTCTTCATCGGTGTACGTCCACGATTCCAATTTTTGTTTTTTATGATAACTTTCAATGCGTTGCGCGGCGGTTTTCAACGCGTTTTGCACGTTTTCAGGCAGCCTGAAAAACGCCTTGCGCAAATCGTCTTGCGACAAAGTCAAATCCGCCATATTCGCGGCGGTGGTGCCGTCAAATTTGTTGGTGTATTCCACGACTGCCGCGTCGCCGCGCTTTTGCACATCGGCGCAAATTTCGGCGACCGTTTGGTCAATTTTCGGGTCTTGCGCGGTTTCAAATGCCAATAACGCTTTTAATTCGGCTTGAAAATTGTCGGATTGTGTATTTAAAAATTTCATGAGATTTCCTAACGTTTTTTGATTTTTTAAATTGTAAAATTGTACTGCAAAATAAGCATAGTTAGATGTGTGCTGTATGGTATTTCAATATCTAATTAAATTTAAGATGAGTGAAAATATTGCATATCGCTAGAACATCATAACGGCAGCAATATTATTTGCAATATCTGGATTCAAACTGACACAAATTAAATCTTTTTTTAATTTCTTTTTGCTATAATTTTATTTAAATTTTACTTAACTGGAGTGGTTCCATGAAATCTAATCTTCAATCAGTCGCCCTTATCGCGGTTTTGTCTTTTTCTTTAAGTGCTTGTGTTGTACCTGTTTCAGGCAGCCATACAGGGCAAGAACGTGTAATTGTGGGTATGGACAAGGAAACTGCTCATCCTATTTTGGTTACTTTAGTGGAGCATCAAACGGAAAATCCAAATACCGCAATTCATGTTTGTACACTTAAGCCATTTACTGAAGAATATCGTAGTGAAAGCAACCATCGTGGTAAAGCAAAATTGGCAGTTCAAAAGCAATGTCTTGCCAAAGTGAGTACTATGTTTTGTCAAGAAAAAGACATTGTTTGTACGACATATGAATAAACTATTAAGTGAACTGAAATTAAAATTCATGAAGTAGTTTTCATCATATGTTCAGTTGAAAGTAAAATTATAGCCGTAGATGCATAAAGCATGCGGTTCTTCAATTTTAGAAATGTTTTATAGCGAAATAAAAATAAAGTCCGTATCCGTACAAGTAGCCGCCCAGAGATAATCAAAGCAGTACGACAAAGTTCAAAAATCTTAAATCAAATTATTTCGCGCTAAATATAAATCCCTTCAACTTAACACTAGTTTCTCGCCTGCGCAGGAATAGCGGCGTAGTAAATTTTACAAAGATTTCAGCCTGAAAATAACTTGAGCATAAAAAGGCAGCCTGAAAACCTTTCAGGCTGCCTGAAATCTAAAATTACGACTAATTAATTGTGTCCGCAATTTCTTTTTGCAACATCGCAATCAACTCATCAACACTCATCGCACCCAAATCTTCCGCTTTGCGGCGGACGGCAACTTCACCGTTTTCTTTTTCTTTGTCGCCAATCACCAATTGATAGGGGAAACGATATTGGCTGTTGTCGCGGATTTTGTAGCCGATTTTTTCGTTGCGCGTATCCAATTGAACGCGGAAACCTGTGGCGCGTAGTTTGTCGGTGACTTCGGCGCAGTAGTCCACTTGTTTTTCCGTGATGTTCATCACCACAATTTGCACGGGCGCGAGCCACAAGGGGAACGAACCCGCGTGTTCTTCAATCAAAATGCCAATAAAACGCTCCATTGAACCCAAAATCGCGCGGTGCAACATCACAGGGCGCGCTTTATTATTGTCTTCGGTAACATATTCCGCGTCCAAGCGTTCTGGTAACACGAAATCCAATTGAATCGTGCCGCATTGCCATGAACGACCCAGCGCGTCTTTAATATGATATTCCACTTTCGGGCCGTAGAACGCGCCTTCGCCTGGTAATTCTTCCCACGTTACGCCGCAGGCTGCCAAGGCTTCGCGCAAACCGTTTTCCGCCTTATCCCAAATTTCATCGTTGCCTGCACGTTTTTCAGGACGTAACGACAATTTAATGCTTACATTTTCAAAACCAAATTGTTGGTAAATTTTCATGACCAATAAATTAAACGCTTTGGTTTCTTCGGCGATTTGGTTTTCGGTACAGAAAATATGCGCGTCATCTTGCACAAAACCGCGTACACGCATTAAGCCATGCAATGCGCCGCTTGGCTCATTGCGGTGGCACGAACCGAATTCCGCCAAACGCATCGGCAAATCACGATAAGAGCGCAAACCATGATTGAAAATTTGCACATGTCCAGGGCAGTTCATTGGTTTTACGGCGTATTCGCGCTTTTCCGAAGCGGTCAGGAACATATTGTCTTTGTAATTGTCCCAATGCCCTGATTTTTCCCAAAACGTTTTGTCCATGATTTGTGGCGTTTTTACTTCTTGGTAGCCTGCGGCGGTTAATTCGCGGCGCATGTGTTGCTCAATCACTTGCCACAATGTCCAACCGCGTGGGTGCCAAAACACCATACCAGGGGCTTCGTCTTGCAAATGGAACAAATCCAATTGTTTACCCAATTTGCGGTGGTCGCGTTTTTCCGCCTCTTCAATGCGCGTGATGTAGGCTTTCAAATCATCTTTATTGCCCCAAGCGGTGCCGTAAATACGTTGTAATTGCTCATTATTGCTGTCGCCGCGCCAGTATGCGCCCGACATTTTGGTTAATTGAAAATGTTTCAGAAAACGCGTATTCGGCACATGGGGCCCGCGACACATGTCCACATATTCTTGATGGAAATACATGCCCATCGCCGTGATGTCGTCTTCCATATCGTCAATCAGGCGTAATTTGTATTCTTCACCGCGATTTTTAAAGATTTCAACCACTTCGTCGCGTGGCGTCATTTTTTTAATGACATCATAATCTTGATTAATCAATTCTTTCATGCGCGATTCAATCGCCGCCATGTCTTCAGGTGTGAACGGTTTTTCGGTGGCAATATCATAATAAAAGCCGTCTTCAATCACAGGCCCGATGACCATTTTGGCATTGGGGAATAATTGTTTCACGGCATGTCCGACCAAATGGGCGCAGGAGTGGCGGATAATGTCCACGCCTTCGGGGTCTTTGGGGGTGAGAATTTGCACGGTGGCGTCTGCGGTAATTGGGTCGCACGCGTCCACTTGCTCACCGTTTACTTTGCCAGCCACGGTCGCTTTCGCTAAACCCGCGCCGATGGATTGCGCAATTTGCATAACGGTAACGGGCGATTCGTATTGACGCACCGAGCCGTCTGGTAGGGTAATGTTTAACATTATAATAATTCCTTAAATTGAGTTAAAAACCCGTATTCATCATTTAATAAGTAGCTTTCTATCGCCAATCACATGCCTACTACGTTGGATTTTTATGGCGATAGGACCACTATTGCCATAAAAATCGACCTTGCATTTACATGATTTTTCGATAAAAATCATCTATTTATCTTATGAATACAGGTTCTAAGAATCTGTTTAGAAATCCAAAAAAGCAGCCTGATGGCTTTTCAGGCTGCCTGAAAATGGGAAAATTGTTGAATTATAGGAAAAAACTCACTTTTTTTCAATAAAACGAGATTTTAGGCTGTCTGAAAGCTTGATTTTGCGGATTGGAAGATGAATAACAAAACATAATTTACCTTAATCGATAAACGGTGTTTTATCTACAATACCTAAAATCGCTATGATTTATTTTTTTACAGAAAATTATCTTTCAAATTTTTGTTACTCGAATACGATAATACTGTCTGTTTTCACGATTAAAAAACAAGAATTCTTTATTATCACGTATGGCTTCTCCTAAAATGTAACCGTTTTCACCATTAATAGCCAAAATATAATATTGCTTACCCTCAATTTCAATATAATCATAAGTACTTCTGAATTCTGAACGACCATAACCAATAGTTAAAGACAAAAGACTAAAATACAGAAAAATGAAAACAGCAAAAAATATTTGCCTATAAACACTTTACGAAAATCCAATTGTAAATCTGTGTTGTTCCATTTATTGCGCCATAAAGCAGTACAGAATAATACTATTACAAAGTAAATCAATGAAACATAGGATGGAATATTACCAATAAACACATAAAAAGTAAGCAAGACAGGTATGCTGAATACCGAAACCAAAAGCAAGATACGCAAAAAACCCATCTGTTGAAAATACTGATATTTTGAAATTTTTTGTAATAAAAAATAACCAGAAATATAACTGAATAATAGAATTAAAGAACTACCAATTACCCATGCTAGGCTGCGTGCAATGGTGCTGTTGTCAATTTGAATGTGCCACCAAGGCAATCCATGAAACCATGCTAGCCCCCAGCAATAACAATAAGCTGTTGAAAATGCAGTTAAAGTGAAAAATGCTAAAGAAAGAGAAGAATTAATAAATTTGTCAATGGTATTGCTCATAACAAATAAAACAATGAAATCAGTTAATTAATAAACAATGTAAATCAGTTAATTAATAAAACAAGCGGAAATTATAATCAAAATATGTTTGTATGAAAACCTTTTGTTTGCTATTTTAAACAGCACACTTTTCAGGACACCTCCGATTTATAATACAATCACTTAAAACGGCGTTACCAGCAACCTTACCCACTAGATTGTACACAGCAGTCGCTGTCGCCTTGTCCTTTTTATTTAAAGCAAATGTATTATTTTGAATATGTATGCTGCCCGAAAAATTTTCAGGCAGCCCTTTTGCTTTTTGTTAGATGAATTTTATTCACCGCTTTCTGCAGCGCCAAAATTGTCCACAATTTCTTTCAAATAGTGATACGAGTGGTGTTGTTTTTCTTCAGCAAGAAGATACGAAACCGTAATAATTTCATCAAACTCCGCTACCTTGCGCAACTAAGCGAGCTGGAATACAGCCGTTTCTTTAAGGCCAATCACAATCCGCAAACAACCCATCATGTTTTCCACTACCAAACGCTCTTCCATGTAAATCGACAGCACGTTCAAATCCATAGGTGCGAAATGCGGCGGCGCGTTGGCGCAGCTGCCTAAAAATAGGCAACGACTTTTGTTTTGTTAGTTTATAGGGGCGGATATAGAAAATCCACTCCTACCAAACATTTCAGGCAGCTTCGATGTACTGAAAGGCTGCCTGAAAACGTCAAACATTCACCAGCATATTTTCCAACTCACAACCAATATTCAACGCCTGCCACAAACTTTGGCTAGCAGCAACGTGTCCACCATGCGCCGTACACACCAGCGCGGCATGCTGAATATCTGCTGTGCTGCGACCGCTCAAGCGCAATAAATTCAACGCCACTTGCAACGGTGGCAATGATGGATTGTATGCGGCATTTTCTGCGTATCGTCCTGTGAACATAGCATCACCTGTACTGATGGCAACGCCTGCATAAGCTTTGCTATATGGTGCGTAGCTTTGTTCGGCTGCCTGAAAAGCGGCGTGTTGCCATTCGTTTAAATGCGTAGGCTCACTCAACGCAATACGTGTATCATCCAGCAAACGCTCGTCCATGCCCAAATCTTTTGGCGAAAAGCTGTCGGGCAAATATTGACTCAGTAAATTATCACGGCTATGCGGCAAATGAATGCGCAATTCTTCCGCGCCACGCAATTCATTCAGAAACTGACGGCAATGTCCGCATGGCGTGTAATTGACAATAATATCGGTAATGCGTTGTGCGCCACGCTGCCATGCGTGTGCAATCGCGCTTTGCTCGGCATGAACCGTTTGCCCAATATGGGCTTGGTCGCATTCTTGGTTGGCACCAAAATAGAAATTGCCCTGTTCATCAATGGCAATCGCGCCCACATGAAAATTCGATACAGGCACCACCGCCCATTGCGCGGCTTCAGGCAGCAGCGATAAGGCAAAAGCGATTTTGTCGTTTTCAAATTGACTTAAATTTTGTGTTACTTCAGTGTGATGTAAATAACTACGCATTTTATTACCTCCAGTTATCTAAAAAAATAAATAATCACAAATAACCCATGTATCATTATTGAAAAACTCTTAAACTACACAGGAGATTTTATTTATTAACATTATTCGCAATAATACTAATATCTTGAGCATTTTTTAGCAAAAATTAAACTATTGTTGTCCAATATCAACAAATTTTAGCTAAATTAAATTAAAATTTTTAACTCAAATTACTTAAACCACATGTAACATTTTATTTTATGTCGGAGATTCCACTATGAGTATACTAAATAGTTTATTAGGCATGATCGCGCTGATTACTATAGCCATTGCGCTATCAAGGCATCGCAAAGCCATCAACAAGCGCACGGTTATGGTGGCGTTTGCCATTCAATTTTTCTTGGGTGCGCTGGTATTGTATGTACCGATTGGTCGCAGCATTTTGGAAATGATGTCCAACGGCGTGGCAAAAGTGCTGAGCTATGGTAATGAAGGCGTGTCGTTCGTGTTTGGCGGCTTGGTGAGCGACAAAATGTTTGAAGTGTTTGGCGGCGGTGGCTTTATTTTTGCATTTCGCGTGCTGCCGATGATTATTTTCTTTTCATCATTGATTTCAGTTTTGTATTATTTAGGTGTGATGGGCTGGGTGGTAAAAGGTTTGGGGGGCGCATTGCAAAAAGCATTGGGAACATCTCGCGCGGAAAGTTTGTCGGCTGCGGCAAACGTGTTTGTGGGACAAACTGAAGCACCGCTAGTGGTTAAACCGTTCATCAATAAAATGACCCAATCCGAATTATTTGCCGTGATGACAGGTGGCTTGGCATCGATTGCAGGCTCGGTATTGGGCGGTTATGCGGCAATGGGCGTGCCTTTGACGTATTTGCTGGCGGCATCGTTTATGGCCGCCCCTGGTGGATTGCTCTTTGCCAAACTGATGCACCCCGAAACCGAAAAACCCGCAGAATTAACCAACGACCATATCAGCTTTGTGAGCGAAGGCGAAACGCCGCCATCAAATGTGATTGATGCGGCGGCGGCTGGCGCATCAGTGGGTTTGCAAATTGCGCTAAACGTGGGCGCAATGCTGATTGCGTTTGTGGCGATTATCGCGCTGTTTAACGGCATGATTGGCGGTGTAGGCGGTTTGCTGAATATTCCTGATTTATCGTTGGAAAAGATTTTGGGCTGGGTGTTTTCGCCATTGGCGTGGCTGATTGGTGCGCCGTGGGCAGATGCGCAAGTGGCCGGTTCGTTTATCGGGCAAAAATTGGTGATTAACGAATTTGTGGCGTATTCCGAATTTACCAATTATCTGAAAGACGCTGCCAACCCTGCGCTCAATGCCAAAACGCAAGCAATTATTTCATTTGCATTATGCGGTTTTGCCAATTTCAGCTCGATTGCGATTTTGGTGGGTGGCTTGTCAATTATGGCGCCAAATCGTCGTGGCGATATTGCCAAAATGGGCGTACGCGCACTGATTGCAGGGACTTTATCTAATCTGATGAGCGCAACCATTGCAGGTTTATTTATTGGTTTAACCATTTAATTTTCAGGCAGCCTGAAAATACAGCATCATTTATTTCAGACTGCCTCAAACATTTTTCTACAACATACAAAGGATTAAAAAAATGCTAATTCAAGAAATTATCCGCAAAAAACGCGACAATCAAACATTGACCCGCGAAGAAATTCAGTTTTATAGCCAAGGCGTAACTGGTGGCAGCATCAGCGAAGGACAAATCGCCGCGATGTGCATGGCGATTTTCTTCAATAAATTAAATTTGGACGAACGCACCCATTTAACCATCGCCATGCGCGACAGCGGCGACAGCTTGAATTGGGATAAATACAATTTAAACGCGCCGACTTTAGACAAACATTCCACAGGCGGTGTAGGCGATGTGGTGTCGCTGATGCTTGCGCCGATGTTGGCGGCATGTGGTGGATTCGTGCCGATGATTGCAGGTCGCGGTTTGGGACACACGGGCGGTACGTTGGACAAACTGGAAAGCATTAAAGGCTTTGATATTTTCCCATCACCACAAAAAATGCAGGAATTGGTCAAAGAAATTGGCTGCGTGATTGTGGGACAAACAGGCAATCTCGCGCCAGCCGACCGCAAAATTTACGCCACACGTGATGTTACCGCCACCGTGGAAAGCCTTGATTTAATTACCGCATCCATTTTGTCCAAAAAATTAGCCGAAGGATTGAGCAGCCTTGTGATGGATGTAAAAGTCGGCAACGGCGCATTTATGCCGACCTACGAATTGTCCAAACAATTGGCTCAAAGCATTGCTGCGGTTGCCACACACGCAGGTTGCCAAACCACCGCGCTGCTCACCGACATGAACGAAGTGCTTGCCAGCAGCGCAGGTAATGCGGTGGAAGTGCGCGAGGCGGTGCGTTATTTGCGCGGCGATGGCGTGCGCAATCCGCGTTTGCATGAAATCACGTTGGCGTTGAGCGCGGAGGCGTTGGTGAACGGCAGATTAGCCGCCACACGCGAAGAAGCGCGTCAGAAATTACAAGCGGTGCTGGACAACGGCAAAGCGTATGAAATTTTTGAAAAAATGGTCATCGCGCAGGGCGGACATACGCAATTTGACCAATTGCCAACCGCTGCCGTTGTCAAACCTGTATTCGCGCCAAGCGAAGGCTATATTCAAGCGATGAACACGCGTGATATTGGCGTTGCGGTGATTAATCTGGGCGGCGGACGACGCGTTGCCAGCGATGAGATTGACCACAGCGTGGGCTTTGATGAAATCTTGCCCATTGGCAGCAAAGTCGATACCAGCACGCCAATTGCCATGATTCACGCCAAAGACGAAAATTCTTGGCAAACCGCTGCGCAAGCCTATTGCGCTGCGCTGACCATTGGCGAAGCCCAACCCGAATCTCGTCCAATGGTGTATGAAACATTGACTGCGTAAATAGGTTTTCAGGCTGCCTTTTTGTATGCAATCAATATTAGTAGGTTGCCTGAAAATCCACCACATTCACAAAAATATCATCATGAAAAATTATTTAAATATTGCCGAAAACTGGCTCAAACAAGACCCCGACCCCGAAACACGCGCTGAATTGTCTGCGCTGATAGATGCTGCTCGCGCCAACGATGCCACCGCTCAAGCTGAATTAGCCAAACGCTTTGAATCGCGTTTGCAATTTGGCACCGCAGGTTTGCGCGGCAGACAACAAGCTGGCACCAACGGCATGAATCGCGTGCTGGTGGCGCAAGCAGCCAAAGGTTTGGCAGATTATATTGTGCAATTTGACCGCGAAAATCCCAGCATTGTGATTGGCTACGACGGGCGCAAAAATTCCGCCATTTACGCACAAGACACCGCACAAATCATGGCAGCGGCTGGCATCAAAACGCGTTTATTGCCACGCGCCCTGCCCACGCCTGTGTTGGCATACGCGCTGAAACATTTCAACACCAGCGCAGGCGTGATGGTTACCGCTAGCCATAATCCGCCCGAAGACAACGGCTACAAAGTATATTTGGGCAACAGCAATGGCGGTGGACAAATCGTATCGCCAGCCGATGTGGACATCGCGAAATTGATTGAACAAGCCGCGCAAACGCCCATCAACGAATACGCCCGCAGCGATGATTACGAAACATTAAACGATGACGTGATTGAACAATACATTACCAAAACCGCAGCACTGGCGCAAGAAAAGCCATGTGAACTCAATTACGTTTACACCGCCATGCACGGCGTGGGCAAAGAAGTTTTGCTCAAAACCCTTCAGGCAGCCTCTTTGCCATTGCCGCACTTGGTGGCAGAGCAAGCCGAACCCGATGCCGCCTTTCCAACCGTTGCCTTCCCAAACCCCGAAGAAAAAGGCGCATTGGATTTGGCAATCGCATTAGCCAAAGCTAAAAACGCTGAATTCATCATCGCCAACGACCCCGATGCCGACCGCTTAGCCGTTGCCATTGCCGATGAACAAGGCAACTGGAAATCTTTACATGGCAATACTGTGGGCTGTTATTTAGCTTGGTATTTGGCGCAGAAAAATACAGGCAAACAAGGCACAATGGCGTGTTCGCTGGTGTCGTCGCCTGCATTGGCAAAAATTGCCGAACAATATGGTTTGCAAAGCGAAGAAACGCTCACGGGTTTCAAATACATTGCCAAAGTGGATAATTTATTATTCGGTTTTGAAGAAGCGTTGGGCTATTTGGTTGATGCCGACAAAGTGCGCGACAAAGACGGCATTTCCGCCGCCATCGTGTTTTTAGATTTGGTGCGCAGCTTAAAAGCACAAGGCAAAACGCTGCTCGACCATGCCAATGATTTTGCGCAAACTTTTGGCGCATATGTTAGCTCGCAAATTTCCATTCGCGTGGACGATTTGGCAGACATCGGCAAACTGATGCACGCCCTGCGCCATCAACGCCCCGAAAAAATTGGCGCACATAGCATCAGCCAATTCATCGACCATCTGACCACCAATCGCCAAAGCGATATTTTGGTGTTTATGTTGGAAAATGGCAGCCGTTTGATTGCGCGTCCGTCTGGCACTGAGCCGAAAATTAAATTTTATCTCGATGCCAAAGGCGACAACGCCGAACACGCGCAAACCGTGTTGCAGCAGTTTGAACGCGATGTACAGCAATTGTTGAACGACATCCAATCATCTTTTCAGGCAGCCTGAAAAACCAATGCTGCCTGAAAACATTAACCATCACATAAAGGACAACTCATGACTCCCCACATTTCCGCAGAAAAAGGCGCATTTGCCCAAACCGTATTAATGCCGGGCGACCCACTTCGCGCCAAATACATTGTCGAAACTTTTTTGGAAAACGCGGAACAAATCACCGCTGTGCGCAATATGTTTGGCTACACAGGCACTTACAAAGGCAAACGCATTTCCATTATGGGACACGGTATGGGCATTCCATCTTGCTCCATTTACGCCAAAGAATTGATTACCGAATATGGTGTGAAAAACATCATTCGCGTGGGTTCGTGCGGCGCGGTGCTGGACGATGTTCACGTTCGCGATGTCGTGATTGGCATGGGCGCGTGTACCGACAGCAAAGTCAATCGCATTCGTTTCCGCGACCACGATTTTGCAGCCACAGCAGATTTTGGCATTGTGCAAGCTTTGGTTCAGGCAGCCACTGCAAACAATATTCAAGCCAAAGTGGGCAATTTGTTTTCGTCCGATTTGTTCTACCACCCCGACACGCAAATGACGGAAACATTGCGCAAATACGGCATTTTGGGCGTGGAAATGGAAGCGGCTGGCATTTATGGCGTGGCAGCAGAATTTGGCGCGAAAGCGGCGACGATTTGCACTGTGTCCGACCACATTGTGCGCGAAGAATACACCAGCGCAGAAGAACGTCAAAACACGTTTAACGAAATGATTAAAATTGCATTGGATGCTGCGATTACGTTGTAAAGCCGTATTTTCAGGCTGCCTGAAAATAATCAAAAAACTGCTATAATGCGGCATTGCTTTTTTTAAGGCAGCCTGAATCGGTTTTCAGGCTGCCTGAAATTATTTTATTTCGGAAAATCAAAATGTTGAAATTTACTTTACACAAAAAAGACGGACACGCTCGCCGCGGCACGTTGGAACTGAATCACGGCAAAATTGAAACGCCTGTGTTTATGCCCGTTGGCACGTATGGCTCGGTCAAAGCCATGACACCGAGCGATTTACACAACATCAAAGCACAAATTATTTTGGGCAACACTTATCATTTGTGGTTGCGCCCGGGTTTGGACGTGATTGAATGTGTTGGCGGTTTGCATCAATTTATTGGTTGGGACAAGCCTATTTTGACCGATTCGGGCGGTTTTCAGGTGTTTTCGCTGTCGGATATGCGCAAATTGACCGAAGAAGGTTGCACCTTCAAAAGCCCGATTAACGGCGATAAATTGTTCTTATCGCCCGAAATTTCCATGAAAATTCAAACGGTTTTAAATTCGGATATTGCCATGCAATTAGACGAATGCACACCAGGCGAAGCGAGCCACGAGCAAGCGCGAAAATCGTTGCAAATGTCCTTGCGTTGGGCGGAGCGCAGCAAAAAAGCGTTTGAAGATTTGAAAAATCCGAACGCGCTGTTTGGCATTGTGCAAGGCGCAATGTATGAAGATTTGCGCGAAGAATCGTTGCGCGGTTTGGAAGAGCTGGATTTCCCAGGGTTGGCGATTGGTGGTTTATCGGTGGGCGAGCCCAAACCTGAAATGTATCGTATGCTGCGCGTGGTCGGCCCAATTTTACCCGAGCATAAACCGCATTATTTAATGGGTGTCGGTACGCCCGAAGATTTGGTTTACGGCGTGGCGCACGGCGTGGATATGTTTGACTGCGTGATGCCAACACGCAATGCGCGAAATGGCTGGCTGTTTACACGCTTTGGCGACATCAAAATCAAAAACGCAAAACATCGCCATGACACGCGCCCGTTGGACGAATCATGTACTTGTTATGTTTGCCAAAATTTCAGCCGTGCCTATTTGTATCATTTGCACAAAGTGGGCGAAATTTTGGGCGCACAACTGAACACGATTCACAATTTGCATTTTTATCAAGTGATTATGGCGGAAATGCGCGAGGCGATTGAGCAAGGAAAATTTGCCGATTGGCAAGCGCAATTCCATGAAAATCGCGCCAAAGGGACGGATTGATGATAAAGGCTGCCTGAAAATATTTTTCAGGCAGCCTTTTTGTTTGGCGTTACAACTCACTCAATTTCTGCACCACGCGATAATTCACGCCGTCAAACACCGAAAAATGTTTGTTTGCACACGCAATTTTCTGTTGTTCGTCCAACGACAATTTATCCAAATCCACACCCTCTTGAATGCCTTTGCCCGTATTTTTCGTTTCAGCGACAAAATAAACGTGTTCCGCGCCCTGCTTCACAATCGCCCAATCGGGATTGTACGCACCAATCGGCGTAGGAATTTTGAACCAACTTGGCAATTTGAAATACAACAGCACATCTTCATGATGTTCACACGCGAGAGCAAAATCTTTTTCCGTATCAGAATCCAGCGAAATATAATCCGCAAAAATCGTTTTAGCTGAATTGTTTACCGCAAACGTGTATTGATTTTTGAAAAATTCCGCGCCGTATTGTTCCAAATATTCCCATTTCGCCAAACTTTGCGCGTAATCTTGTTCAGGCAGCCTGAAATATTCAATGCCATCAATCATCAAACCATGCAACGCCCACCAAATTTTCTCGCTCACCAAATCAATAAACCGTTGCGGATTGCTCGCCATTTCCGCCACGCGCTCGGATTGCTGGATAATCTCAAAAATCGTTTGGCGCGTGAGTTGCGTTTTCTTTTGAATTTCTCCCAAAATATCAGGGATTTGCCATTCAAAATCCAACTCATGCGATTGGCTGTTTAATTCTTTCGCTTCAATGCCATAAGTAATGGATTGTTCAATTTTCGCTTTTTGCACGACAATTTTCGGCTTATCAATTTTCGGCATGGCTTTCACGGCTTTACAGGCAGCCTGAATTAACTCATCGCGTGAAAATTGCACTTCATAGCGTGTTTTGTGGCGAATTTGCTCCCAAATAGCGACAAAATGCGGGTCAAGCGTAAAACCTTTGCGATAGTTTTGCGCCGTTTTATCGCGATTATTTTTCACACCGCCGTTGGTAAATTTAATGCCGCATTCATCTTCATATTCTTTTTGCAAATTCGCGGCGAAACTTTCGTAACTTTCATTCGGAATCACGGTCAAAATATTCACGCTTTCATCGCGTACACGCTCGCCCTGTTGGTTTACCGCCAAACGCAAACCGCGCCCAATTTCTTGGCGTTTTTTAATCGGCGAATGCGTTTCGTTGAGTGTGCAAATTTGAAACACATTCGGATTATCCCAACCCTCTTTTAACGCGGAATGCGAAAAAATAAAACGCAATGGAAACCCAAACGACAACAATTTTTCCTTATCGCGCATAATCAAATCATACGTTTCTTCATCGGCTTTGCTGCTGCCATTGGTGTCTTTGTCTTTACCTTTGTCTTGCGAAAAATAGCCATCATGCACGCCGTCCGCGCTTTCGCCTGTTTCGCGCTCGTAAATTTCTTTGAACCAACGCGCAAATTTACCATCGTTACGATAATTTGCTACTTTATCAATAAAAAACAAAGACAAAACTTTAATCCCGCGCGGATTGAGTTTTTTCTCATTTTTCAAATGCTCTTTAATCGTGCATTCTATTTGCTTTTTCATGATTTCATCGCGCAAGGCATCTTGGTCTTCGCCCTTGGTAACGATTTGTCCATTAGAAAAAGCGATTTGCTCTTGTTCAGCATCAATGCCCTCAACTAAAAAGCCATAACGATAGCTTTCGTTGCCGCCCGATTTATCAAACAAATCATCGCCTTGTTTTTTCAGGCTGCTACTTTGCACGGTTACCACTTTTTTCTTCATTTCTTTTTTATCATTGAAATGAATTTCCACTTTCGCTTTCAGGCTGCCTTTACCTTGCACAATTTCTTTCAACACCACATACGCGCCGTTCACATCATTTTTCGCCAACACGGGTTCAACCACGATTTGTTTCACCAATTTTTGCTGATACGCTTCAATCGGATTTAAGCTGTAAATTTTGTGATACGGATTTTTGTGCGTTGCCGAATAACGCAATACAAACAAAGGATTTAACTTGTCAATCGCCTGTTTTGCCAAGTCGGTTTCCATATTTTGTGGCTCGTCAATGATGACAATCGGGCGCGTTTCGCGAATGTGCTCAATAGGCGCAACGCCGCTTTCATTCACGCGGTTAATCACATTGACGTTTTTGCTATCTTTATCGTCTTCGCTATCTTTTTTGAACGCGTCAATGTTTATAATCAAAATTTCAATTTCATTGCTGCTGGCAAAATTTTTCAGCGCATTCAAACGGTCGCTGCTGTACACCTGCGAATGAAAAACCGCGCCGTCAAAGGCTGCCTGAAAATGCTCCGTCATGGCGCGAATGCTTTGCTTCACGCCTTCACGGATTGCCACGCTCGGCACGACAATTACGAACTTTTTCCAGCCATATTGTTGATTTAGCTGAAAAATGGTTCGAAGATAAACATAGGTTTTACCCGTTCCCGTTTCCATTTCCACGGTAAAATTCATACCGTATTGCCCGATTTCGGTTTCAGGCTGCCTGAAATCTTTTTGCACCGTGTTCAGATTTTTGCCAATTTCATCGTGTACCAAACGCAATACATTTGGCACAGACAAACCATCGTACTGCGCCGTTAATTCAAAATCCGCCTGCGCGTGATTCGGCTCGCCCTGAAACAAACGCACCACTGCATTTACGGCATTCATCTGATATTCTTGATTTTCAAATTTCAATTGCATGATTTACCCCAATCACAGCGTTTCAAACACAACACCAGCGTCTTTGCATTGCAGCGCGGCATTGGCTTTCATCGCGTCATTGCCAGCGAAAATTTTGTCCAGCGCAAACACTTTAACGGGCGATTTTGCCAACACATTTTGCAACAAATCCGCGCTAAACGTTTCCAGCAACAACGCCGTTTTGCGGCTGCCGTTTGGCTTGCTCAACCAATACACACTGCCTGAATATTCCATGCAATCAGTCAGTTGAAAGCCCAAACGCAATGCCAATTCATACGCCATATTTTCAGGCAGCGCGTGCGGCGCGACCACGTCTTGATAGTGTTCCATTTGCGCGACCAAATCGCCCACTTCACGATTTTGTGGATTTTGCCATTGTTTGAAATTGCTTTCGGCTAATTTGAACACTTTGAAACCTGTGTCCACGCTTTGATTGTCTTTCAGGCTGCCTGAAATTTGGCTGCCTGCGCGGCGAATGCGTTCTTTGGCGATTTCGGCGATATTTCTATCAATATTCAAAGAGTTGCATAATTCTATTGCTTCTTTATTATCTTCTTTAATAATTTCTGGTAACTGAATTGCAATAAATCTCCTATTCCCATTTGTTGCGATATTTGCATTCATTACCGCTTGTGCAGTTGTGCCGCTACCAGTAAAAAAATCCAATACGATACTATCGTCATCAGTAAAATGAAAAATTAGCTTTTCTATCAACTCAACTGGTTTTACAGTTTCAAAACCATGTTCTTGTTGGAATAAATTAAAAACAGTAGCTTTTCCTGTTTCACTTGTGCCAACCGTATCTGAAAAGTTAATCCATAATGGATAATGTGATTCCCCTACTTCATCATCGGCATAAATATTTCTCCAAGCTGTATTATTTTTAATGAATACATCTTCTAATTTTTCTAATTCTTTTGCTGTATCACTACCGATTGTCCATCTGTTACCACTTCTAGGATAAACACCTAGAATTGGGAAAACCATTTTTTCAGAACGTTTGATACCTGTATTTTTTCTCTGTTGAATTTCTTCCACACGATACTTCCGTCCATTTTTAACTAATGGATATTCTTTTTCTTCTTTTACTTCTAAACGAAAAGGACTATGTTCTTGTAATGGAATTTTTCCATAAATATAAATATATTCATCAGATTTTTGAGTTTTGAACTTTGCTGAACCTGCATTCATTGCTTTTGTTGTAGCAATCCACGAAGCCATACCATAAAAATTCTCCGCCCCAAACACTTCATCACACAATAATTTCAACTGCGCCTGTTCGTTGTCGTCAATGCTGATAAAAATCACGCCGTCTTCCGAGAGCAGCGTTTTCGCCAAATGCAAGCGCGGCAACATCATATTCAGCCAGTTGCTGTGATAGTATCCGCTGTCTTTGCTGTTTTGGCGCAATGCCCCTTGAAATACGCCATCGCGTTTCAGGTAGCCTTCTGTGTCTTTGTCGCCCACGCGTTTGGCGTATTCATCGCGGGTTTCTGAAAATTTGTCGGGATAAATAAAGCTGTCTTTGCCTGTGTTGTAGGGCGGGTCAATGTAAATCATTTTGACGCTGCCTGCGTAAGCTTTTTGCAGGATTTTCAAGGCTTCCATGTTTTCCGCTTCAATAAACACGTTTTGCGTGGTATCAAAATCCACGCTTTCGGCTGGGCAGGGAATCAGGGTGTTGAAAGTGGGAGTTTGCAAGGCGCGATAAGCAGCGGTTTTGCCTGCCCAGTTGAGTTGGTAGCGTTCGTTGCTGTCGCAAAGATTGTCCGCTCCCAAAATGAGTTTGAGTTTTTCAAAATCAATTTGGTTTTCGCAGAATATTTCAGGGAAAAGTTGTTTGATTTGTTGTAATTTTTCGTTGATAAGCGTTTGATTATTTGTTATAATTTCGGTTCGGTTCGGTTCGGTTCGGTTCGGTTCGGTTCGGTTGTCATAATTGCGTCCTATTGTATGATGAATAGCGTTCAAGCTGCCTGAAAAAATTTCAGGCAGCTTTATCATGTGCATTGAAACGCAAGATTTTAGCGATTTTGTTGGTATTTGCCTACCAAAATATTGGCTAAAAATCAAGTCGTTTCAGGCTGCCTGAAATGGGTATGGTCGCAGAATTGAAAAAAGCATGACGGCGTTGCCAACGCCCTTATGTACTACTCGTACACGGTGGGCGTTGTCGCTTTGTGCTGCATTTTCACTTCTAGGACAATACGAAGAATGTTGGCTTGGAAAACCGCCTTACGATGATGTTATTTTAGGAAGGCTATGATTTCAGGCTGCCTGAAACCGTTATATAATCCGTCTCACTTTGCTTTTTAAAATTTGAAAATAATGAAAAAATTATCTGTTTTGCTGTTGAGCGTGTGTTTCGTTGCGCCTGTGATGAGTTTTGCTAATCCTGCTTCGGATGTGAAGCTGAACGATGTGCGCCAAGCGATTGAGGCGGCGCAGAAGGATTTGCGCGAGAAGGAAAAGGCGCAAAAGGAAACACAGGCGAAATTGGAGCAAACGCGCATGGCGTTGGAGAAAATTCAGCGTGAATTGGAGGAATTGAACCGCCAGCAGCAGGATGCTTGGAATAAGTTGCAGGATTTGCAGGCGCGTTTGACGCAGTTGCAAACGGAAATTGCAGGCACCAAAGCGCAGGTGTCGCGTTTGTTGATTGCCAATTATAAGAATCGTCGCCCGAATGCGGTGGTGTTGTTTTTGAAAAATGCTGACCCGAATCAGAAAAGCCGTTTTTTGAATTACACGCGTTATATCAATGAATCAAATGACCGCGTGCTGAAATTGCTTGCTGAGCAACAGCAGGAATTGGGCAAGCAGGAAGCTGCGATTAATACGGAGTTGGAGCGTTTGCGTACGCTGACTTTGGCGCAACAGAAAAAGTTGCGCGAATTGGGGCAAAACCGCAGCCAAGCGCAAACAGTAAGCCGTCAGTTGAATGCGGATATCAACCGCCAGAGGGAGAATTTGGCGAAGTTGCGCGAAGATGAGCAGCGTTTGAATAGCGTAATTGCAGGCATTAGTGCGCGTCGTGGCGCGGAGCAAAAGGCGCAAGCGGATAATCGTAGCCAAGAGGCGAAAAAACGGGCGGAACAAGCGAAAAATAATAGTGGTTTAACCCAAGAAGATTTGGCGTTCAACGGCGAGAATGCGGCGACGAATAACACAAATGCGGCAAATAGTTTGAGCAAACGCCAAGGTCGTTTGCCCATGCCTGCACAAGGTAAGGTAAAAGGCACATTTGGCAGCGCGCGCGAAAGCGGTGGCACATGGCGTGGCTTATTTATTGAAACTGCGCCAACCAGCGTACAATCGATTGCGGAGGGCAGCGTGTCGTATGCGGCGAATTTGCCAGGCTATGGCAATACGGTGATTGTTGACCATGGCTCGGGTTATATGTCGGTATATACAGGTTTAAGCCGCATTGGTGTACGCGAAGGCAGCCAAGTGAGCAATGGTCAAAATATTGGTATGAGCGGCAAATTGCCTGCAGGCGAAGAGGGGGTTTATTTTGAATTGCGCTATCGCAATCAGGCGATGAATCCGCGCTCTTGGGTGAAGTAATGATGTTTTTCAGGCAGCCTGAAACGTGCATGATGAACACATGTTTTCAGGCAGCCTGAAATCTATAGTGAATTCAATTTAAACCAGTACAGCGTTGCAACGTCCTGATGTGTTTTCACATACGGCGGACGTTGTTGCTTTGTACTGCTTTTTCACTTCTACGACTATACGACATAGATAAGGTGAAGAAAAAATGGAAAACAAGCAAACAAAAGCCAATGAATTAAAGGGAAAAACAGGCTTTCAACGCATTATCAATGCGTCGAACTATTCGCGCGATGGTTTGCAGGCAGCTTGGCAAAATGAAACGGCATTTCGGCAATTGGTGATGTTGCATGGTATATTGTTTGTGCTGGTGTGGCTGCCTGATTTTGGCGACAACACGCGCATGATTTTGATTGCGGCGTCGTTTTTATCCTTGATTGTGGAATTGTTTAACACAGGCTTGGAAGCGGTGGTGGACTATATTTCTTTGGACATTCATCCTCTGGCAAAACGCGCCAAAGATGTTGGCTCGGCAGCGCAGATGTTGGCTTTGATTTTATTGGCTGTTTTGTGGCTAATCGCTTTATTTTAAATATCGTCGCTTAAAATGAAAAATACGACTGCGTTGCCAGCTTCCTTATGCACTGATGTACACAGAGCTAGCTGTTGCCTTGTCCTATTTTTATTTTAAACAACTATTATTGATATGGATAAAAAAACCCGATAATGCTGAGTTATCGGGTTTTGTTTTATGCTTTTCAGGCTGCCTGAAATCAATCGGCATATTGTTTTTTCAAGCGTTCTCGCCGCTCTTGTGCTTCTACGGATAAAGTGGCGGTTGGACGTGCCAATAAACGTTTCAAACCAATCGGTTCGCCTGTATCGCGACAGAAGCCATACTCGCCTTCATCAATATCGCGAATAGAAGATTGAATTTTAGACAATAATTTTCGCTCACGGTCGCGTGTACGCAATTCCAATGCGTATTCTTCTTCTTGTGAGGCGCGGTCTGCCGGATCAGGGGCCGCTTCGTGTTCTTGCATTTGCTCAGTGGTATTGGCAGCATTATCAATCAGTTCATCTTGTAATTGCACCAATTTTTCACGGAAAAATGCCAATTGGTCGGCATTCATGTAATCGTCTTCTGGGCCATTCCAATTTAAGATGTCTTTTTCGGTGAGTTTTGCCATGCTGGTTTCCTTAGGTTTATTGCCTCTTTGCGGACAATGCGCGCAACTGCAAAGCGCGGTCAATTAAAAATCGCGCATAATAGCATGTTTTACCGCCACTGCTTTTCAGGCTACCTGAAAATATGGGATAAATGCCTTTTTTGTATCTTTTTTACATCATTACACACTATAATAAATAAGGGTCTGACGTAGATTATCAGTTAGGTTACACTTAAAAAATGAAGATAACCCATTGCAAACTAAGTAAATCTACTCAGCGAAAACTACTCCAATTTTTCGTATTGGAAGTTACGGCTCGGGCAGCAGCCGATATACTTGGCATCCAAGCCTAATTCAGCGATGTTGTTTTACCGCAAAATCCGTCAAGTCATTGCCTACCATTTAGAACTTCAAGCAGACGAAGTTTTTAATGGCTCTGTGGAGCGAGACGAGAGCTATTTTGGCGGGCAACGCAAAGGCAAACGCGGTCGTGTTGCGGCTGGTAAAGTCGCTGTTTTTGGTATTTTGAAACGTAATGGTAAGGTCTTTACCATTGTTGTTGAAAATACCAAGCAAGAAACTTTACTACCTGTTATTAAAAGGAAAATTATGCCTGATAGTATTGTTTATACGGATTGCTATAAGAGTTATGATGTGCTGGATGTGAGTGAGTTTACCCATCATCGTATCAATCATTCTCAGCTGTTTGCAGACCGTCAAAACCATATCAATGGCATTGAAAATTTCTGGAGTCAGGCAAAGCGCGTTCTACGAAAATACAATGGAATTGATCGTAAATCTTTTCCGTTATTCTTGAAAGAATGTGAATTTCGTTTTAACTTTGGTACACCAAAAGAGCAGCTGAAAATTCTGCGAGTTTGGTGTGGTATTTAGGGTTAATCTACGTCAGCCCCATAAATAAAAACAAGGCAATTTGTTAAAACAAATTGCCTTGTTTTTAAATAAATTAGTTAGCCAAAGCTGCTTTTGCTTTTTCAACCAATTGTGCAAATGCTATTTTGTCAAACACTGCCAAATCAGCCAATACTTTACGATCTAACGTAATTGCTGCACGTTTTAAACCGTTCATGAATTTGCTGTAAGACAAGCCGTTTTGACGCGCACCTGCGTTGATACGGGTAATCCACAATTGACGGAATTGGCGTTTGCGCTGGCGACGGTCGCGGTATGCGTATTGACCAGCTTTCATCACCGCTTGCTTAGCAACACGGTAGACGTTTTTGCGACGACCGCGATAGCCTTTGGCTAACGCAATGACTTTTTTATGACGAGCACGAGCGGTAACACCGCGTTTTACGCGTGGCATAGTTTAACTCCTTTTAAGCGTAGGGCAACATTTTGGCAACAGAAGCCAAATCGCGGTCGTTTACCATAGAAGTACCGCGCAATTGACGTTTGTTTTTGGTGGTTTTTTTGGTCAAGATGTGGCGTTTGAACGCATGAGCGCGTTTTACACCACCGTTGCCCAAGACTTTAAAGCGTTTTTTCGCGCTAGACTTGGTTTTCATTTTAGGCATGGGAAAACTCCAATGTTTTATTAGATAAGGTTGCGGGAGATTTGCAAGCAAATACTTAAAACCCGAAACCACGCTTTTTCGCTGCAATACAACAAAACAATGCTTTCCTAATGCAGCGTTTAATCAGGAAAGCGCGCGATTATAACTTTATTTTTTCTTGGGCGCAACCATCATCACCATTTGGCGACCTTCCATTTTGGGAAATTGCTCCACTTGCCCTTCTTCGATTAACTCAGTCTTAATGCGCTCTAACAATTGCGCACCCAATTCTTGATGCGCCATTTCGCGACCACGGAAACGCAAAGTAATTTTAACTTTGTCGCCATCTTGCAAAAATTCGCGGATTTTGCGCATTTTGATGTTGTAGTCGCCATCATCCGTACCTGGGCGGAATTTGATTTCCTTGATTTGGACTTGTTTTTGTTTTTTCTTGGCTTCGTCGCGTTTTTTGGATTGCTCGTATTTGTATTTGCCAAAATCCATTAATTTGCAAACAGGCGGCTTGGCAGTCGGGGAAATTTCTACCAAATCCACATCTTGTTCTTCTGCCATTGCCAAAGCTTCTTTCAAGCTCACAACACCGAGTTGCTCGCCTTCTCCACTAATTAAGCGCACTTCTTTGGCGGTAATTTCGCCGTTGATACGTGCCTCGCGTTCTTGTTGCTGTGCGATGATAATGCTCCTATAAAGGTTGGTCGGAAAACGCTGGCGATGCATTTGCCTGCGTTGTCAAAAAATTCGCGTGATTTTACTGGTTTTCAGGCTGCCTGAAAAGGGTTTATTGTCAAATTGGTTTTTTGTTTTATATTTTGTTTTATATAATTACACCTTTCGCACAAAAGGACCGACCATGAACGCCCTACCCTATCAACCCGAAATCGCTCAACGCATGACACTGGGTACAGAAGAACGCATCCCTGTTACTGCTGAATTTTATCAAACCGAAAATGGTTACTGGCTCGCATGGTTGGGCGATGGCACCGCGTTTGTCTTACCGCCCGATTTAGCCGAAACCGAACCTGCTGATAAAGTGGAAGGCGCAGGCAACGTAGAAGAATTGCTTGCCATGATTAACAGTGGCGAATACGCCGCCATGCTAGAATTTGACGGCACAGATGAAGAGTGGGAACACTTAACAGCGTGTGGCTGTGGCGACGAACATCATCATCACTAATATTTGTTTTTTCCAAAATATTTTTCAGGCAGCCTGAAACTTTGGCAAACCCAAAATCGTGGGCTGGATTTCAAATCCAACATATTTTCATACCGAACAACTTTCTGTTTTGATTTAAAAATTGTTGGAGAGAGTATCTAACCTACACCCTTTCAGGCTACCTGAAACCTTTATCCAAACCTTTCAGGCAGCCTGAAAATATGCCCACCGATCTCATCGCCCGCTTCCTTGACCATCTCTGGCTACAAGAACGCCTCTCTGACAACACGCTCGCCGCCTACCGCAACGACTTAAGCAAAATTTCTGCCCGTTTAGCTGCCGAACAACGCGACTTGTTCAGCGCGCAAAGCAGCGATTTAGCCGCCGCCATTTATGTGGCACAAGAAAGCCCACGCTCACAAGCGCGTGCCCTTGCCGCTGCCAAAAAGCTCTACCGCTGGCTCATCGATACTGAACAACGGCGCGACAATCCCACCGAAACGCTCAAAACCGCGAAGCAAGCGCGCACCTTGCCGCCGCTTATCAGCGAAAGTCAAATTGAAGCCCTGCTCAACGCCCCCGATATAGAAACGCCACACGGCTTGCGCGACAAAGCCCTGCTGGAATTGCTCTACGCCACAGGATTGCGCGTGAGCGAAGCCGTGCAACTGCAATTAAACGAAATCAATCTGCAAGCAGGCATCGTCAATACCATCGGCAAAGGCGACAAACAGCGCATCGTACCGCTGGGTGAAGAAGCCATTGACTGGCTCACGCGTTATCTGGCGCACGCACGCGGCGAATTATTGAAAAACACGCGCTGCGACGCGGTTTTCGTATCGCAAAAAAAAGGCGGCATGACGCGCCAATTGGCTTGGATGATTGTGCAAAAATACGCGCAACAAGTTGGCATCGCATCGCTTTCACCCCACGATTTGCGCCACGCGTTTGCCACGCATTTGGTCAATCACGGCGCAGATTTACGCGTTGTCCAACTGCTGCTCGGACACGCGGATTTGTCCACCACGCAAATTTATACTCATGTTGCTGATGAACGCTTAAAACGCGTGGTGCAACAATTTCATCCGCGCGGATAGGTTTTCAGGCTGCCTGAAACCTTTGCAAAACCCCAAAAACAACCCACTTGTTTTTGGGTTTTCACCATTCCAACCCCAAATCAACCCAAACCAAGCTCAACAAACACAAACACCCCACCCAAACAGCCCTATTTCAGGCTTCCTTATGCCCCTTCAGGCAGCAATGGGCACAATAAACACCGTAATCAGCGCAACAAGCCTTAACTTGTTCGCCGCTTTAAGCAAATTCAAACAAATCACTTTCAACCCCAACTGCCCTTTGACCCTTTCCAAGCCAAAATAACTCGCCCGTTTACATCTGAATATACAGTGCAAAATGGCAAAACTCTGTTCCATCCGATAACGGATTTTTGCCAGCTCCTTATTGCGCCCAATGTCTTCACGCGTCAACGGTTTATTGCGGTGCGCTTTACACATAATGCCGTCCACTAATTGATTTTTCTCCAAAAATTCGCGGTTGGATTGACTGTCATAGCCTTTATCTGCATACACTTTGACTCCGTGTTCAACCTTGTCCAACACGGTTTCCAAATGATTTACATTAGATGCATTGGCTGGCGTAACGTGAATTTGCTCTATAAAGCCTTCTTCTTCGGGGTCGGATAAACTGTGCCATTGCCCGAGCAAAACCGCGCGGAACATCGGCAACAAGGGATACGCAGGACGACCGCCGTTGTCGCGCACATAGCGAACTTTATGGCTGGCGAGTGTTTGTTCAATGACTTGCCAATCCAAAAGTTGGGTGATTTTAGGTAAAGGGAAACGGTCGGCGTATTGGTTGAGTAGGGTTTGTGCTGATTGGTAGAAGAAGCTGGACATGGAAAAATCCTCTGAATTCTTGATGGAGGGAATTTAGAGGTTTTTTTTGGGGGGCAAAGGTTTCAGGCTGCCTGAAAACAAAAAGAGTGGACAAAATCCACTCTTTTTAATTCACCTTCAATCCGCCGCTTTCACACATTCAGGCAGCTTGCTCAAAGTGGCATAATATTGATAACAGGTTTTGGTGTAATCCTCGCGCAATGCGCCATAATATTCAGGCAGCATAATCGCCGAACCATAAGCTTGAAATTTGGTTGGATAATAGCGATACATCTTGCCCATCCATTCGCGCGCCTCTGCTTCTTTGCCCGTTCGCGCCACAATCAATGCCCATTTATACGCGTTGGCATAAGGGCGATATTGCAGCGATTGCTCGGCAGTTTCCACTGCCCAATCGGGAATACGGCTGTCGTTTGGGTCAAAATAATTCATCAATTGCAGCTGCGCATAATAGCGCAACATCGGCTCGGTTTTGGTAATCATCAGCAAGCCCACAATATTCTTAGCGCGTTTATCAGGCGCAGTGGGAATATCGCCCGACACTTGGCGCAAATCCTGATAGGCAAAACCCAAACGCACAATCGCCGCCAAACACAATACCGCCATCGCTGCGCCCAAGCCTGTTTGCCAACGCGCGCGTGAATACATCACTTCACGCGCTTCATCCGCATTCAGCGGCACAAAACCCAAAAACAACACAAACGCACTCAAAAAATAAATATACCAAAGCGGATATTCCAGAAAACTGTGCACCAAAGACACCGAAACCAAGCCCAAAATAAACAACCCAGCCGCACCAAATCTGCGTTTCAGGCAGCCTAACAATGTCCAAACCAAGCCACCCAACACCAAAAAAGTGCCAACCAAACCCATTTCCGCCAACATATTCAAAAACGAATTGTGGCTATGCGTAAACAACACATTGCCTTCATAAGGGCGAAAACCCGTCGGATAAACATTGGTCAAAAAACCCTGCAACGCATAGCTCCCCCAGCCATAGCCAAACCAAGGCGCAGACAAAAATACCGTCCAAGCCTTTTGCCACTCATAACCGCGCCCCGAGCCACCAAATTGCGACCCGCCCAAACGCTCCGCCGCACTTTGTACATTGTCGCCTGAAAACACATTCAACACAGGTTCAATGCCAAATTGCAACGCCACCACCCAAACTGCAGCCAACACAAAACCCAAAGCCGTACGCGTTTTCAGGCTGCCTGAAAGCCAGCCCACACTAGGCACAAGCAACGCCAAAGCCGCCACATAACCAAAAATCGTGCGCGAACCCGTTAGCCCCATTACCGACGCAAACAACGTCATCAAGCCCAAAGTCGCCCAAGTTGGCAAACGGCGTTGCCCCCAAAGCCACGCCAGCGACAACATACCCCACATCTCATAATGCCCAAAATGATTGCGTTGCGCCAACTGCCCTTCCACAATCCCCGCGCGATACATCAAATAGCCCGAAAACTTGCCCGCCCACCCCAAATACTGCATCCAACCAATCGCCGCCTGAATCGTGCAACCCACCACCAACACCGCCGCCAATACCGACAAAGCGCGTTCCACACCAATCTTAGCCACCCAACCGCGCACCGCCCAGCAGCCCAAAGCCAACACCAAAAACGTGCCACTAACCATATCGCTCAAACCCAAATAAGTCAGCGACATCAGCCGCGCTTGCAGCCACCAAAACACCGCCATCGCCAGCAAATACCAGCTTGCGCGCGGCAACTTCACATTCAGGCAGCCTGAACATGCCGACAACAAAACCAACACCAACACGCCCACCAACGAACCTGCTTCCAAAAAGAAACTATTCAAAGGCCCCACCCGATAAATAGACAAAAATGGCACGACCATTACCAAAGCCAAGCCCAACCACAAAGCCCACACATCACGGCTCAAAATACTGTCTTGCGAACGCGCAAAAATCATGATTTACTCTTTGAAATATATAAATAAGTTTTCAGGCAGCCTGAAAATACGCACCCAAAAAAAGCGTGCATTATACCGATGAAAAACCGTTTCAGACAGCCTGAAACCGAGTAAATTCTTCATCAGCCACCCTGCAAAATACGCCAATAATAGTTGCCACAATCGCGCACTAATTTGTTAAAATGTGCGACTTTTTTTAAAACAACGAAAACAGGCAGTATTTTCAGGCTGCCTGTAGTTTGTCTTAACGGACATATTATGAATGATTTGATAACTTGGTTTAGCACAGTTTTACCCAAAACCTTTGAATACCGCGAAATGTTCTTTTATGGCATTTTGACGACGTTGGGCATTACTGCCGTTTCTGTATTCGTAGGCGTGATTTTGGGCTTGTTTGGCGCATTAGCGCGTATTTTGCGCTTTGAAAAAGGCAATATTCTGATTCGCGCGCTGGGTTGGTTGTTGCGCAACTTGTCATTGCTGTATGTAACCCTGTTTCGCGGTACGCCTTTGTTTGTACAGATTTTTATCTGGTACTTTGTTTGGTTTCCACTTTTGGTTCATCCAGAACACGGTTGGCTAATGAATGGCAACGAGGCGCAAGAATTTCGCCGCAATTACGGCGCATTAACCGCGGGCGTGTTGGCCTTATCCACCAATGCAGGCGCGTATATTACCGAGATTTTCCGTGCAGGTATTCAATCTATTGACCGCGGACAAATGGAAGCGGCGCGCTCACTCGGTTTAACTTACCCACAAGCGATGCGCTTTGTGATTTTGCCGCAAGCCTTGCGCCGTATGTTGCCGCCATTGGCAAATGAATTTATTACGCTGCTAAAAGACAGTTCACTCTTGTCAGCGATTTCGGTGGCGGAAATTGCCTATGTGCAAAAGACGATTTCAGGGCGTTATTATGTGTATGAAGAGCCGCTGTATGTGGTGGCGTTTATTTATCTGATTATGACGATTTGTTTGAGCTGGTTTTTTGCGTGGTTGGAGAAAAAATACAACGGCGCACATCATCGTTGATTATGTTTTTTTCAGGCTGCCTTGTTTTCAGGCAGCCTGAAAGATTTTGCACCATCTTTAAGTAGCCTGAAAACAGTAAAATCAGGTTAAATGACACATTCAGGCAGCCTGAATGCTTGGAGAATGGGATTGTGCGCCCCATTTGGTGGCGAATATGTTAAAATTCACGTCGTTTTGCCACGCGATTGTGGTACAAGGAATTCTAAAATTATGCTGACCAATTTAGCTAAAAAAGTATTCGGCAGTCGCAATGACCGCCTATTGAAACAATATCGTAAAACTGTTGCCAAAATCAATGCCTTAGAGTCGCAAATGCAGGCTTTGTCTGACGAGGATTTGAAGGCAAAAACGGCGGAATTTAAGCAACGCATTAACGATGGCGCAAGCTTGGATAGCTTGCTGCCTGAAGCGTTTGCGGTATGCCGTGAAGCGGCGGTGCGCACTTTGGGTATGCGCCATTTTGATGTGCAATTGATTGGTGGCATGGTGTTGCACGACGGCAAAATCGCGGAAATGCGCACAGGCGAGGGGAAAACATTGGTGGGTACGCTACCTGTTTACTTAAACGCGCTGTCGGGCAAAGGCGTGCATGTGGTAACCGTGAACGATTATTTGGCGGAGCGCGACGCGAATATTATGCGTCCGTTGTACGACTTTTTGGGCTTGTCAGTGGGTACGATTTTGAGCAATCAAGAGCCGTTTTACCGCCAAACGGCATACAATTCGGACATTACCTACGGTACCAATAACGAATTTGGTTTTGATTATTTGCGCGACAATATGGTTGCCGACCAATACGATAAAGTACAGCGCGAATTGAATTTTGCCGTGGTAGACGAGGTGGACTCGATTTTGATTGACGAAGCGCGTACGCCATTGATTATTTCGGGTCAAGCCGATGATAATGTTCAACTTTATCAAGTGATGAACCAAGTGCCTGCGCATTTGACGCGCCAAGAAAAAGAAGATTCAGCGGGCGATTATTGGGTGGATGAGAAGAATCATCAAGTTACCCTGTCCGAGCAAGGTCATGAACACGCCGAGCAAATTTTGACGCAAATGGGCTTGTTGCAAGAAGGCGATTCGCTGTATTCAGCAGGCAATATCATGCTGATGCATCATTTGATGGCGGCTTTGCGTGCGCACAGTTTATTCCATTTAGACCAGCATTATGTGATTAAAGATGGCGAAATCGTGATTGTGGACGAACACACGGGTCGCTTGATGGATGGCCGTCGCTGGTCAGACGGTTTGCATCAAGCGGTGGAAGCCAAAGAAGGTGTGGAAATCAAAAAAGAAAACCAAACTTTGGCAAGCATTACCTTCCAAAACTATTTCCGTTTATACACCAAATTATCAGGCATGACGGGTACGGCAGACACAGAAGCTTATGAATTCCAAAGCATTTATAATTTGGAAACCGTGATTATTCCAACCAATAAACCGATTCAACGCAAAGATTACAACGACCAAATTTTCCGCACCGCCGAAGAAAAATTTGAAGCCGTAATCAAAGACATTCAAGCGTGTTACGAAAAAGGTCAGCCAGTTTTGGTGGGTACAACCACAATTGAAAACTCGGAATTGGTTTCGCATTTATTGCACCAAGCTGGTTTGCCGCACAACGTGTTGAATGCGAAAGAACACGCACGCGAAGCGTTGATTGTGGCGCAAGCGGGTAAACCTAGCATGATTACCGTTGCCACCAATATGGCAGGTCGCGGTACGGACATCGTGTTGGGCGGCAACGTCAAACATCAAGCCGACGCGATTTGGGCGGACAAATTATTGACACACGAAGAAAAAGCAGCGCAAGTCAAATCTTTGGAAGACAACTGGGAAGCCGATCACCAACGCGTCATGGAAGCGGGTGGTTTGCACATCATCGGCACGGAACGCCACGAAAGTCGCCGCATTGACAACCAATTGCGCGGTCGTTCAGGTCGTCAAGGCGACCCCGGTTCAAGCCGTTTTTATCTCTCATTTGAAGACCCATTATTGCGCCTGTTCGCGCTTGACCGCGCCGCAGCCATTTTGGACAAATTGTCTCCAGAACGCGGCGTCGCGATTGAAGCTGGCATCTTAACGCGCCAAATTGAAAACGCCCAACGCAAAGTAGAAGGGCGCAACTTTGACATGCGTAAGCAAGTATTGGAATACGATGATGTTGCCAACGATCAACGTAAAGTCTTGTATTATCAACGAAATAATATTTTGACCGCCAAAGACATCAGCGAGCAAACTCGCGAAATGCGCGAGCACATCATCAGCGGTTTGGTAGACAGCCACATGCCGCCTGACAGCATGGAAGAGCAATGGAATATTGCCGCTTTGGAATCTCAATTGGCAGGCGAATTCCGTATCCATGCAGACATTCAAAGCTGGCTCAAAGCCGACAATAGCTTGGAAAATGAAGACGTTAAAGAGCGTTTATTGACGCAAATTGAAGACGAATACCAAGCCAAAGTAGAAATGGTGGGCGCAGAACAATTTGCCAACTTTGAACGCAATGTAATGTTGCAAGTGATTGATTCACAATGGCGTGAACATTTAGCGGCAATGGACTACTTGCGTCAAGGCATTCATTTGCGCGGTTACGCACAAAAAAATCCGAAGCAAGAATACAAGCGCGAAGCGTTTGAAATGTTCCAAAACCTGTGGCAAAACATTCAACATACAGTGGCGACTTTGCTAATTTCCGTTCAAATTCAACCGCATGAAGACGTGGTTGCCGAAACCGAGCCCGAGCAACTGGATATGCAAGCGCACCAAGCTGAAGCGCCCGATATGCAAACCGTATTATCAGGCTCACGCGACGAATTGGCACGCGCCGCCTTCAATCCAGAAGAAAGCACCGAAGAGGATGCGCAATACCTGCCCGACGCTTTAGAAGCCCGCGGCATTACCGTGCATCGCAACGACCCATGCCCATGCGGTAGCGGTTTGAAATACAAGCAATGCCACGGACGTTTGGCTTAAGCAAAACTGAAAAGGCAATCAGAAAAGTTTCATGCCGAAACCTTTGCAAAACTGATTATTCTCTTGTGTAGGGGCGGATTTCATATCCGCCCTTTTTTAATAAATTGAATTTGATGAGTAAAATTTTAAAAGAAAAGGGCGGATATGAAATCCGCCCCTACGAACTGAAAAAGGCTGCCTGAAACTCTGTGCTCAAATTTTCCTTACAATTTCTCCAATTTCGCAAAACCCGTATCCAATTCCTTAATCCCTTGTTTGCCAAAATTGATGGTTAGCCGTGCCGTTTCGCCCTTATCCACCGCGTCAATAATCACGCCAGTGCCAAATTTAGCGTGGCGCACATTTTGTCCGATTTGAAAACCGTCGTAGCTTTTCGGAGCAAAGATGCTGGCAATCGTGCTGTTTTCATTGCTTTTTTCAGCTTTCAGGCTGCCTGAAAAAGCGTTGCCAAAATTATCATAAGATTTTTTTGGTGCACTCAAATGGTGCAACACTTGTGGCGGAATTTCGTCCACAAAACGCGATGCCAAGCCAAATTGGGTTTGTCCGTGCAACAAGCGTTGTTGCGCCATGGTGAGATACAAGCGTTTGCGCGCACGCGTGATGGCGACGTACATCAGGCGGCGTTCTTCTTCCAAGCCGCCGCGCTCGTTTAGGCTGTATTCACTGGGGAAACGCCCTTCTTCTAGCCCTGTTAAAAATACGGCATCAAATTCCAAACCTTTGGCGGCGTGTACGGTCATAAGTTGCACCGCGTCTTGCCCTGCTTCGGCTTGGTTTTCGCCACTTTCTAGCGCGGCGTTGCTTAAAAAGGCGAGCACGGCAAACGCTGGGCTATCGCTGGCGTTTTCAGGCAGCGTTTCAAATTGACTGTCTTCGGGTTTGAAAAAATGGGCGGCATTGACAAGTTCGTCCAAGTTTTCGGTGCGCTCTTGCTCGCCGACTTGTTTTTGGTTGCGATAATGAGTGTACAAGCCGCTATCGTCCAATATGCTTTGCATAATATCGGGCAAACTTAATACGCCAATTTGTTCGCGCAAGCGTTCGATAATTTGGATAAACGCGGCGATTTTGGTGGCTTTCGCGCCCATGCCACAGGCTGCCTGAAACAGGCTCACGCCCTGCTCTGTCGCGGCTGCCTGAATGTTTTCTACGCTGCGTGTACCAATGCCGCGCGGCGGAAAATTAATCACGCGCAACAAGGCATTGTCATCATCGGGGTTCACTGCAAGGCGCAAATAAGCAAGCGCGTGTTTGATTTCTTGGCGTTCGTAAAAGCGCAGACCACCGTAGATTTTGTAGGGAATGCCTGCCTGAAACAGGGCTTGCTCAATCACGCGCGATTGCGCATTGCTGCGATACAACACGGCGATTTGATTGTATGCCCAGCCATCGCGCGCCAAATGGCGACTTTCTTCTACGATAAATTGCGCTTCATCCAAATCGTTAAACGCGGAAAGATAACGGATTTTGTCGCCCGCATCAGCACTGGTACGCAAGTTTTTACCCAAGCGTTCATCGTTGTTTTCAATTACGGCATTGGCGGCGGCGAGAATATTGCCGACCGAGCGGTAGTTTTGCTCCAACTTTATCGGTTCATCAATGCCAAATTCGCGCATAAGTGCGGTCATATTGCCGACGTTTGCGCCGCGAAAGCGGTAAATCGATTGGTCGTCGTCGCCCACGGCAAAAATCGCGGCATTGTCGCCCGCCATCAGTTTAAGCCATTGATATTGCAGATTATTGGTGTCTTGAAATTCGTCCACCAAAATATGATTAAACCGCTCTTGATAATGGCGGCGCAAGGCTTCGTTCGTGCTCAACACTTCATAACTGCGCAACATGAGTTCAGCAAAATCCACCACGCCTTCACGTTGGCACACTTTTTCATATTCAGCATACAGCTGAATCAATTTTTGCTGATGAACATCATGCGCTTGCAAAGCCGCGGCGCGTAAACCGTTTTCTTTTTGCGCATTGATAAATCCTTGCAAAACACGCGGTTGTACGCTTTCTTCGGCAATATTGAGCTGTTTTAACATGCGCTTAATGATGGACAATTGGTCGCCCGAATCCAAAATTTGAAAGGTTTGCGGCAGTTGCGCGTCGCGATAATGCAGGCGCAAAAAACGATGGCACAAGCCGTGAAACGTACCCAACCACATCGCGCGCAAATTCAGCGGCACCATCGCCCCCAAACGCGTGTGCATTTCTTTGGCGGCTTTGTTGGTAAAAGTTACCGCCAAAATGCTATGCACATCCGCCATGCCATGCTGCAATAGCCACGCAATGCGCGTGGTCAAAACGCGCGTTTTACCGCTGCCCGCACCCGCCAAAACCATTGTAGATTGCGGCGGATAAGTGACAGCGGCGAGTTGCTCGGGATTGAGATTGTGCAATAAAGATGGTGCGGTTTCGTGTGCAAACATAAATACTTTCAGGCTGCCATGAATGGTTGTTCATGGCATGAATCAAAGAAAGCGTGATTTTAACGCAAATTACGTGGCGATGATGTTATTAAAGAAATAATGATGCATTTTCAGGCAGCCTGAAAATAAATGTAATCTCATGTAATTTCATTGGATTAAAAAACACTTTTCTGTTTTTGCACACAAAATTCCACTTGCCAAAGCAAATAAACAACATTATCATCTGCAAACTTGTTTCAAATCATTATCACTTGCGCACAGGAGAGAGATTATGTACGTTTGTATTTGCAACGCGATTACCGACCGCCAAATCCAAGAAACCATCGCCGCAGGCGCACAATCTTTAACCGATTTAAAAGACCAATTGGGCATTGCCACTTGCTGCGGCTGCTGCTCGGATTTAGCCAGTTCGTTTTTGAGCGCAAACATCGGGGCGCAAGCGGTTAATGCGACGGCTTCTATTGTGGTTGAGCATTGATTTGATAACAGTTTCCTTATCATTCTTTATCAAAGAAAGGCTGCCTGAAAATAATTTGTTTTCAGGCAGTCTTTTATCTGGTAATTCAGTTAAAATCATCACTATTCTTACAACCAAAAGGAAAATTATGTCAAATATCACACAAATTGGCTGGATTGGCTTAGGGCAAATGGGCGTGCCAATGGTATCGCGTTTGTTGGCAAATCAGATTCAGGTAGGCGTTTACAATCGCAATGCGACGAAAAGTGCTGCTTTTACCGACAAAGGCGCGCAAGTTTTTGATTCTGCCGAAACACTGTTGCAACAATATGAAGCGGTATTTTTGATGATTTCCGATTATGCAGCGGCGGTGGATATCTTAAATCCAGCCGTTTGCGCGCAGTTACGCGATAAAATCATTGTGAACATGAGCACTGTTTCGCCAACGGAAAACTTGAAATTAAAACAATTGGTTGAACAACATGGTGGGCAATTTGTTGAAGCCCCTGTTTCGGGTTCGATTGTCCCTGCAACCAATGGCACTTTGTTGATTTTATTTGGCGGCGAAGCAGAAATTTTAGTGTGCTTGCAAGGCGTGTTTGATGTATTGGGACAACGCACGTTTCATTTTGGCGAAGTAGGCAAAGGCTCAGGCGCAAAATTGGTGCTCAATTCCTTGCTGGGTATTTTTGGTGAAGCGTATGCCGAAGCGATGTTGATGGGCAAACAATTTGGCATTGATTTAAACGAGTTAGCCGAAGCAATTGGCGGCTCGGCGATGAATTCGCCCATGTTTCAAACCAAAAAATCTTTGCTGCTTAACGAAGATTTTCCTGCCGCATTTATGTTAAAACACGCCAGCAAAGATTTAAATTTGGCTTGCGCAGAGTTGCAACAAGCGCAATTGAATTTACCAGCGATACAAACGGTTGCAGAACAATATCGCGCGGCGGTTGCGGCAGATTTGGGCGAGCTGGATGTATCGGGGATTTATAAGCAATTGGCGAAATAGTCGTATAACGAGCATTCAGGCTGCCTGAAACTTTTCAGGCAGCCTGAATTCTTTGCAAAAATCCAAAGCGTAGCGCAGAAATATTGTCGGATACAAGTATCCGACCTACGATTTTTCAGGCTGAAACTTTTGCAAAACTCTTTCAGGCAGCCTGAACCGTAAAATGGAGCGGAGGCAGCTTGCCGCCAAATCTTTCATTTTGCGCAATATTTAAAATATTCCACAAAACGAAAAATGTGGGCTGGCAGCCCGCACTCCAAGTTTTGCAAAGGTTTCAGACAGCCTGAAGTATAGTGAAGCAAAATCAATGCGCTTCTATTGAAGCGTGAATACAAAAAGGCTGCCTGAAAACCATTTGTCGTTTTCAGGCAGCCTTTTATTTATGCCACTACATTACAGCGATACGCGACGGAAGTCTTTCAACAAGTTTGCGATATAAACGGTAAAGCGCATACCTGCTGCGCCGTCAATTACGCGGTGGTCAAACGACAAGCTCAATGGGCACATCAAGCGTGGCTCAAATTCTTTGCCATTCCACACGGGTTTCATCGTTGATTTGCACACGCCCAAAATCGCTACTTCTGGCGCATTCACGATTGGCGTAAAGCCTGTGCCACCAATGCCGCCTAGACTGGAAATCGTGAAGCAAGCACCTTGCATTTCTTGTGGTTTCAACTTGCCTTCGCGCGCTTTTTTAGACAATTCAGCCAATTCCATAGAAATTTCTTTTAGGCCTTTTTTGTCTGCGTCTTTGATGACTGGTACGACCAAGCCGTTTGGCGTGTCCGCCGCAAAGCCGATGTTGTAGTATTTTTTCAGAATCAAGTTGTCGCCGTCCAACGAAGAATTGAATTCTGGGAACGCTTTCAACGCTGCCACAGACGCTTTGATGATGAACGCCAATGGCGACACTTTCACGCCTGCTTTTTCCCATTCTTTGTTCAGGGTTTGGCGGAAGGTTTCCAAATCGGTCATATCCGCGTCTTCGTTCACGGTAACGTGTGGGATAACGACCCAGTTGCGCGACAAGTTTTGACCTGAAATTTTCTTAATGCGCGACAATTCTTTAACTTCAATTTCGCCAAATTTGCTGAAATCAATTTTCGGCCATGGCAACAAGTCCAAACCACCACCCAAATTCGCACCTGAGGCAGCCTGAACACCCGTGCCGCCTTGTTGCATTACGCCTTTAACAAAGCCTTTCACGTCATCAGCCGTGATGCGACCTTTTTCACCTGAGCCTTTAACTAAGCTCAAATCCACGCCCAATTCACGCGCTAATTTGCGTGTAGATGGACCTGCGTGTGCTTTAGCAAAACCTTCTTCGTTAATCGCGGAACCGTAAGCAGCAGCCACACCAGCGGCAACTGGTTTCTGCTCGACAGGTTTTGCTGCTTCTGCTTTAGGCGCGGGCGCAGCTTCTTGTTTTGGTGCTTCCGCTTTAGGGGCTTCTTGTGGTGCAGGTGCGCTGGCGCCGCTACCTTCCACTTCAATAATCAACGCGCCTTCCGATACTTTGTCGCCTACTTTGATGTGAACGGCTTTGACTGTGCCCGCGACGGTGCTTGGTACGTCCATGGTTGCTTTGTCGGTTTCCAAAGTAATCAAGGTATCGTCCACCGCAACGGTGTCGCCTACTTTGATTTCTACTGCAATCACGTCCACATTTTCGTGTCCACCAATATCAGGCACTGTTACTTTTTCCACGCCGCCGCTTGCTGCTGGGGCAGCCGCTGGTGCAGCTTGTGCTGGCGCAGTTTCTTGTTTTGGTGCTTCCGCTTTAAGGACTTCTTGTGGAGCAGCTTCTTGTTTTGGTGCAGCTGCTGATGCGCCTTCTGCTTCCACCACCACAATTACGCCACCTTCAGAGATTTTGTCACCCATTTTAACGCGTACTTCTTTCACTACACCCGCCGCATCGGCAGGTACGTCCATGGTTGCTTTGTCGGTTTCCAAGGTAATTAAAGTATCGTCCACGGCAATGGTATCACCCACTTTGACGTCTACGGCGATAATGTCCACATTTTCATGTCCGCCAATATCGGGGACTTTGATTTCTACTGTACTCATTATTTAACTTTCTTTTTGTTTAAATGGGGGAATAGCGTTTTCAGGCTGCCTGAAAATCAAATCAAGCCCATTTTCTTGCGAAATGCTTTAACCAAAGATTGATATTGCACTAAAACATCAATGGCTTGAGGACTGTAACCGATTTCAGCCAATAATGCCGTCAATTCAGTTTCAGACAGGCTTGCCAAAGCATCTTCTGCCACCACCAATTTTTGATTTAATTCTTCCGAAGTCATGGTTTTTCCCTTTACTTGTGAATTGTTTTCAGGCTGCCTGAAAATCATTTTTCGCATTGCTTGGTCTGCTCGTTATACGAACCGCCGTAATCCAAACAATGGTCTTTATCGTCAAAAATCAAACCATACGCGCCATAGGCAATCATCAATATACCCATGATTAAAAGCAATTTTTTCATTTTTTCAACCTTGTGTGTTTGCCAATTTAACGTAGGGGGGCTTGCACCCACCCTACGATGATAATTAGCCTTTCAGGCTGCCTGAAAACACAAATCAACGCTTCCAGCTCGGTTCAGCGTCCGCTTTAATGCCGTATTTGTCAATCGCCACTTGTACGGTTTGTTTGTCCACTTTGCCTTGTTTTGCCAATGCAGACAATGCGGCAATGACAACATGGTAGCGATCCACTTCAAAGAAGTTACGCAAATTCGCACGGCTGTCGGAGCGACCGAAACCGTCGGTACCCAATACCACAAACTCGCTGTTTTCTGCTGGCACGGCGTGGCGCAAGCGTTCGGCGAAGCTGCGGATATAGTCGATTGATACCACGATTGGACCTGCATGACCTTGCAATTGTTGCGCGAAGAATGGCACTTTTGGCGTTTCCAATGGGTGCAAGCGGTTGTAACGCTCGGTTTCCATGGCGTCGCGGTACAATTCGTTGAAGGATGGGCAAGACCAAATGTCGGCTTCCACGCCAAAATCGTTTTTCAACATATCGGCTGCGTGAATCACTTCTTCCAAAATCACGCCAGAACCCATCAGTTGTACTTTCTTGTCGGCTTTTGCGCCTTCGCGGAACAAGTACATACCTTTCAAGATGTCGCGTTCAATGTTTTCACGTTGCGGCATCGCTGGGTGTTTGTAGTTTTCGTTCATCACGGTCAAGTAGTAGTAGATGTCTTCTTGTTCTACATACATACGACGCAAACCGTCTTGAATAATCACCGCCAATTCATATTGATAAGTTGGGTCGTAAGACACGCAATTTGGAATCAAGTCTGCCTGAATGTGGCTATGCCCGTCTTCGTGTTGCAAACCTTCGCCGTTCAAAGTTGTGCGACCCGCTGTGCCGCCCACCAAGAAACCGCGCGCGTGCATATCGCCTGCTGCCCAAGCCAAATCGCCTACGCGTTGGAAACCAAACATTGAGTAGTAAATGTAGAATGGAATCATCGCGTAACGGTTGTTCGCGTATGAAGTTGCCGCAGCAATCCAGTCTGCCATTGCACCCGGTTCGTTAATGCCTTCTTGCAAGATTTGACCGTCTTCGCTCTCTTTGTAGAACATCAATTGGTCTTTGTCTTGTGGCGTGTATTTTTGACCTTTCGGGTTCCAAATACCGAATTGACGGAACAAGCCTTCCATACCGAATGTACGGCTTTCGTCTGGCACAATAGGCACAATGCGTTTACCGATTTGTTTGTCTTTTAACAAAGTAGATAAGATGCGCACGAATGCCATGGTTGTAGAGAATTCGCGCTCGCCGCTGGCTTGCAATTGACCGTCAAATGCTGACAATTCGGGAATGGGCAAGGCTTCGTTGTTTGGATTGCGTTGTGGTAAGTAGCCGCCCAATGCGTTGCGACGCTCGCGCATATAACGCATTTCTTCGCTGTCTTCTGGGAAACGGAAGTATGGCAAATCTCCGCTGTCAATTTGTTCGTCGGTTACTTGAATGCCAAAGCGCGTACGGAAACCTTTGAGCGAGTTGATGTCCATTTTCTTCGCTTGGTGCGCCACGTTTTGACCTTCGCCAGACGCGCCCATGCCGTAACCCTTAATCGTTTTCGCCAAGATTACTGTTGGACGACCACCATTGTTGTTCACTGCTTCATGATAAGCCGCATACACTTTGTGTGGGTCGTGGCCACCGCGGTTCAATGCCCAAACTTCTTCATCGGACATATTCGCCACCATGGCTTTCAATTCAGGCGTGTTAAAGAAATGCTCGCGCACATACGCGCCATCTTTGGATTTGTAGGTTTGGTAGTCACCGTCGGTAACTTCTTCCATGCGTTGTTTCAGCAAATTATTGGTATCGCGCGCCAACAAAGCGTCCCATTTACCGCCCCAAATCACTTTAATCACATTCCAGCCCGCACCGCGGAAGTTGCCTTCCAATTCTTGGATGATTTTGCCATTACCACGAACAGGACCGTCCAAACGTTGCAAGTTACAGTTAATCACAAAAATTAAATTGTCCAAGCCTTCGCGCGCAGCCAAAGAAATCGCACCTTGAGATTCAGGTTCGTCCATCTCGCCGTCGCCGCAGAAACACCAAACTTTGCGACCTTTGGTTTTGCTCAAACCGCGTGAATCCAAATATTTCAAGAAACGCGCTTGATAAATCGCCATCAATGGGCCCAAACCCATAGATACGGTTGGGAATTGCCAGAAATCAGGCATCAAATGTGGGTGCGGGTAAGACGACAAGCCTTTGCCTTCCACTTCTTGACGGAAATTGTTCAATTCTTCTTCAGTCAAGCGACCTTCAATAAAGGCGCGAGAATAAATACCAGGGGCAATATGACCTTGCGCGAAAATCAAATCGCCTTCTTCGCCTTCACCTTTGGCTTTCCAGAAATGGTTAAAGCCCACATCATACAAAGTAGCCGAAGATTGGAACGACGCAATATGACCGCCCAATTCCAAATCTTTCTTACCTGCGCGCAAAACCATTGCCGCCGCATTCCAGCGAATCGCCGAACGAATGCGGTGTTCCAATTCATGGTTACCAGGCGATTTCGCTTCTTTGCCCACAGGAATCGTGTTCAAATACGCAGTAGTTGCGTCAAACGGCAAGTGTACGCCGCGACGACGCGTGTATTTTACCAAATTTTCCAAAATGAAATGAGCGCGCTCTTCACCCTCATTTTTCAACACAGACGCCAGCGCGTCCAACCACTCTTGGGTTTCAATAGGGTCGATGTCTTTGACATCATTATGCGTTTGAGACATAAAGTTTCCTTTCATGCTGTGATAAGCATGGCAACAAGTTCTTGCCACGAATTTAAACGAGCGAATTGTATCGTTAAATAGGGGCGAGTGGCAACAAAGGCTGCCTGAAAAAAACCTTTCAACAATTAGGAAAATTCATTCAAATCAAAAAGATTACACGACTTAGAAAAACACCATTTTTGAGTTAAAACGTGTAAACCTTAATCCCATTTTTTCAGGCAGCCTGAAACGCTCCCATCAATAAGTTTCATTGTGAAGCCAATGGGCTTATGGCAAAATAGCGCGCTTTTTTTTAAACACATTTTTGGTTTTCAGGCAGCCTATTTTTAATTGCGCATTCAGTATATTCTTCATTTATTGGCAGCCTGAAAATCAATTCTTTATTAAAACAAATAGTTAAAATAAAAAACTTTTCAGGCTGCCTGAAAGAAAATCCAATTTCAGGCTGCCTGAAAAACACAAACCATGAACAAACTGCTCCCCACCATCCACATTTTCTCCAAACTCAGCTTCTTGTTTGCGCTCTTGATGTGGACGCCCACGCTCGTTTCTTATATTTACCACGACGAAGCGTTTTATATTTTTGAACACACCGCGCTCGTAACCGTGTTGTTATCGGGCTTTGTGTGGTTTTTAACGCGCCGTTATCAGCGCGAATTGCGTCCGCGCGACGGTTTTGCTTTGGTAACCATGATGTGGCTTGGTTTTGGTTTAATCGCCGCCACGCCCATGTATTTTTACTTTGAAACCATGTCGTTTACCGACGCATTTTTTGAAGCCATTAGCGGGCTCACAACCACAGGAGCAACCGTCATTACTGGTTTAGACAAAATGCCACCGTCCATCAATTTCTGGCGACACATGCTCAATTGGCTCGGTGGCATGGGGATTATTGTGCTGGCAGTGGCGATTTTGCCGATGTTGGGCGTCGGTGGCACACAGTTATTTAAGGCAGAAATTCCGGGTATTGAAAAAGACACGAAACTCGCGCCGCGCATTTCGCAAATGGCAAAACGCTTGTGGATTTTGTATTTTAGTTTCACTTTATTGACCTGCGTAGGCTTACACACAGCGGGTATGAGCTGGTTTGACGCGATTTGCCACGCGATGTCCACCTTTGCGCTGGGCGGTTTTTCCACGCAAGACAACAGCATTGCGTATTTTGATTCGGTTTGGGTAGAAGTGGTCGTGATGTTGGCAACAATTGTAGGCGGCATTAATTTTGCCAACCATTTTGCCGTTTTGCGCCAACGCAGCCTGAAAAGTTATTGGCACGACGAAGAAGTGCGCGTGATGATTGGAACTTTGTTTTTCAGTATTGTTGCAGCAAGCTTGTATTTGTTTTACAAAGGTTTTTACACGCTACCTGAAGCGTTCCGTTATGTCTCGTTCAACTTTATTTCCATCGGTTTGGCAAGCGGTTTTGCCAACGCCGACTTTGCTGCTTGGCCTTTAATCGTGTCTCTATGGATGTTTTTTCTGTCCAATATTTTGGCGAACACAGGCTCTATGGGCGGCGGCATTAAACTAGCGCGCGCGATTGCGTTGGCAAAACTGACTTTGCGCGAAGCAACCATGTTGCAACACCCCGACGCGGTACGCACGGTCAAGGTAAACGGACGCAGCCTGAACGAGCGTTTGGCGATGTCCATCATGGCGTTTATTTTCGTGTATTTTATGACGGTCGTGATGTTTACTTTTTTAATGATGGTCTCAGGTTTAGATTTAATCACATCACTCACCGCCATCATCGCTTGTATTACCAACGCAGGGCCAGGTTTAGGCTCGGTTGGCCCTACACATAATTACGCAATGCTAACCGATTTTCAAAAATGGCTTTGCGCCTTAACCATGCTACTCGGTCGTTTAGAAATCTTTACAGTGTTTATTTTATTTACCCCCGCCTATTGGAAAAAATAACTCATTGTTTTATATACAAAATAGCATAAATACCACAAAATAGAGATTTTCTTTAAAAAGAAAAACATAATACATATCAACAAACTAAAAAAATATTAAAAATCAAAACATAGACAGTATTAGAGAATATAGGCAAAATTCAGTCACTTGAGTAGTGCAATGAAACTCCATGAAACACAATGCATTTTCTCAATTTAAATCGACATTTTTGTCGACAGCAAATGCTGAATAATAATCCACCCTCGTAATACTTAGTTTAGTAAGGAGCTTTAAATGGCACAATCTAAAATCACCGTATCTGGCATGTCAGACAAATCAGACGCAGACCGTTTAGTTGAACAAACTTCATCAGTTGCTGGCGTTAAATTCGTTAATGCAAATGCAGATGGAGGTTACGTAGTCGTTACCCATGGTGATGATTTTGACGAAGCTGCATTTAAAGCTGCTATAGCAGCTGCAGGTTTTAGCGCATAATCGCCAAAACTCAAAAATAAAACTGCTTCATATTGAAGCGGTTTTATTTTTGTCTTTTTCAGGCAGCCTGAAAGCTTTGCAAAATTTGGAGCGGACGCGGCTAATGCCTACGTCATGACAGTTTGTTGCCAAATCAGAGATTTAGACAAACTATTCAACGTCCATATCTTCAGTTACGCTAAAGAATTAAAATTCTTTCATTAAAGTGTTGGGAGCGAGCCGCTCCCGCTCCATTTTTTCCTTTCAGGCTGCCTGAAAGGATTCTGTAAAGGTTTCTGCTTGGAAAATCTCACTGCCTTAACTTCCATCCCGACCGTAACACCGCATAAGACAAACCCGCCACCCCCAAAGCAAAGCCAAAAGAGACCATCAGCGATAACCAAGGATTTTCGTCCGACACACCAAAAAACGCAAAACGAAACCCATCAATCAAATAAAAAATCGGATTGGCGCGACTGACCCACTGCCAAAATTCAGGCAGGCTATTGAGCGAATAAAATACGCCTGATAAAAACGTCAGCGGCATAATCAAAAAATTCTGAAACACTGCCAATTGGTCAAACTTCTCCGCCCAAATCCCTGCAATCAAACCCAATGACGCCATAAACAGGCAGCCTGAAAACGCAAATGCCAGTACAAAGAAAACATGTTGCGGAAATGACAAGCCAAACCAAGCCGTTGCCAACAAAACACCTAATCCCACCATCAAACCACGCACAATTGCCGCTGCTGTATAAGCCCAAAACAGTGTTAAAGATGACAGAGGTGGCAACAAAATAAACACCAAATTGCCCGTAAGGCGCGATTGCATCAAGCTAGACGATGTGTTGGCAAACGCATTTTGCGTCATACTCATCATCGCCAAACCAGGAATTAAAAACGCGTTATACGGCACATTGGGCAACGCCTCTACATGTCGCCCCACCGCGTGAGCAAAAATCAATTGATACAATAAAGCCGTCAAAATTGGCGCACCCAAAGTTTGCAACCAAACCTTACCAAAGCGCATCAATTCCTTATGAAATAAAGTCGCAAAGCCCACCCAATTCATCGCGCCGCCTCCGTATGATTCGCCGTCAAGCGCATAAACACCTCTTCCAAATCTTGCTCCAACACACGCATTTCCAATACGTCCACCCCCTCAATTTTCAGGCAATCCAAAACATCACCAATTTGATGATAAGCTTGCACACTCAAAACATAATTCATCGCATCCATTTCTTGCGCACACCATTTACGCAAGCTTTCAGGCAGCCTATGGCTCAAGCGCAACTGCAAGCGCACGCCTTTTTCGCGGTGCAACAAATGTTCCGTTTTATCCAATGCCACCAATTTACCCTTTTTTAATACCGCAATACGCTCACAATATTGTTGCGCCTCTTCCAAATAATGTGTGGTCAAAATAATTGTATGTCCTTGTTGATTCAAAGATTGCATAAATACCCACAAACTCTGACGCAACTCCACGTCCACACCCGCCGTTGGCTCATCCAAAATAATCAACGGCGGCTTGTGCACCAAAGCCTGCGCCACCATCACGCGCCGTTTCATTCCGCCCGACAAATTGCGTAAATTGGTAGCAGCCTTATCCGTTAGCCCCAAATGATGCAACATTTCATCAATCCAATCATCATTGTGGCGTAAACCAAAATAGCCCGACTGAATCCGCAAAATCTCACGTACCGTAAAAAATGGGTCAAACACCAATTCCTGCGGTACCAAACCTAACTTCATGCGCGATAACGTGCTTTGCGTCGCCACATTATGCCCCATGACTTCAATCTTGCCCGATGTCAAACGATTTAAACCCGCAATCGCCGAAATCAACGTCGTTTTCCCTGCACCATTGGGCCCTAAAAGCGCAAAAAACTCGCCTTGTTTCACATCAAAACTTACGCCTTTCAACGCCTGAAACCCGTTCGCATAAGTCTTCTCCGCATGAACCACCGAAAGTGCTGTCATCATAAATCACCCCAAACACACAATAAAAAGAGCGCAAATTATACGTTAAATCTGCGCACCACATAAAAAGGCGAGACCTTTACCGCCATCTTTGACACATCTATTCGCGAACGCCACTGCGGACTATTTTCTAGCTCAATCTAAAATTGGGAGAAAATATGCCTACGCTTTTCCAACGCTTGAAAATATTTCAATATTATCTGTGCCCAAGAAATTCAATGGTCTACGATGTTATCGCTTTGAACGGTACTTAAATTTAGGGGTTTTACAAAAGTCTCAGGCTGCCTGAAAGTTTCAGGCAGCCTTCAATCATTTCGCCGCACTCGCCGCTTTATCTTTCATTTCTAATAATTCCAGTTGCTGCAACGTAAACGCCGATTGCTGATTACCCTGCTCCGCCGCTCGGCGATACCATTTTTTCGCTTCAGCCATATTTTTGGCAATGCCAGAACCTGTTGCATAGCGCACGGCTAAATTATTTTGCGCGTCTACATGGTTTTGCGCCGCCGCTTTTTGATACCAATAAACCGCTTTTTCATAATTTTGCTTTGTGCCAATGCCATCGCTGTACATCAAACCTGCCATAAATTGCGCTTCCGCTTCGCCTTGTTTTGCCGCTTGTTCATACCAATACAAGGCTTTTTTATCGTCTTGCTTTGTGCCTAAACCATCTTGATACAACACGGCTAAATTATGTTGCGCCGTTTTATCGCCCGCTTTTGCCATTGGCTCAAGCAACTGAAAGGCTGCCTGAAAATCTTGTTTTTGATAAGCGGCAATGGCTTGTTGATAACGCAGATTGATGGGCTTAGTTGCAGGTGTTTGCGCCGCCAGTTGGAAACTGGCTACCAATGCAAAGACGCATAAGATGATTTTTTTCATGGAGTTATCCTTATTTATTTTCAGGCAGCCTGAAACGAGTAACTTCGTCATTCCCGCCCAGGCGAGAATCCATCGTTCATATTCACAATTATTTGATGAAAAATAGAAACTTAAAATCAAAGTCGGATTCTCGCCTGCGCGGGAATGACGGTAAATTCGAAATTTTCGCAGTTTTGCAAAAGTTTCAGCCTGAAAACTTTGTTCACATTTCTGCTTGCAACTTATCCGACAACGCTTCGCAACACGCGCTTAAAATGGTTTTGGTTTCGTTGAAATTGCCTGTGTACCAAGGGTCGGGAACGTGGTTGTATGGGCTGTTTTCAGGCAGCAAATCGGTGATTTTGAATAATTTTTCAGGGTGTTTGCCGAAGTGTTTTTCCATGTCGCGCAGATTATTGTCGTCCATCACCAAAACATAATCGTATGTTTGCAAAGCATTTTTTGGTACTTTCCTTCTGACAAAATCGTGCGAATCGATGCCCATGCCGTCTAATACGTCGGCGGTGCCGCAGTGCATAAATTCGCCGTCGTGCCAGCCTGATGTGCCTGCGCTGTCAATTTGCAGCGCTAAACCGCGTTTGGCGGCGATGTCTTTCATTAAATATTCTGCCATGGGCGAGCGGCAGATATTGCCCAAGCAAACGAATAATATATTTTTCATTTCAATAACTTGCCATTTGTTTGTCTATTTGTTGTGCCCATAAATCTATGCCGCCTGTTAAATTGTACAAATCGTCAAAGCCAACGTGTTCCAAATAGCGCGCGACGTTCAGGCTGCGGATGCCGTGATGACAGTACACAACAATTGGCGCATCGTCGGGCAATTCGGTTTGGCGAATGGCGATAAGATTCATGGGAATGTGCAGGCTGCCTGAAATAGCGCAAATTTGCACTTCGCCCTCTTCGCGCACGTCTAATAACACGGCATTGGGGTGTTGTTGCAAGAATTCAACGGTTTGTTGCGGGGTAAGTGATTGAATGGGCATAATTTTAACAATTTGTTTTATATATGAAAATGGGACAGGGATAAATCCTGTCCCTACTATCGCGTGGCTGCCTGAAAACACGTGCGTGGCTTATGCCACACACCCTACGCTCAAAACGTAAACTTGCTCGGCTTGGCGTTCACTTTATCTTGTAAACCAAAAACATGCGTATCAAACAGCGTCGTTTGTTTGAACGAATCGCCTTCGCGCACAATCAACAAACAGCGTTGCACAGACTCGCCTCCGACTACGACCACCATGCGTCCGCCTTCTGCACTTAATTGTTGCAACAATTGTTCAGGCAACGTCGGCAAGCTGCCGCCGATGTAAATGGCGTCGTAAGCAGGGGCTTGATTTACTTGTAAGCCATCACCTTGTTCAAAGCGGATATTATCGTATTCCAATGAATTTAAAACATTTTTCGCAAATGCCAATTGGGTTTCATCTACATCGTAAGTGGTGACATTATCGGCTAATTTTGCCATCACAGCAGTGGCATAACCAGAGCCCGTGCCAACTTCCAGCACGCGGTCGGTGCTTTGCAAGCCCAAACCTTGCACCATGCGCGCGACGATTTTTGGTTCTAACATCATGCTGCCATTTGCCAAACGCAAAGCAGTATCCGCATAAGCATAGCCCTGTTGCTCGGGCAACACGAATTGCTCGCGCGGGATTTCTTCTAAAACATCCAACAAATCAAAATCTAAGACATCCCACGGGCGAATTTGTTGTTCCACCATATTGAAACGCGTTTTTGCGAAATCCATGTTCTTATCCTTGTTGATCTAATCAAAAATGAGCGAATTATAACGTTTTTTTGCTTTTCAGGCTGCCTGAAATTGAATCCGCTATTGAAATTTGTATCGCCACTTTTTCGGTTCATCCAACAAGAAATATGCACAAAATTGCTTGCCAAACTTTGCGCAATAGGAGTAAGTTTCGCATGATTTAAGCGCAATCTTTTATTTTTCAGGCAGCCTTGGCAGATAATGCTAAATCATTTGACTTATTGGGTTTCAGGCAGCCTTTAACTTATTCAAGCAGAAGGTGGAATAATGACAAAATACATCATCGGCGTGGACGTCGGTTCGGGCAGCGCGCGCGCAGGTTTATTTGACGAAACAGGTGAAATGTTGGCGCACGAAAGCCGCAAAATTACCTTATGGCGCGAGGCAGGCGAGCGCGTGGAACAATCGGGCAACGAAATTTGGGACGCGGTGTGCCATTGCGTGAAAACCATTGTGAAAACGGCGAATGTGCAGCCTGAAAACGTGGCGGGTATTGGCTTTGACGCGACCTGTTCGCTGGTTGTGGTGGGCGAAAATGGCGCGCCCTTGTCGGTCGGTTCGGACGATAATGAGCGCAATATTATTGTGTGGATGGACCATCGCGCGACCGAGCAAGCCGAACGCATTAACGCGGGCAATCATGCAGTATTGAAATATGTGGGCGGTCGTATTTCACCTGAAATGGAAACGCCAAAAATTTTGTGGCTGAAAGAAAACTTTCGCGAAACCTATGATAAAGCATGGCAATTCTTTGATTTAACAGATTATTTAACTTGGCGCGCGACAGGCGATTTGGCGCGTTCGGTGTGTACGGTTACCTGCAAATGGACGTATTTGGCGCACGAAAAACGCTGGGATGCGGACTATTTCCGCGCCATTGGCTTGAACGAATTGGCGGACGAAAACTTTGCACGCATTGGCACGAACATCGTGGACGCTGGCACGGCTTGTGGCAACGGTTTGACAGCGCAAGCAGCGGCGGATTTAGGGCTGCCTGAAAACACGCCCGTTGCCGCAGGTTTGATTGATGCGCACGCAGGTGGTATTGGCACAGTTGGCGTGGCAGGTGGCGCGTTGGCGAGTTTGGGCTATGTGTTTGGCACATCATCTTGCACGATGACAACGACGAAAGAAGCGACATTTGTGGATGGCGTATGGGGGCCGTATTTCTCAGCGATGGTGCCGCAAATGTGGCTCAACGAAGGCGGACAAAGCGCGTCAGGCGCAGCAATTGACCGTTTAATCGCTGGGCATCCAGCCTATCCAGCCGCGCAAGCCGCGGCGGAACAAGCGGGCAAACCGTTGCCTGTTTACCTTGCTGATGAAATTTTAAAACGTGGCAGCGCAAAAGACGCCATTCAGGCAGCCGATGGCATTCATGTTGTCCCCGAATTTTTAGGCAACCGCGCGCCCTTTGCCGACCCACACGCACGCGCTGTCATTGCGGGCTTGGACATGGAAACGGATTTTGAACACTTGCTGAAATTGTACACCGCGGGCGTGTGCGGCATTGGCTACGGATTGCGCCAAATCATTGATGCGCAAGCAAAAGCAGGCATTAACACGCAAAACATCGTCGTTAGCGGCGGCGCGGGTGCGCACCCTTTCACGCGCCAAGTGTTGGCGGATGCGACGGGTTTACCCGTAATCGGCACTCAAGCGGCTGAACCTGTGTTGCTGGGTGCGGCAATTTTGGGCGCGGTGGCAGGTGGCGTGCGCGAAAACGTGGAAAGTGCGATGGCAAAACTTAACCGCGTGGAACAAGAATACACGCCCGACGCGAGCCAAAAAGCGCGCCACGAAGCGCGTTATGCGGTGTATCAAAAATTGCAGCAAACGGGGCGCGAAGTGCGTGAATTGATGAAAGATGTTCCGTAAAAGTATGGATTTGATGTGAAGGAAAAGGCTGCCTGAAAACTTTCAGGCAGCTTTTTTTACTTGCTTCTTATTTTTCATTTGGTTGGATTTTGATAGAGTCGGATACAAGTATCCGACCTACGCCCAATGCGGACGAGGACATCCGCGCTCCATTTTTCAGACTGCCTAAAACCTGTTTAAATATTCGGGCGGTAGCGGCTAATGATAGTTCTGATATTTGCACAAACTATACATGCCTAAATATTTCCATCTTGAGAATAAGAAATTCAATGAAATCAAATATGCGGACGAGCCACCCGCGCTCCATTTTCAGGCAGCCTTTTGTTTGTAAGCAAATTATTGTGCTACGGTTTCAGCTGATTCGCTGCTTTGCTGCGTTTGTGTGGCTTGAACTTGTTCAATCTGTTGCTGCACAAGCGGCTCGTCGGTCGTGTAGCGTTTTAAACCGCCACCCAATACTTTATACAAGTCGGCTAAGTTTTCTGCTAACTTTAACTCGGTTTGCAGGGCGGCGGAATCTGCGCTGTATGAGCCGCGTTCTGCGTCAAGTAAATCCAGTGAGCTGGATATGCCGTGTTTATAGCGTAAACGAGTGAGGCGTAAGGTTTCGCGGTAGGCTTTGCTTTGCGCGGTGTTGGAGTCGTATTGGCTGTTTAGCGCGGCGCGAGCGACAAGTGCGTTGGCGACATCGCGAAAGGCGGCTTCTACCACGCCTTCATAGGCAACAGTCTTTTTCTCTTGTTCAATTTGGGCAGCGTTTAAATTGGCTCTGTTCGTACCCCAGTCAAAGATGGGAACGGCGATGTTGCCGCCAACTGACCAGACTTTATTGGTGGATTGAAACAAGTTGTCCAATTCGCCGCTGCCTAAACCGAGACTGCTGGTTAGGCTAATGCGTGGGAAGAAGGCTGCACGCGCTGCACCGATATTGGCGTTGGCGGCTTTGAGGTTGTGTTCCGCGGCGATGATATCGGGGCGGTTGAGCAACAAGTCGGAGCTTAAGCCTGCGGGCAGGTTGCGGATGGTGAATTGTTGGCTCAATGGCAAGGGCGCGGGCAGATTTTCAGGCAGCTTTTGGCTAATGAGTAGCTCCAGTGCATTGCGCGCGGTCTCACGGGCTTGGACGGCTGAGGCATAGCTGGATTTGGCTTGCTCAATCAGAGCTTCTTGTTGGCGCAATTCTAGTGCGGAAATCACACCTGCTTTGTGGCGCAATTGTGCCAAACGGTAAGTTTCTTGACGTGTTTGCAACACGCGCTCAGCAAGTGTCATCGCATTTTCGGCGTAGATTTCGTTGAAATGGGCTTTGGCTACACTGGAAATTAGGCTTAAGCGCGTGGCATCGCGCCCTGCTGCAGTGGCAAAATATTGTTGCAACGCGGCTTGACTGGTATTGCGCACGCGCCCCCACAAATCTAATTCAAATGCGGCAATACCTAAGCCGACGCTGTAGCTTTCGCCTATACCTTGCGCGTTGCGTGAACGTTTTGCACCGCCGCTGGCGTCAATACCTGGGAATTGGTCTGCACGTTTAATAGCGTATTGCGCGCGCACTTGTTCTACATTTAAGTTTGCGGTGCGCAAGTCAGTGTTGTTTTTGAGTGCGATGGCAATGAGTTGTTGCAGACGCGGGTCGGCGAAGTAGTTTTGCCAACCCATGGCGGCTGCCTGAATGCCTTGTGTGTTTGGCACGTCGTATTTGAATTGGGTGGACGGCAACGCGATATTGGGCTGCTCGTATTTAGGTGCAAGGTTACACGCAGAAAGTGCAATGCTGACACTCAATGCGGTGAATGCGGGCTTGAATAAGCTTGTCATGTGTATTTACTCCGTATTTTCAGGCAGCCTGAATTTTTCAGGCAGCCTGAATTATCTAAATGTTAGATAGAAGGGTCTTCGGGGCGTTCGTGAACATGTACACCGTGTTCTTGGGCAAATTCCAATTCATGCTTGGAGACAGGAAAGAATTTGCGCACCACGACATAAAATAGTGGCACAAAGAATACCGATAAAATGGTGCCGACCAACATGCCCCAGAATACTGCTGTACCAATCGCGCGTTGGCTCGCTGATGATGCGCCTGTGGCGATGTAGAGTGGTACCACGCCCAAGATGAATGCAAATGATGTCATCAAAATCGGGCGGAAACGCAAGTGCGCGGCTTCTAAGGCTGCCTGAATGGCGGATTTGCCTTCCATTTGCAGGTCTTTGGCAAACTCAATAATCAAGATGGCGTTTTTGGCACTTAAACCCATTACGGTAATCATACCAATGCGGAAGTAGATGTCGTTGCTGTAGCTGCGCAACAATGCACCCATGCCGACACCCAAGATACCGAGTGGAATCACCAACAATACAGCAAACGGAATCGACCAGCTTTCATACAGAGCAGCAAGCACCAAGAAAATCGCTAATACGGCAAAACCATACAAAATATAGGTTTGGGTACCGCCTTTGGCTTCTTCGCGCGATTGACCTGACCATTCTAAGCTGTAATTACCGTCCAGCTCATCTACTAAGCGTTGTACCTCTGCCATCGCTTCACCTGTAGATTTGCCTGCCGCTGGCGCGCCTGTCAATTCCATAGAAGGATAGCCATTAAAGCGCACACTTTGTTCTTGACCTTTTACCCATTGCACGGTGGCAATGGTAGAAAGTGGCACAGCAACGCCTTGGCTATTTAACACAGTCAATGCCAATACGTCTTCAGGCTGCATACGCGATTGCGCATCAGCTTGAACAATGACGCGTTGCAAGCGACCTTTATTCGGAAAATCATTGACATAAGACGAACCCAATGCTGTACCCAATACGCTGCGGATGCTGGAAAAACTAATGCCCTGCGCCGCTGCGGCTTGTCGGTTGATGTCAATTTTCAACTGTGGCGCATCTTCCAAACCGCTGGCGCGGATGTTGCTCGCGTTGAACATCGCACTATTTTGACGCATTTTGCCAATCAATTCATTACGGCGCGCCAGCAATTCTTCATGCGTACCGTTACCACGGTCTTGCAAGTAGAACGAGAAACCTGCGCTGTTACCCAATTCGCGGATTGGTGGCGGATTCAAAGACAACACAAAACCGTCTTTCACTTGCGCCATCAATGCGCCTGTCATTTTGCCAGCCACCGAGTTGGCATCGCTACCTGCGCCCGTACGCTCTGTCCAGTCTTTCAAAATGGCAAAACCCATTGCCATATTTTGACCGCTGCCTGAAAAGCTAAAGCCTGAAATCGTAATCAAATCTTTAACTTCGGGCGTATTTTTTGCAATGCTTTCCAAAATCGCTAAGGTTTCATCGGTACGTTGTTTGGTTGCACCCGATGGCAATTGCACGCTCACAACCACATAACCTTGGTCTTCATTGGGCAAAAACGCAGATGGCAAACGGCTCATCAATAAGAAGGCTGCACCGCCTACTGCCAAGTAAATAATCGACATCACAAACGTTTTGCGCAATACACCGCCAACCCAACCTGAATATTTGTGTGTGCTTTTGTCAAATACACGGTTGAACCAGCCGAAAAACCCTTTTTTCTCTTGGTGATGACCGCGTGGAATGGGTTTCAACATGGTCGCACACAAAGCAGGCGTTAAAGACAATGCCAAAAATGCAGAAAAACCAATCGCAAATGCCATCGTTAAGGCAAACTGGCGGAAAATATTACCTGTGGCACCACTAAACATGGCAAGTGGTACAAACACGGAAATCAATACAGCGGTAATACCGATGACCGCGCCAGAAATTTGTCCCATCGCTTTTTTCGTGGCTTGCTTGGGCGGCAAACCTTCTTCCGCCATAATGCGTTCCACGTTTTCCACCACCACAATCGCGTCGTCCACCACGATACCAATCACCAGTACCATCGCAAACATCGTCATTACGTTAATGGACATGCCCAAATACGGAATCACAGCAAACGCACCGAGCAAAGAAATCGGCACGACAATAGTTGGAATCAGCGTATAACGGAAGTTTTGCAGGAACACAAACATCACGATAAATACCAACACAATCGCTTCAATCAGCGTGTGAATCACTTTTTCAATCGACAATTCCACGAAAGTAGACGTATCGTAAGGTGCGCTCCATTTCACGCCTTGCGGGAAGAATTGTTGCAACTCTGTCATCTTCTCTTTAACCGCCGTTGCTGTTGCCATCGCATTACCAGAATTAGACAACATCACGCCCATCGCCAAATTTGGCTGGCCATTCAAGCGCGAGGATGCGGCATAGCTTTCGCTGCCCAACTCAATTTTTGCTACATCACGCAAATACACATTCGCCCCGCCTGTGGTGGAACGCAACATCACATTGCCAAACTCTTCTACGGTTTTGAGCTGTCCTTCAGCGGTAATCGTTGCGGAAATTTGCTGCCCTTGTTCAGATGGCAAACCACCCAATGCGCCCACTGCCAATTGCGCGTTCTGCGCTTGAATGGCTGATGAAACATCGGCAAATGACAAGTTATAGTTTTTCAACTTTTGCGGGTCTACCCAAACGCGCATGGCACGTTGCGCACCAAACAAACGCACTTCGCCCACACCATCCAAGCGTTGCAGCTCGGGAATAATGTTGCGTTGCGCATAATCCGCCATTTCTTCTACCGATGTTTGGTCAGATGCCAAACTCACGACCATCAGAAAGTTGGACTGCGATTTGTTCACAGACACACCATTTTGCTGCACAATACTTGGCAGCAAAGGCATCACTTCCGACAATTTATTTTGCACATTCACTTGTGCAATGTCTTCATTTGTCTCAGGCGTAAATGTTAAGGTTACCGAACCCGAACCGCTGGAATCGGCAGAAGTAGAAATATAATCCAGCCCTTCCACGCCATACATATTGCGTTCAATAACCGCCAAAACGCTGTCTTCCATGACTTTTGCCGACGCGCCTGCATAAGTTGCACGCAAGTTAATGGTCGGTGCCGCCACCGACGGATATTGCGCAATCGGCAATTTTTGAATGCCGACAATACCTGCCAGCATAATGAAAATCGCGACCACCCAAGCAAAAATCGGGCGGTCAATAAAAAACTTAGCCATTTTATTTTATCCCTTATTTCGCTGATGAAGCAGCAGAGGCAGCCTGAACAGATGAAGCCGCTTGATTAGGCGCAGTTTGTGAGGCAGCCTGAACAGGTTGAGCTGCCTGAGAAGCGGCTGCCGCAGGTGCTGCTTGTTGCGCCGTATTTTGCGCTGCCTTACCTTTCCACTCAACAGGTTTCACTGTTTTCGCGCCCGACATGCCTGCAATCATGATGCCATCTACAATCACTTTATCACCCGCTTGCAAGCCCTCGGTAATGACCCAATCGCTGCCTTTTTGACCTGTAATTTTCACAGGACGCGGCTGCATTTCGCCAGAAGGCGTAACCACCATGACAATATCTTTATTGCCACGCGATACCGCTTGTTGCGGCACAACAAACGCATTAGTCACCCCCGCCAAAGGCAAGTTTACACGCACATATAAGCCACTCATCAATACCAATTCAGGATTAGGCACTTCAACACGCACCGTAATTTGTCCTGTTGCCTCATCAACCGTTGGGTTAACAAACAACAAACGCCCTTTATGCGCGTATTCTGTGCCATCTTCTAACAAAATGCCCACTTCAATATTATCGTTTAGCAAACGCTCCTTATTTGCCAGCTGCTGACGCAACTTCATCATCTCGCCAGCCGACATCGTAATGTTCACATACATCGGGTCATTTTGTTGAATCAACGCCATTTGCGTTGTTCCAGCCATAACCAGCGCGCCTTCCGTTACCTTAGATTCGCCAATAAAACCCGAAATTGGCGCAGTAATACGCGCATGATTCATATTCACCTGTGCCGAACGAATCGCCGCATTCGCCGCAGCCACCGCCGCATCGGCAGCACGTTTCGCCGCCACAGCCGCGTCATATTCCTGCTTACTAATCGCATCCGCTTGCACCAAAGGACGATAACGCGCCAAATCCGAGTTGGCTTTCGCCGCTTGTGCTTGCGCTTGAGCCAAAGAAGCACGCGCATTTGCCAAAGCCGCGCCATAAGAATCGTCTTCCAATTGATACAAAGGCTGACCCGCCTTCACAAACGAACCCTCTTGGAATAAACGGCGTTTCACAATGCCATTGACCTGCGGCACAATCGTCGCAGAACGAATCGCTTCCAAGCGACCTGGCAAATTATTTGCCAACAATACATCTTGCGGTTGCACCGTTACCACGCCTACTTCAGGCACATGCGCCGCTCTTGCCGCCGCCGCTTTTTGTTGTTGTTCTTGCGCCGCTTTATCGCCACAAGCTGTCAAAGCCAAAGACGTTGCCAAGGCCAAAGCCGCCAAACGCCAAGGTTTTACCGATTGATTCATAAAAATACCTATTGATGTCAAAAATAAAAAACGCGTTATTTTACAGCAAGCCCGAATCCATACTCATTTAAAGTCTTTATTTTCAGGCTGCCTGAATAATAAATGTAGGAAAATTTCAAAAAACGCGCTATTATACATACAACCTTGTATGTTATGCAAACGCAAAACTGTTTAAATATTAAGAAAAACCACATTAAATCATGCGAAAAACCAAAGCCGAAGCCGAGCAAACTCGCCAAGACCTACTGACCGCCGCCCTAGACACATTCTTTGAAAACGGCGTAACCAACACCTCCTTGCAAGCCATTGCCGAACAAGCAGGCGTAACACGTGGCGCACTCTATTGGCATTTCAAAAACAAAGAAGATTTATTTGATGCCTTATTTCAAAAACATTTCGCCCCATTTACGCAACAAATGGAGCGAATCTTCACGCTAAAAGGCAACGCATGGGACAACTTGCGCCAAATTCTACACGACATACTCATCATGTTAGAAAACGAAGAATGTCAGCGCAAATTCTGCTGCGTTATGCACGCAAAATGCGAACAAACCAGCAAAAACGCCAGCATTACCGAGCTAGAACGGCTCTACCACCAACGCAGCTACCTGCAACTGCACCGCGTGTTGCAATATTGCCAACAACAAGGCAGCCTGCCTGAAAAAATCAACATCGATTTAGCCAGTATTTATCTCAAAAGCAGCTTCACAGGCATCATCAACATCTGGGTGTATGCCCCCGAAGTCCTACCCTTAAGCACAACAGGGGCACTCTTATTAAATGCCAGTTTAGACAATCTAGAAAACAACGCCACATTCTATAATCCCAACATTCAAATCACATTACCCAAAGTTGAATAAAACATTTCAGGCAGCCTGAACACTTTTCAGGCTGCCTGACTTATTTACGACAATTTCTCTTGTTCCGCCAATTCCGCCAACATTTTTTGGCGTTTGTCGCACGGTTTATCGCAATCGCAGACTTTTTCCATGCCCAGCGCAGAAATGCCGCCGCAACTGCCTTTAATTTCACGGCGTTTGAAAATATAGCCCAACGCCATGCCAAAAATAACCGCTAAAAAAAACAATAAAGTAATGGCAAAAATTTTCATGTTTTCATCCTTAAAATGGTTTTTAACTTCGTTTCAGGCTGCCTGAAAGGGTACATCAAAATTTAACTCTGTTCCCTCCCCCCGACTAGCGTTTGAGGGTTACGATGGGGTAGCTGTTGATTCATCAGAATTTTTTCAGAATATCAATCTTCTCACTCCCCCCAGCCCTCCCCCTTGCAGAAGGGTAGGGAGTAGGTTTCAGGCAGCATAAACATTTATTGTGAATCGTATAGGCTGCCTGAAAGTTATTTTCCTGTTAATTTTTCAAATTCAGAAGACATTTTCGTTTCATAGCCGTTTGGCGTTTTCACAATCAAAAATACCGCTAATTTTTCCTTTTCCGCCACGCGCAAGGCTTCCGTTTCGCCCAACACAAACAAGCCCGTCGCCAAGCCATCCGCCGCCATCGTACTGTTTGCTACCACGCTAATGGACGCGAGATTGTGGTTAATCGGCAATTCGGTTTTCGGGTTGATGATGTGCGACAAACGATTGCCTTTTTCGTCTGCATGGAAATTGCGATAATCACCCGATGTAGCAAGTGCTTGATTATCTAAAGGAATAATGATTTGGCTTTGTTGCTGCTGTGCCAAGCTGGGCTGTTCAATGCCAATGCGCCATGGTTCGCCTTGTGCGTTTTTGCCCTTGCCACGCAATTCACCGCCAATTTCCACCAGATAATTTTGCACGCCCAAGCTGTCTAAATGTTGCGCCAATTTGTCCACGCCAAAACCTTTGGCAATGGCGGACAAATCTACATACACGCCATCTGCGCTTTTCGCGAGCGTAGCTTTTTTGCCATTTTCAGGCTGCCTGAGAACGATCTTGTCCAAGCCAACAATTTGTTTTGCTGCGCTTAATTGTTCAGGCGTGGGCGATTTTTTAATATTTTTATTCGGACCGAACCCCCACAAATTGACCAAAGGCCCGACGGTTACGTCCAACGCGCCTTCGGTTACTTGGTTCAGGCGAATGGATTCCGCCATTACGGTGGCAAAATCGGCAGAAATTTCCTGTGGCGTTTTGGCGGCAGGTGCTTGATTAAATTGACTGATTTCTGAATCTGGCTGATAAGTGGACATTTGCCGATTCACTTCTACCAGCAAATCGTCCAACTGTTTTTGCACAACAGCATTTTCAGGCAGCGTGTTGTTGCTGGGCGCGATGTATTTGACGCTGTACGTCGTACCCATCGTTTTGCCTTCTATCACAACCATTTGATTGGTTTCGGCTTTTTGCGAACATGCGGCAAGGAAAATCGTGCTAGCTAATAATATTTTTTTAAATAAATTCATCATATTTTTTGAAAATCGTTTTTCAGGCTGCCTAAAAATGCGCAACAAAGTTTTCGCCACTCTGCCCCCTTTGCAGAGAGGGAGGGAGCAGATTGCAGGTAGCAAATACAGTTGCACACAAAATAGGGAAACCATTTTAGCTTCGCTGAACTTCGTTTCAGGCAGCCTGAAAAACAGTTTCCCTATTTAAAATCAATAATTAACCACCAAAATCATCTAACAAGATATTTTCGTCTTCCACACCCAAATCTTTGAGCATTTTAATCACGGACGAGTTCATAATCGGTGGGCCGCACATGTAAAATTCGCAATCTTCTGGGGCTTCATGGTTTTTCAGGTGGTTTTCGTAAACCACGTTGTGAATGAAGCCAGTGTAGCCGTCCCAGTTGTCGTCAGGTTGTGGGTCAGACAAGGCAACGTGCCATTTGAAGTTCGGGAATTCTTCCTCGAGCTGGTCAAAATCTTCCACATAGAACATTTCACGTTTGGAACGCGCGCCATACCAAAATGTGATTTTGCGTTTGGAACTCAAGCGTTTTAGTTGGTCAAAAATGTGTGAACGCATCGGTGCCATACCTGCACCACCACCGATGAACACCATTTCCGCGTCCGTTTCTTTGGCAAAAAATTCGCCAAATGGCCCTGAAATCGTAACCTTGTCGCCCGCTTTCAAAGACCAAATGTAAGACGACATTTGCCCTGGTGGCACGTCGGGATTGTTGGGCGGCGGCGTGGCAATGCGCACGTTCAACATGATGATGCCTTTTTCTTCGGGATACGATGCCATAGAGTACGCGCGAACAATCGGCTCGTCCACTTTGGAAACGTAACGCCACAGATTAAATTTATCCCAATCTTCGTGATATTCTTTTGGCACATCAAAATCTTGGTATTTCACAGTGTGCGCTGGGGCTTCAATTTGAATGTAGCCACCTGCGCGGAATGGCACTTCTTCACCTTCGGGAATCGCCAATTTCAATTCTTTGATGAACGTGGCTTTGTTGTCGTTGGAAATGACGGTACATTCCCATTTTTTCACGCCAAACACTTCTTCCGACACTTCCACTTCCATGTCGCTTTTCACGTTTACTTGGCACGACAGGCGGCAACCTTCGGCTGCTTCGCGCTTGCTGATGTGGGATAATTCGGTTGGCAAAATGTCGCCACCGCCACTTTTCACTTTCACTTTGCATTGACCGCAAGAGCCACCGCCACCGCAAGCCGATGACACGAAAATGCCTTTGCTTGCCAATGCGCCGAGCAATTTACCACCTGCTGGCAGGGTAATGGCTTTGTCGGGGTCATCGTTGATTTTAATGGTAATGTCGCCCGAATTAACCAGTTTGGCTTTGGCGAACAAAATCATCAACGCCAATACCACCACCAGTACGGTAAACATCACAATACCTAAAATAATTTCCATACCAATCTCTTTTTCAATGGATTAGAAGTTTTCAGGCTGCCTGAAAAATACATTTATCGTAGGTTGGGTTGTAAACCCAACACTTTGTTCTTTTGGGGAAATGTTGGGTTTACAACCCAACCTACACGATTGACTTTCAGGCTGCCTGAAATGCGTTTACAACTGAATACCCGAAAACGACATAAAGCCCAATGCCATCAAGCCGCCGCTAATGAAGGTAATCCCCAAACCGCGCAAACCGACTGGCACATCGGCATATTTCAATTTTTCGGTAATGCCTGCCAAAGCGACAATCGCCAACATCCAGCCCAAGCCTGCGCCTGTGCCGTAAACGGCTGATTCTATGAAGTTATAATCGCGCTGCACCATAAACGACACACCACCGAAAATGGCACAGTTTACGGTAATTAACGGCAGGAAAATGCCCAATGCGTTGTACAAAGCAGGGAAATATTTGTCCAAAATCATTTCCAAAATTTGCACAATGGCAGCAATCACGCCAATAAACGTGATGAATTTCAAAAAGGTTAAATCCACGCCTTCTACAATCGCGCCGTCTTTAAGCAGCAGCGAGTAAACCAACTGATTGGCTGGCACGGAAATCGCCAACACCACCGTTACCGCCACGCCCAAGCCAAACGCGGTAGAAATTTTCTTGGACACCGCCAAAAAGGTACACATGCCCAAGAAAAACGACAACGCCATATTTTCAATAAACACGGCTTTGACAAAAATGCTCAATAAATTTTCCATGTTTATTTCTCCGCTTGTTCAGGTTTCCAAGTGCGCAATGCCCACACCAAAAAGCCGATGATGAAAAACGCGCTTGGCGCAAGCAAAAATAAGCCGTTGGCTTGATACCAGCCGCCATTTTGCACGGTTTGCATAATTTCAAAGCCGAACAATTTGCCCGAACCAATCAATTCGCGAATGGTCGCCACGATTAACAAAATCATGCCGTAGCCAAAACCTTGTCCCAAACCGTCCACAAAACTTTCTAGCGGCGGCTCTTTCATCGCAAACGCTTCGGCGCGACCCATGACGATACAGTTGGTAATAATCAAACCCACGAAAACGGATAATTGTTTAGACAATTCATATGCATAGGCTTGCAACACTTGGTCAACCACGGTTACTAACGACGCGATAATCGCCATTTGCACGATAATACGAATGCTGTTGGGAATGTAATTACGAATCAACGAGATAAAAAAGCTGGAAAACGCCGTAACCAATGCCACCGCAATCCCCATCACAATCGCGGTTTTCAGTTGCGTGGTTACCGCCAAGGCGGAGCACACACCCAAAACCTGCAAGGCAATCGGATTGTTTTCAATAAACGGGGAAAAAAACAAATGTTTCAATCGTTTAGAATCAGCCATTATTTTGCTCCTGCTTTTATTTTTTCCAAAAATGGCGCGTAACCATTTTCGCTAAACCAATATTTGAACGAATTGTTTACGCCTTTGGTGGTTTGCGTTGCGCCTGACAAGCCGTCCACGCCATGTTCTCTGTCTTTTGAGCCACCACGACCAACATAAATTTTCAGGCTGCCTGAATCGTCGTACAATTTCTTGCCAACAAAATTCTTTTGCCACAATGGGTTGGCAATCTCGCCGCCCAAACCTGCGGTTTCGCCTTGTTCATAATAGGTTAAACCGTTAATCGTGTTACCGTCGTTTTTGACTGCGACAAAACCATACATAATTGACCACAAACCGCTACCATGCATCGGCAAAACGTATTGTTCTACGTTGCCATTGGCATCTTTCACAGCGTAAATTTCCGCGTATTTGGCGCGTGTTTGAATGCTGGCAATGTCTTGTTCTTTGGGAATTTTCACACTTTGCGCTGGGTCTTTAGCGGCGGCGCGTGCGTCAAACGATTTCATATCTTGCACATATTCGCCTGTTGCCAAATCTACCACACGCGATTCCACACGTTCGGCATACAGTTTTGCCACATCAACTTGTTGGCTGCCTGAAAGCAAACCTGCTGCCTGTAAAATATTCTTTTGTTTATCAATCGCTTTTTGTTTGTTTTGTGCCGATTTCAAGCCAACCGCCGCGCCAGCCACCACCACCGAACACAACAAACTCACCGCCAGCACCACGCCCATGGTGCCGCCGAAACTGTCTTTATTAAATTTAGCCATGACGTGCCTTTCTGCGTTTGATGTTGGCGCGTACCACAATATAGTCAAAAATGGGGGCGAATAAGTTGGCAAACAAAATCGCCAACATCATGCCTTCGGGATAAGCGGGATTCACGACGCGAATCAACACGCACATCACGCCAATCAATGCGCCATACCACCATTTGCCTGTGTTGGTAAACGATGCGGAAACAGGGTCGGTCGCCATGAAAAACATACCAATCGCAAAACCACCCAATACCAAATGCCAATACCACGGCATCGCAAACATGTGATTCGTGTCCGAACCAATCATATTAAACAGCGTAGAAGTCGCCACCATGCCAATCATCACACCAGCAATAATGCGCCACGACGCAATGCGCAAAAACACGATAAACAAGCCGCCAATCAACAACGCCAAAGTAGAAACTTCGCCCGTAGAACCTGGGATATTGCCGATAAACGCATCCAGCCAAGCAATGGGCTGACCTGTTACGTTGTGCAACAAGGCTTGTTGTCCGCCTTGCGTCCATTGCGCCAACGCGGTTGCGCCTGAATAGCCGTCCACCACAGTCCATACTTTGTCGCCCGAAATTTGCGCAGGATAGGCGAAAAATAGAAATGCACGACCAGCCAAAGCAGGATTCATGAAATTTTTGCCTGTGCCGCCAAATACTTCTTTTGCCACCACCACGCCAAAAGTAATGCCCAACGCCGCTTGCCACAAAGGCAAAGTAGGTGGCACAATCAGTGCGAATAAAATAGACGTAACGAAAAAGCCTTCATTAATTTCATGTTTGCGAATGGTGGCGAACAACACTTCCCAAAAGCCGCCGACCGCAAACACGGTCATGTAAATTGGCACAAAGAAAATCGCGCCGAGCAATAATTTGCTGAACCACCCTGCCCCAGCGGTTAAATTCACGCCAATCGCGTTAGCGAACGCATAATGCCAGTCGCCCGCAATATTCGCTTCCAGCAAACCTGTGTGATTTGCCGCTAAAATCGCTTGTTCGCCTGCGTTGTACATACCGTAAAACATGGCGGGAAACAAAGCCAGCCACACCAGCGTCATCATGCGTTTAGAATCCAACGCATCGCGAACGTGGGTTAATTTTTGCGTAACCAAACCTTGCGTGTACAAAATACTCACCACCGCCTCAAACAGCGGATACCACGTTTCGTATTTACCGCCCTTGTGAAACTGCGGTTCAATTTTATCTAAAAAACTCTTCAAGCCCATCGTTTAGCCTTCCTTCTCAATCGTGTTCAGCACATTGCGCAACAATGGACCATATTCATATTTCCCTGGGCAAACAAAACTGCACAAAGCCAAATCTTCTTCGTCCAATTCCAAGCAGCCCAACGCTTGCGCGCTGTCGCTATCGCCCACGATTAAATCGCGCAACAATAATGTTGGCAAAATATCCAACGGCATCACGCGTTCATACGAGCCAATCGGCACCATCGCGCGGTCGCCGCCGTTGGTTGATGTGGTGAAATTGAACAATTTATTTTTCAGGAAATGTCCCAACGTGGTGCGCGTCATGGTGAATTTTTCCGCGCTGGGGATAATCCAGCCGAAAAATTCTTTCGCGCGCCCTTCTTCAATCACGGAAATTTGATTGTGGAAACGCCCCAAATAATCGTGTGCGCCAATGGCAATGCCGCCATTTAACACCGAACCTGAAATAATGCGGTTGTCGCCGCTTTTCAGGCTGCCTGAAACCAATTCCGACACTTGCGCGCCCCAAATGGTGCGAATCAAGCGCGGCTGTTCCACTTGCGGGCCTGCGAGCGAAATCACGCGGCGGCAATCCAATTTGCCCGTGCTAAACAACACGCCCATCGCCAACACATCTTGATAACCAACGTGCCAAACGGTTTTCTTTTCCGACACAGGTTCAATAAAATGAATGTGCGTGCCGACCAAACCTGCGGGGTGAACACCACCAAATTCATGCACTTGCACATTGGCTACCTGAATCGTTGGCACGTCCGCACCGGTGGCTTTGCAGACGTGAATTTTCTTGTCCGTCAAACGGCTAATCGCCGTCAGACCGTTAATGAAATCGTCGCGGCGTTCGTTGATAATCGCCACAGGATTGGCGGCAAGCGGATTGGTATCCATCGCCGTAACAAAAATCGCCGCAGGTTGCGCGTCAATCGCAGGAATCTTGCTAAACGGGCGCGTGCGCAAAGCCGTCCACAAACCCGATTGCTGCAATTGTTCGCGTACTTGTTCGTCCGATAATTCGGCAATTTGGCTGCCTGAAAACGCGTTAAACGTGATTTCATCGCTGCCTGAAAGCTCAATGACCACCGATTGCAACACGCGCTTTTCGCCACGATTAATCGCCACGACTTTACCCGCCGCAGGTGCGGTAAACACCACGCCAGCATTTTTCTTGTCTTCAAACAGCACTTGTCCTTTTTTGACAATATCGCCTTCCGCCACTTTCATGCTTGGGCGCATACCCACATATTCTTCGCCCAACACAGCAACATGTTTTACCGCGTTGCCATCAAAAATGGCGGATTGGTCTGGCTTACCAGCAATCGGCAAATCCAAGCCTTTTTTAATGTTTACCATAGATGTGTTCCGATATTTTCCTGAAACAAAAGTTAGCGAATTTTAACAGAAAATAGAGCAACTGACTATGTTGGACATGAAGCAAAGCTATCTCTAAATGCCGAAAAAAGAAACAAAAACAGCCCAAAAGCATTTCACAATACTTTCAGGCTGCCTGAAAATGCGTTCTTAACCAAAAATCGCCATCAAGCGGTCAAGGATAAAGAAGTTCACAAAATCGATAAAGAACGCGCCCACCAAAGGCACAATCAAAAACGCTTTGTGCGAAGGACCGAACGTGCCCGTAATCGATTGCATATTTGCCACCGCAGTAGGCGTCGCGCCCAATCCGAAACCGCAATGCCCTGCCGCCAATACTGCCGCGTCGTAGTCTTTGCCCATAAAACGCGCGGTAACAAAGTACGCATACAAAATCATCACCACAACTTGCGCACCCAAAATCAAGCTCATCGTGCCCGCCATTGACGCCAACTCCCACAATTTCATGCTCATCAACGCCATCGCCAAAAACAGGCTCAATGACGCATTACCAAACACGTCAATCGCGCGGTCAAACATATCAAATTTGAAAATTTTCGTCAGCGCATTGCGCAACAACACGCCAAAACCCAACGCCCACACAAATTGCGGTACTTTTTTCAAGGTATCATGGTCAGAAAAATAACCATAAACCAAAGCCGAAACCGCCAAACACGCCGCAAATAACGCCATCGTTTCAATCGCCGAATTCGCCGTAATCAAGCGTTCTTGTTTCGCATCTTCAAACGTTTCATTGTCGTATTGACCCGCAAACTCTTCTTGCATATGCGCTTTTTGCGCGTCAGTTACTTGCATATCGGTCAAGGGTTTGCGACCCATTTTGTTCACCAAACGACGCGCCACAGGGCCACCAATCAAACCACCTGCTACCAAACCAAACGTCGCCGAAACCATCGCCATTTCCACCGCATGGGGAATGTGAAATTGTTCCGTCAAAATTTTGCCATACGCCGCGCCCGTGCCGTGTCCGCCTGTCAATGTGATGGAGCCCATAATCAAGCCAATCAATGGATTTTCGCCCATTGCTGCCGCCAAGCCGATACCGACAAAGTTTTGAATCACAATAAAAATACTCACGATGATAAGAAACGCCACCAGCGGAAAACCACCTTGCTTCAAACGCGCAAAGTCTGCCGACAAACCAATTGACGAGAAGAAAATCAACATAAACGCACTTTGCAGCGACGATTCAAATTTAAACGTCGTACCTGTCGTCATGTAAATAATAGAAATAACCAAAGCCGCCAACAAACCGCCGGTTACAGGCTCAGGAATGTTGAAATCGCGGAAAAATTTTACTTTCTTTACGATTAAACGACCAATCAGCAACACAATCGTTGCCATAATTAAAGTGTAATAACCATTTAAAACAATAGGTTCATTCATTATTCAACCTCGCAAAATAATAATAATAAAACGCCTTTCAGGCTGCCTGAAAGGCGTTTGAAATCCCACGAATCATAGTGGATTGGTTAAATTTTGTCAAAAAAATGAATAAAAATTGTGATTCCTTTACGTTTGCTAAGGTTTCACGCCTGAAATGTTTACGCATTGTTTCAGGCTGTCTGAAAGTTTGGTTTACTTTTTAATAAATACCAAATCCCACACGCCATGCCCCAAGCGTTTGCCGCGGGCTTCAAATTTGGTTTCAGGGCGATAAGATGGCGTGGGCACGTAATCGGCGGCGGTATTGCGTAATTCTGCTGGAAAACTGTTTAACACTTCCAACATTTGCACGGCATATTCTTCCCAGTCGGTCGCCAAATGGATGTAGCCGCCCTGCTTTAATTTCGGCAACAATTTTTGTACAAATGGCACTTGGATTAAGCGGCGTTTGTTGTGGCGTTTTTTGTGCCATGGGTCGGGAAAAAAAATGTGAATACCGTCTAAGCTGTTGTCGAACAGCATATTTTCTACCACTTCTACCGCATCGTGACGCATCACTTTTATATTGCTGATATGTTCTTCTGCCATGATTTTGCACAAATTGCCGACGCCCGGCCCGTGTACATCAATCGCTAAAAAGTCGGTTTCAGGCAGCGTTTGCGCGATTTGCGCGGTGGCAACGCCCATACCAAAGCCAATTTCCAACACTTTGGGATTATCGCGCCCAAAAATGGCGTTTAAATCTATGGGGGCAGCCTGAAAATCTAAGCCCATATTTGCCCAGTTATCGTCTATGGCTTTTTGTTGCGCGGCGGTCATGTGTCCTTGACGCAGGACGAAGGATTTAATGCTGCGGTGGTGTTCGGTGGTTTGTTCGGTTTTTTGGGGCTCAAGAGTAGATTCGGTCATGGGTTTTCTTTATTTCATTTAGGGTTATCAGGAATGTTTTGCGGTTTCAGGCTGCCTGAAAGACGTTTTTGGGGTTCGTACCTCGCCGCAACCTACGAGCTACAAACTTACGCCTGCTTTTCGGGCGATTTCTAAACCTTCTTCGCGCGATAAATAGCGGCGGTTTTCAGGCTGCGCGTGCATGATGGGTTTGCCTTGGTGAAACATAATGAGTTCGTCGCAGGCGAATTGGTGCCAAATTTCGTTGTCGGTTAAGGGCAGCGTGGCGATGACGGCGACGCGGTCGGTCGGTTGGGTTACGGTGGCAAAATCAATTTCCATATCTTCATCCACGAGTCGCGCTGTGCCGAATGGGGCTTGGCGCACGATGTAATAAAGTAGCGTACTGGCGTGGGCGAACATGATTTCGCCGTCGGACAAAATCATGTTGAATAAGCCATGTTGGCGCAATTGTTGGCACAGTTCATTCAGCGCGTGAAATAGCTCACTTTGGCTGGGTTTTTCAGCAAATCGCTCCTGTAAACTATTGAGTATATAACAAAAAGCGCGTTCGGAATCGGTGTTGCCGACGGGTTGATAGTGGCTGTTTTCAGGCAGCCTGAAACTTTTTAAGTTGCCGTTGTGGGCAAACAGCCAATAACCGCCCCACAGTTCGCGTTGAAATGGATGCGTGTTTTCTAGCGATGTGCGTCCTTGCGTGGCTTTGCGGATGTGGGCGATGACGTTTTCCGATTTGATGGGATAGCGGTGTATCAATTGGGCAACGGGCGATTGCGCGCTGGGTTGGTCGTCGAGGAACAGGCGCAAGCCGCGTCCTTCAAAAAAGCCGATGCCGAAACCGTCGGTGTGGTGGTCAGTTAAACCGCCGCGTTTGGCAAAGCCTGAGAAAGAAAAAGAAATGTCGGTTGGGGTGTTGCAATTCATGCCCAAAAGTTGGCACATGATGTTTCCTTTTATGTATGTTTTGGAACGGCTGAACTGGGTTTCAGGCTGCCTGAAAGTTGCAATTATAGCGTTTTTCGCGCTTTGGGGCTAAAATGCGCCTTTAAATTTTTCTGAAAAAAGTGAGCTAATAATGTTCTTTCATCCTGATGTGATGGGCATGGATGCGCTGGCGGAGAAAATTCGTAAAGTGCCGAATTTTCCCAAAGAAGGTATTTTGTTTCATGATATTACGACGGTTTTGCAAAGCCCTGAGTATTTTCGTTTGCTGGTGGATTTGCTGACTTATCGTTATATGGGGCAAAAAATTGATGTGGTGGCGGGGTTGGATGCGCGCGGGTTTATTATTGGCGCGGCGTTGGCGTATCAATTAAATGTGGGTTTTGTGCCGATTCGCAAAAAGGGCAAGCTGCCTTTTGAGACGATTTCGCAAAGCTACGCGCTGGAATATGGCGAGGCAACAGTAGAAATTCATAAAGACGCGATTTGTGCTGGCAGCCGTGTGTTGCTGGTGGATGATTTGGTGGCAACAGGCGGCACGATGACGGCTGGCGTGGAGTTAATCCGCAAACTGGGCGGCGTGGTCGTGGAAGCGTGCGCGATTTTGGAATTTACCGATTTAGACGGCGGTAAGAATTTGCGCGCCAATCATGTGCCTTTGTTTACTTTGTTGCAAAATGAAGGTTCTATGTAACTCAGTTGCATTATTTAATCCAAGTTATGGGATAATGGCAGCCTGAAAATTTTCAGGCTGCCATTAGTTTACAACCCAACGCCTACTTTTCAGGCAGCCTTCATCAAACTTCATTTATACATCTCAAACAATCAAATGCTACCCCAAAAAACCGCCACCCAAATCGCCTATATGCGCGTTATCGTTTTCGCTGCTGCCGCGTTCGTCGTCAATACCACTGAATTTATCCCCGTTGCCCTACTCTCCGACATCGGTAAAGGCTTTGGGTTGCCTGTGTCGCAAGTTGGCTTGATGATAACCGTTTATGCGTGGATTGTAACACTGCTGTCGCTACCTTTTATGCTACTGACCGCCAAAATAGAACGCAAAAAGCTGCTGCTAGGCTTATTTACTGTCTTTATTAGCGGACATATTTTAACCGTGTGCTCATGGAATTTTGAAGTTTTACTACTTTCGCGCACAATTATTGCCATGTCACACGCCATTTTTTGGGCAATTACTTCCGCACTTGTAATGCGCGTTGCACCCAAAGGTAAGCAACAACAAGCACTTGGCTGGTTATCGCTTGGTACAGCGATGGCGATGATTCTCGGCTTACCGCTCGGACGCATTATCGGGCAACTCTTGGGCTGGCGCACCACCTTCGCGCTAATTGCCGTACTCGCCGCCGTGTTGATGGCGTTGATGTACAAACTCTTGCCCAAAATGGAAAGCAAAAACACAGGCTCGCTCAAATCCGTACCGATTTTGTTCAAACGCCCGCTGCTCGTTGGCTTGTACTTTCTTACCATGACCGCGGTTACCGCGCACTTCACGGCATACAGCTACATTGAACCTTTTGTTTTACAAATCAGCAAGATGGGCGCAGGCATGGCAACCGCTGTCCTGCTCGTGTTCGGCGTATCGGGCATAATCGCCAGCACGTTGTTTGGGCGATTGCATCCCCAATATCCGCAACCCTTTATCTTTGGCGCACTCGCTTTACTCATTATCTCGCTGCTACTGCTCGTGCCGCTTTCAGGCAGCCACATTGCCATGTTTGGCTTAATTTTCGTATGGGGTATCGCCATTTCCTGTCTCGGCTTGTGCATGATTATTCGTGTTTTGAGTTATGCACCTGACGCCACTGATGTCGCCACCGCTATGTATTCTGGTATTTTCAACATCGGCATCGGCGGCGGTGCGTTCTTAGGCGGCGTGGTCATGCACGAAACAGGTTTGCACAATATTGGCTGGGTCGGCGCAGCATTGGCGATGGTCGCGACTGGCGTGTTTGCTTGGGTACAATGGAGATTTAAAAACAGCGCGCCCGTTAAATAATGGCAACTCGTTTCAGGCAACCTGAAACTTTTTATAATTGAAACAAAAACATAAGGAAATCAACATGAATCAATCCGTTGTAACCGTAGTTGGCAAAGACCGCGTAGGCATTGTGTACGAAGTGGCAAAACTCTTGGCAAAAAATCAAATCAATATTCTCAACATCAGCCAACAACTCATGAACGATTTTTTCACTATGATTATCTTGGTGGACACCAGTAAATGCAGCAAAACACCGCCCGAACTGGCAGATTTATTTGCGCAACAAAGCCAACAATTGGCTTTAGAAATTCGCATTCAAAACGAAGAAATTTTCAACGCCATGCACCGCATTTAATTTTCAGGCAGCCATCGGTCAAAATCTTAGATTTTGCCAACCGATGCACATTCCATCACATTGCTGCCTGAAATAAGGAGAACACTATGTCAGCACAACAATTATTAGACCAACTGCGCCAAATCGTAGGCGAACACGATGTTTTAACCGACCCCGCGCAAACGCTGCCCTACCGCGAAGGCTACCGTTTTGGTTCAGGCGCGGCTTTGGCGGTGGTACGCCCGAAAACTTTGCTGCAACAATGGCAGGCTTTGCAAGCGTGTGTGGCAGCGGACGTGGTGGTCATCAGCCAAGCGGCAAATACAGGTTTAACGGGCGGTTCTACGCCACAAGGCGGCGATTACGACCGCGACATCGTGATTATGAACACGATGAAAATCAACGGCATTCAGTTGATTAACGACAATCAGCAAGTGGTTTGCTTGGCTGGTTCCACGCTCAATGAATTGGAATTGAAACTGAAACCGCTTGGGCGCGAACCGCATTCTGTGATTGGTTCGTCTTGCATTGGCGCGTCTGTGGTGGGCGGTGTGTGCAACAATTCGGGCGGCTCTTTGGTGCAGCGCGGCCCTGCATACACGGAAATGGCGTTGTACGCGCAAATCAACGCGCAGGGCGAATTGGAATTGGTGAACCATTTGGGGATTGATTTGGGCAACACGCCCGAAGAAATTTTGACGAATTTACAAGGACATCACTATCAGCGCAAAGACATTCAATCTGGCGGCAAAGGACACGACCACGCCTATTGCAACCATGTGCGCGATGTGAATGCGGACACGCCAGCGCGTTTCAATGCCGACCCTGCGCGACACTACGAAGCATCGGGCAGCGCGGGCAAATTGGCGGTATTTGCCGTGCGTTTGGACACTTTCCCTGCGGAGAAAAACACGGCCGTATTTTATCTCGGCACAAATGATACGGCGGTTTTAACGCAAATTCGCCGCGATATGTTGGGTAGTTTCAAAAGTTTACCGATTTTGGGCGAATACATTCACCGCACCGCGTTTGATATTGCACTGACTTATGGCAAGGATATGTTTTACGTTATCAAACACGCGGGTACGGCAAATTTACCCAAAATGTTTGCCGCCAAAGCCAGTGCAGACCGTTTTGCGAAAAAAATCCCGATGTTGCCAAAACATTTTTCTGACCGCGTTTTGCAATTTGTGTCCAAATATTTGCCGCAACATTTGCCGCAAAAAATGTTGGATTACCGCGAGCAATTTGAACACCATTTAATCATCAAAATAGGCGGTGATGGCGTGGACGAGGCACGTCAATATTTGCAAAACCTGTTTGCCGATTCTGCCAAAGGCGCGTTTTTTGAATGCAACGCGCAAGAAGCGCAGGCTGCCATGTTGCACCGATTTGCGGTGGCGAGCGCGGCGGTGCGTTATCGCGCCATTCACAGCGATGAAGTGGAAGAAATTTTGGCTTTGGACATCGCCTTGCGCCGCAACGATGAAGATTGGTACGAAACGCTGCCTGAAAATATTGACAGCAAAATCAGCCATAAATTGTATTATGGGCATTTTTTCTGTCATGTTTTTCATCAGGACTATATTGTGAAAAAAGGCAACGATTGGCTGGCTTTGGAACACGAAATGTTGGCATTGCTGGACGAGCGTGGCGCACAATATCCTGCCGAGCATAATGTGGGGCATTTGTATGAAGCGAAACCCGAATTGAAGGCGTTTTACCGCAAACTTGACCCGACCAACAGTTTTAATGTGGGCATTGGGCAGACGTCTAAAAAGAAAAATTGGCAGTAAAATCAAGTTTCAGGCAGCCTCACAGTACACAACAAAAAAAGGCTGCCTGAAATTGAAATATGGCAAGCAACCAAGAGTAGGTCGGCTTTCCGAGCCGACATTGACGACATTTCAGGAACTTATCGTTGGTCAAGATATGTCGGCTCGGAGAACTGACCTACGAATGTTTCAGGCTGCTTCAAATTTTGTCGTGTACTGTGAGGCAGCCTGAAACCCCATTTTTAAGGAAACCCCATGAACAATCTCCACACCAACGAAATCCTAGAAACCATCAATATGGTCGCCGAGCAAAATTTTGACGTGCGTACCATTACCATCGGCATTGATTTACACGACTGCATTCACCCCGATATTAACGTGTTAAACCAAAATATTTACAATAAAATCACACGCATTGGCAAAGATTTGGTCAAAACCGCGCAATATTTGTCTGCCAAATACGGCGTACCCATTGTAAATCAGCGCATTTCCGTTACCCCCATCGCGCAAATCGCGGCGGCGACGGGAGCAGACAGCTATGTTTCCATCGCCCAAACCCTTGACAAAGCGGCAAAAGACATAGGCGTATCGTTTATTGGCGGCTTTTCCGCGCTGGTGCAAAAAGGCATGTCGCCAGCCGATGAAACGCTGATTCGCAGCATTCCCGAAGCAATGAAAACCACCGATATTGTTTGCTCGTCCATCAATATTGGTTCAACGCGCGCTGGGATTAATATGGACGCGGTCAAATTGGCAGGCAAAATCATCAAGGAAACGGCAAATATCACGCCCGAAGGTTTTGGTTGCGCCAAAATCGTGGTGTTTTGCAATGCGGTGGAAGACAATCCGTTTATGGCAGGCGCATTTCACGGTTCGGGCGAAGCGGACGCGATTATCAATGTGGGCATATCTGGTCCCGGTGTGGTTCAGGCTGCCTTACAGGGTTGCGACAGCCATGATTTGACGGAAATCTCGGAAATCGTGAAAAAAACCGCGTTTAAAATTACCCGCGTGGGCGAATTAATTGGGCAGGAAGCGGCGAAAATGTTGGGCATTCCGTTTGGCATTTTGGATTTGTCGCTTGCACCCACGCCTGCGGTCGGCGACAGCGTGGCGCGGATTTTGGAAAGCATGGGTTTGTCGGTATGCGGCACGCACGGCACAACGGCGGCGTTGGCTTTGCTCAATGACGCGGTGAAAAAAGGCGGCATGATGGCAAGCAGCGCGGTCGGTGGATTGAGCGGCGCGTTTATTCCTGTATCGGAAGACGAAGGCATGATTGCGGCGGCGGAAAGCGGTATTCTCACGCTGGACAAATTGGAAGCGATGACGGCGGTGTGTTCGGTCGGTTTGGACATGATTGCGGTGGCAGGCAAAACCAGCGCGGCAACCATTTCAGGCATTATCGCAGACGAAGCCGCCATTGGCATGATTAACAGCAAAACAACCGCCGTGCGAATTATCCCCGTTACGGGCAAAGACGTGGGCGAGAGCGTGGAATTTGGCGGTTTGCTGGGCTACGCGCCGATTATGCCTGTGAAAGAAGGTTCGTGTGAAGTGTTTGTCAATCGCGGCGGGCGGATTCCTGCGCCTGTGCAGTCGATGAAGAATTGATTTTCAGGCTGCCTTTTTATTATGAACACATTTAAACTAAACGGATGTGTGTCGGATATTTGTATCTGACATTTTTCAAGCAAGCATAAAATTGGTCAGATGTAAAAATCTGATTGACGACTACTGAAAGTATGGTCATGGATATTTGAGAAATTGTTTTAAGAATTTTTCTGTATGCTTTGGGTGGCATTTTAGCGCTGTCAATCATTGTCGCTTTACTGAAATTATGGTTAGAATTCATATATTGGCTGCCTGAAATTGTTTTCATGATATTGTTTTTAATCGCATTTGGCACGCCAATTTTTCTTGCTTTTGAAATGAATGTTTGGTGGATTGCGCTGTTGCCGTTTACACTGGACATGGTGAGTTATTTACATATGAAATGGGAAGATTTTACTTATCAAATACGCCAAGAAATCAAACGAAAAAATCAACCTGCACCTAAAAATTATCCGAAATAAGATTTCAGCCAGCCTGTGAACACAAATATGTTTCAGGCAGCCTGAAAAACTATTTTGTGCTAAAATTCGCTCCGTTTTTCAATTGATAAATATAGATAAAATAAAATGATTTCAACCAACAATATTACCATGCAATTTGGCGCAAAGCCCTTGTTTGAAAACGTTTCCGTTAAATTTGGCGAAGGCAATCGCTACGGCTTGATTGGCGCGAATGGCTCGGGCAAATCCACGTTTATGAAAATTTTGGGCGGCGATTTGGAGCAAACTTCGGGCGAAGTGGCGATTGAAAACGGCGTGCGTTTGGGCAAACTGAAACAAGACCAATTCGCCTACGAAGACATGCGCGTGTTGGACGTGGTGTTGATGGGACACACCGAAATGTGGGCGGCGATGACCGAACGCGATGCGATTTACGCCAACCCCGAAGCCACCGATGAAGATTACATGAAAGCGGCTGATTTAGAAGCAAAATTTGCCGAATACGATGGCTACACCGCCGAAGCGCGCGCGGGCGAATTGTTGTTGGGCGTGGGCATTGAAGAAAATTTGCACAACGCAACCATGGCGGAAGTTGCCCCCGGTTTTAAATTGCGCGTGTTGTTGGCGCAAGCCCTGTTTTCCAAACCCGATGTATTGCTGTTGGACGAGCCGACCAATAACTTGGACATCAACACTATTCGCTGGCTGGAAAATATGTTAAATCAATATGATAGCACCATGATTATCATCAGCCACGACCGCCATTTCCTGAACGAAGTCTGCACCCACATGGCGGATTTGGACTACAACACGATTACGATTTACCCCGGCAATTACGATGATTACATGCTGGCGAGTGCGCAATCGCGTGAACGTGCATTGAAAGACAATGCCAAAGCCAAAGAAAAATTGCAAGAATTACAAGAGTTTGTGGCACGATTCAGCGCGAACAAATCCAAAGCCCGTCAAGCCACTTCGCGCTTGAAACAGGCGGACAAAATCAAGGCGGAAATGGTGGAAGTGAAACCGTCCACGCGCCAAAATCCGTATATCCGTTTTGAGACGGACGAGAAAAATAAGCTGCACCGTCAAGCTGTTGAAGTGGAAAACTTGTCCAAATCGTTTGAAAATAAATTGTTTGAAAAACTCAATTTTATTTTGGAAGCGGGGCAGCGTTTGGCGATTATCGGGCCAAACGGTGCGGGCAAATCCACTTTGTTGAAACTGTTGGCGGGCGCGTTTGACGCACAATATGCCGATATTCAACCCGATGCAGGCAGCATCAAATGGGCGGAAAAAGCCACCATCGGCTATTATCCGCAAGACCACGAAAACGATTTTGACGTGGAAATGGATTTAACCCAATGGATGCGCAAATGGGGACAGGAAGGCGATGATGAGCAAGTAATTCGCGGCACTTTGGGGCGTTTGCTGTTTGGCGGCAACGATGTGGTGAAACAAGTGAAAGTGCTGTCGGGTGGCGAAAAAGGGCGTATGTTGTACGGTAAGTTGTTGTTGCTGAAACCAAATGTGCTGATTATGGACGAGCCGACCAACCACATGGATATGGAAAGCATTGAATCGTTGAACATGGCTTTAGAAAAATACAAAGGCACGCTGATTTTCGTGTCGCACGACCGCCAATTTGTGTCGTCTTTGGCTACGCAAATCATTGAATTGGACGGTAAAGGTGGCTACGAATATTATTTGGGCGACTACGAAAGCTATTTGGATAAAAAAGGTTTGAACGATTAAATCGTTTTAATTTTGAATAAACAGGCTGCCTGAAAATGGGAAATCCGTTTTCAGACAGCCTTTATTTATAACCCCTTTCTAATCAGGGATTTTACTTATGCGAATAGTTGAGTAATTTGCTATGATGATTTGGCAATTTTGCAAACCCTATTAGGAAATCAACATGAGCCAACTTGAAAACGACAAAGTTCAATCAAACGAACAAAATGCTATCGAGCAACCTGCACAAGATATTGAATTGCCCGTATTAAACTCTGAAAAAAGTGAAGATAAACCCACCGAAAGCGGCTGTTGCGGCGCATGCGGTGGTTGATTGTTTTACCAAAAGGCTGCCTGAAAGTTTCAGGCAGCCTTTTCTTTACAATATCACGGTTATAGTATAACATTTGCGAACGTAAGTTAATCTTCTGTAAAACACAAGCTAAGGACGAAATACCATGAAAAAAATCATGTTAGCAACCGTATTAATCGGCGTAATGGCTTCTGCTTCGGCGCACCGCGTTTGGGTTTTCGCTGACCATACGCATGGCGGCGAGATTTTAAAAGCAGAATTGGGCTATGGCGAATTTCCCGAGTTTGAGCCGATTGCAAAAGAGCGTTTGGATATTTTTAAACCTTTGCAACTGATTACCGACAAAGGCAAAGAAAATTTGCTGCAAAAAGGCATATACAACTACCAATATCAAAGCGCGAAACCTGTTGCGGAAGGTAGCTTTTTGGTGGTGGGCGAATATCAACCCACGTTTTGGTCGAAAAACGCCAATGGCTGGAAACGCCAAAGTATGAAAGAAATGCCCGACGCCACTTACTGCGAGCAAACGCGCATGTTTGGTAAACACATTGCCAATGTCGGTCACGAAAGCGCGGGCAAGGATGTGATTACCAAGCAAGTAGGGCATATGTTGGAAATCGTGCCGTTGGATAATCCCGCCAATGTGCATGTAGGCGAGCGATTTAAAGTGAAAGTATTGTTTAAAGGTGAGCCTTTGCCCAATGCGGTGCTTACGGCAACATTCGATGGTTTTGATAATAGCGACCGCAGCAAATCGCATAAAGTGGAAGCACAGGCATTTTCCGATGTAACAGGCGATGATGGTACGGTGGATATTATTCCGTTACGCCAAGGTTTTTGGAAAGCCAATGTGGAACACAAAGTTGATTTTCCCGACCCAAAAATCTGTCAAAAGTTGGCTAATTATGCCACTTTGACATTTCAAATTGGGCATGTTCATCATTGATAAGTAACAAAGGCTGCCTGAAAGTTTTCAGGCAGCCTTTTTATTATGAAATTATTGTGGTTCAGGAATGTCAAACACTTGGCGTAAATACGCTAAAAATGTATCGTTATCCGTCATCGTTTTACCTGGGGTATCGGAAATTTTGGCGACCGATTGACCATTGCATTCCACCAATTTCAACACGATATTCAAAGTCGTATGTCCCATATCGTTGGTTAAATTCGTACCAATACCGAAGCTGGTTTGGAAGCGATTTTTAAAATATTGGTGCAAATCCCATGCCTTTTCTAAATTTAAGCCATCGCTGAAATTGAGCATTTTGGTGCGGCTGTCAATTTTCAATTTCTTGTAATGCGCGTGCGCTTTGTCGCCCCAAAAATACGGGTCGCCGCTGTCGTGCCGCAAACCGTCAAACAGTTTTGCAAAATACAAGTCAAAATCGCGCAAAAACGCATCCATGCCCACCACATCGGTCAATGCAATCCCTAAATCGCCGCGGTATTCGCGCACCCAACTTTCCAATGCTGCTTTTTGAAAATCACGCAAACGGACATTAAGTGCTTGAAAAGCTTGTAAAAACTCATGTGCCATTGTGCCAATTGGTACCAGATTGTGCTTTTTGGCTAAATACACATTGCTGGTGCCACGAAATACAGTGGGGGCGGCGGTGGCAATGCTGCGCACGACGTGTTCTTGCCATGCCAAATTATAACGGCGGCGCGTACCAAAATCAGAGACCAAGAAGGGAGGATCTTCAGGATTTTGTTGCTGTGCATATTGTTGAATCAATTGAACTTTTGTATCTAAACGACGTTGTCCTTCTGCCAAGACTTCTGGTGTTTCCAAACGGCGGAAATAAAGTTCATTGACCATCGCCAAAATATAAATCTCAAAAAACATCGCCTGAATCATCGGGCCTTCAATACGAATGCTTAAACGATTTTGCTCGTCGGCAAATACGTGCACAAAACGACGCTTCAGTTGAAAAAGTTCCAAATAATCAACGAAGTCACTTTTGATAAACCGCAAACGACGCAAATAATCCAATTCATCAGGTTGAAATTGCAATTCACATAAAGCGTCAATTTCACGTTCTAATTCGTCTTTGATTTCGGCGAGCGAATACACGGTTTGGTCATTATTGCGGCAACGAAATTCATACACGCCATGCGCTTGCGGAAATTGGTGCAGTACGACTTGCAACATGGTGAATTTATACAAATCGGTATCTAATAAAGATTGAATGATTGGCATGGCGTGCTTTCGTTGATTTGAAAAGCGGCATTAAAACATGATTTTGTGTAAGTGTGTGAATTTATTGATTACATTGAATTACAGGTTTTTATTTTATTGCAATAAGGCAGCCTGAAATGTTGAAATCTTTGCAAAACTCTTTTAGGCAGCCTGAAAAAATTTTGCAAAGGTTTCGTCTAAAATTGTTTTATCAACCATCTTAGGGGCTAATGACAATTTGGGCGCGATGTTGGTTTTGCAGATAAATTAGTTCAATTCAAGGCGAAAATGCGAGCCAATGCCGTCCATTGGCGAGTATTTTCAACGCAGAATTGGACGAATTTAGCGCAAAATCCAACCGCGAACGAATTGTCATTAGCCCCTAATGAAGAAGTCAGACTCAAAAAAAGCTGCCTGAAAACGTCATTTAAGTTTCCAGGCAGCTTTTGATATTTAATTTACCTTTTCAGGCAGCCTGAAAATATATGGGCTGCCTGAAAGCGAAAACTCACTCCCACTCAATGGTAGCAGGCGGCTTGCCGCTCACATCATAAACCACACGGTTAATGCCGCGCACTTCGTTGATGATGCGATTGGACACCTTACCCAAGAGCGAATACGGCAATTGAGCCCAATGCGCTGTCATAAAATCACTGGTAACCACCGCGCGCAATGCCACTACATAATCATAAGTGCGACCGTCGCCCATCACGCCCACCGATTTCACAGGTAAGAATACCGAAAACGCTTGGCTAGTCAAATCGTACCAAGATTTGCCGCTTTCCGCGTCAATCGTATTGCGCAATTCTTCAATGAAAATATCGTCCGCACGGCGCAACAAATCCGCATATTCGCAGTTCACTTCGCCCAAAATACGCACGCCCAAACCTGGACCGGGGAACGGATGGCGATACACCATTTCACGCGGCAAACCCAACGCCACGCCCAATTCGCGCACTTCGTCTTTGAACAAATCGCGCAACGGCTCGAGCAATTTCAATTTCATGTTTTCAGGCAGCCCGCCGACATTGTGGTGCGATTTAATCGCGTGGGCTTTTTTCGTTTTCGCACCTGCCGATTCAATCACGTCAGGATAAATTGTGCCTTGCGCCAACCATTTGGCATTGGTCAATTTTTTCTCTTCTGTGTCAAATACTTCAATAAATTCTGCGCCGATGATTTTGCGTTTGCGTTCGGGGTCGGTTACGCCAGCCAGTTTCGCCATAAATTGTTCGCTCGCGTCCACATGAATGACTTTCACACCCAAGTTTCGCGCAAACATATCCATCACATTTTTGCCTTCGTTCAGGCGCAGCAAACCATGGTCCACAAACACGCACGTCAATTGGTCGCCAATCGCGCGATGAATCAACGCCGCTGCCACGCTAGAATCCACGCCACCCGACAAGCCCAAAATCACTTCATCGCTGCCGACTTGTTCGCGGATTTTCGCCACCGCTTCGTCAATATAATTCGGCATCGTCCAAGACGGTTTCGCGCCGCAAATGTCCAACACGAAACGGTTAATCAACGCACGTCCTTGTTTGGTATGGGTAACTTCGGGGTGGAATTGAATGCCGTAAAATTGCTTTTCCGCGTGTTCCATCATGGCAATAGGGCAAGATGGCGTGTCGCCAATCACAACAAAGCCTTCAGGCAGCCTGCAAACTTTATCGCCATGGCTCATCCATACATCTAAGGTATTAGGTTGATTATCAAAAATGCCGCGCGTGAATTCGCAATCAATCGTTTTCACTTGCGCATAACCAAATTCGCGCTGGTCGCCTGCCGCCACTTCACCGCCCAAATGGTGCGCCATAAATTGCATACCGTAGCAAATCCCAAGAACTGGCACGCCCAAATCAAACAAACCCGTATCGGCTTGATAATCGGATTCATAAACCGAATTGGGCCCGCCCGATAAAATAATGCCTTTTGGATTGAACGCTTTAATCTCGTCCAATGGCATATCAAACGAATGCAATTCGCAGTAAACATGGGCTTCGCGCACACGTCGGGCGATGAGTTGGGTAACTTGTGAACCGAAGTCCAGAATGAGGATTTTGTCTTGAGTCATGATGTTCACTTGGCTTAGCTAAAAATTAGAGTGTTACCAAAAAAGCAACACTAACGAAATTTTAAAAAGAGTGAATTCTAACATACTTTATGTTATTGTATCTGCCTCAATTGCAAATGAAAATAACAGATATTCTTTATAAAAAAGAATTTAATTTATTTATTTTTCAACAATTTGATTCAAAATAACTGGGTAAATTGTATAAATTATTTTGTAAAGCCTCTGCATTAGTTCCCCTCCCTCTCATCCTCATCGCACAATCCATACTTGTGCAAACTTTGACTAATGCAAATTGCGGTCTTATAATTCGCCTCAGTTTCTAGGCAGCAAAACAAGCCGGTGAGCAAATAGCTGGCAAGTGGGAACCTGGTAACCGTTTTGTAAGACACTACGTCTTACTGGTAATGTTTACGAGTCACAGGTTTTGACTCAATAGTATATTTGTTTAATTTTAGGAGCCTTAAGATGAATTACGATAAAACCGTATCTGAAATGTTGAATGTTGATGGTGCTTTAGCTGCTGCCGTTGTAGACTACTCTAGTGGTATGTTGTTGGCTGGTGGTGGTTCTGCTGCTATTGATTTGGAAATCGCTGCTGCAGGTAACACTGAAGTAATGCGTGCAAAAATGAAAACCATGGGTATGTTGGGCTTGAAAGACAACATTGAAGACATCTTGATTACTTTGGGCAAACAATACCACTTGTTGCGCCCATTGGCTAAACACGACGGTCTGTTCTTGTACTCTGTATTGGATCGTTCTAAATCAAACTTGGCTTTGGCTCGTCGCTCTTTGGTTGATGCAGAAAACAACCTAAACTAAGATTTCAGTAAATAAAGCGGACAGTAAACACTGTCCGCTTTTATTATTTTTAAAATTTAATTTATAACACAATAAAAGAGCATAACCTAAGTTCATCTGCTAAAATATCTCATTACCTAATTCTTTAGGCTCCCTGAAAAGTAATAGCTTATCTATTTACTCATTTTCAGGCTGTCTATCACTCATAATTAAATATAAAAAAAATAACGGAAAAGTCATCATGTCAAACACATTCAGCGAACTAGGACTCGGGCGCGAAATCACAGATGCCCTTGCGCAACAAGGCTACGAAAAGCCCACCCCTATTCAGGCAGCCGCCATTCCCAAAGCCCTAGCGGGACACGACTTGCTTGCCGCTGCACAAACGGGCACAGGTAAAACTGCCGCTTTCATGCTCCCCAGTTTAGAACGCTTAAAACGTTACGCTAATCCCAGTACTTCGCCAGCCATGCATCCCGTGCGTATGCTGGTATTAACACCCACACGCGAACTTGCCGATCAAATTGACCAAAACACACAAAACTACATTAAAAACCTACCTTTACGCCACACCGTCTTATTTGGTGGCGTCAATATGGACAAACAAACCGCCGATTTGCGCGTAGGTTGCGAAATCGTCGTTGCCACCGTTGGGCGACTGCTTGACCATGTGAAACAAAAAAACATCAATTTGAGCAAAGTAGAAATCGTCGTTTTAGACGAAGCCGACCGTATGTTTGACATGGGTTTTATTGATGACATCCGCACCATCATGCGTATGCTGCCTAAGCCGCGCCAAACTTTGCTGTTTTCCGCTACCTTTGCCCCCGCGATTCGCAAACTGGCGCAAGACTTTATGCAGCAGCCTGAAATTGTAGAAGTTGCCGCACAAAACACCACCAATGCCAATGTAGAACAACACGTTATCGCCGTGGATACTCACCGCAAGCGCGAATTGTTGGAACGCTTAATCGTTGATTTGAATATGAATCAAGTCATCGTATTTTGCAAAACCAAACAATCTGCTGACCAAGTTTCGCGCGATTTAGCCCGTCGCGGCTTATCTGTCAACGCCATTCACGGCGACAAATCGCAGCAAACACGCCTAGAAACCTTGGCGCAATTCAAAGAAGGCAGCCTGCGCGTACTGGTTGCCACCGACGTAGCCGCGCGCGGTTTAGACATCGCCGAATTACCGTTTGTCATCAACTACGAAATGCCCACTCAAGCCGAAGATTACGTCCACCGTATCGGACGCACAGGGCGCGCGGGCGCAGACGGGGTTGCCATTTCCATGATGGACGAATACGAAGAAAAAATGTACGAAGTCATCAAAAAACTAACAGGTAACGAGTTGCCCGTGTCGCGCATTGAAGGCTTTGAACCACGCTGGCAGATGACTGACGCTAAAAAATCAGTATCAACTACTTACAATAATAAACAGAACGATATTCCCCAACCTCAGCAACATAATACCACTCGCCATACTCAGCATAAGAAAGCCAACAACCATAATGAAGGTTTGAAACAACCTAAGGTGAGTAACCGCCGTAGGGGTCGCGAACGCCCTACTTGTGCTTTATTGCAAGCTAATTTTGGCATATAAAATAACGGTAATGGAAGTATATTCCATTACCGTTATTTTATTTACATTACCTTTTTCAGGCTGAAACCTTTGTAAAACCTTTTCAGGCTGCCTGAAACTAGCAACTTCGTCATTTCAGCGCAGGCGAGAATCCATCGTTCATATCCACAATCCTTTGATAAAAAATAGACACTGAAAATCAAAGTTGAATTCGCGCCTGTGCGGGAATGATGGTAAATTTGAAATTCTCGGAGTTTTGCAAAGGTTTCAGGCTGCCTGAAAAGGTAATGATGCAACTGACTTGACACACCAAACTATTGATTATTAAAATATATAAAAAAAGCAAGTAGATACATATTGTCTCTACTTGCTCGTTATTAAGATTTAATCTCGTAATGTTTCAATCAAATCAATCATGAATTCCGCATCTTCTTCGTCCAACTCAGTAAAACCTTGAGGAATATTTAAATCCTCTAATACCATTTTACCTGCAGGTTCATTAACCATGTGAACAAAAGCGGTTAGCAGCATAGGATGCATATCTTTATACTTTGGATTCAACAATACAACATGTGTTAAATCATTAATGTGACTTTCCATTAAAGTCTTCATATTCTTCAAAGTATTGGGACGGAAATTTTGATAAGCATGCAATAAGAAAAATGCAGCATCTGCTTCTTTTTCAATCAAACGACGCGCCGCTTCTTGATAGGTATCCACATGAATCCATTCAATATCTTCGCGACCAATTCCCGCTGACTCGAGCAAACGCAAGCCTAATAATTGCACATCTTGGTTATCGGTTACCAAAATTTTGCAGCCTTTTTTCAACTCATCAGAGTGTGTATAAGGCGCGTCTGCATAACTTGCAATTACCATTTCATCAGGTCGGCCATTTGGGCGAGCCAATGGCAGATAGCCACGTTCACGTACTAATGCTGAAGCATCAAATGGGTTGGCATAAATTAAAGCGATATCGTCTTTCTTAATCCATTCATCTTGTTCATGATGCTCAGCAGGCATTACCAAGTGAATATCGGTATCCATCAGGCGTTGCAATTGGGTATTAAATAAATGCCAACCTGCAAAATCCTCAGGGGGAAAATCAGGGGCAATGAGAAAATTGAGCATAAGTAATTTCTTTCTTTATAATAATTATTGTTCTGCAGCAACCATATCAGCATACGTCTTTTCAATAGCTGCAATTTTATCACGCGCTGGTTTACGACGTACAGATGTATAACCAATTGTTTTACCATTGCGAATATTAGGAATGACGGTTGCATATACCCAATAGAATGAACCATCTTTACGCAGATTTTTTACATAGCCATTCCATTTTTCACCACGATTAATCGTTTCCCACAAATCAGCAAAAGCAGCTTTTGGCATATCAGGATGGCGCAAAATCTCATGAGTTTGCCCAATAATTTCATCGCGATTCCAGCCACTCAACTGAATAAAAGCATCATTAGCATGAGTAATCACACCTTGCAAGTCACTACGAGAAGTAATCAAACATCCGTCAGGAAATTCAACCTCAATATCCGTAACATAAACAGTACGACCTTCACAATTAAAATAAGACATTACTACTTCACGAGCGGTCTGTGAAGGTCTATCCATTTCATGAATTTTGATCATTTGATTCTCCAATAAATTAATAACCGCCTAATTTTTTAACATTTTCAGCTGCTTGACGTGCATAGAATAAAATCATACCTAATTTCGCTTCAGGTTTTGCAGTAATAACCAAAACAGTTTCATCGCCTGCTTGAATCAACAAAATAAAACCATCATCCCCCTGCACGACAGTTTGTGTCATATTTCCGCAGGACAATTCTTTAGTGGCACGATTACCTAAAGCCAACAAAGCGGCCGACATGCCACCAACACGGTCTGCATTAGTATCACGCTGCAGCACTGAGGCTACTGGCAAGCCATCTGTAGAAATGACCGCAGAAGCAGTAATATCCGGTGTTTCACTATTCAAATCATTTAAAATACTTTCGAGAACACGTAAATTCATGATAGGTCCTAATGTAGATGTAGAATTAAACAAAAATTTCAGGATTAAATGAAATATCAAAAATAACTATTTTTAAAAAATAAATTGAAGTCAAAAGCAATAATAAAATTAAAAATATCGAAAACCCAAAGTACCTAATTTAGATACAAATAGATTTTTTACTCAATATTTTCAATTGCAAAATGCCACTTCTGCTTACAAAAAGCAAAATAATTTAATTTTAATAATTTCTAAGGATAGAAAAGAATAATGACAAACTCCCGCCGGAATCATCACATTTACATATCTAATTGTTTTAAATTATATTTTTAGACATGCTTGATGTTGCTTTTAACTTACACAAATGAACGATAAAGAACAACGAGTAGTGGATTATTTCTCAAAGTAATCAAAATATTTATTTTTATTTATTACATTTTTCTTGCGCCAACAATTCAGCATATAGATCAGTACACGCCTGAACTTGCTCACGCGATGGCTTTCGGCGTACAGAGGTATAACCTTCCAAAACCCCATGTCTAATATTGGGAATTGCGGTTGCATAAACCCAATAAAAACCACCATCTTTACGTAAATTTTTTACGTATCCATGCCATTTTTCGCCTAGCTTTAATGTATCCCATAATCCCTTAAATGCAACCGCTGGCATATCAGGATGACGCAAAATGCTATGATGGCTACCAATTAACTCCTCGCGAGTCCAACCACTCATTAACACAAAAGCTTCATTTGCATGCGTAATCACACCATCAACAGTAGTGCGCGAAGTAATTAGGCGACCATCAGGAAACTGAGCTTCTTTTTCAGTGCAATAAACTGTATATGGTTCACCGAAGTAGTTAATCATTTCAAACGTACGGTGCGCACTTTCAGGCTCAGGCATTTGTGGCTGCATACCCACAAGCTTATGTTCTGGATTGTTCATAATTTAGGCACCATAAGTTTTTAGAATATTTTTTAACAATCTATAATTGGTTTGTTAAATTAAAGAAGCTTCACAATTTAACCAGAAAATCCTAATAAAAGAAACAAAATTTAACACGATAGATATCAAAAATTGCATTTTATTTGACTTAAATCAAAAAAATAACTTCTTTTTCTGCTGCATAGTAAATATACTCAGCTTTTTAAGTATGAAAGATTACTGTCTAATATTTTTTAGCATAGCTTTAAAAAGTAGGCTAATTTATTATCATAAATTTTATTCACTTTTGAATTTTAATTAAGCTTAACTAAAATTTCATATCCTATTTTCTATCCTAAACATCTCTAACTTTAAAAAAAACAACAAACCGCGTAAAATGCGCCATATTTTTCTATTTTTACTTTTCAGGCAGCCTTTATTTTCAGGCAGCCTGAAATATTTTATTTTTGAGAAACCAAATGACCGACCAAAACCAAAATCCCCAAATTGAAGAACAATTAGACGAAAACCAAATCATGGCAATTCGCCGCGAAAAATTGCACGAATTGCGCAAAAATGGCGTGGCGTACCCCAACGATTTCCGTCGCGACGCATTCGCTAGCGATTTGCACACGCAATACGGCGAAATCAGCAAAGAAGAATTAGACCCACAAGAAATCCGCGTAAAAATCGCGGGACGCATGATGTTGAAACGCCAAATGGGTAAGGCGACTTTTGCCACGATTCAAGACGTTTCGGGGCAAATCCAATTATATTTGAACAATAAAGGCGTGAGCCAAGACGTGTTGGACGCGTTCAATCATTGGGACATGGGCGACATTGTCGGCGCAGAAGGCGTGTTGTTCAAAACCAATCACGGCGAATTGACGGTGCGCGTATCCGACATTCGTTTGCTGACAAAATCGTTGCGCCCTTTGCCGAGCAAATTTCATGGTTTGACCGACCAAGAAACCAAGTATCGCCAACGTTATGTGGATTTGATTGCGAATCCCGACAGCCGCGACACGTTTATCAAACGCAGCCAAATTGTGCAAGCGATTCGCACGTTTATGGTAAACGAGCAATATTTAGAAGTGGAAACGCCGATGATGCATGCGATTCCTGGTGGCGCGGCGGCAAAACCGTTTGTGACGCATCACAATGCGTTGGATATGCCTTTGTATTTGCGGATTGCGCCCGAATTGTATTTGAAACGTTTGGTGGTGGGCGGTTTGGAGCGCGTGTTTGAAGTAAACCGCAATTTCCGCAACGAAGGCATGTCGGTGCGCCACAATCCTGAATTCACGATGATGGAATTTTACGAAGCGTTTTCGGATTACGAGCGCATGATGGAAATGACCGAAGGCGTAATCCGCGCAGCGTGTAACGCAGTTTCAGGCAGCCTGAAAATTTCGTATAACGGCAAAGAAGTGGACTTGGAAAGCCCGTTTGAGCGTTTAACGATTGTGGAAGCAATTAAAAAATTCAATCCGCATTACACTGATGAACAGTTGAACGATGAAGCGTGGCTGAAAACAGAAATCGTGAAACACGGCGAGAGCATTCCACACGCGAGCGGTTTGGGCAGCCTGCAACTGGCGTTGTTTGAAGGTTGCGCGGAGAGCAAGTTGTGGAACCCGACTTTTATCGTGGATTATCCTGTGGAAGTGTCGCCTCTGGCGCGTGAATCGGATGCGAAAAAGGGTTTAACGGAGCGTTTTGAGCTGTTTGTAGTGGGGCGCGAATTGGCGAACGGCTATTCGGAGTTGAACGACCCCGAAGACCAAGCGGCGCGTTTCAAAGCGCAAGTGGCGCAAAAAGACGCGGGCGACGACGAAGCCATGCACTACGACGCGGATTATATTCGTGCGATGGAATTTGGTTTGCCGCCAACGGGCGGTTGCGGCATTGGCATTGACCGTTTGGTGATGTTGCTGACGGACGCGCAGACGATTCGTGATGTGGTGTTGTTCCCGCAAATGCGCCCTGAATAATCATTCATCATGAAAACAATACGGCGTTGTCAGCGACCTTATGTACTTATTCGTACACGGTGGTCGCTGACGCCTTGTTTGTTTTTTCATTCTGAACGATTATGAATAAATACTTTCAGGCTGCCTGAAAGTACACAACAAAACTTGGAGCGCGAACGTTCCCGTCCGCAAAGCAATATGTGGCATAAATTGAATGCGGACGAGGAAGTCCGCGCTCCAACTGGTAGCATTGTTGTCGTGTACCAAAAGGCTGCCTGAAAATTGATTACTCATTGGAGCATTATGTTTCCCATTAAATCCACTCTATATATGTTTTCAGGTAGCCTAATCCTTGCCGCCTGTACCAGTTTCCAAGCCCCCAAAAGCAATACTGCTTGGCAGGCGCAACGCGAATGGCAAACTTTCGCAGCTGATGGGCGCATGGGCGTGAAAGTGCAGGATAAAGGCTATTCCGCCAGCTTTGATTGGTTGCGCGAAATGGGCGTGGAAACCTTTGATGTGAACACGCCGCTAGGTAATACGGTTGGACAATTATGTGCGGATAAACAAGGTTTTATCGCAGTAGACAGCGATAGAAAACGCTATGAAGCACAAACCGCTGCTGAATTGAGCCAACAATTATTGGGTTACGAATTGCCGATTGAACATTTGTCAGTGTGGGCAAACGGCGAATGGGTGGCAAACGCGCCCTATCGCTTAAACGCAGACGGCACGCTGAATCAATACGGCTGGACAATTGCGCGCGAAGCCAATGCTGACGGCACACCAACCGTTTTGCAGTTACACAATAAGCAATTAACGCTTAAATTATTGTTTAACCACATCAATCGCACCCAAGGGCAGCCTGAAAAAAACAACTCATGCGCGGCGCGTCCCTAAATCATTACTCTCCCTACGCCAACATCAGCAAGGATTTATGCACAAAACATAAATCCTTGCTTTCATTGATTTATTTCATAATTTATTGCCAATTATGCCCATCATTCGTCCCATTCATCGAAATCTGCGCTTCCCCTGTACGCCCCAAATCGCCCTAGCCCCCATGGCAGGCATTACCGACAAACCCATGCGCCAGCTCGCCAAACAATTCGGTGCCACATGGACAGTCAGCGAAATGCTCAGCAGCGACCCCAGTCTACAACACACCCGCAAAAGCCTACAACGGCGCGACCACTATGGCGAAGCAGGCATCATCGTCGTACAAATCGCAGGCAGCGACCCCGAGCAACTCGCTCAAGCCGCGCGTTTAAATGTCGAGCATGGCGCACAAGTCATTGATATCAATATGGGTTGCCCCGCCAAAAAAGTCTGCAACGTCTTAGCAGGCAGCGCATTATTGCAAAATGAACCCCTAGTTCAAGCCATCTTAAACACCGTAGTCCAAGCTGTTGATGTGCCCGTTACCCTCAAAACACGAATCGGCTGGGACGACGACTACCGCAACATTCTCACCATCGCCAAAATGGCAGAACAAGCAGGCATCGCCGCACTCGCCATCCACGGACGCACACGCGCCCAAATGTACCGCGGCAACGCCAGCTACGACTTAATTCAACAAGTACGCCAGCAAATCGACCTGCCCTTATGGGTAAACGGCGACATCGATTCGCCCCAAAAAGCCGCCCAAGTGCTTGCGCAAACAGGCGCAAACGGTGTCATGATAGGGCGCGCCGCACAAGGGCAACCATGGCTCTTCGCCGACATCGCCCATTATCTCAACACAGGAACAATCCCACCACGCCAAACTTTTCAGGCAGCCAGCGAAACTGCGCTCAATCATCTCGCCGCCATTTATGAATTCTACGGCGAACACGGCGCACGCATTGCCCGCAAACACATAGGCTGGTATCTACAAAGGCTGCCTGAAAGCGAACCCATTCGCCAATCCGCCAACCAAAGCGAATCGACTGCCGCGCAATATCAACTCATGGCAAACTATTTCGCCGAACAAGCGCAAAAATACGAATTCTGGCAACGCGATTACGATTAAAAACAAAAAAGTCGGATAAATTATCCGACTTTTTTGTTTTCAGGCTGCCTGAAAATACAAACGTTCAGGCAGCCTAAAACCAATAATTTCGTCATTCCCACGCAGGCGGGAATCTATCGCCAATATTCATAAGCCTTTGATGAAAAATAGAAAATAAAAATCAGAGCTGGATTCCCGCCTGCGCGAGAATGATGATAGATGGAGCATTTCAGCGTTTCGCAAAGGTTTCAGCCTGAAACCTTTGCAAAATTAATAGCATTCTTGCATAAGGATGGATTTCATATCTGCCCTATTTTTTAATGAACGGAATTTCATGAGTAAAATTCCAACAGCAAAAAAGGCAGATATGAAATCTGCCCCTACCATTAGTGTTTTGCAAAGGTTTTAGCCTTTGCTCTGCTATTTTATTCACATTCAGGCAGCCTGAACGTCTTCAATCACACCTAAATCAACCAGCGCGCGGTAAATGCCGTCGTCAACGGCGGCGGGGCAGATGTGGTCGGCGATGGCTTTGAGCTCGGGTTCGCCGTTTGCCATAACCACGCCAAAACCAGCGGCGGCAATCATTTCTAAGTCGTTTAAGCCGTCGCCAAATGCCATCGCATCGCTCATGTTTAAGCCTAATTTGTCTAAGGCTGCCTGAATGCCGCGTGCTTTGGAACCTTCTTTAGACAGGATGTCCACGCCAAATTCGTGCCAGCGAATCGGTTTTAAACTTTCAGGCAGCATGAAGTTGATTTCTTCATCTTTTTCAACAGGATAAAACGCGAGCATTTGATAAACAGGGCGCGTTTCTGGATGGGTCTTGTCTTCCACATAATCAATGCCCACAAACGCACAAGCATCTGTTAAATAAGGATTATTCAAGCCAACGCTCACGCCATCATCGGCAACAAAACCGTGTGCAATTTCTTTTTCGCGCAACTGGGCGGCGAAGTCCATCACAGTATCTTTGTCCAATGGAAATGCGGTGAGCGTTTGCCCTTTATATTGAATGTATTGACCATTAATCGCCACCACCATGTCGATATTGTTGTCTTCAATCAGTTGGCGCGCCAAAGGGGGCATGGTGGCGATGGTGCGACCTGTGGCAATCGCGGTGATGATGCCGCGCTTTTTCAATTCGGCGAGCGCGCGATAAGTGGATTCGGGAATGCGCTTTTCTGGTGTGATGTAAAGCGTGTTGTCAATGTCGAAAAAAATGATTTTAGGTTGTTGTTTTTGCATGATAACGTCCTTTCAGTGAAGTAAATTTTCGGGAATCTGGCACACAGGAATCGGCTGAATTTTGTGTTGCGTGGCGCGATTGAGGCGCACAAAAATATCGAACACTTCTTGTTGCCTGCCTGAAAAATCGTCGCGCGTTTTGCCTGCGGCAACTTGTGCCATCGCCCATTCTAATTCGGGATAAGTCGCGCCCATTTGTTGCTCGTCGGTACGCTCGCCGTCCCACAAACCATCGGTCGGCGCGGCTGCCTGAATGTCGGCATGGATGTTTAAATGTTTTGCTAATTCATAGACTTGGGTTTTGAGCAAGTCGGCAATCGGGCTGATGTCTACGCCACCATCGCCGTATTTGGTGAAGAAGCCCACGCCAAAATCTTCGACCTTGTTGCCTGTGCCTGCAACCAATAAGCCATTGATTTGTCCGTAATAATAGAGGGTAGTCATGCGCAAACGTGAACGCGTGTTTGCCATGGCTAAATCTTGGTTTTCGGCTTTCAGGCTGCCTAAAACGGTGCGTTCAAATTGCTCGAACGTGGGCGTTAAATCTACGGTTTCGCCGCGCACGTTGGGATATTGAGCTTTGAGCTGCGCGATGTGTGCTTGTCCACGCTGTTGTTGGTCGGCTTTTTGGCGAATGGGCATGTCTAAACACAATAATTCCAAGCCTGTTTGCGCGCACAATGTGGACACCACCGCGGAATCAACTCCGCCTGAAATGCCTATCACAAAACCTTTAACCTGCGCTTGCGTAGCGTAATCTTTGAGCCACGCGACAATGTGGTCAATAACGGCTTGGGTTTGCATGCTGCGCTCCTGTACTTGCAAAAGTCTGCATAGTATCACGGATGGAGTTTTCAGGCAGCCTCATAGTACACGAGAAAACTCGAAGCGGACGCGGCTAATGCCTACATCATGGCAGTTTGTTGCCAAATTAGAGATTTGGACAAACTATCCAGCGTTCAAATGATTGTTTTGCGATTTATTCAAATATGTTTTGAAATGAAAGATTTGGAGAAGAGCTGCCTCCGCTCCATTTTAGATTTCAGGCAGCCTGAAATTTTTGCAAAATGTTTTCAGGCTGCCTGAAAATGCAGACGCAAAAAAGGCAGCATTTGTATACCAATGCTGCCCTTTAACATGACTTAGCATGCTTTCGTCATGCAATTGTTATAAGTATTACACGATTTGGATGTGTTGATTATCCAATTGAGTGTAGGTATTGAAGTGCGCAATTGCCACTGCTTCGCCAGCACCATTGCCATCGGCATCGTAGTACAGGTTGTTCGATGTGGTATCGAATATCAAGAAGTCATTAGCATCTTTGGCCTTCGCACCTGCGCCTGATTGGAAGTATTCGCTGCTCAGGATACCTGTTTTGAGGCTTGTGAATACATTCGACATTAAAACTATAGTATCGCCTTGTGCTTGGTTAAAGTCTTGGATGTTATCCATGCTATCTTTAGCAATATTGTCAAATGTGAACTGGTCTTTGCCTGCACCACCAATCAAGGTGTCTTGCCCCAAACCGCCTACCAAGATGTCGTCGCCTTCGCCGCCGCGGATTTCATCGTTACCTACGCCGCCTTCTAACCAGTCATGGCCTTTGCCGCCATCGATATGGTCGTGACCTGCACCGCCTTGGATGTGGTTGTTGGTTTCGTTACCTGTTAAGTAATCGCTACCTTTACCACCAATCAAGTTTTCGATTTGTGTACCAAAACCGATAAACATTTGGTCGCCTACGATGTTACCACGTGAGTCGTAAACCAAGGTGTCGGCTTTTTCTTCGCCACGGTAAATCCATGAACCTGGGGTTAAGTCGATGTGCAAACTTTGTGTTTCTGCGCTACCATCAAAGGTATCGTTACCTGAACCATCCCAGATGTAGATGTCGTTACCTAAGGTGTTACGGTTAAATTCTTTGAAAGTATATGTACTATCACCAGCATGTTGCTCTTCATTTACACCATAACGGTAATGCAATGAAGCCAAGTCGAAAATACCAAAGTTGGTTTTGCTAACGCTGGTATTGACTTTGTAGCCATTGGACAAAACAACATCTTCCTTAATATCGTTGCTATATGACATCATGGTCAAGTGCGATTTGTCTTCCGCTGAATTCTGTGCAATAGAATACTTACCATCAAACGGATGAGCCAATCCTACACTATGACCAATTTCATGAATCAATGTACCAAAGCCACCACTAATCCATGAAATACTGTGACCATCAGAAGTCTCAATAATTTTGGTACCAATACTCATGTCAGTATTACCGCCATATTTAGTTGAGTTCATGTGCACATCGCCACCGAAATAAGCATAACCCGCAACAAATGATGAGTTTGCTTTTTCGCCACCTGTCGCCAAACCTTCTACATTTTGTTGACTACAACTTGCGCAACCACAACGATATCCTTGTTGTGCAGGATTGTAGCTACTTTCATCCCCAAAATTTCTGTGGTTATTAGCATAAGTGTTTTCTACAGTCAAATCATCCAAATAGAATTTAAAATTAGATTTTTGACCGCTATTGCTTGAAACTTCCGTAAATTTCAGATTGGTTTGTTGTTCATACAACTCCAATGCATCACGAACCGCTTGTTTTTGCGTTTCAGTATATTGTTGAAATCCTTTTACACGGAATGAATAACCGGGGCCTGAATCGCTAGCACTTGTTGCAAATTCATAAGCAATGTTTGCACCCTTGCCTGGGCCTTGCCAAGTTTTCCATAGATAACCTGATTTATCAGTTTCTAAGATTTTCAGGAAGTAAGGTGTGTTTACTTTGCTCAAATCACGGCTGTCGTGGAATGTGGTATCCACTTGGAATGCATTGGCAACAGCAGAAGGAGTGGTTTCCGCCACAGGCGATACTGGGCTTGGTGTTTCAATAGGCTCAGTCGGAATCCAAGTTGGTTTTTCCACTTCTACTTTAATAGTAGAAGCAAAGCCCCATTCTTTACCGTCATTGGTCACAACCGTAATATCAGGCAACGCTTTACCACTATTAACAACATCAGCACCATGCGCAGTTAAGCGAACTTCACCTGTAGCTGTATTGATTTCATAGCTACCATCGTTTTTCAACAAATGATAGTTCACTTTGTCGCCATCGATATCTGTTGATTGAACTTTGGCGATGATGGTGCCTGCAGTCGCTTTACCTGCAACAATGCTGGTGCTATCCACCAAAACAGGCGCAGTTGGCGCATGGTTTAATTCAACCACTTCAATTGTTGTGTTTGCAACATCCAAAACACTTACTTGGCTTGTTGCTTCGCCATCATAGGCAACCACTTTAACATCTGGCAAATCACGACCAGCATTAACCATCGCTGCACCAATAGAAGTTAAGCTCACTTCACCAGTTTTTGCATTAATGGTATACGCCTTGCTTGTATTGTCTACTAAGTAAAAACGAATGGCATCGCCATCAACATCGCTAGAAGCTGCTTTAGCAACAACATCCCCTGTATGCGCTTCGCCTTTAACAAATTCAGTTGCACTAGCTGTCAATGAAGGTGTTTCAGGAGCGTGATTAACAGGAGCGGGTTCAGGATCTGAAAAATGCAATTCAGAAGGTGCGCCAGTTGTTTTGCCATCATAAGCAAAAACGCGAATAGTAGGCAATTCATGACCATTATTCATGGCTTGAGCACCCGCAGAAGTCAAAGTAATATAACCCGTTTTTGAATTAACCGCATAATAACCTGCTTGGTTATCAGCTAAATGGTAGCTCAGACGGTCACCATTTGAATCAAAAGAACGAGCAACAGCAATAATATCGCCAGCTTTTACTTCGCCGCGAACCATAGAAGCAGTATAAATAAAGTCAGGTGCGCTAGGGGCATAATTAGGGGTTGAATAGCCACCTAAACCTGTATAACCATAACCATTGTAGCCATAGTTATTGTAACCATAGCGGCTGTAGCCCGAGTAGCTACTGTAACCACTATAGCCTGAGTAGCTGCTATAGCTACTACTATAGAAATATGAATTTAAGTTATTCATAAACGTTTCTCTCTAAAAAAACAATTAGCTGCAATCAGGAAGCGACCATTTCAGTCATATCAACTGACTCAACCAATTGTACGAAAAAAATTTGCACGTCTTATATTTCCCATGCAAACATTTATGCCTAAGTGCGCACAAATTCATGCCCACAACATAAGCGGGCGAAATTTTATCACACTTCTTTACATTTTTCTGATATTTTCAGCCATAAATTTAGTGTTAAAACTAAAAATAGCAGGCCTAAATTCAATTTTTAATTAAATTATGCTATTTAACTGCGAAAAATCAGCTCTCCTAGATAGATAAAACTTCTAAAAATAAGAATAACTTAAGACAATAAAATTAAGGCTGCCTGAAAATAAAGCTTTATGCTTCATTTTTTTTCAGGCAGCCTGTCAATTTGCGTCATTTTACGTAAAATGAAATGACCTAAAACGTATACCCCATTTGCAATTCTTCATCGCCGACCAATTCTAGCAACAGCGCATACAAAGGCGCGAGTTCATGATAGCGGCGCGTGGTGCGGCGTAAGTAGTTCAAAAAACGCGGAATTTCGGGTTTGTATTTGTCTTTGCCATCGCGATACCACAAGCGCGCGAAAATGCCTGCCACTTTCAAATGGCGTTGCACGCCCATGAATTCAAACCAACGATAAAACACATCAAATTCGGCTGGCACAGATAAACCTGCGGTCCGTGCTTTTTCCCAGTAGCGAATTGCTAAATCCAACACAAATTCTTCGTCCCATTCAATAAACGCGTCACGCAATAAGGAAACCAAATCGTAGGTAATCGGACCATATAATGCGTCTTGAAAATCCAAAACCCCAGGACGTTCGCGCGTGAGCATTAAGTTGCGCACGATAAAATCGCGGTGCACAAACACTTTAGGCTGTTCTTCAATCACAGGCAACAGCGCGTCTATGCCTTGTTGCCACAATTTGCGTTGGGCAAAATTCAGTTCTCGCCCCAATTCTTTGGCGACGAACCATTCGGGAAACAAATTGACTTCGCGCAATAAAATTTCGCGGTTGTATTCGGGCAACACATTAGGCTGACTGGCTTGTTGCAAAATAATCAATTCGTCAATCGCTTCTAACAACAAGGCTTTATGCGCGTCAGGCGACGTATCGTGTTGCATGGCCTTGAGGTATGGAATGTCGCCCAAATCATTGAGCGCGATAAAGCCTTGCTCGGCGTCGCGCGCTAAAATTTGTGGCACGTTGAGCATGGAAAACAATTGTTGCACGCGCACATAAGGCTCGGTATCCATTTTTTCTGGCGGCGCGTCCATGCAGATGATGGTTTTGCCATCGGCAAATTGGGCACGGAAATAACGGCGAAAATCGGCGTCGGCAGCGGCAAAATGCAATTCAAATGCTTGTTCGGGATAAACGTTTTGCAGCCAATTTTTGAGTTGGTTTTGTCTTTGCATGATGTTGAATAGGGATTTTTCGGTTAGAATGCGCGCTATTTTACGTTAAATTATCTATGCAGGTGTGATTTTGTCTCGTTTATTGGTTTCTCATTCTTTCAGGCTGCCTGAAAACGCTGCACCGAAAACTTTGGTGCTGATTTTGGCAACCACGTTTTCAGGCAGCCTTTGGGCGGCGGATTGGCACACGCAAGAGGGCGCGTTTTGCCATACGCCTAGCCAAGAAACACATGCTGTTGCGCCTGCGCAAGGCAGCGGTGGCGAGCGTTTGGCAAAAGATGTAACGCGCATTACTGCCGACCGCATGGCAGGGCAAATTCAAGCGCGCCATCGTGCGGAAGGCGATGTGATTGTGGAGCGCAATCAGGAAACGCTGAACGCCGATTGGATTGATTATGACCAACCGAGTGACACCGTGCGCGCAGGCGATGAATTTACCTTAACGCGAGCAAACGGACAAACGGTTCGCGGTAAAACGCTGGATTATCAATTGGATAGCAGTTCAGGCAGCGTGCAGAATGCCCAATTTGAAGCGCAGGACAAAGATGGACGCCGCTTACAAGGTGTAAGTAGCGAATTGCAGATGCACGATAAGCAGCATTATGAAATGCGCGATGTGCAATTCAATACCTGCCAACCTGGTGATAAGTCTTGGTATATTCAGGCAGCCGAAGTCAAAACCAATCATGAGACAGGCATCGGCGTAGCAAAACATGCGCGCTTGGTGTTTGGCGGTGTGCCTGTTTTATATACGCCTTGGGCGGATTTCCCGATTAATGGCAATCGCAAAAGCGGTTTGCTGGTGCCCAGTATTTCCATAGGCTCTGACGGCACGAAAGTGGATTTACCTTATTATTTAAACCTTGCGCCTAATTATGACGCAACGATTACGCCCAGTGTGATTACCGCTCGCGGCGCGCGCATTGGCGGCGAGTTTCGCTATTTAGAGCCTAAGTTTTCAGGTAGCCTAAGCGGAATGTATATGCCCGACGATAAACGCAGCCAATTTAACAATCGCTATGAAATCAATGCGCAACATCATCATCGCTTGAGCGAACATTTATCGGGTGGCATTAGTTATCATCAAGTATCTGACGACGATTATTATCGCGATTTTTACGGGCGCAACGACATTGCTGAAAATGTCAATTTAGACCGCCGCTTGTGGCTCAATTATCAAAAAGATGTATGGGGACAACCATTTACTGCGCAATTGTTGGTGCAAAAATACCAAACTTTAAGCGACGCATTGGGCAACAAAGACAGACCTTATGCCATCATGCCGCGTTTGTCTGCGCAATGGCAGAAGAATTTCAGCCAAACAGGGCAATTCAACATTAGCGGACAATTCACACACTTTAGCCACGATACCAAACAAGAAGGCGCGCGCGCTGTGATTTATCCTTCGGTGCAATGGGATTTTCACAACCATTGGGGTTATGTGCGCCCCAAAATTGGTCTTCATGCCACACAATATTGGCTCGATGCCTTTGAAAACCAAGGTTCGCGCAACGTTTCGCGCGTATTGCCAATTGTGAATGTAGAAAGCGGCATGACTTTTGAACGCCAAGCGCGTTTATTTGGCAACCAATACATGCAAACGCTCGAACCGCGCTTGTTTTATAACTACATTCCTAAAAAATCGCAAAACGATTTACCCAACTTCGATACATCGGAAAACGATTTCAGCTACGAGCAATTGTTCCGTGAAAACGCCTACTCTGGTAATGACCGTATCAACGCCAGCAACAGCGTTGCTTTAGGTTTACAAACGCGCATTTTGGACCACAAAGCAGGCGCAGAACGTTTTCGTGCAGGCATTGGACAACGCTTTTATCTCAACAATGACAATGTATCGCTTGATGGTCGCGTTTATAAAGGCGAACGCAATCGAAGCGACCTTGTCGCCTTTGCAGGTGGTTGGCTACACCCCAATTGGTATGCCGATACGCGTTGGCATTGGAGCCAAAGCGATGAAGAAACCAAAAATTTCGATGTTGGCATGCGCTACAATCCTGAACCTGGAAAAGTATTGGCGGCACGCTTTAAATACGGTGCCAACGAAGAAATCTACACAGGTTTCTACGGCAAACTCAAACACATTGACCTAGCCGCCCAATGGCCAATCAACCAAAACTTATACGCCGTAGGACGACTTAATTACAGCATTTCGCCATGGGTTGCGCTTGAACAAACCGCTGGCTTAGAATACCGCAACCCATGCGGCTGCTGGGGCGTCAGCGTTATCGGACAACGCTATGTAGACGGCTTAAACAGCCACAAAAACGCATTCTTTGTGACGCTACAACTCAAAGATTTAAGCAACATCGGCAACAATCCTTATGAACAATTGCGACTAGGCATTCCTGGTTACACCAAAACCAACGAGGTATTTACCCAATGATGAACAAACGCACACTCGCTGCGCTTATCGCGCTAAACATCAGCTTTCAGGCAGCCGCCGAAATCAAACCGCTCAACAGCATCGCCATTGAAGCCAATTCCAGCATCATCACCTATGGCGACATCCAACGCGTAGTCAGTGAACTCAAATCGCGTCCAGCGAACAAAGGCATTGCTGAAGCACAATTGGTTCAGGCAGCCAAAACCACCTTGCTCGAGCGCGCATTATTAGCCGACGCCGCACGTCAAATGGGTTTAAAAGTCACCGATAAACAAATCGACGCCGAGCTCAATCGCCGCGCTGCTGCTGAAAAAACCAGCGTGAATGGCTTATACAAACAAGCCGCCGCACAAGGTTACAGCCGCCAAGCCTACCGCGTAGAAGCCGCCAAAAATATCCTGATTGAACGCATGTTCGCCGACTTAACCGACAACATCAAAATCAGCGACGCACAAATCAACCAAGCCATCAGCCAAGCACAAAGCAGCGGTCAAGCCCTGCCACAAGGCAAGCCTTATACCGTTTACACCATCCGCCGCCTATTACTCAACGCCAATAGCCAAGCCAATATGCCAGCCGTAGGCGAACGCATCCAACAAATCGCCCGCGCCGTGCAACAAGGCACGCCATTTGAAACGGTTGCAAGCCGCTACTCACAAGAACCACAAGCAGCCAACGGCGGCATTCACGACGACATTACCGATGGCATGTTGCCCGCCGCCGCTGAAGAATTGCTGCACAAAATGCAAGCAGGACAAATTTCCACCCCTGTCGCTTCAGGCACTACATGGCAAATGCTCCAACTGATTAGCAGCCGAACCGAAAACAACCCCGAGAAAATGCAACGCGAAGCCGTTCGCCGCGCGCTGTTACGCGCCGAGCAACAAAAAGCGCAGCAACAATTTATCGGACAATTGCAACAAAGTGCTGTGATTCGTGAACACTAAAATCGCATAAGCAAACGGATTTCATGATAAGTCATGAAATCCGTTTTGTATTTAAGTGACCATATTTTCAGGCAGCCTGAAAGCGTTGCGCAAACGTTTCAGGCTGCCTGAAAAACCTACTGCGGATTCACAATCAATTTATCCACCGCATAACCCTGTTCACGCGCGGTTTGTAGATAAGATTGGTACACATCTGGCGCGATTTGTGGCGAGCGCGATAAAATCCACAGATATTTGCGATTGGGCGTACCCACCAGAGCCGTTTGATAATCGCTGTCCAAACGCAAAATCCAATACGGTGCTTTGCCTACAGGCAGCCAACGAATGGCTTTCGGTAAAAAAGTCACGCGCAATTTGCTGCCTGTCGCATCCACCGCTTTGGCTTGTCCTTCCACGCTCATCATTTCGCCATTGGCACGGCGGCAACTGTTGTTTACTGTTACCGTTTTATCCGCGTTCAAGGTATAAACCGCCTGCACATCACGCGCGCAATCGTCTTGAAAACGCATGGGCAGGCGTGCGATTTCATGCCATTTACCCATATAACGTGGCACATCGACTTGGGCAACAGTCGTTGGTTCTGCTGCATAAGCGTGAACAACCGACATAAGCAGCGTTGCAGCAATAAAATTTTTAAGTGTACGCATTTTGTTTCCTTGGTTTATATTGATGATTCAGGCTGCCTGAAAAAAACGAGTCAATGCCCGCGCATTAACTCGTTTTTGATGGCATTATTTGCCTTTACCGCCTTGTTTTTTCATCATTTCTTGCATCATTTTTTCTTGCTCAGCGCGGATTTTCGCCATTTGTTTTTCGCCTTCACCTTTTTGTACTTTGGTTACTTTCATGTCAAACACCAGCACAGAGTTGGCAGGGATTTTAGGTGTAGGCGATTGTGCGCCGTATGCTAAGTTGGCAGGGATATATAAAGTATATTCGCCACCTTCTTTCATTTGTTGCAAGCCTTCAATCCAGCCTGGAATGACTGTGCCGTCCACAACTGGCACATCAAATGGTTTGCCATCGTGCTCTTTGGTGCTGTCAAACACGGTACCGTCGGTCAAGCGACCTTCGTATTCCACGCTCGCCAAGTCGCCTTTTGCCACTTGCGCGCCTGTGCCTTCTTTGTTTACTTTAATTTGCAAACCAGATGGCAACGCTTTTACGCCTTCTTTGGCCTTGTTGTCTGCCAAGAATTTCGTGCCCGCTGCATTGGCTTCAGAAGCAGCAGTTGCTGCTGCCGCTTCTACTTTTTTACCAATTTCCATCATGATTTTTTGTGCATCTTCAGCAGAAATTTTGGTTGGTTTACCGTTTACTTGGTCTTGCATGGCATCAAACAACACTTCTTTATCCAATTCAATATTGGCTTGTTTTAATTGAGACAATTGCATTTGGTTGGCAATTTCGTAACCAATAATGTAGCTCAATTGTTTGCTTTCAGAATCCAAACCAGCAGCAGCGGCTGAAGCGGCAGCAGGTGCAGAAGTGGCGCCTGCAGGTGCTGATGCATTATTATTTTTAACGTTTTGACCACAAGCGGTTAAAGCTAAAGCAATGATGCTTAAAGTGAATAATTGTTTTTTCATGGGAAACTCCTCTTGAATTCGTTGGAAAAATGAAACGCGTGATTATAACGGCTTTTCAAGATTTCTCACAATTCCGTTATAATCGCGTTTTCATTTTTTTAACACGTTTATCATTATGCTAACTGTTGCCCCTATTGAAGCCCCTCAACTCGACATTTATTTTGAAGCCAAAGGCAGCCTAAAAACTGTGCGCGATGTTTTGCGCTTTGCGGTGAGCCGTTTTAACGATGCGCAGCTCGTATTCGGTCACGGCAGCGATAATGCCCATGACGAGGCCGCCTATTTGATTTTGCACACGCTGAACTTACCGCTCGATTTACTTGACCCTTATTTAGACGCGCGTTTGCTGGATTATGAATTGACGGAATTGCTTGGCTTGATTCGCCGCCGCGTTGAAGAACGTATTCCCATTGCCTATTTAACCAACCAAGCATGGCAAGGCGAATTTGATTTTTATGTAGACTCACGCGTCATCGTACCGCGTTCATTCGTACATGAATTATTGGGCGAACCACTTTCGCCATGGATTGAACATCCAGAATTAGTACGTCGTGCGCTCGATTTGTGTACAGGCAGCGGCTGCCTTGCCATTCAAATGGCTTATCACTATGAAGCTGCCAAAATTGACGCAGTAGATATTAGCATTGACGCGCTCGAAGTTGCTGCCGTCAACGTTGAAGACTACCAATACGGCGACCGAATCAATTTGATTCACACCGATATGTTTGAAGGCTTGGAGCACACGTACGACTTGATTGTGTCCAACCCACCTTATGTTGATGCAGAATCCGTAGACAATCTACCACCAGAATACCAACACGAACCTGAATTAGCCTTAGGTAGCGGCGTAGACGGACTGTATGCCACACGCGAAATTCTCAACAATGCCGCACGCTATCTCAAACCCAAAGGCGTATTGCTCGTTGAAATCGGTCACAACCGCGACGAATTGGAACGCCAATTCCCAGCTATTCCATTTACATGGCTAGAAACCAGCGGCGGCGACGGTTTCGTCTTCCTGCTCACCCGTGAAGACCTGATTCAATATCCCCCCCCCAAATAATCTCAAAAAAAAGGGCAACCCACCATCAAGTCGGTTGCCCAAAATACCCAAACAACGCTCATTCTGTGTTTTCAGGCAGCCTGAAACCTTAAAAAACAAAATCCTATGCTTTACATCAAAAACCTTATCCACTGGCTCATCTTATGTGCCAGCGCCATCATCATGTTCATCTGCGCACTTCCCGCCGCCTTTTTTCCACGTGGTGCCAACCACGTTGGACGATTGTGGGCAAAACTTCTACTCTGGTCGCTCAAAAACATCATCGGTTTGCGCTATGAAGTGGTCGGCACAGAAAACATCCCACATCAACCCGCCATCATTTGCGCCAAACATCAAAGCGGCTGGGAAACTTTGGCTTTACAAGAAATTTTTCCGCTACAAGTCTATGTCGCCAAAAAAGAACTGTTCAAAATTCCCTTCTTCGGCTGGGGTTTGAAAATTGCCAAAACCATCGGCATCGACCGCAAAGCAGGTGCCAAAGCCACGCAACAACTCCTAGCGCAAGGACTCGCGCGCAAACAAGAGGGCTTCTGGATAGCCATCTTCCCTGAAGGCACACGTATGGCAGCGGGGGAACGCGGCAAATACAAACTGGGTGCAGCCAAAATGGCAAAAATGTTTGAAATGGACATCGTCCCCGTCGCCCACAATAGCGGCGAATACTGGCCACGCAACTCATTTTTAAAATACCCAGGCGTTATCCAAGTCCGTATCGGTGCGCCAATTCCACACCAAAGCGGCGACGAAGCCGAGCTCATGGCAGCCTGCGAAAACTGGATTGAAGCACAACAAGAACAAATTTCAGGACAAGGTCCGTGTTATCCAAAAGCCAAAGCCTAAAACCATTCAGGCAGCCAAGTTCAGGCTGCCTGAAACTTTATTCACACACCTTTCAGGCAACCCCAAACCCCATGACCACCTTACTCTACCCCCACCAAAACCAAACCATCACCCTACACATCCGCCAAACCGCCAAAAAAAACATCATCATGCGCCCGCGCGACGCACACAGCGTCTCCATCAACATCCCAAAATGGCTCACCCAACGCGCCCTCATCGCATGGCTAGACGCCCATCCGCACTTCATCCAACAAACCCTAGCTAAAACCCCAATCCACTCGTCAAAACCCACATTCAGGCTGCCTGAAAACATATGGTTTCAAGGACAACGCCACAGCATTCAATTAAGCAGCCAAACCGAAGCCGAACACCAGCAAAACATCTTCAGGCTACCTGAAACATGGAATACAGTTCAACAACAAACATGGCTGCGCGACTACTATATTCAAGCCGCCACACAAATCCTGTTGCCCAAACTACAACAACACAGCCAACAACTCCACCTCAACCCCGCCGCCATAGCCCTAACCCACGCCAAAACCTACTGGGGCGTATGTCGCGCGCGCACAGGCATCCGTCTCAACTGGCGACTCATCGCCGCCCCCGAATTCGTGCAAGATTATGTTTGCATACACGAACTCTGCCACCTGCCCCACCCCAACCACAGCCCCGCATTCTGGGCAGCCGTCCACCAAGCCACACCGCACACCGACCAAGCCAAAACATGGCTCAAAACACACGGCAAAGAATTATTCATTCTCGGCTAATCGTAGGTTGGGTTGTAAACCCAACAAAACGTTCAGGCAGCCTGAAAGCAAAAAACTTGGAGCGCGGACGTCCCTGTCCACAGAAAACATAAACAAAAGGCAGCCTGAAAATACAAAAGGACAGATTTTCTCCGTCCTTTTGTTATTTTTTACTTTCAGGCAGCCTTCTTCGCCGCTACCGAGCCTAAATAAATCGCAGCCAAAGTCAAAGCTGCCCCCGCCCACTGCACCGCCCCAATCGGCTTATCCAAAAACACAAAATCAATCACCAACGCCGCCACAGGCTCACTCAACAACAACAAACCCGACACACTCAAAGACAACAGCGGAATCGCATAAGCAATCATCCCCCAAGCAAAACACTGCATCACCGCCCCATAAACCAAAATCCAGCCCACATGCGCCCAAGTTTGCGGCAACCAATTATCGCCATTCAACAAAAACATCGGCAACACCAGCACCAACATCCCGCCCACACTAATCTCAAACATCAACGGAAAAATTGGCGTCTTCGCCGTCTCCTGCGTTTTACGCACAAACACCATAGACAACGACAACATCAAACCCGACAAAATCCCCGCCACAAAACCCCACAAAGCTCGCGAATTCTGCCCGAATTCAGGACTGCCAATCAGCACAATCCCCAACACCGCCAACCCCAAACTCAACACCTGTACCCCCGACAACTTCTCCTTAAACCACACCACCCCAATTGCCGACAGCCAAAAAATCTGCAAACAATTCAACACCGTAGAAATCCCCGGCCCCACCGCATAAATACTCTCATGCCACAGAGACAAATCCAGCCCCAAAAATCCCCCTGCAATTAAAGCAAACCGCCGCGCCCGCCTATCTTGCGCAAACTTCTGCCCAAACCACCGCGCCAACAACACAAAAATCACCGCTGCCACCGCCAAACGCCAAAACGCAATCGCATAAGCCCCCACAGGTACATGCGCCACAATCACGCTGCCCAAACCAAACATAATACAACCCACAATCAAGCCAAAAGGCGCAAACTTCTTCTGCTGTTCCGCACTCATCACACACTCCAAACACGGAGCGGGCGCAGCTCGCGCCCACATCCTCGTTTCACATCAATCATAATATTGTTCAAAAATCCCAAATGGATGCGAGTCTCCTACGCTCCAACCCCATTTCAGGCTGCCTGAAAACTAATCCGCATATTTCAGCTTAATCTGCTGACATTCACGCAAAACCACTTCATATTCCACTTCATCAGGAAACGACGCATACAAAAACTGTCTCAACTCAATCAAACGCATTCTATCGGGATGGTTTTCATAGCCTTCAATCCCATCCGATTTGCGGCTCATCAAAGCTAAAGCAGAACCGACCACTTCAAGCAAAACATCTTTTTCCATAATTGTTGCCATATTTCATTTCCTTATCGTTTATTCATGACAAAAAGCACACGTTGCTCGCACACTTTCAGGCAGCCTGAAAAATAATAGACTGCCTGAAATTTTACTCCGCAAACCGCCCAGTCTCTAAAAAACACACCGTTTGCGCTGCCACTGTTTTATCCAACAACAAACCCGTATGCGTACACGGCAAAGTCAGCAGCGCGCTTTCAGGCAGCCATGTTTCTGCCAAAGCCACCGTACCATCGCTCTTGGCGCATACACCCATCAATCGCCCTGCGCCCATGCTTTTGCTGCCACGAATATTGCCGCAGGGTACAGGCAACACCTTTTGCGGCAACGCGCCATCCAAGCCGTGCGCCCATGATTCACCGAGCATAAAGGGCGCGTAATCGTGCAAAAATCGCGCGGCTTGGCTACCTTGATGTGGCGAACCAAGCGTTACCGCGCGCCCTTGAAACAATTGCGGATAACCCGCCGCCAAGTGACGCAACAGCAAACCGCCCAAACTGTGTGCGACAAAATGACAGGGCAACGCGTCGTGTTCACGAATAAACCGCGCCAAACGCACTGCCTGCGCGCGCAAGGGTAAACGCGTGCTGGCGTAATCAAAATAAAGCGGCGTAAACCCTGCTTGCTTCAGCCGCCAACCGAGCGGCTGCATCACCCATGCGTTCATGTATAAGCCGTGGACTAAGATGACGTTCATTGAGTTTCCTTTTTCAGGCAGCCTTTGACTATTGGAGCACGGACGTCCCCGTCCGCCATCATTGCGTTTTTCCCCAAATATAGCAAGCCAAACGCATTTCAGGCAGCCTGAAAAAGGCTGCCTGAAAACTGTTTACCAAATATCGGATTTAATTTTACGCTTCAAAACAGGATGTTCATTCAAATTGAATTCTGGCTCTGCTTTGCCCATTTTCACTTTGACTGAATAATCTTTCAATACCAGCAACACGAGTTTATACAAGCAAGCAATGGCAATCAGGTTAATCAACGCCATGATACCCATCGTTAAATCGCCCATATCCCATACAATCGCGACTTTCGCCACCGCACCAAAATATACAAACGCCAGCACCAACATACGGAACGCGGTCAGCACAATCGGTTTACCGTGCAAATATTGTACGTTGGTTTCCGCATAGGCGTAGTTGCCGATGATGGTGGAAAAGGCAAACAAAAACAGTACCACTGCCAAGAATTGTTGCGCCCACGCGCCCATGTGCGTTTCCAACGCGGCTTGGGTTAATTGAATACCGCTTAAGTCAGGATTGGATTTAAAATCAGACAGTAAGATAATAAATGCGGTCGCGGAACACACGATAATCGTATCCACAAACACGCCGAGCATTTGAATCAAACCTTGCGACGCGGGGTGTTTCACATCCGCCGCCGCCGCTGCATTGGGCGCAGAACCTTGACCAGCTTCGTTGGAATATAAGCCACGCTTAATGCCCAACATCATCGCTTGTGAAATCAAGCCGCCGAGCAAGCCGCCGCCCGCTGCTTTCACGGTGAACGCGTCTTCAATAATCAAGCCAAACACGCGCGGAATTTCTGTTACATTGGTTACCATCACAAACAACGCCACGCCGATGTACAACAATGCCATCACAGGCACAATCGCCTCTGCCGCACGCGCCACACGTTGAATACCACCAAAAATAATCGGCGCAGTCATAATCACCAACACTGCTGCTACGCCATGTTTATAGTTGTCCCACGTCTCTTCGCTCACACCATCCACAACCGTCATACTCATCGCCGATTGCACCGCTTGGACAATCGTATTTGCCTGAATCGCGTTGTAAACCAAGCCAAAACAAATAATCAAGCTAATGGAAAACAATACCGACAACCAATGTTGATTCAAGCCATGCGCGATGTAATAAGCGGGACCACCACGGAATCCCCCCGTTTTCTTGTCGCGTACTTTAAATAATTGCGCCAAAGTAGACTCAGCAAACGCAGAACTCATGCCGATTAAAGCAGTCAGCCACATCCAAAACACTGCACCTGGTCCACCCGCTGTAATTGCAATCGCTACACCTGCAATATTACCCGTACCTACACGACTTGCCATGCCTGTAATAAATGCCTGAAATGCGGTAATGCCATGAGGTTCATTAGGATTTTGGCGGCTGCCACGAATTTCTTTCAAGCTGCGCCCAAACAAGCGCAATTGCACGAAACCTGTGCTAACCGTGAAAAACAAGCCTACGCCAATCAAAATCCACACCAAAGCCGACCATAACGGCGAACTCACTGCATTAACAACGCAATGCACCACATCTACATGAGCTTCTTGTGCAAAACATGAAATTTTATCGTTGTACATAATTCATCCAAAAAATTCAGGCAGCCTGAAAAGGCTGCATTTTTCTCAAGCGTGCGATTGTAAGCGAAGATTACTTAAATTGAAATAGATTTACATAAAACAGATTTCAGCATGATTTGTGCGCCGATATTTTTGAGCTTCACTGAATTTTGTTTCAGGCTGCCTGAAACCCTTGCAAAACCCTGTGCCAAGGGGCAGATTTCATATCCACCCTTTTTGTTGTCAAAATTTTATTCATGAAGTTCAATCTATTAAAAAATAGGGCGGATATGAAATCTGCCCCTACGTAAGAGAAAAATCAGAAAAAATGTCGGATTCAAGAATCCGACCTACGCTTTGAAGTTTTGCAAAAGTTTCCGGCTGAAAAGTTCGCGACAAAATGTCGCTACTCTGTCCCCTCCCCCTTTCATAGGGAGAGGGGACAGATTTCAGGCAGCCTTTAACTTTTGTCGCGCATTTTCAGGCTGCATGAAAACTCATTTCTCATCATACAATTCACGCACCACCGCGCCAATATCGGCAATACCGCGGCGCAGCGTTTCTTCGTCTTGCGCAATGCTCATGCGAATACACTCGTACGCGTGCGGATAATCGATCGCGTCGATGCCCACGAAAAAATGTTCGCTCGGGATAATCAGCGTGCCACGCGCTTTGAGTCGCTCGTACAATTCGTGCGACGACACAGGCAAACCTTCCAGCCACAACCACAGAAAAATCGCACCTTCGGGTTTGTGGATTTTCATGGGGTAATCGCCCAATTGTTCTTTCAACAATTGTACCGCCAATTGCGCTTGCTGGCGGTAAAACGGCTTAATCACGTTGTCGGACAATTGTTTCAGGCTGCCATCTTCAATCAGCGGCGCGGCAATCGCTGCGCCAAAACGCGTGGGTGCTAAATTCACAATCGCATTCAAACTGCTAATGGCGTCAATCACTTGCGGCGCAGCAACCACAATCCCCGTGCGCACTCCTGGTAAACCAATTTTCGACAAACTGAAACACAAAATAATGTTTTCATGCCAATTTAACGTGGCGTCGCTGTAAATAATATTGGGAAACGGCATGCCATACGCGTTATCAATAATCAATGGAATCTGATGTTTACGCGCCAATTCGTCCAAACGCGCCATTTCTTCATCGGTCAGAACATTGCCTGTGGGATTAGTGGGACGTGAGCAGCAAATCGCGCCAATTTTGCTGAAATCGATGTCGTGTTCCAGCGCGGCAAAATCGACGTGGTATTTGAAAAAGCCGTCTTCGCCGTTGTGTTGCACATCTTCCAAAATGGGCGGCACGGCAACGAAATGTTTGCCGACGGTGTGCGCGTCTGCATAGCCGATGTATTCTGGCGCGAGCGGCAATAAGATGGATTTGTCACCATCTTCAAATTCGCCGCCAAACAGATTGAATAAATAGAAAAATGCGTTTTGCGAACCGTTGGTTAGTGCGATATTTTGCGTGCTGATGCCCCAACCGTATTCGCGATTGAAAAATTCCACCAGCGTGGCAATGAGCTTGGCGTCACCTTGCGGTGTGGAATAATTGCCAATGCTGTCAATGCTCGCGCCCGTTTCGGCGATGTGATGCAGCGTTTTTTGATACATTTCATTCACTTGCGCAATGCGTGCAGGATTGCCACCACCAAGCATATTGATGGGACGGTCGCTATTGAGCGCGTTGCCCAAATCGTCCATTAATTGCAAAATGCCTGTTTTTCGGGTGAATTTTTTGCCAAATTGTGAAAATTGCATGATGTTTCCTAGAGAATGTGATGTTTTCAGGCAGCCTGAAAAGATGATAATGAATTATACCGAAAATAAACGCCGATTTTTGCTGCGCAACAAAAAGAGTTCGCCATAAAAGCGAACTCTTTGATTTTCAGGCTGCCTGAAACCACATTTTATCCACCACCGAATGCGCGATACATTCTTCATCATACGCCACATCTTGCGACAACAACGTGATTTCCAAAAAATCTAATTTTGTCAAATCTTCATTTAAATACAACAAAAACAAAATATTGTCCGTACTCGCTTCCAACAAACGGTCATGTAAATCAGGCGGCGCAGATAGTTTGCTGGGCGTTTCAAAATAAACATATTTGCCACAATTTGTCGTTGTGTGCCGCTCGGTAACCACCGAATGAGTAATCAAGGTTTGTAAATATTTTTTAATATTTACATCGGCTTGCGTTTGCACAATCATTGCCAAAAATATTTTTTCGGTTAATGAAATGGCATCGCATGGAAAAAATGTGTGTTTGACCATGATTTTATTTTTCCAAAAAATTTAGGCTGCCTGAAAACGAATTTTCAGGCAGCATTTTGTTTTTTATTTGAAAAATAATTTCCGTAGGTCGGTCATTCATGCCCGATATGATGACAGCGCGTTGCGTCGGGCATAAATGCCCAACCTACATATTACTTCTCTTTCACAGGCGGTGCTTCCAACTGCTCTTTCCAGCCACACTCTTTTTGCGGACACACACGCTCCACGCCCCAACGTTTCGTAACTTTGCGCATCGTCAAAGCCCAACCACATTGCGGACATAGCTCGTTCAACGGCTCGTGATTGACCGCATATTTGCAATCGGGGTAACAATCGCAGCTATAAAACGTCGTGCCAAAACGCGATTTGCGCTCCACCAAATGCCCCTTGCCGCATTGCGGACACTTCACGCCCGTGTCTTTCGGCTTTTCCAACGGCTCAACGTGTTTGCATTTCGGATAATTCACGCAACCGATGAATTTGCTGCCCGCACGGCTGTTTTTGTACACCAATTGTCCGCCGCATTTTGGACATTCGCGCCCTTCCAATTCGGCTTGCGCGGCGGCATCTTTTGCCATGCGCTCGGCGGCTTGCTCGGCAGTTTCATTGGCATTGCGCGTGTAATCGCATTCGGGATAACCTGCGCAAGCAATGAATCGTCCTGCGCGACCGAATTTGACTTGCAATTTGTGGTTGCCGCATTTGGGGCAGGTTTCGTCCAATTCTTCCGTCGTGAACTTGGCGCGTTCAATACCTTCTTTTTCAACCACTTGCTTGTGAAATCCCTTCCAGAATTTTTCCATTACGGGAATCCACTCGCGTTTGCCATTGGCGATTTCGTCTAATTGGTCTTCCAATTTTGCCGTGAAATCGTAATCCACATACTGCTCAAAATGTTCCGTCAAAAACTTGTTCACAATCTCGCCCGTGTCGGTCGGCTGAAAACGGCGTTGCTCCACGGTAACATATTCACGGTCTTTTAAAGTCTTGATGATGCTCGCATAAGTAGATGGACGACCAATGCCAAATTCTTCCAACGCCTTGACCAAAGTCGCCTCGTTGAAACGCGGCGGCGGCTGGGTAAAATGCTGCTCGCCATACACATCATCAACAGGCAGCGCGTCGCCTACCGCCATTTCAGGCAGCTTTTTGCTTTCTTCCGCCTCATCTTCCTCGTCCGCGCCCTCTTGGTATACGCTCAAAAAGCCAGCAAAAACCAATACTTGCCCCGTTGCACGGAACACACCTTCGCCCACGTTAATATCCACCGTTGTCGCGTCAAATTTCGCATCCACCATTTGACACGCCACCGTGCGCTGCCAAATCATCTGATACAGCTTAAACTGGTCAGCCGACAGAAACGGTTTCACACTTTCAGGCGAACGATACACCGAAGTCGGGCGAATCGCCTCGTGCGCCTCTTGCGCGTTTTTAGACTTGGTTTTGTAGATTTTCGCCGCAGATGGCAGAAAATCCGCGCCAATCTTGTTCTCAATATAATGGCGAATTTCCACCAGCGCGTCTTCCGCCAACGTAACGCTGTCGGTACGCATATAAGTAATCAAACCTACCGCGCCTTGCCCCACGTCAATACCCTCAAACAACTGCTGCGCCGTACGCATCGTGCGGTCAGTCGTGAAACCCAGTTTGCGCACCGCGTCCTGTTGCATGGTTGAAGTCGTGTAGGGCGCAGCAGGTTTGCGAGTGGCTTTTTTCTTAATCACATCAGCCACTTGCGCAGGTTTGTCTTTTAAGACAGCCAAAACCGCCGCTTGACTTTGCTCATTGGGCAGCGAAAACTGCTCCAATTTCTCGCCTTGCCAATGGGTTAATTTCGCCGAAAATTTCACACGCCCTTTGTGGCTATCCAAATGCAGCGACCAATATTCTTGGCTTTCAAACGCACGAATTTCGTTTTCACGCTCGCAAATCAGGCGCAGGGCAGGACTTTGCACGCGTCCAGCCGACAAGCCACGACGGATTTTTTTCCACAATAAAGGCGACAGATTGAAACCTACTAAGTAATCCAACGCACGGCGCGCCTGCTGTGCATCCACTAGATTGTTGTCCAAGTGGCGCGGATTTTGTAAGGCTGCCTGAACACCTTTGGGTGTTACTTCATGAAACACCACACGTTGAATTTTTTTGTCCACATCTTTCATGCCACGTTTGGACTTCAAAATCTCGGCAATATGCCAAGAAATCGCCTCGCCCTCGCGGTCGGGGTCGGTTGCCAGATAGATGTGTTCGGCTTCTTTGGCAGCGGCAACAATGGTGTCCACATGTTTGCTGTTTTTGCTAATAACTTGATATTTCATCGCAAAATCATGCTCAGGGTCCACCGCGCCATTTTTTGGAATCAAATCGCGCACATGACCAAACGATGCCAACACTTCAAAATCGCCGCCTAAATATTTTTTGACGGATTTGATTTTGTTGGGCGATTCAACAATTAACAGGTTTTTAGACATAGGGTTATTTATTCTTGAAATAAAAATAGGGATGGGGTTTCAGGCTGCCTGAAATCTTGTTCTTTTTATATTGTTAATAGATTGCGCGCATTTTGGCAAGCGTTTGTATAAAAAATTCAGCCGAACGGTCAAGTTCGACTGCTGCTGCGTATCGTGTTTTCAGGCTGCCTGAAAAATATTCTCGGCTTGCTTTCAATAAAAAAATCTTATTGTTTCAAACTCTTGCCATGCAAAGCCACCATCAGTTCATCGCCAATCAAAACAGGCATTTCTGAGCGGTGCGCCCATGAAACGAGTAGTGCCAATACTTTGGCGTTGTCCAAAGTCATTTCATCATAAGATAGGTGCATGAGCGCGTGGATGACAAATTCGCGTTGGGCAAAATTAATCGCCTGGCTGGTGTAAAGAAAATGCAGCAAACCGCGGATTTCTGCGCTTAAAATTTCCGCTTCTTCATCATGGTAAACGCGCAAAGCTTGGCTTTCAGGCTGCCCTTCATTGCTTGGTGGCGTGTCTTGCAATAGCTGCATAATGGTGATGGCGTCGCCGATGTCATCATCCATAAAACCTGCGCTTTCCAGCATTTCACCTAGGTCTTGACCTTGTGGGCAATGTTGGATGTCGGGGAAGTTTTCTAATAAAAAGGCGACTACGTTTCTCATGTTTTTTGCTTCATTTAATCTTTAATGCGGTATTTTAACATTTTATTGGCGAAGTTTCAGGCTGCCTGAAACACCTTTATTACTGTTTCTGCAAACAGGTAAAGGCAGCCTGAAAAAGATGGCTACTTTTCAGGCTGCCTGAACGGCTTGATAGTGTGTTACCCAATCAGTTTTCAAAGCGTTTGAATACCAATGTGCCGTTGGTACCGCCGAAACCGAATGAGTTGCTGGCAACGGCGTTAATCGTCAGTTTACGCGCTTCGTTGGCGCAATAATCCAAGTCGCAACCTGCTTCAAAATCTTGATTCACAAGGTTAATGGTTGGCGGTACGATTTGGTCGCGGATTGCTAAAACGCTGTACACGGCTTCTACGCCACCTGCTGCGCCGAGCAAGTGTCCTGTCATGGATTTAGTAGAGCTGACCACCAATTTTTTCGCGTGTTCACCGAAAACGGCTTTGGTAGCGTTGGTTTCGTTCGCGTCGCCCAATGGCGTGGACGTGCCGTGCGCGTTTACATAATCAATTGCTTTCACAGGCAAACCGCTGTCTTTGATGGCGCGCGATAAGGCAAGGGCTGGACCTTCGGCGTTGGGCGCGGTAATGTGATAGGCATCGGAACTTGTGCCAAAACCGACGAGTTCGGCATAGATTTTTGCGCCGCGGCGTTTAGCGTGTTCCAATTCTTCCAAAATCAATACGCCTGCGCCTTCGCCCATCACGAAACCGTCGCGGTCTTTGTCCCAAGGACGTGAAGCAGCTTCGGGATCGTCGTTGCGTGTGGACAAGGCTCTCATGGCGGCAAATCCACCAATACCCAATGTACAAACAGAGCTTTCTGCGCCACCTGCAACCATCACATCTACGTCGCCATATTTAATTAAACGCGCCGATTCGCCAATCGCGTGGGTACCCGACGCACAAGCCGAAACAATACCATAGTTGTGCCCACGGTAGCCTTTGAGAATAGTGATATGTCCTGAAATCAGGTTAATTAAGCTGCCAGGAATGAAGAAAGGGTTGATTTTACGCGCACCACCTGCTACGACTGCATTTGCGGTTTCTTCAATCAAGGGCAAACCGCCAATGCCTGAACCAATGTTCACACCGATGCGGTCTTTGTCTAACTCAGTAAACTCGTCCAATTTAGCATCAGCAATGGCTTGCAATGCGCCTGCAATGCCGTAATGGATAAAAGTGTCCATGCGGCGCGCTTCTTTGGGCGGCAGGTATTGTCCGATGTCAAAATCTTTAACTTCGCCTGCGATTTGGCACGTCAATTCGGATGCATCAAAGCGGGTGATTTTGCCGATACCGCTTTTGCCCGCCAGCAGGTTTTGCCACGCGCTTTCTACATCGTTGCCCACAGGGGAAATTTGTCCTAAACCCGTTATCACTACGCGTCTTTGGGTCATGTTTTTCTCGCTTATTATCAATGCTTTTGTGGATAAGGGCTACACAAAAGCACATGCTTTCAGGCAGCCTGAAATGTGTATGAATGAATGTGAAACAGCCCCCGATTTGCAGCATGAGCCGAAAACCAGAGGCTGAGTTGGGGTAAACAAGGAAACTTATTGTTTCGCGTTTACATAATCAATCGCTGCTTGCACAGTCGTGATTTTTTCAGCGTCTTCGTCAGGAATTTCGCAGCCAAATGCTTCTTCCAAAGCCATTACCAATTCAACGGTATCCAAAGAATCTGCGCCCAAGTCGTCTTGGAAAGAAGATTCGTTTTTCACTTGGTCTTCGGCAACGCCTAATTGTTCAGCAACGATGCTTTTTACTTTTTGTTCGATTGACATAGTTAGTCCTTATAAAATAATGCCTTACGGCGGATAAATATTTAGAGTTTGATTTCTAAATTCAGAATAAAGCGGATTTTATCTGTTTTTTGGCGAATTTGGTAGCGGTTCACGCAAAATATTGTTAAGACAGGTTTTCAGGCTGCCTGAAAAATCGTCTGCGCAAACTTTAACTCTTACTCGGGAACGTAGCCCTGAACCGCGTCTGCACCTTCTCCAAAGAAATAATTTTCCATTTGTTGCGCCAAATATTGACGTGCGCGTGGGTCGGCAAGGCTTAAACGGTTTTCGTTAATCAACATGGTTTGATGGCGCGTCCAAGCTTCCCATGCTTCTTGCGACACATTGTCAAAAATGCGTTTGCCCAACTCATTTGGCAGGGGCGCAAATTTCATGCCCTCGGTTTCTTTGCCCAATTTCACGCAATGTACCATGCGAGTCATAGCAGTTTCCTTTGTGGATGAAAAAGAAAGTGAAGTGTAGCAAATTTCAGGCTGCCTGAAAACCATAGCCGATTAAAATAGAAATCTACGACATTGCTTGTTCTCTTCTATTTTAATTCACTATATTCATTTTCGGTTTCAGGCAGCCTGAAAGACTACCCAATGTTACTTTTATTTCGCTTTGTGCCAAACATCAGCACCACAATCCACAAACCCAAACTAGCCAACGCCAAAATCAAAGAAACAAAATAAATAAAAACCCAACTTTTATCATAATAAAACCAAGAATAAGCTGCTTGCTGTTGCGTTTTTAATACCTGAATCGCACCATTTTTATCCCGATAATCGCCACTCAAAACAGAATATTCTTTCCATTCTGGATGCTGATTGGGCGTAATTTCCAGCAATCGAAGCGTCATCGGCATATTTTTTTGATTATTTTTCAATGCACTAACCGAATCACAAAAATCCCGAATATACGCAGCAAAACAATTTTGGCTCGAATGGATGGTTGGCGTCCTAATCATCAAAGAACGCGCACCTCTCGTTCCCGACAAAAAGCCAATATCCGCCTGCACCGTAATTTCTTTTATCTGCACTTCATTTCTTTTAAAAACAGATTGACGAAGATACAAATCGTATGAAACAAAAGCGATATAAGTAAACAAAGCAATATAAATCGGCAAAAAATACTTCAAATAGCGTCGTTTACTGCATTGGAATTCAAGATAAGATTTTAATTTACCGAGCATTTTGTTATTCAACTATCAAACAGTTCTCAGGCAGCCTGAAAAGAATTAGAACATTCAGGCTGCGTGAGAACCAGTTGGGGCGCACCCCAACCTACTTACTTAAACAATTTCGCCAATTTCCCAAAAAATCCTTCACTTTCAGGCTGCCTATTTGTATTTTCAGGCAGCGTGTTGCCCGTTTTGAACACATTCAACGGCGCGAAACTTTGGCTCACAGGCATCAATTCCAGCGTGTTTACATTCATATGCGGCGGCGTTTGATAGAGCCACAAAGCCGTTGCCGCAATGTCTTCAGGCTGCAAAGCATTGGCGTTTTCATACAAACTTTCCGCACGCGCGTCATCCCCCTTAAAGCGCACATTGGAAAACTCCGAACCGCCCGCCAAACCTGGTTCAATATTGCTCACGCGCACGCCCGTGCCATGCAAATCCGCGCGCAAATTCAAGCTAAATTGGCGCACAAACGCCTTCGTTGCGCCATAAACATTGCCACCTGGATAAGGATAATTGCCCGCGATTGAGCCAATATTGATGATGTAACCGCGCCCACGCGCCACCATTTGCGGCAACACTTGGCGCGTTAAAAACGTCAAGCCCAGCACATTGGTTTGAATCATCGTCTCCCAGTCGTCAAAATCTGCTTCGTGAGCCTTTTCTAAGCCCAAAGCCAAGCCTGCATTGTTAATCAAACAATCAATCTTGCGGAAGTTTTCAGGCAGCGTCTCCAAAGTTGCCAACGCACTTTTAACCGACTCTTTATCGCGCACATCCATCAATAAAGGCTGAAATTTCTCACCCAATTCAGCTTGCAACGCCGTCAGTTTCTCCATTCTTCGCGCCGCGCCCACCACATCAAAACCTGCATTCACAAACGCGCGACACATCGCCGCACCAAAACCTGCCGAAGCACCCGTAATTAAAATTGCCATTGTTTAGCCTTTCTTTACAGAAATTATAAGAAAATCAGGTATATTTCCACCTTTTCGCAACCATTCCCATCATAAACTAATCAAAAGGTAAACACAAACCATGAAAAAAAACCTCGTACTCATCATCTTAAGCGCAACCCTCGCAGCATGCGGTGGACAAGGCGGTGCAAATGTGAGCGCACCGCAAGGAAAAGGCGATATCTCGCAAGACCGCACCGCCGCGTTCAAATCCTTTATGCCAACCGTTTCTACCATGCGCAAAATGGCAAACGGCGATGATGCTTTTGATGCCGAAAAATTCAAAACTGCTGCCGCGCAATTTGCCAAAGAAGCCCGCATTCCTTTTGAATCGTTTCAAGACGACCCCAAAGGCAATGGCGACGCATTGCCTGCTATTTGGCAAAAACCTGTTGAATTTAAAGCGGAACAAGAAAAATTTTTCGCCACTGTGGACAAATTAAATGCCACCGCGCAAACGGGTAAATTGGATGATATTAAAGTCGCCTTTAGCGATGTGGAAAACAGTTGTAAAACATGCCATCAAACATACCGCGCACCAAAATAAGCTAAATTAAGTTGGCAAACTCAATTTATTCACTATAATTCATCACTGGCTGCTTGAAAAACAATTCAGTCATTTCTTAACAATCGTTTAGCAGCAGTCTTTTTTCACTTAGAGTAAACACAAGGAGTTCACTATGAAATCGTCTATTTTTAAATTTATCGCTATTGCCAGTGTAGCTGCATCACTAAGCGCATGCAGCTCAACCAATGGCAGCTTAACTACCTCTCAACGCAACGCCGCTTTAGGCGCAGTAGCAGGTGGTGTCGCAGGCAATTTGATTGGTGGTGATACTGGCGCTACTTTAGGTGGTGCAGCATTAGGTGGCGTTATTGGCAGCCAAATCCATTAATATTCAAAGCCATAAAGCAGGCTGCCTGAAAACATTTTCAGGCAGCCTGAGATTTTTATAGATTATTAAATCACGCCATATTTAGCGCGATACGCTTTCATTGGCTCAACAAATTGCGCTAAATCCGCATTGCCCGTTTGTTCCACTAGCGTAAATAAATCTACCAAATTCGCAATAGAAACAACAGGTAAACCATATTGCTGTTCCACTTCTTGTACGGCGGATTTGTCGCCCGTGCCTTTTTCCATGCGGTCAAGTGCGATGGCAACGACGGCTGGGGTTGCGCCTTCGTTTTGGATTAACTTCACGCTTTCGCGCACCGACGTGCCAGCGGAAATCACATCATCAATAATCAACACGCGCCCTTTGAGTGGCGCACCGACCAATACGCCGCCTTCGCCGTGGTCTTTCGCTTCTTTGCGGTTGTAAGCAAATGGTACGTTCACGCCTTGTTCTGCCAACATCATCGCGGTTGCCGCCGCCAAAATAATGCCTTTGTAGGCGGGCCCGAACAGCATATCAAATTCAACTTTGCTCTCCAAAATCGCCTGCGCGTAAAACCGCGCCAGTTGCAGCGTGGACGCGCCATCGTTGAACAAACCAGCATTGAAAAAATAGGGCGATTGGCGACCTGCTTTGGTGGTAAATTCGCCAAATTTCAGCACGTTTTGTTGCAGGGCGAATTGGAGAAAGTCTTGGCGGAAGTTGCTCATTTTTTGTTCCTTGTTTGGGGTTGAGAGAGTTTTCAGGCTGCCTGAAAATTATTTGGAAATAGTTTGTAGGGTGTGTGGCGCAAGCCACGCAAGCGTTTTAATGAAATGATTGAGCAAACACGTGCGCGCGTACCGCACACACCCTACGCGCTGCAATTTAGTTTGGATTCAATCATAAATCAAATTGATTCATCGCCCGTTTAATCCGAATGCGGCGCATGATTTCTTCGGCAATCATCCAATCTTTTATCAAACCATCGCCTTTTTCGCGCTGCATACGTTTTAAAGATAACTTAATGTTTTTATTATTTTTTAGTTTGATTTCCAAATCCGAATGTTCCATGCTGCGCGTGTCAAAATGTGCTGATTCAATCTCTTCATATTTCAGGCTGCCTGAACCGTGTGGAAAAATATGATAGTGAAAGCTATCGTTGTCCAAACGCAAAAATTCGGCTTGTTGATTCCATACGCGGTAAGTTTGCCATAAGGCATGATTTTTGTACGCATGAAATAAAAGTGTGAACAGTATGCCAATAAACAGCCAAAGTTCTTGCCCTGTTTGCTGAATAATCAGCAGCCAAACAATCAAAATCAGCATGATTACGCTGCCAATCGCGCATGAAATCATGGCAGTAAAAGGATTATTGGGCGCGGTAAATGACCATTGTTGTGGCGGTGGCATCATGATGATGGTGTCCTTGCGGATATGAAAATATGTTTTCAGGATGCCTGAAACGCGTTCCCCATTTTTCAGGCAGCCTGAAACCCGATAAAATACTGCCATTTTATCACAGGGAAACATCATGCGAATTATCTCGGCAAACGTGAACGGCATTCGTTCGGCGTACAAAAAAGGCTTTTTGGACTACATCGCGCAAAGCGGCGCGGACATTGTGTGCGTGCAAGAATTGAAAGCGCAAGAGCCTGATTTGGCGGCGGATATGCGCAATCCGCACGGTATGCACGGCGTGTGGCATTGCGCGGAAAAACGCGGTTACAGCGGCGTGGCGATTTACAGTAAAAAGCAACCAGACCGTGTGCAAATGGGTATGGGTGTAGCAGAGTTTGACCGAGAAGGGCGTTTTGTTCGCGCGGATTTTGGTCAATTAACCGTGATTTCGCTGTATTTACCAAGCGGTACGTCCGCGCCTGAGCGTCAAGAGTTTAAATATTTGTTTTTAGATAAATTTTATCCTATGTTGGCAGATTTGCTGGCAGAAGGACGTGATGTAGTGGTGTGCGGCGATTGGAATATTGCCCACCAAAATATTGACATCAAAAACTGGAAGGGCAATCTGAAAAATTCGGGTTTTCTGCCCGAAGAGCGCGAGTGGATTGGTAATGTGATTGCGAAATTGGGCTGGACGGATATGTGGCGCACGCTGTATCCCGATGTGGCGGGCTATACGTGGTGGAGCAATCGCGGTCAGGCGTATGCGAAAGATGTGGGTTGGCGCATTGATTATCAGATGGTGTCGCCCGATTTAGGGAAAACCGCCACCGCCGCGCATGTGTATAAAGACGTGAAGTTTTCCGACCATGCGCCATTGGTGGTGGATTATGACTATGTGATTGAATGATTTTGTTTTTTTGAATAAAAGGCTGCCTGAAAACTTTTCAGGCAGCCTTTTATTTCAGAATGATAAGCAATGGAGCGCGGACGTCCTCATCCGCGCTCCAAGTTTTGCATTTCAGACAGCCTGAAAAATAGTGGGCATTTCCGCTCACCATTTTCTATCAATAAATCAAGCCTCTGCCGCCACTTCGCGCGCAAAAATCTTTTCGCAATAATGGCATTTCAATTTCACTTGCTCTTGTTGTTGCTGCACATAAAAGCGACTGCTTACAGGCTCGCGATGGCTGGCGCAATTGCTGTTGGGGCAGCGGAATACTTCGCTAATCGTTTCAGGCAGCCTTAAATTCATTTTTTCGGCAACTTGGAAATTCTCAATACGATTCACGACCGCTTCGGGCGCAAACAAGGCAAGACGGTTTGCGTCGCGTTCTGCCAGTTGTACATCTTTGATTTTAATAATATCTTTTGCATCCTTGCTTTGGCTAGGCAAATTAAAACCAACGGTTACCGCGTTGCCATAATGCAATAATTTAAACTGGCGCAAAATGGTTAAACCCAAACCTGCGGGAATGTGGTCAATTACCGTGCCGTTTTCAATCGCCTCTACGCTTAACTTTTTGTTTTTCACATTTTTTCTCACACTTCTTCATTCAAAACGAGCGACAAAATTGCCATGCGCGCGTACACGCCGTTGGCGGCTTGTTGGAAATAATAGGCATAGGGCGTGCTGTCCACGTCGGGATGAATTTCGTCCACTCGCGGCAAGGGGTGCAACACGCGCAAATTGGGTTTGGCTTGGCTCAACATGGCGGCTTGCAGATTGAATTTACCTTGAATTTTGGAAAATTCTTGTTCGTCAAAGCGTTCGCGTTGCACGCGCGTCATGTACAAAATGTCCGCCCAAACAATCGCGCTTTCCAAATCGGGCAACACTTGCCACGTCGCGCCCGCTGCGTCTAATTCTTCGGTGATGTAGTCGGGCATGGCTAAACTTGGCGGCGAGACGAAGGCAAATTCGCAACCGAATGATTTAAGTGCTTGCGCCAACGAGTGAACGGTACGCCCGTATTTCAAATCGCCGCTCATGGCGATTTTCAAGCCTTTGAGCGTGCCTTGCGTTTCGTAAATCGTGACTAAATCCAGCAGCGTTTGGCTCGGATGTTGATTCGTGCCATCGCCCGCATTAATCACAGGCACGCTAGAAAATTCAGCAGTCACGCGCGCCGAACCGTCTTGCGAATGGCGTTGAACAATCGCGTCGGCATAGCTGGACACAATCCGCGCCGCATCGGCAAGCGTTTCGCCTTTTTTCGCACTGGTATTGCCACCATCGGCAAAACCAATTACTTTACCGCCCAAACGTTGTACGGCGGTTTCAAACGACAAACGCGTGCGCGTGGAGGGTTCGTAAAAACACGACGCAATCAGTTTACCTGCCAATAAATCATCGCGCGGCTCGTTTTTGAGTTTCAGCGCGGTGTTGAGCAACAACAATAATTCGTCGGACGATAAATCGGCGATGGAAATTAAGTGCTGGCGATACAATGGGTTGGGCATGGAATTTCCTTATTCTTTTTTTCAGGCAGCCTGAAAGTTTTAGGCTGCCTGAAAATCAACAGACGCAAAAAAACCCGTTTAAATAACGGGTTAAATATAAAAAACACGCCCACCGCAGCGAGTGCGGCGTTCAACAATCATCGAATAATGCGACATGGCGTGTTCCAATCAACTACAAACGGCGCAGATTATCGCATAATTACTTTAATTTGCGCAAACGGTTTTACGTTCTAGCAATTACTACGTCGTCATTCCCGCGCAGACAGGAATCCAACATTGCCTTAAAAGTATTTATATTTAAGTGAAAATGTTGCATTCAAAATTTCGGGTTTTAAGTATTCAAGCAAGATTACCTAAACCGAAAATAGGATGCTCGCCTACGCGGGAATGACGAACAGGATAGATTTCAGGCTGCCTGAAAGCTCTGCCCTAATTCAGGCAGCTTGCTCCGTTTCGCCGTCTATAAACTCCAATTCCACCGTTTCTCCGCCTGCCAACATCACATCAATATCGCCAAAGCGCGCTTCTTGCACCACACGCACCAAGCCTTCTTTGACCAATTCCAGCAAGGCAATGAAGTTTACCACCACATGCGCCGCGCCCAATTCTGGCTTGAATAAAGCGGAAAAACGACACACCAATTGCGCGTTTAATTGGCGCAAAATCGCGCTCATTCGCTCACGCACTGACACGGCTTCTTGCACCACCGCATGGCTTTTGTTCTGCTTAGCGCGCGACAAAATGCTGAGCCACGCTTGGGTTAAATCCGCCAACTGCACTTCGGGCAACTTCTGCTCCGCCGCGATTTCCAGCGGCAAATACACCCAAGCAAAGTCACGCCCTGCGCGTGGCAAAGCGTCCAAACCTTGCGCGGCGAGTTTCATTTGTTCATAAGCCAACAAACGGCGCACCAATTCGGCGCGTGGATCAAGCTCTTCATTTTGATCTATATTTTCAGGCTGCGGTAATAAAAGTCGCGATTTAATTTCAACCAACACCGCCGCCATCAACAAATATTCCGCCGCCAAATCAAACTGATGCGCGTCCATTTGCGCGATGTAGCCCAAATATTGCTCGGTGATTTTGACCATGGGAATGTCTAACACATCAATATTTTGCTTACGAATCAAATACAAAAGCAAATCCAATGGGCCTTCAAAACTGTGCAACACCACCTGTAATGCATCGGGTGGAATAAACAAGTCTTGCGGCACATCGGTTACGGGTTGTCCAAAAATATAAGCGATGGTGCTGTTATTATTCATGTTTTAATTTTTCAGGCTACCTGAAAGATTCAGCCGTCATTTCCGCTCAGACGAAAAAGACGATGATTTAAATCATACAAAGTTTCAGGCTGCCTCTTTCAGCACACAACAACATCTTGCAACAGACTGGAGCGCGAACGTCCTCATTCGCATTACATACATTTAGCGTATTATTTTGCGGACAGGGACGTCCGCGCTTCAAGTTTTTTTGTGCTCAGTAAGGCTGCCTAAAATTATGCTTTTTTCACAAATTCAGATTTTAAATTCATGGGCGTGCCATCAATTTTGCAACCAATATCGTGTCCACCCTCGCCTTCTTGCAAGCGAATGCCTTTGACTTTGGTGCCTTGTTTGATGACCATGCTGCTGCCTTTGACTTTCAAATCTTTAATCAATACAACGGTATCGCCATCTTGCAACGGCGTGCCGTTGGCGTCTTTGATTTGTACCGCGGTTTCTGTTGCCGCTTCTTCGCCTTCTTGCCATTCGTAGGCGCATTCAGGGCAAACGAGTTGGCTGCCGTCGTGGTAGGTTAAATCGGATTGGCATTGTGGGCAATTTGGATAAGACATGGTTTCGCTTTCAAAAAAGGCGCGATTATACGCGATTTTGTTTCAGGCTGCCTGAGACCTTAGCAAAGCTCCTAGATTTGAGTGCAGTTCAAAGCGATAGCATCGCAGCACACGCAGATAATAGATGAACTATTTTCAAGTGGACGAGAAGCGCATCACGAAGAAATGTGCCAACGATAAGGGCTTTGCTAAGGTCTCAGACTGAAAGAAAAGATTGCCAAATCCCAACGATATCGTTATAGTTTGCCGCTTTGAAATCAAACCGTTAGGAAAAAAGATGAAATCTAACTTAGTAAGCCGTTTGGTATTAACGGGCGCGTTGTTGGCAAGCAGTTTGAACACGGTGGCCGATAGCCAAATTGTGGTACGCGCACCTGATGAATTGCGCGCGATTGCGGTGGCTACGCGCGCGGTTGCAAGTAAACAAGTGGTGAGCACCGATAAAGATTTAACCAATTGGGATGTGAACATTTTGAAAGGCTGCTGGCTATATAAAGTTGAAGTATCGCGTACCGATAGCAAAATTGTCAGCAAAGATTACACCAATTATTGCGGCAATGTAGACAAAATTCGTTCGCTAAGAGCCGAAGCGCGCGAATATTCGCGGACACATCGTTAAGATTTATCCGCTAAAGGCTGCCTGAACATTTCAGGCAGCCTTATTATATTGCAAACACAAAAACATTGAAAATTGGATGACTTGACTGTCCACACGGTAATAACGATGGATTAAGGTTTTCAAGTTTTTCAGAGTTACAAACATTTCAGGCTGCCTGAAACAATTTTCAGGCAGCCTGTTTATTTCAAAATCACAACAAAATCAAATCACAGCGCATCAATCACCGCATTCAATTTCGCGCTTGGACGCATTGCCGCGCTCGCCAGTTTTTCATCAGGCGCGTAGTAGCCGCCGATGTCCACTGCTTTGCCAGCCACAGATGCCAATTCCGCTAAAATTTCCGCTTCTTGCGCTGCCAATTTTTCCGCTACTGGCGCAAAAGTGGCTTTCAAATCCGCGTCTTTGTCTTGCGCTGCCAAGGCTTGCGCCCAATACAAGGCGATGTAGAAATGGCTGCCGCGATTGTCCAATTCGCCTGCTTTGCGTTTGGGCGATTTGTCGTTCAACAATAATTGTTCGGTTGCCTCATCCAACGTGTCCGCCAATACTTGCGCTTTGGCGTTGCCCGTTTTTTGCGCCAAGTGTTCCAATGAAACCGCCAACGCCAAAAATTCGCCCAAAGAATCCCAACGCAAGTGGTTTTCTTCGGTAAATTGTTGAACGTGTTTCGGTGCAGAACCGCCCGCGCCTGTTTCAAACATGCCGCCGCCGTTCATCAATGGCACGATAGAAAACATTTTCGCACTCGTACCCAATTCCAAAATCGGGAACAAGTCGGTATTGTAATCGCGCAACACGTTGCCCGTTACCGAAATCGTGTCCAAACCGTCTTTCATGCGGCGCAAGCTGGCTTTGCAGGCAGCCTCTGGTGCGAGGATTTGAATATCCAAGCCGTTGGTGTCCAAATCTGCCAAATACGTTTTCACTTTTTTAATCAATTGCGCGTCGTGTGGGCGGTTTTCGTCCAACCAGAAAATCGCTGGCGTGTTGCTCAAACGCGCACGGTTTACCGCCAGTTGCACCCAATCTTTCACAGGCGCGTCTTTGGTTTGACACGCGCGCCAAATATCGCCCGCTTCCACCTTGTGCGAAGTCAAAACATTGCCTTTGTCGTCAATGATTTCTACTTTGCCATCTGCTTGAATTTCAAAGGTTTTATCATGCGAACCATATTCTTCCGCTTTTTGCGCCATCAAGCCTACATTCGGCACTGTACCTATCGTGGTCGGATCAAACGCGCCATGTTCGCGGCAGAAATCAATCGTCGCCGTGTAAATGCCAGCGTACGAGCTATCAGGAATCACGGCTTTGGTGTCTTGCGCTTTGCCCTCTTTGTCCCACATGCGACCTGAATTGCGAATCATCGCAGGCATAGACGCGTCCACAATCACGTCGCTTGGCACGTGCAAATTGGTAATGCCTTTCTCGGAATCCACCATCGCCAAGCTCGGCGCGTTGTCATAGGCTGCCTGAATCGCTTTTTCCACGCCAGCACGTGTTTGGGCGTCTAATTTATCTAAGTTTGCCAACAAGTTACCAAAACCATTGTTCACATTCACACCAGCCGCCGCCAGTTGCTCACCGTATTGCTCAAACACAGGCGCGAAGAACACTTTGACCGCATGACCGAAAATAATCGGGTCGGAAACTTTCATCATCGTCGCTTTCATGTGCAATGAAAACAACACATTTTTCGCTTTCGCATCAGACACTTGCTCTTCTAAAAATTTCACCAACGCTTTTTTGCTCATCACCGTCGCGTCAATGATTTCGCCTGCTTTCAAATTCAAAGGCTTACGCAATTCTTTTTGGCTGCCTGACACATCGGTAAACACGATTTTTACCGTTGTCGCATCTGGCACGGTAACCGATTGTTCGTTATGGAAAAAATCGCCTTCGGTCATGGTTGCCACGTGCGATTTACTGTCGCTTGTCCACGCGCCCATGCTGTGCGGATATTTTTTCGCGAAATTTTTCACCGCTTTGGGTGCGCGGCGGTCGGAATTACCTTCGCGCAAAACAGGGTTTACCGCGCTACCTTTAATGCGGTCGTAACGCGCCTGAATGTCTTTTTCTTCATCGGTTTGCGGATTATTGGGATACGCTGGCACGGCAAACCCTTTGGCGTTCAACTCCGCAATCGCTGCGTTCAATTGTGGCATAGACGCGCTGATGTTCGGCAATTTAATTACGTTCGCTTCGGGTTTGGTTACCAACTCGCCCAACTCACCCAAAGCATCTGGCACGCGCTGTTCTTCTTTTAAATAGTCGGGGAACGTCGCCAAAATACGTCCTGCCAAAGAAATGTCAGCAACATCAAATTGAATGTCGGCATGTTTGGCAAAACCGCGAATAATCGGAAAAAACGATTTAGTCGCCAGCGCTGGGGCTTCGTCGGTGTGAGTATAAATGATGGTGGATTGACTCATGTAAAACTCCTAGTGATTGATTTTTCTTGTAGATGAACACGCTTCAGGCAGCCTGAAGGTCTGCCTGAAAATGTTGCGCTGAAATTATGGCATAAATTATAGCCAAACAAAAGTAAATCAGTACAAGGCGGCGAGCCGCAGATAGTACACATAGTACAGCAACGCGAGACAATGTCGTAATGATTTAAGTTTTGTTTGGCTATACATTTTTTTACAGCAATTCTGCGTGAGAAATTGGGTTTCTTTTCAATGAAATGAAGCTTTAAGGCAGCAATACAACAACACAACAAAACGCAAATAATGGAGCGCGGACGTTCCCGTCCGCATTCAGCTTATCTCGCATATCGCTTTGCGGACGAGGACATCCGCGCTCCAAAAAATATCTCATATTGACAAAAAGGCTGCCTGAAAACACATTCCGCATTTTCAGGCAGCCTTTTTATTTACAGCAATTCAATACGTTGGCAGATACGATTACATCATACCCATGCCACCCATACCACCCATGCCGCCCATATCAGGCGCAGCAGGTTTGTCTTCTGGCACGTCCGCAATCATGCACTCGGTGGTCAGCATCAAGCCAGCGATAGACGCGGCGTGTTGCAACGCAGAGCGCGTAACTTTCGCAGGATCCAACACGCCCATCGCAATCATGTCGCCGTATGTGTCGTTGCCTGCGTTGTAGCCAAAGTTGCCTTCGCCTTCCAACACTTTGTTCACAATCACGCTTGGCTCACCGCCTGCATTGGCAACGATTTGGCGCAATGGCGATTCAATCGCTTTCAATACGATTTTCACACCTGCATCTTGGTCGGCATTGCTGGTTTGCAAAGATTGAATCGCTGCACGCGCACGCAACAGAGCCACGCCACCACCAGCTACCACACCTTCTTCCACCGCCGCACGAGTTGCGTGCAACGCGTCGTCCACGCGGTCTTTTTTCTCTTTCATTTCCACTTCGGTCGCCGCGCCCACTTTGATTACAGCAACACCGCCAGCCAATTTCGCCACGCGCTCCTGCAATTTCTCTTTATCGTAGTCAGAAGTTGCCGTTTCAATTTGCTTACGAATTTCGCTCACACGCGCATCAACATTCGCCTTGTCGCCAAAACCGTCAATAATGGTGGTATTTTCTTTAGAAATTTCAATGCGTTTGGCTTGACCCAAGTGTTCCAAAGTCGCTTGCTCCAAAGACAAGCCCACTTCTTCCGCAATCACAGTCGCGCCCGTCAAAATCGCGATGTCTTGCAACATGGCTTTGCGGCGGTCACCGAACCCTGGGGCTTTCACGGCAACGGTTTTCAAAATGCCGCGAATGCTGTTCACCACCAAAGTCGCCAAGGCTTCTCCTTCCACGTCTTCGGCGATAATCAACAATGGACGTGAAGTTTTCGCTACTTGTTCCAATACAGGCAACAAATCACGGATATTGCTGATTTTTTTGTCAAACAACAATACAAATGGGCTATCCAAACCAGCGATTTGTTTTTCCACATCATTGATGAAATAAGGCGACAAGTAGCCACGGTCAAACTGCATACCTTTAACCACTTCCAATTCGTTTTCTAACGATTTGCCGTCTTCCACGGTAATCACGCCTTCTTTGCCCACTTCTTGCATCGCGTCGGCGATGATTTTGCCCACTTGCTCGTCAGAGTTAGCAGAAATGGCGCCCACTTGCGCGATTTGCTCGTAAGTTTCGCAAGGTTTGGCAATATTTGCCAATTCGTCCACCAAAGCATGAACCGCTTTATCAATGCCGCGTTTCAAATCAGTCGGATTCATACCAGCCGTAACGTATTTCATGCCTTCCACGACAATCGCTTGCGCCAAAACGGTTGCGGTGGTAGTACCATCGCCTGCCACGTCGTTGGTTTTAGACGCCACTTCTTTCACCATTTGCGCGCCCATGTTTTCGAATTTGTCTTTCAATTCAATTTCTTTTGCCACAGACACGCCGTCTTTGGTAATGTGTGGACCGCCGAATGAACGATCTAATACCACGTTACGACCTTTCGGACCCAAAGTTACGCGCACCGCATTTGCCAATACGTTTACGCCGTTTACCATTTTAGCGCGCACTTCTGTGCCAAATTGAACGTCTTTTGCTGCCATGTTATTTTTCCTTAAAAATAATTAACAAAATGATTTTTTGAATTTTCAGGCTGCCTGAAAATATATCGGCTTAATCGCCAAAGCCTTCCAGCCATTCCTGCTTATTGATTTCATACTCCATAGCCGAAAAACCGTCGGGATAATCTTTAAATCAAATCCTTTTTGTTTTAAAGCATATTGTTTGGCTTTTTCTACTTCATTTAAATCAGAAAAAACGCCTAAACATTTGTTATTTTCACAACCAAAAGCATCAACTCTTGTGTGATAAAGCACATAAACAGAATTCAACATTTTCAGGCTGCCTGAAAGAGAAAAACTGCGTGGGTTTACCCCCCCTACGAATTTATTCCACAATCCCGAAAATATCTTCTTCGCGCATTACCAGCAATTCTTTGCCGTCTGCTTTCACCGTTTGACCGCTGTATTTGCCGAAAATCACGGTATCACCCACTTTCACATCCAAAGTGCGACGCTCGCCATCGCGACCGCGTTTGCCTTCACCCACAGCAATCACTTTGCCCATGTCAGGTTTTTCCGCCGCCGACGGTGCCAAAATAATGCCAGATGATGTTTTTTCTTCCGCTTCCAAGCGTTCAATCACTACGCGGTCGTGTAAAGGACGGATTTGCATATTGTTTCTCCCAAATATGTTGTTTAAGTACAAAAAAGAAGCGCGGGTAATCCGCTAGCGATTATACAAATAATGGCGTAAGGCGGTAAATTCAAGCAGATGAATTCAATTTTTTTTCAGTTTTATATAAATAATTGTTTTAATGTAAAAAAACTTTTTCATTTTTTAACTATATGGGCATTTATTTCAGACTGCCTGAAACACAGCGCCATCTGGTGCATTTTTAAAGTAGATGAATTCAATTAAACCCATCCTAACAAATCTTTAAAAAGCAGTTATTTATTTAGAAAAGTACACTTTCATAGATGACACCAGCAAAAAATACACATCAAATCCAAAATATCGCTTGCAACACACGGTTTTTTCTCGTTTAATCGCAGGTTTTCAGGCTGCCTGAAAGATTCAATCATGGTTTCAGGCAGCCTATTTTCCACCCCTTTTCATTCACAGGAAAAAACATGAAACAAACCCTACTTATCAGCGCATTGGCGACTATCTTCCTTGGTGCATGCGGCGGTTCAAACAGCAGCAACAACGCCCCCGCTTCATCCACCGCCGCAGCTCAAAATCAAGATGCATCACCCGTTGTAGCCACCAGCGAATTGAATACTTATATTTGGTCAGATTATGTTGACCCTGCCACCATCGCTGAGTTTGCCAAAGAAAATGGCATTCAAGTCAATGAAGCATTTTATGATAGCAATGAAGTTTTGGAAGCCAAAGTGCTGACAGGCAATTCAGGTTTTGATATCGTTGCACCTTCCCTATCCAATGTAGGTCGCCAAATCAAAGCAGGCGCGTATCAAGAAATCGACAAAAGCCAAATCTCAAACTACAACAACATCGACCCCGAACTACTGACCCTCATGCAGCAAGTAGACCCTGGCAACAAATACGCCGTACCCTATTTCTGGGGTATCAACACGCTTGCCATCAACAAAGACATGGTCAAAAAAGCACTCAGCACCGACACGCTGCCTGAAAACGAATGGGATTTGGTGTTCAACCCCGAATACACGGCAAAACTCAAAAGCTGCGGCATCAGCATATTTGACAGCCCAACCGAACAATTACCTTTGGTACTCAAATACTTGGATAAAAATCCCAATAGCGAAGACCCAAAAGATTTAGAAGCCGCGATAGACTTGCTGAAAAAAATCCGCCACGATATCAAACGTTTCAGCTCATCGGGCTACATTGACAACCTAGCCAAAGGCGAACTGTGCGTATCCATTGGCTACGGAGGCGACTTAAACATCGCTAAACGCCGCGCCGCCGAATCAGGCAACAACGCGATTGAAGTGTTAACCCCAAAAACAGGCGTCGGCATTTGGATTGACTCCTTCATGATTCCCAAAGACGCACGCAACGTCGCCAACGCGCATAAATACATCAACTACACGCTAGATGCGAAAATCGCCGCACAAAACGGCAATTACGTAACCTACGCGCCCGCCAGCAAACCCGCGCGCGAGTTAATGGAAAAAGAATATGCTGAAGATAATTCCATTTTCCCAAGCGATGCTGTGAAAGCACAAAGTTTTGTCGTACTACCCAAATCGGCGCAAACAGTGAAATTGCAAACAAAATTGTGGCAAAACTTGAAAGCAGGAAAATAAGTTAGCGTCACCATCATCTCTACCCAAAGCCTGCCTGAAACGCGTTCGGGCAGGCTTTTTTGAATATTCAGGCAGCCTGAAATGAAAAATGGAGCGGGAGCGGCTCGCTCCCAACTCTTTAATCATAAAGAATTTTAATTTTTTAGAACAAGCGAGCCCCATGCGCTCCAAGTTTTACAAAGGTTTCAAACAGTTAAATTCAAGAATCCGACCTACCCCATTTTCAGGCAGCCTTAGCCCAAAAACTTTGTAAACACACTACATTCAAGCCGTAAAGTTTTTCAAAAATCGCCGTAAACCACTTAACGCCAACACAGGCTTGCTTTACAATTCTCGCCGTTTTTTGCGTATCAATATTCCCTTTCAGGCAGCCTGAAACTTTTAACGACACATAGTCGCTTTAAAATAAAAATAGGACATTGTCACGGTATACCCTTTTATAACAAAATCAAAGATTTTTACAAAAGAAGGGTAAGGCGATAGCGACCGCCGCGTACATCAAGTACATAAGGGAGCTAGCAACGCAGTCATATTTTTCATTTTAAGCGACTTACAATCAGGAACGCACCATGCAACACATCAAACTCACCGCAACCGCCGTAGCCATCGCTCTCGCGCTCGCTGCGTGTGGCAAACAACACAAAACCGAACAAACCGCCGCTTCTGCGCCCGAAAAAACCGAATTCATCACCGAAGTCCAAGCCCCAAAAAGCGATGGTACAGTCGGCATGTTATTGCCTGACTTTTCGCAATTAGTAGCACGTGAAGGCGCGGCAGTAGTGAACATCCAAGCCTTGCGCGGCGGCAGCGAAAACTCTTCCAATTCCAATAATAACAACAGCTTAGAAAACGACCCTTATTACGAATTTTTCAAGCGCTTAATCCCGAACCAGCCCGATTTCCAACAAGAAGAAGACGATAGCGCAAACTTCGGCTCAGGTGTAATTATCAGCCAAGATGGTTACATCTTAACCAACGCCCACGTGGTTAAAGGCTTGAACACGATTAAAGTAACACTCAACGACAAGCGTGAATACCGCGCCAAACTGATCGGCTCGGACGACAAATCCGACATCGCGTTGCTCAAAATCGAATCCGACCACTTGCCCGTTGCCAAAATCGGCAATTCAGGCAGCCTGAAAGCAGGCGAATGGGTCGCCGCGATTGGCGCGCCGTTTGGCTTTGACAACAGCGTAACGGCAGGTATTGTGTCCGCCAAAAACCGCGCACTACCTGGCGAAAACTACACGCCCTTTATTCAAACCGACGTAGCAATCAACCCTGGCAACTCAGGCGGACCTTTGTACAACTTAAAAGGCGAAGTGGTCGGCATCAACTCGCAAATTTACAGCCGCAGTGGTGGTTTCATGGGCATTTCGTTCGCCATTCCAATTGAAGTGGCGATGAATGTTGCCGACCAACTCAAAGCCACAGGCAAGGTTGAGCGCGGACAATTAGGCGTGGTGATTCAAGAAGTGAACCATGATTTAGCCAAATCCTTCGATTTAGACAAACCTATGGGCGCATTGGTGGCGCGCGTTATCCCCAATTCGCCCGCCGAAAAAGCAGGTTTACAAGTGGGCGACATCATTCGCAGCGTCAATGGCGAAGAAGTGCGCTCTTCCAACGATTTACCGATGACCATCGGCGCGCTCGCACCAGGGAAAGAAGTGAAACTGGGCTTGTGGCGCAAGGGCAAGCCACTAGACGCAACGGTGCAACTGGGCTCCAGCTCACAACAAAACGCCCAAAAAGAAGCAACGCCACAAGGCAGTCGCGCCGACAATGTCAGCGGTTTTGACGCGCCCAAAGCGGGCTTAACCATCGCCGTACAAAACACCACCGCAAGCAGCCGTTTAACCGTGTTCAACAGCGAAGGCGCAGCCGCACGCGCAGGCATTCATCGCGGCGATATTATCCTACAAATCAACGGACAAGATGTCAGCACGCAACAAGAATTCGAAACTGCCTTAGAGCAAGCGGGCAAAAATATCCCTGTGTTAATCGAACGCGAAGGCAATGTTTTATTCTTGGCTTTGGTGCTCGAATAACTGCCGTTTTTCCTTCTATAAGCGCACGTTTATCGTGCGCTTTTTTTCAGGCTGCCTTACAGTACACGACAAAATGTCGCAACTTTGTTCCCTCCCCCGACTGGCGGGGGAGGGTTAGGGTGGGGTGGCTATTGATTCATCAGAAACTTTTCTGAATATCAACCCTCTAACCCAACCCGGTCCTCCCCCTTTCATAGGAGGAAACCTTTGCCCCCCAAAAAAAATCTCTAAATTCCCTCCATCAAGAATTCAGAGGATTTTTCCATGTCCAGCTTCTTCTACCAATCAGCACAAACCCTACTCAACCAATACGCCGACCGTTTCCCTTTACTTAAAATCACCCAACTTTTGGATTGGCAAGCCATTGAACAAACGCTCGCCAGCCATAAAGTTCGCTATGTGCGCGACAACGGCGGTCGCCCCGCTTACCCCTTGTTACTCATGTTCCGCGCGGTTTTGCTCGGGCAATGGCACAGTTTATCCGCCCCCGAAGAAGAAGGCTTTATAGAGCAAATTCACGTTACGCCAGCCAATGCATCTAATGTAAATCATTTGGAAACCGTGTTGGACAAGGTTGAACACGGAGTCAAAGTGTATGCAGATAAAGGCTATGACAGTCAATTCAACCGCGAATTTTTGGAGAAAAATCAATTAGTGGACGGCATTATGCGTAAAGCGCACCGCAATAAATCGTTGACGCGTGAAGACATTGGGCGCAATAAGGAGCTGGCGAAAATCCGTTATCGGGTGGAACAGAGTTTTGCCATTTTGCACCGTATATTCAGATGTAAACGGGCGAGTTATTTTGGCTTGGAAAGGGTCAAAGGGCAGTTGGGGTTGAAAGTGATTTGTTTGAATTTGCTTAAAGCGGCGAACAAGTTAAGGCTTGTTGCGCCCATTGCTGCCTGAAAGGGCATAAGGCAGCCTGAAATAGGGCTGTTTGGGTGGGGTGTTTGTGTTTGTTGAGCTTGGTTTGGGTTGATTTGGGGTTGGAATGGTGAAAATCCTAAAACAAGTGGGTTGTTTTGGGGGGCAAAGGTTTCAGGCTGCCTGAAAAATTGGAGTGCCGACGTCCTCGTCCGCCAAGCGTTTTATCATGCACCAAAAGGCAGCCTGAAAACCAAAATTGCGCTAAAATACACACTTTTTTTCAGGCAGCCTGAAATGTCGCAAGCCTATTTGATTTTGTGCCATAGACCGCCCCACCACATCGCTACGCTGGCAAAACGCCATCCAAAAGCGCGGTTTTATCTCCACTACGATGCCAAATCGCCCATCAACCAACTGCATTTTCTGCAAAATTTAGATAATGTGTCTATTTTGCGCAATTGCATAGATGTCCGTTGGGGCGGGTTCAGCATAATTTTGGCAACGCTTAATCTGTTTCAGGCAGCCTTATCGCATAAACAAAACCAATATTTTCACTTAATGAGCGGCGATTGTGTCCCCTTAATCAGCCCCGAAGCCATGCAGCAACAATGCCAAAAGCACCCTGAAAACAGTTTATGGTTAGAGAGCCAAAACACACCGCGTTTGCGTTATCGCACCCGCTTTAACGCACCACACGCCGATACCACTTGGCAACGCAGTTTGCTTGGCAAAGGTTTGACCAAGGGTTTGCAAATAGCCGATAACATACTGTTTTCCAAAGAAATTTGTCTTTCAGGCAGTCAATGGTTTTCCGCCAGCCGCATCGCCGCGCAAATTTTGTTTCAGGAAGCGTTAAGCGAACCGAGCGATTTTTTCGCCAAAAAACTCTGTCCCGATGAACATTTTTTCCAATACATCGCCGCGCAGCAAGCCGACAAACTTAATTTAATTGATAAAAATCATCGCTTTATTCGTTTTCAGGCAGGCAAAAATCATCCCGATGAGTTGAGTTTAGACGATTTATGGGCGGCAAAAAATCAAGGCTTTTGGTTTGCGCGTAAAGTGAGTAAAAACAACATCCAAAGTTTTTTAGACTATGAAACTATTATTTAACTCACGGTTTTTGAAATGAAATTTTCCGTTTTAATGTCTGTATACGAACGCGAGCAGCCTGAATTCTTGCGCGAATGTTTGGCGAGTTTGGTGGCGCAAACGCGTTTGGCAGATGAAATTGTGGTGGTTTTAGATGGCAGGCTGCCTAAAACATTATTGGACGTTTTGGCAGAATTTCAGGCAGCCTTGCCGCTAAAAATTGTACCGATGACTGAAAATGTGGGTTTAGGTCTCGCCTTAAATGAAGGAATAAGCCATTGTTCTTACGAATGGATTTTCCGCATGGATACCGATGACATTGCCCTGCCACAACGCTTTGAACAACAATGCGCGTTTTTAGAACAGCAACCTGAAATCGTATTACTCGGTGGACAAATTGTAGAATTTTTAGACAATCCCAATGAAACTACTGCCGCGCGTCGCGTTCCTTTCAGGCTGCCTGAAATTGTTGAATTTTCAAAAAAGCGCAATCCATTCAATCACATGACCGTTGCCTATCAAAAAGCAGCGGTGCAACAAGTGAGCGGTTACGTCCATCATTGGTATATGGAAGACTACAATTTATGGCTGCGCATGCTGGCGGCAGGTTTTCAGGCAGCCAATTTGTCGGAAAACTTGGTTGCCGCGCGCACAGGCGCAGGCATGTTGGGGCGACGACGCGGCTGGGCTTATATAAAAAGCGAGTGGCAACTGTTTGAATTAAAAAGACAACTGGGTTTGCAAACCATTTTTTCAGGTTTACTCTGTTTCATTTTGCGCACTTTACCGCGTTTGCTGCCTGAAAAAATATTGCAAAAAATCTATCAAATCATCCGTTTAACATGAAAACCGCGCCTTTTATTTTTATCCGTTTCATCACGGGCTTGTTGCTGATTGCGCTGACAACTGCGCTATATTTATGGCAAAAAGACATCAATCCTTGGGACATCAAAGTCATCAACAGCATGATTTTGGTGGCGTTGGCGTATGCTTTGTCCACTTTGTCCATCAACACGCTGATTCGTTTTCCTGGCAAGCAAACTTGGCTCAATATTTTGCCTGCGGTGGGCATGGCTTATAGCGTCGTTTTTAGTATCTTTGCCTTGTTTTTTATCACATTTTCCAATAGTTTTGTGTTGTTCAACGGCTTGATGACCGCCCTATTTTTTGGACTGGATTACGCATGGCGCGCGCGTTTCCGTCCTATGATGGCGTATATTCCCATCGGTCGCGCCAGCGATGCCGAGCGCATTCCCCATGCCGATTGGCTGCGATTGGACACGCCGCAACTGCCTAATTTACCGATACAAACCGTTGTTGCTGATTTACACAGCCCCGATTTGAGCGCGGCATGGCAAAAATTCCTTGCCGATTGCACTTTACGCGGCATTGCGGTGTATAACATTAGACAAATTGAAGAATCGCTCACAGGACGCGTCAAAATCCGCCATATGTACGAAAACGACTTGGGCTCGCTGCTGCCCTCCCCTGCTTACATGGCGATGAAGCGCGTGTTGGACACGGTTTTGGTGGTCGTAAGTTTACCGATTTCTGTGCCGCTGATGTTGCTAACCGCTCTGGCGGTGCGTTTAGAAAATCGCGGCAATGTACTTTTTGTCCAAAATCGCGTTGGACAAGGCGGACGTGAGTTTCGCATCTACAAATTCCGCAGCATGAGCATGGATTCCGAAAAAGGCGGCGCGAAACTGGCACAAGTGGGCGATGCGCGCGTAACCCGCGTGGGCAAATTTATCCGCAAAACGCGTTTAGACGAATTACCGCAATTTTTCAACATCTTAAAAGGCGAAATGAGCTTAATCGGCCCGCGCCCCGAGCAAAAAGCATTTGTAGAACAATTTGAACAAACGATTCCGTTTTACAACTATCGCCATATTGTCAAGCCTGGTTTATCAGGCTGGGCGCAGGTTACGCAAGGCTATGCTGGCAATGAAGATGAAACGCAAATTAAGGTAGAGCATGATTTTTACTATATTAAAAATTTTTCGTTTTCATTGGATATTTTGATCATTTTCAAGACCTTAAAGACGATTTTAACGGGCTTTGGTGCAAGATAAATGGTTAAAAAAGCTGCCTGAAAAGTGATTTTACTTTTCAGGCAGCCTTTAAACTGGATTATTTTAAACATTATTTCGCTGCAATTTTTTTGTGCAACAACACTGCATTGGTCACTATATCTGCCACAGGAAAATTACCCAACTTCTCACCAAAATCGCCGCAATCGGTAAATCATACAACAGCCTATCCATGTCTTGCGTAATCAAAACTCCCCGTGCAAATCCCAGCCCGCATTCCAAATTCGCCCATACACATTCGCCACACGCTCGTGAATATGTTCTTGAAAATGATACTCCCCTTGTAGCAGCCCCCCTCCTGTAAGTTAAAGTGATGTTGTTTGAAACCTTTCCACCCCCCAAAAACAACCCACTTGTTTTGGGGTTTTCACCATTCCAACCCCAAATCAACCCAAACCAAGCTCAACAAACACAAACACCCCACCCAAACAGCCCTATTTCAGGCTGCCTTATGCCCTTTCAGGCAGCAATGGGCGCAACAAGCCTTAACTTGTTCGCCGCTTTAAGCAAATTCAAACAAATCACTTTCAACCCCAACTGCCCTTTGACCCTTTCCAAGCCAAAATAACTCGCCCGTTTACATCTGAATATACGGTGCAAAATGGCAAAACTCTGTTCCACCCGATAACGGATTTTCGCCAGCTCCTTAGGGGCTAATGACAATTCGTTTCGCGGATGTTTTTGTGTTAAATTTGCCCAATTCTTCTTTGAAAATACTCGCCAATGGAAGGCATTGGCTCGTATTTTCGCCTTGAATTGCACCAATTTCTCAACAAAACCAACATCGTGCCCAAATTGTCATTAGCCCCTATTGCGCCCAATGTCTTCACGTGTCAAAGGTTTATTGCGGTGCGCTTTACGCATAATGCCGTCCACTAATTGATTTTTCTCCAAAAATTCGCGGTTGGATTGACTGTCATAGCCTTTATCTGCATACACTTTGACTCCGTGTTCAACCTTGTCCAACACGGTTTCCAAATGATTTACATTAGATGCATTGGCTGGCGTAACGTGAATTTGCTCTATAAAGCCTTCTTCTTCGGGGGCGGATAAACTGTGCCATTGCCCGAGCAAAACCGCGCGGAACATGAGTAACAAGGGGTAAGCGGGGCGACCGCCGTTGTCGCGCACATAGCGAACTTTATGGCTGGCGAGCGTTTGTTCAATAGCTTGCCAATCCAAAAGTTGGGTGATTTTAAGTAAAGGGAAACGGTCGGCGTATTGGTTGAGTAGGGTTTGTGCTGATTGGTAGAAGAAGCTGGACATGGAAAAATCCTCTGAATTCTTGATGGAGGGAATTTAGAGGTTTTTTTTGGGGGGCAAAGGTTTCTGTTTACAATAATTTAGAGAATACTCTAGATAATGCCACTCTAATTCGCATCCATCTGATTTAATTAGATTTTAATAGAATAAGAATATCTAACATTCGGGCTGCCTGAAAATCTGCGTCCCACTCTGCTGGCTTATCTTTTTCACCAATATAACCCCATTGCGCCAATACCGTTTTCATGCCCGCGCGTTTGCCTGCCTGAATATCGCGCTCCGCGTCGCCGACATACCAACAGTTTTCAGGCTGCACATGGATTTGCTCGCACGCATACAACAGCGATTGTGGGTCGGGTTTGGGATTTGAACAAGTGTCGCCGCTAACGATAACATCGGGCGCGATGGCAAAGTTTAAGCTCGGTACAAGTTTATCGGTAAAACGGGCATGTTTGTTGGTCACTATCCCCCATTTGATTCCGTGCGCGTGCAGTGTCTGTAGCATTTGATTGGTGCCGTCAAATAAAACCGTATCTTGTGCGAAACGTTGTTCGTAACGGTTGAGATATTCGCTTTGCCATGTCTTAAATTCGGGCATTTCGGGCGTAATGTTGGCACCAAAACCAATCAGTGCGGCGGAGCCGTGTGCGGCATAGGGGCGGATGTCGGCAAGATCTTTTTCAGGCAGCTTGTTCTGGCGCAATATATCGTTGAGCGCACCGCCTAGGTCTAATGCGGTATCGGCGAGTGTACCGTCTAGGTCAAAAAGTATGGCTTGTGGATGCATGATTTAAGCGTTTATTTGAAGATTGCTGAATACAAGTTTTCAGGCTGCCTGAAAACTCTATAAAATACTTTCAGATAGCCTGAACGTAATTTTTCCAATAAAAAGGCTGCCTGAAAATCTTTTCAGGCAGCCTTTTGTATGATGAAGCTGCTTATTCTGCTGCGGCAACCACAACCAATTTGATAGTGGCAACTGCGTCTGCGTGTAAGGCTACTTCTACGTCGTATTCGCCGATGGCTTTGAATGGACCTTCTGGCAAACGTACGTTTGATTTAACCACTTCTACGCCAGTTGCTTTAATCGCGTCTGCGATGTCTGCATTAGTTACAGAACCGAACAAGCGACCGTCTACACCTGCTTTTTGAGATACAGTGATGGTTTGACCGTCTAATTTAGCTTTGCGTGCTTGCGCGTCTGCCAAAATTTCTGCTTGTTTCGCTTCCAATTCTGCGCGGCGTGCTTCAAACTCTTTCAAGTTTGCTTCAGTAGCACGTTTTGCTTTTGCAGTAGGAATCAAGAAGTTGCGAGCGTAACCATTTTTTACGGTTACCACATCACCCAAGTTGCCCAAACCAGCAACGCGTTCCAACAAGATAATTTGCATAATGTTGTACTCCTAATTATTTGTGTTGGTCGGTGTAAGGCAACAATGCCAAGAAACGCGCGCGTTTTACGGCTACTGCCAATTGACGTTGGTAGTGTGCTTTGGTGCCAGTAATGCGTGCAGGAATGATTTTGCCGTTTTCAGTGATGAAATCTTTGAGCAAATCTACTTGTTTGTAATCCACTTCTTGGATTTTTTCTGCCGTGAAGCGGCAGAATTTGCGACGTTTAAATGTTTGACGAGCCATGTCGTTTAACCTTTATATTCTTGTATACTTTTGATATGCAGCAAGGGGCGTTGGGTTTTAATGCTGCGCTGGGCGAGAAATCCGCCGACCACAACCATTTCGCCTTGTTTATGCTGCCACACTAATGCTATGTCGCCCAGAATTTTGGCAGGTAATTCAAATTGAATGTACCGTGTTTTGCCGTTTTCTTGTTGCTCGCTATGGTGTTGCAATACGACATCCAATACAGGGATTCCTGCGGGGGTGTAGCGCACAACATCTACTTTATGCAAGCGGGCGGTTAATTGGAATTGATTGACCAATTATTCAGCAGCTTCTTGGCTTGCTGCTTCACCGTTGAGCATGTTTTTGGTCTTCTCTTCTTTCATCATTGGAGAAGCTTCAGTAACAGCGGCTTTGGTTTGAATGGTCAAATGACGCAATACGGCATCATTGAAACGGAAGCCAGTTTCGATTTCTTCAATTGCAGCTGGAGTGGCTTCTACGTTCATCAACACGTAGTGTGCTTTGTGAATTTTGTTGATTGGGTAAGCCAATTGACGGCGACCCCAGTCTTCCAAGCGGTGAATTTGACCGCCTGATTCGGTAATCACGCTTTTGTAACGTTCAACCATTGCTGGGACTTGCTCGCTTTGGTCTGGATGAACGATAAACACGATTTCGTAATGACGCATGTTATCTCCTTACGGTTTAAAAACAGCCTTTCGCCATGCGGTTTGCGAAAGGCAAGGTTGCAAAACGGCGAATTATAGCTTTTTTATTTTGAATTTGGCAAGTAAATTGTGGATTTTATTTAAGTTCCGTTGTTTTGAATGACTCAATCAACACAAAAAGGCTGCCTGAAACTTTCAGGCAGCCTTTTTGACACTCAATTAATCTTCATATTCACTCATCGGCGGACACGAACACACCAAATTTCTATCGCCAAACACATCGTCCACGCGTTTTACGCTTGGGAAGAATTTGTTTTCGCGAATATAGGCGAGCGGATAAACGGCGGTTTCGCGGCTGTATGCGTGATTCCATTCGCCTGCGATTTCGGCTGCCGTGTGTGGCGCGTTCACGAGTGGATTGTCATCTTTCGCCCATTCGCCGTTTTGCACTTTCAAGGCTTCTTGCTTGATTTGTTTCATCGCGGCAATAAAACGGTCAAGCTCGGCTTTGCTTTCCGATTCGGTTGGCTCAATCATCAACGTGCCTGCAACGGGGAACGACATCGTTGGCGCGTGGAAACCGTAATCCATCAAGCGTTTGGCGATGTCCACTTCGGTAATACCGCTTTGGGCTTTGAGTGGGCGCAAATCAATAATGCATTCGTGCGCGACACGATTGTTTTTGCCTGTGTACAAAATCGGATAATCGTCGGACAATTTTTTCGCCACATAATTCGCATTGAGCAACGCCGCTTCGGTGGCTTGGCGCAAACCGCGTTTGCCCATCATGGTGATGTACATCCATGTAATCGGCAAAATGCTGGCTGAACCATAAGGCGCGGCGGAAACTGCACCCATGCCTTGCGTGAATCCGTCCACAGGCGCAACCGCGTGGCTAGGCGCAAACGGCGCAAGATGCGCTTTCAAGCCAATCGGCCCCATGCCTGGCCCACCACCGCCGTGTGGAATACAGAACGTTTTGTGCAAATTCATGTGCAACACGTCCGCACCCACTTCGGCAGGCTGCATAATGCCGACTTGCGCATTCATATTCGCGCCGTCCATGTACACTTGACCGCCATGTTGATGAATAATTTCGCAAATTTCACGAATGCCTTCTTCATACACGCCGTGTGTAGAAGGGTAAGTAATCATCAACGCACCCAAATTCGCTGCGTGTTGTGCTGCTTTGGCGCGCAAATCGTCAATATTCACATTACCGCGCTCATCTGTGTCCACCGCCACAACTTTCATGCCCAACATTTGCGCGGTAGCAGGATTCGTGCCGTGCGCCGATTTGGGAATCAGGCACACATCGCGTTCAGGCTGCCCGTTTGCCTTGTGATAACGGCGGATAGACAACAAGCCTGTGTATTCGCCTTGCGCACCCGAATTGGGCTGAATGGCAATCGCGTCAAAACCCGTAATCGCCTTTAGTTGGTCTTGCAACTGACCAATCATTTCCAAATAGCCCGCGACTTGCTCGCGTGGCGCAAACGGATGAATTTGGCTAAATTCCGCCCAAGTAATTGGCAACATTTCCGCCGTCGCGTTCAATTTCATCGTGCAACTGCCCAAAGAAATCATACTGCGGTTCATCGCCAAATCGCGCTCTTCCAATTTTTTCAGGTAGCGCAACATTTCATGTTCGGTGTGGTATTTTTTGAATACAGGATGTTGCAAAATTTTTTCTTGGCGCAACACACTTTCAGGCAGCCTGAAAGACACTTCCGATTCAATCGTCAATTTGCTTTCGCCTGTAAACAACATATACAACGCGCCCAAATCTTCCAGCGAACTTTCTTCGTGGAAAGCGACCGCCAACACGTTTTCATTCACTTGGCGCAAATTAAATCCAGCCGCCAACGCATTTTGGTAAATTTCACGCGCTTTGTCGCCACAATCTACTGCCACCGTGTCAAAAAACACGCTGTGAACCACTTTCAGGCTGCCTGAAAACTTATCCAACGCATTGGCAAACGCTGCTGCCAACGCATGAATGCGCGTGGCAATGCGTTTCACGCCTTCTTCGCCGTGGTAAACCGCATACATGCCTGCTAAATTCGCCAGCAAAACTTGCGACGTACAAATATTAGAATTGGCTTTTTCGCGGCGAATGTGTTGTTCACGCGTTTGCAATGCCATGCGCAGCGCAGGTTTGCCCGCCGCGTCTTGCGATACGCCAATAATGCGCCCCGGTGCGGAACGCTTGTCTGCGTCCTTAAACGTGAAAAACGCCGCGTGTGGGCCGCCAAAACCCATTGGCACGCCAAAACGTTGCGTGTTGCCCAGCGCAATATCCGCGCCCATATTCGCAGGCGATTTGAGCAACACCAGCGACATCACGTCCGCCGCCACCGCCACCACCGCGCCTTTTGCTTTCACCGCTGCGATGATGTCGGTCAAATCCACCACATCGCCGTCTTTGCCGACATATTGGAACAACGCGCCGAAAAATTCGCCCGTTTCGGCTGCCTGAAAATCGCCGACCACCAATTCAAAACCAAAATACTCCGCGCGTGTTTTCATCACATCCAACGTTTGTGGCAACACACGCTCGTCCACAAAATATTGATTGGATTTGGATTTGCTGACACGTTTTGCCATCGCCATCGCTTCTGCCGCCGCCGTTGCTTCGTCCAACAGCGACGCGCCTGCCAATTCGTGTCCACTCAAATCAATACACATTTGCTGAAAATTCAACAACGCTTCCAAACGCCCTTGCGCGATTTCCGCCTGATACGGCGTGTACGCTGTGTACCAACCGGGGTTTTCCAACACATTGCGCAAAATCACATTCGGCAAACGCGTCGGATAATAGCCCAAACCAATATACGATTTATTGATTTGATTTTTACGCGCCAACTCCTTCAATTTTGCCAACGCGTCCGCTTCGGTCAGTGCATCGGGCAAATCCAATTCCGCTTGCGGCATGACAATGCTTTGCGGCACGGTGTTGGCAACAAAATCCGCCATACTTTTTTCGCCCAACGCAGCCAACAATTCGCTCTGGTCGGCAAAACTAATATGGCGGGCAGCAAATTCGTTTGAATTGAATAAATCATTGAAGTTCATGATGTTTAGTCCTTAAAGTGAACAATTCAGGCAGCCTGAAAATACTTGGCTTTGACAACATTAAAACAGATTACAGTTTACAACATTTAACAAAAAAAAGCTATTGTAGGGTGGGCTCTGCCCAACATTTTCAGGCAGCCTGAAAATATCCCATCAATCGTCCATGCCTTTGTACGCAATCGCCAACGCCAGCACCTGCACTGCCAACAAAACCGCCACCGTCGCGCTCCAGCCGCCATGCGTGTACGCCCAGCCGCACGCATACGCGCCAATCGTGCCACCAGCGTAATATGCCATATAATACAAGCCTGTAGCCAGCGAACGCCCTTGTTTCACATGTGTGGCGATGTAGCTGATGGTGGCGGATTGCGTAATGAAAACACCTGTGGACATCAGCGTTAAAGCCAGCAACACACCCCACAGATTCATCACCAACGCGCCTGCCACACCCAACATCGACACGCCCACCGCCAACAACACCGTTTTCAGACCGCCTAAACGCCCAATCAAACGCGCCGACAATGGCGTTATCACCATGCCAATCAAATAAATGGCAAACAAATTCGCCAAACTCTGGCTATCCAAATGAAACGGCTCGTCCGCCAAATGCAAATTAACATAAGTAAAACAACCCACTAACGACCACAACACGCACACACCCAACGCGCACGCCGCCAATAAATGTCGATTATGCAAATGTTGCCCCAGCGTATTTAAGGCTGCCTGAAAATTGGCATTCGGCACAAATCGACGTGAAACAGGCAAATATCGCCACACGCAAAACGCGCAAAATCCGCTAAATGCCGCAAACAACCACGTCGCTAACCGCCAGCCAGAGAACGCGTCCATATAACCCATTAAAAATCGCCCCAAAAATCCGCCCAACACCGTCCCGGACACATACACCGTCATGAGTTTGGTTACCTGATGCGGCGCAAATTCTTCGCCAATATACGCAATCAGCGTAACCGTAATCCCTGGCACGCACACGCCTTGCACAAATCGCCACGCAATCAAATAATGAATATCGTCCACAAAACCCATTGCCGCGGTAGGCAGCATCAGCACCAATAGTGAAAATATCATCAAAGACTTACGCCCAATCGCATCGGAAATCATGCCAATAAACGGCGACACCAACGCCATGCCCGCCACCGTCGCGCCCACCGCCATACCTGCCTGAATTTCGCTGGCGGCAAAATCGTGCATCAGCACAGGCAACACGGCTTGCAGCGGATAAACTTGTATAAATGCCGACACACCCGAAAGCGCAATCGCCAGCACCAACATAGTAGAAATGTGTGGATAATCAGTGGCTTTCATCAACAATCCATTTTCATCAAAAAATTTCAGGCAGCCTGAAAATTCCTTTTCAGGCTGCCTGAATGCATGAATTAATGCGACATAATCTGGCTCAAAAACTGTTTCGCGCGGTCAGTATGCGGATTCGTGAAAAACTCGTCGGGGTCGCGGTCTTCCAAAATTTGCCCGTGATCCACAAAAATAATGCGGTCAGCCACTTCACGCGCAAAGCCCATTTCGTGCGTTACACACATCATCGTCATGCCCGATTGCGCCAAATCCTTCATCACTTTCAGCACTTCGCCCACCATTTCAGGGTCAAGCGCGGAAGTCGGCTCGTCAAACAGCATCACACGCGGTTGCATCGCCAAGCCACGCGCAATCGCCACGCGCTGCTGTTGTCCGCCCGATAATTGGGTGGGCAGCGCGTCCGCCTTGTGCGCCAAGCCGACTTTTTCCAATAATTGCAGCGCAAGGGCTTCGGCATCGGCTTTGCTCATTTTTTTCACTTTAATCGGCGACAACGTGATGTTGTCCAACACGCTCAAATGCGGATACAAATTAAAATGTTGGAACACAAAACCGACTTCCGTGCGAATTTTGTTCAAATCCGTTTTCGGGTCGGCAACATTCACGCCGTCCACCCAAATTTCGCCCGAACCAATGCTTTCCAACTGATTTACCGTACGAATCAGCGTAGATTTGCCCGAACCCGAAGGCCCGCACACCACCACCACTTCGCCTTGTTTAATATCCAAATTTACGCCGTTAATCACGTGTAAATCTTTGAAATGCTTGTGAACATTTTTAAAGCTCACCATAATTTTGTCTGGATTGGTTACCGTCATGTTTGTTTCTTTCGTTAAATATATTTTCAGGCTGCCTGAAAAATTGTAGGTCGGACATTCATGCCCGACAAAATTTGCCATCATCACGTCGGGCTACGAAAATCATTTTGCTGCAAACTCAAAGGCTGCCTGAAAAGTTAATTATTCAAACTGGCTTTATCTTTCGTCATGCAAGCCAAATGCAGCAAGCGATTGCGTTTGTCGCGAAAGCCGAAAACCCCTTCACTGCCATGTTCTTCCGACCAACTAAACTCGCGGTTGCCGTTATCAAAACCGATATAATCCGCGCCGCCCCATTGGTTTTCCATTTGGCGCAAAACGTAAATGCTTTCAACCAATTTAGATTTTGGATTACGCTGAATGATGAGCTGCGTTTTCATGCTGTCAATCGGTGTCGCCCAAATTTGCCAATCCAAATTGCATTGATAATAAAAGGTTTTGTATTCAATCGGCACTTCTTCCATTTTCAGGCTGCCTTCGGCAAACGCAAAATGGCTGGCGAACAACAATAAAACGGACAATACATATTTCATCATCATTCCTTTCAGGCTACCTGAAAAATTATTTTTCTTTTCCAATCAAATGATTAGACAATTTCACATACAATTCTGGCGCAATTTCTTCCGCCCGCTGTTGCGGCAAAATACCAACCACTTGCAAATCATCGTCGCTGGCAATGTCTTTCAAATTATTGCGAATCGTTTTGCGGCGTTGATGAAACGCATCGCGAACCAAGTCGCTGAAATGCTTGAAATTTTCTGCCTTGCCAACACGATTTCCCACAGGAATCATGCGTACAACCGCCGAATCCACTTTCGGCGCAGGCGTGAAACTTTCGGGTGGCACGTCAATCAGCAATTCCATGTCAAAAAAGTATTGCAACATCACGCTCAAACGCCCGTAATCATTCGTTTTCGGCGCGGCGACCATGCGCTCAACCACCTCTTTTTGCAGCATAAAATGCATGTCAATCACTTCATCTGCCACTTCACTCAAACGAAACAGCAGCGGCGTGGAAATATTGTAGGGCAGATTGCCGACAATTTTTTTCTTGCCCGAAATACTGCGAAAATCAAATTGCAACACGTCGCCTTCGTGAATCACGAGCTTGTTGGCAAATGCTTGTTTTTTCAGGAAAGCGATGATATCGCGGTCAATTTCGCAAACGTGCAACTGATTGAGCTTTTTCGCCAAAGGCTCGGTAATTGCCGCCAAGCCCGGCCCAATTTCAATCACAATATCATTATCTTGCGGGCGCACCGCGTTCACAATGTCGCTGATAATGCGCGTGTCTTGCAGGAAATTTTGCCCAAATCGTTTACGGGCTTTGTGTTCGGTCATAGCATGAATTCTATTTAAAAATAGCGTGGATTATACTGAAAAACGTTTCAGGCTGCCTGAAAATTAATGCCACGCAAACGCTTGATGTACAAATAAGAAAACCGCCTAAACTTTCGTCTAGGCGGTTAAATTTGGCTCCCCGAGCTGGGCTCGAACCAGCGACCTGCGGATTAACAGTCCGTCGCTCTACCGACTGAGCTATCAGGGAATAAGTTGCGCATTATACAGACTGAAATTTTCTTGTCAAGCGTTTTTGATATTCAGGCTGCCTGAAAAATATTTCAGGCGGTTATGAAGATATTTTGCATGAATTATTTTCATAAAATAAGTGAACATTTTTCCAGCCAAAATGGTTAAAAATCACTTGATAAACAATTAATAAACGTTTAATTTTCTCCCTATTGTAAATTTATTTTTAGGCAGCCTATTATGTGTACATCACAAAAAAAATTAAGCTTCGAATTTTTCCCCACGCGCACGCCAGAAGGTCGCGCCAAACAAGTGACCACGCGTAAACAATTGAGCCAATACAATCCCGATTTTTTCTCTTGCACTTCAGGCGCAGGCGGCTCTACGCGCGCTGGAACATTGCAAGCAGTGAAAGATATTTTGGACGAAGGCATTGCTGCCGCGCCACACATTCCGTGCATCGGTATGGAATCACATGAAATCATTGATTTATTAAATGAATACAAACAATTGGGCGTGCGCCATTTGGTGGCATTGCGCGGCGATGTGCCATCGGGTTTGGGTTTTGGCATGGGCGGGTTGCGTTATGCCAATGAATTGGTGGAATTGATTAAAACCGAATTTGGCGACACATTTCATGTAGAAGTCGCCGCCTATCCTGAATACCATCCGCAATCGCGCAGCGCGGAAGATGATTTGAACCATTTTGTGCGCAAAGTCAAATCGGGCGCAGATTCGGCGATTACGCAGTATTTTTTCAATGCCGACAGCTATTTCCGCTTTGTCGATGATGTGCAAGGTCGCGGCGTAGACATTCCGATTGTGCCAGGTATTATGCCGATTGCCAGCTTTTCGAAATTAGCTCGTTTTTCCGATACGTGCGGCGCGGAAATTCCACGTTGGTTACGCTTAAAACTGCAATCTTATGCCGATGACACGGCGGCAATTAAGGCGTTGGCTTTGGATGTCGTTACCGAAATGTGCGAACGTTTACTGCGCGAAGGTGCGCCGAGTTTGCATTTTTATACACTGAATCAAGCAGGTTTGGTTTCGACGGTTTGTCAGCGTTTAGGTTATTAATTTCCAACACACAAAATGTCATCAAAAAAAAGGCTGCCTGAAAAATTTTCAGGTAGCCTTTTTTCAATCAATCAAATCACAACAAATTTTTCACAAACCCTTCAACGCTCGCCAACGCTTCAGACAGCTTCTCCGCATCCGTCCCGCCAGCTTGCGCCAAATCAGGGCGACCGCCACCTTTACCGCCAACTTGTTCCGCCGCGAATTTCACCAAATCGCCTGCTTTCACTTTTGCCGTCAAAGGTTTAGACACACCCGCGCACAATGCGACTTTGCCGTCGTTCACCGCTGCCAGCAACACCACCGCTTTGTCGGATTTGCCCGTCAAATCGGTAACGATGTCGCGCAGCGCCGCCGCGTCCGCGTCCAACTGCGCCACGACCAAGCTCGCCGTGCCCAAATCTTTCGCGTTGTCCAGCAATTTCGCGCCTGCGTGAACCGCCAATTGGGCTTTCGCTTTGGCGAGTTCTTTTTCCACCGCTTTGGCTTGCGCGGCGTTGGCTTGGATTTTCGCCAACACGTCTTTTTCCGTTTGCGCTTTTACTTCGGCAATCACGTTTTTCAACAGAGTTTCTTGTTCTTGCGCCCATTTCAAGGCGTTGAAACCTGTAATGGCTTCCACGCGACGCACACCAGCCGCAATACCGCCCTCAGAAATGATTTTGAACAAACCAATATCGCCCGTGCGCGCAACGTGTGTGCCACCGCACAATTCGGTAGAAAATTCGCCCATTTGTAACACGCGCACTTCGTCGCCGTATTTTTCGCCAAACAACATCATCGCGCCTGTTTTTTGCGCGTCGTCCATGCTCATGATATTGGCGGAAACGGGCACGTTTGCCAAAATCGCGGCATTCACACGGCGTTCCACTTCGGCGATTTCTTCCGCGCTAATCGCTTGATGATGCGAAATATCAAAGCGCGTGCTGTCCGCCGTTACCAACGAGCCTTTTTGTTCCACATGGCTGCCCAATACGTCGCGCAAGGCTTTGTGCATCAAATGGGTCGCGCTGTGGTTGCGCATATTGGCGTTGCGGATTTCATTGTCAATTTGCGCGGTCACGCTGTCGCCCACTTTCAGGCTGCCTGAAACCAATACGCCAAATTGTCCTGAAACCGCCGCTTTGATTTTTTGCGTGTCGCGCACTTCAAATTTGTTTTCGCCCGCGAAAATATAGCCCACATCGCCCACTTGACCGCCCGATTCCGCGTAAAACGGCGTGTTGTCCAACACAATCGCGCCTGTTTCGCCTTCGCGCAATTCGTTCACGGCTTCGCTGTCTTTGTACAAAGCGATGATGTTCGCGCTGCCTGAACGCTCGGTATAACCTGTAAATTCAGTATCTTGCCCATCGTAAGTCAGTTGCGTGTTGGCTTTGAAATTTTGCGCGGCACGAGCGCGGGCGCGTTGGGCTTCCATTTCGCGTTGGAAACCGTCTTCGTCCATTTCTACTTCGCGTTCGCGGCAAATGTCGGCGGTCAAATCGTATGGGAAACCGTAGGTATCATATAATTTGAAAATAATTTCGCCGTCCAAGCGTTTCAGGCTGCCTGAAAGTGCGTTTTCCAACAACGCCATACCTGTTTCCAAAGTTTGCGCAAAACGCGTTTCTTCCGCTTTCAGCGTTTCCATAATTTGCGCTTGTTTTTCAACCAGTTCAGGATATGCGCTACCCATTTCGTTGACCAAATCAGGCACGATTTTATGGAAAAACGCGCCTTTTTGACCCAGCTTGTAACCATGACGCACCGCACGGCGAATAATGCGGCGCAACACATAACCGCGCCCTTCATTGCTCGGCAACACGCCATCGGCAATCAGGAACGAACACGCGCGAATGTGGTCGGCAATCACTTTCAGACTCGGAATGTCCATGCTGAACGGTACGCCTGTTTCACGCGCGGCGGCTTTGAGCAAATTCTGAAACAAATCAATCTCATAATTGCTGTGAACATGTTGCAAAACTGCCGCCATGCGCTCCAAGCCCATGCCTGTGTCCACGCTGGGTTTGGGCAACGGATTCATATTACCCTGTTCATCGCGGTTGAATTGCATGAATACGTTGTTCCAGATTTCAATCCAGCGGTCGCCGTCTTCTTCCGCGCTACCTGGAATGCCGCCCCAGATGTCTTCGCCGTGGTCGTAGAAAATCTCGGTGCAAGGGCCGCAGGGGCCCGTGTCGCCCATTTGCCAGAAGTTATCGGACGCGTATTTCGCGCCTTTGTTGTCGCCAATGCGAACGATGCGCTCGGTTGGAATGCCGATTTGTTCGTGCCAAATGTTGTAGGCTTCGTCGTCTTCGGCATACACGGTAACGAGCAAGCGGTCTTTGGGCAAATTCAACCATTCAGGTGAAGTCAAAAATTCCCATGCGTATTGAATCGCTTGTTCTTTAAAGTAATCGCCAAACGAGAAATTGCCCAACATTTCAAAAAATGTATGATGGCGCGCGGTGTAGCCCACGTTTTCCAAGTCGTTGTGTTTGCCGCCTGCGCGTACGCATTTTTGAGCGGTGGTGGCGCGGTTGTAGGGGCGCTTGTCAAAGCCGAGAAACACGTCTTTAAATTGGTTCATGCCCGCGTTGGTAAACAGCAAAGTCGGGTCTTCGTGCGGCACAAGGCTAGACGAGCGCACGACTTGATGTCCTTTGCTGGCGAAAAAATCAAGGTATTTTTGGCGAAGTTCGTTGGTTTTCATAGTTTTTGGTTTCGTTTTTTAAAGTTTATAAAAGGTTTAGGAATTTTTGAGTTTCAGGCTGCCTGAAAATGTTGGGCTGCCTGAAATTTATCCCCTCCCCCGCTCGCGGGGGAGGGGACCGATTCGTAATGATTGGACGTTTTCAGACTACCTGAAAATGTAGGATGGACACTGTCCACCAAAAAATTTTACGATAAAGAGCAATGCTGGACGGTGTCCACCCTACATCATCGCGCAATTTTATGTTTTTTCAACAATGAGTTAAGCGCACTCTGAGCTTCTTGCTGCTGCGCTTCAATGCCGTTGAGTAAATCAAACAATTTTGTATGTATTGCTTCTAGTTCGGTTTTCTTATTTTGCGAACTTAATTGAGCGGCTTGAATTTGCAAATCTGCACTTTCGGCAAATGTGAACATATATTTTGCCCACAAATCACGCACGTTTTGCACTTCTTTATCCGACAAATCAAGCTGTTGCAAACGCTCGCCTGCTTGACGAATCGCCGCCGCTTCATGGCGAATTAAGGTCGCACTTTCCGCTAAACTGGGCTGCATGTTTTTCTGCCGTTGTTCCGCCATGCGTTCTGCCGCTTCTTTTTCCAACTGCGCCAACACATCACGCAGTTGCTGCACTTCTTCTTTGGGCGAGTTGGCTTTGGTAGGTGGCGTCCATGCGGTTTGGCTGGCTGCCTGAATGTTTCCTGTTGGCGCAATGGCGGCTGGAATGGAAGGGGTTTGTGGTGCAAACGTTGCGCTGGCAATGGTTTGCGCGGGCGTGCTGGCAGTTGTTTTTTCAGGCTGCTGTTGTGTACAAGCAGTGAGTGTTGCCAATAGGGTTAATATAATGATTTTGTTCATGTTTATGCTCAATTACTTTCAGGCAGCCTAAATATTAAACGATGTAACCGCCCTACTTTCAGGCAGCCTGAAAAATCGCCTATTTTATTGTAGATTAAAGGCTTTGCCTATGTTTTTATAGTGGATTCAATTTAAATCAGGGCAAGGCAACAGCGAGAGCTGTGTACACTTAGTACATAAGGGAGCTGGCAACGCTGTACTGGTTTAAATTGAATTTACTATATTAAGCGTTTCCAACTGGGCTTAAACTATTTTCAGGCAGCATAAGCCGTTGTTGTTCGTGCCAAAATCCGTCGTGTCGCGGTGCAACTTGGGCGAGCAAACAGCCTTGTTGTTGCATGGCTTCATTTAAATCAATCGTTTGTTCGTACAATACGCGTGCTGGGGCTAAATATTCGCTGCGATTGAAACGATAAAAGCGGTTATCTGCAGCAAACTGCTGCCATTGTTCACTATTTTCTATTAAAACACCGCTCCACGCATTATTGGGATAAATCGCGTTTTCAGGCAGCCTGCCTGAAAGAGTAAAGCCGATACCGCGAATAATCGTGGCACGTTGTACGATTTTGGATTCTTTTACATACTTTTTTAAATGGTTATCCGCATTTTTGCTGCACGATAAAGCACTTTGCTGGATTAATTTTTCGCGTTTTGCCAGCAAAGTATCACGCGGATTTAAGCCTATCATGTTTTCAGGCTGCCCTTGCGCTGCGCCGTAATATTTACATGTTAATTCAATATGATACAGGCTGCCTGCAAGCGAAACAATAAAATCCAATGCGCCTTGCGTTTGGCTTTGAGCTTGTATTGGCACTTCACGCGCAATCAGTTGGCTATGTGGCGCGTTGGCAAACCAAAACGCCAGCAAGTTTTCCGCATAATGCCCCAAACGCGAAGCCCCCAAATTTTCAGGCAGCCTTTGTGGATTATCATTTAATTCAAGCAGATAACGAAAACCTTGCTCGCCCAATAATGTGCGCACAGGCAATTCATTGTCGCTCTTCCACAGCGATGGTGCGGTAAGCAAACTGGCTAAATCGCGCACAGTTGGGTCGGTTAAACGCCACCATAATGCGTCTTGAGCATAATTCATATCTTTTTGATTTTAAATTGTTTTAAATACAATAAGCAGGCAACAAAAAACACCACGCTCAATAGCAATTCGCCCGCCGCAAAAGTTCGGCTAATCACGCTGCTGTCCCAAACGCGCATCACGCTTTCGGTGAAATAAAGCAAAATCAGCATGGAGCAATATTGATAAGTGTATATTTTTCCTGACAAAATACCGCGCAAAGGCAGGCACAGTGGCAGCAGTTTGATTGCCAGAAGCCAGCGTCCTGTGTTGAGTGGCGCGAAATAACCGTCCCACAATAAGGTAAGCACAATCAGGGCGCACCATGCGGTTTGGGCGAGACGGAGTTTCCATGGGGCGAGCGGCGTGGAGGTCATGATTTTTAGTTTTGTTTTTAAAAGGTTTTTTTGACTGATAAGATTTCAGGCTGCCTGAAACGCAGTTCAACGTAGCTAAAATTGGTGGGCGGTGTTTACCCTGCTATTTAACCGACACGGTAAAACGCCAAACTACCGAGTAAATTCGGTAAAAAATCAATACGTTGATTACCTGTCATCACGGTTCGTTCGCGGATTTGAATGCAGTTTTGGGCGCAGAGTTGGTCAAAATCTTGCAATGTACACCAATGAATATTGGGCGTGTTGTACCATTGATAGGGCATGCGCTCGGAGACGGGCATGTGTCCGCCCAGCGCGATTTGTAGGCGGTTGCGCCAGTAGCCGAAATTGGGGAAGGAAACGATGGCTTCTTTGGCAACGCGGGTTAAGTCGCGCAAAATGGTTTCGGTGTTTTGCATGGCTTGGATGGTTTGGCTGAGTACAATTACATCAAAACTGTTGTCGCCAAATATGCTAAGCCCTTGTTCTAAATCGGCTTGTATCACGTTAACACCACGTTCTATGGCTGCCTGAACACTGTCCACATCAATTTCTACGCCGTAGCCTGTGCAATTTTTGTGCTGCATCAGCGCAGACAACAATGCGCCGTCGCCACAGCCCAAATCCAATACGCGCGCGCCTTGTGGAATCCAGTCGTAAATCAGTTGTAAATCATTGCGTAAGTTCATGGTTTTACTGCCCATTTTTGTTCATCGGACTGCCAATAAAGATAGGGCGGCGCGTAGCCGTCTTGATAAATCAGGCGAAAATGTTGCGCGTTGATTTTTTGATAGGCGGGCTGCCAGCCTTGTTTGTTTTTGACAAAACCGAGTTGTTGGAGCATGGCTTCATCTTGGTTTTCAGGCAGCCTTTTTTGTGTTGCTTGATAAGTTTTAATGTTTTGAATCAAGGTATTGCCATGTGCAATGTCTTTATGTCGCCGCCATTCAAATGGCATATTTAAATAGGCAAACCCAATGGCGATGAGTGCGGCGAAACCAAAAAGCATATTTTTCATGATGTTACCTTAATGTTGCGCATATAAGCACGCATGGCATTTATATAGGGCGCATCTTCCATTAAAAACGCGTCGTGTCCGTGCTGCGATTCCACTTCTATATATTGCACATTTTTGCGCGCGCCAATCAGTGCTTTGACCAGCTCTTGCGAACGCTCAGGCGCGAAACGCCAATCGCTGCTAAAACTGGCGACAAAATAATGCGCTTGCGTGTGTGCCAACGCTGCCTGAAGATTGTTGCCGTATTCGGCGGCGGGGTCAAAATAGTCCAAGGCTTTGGTCATCAATAAGTAAGTATTCGCGTCAAAATGGTCAGCGAATTTGTCGCCTTGATAACGCAGATAACTTTCTACTTCAAAATCAATATCATAGTTGAAATGATATTCTTCATCACGCAATTTGCGCCCGAATTTGTCGCCCAAACCGTGTTCAGCAAGGTAGGTAATGTGTCCCATCATGCGCGCAATGCGTAAGCCGCGGCGCGGTTTGGTATTGTGTTGTTCGTAATGTCCTTGATGAAAATCGGGGTCGGTGATAATCGCTTGGCGTGCAACATCGTTAAACGCGATGTTTTGTGTGGACAAGCGTGGCGATGACGCAATCACGAGCGCGTGGCGTACACGTTCTGGAAAATCAATGCTCCATTGCAAGGCTTGCATCCCGCCCAAACTGCCGCCGACCACGGCTACCCATGTTTCAATGCCAAAATAATCGGCAAGCAAGGCTTGGCTGCGCACCCAGTCTTTGACCGTTACCAACGGAAAATCCGCGCCATAGGCTTGCCCTGTTTCAGGATTGAGCGAGAGTGGCCCAGTACTGCCCGCGCAACCACCTAAATTATTTAAACCCACCACAAAAAACTTATCCGTATCAATGGGTTTGCCTGAACCAACCATATTGTCCCACCAACCTGCATGTTTATCATCGGCATGATGTCGCCCTGCCACATGATGCGTGCCCGACAGCGCATGGCAAATCAGCACGGCATTGGATTTATCCGCATTGAGTTCGCCATAGGTTTCCACCATCAAATCAAAACGCGGCAACACACGCCCATTTTGCAGCTTAAAGCTTTGCTCAAAAGGGATAAGTTGCGGGGTGATGATGGTGGTACTGGTAATGGACATGGGGAACTCGGTTAGCAGTTATTCAACTAAATTAAAGTGAATTCAAATGAAAAAGATACAAGGCGACAACGACCGTCGTGTGCATCTAGCACATAAGAGAGCTGACAACGCCGTAGATATTTACTATATAAAGGTAAAAGGCTGCCTGAAATATTTCCAGACAGCATGATTATGTATTTCAATGTTTTCAGGCAGCCTGAAACTTTCTGTATTCTGCCAAAATTATTCTTCTGACGGCAACCAACCGTCTTGCAAAACTTGCGATAAAGACCAAATAGGTTGATTGGGAAAAATGTCCAAATCTGTTTCAGCAACCGCAAAAGACACGGCACTATCCCAAATATCCACAAACCATTCATCATCATCAAAATGCGCTTTTAAACTCGGCGAATCCTTGACCAATTTACCAATGCCTTTGCGCTGCTCACGAATCGTCCGCTACCAACTATTGCCACGCCCGTCTTGCTGAAATTGCCACTTTAATAAATGCCCAATAAGCAAAATCAGGCGGTTTTCAAGAGAACGATGTTCAGAACGCCCCATGGCTTCAATTTCCTCAACCAAATTCGCAATATCCAAGTTTTTTAGGTTTCCCACACGCAGCAAATCAGCTTGGGCAAAAGCCCATGCTACAAAATCCGATTGGTAGCTAGCAGTACTCATAGTCAAACTCCTAGATAAAATTGGCTCAACATCAGCACACTCAATCACTTATCGCCATCGTATAACAAATTGTTAGTGCCTGTTTTGCTACATTAAAACGGAATATCGTCGTCAATATCATCCACAGGCGCAGCTGGGGCATGCAATTGCTTGGCTTGGCGTTGTACAGGCGCAGCTGGCGGTTCGGCAGATGCATTGTAGCCATTGTTTTGATTTTGATATTGTTGCGGCACAGCGTTTTGGCGTGGCGCGGCTTGGTAGTCATTTTGGTAACCGCCTTGATAGCCACCCTCTTGGTATTCTGCGCTGCTGCCTTGATTGCTATTTTTGGTATCCAACATCTTCATTTCATTACAAATAATGTCGTATGCCACGCGCTCCATACCTTGCTTATCCGTGTATTTACGGCTTTGAATTTTGCCTTCCAAATACACTTGGCTGCCCTTGCGCAAATATTGCCCTGCCACTTCGGCTTGACGGCGATACAGCGTAATATTGTGCCATTCTGTACGCTCTTGGCGTTGCCCGCTGTTGCGGTCGTTCCACGTTTCGCTTGTGGCAACCGAAAAATTGCACACCGCTTCGCCATTTGGCATATAACGCACTTCAGGGTCTCGCCCCAAACGTCCAATTAAAATCACTTTATTCAATGACATACATCATACTCCTAATAAAATCTGTTTCACATCGTCTTCATTAAACCCTTGTTGCAAGGCCTTGATGAACACGGTTTGTCCGTCCAAACTAAAACTCACGGCTTCCACGCCAGCCACCGTTTTCAGGCTGCCTGAAAGCTCGTTTAGGCGATGGCGTTGGTGTTCAGGAATGGCCAGCACCACATTTTTCACAGGTTTGGGCGCAGGCGCAAGCATCGCCATCACAAGCCACACAAAAACAATCACGCAACAAAAACCAAACACACCCGTAAAACCCGACAGCGCATACATTTTGCTGCCAATCAAACCGCCTGTAAACACGCCCAACGATTGCAAAGTGTTGTACACGCCCATCGCAGTGCCCTTCAAATCCGATGGCGCAATTTTAGACACCAACGATGGCAAACTGGCTTCCAAGATATTAAAACCAATAAAATAAATCACCAGACACAAGCCAATCAACCAAACCGATTGCAAGCTAAACAGCAATGCCAATTGCGCCAACAACACCAGAGCAATGCCCGCTACAAACACCTGTTTCAACTTATTGCGCGTTTCACCCACAATAATCGCAGGCACCATCAACACCAAGCCAATCACAGTCGCAGGCAAATAGACTTTCCAATGTTCAAACTTTTCCCAACCTAAATCACGCAAGGCAAACGGCAGAGCCGTAAAAATCGCCATCAAACCTGCTTGTAGCACGAAAATACCGTAATTTAAGCGCAATAACTGCCCATTTCTCAACACTTCGCCAATGCGCGCAGGTTGCGCTTGCGCGTCTTCATGCAAACGCGACTGAATTGGGTCGGGCGTATAAAATTTGACCAACGCCAAACTCGCCAAACTCAACACGCCCATCAGCACAAACAAGCCGTTTACGCCGACAAATTGCGTCAAAATCGGCGACAACACCAAGCTCACGGAAAACGTCAAACCAATAGACAAACCAATCATAGACATCGCGCGCGTGCGCACTTCTTCGCGTGTCAAATCTGCCAGCAAAGCCGTTACCGCCGCACTGACCGCGCCCGCACCTTGCACCGCGCGCGCAATAATCAACATTTCCACCGAGTTTGCCATCGCCGCCATAAAACTGCCCAGCGCAAATACCGTCATGCCCAAATAAATCGTTTTCTTGCGCCCGATTTTGTCGGACAAAATACCCAGCGGCAACTGCAACAAAGCTTGCGTTAAACCATACATCGCCATCGCTAAACCGACCATTTTCATGCTGTCCGCGCCATCGCCGCCCGCCAAAGCATGCGCATGCAACGCCAACACAGGCAACACCAAAAACATACCCAGCATACGCAAAGCATATACGCCAGCCATAGACGTGCTGGCGCGCCATTCGGAAGGAAACATCGGGATTTTGGGTCGTTTTGCCATGGTGTGCTTTGCTGTTGTTAGGCTGCCTGAAAAACGAAAATAGACTTTTTCAGACAGCCTGAAAATCTAAAATAAAATGGGGCGAATTATAACTGATAGCGCAAGCTATGTGTTGCGCTACAAAGTAAATTCAAGCATTCAAAGAAAAAACCTTTGCCAACCATGATGAGCAAAGGTTTTATGCAATTTTAATGCAATCTAGCTTAATGCGTATGATGATGTACAGCGTGTTCGCCCTGCTCCATTGTATGCCCAACAGGAACAATCAATGTTGCATACAAGGCTTTGTGTTGGCAGACTTTTTGGTCTTCAAATGCTGTTTTGTGAATCACTTTAACTTTCCACATACCATCCACCAGAGGCAAGAAATTGGTTTTACCGTTTTTGTCAGTTTTCGCCGCATAGCCATTGATATCACGGTGTTCGTGCATGGCGGTAGGGTCAATTCTTGCAATCACATCTGAAGTTGCCATCACCATCGCGCCTGCCAATGGTTTACCTTGATACAGCACTTGAATGGGCAACAATTGCTTGGATTTTAGGGTATTTGGATTCGCTAATGGCACAATTTCCAATTCTTGCCCAACAGGTTGGCTCATCGCAGCAATATTTTCGCTGTTACCCACTTGAACAATGGCTTTACCAAACATTTGCGTTTGTTCGCAATAAGTTGCGTCGGGCGTTTGCGTTAAATTGGTTTGCTGCCATTTACCTTGTGGGTTTTCTGTCCAAAACGTTGGCTGATAAGTTGCTGCCACGCGGTAAGTTCCTGCTTTTAATGGTTTTTGGCTGGCATAATGATAATTATCACCCACCAATTTCATGTCTTGTGCACGGTTTTGCTCGTCCAGCACACTCAATGGCTTGAAAATATGCACACGGTCAGCCGCGATGGTTTCAGCTTGTGGATAATGGTGTCCGTAAGACAAATCGGCTTTTAACACCGTGTTTTCAGGCAGCGTTGTGGGCGCGCTCACCCACACATCATGTGCTTGCGCAGTTGTCATCAAGCCAGAGATTGCCAATATCAATAATGATTTCTTCATTTCTTTTTTCCTAAGGCGGATTAACTTCTTGATTATTTTATTGCATAAAAAGCCAATAAAACCGTTCAGGCTGCCTGAAAACAAGCAGCCTGAACAAGTATAATGCAATAAAATAAAATTTCCAATGAGCAAATTAGTTTTTGACAATAGGCTCTAAGGTCATATCCAACACCGTCTGCGTTTGCTTGGCACGAAATTCTGCCAATTTTTGCGCCAAACCATCATCACTGTTTGCCAACATCGCAACCGCAAACAAAGCCGCGTTTGCCGCGCCTGCTTCGCCAATGGCAAAAGTAGCAACAGGCACACCTTTGGGCATTTGCACGATGGAGAGTAAAGAATCTTCACCACGCAAATATTTGCTTGGTACGGGTACGCCCAACACAGGCACAGTTGTTTGCGAAGCAATCATACCTGGCAAATGCGCCGCACCGCCTGCACCTGCGATAATCGCGTGCAAGCCGCGTTCTTTCGCGCTTTTGGCATAATCAAACATCAAATCGGGCGTGCGATGTGCCGACACGACTTTGGCTTCATACGCCACGCCAAATTGTTCCAGTATCTGCGCGGCTTGCTGCATGACAGGCCAATCGCTGTTGCTGCCCATCACAATTCCCACTTGAATCATGGCGCGCTCCTTATTTGAAGAAATCGCCAAAACCTGGTGGCAAGCCTTGCGTAAATTGCGACATGCGCTCGGATGTGGTGATTTCTCCTTTCGCATACGCATCTTCCAAAGCAGCTAAAATCAAGTCTTCCAGCATTTCTTTGTCGTCCGCTGCTTCCACGATTAAATCGGGACTGATGTCAATTTTTTTTACCACATGGCTACACGTTGCCACGACTTTCACCAAGCCGTTGCCCGCTTGACCTTCGACTTCGGTTTGCGCCAATTCTGCTTGCGCTTTTTTCATGTTGTCTTGCATCTTTTGCGCTTGTTGCATTAAGCCGCCAATGCCTGCTTTTCCGAACATTTTATGTTTCCTTATTGGTTAAGTGTTTAAAAAATAATTGCTTTCAGGCTACCTGAAAAAATAAAAATCATCCAGCCGTGCTTAAACTGCCATCATTCATGACTAACACGCGGTCAAATCGCGCTGCCAATTCATCATCATGGGTAACGACCACCAAAGCCGTGCCCAATTCCTGTTTCAATTCCAACATCATGTCCAACACTTTAAGCGCGTTTTTGCGGTCAAGATTGCCTGTTGGCTCGTCCGCCAGCAAACATTTCGGGCGATTGACCAAAGCACGCGCAATGGCAGCACGTTGGCGTTCGCCGCCTGATAACTCGGTTGGACGGTGCATAATGCGCTCTTTCAAGCCCACTTTCTCCAACATCGCCGCCGCTTGTTCCGCCGCCGCGTTTTTGTTCATTTTACCGATTAACAGCGGCATCATCACATTTTCCAGCGCGGTAAATTCCGCCAAAAGATGATGAAACTGGTACACAAAACCCAAATGCTGATTGCGCAGTTGCCCCAATTGCGCTTGGCTCAACGCGGCAATATTCTGCCCCATCAGCGACACGCTGCCTGAACTGGGTACATCCAAACCGCCTAAAACATGCAACAGCGTAGATTTGCCGCTGCCTGATGCGCCAATAATGCTAACACTCTCGCCCGCGGCAATTTTCAAACTCAAATCGCGCAACACTTCCACTTTCAGGCTGCCATCTTGATAGCCTTTGCCCATATTTTGCGCGTCAATAATCACATTACTCATACCGCAAAGCCTCCGCAGGTTGCGTGCGCGACGCGCTCCAACTCGGATATAAAGTCGCCAAAAACGACAACAATAAAGAAATACACACCACGCTAATCACATCGGCTGCCTGAATGTCGCTGGGCAAATAATCAATAAAATACACTTGCGACGAGACAAAATGCATTCCTGTTAAACCCTCAACCCATTTCAAAATCACGCCAATTTTCCAAGCGAGCAACAAGCCCAGCAGCGTACCCACCAATGTGCCCAGCGTGCCCGCCACCATGCCTTGCACCACAAAAATCTTCATCACACCGCGTGGCGACAAACCCAGTGTGCGCAAAATCGCAATATCCGCCTGTTTTTCCTTCACAATCATCACCAGCGATGACACCAAATTAAACACTGCCACAATAATAATGCAGGTCAAAAGCAACGTCAGCAAACGCTTTTCCATCTCTACTGCATTGAAATAACTGCGATTATTGTCCGTCCAATTTTGCGCCCAAATCTGCTCGCGGGTATTTTCAGGCAGCAAACGCGCCAAAATCGCAGGCGCGTTTTGCGGGTCATTCAAACGCAAGCGCAACGGCGTTTGCGCGTCGTCCAACCGATACAATTTCTGCGCGTCCGCCAAATGCGTTAAAGCCAACGCCTTATCTGCTTCCGCCAAGCCTGTGTTCACAATGCCAACTACGTTAAACTGCTTCAAACGCGGTACGACGCCAGCAGGCGTAACATTGCCCTCTGGCGTAATCACAGTAACCTTGCCGCCCAGTTCCGCACCCAAATCCTGCGCCAAACCCTCGCCCAAAATAATATCAAATTCATCGGGTTTCAAATCATCAAAACTGCCAGCCGTCATTTTATCCGCATAATCAACCACTTTACGCTCATTTTCAGGCAGTACACCGCGCACTTGCACACCGCGCACTTCACCCGAGTTCGCCAACAAAGCCTGTCCTGCTACAAACGGCGCAGTTGCCGCCACTTCGGGTTTATCCGCAAACAGCGTTTGCAAATCGCGCCATGTTTTGCCCTCATCCGCCATGATGTAGCCCACTTCCGCATGTGGCGCGATATTGAGCAATTGTGCGCGAATATCTTTTTGGAAACCATTGACCACCGACAACACCAAAATCAACACGGTTACCCCAATGGCAATGCCCAAAATGGAAATCACCGAAATAAACGACACAAAGCCGCTGCGTTTTTTGGCGCGCAAATAGCGTAAACCAATCCAAGATTCTAATGACATAGTTTTATACAATAAAAAGTTTCAGGCAGCCTGAAAGATAAAGCTGCTGTCCATAAAAGACGGCGATGGTATCACAGTTTCAGGCTGCCTGAAAATGCGGCACACGCGCAAATCCGTAGCGTGGTCTTCGCCCACCCAATACTTCAACATCACACAATTTTTAATAGGCAAAGCACGCCCTACTTTCAGGCAGCCGAAAAATGACTACGGCAAAACCCGTTGCGCATTCGGACTGTCGCGCAACACCACTTCGCGCAACCATTCTTCCACACGCTCTTTTGCCGCAAATCTGTCTGCCAATTGCGCAGGATAAAACGCCTCCACATTGTCCACGCGTACAACAATTTCTTCAATAGAAACAATACGCCACAACGATACTAACAAATTCACGCCCGCAAACGACACCGCTTCGGTGCGCTTGTCGCCATCATAATAACGCAACGCCAATGCCTGCACCGCCGCATCCGCATTGATGGCTGCCTGAAACAAAGCTGCTTTGAGTGGCAACACATTATTGCCTAACGTCGTGCGCGCTTCAGGGTAGAAACACACATTTTCACCTTCAGTCAAAGCTTGCGCAATGGCAGCGTTAATTGGGTCAATGTCTTTGCGGTTTTTGCGGTCAATGAACACCGTTCCTGCGTTTGCCACAATCCGACCAATAATCGGCCAAGATTGAATTTCTTTCATGGCGATAAAACCGCAAGGATAGAGCGAGCAAACAACCATAATATCCAACCAAGAAACATGGTTGGACACCACCAACAAACCTTTGCTACTAGAATTTTCAGGCAGCCCATCATGCTGAATGCGGACATTTAAAATGGTGAGCGCGCTGGCGGCGGCTTGCTGCAAAACGCGTTCACGTTCGCTAGGCGTAGCGTGGTCAAGTTGGCGAAATTGACTCGCCAAGCCCAGAAACCAACACAATAATCGCCAAATGCGCACTAAACGCGTACCAAAAGATGTTTTATTCATGGTTTTGCTTTCATTTTTGAAACAAGTAGCACCTCATTTCAACTCAAGCGAATTAAACTTATAGTGAATTAAAATGAAAACGCTACGGCGTTACCCCCCCTTATGTACTCTTCGTACACGGCGGTTGCGGTTGCCTTGTATCCTTTTATTTTAATCCACCATATATTCAAATGATTAGGATAAATCAAAAAGGCTGCCTGAAAACTTTTATGGTTTTCAGGCAGCCTTAACATTGGATAATTAGCGTTTTTTACCTGTTACAGTTGCCAAAGCCAAGTTGCTGTCGCGTTTCAACGCTACGCTTTGTACACCTTCTGGATAAGTAATATCAGACAAGTGCAAGATGTCGCCCGCCACTACGTTTTCGCAGTTCAATTCCAAAGCAGCTGGAATGTTTTTCGGGTCTACAATCACATCTACCACAGTGTTCAACAATGAAACACGACCGCTTTGCAATTTAACGGCTTGCGATTTTTCAGCATTCACGATGTGTACTGGCAATTTCATGCGCACAGGTTCGTTTAAGTTTATTGCTTGTAAATCAATGTGTTGTACTTGACGTTTTACAGGGTGCATTTGGTAATCGCGCACAATCACGTCATGCTCTTTGCCGTCAATGTTCAATTTCAACACTTGTGTGAAAAACGCTTCTTTTTGCAAAGCGTAGAACATTTCTTTGTGGTCTACTTCAACGGCTTTGGTTTCGCCTAAACCGTAAACAACGGCTGGCACTTTACCTTCGTGACGCAGGCGGCGGCTCGCACTCGTACCTTGTGTTTCACGAATAGTAGCTTGGATAGTTTGAGACATGATAAGTCCTTAAAATAAAAAGTTTAAAAAATGATATCGCTGCCAGATTGCGACCAATCCTGCGACATTGTCAGCTTTGCAACTGACGTGTGCTTGTTGCACATTTTCAGGCAGCCTGAAAACCTAAAATACTTTAATACTTTTCAGGCTGCCTGATTTAGGCTGGCTTTGATTAAGAAATAATCAATGAACCAGGCACCAAATCTTCATTAAATAAATAGGAAACCGACTCTTCATTGCTAATACGGCGAACGGTTTCCGCCAACAAACCTGCGATGGATACTTGGCGAATGCGACCGCTGGCTTTGGCGGATTCTGATAAGGGAATGGTATCGGTAATGACCACTTGGTCAATATCCGAAGTATTTAAACGTTCTACTGCACCGCCTGAAAAAACGGCATGAGTAGCATAAGCCAAAACACGCTCCGCACCTCTTTCTTTCAACGCAGAAGCGGCTTTACACAATGTGTTTGCCGTGTCAATCATATCATCCACAAGTAAACAGGTTTTACCCGACACATCGCCGATAATGTTCATCACTTCTGCCACATTGGCTTTTGGACGACGTTTGTCAATAATCGCCAAATCGGTGTTCAATACTTTTGCTACCGCGCGCGCGCGGACAACACCACCAATATCAGGACTAACCACCAATAAATTCTCAATACGTTGAGAAATAATATCGTGCGTTAAAATAGGTGTTGCGTAAATATTGTCCACAGGAATATTAAAGAAGCCCTGAATTTGGTCAGCATGTAAATCCACTGTCAAAACACGGTCAATACCCGCTGCTTCTAACATATTTGCCACCAATTTCGCTGAAATCGGTACACGCGCAGAGCGCGGACGGCGGTCTTGGCGCGCATAGCCAAAATAAGGAATCGCAGCGGTAATACGACCTGCAGAAGCGCGTTTGAGCGCGTCTGCCATCGTTAAAATTTCCATTAAATTGTCATTGGTTGGCGCGCAAGTGGATTGCAAAATAAACACATCGCGACCACGCACGTTTTCCAATAATTCAACCGCAATTTCGCCATCGGAAAATTTTTTCACGGCAGCATTGCCCAAAGTTGTATCCAAATGTTTTGCGACGCGATGCGCCATTTCGGGATTGGCGTTACCAGTAAACACCATTAAGCTATCGAAAGCCATTTCTTCACCTGATTGTTTGACGGTAGATTCGGGATTAGGAAACATCTGCTTCCCTTTCGAGGATAAACGCAACTGCTTTTTTTAGGCAGGCGCAATTATACGCGATTGCAACTTAAGTTTGAAGCAATGCGATGATTTTTTGGATTTTATTCAGGCTGCCTGAAAATATTAAAAGTTAAGCGCGTATGATGCAATCACACGCGCTAAACTGGCTGGGGAGGAAGGATTCGAACCTTCGCATGCTGGAATCAAAATCCAGTGTCTTAACCGCTTGACGACTCCCCAAAACTGGATTGGCTGGGGAGGAAGGATTCGAACCTTCGCATGCTGGAATCAAAATCCAGTGTCTTAACCGCTTGACGACTCCCCAATCGTTGCTTTTAGGCAACGAGAAAACGCGCATTATCGTGAGTTTCTCATATCATGTCAAGCACATTTTCTTTTCAGGCAGCCTGAAAAGCGAAAACCAACTATTTTATAAGGAAAATTTCTACAATATCGCAAACAAAGGATGTTGCGCTAAACCTTGTGCCACATGAATCTGCATATTTTCAGACAGCCTATTTGCCACATCGCGCGCACTGTATTCATCGGTAAAACGCAAAAATACACACGCCCCTGAACCCGTCATCAACGGCTCGCCAAACGCCTGTAATTGCTCAAAAACTTGTTTTACTTCAGTATATTCACGCAACACCACCGCCTGCATATCGTTGCGAAAAGGTTGCACATTCTCAAAATTCGGCGCAACCATGCGTGGCGTATCACGCGTCAAATCCGCGTGCGCAAAAATAAGCGGCGTCGCCACATGCACATCAGGTTTGGCAATGACATACCATTGCGGCGGCACAGCAAGCGACTCAAGCCGCTCACCAATCCCGCGCGCCAATGCCGTTTGCCCAAAAATAAAAAACGGCACATCTGCACCTAATTGCGCGCCCAACTCAATCAATTGCGGTTGCGACAAATTCAGTTGCCACAAACAATTCAACACCATCAACACCGTCGCCGCATCCGAGCTGCCGCCACCTAAACCTCCGCCCATCGGCAAATTTTTCTGCAACCAAATATCCGCCCCGCTTTTCAGGCAGCCTGAAAACGATTGTAACAACTTCGCCGCGCGCACCGTTAAATCCTGTTCAGGTTCAACACCTTGTGTCGGCGTATGCAGCACAATTTCACCATCATCGCGCGGCTCAATCGCCACATAATCACACCAATCAATCAGTGTAAAAATGCTTTCCAATTCGTGATAACCATCGGCGCGCCGACCAACAATGTGTAGATTGAGATTGAGTTTGGCGGGGGCGGGATAAGAAGGTAAATAATTGGGCAACATATTTATAGTCATCAAAACAAAAAGTGCCATTCTAGCAAAATTCAAAGTGACAGAGGGATAATGTGCGCCTCCTCAAGTTCTCCAAAGCCTTATCAATATTTGTTGTTTTTTGCCGCCTTAGAAAATCAATCAAAATGAAATTTTAAAGTTTGACTCTCGATTACAGCACATGCTTTAAATTTGTAATAAAAAATTCCATTTTTCATAACACCCAAAAAGAAAATGAAAAATCATCTATTTAAATAACCTTGCTACATCATAGCCATCTTCACACAACACAAATTCCATCCCAAATGATGTCTCATCCCAAAAGAGCAAATTGCCATTTGCCAAACTTTTTTGCGCAAACTATGTTAAACCACATTTAAATATACTTCTTTGTGTTAAAATTTCGGGTAATTTTTTTATTTCTCGTTTCAGGCAGCCTGAAACTTTTGCAGGAGCATATGTATGTTTGAGACTCTCCCAAAACCCATTATTGATAGCTACAAAACCTATGCTGTTAAACAATATCCCAGCTTAGTTCAGCCTCGCGCAGAAGATAGCCATAAAGGTACTTTTGGCACTGTCGGCATTGTAGGTGGCACAGAAGGCATGGTTGGCGCTCCTTTAATGGCAGGCACGGCAGCTCTATATGCAGGTTGCGGCAAAGTAGTGGTTGGCTTTAATTACACCAACCTACCTCTAGCCGTTTATGCCGACCAACCTGAATTGATTTTGCAAACAGCAGCGCAAATTATCAAATGGGAAGGCATTACATCATGGTTATTGGGTTGCGGCTTAGGTCGTAATGAAGCAGCAGCTCGTGCCTTACATGCCGTTTGGAACAGCGCACATCCACAATTAGTATTAGATGCCGACGCATTGCATTTGCTAGTAGAACACCCCAAACTTTTCCCACAAACCAAACGCGCAGACTTAGTCTTAACACCACACCCAGGCGAAGCCGCACACTTATTAGACACCAGCATCAATCAAGTACAAAGCAACCGCGCATGGGCAGCACGCGAAATCGCCAGCCGCTATCGTTGCTGGGTCGTATTAAAAGGGTATGAAACCGTGATTTCATCCGCACGCGGCTTTTTGCATGTGAATGAAACAGGTAACACAGGCTTGGCAACGGCAGGCAGCGGTGACGTTTTGGCAGGCGTAATTACCAGCTTATTGGCACAAGGAATTGACGCAGAAGAAGCGGTACCCGCAGCAGTTTGGTTGCACGGTGCGGCAGCAGAATTGTTGACAAAAGCACAACAAGGTCCGATTGGTTTAACGGCCTCCGAATTGCCAGCCATGATTCGCTGGTTGCGCAACCAATTAATGGCTTAGCTTTGAAATTAAATTTCATGACAAAACAAAAATATAGTCAAAATTATAAAATTTTATGCAATTAACACTTGCCAAGATTCAAAATTATATCCATAATAGCGACTTCTTTGCCGGTGTAGCTCAGTTGGTAGAGCACCTGACTTGTAATCAGGGGGTCGCGAGTTCGATTCCTGCCGCCGGCACCAAATTTAAAAAGACCACTTATTTTCATAAGTGGTCTTTTTTTATCTATCATTCTGTTGAGCCATTTTTTCAATAGTGGATTAAAATCAAAAAGTGCAAGGCAACCATGCTCGCCATGTACAGCTAGTGCATAAGGACGTGGGCAACGCAGCAGATTTTTTGATTTTAATCTACTATATTTTGGAAAAAGCATGTTTACCGACACCCATTGCCACCTAACCGCGCCTGAATTGTTTTTCAGGCTGCCTGAAATTATCCAGCAAGCCAAAGAGCAGGGCGTGAATGGGTTTGTTGTGCCATCGGCAAACGCGCAAGATTGGACGCGAGTGCTAGATGTATCGTTCAGGCTACCTGAAATTCGGGCAGTGGCGTTGGGGATTCATCCTTGGTTTGTTGATGAACCGGCGCAAGATGATTTGCGACGCTTGCGCGAACTGTTAGTGCAAAATCCTCGCTGTTGGGTGGGCGAAATTGGCTTGGATTTTCATCCGAATCGTTTGCTGCATATCCTCAAAGACAAACAAATTGAATTTTTTGAGCAGCAACTCATCATCGCGCGCGAGTTTCAGCGCCCGATTATTGTGCACAATGTGAAAGCAACGCAGGCGATTGTGCACAGTATTCAGCGCGTTCAATTTGAAACGGGCGGGATTGTGCACGCGTTTTCAGGCAGCCTTGAAGAAGCGCGATTATTGATTCGCTTGGGCTTTAAAATCGGTTTGGGGTCTTTATTGTTGAATCCGAATGCGAAGAAAGTTCATCATTTGGCGCAAAGGCTGCCTGAAAGCAGTTTTGTATTGGAAACCGACAGCCCTTATACGCTGCCTGAAAACAGCAATACGCCCGCCAATATTGCGCACATTGCGCAAATCGTGGCGCAACACCGCGCGTGTAGCCTGTCTGAATTGGCGCAAAGTTGTGAAAAAAATTTACAAGCTTTGTTGGCAAAAAACCTTGCGTGATAATATTTCAAAGGTCTAAAATGCGTCTCAGATTTGATAACTTTCAGGCAGCCTCAATGGTCTGCCTGAATATTTTTACCATTAGAAAAAGACTCGAATGTAATGACACCAGGCATGCCTGATTGACTTACATTCATACAAGGGAAAAAATCATGCGCGAATTTCCGATTTACAACTTCTCCGCTGGCCCCGCAGTGCTGCCTGAAAGCGTATTACGCACTGCTCAAAGCGAAATGTTCGACTACAACGGCACGGGCTTTTCCGTAATGACCATGTCGCACCGCTCCGACGTGTTTGCCAGCATTTTGTATCACGCCGAACAAGACTTACGCCAGCTCATGGCAATCCCCGATAATTATAAAGTGTTGTTTTTACAAGGCGGCGCATCGGCGCAATTTAACCAAGTAGTGATGAATTTTGCCGATGGGTTCAAGCGCGTAGACAGCGTAGTAACGGGTAACTGGTCGGAAATCGCACATTCGCAAATGAGCAAATTGACCGATGCGAAAATCCATTTGGCGGCGGACGGCAAACGTGATTACCACTACAAAAACCTGCCACCCGTGTCGTCGTGGGACATTGATAAAAATTCCGCGTTTGTGCATTTTATCATCAACGAAACCGTGCATGGCTTGCAATATCGCGAAGTGCCGAAATTGGGTGAAGGCATGCCACCGCTGATTTGCGATATGTCGTCAGAAATTTTGTCGCGCAATATTAATGTTGCCGATTTTGGCGTGATTTACGCAGGCGCACAGAAAAACATCGGTCCGAGCGGCGCGACCATCGTGATTATCCGCGAAGATTTGCTGGAACGCTGCTCCAGCCGCGTGCCTGATGTATGGAATTATAAATCGCACGTCGAAAAACAAGGCATGTACAACACACCAGCCACCTACCCGATTTACATTTCAGGTTTGGTGTTCCGTTGGTTGCAATCGCAAGGCGGTGTGGCGCAGATGGAAACGATTAACACATTGAAAGCAAAAACATTATACGCAGCAATTGATGGCAGCGGCGGTTTCTATAAAAACGATGTTCACCTTGGTGCGCGCTCTAAAATGAACGTCATCTTTACCACAGGCGATGCACATTTGGACGAACTGTTCGCGCAAGAATCGACCACGCGCGGCTTGCAATTATTGCGCGGCTACAAATCGCTGGGCGGTATGCGCGCCAGCATTTACAACGCCATGCCGTTGCAAGGCGTGGAAGCGTTGATTAACTTTATGTCGGAATTTCAAAAACGTTACGGTTAATTGATTTTAACGCTTCAGGCTGCCTGAAAACATTTCAGGCAGCCTGAAAATTTTGCGAAACCCAATCGTAGGTCGGATTCTTGAATCCGACATTTTTGTTCTTTTCAGGCTGCCTCTCATGTTTGTATAGGATGTGTGAGCGCAAGCCACGTACGCGTTCGCAAAAAATGAAACCGCGGGCGAACCGCCCGCGCTCCGTGAGCATTTCAGACAGCCTGAACATTTTAAACACAATAAAAACATTATGATTTACTTAATTATCAGCATTTTATGCAGCGTATCGATTTCCGTATTGCTCAAAATCGCGCGCCAGCACAATATGGGCTTGGCGCAAATGGTGGCGATGAATTATGTCGTGGCGGCGGTGTGCGCCACGGCGTTTTTGCAGCCGAATTTTACCAACTGGCAAACACAAATTTTGCCACAAGCGTGGCTGTTTGGTTTATTGGGCGTGTTGTTGCCAACCGTGTTTATTATTATGGGTCGTGCGGTGCAAACGGCTGGGATTGTGCGCGCGGATGCGGCGCAGCGATTGTCTCTGTTTTTGCCTGTTTTAGCCGCGTTTGCTTTATTTGGCGAAAGTTTGGCTGTGAACAAGGCTTGGGGTTTGGGGCTCGCGTTTATCGCGCTGTTTTGCGTGTTGTATAAACCACAAGCGGCGAGTGTTCAGGCTGCTAATCAAGCATGGAAATGGCTGCTTGGCGTGTGGTTGGGTTATGGCAGCATTGATATTTTGTTGAAACAATTATCGCGCAGCAATGGCACAGGCACGAATTTGCTGCTGATTTTTATCTTGGCGGGTGTGTTGATGTGGGCTTATGTGTTGCTCAAACGCGTGCGCTTAACAGGGCGCGATATGGTTGGCGGTTTATTATTAGGCAGCCTGAATTTTGTGAACATTTGGACATATATTCAAGCGCATAAGGCGATGAGTTCGTCGCCTACTTTGGTGTTTGCGGGTATGAATATGGGGGTGATTATTTTGGGTACACTGATTGGTGCGATGGGTTTTCGTGAGCATGTGAGCAAAATCAATTGGCTGGGAATTGTGTTGGCTTTGGTGGCGATTTATGGGTTGTACTTTAGCTAGCACCAGTAAAACATGGTGTAGGGTGCACGGCGCAAGCCACGCACGCGTCTTTTCATTTGAGAACGCGTGCGTTCGTTCCGCACACACTCTACATGTTTTCAGGCAGCCTGAAAGTAATAAGCCGACAAAAAACACTTGCCTTTTGCCGCTGCCTGAAAAATAATGCGCGCCTTGTTTGAATCAACATTCTAGTTGGTTTAAGCAAGGCTTTTTATTTGATTAACCGCTGTCCGTGTTGATTGCCAACCGCCGCTTGTCGGTATGACAGCATTTTTAAAGAAAGGTGTTTACATTATGTATGCACAATTAGCAGCAAGCAAAAAGTGGGCGGCGCACAATCCGACCACAACGTTTTTACTCCAAACCGTCATCGGCGCGAACTTGGTTGCCTTAGGCGCACAATTAGCAATTCCTACGCCATTTGTATCCATTTCCATGCAATCTTTGGTGGTGTTGATTGTCGGTTTCGCGCTGGGACGCAAAGCCGCTGTTGCCGCTTTGTTGCTCTATTTGGCAGAAGGCGCGATGGGGTTGCCTGTGTTTGCCAATGGTAAAGCAGGCGTAGGTGTATTGATGGGTTCATCGGGCGGCTATTTGTTTGGTTTTGTGGCGATGGCAGCGATTTTGGGCTGGGCAAGCGATAAAGGCTGCCTGAAATCTTGGTGGCAAAGCGGTTTGGTGGCTTTGGTAGCAACTGCTGTAATGTTCGCCTTTGGTTTGGCGCAACTGGCTTTGTTTGTGCCACAAGGTAAAGTGCTGGAATACGGTTTGTATCCGTTTATTGTGGGTGGCATTGTGAAAAGTATTTTGGGCTGTGCGTTGGTTATGCCAGCGTATAAATTCTTTCAAGGCATTAAATAATTTGCTATTTTGATAATAAACCGCCCCATTGGGCGGCTTTTGGATTGCTGATGATGCACAACTTTTCCCAACAACTCACCCAAGTGCGCCAATTTGATTTTGTCGCCGAAAGTCAAACGGGTTCGCAAATGAATTGGCACCAACGCGCAAAAGGTCGCGTTGAGATTATAAAAACAGAACATCAAATTGATTTCACAGAATATTTTGATTTTGAAAACGGCAGGCAAGCGCAAGACAGAAAACGCTGGTGTTTAGACGAAGCACAGCAAACACTGAGCTTTTGGCGTTGGCGCAACGATGATTTTGAGCGCATTTTTAGCTTTCATTGGCAGCCTGAAAAGCAGATTTGGCTGCCTGAACAAATGTATTGGTGTGCGCCTGATGAGTATCGCGCCGAATTGGTGTTTTCTGCGCAAGCGATTGAATTGACGATTTTTATTGTGAGCCAAAAGAAAAATGAGCGGCTGCATTATGTGTATGGCTAGATTTTCAGGCAGCCTGAAATCTTTGCAAAACCCGAGAACACAAGCCGTATTCTTGAATACAGCCTACAATATTTCAATAGTAGGTTGAGTTGCAAACCCAACAAGATAGCGATTTTGAGAAAATGTCGGGTCAAGACCCAACCTACAACCAACTGCTTATTTTCTTGCGTAGGGTCGGATTTTATATCCACCCTAATTTCTAATGATTTGAATTTTATGAATTCAATTTTAGAAGCAAAAAGGCGGATATAAAATCCGCCTCTACACACAGGGTTTCACAAAAGTTTCAGGCTGCCTCTTGCATTAGATAAGGCTACCTGAAAACTGTTCCGCCTCGGCGCGAATCTGCCCATCCAAATCCAGCAAATCTTCAATTGTGTTCAGGCTGCCTGCAACGTGTTTTGCCAAACTATTTTCCACTACGCGCGCAATATCGGTAAAGCCAATTTGCCCACGCAAAAACGCCGCCACCGCCACTTCATTCGCCGCATTCAACACGCATGGCGCAGAACCGTCCGCGTGCATCGCGTCATAAGCCAATTTCAAACACGGATAACGCGCAAAATCAGGCTCTTGGAATGTTAATCCCGACAATTTGGCAAAATCCAACGCACCCACGCCCGAATCAATGCGTTCAGACAGCCCCAAGCAATACGCAATCGGCGTGCGCATATCGGGTAGCCCCATTTGCGCCAACACGCTGCCGTCCACATAACGCACCATGCTGTGAATGATGGATTGCGGATGAATCACCACTTCCAGTTTTTCAGGCGGACAATTAAACAGCCAATGCGCCTCAATCAATTCCAAACCCTTGTTCATCATCGTGGACGAATCGACCGAAATTTTTTGCCCCATTGACCAATTCGGATGTTTCACGGCTTGCGCGGGTGTGATATTTGCCAATTCATTCAATGGCGTATTCAAAAATGAACCGCCGCTCGCGGTCAAAATAATGGATGAAATACCAAAATCTTTCAGGCTGCCTGAAACGGGCGGCAGCGCGTTGGGTACGAAATCATGCGGCAAAACTTGGAAAATCGCATTATGTTCGCTGTCAATCGGCAACACTTTCGCGCCGTGTTTTCGCGCCGTTTCCATGAATAGGCTGCCTGAAACCACGAGCGTTTCTTTGTTCGCCAAATAAATGGTTTTGCCGTGCTGCGCGGCTGCCAATGCGGACGGCAACCCTGCCGCGCCTACAATCGCGCACATCACACCTGACACTTCGCTGGCACTCGCCACGTCAATTAGGGCTTGTTCGCCAAACAAAATTTCAGTTTTCAGGCTGCCTAATAATTCGCGTAATTTGATGGCGCGTGATTCATCGGCAACGACGGCAAATTGGGGCGAAAACTGGTGGCATTGTTCTGCCAATTTTTCTACTTGCGAATGCCCTGCCAAGGCGAAAACACTGAATTTGTCGGGGTGGCGCGAAATCACGTCTAATGTGGAAACGCCAATGCTGCCCGTGCTGCCTAAAATGGTTAATGTTTGCATGATGAACTCGGTTTGCTGAAACTGCACAATTATAACGCAGATAGGCTGCCTGAAAGCATATTTGCTTTTCAGGCAGCCTGACTAATGCGCGGATTTTGCTTACTCCACCGTAACCGATTTCGCCAAATTGCGCGGTTTATCGACATCCGTGCCACGCGCCAAAGCCGCATGATATGCCAAGAGTTGCACGGGGATGGTGTGTACGATTGGTGAGAGTGTACCAACGTGGCGTGGTGTGCGGATAATGTGAATCGTGTCGCTGTCGCTGGTGTATTCGCTGTCCAAATCAGTAAACACAAACAATTCGCCGCCACGCGCCGACACTTCCTGCATATTCGCTTTCACTTTGTCCAACAAACCATCGTGCGGTGCGATGACAACAATCGGCATATTCTCATCAACCAACGCAAGTGGACCATGCTTCAATTCGCCAGCAGGATAGGCTTCCGCGTGAATATAAGTAATCTCTTTTAATTTCAACGCGCCTTCCAAAGCAATCGGGTAATGAATGCCACGCCCCAAGAACAACGCGCTGGATTTTTTCGCAAATTTTTGCGCCCACGCCGCGATTTGCGGTTCCAAATTCAAAACGTGTTGAATGCTGCCTGAAAGCTCGCGCAATTCTTGCGTGAACGCCGCTTCTTGCTCCGCCGACACTTTGTCGCGCATTTTGCCCAATGTAACCGCCAAACCAAACAACACCACCAGTTGCGTGGTAAACGCTTTGGTAGATGCCACGCCAATTTCCGCGCCCGCACGCGTGTACAACACCAATTCGCTGTTGCGCGGCAAGGCAGATTCCATCACATTGCAAATAGACAAACTGTGTTCATGCCTCAACGATTGCGCGAATTTCAACGCCTCCATCGTGTCCAGCGTTTCGCCCGATTGCGAAATCGTGATAATCAACTGTTTCGGATTGGCAATCACATCGCGGTAACGGTATTCGCTGGCGATTTCCACATCGCACGGCACACGCGCAATGCTTTCCAGCCAATATTTGCCCGTCAGCGCGGAATAGTAAGATGTGCCACACGCCAAAATTTTAATGCTATCAATATCTTGGAAAACTTGTTCCGCATTTGCACCAAAATTTTGCGGCACAAATCCACCGTCCAAAAACACTTCGGCGGTATCGGCAACGGCGCGTGGTTGTTCGTGAATTTCCTTTTGCATGAAATGGTTATACACACCCAATTCCAACGACGCGAGTGACAATTCCGAATTTTTCACGGCACGCGTAACTTGTTCGCCAGACTTATCCACCAATTTCACAAAACCATTCGCGTTCAACAGCGCAATATCGCCATCTTCCAAGTAACTGATTTTGCGTGTAAATGCAATCACCGCCGACACGTCAGACGCGATAAACGTCTCGCCTTCGCCAAACGCCACCAACAACGGACAACCCATACGCGCCACGACCATATTTTCTTGATTATCTTGCGAAATCACCGCAATCGCATACGCGCCGTGAAAGCGTTTGCAGGCTGCCTGAACCGCTGCAAACAAATCGCCGCCGTTTTGGTCAAACTCGTGGCGCACGCTGTGGGAAATTACTTCCGTGTCGGTTTGCGATTCAAATTCGTAGCCCAACGCTTGCAAACGTACGCGTTCCGCTTCAAAGTTTTCAATAATGCCGTTATGCACCACCGCGATTTTGCCACCCGAAATGTGTGGGTGCGCGTTTGGCTCGGTTACGCCGCCGTGCGTTGCCCAGCGCGTGTGTCCGATGCCGATTTGCCCGAACACGCCTTTTTCTTTCGCTGCGTCTTCCATATTTGCCACGCGACCTACGCGGCGCACGCGCTTGATTTTGCCGTCCACCAACACGGCAATGCCCGAAGAGTCATAGCCGCGATATTCCAAGCGTTTTAAGCCGTCTGTTAGAAAATCTACTACGTTGTTGTTTGCGCTACGAATTGCGCCGACGATACCGCACATAAATGTTCCTTAGTATCTTTGGGATTGGTTTTCAGGCTGCCTAAATATCGTAGGGTGTGTGCGGTACGCACGCACGCGTTCTCCGATTAACCAACGCGTGCGTGGCTTTGTGCCACACACCCTAGGCAAATTTGTCGTAAGGCAGCCTGAAAAATCCCGATTTAAAAAAATCCACGCCGTCTGACTCTCAGGCAGCCTGAATACGAAAAACGAATTATAAAACCGCTTGCATTATTCAAAATATGCTTTAACATAATCTTGCATTGCAACACGAAATGCAACTTAAATCTGCAACATAGGAACTTGAAAATATGAACATTTTAGTAACAGGCGGCACAGGTTTTATCGGCGCACACACGGTGGTGGAATTGCTGAATGCAGGACACAACCCGATTATTTTGGATAATTTGTCCAATTCATCTCCCAAAGCGTTGCACCGCATTGCCGAAATCACAAGTAAAACGCCCACCTTCCACGAAGGCGATATTCGCGATAGAGCCTTGTTGCAACAGATTTTTTCGCAAAATCAAATTGACAGCGTGATTCACTTTGCCGCACTCAAAGCGGTGGGCGAAAGCGTGGCGCAACCGTTGCGTTATTACGATAACAATGTTTCAGGCAGCCTGATTTTGCTAGAAGAAATGCAAAAAGCAGGCGTGTTCAGCATTGTGTTCAGCTCGTCTGCGACCGTGTACGGCGACCCTGAAATCGTGCCGATTACCGAAACCACGCGCACGGGCGGCACGACCAATCCCTACGGCACGTCCAAATACATGATGGAACGCATGATGATGGATTTGCAGACTGCCGACCCACGTTGGAGCGTGATTTTATTGCGTTATTTCAACCCGATTGGTGCACACGCCAGCGGCAAAATTGGCGAACAACCAAATGGTATTCCAAATAATTTGCTGCCCTATGTTTGCCAAGTGGCGGCGGGGAAATTGGCGGAATTGTCCGTGTTCGGCAGCGATTACGACACGCCCGACGGCACAGGTGTGCGCGATTACATTCACGTCGTGGATTTGGCGATTGGGCATCTGAAAGCCCTTGACGCAAAAGCGAAAACGGCTGGCGTACACATTTACAATTTGGGCACGGGAACAGGCTATTCCGTGTTGGATATTGTCAAAGCGTTTGAAGCGGCTTCGGGGCAACGCGTGCCGTACGCGCTCAAACCGCGCCGCGCGGGTGACATCGCCGTGTGTTACGCCGACCCGAGCAAAGCGGCGGCGGAAATCGGTTGGACGGCGCAACGCGATTTGCACACAATGATGGTGGACGCGTGGCGTTGGCAGTCGGGCAATCCGAATGGCTATGAAGATTAATTGATTTAAAAAACATTTCAGGCAGCCTGAAAATTCTTTTAGGCTGCCTGTATTTAAAAATTTAAGTTTATTTTTTCAATTGTTCATGGTACCAAGCATCGCGTGCTGCCAAGCGTGCTTCTTCCCAAGTCAAACGAGAATCGCCGCGGATTTCATTCCAAGAACGAGACAAATCGGTTTCAACAGTATCAAATTCAGTACCTGCAGGGTAGCGGTAACGGTTTGCGTAACCCGTTGCAAACGCAGGGCGGTAATCGCGCTCGTATTCGTAACCCGCTTTATAATAAGGCACTGTAACATAATGTTCGCGCCAGTAGGCTTCTTCGATAGTCGGGTCAAGCAACTCACCCACGCCGCTGCCAGCTTTACCGCCAGCAAATGCGCCAATCGCACCACCAATCAATGCACCTAAAGGACCAGCCAATGCACCCAAAGTTGCGCCTGCTGCTGCACCTGCCAAACCACCAGCGGCTGTACCAACTGGATGTGCGCCTGGCTCACCAGTGATTGGGTCTGCATTCAAATCAGCTCGCGCTTCATCGCTCAAGGTTTTTACTACTTTTTTGTCAATTTCTTGATTACTCATGATTTTGCTCCAAAAAAAGAAAGTTGAAAAACACCATAATTATTTAAAAGGCATTTACTGCTAAATAATCAGTGTTTTTAAAATTTGGTTGCCTTGACCTGAGTTCAGTATAGCGGAAAATTTGTTTAAATATATTAATTAAAGTTAAATAAATTTAATTTTATTAAAAATTAGACATTTAAGACACATAAAAATATATAACTTATGCCCTTTGATTATTTAGAAAACAGAATGACTGCAACTTGAAATAATACAAATAAAAAACTTTCAGGCAGCCTGAAAGTCCATTCAGGCTGCCTGAAACGAAGTTCAGCGAAGATAAAACGTGTTATATCAGATAATTAACCGACTTTATCGCCCGCTTGCGCACCTTCATGCACGTCCAGCAAACGCAATTTGCCGTCCTGCGTTGCTGCCGACAAAATCATGCCTTCCGATACGCCGAATTTTGCCATTTTGCGCGGCGCGAAATTCGCCACCGCAATCACATGACGACCGTTCAATTCGCTCGGATTCGGATAACTCGCCGCAATGCCCGAGAAAATTGTGCGCTGTTCAAAACCAAAATCCAAGCTAAATTTCAACAACTTAGTGCTGCCTTCCACCGCTTCGCAGTTCAACACTTTCGCCACGCGCATATCCACTTTCATGAAATCATCAAAGCTGCACTCTGGCGAAACTGGCGCGTAAAGGCTTGTTTCGGCTGGTGTTTCCGCAACAGGCGCGGCAATCGTTTGTTTATTCGCTTCTACTAAATCGTTCACTTGTTTTTCCTCAATACGTTGCATTAAATGTTTGTATTCATTGATTTTATGATTTTCAGGCAGCGTATTTGTGCTGTCAGCCCACACAAATGGGTTCACGTTCAAAAATTCGGCTGCCTGAATTGCCAATTTCGGCATTACAGGCGACAAATACACGGTTAAAATCTTGAAAGCATTGAGCAATTCGCTGCACACTTCATGCAAACGCGCGTCCATGCCATCTTGTTTCGCCAATTCCCACGGCTTATTCGCGTCCACATATTCATTGACCAAATCCGCCAACGCCATCACTTCACGAATCGCCTTGTTGTATTCGCGGCTTTCATAATCTTGCGCGATTTGTTCTGATTTTTCAGTCAGTTGGGTAATCAATTTACTGTGCGAAACATCTTTCAGGCTGCCTGCAAAACGCTTGTGGATAAAACCCGCCGCACGAGACGCGATGTTAATGTATTTGCCAACCAAATCGCTGTTCACACGCGCAATAAAATCCTGCAAATTCAAGTCAATATCTTCAATTTTGCTGTTTAACTTCGCCGCGATGTAGTAGCGCATCCATTCGGGATTTAAACCTTGGTCTAAATATGATTTTGCCGTGATGAATGTGCCGCGTGATTTGGACATTTTTTGTCCATCTACCGTCAAAAAACCGTGCGCGAAAATGCCAGTCGGGGCGCGGTAGCCGCTAAATTGCAACATCGCCGTCCAAAACAGCGCGTGGAAATACAAAATGTCTTTGCCGATGAAATGGTACATTTCGGTTTCGCTGTCGGCTTTGAAAAATTCGTTAAAATCCAAGCCGATACGGTCGCATAAATTTTGGAAACTCGCCATGTAGCCCACAGGCGCGTCCAACCAAACGTAGAAATATTTGTTCGGCTGGTCGGGAATTTCAAAGCCGAAATACGGCGCATCACGCGAAATATCCCAGTCGGACAATTCGCCGTCTTTGAGCCATTCGTTCATTTTGTTACGCGCTTCGTCTTGCAAATTCGCTTTGCCGTGTGTGCTGCCCGAAGTCCACGCTTTCAAATAATCGGCGCAATCGCTTAATTTAAAAAAGAAATGTTCGGTTTCTTTCATCACAGGCGTTGCGCCTGATACGGCGGAATACGGATTAATTAAATCGGTGGGCGCATAGGTTGTGCCGCAAACTTCGCAATTGTCGCCATATTGGTCTTTGGCGTGGCATTTGGGGCATTCGCCTTTAACAAAGCGGTCGGGCAAAAACATGTGTTTTTCGGGGTCAAACAGCTGATTGATGTTCTTGCTGACGATTTTTCCGTTCGCCTTTAATTTTAAATAGATTTCTTGTGAGAATTTTTTGTTTTCAGGCGAATGAGTGGAATAGTAATTGTCGTAGCCAATGCCAAAACCTGTGAAATCGGCTAAATGTTCGGCGTGGGTTTGTTCAATCATTTGCTCCGGACTGATGCCTTGTTTTTCCGCGGCAAGCATGATGGGCGTGCCGTGCGTGTCGTCGGCGCAGCAGTAGTAGCATTCGTGTCCGCGCGATTTTTGGAAACGTACCCAAATATCGGTTTGGATGTGTTCTACCATGTGTCCGAGATGGATGGCGCCGTTGGCGTAGGGCAGAGCGGAGGTCACAAGCATTTTGCGTTTTTGCGTCATGATTTGCTTCTTTATATAAACAATAAAATGGCGCGATTATGCCATAAGTAAACGGTTTCAGGCAGCCTGAAACCTTGGTGTTTTTGGATTGATAGATTATTTGATATTGCTAATAGCGACTTTTCAGGCTGCCTGAAACCTTGGCAAAACGCCGTAAGTCTCAAATCTGCCGTCATTGCCACGCAGGATTCGTCCAATTCTGTGTTAAAAATACTCGCCAATGGACGGCATTGGCTCGCATTTTCGCCTTGAATTGAACGAATTTATCTGCAAAACCAACATCGCGCCCAACACCGCTTCGCTGTCATTAGCCCCTACTGTCCAAAATCATTTTCAGAGTTGCAACACTTTGATATTGAAGTAATCTATTTTCTCTGCCGTCTGGCGGAAGAGAGTTAGAGGGGGGATTTTTCTCTCCATCTCAACCTTGCAAGCAGGGAGGAGCAAATTGCTGAAAATTTTTAAATTTTATTGTGAGCAGTAGTGCGTGTAGGCGAGAATCTATCTTTGATTTTTCGTTTCTATTTTTTATCAAAGGCTTCTGAATATCAACGATAGATTCCTGCCTGCGCAGGAATGACGTACTGGTTAGATTTCAGGCTGCCTGAAACTTATCCGATGGTTTTTTTGCCGTAACTTTGCAAAATGGCGCGGATTTTATCTACGGTTTTGGCGGGTGGCGGGTTGATGTCTTTGAGTTGGTAATTGTCGCCGCAAAGTTCCCACTTATGCGCGCCGAGTGAGTGATAAGGCAAAAGTTCTACGGTTTCAATGTTGTGCATGGGGGCGATGAATTCGCCGAGCAAATGGGCGGAGCGGTCGTCGTCGGTATAGCCTGGCACGATGACGTAACGCACGCGGGTGTTTTGCTCGCGCTCGTGTAGATAGCGCGCGAAGTTGAGCGTTTTGGTATTGGGGATGCCGACGAGTTTTTTGTGGATTTCGGGGTCGATTTGTTTTAAATCGAGCATGACTAAATCGGTGTGGTCGAGCAGGCTATCCATGACACGGTCGTAGTGGAGCGCATAGCCGTTGGTGTCTAGGCAGGTGTGGACGCCATGTTCTTTGCAGGCAATGAACCAGTCGTTTAAGAATTCGTATTGCAACAGCGGCTCGCCACCTGTGGCGGTAACGCCACCGCCTGTGGCGTTGAAGTAGTGGCGGTAGCGCAGCACTTTTTGCATGATTTCGTCTACGGTGTATTCGGTGCTTTTATCGGTGTGCATATCCCATGTGTCGCGATTATGGCAATATAAACAACGCATGAGACAGCCTTGCAGGAAGAGAACGAAGCGGATGCCTGGTCCATCTACTGTGCCGCAGGTTTCTATGGAGTGGACGGTGGCGGTGCCGCGGTAGTGGCGGTGAGGTTCGGTGTCGGTGTGGTGAATAGGAATAGTTTGAGACATGGTTTTGGTCTTTTGTTTTGGGGTTGGTTTTGGGGTTCAGGCTGCCTGAAAAATATTGGTTTGTTTTGGTGGATAAAATTCACCCTACGAATAGACAATAAAAACGCCGTAGCGTACCACAACTACGGCGTTTTCCCATCTTCAGGTTTACATTTTTGACGTGAAAGTACGCGTAATCACATCTTGTTGTTGCTCGCGTGTGAGCGAGTTGAAACGTACAGCGTAGCCTGACACGCGGATGGTCAGTTGTGGGTATTTCTCTGGGTCTTCCATCGCTTCAAGCAACATTTCGCGGTTGAGAACGTTTACGTTCAAGTGTTGTCCGCCTTCTATCATGTTGTCTTCGTGGTGGAAGTAGCCGTCCATCATGCCTGACAAGTTGCGTGCGCGGTCTGCTTCGTCTTTGCCCAATGCACCTGGGATGATGGAGAAGGTGTAGGAAATACCGTCTTTGGCAAACTCAAATGGCAGTTTGGCTACGGAACTCAATGACGCGATTGCGCCGTTTACATCGCGACCGTGCATTGGGTTGGCACCAGGTCCAAATGGTTCGCCTGCGCGACGACCGTCTGGAGTGTTACCTGTTTTTTTACCGTACACAACGTTGGATGTGATGGTCAAAACGGATTGTGTTGGCGTTGCGTTGCGGTAGGTTGGGTGTTGCGCTACTTTTTTCATGAAGCGTTCTACCAAATCTACGGCAATGCTGTCCACGCGGTCGTCATCGTTACCGAATTGTGGGTATTCGCCTTCAATTTCAAAGTCTACGGCGATGTTGTTTTCATCGCGAATTGGTTTGACTTTGGCGTATTTAATTGCTGACAATGAGTCGGCAGCAACAGACAAACCTGCAATACCACAAGCCATCGTGCGAATCACGTCGCGGTCGTGCAATGCCATCAATGCGGCTTCGTAAGCGTATTTGTCGTGCATATAATGGATGCAGTTCAAGGCGGTTACGTATTGGGTTGCTAACCAATCCATAAAGCTGTCCATGCGCGCCATGACGGTGTCAAAATCCAAGATTTCGTCCAAAATTGGCTCGGTTTTTGGGCCCACTTGTTCTTTAGATTTTTCGTCCACACCACCGTTAATCGCGTACAACATGGTTTTCGCCAAGTTTGCGCGTGCGCCGAAGAATTGCATTTGTTTGCCGATAACCATTGGGCTTACGCAGCATGCAATCGCGTAGTCATCGCTATTGAAATCGGGGCGCATTAAGTCGTCGTTTTCGTATTGAATGGACGAGGTATCAATGGACACTTTTGAACAGAAGTCTTTGAAACCTTGTGGCAATTTTTCAGACCACAATACGGTAATGTTTGGCTCTGGAGAAGGGCCCATGTTGTACAAAGTGTGCAACACGCGGAAGTTGGTTTTCGTTACCAAAGTACGACCGTCCAAACCCATACCGCCGATAGACTCAGTCGCCCAAATTGGGTCGCCAGAGAACAATTGGTCGTATTCAGGTGTACGCAAGAAACGCACCATACGCAATTTCATGACCAAGTGGTCAATCAATTCTTGCGCTTCGGTTTCGGTAATTGTGCCGTTTTGCAAATCGCGTTCAATAAACACGTCCAAGAATGAAGACACGCGACCAAAGCTCATCGCTGCGCCATTTTGTGATTTCACAGCAGCCAAGTATGCAAAATAAGTCCATTGCACCGCTTCATGCGCATTTTTTGCAGGGCCAGAAATGTCGTAGCCGTATTCAGCCGCCATTTCTTTCATTTGTTTCAATGCGTTGTATTGGTCATTGATTTCTTCGCGACGACGCAAAGTTTCGTTCAAATCTTTACCTGCTTCCAAATCGGCTTGCAAAGAGTTGTATTGCGCGAATTTGTCTTCCATCAAACGGTCAATACCGTACAATGCCACGCGGCGGTAGTCGCCAATAATCCGTCCGCGACCATAAGCATCTGGCAAACCAGTCAATACACCAGATTTACGGCAACGGCGAATGTCGGGTGTATACACATCAAACACGCCTTGGTTGTGTGTTTTGCGGTATTTCGTGAAAATTTCTGCAACGTCTGGATTCAATTGCACATTGTAGATTTTGCAAGCGTCTTGCACCATTTTCAGACCGCCAAATGGAATAATAGAACGTTTCAACGGCTCGTCAGTTTGCAAGCCAACGATTTTTTCCAATTTTTGGTCAATATAACCAGGTTTGTGGCTGGTAATAGTAGAAATCGTTTGCGCATCAATTTTGTAGGGCGCGTGTGTGGCATTTTCCACTTTAATCATTTCCATTACTTCAGACCACAATTTTGTAGTCGCTTCAGTGGCTGGCGCTAAAAAGCTGTGGTCACCTTCGTATGGTGTGTAGTTTTTTTGGATAAAATCACGTACATTGATTTCATTTTGCCAATCGCCTGCCTGAAAACCTTTCCAAGCTTCGGTTGTGGGTTGGGTTTTAGTTAACATATCAAAACTCCTTGTGAATGATAGTTTAAAAATAGATAAAAATTCTATGCGAAGAACTTTATACCTTTTAACCACCGTAATGGCATGTAGTCAAACGGAATTTGATACACGTCAAGAAGCGTGTTGTAATTTAGGAAAAGTTAAAATTTCAGGCTGCCTGAAAGACAAAATGAGCATAAAAGAACCTGCATTTAGTGTTAAATTATCGTATACTTTCACGCCAATCAAAACCACACAAACCGTAAATTCAAATAAAAATAGCACAACGTAAGTTATATAATGATATCAAATATTTACCTTACAAAATAGCACCCTAAAACCACGATTCTAGACTCCGCAAACCAATTTCTTTCAGGTAGCCTACCTGAAAATAAATTATGAAAATACACTCCCCTATTCTCTTAAATACTGCCCTCAAGCACTATCGCTTTTGGCGTGCCAAAATCTTGCGTTTACTGGACATCAAAGGACGTAGCGCGTGGATTACGGCACCCGCCAATTTCAGTCATTTTGTTGATGGCGAACATCCCGAAAATCCAGAGCGCATTAAAGCCATTGAGCGTTTTTTACAATACAGCCACGTTTGGCCATTGTTGCAAAAAATTTCCGCTCCCGAAGTAAGCGATATGCAATTGGCTCGCGTGCATGGACGCACATACATCACTTCATTAGAAAACCAAATTCCACTTTCAGGCAACATACAAATCGATAGCGATACTTATCTCAACGACAACACACTCCAAGCCGCGCGTTTCGGCGCAGGTGCTGCTATCAAAGCAGTTGATATGGTCATGCGCAAACAAGCCAAAAACGCCTTTTGCGCCATCCGTCCACCAGGACATCATGCCAGCGCAGATAAGGCTTCAGGTTTTTGTTTTATTAATAATGTCGCCGTTGCTACCATGCACGCCATCGCCGAATATGGTTTGCAACGCATTGCCATTTTGGATTTCGATTTACATCACGGCGATGGCACAGAGTCCATTTTTCGCGACGACCCGCGCGTACTGTTTTTATCATCGTTTGAATATCCGCTTTATCCCGTTGTCGATTTAGCTGACTATCCAAGCTGCCCGAGCAATAGCATTCGCAGCCCACTCAAAGCAGGTGACGGCAGCACGGAGTTTCGCGATATGATTCGCAACCAATGGATACCTAAGATCGAATCTTTCCGTCCGCAGCTGATTATGTGTTCCGCAGGTTTCGACGCACACCAGCTCGACCCGCTCGGACATTTAAACTTAACTGAAGCCGATTTCGAATGGTTCACTAAAAAAGTCATGCTGCTTGCCAATCGACATGCCTCGGGACGAATCGTTTCCATCTTGGAAGGCGGCTACAACCCAAGCAGTCTCGCCAGTAGCGTCAAAGCCCATTTGGCGTGTTTAGTGAAAGCCAGCCCGTTTTATTAAAAAATGATTTTCAGGCTGCCTGAAAATCGCAGAAGCAGCAATCCATAAAAGCCAATAGGCTGCCTGAAAACTTTCAGGCAGCCTATTAATTTCAACTCTTTGTTTTATTTCCAATAACGCCACCAAGGCATATCATCGGCAACCCATGCTTTTTGCAAATACGGACTATTAGGGAAGTTTTGCGCCAACACGCGATTGGTGTCGTCGCGCAATTGGGCATTGCCCATTTTGTCATAGCTAAATGCCATAATCGCTAACGCTTCTTCCACATAACGCGTGTTTTGATAATTAGCAATCACGCGTTGCGCGCGGTTATTTGCCGCTAAATACGCGCCACGTTTAGCATAATATTGTGCAATCGCCATTTCGTGTCCCCCCATCGCATCCACCAGTTGCGCCATGCGTTTGGTCGCATCTTCTGCGTATTTGCTTTGCGGATACAGGCGCACCAAGCGTTCAAATTGTGCGTAGGCGCGGCGGTTGGCTTGTGGGTCGCGGTCAGACCAGTCTTGCGACGCGAGTTTGTTTAAAAACGATTGGTCTTCGGCGAACAAAATTAAACCACGCAAATACAGCGCGTAGTCCATATCAACGCTAGCGGGAAAGTTTTGCTCAAAGCGCGATAAATCGTTCAACGCCTTAGCAGGGTCTTCGTTTTTGTAATGCGCATAAGCAGAGTCCAATAAAGATTGCTCCGTATAACGTCCTTCAGGCTGGCGCGCACGCAAAAGTTCATATAATGTCACTGCTCGCGTATAATTGTTTGAATTTAACTCACTGCGCGCTTCGTTGTAGATTTGGTCAGCCGACCAATCTTGCACCATTTGCGCGTCTTTACTAATTGTACTTTGGTTGCTCGCACAAGCCGATAAGGCGACAGCAACCGCAACAGCTAACAGAAATTTTTTCATGAATACGATTCCAGTTGAAAACGAAGCAGATTATAACGATGATTTGAGTTTTGCGGTAGAACAAAGCGAACAATCGCCGATTTTATTGACCGTACCGCTAGATTTAGCGGGTTCGCGCTTAGATGCTGCGCTAGCAAAAATGCTGCCTGATTATTCGCGCAGCCGCATTGCCAGTTGGATTAAAAACGGTTTGGTGCACATGAACGGCGAAACCGCCAGCCCGAAACACAAACTCATTGGCGGCGAAGAATTGCAAGTCATCGTGCAACAAAGCGATGAAAATCAAGCTTTTGAACCCGAAACCATGGATTTGGACATTGTTTTTGAAGACGACACGGTTATCGTCATCAACAAACCCGCAGGCTTGGTTGTCCACCCCGCCGCAGGCAACTGGACAGGCACGCTGCTCAATGGCTTACTTGCACACGCGCCCGAATTGTCGCAAGTACCACGCGCAGGCATTGTGCATCGTTTGGACAAAGACACCAGCGGTTTAATGGTGGTCGCCAAAACCTTGCCCGCGCAAAATCACTTGGTACAACAGCTACAAAACCGTACGGTAAAACGCATTTACCGCGCCGTAGCCGATGGCGTTGTACCGTTTGATGGCAAAATTGAGACACTGATTGGGCGCGACCCACACAATCGTCTGAAAATGGCAGTCGTCAAATTCGGTGGTAAAGAAGCGATTACGCACGTTAAAGTTTTAGAGCGTTATCAAGTACATAGCTACATAGAATGCAGCCTAGAAACAGGCCGCACGCATCAAATCCGCGTCCACATGCGCGAAGCACGCCACCCGCTCGCAGGCGACCCTATTTACGGCAATCCGCGCCATGCTTGCTCGCAGCCTGTCAAAGAAATCATTAAAAAACTACAACGCCAAGCCTTGCACGCCTATCGTTTAAGTTTCGTCCACCCCAAAACAAGCGAACTCGTTTCCTTTGAAGCACCTATGCCTGACGATATGTATCATTTATTGTCCGTATTGCGCCTAGAAAGCGGCTTGGATTCGTCGCTGAGCAAAGAAGTAGAGTGGCAAAACCAATTTGACGACGATGACGACGATTGGAACGAAGACGATTACGACGTAGAAACCTTGTATGTGCGCGATTAACGTAGGTTGGAGTGAGGCACTAACCCCAACATAATTTTCAGGCAGCCTGAAACCCCAAAACCCCAACCCCGAAAGCCCAAATATCATGAACACCAAAATCCTATTAACCAGTTTAACCGCTTTATTGATTGCCACCGCCCAAGCCGCGCCGCTTACCGAAGCGCAAGTGCACGAATACCGCACCACCATGCAAGAAGCAGGGCAAGACTTGCAACACAACCGCAGCCAAGACGCGTTCAACAAAATCAAACCGCTCGCCGAAAAAGGATTCGCCGATGCGCAATATATTTTGGCAACATTGTATGAAGACGGCGTAGGCACAGCCGCTAATTTAAAAGCCGCAAAACAATGGTACGAAGCCGCCAGCCAAAACAATAATCCCCAAGTGGCTGAATTGGCAAAACAAGCATTAAGCGAAATGGCAAAATAATTTCAGGCAGCCTGAAAGTAGCTAAAACAGACCATTTGGAGCGGGCGCGGCTCGCGCCCATATCTTTAATTTACTTATGAAATATACAGTTGAATGATAGATATGGGCGCGAGCCGCGTCCGTTCCGCTGCATTTTCAGGCAACCTGAAAACTAATGATATTGCCAAGTCCTATATTTACGCATAAAGTGCTATCCAGATATTCCAAACCCACAAAGGAAACCCCATGAAACCCCAACTCATCGCCCTAATCTTAACCACCGCCCTCCTAACCGCCTGTCAAAGTTCCACCCCAAACACAGCGCAAACCCAACCCCAATCCACCAGCAAACACATCCAGCAAACATGGCAAAACCTACCACAAACCCAAACCGAGTTTGACGCGAAAACGGTGCAAATTCGCCGCGCCGCGCAAGGCAAAGCCGTACAAAAAACGCTGTATTTTGATGCCAACTGGCAACCTGTGGCACAAAAAGACCCGCAAGGTTTTTACCGTCAATCGTATGGCTCGCAAGACAATGGCTTGTATTTAATGCAAGATTTTTACGGCAACGGCAAACCGCAAACTGCTCTGTTTTACGGCACGCAGCCTGAAAATACCTATTCAGGCAGCGCGCGCGGTTTTTTGGCGACCTATAAACCTGATGGTACTTTGGAAACAGTGTGGTACAACGTCAATGATGAGTTTTACAGCAATATCAATCTTTGCGGCAGCGAAATCTGTTCGCGCTTTGACCAACGCGATACACGCTTTACTGAAACCGTGTTCAAACAAGGCAAAACCTTAGCGATACGTTCGTTTGAGAACGATGTATTGGCACGCTACGAAGCGTTTTATCCCAACGGCAAAACTGCTTATCTTATTGAAGCGCGCGACTTTGGCGACCCCAAAACCTACCGCATCACGCAGCAATACTACCTGCCAAGCGGCGAAAAAAGTGCGCGTAAACCGACTGTTGCCGAGTTTGTTCAATTAGAGCGCGATGTGTTGGCTGCGGAACAACAAGCGTATCAGCGCGAAGCTGCCCAAACTGCTTGGCAAGACGCGGTGGAAGGCTATCCTTTGATTAAGCAGCAGATTGATATTATCCGCAGAGATGGCGGATATTGAAGTTGCGCTAAACTTTTTTCAGGCTGCCTGAAACCTTAACCAAAGCCAAGAAAGCCCAACCATGAAACCCTTTACCCTAACTACACTCGCGCTACTGCTCGCCCAAGCCACCTTCGCCCAAGCACAAAGCCCAACGCAGCCTGAAAATAAACCCTATCTGCTGCAAACCGAACCGCCAGCGAAATCAGGCTGTTTCCCCGACTTTAAACGCGCGCAAGCCGTGTTGCTCAATGCCGACGGCAGTTATTACGGCGCATGGCAGCCCCAATTGGGCATACTCACGCCGTTTGCAGATATAATCAGTTCATTTCTCTCGCCACAAGCACAAAAAATCAGCAAAAATTGGTATTTAGGACAACAAATTATCGCTCCCGAAGCCTTGCCACATTCAGGCTGCCTGAAACTGGATGCGATAGAGAAGGGCAAAATCAAACTCAGCGCAAAACTGGATATTTATACTGAAAACGGACAAAAAGTGCTGCCTGAAAGCATTATCGTGCCTGATTTATTGAAAGGCAGCGACATCATCAAGCAAGTGCAAAACACATTGGCAGCGCGTTATCCCGAATTTCGTTTAACGCAAGAGGCAGCAGAAACAGACAGATTGAATCGCGATAAAGCCTTTTTGCAAGCGCAAGGTTTGCCAGAGGACACTACTTTAATTAATTGGAGCGATAAAGACACGATTTATGGCGCAGTGTCCCAGTCAGGCAACACCATCGGTTTTATCAACCAAAACTACCAATGGACGCTCAGCCCCACAGAAATCCAGCGGCGCGGTTATCGCGATTTAACTGCCTATTTCTGGAAAGAAAACCTGCAATATTATCGTTTCAATAGCACCGAGAAGTCGCAATGTTTCGGCTTGCTGGACAAAACAGGCAAAGAGCGACTGCCTGCCCAATATACCGATTCATTGCGCTTTCAAATGTTAGACAATCTCAATCACATCATTGCCACCGATTGCAACACAGGCGTATCCGTGTTGCTCGATTTGGCAACAGGCAAACGCGTGTACGAAATGCCGCAAGCTTACGCGCATTTGCGTTTTAATACCTTTCCCGATAAACAAGGCAACGCCTTTGTTACCCAATACGGCGACACCACCTATATTGGCAGCCTGAATGTACAGACAGGGCAACTCAGTTTGCCCGTGCAATTTGAAAGCTTAACCGAGTTTGACGAACGCGACGAAGCCCAAGCCGTACGCGCTGGCACCAATCAAGAAGGCATTATCGGGCGCGATGGCAAATGGACAGTTGCGCCGCAAAACAACCCCAAATTCGCTCGCTTGCGCCCATTGCCACACAGTGATTGGCTGGAATGGTACAACCTAGAAGAAAGCCAAAACGGCGCGCCAACTTATTATTACAGCCAACGTCAAGACAAAGAACCTCCGCGTTCAGGCAGCCCATTTGCCGAGCAAGGCATTGATTTGGTGTACGGTTTTGACCAGCAAGGCTACGGCTTGGCGCGCAAAATAGACCCAGACCCTGTCAAAATGTTGCAACAAGAAGGCTTTGTCAATCCGCAAGGACAATGGCTAATTGAACCGAAATACACATTCAGCGACTGCTATCCCGAGGAAGGATTAAATCATTGCTTTGAAAGGAAAAAGGCAGACAATCGCCAACGCAGCCGCGCGGGATTAAACGACGCCCAGCTTACCGATATTGGCACGCTCGCCAGCGATTATTTCAATGCCAATAACCTAATTATCGCGCAACAAAACGGCAAATACGGCGTGTTAAACCGCCAAGGAAAAGCGGTTGTGCCGTTTGCGTATGACAAAATTGACATGCCCGATAAACAACGATTTATTGTGGCGCAAAAAGCAGGTGTAACTTATGTCTATGATATGCAAGGAAAGTTGTTGCACGAGCTTTCAGGCAGCGCATTTAAGCGTGCTTCTATGGGCGATAATGGCTAGTGTTCAGGCAGCCTGAGACGTAGTTCAGCATAGCGAAAACTCGTATCCAACAATCTTCAAAGAAAAACAAATGATTGTTCAATGATAAAAATGTCGGATTCAAGAATCCGACCTACGTTTTGGCGTTATGTAAAAATTTTAGGCTGCATGTTCACGCATTCGCAGTACCAAAACAAAAGGCAGCCTGAAAACATTTTCAGGCTGCCTTAATATTTAAATCAACAACATTTACCGCTACGTCCGCCATTTCTGCGTTTACTACAGTAATCGTAAAATTCGCGTTCCGTCATCACGGGGGCGTTGGGATTATGCTTGCGTTGTTGTGCAACGTAATTGGCATAATCTGGCACGCCCACCATTAAATTAGCAGTTAATTTGGCGGTTTTCCACCAAGCTGTTAATTTATGCTTCATTGTTCACACTCACTGGGGCTTGTGTGCCATCACGGTAAACAGCTGGAACTTCTTTCGCAGTAGACCAACCCACTTTACGCGCTTTCAGTGCTACTTTCAAACCATACACACCCACAACCACAACCACTGCCAAGAACAATAATGTCAAGCTAGAGTTAATGTAGTCATTGAATACAATTTGACCCATTTCGTCCATATTTTTAGCTGGGGCAAGCAGTTTGCCTTCGTCAATAGCCGCTTGATATTTATTGGCATGGGCGATAAAGCTCACGCGTACGTCTGAGTGCAACACTTTTTGCAAACCTGCATAACAAGTTACAAACAATAAACCCAATGCTGGCACGAGTGTTACCCAAACGTAACGGTCTTGTTTCATCTTCACGAGTACCACAGTACACATAATCAACGCCACACCAGCCAACATTTGGTTCGCAATACCGAACAGCGGCCAGAGCGAGTTAATACCACCCAATGGGTCGGTTACGCCTGTGTACAAGAAATAGCCCCACAAAGCCACCGCCATGAATGTTGCCACCAAGTTGGCAGGCAGGCTGTCGGTGTTGCCAAATGGTTTGTAGAACACGCTACCCAAATCTTGAATCATGAAACGTGCCACGCGTGTACCTGCGTCCACAGCAGTCAAGATGAACAATGCCTCAAACAACAGCGCAAAGTGATACCAGAACGCCATCATCGCTTCGCCTGGAATTAATTGGCTCATAATGTGCGCCATGCCGACTGCCAATGTTGGCGCACCGCCAGCACGAGATAGAATGGTGTTTTCGCCCACTTCTTTGGCTGTGTGCAATAAAGTTGCTGCATCAACTGGGAAACCCAATTTATTGGTAATCACATCAGCGGCTTGCGCTGCGTCTGTGCTAATCAAAGCGGCTGGGCTGTTCATCGCAAAATACACACCGGGGTCAAGCGATGCTGCCGCTGCCAAAGCCATGATTGCCACAAAACTTTCCATCAACATACCGCCGTAACCAATCATACGAACGTGGGTTTCGTTTTCAATCATCTTCGGCGTTGTACCAGAAGAAATCAGCGCATGGAAACCAGATACCGCACCACAAGCAATCGTGATGAACAAGAATGGAAACAGGCTGCCTGAAAATACTGGACCGCTACCGTCAATAAATTTGGTTACCGCAGGCATTTGCAAAGTAGGATTCACAATCACAATACCGATTGCCAGCGCAATAATCGTACCAATTTTCAAGAAAGTAGACAGATAATCGCGCGGCGTCAGCAACAACCAAACTGGCAATACTGCAGCAATAAAGCCGTAAATCATGATTGCCCAAGTTAATTGCACGCCAGTCAAATCGAAAATTTGACCAAATGAGCTGTGCGCCACATCTTCGCCATAAATAATCGCCAACATCAGCAAAATAAAGCCAACGATGGAAATTTCGCCAATTTTACCCGGGCGAATATAGCGCGTGTAAATACCCATGAACAACGCGATAGGCATGGTTGCCGCAATCGTAAACGTACCCCAAGGGCTGTGTACCAATGCTTTTACCACAATCAACGCCAACACCGCCATGATGATGACCATAATCATCAAAATACCGATAGACGCAATCACCCCTGGAATTGTGCCAAGCTCTTGTTTCACAATATCGCCCAGCGATTTACCATCGCGGCGCATCGAAACAAACAGCACCATCATATCTTGCACAGCACCCGCAAACACCACGCCGAAAATAATCCACAGCGTACCAGGTAAATAACCCATTTGCGCTGCCAACACAGGACCTACCAACGGACCAGCACCTGCAATCGCGGCAAAATGGTGACCAAACAAAACGCCTTTGTGTGTTGGCACATAGTCCAAGCCGTCGTTATGGCGTTCGGCTGGGGTCAAACGGTTGTAGTCTAGCTTCATTACCTTTTCAGCAATGTACAGACTGTAATAACGATAAGCGACTGCGTAAACGGAAATGGCGGCAGTAACCATCCAAATCGCGCTCACTTGTTCGCCTCGGCTAATCGCCAGCGTGGTAAAAGAGGCAACGCCTACTAAAACCACAATCCCCCAAATGAGGATTTGTTTGAGCTTGTCCATTAGTTGAACTCCTGAGTTGAAAAAACCTTTATAAGAAATCTTTTTTACTTCAATTTTCAGGCAGCCTGGAATTTCAGGCAGCCTAGAAATTGTGTTCAATAATTCTGGTGCTGCAATATGAAATAAAGGTTAACACAAATTAAATAACGTTTAATAGACGTAAATCAAAATTTTGCTCTATTTTTTCTTGCACAATATATACTCAAGCTATTTTATGTTATAAAAACCTGTTTTGAGTTTATATTCATTTGATATTAAAGCAATTAATACCAATAAATTGTTCAGATTGAGTTTAAACCATTATAAAATCTACTGCTTGATTTTAAATAAACTTTAATTTTTCTTATTCGGAGTTTTACTATGCTTCCTTTTCTTGCTTCCAAACCAGGCACTCCTGTGCCACCAGATGAAATCCTAGAACGATACAACAAACTGCGTTGGCATGCGTTATTTGGCATTTTCATTGGTTACGCCGCTTATTACATTTTACGCAACAATTTTCTGTTGTCTTCGCCAGAATTGATTAGCGAATTTGGTTTTACCAAAAAAGATATTGGTTTTGTTTCGGCTACCATGTTGATTATTTACGGTATCAGCAAAGGCGTTATGTCAGCATTCGCGGATAAATCCAATCCAAAACATTTCATGATTTTTGGTTTAGTGATGTCTGCTTTGGTCAATTTAATGATGGGTTTTACCACCGCATTCTGGATTTTCTTTTTCCTGTGCATGCTCAATGGTATTTTCCAAGGCATGGGCGCAGGGCCTGCTTATGTGGTATTGGCAAGCTGGTTTCCGCGCAAATCTCGCGGTGTAACCACTGCTGCGTTTAACATTTCGCATAACGTAGGCGGTGGCTTGATTGCGCCGATTGCAGGTGGCGCAGTAGCTTGGCTGGGTACCGAACACTGGCAAGCGGCACATTTTATTGTACCTGCTGCGATTGCTGCTATTGTGGCGGTGATTTTCTTCACTTTTGGTGCAGGTCGTACTTATAACGAAGGTTTGCCACCAATGAACCAAATCCTAAACAATGCCAACGAAGAGTTAATTGCCACCAAAACTGAAAATGTAGACATGACCACTTGGGAAATTTTTAGAGAATACATTTTGAAAGACATCAATGTTTGGTTTGTCTCATTCATCGACGTGTTTACCTACATGATTCGTTTTGGCGTATTAACATGGTTACCATTATATCTACTTGAAACCAAAGGATTTACCAAAGCACAAATGGGGACAGCATTTGCCATCTTCGAATGGTCAGCCATTCCTTCTACCTTGCTTGCAGGTTGGGTAACCGACACCTATTTCAAAGGCAAACGTATGCCATTGTCTATCATCACTTTGGTAGGCGTGGGCGCGGCTATTTTTGTGTACTGGGGCGGCACAAATTTGGTAACTGTAACCATCGGCGCAGGCATTGTAGGCTGCCTGATTTACGTTCCCATGTTCCTTTCTTCATTGCAAACAATTGAATTGGTACCTTCTTTTGCAGCGGGTTCGGCAACAGGTTTGCGCGGCTTATTAAGCTACGTTTTGGGCAGCGCAGGTGGCACCGCATTATTCGGCATCTTGGCGGACAAATATGGCTGGGACGCTGGCTTTGGCTTGTTATTGTTTGCCGTAGTTGGCTGTATTTTCTGCTGCGCCATGGTTCATCGCGGCGTGATGAAACTAGAAGCAAAAAAAGCAGCGCAACAACAATAAAGATAAATTTCAGGCTGCCTGAAATATCTTTCAAACCGATATCTTTGCAAAATAGATTTCTTTTACGTAGCGGCGGATTTCATATCCGCCCAACAAACAAAGTTTTGCAAAAGTTTCAGGCTGCCTGAAATGTACAAAACACCAAAAGGGCGGATATTTATCCGCCCTTTTTTTCATCCATTTTACATTTCCCAATCTCCGCAACAGGAAAACCTATTTATATCAAACGCGCCAACGTAATTCTATCCAGACCCGCCAAATCCTGAATGGTTTCAATCTCTTGCCACACATCAGCCACCTGAAACAAAGCGCGAATCTGCGCGGCTTGGTCGTAACCGTGTTCCATAATCAGCCAGCCTTTGGGCTTTAACCAACGCGGCGATTGGGCAATCAAATGGCGAATATGATTTAAGCCATCGCCAAAATCGGTGAGCGCATTTTGTGGTTCAAAACGCAAATCGCCTTGGCTCAAATGCGCGTCGTGTTGCTCAATATAAGGCGGATTAGACACAATCATGTCCAAACTGTTTTCAGGCAGCCTGAAAACGTGCGCCGCTTCAAACCAAGAACCTTGCGCGAATTGAACGTTCGCGTTGAACTTTTGCGCGTTTTGTTGCGCCACATCCAGCGCATCTTGGCTGATGTCGCCTGCGTACACGGTTAAATCAGGGCGTTCGCATTGCAAAGTAATCGCGATAATGCCGCTGCCTGTACCCAAATCCAACACACTAGCATGTTCAGGCAGCCTGAACAGTGCGGCATCAATCAAATGTTCGGTTTCGGGGCGCGGAATCAATACGGCAGGCGAGACAGCAAAATCACGCCCATAAAACGCACGGCTGCCGATTAAATAGGCAATCGGTTCGCCTTGTTCGCGGCGTTGTGCTAATTGATTTAACGCGCCTAATTGCGTTTCGGGCAATGGCTCTTGGTCGCGTGTAATCAGTTGGGCGTGGCTTAAACCTGTGATGTGTTGCAACAATAAACGCGCTTCATTGCGCGCGAGTGGACTTTGGCTTAGCCATTGAGCGATGGTTATCATGTTGTTTTTATAGATAAATAGTTTTCAGGCTGCCTGAAACTTTGGGATTTCTTGCAACAAGATTTGTTTCATAAGTTGAAATTTCGGTATATCAAAAAGCCCCCACCCTAACCCTCCCCCGCGAGCGGGAGAGGGAACAGATTGTATGAGCGGATAGATTTTCAGGCAGCCTGAAAGCGCAAAATCAATACTTAATCCCTTTATGCAATGCCACCACGCCAGCGGTCAAATTATGATAATCCACTTGGTCAAAGCCTACATCCAACATCATCTGTTTCAACGTTTCTTGGTCGGGGTGCATGCGAATGGATTCTGCCAAATATTGATAGCTGTCTGCATCTTTGGCAATCAATTTGCCCATTAAAGGGATGAATTTAAACGAATAAGCATCGTAAACGGGTGCGAGCGGTTCATATACTTTAGAAAACTCTAGCACAAGCAACGTGCCACCAGGTTTCAACACGCGGTACATTTCACTCAACGCCACGTCTTTGTGTGTCATATTACGCAAGCCAAACGACACCGAAACCAAATCAAAGTAATTGTCTGGAAACGGCAGTTTTTCCGCATCGCACACAGCGACAGGTAAAATCATGCCTTCATTGAGCAAACGGTCGCGCCCAACGGTGAGCATAGATGAATTGATGTCGGTCAGCCACACTTCGCCTGTTTTGCCCACGCGTTTCGCCCAACCGCGCGACAAATCGCCCGTGCCGCCAGCAATGTCCAATACTTTGCCGCCTTTAGGAACGCGCGCTGTATTAATCGTGAAATGTTTCCACACGCGATGCAAACCGCCCGACATGACATCGTTCATGATGTCGTAATTTTTTGCTACAGAATGAAATACTTGTGCCACTTTGTTGGCTTTTTCGCTTTCGTTTACCGTTTGATAGCCAAAGTGGGTTTGTTTCTCTTGATTGTCCATAATGACACTTTCTCAATTATCTAATTTTCTTGTTAAACAGCAGTTCATATGCCAAATAAAGCAACGGCAGCGACATAATGCCAACAAAAGTTGCATTATGAATAATATATTGCGGCGTTAATACAAACGCAAACAGCATGCCCGTTGCTGCACCGCCCAAATGCGCCGCGTGTCCGTGATTATCCCAAGGTTTGGGGTGCAACATTTGCCACACGGAATAAGCGAAATAAAGTGTGGCAAACAACCAAGCAGGAATCGGAATCGGTATAAAAAACAAAAAGATAGAGCTTAATGGGTTAATCGCAATCGCGGCAAAAATAATGCCTGACACCGCGCCCGATGCACCAATCGCCGCATAGCTGGGACGATTTTTGTAGAGCCACAGCGAAAACAATCCGCCCGCTGCCATCGCGACAAAATACAGCACCAAAAACAGCCACACGCCATAAATATAAACAATTGGTTTATAAAAGAAATACAGCGTTAGCATATTGAACAGCAAATGCATCCAATCGGCGTGCAAAAAGCCCGATGTGATGATGCGATGATATTGCTTGTCGCGCAAAATCGAGCCAACGTGAAATTGATAACGCTGGAACACGAATTGGTTGGTAAAACCGAGATAAGTCGTGATACAGGTGATGAGAATAAGAAGAGTTAGGATTAAATCGTTTAAATTCATGTTGTTAAGTAATTGTTGTTTTCAGGCTGCCTGAAATATAAAAGTAATTAATGACTACAACCGCAACTGCCACCACCGCAACCGCCACCGCTGGCTTTTTTCGGCGATTCGTCAAACTCCCGCGTTGCCCCTGCTTGTGCAAGGCGGTTTAAATAATCTTGCCAGTTGCTATCATGCTTAATCGCCAGCGCGTGAAGATAATCCCAATCGTATAAACCGCTGTCGTGTCCATCAGAAAATGTGATTTTCAGTGCGTAATTTCCTACGGCTTCAAGGTCGGTTATTGCCACAAACCGCTTGCCTGTTTGCAACGTCTCTTGCCCCACGCCATGCCCGCGCACTTCCGCGCTAGGCGAATAAACGCGCAAATATTCCGCGCTTAATGTGTATTCGCGGTCGGCATAAGCCAAAGTCAATTGATTGCGTTCGGGATTTAAACGGATTTCTTGCGGGATGTTCATTGCCGTCTCCAAAATCAAATAGGTGCGCATTTTAGCAGAAAGTTTTTCAGGCTGCCTGAAAGGTTTGTTATACAATCGCGCTTTCTTTTTTCAACTGAATGCGTGTTATGTTTCGTTGTTTCTTTTTAAACAAAAAATGGCTGGCTTGGTCGCTGTTTGGGACGTTGGCGATTTTGGTGGCGATTTGGTACAAAGTAGAATTGGATGTGCAAATCAATGAATGGTTTGGCGATTTTTACGATGGCATTCAGGCAATTTTGAAAGCACCCAATACGGTAACTTTTGAAGATTTTCTGGCAAAAGTGATGAACTTCGCCAAAATTGCAGGCATTTACATTGTTTTGACGATTTTGTTGGAATTTTTTGGCAAGCATTATATTTTCCGTTGGCGCACGGCGATGACGGAATATTACACGGCATATTGGGACAAAGTGCGCCATATTGAAGGCGCGTCGCAACGTATTCAGGAAGACACAATGCGTTTTGCGCGCACAATGGAGCTGCTCGGTGAGAGTTTTATCCGTGCGATTTTGACGCTGGTGGCGTTTTTGCCGCTGTTGTGGCAATTGAGTAAAAATGTGACGCTGTTGCCTTGGATTGGGCATGTGGAACACAGTTTGGTGTATGTGGCATTGATTTTTTCAATTGTCGGGACGGTGGTTTTGGCTTTGGTCGGCATTAAATTGCCAGGTTTAGAGTTTAATAATCAACGGGTTGAAGCGGCTTATCGCAAAGAATTGGTATTGGGCGAAGATAACGCGACACGCGCGCAGCCTGAAACTTTGCGCGAATTGTTTGGTGCTGTGCGACGCAATAATTTTCGCTTGTATGCCCATTATTTGTATTTTGATTTGGTGCGCTGGTCGTATTTGCAGTTTGCGGTGGTGGTGCCGTATATTGCGCTCGGTCCAAGCTTGGTGGCGGGTTTGCTGTCGCTGGGTGTGTTGCAGCAAGTGGTGCGCGCGTTTGGCAAGGTACAAGATGCGTTTCAGTTTTTGGTGCAATCGTGGACAACGATTGTGGAATTGTTGTCTATTTATAAGCGTTTAAAAGGCTTTGAAGCGGAAATTAAACGCTTAGGTTAAATGCCACAAAGGCTGCCTGAAAGCTTTTCAGGCAGCCTTTTGATTATTTACGCCAACTGATTTTGTCGGACAAACCGACTTCATGCGGATTAATCCGCGCATTGTCTTCTTGCCCTAAATTCACCAATTTTCGCAAACGTGTCATATAGTTATTCACATCCAAACCGCGCCCAAAGCGTTGCGCTTCCCATAAAGTTTCCGCCAAAGCCTCAATCATGTCGTGTTCTGCCGCCACCCAATCATCGTTGTGGCGCGCGCAAAGTTGCTGATGGATGGCGCGAATGCCAAACGGTTGGTCAATCGCGACTTGTTCCTGAATGCTCAAATGCAGTGATAAATGCAAAAATGGGTTGCTCTCGCCGTTTTCAGGCAGCCATTCGTGGTCTAAATAATCTTCAATGTTTTCTAATACATGCGCATATTCGGGGTGTGCTTCTAAAATCGCCAACGCTTTAAGTTGCAAACCATCTAGCTGTAAAGGCGTGAAACGGTGTTGCCACACATAGGCAAAAAAACGGCGCACATCGTGCGTATTGACATCATACATATTCAGGCTGCCTGAAAAATAAATAAGGCATACATTATAAAAGCTTTTCAGGCTGCCTGAAAATGTGTACAATCGCGTTTCTTCATTTGGGGGCGACCTTGGTTTCGACGGGGGTTGCGAAGCAAATGTGGGCATACCGAGTTCTCAGAGACTCGTAAAACACTGAAACTTAAATAGTCGCAAACGACGAAAACTACGCATTAGCCGCTTAAGGCTTGCCGTTGCAGCAGTTGGTCAATGGGCTGTGTGAGGCAACTCACCGCAACGTCATTTTACATTGACTGGTTTTCTATCAGGTTACTTGGTAGGAAACGAGATTTAAGGTAACTGGTTCCCTGAAAGCCTGTTGGTCGGCGCGATGGGAATGAGATTTTAAGTTGACACAACTAAGTATGTAGAACACTTTGTAGAGGACTTTCGGACGGGGGTTCAATTCCCCCCGCCTCCACCAAATTAGTATTTCTGAATGTTTTAGAAAATGAATAAACCCTTAAAAATTAACGTTTTAAGGGTTTTTCTTTGTTTGAAATTTGCTCAGGTTTGCTGGTATTTTCTGGTGTATTCAACTTTTTTGGGGTAATATTTGGGGTAATAAAATATTTTGGGGTTTAAATTCAAGCTTGTTTTTCCCTGCTTAAAAACGCTTTTAAGTTGAGAAAATTAAGGAGAGCGTTGCTAGGGGCTAATGACAATTCACCTATAATTTCAACCAAATCAAAGCACAAGCCAATGAAACGGTACTTTCATAATTGCGTTTTAATTTATCATATCGCGTTGCAACTGCACGAAAGTGCTTTAAACGTGCAAAGGCATTTTCTACCAAATGCCTGATTTTATACAGGTACCAATCTGTATTGACATTAAGATGCTCTCTATTTTTCTTATACGGAATATTGGCTTTGCTTTGTTTGGTGTTAATCAGCTTACGCAAAGTATCACTGTCAAAACCCCTATCAGCACACACGGTTTCATTATGGCTTAAATCCAATTGTTCCAATAAGTTAGGTGCAACAACAATATCATTTACATTACCAGCCGTAATGATAAATTCTATTGGATTGCCACAAGCATCAACCGCCAAATGAATTTTAGATGTATGACCACCCACACTTTTACCAACCGCTTCATGTGTTATGGATTGTGCACCCATACCATGTTGGTGTACACGAATATGGCTGCCGTCCATAAAGACCCATTCCATATCGGGATTATCAACTAATTGTTTAAATAGTTTAGTAAAAATACCGCGTTTAGACCAACGATTAAAACTTTGACAAATGCTATTGGATTTGCCAAAACAGCTTGGTATATCAGCCCATTGGCAGCTCGTACGCAAACGAAACAGTATGCCTTCAACGGTTTTGCGTAGATTTTTCTTGCGATAAATGCCAAGCTGTTTCAAAATGGGAAACAGTCTTGACCATGTTTCATCTGTAAGTGTGGTTCGGGGCATGGCAAAGATTTAAAGGTGTTTGTGTGGAAACAACATCTTAAACTCTTTGCCACTTTTTTTGAATTGTCATTAGCCCCTAGGTTAATCTACGTCAGCCCCATTATTTTAGTCCTTGCCCAACACCAACCTACCGCTCGGCGGTAGGTCATTTTAATGCGCTCAAGCGCATAAAGAATTGGGCAAATCCAAAGATGTATTATCTTTTTTCAGGCAGCCTGAAAACTTTGCATCATAGTCAAATAAATTCAATCACCACAAGACAAGCTAACGCCGTAATGATTTCATTGCTGTTCGGCTATATAATCCACATCTCCACATTTTGTTTATTTAAAAATCATCATGTCCGCACTCCAAACCCTACTCACACAATTCAGCCAAATCGCGCAAAGTCAGCGCGACAAAGGCACGTCGTTTGAAAACCTGATTGTCCGCTATTTCCAATATGAGCCGCTGTATCAAAGCCGATATACAAAAGTGCAAACCTATGCACAATGGGCAACCGAAAACGCGCAAATGTTGGATTTAGACAGCAAAATCGACACAGGCATTGATTTGGTGCTCACCGACAAATCGGGCGAATTTCATGCTGTGCAATGCAAACATTACGCAGCGGATTACACCATTCAAAAAGCCGACATCGACAGCTTTTTTACCGCTTCAGGCAAAAAATGGTTCAGCCACCGCTACATCGTGGCGACCACCAACAAATGGTCAAATAACGCCAAAAATTCGCTGGATAACCAAAATCCGCCCGTTTCTGTGATTAGTTTGCAGGATTTGAAAAACAGCCAAATTGATTGGGTGCAATACCAAAAGCAGCCTGAAAAAACTGTTTTAAAAGCCAAAAAAGATTTGCGTCCGCATCAGCAAGAAGCCTTGAAAAGCGTGCAAAATCGCTTCAATGCAGGCGAAACGCGCGGCAAACTCATCATGGCGTGCGGTACAGGCAAAACCTTTACCGCGCTGAAAATGGCAGAAAAAATTGCAGGCACAGGCAAACGCGTATTATTTCTCGTGCCAAGTCTTTCATTGTTAAGCCAAACTTTGCGCGAATGGACACAAGACAGCGCGTTGGATTTGAATAATTTTGCCGTTTGTTCCGACAGCGATGTGGGCAAAAAACACAATGAAGACAGCGTATTTGCCAACACCAGCGATTTGCAGTTTCCTGCCGCTACCAATGCAAAAAGCCTTGCCAATGCCGTTCATGTTGTAGAACACAAAAGCGGTAAACAAACGATGACGGTTGTCTATTCCACTTATCATTCCATTGACGTGATTCATCAAGCGCAGGCGCAATTCGGGCTGCCTGAATTTGATTTAATTATTTGCGATGAAGCGCACCGCACCACAGGCGCAACTTGGGAAGGCGAAGACGAATCGGCATTTGTCCGCATCCACGACAGCGATTACGTTAAAGGCGCGAAACGCTTATACATGACCGCTACGCCACGCATTTATGGCGAAGCCGCCAAAGCTGCCGAAGGTGTGGAATTATATTCCATGGACAACGAAACGCATTTTGGCAAAGAATTTTTCGTATTGACCTTTTCCGAAGCGGTTTCACAAGGCTTGCTGGTAGATTACAAAGTGATTGTGTTGGCGATTGAAGAAGCGCACATCAACCGCAGCCTGCAAAGATTGCTTTCAGACGGCAGCAATGAAATCAATGTGAACGACGCGGCGAAAATTGTCGGCTGCTGGAAAGCCTTGTCCAAATACGGCTTATCGGGCGACGAGATTTACACGCCGATGAAACGCGCTGTTGCTTTCTGCCAAGTGATTGAAAAAGAATACAAAGGCAACAAACACAAAGTCAGCTCCAAACTGATTGCCGAAAGTTTTGAGGCGGTGGTGCGCGAATACCAACAAGCCGAAAGCGAAGCCCTGCTCAAAGATAAGCCCGATTTGATTCTGCCGCCGCAACTGTCCATGATTTGCGAAGCCGACCATGTGGACGGCGGTATGAACGCGGGCGAAAAAGAAGCACGTTTGTCGTGGCTCAAAGCAGGCGAAGGGCTGCCTGAAAACACCTGCCGCATTCTGTCCAATGTGCGTTGTTTGTCGGAAGGCGTGGACGTGCCATCTTTGGACGCGGTGTTGTTTTTAACGCCGCGCAACAGCCAAGTGGACGTGGTGCAATCGGTTGGGCGTGTGATGCGTCGCGCCGACGGCAAAAAGCAAGGCTATGTGATTTTGCCTGTGGTGATTCCTGCGGGTGTTGAACCCGAAGAAGCCTTGGATAAAAACGAAAACTACAAAGTCGTATGGCAAGTATTAAACGCCCTGCGTGCGCACGACGACCGCTTTGACGCGATGATTAACAAGCTGGAATTCAACGGAGGCGACACGCAGAAAATGGAAGTTATCGCCATTGCCGAAACCGTGTCGCCCAAACAAAAACGCCAAAGCAGCAGCGAGAAAAAAGTTGCAGAATTGCGTGGCTCAAACAGCATCGGCACAGCAGAAACCAAGCAGCCTGAACAAATGACGATGCAATTTGAAATCGGTGAAATCGAACGCGCCCTATACGCCAAAATCGTCAAAAAATGCGGCAACCGCCATCATTGGGAAGACTGGGCAAACGACATCACTAAAATCGCCAGAACCCATATTGACCGCATTAAAGCCGTTGTGAAAGAAACGCCTGAAAAGCACCCAAAAGAAGTAGCAGCCTTCCAAAAATTCGCCGCCGAATTGCGCGACGATTTGAACAACGCCATCACCGATGAAGAAATCATTGAAATGCTGGCGCAACACCTGATTACCAAACCCGTGTTTGACGCATTGTTTGAACAATACAGTTTTGCCGAACACAACCCCATGAGCCGCGCCATGCAAGCCGTGTTGGATTTGCTGGAAGAGCAACATTTAGACAAAGAACGCAAAACCCTGCAATCCTTCTACGACAGCGTAAAAATGCGCGCATCGGGCATTGAAACCGCCGAGGGCAAGCAAAAAATCGTTGTCGAGCTATACGACAAATTTTTCCGCAACGCCTTTCCGCGCATGACTGAACGCTTGGGTATTGTCTATACGCCAGTAGAAGTGGTTGATTTTATTATTCAAAGCGTGGAAGACGTTTTGCAAAACGAATTTTCAGGCAGCCTGAAAGACCAAGGCGTACATATTATCGACCCGTTCACAGGCACAGGTACATTCATCACGCGCCTGTTGCAAAGCGGCATTATTCCTGCCGACAAGCTGCCTGAAAAATACCAAAACGAAATCCACGCCAACGAAATCGTCTTGCTTGCCTACTACATCGCCGCCATCAATATTGAAGCCACTTATCACGGCTTATTGCACGGCAATCTAGACGGCAAAGTAACAGACGGCAGCGACTACGTTCCCTTTAACGGCATTTGCTTAACCGACACATTCCAAATGTACGAAAAAGGCGATATGTTGAATGAACTGTTGGTAGACAACAGCGCACGGCGTAAACGCCAGAAAGAATTGAATATTCAAGTCATTTTTTCAAATCCGCCCTACGCATCAGGTCGAAAAAAAGGGAATGATGATACAGCACGCATTCCATATCCGCATTTAGACAGCCGTATTCGTGAAACCTATGCAGCTTATACCGATGCAACAAACAAAAATGCGCTATACAACAGTTATATTCGAGCTTTACGTTGGGCAGCAGACCGCATTGCCGAACAAGGCATAATTGCATTTATTTCTGGTAATGGCTTTATTGATAAACCTGTGATGAGCGGATTAAGAAAATGTTGGCAAGAAGAATTTAGCCACGTGTATATTCTTAATTTGCGTGGCGATGTAAAGAAAAATATGCTCAGTAAAGGAAAAGCGAAAGAAGGTGCAAACATCTTTGATGATGGCAGCACTTCTGGCATTGCAATTTCTATTCTTGTTAAAAAAGCTAACCAACAAGGATTAGGTAAAATTTATTACTATGACATTGGCGATGACTTACCATTGCAGGATAAAAAACTGAAATTAAAAGAATTAAGCAGCCTGAAAAATGTCAATTGGTCTGAAATTGAACCTAATGAATTTTATGATTGGATTAATCAACGAAATTCAAATTTTGATGATTTTATTTTAGTAGGAGATAAGAAAGATAAAACTTCAAAATTGGTCTTCTCAACGTATTCAATGGGTATAAAAACTAATCGTGATGCTTGGGTGTACGGATTTTCACAAAATCAAATTGAAACCAAACTTAGTGGATTACTTGATTTTTATAATGAAGAAGTTAAAAGATACCAATTTGAAAAAAGCATTTTAGCTGGAAATGCAAATTTTGATGTAGAAAGTTTCATTAATCTTGATGATACTAAAATTAGTTGGTCTCGAGCATTAAGAAATGATATTAAAAAAGGCAAGCATCATGTTTTACATACTACTGCAATGACAATAAGTCTTTATCGTCCGTTTACTAAACAACACCTATATTTTGACCGAAGTTTAGTAAATGACGTTGCATTAATGCCTAAACTTTTTCCAAATGTCTCACAAGATAATCAAGTAATTATTACAAATGGTAAAGGTTCGAGAAATGGACTATCTGTATTAATGGCAGATAATATTCCCGATTTAAATATTCTTGAAGCAGGTGCGCAATGTTTTCCATTGGACGTTTTTGAAGAAATAGATAGCCCGAACGAACGAACGAACGAACGAACGAACGAACGAACGAACGAACGAACGAACGAACGAACGAACGAACGAACGAACGAACGAACGAACGAACGAACGAAATTATATCCGAACCAGCGACCAATCTCGTTATCTGCATAACGGGGATTGGCGCGAGGAGCGGCTTCTCGGCATTGATAACGGACAAGATACCCGACCTGCACACATTGGACACGAGTCAATGCTTCCCAATATTCCTCTACGAAACGGAGGAAGCATAATGAGTCAGCAAGATTTATTCACCCAAGAAAAGCAGCCTGAAAAGCAATCTGCACCGAAAAAACTCATCCGCCGCAGCGCGATTACCGATGATGCGCTCGCCCATTTCAGGCAGCCTTATGCCGCCGCCGATGCCGAAAAAATCAGCAAAGAAGCGATTTTCTACTATATCTACGGCTTGCTGCACAGCGAAGAATACCGCGAAAAATACGCCGATAATCTGAGCAAACAACTGCCACGCATTCCGCGCATGAAACATTATGCCGACTTCGCCGCCTTCTCGCAGGCTGGGCGCGATTTGGCAGCTTTGCATTTGGATTACGAAAAAGTGCCGATGTATCAAGGCGTGCAGTTTTCAGGCAGCCTGAAAGGGCTGAAACTGACTCCGCAGCAAATCATCGGCGGCGATGATGCGGATTTCTATGTGCAAAAAATGAAATTTGTCAAAAAAGACGACAAAACCAAAGTTGTTTATAACGGCAAAATCACGATTGAAAACATCCCCGAAGCGGCGTTTGACTACATCGTCAACGGCAAATCCGCGCTGGAATGGGTGATGGAACGCCAAGCGGTCAGCACCGACAAAAAATCGGGCATCACCAACGATGCCAACGATTGGGCAATTGAAACGATGGGCAACGCGCGTTATCCGCTGGAATTATTCCTGCGCGTGATAACCGTCAGCTTGGAAACGCAGAAAATTGTGAACAGTTTGCCGAAATTGGAAATGGTGTAAGTTTTTTCAGGCTGCTTTGCTATTTGAACATTTCGGGGGTAAGGCAGCCTGAAACTAAGAAAAGATTCACCCGCCCCTTAACAAAATCCAGCCTATTTGCTACAATTTTTCAACTTTCTAAACTTATCTAAACCTACATTATGAACGCCAATGCCCATCATGCGCCACATTCGGCAACAGCACAAACGCCTGCATATGCTCTTTCTGCGCTGATTATCCTTGCCCACTATCACGGCATTGCCGCCAATCCTGCGGACATCAAACACCAATTTTCAGGCTGCCTGAAAGGGGATTTGAGTGAAACTGAATGGCTGCTAGCGGCGAAAAAGTTGGAACTGAAAGCCAAAGTGGTGCGCCAAGCGATGGGGCGTTTGCCGATGACTACCTTGCCTGCGCTGGTTTGGTGCGACGATGGGTCGCATTTTATTTTGGCAAAGGTAGACGGTACGGGCGAAGCGGCAAAGTATTTGATTCAGGATTTGGCGCATAATCGTCCTGCGGTGCTAAATGCAACCGAATTTGCTCAGCGTTATTCGGGTAAATTGATTTTGGTGGCATCACGCGCTTCAATTTTGGGCAGTTTGGCGAAATTTGACTTTACTTGGTTTATCCCTGCGGTGATTAAATATCGCCGCATTTTTATTGAAGTCTTGATTGTGTCGGTAGTGCTGCAAATTTTCGCGCTGATTACGCCTTTGTTCTTCCAAGTGGTGATGGATAAAGTTTTGGTACATCGCGGTTTTTCCACTTTAGATGTGGTGGCGGTGGCATTATTGGTAGTCAGTTTGTTTGAGATTGTGTTGGGCGGTTTGCGAACTTACATTTTTGCCCACACCACTTCGCGCATCGATGTGGAATTGGGTGCGAGACTGTTTCGTCATTTATTGGCTTTACCGTTGGCGTATTTTGAAAGCAGACGGGTGGGCGACACGGTGGCTCGCGTTCGGGAATTGGAACAAATCCGCAATTTCTTGACGGGTCAGGCTTTGACTTCGGTATTGGATTTGGCGTTTTCGTTTATTTTCTTGGTGGTCATGTGGTATTACAGCCCGACTTTGACTTTGGTGGTGCTGGCTTCCTTGCCTGCCTATGCGTTTTGGTCAGCCTTTATCAGCCCGATTTTGCGTACGCGTTTAAATGATAAATTTGCACGAAATGCGGATAACCAATCTTTTTTGGTGGAAAGCATGACGGCAGTAGGAACAATTAAAGCGATGGCGGTTGAGCCGCAAATGACGCGCAAATGGGATAACCAATTGGCGGCGTATGTGAACGCGAGTTTCAAAGTAACTCGCTTAGCGGTGATTGGGCAACAGGGCGTGCAGTTGGTGCAAAAATTGGTTACGGTGGCGACTTTGTGGATAGGGGCGCGTTTGGTGATTGAAGGCAAATTGACGGTGGGTCAATTGATTGCGTTTAATATGTTGGCAGGACAAGTGGCGGCACCTGTGATTCGTTTGGCGCAATTGTGGCAAGATTTCCAACAAGTGGGCATTTCGGTGGCACGTTTGGGTGATATTTTGAATGCACCGACTGAAAATCCGCAATCCAAATTGGCTTTGCCTGATATTCAGGGCAACATCATGTTTGAACACGTTGATTTCAGATATAAAGCCGATGGGCGTTTGATTTTGCAGGATTTGAATTTGCACATTCGGGCTGGGGAAATTTTGGGCATTGTCGGGCGGTCGGGTTCGGGCAAATCCACTTTAACTAAATTGGTGCAAAGATTGTATGTGCCTGAAAATGGTCGTGTTTTGGTTGATGGTAATGATTTGGCGTTGGCTGATCCGACGTGGTTGCGCCGTCAAGTGGGCGTGGTGCTGCAAGAAAATGTGCTGCTCAATCGGAGTATCCGCGACAACATTGCACTGACGGATACGGGTATGCCATTAGAACGCATTATTCAGGCAGCCAAATTGGCGGGGGCGCATGATTTTATTATGGAATTGGCAGAAGGCTACGACACGATGGTGGGCGAACAAGGTTCAGGTTTGTCGGGTGGACAACGCCAACGCATTGCCATTGCCCGCGCTCTGATTACCAATCCGCGCATTTTGATTTTTGATGAAGCCACCAGCGCATTGGACTACGAAAGCGAACGCGCAATTATGCAAAATATGCAGGCGATTTGTGCAGGACGCACGGTGTTGATTATCGCGCATCGCTTGTCTACGGTTCGCCATGCGCATCGGATTATTGCGATGGATAAGGGCAAAATTGTGGAACAAGGTTCGCATCAAGAATTGTTGCAAAAAGCGGATGGCTATTATCGCTATTTGTATGAATTGCAAAATGGTTAAGCGGTTTGAATGGGATTTCAGGCTGCCTGAAAGGGAATAAACCTTTTTCAGACAGCCTGAAATCTTGATGGATACGACTAAGCAGCAACCGCCAACATAGCTGGAATATTTTTCAGCGCATCACTATTCCAATCGGTTACCGTTACGCTTTCACTCGAGCCAAATGCCGCCATCGCCTGAACCATGCTGCCTGAATTTTTTAAGACCGCAGCAAAGTCGGCATTGTTGAGGGTTTTGTCGGCAAAGACGAATTGTTCAATCCGAGAATGGCTGCCTGAAAAGAAACTTTGTATCGTAATACTGTCTTCTCCTGCATAACCACTAATCAATAAATCACTATTCTGACGAGAGAATGAGACTTCACCTAATGCAACATCATTCAAAATCAGCTTATCGTTGGCTGCATCGCCACCATCGTAATCAGCAATAACATCTACTCCATGTCCTTTGCTGAACACATAAGTATCGCTGCCGTAACCGCCGTTGAGTTTATCATTGCCTAAACCGCCGATTAAAACGTCATCACCACTATTAGCATTAAGGGTATCATCACCAGCACCACCGTCTAATACATCATCTTTGCTATTGGCATTTAGAGTATCGTTGCCACCATGTCCATTCAAAACATTGCGACCTTCCCAGCCATTAATGGTTTCATTGGCATCTAAACCGTCTAATACCAAACCATCGCGCATTAAGTCTTCAATGCTGACGGTTTTATCGGCAAATTCAAAGGTTTCAATTTGATAACTGCTGCCTGAAAAGAATGAACTAATCGTAATGGCATCATCGCCATTTACCAAAATTAAATTGCTATTGTCTCTGCGGAAAGTCAAATCAGCAAAGTTCACATTGGTAAAACGAATGGTATCGTTGGCTGCATCGCCACCATCGTAATCAGCAATAACATCTACTCCATGTCCTTTACTGAACACATAAGTATCGCTGCCGTAACCGCCGTTAAGTTTGTCATTGCCTAAACCGCCGATTAAAACGTCATCACCACTATTAGCATTAAGGGTATCATCACCAGCACCACCGTCTAATACATCATTTTTGCTATTGGCATTTAGAGTATCGTTGCCACCATGTCCATTTAACACATTACGACCTGACCAGCCATTAATGGTTTCATTGGTATTTAAACCGTCTAATACCAAACCATCGCGCATTAAGTCTTCAATGCTGACGGTTTTATCGGCAAATTCAAAGGTTTCAATTTGATAACTGCTGCCTGAAAAGAATGAACTAATCGTAATGGCATCATCGCCATTTACCAAAATTAAATTGCTATTGTCTCTGCGGAAAGTCAAATCAGCAAAGTTCACATTGGTAAAACGAATGGTATCGTTGGCTGCATCGCCACCATCGTAATCAGCAATAACATCTACTCCATGTCCTTTGCTGAACACATAAGTATCGCTGCCGTAACCGCCGTTGAGTTTATCATTGCCTAAACCGCCGATTAAAACGTCATCACCACTATTAGCATTAAGGGTATCATCACCAGCACCACCGTCTAATACATCATCTTTGCTATTGGCATTTAGAGTATCGTTGCCACCATGTCCATTCAAAACATTGCGACCTTCCCAGCCATTAATGGTTTCATTGGCATCTAAACCGTCTAATACCAAACCATCGCGCATTAAGTCTTCAATGCTGACGGTTTTATCGGCAAATTCAAAGGTTTCAATTTGATAACTGCTGCCTGAAAAGAATGAACTAATCGTAATGGCATCATCGCCATTTACCAAAATTAAATTGCTATTGTCTCTGCGGAAAGTCAAATCAGCAAAGTTCACATTGGTAAAACGAATGGTATCGTTGGCTGCATCGCCACCATCATAATCAGCAATAACATCTACTCCATGTCCTTTACTGAACACATAAGTATCGCTGCCGTAACCGCCGTTAAGTTTGTCATTACCTGAACCGCCGATTAAGATGTCGTCGCCATTGTCAGCATTTAATGTATTGTCTTGTTTATCGCCAATTAAAATGCCGTCTTTTGAGCCGTCAGAGAGATTGGCTTTGTCTTGTGTTGCTAATTGGATATTCAACTTATCGCTAGCTGCTTTGCCAATTAAATCCACCATACTATTTAAGGTATTATTTTGATAAGCGTTACCTAAATAGTGGTGCAACAATGGACGCAATTCATTATGCATGGCTTCTGATGGTGCAAATGCCAACAATTCTGCCAAATCCACCAAAGCTTTCTCAGGATTGTTCTCATAAACCTGATTAAAGGCTGCCTGAACACCTGCAAAGTCCAGCACAAATTGATTGTCTTCAATTTTGAAGGCAATCTCGTTCATATACGGTTGCAAACGAGTTTGCAGCAATAGGCTTTGGTAGATATTAGTGGCGAGATTGTCGTAGGTTTGATTAGTGATTTTGATGATATTGAGCGCGTCTTCTTCGCTCATGTAATAGAGTTTGCTGGAATCTTGACCTGTAAACGCATCTAAAACAGCGATGCGGTCGCGAGCGGCATCAATAGCAGCTTGTGCTTCGTCGCTCAGATAGATTAACGCATTTTCTTGTAGTTTTTTGGCTTGTGATGGTGTCAGCGCGATGCCCTCGTTTGCAGTTTTGGTAAATGTGGTATCAAACGTAATCGCTTTTTTGCCCCATTCGCTGTCGGTTTCTGCCCATTCGTGTACCAAACTGTCTAACAAAGCCAGTTGTTCTTGCTTGGTTTGTGCTTGTGAATAGGCTTTTAATACATTGGCTAAATCGCCAGAAATAGCAGCAGCTTGGTTTAAATCGCGCAAACGACCAATGCCGCTCAAATTAGCGGCTTGAGATTGTTCGGCGGTCATATCAATTTTGTCGGTAAAACGGCTATACAATTTATCCGCAGCAAACCAAGCATCGCCCATTTGTGCAGTGCTGCCGTCGGTTTTGGTGTAGCTGCCTAATTGTCGGATGGCATTGCCATTGCCTAGATTTTGGTTCACATCTTTGTATGCCACATCCAGCGATTGAATATCCAAATCCATTAAAGTGCGCAATTCGCTCGCTTGGCTGATACCATCGCTATTGGCATCTATCCATACTTTTAATTCATTAAATGCGCTGTCCAAAGCATCGACTTTGCCATCGTTATTGCTGTCTAATTGCGCTAAAGCGACAAAACCGTGTGCGGCTTTACTGCCGTCTGCCAAAGCGGTGTTGTCGCCAAAGAGTTCGCCGCCGTTGTCAATAATGCCGTTGCCATTTAAATCGCGCACAAGTAAACCGTCTTCGGCATTAACCCAGCCTGTAGCGGTGCGAATACCGTCATTATTGTGGTCAAATAGGCTGCCTGAAAAACCTGCAGCAGCGATGGTTTGGATGCCGTCTCCGTTGAGGTCTAGGGTGATGGGGTCGTAGACGTGGTATTTGCCGTCGCGGTTTATTTTTTCACCATGTTTAGGATTAACTCTCACCCAAGGAGCTAAACATTCATGTCCATTATCTAGCCAACCTTCTTGCATATTAGGCACATTCAGCCACCTGAACTCACGCTTACCATCTCGTTCTGTTAATACCCAGCCTTGTGCATGTTTTTCTAACTGGGATAAAAAGTCATCATATTGATAGTATGGAGCATTGACTGGATTACCATCAAAATCAGGGTCAGCTAATTTAGCACTAGCTAAATGTTGTCCCGCATAATCGATACAACTATTTTCTACTAAATCATAAACAGTACGACCAAATATATCTTTTGTACCTTCCACCTCTCCTTTGGCTACTTTTTCCGGAAACTCAATTGCAGAATCAAATTGTTCTTTGGTTATGGGAACGGTTATAGAACTAATGGGCGTATCAGGAGAATTCAGATAGTCAGTCCTATCACTAACGGATATATTATCTTTTCCTCCCTGAAACTTTGACTCACCAGTAGACCAGCCAAAACTAGATATAAGCCCATCTTTGACTGAATAAACTTCCACCCATACATGTCCAGGTTTAGAGGTTTTTCCACTACTTAAAGGTGTCCCTGCTTCTGCAAATTTGACAGTCATAACATATTCATGTCCCATAATTTAACTCCTTACTAAATAAAAATTATTGGATAATTGCATCTACTACAAGTTCAATCGAAGTATCAATTTTAGAATAAATAGGATTAGGCTGAGTGTTATCTTTTATTTCAAATTGATATTTTCCACTTGATAAATCAAAGTGATATATACTATCCGAAAACTCAGATGCAAGACCAAACTTTTTGAAAGTTTGTCTATTTTCAGTAAATCGTTCATCCATAATCAACACTCTCTCCTCTTTTGAGTTTATTTTATAACCTTTTATCGTAAAATCATATGGATAAGTGACAAAATCAACGGAGTTTTTTGGTTTGAAAGCATTTTTTTGATTAGTTCTTAACTTAGTTTTCAAATAAAATGCATAAGGCTTGCCAACCAACTGTTCAATTTCAATCACTTTAGTTTGTTGTTTGCCGAATGAAATATCCACAATTTCAGGTGGTGGGCTAATTGCCATATAAAATCCTGTTTTGGCTAAATCACATCCTGCTAATAAAAAAGTCAATATTATCGAACTGATTTTTTTCATGTTCTACTCCTTAATATTTGCAATAACTTCATTTGCAGGTTAATAGACAAATTGGTTGCTTTTACCCTTGCTAATTAACCAGCGTAGCCTATATCCGTAGGGGACTTGCACCCGCGTTTTCTTTGTTTCATTGTCCATCTTACTTTCAACTTTCAGGCTGCCTGAAAATGAAAGTAGCCACATTATTAACCAATAATTGCTTTGTGTAAAGTTAAGTCAAGCTATTGATTTTTAGAACTTGATAGTTTGTATTGGGTTATTGTTTTATTTTGATTTTTCTTGTGTTGCATTCTTCAGGCTGCCTGAAAGTATCTCTCATCATTAGCCGCCCCAGCTTGTTCGGCGATCATATCAATTTTGTCGGTAAAACGACTGTACAATTTATCAGATGCAAACCAAGCATCGCCCATTTGTGCGGTGCTACCGTCGGTTTTGGTGTAGCTGCCTAATTGTCGGATAGAATTGCCATTGCCTAGATTTTGGTTCACATCTTTGTATGCCACATCCAGCGATTGAATATCCAAATCCATTAAAGTGCGCAATTCGCTCGCTTGGCTGATACCATCGCTATTGGCATCTATCCATACTTTTAATTCATTAAATGCGCTGTCCAAAGCATCGACTTTGCCATCGCTATTGCTGTCTAATTGCGCTAAAGCGACAAAACCGTGTGCGGCTTTACTGCCGTCTGCCAAAGCGGTGTTGTCGCCAAAGAGTTCGCCGCCGTTGTCAATGATGCCGTTGCCATTTATATCGCGCACGAGTAAGCCGTCTTCGGCAGCAACCCAACCTGTGGCGGTGTGGATACCGTCGTTGTCGTGGTCAAACAGTGCGCCTGCAAAGCCGTTGGTGGCTAGGGCTTGGATGCCGTTGTTGTTGAGGTCTAGGATTAGGGGGTCGGTAACGAAGAATTTGTTGGTGCGGTATTTGCCTGCTTCTTTTGACCATGGGGCTAGGCATTGGTGTCCGTTGTCGTGCCAGCCATCTGATTTAGGGAATAAATCTTTGAATTTTTCTTTAATATCCTCAGCAAGAGATTTGAATTTTTCCCATTGATTAGAAAACGCATCATCCAATTCTTTGGAGATTCGTTCTTTGGCTTTTTGCTCAGTTTCTTCGGCATTGCGTTCTAATTCCCAGTTTTTATAGGCTTGTTCTTTTGCCCAGTCTAAAACCGCACTTGCTGCCGCTTGCTCTGCTTTTTCTAAACTTTGTGTTTGTTCATAATTTTGTCTGTAATTTTCTTGCGCTTTTTCGAATGTTTCTTTGATTAAGTTCCTTAATGCTTTTGATGCTTCATTATTCATTTCAGCTTGAGTCCAATGATGCTCGCCTACTAATTGGGTATTTATTACTAGTGGTTCTTGCCAAGTTCCTTGTGTATCTATCTGTTTCTTTAAAAAACATAGGCTTGCCATCCTGTATTAATAGTAGATATTCCTAGTGCAAGGGGAGGAATTTCTGCAGATAAAACAGTCGCTAAAGATAGAAAATCAGATACTGTAACATTTCCTCCGTTCATCGTAATGCTAAATCCAGCACCTAAAGCACCGAGTCGGTTTGAGGCTGTTCCCATTTTGTAGAGGCTTCTCCTATTGCTACAAGTCCCCCAATATCTACTGCAGCATTGATAGCTGAGATACCTGCCTTAGTATTATTTTCTAATTGCTTGTTAGCCTTGTTCTCTTTTTCGGCATCATTAGCTTTTTTAGCTAATGCAGCTCCCTGTGTTGAATTATTAACACCACCAAGAAGTGATGCTGCATGTTCTGTAAGGTTATTTGCCATTATAAAGCTCCTTGTTAGATAAATAGTAAATAATAAAATAATTATCAAATATTGATGATAATATTGTTATTTATAAAAATAAAAAAAACATAAAAACAAAAGTTTTATCCCAATCAATATTGATAATAATATTGTTATTGATAATAATAAAAAAAACATAAAAACATAAGTTTTATCCCAATAGAACCATTGATAAGCAGCTTGCTGATTTGTCTGAATATTAAGCGCATTATCATGAGTTGATGCTGATAAAATCGAATATTGAATATTTTTTTGGTCGATTAATGATGTTATTTTTAACCAAGTAACATTCATTTTTATACTTTTAAAATTTTGTTTTTTTCGGAGTTCTAAAGAATATGATCTAATTGCGTCGCAAGTATCTCTAATATAAGAGGTATAACAATTTTGAGCTGTATTTTCTCCTGTTGTTGATTTAATTAGCAGTGATTGAGCACCTCTTGTTCCAGATAAAAAACTTACATCAGCATCAACTTTTTGTACTTCAATCTTTACCATTCCTTTCTTAAAGGAAGATTGATATAAATACATCGGATAATATTGAATCGTAATATAGGCAAATAATATTGTAAAAGGAAAATAGTATAGTAATGAAATTTTCTTATCTATTTTTAAAATATATTTTAAAATTATGTTATTCATTAAATTCTTGCTTTCCATATTTAAAGAGAACCAGCGTGCCTGCATCAGTAGTATGGGGGGCTTGCACCCACGCGTTCTCTGTGTATTCGTTAATCTTACTTCCAACTTTCAGGCTGCCTGAAAATGAAAGTAGCCACATTATTAACCAATAATTGCCTTGTGTAAAGTTAAGTCAAGCTATTGATTTTTAGAACTTGATAGTTTGTATTGGGTTCATTATTTCATTGTGCTTCTTTTTTCTTTGGTTTCGGTTTTCAGGCAGCCTAATCTTTCAGGCAGCCTGAAATTTTTGTTCCAATCATTCGTTTGAACACAATCATTGCTAGGCATCATAAACCGCGTGGGCAACGAGTTGCCCACGCTACCATGCTGCCTGAAACTGTTGTTGTTTCAATAACGCGTGGGTGCGAGCACCCACCCTACCATGCTTTCCCACTTTTCAGGCTGCCTAAAAATAGAAACTTGGAGCGCGGGTGGCTCGCCCGCAAATTTGATTTCATTGAGCATTTGTTTACTTGATGGAAATATTTGGGAGCTGGATAGTTTGTCTAAATCTTGATTTGGTAACAAACTGCCATGACGTAGGCATTAGCCGCTCCCGCTCCAAATTTTTCCCCATTTTTCAGGCTGCCTGAAAGGATTTTTTGTGTCGCTACAAACTTTGTTCCACCCCTAAACCGCTTTCTTTGATTAAACGCAAATAGGCGAGAATAAAGCGGTAACGTGCTTGGGCGAGTTTTTGCTGGGCTTCTACTACGGCTTGGCGGGCTTGGATGACTTCTAGGCTGTTGCGGATGCCGTATTGTTGTCCTGTTTGGGTGGATTGGTGTTTGAGTTGGCTGCTTTTTAATACGCGCTCTTGGGCGAGAATTTGGTAGCGAGCGGCGTTGGCTTCGGTGTAGGCTTGGCGTACGGCGAGTTTGATTTGGCGTTCGCTGGCGATAAGTTGGGCTTGGGCAAGCTCAGTTTCGGCTTGGGCTTGACGGATTTTGCTGCTGAGTTCGCCGCCTGTGTAGAGTGGCATACTCAGCTGAATGCTGGCGGTGAGCCCTTTGCCGCGTTGGCGGTAGTCGCCGTTTTGGTAGGCGGTGGTGTATTGGTTGTTTTGGTAGCCTAGATTGGCTTGTATGGTGGGATAGCGGCTGTTTTGTGCGGCTTTTAGGGCTTGTTCGCTGCTTTTGAGGGCTTGTATTTGGGTTTGGTATTGGTGGTTGTTGGTCAGGGCAAGGCTTTGCCATTGTTGCAGGCTGTGTTGTTGGAGTTTGGGCAGGTAGTGTTCGATGAGGTTTTCGGTGGCAATGGGTTCGATTTCTTGGCTGTTGAGTCCTGTGTAGTTGTTGAGTTGGTTTTCTTGGATTTGTTTTTTGGGCAGTGGCGGCGATTTCTTCGGCCAGAGCATGATCGTAGCCTGCTTTGGCTTCGTGGATGTCGAGTGCAGTGGCGGCACCGCGCTTGAACATTTGCTGTGCTTGTTTGACTTGTTGGGCGTAGGCTTCTTTGGCACTTGTATGGGTGGCGATGGTGTCTTTGCTGAGTAATAGGTTGAAGTAGGCTTCGGCGACTTGGATGAGCAGGTCTTCGCGGGCGACTTGGTAGCGTTGTTCGGCGGCTTGGCTGTTGTGTTTGCTTTGGCGGTATTGGGCGATTTTGCCGGCATCAAACAGGGTTTGGCTCAGTTGGATGTTCCAGCCTTGTATTTCTTGGGTGGAGGAGATGGAGGGTGGTTGGCGTTGATAGTTGGCATTGGCTTGAATGTGCGGTAAGAAGGTGGCGCGGGCTTGGTTTTGCTGCTCTTGTGTTGCGCTGCGTTGATGATAGGCTGCCTGAAAGTCGGCGTTGTGTTGCTGCGCGGCTGCCCATGCTTCTTGTAGGGCGAAGGCTTGGGCTGGGTGGGCGAATAGGAATAGTGTGGCACTGAATAAGATGGCAAGGTGTTGGGTTTGGGGTTTGGAGATTAGGTTCATGATGATTGGTAAGGTGTGAATTGAGTTGTGTCGGTTTTTGTATGGATTTTTCAGGCTGCCTTTTTGATTTTGACGGTGTATTGCGTGTTTAACGTTCGCGGAAACTTTCGTCGATTTTGGTTTGCAGCGGGCTGAGCAAGTAATCCAATACGCGGCGTTTGCCTGTTTTGATTTCGGCGGTAACATTCATGCCTGCGGTTAAGTGGACGGTTTTGCCTTCTATATTGAGCGTGTTTTTATCTAGGCTAAACAAGGGCGGTATAGACCAAACCGAGTTGCTCATGCGTGATGGCATCGTGGCTGATGCTTTTGACTTTTCCTGTGAGATAGCCGTAGCGCGTATAAGGGAAACTTTCTATTTTAATCACGGCTTCTTGCCCTACTTCCACAAAGCCGATGTCTTTGTTTAATACGAGGGCTTCTACTTCCATTTGCTCATCATTAGGCGCGATAACCATGATTTTTTGCGCCGCTTGTACGACGCCGCCGAGTGTATAGGTGGCGAGTTCTTGCACTGTTCCATCTACTGGCGATTGTATGGTCATGAGGTTTTGTCGTTGCTTAGCTTTGTCAGTTTGACCGCGATATTGGTCGATTTGTTCATTGGCTTAGCGCAACGCATCTAGGGTGTCGCGTTTGAGATTTTGCGTGTTTAAGGTGCGGTTTTGTTCGGCTTGGGCAATGGCTGCCTGAATTTGCTGAATTTGGCTGCGCACACTTTTTAAGTCGTTTTGATTGCTTAGCGATTTGCTTTCTTGTTCTAAGAATGCGTGTTCAGAAATAAAGTTATCGGCTTTCAATTTGCGGTAATCGGCTGTTTTTTGCGCTTCAATTTTGCCTACTGCTATCAATTTCTGCTCTTGCGCCCGCGCGGATTGCAGTTCGGCTAAATGTCCACGCAATACGGATTGTAGCTGTGCATCTTGCGTTGCCCATGCTTGATATTGATTTTGCGCCAATATTTGGGCTGCCTGAATTTCATCCTCGGCAATATCAACATCACTGGCAGCAGCCGTATCCATATGTGGCACCAAACCTGTTTCCAAAGATTTCAACACCGCTTCATAACGCAATTTGGACAGCCAAGCAGCCTGCAAAGCCTGCTCCGATTGCGCCACATCACTATCCGAACCCACTGCTTTCAATTGCAATAATGTTTCGCCTTGTTTCACTCGTTGCCCATCGCGCACATAAATCGCTTTAATAACAGCCGTTTCTAAAGGCTGGATGATTTTACTGCGGCTGCCTGAAATTGTTTTGCCCTGCGCCGCTGCCACAATATCAATCTTGCCAAACCAAGACCACAACAAAGCCAATAAAGCAAACGCCATAATCAAACGAGCCGTCCATTTAGGGGCTGCCGACAATGGCGTTTCGGTTAATTCCAAATGCGCTGGTAAAAAAGCGCGCTCATCTTCGCTACGCGGCGGCGAGTCAAGCTGCTCGCGCACTGACCACACATTGCGCCAAACAGTCACGTAGCGCGCAAAAAAATCTTTAAGAGCTTGGAAAAATAGCATGATAGGCAAATCAATAATCGGATGAAATTGAGTAAGGATTATAAGAGAAAAGATGAAGAAAGGATAAGGTTTTTTAAGAATGGGTTTACAGAAGGTATTCATGGCAATGAGTGCAAGAAAAGAAATTGGGCGCAAGAGAATAAGTTATCTAGTTGATTTTTATGAATGAGAAAAGCTATTTTAGCGATTGACAGGGTCGATAATGTGGGAGTAGAGTGTGGAAATGTTAAGTGAGGTTGGGTTTTGGGTGTGAATGATTTTAGGCTGTCTGAAAAGATAACTTGTTATTTTTTATAATGAATACACAAAAAAGGAACTCAAATGCTCGGGCTTGCAGTCATTTTTGCTTTAATTTTATGGGTTAGCTTAATCATTTTATCGGTTTGGTTGCCCCTTAAAATATTCAAAAATAATGGAACACTTGCCACAATTTTAGCGATAACAGGATTTATGCTGACATGTGGTTTTTGGGTAATTAAGTGGAATATGGAGAGCATTGCGGCGCAGAAAGAAGCGGAAAAAATGTGTCAGCAAGCTGGGGTAACCATCTATATGCAGCCTGAAAAATGGAAAGAAATGGTGGGTGGTGAAGAGGCTTGGAAAGAGTTGGGTTACAAAAGAAAATATAATCTTTTTGAATACGAAGAAAAACGTGAAATACCTAATAAAATTAGTTTTGAGGGAAAAATCTATGAAAATGATGGCAAAATGAATGATAGAGTTGCAGCATATGAATATATTGAACTTGGTTCACATGGATTTTTTGCCAGCAACATTTACTATGATGTAAAAACTCAAACAGTTCTGTTTAAAAAAAATATATTCAAGGCAAGCGATATTGGGCTTGGTTCAGGTCTAAAATTATTGTTTTACAGAGGAGGTAAATCTTGTTTACATACAGCACAAAATCCATATAAACAATTTTTTTCAGTCCACGTAACACCTATTATTAAATTTAAGAAATTATTATGAGCGCAAATAATGTACTTATTACTGAGTATACCATTTTAGCTGAAACCAGTTATTCTTCTTTTTTAGAAGACTCTGATATCAAAAAATCAATCATGAATATTAATAAAAAAACAGGAGAAGAAGAACGTCCCCAGTCCTTCGCTAAATATGTTCTAAACCACTACAATATTGTGGCGCATCACGCTGACCGAGTAGAAAATGGTTGGTTTGATACCAATAATATTCTAACTGATTTTAAAAAAGCTACTGCCGAAGAAAGCGGATTTTCTGCCACTTTATTCCAAGCAAAGGAAAATGCTGAAAATGCAAAAGAGTATGTTTTGGCAATTAGAGGTACTGCTGGATTTAAGGATTTAGCTGCTGATGCTGGCGATATTGTTGGCGATGGCATTGCCTATGAGCAAGTAGTAGATTTATATAATTTTTATAAGCAATTAACGAAAACAGCAGGTCAGCCATATGAAGCAGCTGTGATTACATTAAATAAAAGCTTAAGTGAGCGTTACCGTGCTGCTACATTTGAATTAGAAAAAGCAGTTCGTGAAGCTAATAACTTCAATGGTAATGTTGATGATGTACTTATAGCACAGCAAAAAGTTGATGATATTAAAAAAGAAATTAGTGCAAGTAATTCTTTTATTGAAGGCTCTGATATTAAAACTATTGAGTTTACTCAATCTGATACTTTATATAAAAATGAAACTTTGTCAGATGGTGTGGAACAACGAATGTATGGTTTAGGCAAGCTATCTCCTTCTGATAAATTAATTGTTACAGGTCATAGTTTGGGTGGGCATTTGGCAGCAGCGTTTGCGCTGTTCCCTGATGTTACTGAACATGCATACATGGTAAATGGCGCAGGCTATGGTTCTAAATACAATCCTTGGGGTGAATCTGAGCTTAATCTTACTCAATTATTTAACACGCTAGCCAGTGAAAAGAATTCACAATTCCCTGATAATATTACTAATATTATTGGCGATAAAAATATGAATTTTGTAGCTTAAGATTGGTTTTTAGGTTTAATGCAACCAACAGAACATCGGTCAGAGTTATTTATTGAAAGTGGCGATGCTTCAAATACTTTCGGTCATGGCTCAAGCCAAATGTCTGACTCTATGATGGTTGCCTCCCTATTTTTCTCTCTAGACAACAAATTAAATATTGATATTCAAACCGCCCTTAAATTCCTCAATCCTATTCTTCAGGCTGCCTCTTTGGTGGATACTGATACTTTGGAACATCTTGTTTATAGTCTAAATAAATTATTCTTAGGCGAAAATGCACCACAACCAGCCAAAAGCCGCAATGATTTGTATGAGCAAATTATGGCATTAAAAGCTATTTTGCCTAATGGCAACCCATCCGAAAAAGAAAAATTCGAAAATGAAAAAGGTACTTATCAAGTTACTTCTCTTGTGGATAATCAATCTTGGCAAGCGGCTGCTTTTCAAGAAAATAATCCATTGGCAACGGCTATTCGCTATACCTTGAAGGAATTAAATCCTTTTGCAATAGCTGGTGTTTCTGCTTATTCTGCTGATTTATTGACTTTGTATTCAGCGTCAAATATTGCTGGTATGACAGAAATGTACATTCAGCAACGCGCGACAATGTTGTCATGGAAAAATGCATTTGATACTGCCAATATCAGCTATGATACTGATTTTGGCGCAGCTAATTTCACTTCATTCGAATCGTTCCTAACTTCACTTAAGCTTACCTCAAAAACAGTAGCCAACGTTTTATCCATGATTCCTAAAGATATTCAAGGAGACTGGACTTATTCCGATGCTACCAATAGTTTGTCGTTTCATATTGATGGCAAAAATTTAACTGAACTCAGTAATCATTATGTGCGCTTTGGTACAGATAGTTCAGATAAGCCTGATACCTTAGAGGGCGATAAATTAAACGACTATCTCTTCGGCGGCGCAGGCAACGACACCTTAAATGGTGGCGCAGGCGATGATTATTTAGAAGGTGGCAAAGACTTTGATACTTACCACATTCAAGACAACGACACCATTTTTGACGCCGATGCGTCAGGTCAAATTATTTTCAGCGACGGCGTTCAGGCAGCCTTATTTAAGCGCACTTCTGACCAGGATAATCTATGGCTTGGTGTAGATGCGAGTGGTAATGTTATTGCCAATCTTTCTGCAACAAGAGTGGGCAATGATTTGCACTTGAGTTATACCTATGCAGAGAAAGAAACGATTAATGATAGTGGAGTGGAAGTCGCTGTGGACACTCCTGCCACCGAGCAACCGATTATCAAGGATTTCTTTGTTACAGCCAAAAATGAAGATGGGCAATGGTCTGGTTTGGGTATTCAATTAAACAAATCTGAGCCGTCGAATATTCCCAATAAATCTACTATAGGTACTCATTCTCGCGTTATCCGCTTCTCGCATGAGTATTTGTCTAATAATGACAACAATCTCTCTGCTGAACAATTGGCTGACAATCGTGTAAAAGCAGCTAAAATTGTTTCAGGCAGCCTTAATGATGACAATTTGTTTAATGGCAGTAATGGTTCTGCTGTCGTTTATTTCGATGCGGGCAATGATGTTGCTTATGGTGGTCGTGGTTATGATTGGCTGTTTGGTGAAGATGGCAATGATGTCTTGTATGGCAGTGCATTGTCTATTCGTCCTGCGCAGTTTTCAGATAATGAAGACCACGATTATTTGGTGGGCGGTTTGGGTAATGATTTGATTTATGGCGTTGATGGTGATGATGTTATTTATACTGAAGATGATAATACTCGTGGCAAACGGGCAAGCTATTTGTCAAACGAATGCTCTAATCAGCGCGGTGACTGGGCTTCTGGTGGTAAAGGTAATGACCAGATTTATGTTGGGCAAAATAAAGACTTTTTATTAGGCGGGGAAGGGAATGATATTATTCGCGCAGGCGCGAGTGATGATGTGGTAGTGGGCGACGCTCATATTTTTCCAAATATTAAGTTGCAATCGTTTCAAACCACAATTGAGGAAATAACCAATAAGGGACAGCAAACATTAGCGGCTTCGCTATCGCGTGCACAGAATTTAGACTTTTTTAATGAATCCGTTGATGTGGTTACTGATACACGCCATCATACCAATCAAAACGCTTGGACTGTACAAGTGGATAAAGATAATGGTCAATTTACAGTAGCTCACGCTTTGGGTTTGCGTTTTAATGAAACAGCCAATGAATCCTTAGCTGGTACAGATTATTTATTTGGCGGTGCAGGCAATGATTTAGTCATTGGGCAAGGTGGCAATGATTTTGTCTTTGGTGAAGAGGGTGATGATATTTTATGGGGCGATGATAATCGCATTACTGATGGTGATGATGCAGTTGTCGGCAATGACTTTTTAAGCGGTAGTACAGGTAAAAATACTTTAAATGGAGGCAAGGGGGTTTGATACTTATGTGATGAGTTTAAAAGAATTTGTCGAAGATTCAACCACCCACAATACCATTATCGATAGCGACCAAATCGGACGAATCTTGGTTGATAATACAGATTTGAGCGAATTGCGTTGGCAATTGGATGTGACAACACAAAAATGGTCTGCGGTTGGACAAAATATTTTCTTGAAACAGTCAGGCAATGATTTATTGGTTTTGAATCAGAATGAAACTATTATGGCGACTGTCAAGGATTTTAAAAATACAGGATTGGGCATTACATTGCAAAATCAGGCTCCTGAAATTGAAGAAATCATCACGGCTCAACACGCCACTGAAGCTGAGGCATTTAGCTACACATTCAGCCCCAATCTATTTAGCGACGAAGATAAGGGTAGCCTGAAATATGAAGTTACCCTTGCTAATGGTGTTTCTCTCCCGAGCTGGTTGCATTTTGATAGTAGCAGCTTAACACTAAGTAGTACGCCCAATAAAAGCGATACGGGTACACTTGAACTCAGTATTACAGCGACCGATACAGAAGGTTTAAGCACTAGCCAACAATGGTCATTGGTGGTGGATAAAAAACCGAATACCGCGCCATCACTCACACAAGGCGATGCTCAGCAAACCATCATTCAAAAAGCAACGCAACACACTTTCTCTTTTGCACCACTCTTCCAAGATGATGCATGTAGCGACAATTTGCGCTACGACATTCAAATGGCAGATGGCTCAACGCTTCCTGCATGGCTCACACAAGGCGCGCATCAAGCCATATTAGAACCTGATTATCATGCTTATGGCGATTACGATTTCATCATTCGTGCTACCGATGAAGCAGGTTTATCTAACAGCATCAATTGGCATATCGCTGTTGAAAACACCAATCGTGCGCCAACAGCACAAGGTACGATTTCGCCACAAAACATTGAAGTAGGCAAAGCATGGCAATACGCCTTACCGATTAGCTTTACCGATGCCGACCAAGACGAAACTCAGCAGCTAACTTACCATATTGAAACTCAAGACGGTAGCGCACTACCCACATGGCTCCATTACGATGCGCAAACTCAAACCCTAAGCGGCACCGCCAATCTTTCAGGCAGCCTGAAACTCAATATTGTTGCAACCGACCCATATCAAGCCAGTACCAGTGTTGCTTTAGACCTGAATATCCAAGCAGCAAAAACCAGTATTGACCACAACAATCAAGGAAGTGAAATAACCGTTCACAAACAAGGTTCGCGTGGCAATGATACCTTGCAAGGCAGCAACGGCATGGATTCTTTAGATGGTGGCCGAGTTAACGACACACTTATTGGCGGCGACGGTAACGACCGTTATATATTCAACACAGGTGACGGGCAAGACCGAATTTTTGATATTGGCGGAAATGATAGTTTGCAAATTAACGGGCTTAATGCCGAGCAACTGTGGTTCAAACGTAATGGTCGTGATTTGATTATTACGGGTACGGGTATTGGCAATCGAGACCAAATTACCTTAGAGAATTACTATTTCTCAGCAACGCCTCACATAACGCCACCTAATGGCATTAACCCAGTGGAACACAAAAACAAAATTGACCAAATTCAATTGGCCAATGGACAACATATTGACTACGCTCAATTGGACAAACTGGTACAAGCAATGGCTGGCTTTGCACCTAGTGCTGGTGCTGAGATAAGTTTAGTACAGCAACAGCAGAACTATATGCAGCAAATCAGTGCTTCGTCTTATTGGCAAAGTTGAGAGGGGGGCTATGAGAAGGCAGTAGAGATTGAAGGCTGCCTGAAAAATTGATGTAGTAAATATCCAAATGCCTAACTTTATTTGCATCATGTTCTAGCAATTCATTTGTTGTGTTTTTGCTACACTGAATAAATTTGGGGTAATTTATGGGGTAATAAATAGGATTTAATATAAATTAATTTATTTTAAATCATTAATTTAATTTAAAAATACAAAAGACCCTGCCTCCACCAAATTAGTATTTCTGAATGTTTTAGAAAATGAATAAACCCTTAAAAATTAAAGTTTTAAGGGTTTTTCTTTGTTTGAAATTTGCTCAGGTTTGCTGGTATTTTCTGGTATGTTCAACTTTTTTGGGGATATTCTATTATTCTACGGCAACTCTTTATTTAACATCAACCCACTTTCCTCCCTCTTTCTCCGTTCCTACAAACCGCACTTTACTTTCTGCAGTAGTCCATTCATGATTAAAATAGCGACTGCAATAACTTGGCTTATCCTTGCTAATATAAAAACTAGTAACAAAGTGACAGTTCGATTCATTCCCTAATTTATTGCGTGCATAAATAGATGGTGGATTATTACAAACTTTCTTTTGATATTGCCTTTTCATGACTCTATTTAATTCCTTGGCATTACAACGTCCAGCCCCTTCAGCAAGGACAGAAGTTAAATCCTGCATACCTGATTCATTACTCGCTGGACATTGTCTCAAAAAATCTCGACGCGCACGAATTGTATCTTTCATTTTACGATGATGAATAGAAAAATACTTATCTAATGAGGGCTTACATTCATCAGGTCTATCACCACTAGATAAACACAGTAACGTTGCTTCAAAATCCAAAGATTTCTTTATCGCTTTTGAAACTTTAGGCGTATTTCTTTCATTTTTTATTCTTTTGTTGCGTCAGTACCACATTTTGTTTATCAAAAGCAACAATTACTCCGTCTTGTACACGAAACACAATATTTTGTGCTTCATAAAATTGCGAGAGTTGCACCAATGCTTCTTCTAAATTTTCAGTTTGAATCTGCAAAAGCGATTTAAATACCGTAAAGTCATAGGCAGAATCGTAAACAATAGGCATCTTTGCCTCTTCTCCCCACCGGTTTAACAACCCTTTGACAGTCGCATCTAATGGTGTAACACGATAAACGTGTGGCCTGTTTAAAGGGATTACTTGCGTAACTTCAGGCAGCTCATTTATCGGGCGCCAATTTTTAGGGAAATCAGGCACTTTATTTGTTATTGAGCAACCCAAGTTGGCCAACATTGGGGAAAGGCATTCAGTTGCTACTATTCTGGCAATTTTGTAACAGGCTATAAACATGGATATGTACAAAAAGTAACTGCATCCATGCAACGTGCAAAGCCAGTACAAAAAATAGATGATTCAAATGTAATTGCTGTCATTTCTAACAAGAAAAGCCTTGCTCCAAATAGAGCAAAGAAATTACTTTCCACCTCTCCAAATAGAGCGCGTAATCAAGTCCAACGGAATAATATTGCTGTAGGAGATACGCAACTCAATTCGGCATATAGCAATAGGCAAGCAGGAACAGCAAAAATTACACCCCAGATTTATACCGATAGTGCGTTTGTGTTCTAAATCTATTTTCAGGCTATCTGAAAATTTATTTTCTACTTTTAACAAGGAAACTTGAATGAAAAAATCATTAAACAAAACATCTTTACTGTCGTTTGAAAATATGCTTAGCATAGCCATTATTACAGCCGTTACGTTCGCTCCAGCAATGGGCTTTGCTGCTGATGATTTCACGCAAGCGTCAGGTGGCGCATGTAAATTTGTTCAAAATGTACATACCGTTTTAAATTTGCTATCAGTAACTGTTATAACTATTGCCATTATTTTCGCAGGTTATCAAATAGCATTTGCTCATAAACGTATTTCAGATGTTGCCCCAATCCTAATTGGTGGTGTCTTGATTGGTGCAGCAGGTCAAATTGCCAAAATGTTGGTAAATGGTTCAGAAACTTGTTCCGCAGCAACTAGTGCGGCATTGCAAGTAATGCAATTCTTTGCTTAATTAAAAAATGCAAAAAAATACAGTATTCCGAGGGTGTACTCGTCCTGCCACATTTCTAGGAGTGCCTTATGTACCATTTTTTATTGGCGCAGGCAGTGGTTTAATGTTAGGCATTTATTTCAACATGTTCTTTTTATTAACCATTCCATTCATCATTCTGGTTATGCGGCAAATGGCAAAGCGAGACGATATGATTTTTCGCTTTCTTGGATTAAGACTCCAATTTAAGCTACAAACACGTTATCGCGAGGAATTTCCCGATACATGGTGTTTTTCACCCAACGAGTATCGTAAAAACCCGCCAAAATAAACAAAAACACCCGATAACAACATAATGTATCGGGTGTTTTTTCTATTTTTATTTAGGATTTTATTCGCAAAATGTTCAACCCAGAATCGCCAATCAGTCAATTTGTTTCCCTTTCCACTCACGTTTCGCCCACCATTGTCAAAACCACAGGTGGCGACTTTTTGACGACTTGGCATTTGTCGGGCTTGCCTTTTGTTGGGCGAGAAGATTGGGAATTGGAACACAAATACAATACATTCAATCGTTTGCTACAAACTTTGCGCGCACCCGATTATGTGAATGTTGCCTTTTGGGTGCATGATATTCGCCGCCACCGCAGCATCAATTTAAGCCCACGTTTCCGAGAACAATTTAATCAGGAAATGTCGGACGGCTATTTTCAGCGTTTGTCGCAAGAAAAATTGATGAACAATGAATTGTATCTAACCATGATTTATCGCCCCGTTGTGGACGGTAAAAAGTTTGTTGATAAATCAGGCAGCCTGAATCGTTTGGAAGCTGAACAAAATCAAGCCATTGGTTCGCTCAACGAATTAGCCACTAATTTAGAAGCGGTACTGCACGATTACATGCCCTACCGCTTGGGCATTTATGAAAGCGCGAACGGCACATTATTTTCCGAAACATTGGAATTATTTGGCTACATTCTCAATCGTGTAACCGAGCCAGTCCCCGTACTCAACGCGCCTGTTTACAATTATTTGCCGCTCAGCCGCCATTTGTTTTCCAGCAAAACGGGCGATTTTGTCGTACGCACACCCGAAGGCAAAAACCACTACGGCGCGATTTTGAATTTAAAAGAATATCCTGATGGCACTTACCCTGGTATTTTGAACGGCTTAAAATATTTGGATATGGAATATGTCGCTACCCACAGTTTCAGCCCCATGAGCCGCTACGATGCCATGAAAACATTAGAGCGCACACGCGGCATGATGATTTCATCGGGCGACAAATCCTTTACCCAAATTGGCGAACTGGATTTTGCGATGAACCAACTGGCATCGGGTAATTTCGTATTAGGCGGCTACCATTTCAGTTTAGCCTTATACGCCGACAGCCAAGAACAACTTTCCCAAAATCTCGCCGCCGCACGCGCCGAATTATCCAACGCAGGTTTCGTAACCACCAAAGAAGATTTAGCCGTCTGCTCCGCGTTTTATGCGCAGCTGCCTACAAACTGGAAATACCGCACACGCATTGCCAATTTATCTTCGCTGAATTTTTTAGGTTTATCGCCATTACACAATTTCGCCACAGGCAAACGCAACAACAATCCGTGGGGCGCATGCGTAACCGTTTTGCAAACCACCAACGGGCAGCCTTACTTTTTCAATTTCCACGCCACGCATGAAAGCGAAAATTCCGAAGGCGAAAAAGCCATCGCCAACACGATGGTGATTGGTAAATCGGGGACGGGTAAAACCGCGTTAATCAATTTTTTGCTCAGCCAAGTACAAAAATTTGACCCCAAACCCACTATTTTCTTTTTTGATAAAGACCGCGGCGCAGAAATTTTTATTCGTGCCTGTGGTGGCACATACATCGCGTTGGAAAATGGACAACCCACAGGTTTTAACCCTTTTCAATGCGAAAACACCGAAGCCAACGTGCAATTTTTATGCAATTTAATGAAAGAATTGGTCGGCAAAGAGCGATATAGCGCAGGCGAAGACGCGGATATTTTACGCGCTGTCCGCGCTATTTTGGATACGCCTATGCCTTTGCGTTCCATTACCAATTTTCAAAAATCATTGCCCAATCATGGCGATGATTCGCTTTATGCCGAAATGCGCAAATGGACAAAAGGCAATAGTTTCGGCTGGGTGTTTGACAATCCCAAAGATGAAATTGATTTTAGCGGCGCCAGCATTATCGGCTTTGATTACACGGAAATTATTGATAATCCACAAGTTCGCTCGCCTGTGATTAGCTATTTGATTCATCGCATGGAATCGCTGATTGATGGCAGACGTTTTATTTATGTGATGGATGAATTTTGGAAAATTTTGGACGGCGGCAGCGGTTTAAAAGATTTCGCTAAAAATAAGCAAAAAACCATTCGTAAACAAAACGGTTTGGGCATTTTCGCCACGCAATCGCCCGAAGACGCGCTGCGTTCCGACATTTCCGCCGCGCTGATTGAGCAAACCACCACCATGATTTTGCTCCCCAATCCCAACGCCGACCGCGAAGACTACATTAACGGTTTGAAATTAACCGAATCCGAATTTCAAGTGATTAAAAATTTGGACGAGCGTTCACGGTGTTTTTTGGTGAAACAAGGACATGCGGCGGCGGTATGCCAACTGAATTTGCGCGGCATGGACGATGCGTTGGCGGTGATCTCCGCGTCCACCGACAATATTGAAATCATGCACCGCATTGTGCATGAAGAAGCGGCGATGCGTGGTTTCGCGCTGAATCAAATCACGCCCGATATGTGGCTAGAACGCTTTTACGCCGAGCGCAAAGGTTCGGGCAAACGCGCCGCCACTTCGGTGGAACGTAATGCGCAATAATGTGTTTAATCTGCTTTCAGGCAGCCTGAAAAGGCTGAAATGTGGTTTCAGGCAGCCTGAAAAATTTAGGAGAATGAAAAATGCTAAGCCAAAAATTATCAATGATGTTTACTGCAAGTTTACTCGGAGTCATTCCTCTAAGCGTTCAGGCTGCCGTTGGTATTCCTGTGGTTGATGGCGGTGCAAACACGCATCTAAAGGTAATTAATCAGAGCACAGCTCAGTCCGAAAAAACTCTACAACGCATAAACAACAATATAAATATAACCAACAATAAACTAGATAATGCAAACAACAAATTAGAACAAGCAAATAAAAATTGGGATGAGCTATTCAGACAACTCGCCAAAGGCAAACTAAGCGATATTTACGGTTTAAACTTAAGCAATGACAATCAACTTTCTCAAGAACAATACACTCAATTTCAGGAAGAAGCTAAATCACGCTGTCAAAAAATTGGCAACAAAAACAACAGCCAAAATGAATCCAAAGATTTATGTCTGAAAATGATTGAAATCGATAAACAAAAAATAAAGCACTATTTCCAAAGCTTGGAAGATATGAAACAAGCTACTAATGCGCTGAAAAATGCCGTACAAGCGTAGCAGAGTGCATCCACTCAAGGAGAAAAAGATACGGCGGAAAACAATGTGCAAATCAGATTCCAAGACATGGTACGCATTCAACAGGAATATGAGCTCAACATAAAAATACTCGATGCAAAAAAAGAATTTATGCGTCAAAGACGTGAAGATATTGCGCAAAAACAACTCGATGGGAATGGCGGACTTAAAGCATCCATTGGCAACATCGTAGGCAAATCCGCCATAACAGCCTCATTGCAATATCAAGTAGAAGATTATCAAAAAAGAGCCCTGAATAAAAAAATAGAAAATAACACATTTTCAGAAAAATACTTAAATGAAACAAGTCGCAAGGCAACAATCAAATGAATCCAGACGAAATACAAAATAACCTAACTGGGCTGATAGAGGGCGTTACCGATATAACGCTCTATACCAGCATGCGCGATTACATCTACGCCCTCATAGACTACTTCACCGAACACGTCCTATCGCAAAACCTCACCCTCGCGCTCACTATTTCAGGCAGCCTATTGACCTTGTGGATACTCTTTCAGGGATTTCTGATTGTGACTAGGCGTAGCCAAGAAAACCTCAAAAGCGTTCTTTTCGGTTTAGGTAAAAATTACATCATTATTCTGATGGCTTTGGGTTTTGCTTCCAATAGCCAATTTGCCGTTAGAACGCTGACCAATACTTTAACCGATGGCATTTCACAAATTATGACGGGCAGCGACAAATCAGGCAGCCAATGCCTTACTCAAGCCAGTAAAAATATTACGGGCTGTAAAATCGATAGGAATCTCACCATTACGCAAGGTATAATGGGCTACATGAGCAAAATCGATACTGCCGATAGTGCCGAAATCCAAGATAAAGTCGAGAAAGCTAAATGGTTTGCTGGCGTAGGCTCTGCTGGACCGGGTGTGGTTGCTGGCGTTATGTTGATTATGTATCGCATTGCTATGTCATTGTTTATTGGTTTTGGTCCGCTTTTTATTTTGTGTTTGCTATTTAAAAAGACCTCTCCATTATTCAGTAAATGGCTGTATTATGGTTTGGCTACGATATTTTCTAGTGTGATGCTGGCTGTGATGGCGGATATTGCTATGGATTTAACCAGTACTGTTGCTGGTACTTTGTTTACCAGCAATAAGCTGTTAAGTTTATTGTGGCACAATAATCTCTGTTCTCTTTGGTTGGCTTGCGTGTTGCCTGTGTAGGTATTGTTGGTATTCGATTTCAGGCAGCCTGAAAATCTTTTCTTACTTAATCAAATCTTTATTTCCCTGATAACTCTCATCCAAATACCGCTGAATCAACTGCCGATTTTCCGCCGAAACCCCATAATCACGCGCCAATCCGTCAAATTCCGCTAACGAATCCAATACTTCCTGTATTACCTGTTGCGCGTCGTGCCAAGTATTGAACCCTGCAATATCCGCCAATTTTTGCACGGTTTTCAAGGGCGGATTTTTACCTTGCCCTAAAAACGCCGTCGCATGTTCGCCGAATTTTTGTGGGCTAAATGTGGCATCGTAAAACGGTGCAGGCTGCCATTGTCCGCTGTCTTGCTGTAAAAATGCCCAGTTTTTGCTGTGGTCGTCTTGATTAACGGCAAACAGGTTGAACATGGCGCGGCGAAATTGTTGCTGGCTCGCTTGTGTGTCTTTAGTGAGCAGTTTGGTGGCTTTGATTAAATCGCCGTAATCCAAGCTAGGCAGCCTGAAATCTGCGTCCAGCAAACCTGCTGCGCTGATTTGGTGCAAACGCCCTTGGTTTTCAGGCAGCCAATCAAAGCGTTTGACCGCTAACCATGCTTGTGCGCCGCTGGCGGCTGGCGCAGGCAAAAGTTGCCATTGTTGCGTGTAAATGCCCGCTTGCGCCGCCATGTGCAAATAAACCGCTTCACATAAACCTTCGTCGTGTCCGAGCGGCAAATTGCGCGAAGTGAATTTGACTATCCACGCACTGTCGCCTTGTTGCGCGACGGTGCGGCTGATTTGCTGCAAATCGCCGTCGGTGTAAAGCTGGGCTTTCGAGCGCGCGCCGCCCGAACTGCCTGCGGCAATCAGCGTGGTTAGGATTTCTTCCGTTTGTCCGTCAAACACGGCTTGCGCCTGTAAACCCAGTTCAGCAAACCCGAGTGATTCGGCGGTAAATCCCCAATCCTGTTGCGGTTCAAAACCGAGTGCGCCAATCGCGCGGTTACCGACAAACGCTAATCTGTCCATCGCCGTGATTTCAGACGGCATAATGCCCTGCTGCCTGAAAAATCTGTCTTGCAGCAACAAACCCCAACCGTCGGGCAAACAATCGGCAAACACGCCATGCAAGCCGTTGTGCAAATGCGGATTGGTAGCCTGCAACCGACTATCCGCCTGCAACCGAAACGGCGATAAATTGCCGTATTGCCGCAGATAATCTTCGCGATACTGAAAATAAACGCCCTGCGAATTCTGCGCCAATACGCCCACTTCTACGCGCTGACCCGTGCTTAATGTACGGTAAACATTGAGTTTTTTGACATTATTCAAGCGATTCATTTAACACGTCCTCAATGGTTTGCGGTGCAACGCGCTGTGGCTTGGTTAATGCGTCCAAACGCGATAAATCGTCCAACACCAACCACAAACGCAAAAACTGACGCAAGGAAATTTCGCCGCTTAATTCAAAGCGTTTGATTGTCGGTGCAGGAATGCCGCTTTTCTCTGCCAGTTTCTCGCGCGACAAACGAGCGCGTTTGCGCTGTTGGCGCAGGTATTGGGCGAGATGGAGCTGGGTGTCGCGTTCGTCGGATAGGGATAAATTAGATAATATGTTGTTCATTATTTTGAAATAATCGTTATTTTGGATATGATTTTATCTGATTATAGCTGATTTGGAGATTTCAGGCAGCATGCTTTTAAGCCTGTAATGGATTTATGTTACTATCACTTTTTGAATTAACTTTTGGACGAGCTTAACGTTTTAGGTTTGCTGCGATTTTATTAAAGCAAATAAATTTGGAGTAACTTATAGGGTAATATCCCCACCATTTCAGAATATAAAATTATTTAAAACAATAGGTTAAATTTAAAATACGAAAGACCCCGCCTCCACCAAATTAGTATTTCTGAATGTTTCAGAAAATGAATAAACCCCTTAAAAATTGTTTTAAGGGGTTTATATTTTTGTATTTTAATGTATTTCAAGATGTTAAAAACTTTCAAAATCATCCATTTTGTAGTATCCACTTAAAAAGTATCATCGAATACTACATAAACCGATACTGCAAATAACCGTATTTCGATATGACATTCCCCAAATTGTACACATTTCGGCTCATTATATATATGATATGATTCACTTTCGTTAAGTTCGCTTTTAAAGCAACCAACTTCACAGCACATTATGAACAAACTTACTTGCCTAAGCCGATACAATCCTAAGGCAGCCTGATCAACATCAAACCCATAAAAAACAAAGGTCTTCCATGCTTTTATTTATTGATAACTACGACAGTTTTACCTACAACATCGTGCAATACCTTGGAGAACTCGGGCAAGAAGTCGTGGTGCGCTGCAACGACGATATCACGCTTGCTGAAATTGAGTCGCTCGCGCCCGATTATTTGCTGATTGGGCCAGGTCCGTGTACGCCCAAAGAAGCGGGCATTTCTGTTGCCGCCATGCAGCATTTTGCGGGCAAACTGCCGATTTTAGGCGTATGTTTGGGACATCAAACCATAGGCGAAGCGTTTGGCGGCAAAGTGGTGCGCGCTAAAACGCTCATGCACGGCAAAACTTCGCCCGTGTTCCACGAAAATAGCGGTATGTTTGCAGGTTTGCCCAATCCTGTGATTTGCACGCGCTACCACAGCCTTGTGATTGAACGCGAGTCGCTGCCCGAACATTTGCTGATTACAGCATGGACAGAAAACGGCGAAATCATGGGCGTGCGCCACCGCGATTTTGCGATTGAAGGCGTGCAATTTCATCCAGAAGGTTTGCTAACCGAATTTGGGCGTGAAATGTTGGCTAATTTTTTGCAACAACATAAGCGTGATTGATTTCAGGCAGCCTGAAACCTTGCAAAACTCTTTCAGGCAGCCTGAAAACCACCCTACTCCACAAACCCTTCAATCAACTGCACACACTCCGCCGCATGGCTCAAAAACGGCGCGTGTGCCGCTTTATCTATAATATGCAATTGCGCGTGCGGTAAATGTTGCGCCAAATATTCGCTCATGCGCGGCGGCGTAACGCTGTCTTTGTTGCCGCAAATCATCAAAGCGGGCGCAGCAATTTCAGGTAGCATCGCGCGTGCATCCGCCGCCTCCAGCGAATTTAAGGCTGCCTGCAAGGCTTGGGGCGCACCATATTGCACCAAATCAGGCATAATCTTATCAATCATCGGGCGATGTTCGGGCGTGTTCAACAATTGCAATTCCAAAAACTGGCGCACATAACGCGCGTAATCTTGCTGAAAAAAACCGACCATTTTGTCCAATAAATCATTGCGCACGCCTTGCGGATAATCGTCTGCCGCACGCAGTTTGGCAAAGCCAGACATCAAAATCATGCCGCGCACTTTTTCAGGATAACGCGCTGCGATGTGCAAAGCGATTTGGCTACCCAGCGACCAGCCCAAAAGATAAGTGGGCGACACAATTTGCGCTGCTAATTCGTCCGCCGCTTTGATAATGGAAAATTCGCCCTGTAATGGCGCGCCGCCGTGTCCTGCCAAATGGGGCGTGTGAATCTGCCAGCTTTCAGGCAGCCTGTGGCGAAAATCGTCAAAAATATGGGCATTCACGCCCCAACCGTGAATCATCGTGAGAGAAATCATGTGGCACAATCGCTTTCTGAATCGCACAAAAATATGCTTATTATGCCACGCTCGCTTTGACTGGACAGATGAAAGCGTGCTGTGTTCAGGCTGCCTGAAAGACATTCGCACGCTGTATCGCGCGCCCAGCGAACGCTGCCCCACATGCGCCAAATTCAGCATAGACGGTAGCATTTGCGGCAAATGCCAAAACGCACGTCCGCCACTAGAAAAATTTTGGGCTTCGGCAATTTACGCTGCACCTATTCCTGTTTTGTTGCACGAATTCAAACATTTATGCCATTTACATTATGGCAAAGTATTGTCACAAATCATGTTGGATAACCCGCCCACATGGCTGACTGAAAGCCAAATAGATTGCGTGCTTGCCATGCCAATCAGCCACGAGCGGCGGATTTATCGTGGTTTTAACCAATGCGATGAGCTTGCCAACATCATTACATCCCACTACACAATCCCACTTTTGCCACATAATTACGTATTTCGTACGCCAAAACCACCACAAAGCACATTAGAAGCCACAGAACGCACGAAAAATGTGCGAGGTAGTTTTCGGGTTGATTTTAACGTTAAAAATCGTAAAGTCTTGATAATTGATGATGTTAGCACCACTGGCAGCAGTATTTTTGAATTAGCGCGTACGCTACGGAAATCGGGGGCTGCAGCGATTTATGCTTGGGTAGTCGCACGTAATTTGTGAAAAAGTGATTGACGACAAACGCAGATGGGGGCATATTGCGCGCTTCGTTCAGAAGCTGCATATAAAAAATACCTTTTAAATCTGAATGATAGAGAGTTTCAACAAAGGAAAATATGTTTACCGTTGTTTTATACCAGCCCGAAATTCCGCCCAATACAGGCAACATCATTCGCTTATGCGCCAACACAGGCTGCGATTTGCACCTGATTAAACCCTTGGGCTTCCCGCTGGACAGCAGCAAAATGAAACGCGCAGGCTTGGATTATCACGAATTTTCCAGCTTAACCGTACACGAAAATTTCGCGGCGTGTTTAGCCGCCTTGGCAGGACGACGCATTTTCGCGCTTACCACCAAAGGCAAAACCCGCCCAGACCAAGTTGCTTTTCAGGCAGGCGATGTCTTTTTATTCGGTCCAGAAACACGCGGTTTACCCGCTGAAATCTTGGACACGCTGCCCGAAAACCAAAAAATTCGATTCCCCATGATGCCCGACAATCGCAGCATGAATCTATCGAACACCGTTGCCATCACCATCTTTGAAGCGTGGCGGCAACACGGCTATGCAGGCAGCTTGTAAATTCAGGCAGCCTGAAAAGCCACAGTGAAGTAACGCAAAAAGATGTAAGGCGACCACCACGCTCGCCGTGCACACCCAGTACAATAAGAGTGTAGGTAACGAAGCAGATTTTTGTGTCCATTCACTATAAAACATCTTTAACTCAAGAACTGGAACACATTTTGACTCAAACCAAAAACACATTTTTCGTCAGCATGATGGCACTCATGGCATTAGGCACAGGCGCGATAAACGCCGACGCCGCCCCTGCCAAAGCCAGCCGCGCCGTGGCACATAAAGCCGAAGTAGGCGGCAAATACGTCCCAGACGCTGTTGTGATTGCAGAAAAACTGCACCCAACCGCCAATTTGAGCTACAAAGTAGCAGGCAAACGCTATTATCCAACGAAAAAAGTGGCTGATGATTTCAGTCAAACAGGACGCGCTTCATGGTACGGTCCCGGCTTTCATGGCAAAAAAACCTCCAATGGCGAGCGTTTTGACATGAACATGATGACCGCCGCACACCCTACCCTGCCCATTCCCAGCTATGCGCGTGTAACCAACCTTGCCAATGGCAAAACCGTCGTGGTACGTATCAACGACCGCGGCCCATTCCACGGCAACCGCGTGATGGACGTATCCAAAGCTGCGGCAAACAAATTAGGTTTCCTGTCTAAAGGCACAGCGCAAGTTCGCATTGAGCCACTCAAAGCAGGCGAACACTTGAAGCAGCCTGAAGTACAAATGGCAGACAACAAAGCCAAACCGAGCAAAGCTGTTGGCAATAGCGAAACAGGCAAAAGCATTTACGTTAGCCTGAAAACGTTTGACAACAAACAAGACGCACAAAGCTTCTTAAAAACCGCCAGCAAACATCTGGATAAAACCAAAGCCGAGCAACGCGCCATTATGGTTAAACAAAGCCAAGGCTATGTGGTACGCGTAGGTCCATTTAAAGAGCAAGAACACGCAGACAAAGTGCATACCTCGTTTAAACAAGATGTGATTTAAGTTTTGGTTTATTCCATACGCTTTAGCCCAGTTTTCTGATGAAAACTGGGCTTTCTTTGTTTTAAGACAGAAACTGAGAATAGGTGCGAGCCGCACTCACTCCAAATTTTGTAAAGATTTCAGGCAGCCTGAAAGCACGTAGGGTAGCACTGTCCACCAAAATATATTCACAAATTAAATCTTCATTTGCTTGAACAAAAACGGTGGACAGTGCCCACCCTACAAAAAAAGGCTGCCTGAATTGCCGTCCGCTAGGACTTTCAGGCAGCCTTTTCATTCACACAACGCGATTACAAGCTACGCGCCACTTCCACCACGTCAAAGCATTCCAACTGGTCGCCTTCCATGATTTCATTGAAGTTTTTAATCATCAAACCACATTCAAAGCCCATGCGAACTTCTTTCACATCGTCTTTGAAGCGTTTCAGCGACGACAATTCGCCAGTATGAATTACGACATTGTTGCGGATAATACGCACTTTGCTGTCGCGTTTCACCACGCCATCGGTAACCATACAGCCTGCAATATTGCCCACTTTGGATACCGTGATGACTTGGCGAATTTCTACTGTACCCGTGATTTGCTCTTTCTCTTCTGGCGACAACATGCCGCTCATGGCAGCCTTAACATCGTCAATCGCATCGTAAATGATGTTGTAGTAGCGGATTTCCACATCTTCCGTTTCTGCCAATTTACGCGCGGCGGCATCGGCACGCACGTTAAACGCGATAATCAACGCGCCTGACGCAATCGCCAAGTTCACATCGCTCTCGGAAATACCGCCCACGCCACTGTGCAACACTTGCACGCGCACTTCGTCGGTGGACAATTTTTGCAGGCTGCCTGCCAACGCTTCGTACGAACCTTGCACGTCTGCTTTGATGATAACCGACAGATTTTGCGCTTGATTTTCGCCCATATTGTTGAACATGTTTTCCAATTTCGCCGCTTGCTGTTTCGCCAAACGTACGTCGCGGAATTTGCCTTGACGGAACAGCGCCACTTCACGCGCTTTTTTCTCGTCTGCCAACACCAGCGCATCTTCGCCTGCGTTTGGCACGTCCGACAAGCCTAAAATTTCTACTGGGATTGAAGGCCCTGCCGCATCAATCGGTTTGCCGTTTTCGTCTAACATGGCGCGGATTTTACCGAACGTCGTGCCAGCCAACAGCATATCGCCTTTGCGCAATGTACCGCTTTGTACCAGTAACGTTGCCACCGCGCCACGACCTTTGTCCAAACGCGCTTCCACGATAATGCCTTTTGCAGGCGCGTCCACAGGCGCGGTCAATTCCAATACTTCCGCTTCCAGCAACACCGCTTCGAGCAATTTGTCAATATTCAAACCCTGCTTGGCGGACACATCCACAAATTGCACATCGCCGCCCCATTCGTCGCACACCACTTCATACTGCGTCAATTCTTGGCGAATGCGCTCGGGATTTGCCGCTTCTTTATCAATTTTGTTCACAGCAACAACAATCGGCACGCCAGCCGCTTTGGCGTGGGCAATCGCTTCAACGGTTTGCGGCATCACGCCATCATCGGCAGCCACCACCAAAATCACGATGTCCGTCGCTTGCGCACCACGCGCACGCATGGCGGTAAACGCCTCATGACCTGGGGTATCCAAGAAAGTAACCACACCACGCGGCGTTTCCACATGATACGCACCAATGTGTTGCGTGATGCCACCTGCCTCACCAGCGACCACTTTGGTGCGACGAATGTAGTCCAGCAACGACGTTTTACCGTGGTCAACGTGACCCATCACAGTAACCACAGGTGGACGCGGCAACAATTCCGCATCGTGTTTCACATCTTCGTCCAAGAACGCATCTGGGTCGTCAATCGCCGCAGGTTTGCCGATGTGCCCCATTTCTTCCACCACCAGCAGCGCGGTGTCTTGGTCAAGCGATTGGTTAATCGTAACCATCATGCCCATTTTCATCAGCGTTTTCACGACTTCTACGCCTTTGACCGCCATCTTGTGCGCCAAATCGGCTACGGTAATCGTTTCAGGAACGAGTACTTCATGCACAACAGGCTCAGTCGGAGCTTGGAAACCGTGTTGATTCGGTTCTAATTTTAGTTTCTTGCCTTTTTTGCCACCGCCGCGCACGCGTTCATCGTCGCCACCACGTGTATCACGACCGCCTTTGCCTTTCGCGCCTTTGCCTTTGGGTGCATCATCATCGCGACCATGGCGACGGTCTTCTTTTTTGCGGCTGCCGCTGCTTGGATTGTCATTATTCAGGCTGCCTGAAACAGGTTTGGCTGTTTTTTCGGCAGGTTTAGTGGTTTTCTCGGTTTTGGCTTTCGCTTCATCGGCTTTGCGTTTTTCTTCGCTTGGTTTTGCCGTGCGTTGCGCGTCTTTTTTCGCTTGTGCCAACGTTTTCGCTTCTTCTGCCGCTTGTGCTTTCGCGGCTTCACGACGTGCCGCGCGTTCAGCGCGTTCGGCTTTTTCGCGCAACAGTTGCTCTTGCGCTTCACGGCGACGCGCTTCCTGTGCTGCTTCTGCTTCACGGCGCGCTGCTTCTTCTGCGTTCACGACTTCAACAGGCGTTGGCAAGGGTACTGGTGCGCTGTCTTTGCCTTTGTTTTTGCCGCCGCGTTTAGCATTTTTGTCTTTATTCGCATTTTCAGGCTGCTTGTCTTTTTCTGCTTTGGCAGGTTTCGCAGGTTTTTCTGATTTTGCTGTTTTCGCTGCCTGAACTTCTGTCGCAGCCGCAGCAGTTTGCGCGGCTTTCTCAGCCGTTTTGTCTTCGCTGGCTTTTGGCGTTTTTGCTTGTGCGCCTGCTTTCAAACGCGCACGCTCGGCTTCAGCTTTGGCTTTGGCTTCGGCACGCGCACGTTCTGCTGCTTCTTGTTCGGCTTGTGCTGCATGGTTTTCAGGCTGCTGCTCTTGTGTAGCAACTTGTTCGGTTTTCAGGCTGCCTGAAACTTCGGTTTCTTTCTTATCAGCAACAGGCACACCTGCTTCTTTGGCGGCGGCTTGTGCCAACAATTCTTCGGTCGTCGGAATGGCTACATGGCGGCGTTTTTTGCGCTCTACCACGGTTTCGGTATTGTTATTGCGGGAATTACTCATATTTTCTGTACCTCATTATTCTTGTTCCGCGGTTTCATCGGCAAACCAATGCGCGCGCGCGCTCAAAATCACTTGTTCTGCGGCTTCTTTTTCTACGCCTGTGATTTCAATCAATTCATCAATAGACAACTCCGCCAAATCATCGCGTGTGAAAATATCGGCTTCTGCCAAATCCTTCAGCATGTCTTCATCCAAACCATCCAACGATTTCAAATCATCGGCGATGTGGTTGATTTTTTCTTGTGCTGCCAAAGCTTGACGCAATACCGCATCGCGCGCTTTGGTGCGCAAATCGTCCACGATTTCAGGCGTAAATGCTTCAATTTCCAGCAATTCATCTTCAGGCACATACGCTACTTCTTCCACGCTAGTAAAGCCTTCTTGCACCAACACTTCCGCCGTCTCTTCATCCACACCCAATTGCTCGGTAAACAAAGCACGCAAAGCTGCATCTTCTGCCGCATTGCGCTCTTCGGCTTCTGCTGCCGTCATGATGTTCAATTGCCAGCCTGTCAATTCGGCTGCCAAACGCACGTTTTGACCGCTACGCCCAATCGCCAAGGGCAACTGGTCTTCCGCCACAATCACATCTACTGCGTGTTTTTCATCATCAATCACCAAACGCGTTACTTTCGCAGGTGATAAAGCATTGATAATAAAATCAGAAGTTTCAGGCGACCACAACACCACATCAATGCGCTCGCCGCCAATTTCATTAGACACCGCATTCACACGCGAACCGCGCACGCCAATGCAAGTACCTTGTGGGTCAATGCGTTGGTCGTTCGTATGCACCGCGATTTTCGCGCGCTGACCAGGGTCGCGTGCCACTTCCTTAATTTCCAACAAACCATCGGCAATTTCAGGCACTTCTTGCTCAAACAATTTGCGCAAAAATTCAGACGAAGAACGGCTCAGCAACACCTGTTTGCGACCACCATTAAACTCTTCTACCTTCATAAACAAGGCACGAATTTTGTCGCCACCACGATAATTTTCACGCGGCAACATTTGTTCACGCGGAATCAAAGCGTCCAATTTTGGCGCGATTTCCACGATAATGCCATGGCGTTCCACGCGTTTCACCGTACCAATCACGATGTCTTCGCGCGTATCCAAAAACGCATTCAAAATCTGCTCGCGCTCGGCATCACGAATGCGCTGCAAAATAATCTGTTTTGCCGTTTGCGCCGCTTGACGACCAAACGCCTCGTTCGGAATTTCTTCTTCGTAGTAATCGCCGACTTCAATTTCAATATCGGGGATTTCTTCCTGAATTTGCTCAATGGTTTTTTCCAATTCAGGATAAGTATAATCCAAATCCTCTACAATCAACCACTTACGTACAGTTTGATACTCGCCTGTTTCACGATGAATACGCACTTCCAAATCCATGTGTTCACGGTCAGCCTTTTTCTTCGCAGCAATGCCCAGCGCAATTTCCAACGCTTCAAACACCACATCAGGCTCAACATTTTTCTCGCTCGCCAATGCCTCAGCCAACAACAAAATCTCGCGGCTCATTCGCCTCTCCTAATAAGAAAATAATAAAAATAATGATAAAAATAATTATAAAACAATCAACTAAAACTTTTTAGGCAGCCTGAAATTCAATTACAGTATGCGATTACCAAAACATATCTATATTTTTCAGACAGCCTCCAATCCAACTGCAACCTGTCCCCTCCCCTGCTCGCGGGGGAGAGCCAGGGTGGGGGCTGTTCAATATCCAGCAAGCCGATAATATTTTCAGGCAGCCTGAAAAAATCAAAACTTAAACTCAGGCTTAATCCGCGCCTTGTCCACATTGGACAACTCAATCTGCGCCGTTTTGCCATCAAACGCCATTGTGATAATTTGTGTCTCTTCGTCAAAGCTTTCCAGTTTGCCGATAAAATTCTTTTGCCCATCCACAGGCAAACGCGTTTTCAACTTCACTTGGCTGCCTGAAAAACGCGCAAAATCGCTCGCTTTTTTCAACGGACGATCAAGCCCCGGGCTAGAAATTTCCAAGTTTTTATAATCCACATCTTCCACCATAAACACGCGGCTCAAATGGTTGCTGACTGTGGCGCAGTCTTCCACTGTGATACCGCTTTCGGTATCAATAAACACGCGCAATGTACCTTGTGGCGTTAATTCAAAATCCACCAATTCATAGCCCAAACCGGGCAGCGTTTTTTCTAAAATATCTTGAATATCCATATTTTCTTTGTCGTATAAAAACAAAAAAATGACCGCGCAGGTCATTTTTCTGTTGGGTGTTCGGAAAAATTTCTCGGATTATAACGGTTTTTCCTTGAAATGAAAAGGGATTTCTTCACATTCACACATGATTTGAATCCATCCATTTTCAGGCAGCCTGAAAACCAAGCTGCCTGAAAACAGAAAATTCAAAAAATAAATCCCTTACAAAACAAAAATAAAACCCCATCAAACACAATCTCGCCAATAAAACACTTTACAAATTTCCCCATCACCTTATAATGCGCAACTTCATCACCTGCCCAGGTGGCGAAATTGGTAGACGCAGGGGACTCAAAATCCCCCGCCGCAAGGTGTGTCGGTTCGAGTCCGACCCTGGGCACCACATTCAAAACCCTGTTCAGCTTGAACAGGGTTTTATTTTGTTTAGCCGTTTTCAGGCTGCCTGAAACTTAGGAGACGCGTATGTATCATCCGACTCATTTATTAAGCCGCAAGCAAATGGCGGCTTTATTGGCATTATTAATTGCCGTTATGCCGTTCTCTATTGATGCGTATTTGCCTGCTTTGCCGCAAATTGCAGATAGTTTGCAGGTGGATATTCATTTGGTTGAAAAAAGTTTGAGCAGCTTTATTTTTGGCGCAGCAATTGGGCAACTTTTGGGCGGTTCTTTGTCGGACATTAAGGGGCGACGCAATATCGCGCTGACGGGTTTGGCGGTTTATATCGTAGCTTCGTGTGTGCTGATTTTTGTGCAAAATGCAAACCAATTAATCGCCACACGTGTGCTGCAAGCGATTGGTGCAGGCATGGCGGCGGTCACTTCGGGCGCAATTGTGCGCGATAACTATCATGGTCGCGATGCGGCGCAAATGTTTGCTTTGATTGGCATTATTATGATGGCTGCGCCCTTGCTTGCGCCTTTAGTGGGCTCGATGTTGCAAGCGATTGGTGGTTGGCGCAGTATTTTTGGTTTTTTGTTTGTGTATGGCATTTTTGTGGCAGTAATGCTGTTTCGTTTTTTGCCGCAGCACAAGGAAGCTGAGCCAATTACGGTTGCACAAGTCAAAAATATTGGTTTGCGTTACGCGGAAATTCTTAAAACCAAGCCTGCTTTGGGTTTTCTAGCGTATCAAGCGGCTTCGTTTACTTCGATGATGGTATTTTTGACGGAATCGCCGTTTGTGTACATGAAATTGTATGAATTGAGTTCACATCAATATGCATGGTTATTTGGTGGCAATATTGCGATGATGATGGTGTGCAACCGCTTGACAGCTTGGGGTTTGCGCCATGAATGGGAAACGCGTGATTTGTTGAAAGTGGGCGTAGCAGTACAATTTTGTGCGAATTTAGCTTTATTATTAAGCGTGTTAATTTTCAGACAGCCTTCTTTATATGTGATTGCGCCGCTGATGATGGTTTCGGTGGGGACACAAGGTCTAATCGTGGCAAACACGCAAGCGTTGTTTATGAGCAATTTCCACCCTGAAATCGGCGGTAGCGCGAATGCAATTTTAGCAGCAATTCAATCTTTGACTGGTTCATTAATCGGATTTACGGCAACTTTGCTGCACAATGGCACGGCTTTAGTGATGGTGGCGATGATGTTCTGTAGCACAACCGTCGGCGCGATTTTATTGTTTACCTGTTCGAAAGCACAATTATTCAGGCAGCCTGAAAGCCGTTAAGCAAAGTAATATCAGGTTAAGCCAACTACACGCCCTTCCATAATTGCGCTATATTGCGTTTTTCTCGGCGCTTGCCGTTCTAGACTCATACACAAGGAAACATTCCATGAAAAAATTAACTCTTTCAGCTGTTGCCGCTGCGATGGTTTTGAGCGCGTGTACTACTAACCCAACCACAGGTCAGCAACAAATCAGCAAAACTGCCATGTATAGCTTGGGGGGCGCAGTCACTTGCGGCATCATCGGCGCAATTTCACACGGCGGCAAAGGCGCGCGCAATTCCGCTTTGGCTTGTGGTGCTGTAGGTGCGGGCGTAGGTGGTTACATGGATTACCAAGAGAAAAAATTGCGTGAACAATTGCAAGGTACAGGCGTAGAAGTGGCGCGTGAAGGCAACCAAATCAAATTGACCATGCCTGAAAATGTAACTTTTGCTACTGGCAGCTACGCTTTGTCACCAAACGCACAAAGCTCTCTGGCAAACGCCGCGCAAACTTTGGCAACGTATAACGAAACCACCATTACCGTTGTTGGTCACACCGACAGCACAGGCTCTGACGCGATTAACAATCCATTGTCACAAAACCGTGCACAAGCCGTTGCCAATTACTTGAATCAACGTGGCGTAGCAGCCAACCGCATGAGCGTATCAGGTCAAGGTTCGCGCATGCCCATCGCTTCCAATGCAACGGTTGAAGGTCGCGCACAAAACCGTCGCGTAGAAATCCTAATTAACCCAGTGGCACAACAATAATCTATTGTTTGCGTTTTAATCATCGTTTCACATTTTCAGGCTGCCTGTTTTCAGGCAGCCTGAAACCGTATGAAGCAAAGCAAAATAATTATCACAAGCACAATCATGTCCAAACAAGAACCCAATACGCATACTCGCCTTGCCGCTCAATTACGCGCGATGGGGCAGCCTGAAAAACTCAGTATTTTATTGTTGCTCAATCAAAGCGAATACAGCTTGAATGAGCTGGCGGGACATACGCAATTGGATGCCACCACATTAGGCAATCATCTGCAAAAAATGCGCCAGCTGGGTATGGTGGATTTCACGCGTTTTCATCGTATCACCCAATACCGCATTATTTCGCCTGTGGTGCAAGAGATTATTCACATTGTTGCGACTAATAAAATTGACATCTAATTGCAATGCAACAAAACAAACAGGCTGCCTGAAACTTTTCAGGCAGCCTGTTTATTCAATTCATTAAACGTGTTCGCCTAATTTCTTTTGTACTTCACGAATACGTTTTTCTTCACCGTATGCCACAATAGTGAGCAAGACAATACCACAGAATAACGCCGCATAGAACACCACAAATACATCATGCCAACCATGCAGATTATGACCAAATACATCTAAACCGTTTTTCTTAGGGTCAGCAATCGCAGCCAAACCTACTTTAGCCATAGAGTCGCCAAACAAGTAACCGAATGTACCTGTCATACCATTGGTCACACTAATACCTTTTTTCGGTACAAAGCCCACCAAAGAAATACCAATCAACAATTGCGGGCCAAAAATCAATGCGCCGAGCAAGAACAGAGAAATGTTTACCATCATCACACTGGTTGCATAACGATACATATACACTGCACCAATAATCGCAATCATACATGCCACAGCTACCGCTGCACGACGACCGTTCAACAAGTCAGACACATAACCCCAGCTCATAGAAGCCAAAATCGCACCCACTTCAAAATAGAAAATGGTGTTTACTGCATCAGATTTGTTGAAGCCCAACATTTCGGTTACATACAATGGCGCCCAGTTGTCAATACCGATACGCACGATGTACACAAATACATTGGCAAAACACAACATCCAAATCCAAGGATTGCGCAACACATAGATTTTAAACGCTTGCCACATTGGCATTTCGTCCGCTTTATTGTTTTCTTCTTCCACAGGTTCTTGGAAAATTTCTTCGCAGCGATTCCAGCCCAATTCTTCTGGGTCATCTTTACCGATAAACAAAGTCGCAATACCAACAGCCAAAGCAATCACTGAAGGGAAAATAAACATGCCATAGACGTTGCCATCAAAGAACACATTCGCGCCCCACAATGCCAGACCACCTGCCAACGCACCACCAATGTTGTGCGACATATTCCAAAAGCCCAGATAACGACCACGTTCTTTACGCGGTGCCCAGCGAGAAATGGTTGAATAAGCAGCAGGACCACCCGCAGCTTGAAACACACCACTCAAACCCCACAACGCCATCAGCATACCCATAGGCTGACCAGCATTACTGAGCACAAAACCCATAATCAACACACAAATTGCCGACAAAATTAGCATGCAAGAAATCGATTTTTTGGTATTTTTGTCACTAATAAAATAGCCAACCGCCGTTTTACCCAAGCCATAAGTAATACTAAATGCAAAACCAATTAAGCCCAATTGTGTAGTCGTAAAACCCAATTGTTCTTTCATTAAAGGCTGTCCCGCTTTAAAGTTATTTCGAATCAAATACATACACATGTATGTAATAAATACCACCAAAAATGCTTTCAAAAATTCGCGCAACCACATCTTGCGTTGCTGCGAAATTGGAATCCCCTTATTGGGGATTTTTTTAATAGCGAGAAAATCAAACATTTGTGAATCTCCGAATTGTTTATGTCATAAATTGTTAAATCTACGGAGTGGATTGTACTTTGATGATATAAATTACGTCCTAAGTCTGTACATATTCAAACAAAAGCATTGCGAAATATCAAATTAATTACAACCAATTACCAACAGTCGGTTTAAAAATACAGTACTGACCAAAATTAATCTCGATAAGCTAGAAAATAAAGCCCACCCACAAACACCGCCCCACCAATTGCATTACCAATGTACACCGCCACCATATTCAACCAAAACTCCCCCCAAGAAATCGCCGCCCCGCCCCAAATCGCCGCGGGAATCACAAACATATTCGCCACAACGTGTTGAAACCCAATCAACACAAACACCATCACAGGAAACCAAATTCCCAAAATCTTGCCACTCATATCCTTCGCCGCATAACACAGCCACACTGCCAAACACACCAACCAATTACAGCCAATCCCCGACACCACCGCATGACCAAAATCTGCGTCTACCTTACTTTGTGCTGTCGCCAACGTCTTCTCCCAATACGCTCCCTCCACCAAGCCCAAATAATGCCCAAACGCATACGCCACAAACAACGCCCCCAACAAATTCGCCACACTAATCCAAGCCCAATTGCGAAACCAAGCCAGCGTCGTAATCTGCCCCGTAAAACGCGCCACCGTTAAAGCCATCATATTGCCCGTAATCAACTCTCCACCGCCGAGCAAAATCGCAATCAAACCAATCGGAAAAACCGAAGCACCCAAAAGTGTCGCAACACTGCCCCACTCATGCGGCGCCGCCGCTACCACGCGCAAATAAGCCAAATACCCCAGCGCAATAAACGCCCCACCCAAAAAGCCCAAAATCGACATACCCAAAGGCGACAAAGCCGCCTTCGCCGCTCCCTTATCCGCCGCATAACGCAACAACGATTTCGGGTCTAATACCGCTGCAGAATGTTCCGCCATTTTTAAACTCCCAAAAAAATAAATCGCATGAAACCACAAACGTACCATCCATGATTTGACGGCACGCAAAATCAATTTAACTACATTGCACTACTTTCAGGCAGCCTGAAATTTTTCCTGCTCCTCAGTCGGATAATCGTATACGACTGACATCACTTCAGCAAAACTTGGATCTGGAGCGGCTCATTCTCAAATATTTCTATTTAAAAATCATATATTTCACAAAGTTAAATCAAAATATGCGAGCGAGTCATTCGCGCTCCATTTCAATCTTTCTAGGCTGCCTGAAAAGATTACGCACTCACTTCCAACTGCAAAAAATCTGCCAAACGCGATACTGTATCCGTTTGCGTCAATAAAAACTGCTGCCACAAATGCGCCTGAATTTGCCAGTCGCTAAAATATTCTAATAAAACAGCCCATTGCGCCATACATTCTTGTTCGCTCAATATGTGTGCGCCATTCAAATCGCCCGATAAACCGTCAAAGGCTGCCTGAAATTTTTCTTGCGAAAATACCGTGCGTGGCAAACGCCAAAATGCGTCCAATTTATCCAAATGCGCCATTTGGTCTTGCGAATAAATGTGCCAAAAGAACGGCTTACCTGCGAATTGTGCACGCACGAAACTATCTTCGCCACGAATGATTAAGATGTCCGCGGCCCATAAGCGCGTGTCAAATTTGCTTTGTGGCACAAAATCCAGTTTTTCAATTTTCAGGCTGCCTGAAACAAATGGTTTGTCGTCTTGAAGTGCGTTTTCAAACAAAAAGCCGTCGCGTTTTAAGGCTTGAATGACTTGGTTGCTAGCGATTTTGAGGGTTATCGCTTGCCCGAGTTGTTGCCATGCGTGTGCCCATTTTGTCCAGATTGGGCTATCGTAGGCAAAGATGAAAATGGTTAAGGCGCGATTTTCAGGCAGGTTTGCGGTTTCAGGCTGCCTGAAAATAGAGGATGCAACTTGATTTGCGTAGGTCGGACATTCATGCCCGACATGATTGCAACATGGTGCGTCGGGCATTAATGCCCGACCTACGAATTGCTGGTTTTCAGGCTGCCTGAAAAAGTTTTGTTGTTTTTCTGCATAGTCGGCTTCGCGCAATAATCCACCTGTTTCAGGCAGAAAACCCATTTGCCAAAAGCATTTTGTTGCGCCATTGTGTTGCAAAGACGGCATTAAATGCGTGCGCACCGCCCAATCTTCGGCACTTAAATATTCCCAATTGAGCCATGTCACACCAGTTTGCTCAATGATGTGCAACACGTTTTCAGGCAGCGTGCAGGCAAAGGTTTCTATGACCACGTTTGGCAACTCAATATCTTGTAAATCAATGACTTGTCCTTCTTGCCATATTAATACTTCAATCTCTTCTTGTTGCCAATTGGGGGCGATGGTTTGCAAGGCAGTGAAGTCGTCGAGCCACAGATAAACGCGTGCGTTCAAGCGTATTCGCAACTCTCGCGCGAGCCGCCATGCTACGCCGATGTCGCCGAAGTTGTCGATGACGGTACAAAATAACCAAAAAACAGGATTTTTCATAGGGCGGATAGTGAATTAACACAGAAAGGTGCAAGGCGACCACGCCCGCCGTGTACATTGAGTACATAAGGGCGTGGGTAACACAGTAGATTTCTGTGTTGGTTCATTATAAAAAGATGTAAAAGTATGATTATAGCAAAGCTTTTCAGGCTGCCTGAAAGGTATAATTTCTGTGTTTTTAACCTATTATAGAAAGCCTTATCATGAAAAAATTACTGATTGCTGCACTGCTTGCGACCAGTTTGCCTACTTTGGCGGCGGATTTGATTGACCATAAAACGGAAAAACCGATTGCAGGAAACCAAGCGGATATTCAGGTGCTGAATTTTTGGGCAACGTATTGTGTGCCTTGCCGCAAGGAAATGCCTGAAATGAACCGTTGGTTTCAGAAAGTGAAAGCGCAAAAAAGCCCGAAAATTGAGCTGGCGGGCATTGCGATTGACAGCAAAGACAACATCAATAATTTCTTGAAAACCACGCCTGTTTCATATCCGATTTGGCGTTATACGGGCAAAAATAGCCGCGCGTTTATGAAAACCTATGGCAATAAAATTGGCGTGTTACCTTATACAATGGTGCGCGCGCCTAAATGTGGCAAGGAGCAGGCGATTGTGGGCGAAGTGGACGGTAAGAAGTTGGACCAAACGATTAAGGCGGTTTGGGCACAGTGTAAGAAATAATTTCAGGCTGCGTGGTGGCTGGCGATAACACGGTTTTTTATTACAGCGTAGACGATGGCTATTATTATGACCGAGATTTACGCCGCTTGCCTTACACCTATCGTCCCGACCGTTATGCGCGTGTCCATCGTATTGATAGCATGGATGATTACCTCGGTCAGCGCAGTTGATGGCGGCGCGTCCGTCATGATAGATATGACCATCATGACGGACATGCTCCACGCCCACTACCGCAACAAACACAATGCGATAATCAGTCGCGCCAGCGCAATTCGCGTTGGCACACGCCTGAACGAGACCCCAATAGCGTGCGCTGGAACAATACCCACCGCACCAATAGTGTGCGCATAAGAAATACTGAAGGTGCTCGCAGCGCGACTGGGCAACATCCGCGTTATGGTTATCGTCCTGCTGGGCAACGCGTTTATCCGCGTAGCTATCCTATTCACCACAATGTTGGTACTGGTTTTGGTAATAGATATGCTCGCCCTATGCACAATCATCCTAGCTGGAACCATCGTTAGTTGCGCAATACAACAAGGCTGCCTGAAAACTTGTATGGTTTTCAGGCAGCCTTGTTTTTATAGTTGCTTAAAATAAACTATAGAGCAAGACAACAGCGACCGCTGTGTACATTAGCACATAAGGTTGCGCAGTCATATAGCCAAACAAAACTTAAATCATTACTGCGTTGGTTCGCCTTGCTGTACTACGTGTACTATCTGCGACTCGCCGCCTTGTACTGATTTACTTTTGTTTGGCTATATTTTTCATTTTAAGCGACTACGCTTAGACAATCTCTAATACAAAATACTGCTTTAAACGGTCATATACTTCGTCTTGCACATTGATACAACCATTAGTCATGATGCGGTCGCTCACCTTATCCGAAGCAATTCGCTCTAAGCGTCGCTCTGATGGTTTGCGTGTCCACACGCGATGCAGGGCAAACAGGAAACCTTTTTCCATTTTAAAACCAATGACATCGCCGCCGTAACCGATTTTATCAGTGGCATAAATGGTCATGTCGAATGTGCCTTTGGGCGTGGTTTTGCCGATTAAAACGGGGTGGCAATCTTGCGTATCGACAAAACATAATTCAGCGGTTTGGGTGTTCACAATCACTTTTTTGCTTTGTTTATACGCTTCTACATCCACATCTGCGGCTGCCTGAAAACTGCCGAGCAATGCCACAGCACATACTGCGACTCGTACAACTTTGCGCATTATTGACGGATTTTGGCTGGTGTTGGCACAACTTCGCGAATAATCACTTCAGGTTCTGCCTTAGGTACGGGTGGTGGGCAAACAGCATCAACTGGGTCTACTGTGCGCCAGTGAAAGCTGCGGGCGTATTTTTGACTGTCAAACAAGACTTTGTATTGACAAGTGGTTACGCCTTCTGTGCCTTGACCAGGTGTGTTGAAGTGGAACAAGTAATCCCATTCGCGCACGCGGAAGCCTTCGTTAAATTGTGGGCGACCGATTAAATCATACAATTGGTCTTTGCTCATGCCTGAGCGGATTTTGCTCAAGTTTTCTAAATTAGGGAATGTGCCACGGTCTTTGTTGAATGTGGTTGATTCGGGTTTTGGCCAATGCAATTCGTCGCTGGTGCCATCTGCTTTGACGTGTGTGCCTGTGCTGCCACATGCGGCTAGTGCGATGGCGGCAGCGAGCATTAATGCTGTTTGTTTCAACATTTTGTATCCTTCATTTTCTAAATTGTGACTGGGGTTGCTTTCAGGCTGCCTGAAAACTTTTCAGGCAGCCTGAAAGATTAACGGTTTACCATTGATAACCGGCACCAATACTACCACCAACATGACCTTTGCTATTGCCAGTTGCAATCCCTTTGATAATCCAGTTACCGCCATCGCTAATGGCAGAGAAACCAACTGCATAACCTTGCTTGCCGCGGTATGTACTACCTGCAAGGGCCACCATGCTCTTGCCTGGTAAATAAGCTTGCGGCAAACCTGCTGCTGCCATGGCTGCGGCAGTACCTGCGTCGGCATTATCGGCTACGTCATTGATGTGATTGTGCACATCGCCTAAACCTTTGTTCAGTTGATTGACATTTACGGCGTCCGTGCCTGCTTTGCCTTCTTCAACGTTGTGGATGGTTACGGGTTTGTTACCATCTGCGCCAACTAGCGTTACGTGGTTGCTTGGATTGCCGCCATTGCTTGTCGTTGGATTGCTCTCATCGGAGTATTGTACTGGGCTGGCTTTGGCAATGTTGTACAACTGCGAGCCATTAACTGCGTCGGTTGATGTTGCTGAAATTTCGCCTGGTGCCACGCCTGTGATTTTCGTATTGCCTGCGTTAATACCTGCATTGTTAATCACGACTTTTCCGCCATTGCTGTTGGCTACTGTGACACTGCTAAAGTCCACATCATCTTTGGTTGCGACAGAAATGGTATTGCCATTTTGTGTAATCGCAATATTTTTTCCTGCATCTACCGTTACCGTCTTGCCTGGATTGACCAATTCTGTGCTGCTGCCTTTTACCGTGCCTTGAGATGCGCTGGTAGTTAAGTTGAAGCCAGAGTTGTTAATCGCGTCGGCAACATTTTTTACCGTAGCGACTTTGTCGCCATCATTGGCATTAGGTACTGCAACGCCATTGGTGGCTTGAATGCTACCTGTATTGGCTTTGATGGCACCGCTTGCATTTTTGGTAATCGTTGTCCCATCAACATTCACAGAAACATCATAAACATTGCTGCCATCAGCATCTGTGCGTTCTGTAACCGTAACAGATTTATCGTTGGACGTGACTTTTTCTTTTGAGCCACCACCATTGCCGTTGATACCATCTTTACCATTGGTAATCACAGCAACTTCGGTTTTGCTACCATCTGAATCAACTTGGCTCACTTTCACGCTGCCATCCGCTTGTTTCTCAGCAACAACTGATTTACCGTCCTTACCATCGATACCATTGATACCGTCTTTACCTGCTGCGCCAGTATCACCCTTGTCACCTTTTTCGCCTTTAGCACCATCCTCAACAGTAGAAGTTATTGTCGAGCCGTCTGCATTTTTAGCAGTAATGGTAGTAGTGGTACCTGCTTTATTTACAGTAAGCGTTGGTGATGCACCATCTTTACCATTTTGCCCTGCTGCACCCGTATCTCCTTTATCCCCTTTTACACCATCTGTAACAACAGCCGTTGATGTTGTGCCATCAGCGTTTTTAGTGGAAATGGTTGTAGTGTTACCTGTTTTATCTACAGTAATAGTTGGTGATACACCATCTTTACCATCTTTCCAAGTAACAGTTTGTGGATTATCAGGATTGTTTGGATCGATAATAGTCAGCGTATAAGTGCCATTTTTATTATCCACAAGCTGAGTTTTGCTACCTTGAATCGTAATGTTGCGTATATTACCATTAGTAGCACCTGTCACTTTAATGCCATCTGTACCAATAAACTTCACTTCATTGGCATTTTTAACTGCATCGCTATACCCATTACCTGAAGCTGAGACAACCCAACCCATATTGCGCAAATCGCCGACAGTCGCAACATTGCTATTAGGAACATCGGTTGTATTACCCAAGTTCACAATATCAACAGAACCTACAGCACCAGTTGCGCCCATTGGTGCTGTGGCAACAGCATTACTGGTTAAACCACTTTTGGCATTGGTTAAAATAGTTGGTGTAGTTGTAGTATTTGCATTAACTGTACCATTATTCATTGACGCAATAACATCTGTAACAGGGTGGATACTTTTATCAACTGGATTACCTGCAGCATCAAGTTCTGTATTGACTGGATAAAAATTTCCATTAGGCGATTTTGCCAATGGCTTTCCGTTAGAATCGGTATACACCACAGGCATTTGATCCAGCGTGCCTTTAGCAACCAAATAAAGCTGCGAACCATTAATAGCATCTGTAGAAGCTGCTGAAATCAGACCTGCTGCTACATTTTGAATCCGACGCTCTTTACCAACATCACCCACAGATATGACACCAACCGATGTTGCTCCTGCGAAGCCACCATAAGTAATACCATTTACAGTACCCTTAGATACTGTACCTGCAAGCCCACCTGTTGCATTCGTTGTTCCAACAGCTGAACCAGTACCCAAAAAAACAGAGTTATTTGCAGTTTGAGTAATCTTGTTACCTAATGCAAACACGTCTGTTTGTGTCGCAGCAATAGTATTGTTATTGCCTATAGAATAACTATCATCAGCACTAATAATTGAAGGATCACCTAAGGCACCAGAATGGCTGCCTGAAACAATATTTCCAGTACCAATAGAGATAGATTGCAAACCAGTAGCCTGTGCACCATCACCAAGAGCAATAGCTTGATTATTTACCGCCTTAGCAGATGCTCCAATTGCAATCGCACTTTTAATATCTTTAACACCTGAAACGGAGGTAATTTTGTTAGTTACGTTATCCCTCACTATTACAGGTGTTGCCGTCCCTGCAATTGCTTTATCACCAATAGCAATTACTCCCTTACCGATTGCTTGAGCAAAAGTACCTTGCGCTATAGCTGGCGCAAAATCATCTAAACTTGTTGTAGCATGCGGTAAATTATTTTCATTAAATGAACCATTATTGTAACCTGCCGCAATGGTACCTTTACCCAATGCCAAATCTCCAGCATTTTTAGCATACGCATCTTTGCCTACTGCTGTTGCAGATAAACCTAATGCCTGTGCGTCGTAACCCACCGCATTAGAAAAAGCACCTGAGGCCAATGCATTCGTACCCAAAGCATTTGCATTATTAGACATCGCCTTTGCCAAGTACCCCACTGAGGTTGAAGACTTACCACTCGCAACTGCTTCAGTCCCTAACGCATTTGCGTTATCGGCACTAGCTTTTGCTGCATAACCAACTGCATTAGCATGCAACCCACTGGCATTAGCTGAGGTTCCCAAGGCATTTGAACCAACCCCACTTGCTAATGTTTTGTCACCAAAAGCTGTAGAATTGTCCGCACTTGCTTGAGAATCTGGACCAAATGCAATTGATTTAATTCCCAAGGCCTCTGCTGCTGGGCCACCAGCAAACGAACCTTTACCTTTTGCATACGCAGTTACTCCTAGAGCAGTTGAAGCCAATCCTTCTGATCGGGTACCTGTACCAAATGCAGTAGAAAGATGCCCCGAAGCCACAGATTGGGCTCCAATTGCAACAGAAGCTTGCCCAGATGAAGTCGTTGCTATGTATTGACGCGTACCACTTCCTCCAACTAAATCTCGACCAGAGATAGCTTTAAACTCATCATTAATTGTCCCTTTATTCACAGCATTCTTACCAGAAGTTACCACAACACCAACACCAGTGCCATCACTACCATCAATATTAGTATTAGAAACCGTATCTAAATCATCGCCACCAATCGCGATTGACGATCCGCCTGTAGCTTTGCTATCCGCACCTAATGCTGTAGATTGATCTCCAGAAGCAACCGTTTTATAACCAATAGCAACCGCCTGAGTTCGCCCAGTAGCTTGCGCATGAGAACCAACAGAAGTGCTATTCTCCCCAACCTTTGCCTTACTCTCCCCAGTATAATAGCCAATTACTATACTCTCCGCCGCTGTTGCTTGCGCATTAGAACCAATTGCAATACTGAAACCTACGGCACTAGCTGTATCAACCTCAGGATAACCTCTATCACTACTTCCAATCATGACATTAGCTGCGATTGCCGGCATTCCAATTGCCATAATGGAATAAAAAATTACTGATGGTACAAAAACTTTTTTTGCTGGCTGCACTTTTCTTGACCCGTTTAATCTTCTGTTTATTACATTCTCCCCAATTACTGGATCGCGAGTAACACGCTTATTACATTCAAATTTAAAATATTTACTCATCAATTAATATCTCTAGTGTGCGTTAAATATAAAGCCCATTCCAAATAACAAAGAAATTTGACTTAAAATTAAACCAATTCCTATTGAAAATAAACTTAATCATAAAATCAATAAGCTAATATTGGCAATTAAAATTGAAGCAATCGCAATACCAAAAAAAATAATAAATAAAGAATATCAAATTAAGTTATCATATCCATCAATAATAGTGATCTCCTTTTATTTAATGAAATGATCAAAGAACTAGACATATCCACGACTCCCACATAAATATTTGCTTTTAGTATTGCATTGAAACAAACTATTGATAAATATCATAAAGATTCTTTATAAATTTCTCATTAATTATGAAACCATATACCAAAACAAAATCTTAAATTAAGTTATCAAAAATTAGTCATTCCTCTGCCTAAAAATGTCACTATCAACAAATAGTGAATGTGCTAAAAAATATACTTCCCGTAAAGTACTAATGAATCTAAAACAATTTAAACATTAGCTTCTTATTTTATAAATTTAGCAACCTTGATATATCCACCATCAAAATTAACCTTATGTACCCAGTATCTTTCAGGCAGCCTGAAAATGCATCTATCATATTGCCTCGCTCATCAAATTTCGCTACAATCCGCGCCTTCTTTTAGAGAGGTGGATGAGTGGTTTAAGTCGCACGCCTGGAAAGCGTGTATACGTTCATAGCGTATCGAGGGTTCGAATCCCTTCCTCTCTGCCAGTTTCCCCCAACCTGCCGATGATGTCGGCAGTTTTTTTTTGCTTTTTATTTAACTATTTTCAAGCAGCCTGAAACCCAGTTCTGCGTAGCCAAAACCACTATGAATTTAATTCATGGAAAAACATTAAATTTAGCATTTGAAATTCATACATAAAACAGCGAAGATACGCTTCATCAAGTGACACACATTTCAAAAAATTTGTTTGGAGAAAAACCATGAATACATTTCACTTAAACGGCTACCCACGTGTGGGCGCAAAACGCGAATTGAAATTTGCGGTAGAAGCATTTTGGAAAGGCGCGAAAAGCGAAGCGGAAGCGCAAGCAGTAGCGGCAGAAATTCGCCGCGCAAACTGGGCAACGCAAAAGGCGGCGGGCGCGGATTTGTTGCCTGTGGGCGATTTTTCGTTCTACGACCATGTTTTGGATTTGATTTGCGCGGTGGGCGCGATTCCAAAACGCTTTGATTTTGACGCGGCAAATTTGACTTTGCCACAATATTTTGAATTGGCGCGTGGTAATGCAACACAATTTGCGATGGAAATGACGAAATGGTTTGACACAAACTATCACTACATCGTACCCGAATGGCATGCGGACACCGAATTTTCGGCGCATTCGGCTCGTTTAATCGCGCAAATCAAAGAGGCGAAAGCGCAAGGTCATGATATTAAACCAACTTTGGTTGGTCCTTTGACTTTGCTGTGGCTCGGTAAAGAAAAAGAAGACTTTGACCGCTTGTCTTTGTTGCCAAAATTGTTGCCTGTGTATGCGCAATTATTGCGTGAATTGGCGGCAGAAGGCGTGGATTGGATTCAAATTGACGAGCCAATTTTGGCGGTGGACGCGGGCGAGGATTGGGTAAACGCGTTTCCAGACGCGTACAAAGAATTGGCAAACACGGGCGTACGTATCATCATCGGTACTTATTTTGCATCGGTGGCGGAACACGTTAAATTATTGAGCAGCTTACCTATTCATGGTGTGCATATTGACTGCGTGCGTGCGCCTGAGCAGTTGGCGGTATTTGCGGAACACTTCCCGACTAGCAAGGTGTTGTCGGTGGGTTTAGTGGACGGTCGCAATGTTTGGCGCGCCAATTTGAGCAAAATTATTGATACATTAGAGCCAGTTAAAGCGAAATTTGGCAACAATTTGTGGATTGCACCAAGTTGCTCGTTGCAACACAGTCCACAAGATTTGTCTGTGGAAGAAAAATTAGACCCTGAAATCAAATCATGGATGGCGTTTGCAGCGCAAAAATTGGTGGAATTAGGTACGATTAAACAAGCTTTGGCGCACGGTAAAGACAGTGTTCAGGCTGCCTTAAAAGAATCGGACGATGTAGCCACCGACCGCGCGACTAATAAGAAAATTCACAACGATGCAGTCAAAGTACGTTTGGCGAATTTGCCCAAAGGCGAGCGCAAATCGGTATTTGCCGAACGCATTAAAGCGCAACAAGCATGGATGAATTTGCCTGTATTGCCAACAACGACCATCGGCTCTTTCCCACAAACGGCTGAAATCCGTGCGGCGCGTGCAGCGTTCAAAAAAGGCGAATTGTCTGCGGCTGATTACGATGCGGCAATGAAAAAAGAAATCGCCTACTGCGTTGAAATCCAAGAAAAATTGCAACTGGACGTGCCTGTACATGGCGAAGCCGAGCGCAACGACATGGTGGAATATTTTGGCGAACAGTTGGCTGGCTACTGCTTCACACAATTTGGCTGGGTGCAATCTTACGGCTCACGCTGCGTGAAACCGCCCATTATTTTCGGTGATGTGTCTCGTCCAAATCCGATGACGGTTTACTGGTCATCTTACGCGCAATCTTTGACCAAACGCCCGATGAAAGGCATGCTGACGGGTCCTGTAACCATGTTCAAATGGTCATTCGTGCGCGATGACGTGCCTTTGAGCGTGGTGGCGAAACAAATCGCTTTGGCGTTGAACGATGAAGTGTTGGATTTGGAAAAAGCGGGCATCAAAGTCATTCAAATTGACGAACCTGCGATTCGTGAAGCCATGCCATTGAAAAAATCGCAATGGAACGAGTACTTGGATTGGGCTTGTGAATCTTTCCGCTTGTCATCAACAGGCGCGGAAGACAGCACGCAAATCCACACCCACATGTGCTACTCTGAATTCAACGACATTTTGCCCGCGATTGCCAGCATGGACGCGGACGTGATTACCATTGAAACTTCACGTTCCGACATGGACTTGCTGACGGCATTTGGCGAATTCAAGTATCCAAACGACATCGGTCCGGGCGTGTACGACATTCACAGCCCACGCGTACCTGCGGAAAGCGAAATTGAACATCTGTTGCGTAAAGCGATGAATGTGGTGCCAGTTGAGCGTTTGTGGGTGAATCCTGACTGCGGTTTGAAAACACGCGGTTGGACGGAAACCATTGAGCAATTGGAAAAAATGATGGCGGTAACGCAAAAATTGCGCGCTGAATTGAATGTAACGCGTTAATTTTAAAAACAGAACAGGCTGCCTGAAAACGAGTTTATTGTTTTCAGGCAGCCTTTATGTTTTGTGAATGCGTTTGGTAATATGATTTTTCAGACAGCCTGAAAGCTTTGCAAAGCCCTTTCAGGCTGCGTAAATATTCGTAGGTCAGATACTTGTATCCGACAATCTTCAAAGAAAAACAAATGATTGTTTAATATGAAAATGTCGGATTCAAGAATCCGACCTACTGCTTGGTTGCAAAGAAGGCTGCCTGAAAACTTTCAGGCAGCCTTTTACACACTTAATGCAACACATTCGCCAGCGCAATTCGCGTTTTCAAGCCCCAATACGTCGCCAATCCTGTTGTGCTGTGAATCACTTTGCCATTACGAATCAACACAATCGTCGGCGTAACTTTGATGCCCCACGCCTGCGACAATTCACCGCGTTCATCGTTAATCGTATCAAATGCCAACCGATGTTGCCGCAAATAATCATGCACATCATTCAGGCTGCCTGAACGCAATGCCACGCCCAACACAGGCACACCATTTTCATGCAAATCATGCACCACAGGCGATGTGTGTTTGCACACGCCGCACCAACTGCCCCAAAAATACAACACCAAAGTTTGATTGGCACTTGCTGCCGCCTACGTGTTCGGCGTAGCGCGTTGCAGCGTGGTAAACGACACATCGGCTGCCTGAAAAGGCACATTCGGGCGACGCCAATAATCCACCGCCACGCTGATGATGAACACAAACAGCAGCGTTTTGGCAATTTCCTTGCCCCAATGTAGCCATTTTTTCTTGTTTTGTTTAACCATTATTTCTCGCGATTCGAGCCGCTTACCATATCAAACAAAAACAAACGGCAATCTAAATTCCCGTTATATAAAGGAATTTTGCGTTTTGGTTTCAAGCGCATCAGTTTCGGCATCTCCATATCTCCCGTAAACATGCCTGCCGTCCAGCCTGCATAGTGCTGTTTCAGCCAGCTACCGAGCTGCGGATAGAGCGCGTGCAACGCTTGCACTTCCGCCAAACGCACCCCATACGGCGGATTGGACACCACAATCCCATTTGCCCCATTCGGGCGCGTGTCTTGCGCGTCCAACGTGTTGAAGTCAATAAACATATCCACTTCCGCCGCCGCCGCATTTTCTTGTGCGGCGCGAGTCATGTAGCGGTCGTTGTCGGACGCGGCGATTTTCGCGGCTGGTTTATCCAAAATTTCGCTACGCGCTTGGGCTTTCAGTTTCGCCCACGTTGCGCGGTCAAAATTTGCCAATTTTTCAAAACCAAAACGGCGATTTAAACCAGCCGCGCGATGAGTGGCAATCAAAGCCGCTTCAATCGCAATCGTGCCGCTGCCGCAAAATGGGTCTTGGAACGGCTGCGAACCATCATAACCAGCCAACAACAATAAACCAGCCGCTAAATTTTCGCGCAACGGTGCTGCACCCGTGTCTTGGCGATAACCGCGTTTGAACAACGCCTCGCCACTGGTGTCAATAAACAGCGACACATTGCGCTCGTCCAAAAACGCATGAATGCGAACATCGGGGCGCGTTTTGTCAATGCTTGGGCGTTCGCCGCAGTGGTCGCGGAAACGGTCGCACACGCCGTCTTTGATTTTTAATGCAATAAAATCAAAGCTTTTAACATTGGCGCGTTTACCTTCCACTTTCACGCGGAAAGTTTGATTCACGGCAAACCAGTCTTGCCATTGGATGTTTTTCGCCGCTTTGTAAATATCGTCTTCGCCGCGATAGGTGGCGCGTGTGAGCTGCAGCAACACACGGCTGGCGGTGCGTGAGTACAAATTGGCGCGGTAAACGTGCACCAACGTACCTTTGCACGACACGCCGCCGTCGGTCGGGGTGATGTCGGTGCAGCCTTGTTGTTGTAATTCTTGCGCTAAAATGGTTTCCAAACCGCGTGGGCAGGTGGCAAATAGGGTGTAGGTGGTCATAAATATTTCTTTATTAAATAATGTTTTGACTGCATTTTGTTTTTCAGGCAGCCTATTGGGAATAGAATGAAGTTACTGCTGCCTGAAATAAAATTGTGCATAGCCAAAAATAGCCATTGTCATGAATTAGCTTACAGGATTGATTTCTGCTGCTCACTTTCAGGCTGCCTGAAAATCAACGATACGAATCTTGTCGCGCATTGGGCATTAAAACCCACAAAATCAAGTAAATCAAAATCCCTGGCACAGCAACGCTAGCGCACGAAACAATCACAAAAATCAGTCGCACCATATTGGGCGACCAGCCTAAATATTCGGCAATGCCACCCATTACGCCAGCAATCATGCGGTTGTCATAAGAACGGTGGAGTTTGATAAGTTGTGCCATTTGTTGTTCCTTTGTATTGGGTTTTTAATCATGATATGCCAAATGTAAACGTGTAATGAATTTTTTACAGCGCATAAGATATTTTATATTGAGAATAACATAAAACCAATGTATTAGGGGCTACTGACAGCGTAGCAGTGTCGTTCGCGGTTGCTTTTTGCAGCCAGCAACCTTTATTAAAGGTTAAAGACACATTCAAATAAAATATCTTAAAAACATAAATTTAAATGGAATTAAAACATATTTTGTTTGCTTTGATTGAAATGGTCGTTATAATATATCATTTTAATTAAATGTAAATTATTATGTTGTTTTATAAAAGATTATTCATTATTTCAACCATAACATTTACTTCATCAGTTGCTTGGTCAAATGATTTAAAGGCAGATGGGGTAACAGATGATGTGTCTAGTTTGAATGAGTTGGCTCCTGTATATATTCAAGGAAAACGCATTCAAACGGAGGGTAGCTTGCTGGATGGTGGACGCAAAAGTCGCAGTGTGAGCGAAAAAATCATTCGCGACGAAGAGTTGAAAAAACGTGGTGCAAATATTGGCGATGCTTTGTCGCAGGAATTGGGCATTCATGCCAGTCAATTTGGCGGCGGAGCGAGTGCGCCGATTATTCGCGGTCAGGAAGGCAAGCGCATTAAAATTTTACACAATAATGGCGAAACGCTGGATATGTCGGCGATGTCGCCCGACCATGCGGTTACGGTGGACAGTGTGTTGGCGAAACAGGTGGAAGTGTTGCGCGGTGCCAATACTTTGCTGTACAGCTCGGGCAATTCGGCTGGTGTGGTAAATGTAGTGGACAATAAAATCCCCACAAGGCAGCCTGAAAAGGAAAATAAGCGCGAAGTGGAACTTGGCACGCGGTTTAATTTGGCGGATAAAGAGCGTTTGTTCACAGGCTCTATTACGCAGGGGATTGGGCAGAATTTTGCGGTTCACGCGGAAGGTCTTTATCGTAAATCCGATGATTACAAAACGCCTAATTATACTTTGAAAAATCAAACATCTAACAAGCTTGCCAACAGTTTTGCGGATTCGTATAGTGGCAGCGTGGGTGCGTCTTGGGTAGGTGATAAGGGCTATTTGGGTTTGGCATACAGCCAGCGCAAAGACCGCTACGGGCTGCCTGCACACAGCCATTTGTATGACAATGCTTATATTGACATTATCCGTTTGAGCGTGGTGAATTTTGAAAAGCCGTATTTGCGTCATTATCCGTTTTTATTGGACGAATTGGACGTGGATTATGATAACCCTGGCATCACCTTTCTGCATAATCATAATGGTGGACACATTCACACCGCTCGTGATGAAGACCACCGCGATTCACACCAGCCGCTGATTGGCATGAAAAGCAAACGCTGGGATTTACGCGGTGAATGGAAGCAGCCTGTAACAGGCATTGACAAAATCCGCCTACAAGCCACGCATGTTACCTATCGTCATGACGAGCAAACAGGCAGCCAAGTAGACAGCGAATTCCGCAATAAAGGCCGCAATATCCGTTTGGAATTCGTACACAGCCCCTTGTTGGATGGGCGTTTGCAAGGCGCAATCGGCTTTCAGCATTTGTACCAAGACAACCGCGCCAGCAACAAACACGCGCTGCATTTTAAGAAACAGCATTTGTTGCAAGACAATTTTGTTACGCAAAACAGCTTTTTTGCGGTAGAACAATTGTCGGGCAAGAATTGGCAATGGCAGCTCGGCGCGCGCGTTGAACGGCAAAAAATCGCCATGAAATTCAACAACTACATCCGCTGGGACGATGAAGATGTGCAACCCAAAGACGCGCATTTGAAAAAACCACACAAAGGCACGGCACGTTCCTATGTCAGCGCATTTAATTGGTTGCCCAATCAGCAAAATAAATTCAGCTTGGTTTTATCGCGCCAAGAAAGAATGCCAAATAATCAAGAGCTTTATGCGCACGGCAAGCATTTGGCAACCAATTCGTTTGACGCAGGCAATAAAAATCTGAAAAAAGAGCAATCCAATAATGTAGAATTGGCGTGGTCATTTGCGGGCGATAAGTGGGATTGGAAAATCAGCACTTACTACAACCATTTCAAAAATTACATTTATTCAGATACTTTGAATGACGGTCGCGGTCCACGCTCTTTAAGCAGCAAATATCCTTTGCGCGTAAACCGCTACAACCAATCCAAAGCGCGGTTTTATGGTTTGGAAGCCGAATTGAATTACCAAATTCATCCCGATTATCGCGTAGGCGTATTTGGCGACATGGTGCGCGGAAAATTGAAAGACCGTCCTGCTTTGCCAACTGGTTTTTATTTATTTGGCAAAAATCGCGGCAAACCGATTGGTTATGCCGAGCAGCCTGATATTGATGCGCCACGCGTACCGCCAGCACGTTTAGGTATGCGCGTGAATGCGGATTTCACGGCAAATTTGAAGGGCGATTTGGAATTTTATCGTGTTTTCAAACAAAAACGCGTGAGCAAATTGGAGCAACCAACAGCAGGCTACAATATGCTCAACGCAGGTTTGGAATACAGTGGCAAATGGGGTACAGCAGATTACAGTACCTTTGTGCGTGTTACCAATTTGCTAAACGCAAAAGCCTATAACCACGCATCGCATTTGCCCTACTTGCCGCAAATGGGTCGCAGTATTAGCATTGGGGCGAATGTGAAGTTTTAAGTCTTAAGGGCTACCAACAATACAGTCGCTTAAAATCAAAATAGGACACGCCGTGTATATTGACAACGCTGTCCTATTTTTCATTTTAAGCGACTGTATTGACGATAAATATAGTGGATTAAAATAAGAAAGGTACAAGGCGAGCCAACGCCGTAATGATTGAAGTTTTGTTTGGCTATACAATATTCAGGCAGCCTGAAACGGATTTTTGCGTTAAAATCGCATTTTTTTGAACCCAGTTTTAAGGAGTCAACATGTCTTTACAACAAACTATTGAAACCGCCTTTGAAAACCGTGCTGAAATCACGCCTGCAACGGTTACGCCTGAAGTAAAAGAAGCCGTTTTGGAAACTTTGCGCCAATTGGATTCAGGCAGCCTGCGCGTTGCCGAGCGCGAAAGCGTAGGCAAATGGAAAGTGAACGAATGGGTTAAAAAAGCCGTGTTGCTCTCATTTCGCATTCAAGACAATGTGATTTTGGGCGATGGTGTAAACCAATTCTTTGACAAAGTGCCAACCAAATTCGCCACTTGGACACAAGCTGATTTTCAGGCTGCGGGTTTCCGTGCCGTGCCAGGGGCAGTTGCACGTCGTGGCAGTTTCGTGGGCAAAAACGTGGTGTTGATGCCATCTTATGTGAACATCGGCGCGTATGTGGACGAAGGCGCGATGGTGGACACTTGGGCGACCGTTGGTTCTTGCGCCCAAATTGGCAAAAACGTGCATTTATCGGGCGGCGTGGGCATTGGTGGCGTGTTAGAGCCGTTGCAAGCCAGCCCAACGATTATTGAAGACAACTGCTTTATCGGCGCGCGCTCTGAAATTGTTGAGGGCGTGATTGTGGAAGAAGGCAGCGTAATTTCCATGGGCGTGTACATCGGTCAATCCACCAAAATCTACGACCGCGAAACAGGCGAAATCCACTATGGTCGCGTGCCAGCAGGTTCAGTGGTGGTTTCAGGCAGCCTGCCCAGCAAAGATGGTTCGCACAGCTTGTATTGCGCCGTAATCGTGAAAAAAGTGGACGCGCAAACACGCAGCAAAACCAGCGTAAATGAATTGTTGCGCGGTGTGTAATTAATTGATTGTGTAACAAAAAGGCTGCCTGAAAATATTTTCAGACAGCCTAAAATTTTTGTAAAATTTGGAGCAGGAGCAGCTAATGCCTACGTTATGGCAGTTTGTTGCCAAATCAGAGATTTGACAAAATCTCCAGCTCCCAAATATTGCCATCAAACCAATAGAATACTCAATGAAATCAAATTTGTGGACGAGCCGCCCACGCTCCAAGTTTCTATTTTCAGGCTGCCTTATTGCTACTGCATTTACTCCGCTAAATCGTCTGCAACATCAGCTTCATTTTCAGGAAGTATTTCGCCTGTTTCCACCGTCTCGCCATCAGCCAATTCAACTTCATCTACAGGTTCTTCGGCAATGCGTTCTAAAGACACCAAAGTTGTGCCTTCATCCAAATTAATCAAACGCACCCCCTGCGCCGCACGCCCTGTCTCGCGCACCTGCGCCACTTTTGTACGAATCAGCACGCCGCCAGACGTAATCAACATCAAATCATCACTTGGCGACACCAAAGTCGCGGCAACCAATTCACCATTGCGCTCGCCTGTGTCAATCGCGATAATGCCTTGCCCGCCCTTGCCTTTGCGCGAATAATCGTCAATTGGCGTACGTTTGCCGTAGCCCTTTTGTGTGGCGGTCAAGACTTGCAAATCGCTGCCCAATTCCGCCACCAGCAAACTCACAATCCGACCGTTTTCAGGCAGCCGCATACCGCGCAAACCGCCCGAACCGCGACCGCTCGGACGAATACCCTTATTGTTTTGCAAATTAAATTCGCCCGAATTTTCTTCTTCATTTTCAGCAACTTCATCATTCAGGCTGCCTGAAATCTCTTCCTCTTCGCTCGCGCCGCCTGTGTAAAACTCGTTGAAACGAATCGCCTTGCCCAAGTTTGAAAACAACATAATATCAGACGAACCCGACGTTTTCGCCACGCCGACCAAGCTGTCTCCTTCTTTCAAATCAATCGCCTTAATGCCTTGTGCGCGTACATTTTTGAATGCGGAAAGTTGGACTTTTTTCACCATGCCATTCGCCGTCGCAAAGAACACATATTGGTCTTCGGGGAAATCGCGCACCGCCAAAATCGCCGATACCTTCTCGTTTTCGTCCAACTGAATCACATTGTTAATCGGGCGACCGCGTGAATTACGTCCGCCTTCAGGCAGCCTGTACACCTTAATCCAATGGCAACGCCCCAAATTCGTGAAACACATCAAATAATCGTGCGTGTTCGCCACGAACAGCGTTTCAATGAAATCCTCGTCTTTCGTCGCCGCCGCCTGTTTACCGCGCCCACCGCGTTTTTGCGCCTGATAATCGCTGGTCGGCTGGGTTTTGATGTAGCCGCCGTGCGTCAGCGTAACCACCATTTCGCGCGACGGAATCAAATCTTCATCGGCAATATCGCTGCCACCAAAGGCATTGATTTCACTTCGTCTTTCGTCGCCAAACTGCGTTTGCATCGCCACCAATTCATCGTCAATGATTTGGCGCACACGTTCAGGTTTTGCCAAAATATCCAGCAAATCCATAATAATCGCCATCAAATCCTTGTATTCTTTCACGATTTCGTCTTGGTCAAGCCCCGTCAGATTGCGCAAACTCATGCGTAAAATCGCACGCGCCTGTTCATCGGACAACCAATAACCGTCTGATTTCAAACCACGATTTTCAGGCAGCCATTCAGGTCGTGCCATGCTCAAATCCAAATCGGCACGCGACAACATTTCGCTCACCAAAGCCGATTGCCAAGCGCGGCTCAACAACGCTTCACGCGCTGTTTCCACGTCTGCCGACTGCTTAATCAGCGCAATCATCTCGTCAATATTGGACAATGCAACCGCTTTACCTTCCGCGATATGCCCTTCCGCGCGCGCTTTTTTCAGGCGAAACAAGGTCCTGCGCGTAACCACTTCGCGACGGTGGCGCAAAAATTCGCTCAAAATTTGGCGCAAATTCAACACACGCGGCTGACCGTCTACCAGCGCAACCATATTCATGCTGAACGTGTCTTGCAGTTGCGTTAATTTAAACAATTGATTTAATACAACTTCCGCGTTTTCATTGCGTTTCAATTCCATCACAATGCGCGTGCCGTCTTTGTCAGATTCATCGCGCAATTCGGCGATGCCTTCCACCAATTTTTCGCGCATCAATTCGCCAATCTTTTCAACGAGTTTGGCTTTGTTTACTTGATACGGAATTTCGTCCACGATAATGGCTTCGCGTTCGCCATTTTTGCCGATGGGCTCAATGTGGGTTTTGCTGCGAATCACGACGCGCCCGCGCCCTGTGTGGTAGCCCGCGCGTACTCCCGTCAAGCCGTAAATTGTGCCGCCTGTGGGAAAATCGGGGGCTTTGATGATATCAATCAATTCGTTGATGTCGGTGTCGGGTTCGCGCAACAATTTCAGGCAGCCTGCAAGCGTGTCGCGCAAATTGTGCGGCGGAATGCTGGTTGCCATGCCCACCGCGATGCCTTCCGAGCCATTCACGAGCAGCGCAGGAAAACGGGTTGGCAAAACAAGTGGTTCGCGCTCGCTGCCGTCATAGTTGTCACCAAAATTGACGGTATCTTCTTCAATGTCTGCCAACATTTCGTGGGCGATTTTTGCCATGCGGATTTCGGTGTAACGCATTGCCGCCGCCGCGTCGCCATCCACCGAGCCGAAGTTGCCCTGACCGTCCACCAGCATATAACGCAGCGAAAACGGTTGCGCCATGCGCACGATGGTTTGGTACACTGCGCTGTCGCCGTGTGGGTGGTATTTACCGATGACATCGCCGACCACGCGCGCGGATTTTTTGTACGCGCTGTTCCAATTGTTTTTCAGCTCGTGCATGGCGTACAACACGCGGCGGTGGACGGGTTTTAAGCCGTCGCGCACATCGGGCAGCGCACGCCCGACGATGACGGACATGGCGTAGTCCAAATAGGACTTTTTCATCTCGTCTTCTAGGCTAACGGCGATGGTTTCTTTGGCAAATTGTTGGTCAATTTCGCTGCTCATGATGCGGTATCCAGATTTTAGAAAAAACATGTAATTTTAGCATAAAAATAGGACTGCCAATTTTTTAATAAAACTTGTAATTTTTTAATTAAAAACATCCAATAATCAATTTTTCTGGCGTAAACTTCAATTATGATTCTTTATTAATTATAGAAATAATACAGAGTTGTTAGTCCTTATTCTCATAGATACACAACAGTCGTTATTGTTTTGTCTTATTTCTATTTTAAATAACTACGCATATCTCACTATATTCTCTCTCAAATATCTCAAATTAAAACTTTTATAAAACGGATGTAGATAATTTTCGTAAACATAAATTTCATATTTACTCATTTTTATTCACTTAACCTTAATTACTTAAAATAAAAATGGCAGATATAAACCCCACTACGAAGGTATTTTGCAAAGATTTGAACTCAAATTTAAAGTTACCAATCATGAATGAAAAAGGGTTATAATAAATAATAAGAATAATTAGTAAAAGCGTTAACCATGTCCCATAAAATTCTCTTTTCCCTATTGTTACTGATATCTTTTCCTGCGCTAGCAAGCAATGAAAAAAGCCTCGATGACCGTCGCATTACTGATGAACAACTACACCAGCAAATCGAAAACATCCAGCCCAAGCAGCCTGAAACAAATGCCACCCAACCTGAAACATCATCAGAACAAAGCATTTCTTTGAGCGAAACCGAATTGCAACAACACCCTGATTTGATTGTGCGTGCCATGATGGCAGCTTTATTGCAGGGAAATGGCGAGAACACCGCAATGTTGTTGCCTCACTATCAAAGGCTGCCTGAAAACCTACGCGAGCCTGCGTTAGACACTTGGGCACAAGCGCTTGTGGCGCGTTGGCAGGGCAATCATGGACAAGCCGTGCGTTTGTATCGTAAGGTCTTGGCAGAGAAGCCTGATTGGTCAGTACTACGTTTACAAACCGCTACCGCATTGTTGTCTAACAAAGAATGGGAAGCCGCAGAAGATCAGTTTCGCAAAGTGCAAAGTGAAAACCAGTTGCCCCTCCAGTTGGCGAACGAAATTGAACAAGTTGTGGCACACATCAAACAACTCAGCCGCTGGCAATTCAGCGGTAGCACTACGTTCATTAATGACAAAAACATCAACAACGCCCCCCAAAATCCCGATTTAGGCAATGGCTGGCGCGCTGAAGAAGCTCAATCAGGTCAAGGACTTGCCATTAACTTGAGTGCAACAAAAAAATGGTTTTGGCAAAACGCGCTGTTTCATGAACTGCGTTTAGATGGCAACAGCAAATATTATTGGAATAACAAACGTTTCAACGAGACCAACATACGCACATCGCTGGGCATCGGTTATCAAAACGCTACAAACAGCCTTGCTCTGTCGCCGTTTTTTGAACAAATGTGGTATGCAGGTGGCGGCAAAAACGATTCAACCTTACAACGATTTTCACAAGGTCGCGGCATTGCTTTGGAAGCATCACACACATTCAATCCCAAATGGCAAAGTAGCTTGTATGCAGAAACCGTACAAAACCGCTATCGCACCCGCAAACACTTAAACGGCAACGCCCATTTTTTTTCGCTTACTGCTTCCTATCAGCATAACCCTAAACAAGCATGGTTTATTGGTGCGCATTTCAATCGTAGCAATGCGCGTGATGGCGATGATTCCTTTGTCCGCAAAGGCATACGCGCAGGCTGGCTACAAGAATGGTCAAAAGGCTTGGCAACACAGATGAGTGTTTCTTATGGCAAAAAAACCTACCGTGCTCCCGGATTTTTCAATACAGTGCAAGTTAATCACGAATGGGGCGTACAAAACAGCATTTGGCATCGTGCTTTACATTGGCAAGGTTTAACCCCGCGTCTAACATGGTCCTACAACAAAAACCGCAGTAACATCAAACTGTATAACTACGAGAAACACCGTATATTTTTGGAAGTCAGAAAGCAATTTTGAAGTTTTCAGCAGCATAATAGGTCATTTGAAATCCAATACTATTTCTATCATAATACTGGGTACACAATGGTTAGTATTGATTCAGCTTAAATTTAAGGTCCTAGATTTTTAATTTTGTGTTTTTTGTTAATATAGGTTCTTAATTTATTATGACTATAATTTTAAGACCGTGTTTTTATTACGTTGATAGTATAGCTAGCAAAGCATGGCTTTGAAACTGCCGTCGTTCCCACTCAGGCAGGATATTTCTAAACATAGCCAATTTTAAATGGCTATATAAAACGACCCATATTTTAATGGGTCGTTTTTATTATCGTCACAATCAGAATTTCATTTCCAAACTTAAAGTAAAGTTACGACCTGCCGCAGCGAAACGAGTAGTATTGATGCCTCTATCTTGATTAATCGCATTAGCAGCTGACTGGCGTACGTTTTCCCATGTGCTATATTTACGGTTGGTCAGATTGTAAATACCAGTCCGTAAGGTAAGTTTCTGCTTCCATGTGTAATAGGCAGTCAAGTCATAGATGTACCATGCCCGGGTGCGCTTTCCTTTAATTTCAACGGCATTACCACCACCATACACTTTACTGCCAGTCAATTCGTCATTGTGTTTGGCTTTGGAGTATGTACCGCTTAAATTGAAGCCCCATTTGCCTTCAGGATGGTCGTAGCCTATGCCCGCAACAAAACGACCGGGCTGCACCGCTTCCATAGTGGGCTCGGAAACATTGATGTAGTCTTCGTGCAACTTACGCCGTTTGATTTTGACGCGGTTGTAGGCAAAATTGGAATACAGCCCTTCAGGCAGCCTGCTGCTGATGCCTGCCCAATCGATTTTACCTAAAATATTGATGCCGTTGAGTTTCACATCTTGAGTGTTGTAAAAATCGGTTACAGCCCCCAAACCTGCAATGCGCTTGTCCGCACGGGCAAGCAGGTTTTTGTAGTCGTTTTGGAACACGCTGGTTTCCATGACGCCAAAATCGCCTTTGACTGCCAGACCGAGTTCTTGATTAAAGGCTTTTTCGGCTTTCAACGGTTTGCGGTTCAAGAAATCGGCTTGGGTGAGCGGATTGCTTTTGTCGGATGCACCTGTGCGCACACCATAGAATTCATAAAACGCGGGAACGCGAAAGCCGTTGGAAACACGGTATGACAGGGTCAGGTGTTCGTTCGGTTTAATGCTTAATCCTGCGTTCCATGACCAGTTGCGGTATGAGCCGCTTTTGGTCCATGGGTCGTCGGAGTGGAAACTGTGGCTGTCGTGGCGCACACCCAAGCCCAAGTCGGCAAATTTGCCGAAGGCTATGTGGTTACGCAGAGCGACATAATGCTGTCTACCTTTGATGGTACGTGGTGTACAGTCTAAATTGTCGCCCCGTTTGTTGTCGCAACTGTGGGTTTGTACCAGTTTTGGCTGTTCGTTGCTGCGTTCATAAATGTAAGGGGCATTATAAGTACCGCTCCCACCTTTGTTGATGTAGGCAGGCATTCGGACATATTCGGAATAAATGTCACCGTGTTTCATGGTGGAGCGGTGGGTGCCGAAACCTGTGGCCACACTCAGTTTGTGTTTGGTAAAGCCCAAACTGAATGCTTTTTCCCAATTGAATTGAGCCAAATTGAGGATTTCCTGATAATCGTTTTTCTCGGTGCTGTAATTGGACCACGGTTTATCCAAACTGGCACGGCAGCGTTCGGCTTTGGGATAGTCGGTGCAATTGGTGCGATGGATGCGGCTGGACAGTTTCAGATCTTGGCGATCGAAGCTGACGGTGATTTTGTCTGCCCATGTGTTTTTCTCGGGATTTTGGTAGTGGTAGAACAAACCAAAACGGTTTTTGCTGTGGTGTTCGTCAAAGAATTTGCCGCGTGTATAACGCACGCCACGATGTTGGTTGCCTGCGTTAAATACCAAGCCGTCCAAAGGATTGTTGGTGGCGGTTATACCGCCGTTGCCATCGCCATTTTGGTCCAGTGCTTGACAGCTTGACCGCGATGGGCAAATGTCCTCGTGCGTGTAATAAGCACGCTGGGTCATATCACGGATATCGTAACGCTGTTTGGTGTGCTCCAAAACACCGCCGACATAATGGTTGGGCAAGAAACGGTAACCGCCTTTCCAGAAGAAAGAACGGCTTTTGTAATCCATCGGATTGGGACTGATGCGGTCGGGGCCCGTGTAATCCTTGGCATTGGCGGTGCGGACGGGATAAGGCATTTTATCGGCTTGGGCCTGCTCTTCGGGGGTCAATGGATGTGTTGGCGGTGTAAAATTTTCACGGTTGGCTTTGGCAGATGCCCGTCGGCAACGCAAATCCAAACTGGGACATTCATCTTTCACAATATAATACGAATGGGCACGGGTATTGGGCTGCCTTAAATCATATTCATTGAAATAGCCTTCCAAAGGGCGGTAAGTGTGCAGCACATCTTCGGCTGCCGAATGCACACGGGTTTCCTTGCCTTCTCGGTGAGTCAAAATACCCAAACTATCAAAACCGCCCAGCCTGAATGCACCTGCAACGGATTGGGTGAGTTGACTGTTTTTGCTGCTGTACGCGGTTTTGCTGTCTAGCCCCCAGTTTTGTCCTTGCTTAATCACATCATCGGCTTCTTTAGTGCGGAAACCCACTGCACCACCCAAAGCACCGCTACCGTATTCTGCCGAACTCGAACCTTTACTTAATTCAATCGATTTGATGTTTTCGTATTCAATTTCATTAATCGCACCGCCGTTGGCATCGGATTTAAGTGTGGCATAAGACTGCGCCTGCCCCAAGCCATCCACCAACATGGCAACGCGGTTTTTGTCCACACCGCGCATCGCGTAGCCAGAAGAAGCACCGCGCCCTTGCTCCACCACCGAAATTCCGGGGTCATAACGGGTTAAGTCTCGGATATTCAAAATCAGTTCTTTATCAATGTCCTCGCTACTTTTAACCACTTTGCCCAAACCCGTTACTTCATTTTGGCGTTTGTTGACACGACGTTTAGCTTGTACATTAACAGTTTCAAGCTGCTGCACCACTTCTTCGCCTGTTGGTGTTTCATTAGCGGCTGCAGCATAATTGGAAGATAGAATGATACTGACCGCCAAGGCAATCAGTTTGAATTGAAATAAAGGTTTTGTAGACATGTTTTTATTCCATATGATTAGAAGTTTATTAGAAATGCTTTTTCAGGCTGCCTGAAACTTTTGCAAAACTTCTGAAATTCTCATTACGCCATCATGGTTTGTATCAACAATGATGATGAGTCAGATTTCACAAAAGTTTCAGTTTGCGGAGTTTTATTGTGTTTAGAAACCAATAATGCTGCCTGAAAAAGATTTCAGGCAGCATCTCGGGTGGGTTTATTTTACCACTTGGCGTTTGCCGCCGAATACACCGCCGACTTTGTCTTTGCCGTCTTCGGCAGAATGCAACGTTCCGCCGATTTCTGCACCATTGGGGCCAAAGAATGCACCTTTGACTTCCGCATCAATATGCACAAATACGCCGCTACCGCCTTTATCAATATTGAAACCGCCTGCATCGGTTTTGGCACGGCCTGTGAAACTATTTTTATCAATGCTGCCTGATAATGTGAACGCAGGTCTGTCTTCGGTACCATTGTTATCAATCAATTTACCCGTAAAAGTTTTCGCACCAAAATCAAAATCAAAACGGCTGCGGCTGGCATGTGCTGCATCACCTGCGTCAACGCTGCCTACACGGTTGTCTTTGCTCCAAAAGTTGGCCTGCCATGTACCGCGGTAATGCACCTGTCCCGTAGGCATGGCTGCAAGGGGAGTTCGTTCGCCATGCAGAAATAAAGCACCATTGACAATTTGGGTAATGCCGCCTGTGGTTTGTTTTTCGCCGTAATTGCCAAATTTCACATAGTCCAAATTATTGCAACATACGGTTGCGCTGTACTGTTTACCTTGGTGTTCGCGTTCCACCGTTTCAATGAATTTCATGTCGGCAAATTTGGTTTTACCTTCCGGCAACAAGGGGAATTGCCTGTCGTCCAACACCAAATAAGCGGCGTTGCCAAAAGTATCCAATGTGCTTTTTTTCAAGCTGCCTGAATCGATTTTCACGGCATCAAACGAAGTCTGCAGTTGGTCCACAGGCAGATTGCTGTCACGTTTTCCGCCAAATACGGCAAACAGCGAATTGTCATCGGCCAAAAATTTGCCTGCCAACTCTTCGGCATTTGGACCGAAAAAGCCGCCTTCCAAGTTTTTGGCATCTTTACCGAAAATACTGTGCGCTTTATTTTCGGTCATTGCCGAACCTTTAAAACGATTACCCTTAATATCAGCGGTAATGGTGTAGCGTTTTTTCACAGTTTGTACATCACCCGTATTGGCAATGTATCCGTTGCTGTTCAGACTGCCTGAAAGCTTTTTATTGGCAAAATCAGCAGTGAACTCGGCACTGTGGCCGATACCTTGACCTGCATGACGGCGATTGACCGCCTCATCCATTGATGTGGCACCGATGGCATTGCCCGGCAGAGCATTGGCAGGATTATTGTCTTGCGTGAAATCATCTGCCAAAGTATTGCGGTTTTTATCGGCATCGCTGACAAAATCCCAATAACCTTTGTATGTTACGGTTTGAGTGGGCAATGCAACCGCAGGGCTGCTGCCTTGGTAAAACACATAACCTGCCCATCCGCCGGGAAAAATATCCTGTGTACGATTGGAACCCGAACCTTGACGGTTGGTAAATTCCATACTGCGATTACCCAATACATAACCCAATCGGACATACGTCAAATCACGTTGATGTGCCAGATTTTTGTTGTTGTGCGAATAATCAATGTCATAGGAATCATCGTGCTTGCCATGCTTTTCCAATTCACCGGTAAAGTGCTGTAACACTTGGTTCAAGGTAATATTAATCGGTTTGACTTTATCGGCAGTGATGGCTATACGAGCATTATCCTCTGCTGTGCCCGTAGTCGGCTTGTGTGCGGTATTGCGGCGCGGCACTTCCACCGCATAACCCAAAGACGGCTGATTAAGTGCTTCAATCGTTTCTGCTGTATCACGGCGTGGACTAGAAGAATCGTCCTGATAACCTGATCTAGTTTTGTCATTTGTTGGATTGTATTGCACATTATCCAAATCAAAACTACCTTTGCCCGAAGCGCAGGCAGATAATAAAACCATGCTCAATACAGAAAGGTTAAATAACTTCAAAACTTGCATGATTAGGATTTCCTTACTTAACTAATTATTGTTGAAAATTTTCAAAATAATAATAAATAATATTTATTATTATTACACGTTAAATTAAGTTATGCCAACTGAATTTTACTTTTGATACAATTTTTATTACCACACATTGAATACCTCTAGTTAAGATTTTGTATTTTCAAGCAAATTTACTGTTGCTGCATTCATACAAATATAAATTAATTTATAATTATGGCTACTTTAAAACAAAGGATACAAATGCCTAAAGTTTGAATAATGATTTAATCTTGATGGAAACATCCTGAAAAGTATGCTGTTTAAAATAAGCAAACAAAAAGCCCTTGTGATTAGTGAAATCAAAAGGGCTTTTTGTTTGCTTATTTTAAATTTTAGATATAAATGCTTAAATTTGTCAAACTTGGTCTAAGATGCTGTTCAATTTAGGTTTTATTACTTACCTCTGTAAGGCGACATAAATATAAGCAGCGAGAACAGGGTATATTTTGATGTATGAAAACCGAAATAACACTAAAATATCCTCGCTGCCAAGAACCAAATATAAAGAAAAATGGCTTTCAAGAGCAATCACAAAAAGCCTATTTCAGACCACCTGAAAGCCATAATATAGCTTTCAAGCAGCCTTTAAAATTCAACCAATAAAATAAAACCTAGCATTTCGCTAGGTTTTTGGAATTGGTGGAGGTAAGCGGGATCGAACCGCTGACCTCTTGCATGCCATGCAAGCGCTCTACCAACTGAGCTATACCCCCGAAATTTCGTGCAAATGCGTAATTTTCGAAGCCACAACAATACGCAATTGCCGTGCGCTTGTCAAAGGTTTTTTGCTATCAAAACAAAAACCTATTGATTTCAGATTTATTTTTTCAGGCAGTCTGAAAAATCAAACATGATGAACAATCAATTTCTTGCCCTTATAATCCAGCACGTCCACGTCCATATCAAACAAAATCTTAATCTTTTCAACGGTAAACACTTCTTCAGGGCTGCCTGCAAATTTCACTTCGCCCTTTTGCATGGCGACCACATAATCCGCATATGCCGCCGCTTGGTTGATGTCGTGCAACACGACTACCGTCGTGCGCTGGTGTTCGTGCGTCAATTCGCGCAAAAGCTGCATCAAATTTCGCGCGTAATACATATCCAAATTATTCAACGGCTCGTCCAGCAACACATATTCTGTGCTTTGGCAAAATACCATTGCAATCAGAGCGCGTTGGCGTTGCCCACCCGACAATTCGGTTAAATAGCGCGCCGCCAATGGTTCAAGCTGAAATTGCGTAATCGCTTGTTCTACCATGGCTTTATCTTCATCAGTTGGTCGCCCTTGATGATACGGATAACGCCCAAACAGCAACAAATCGCGCACGGAAATGCGGCTATGAATACTGTTTTCCTGCGTTAAAATAGACAACATTTTCGCTACTTCGGCGGTCGGCGTTGTCGCCAAATCGCGCCCGTTATACGAAATGCTGCCTGAAACGAGCGGCTGCAATCGCGCCATAAACGAGAGCAACGTGGATTTGCCTGCGCCATTTGCACCAATCAGCGCGGTAATGCCGTTTTTCGGTATGTTTAGGCTGACGTTGTTTAAAATCAACTGGTTGCCGATTTTATGGGAGACGTTTTTGATTTCTATCATTTTGTATTCTTTCGTATTTTTCAGGCAGCCTGAACTAAAGTCTCACTAACGCTAAAATATTCATTCAAATTACGGCATATACTTTTAACAAAATTTAGTGATAAAATAACTAAATCTAACTTTTCTCAACCAAAAGCAAAGGGCTTTAAAAATGAATAAATTAGTTTTAGGTGTAATTTGCGCAGTTATCTTGTCAGCTTGTGGCACAGTCGGAAACGTGGTTATTTCTGATGATTCATTGAAAGAAAAAGCAGCGTTTGCTTTGGATACGACTGCCGAAAAAGTAAGCATTTCTAATCGTCGTGGCGATATTGATTCGGTTAAATTTGTGGCAACCACACGCGGTCGCTCGCATCAATGCTACATCAGCACTGTCGCTGGTGTGCTTTCGTCTGACGCGATTTGCTCGGGCGCAGGTTCAGCAACAGGTTCTACCAATTGTAATGCCTTATCCAAAGCAGCAGGTCGTTGCAAATAATTCATTTTGCTTATTCAGGCAACCTGAAATCTTTTCAAGCTGCCTGAATTTTATAGTGGATTCAATTTAAATCAAGACAAGGCGACAGCGAGAGCCGTGTACCTTTAGTACATAAGGGAGCTGGCAACGCGGTACTGGTTTAAATTGAATTCACTATATTTTACAACGCCGCCCGTTTCCCCAACACCAACCACAAAAACACCAAGCCGCCCGCAAATTCCACCACCACGCTCAACACGGCTTTCATGCCCAGCGCGTGTTCAAACACGGCTTGCCCTGCTACCAGTAAAATTGCGCCAACGAGAAACACCATCGGCAGCCGCAGCGAATGTTTCAGGCTGCCTAAAAAATGGTTCGCCAACGCGCACACGAGTAAACCGAAAAAGCTGACAGGTCCAACCGTTGCTGTTGCGGTGGCGACCAGTACGGCAATCCATAGCAAAATCCACAGCGTATGTCTTTGATAATGAATGCCTAAATTGGTAACTTGGTCGCGTCCGAGCAAATGCACGTCCAAACGATGCCGTTCGCGCCACAACACCGCCGCGCTGATTGCCATAATCGCGCCGCCAATCGTGAGCATATCCAAGTTTACCGTGTTGAAACTGGCAAACGTGTTCGCCTGCGCGACGGCAAATTCTTCGGGGTCAATCATGCGCTCCAACAGGCTGGACAGGCTGCGAAACAGCACGCCAAAAATCACGCCAATCAATATCATACGCGCCAAATCGCGCCCGCCTTGTTTCAATAACAGGGTAAACAGCAGCAGCGATGCGCCTATCATCATGATGATTTCAAAGAAAAATTTTCCCATCAGCGGCAGTTGGGTAAAGCCGAAACTACCGAGCGTCGCCACCAGCAGCGTTTGCAAAAACACATACAGCGTGTCAAATCCGAGCACGGACGGCGTGAGAATGGGATTATTGGTCAGCGTTTGAAACAGCAGCGTGGACACGCCGACCGCGTAGGCGACCAACAGCAGCGCGGCAAGTTTTTTGGCGCGAAGGGGAAGAATGAAGTCCCAGTTGCCGTGCGCGTTCCATGTGAGAAACAGGGCGGACGCGGCGAGTAGGATTAGGGTTAAGATGATGATTTTTTGGGTGTCTTTTATCATTTTTTGCTTTCAGGCTGCCTGAAAAGTTATTTATTATTTCCACCTGTTTTACCAAACATTGGTTTTAATTCGTAAGCATAGCTATCTTCAATAATTTGCAAAATATCAGGAGTAACTATTGAATCAAACTTGATAACTTTAATCTTGATATTTCCAGTAAACCATCTATTCATATGCAATGCATATGTTGATTTTGACGTTGTATTTAAATGCTGTTTAAGCCGTGTAAGTAAATTCTGTGATGAACCTACATATAAAATATTGGATAAGTTTTCGCTGGTTTTGGGATAGCATACTTTTTCTTTTTTACTCTTTTCCTTTTCTTCTTTTATTTCTTTAAGAAGTTGATATATTTTTCCAGCATCGCCATCCTTAAGACTAATAATATAAATAGCGGTATTAATATCCTTTATTTTATTTAACTGTTCATTAGTAATGAAATTTCCCCCTTGCGTGATAGATAATTCAATCTCGACCATTTCTAATGGCTCAACCTGTAAAGCTGTTTCACAATTTTGAATAATCTTATTGATATATTCTGTTCTTTGATTCATTTCCATATATCCTTTAAAAAAATATTACATTATGTTTTTTCAGGCTGCCTGAAAATTACCGCGCCGTCTGCCGCATCAAAATCCCCAAAAACAACACCGTCCCCAACACGCCAAACACGGTAGAAACAGGAATCTCAAACGGAAACACAATCACGCGCCCGATGATGTCGCACAGCAGCACCAACGCCGCGCCCAGCAACGCCACTGCAGGCAAACTGGCGCGCAATTTGTCGCCCAGCAAACGGCTCACAATATTCGGCACGACCAAGCCAATAAACGGAATATTGCCCACCGTAACCACCACCAGCGACGTAATCAGCGCGACAATAATCAGCCCCGCCCACAAAATCGTGTCGCGGTTTAGCCCCAAATTCGCCGCCACCGTGTCGCCTAAACCGACAATCGTCAATTGGTCAGCAATTAGATAAGCAATCACGGCAAGCGCACCCGTCGCCCACAATAATTCGTATCGCCCAAGCAATACGCCTGAAAAATCGCCGCTCTGCCAAACACTTAACAGTTGCAACATTTCATATTCATACGCGATAAATGTGGACACGCTTTCAATCACGCCACCGAAAATAATGCCAACAAGCGGCACAAGCAGTTGCGCAGTCGGCGGCAATTTGCGCGTCAAAGCCATAAACAGCAACATACCGCCCAATGCCGCCGCCGCCGCAACCGACATTTTCGCCATCAATGCCGCGCCAGGGAAAAACAACGCCATCAGCAGCAACCCTAATGCCGCACTTTGGCTTGCGCCAACCATTGACGGTTCTACAAATCTGTTTTTTAACAAGATTTGCATAATCATGCCTGCGACTGCCATGGACGCACCTGTCAAAACCAGCGCAAATGTGCGCGGTAAACGGCTGATGAGCAGGACGTTTTCATTCAGGCTGCCTGAAAAGATGTTGGCAAGCGAAACATCGGCAACGCCTATGGCTAGGCTGCCGATAAAGAGTATGAGTGTGAAAACAAGGGAAATGAGATAAAGCGCTTTTTGGGTCATGGTTTCAGGCTGCCTGAAAATAAGTAGGGTGAACAATGCCCACCAAAAGTTCAATTCTGTGATTATCTAAAATCATGGTGGACGGTGTCCACCCTACAAGCATGGTATTTTCAGACTAAGCCTTTACATTATTTAGGCTGCCTGAAATACAAAAGGAGCATAAGTGTCTAATACCTACGTCATGGTAGTTTGTTTTTAAATGGAAATTTTCAGGAGCGAGCCGCTCCCGCTCCAAGTTTTGCAAGGTTTCAGGCTGCCTGAAAATAATACACCAAAAGGCTGCCTGAAAGTTTCAGGCAGCCTTTTTATCGGGTGATTACTTCGCTGCTTTAAATGCGTCGGTTACTTGTTTCAACGCGGTTTTCAGTTGGTTATAACCACCTGCAGCAAGGTATACGCCGCTGTCTAAATACACCACTTGTCCTTTTTTCCATGCGGTGGTTTCGGTTACCAATGGATTGTTCAGCACGTCTTTGGCAGCTTTGCCTTCTTCGCCAATCGCTGCGCCGCGGTCAAGCACGAAAATCCAATCGGGATTTTTTTCTTTGATGTATTCAAATGAAATCGGCATACCGTGTGAGCCTTCTTTCATCGCTGCGTCCACAGGTTCAATACCAATGTCTTTGTGCAACCAGCCGCCTAAACGTGAATTGGCAGATTGTGCCGACAATTTACCGCCATTCACGATAAACACCAAGCCTTTGCCTTTACCTTGTGCGGCGGCTTTTGCCTCGTCAAATGCTTTGTCTAACTCGGCTTTGAGTTTGTCGGCTTCGGCTTGTTTGCCAAAAATTTGGGCAAATGCGTCAATGCGCTCTTTGGCACTTTGGCGCATATTTTTGGTATTCGCCGTCATTTCAATAGTCGGCGCGATTTCGTTTAATTGATGAATCGCTTTATTGGCACGACTACCTGTGATGATGAGCTGCGGTTGGTAGGCGTTGAGTGCTTCGTAGTTTGGCTCGAATAAGGTGCCGACGTGTTTGGCTTTTTCGACTACGGGTTTGAGATATTCCATGCGCGTGCTGTCTACCGTTGCGCCTACTGGCACGCCTAAAGCGGTTAAAGTGTCCATCATGCCGAAATCATACACGGCGATGCGTTCTGGGTTTTTGGGTACAGTAAAGTCGCCGCGCGCGGTTTTCACGGTTACTTTTTCGCCTTGAATGTCGTGTTGCTTTAAGGGTTTGTTGTCTTCTTTTTTATCATTTTGAGCTTGCGGTACGCTGGCTGCAGCTGATGTGGTGCTGGCTGCTGGCGCGTTGTTGGCTTTATTTTGTCCGCCACAAGCGGCAAGGGCAGTTAGGATAAACAGGGTAATTAGGGCTTGTTTTTTCATCAATTTGTCCTTGTTAATATTATGTGGAAAGCTTGATTGCTTGTGTTTTTCAGGCTGCTTGGTTATCTTTCAGGCAGCCTGAAATACGTTGCTTTTTAGAATGTGTAATTCACGCCCAAACGGAATTGACGACCTTCGCCAGGCAAATCGCTGCGTTGTCCATGTGGAATATAGCGTTTATTGCCTACATTTAACACAGCGAAATTAACGTTCATTTTGTCGTTGTTTAAAGGCTTCCAGTTAGCAGAGATGTCAGTGATCCCGTAACCTGCTTTGCCTTGGCTGCCTGAGCGACCGTACTGTGGCACACCATTGTCATTACGGACAAAGAAGTTATCTTCAGCTTTAACACGCTCCACACTGCGATGGTGTACTGCCAGTTCTAAATTGGGGCGATTAAAGCGGTATGCCAACGATGCTGTCCATGTACGACCAATCGCGGATGCGTATTCAGGATTGCTGCTCAATGAGCTGCCATAAAATTTGGGTTGACTGTCAGCAACGCCTACACGAGCAGTTAAGCCTTCATAACGGTAATACGCACCCAATTCATAACCTCTGTTTTTAATTTTGCCTGCATTAATGATGATTTGCGCGCCATCATTACCATGGTTGTCTCTGCCCTTGTCTGTACCCAAGGCATCTTTAATATTTTGCCAGAAATATGCGCCTTCTACGCCGAAATTACCTCTGTCGTAATTGAAGCTGATTTCAGTATTGCGTGCTTGCTCGGCTTTGGTGCTGTTGCCAATCGTTACAATACCACGTGCGCCGTGCGCCATAATTGCATCGTGCATACGTGGGCTACGGGTGGCATAATTATGATGCGCTTTAAAGCTCAGTTCTGGCGTAGCCTGGAAAATTAAACCTACGCTGGGGTTAAGTTCGCCATTGCTGCGCTCTTTGCCATCCATGGCTTTGAAATTGAAATAGTCATAACGCAAGCCTGTAGTCAAGGTAAATTTATCGGCAATGTCGCTGATGGCTTCTACATATACGCCGACATCTTGTTTTTGCTGATGCACTAATTTTTCACCAAACAATTGATTAGGCTTGATTTTTTGCTGACGGTAGTTCAGACCATATTTGAGCAATACTTTGTCATGCACCGCTGAATCAAAATTAACATTCGCACCCCATGTATTAATTTTGGTCTTGGTTTCGCCTACGTTTCTTGCACCGCCCGCATAACCGTTGCCTTTGTCATCCGCCGACCAACGGCTATAAACCATGTTATATACATTCGCTTCTACTTTTTGCGCAAAACCTAAATCTTTTGCACTCCACTCTAAATTGGTTTGGTCAATGCTCATTTTACGCTCGGCTGGTGCCTGTTTTGCACCAAAATAACCAAACTCTTCGCGCACAAGACGCGTACCTTTTTGCTGCTGATGCATGTGGCTCAATGCCAAGCGATGGTTATTCAGATTCAAGCCAATTTTTGCTAAATAGCTGGTATTGTCCAATTTGCCATAAGTAATGCGGTCGGTTTGATTGGCTTCATCCCAATAGCCTTTACCGCCTTTATAGTTGCCTTGATGTACACGATTGCCTGCCACCAAGAAATCCACCATTTCATGTTGCCCAAACAATGCCAAGCCATAATCATGACCTTTATTGCTGTTGTAACCCGCATTCACGCGCGCCCCAAAATTAGGATTGCTGCTGTTTTTCAACAAATCTGCCGCATCCAAAGTTTTCGCCACAATCGCACCATTGGTTTGCCCAATACCTGCCGATGCGCTACCTGCACCTTTTTGCACAGACAATACTTTTACCAAAGCAGGGTCAAGCATATGACGACCTTGGTGATAGTGAATTTGGCTATCAGTGTAGGCATTGTCCACTTTTACATCAATGGAATTTTGCCCCATGCCACGAATATACAAAAATTGCGATGTACCATTGCCACCTCCAAAATTAATTGACGGCTCATTAAACAAAACTTCTTTCAGGCTGGTATTTGTACTTTCGTCCATTTTTTTCATATTGACGTGACGTGTTGAACCGTCTAATCCTGCATTGACTTGAACACTGGGTAGTTCTTTAACTGTAGCCATCACACTATTTTCTGCTGCAACAACTTCGCTTGTTGCATTAGTAGTAATTGTTTCGGCATGAGCAAAACCGCTAATAAGAGAAAGAGTTATCGCACTTAAGCGAAAAAGTTGGCGTTGATGTAACATGAATACTCCTGTTAATTAAGCTAAATAGAAATAGTTACCGAATGCGATTTTAACGTAGATTAACAGATTTTGTCTAGATTAAATAGAAATAAATCATATTTGAAAATTTATAAAAACTTCATATCTTTCGATAAGCCGTGTGAAAAAAGTGATTTGTATTGCTTTATCAGTATCATAAAATGTAGTTCACATTAATTAATCTTAAATTTACCCATAACAATTTCCATCGTCCATGACTAAGACTGATTACCTTTAACAAGTTTTCAGGCAGCCTGAAACCTTTGCCCCCCAAAAAAACCTCTAAATTCCCTCCATCAAGAATTCAGAGGATTTTTCCATGTCCAGCTTCTTCTACCAATCAACACAAACCCTACTCAACCAATACGCCGACCGTTTCCCTTTACCTAAAATCACCCAACTTTTGGATTGGCAAGTCATTGAACAAACACTCGCCAGCCATAAAGTTCGCTATGTGCGCGACAACGGCGGTCGCCCCGCTTACCCCTTGTTACCCATGTTCCGCGCGGTTTTGCTCGGGCAATGGCACAGTTTATCCGACCCCGAATTGGAGCGCAGTTTGGTGATCCATTTGGATTTCATCCTCTCTTGCCAATTTCCCGATGAGATGAATTTGCCCGACCATAGCACACCCAACTGTTTCTGTAACTGGTTTAATTCAAGAGGGCTTGGCAAATGAACTGCATCAAGAAATCAACCGACAACTCGCCCACAACCAACTCAAAGTAGAAAAAGCACAAACCGCAATTGTGGACGCGACCATTATCCAAACCGCAGGCGGGAAACTCAAAAAATCCATTGAAGTCAATGAAAGTGAAGAAATTGTCCAAACGCCGACCAGCAAAGACAAAGACGCAAGATGGACAATCAAAAGCAAGCATTGGTATTAGGGCTACAAACTTCATGCGCGGTGCGATGAAGAAGGCTTTATAGAGCAAATTCACGTTACGCCAGCCAATGCATCTAATGTAAATCATTTGGAAACCGTGTTGGACAAGGTTGAACACGGAGTCAAAGTGTATGCAGATAAAGGCTATGACAGTCAATCCAACCGCGAATTTTTGGAGAAAAATCAATTAATGGACGGCATTATGTGTAAAGCGCACCGCAATAAACCTTTGACGCGTGAAGACATTGGGCGCAATAAGGAGCTGGCAAAAATCCGTTATCGGGTGGAACAGAGTTTTGCCATTTTGCACTGTATATTCAGATGTAAACGGAGTGAGTGTGTTGGCTTGGAAAGGGTCAAAGGGTAGTTGGGGTTGAAAGTGATTTGTTTGAATTTGCTTAAAGCGGCGAACAAGTTAAGGCTTGTTGCGCTGATTACGGTGCTTATTGTGCCCATTGCTGCCTGAAGGAGCATAAGGCAGCCTGAAATAGGGCTGTTTGGGTGGGGTGTTTGTGTTTGTTGAGGTTGGTTTGGGTTGTTTGGGGTTGGAATGATGAAAACCCCAAAACCAGTGGGTTGTTTTGGGGGGGCAAAGGTTTCAGGCAGCCTGAAAACGAGGAATTCGTTTTCAGGCTGCCTTTTTATACTCACTTACTTTACACCCCAACTGCTTTGGCAATCCATTCAGTTAACGTGCTGGGGAATATACCCCAAACCAACAATAACAACGCATTGGCAGACAACAGCAATTTCATACCCAAATCATCGCTAAGCGGCACGTCATCGGTTTTCTCATCAAAATACATGGCTTTTACTACGCGCAGGTAGTAGAACGCGCCAATTAAGGACATGATAACAGCGAAAATCGCCAAGCCAGTCGCCCATGCATATTCTGATGCAAGCAAGGCTTTCAATACCGCAAATTTAGCGTAAAAGCCCATTAATGGCGGAATGCCTGCCATGCTGAACAACACCAGCAGCATGACAAACGCATACCACGAATTGCGTTGGTTTAAACCAGCCAAGTCGGCAATATTCTCGCATTCACACCCTTCACGGCTGATGAGCATTAACACGCCGAAACCTGCCAAACTCATCAAAATATACGCCACCGCATAATAAATGGCTGCCTGAATACCAATCACGCTACCTAAAAACGCCAGCAAAATGAAACCCATATGCGACACAGTTGAAAATGCGAACATGCGTTTAATATTGGTTTGCATAATGGCTGCCAAGTTACCCACCAGTAGCGACAACACACCCAGCGCGGCGAACATCAACAACCAATCGCCTTTTTGCAATACCAAGCCTTCCACCAAAATGCGAAATGTAAATACGGTCGCTGCGATTTTTGGCATAGAGCCGACAAATGCGGCAACAGAGGTAGGCGCACCTTGGTACACATCTGGCACCCACATGTGAAACGGCACCGCACCAAATTTAAACGCGACCGCCGCCACGATAAACAGCACGCCCAGTTTCAACAACCAGCCGTTTACATGCCCATTTTGCGCTGCCAACAAGATTTCATCAAATTTCAGGCTGCCTGTTGCGCCATAAACCATAGAAATGCCATATAACAAAATACCCGAAGCCAAGGCACCCAGCACGAAATATTTTAAGGCAGCCTCTGCCGCTTGTGCGCTGTCGCGGCGCAGGGCAATCATCGCGTACAAAGACAGCGACAACAATTCCAAACCCACATACGCCGACAAGAAATGCGCAGAGCTAATCATCACACTCATGCCGACTGCGGCAAACATCGCCAACGTGTAGTATTCGCCTTTAAACATGCCGTGCAGCGTGTTATACGGTTTGGCATAAACAAACAGCACCGCCGTACCCAAGTAAATCGCTATTTTCGCCAGTTGCGAAATGCCGTCCACCACATACATACCGCTAAACGCGAGCGCAGGTTCGGGCGACCACACCGCCAGTTGCCCAGCCGCCGCCGCCAACATCGCGCCAATGCTTAAATAATGCGTGATGTAGCGATTTTCATCACTCGTCCACAAATCCGCCAGCAACACGCCAAACAGCGCAATCAATAACACGATTTCAGGTGTCGCCGCAGTCAAATTCAAATTCGTTAAATCCATGTCGCACCTCAAATCTTGCTTTGCGCCACTTGGGCAATCAAATTATTCGCCGCTTCGTGTACCACCGCGATAAACGCTTCGGGATACAAGCCCATGCCCAAAACCGCCACCGCCAAAATCGTCAATACGGCAAATTCGCGGCAGTTGATGTCTTTCATTTCACGCACTTCGGGATTCGTGATTTCGCCAAAAATGGTGCGTTTGTACATCCACAAAGTGTATGCCGCGCCATAAATCAGCGTGAACGCCGCCAGCAAGCCAATCCAGAAATTCACTTTTACCGCGCCCATAATCACCATAAATTCGCCCACAAAACCCGAAGTCGCAGGCAAACCCGCATTCGCCATGCCAAACAACATCATGAACGCAGCAAATTTCGGCATCACATTCACCACACCGCCATAGTCGGCAATATTGCGCGTGTGCAAACGGTCATACATCACGCCGATACACATAAACATCGCTGCCGACACAAAGCCGTGCGAAATCATTTGCACAATCGCACCTTTCAAGCCCCAGTCGTTCAATTCGCCCAAAGGGCTGCCTGAAAACAGTCCGCTAAACAGGAAAATACCCAGCGTTACAAAACCCATGTGGCTGATTGATGAATACGCCACCAGTTTTTTCATATCGGTTTGCACCAAAGCCACCAAGCCGATGTAAATCACCGCAATCAAGCTCAACACCACAATCACAGGCGCAAAATAGCGTGACGCATCGGGCAAAATCGGCAAAATAAAACGCAAGAAACCATACGCACCGATTTTCAGCGTAATCGCTGCCAGCACCATAGAACCGCCAGTTGGGGCTTCAACGTGCGCATCAGGCAGCCAAGTGTGTACGGGGAACATCGGCACTTTCACGGCAAACGACAGGAAAAAGCCGATGAACAACAGTTGTTGCACGCCCAAAGGAATCTGCTTAATCGCTTGCAAATCGGCAATCGCAAAGCTGCCATTGGCTTGATAAGACAGGTAAATCAACCCCACCAACATCAACAGCGAACCCAACAGCGTGTACAAAAACAGTTTCACGGCAGCATACACGCGGCGAGGGCCACCCCACATACCGATAATCAGGTAAAGCGGAATCAGCATGCCTTCAAAGAAAACGTAGAACAAAATCGCGTCCTGCGCCGCAAACGCGCCGTTAATCAAGCCCGACATGATGAGAAATGCCGCCATGTATTGCGCGGTTTTTTTCTGAATCACTTCCCAGCCAGCCAGCACCACCATCAGCGTGATAAAGGCATTCAAAATGATGAACAGCACGGAAATGCCGTCCACACCCAGCGCGTAGTTGAGATTGAGCGCGGGTATCCAAGCGTGCAATTCGCTGAACTGGTAGCCGCCATTTGCGCGGTCAAAGTGGGTAAACAGGGGCAGCGTTACCAAAAACCCTGCCGCCGCGCCAATCAAAGCCAGTATCCGTGCCAACGGTGCGCGGCTGTCCGAGCCTGTCGCCAAGACCAGCACACCCGCCACGATTGGCACCCAGATTGCCAAGCTGAGTAAGTTATTGAAAAACATAGTAGTAGCCTGTTTTCTCTTTTATTTAAATTAAAACTGTTGTGGGGCTGCGGTTTCAGGCAGCCTGAAAATTATTTCAAAATTTCTGTGCTGTTTATCACATTTGCAAATTCACCATTTAAGCTGGCTAACGCTGTTTGATGAATCAATTCCGCATCAAATTTTTCGCCATTGATACCAATTTTGTCAAACGTCGCTGTCGCATCAGCAAGCACATAAACCTGATACCCCAAATTACCTGCCATTCGTGTACTTGTAGAAACGCAATGGTCTGTGGTCAAACCACAAATAAACAAGGTATCAATTTGATTTTCTTGCAATAATTCATTCAAATTTGTACCAATGAAAGCACTGTTTACATTTTTGGTAATCAAACCTTCATTGTTTTGTGGTTCAAATCCCTTTTTAAAAGCAAAGCCTTGATGATTGGGATTAAGCCGAGATTGTGCCAAAGTGGAAGCGTGTTGAACATGGATAACAAGCAGATTTTCTTGACGAAATTTTGCTAAAACTTGTAAAGCGGTTTCTTCGGCTTTCGGATTATTCCTCGCCCCGCCCCAATAGGCAACATCATCAAAGCCTTGTTGCATATCAATCAAAATCAAAGCAGTATTTCGTTTAAGTTCCATCAATGTTCTCCAAATTTGTGCGATTGTTTCAGGCTGCCTGAAATTCTTGTCCTACCGCAATCTGTCCCCTCCCCTGCTTGCGGGGGAGGGTTAGGGTGAGGGCAAAATTTTGGAACAATAACATCATCCTCCTACACCCAACAATTTAACCCCCACCCTAGCCCTCCCCCTTCATAGAGGGAGGGAACAGATTACAGCAAAATTGTCTGTTTCAGGCAGCTTGAAACATCACTTAAACCACAAATTCCAGAAAAACGCCACAATCAACACCAACACCCCAGCCACCATCACAGCCGCATAGGTGTAGATGAAACCCGTCTGCGCTTTGCGGACTTGCGCGGCGATGTTGCCGACCAGTTTGGCGGAATTGTTCACAATGCCGTTGTCAATAATCATGGTGTCGCCCACTTTCCAGAACAGCTCACCCAATTTTCGGCTGCCTTTGGCGAACACGTTGAAGTAAATCACGTCCAAATAGTATTTGTTGTCCAACAGCTTATAAATGGGTTTGCAGGCTGCCTGAATTTTCGCGGGCAAATGCGGTGCTTTCACATACAAGAACCACGCTGCTGCCACGCCCGCAATCGCCAAATACAACACAGGGCTAACCAAGCTATGCGTTACCATGCCGAAAATGCCGTGATAGTGTTCCGCCATAATCGTCATCACAGGGTGCGCTTCGTTATTCACATAAATCACATCTTTGAAAAAATCGCCATACAACAAAGGTTTAATCGTCAATGCACCAATAATCACAGACGGCACAGCCAAGAACAACAAGGGGAAAGTTACCACCCAAGGGCTTTCGTACGGATTGTCATTGGGCGACAAGCCGTGATGATGTGCGTCATCGTGATGTTCATCGTGGGCATGATGATTTTCGCGCCAACGCTCTTTGCCGTGAAACACGATAAAGTATTGACGGAACGCATAAAATGCGGTTACAAACACGCTCGCCAACACGGCAAAATAGGCAAAGCCACTACCCGTCAAATTGCTGAATTTCACGGCTTCAATAATGGAATCTTTGGAATAAAAGCCTGAAAACAAAGGCGTACCAATCAGCGACAAATTGCCCAACAGCATGGTAATCCAAGTAATCGGCATGTATTTACGCAAATTGCCCATATTTCGCATATCTTGGTCGTGGTGCATGCCGATAATCACGCTACCAGCCGCCAAGAACAGCAAGGCTTTGAAAAATGCGTGCGTCATCACATGGAACATGGCGATAGAATACGCCGACACGCCCAGCGCAACGGTCATGTAGCCCAGTTGCGACAAAGTGGAATACGCAATCACGCGCTTAATGTCGTTTTGGATTGTGCCGAGAAAGCCCATAAACAGCGCAGTAATCGCACCAATCACCATAATCACGCTCAATGCTGTGGTACTCATTTCGTACATGGGCGACATGCGCGACACCATAAACAAACCAGCCGTAACCATGGTTGCCGCGTGAATCAATGCGGAAATCGGGGTTGGACCTTCCATAGAATCAGGCAGCCAAACGTGTAAGGGGAATTGCGCGGATTTACCCATTGCACCCACAAACAGCAGCAAACAAGTTACGGTAATCAAATCCGTGCCGAGAAATTGCATGCCCACCACATTCGGCAAATAGGCGAACACGTCCGCATAACGCAGGCTGCCACCAAAATAGCCCAGCACCAAACCAATGCCCAGCAAAAAGCCGAAATCGCCCACGCGATTCACTAGAAACGCTTTTAAATTGGCGAAAATCGCGCTGTCGCGTTTGAAATAGAAACCAATCAGCAAGTACGACACCAAGCCCACCGCTTCCCAACCGAAAAACAGTTGAATGAAGTTGTTGGACATAATCAACATCAACATGCTGAATGTAAACAAGGAGATGTAGCTGAAAAAGCGTTGGTAGCCTGTTTCTTCATCGTGCATGTAGCCGATGGTGTAGATGTGTACCATCAGCGACACGGACGTTACCACCACCATCATCATGGCGGTCAGGCTGTCCACGAGAAAGCCGACTGAAAAGTCCACACCACCCATGGTGAGCCATGTGTACACGTTTTCGTCAAACTTGGCGCGTGTGCCAGTTGCAAAACCATACAGCACATAGGCGGACAACAGCGCAGAAATCGCCACACCTGAAATGGTGGCGGTGTGTGCGCCACGCCGTCCGATTTGCTTGCCAAACAAGCCTGCTAGCAAACAGCCCACCAATGGCGTGAGCGCGATGATTAAATATAAAGTCATGTCGTTCATGGAAGTGAACCTTTTTGATTTTTAAAAACTTTTTCAGCTATTTTTTTATTTTGGACTATTTTCAGGCTGCCTGAAAAACACGAAAGCTGGCTATCGTTTTTTTACGATAAAATCATTTCCGTACACTTCAATTTTTAAATTCTCTGATTGCTCAATCATTTTTAATACATTTTCAATACTGGTGTCTTTTACTCTTAAAGAAACTTTCCCAGAAATGTTGGCATCAACATAAAATTTTTTGCCTGTTTCTTTTCCAATAATTGCAAACAATGTTTTAATCTCAATATCTTGAAAAACCGCAGAGATGTTTTTTTGTTGAACAGTAATTGATGTATTTTTAGATGTTGTTACCTCATTGGTATTTGCATAAGCCAATCCATTCAACATCAAAGCCAAAATAAGTAATGTTTTTTTCATATTAATCATTCCTAAATATTCAAAATTCTTTTCAGGCTGCCTGAAAATTCAAAAATTATCGCGTTTTCCGTTGGCAATTTCCAATCTACGCGTTACGCCAACTCCGAAAATCAAACCGCCAATGATTGCAAAATAAATATTCCAAAAAAACATACCAACTGGAAACAGGAAAAACACCACGCCAGCCAATGCGCTCAAAATGATTTCATCGCGCGTAACCGTCAACGAAAACAGGTTCTGATACAGCCATGAACCGATTGCCGCGCTGCCGCAAGTCGCCACCAGATACAGCAATCGTGCGCCATTAGTGGCGGTTAAAATATCGGTTTCGCTTAACATGATTTTGACCTTTCAGGCTGCCTGCATGATTTTATTCACTGGACGCGCAGTCCTTTCAGGCTGCCTGAAAATCCCCATTAGCCTTTCAGCGTATTCAATTCGGTAACGTTAATCGTTTGTCGGTTGCGGAACACCAGCACCATAATCGCCAAACCAATCGCGCTTTCTGCCGCCGCCACAGTCAGCACGAAAAACACGAAAATCTGCCCAGCCGTGTCGCCCAAATACTGCGAAAACGCAATAAAGTTAAAATTCACCGCCAGCAACATCAATTCAATAGACATCAAAAGCACCAACACATTTTTGCGGTTCATGTAAATTCCCATCGCGCTAATGCCAAACAGCAACGCCGCCAGCACCAAATAATGTGTAATTGTAATCATGATTGGCTCTCTTCCGTGTGTTCAGGCTGTGTGGCTTTGGGCGTTTGCACTTCTGATTGCATTTTCACCATACGCAAGCGACCTTCTGCCGCGTTCACTTTCACTTGGTCGGCAGGATTGATGTATTTCGGATTGGTGGATTTACGATGCACCAGCGCAATCGCCGCCACCATGCCCAACACGAGCAACACCGCCGCCAATTCAAATTGCAGCAAATAAGTCGTGTAAAGCTGCATACCCAAATCACGCACATTGCTGTAATCCGCCGCGATGTTGATTTCCTTGTTCAACACCGACAAATTGGTATCGGGCGCAACAAAAATCGCAATCAGCAACGCCGCCATCAACACGCCGACCGTCATCGCCGCAGGTGCGTGTCGCCAAAAGCCTTTACGCATTTCTTCAATGTCAATGTTCAGCATCATAATCACGAACAAAAACAAAACCATTACCGCGCCAACGTATACCACCACCAGCGTGATGCCCAAAAATTCCGCTTGCATCAAGAGCCACATCATCGCCGACACGCAAAAAGTCAGCACCAAATGCAAAGTGGCGTGAACAGGGTTTTTCGCGGTAACCGTTTGCAATGCGCCATACAAAATAATCGCGGCGAATATATAGAATAAAACGAGTTGGAAAGTCATGATTTGCTTTCTGTAATGTTTAACTTTGGGTTTTCAGGCTGCCTAAAAAGTTGAATATCTTGCTAACTTGTCCCCTCCCCATCCCAAATGGGGGAGGGTTAGGGTGGGGGCTTTTCGTTCTTGTAGAAATTTTATTTTGTAGCAACTTTCGTAACCCCACCCCAGCCCTCCCCCGCGCCGTAGGGGAGGGAGCAGATTGCTATAAATCAACGATACGGTGCGTCCGCCGCTTTGCGTTTGGCGATTTCGGCTTCGTATTTATCGCCAATCGCCAGCAAAATCGGTTTGGTCATGTGCAAATCGCCGCGTTTTTCGCCGTGATATTCAAAGATATGCGTTTCCACAATCGCGTCCACAGGACACGCCTCTTCACAAAAACCACAGAAAATACATTTGGTTAAGTCAATATCGTAGCGCGTAGTGCGGCGAGTGCCGTCTTCGCGTTGTTCGCTTTCAATGTTAATCGCCATCGCGGGGCAAACGGCTTCACACAGTTTGCACGCAATGCAACGCTCTTCGCCATTGGGATAACGGCGTTGCGCGTGCAGCCCACGAAAACGCACCGATTGCGGCGTTTTTTCTTCGGGGAAATAAATCGTGTCTTTACGCGCGAAAAAGTTTTTCAGCGTTACGCCCATGCCTTTGACGAGTTCGCCCAGCAGGAAGGTTTTTACAAAATTAGCCATAAGGTACACCCTACTCTTTTGGTGTGGATTGTTTTATTGACAATAACTTTTCAGGCAGCCTGTGAAATGTGCAGGCTGGTTTTTATCTATCATATATGTATTTTAGCTGCGTTGAACTTGTTCTCAGGCTGCCTGAAAACAAAGTTCGTAGGTCGGACATTCATGCCCGACATGATTAACGGTACGCTATGTCGGGCATGAATGCCCGACCTACAACTCATCACTTCCACAAACTCAACGGCGACGCCATCCAGCCTGCCAGCACTGCAATGCAAATAAAGCCAATCGGAATCAAAATTTTCCAGCCCAAACGCATGATTTGGTCGTAGCGGTAACGTGGGAATGTGGCACGAATCCACAAATAGCCGTACAGCACAAACGCCATTTTCGCAAACATCCAAAATGCGCTCGGCACGCCGATGATGCCCCAGCTTTGTGGGAATGGCGACAACCAGCCACCCAAGAACATAATCGCCGTCAATGCGCCAATCAAAATCATGAAAATGTATTCAGCAAGGAAGAACAGCGCGAACGCAAAGCCCGAATATTCCACATGGAAACCTGCCACGATTTCGCTCTCGCCTTCCGCCACGTCAAACGGCGCACGGTTGGTTTCCGCTACCGCCGAAATCAGGTAAACAATAAACGCAGGGAATAAAGTAAACCAGTTCCACGAGAAAATAGAACCACCTGCAATACCTTGCGCTTGTGCCGCCACAATCTCTTTGAAATTCAGGCTGCCTGAAACCATAATCACGCACACCAGCGCGGCAGACATAGCGATTTCATACGAAATCGTTTGCGCCGATGAACGCATCGCGCCCAAAAACGCATATTTAGAGTTACTAGCCCAGCCCGCGATAATCACGCCATACACCGACAGCGAGGTAATCATCAAAATATACAGCAAACCTGCGTCAATATTGGTCAGCACCCATTCTTCGTTGAACGGAATCACCGCCCAAGCGGCAAAAGATGGCGCAAGCGACAACATCGGTCCAATATAAAACAAGGCTTTATTAGACAAAGTCGGGCGCGTTACTTCTTTAAACAGCAATTTCAACACGTCGGCAAACGGCTGAATCAAGCCCCAAGGCCCAACCACGTTTGGGCCTGTTCGCAACTGCATAAAGCCAATCACTTTGCGTTCAAAGTAAGTGAGATACGCCACCGTTAAAATCAAAGGGGCTAAAATCAACACGATTTTGACCAAAATTGAGACAATTAAACCAATCGTAACGCCTATACTGCCCAACGCCAGCACTTCGGCAAAAAAGTTCTGAAACCATTGTTGCATGATTATGCCCTTTTCAATTCAATGCTGTTCATCAATCCGCCAAGTACCGCGTTGTCGCTGTGATGCGGCAGATAAACCACATTTTCAGGCAGCGTACTATCGCTGCGAACCACCACATTCACGCTCGCGCCATTTTGTCGTGCCGTGGCGATGTCGCCGTCCACCAAGCTAAATGTTGCCAAAGTGATTGGATTCACACGCGCTTCAGGCGTGGCGGCGTGGCTGGTCTGTTGCAACGATTGGGCACGTCGCACAATCGGGTCGGTATGGTAAATGCCTACACCACCTACGCGCACGGTTTTCAGGCTGCCTGAAATGGGTGCGGCTGTGCCTGTGAATGTGCTGCGGTTATTTAATTTTTCAGGCAGCGTGTTCACATTCAATGCTTCGGCTAACACTTGTTCTTGTGTTTCAAAATCAAAGCCTTGCAATTCAAACACATTACCCAACACGCGCAAAATTTTCCACAATGGGCGGCTTTCTCCCAAACCTTGCACTACGCCATGGAATGACTGCAAACGCCCTTCCATGTTAATCAGGCTGCCTGCGGTTTCGGTGAACGGTGCAATTGGCAACATCACGTCCGCCACTTCGCGCAAAGCATCGCTTTCGTATGCGGTAAACGCCAACACGCTGCCTGCTTGTTTTAAAGCTGCCATTGCTTGTGCGCCGCCCAAAACATCGGTTTCAGGGTCAATATTCAGCAACACAACGGCTTTTTTCGGCTGCGCCACCATGTCAGCAATATTGGCGCGATTGAAACCCAACACGTCCGCACCTACGCTGTTTGCCGCTTGTGGCAACACGCCCAAAATTGCACCTGTTTGTTGTGCCAGATTTTGTGCGGCGGCGTAAATATCGGCATAATCAGGCGAATTTTGTACATCCGCACCCAAAACAATCGCCGCGCGCTCCGCGTTTTTCAGGCTGCCTGAAACCAATTCAGGTACGTTGTTTAAATAAGTTGTCCATTGATTCGGGTGAACCATATCGTGTACCAACAAGGGCATATGCAATTCTTCGCGATTGGCTGCCACCACGCTTAGCACCATGCCATTTTTAGCCGCACGACGCAAACGCGCCGTCAGCAAAGGCTGTTCTTTACGCAAATTCGCGCCCACAATCAACACCGCTTCGCAAGCCGCAAGCTGCTCAATCGTTTGACCGAGCCATTGCGCCCCTTGCAGGCTGCCTGAAAGACGGCTGTCGTTTTCACGCAAACGCGAAGTCATCGCTTTCACGCCAAAACCGTCTGCCCATTTTTTCGCCAAATACAGTTCTTCCACCGTATTCATCGGGTTTGCCCACACGGCAATTTGCTCTTTGCCGTCTTCTTTGGCAATGCAATCAAGGGTGTGGCGCACATATTCCAAAGCGGTTGTCCAATCCACATTTTGCCATTCGCCGCCATGTTTGATTTTTGGCGTGGTCAAACGGCTTTCGTGGTACAAACCTTCGTAGGCGAAACGGTCGCGGTCGGCAATCCAGCATTCGTTAATCGCTTCATTTTCAAGCGGTAAGACGCGGCGCACGGTGTGGTCTTTCGTTTGCACAATCAGGTTGGAACCCAAAGCATCGTGCGCGGAAATGGATTTGCGGCGCGACAATTCCCACGAGCGCGAATCATAACGATAAGGCTTGCTGGTCAATGCGCCAACGGGACACAAATCAATCACATTGCCCGACAATTCCGTTTCCACAGCCTTGCCGATAAAGGGCATGATTTCGGAAAATTCACTGCGATTTGCCATGCCGATTTCCTGCATGCCCGCGATTTCTTCCGTGAAACGCACGCAACGGGTGCAATGAATGCAACGGCTCATTTCTTCGGCAGACACGAGCGGCCCCATGTCTTTGCCGACTACGGCGCGTTTTTCTTCTTGATAGCGGCTGCCCGATTTGCCGTAGCCCACCGCCAAATCTTGCAACTGGCATTCGCCCCCTTGGTCGCAGATGGGACAATCAAGTGGGTGATTTATCAGCAAAAATTCCATTACGCCTTGTTGCGCCTGTTTGGCTTTGGCGGAATGGGTATGCACCACCATGCCGTCTGTAACAGGCGTGGCACAGGCGGGCAGGGGTTTGGGGGCTTTTTCCACGTCCACCAAGCACATGCGGCAGTTGGCGGCAATGGACAGCTTTTTGTGATAACAAAAATGCGGAATGTAAGTGCCAAGCTGGTGCGCCGCTTCAATCACGGTCGTGCCTTGTTTCACTTGGGTTTGTTTACCGTCTATTTGGATTTGTAACATGGTTGTTTCCTAGTTACTTTTTTATATTTAAAAGAAATTTGTTTCAGGCTGCCTGAAAATATTTGTATCAGGATTTCAAATACCGCCGTCATTCCCGCGCAGGCGGGAATCCAACGTTCGGTTTCACTAATTTGTATTTAAAGCACCAATCCACCGAATAAATCCAACCAATCGGGATTTTGTTCTTCAATTAAGCGAATTTCCATTCTCTTCGCCATTTCTTCATGGCTTTTTCTTTGGCTATGGCTTCGGACATAGTGGCAAAAAATTCATACCACACCAATTTATCTACATCATATTATCTACATCATATTGAGCCGTAAATCCATCAGGCAAAATACGCTCTTTATGCTGCCAAATGCGTTCAGGCAAATTCATGGTAACGCCAATATACAACGTACCATTTCTCCCACTCGCTAAAATATAAACTGCTGGTTGTCGTGCAAGTGGATGCTGGTTCATTTTTAACTTTACTCTATTCTTAACCACCACCGTCATTCCCGCGTAGGCGGGAATCCACTTTTGGTTTAGGTCATTTTTATTTAAAGCGTAAATCTGATGTTTAACCATTCGCGCATTAAATCAATATAAATGCAGCCCCGCATTGGATTCCCCCCTACGCGGGAATGACGACGCTGAAAGGTTTCAGGCTGCCTGAAATGGATTTACCATCCACCCCACTTATGTTCTTTCATCGGCTTACCATGCTCAATATAATGCTCAAATTCAGCGCGGAAATGCTTGGTAAAACTGCGAACGGGGAACACCGCCGCGTCCGCCAGCGCACAAATTGTGCGTCCAGCCATATTGTTGCCCACACTGTCCAGCAAATCCAAATCATCGGGACGACCTTTGCCAGTTGCAATGCGGTGTACCACGCGATACAGCCAGCCCGTGCCTTCGCGGCAAGGCGTACATTGACCGCATGACTCTTCGTGGTAGAAATACGCCAAACGCTCCAACGCTTTGACCATGCAGACATCTTCGTCCATCACAATTACCGCACCCGAACCGAGCATAGAACCTGCTTTGGCAATGGAATCGTAGTCCATATTGCACGCCATCATGATGTCAGCAGGCAACACGGGCGCAGATGAACCACCTGGAATAACCGCTTTCAATTTCTTGCCACCACGCATACCGCCAGCCATCGCCAACAATTCGGAAAATGGCGTACCCAGCGGCACTTCATAATTACCAGGGCGTTCAACGTGTCCTGAAATGGAAAACAATTTTGTGCCACCTGCGCCTTCCACACCCTGATCGGCAAATTTTTGACCGCCATCACGAATAATAAACGGCACAGAAGCAAATGTTTCGGTGTTATTAATCGTGGTCGGCTTGCCATACAAACCATACGATGCAGGAAAAGGGGGCTTAAAGCGCGGCTGGCCTTTTTTGCCTTCCAAACTTTCCAGCAAAGCAGTTTCTTCGCCGCAAATGTATGCGCCATAACCGTGATGAGCAAACAAATCAAACGAAAAATCTGTGCCTAAAATATTTTTACCCAGCAAACCAGCCTGCCGCGCCTCTGCTAATGCTGCTTCAAAACGTTGAAATCCTTCAAAAATTTCGCCGTGAATGTAGTTATAGCCTGCTTCTGCGCCCATCGCGTAGCCTGCGATAATCATGCCTTCAATCAACGCGTGTGGATTGAACATAATGATGTCGCGGTCTTTGAATGTACCTGGTTCGCCCTCGTCTGTGTTGCAAACCACATATTTTGCACCAGGAAAAGAGCGCGGCATAAAGCTCCATTTTAAACCTGTGGGAAAGCCTGCGCCACCACGACCGCGCAATGCCGATGTTTTCACTTCGTCAATGACTTCGGTTTGCTCGATATTTTCGGTTAAAATTTTGCGTAACGCACGGTAACCGCCACGCGCTTGATAAGCCGCAAGCGTCCAACAATCGGGGTTTTGTGTGGAGACGTTTTCAAAAATCACGCCTGATTGATAAATTGCCATGTTTTCTACCTATTTTTTGTTTTCAGTCAGAGACTGCGCGTCCAGCGAATACAATTTGTTCAGGCTGCCTGAAAAATCAATTTGTTTATTGCCAACAATCTCTCAAACTGCCGTCATTCCCGCGTAGGCGGGAATCCAACTTTGAGATTAGGTAACTTCTATTTTTAATTTAAATCTTTAACTTACAGCTTTTGCAAATTTGCAAAACTGCGGAAACTTTTACCTTGCCGTCATTCCCACACAGGCGGAAATCCACTCTTCACTTTAAGAAACAAAAGTTTGTATCAATCAACTTTGGATTCCCGCCTGCGCGGGAATGACGATACTGATGGTTTTGTAAAGGTTTCAGGCTGCCTGAAATTTCACGCCACCAATCCACCAAATAAATCCAACCAATCGGGATTTTGTTCTTCAATTAAACGAATTTTCCATTCTCTGCGCCATTTTTTCATGGCTTTTTCTTTGGCAATCGCTTCTGGCATAGTCGCAAAGCATTCATACCAAACCAATTTATCTACACCATATTGCGCTGTAAAGCCGTCAGGCGAAACACCTTGTTTATGTTGCCAAATACGTTCAGGCAAATTCATGTTAACGCCAATATACAAAGTTCCATTGCGCCCACTTGCCAAAATGTAAACCGCAGGCTGCCGTGCGAGTGGGTGCTGATTCATTTTGTAACCTTTCAGGCTGCCTGAAAATGCTTTGTTAATTTAACTATTTGCTTATTAAATTGTCAGTTGGTGTAGGACAACTTTGGATTCCCGCCTGCGCGGGAATGACGGCGTAGTGTGGTTTTAGCTACGCTACACTTCGTTTCAGGCAGCCTAAAACCACAAAATCACTGCAATTCCGCCAATTTCTTATCAATCGCGGCTGCGTCCATAAAACTGCACATTTTGTGATTGTTCAACAGCATAACAGGGGCATCGCCACACGCGCCCATGCACTCGCCTTCCACCAGCGTGAATTTGCCGTCTGGGGTGGTTTCGCCATAGCCGATGCCGAGTTTTTCTTTCAGGTATTCGCCCGCGTCCACGCCGCCACGCAAGGCGCACGGCAAATTGGTGCAAACCGTCAATTTGTATTTGCCCACAGGTTTCAAATCGTACATATTGTAGAAAGTCGCCACTTCATAGGCAGCAATCGCAGGTATGCCAATGTAATTTGCCACAAATTCAATGGTTTCGGGTTTCAGCCAGCCCAATTCCACTTGGGCAATCCGCAACGCGCCCATCACGGCACTGCGGCGTTGCTCGGCTGGGTATTTTGCCAACTCAATGTCAATTTCTTTTAATGATTGTGCGGATAACATTTTGTAATCCTAAAATAAAAATAATAATTTGGTTTTCAGGCTGCCTGCCCGTACATAACAATTTGTAGGTTGGATATTTATGCCCGACATGATTCATTACCGCGCATTATGTCGGACATAAATGTCCGACATACAACTAAATAAAATTATGGTTTATTTCACTTTCAGGCAGCCTGAAAGTGATTCAATTTAAATGTCGAGAAATTGCCCATGTTAATATCAACGACATAATAGGGAACGCTAACATGATTTTCATTGAAGCGATATTTTCGCTTGTTTTATCAAACGCAATGTCCATCAATACACTCATTTGCAGCCAAGCCAAAAAACCAGTCAATCCTAATACCAACATTCTCATAACAAAATCAGCAACGCCTTCGGTATCGCGGTCAAATTCCAATAAATCACGGCGCAAAAACACGCCAAAAATTATGCTGACGCTTATGCACAAAACTAAAGCGATTGGATTAAAAACAAAAAACATGATTTTTCCTTTTAAGACAGCCTGAAAACTACTGCGTTATATTTTCAGCGTTACGTCGGGCATGAATGCCCGACCTACAAAGGCTGCCTGAAAAATCATCTATCCACTTCACCAAACACAATATCTTGCGTGCCGATAATCGCCACCACGTCTGCCAACATATGACCACGCGCCATTTCGTCCATGCCTTGCAAATGGGCAAAACCTGGGGCGCGGATTTTTAAGCGATACGGCTTGTTTGCGCCATCGGAAATCATGTAAATACCAAATTCGCCTTTTGGGTGTTCCACCGCCGTGTAGGTTTCGCCTTCGGGAACGTGCATGCCTTCGGTGAACAATTTGAAATGGTGAATCAAATCTTCCATGCCTGTTTTCATATCGGTGCGTTTGGGTGGCGCGACTTTTTGGTCTTCCACAATCACGGGCAAATTCGGATTGGCGCGCAACCAGTCGGCACATTGTTTGATAATCCGTACCGATTGGCGCATCTCATTGACGCGACACAAATAACGGTCGTAGCAATCGCCATTCACACCCACAGGAATGTCAAAATCCACTTGGTCGTACACTTCGTAAGGCGTTTTCTTGCGAATGTCCCACTCCACGCCCGAACCGCGCAACATCACGCCCGTAAAGCCTTTTTGCAAAGCGCGTTCAGGCGACACCACGCCAATGCCCACCGTGCGTTGTTTCCAAATGCGGTTGTCGGTCAGCAGGGTTTCCAGCGTGTCAATGTTTTTCGGGAAACGCTCGCAAAATGCGTCAATAAAGTCCAACATGCTGCCTTCGCGTGAGGCGTTCAACTCTTTCAACACTTTAGCGTTGCGGTATTTGCTGGATTCGTATTTCGGCATGAAATCGGGCAAATCGCGGTACACACCCCCTGGGCGGAAGTAAGCCGCGTGCATGCGCGCACCCGAAACGGCTTCATACAAATCCATCAACTCTTCGCGGTCGCGGAAAGCGTACAAAATCGCGGTCATTGCGCCAATGTCCAGCGCGTGCGAACCCACGCCCATCAAGTGATTCAAAATGCGCGTAACTTCGGCAAACATGGTGCGTATGTACTTGGCGCGAATGGGGACTTCAATGCCCATCAGTTTTTCAATCGCCATGCAATACGCTTGCTCGTTCACCATCATGGAAACGTAGTCCAGCCTGTCCATATACGGCAGGGCTTGCAGATAAGTTTTTGTTTCAGCCAGCTTTTCCGTGCCACGATGCAGCAAGCCGATGTGTGGGTCGGCGCGAACAATGGTTTCGCCTTCCAATTCCAAAATCAGGCGCAATACGCCATGCGCGGCTGGGTGTTGTGGGCCGAAGTTAATCGTGTAATTGCGTAATTTAGCCACCGTAGTTCTCCTCGCGTACAATGCGCGGTGTGATTTCGCGCGGCTCAATCGTTACGGGTTGATAAACAACACGTTTTTCTTGTTCATCGTAGCGCATTTCCACATGACCTGAAATCGGGAAATCTTTGCGGAATGGGTGTCCAACAAAGCCGTAATCGGTCAAAATGCGGCGCAAATCGGGGTGATGATTGAAAATAATGCCATACATATCAAAGGCTTCGCGCTCGTACCAATCGGCAGCGTTGTAAATGGGGATAACGGTTTCCACAATGGGCAGATTGTCGTCTTGCGCCCACACGCGCACGCGAATGCGCTGATTGTTTTTCACGGAAACCAAATTGCTGACCACCGCAAAGCGTTTGCCGTGCCACGCTTGGTTTTTGTAGGTGCTGTAATCCACGCCGCACAAATCCACCAGACTTTCAAAATGCAAATCGGGGTGGTCGCGCAAGGTGGTCATGATGTCCAAATAGTGTTCAGGCTGGCATTCAACGGTAACTTCGTCAAATGCCAAGCTGATTTTGCTGGCTTTGTCGCCCAAAATTTCGGTGCAGGCTGCCTGTAAATCAATAACGTGCATTTTGCGTTCCTAAAATATCATTTCTGTGCTTTCAGGCTTTTCAGGCTGCCTGAAAGATTTTTTGTGTAGGGTGCAACTTGTTGCACCAAATCAATTTAAATCTATGTGTTAGATGGTGCATCAAGATACACCCCTCTACTTTTCAGGCAGCCTGAAATCATCAAATCTTAATGCCGTGCAATCGTATAAGTGCGTTTGATTTTGCCCTGCAACTGAATCAAACCATACAACAAAGCCTCCGCAGTCGGCGGACAGCCTGGTACATACACATCAACAGGCACAATGCGGTCGCAGCCGCGCACCACCGAATACGAATAATGGTAGTAACCGCCACCGTTGGCACACGACCCCATAGACAACACCCAACGCGGCTCTGCCATTTGGTCATAAACTCGACGCAGCGCAGGTGCCATTTTGTTGCACAATGTGCCAGCAACAATCATCAAATCGGATTGGCGCGGCGATGGGCGGAAAATAATCCCAAATCGGTCAAGGTCGTAACGCGCCATACCCGCGTGCATCATTTCCACGGCGCAGCAAGCTAAGCCAAATGTTACAGGCCAGAGCGAGCCTGTACGAACGTAGTTTAAAACGGTATCTGCACTAGCAGTTACAAAACCTTTGTTCAAAACGCCTTCTATTCCCATTCCAGCGCACCTTTTTTCCATTCGTAAACAAAGCCCACCGTCAAAACAACGATGAACACGAGCATTGACCAAAACGCATAACTGCCCGTTTGCGCCATTAAATCTTTATAAACCACCGCCCAAGGAATCATGAAGGCAACTTCCAAATCAAACAAAATAAACAAAATGGCAACCAAATAATAACGCACGTCAAATTTCATACGCGCGTTTTCAAATGCGTCAAAACCACACTCAAACGGCGTGTCTTTTTGCGCATAATGGCGTTTCGGACCCAGTAACGTACCCAATAAAATAAACACAATGCCCGCCACTAAGCCGACAATGGCGAATATCAGTACGGGAAAATAGTTTGCCAACATAGCAGCACCTATGATTAAAATAATTTGCGTAATTTATAATTTTACCGTTTTTCACATAAGTTTAAAAGTAGGATTTTTCATCTACACCGCATGAAAAAGCTCAAATTTCAGATGGTTACAGATAACAATTACTATTTAAAATCAAATTAAAATTTATATTTGAAACAATATGCTTATTTTTTCAGTAAAAACAGAAATTTTCAGGCATCCTTTGAAGTTATCAAGGCTGCCTGAAAATTATTTACTTGTTTATTCAATAAGATATTAAGCGCGCAACGCTGCCGCTTCTTTCGCTAAACGCTCAATCGTTTGCCAATCGCGTTTTGCCACTACATCTTTCGGCGTTAGCCATGAACCGCCTACACACAATACATTCGGCAATTTCAAATAATCAGGCGCAGTTTCCAAGCTAATGCCGCCTGTTGGACAGAATTTCACTTGCGGAAACGGACCGTGCAAGGCTTTCAACATCGCTTTGCCGCCAACGACTTCCGCTGGAAACAGTTTGCACGTATCAATACCGTGTTCCAAAGCCAACATCAATTCGCCCGGTGTTGCAATACCTGGAATCACGCTAATGCCGCTTCTTTCCGCTGCGTGCGCCAATTTCACATTAAACCCCGGGCTAATTGCAAACACCGCGCCCGCATCTTCAACCGCTTTTAATTGTTCGCCGTTAATTACCGTCCCCGCGCCTACAATCGCGCCTTTCACTTCTTTGGCGATTTTCTCAATCGCTTTCAAGCCGTATTCCGTACGCAAAGTGATTTCCAAAGTCGGAATCCCGCCCTCCACCAAAGCATGCGCCAAATCTACGGCAGAATCGATGTCATCAATCGCGATAACAGGAACGACGGCACCAGCCGTTAAAATCTCACGAGCATTCATTGTGTTACTCCTACTAATGGATGGAAATGAAAGCATTATACACGGTTTATGTAATTCAATTACATAATATTTATTGTTTCATTCCATATAAATGGTTTCAGGCTGCCTGAAAATCAACTTTCAGGCAGCCTGAATGGGTTAGGGTTAGCTTAACAATAAAGAATCATCCGAAACCTTCTCGCCGCGCGTTTTTTCAAACATATCCAACAAATCGCGCATGGTCATGCCTTGGCGTTTGTCGCCATCCACGTCCAACACAACTTGCCCTTGATGCAACATCACGGTGCGCTGTCCGTGGTCAAGTGCTTGTTGCATGGAATGCGTTACCATCATCGCCGTCAATTTATTTTCGGAAATAATCTGGTCGGTCAATTCCAATACAAACGCTGCTGTTTTCGGGTCAAGCGCGGCGGTGTGTTCGTCTAGCAGCAAAATTTTGCTCGGTTGCAAACTCGCCATCAGCAAACTTACTGCTTGGCGTTGTCCGCCCGACAGCAAGCCCATGCGGTCGGTCAACCGATTTTCCAAACCCAATTTCAATACCGACAATTTTTCGCGGAAAAATTCGCGATTCGCCTTGTTCAACGCGCCCGATAAACCGCGCCCTTGTCCGCGCTTAAACGCCAATGCCATGTTTTCTTCAATGCTCAAATTGGCGCACGTCCCTGCCATCGGGTCTTGGAACACGCGCGCCACCAAGCCTGCGCGTTTGTGTGCAGGCAGCCGCGTAACGTCCGTACCATCAATACGAATACTGCCTGAATCAACCAAAATATCGCCGCTAATCGCGTTCAAAAACGTGGATTTACCTGCGCCGTTGCTGCCAATCACGGTAACGAATTCACCGTCTTTAATGTGCAAACTCATGCCGCGCAAGGCTAGATTTTCAATCGGCGTGCCCGCGTTAAACGTGAGTTTTAACTGCCCTGCTTTCATCATGGCGTTATTTCCTTGTTTTCAATTTGGCTTTAATTTGCGGCAACAACATCACGCACACCACCAAAACCGAAGTAATCAAATTCAAATCTTGCGTTTTCAAACCCAAGCCCGACAGCGTTTCGCTGCCCATCGCAACCATGATAAATAAACGATAAATAATAGAACCAATAATGACAGATAAAGTAATCAACCACATTTTTTTGCTTGGCAACAAAGCCTCGCCCAAAATCACCGCTGCCAAACCGAACACAATCGTGCCGAGACCTGCGCTCACATCTGCGCCGCCGACCAGTTGCGCAAACAATGCACCACCCAAAGCAATCAAACCGTTAGACAACGCCATCCCCAGCATAATCATGAAATTAGTAGAAATACCTTGCGCGCGCGCCATGCGTGGATTCGCACCCGTTGCACGCATTGCCAAACCTATTTCCGTGTGAAAAAACCAGTCTAGTGTGAATTTAATCAACAGAGAAATTAATAATAAGATCAAGGTGTTTTGCCAAATTCCTGTACCCAAAATCGGCTTAAACATATCAAAAACGGTATCGGTTCCCAACAATGGAATATTAGGCGCACCACCAATGCGCAAATTCACCGAATACAATGCCGTCATGACAATAATCCCTGCCAATAACTGCAAAATACCCAGTTTCACATTCAACCAAGCAGTCAATAAACCCGCTACCACACCCGCAGCAAAACCAACGCCAACCGCTAAAATGGGATTCATCCCAGTTGTCATACACACCGCACAAGCAAATGCACCCAGTGGAAAACTACCATCTGCTGTTAAATCAGGAAAGTCCAAAATGCGAAATGAAAGCAACACGCCCAAAGCAACGATGGCATACACCAAACCCGTTTCAAATGTGCCAAATAAAGCCAGAAGCGACATACAAATCCCTTAAATCAATCTCTTATCAAATATTTCAGGCAGCCTGAAATACTATTTTATCAAGCCAAATGAAAAGTCAAAGCGTAGGGCAAAACCCTACGCGTTGAACAACAATAAAATAAAACATTCTCAACATATTAAAGCAGACACATCAGGCTGCCTGAAAACAAAAAACTTAGCATTCATTTCTTGGTAAAATAAAACCACACAATATAACGGAAAAGACAATAAATTTCTTGCACAATCAAAATAGAAAAGCACAACGAACCAGCAAATTATACCAAATTTATTTGATAATTAAATTTTAGTTTCTTTTTTCATTAGTCTGAAATAATAAAATATCAAAAAAATAAATACGCCCTGCATTTCATTTCTTTTTATCAACGTTTTCAACGCATAGCGCCTGATATTCGATAAGTAAAAATCAACATTTAAACAACACAAAACCTTTGCTCACTTTTCAAAACAATGTATAATGCTTCGTTTTCGTAGGCAAAACTGTTTACTTAGCGCAACATTTTCGCGGGCAATCCCTAAAAATGACAACAAAACGCACATACAGATTGCCCCATAAACACGGCTTATGATATAAACCGCGTTTCGTTTTTAATTTATCATTTAAGTTTGGAGACCAATCATGGCAAAAGTTTGCAAAATTACGGGCAAACGTCCAATGTCTGGCAACAACGTATCACATGCCAACAACAAAACCAAACGTCGTTTTTTGCCTAACCTGCAATCACGCCGTTTTTGGGTAGAGAGCGAAAACCGTTGGGTTCGCCTCCGTGTATCTAACGCTGCATTGCGCACTATCGATAAAAACGGCATCGACGCTGTTTTAGCTGATTTGCGTGCTCGTGGCGAAGCCATCTAATATAAAGGATTGAATCATGCGCGATAAAATCAAACTGGAATCGTCTGCTGGTACAGGTCACTTCTATACCACAACCAAAAACAAACGCACTATGCCTGGCAAAATGGAAATCAAAAAATTTGACCCAGTTGCTCGCAAACACGTTATCTACAAAGAAACCAAATTGAAATAATTTCAACGTTTCTCAAAAAAGCCTTTGTTATTCAACAAAGGCTTTTTTATTTTTTTCAGGCTGCCTGAAACAACCCTACCAAACTATTGTTATACTATAACAACATTTGCTATAATCCGTTTTTTTGTGTAAACAATAAAAGGAAGTAAAATGAAACATATGATTAAAACCAGCACATTGCTGTGTGCACTGGCTTTTTCAGGCAGCGTATTTGCAGCACCGTTGCAAGTTGTTAGCAGTTTTAGCATTTTAGGCGATGTAGTTAAACAAATTGGTGGCGAACGTGTGAGCGTAGACAATTTGGTCGGCGCCGATGCCGATGCCCATGCTTATCAGCTAACCAGTGGCGATGTGAAAAAAATCGGTGCAGCGCAATTGGTTATGCTCAACGGTTTAGGCTTGGAGCAAGGCGATGTGGTACGCGCAGTCAAACAAAGCAAAGTACCGTATGCCGAAGCCGCACAAGGCATTACACCGTTAAAAAATGAAGAAGGCGCGCACCATCATCACGATGAAGAAGGTCACGACCATGACCACGGCGAATTTGACCCACATGTATGGCATGACCCGAAACTCATGCAAAAATACGCGGCGAATGTAACCAAAGCCCTCATCAAAGCCGACCCGAGTGGCGCAAAATACTACCAAGAGCGTTTTCAAAAATACTCTAACCAACTGATTCAGTTAGATAACTATGCTCGAAGTCAATTCAACGCCATTCCTGCCGCGCACCGCAAAGTGCTGACAGGACACCACTCATTTGGCTACTTAGGCAAACGCTATGGCGTCACTTTCCTTGCGCCACAAGGCGTGAGCACAGAAGCTCAGCCATCAGCCAAAACTGTTGCCGCGATTATTCGTCAAATCAAGCAACAAGGCATTAAAGCCGTGTTCACCGAAAACATCAAAGACGGTCGCATGATACAGCGCATTGCGCAAGAAACAGGCGTAAAAGTGGGCGGCAAATTGTATTCCGACGCTTTATCCAAAGGTGCACCAGCGGCAACTTATGCCGATTTGTTCCGTTACAATGTGAAAACCATGAGCGGTGCAATGAAATAAGCTAAAGTATATAAAAAAAGAAAATAGAGAGAAAAAAGGCTGCCTGAAAACCAACAAAGTTTTCAGGCAGCCTTCATTTATATCAATTAAACGGGCTCACACCAAGCCTCATCTTCCGCCACTTGCGCCAACGCATTGGCTTTTTTCAGCAACTCATCGCACAAAACCGCTTCCGTTTTACCCGAAGCAATCTTCTCTCGCGCCATTAATAGCGTTGTCGGAAAATAAGCGCGCACCTGTTCATAATCATGCAACACCGCAATAATCGCCTTACCCGCTTGATTTTCTTGGCGCAACACCTCCAAAAGCGCGTAAGTTGTGCGCGCATCCACCGCATTAAACGGCTCATCGAGCAACAAAAATTGCGCATTTTGCACCAACATCCGTGCAAACAAAACGCGCTGAAATTGCCCATTCGACAACTCGCCAATGCTGCGTTCAGAAAAATCCCACATATCCACACGCGTTAAGGCAGCCTGAATCCGCGCCTGTTGCTCACGCGTTACCCGCCCAAAAAAACCGATTTCATACCAAAGGCCCATCGCCGTCAATTCAAACACACTCATTGGCTGACTGCGGTCCACATCCGCCTGTTGCGGTAAATACGCAATATCGCGGCGCGACAAACCCTGCCAATTAACGCTGCCCGTATTGGTGCGCAACAAACCCATCATCGCCTTGAGCAAGGTCGATTTTCCTGCCCCATTCGGGCCAAAAATTGCGCACATACAACCCGATTCAAACGTCATATCCAAATGATGTACCGCTGGGCGCGCGCGGTAGCTAATCGTCAAATTCTCAACCTGAATACTCATTCGGAAACCGCCCAAAAATAAACGCCCCACAAAAGGGCTATGGTTGCCAACGCCAGCAAAACACGCTGCGCCATACCTGTTAATAAAAGAGAATTTCGCATAATCCAACCAAAGCTGCCTGAAAAAATGAAGTGATATTGTATAACATTTTTTCACTTTCAGGCTGCCTGAAAATACATAACAACCATCGCAACACAGATCGGCTTTCCAAGCCGACATTCAACCGTTTCAGGCAGCCTGAAAAAACTTTCCTTATTCACACTATTTCATATTCTATTGAAAATCATCAAGTTGCCACTATATTCCGCCACTCAACACCGCATAACTAAGGAAAATCATGAAAAAAATCATCTCTCTCATCATCATTTGCGCCCTAGTCGCCGTCGCGTGGCACTACAAAGACCAATGGCTACCTGAAAAAAACTCGCCCCACCAAATCATTAGCTCCGCAGGCGTACTCGCCAAAATCCGCGAACTCAACCGCCTAGAAAGCACCTCATTCTACATCGACACCATTATCCGCACTGAAAAACAAGGCAACTGGTATGCACTATGGCAAGACAGCCAAAAAGGCATATTCGTCGCCAAAGGCAACGCCATCGCAGGCTTAGATTTAGCCAAAATCAGCGAAAAAGATGTGACCGTATTGAACGATACCGTCATCATCAACCTGCCTGCAGTAGAAGTATTATCCGTACAACTCAATCACATTGAAGTCTTTGATTTAAAAACAGGAACACTCAATCTGCACCAACCTGACATGAGCGTATTAAACACCGTACAAACCCAAGCCAAGCAACAAGTCTTGCGCCAAGCCTGCCAAAACGGTCTGTTGCAACACGCCCACGAACGCAGCCAAGCACAAATCAAACAACTTTTCGCCCTTGCCAATGTGCAAGTATCGCTGTATATGCCCGCAGCAGAAGCCAAATGCACCATGCCTAAAGCATAAAACTTCAGGCTGAAACTTTTGCAAAACTCTTTCAGGCAGCCTGAAATCATCAAATTCCCCCACCAATCTGTCCCCTCCCCCGTCCAAACGGGGGAGGGGACAGATTGGTGGGGGCTGGTTAAACTCACTACATCTTTTCAAGCTGCCTGAAACAGTTTTACCCAGTTTTCAGGCAGCCTGAAACCCTCTACTCACGGCTGCCAACCGCCGCCCAAAGCCTTATACAAACCCATCAACGCCTGCGCCTTGCCTAATTGTACGCGCGTTAAATTTTCCGCCGCGTTGTCCGCATTAATCCGCGCACGCAAGGCTTCATCTAGCGTTTTGTAGCCATTTTGAAACAATTGATAGGAATCGCGCGCTTGCTTTTGGTATAAATCAGCACTTTGTTGCAAACGCTGCGTTTGTGCCGCGACATCGTGGTGCATATGATACGCGTTGTCCACGTCCGCCAGCGCGCGCAACACGGTTTGGTCGTATTCCAGCAAAGCCGTTTGCAAACGCGCATCTGCCGCGGCAACATTCGCTTTGATGCGCCCATTGGAGAAAATCGGCACAGAAATGCCCACGCTCAATAAGCTCGCCCAGCCGTTTAAAGCCGTATCGCTGCCCACTTCAATGCGCCCGTTTTGTCCCAAAAAATTGATTTTAAAACGCGGATAATAATCGGCTTTCGCACTCGCCAATTTAGCCGCGCGCGCTTGAACCGCCGCCGCGCGACCACGAATATCAGGGCGACGTTCCAGTAAACCTTCAGGCGTTTCGCCTTGTGGCGCGGCAGGTTGGTTTGCCAACACATTCACTTGGCTTTCAGGCAGCCTGAAAGTTTGCGGCGTTTGCCCAGTCAATACTGCAATTTTGCGCACTTGCAACGCGTATTCCGCGTCCAAAGTCGCGCGTTTGCCCTGCATGGCTTGCAACGCCGCCTGCGACTCGTCCACTTCATGCGCGCTCACATGACCTGCGCGAAAACGCCCCTGAATATAGCGCACCATCTCAGATAAATTGTTGATATTGCTATCGGTTTGTTTCATACGTTGCTGCAAAGCGCGCGCTTGTAAATAAGCGTCGGCAATATCGCTTGCCAACAACATTTGCGCGCCATAAAACTGTTCTTGCGCACCCAACGCGCCTGCTTGAGCCGCGTCCGCGTCGCTGCGTTTTTGCCCAAAAATATCAGGCTCCCATGAAGCGGCAACGCCCAAACCTGCCATTTTCACATCACCATCCATCTTATTGCCAGCAAGCGCGGAATCGGGCGCAAACTGCCCCACCATCGCGCGCGTATTGCCGTCCAAAGGATTGTTGATACTCATTTTTTGATAAGCTGCATTCGCGCTCACACCTGCTTGCGGACCTAAATCGGTGCGCGCCAAACGCGCCGTCGCCCGCGCTTCGTTCAAACGACTTTGGGCAATCCGAATGTCGTAACCCGTTTGCAACCCTTGTTCAACCAGTTGATTTAAAACAGGGTCTTGCCAATATTGCCACCACCGCGCAATATCCTGCCGCTCGCCTTGTGCTTGGGCTTGGTCAAATTGGGCAGGTAGGTTTACGCGGCTTTGCGTGTCTATTTTTGTGCTTTGGCAGGCGGCTAATGCGAAACAGATGATTAGGCTGCCTGAAAGTTTCTTGAGTTGCATTATTTTGATTTCCTTTGATTTTTTGAATTTTTAGGTTTGTTGTCTACGACATACGGTTTTATAGCCAAATCATCGATTTGGATAAAACCAGTAAGGCTGCCTGAAACCCTACAACCACCCGCGTTTGCGAAAATACACCAGCAAACTCACAATAATCATCAGCAGCAGCCCCAGCACCATAAAATAGCCGTATTGCCAATGTAATTCGGGCATGTTGTCAAAATTCATGCCGTAAATGCCCGTGATAACCGTCAGCGGCATGAAAATTATCGTGATGACGGTCAACACGCGCATTTGTTGATTTAACCTATTGGATTGAAACGATAATTGCACGTCCATCATGCTGACCACGGTATCGCGCGCGGCGTCTAAGCTTTCAATCAGTTGCAAAATATGGTCGTATACATCGCGTAAATACAGGTGCGTATCGTTGCTGAATACGTCAAAGCGTCCGCGCAATAGTTGCCCTGCGATTTCGCGCATGGGAATCAGATTGCGCTGAAATTTGGTCGCGTCGCGCTTTAATTTGTGGATTTTTGCCAGCAATGTTTCGTCTTCGCCTGTTTGTTTAAATAATTGATTATCCAACGATTCTACGCATTCGTTGAATTGTTCCAGCGCGTTGAAATAATCGTCCACTATCCGGTCAATAAAATGATAGGCGAGAAATTCTATGCTTTTGCTGCGAATTTGGTATTTATTTGCTGCAAATTGTTGATGTAAGTCGCTAAATAATCCGAGTGGCTTTTTTTGGAAACTCAAAATATAGTCTGTGCCGATGATTAAATACACCGAATCGTTGTGCAATTTGCTGCCTGAATATTGGCAAACACGCAAGGCGATGAAGAGATAAGTGCCATAATCTTCAATTTTGGGGCGTTGTTTGGGCGACAAAATGTCTTCAATCACGAGTTCGTGAATGCCATAAGGCGCGAGTATGGTTTGCAACAACGCCGCGTCGTTTACGCCGACACAATGCAGCCATTCTTTTTGTTCATCAAACACATAGGGAGAAATGTTTGCGCCGTCGCTGCTTTGCAATTGTCCGTTTCCTTGCGGCAAAAACACCATGCGCGAAAAGTCGTGTTCGCTGTAAAAAGTTTGATACACGGCTTGTTTGGGCAAATCGTTGGTTTTGCTGCGTTGGTGGGTCTCGTGGTTTATCATTTTGTTTTATTTAATTTATTTTTTGATTGTGTATTTTCAGGCAGCCTGAAAACTACCCCTGTTTCTCCAACATCTTACGGAATCGAAACAACGCAAAGCCCAAAAAAATCAAGCCTGTAATTGCCATCGCCAATAATTGTGGATAAACGATACCCACGCCCGCGCCGCGGAATAACACATTTTGCGCGAAGGTGGCAAATTGAGTCGTGGGCCAATATTCACTCGCCATTTGCGCGGCGTGTGGCATATTTTGGCGTGGCGATGAGCTGCCTGAAAACAGCAACATCACGATGTAAACCGGCATCATCAACAAACTGTATTGCGGCATGGTTGGCGCGAGCGTCGCCATCATCACAGCGAGACTAGCGATGGAAAACATCAACATCATCGTGCCGAAAAAATACAACAAAATATTGCCTGCAATCGGCAGTCCAATCACACCGCCGACCACAAATTGCATGGAAAAAGTCGCAGTAATGCACACAACCAAGCCGTTTGCCAAAATCTTTGCCAATACGATTTCGGTCGCGGTAACAGGCATCACCAACAAATGTTCAATCGTGCCACGTTCGCGCTCACGAATCACCGCCGCGCCCACCAACACAAACGCCAGCATGGAAATCATATTGTTCACCTGCGCCACGCCTTGAAACCATGGGCTTTCACCGTTTGGGTTGTACAACACATTGAGCGCGTATTGGCTCGGCATGATTTGATTGAGCGCGCGCGCTTGTCCTGTAAACGCTAAGATTTCGCGCTGGAAAATCTGCGCAATATACACCTGCCCCACGCCCGCTTGCGTCATCGTGGTCGCGTCCACCAATAATTGCACTTCGGGCGCGCGTCCTGCCAAAATGTCTTTTTCAAAATTGGGCGGAAATTCCAGCACGAAAATCAGCTGCCCTTTGTCCATCAATTCGTCGGCTTCTTCGCGTTGAATATAAATCGGTTTTTTGAATTGTGGTTCAAGCAAACTGTCCACTATGCGGTGCGACAGCGTAGATTGGTCTAAATCAATCACGCCGACGTTGGCATTTTTCACATCGGTGCTAATGCCTTTGGCTGCCTGAATCACCATGCCTGTGAAAACGAAAATAATCAACACCGCCAATACTTTATCGCCAAACACGCTGCGAAATTCTTTACGCATCAGCGAAGCGATGTTTTTCAATGTTCGGGTCATTTTGTTTTTCCTTTTTTCAGGCTGCCTGAAACTGTTGCCAAACCTTTTCAGGCAGCCTGAAACCTTATTTCTCTTGTTTCTTCAACGATAAACACGCCAAAGTCAAATAAATCGCGGCAAATGTCGCCAGAATCGCAAATTCCATCAATAAATTGCTCACGCCCAAGCCTTTGGTAAAACTACCAATACTCACACGTTGAAACCACGACGCGGGGAAACCCAAGCCCATCGCTTTTGCACCGCCTGTCATGGTGGAAACGGGATACATCAGCCCCGAAAAATTCACGGTCGGCACCATCGTACCAATGGAGCTGATGAAAAATGCCGCCGTTTGCGATTTGACGAAAGACGACACCAATAAACCCAAAGCAGTAGACGCGCACACGAGCAAAGTCGCGCCTGTCATCAACGCTAACAAAGAGCCTTTGAGCGGCACGCCAAACCAAAACACCACCATCACCGTTAAACACAAAGCATTGATTGCGCCCACCAAAATATACGGCAACTGTTTACCAATCAAATATTGCCACACGCGTGCTGGCGAAGCGTACAGATTGGCGATAGACCCCATTTCGCGCTCACGCACCACGCTCAACGCGGTCATAATCGCAGGAATCATCATCAGCATCATCATGAGCATACTCGGCACCATCGCGTTGATGCTGCGAAAATCTTGGTTATACATATAACGCGGCACGACCGCCGCACTTTGAGGCAGCCTGAAACCGTTTTGCGCCAATACTTCCATGTTAAATCGCTGAATCAGAGCCGCCGCGTATGCGTTTACATTGCTGGCGTTAAACGGTGTTGTGCCGTCAATCATAATGCCGATTTCAGGCTGCCTACCCTGTTGCACATTGCGCCCAAAGTCGGCAGGAATGTCCACAATCAACACCGCCTTATTGCTTTGCAACAATCTATCGGCTTCGGCGGCGGAATGAATTTCAGGCTGCTCAATAAAATACGCCGAACCGCGAAATTGCTCGGCAAGCTGGCGACTCAACACGCTTTGGTCTTTGTCCCACACAGCAAAATGCAGATTGCTCACATCAAACGAAATCGCCCAGCCGATAGACGACAACATAATCAAAGGGCCAAACAGCGCGAAAAACAGGCGGATTTTGTCGCGCGTTAATTCTTTCGCTTCGCGCATGGCGAATGTCCAAATCGTGCTGAATAAATAACGCCAGTTTTGGCTGTGGTCGTGGGTTTCAGGCTGCGTTTCGGTTTTCAGGCTGTCTGAAAGCTCTGATGGTTTTTCAGGCAGCCTATTGTCTGCATTATCTTGCGAATAACCGCGTTTTGCCGCCCGCTCCGCCACTTCGTCTTCTGCGTCTTGCACCAAATAATGAATAAACGCTTCTTCCATATTCGGCTGCCCCGTTTGCACAATCAGTTCTTCGGGTGTACCCATCGCCAACACACGCCCGCGGTGCATGAGCGAAATGCGGTCGCAGCGCATGACTTCGTTCATAAAATGCGTGGTCACAAAAATCGTAATGCGGTTTTCGCGCGACAATTTCATCAAAGTGCGCCAAAACATATCACGCGCCGCAGGGTCCACGCCCGAAGTTGGTTCATCCAAAATCAACACTTCGGGCGAATGCAAACACGCCGCTGCCAGTTGCAAACGCTGACGAATGCCAAGTGGCAGAGACACAGGCGCAACATTCGCCACATTGTCCAAATCAAAATCGTGCAAGGCTTTTTTAACCGCCGCACGACCACTGTCGCCATCCATTTGATACAACTTGGCGTGCAACGTCAGATTCTGTTTCACAGTCAATTCTTCATACAGCGAAAACGCTTGCGACATATACCCCACGCGCATTTTCACGTGCAGGCTGCCTGCGTCAATCGGTTCACCCAACAATTTTGCCGTGCCAGAAGTCGGTTCCAGCAAGCCTGTCAGCATTTTCATCGTCGTCGATTTGCCGCAACCATTCGAGCCGAGAAAACCGAAAATCTCGCCACGCGGAATCTCAAAACTCACATTATCCACCGAAGTGAAATTGCCAAATTTCTTCGTTAAACCATGCGCTTCCATCGCCAACGGCTCGTTCGGCAACGGCTCAAACGGCGTAATCACCAACTCGCCGCTGTCTTGCTTATTTTCAGGCAGCAGTTTCACATACGCCTCTTCCAGCGTATTCACGCCCAATTCTTGCATCACTTGGCGCGTCGGTTTGTTTACCAGCAAATGCCCATCGTCCATCGCCAGCAAATGCTCGAACTGCTCGGCTTCATCAATATACGCCGTTGCCACAATCACCGTCATACCGCGTTGTTCTTGCTGCAAATCCGTTACCAGTTGCCAAAATTGGCGGCGCGACAATGGGTCTACGCCCGTGGTCGGCTCGTCCAAAATCAACAAATCGGGATTGTGAACCAGCGCACAGCACAAACTCAATTTCTGTTTCATGCCGCCCGATAATTTGCCCGCCGCACGGTCGGGAAATGGTGCTAAACCTGTCGCGTCCAGCAAACGCTGAATGCGCTGTTTGCGCTCCGCCACCGTCAGTCCAAACAGCCGCGCATGAAATTCAATGTTTTCATACACCGACAAAGTCGGATACAAATTCTTGCCCAAACCCTGCGGCATATAGGCAATGCGGTGCGACAATTCCAGCCGCGTATCCGCATTCGCCATATCGCCACCCAACACGTTTACCGTGCCATTTTGAATAATCCGCACGCCCGCAATCAGCGACAACAGCGTGGATTTGCCCACGCCATCAGGTCCAATCAGCCCAACCGTCGCGCCACGCGGAATGTCCAGCGACACATCGCAAAGCGCACGGATTTTGCCGTAGGAATGGGAAAGGTTTTTTACGGAAACAGTGTTGTTCATCATAGTTTGATTTAGTTTGTTTAATGTTATTTTTTCAGGCTGCCTGAAAAGAGTTTATTTAACCTAGGGTGTGTGCGGTCGAGATTTTTTTCAAATTTTATTTGGCAACAAAATCCGATGCCGTAGCAGTACGCACGCGTTTTCAGGCTGCCTGAAATCAACCATACGTCAAATCCGTTGCCTTACCGCGGAACGCCCAATACGCGAAAATGCTGTACGCAATAATACACGGAACGGTAATCGACACGCCAATCAGCACCACACCCAAAGTTGGTGCGCTGGCGGCGGCGTCCCAAATGGTGAGTTGCCCAATCACGGCGTAGGGAAACAGGCTAATGCCTAAACCAATGGCGCATAACACAAGCGCGACAATCACCAGCGCGAATGGTCGCCAAATATTTTTCGTTAAAATATTTTCATTTTTAATCAATAATTTGATATAAATTAAACACACACTCGCCAGCAGTGGCACAGGCGCGAGATAGAGCATATTGGGCAGCGTAAACCAACGCTGGAATACTTGATGGCTAATGTGTGGCGTGGCAAATGAAATCAACAACAGACACGCAATAACGGGATACCACGCTTGATTTGCCCATGCGCGCGCTTTGTGTTGCAATTTGCCTTCGGTTTTGGCGATAAGCCAGCACGCAGCGAGCAATACATACACAGCTGGCACGGTCGCCATAATGCCGAGCGAGAAAATGTAATCGCTGATTTGCGTGCCAAAACCTGTTACATATCGCCCGAGCATCCAGCCTTGCGTCAAAGCCATGCCTGCCGAGCCTGCCATAAAGGCGATGTTCCACAAGGGCTTGTGTCCGTCGTCGGCTTTGACACGAAAGTCAAACGCCGCACCGCGAATCATCAAGGCGAACAGCATAAACGTGGCAGGCAAATACAAGTTGCCCAGCACAATCGTATTGGCTTTGGGAAACGCGATAAACAACACACCCGCGCCCAGCACCAACCACGTTTCGTTCGCGTCCCAAAACGGTCCGATGGACGACACCATCGTGTTTTGCTCGTCTGCTTCGGCGCGTGGCATCAGCATACCCACGCCCAAATCAAAGCCGTCCAAAATCACATACACGACCATCACAAAGCCGAGTAAGCCGAGAAAAATTAGGGGTAGCCAGTAATTCCAATCCATTGTTTTTACTTTCGTTTTGTGTGTTTTTGTTTTCAGGCTGCGTTTTCAGGCTGCCTGAAAATAATAAACAACCTCGTCATTCCCGCGTAAGCGGGAATCCAACTTTCGGTTTAAGCTATTTTTATAATGCTTTTAATTCAAAATATTAAATAGAAAAATTGCGCTTTGAATCAAATTAAGTTTAGCTCCACGTTGGATTCCCGCCTACGCGGGAATGACGGCGGTGTTATTTGCCATACATTTTCAGGCAGCCAATTAACTTTCCGCCACAGGATTTTTCACATGCTCATCTGGCGTATCGTCATTATGTTCCGCCATATATTTGAGTGCCGCCAAATACGATGCCAACATCGCCGCATACAGCACCAAATACATCACAAACGTCAGCCCCACGCTATCGGGCGGCACGATTTTCGTTACCGCATCTTCCGTGCGCAACACGCCATACACCAAAAACGGCTGGCGACCAATTTCCGTTACATACCAGCCTGCCAACGTCGCCAGCCAGCCTGAAAACGTCATCAATGCCAATATTTTCAACAACAGCGGCGACAATTTTTCAGGCTGCCACTGTTTACGGCGCAACTGCCACCAGCTCGCCCAACTTACCAACAACATCAAACCGCCCACGCCCACCATCACGCGAAACGCCCAAAACACAGGCGCAACAGGCGGCGTATCTTCAAATTCATTCAAGCCCTTAATTTCGCCGTCCAGCGTGTGCGTCAAAATCAATGAGCCCAAATAGGGAATTTTCACTGCATAATCCGTCGTGCGCGTTTGCTCGTTGGGCAAACCGATTAGCGTCAGCGGCACAGGTTTTTCCGTTTCCCACACCGCCTCAATCGCCGCCAATTTCGCAGGCTGATATTCCTTCGTGTTCAAACCATGCGCATCGCCAATGAAAATTTGCACCACAATTGCCACCGCCGCCACCGTCAAACCCGTGCGCATGACCTTACCCGTTGCCGCATTGGCGGTTTTTTTCAACACTTGATACGCCGACAAACCCGACACCAAAAACGCCGCCGTCAACACCGATGCCGTTAGCATATGAAAAAAGCGATACGGAAACGACGGATTAAAAATCACCTCAAACCAGCTGGTTACATGCATTACACCGTGTTCATCCACTGAAAAACTCTGCGGCGTTTGCATCCACGAATCCAGAGCCAAAATCCAAAACGCCGAAATGGTTGTGCCCACCGCCACCACCACCGACGCAATCATGTGCACACGCTGGCTCACGCGCTCGCGCCCAAACAGCATAATCCCCAAAAAACCCGCTTCCAAGAAAAACGCCGTCAGCACTTCATAGCCAAGCAGCGGCCCCGCGATATTGCCTGCTTTTTCCATAAAACCGGGCCAATTGGTGCCAAACTGAAAACTCATCGTTACGCCCGACACCACGCCCATCGCAAACGTAATCGCAAACACTTTCGTCCAAAACCGATATGCTTTGAGCCAGCCATTGGTATCTGAATTGGGTTTACCGACCTGCGCGCGGAAATACACCACAAACCACGACAGCGCAATCGTAATCACAGGAAACAAAATGTGAAAACTGATATTCAGCGCAAACTGCAAACGGCTTAATAAGAGTGTGTTCATGAAGATAAACCCTTAATGTGTTGTGTTTTTTTGTTTCTTATTTTTCAGGCTGCCTGAAAACTATTCAGTTCGCCATTCAAGCAATGTTTCAGGCTGCCTGAAACTCGCCACTCACTGCGGCAACTTCACCGCCAAATCCGCCGTCCAATCCTTGCCGCTATCCGTGCGCACATAACCATTGCCCGTCATGCCGCCTTTAAGCCAGCCGCGCAACTGCTGCGCCGTATCCGTTGTCACTTGCAATTTCACTTTAAACATCAACTTCGCGCGCTCTTCCTGCGTTTCCACCGCTTTAGGCGTAAACTGCGCATCGGTCGCAATAAACGAAATCTTCGCTGGCAACACCACATCCAAGCCGTCCAGCACAATGCGCGCCTCGTCGCCCACTTTCAAACGCGCCATCGCCGCGTTCGGCAAGAAAATATTCATGCTCACATCATTCGGGTCAAGCACGCTCACCACTTTCGTGCCTGCGCCAATCACGCTACCCTCTTCCACCAAACGGTATTCCACGCGTCCATCTTTCGGGCTGATGATGTTCATATCATTGTTTGCCGATTCCGCCGTTTTCACCAAAGCCTCTGCGCGCGCCGAACCCGCTTGCGCCTCGCTCACACCCGCTTGCGCCTGTCCCACCGCCGCTTGCGCTTCCGATTTTGCCGCTTGCGCTGCTTTGACCGCCGCTGCCGCACCATCGCGTTGCGAACGACGACGTTGCACTTCTGCCGCCGACACCAAATCTTCGCGTTGCAAACGAATCGCGTTGTCCAACTCCATTTGCGCCACTTTCAACTGCTGCTGTTGCGCCGCAATCTGCGCATCCGCACGCGCCACCGCTTCACGCGCTTGCTTTTCCGCCGCTCGCGCACGCGAAATCGCACCATCGGCTTGCAATTGCCCTGCCTGCGCTTCAGCAACGCGGTTAGTGGTTGTATCCGATGACAATTGCGCCACCACATCGCCTGCTTTCACGTCGCTGCCCTCGCCCACCAACAACTTGGCAACGCGTCCCGCATACAAGCTCGCCACATCGTAGCGTTGCAATTCCAAACGCCCGTTGGACGAGGCAATGTGTTCAGGCAGCGCGTTGCGATTTTTATACTGGTAAACAAAAAATGCGCCAGCAGCAACGGCGGCGATTAGGACGACAATGATGAGTTTTTTCATGGTAATACTCGGTTAGAAGATTTAAAGAAAATTTGAATAAAACTTTTCAGGCTGCCTGAAAATATGTGGCTTTGTGTAGTGTGTGTGGCACAAACCACGCACGCGTTTTTTGAATATTTGGGAAACGCATGCGTGCGTACCGTACACCCTACTCGTTTACAACTGTTTTCAGGCTGCCTGAAAACAAAACTTAAGGCGACAACACCGCAGCCAATGCCCAATCCAATCGGCGTTCAATCGCCTCATCGCACATATATTCAGGCAGCGCGTTGGACACATTGGCGGGCAAAATGCCCATTTGCGCAAATTGAGCGGTAAACAAAATCGGTGCGGCGGTGGTACACATTAAATAATTGAGTCGCAACAGAATTTCTTGTTCATCGCATTGCGGCAAACACGTACGCAATAATTGCCCAACGATGTCAAAATGGTTTTGCGAATGCGTGCGCAAAAAATCTTGCACGCTGGCAGCACCGTTTTCACAATCCGCCAACATCCGCCGCAGCCACATGCCATTTTCGCGCACAGAACGTGCCAAAAATGCCAACGCTTGGCGTAATTGTTGTTCAGGCAGCCTGTTTTGCGTGAACACATCGGCATTCAAACGACTAGCAATATTTTGATGATGTTGCTCAAACATCTGTCGCATAAAATCATCTTTATCTTCAAACAGATGATGAAACATGCCCGCGCTCAACCCCGCCTGCGTCGCCAGCGCGCGCACAGAGAGTTTGTGATAACCCAAATCGGGATACAAGGCGAGCCCCGCTAGAATAAATTGTGTACGCGAATCGGTCATAATGAAATAGCAAATTGGACAAACGTCCAATTATAGAGATAAAAGCTTCTTTCAACAATGAAATTGTCCATTTATTTTCAGGCTGCCTGAAACGCAGTTCAGCATAGCTAAAATAAGTAAGGTGGACAATGTCCACCTACTGAATCACAAATGGAGCGCGGACGTCCCCATCCGCATAAAAGCATTTACATGCTACGCTTTCATGGCGGAAGGGAACGTCCGCGCTCCAAATTAAGGCTGCCTGAAAACTCACAATCGCGTTACGCTGCTCACGTCGCGCACTTCGGTTAATGAGGTTAAAACGCGTGGCAATTCATCCACTTTTTTCACTTCCAAAGTAAAACGCATACTGGCTTCTAAATCGCGTGTTTGCGTGTGCACGGCGGTTACATTAACCTTGTGGCGTGCTAAACAGTCGGACACATCGCGCAATAAACCTGAGCGGTCGGTGGCGCGCACTTCAATATCAATGGCATAAATCTGCCCGCTTTCCGCGTCTGCCCATTGTGCAGACACAACTTTTTCAGGGCTACTTTGCGCCAAATGGTTGAAATCGGGACAGCCTTGGCGGTGAATGGAAATGCCTTTATCGCGCGTAACAAAACCGATGATGGCATCAGGTGGCGCGGGTTTGCAACATTTTGCCAAGGTGGTCAGCAAGCCTTCTTCGCCGTTAATCAAAATGCCGTTTTTGACGCCAGCTTTGATTTTGGATTGTTTCACCATGCTGCTGGCGGTAACAGGCACTGGCACAGGTTCGATGAGTGCGCCTGCCGCTTTTTGAATGGCGCGCGCAGTGATGTCGCCTTGTCCAATCGCGCTGTATAAATCGTCCAAACTTTTGAAATTGAGGTTTTCACATAATTTATGCAGATTGGGACTGGGCTGAATTTTGGCGATGATTTTTTCAAATTGGTGTTCGCCTTGTTCGCGGATGGCTTCGGCGTTTTGCGCGCGAATGTAGCTGCGGATTTTGCTGATGGCTTTATTAGATTTTACCCAGCCTTCATGCAGCCAGTTTACGGACGGTTCGCCTTCTTTGGCAGCGATGATTTCAACCCGTTGCCCATTCTCCAAACGCGTGGACAGTGGCACAATTTGCCCACCAATTTTGGCACCACGACAACGGTCGCCTAAATCGCTGTGCAAAGCGTAGGCAAAGTCAATCGGCGTAGAACCTGCGGGCAAGGACAAAACTTTGCCATGCGGCGTGAGCACATAAATCGTGTCGTTGAATAATTCGGTTTTGAACGCTGCCGCTAAGTCTTCCTTGCCACTTTCTGCCATGTTTTCGCGCCAATCCAATAATTGACGCAACCACGCAATTTTTTGCTCATAAGCGGAATTACCTTCGCCGCCTTCTTTGTATCGCCAGTGTGCCGCCACACCAAATTCATTGAATTCGTGCATTTCGTGTGTGCGAATTTGTACTTCAATGCCTTTGTCTTCTGGACCAACAATCACGGTATGCAAACTCTTATAGCCATTGCCTTTGGGGTTGGCGATGTAATCATCAAATTCGCCAGGAATAGGCTGCCATAAGCTGTGGACAATCCCCAAAGTGGTATAGCATTCAGGCACGCTATTGACCAACACGCGCACAGCACGAATGTCGTACAAGCCATCAAAATCCAGCTTTTTCTTCACCATTTTTTTATAAATGGAATAGATATGCTTGGGACGACCTGCCACATCGCATTTAATCCCTGCTTGATTGACCGCCGCTTTTAAAGTTTGCACAAATTCATCAATATAACTCAAACGTTCTTCACGTTTTTCGTCTAATAATTTTGCAATTTCGCGATATTTTTCAGGCTGCTGATGACGAAAACCTAAATCTTCCAACTGCCATTTGAGTTGCCACACGCCTAAACGATTTGCCAAAGGCGCAAAAATATCCAGCGTTTCTTTCGCAATATCGCGCTTAATTTGGCTATCAGGCACTTGCGATAAAAAATGCAGCGTACGCGTGCGCAATGCCAATTTAATCAACACCACGCGAATATCCGACACCATCGCCAGCAACATTTTGCGCATGGTTTCCGCTTGCGCCGCACGTTCTTCGGGCGTAGCAAGCGCGTCCACTTTAGCAAAATTGGTCAGTTTTTGCACTTCATCAATACCCGCAACCAAAGACGCGACTTGATTACCACACTTCTCAGTCACTTGCTCACGCCAGTTTTCTAAATAAGTAGAAATATCCGTTAAAACCACCGCCGCCACCGCGTCAGACAATAAATCCATTTCCGCCACAATTTGCGACACCGCCAATAAATGCGACAACAAAGGCTCGCCCGCCGCCGTAACCGCGCTTATTGGATAAGTTTCTTGCGCCAAAGACAAGGCTGCCTGCAACAGTTTTTGTTCTTTTTCAGGCAGGCTGTGCGCATAATCAAGATAGGCTTGTTGGAACTTCGCCAATTCAGGAGTTTCAATCATGATAGGCTTTCAAAATAGGCAAATGCAAAGTCGTATATTTTAGCAGTTATTGATTCTTTCGGGCGGGTGGTTTTCAGTTTCAGGCTACCTGAAACACCATTCAGCGTAGCTAAAACTTGAAAAAGCAATCTACAAAAAGGCTGCCTGAAAAGTTTCAGGCAGCCACAAATCCAATTCAGCCAAAACAAAAATCCCTTGAACCATTAAAGTTCAAGGGATTTTCCATGCTTAATCGTTTACCGATTATTGCACTTTGATTTCAACGTCCACGCCAGCTGGCAAGTCCAATTTCATCAAAGCGTCAGTCGTTTTGTCCGTCCAGTCCACAATGTCCATCAACCGCAAGTGAGTGCGGATTTCCAATTGTTCACGCGACGTTTTGTTCACGTGTGGCGAACGCAAGATGTTGAAACGCTCAATTTTCGTTGGCAAAGGGATTGGACCTTTTACCACCGCGCCAGTGCGCTTCGCAGTTTCAACGATTTCTTGTGCAGAACGGTCAATCAGGCTGTAATCGTAAGCTTTCAAGCGGATACGGATTTTTTGATTTGCCATTATCTCTATATCCTTATGAATTAAGCAATTACGTTAGCCACAACGCCCGCACCAACGGTACGACCACCTTCACGAATCGCGAAACGCAAGCCGTTTTCCATTGCGATTGGCGCAATCAATTCAACGGTGATTTTCACGTTTTCGCCTGGCATAACCATTTCTACACCGTCAGCCAAAGTTACTGCACCAGTAACGTCAGTGGTACGGAAGTAGAATTGTGGGCGGTAGTTCGCGAAGAATGGCGTATGACGACCACCTTCTTCTTTGCTCAATACATACACTTCTGCTTCAAATTTAGTGTGCGGCGTAATAGAACCTGGTTTAGCCAATACTTGACCGCGTTCCACTTCTTCACGTTTTGTACCGCGCAACAATACACCTACGTTGTCGCCTGCTTGACCTTCGTCCAACAATTTGCGGAACATTTCCACGCCAGTACAAGTGGTTTTTTGCGTGTCTTTCAAACCAACGATTTCAATCTCTTCACCTACTTTGATGATACCGCGCTCTACGCGACCAGTTACTACTGTACCGCGACCAGAGATAGAGAATACGTCTTCAATCGGCAACAAGAATGGTTTGTCAATCGCACGTTCTGGAGTTGGGATGTAGCTGTCCAAAGCAGCAGCCAATTCAAAGATTTTTTCTTTGTAAGCGGCGTCGCCTTCCAAAGCGCGCAAAGCAGAACCTTGAACGATTGGGCAGTCATCGCCTGGGAAGTCGTAGCTTGACAACAAGTCACGGATTTCCATTTCAACCAATTCCAACAACTCAGCGTCGTCCACCATGTCGCATTTGTTCATGAACACGATGATGTAAGGAACGCCTACTTGGCGAGCCAACAAGATGTGTTCGCGAGTTTGTGGCATAGGACCGTCAGCTGCTGAACATACCAAGATTGCGCCGTCCATTTGCGCCGCGCCAGTAATCATGTTTTTCACATAGTCGGCGTGACCTGGGCAGTCTACGTGTGCGTAGTGGCGAGTTTCAGTTTCGTATTCAACGTGTGCGGTGTTGATGGTAATACCGCGTGCTTTTTCTTCTGGTGCTGCGTCAATTTGGTCGTAAGCTTTTGCTGTACCGCCGAATTTTTCAGCCAAAATCGTAGTCAAAGCAGCAGTCAAAGTGGTTTTACCATGGTCAACGTGACCGATTGTACCTACGTTTACGTGCGGTTTGCTACGTTCAAATTTTTCCTTAGCCATGAGCTAAATCCTTATATAAAGAGCGATTAAAAGAACGAGTAAAGCGGAACTGCTTTACACAAAAATCGGGCAACGTGTTTACGCCGCCCAAAAATGAAAGGCGAGATTATGGGGGATTTTGATAAAAAAATCAAGTGGATTTTCTTTCAGGCTGCCTGAAAGAGTTGCGTATTTGGTCAATCATTTTAGCTCCGCTGAATTTCATTTCAGGCAGCCTGCACATTGCCCAAAACAAAAAGTCGGATTAACCAAGAAACAATTTGAATCATCTAACTTCCCATTTTCAGGCTGCCTGAAATTATTGCGAACCGCCCGTCGCTTTCAATTTGGTTACTTTAATACCGCCAAACAACGAGCGTTTCACTTGCAAATCGTAGTGCATTTTTGTGCTGACTGTGCCAATTTTCGCCGCGCTCACGGTGGAAATTTCATCATACGACACTTTTGCGCTTTGCCACGGAAAGCTGCTTTTCACTTTCACATTTTCATAATGCCAATTCATATTGCCTTGCAACAACACCATTGCCGCACGACCTTGTTCCATAAAGCCGCACAATTCATCTTTGCCGCCTTCCACTTCCCAAGTGCCAGTGGGCGTTTCTTGGCTAATGCTGACATCAATTTTATCGTCCACCATTTCACAGGCTTCAGGTGGATTTTGCGCGGATTTCAAGCTGAATTCTTGCAAATATTTTTCTATGCTGGCAGGTTTCATGCTCAAATTGCTGCGAATTAAAAATCCCGCCAGCAATACCGCAATCACAATAGCTGCTTTTTTCATGATGATTTCTCCGTGTAGGTTTTAGAAAATATTTCAGGCAGCCTGAAATGTAAAATCATCATAGTACATTTACTTGCAAAAAAGAAAAATAGTTTAACTTTAATTTACAATATGCATTGATTAAGATAACATTGCGCAATCACTGAGCTTTCAGGCAGCCTGCGCATAAGAATAGAACAAATGAATCCAGAAAACCAAAAACTACTTTATGCGATTGCCTTTTTCTTGGGCTGTTTAGGCGCATTGCAATTTGGCGAACCAGACGGCACTTGGCAATTTATTTGGTTCATCGTTTGGATTTTTATCGCTTTGCCTGTATTGCTGTTGCGCCTATTTGAAGCAGCAAGCGTATGGCGACAATCTCATGGTGTTATCGGGCGTTTATTTGGGTGGATTTTTGGCGCATTTCATTTTTTGTTCGCACTAACCATGCTCGGCATCGGGGTAAGCATTATTTTATGGATTTTGTACAACCTATTGATTGAAAGGCAGCCTGAATTTAAATGGCATTGGTTCAATTTAATCCCTGTTTTGATAATGATTGGCTTGGGCTGGCAATGGTTACGCAGCATTTTTGGCAAACCATTACCCGAATTATCTGACTGGTTTTGGATTGAATTTAACGATAACACCGTATTTGTTCGCGCCAATCCGCTGCATAATGAATCGTGGGCATATCAATTTGCATGGGCAGATGTGTGCCGTGTGTGTTTTGAAGATGGTGGTTTGTCGCAATCAGATTATTTGTATGTGTGGATTGTGGGGCAAGAAGAGTCGTTTATGTTGCCAACAGACGCAAGTGGTAGTTCGGAATTTTTTATAGAACTGAATCGGCGCGGTTTGTTTCCTGATGATTTGATGAAACAGGCGATTGGCGCAACGGATGGCGGATTGTATTGTTATCCAAGTTTGGAACAAGAAAAATAGGGACAGGCAGCCTGAAAATCTCAAAAACAAAAAATCGGATTATCCAAATCATTGGATAATCCGATTTTGTTTTATTTTCAGGCTGCCTGAAAATGCAGGCTGCCTGAAAACACTTTATTAGCCTTTACGAGCCGCAGTTACTTCCGCTGCAACGTGTGCAGGGGCTTCCGCGTATTTCGCAAACTCCATAGAGTAGGTAGCACGACCTTGTGTCGCAGAACGCAAGTCAGTTGAGTAACCGAACATTTCTGCCAAAGGCACTTCGGCGCGAACTTTCTTGCCGCCAATGCCGTCATCGTCCATACCCAATACGATGCCACGACGACGGTTTAAGTCGCCCATTACATCGCCCATATAGTCTTCTGGAGTTTCCACTTCAACCGCCATGATTGGCTCCAACAGCGCAGGCGATGCTGTACGCATACCTTCTTTAAACGCTTGTGAAGCAGCCAATTCAAATGCCAGTTGCGAAGAGTCCACATCATGGTAAGAACCGAATACCAAACGGATACGCACGTCCACCACAGGGAAACCTGCTACCACGCCGTTTGGCAAGGTGTCGCGGATACCTTTGTCCACAGACGGGATAAATTCGCGTGGAATCACACCACCTTTAATCTCGTCGATGAACTCGTAGCCTGCGCCACCTGGTTCCATAGGTTCCATTTCAATCACAACGTGACCGTATTGACCTTTACCACCAGATTGTTTCGCGTGTTTGTATTCTGCTTTCACAGCTTTGCGAATTGTTTCACGGTATGCCACTTGTGGCGCACCGATGTTCGCTTCTACTGCAAATTCACGTTTCATGCGGTCAACAATAATTTCCAAGTGCAACTCGCCCATACCAGAAATAATGGTTTGGCCAGATTCTTCGTCTGTGCGAACGCGGAAAGATGGGTCTTCTTTTGCCAAACGGTTCAAAGCGATACCCATTTTCTCTTGGTCAGCTTTGGTTTTTGGCTCAACCGCAACGTGAATTACAGGCTCTGGGAATTCCATGCGTTCCAAGATGATGGGTGCATCTTCTGAACACAAAGTTTCGCCAGTGGTAACGTCTTTCAAACCGATTGCCGCAGCGATATCACCTGCACGTACTTCTTCAATCTCATCGCGGTCGTTTGCGGTCATTTGCACCAAGCGACCGATGCGCTCGCGTGTGCCTTTAACAGAGTTCACAACGGTGTCGCCTGATTTCAATACGCCAGAGTAAACGCGGATAAACGTCAAGTTACCTACGTATTTGTCGTTCATCATTTTGAACGCCAACGCAGAAAATTTCTCTTCGTCGCTTGCTTCGCGAGTGGCTTTTTCGCCGTTTGGCAATTCACCTGCTACGGGTGGAATATCGGTTGGTGCAGGCAGCAATTCTACTACTGCGTCCAACATACGTTGTACACCTTTATTTTTAAATGCAGAACCGCACAACATTGGTTGGATTTCGCCAGCCAAAGTACGTTCACGCAAGGCAGCAACGATTTCTTCCTCAGACAACTCTTCGCCGCCCAAGTATTTGTCCATCAACTCTTCATTGGCTTCTGCTGCGGCTTCAATCATGTTTTGACGCCATTCTTCCGCAGTTTCTACCAAATCAGCAGGTACGTCGCCGTATTCAAAAGTAACACCCTTGTCGGCTTCATTCCAAATGATGGCTTTCATTTTCAACAAATCAACCACGCCTTCAAAGCCTTCTTCCGCGCCAACTGGGATAACGATTGGCACAGGGTTAGCACGCAAGCGAGTACGCATTTGTTCTACCACGCGGAAGAAGTTTGCGCCTTGACGGTCCATTTTGTTGACAAATGCCAAACGTGGCACTTTGTATTTGTTGGCTTGACGCCATACGGTTTCAGATTGTGGTTGTACGCCACCTACCGCGCAGTAAACCATTACCGCACCGTCCAAAACGCGCATAGAACGCTCTACTTCAACCGTAAAGTCAACGTGTCCTGGGGTGTCAATGATGTTAAATCGGTGTTCTTTGAACTGTTTCGCCATACCAGACCAGTATGAAGTAACCGCCGCAGAAGTAATGGTAATACCGCGTTCTTGTTCTTGTTCCATCCAGTCGGTTGTTGCCGCACCGTCGTGTACTTCACCCAGTTTGTGAGTCAAGCCAGTGTAGAACAAAATACGTTCAGTTGTCGTGGTTTTACCAGCATCAATGTGCGCCGAAATACCGATATTGCGGTACAGGCTAATGGGGGTTTTACGAGCCATTTTTCTATTCTTTCAAAATTAGAAACGGAAGTGAGAGAAGGCTTTGTTGGCTTCTGCCATGCGGTGTACTTCTTCGCGTTTTTTCATCGCGCCACCGCGACCTTCTGCCGCGTCAATCAATTCACCAGCCAAACGCAAATCCATTGATTTTTCACCACGTTTACGCGCAGCGTCGCGCACCCAGCGCATCGCCAACGCCAAACGGCGTGAAGGACGTACTTCAACAGGAACTTGGTAGTTAGCACCACCGACACGGCGGCTTTTCACTTCCACGATAGGTTTTGCGTTAGCGATGGCTTCATTGAACACTTCAATCGCTTCTTTGCCAGTTTTTTTGGCAATTTGTTCCAATGCGCCGTACACGATGCGTTCAGCAACGGCTTTTTTACCGTCAATCATCAATACGTTCATGAATTTAGTCAATTCTACGCTGCCGAATTTTGGATCAGGCAATACGTCGCGTTTTGGGACTTCTCTACGTCTTGGCATTTTAAATTCCTTAATATTATTCAGTTGGGGGCAACCCATGAATGCTCAAAAGGGCATTCACTTACTCGACCGCTTTATGCAGCCGACCATGCCATGGTTAAATTATTTAGGGCGTTTCGCACCATATTTAGAACGGGCTTGTTTACGGTCTTTAACACCAGCAGTATCCAAAGAACCGCGTACAGTGTGGTAACGTACACCTGGCAAGTCTTTTACACGACCACCGCGAATCAACACTACGCTGTGTTCTTGCAAGTTGTGGCCTTCACCACCGATGTATGAAATCACCTCAAAGCCGTTAGTCAAACGCACTTTACAAACCTTACGCAATGCAGAGTTCGGTTTTTTAGGAGTTGTTGTATAAACACGGGTACACACGCCACGTTTTTGTGGGCATGCTTCCAGTGCAGGTACTTTGTTCACATAAACAGGTTTTTGACGACCTTTGCGAACCAATTGATTGATAGTAGGCATATTTTACTTTTTCCTGTTGAGTAAAAATTTGCTAGCACCATGCCAGCAAGCCGAGCATTATAATATTTTTCAAACATTAAGGTCAATTAAATCAGTCTATTTCAGGTATTTTTACCTTTTCAGGCAGCCTGAAAACAGATTTTATGCAACAAAATAGATTCAGGCTGCCTGAAAATTTTTATATATAAGGAAACAAAAAATGCACCAAATCCAATGCCCTCATTGCCATACCGCCTTTACCATTGACGAAGCCAGCTACGCCGACATCCAAAACCAAGTGCGCACCCAAGAATTTGAGCAAGAAATCCACAAACGCCTTGCCCAGTTGCAAGATAAATGGCAAAGCGACAACCAGCTTGCGCAAAGCCAAACACAAAACCAGTTTCAGGCAGCCTTAAACGATAAAGACCAACAAATCCTGCAACTCACCGCACAACTGCAACAACACAACAACCAAAGCCAAATCGCCATTAAAGAAGCGCAAGAACAACTCAAAGAACAGCTCCACGCCAAAGAGCGCGAACTTGCCCAATTGCGTGCAAGCAGTGAAAGCCAGTTGCAACTGCAACAAGCGCAAGCGCAAACCAAACTATTAGAAGCCACCGCCCAAAAAGACCAACAAATCCAGCAGTTGCAAAACCAAGTACAACTACAAAACCGCGAAAACGAATTAGAAAAACAAACCTTGCAACAACGCTACCAGCAAGAACTCAAACAGAAAGACGAAGCCATTGAATTTTATAAAGATTTCAAAGCCAAACAATCCACTAAAATGCTCGGCGAAAGCCTAGAACAACATTGTGAACTCTCGTTCAACCAAATCCGTGCCGCCGCCTTCCCGCAAGCTCAGTTTGGCAAAGACAACGACGCCAGCAACGGCAGCAAAGGCGACTACATCTATCGCGAGTTGGACAACGATGGCAACGAAATCATTTCCATCATGTTTGAAATGAAAAACCAAAACGACGAAACCGCCACTAAAAAGAAAAATGAACATTTTTTCAAAGAATTAGACAAAGACCGCAACGAAAAAAAATGCGAATACGCCGTGCTTGTGTCGCTACTGGAAACCGAAAACGAACTGTACAACGGCGGTATTGTGGACGTCTCGCACCACCATCCGAAAATGTACGTTATCCGCCCACAATTCTTCATTCCCATGATTAGTCTGTTGCGCAATGCCGCCTTAGGCAGCCTGAAATACAAACAACAACTCGCCCAAATGCGTGCGCAAAACATTGATATTACGAACTTTGAAGACGATTTAAACGATTTCAAACAAGCATTTAGCAAAAATTACGAACTCGCTAGCCGCCGTTTCGCCGAAGCGATTGATCACATTGACAAAAGCATCGCGCAATTGGAAAAAACCAAAGCCGCGTTGTTGTCATCAGAAAACAATTTGCGCCTTGCCAATAATAAAGCCGAAGATTTAAGCGTGAAAAAACTGGTGCGCAAAAATCCCACTATGAAAGCCAAGTTTGACGCGCTCAAACACGATGGGGACGAAAATGCCTAGTTTTTTATTCTATATATAATGTTTCAGGCAGCCTAAAGTGTGTTTTGCATTTTCAGGCAGCCTGAAAAGCATTCAACCAACCCAACTCCCGCAAAGAAACCACTTCGCGCGAAGTCACAATAAAATGGTCAATCAGAATAATCCCCACTAAATCCAAAGCCTGTTGCAAACTTTGCGTTGCCACACCGTCTTCATACGATGGCTGCGCATTACCGCTGGGATGATTGTGCGCCAAAATCGCGGCGCTGGCGTTGTGCAACAAGGCACGGCGGGCGATTTCGCGGATGGAAGCTGTGTTTTCATATGCCGTGCCGCGCGCGATTTCTTCGCTGGCGATGAGTTGTCCTTTGGGCGATAAAAACAGCGCGAGCGTAACTTCTACGCGCTCATGCCCGATGTGCAGGCGCAAATAGTGGTCGATTTTTTCGCGTGAATCAAACATAGGCAATTGTTGCAATTCTTCGCTCAATACACGCCGCCCGATTTCCAATACCGCCGCAAACTGCGCAAACGCCGCGCTGCCCATCCCTTTGTGGCGCGACAATTCGTGTTGCGTGGCGTTCATCACGCCGCCCAAACCACCATAAGTCTGCAACAAGGAACGCGCCAAATCTACCGCGCTCATGCCTTGCGTGCCAATGCGCAACAATACCGCCAACAATTCTGCATCACTCAACACAATCGCGCCACGCTCCAATAATTTTTCGCGCGGGCGTTCACCTTCGGGCCAGTCTTTGATGCTCATGGGTTGTCCTTGTGGGTTTAGACATAATTTTCAGGTAGCCTGAAACCTTTACAAAACTCCGAAAATTTCAAATTTACCGTCATTCTCGCACAGATGGGAATCCAACTTTGATTTTAAGTTCTTATTTTTTATCAGATGGTTGCAAAAATGAACGATGAATTCTCGCCTGCGCGAGAATGACGAAGTTACTAGTTTCAGGCTGCCTGAAAAGGTTTTGCAAAAATTTCATATGCTAATACACAATCCAAAGGCTGCCTGAAACGTTCAGGCAGCCTTTTTACTGCGTTTTATTTAATCAACTGTTTCAACTCGCCTTGTGCATAGCGCGTTGCCATTTTCTCTAATGAAATCGGCTTAATTTTGCTCGCCTGACCTTCGCAACCAAACGCCAAATAGCGGTCAATACAAATCTGTTTCATCGCTTCCACTGTTTTCGCTAAATATTTGCGTGGGTCAAATTCGGCTGGGTTTTCCGCCATAAATTTACGAATCGCGCCCGTGCTGGCTAAACGCAAATCTGTGTCAATATTCACTTTGCGCACGCCGTGCTTGATGCCTTCCACGATTTCTTCCACAGGCACGCCATAGGTTTCGCCAATTGAGCCGCCGTGTTCGTTGATGATTTTCAGCCATTCTTGCGGCACAGAGCTAGAACCGTGCATCACGATATGGGTGTTCGGCAACACGGCGTGAATTTCCTTAATGCGGTCAATGCGTAACACCTCGCCTGTGGGCGGGCGCGTGAATTTGTACGCGCCATGACTGGTGCCAATCGCAATCGCCAACGCGTCCACGCCCGTGTCTTGCACGAAACGGCGCGCGTCTTCCACGCTGGTCAGCATTTGGTCGTGCGACAATTTGCCCACCGCGCCCACGCCGTCTTCTTCGCCCGCTTCGCCTGTTTCCAAATTGCCCAATACACCGATTTCGCCCTCCACCGACACGCCGCAAGCGTGTGAAAATTCAACCACTTTGCGCGTTACCTCCACATTGTATTCATAGCTTGAAGGCGTTTTGCCGTCTTCCAACAACGAGCCGTCCATCATCACGGAACTAAATCCCAACTGAATCGAGCGTTGGCACACATCGGGCGATGCGCCGTGGTCTTGGTGCATCACCACAGGAATGTGCGGAAATTCTTCCACCGCCGCCAAAATCAAATGGCGCAAAAAAGGCGCACCTGCATATTTACGCGCGCCAGCCGATGCTTGCACAATCACAGGCGCGTTCACTTGGTCGGCAGCCTCCATAATTGCACGCATTTGTTCCAGATTGTTCACGTTAAACGCGGGCAAGCCGTAGCTGTTTTCTGCCGCATGGTCTAATAATTGACGCATGGATACGAGTGCCATGATAAAGCTCCTTATCTCAAATGTAGTTTGATGTAGTTTTTCAAAACTCGCGCATTATAGCAGCCTGAAAACGGTTTTTAAAGTTTAAAAACATTGAAAAAAAGTAATAACTGAAAGACAATGCGCCCTTTACATCAAAACTGATTTCATACTCTATTGATAGGCTGCCTGAAAGCCAGTCGCTTAGACGCAGCCTGAATACCAATTTTTAAGGAACCACCATGCAACCGACTTTACCGATTGAAGCCAAAGACATTCAAAAACTGATTCCACACCGCTATCCATTTATGCTGATTGACCGCATTACTGCGTTTGAAAGCGGTAAATATTTGACGGCATTGAAAAATGTAAGCATGAATGAGCCACAGTTTACGGGGCATTTTCCTGATTTTCCTGTGATGCCTGGCGTGTTGATTATTGAAGCGATGGCACAGGCTTGTGGCGCATTGGCGATTTTGACCGAAGGCGGTCGCAACCCTGATGAAATCTACTTTTTCGCGGGCATTGACAATGCGCGTTTCAAACGCCAAGTCATCCCTGGCGATCAGTTGCGCTTTGAAATTGAATTGCTGCAAAGCAAACGCGGTATCGGCAAATTCCAAGCGCGCGCGTTTGTGGGCGAGGATTTGGCGGTGGAAGCGGAAATTATGTGTGCTAAACGCAAGGTTAATGCATGATTTTGGTTTTCAGGCAGCCTATTGTTTTCAGGCAGCCTGAAAAGCGTGATCGTGATATTGAAAACATTCTGTTTTTCATATTTTAAGACAACAAGTTTTGCAGCGTTTTTGAGACGAAACTTGTTTTCAGGCTGCCTGAAAGGAACAATATGACTTTAATTCACCCAACCGCCATTATTGACCCGAAAGCGGAATTAGACAGCAGCGTCAAAGTCGGCGCATATAGCGTGATTGGCGCGAATGTGCAAATCGGTGCAGACACGGAAATTGGCCCGCATGCCGTGATTGAAGGACATACGACAATTGGCGCGCGCAATCATATTTTTCAGTTTGCCAGCTTGGGCGCACAGCCGCAGGATAAAAAATACAAGGGCGAGCCAACGCGTTTAATCATTGGCGATGACAATACGATTCGCGAGTTCACGACGTTTAACACAGGCACGGTAACTGGCATTGGCGAAACGCGTTTGGGCAACAATAACTGGATTATGGCATATTGCCATTTAGCGCACGATTGCGTGGTCGGCAATAACACGATTTTCGCCAATAATTCGAGCTTGGCTGGGCATGTGGAAATTGGCAACAATGTGGTGCTGGGTGGTTATACGCTGGTGTTTCAGTTTTGCCGCATTGGCGATTACGCGATGACAGCGTTTTCGGCGGGTGTGCACAAAGATGTGCCGCCGTATTTTATGGCGTCGGGCTATCGTGCTGAACCTGCTGGGATTAACAGCGAAGGCATGCGCCGCAATGGTTTTAGCTCAGAACAAATTGCCAATGTCAAAAACGCCTATAAAGAAATTTATTTGCGTGATTTACCGCTAGACGAGGCGAAGGCGCATATTGCACAAGCGGCGAAAACGCAGTCGGAATTGGTTATTCTGAGTGAATTTTTGGAGAGTAGTAGTCGTGGGATTATGCGGTAAGCTTTCAGGCAGCCTGAAGTAGGTCAGCTTAAAATTTCGATTCACGAAAAAATAAAAGGACATAATGATGAGCACTATTTTAAATATTTTATGGGTTGTACTCGGCGGCTTTTTGATGGCATTGGGCTGGTGGTTTGCTGGTATTTTGATGGCGATTACCATCATTGGCTTGCCTTGGGCGCGCGCGTGTTTTGTGATTGGACAATTTTCGCTTTGGCCGTTTGGACGCGAAGCGGTGGACAGAAGCATGGTGTCGGGCGAAGATTTGGGTACAGGCGCGCTGGGTTTTATTGGCAATGTGATTTGGTTTATTTTGGCAGGCTGGTGGCTGGCGATTGGGCACGTTACCGCGGCTTTGGCAAATTTTGTGACGATTATCGGTATTCCGTTTGGCGTTCAACATTTGAAACTGGCGATGATTTCGCTCTCGCCTGTGGGCAAAACGATTGTGGATAAGCGTTAAAGGTTTTAGCTACGCTGAACTTCGTTTCAGGCTGCCTGAAAAATACGATAAAAAAACAATTGCTGTAGGTCGGGCATTGATGCTCGCCATGGTAATAGCATGTTAAGTCGGGCATCAATGCCCGACCTACTTTCAGGCTGCCTGAAATCTTATTACTTTGTTAAATATACACAAAACAACAGAAAGCTGTTATTCTTAGCCGCTTTTTTAATTTTCAGGCTGCCTGAAATATGTTTTTGGTTTTCAGGCAGCTATTTTGGAGTATTTCTTTGAGTTTCATTCAAACCATTTTGGCATTTTTAGTTGCCATTTTGTTACTCGTTAGCCTGCATGAATTAGGGCATTTGATTGTTGCGCGTTTGTGCGGTATTAAAGTGTTGCGCTTTTCTGTGGGCTTTGGCGCACCATTTTTTAGAAAAAAATGGCGCAATATTGAATGGTGTCTTGCCCCCATTCCGCTCGGCGGCTATGTCAAAATGGTTGACACGCGCGAGGGCAATGTTGCCCCCGAAGATTTACCTTATGCTTTTGATAAACAACATCCTTTGAAACGCATCGCGGTGGTTGCCGCTGGGCCTTTGACCAATTTGGTTTTGGCGGTGGTGTTGTATGGGATTAGCTTTGGTTTTGGCGGTGTCACGCAAATTCGCCCGTATGTCGGTACGGTTTACCCGCAAAGCATTGCGCAAAAAGCAGGTTTTCAGGCTGGCGATAAGATTTTAAGCGTCAATGGCAAAGCAATAAGCGATTTTAATGACGCGCAAACGCAAATGGTTTTGGACTTGGAAGCGGGCAAAATTTCGGTGCAAGTAGAAAATGCGCAAGGGCAACAAGTTGAGCGCGTAATTGACGCGGCGGGTACGCCCGAAGCAAAAGATGTGGCAAAACGCCATACAGGTTTGGGCATGAGTCCTTTCCGTCAAACCGATGTGATTGGCAGCGTACAACCGAATCACGCGGCAGATAAAGCAGGTTTGAAAGTGGGCGATAAAATCATCGCGATTAACGATAAACCAACGCCCACTTGGAACGACTGGGCAAAAATCGTGCGCGAAAATGCAGGTGCGCCGCTGAAAGTAACATATACGCGCGCTGGACAACAATTCACAACAACTATGCTGCCTGAAAGCCGCGAGTTACCCGACCGCAGTCAAATTATTGGTTATGCAGGTTTGGGCGCGCAAGCAGACAAAGCTTGGGCGGAACAGGTGCGCCATCGTTATGTGCCTAATTCTTTTGGCGAAGCTTTAAAATTGGGTTGGGATAAAATGGCGGATTATTCTACTTTGACCGCACAATTTTTCGGCAAATTGATTACAGGCAATGCATCGCTTAATCATATTTCTGGTCCTGTTACCATCGCCGATGTGGCGGGACAAACGGTGCGCTTGGGCTGGCAGCCTTATATTGAATTTTTGGCGTTGGTCAGCATTAGTTTGGGCGTGATGAATTTGTTGCCGATTCCTGTGTTGGACGGCGGACATTTGGTGTTTTATACAATTGAACTATTGCGCGGTAAGCCCTTAAGGCAGCGCGTGCAAGAATTGGGTTTACGCATTGGCGTTTCGCTTATGCTCGCCATGATGATTTTGGCGTTTTTTAATGATATTACTCGTTTATTTGGATAACAGAATGAAATTAAACAAATTAACTTTAAGCATGGTCGCTTTGGGCTTGGTTTCGCCAGTTTGGGCTGCCGATTTCACGATTGGGCAAATTCGCGTTGAAGGCGAACAACATACTTCAGAAGCCACCGTGCGTTCATTGCTGCCTGTAAAAGAAGGCGAACAATTTACCGATGCCAAAGGCGAGCAAATCATTCAAAAATTGCACGCCAGCGGCTTTTATGAAAACGTGTTGCTGGAAGAAAACGGCAATATGTTGATTGTGACCGTGCAAGAGCGTCCGATTATCAGCGATTTAACAGTTAAAGGCGCGAAAGTCATTTCCAATGATATGATTTTGAAACAAATGTCGAGCGTGCGCGGTTCGGGCGTGTCTAGCGATGCGGATTTGGTAGTAAGCAACCGCATTACAGGCGATAATGCACCCACGCAAGAAGAGCGTTTAGAACAATTTGAAAACAATTACGATACCGCCAGCGCATTGGCGACCACAGGTTTGGCAAAAGGCGATTTTTTCAGCCAAGAAGCCTTAATGCGCGCTTTGCATGCGCTTGACCAAGCGTATAAAGAGCAAGGCAAAAACAATGTGAAAATCACACCTGAAGTCCAACCATTAGCGCGCAATCGCGTAGCGGTTACCATCAATGTGGACGAAGGCGAAACCACCAAAGTGAAGAAAATTGATTTTGTGGGCAATGAAGCATTTTCCGATTACCGTTTGAGTCGCCAAATTGGCTTAACCGATGGCACCCTGTTCTCATGGTTTACCAAAAGCAACGTCTTTGCTTGGGAAAAATTCGCCGCCGATAAAAAACGTTTAGAAACCTTCTATCATGACAAAGGTTATTTCGATTTCCGCGTCGATTTTGAAGATGTGCAACGCCAATTGAGCGATGACAAAGAGCGCGAAGAAGTAACCATCCAAGTTTATGAAGGTGAAAAATACTACTGGGGCGACATCAATTTAGTGGGCGATTTCAAAGAATTGAATCAAGACGATTTAATGAAACCTTTGAAAAAGCTGAAAAAAGGTAAACTGAGCAACCGCGACTTATTAGAAGACCGTCTTGCTGATGTACGTTTGCAATTGCAATCAGCAGGTTACGCCAACGCGCAAGTGACTTACGAAGCCGTTCGCCGCGTAGACGAAAAAGGTCGCCACATTGTGGACATCAACGCGCTTGTTGCTACTGGCAACCGTGTTGCCGTGCGTACCATTACCATCAATGGCAACAACAAAACCCGTGATGAAGTGATTCGCCGCGAATTGCGTCAAATGGAAGCTGCCACATACGACCAAGGCAAAATCAACCGTTCTGAGCAACGTTTGCGTCAATTGGGTTACTTCGAAGACGTACAAATTGAACGCCGCGCCGTACCTGAAAACGAACAACAAGCCGACTTGGATATTACCGTCAAAGAACGCTCAACAGGCAGCCTGAACGCGTCGGCAGGTTGGTCGCAAGATGACGGCTTGATTGTTTCAGGCAGCGTTGCGCAAGACAATTTATTTGGTACAGGTAAATCCGCTTCATTGAGCATTTCACGCAGTAAAGTGCGTCAAGGCGCGAATATTTCCTTTACCGACCCCTATTTCACACCCGATGGGGTGAGCATGACTTATAGCTTGTTCGGCAACAAATACTCACCTTACAAACTCGATACCAACCCACGCAACTACGGCATGACCCGCTTTGGCGGCAGCGCGACGATGGGTATCCCAATTACCGAGTACGACCGCATCAACTTAGGTTTGGGCGTAGAACACATGGACGTGAAACTCATCGACCCAGCGCCATACCGCTACCAACGCTTCGTTGAAGAAAACGGCAACAAAAACTGGCTCTACAAAGGCACGCTCAGCTGGTACCGCAACACCACCGACGACAGCTACTGGCCAACACGCGGTTACCAAACCAACGTATCAGGCGAAATCGCCCTACCAGGTAGTGGCATTCAATACTACCAATTGGGTCACCAACAAACCTGGTACTTCCCATTAAGCAAATCATTCACCTTAATGCTCAATGGTCAAATCGGCTACAGCGGCAGCTATGGCAAAACCAAAGACGTGCCATTCATGTTTAACCAATCAGGTGGTGGTTTAGGCTCAGTACGCGGTTTTGAAAGCGGCTCATTAGGTCCAAAAGTATACGACAAAGACCCATACGATGGATCGCTCGATACCGATAGCTATGGCGGTAAATACGCCGTCAATGCCAATGCCGAACTATTGTTCCCATTCCCAGGTATTAAAGACAGCCGCAGTGTACGTCTCAGCCTCTTTGCAGACGCAGGCAGCATATGGGATGGCAAATCCTATAACAACAACGAATACGGACGCAACAACCCATACGGCACCAATGGCTACTATGGCGGCGACCACAAATCCAGCTTCAGCAACGAACTGCGTTACTCCGCAGGTGCTGCTTTAACATGGATTTCACCAGTAGGCCCAATCAAACTCAGCTATGCCTACCCAATCAAGAAAAAAGATGGCGACTTAATCCAACGCTTCCAATTCTCTCTGGGTACCGTATTCTAAAAACCTTTCAGGCGGCCTCAAACACTTTCAGGCTGCCTGAAACTGCACCACCAAAGGAAAAAACATGAAAACAACATCCAAACTGATGACCGCCCTATTTCTTTCAGGCAGCCTCATTACCGCACCAGCCATCGCTCAAGGCGCGCAAAAATTCGGCTATGTAAACCCTGAACGTGTCTACACCGAAACCAAAACTGCACAACGCATCGAAGCCGACTTGCAACGCGAATTTGGCGAGCAACAAAAGCAACTACAAACCTTGCAACAACAAGGCATTCAATTGCAACAAAAACTGCAAAAAACCGATTTAAGCAAAAAAGAACGCCAACAAGCCGAAACACAACTCATCGACATCAGCCGCCAATATCGCGCCTTAGCCGTGAAACTAGGCGAAGAATACAGTCTGCGTCGTAACGAAGAATTTGCTGCCTTGCAAAACAATGCCAACACCATCATCAAAAACATTGCCGAGCAAGAAAAATACGACTTAATCGTCCAAGAAGCCGTATTCGTAAGCCGCAAATACGACATCACCGACCGCGTGATTAAACTCTTAGATGAACTGAAATAAACTTTCAGGTAGCCTGAAATCCTTGCAAAACTCAAAGCGTAGGGGCGGATTTCATATCCGCTCTTTTTACTTTCAAAATTTTATTCATAAATTTCAATAATAAGCTTTCAGGCTGCCTGAAAACAAAAAACGACAAGTTCAACTTGTCGTTTTTTTGTACAAAAATCACAGCAACCGCACCTGTTCACTCGCCTGCCGATTTTCCGCTTCCAGCCGCAACAAAGCCTGCTTACGCGGCAAACCGCCCGCATAACCCGTCAATTTACCATCGCTGCCAATCACGCGATGACACGGCACAATAATGGAAATTTTATTTTGCCCATTCGCCGCCGCCACCGCCCGCACCGCGCGCGGATTACCCAACGCCTGCGCTTGCTCTTTATAACTCATGGTTTCGCCATAAGGAATTTGGCACAACACAAACCACACGCGCTGTTGAAAATCCGTGCCAACAAAATCCAGCGGCACATCAAACTTTTTCAGGCTGCCTGAAAAATACGCGTCCAACTGCTTTTGCAAATGCACACTGTGAAACACAAAATCGCCAGCGCGCCAAGCAATGCCCACACGTTTCGCATCCACAATATCGCGCAATTCCTTATCCACGCGCACTTGCCCAACAAATTCCAGCAAACACAAACCCACATCCGACCACACCGCCGACATTTCCCCCAGCGGCGTGGACAAAATATCGGCGTGCAAGCCCACGCTTTTTTCAGGCAGCGTGGCGTTGAGTTTGGCGAAATAGGCGGAAAGTTCGGTTTTGGTGTTGAGCATAATGATTTGATTTTAATGAATGATATTTTTCAGGCTGCCTGAAAACAAAAGGATTGTAGGGTGGGCACTTGTTGCTTACGCGGTTATTTCAGGCATCCTTACAGTACACGATAAAATGTCGCAACTCTGTTCCCTCCCCCGACTGGCGGGGGAGCGTTAGGTGGGGGTGGCTATTGATTCATAAAAAAACTTTTCAGAATATCAACCCTCTAACCGCCACCTCAGCCTCCCCCTTTCATAGGGGGAGGGGGCAGATTTCAGGCAGCATTTGACTTTTGTTGTGTACCGTAAGGCTGCCTGAAACTTAATAAACTCAACCAAAAGCCTTCGCCAACCAAGCCAACATATTCTCCCACGATTCGCGCGCGGCGGTTTCGTTGTATGCCAAATCCACACCGTTTTTCTTGCCGTTTTCGGTGGCTTGCGGATTGGTAAAACCGTGTTTCGCGTCGGCAAACACGTCCACATGATAACGCGCACCCGTCGCGTTCATTTCGTTGCGGAACGCGTCAATTTTGTCCATGGTTACCATACTGTCCAAGCCGCCGTGCTCCACCAACATCGCCGCATCGGGCGCGTGTTTTACGCGTTCGCCCAATGGGTCGGGATTGCCGTGAAAACTGACTGCGGCGCGAATCGGCAAGCCCCAGCGCGACATGTTTAATACCACGCCGCCGCCAAAACAATAGCCAATCGCGGCAACGCGTTTGTCGTCCACTTCCGCGCGTGCCGTCAAAGCATTTACGGCTGCCTGAACGCGCTCGCGCAAGGTGTTGCCGCTCATCGTTTGCTGCATTTTTTCGCCCGCAATTTCGGCGTTATCCGTGAGCAAGCCTTCGCCGTACACGTCCACCGTCAAGGCGACATAACCTGCTTGCGCCAATTTTTGCGCGCTTTGTTTGGCGTGTTCGCTCAAGCCCCACCATTCGGGAAACACCAATACCGCCGCTGCGTTTTGCGCGTTTTCAGGCAGGTATAATTCGCTGTGCATCGTTGTGCCGTTTACGTCATATTTTAAAGTTTCGTTTTGCATACCAAGTCCTTGCTCAAATTAAAATAATCTCGACAAACCTTCTACTGCTGTCATGATTGCCGCACCATACAAAACATATGTCACCAACGTAGTAAAATCTTCGCCCTCGTCATGCCATAAATCATGTTGTATCGCCATCAATAAACTCACAAAAAAGCCATACACAAACACCATCACCAAAGGCGTATTGTCTAATAACATGACACCACTCCCTTCGCTTTTTCAGGCAGCCATTGCGATACAATCCACATTATCCAACCATCATAACAGATTTTATTTTATGCACCTATTTCAGGCTGTCTGAAAGCCGTTGTTATGTAATTTGATGTATCACAAAACAATGTCATTTCTCTCATTATTTCATTGAGTTTATTGCTTGCAGGCGTACAATATTAGCATATTTATTCCCCCTATCTTAATGAAACGAAAGGAAAAGCCATGAAAGGCTACGCAATGTTAAAAATTGGCGAAACAGGTTGGATTGAAAAAGAACGTCCAAAATGTGGCCCTTTGGACGCAATTATCCGTCCTTTGGCGTTGTCGCCTTGCACTTCTGATACGCACACCGTTTGGGCGGGCGCGTTGGGCGAACGCAGCAACATGATTTTGGGTCATGAAGGCTGTGGCGTGGTCGATGAAGTGGGTGAATTGGTGAAAGATTTCAAAGTGGGCGACCGCGTGATGGTTACCGCGATTACGCCTGACTGGGGCAGCGTGGCAGCGCAAGGCGGCTATGCCATGCACTCGGGCGGCATGTTGGCTGGTTGGAAATTTTCCAATATCAAAGACGGCGTGTTTGGCGAATTTTTCCATGTAAATGAAGCTGATGCGAACTTGGCGCATTTGCCAGACAGCATTTCTCCAGCGGAAGCGTGCATGTTGTCCGACATGGTGCCAACGGGTTTCCATGGCGTGGAATTGGCAGACGTTCAGTTTGGCGACACCGTGCTGGTGGTCGGCATTGGACCTGTGGGCTTGATGTCGGTGGCTGGCGCAAATTTGCGTGGTGCATCGCGCATTATTTGCGTGGGTACGCGTCAAGTGTGTAAAGACGTGGCAAAAGGTTACGGCGCAACCGATTTCATTGGCTACAAAGATGGCACTATTGATGAGCAAGTGATGAAATTGACCAACGGCAAAGGCGTGGACAAAGCGATTATTGCTGGCGGCGGCGTGGAAACCTTCGAACCTGTGATTAAGTGCTTGAAAGCAGGCGGTAAAATTGGTAACGTAAACTATTTGGGCGAAGGCATGCATGTGAACATTCCACGCGCTGAGTGGGGCGTGGGCATGGGTCATAAACAAATCAACGGCGGTTTGATGCCTGGCGGACGTTATCGTTTGGAAAAATTAGCCAGCTTGATTGAATGCGGCAAATTAGATGTGAAACCTATGCTGACACACGTTTTCAACGGCTTTGAGCATGTGGAAGATGCGCTGATGTTGATGAAAGACAAACCTGCTGATTTGATTAAACCTGTGGTGATTGTGAGCGATAAATAATCCCAATAATTCAGTAGGCGCAGAAAAGGGTGCAAAATTGCGCCCTTTTTTGTTTTTATGGCAAAATATTTCTTTTTTATGTTTTCAGGCAGCCTTTTAAAAATCAACAAATTCGTAGGTTGAGTTTTCAAACCCAACAGCAATCGTGATTTTTACATTTCAGGCTGCCTGAAAGCCCCAAACCATACACAATACTATGATGAAAATTATCATTATTTCAGGATTTCTCGGCGCGGGCAAAACGCGCTTTATTCAAGAGATGGCGCGACAAACGGGCAAACAATTTGTGATTCTGGAAAACGAATTCGGCAAATTGGGCGTGGACGGTGCAACGCTGCAACAATCGGGCGACATGAAAGTGTGGGAATTGAGTGAAGGCTGCATTTGCTGTTCGCTCGATTTGGATTTTCGCTACTCGGTGCTGACCATCGCCAACAGTTTACAACCCGATTATCTGCTGATTGAGCCGAGTGGAGTGGCGTTGCCCAGCAAAATTATGCAGCAATTACAGCAAATTAGCTATGAACAAATTGGCTTGCTCGCGCCCATCACGATGGTTGATGGACAACATTTTGCTCACAGTGCCGCGCAGTTTCCCGAATATTTCGACGATCAATTAGCGGTGGCTGGTACGCTGGTGGTGAGTAAATCGGAATCGTGGAATACCAATGATTTCATGTATTTGCGTGAACAATTACCGCCAAATTTACAAGCCGATATGCCGATGCAGCATTATTCACAATGGTCGCGTGAAATGTGGCTGTCGCTGCTGCAACGCGATGCGAAAATAGACGAACACGGCAAAATGATATTTCGCCGCGTGGCGCAAAAAGACAATAATATTTTGGAAAACATTAGCTTATCATCGCCAAAATTACTCAATATCAATCAATTAGATGCGGCGTTATTGCTGCTGTGTTCGAGGCGATTTGGCAAAGTGGTACGTGCCAAAGGCTGTTGCCAAGTGGCAGGACATTGGCTGAAATTTGACTGGGTGGACGGCAGCTACGCCATCACAGGCTGCGAACCCATGCCCGATGAACGCGTGGTGGTAATTGGTCAGCAATTACAGCGCGATGAGATTACGCAATTGTTTTCAGGCAGCCTGTAAATGATTGAAAATATGGTGGTTAATGTATTTCAGGCAGTCTGAAAGCAAAAAGGACGGATATAAAATCCGCCCTTATCACTTAAATTTTAAAAAATTTCAGGCTGCCTGAAACTCAACGCCACCGCTTATCAGGGCGCACAAAAACATACAAAATCAACGATGTAATCGCCCCCAAAGTATCCGCCAAAATATCCTTCTGCGCGTCCCAAATATCGCCCTGTGAACCCAAAAACTCAATGCCCGCGTCGCCTCCCTCAATCACCGCATATTGCCACTCAATCACTTCATACACCGCCGCCACGCCCATAATAAAAAACAAACCAAACCACATCGCCGTGCCAAACGTACATTTCTGTTTACGCAACAACCATTCTGCCATTGGAAACGCATAAAAACCAATGATATAGTGCGCAAAACGGTCAAAATGATTGCGCCCCTCGCCCAACAGCGGTGCAAGAATCTTGTTGCCCCACTCAAACGGCACATCGGCAAACGTATATTTCGCGCCAATCATGTGTAAAAACAATCACATACTCATCAAAACATAAGCCGTATTGCTGAATTTAAACTTTGGATAAGTCAGCACCAACGCGCCAAACACAATAAACAAAGGCGTGGCTTCCGCCCACCAAACCGCACGATCAGCAGGCGCAAGTCCCGCCCACAAGGCGAGCAGCACAAAAACAGCAGCAAGCAGCAAGGGAATGGTGTGGCGTGTGGATTTCATGGTTTAACTCATTAAGAAAATGCGGCATTTTAGTGCAAACGCACCAAAAAAGGCAGCCTGAAAATGATTCAGGCTGCCTGAAAGTTTTTTTGTTATACACAAAAAGGCTGTCTGACACTCAATGCGCGTCGTCCCAATTCCCGCCAACGCCCACTTCTGCCAACAACGGCACATTCAACACGCCCTCTCCGACGCTTGCCATGATTTCAGGCAGCTTCGCGCGGATTAAATCCAGCTCGGATTCGTGGACTTCTAACACCAATTCATCGTGAACTTGCATGATTAAACGGCTTTTCAGGCAGCCTGAAAACAGGAAATCTTCAACCGCAATCATGGCGCGTTTAATCAAATCGCTCGCTGTACCTTGCATGGGGGCGTTAATCGCAGCGCGTTCAGCACCTGCGCGCGCCATCGCATTTTTCGCATGAATATCAGGAAGATATAATCGACGACCAAATAAGGTTTCTACATAACCCAGTTGCGCAGCTTGTTCTTTGGTGCGCTGCATATAGTCTGCAACGCCTGTGTAGCGCGCGAAATAGCGTTGGATAAACATTTTGGCAGACGCGGCGTCAATACCCAGCGATTTTGCCAAACCGTATTCGCTCATGCCGTAAATCAAGCCAAAATTGATGGTTTTGGCGTAGCGACGTTGTTCGCTGGTAATGTTTTCAGGCTGCATGCCAAAGACTTCAGCAGCGGTACGGCGGTGTACGTCTTCGTTGTTTTTAAACGCATTTTGTAGCGTAGCATCGCCTGATAAATGCGCCATAATGCGCAATTCAATTTGCGAATAATCGGCGGACATGATGACAAATCCGTCGGCTGCCTGAAAGGCGCGGCGGACTTTGCGCCCTGCTTCGGTACGAATCGGGATGTTTTGCAAATTGGGATTATTGCTCGCCAAACGCCCTGTAATCGCAACGGCTTGCGCATAATTGGTGTGCACGCGCCCTGTTTGCGGATTAATCATTTCAGGCAGCTTGTCGGTATAAGTGGATTTCAATTTGGCTAAGCTACGGTTTTGCAAAATGATTTTTGGCAATGGGTAATCATCTGCCAATTTTTCCAACACGCTTTCATCGGTTGAATAGCCGCCTTTGGCGGTTTTTTTCACGCCTTTGGTCGGAATGCCTAATTTTTCAAACAGGATTTCTTGCAGCTGTTTGGGCGAATTGAGATTAAACGGTTGTCCTGCCAAATCAAAGGCTTGCTGCTCCAATTGAAGCAATTGCGCGCCCAAATCCGTGCTTTGTTTAGCGAGTTCTTGGCGGTTAATCAACACGCCATTTCGCTCCATAGCAAACAAAACCTGCGCCACAGGAAATTCCATTTGTTCATACATTTCAAGCTGTTGCGCGTCCATTTGTGCTTTTAAATGCGCTTCAATGCGCAAGGCAAAATCCGCATCTTGACAAGCGTAAGTGGTCGCATTTTCTATGCTGACATCGGCAAACGAAATCGCCTTTGCACCTTTACCGCAAAGTTCTTCATAGGTAATCGTTTGCAAACCAAGCCAACGCTCCGCTAATTCGTCCAAGCCGTGTCCCTTGTGGCTTTCTACAATATACGAAGCCAACATGGCATCGCCAATAATTCCTTTCAAATCAATGCTATGATTTTTAAACACATGTTGGTCGTATTTTAAATTTTGCCCGATTTTGCCCAGCTTCTCGTTTTCCAAATAAGGTTTCAGGCTGCCTAAAACCTGTTCTAAATCAAGCTGTTCTGCCGCTAAATTATGCGCCAACGGAATATACGCCGCATCCCCAGCCGCAAACGCAATGGAAATGCCCACCAAACGTGCATGCATCGGTTCTAGCGAAGTCGTTTCCGTATCCACGCCAATGCGCTCGGCTTTATCCAATTTTGCCAACAATGCATCCAGTTGAGCAGGCGTGGTAACCGCTTGATAATGCAAATTTTCAGGCTGCTTTGCCTGCTCTACTTCAAGCAGCCTTTGCGCATCCAACGCCGCTTGTTCGCCAATATCTTGGATTCCAAACAAATCAGGCGTTTCGCCACTAGATAATTGATTTTCTGCTTCTTTTAACCAAGTTTTAAACCCCAATTGACGAAAATGTACCGCCAATTGCGACCAATTAGGCGCGCGACGGCGCAAATCGTCCATGCCTTGCGGCAAATCGTGGTACAAATCCACATCGGTTTTAATCGTTACCAATTCATAAGACAGTGGCAATTGCGGCAAAGCAGCACGCAAGTTTTCGCCAATTTTCCCTTTAAATTCATCGGCACGGCGCATGATTTCATCCAGCGAACCAAACTCCGCCAACCATTTTGCCGCCGTTTTCTCGCCACATTTTTCTACACCCGGCACGTTGTCCACTTTATCGCCCGTGAGCGCGAGAAAATCGCGGATTTGCGTGGGTTTCACGCCAAATTTTTCCAACACGCCCACTTCGTCCAGCGTTTCGTTTTTCATCGTGTTCACAAGCGTAATTTGTGGGCTAACCAATTGCGCCATGTCTTTATCGCCCGTAGAAACGATGACCTTCATGCCTGCTTCGGCTGCCTGAAAAGCCAGTGTGCCAATCACATCATCGGCTTCTACACCGCTGATTTTCAACACTTTCCAGCCCATCAAATCCACCAATTCAGGCAGCATATCCGCTTGCGGACGCAAATCATCGGGCATGGGCGGGCGCGTGGCTTTGTAGTCGGCAAACAAATCATGGCGAAAATTTTTGCCTTTCGCGTCAAATACCACCGCGCAATAATCCGCAGGCTGCTCCAAACGCAAACGGCGCAACATATTGAGCACGCCGTAAACCGCATTGGTGGGCGTGCCATCGGGCGCGGATAAGTGCGTCATCGCATAAAACGCACGGTATAAATAGGACGAACCGTCCACAAGCAAAAGAGTTTGAGCGGTCATATTAAGGCTGCCTGAAAGATAAAAATGGCGCGATTATACCGAATTTGGTGTGTTTCAGGCTGCCTGAAAAACATTGGCAAGCAACACGATTTCATTGCTTAACCTAAAAAGATCGCCTGAAAAACATAAAATATGTTTTCAGGCAGCCTTTTATTCAAAACGCGTACACGTTCACTTTTTCCGCCACATCATTGTATTCAGGAATTTCATTGAAATTCATGTAGCGGTAGATTTTGTCGCCGTTCTCGTTGATGATGCCGATGTTGGCTTGGTATTCTTCCACAGTCGGGATTTTGCCCAATTTAGAGCAAATTGCCGCCAATTCCGCAGAACCCAAGAACACATTGGTGTTTTTACCCAAACGGTTCGGGAAGTTGCGTGTGGAAGTGGACATCACCGTTGCGCCTTCGCGGACTTGCGCTTGGTTACCCATACACAGCGAGCAACCTGGCATTTCCATGCGCGCGCCTGCGCGACCCAATACGCCGTAGTGTCCTTCGTTGGACAATTCTTGTGCGTCCATTTTGGTTGGCGGTGCCACCCACAGACGCACAGGAATGTCGCTCTTGCCTTCCAGCAATTTAGACGCAGCGCGGAAGTGTCCGATATTGGTCATGCACGAACCGATAAACACTTCGTCAATGGTTGTGCCTGATTTTTCAGACATGAAGCACACATCGTCAGGGTCATTCGGGCAAGCAATGATTGGCTCTTTGATTTCGTCCATGTTGATTTCAATCACAGCCGCATATTCAGCGTCTTTGTCGGCTTCCAACAATTCTGGGTTTGCCAACCAGTTTTCCATCGCTTTAATACGACGCTCCAGCGTGCGCGCGTCTTCGTATCCATCGGCAATCATGTTTTTCATTAACACGACATTGGATTTCATGTATTCAATGATTGGCTCTTTGTTCAATTTCACAGTACAGCCAGCCGCCGAGCGTTCCGCAGAAGCGTCTGTGATTTCAAATGCTTGTTCCACTTTCAAATTGGGCAAGCCTTCAATTTCCAAAATGCGACCCGAGAAAATGTTTTTCTTGCCCGCTTTGGCAACGGTCAGCAAGCCTTGTTTAATCGCGTACAAAGGAATCGCGTTCACCAAATCACGCAAGGTTACACCAGCTTGCAGGCTGCCTGAAAAACGCACGAGTACAGATTCAGGCATATCCAAAGGCATTACGCCAGTCGCTGCCGCAAACGCCACCAAACCCGAACCTGCTGGGAATGAAATACCAATCGGGAAACGAGTATGCGAGTCGCCGCCTGTGCCGACTGTGTCAGGCATCAACAAGCGGTTCAACCAAGAGTGAATCACGCCATCACCAGGGCGCAAAGACACACCGCCGCGCGTAGAAATGAATTCAGGCAGCTCTTTGTGGGTGCGCACGTCCACAGGTTTTGGGTAAGCGGCTGTGTGGCAGAATGATTGCATCACCAAATCTGCTGAAAAGCCCAAGCACGCCAAATCTTTCAATTCATCGCGTGTCATTGGACCAGTCGTGTCTTGTGAGCCAACTGTGGTCATGCGTGGTTCGCAGTAAGTGCCAGGGCGAACGCCTTGACCTTCGGGCAAGCCGCAAGCGCGACCGACCATTTTTTGCGCCAAAGTGAAACCTGCATTGCTTTGGGCAGGGGCTTGTGGCAAACGGAATTTGTCGGAAGCGGGCAAGCCCAACGCTTCACGCGCTTTTGCTGTCAAACCGCGACCGATAATCAAGTTAATGCGACCACCAGCCTGAACTTCGTCCAACAAAACTTGCGATTTCAATTCAAATTGGGCAACGGTTTCGCCATTTTTAACGATTTTGCCTTCGTATGGGAAAATGTCCACCACATCGCCCATTTTCAGCGCAGATACATCAACTTCAATCGGCAACGCGCCGCTATCTTCTTGTGTATTAAAGAAAATCGGTGCAATTTTACCGCCCAAACACACGCCACCAAAGCGTTTGTTTGGCACAAAAGGAATGTCTTCTCCCGTATGCCAAATCACAGAGTTCGTCGCCGATTTGCGTGATGAACCCGTACCCACCACATCGCCCACATAGGCAACCAAATTGCCTTTGGCTTTCAATTCTTCCAACAATTTGATTGGACCGATTTCGCCCGCTTTATCAGGCGTGATGCCGTCGCGTGGGTTTTTCAACATCGCCAAAGCGTGCAAAGGAATGTCAGGGCGCGACCATGCGTCAGGGGCAGGCGACAAGTCGTCAGTATTGGTTTCGCCGTCCACTTTGAACACGGTTACGGTGATTTTTTCAGGCACAGCAGGGCGCGACGTGAACCATTCCGCGTCCGCCCAAGATTGCAACACGGCTTTGGCGTGTGCGTTGCCTTTGTCGGCTTTTTCTTTCACATCGTGGAACGAATCAAACATCAACAAAGTGTGTTTCAAACCTTCCGCCGCGATTGGCGCGAGTTTGTCATTGTCCAACAATTCAATCAATGGGTGAATATTGTAGCCGCCCAACATCGTGCCGAGCAGTTTGGTTGCGTACTCAGGCGACACCAATGGGCTGCTCACGCTGCCTTCAGCGATGGCTGCCAAGAAAGACGCTTTCACTTTTGCCGCGTCGTCCACGCCCGCAGGAATGCGGTTCGCCAACAAATTCAGCAAAAATTCATCTTCGCCAGCAGGCGGATTTTTCAACAATTCTGCCAAATTAGCAGTTTGCTGCGCAGTCAATGGCAGGGCTGGGATACCTTGTGCTTCGCGCTCGGCGGCGGCTTTACGGTAGGCTTCTAACATTTCTTTGTTCCTTTATGGTGGATGAATATTTTTCTTGTAAAGTATTTCAGGCTGCCTGAAATCATCAGCATTGAGGCTGATGTAACTGCCTGAAATCGTTTCATATCATAAACCAATCTGTAAAATTTTGCCAATTTTTGCACAAAAATAGATAAAAACTAAAATTGGAATAATTTTAGGCAAAGAAAAAGCACCTTTTGCAAGGTGCTTTTTGTATAAAACGAATTAACGTTTTGAGAATTGTTTTGCGCGACGTGCTTTGCGCAAACCTGGTTTTTTACGTTCAACTTCACGAGCATCGCGAGTAACGAAACCTGCTTGAGACAATGCTGGTTTCAACGCTGCATCGTAGTCAATCAAAGCACGAGTAATGCCATGGCGAACCGCGCCAGATTGACCTGTTTCGCCACCGCCAGTTACGTTTACTTTGATGTCAAACGCTTCTAAATTTTCAGTCAAAGCCAAAGGCTGACGTACCACCATGCGGCTGGTTTCGCGAGAGAAAAATTCATCAACAGGGCGACCGTTTACGATGATTTGACCCGTGCCTTTTTGCAAGAACACGCGAGCGACTGAGCTTTTACGGCGACCTGTGCCGTAGTAGTATTTACCGTTCATTTATCTGTGTCCTTAAAATTAAATATCCAAAACTTTAGGTTGTTGCGCAGCGTGTTGATGTTCAGCACCAGCGTACACTTTCAGTTTTTTAATCATTGCATAGCCCAAAGGACCTTTTGGCAACATACCTTTAACGGCTTTTTCCAATGCGCGACCTGGGAAATTTTCTTGCATTTCACGGAAAGTGCGTTGGTAGATACCGCCAGCATAACCAGAGTGGCGATAGTAAATTTTGCCTTCGTTTTTGTTACCTGTAACACGCAATTTATCGGCATTGATAACGATAATGTAATCGCCAGTATCTACGTGTGGAGTGTATTCAGGTTTGTGTTTACCGCGCAAACGGCTAGCAACTTCTGCTGCTACGCGACCCAATACTTTGTCAGTCGCGTCAATCACAAACCATTCGCGTTGCACTTCGTGCGGTTTCGCTGAAAAGGTTTTCATAGGATTAAGTCCAATTAAAATTTGCTAATAGAAACCGCTGATTTTATGTTGTTTAAAGAGTTCTGTCAAATGCTTTCAGGCTGCCTGAAACATTTTTAGGGGTTTTATGTTGCAAAGATAAGGAAAACCGCCCGAATATCGGGCGGTTTGTATAGAACCCCGCAAATGCCGCTTGGGCTCAAGTCCGCTTGAACCTTGTACACAAGGTGGTCATCTCGGGCAGCTTCGGGTGCATTCTAACGAGAGAACGCTCGCACCTACTGCACTCCCGACAACCGAAGCAAACTTTATTGGCTCAAGGAAATGTATGCCTTCGCAAACATCGCAGGGAAACTTGAAATTTTCTTGAATGACTTAACTCACTTTGAGCGTTTTGTCACACAATTCAATCAGTGAGCCTATTTTACGGTTTATCTCTTCGTTTGGCAATGCATCTGGATGACTTTGCTGCTTTTCAGCACTTTTTAATAAATCGTGGGTCAAATTCAAAGCTGCCATAATAGCAATCTTTTCATTCTCCATCTTTAAACCTGCATTTTGAATCGCACTAATTTTTTGATTAAGCAATTCAACAGCTTTCAATAAAGTAGCGCGCTCACTATCAGGCGTACCAATATTAAAAGCTTTACCTAAGATTTCCACACTAATTTGTTCAATACTCATGGGTTATCCCCTTCGATTTTTTCTAAATCTGGCTCTGGCAACCGTGATAACAAAGCACGAATATCAGCAGCATTCTGTGCTAATAATGCACGATAAGCTTGATTTTGCGCTAATGCTTGTTGCAATTTTGCTTGTACGTCTGCTGTCTCTTCGCGCAATCGTTCTTTTTGTTGATTTAAGGCTTGGGTTAAATCACTCAAATTTTGTTCGTGCTGTTTGCCTAATAAAGCATATTCAATACGGAAACGTTCTGCTTCTTGTGCCAACTTAGTTTCAAATTGGCTTTTTTGTTCAACTTCTCGTGTTTGAGCCACTTCTTGCTGCTCTTGCAATTGCTTTTTAGCAGCTTCCAACTGTTCTTCCAACAAGCGCGCTGCTTCTAATTGAGCGTTCAGGCTGCCTTCAACTTCAGCAACACGTGATTTTTGCTCTTCAACGGCGCTATTTACTTGTTCGGCATCCGTTTGTAAGACTTGCAGTTTCAATTCCAAATTGCTCACACGCTCTTGGCTTTCAAGCAATTGTTGCTGCTTATCTTGTAGCTGCGCATCCAATTCCAAGCGAACATGGTCGGCTTTATCTTTCCAATCTTTCTCTTTGTTTTGAATCGTGTTTTGCAAAAACGCAATTTGGTCACGCAGATTCAGCCGCTCTTTTTCTAACAACTGGATTTCTTGCGTTTGATGTTCAAGCGTTTTACGCAATTCATCATCACCCTCACCCGCAAGTGAAGCCACAGGAGTGGGCTGATTGCGCACAGCTTCCAATTCTTTGGCTTGAACTTCAAAATCCTGACGACTCAATGCCAACTCATCATGCAAACGATGATTATCGGCACGCAATTTATTGATTTTTTCCACCAGCGCGTGAACGCGGCTTTCTAATTGTTCTAATGAAGGATTGTTCATTATCTTATCTCTAATCGTTTCGTTATTCGCTTTTCGGTTCGCGCTGCATTAAACGCTCCACCACATCTGTTGCCGCCAATTCATTGCGCACCAACTGATACAACATATCCGTAATCGGCATATCAATTTGATGCCGCGCCGCCGCATTGTGCACTTCCTCAATCGTCGGCACACCTTCGGCAACATGTCCAATTTCCTTCAAAACTTGGTGCAACGACTTACCTTCCGCCAGCCCCAAGCCTACTTTACGGTTACGCGACAATGCGCCTGTGCACGTCAAAATCAAATCGCCCATGCCCGCCAAACCCATCATCGTTTTCGGCTGCGCGCCCATCGCTACCGCCAAACGCGTGATTTCCGCCAAGCCACGTGTTACCAAAGCCGCGCGCGCATTCAAACCATAATTCAAGCCATCCGACAAGCCCGTCGCAATCGCCATCACATTCTTCACGGCACCTCCCACCGACACGCCAATCGCATCATCATTGGCATACAAGCGCATCACATTTGTGTTCAAATCCTGCGTCAATTGCGAAATCCACGCCACATTTTCCGAAGCCAATACCACCGCACAAGGCAACTGTTTCGCCAACTCCTGCGCAAAACTCGGGCCAGACAACACACCGATTTTATCGTTTTCAGGCAGCACTTCTTTGACTACTTGGAATGTCAGCAAACCGCTGTCCAATTCAAAACCCTTACACGCCGTCAAAATCGGCAACTGTCCCGCGTCATGCTGTTTCAACAATTCCACGCTAGAGCGCAAGCCCACCACAGGCGTCACCACCAACACCAGCTCACAATCCTGCAAAGCCGCGCCCAAATCCGAAAACACATTCAAACCTTCAGGCAGCCTGAAACCCGCCAAATAACGCTCATTCAAACGTGATTCCTGCATTGTTTCAGCGTGTTGCGCATTATGCGTCCACATATTTACGCGATGATTATGCAGCGCAAAGTGCATACCCAACGCCGTACCCCACGCGCCTGTTCCCAATATGGTAATGTTCATATCTATTCTCTATTGTTAAATGGCTGCACATTATCATTTTTTTCAGGCAGCCTGAAAAACTGCGCGGATTTTACCACAAATGTAGGTGTAAGTAGCGTGCGCAGGCTGCCTGAAAATCATTGCGCCATAAAATTCGGATGCAACACACCCGCGATTTGCGCCAGCATCACCAACATAAACACCAGCAAAAAATAGCCAATAAACGCCACAATCGTCAAACCAACAGGTTTTAACCAGCCCAATCGGTCGTAATGTTCGCCCACTTCATCGCGCACAAATTTCACTTGTTCGCGCACCAAAGTAAAAAACCAGCCAATCCACAACACAAAACTCGTGTACATCGGCAAACGAAAACCCGCCACTAAACCCACACACGCCATCACCACATAAAACGCCACTACCGCCCACACAAACGTCATGTTCTTTTTCGCTTTATCCTCAAAACCCAACTCACGCCAATTGTGCGCATGCAACCACGCACCCAAAGCAGGATTCAAGAAAAACGCCCAAATCGCCGCCGCTTTCGGATTCCACAATTCAGGCACATATTCAATCATATTATCGTCAGCAACTTGCGCCACAGGACGTTGAACAGGCGCAACTGGCGCAGCTTTTTTCAGGCTGCTTAATCTTTAATTTAGTTGTTTTCCCCAAGGTTTGCGGCGCATGATTTTGCGCTGCTGCACGATGTAAGGCTGCCTGAAAAAACGCAGGCTCTTCCATTTGCAAACGCGCGTCATAACGGGCGCGCACTTCAGGCTGCAACAACCATTCGCGTACGGCTTTTGCAGTTTTCTCGTCGATTTTGCCTCCGGCTTCGCCTTGATTTAAGGCTGCCTGAATTTCAGCGGCATTGGCTTGTGGTGGTGTAAAATGTGATAGAGGTTAATCATATTGAAATAGCTTTTATACAATGATGGATTCAAACAGGGCGTAACTGTAAAACAGCGCACAATATGCGACAAGAATTATTCCAATCTGTCGCAAAAGTGCAACACAACCTTTTCAGGCAGCCTGAAAAGCAAAAGCGCGAATTCAATCATTCGCGCTTTTATCATACGTGATTCAACCTGCCTTTTCTTTCAGGCCGCCTGAAAACTTAATGACGGATGTTACCAATAGCCCAAAACTTTCCACCAAACGCCACCAATAATGGCAAAAATCAATAAGTTCACCACGCTCATCACAAAACCTGCTTTCCACCATTCGCCCATAGTGGTGTAACCAGAACCGAAAATCACGGGCGATGTGCCTGTTGCATAATGGGTTAAAGTCATCATGATGTTCGAAGCAGCCGCCATCAGCAGCGCAGTGAGCATAGGTGGCGAACCCAAAGCAATTGCCGCAGCCAAAAAGGCGCCAAACATAGCAGTAATATGCGCCGTGGTACTGGCAAACATGTAGTGCGCATACATATAAGCCAAAATCAGAATCAAGCCTGCGCCCATACCACCAATGCCCATGCCACCAATACTGCTTTCCAACACGCCAGAAAACCAAGTAATCAAGCCCAGTTTATTCAAATAAGTTGCCATCATAATCAAGGCACCAAACCAAATAATCGTGTCCCACGCGCTTTTTTCTTTGAGCACATCATCCCAAGTGAGCACGCCCGATAACAACAATAAACTCAAGCCAATAAATGCAGTGGTTGTCGCATTAACCGTTAAAGCAGCATTACCTGTTAATAAAGTTGGAATATCTGCCCACAAAATCAACAACACACCAAAAATCGCCGCCATAATTTTTTCTTCCAGCGACATTTTGCCCATTTCTTGCAAACGCTCTTTGGCAAATTGAACCGCATTCGGCGTTTCCTTAATTTCAGGTGGATATAAGAAATACAACACCAAAGGCATCACCACAAATGCCACCAAACCTGGCACCAACATCGCAATCGCCCAAGCCCCCCAAGATAAACGGAAATCGCTGCCTAAATTTTCGGCAATCAAATTCACCACCAATGGATTGGGCGCAGTTGCTGTAATAAACATCGCTGAAGAAATGGGGTTGGAATGGTAGTTTACCAAAGCCAAATATTTACCCATTTTTCCTTCCGTGCCTTTTTCTGGGTCGGAATCGTAGCTGCTGGCAATCGATTTCATAATCGGATGCATAATCCCGCCGCCACGTGCGGTATTAGATGGCGTAACAGGCGCAAGCAACAATTCAGACAATGCCAAACTATAGCCAATGCCAAGCGTTTTTTTGCCCCATACGGCAATAAACAAATAACCAATCCGCGCGCCTAAACCTGTTTTGAGCAAGCCGCGTGAAATCATGATGGCAACGGCAATCAACCAAATCAATTGATTGGAAAATGAACTTAGCGCGTCATTAATCGCGGCTGAAGGTTTATCCGCTGTTACGCCCGTTACAGCCACCAAGCCGACAGCCACCATAGACAAAGCACCCAATGGCATAGCTTTACCAATAATCGCCGCAATCACGCCCACAAACATCGCCAGCAATGTCCAAGCTTGCGGTTTCACGCCTTCTGGTACAGGAATCAATAAAATAATCACACATAATGCCACGGCAATCACCAGTGGTATGGGTTTAAAACCAAGTTTCATTGTGCACACCTCAAGTTATCATCAAATAAAAAAGAAAATTTGTGGTGCAATTATACGCTTTCAGGCAGCCTGAAAATTTGGTTTAACGCAAGTTTTTACACGCCAACGCTTGTGATAATTTTTTTATTTTTTTAATAATGTTAAAAACTATAACTTGATTTTCAATACTTATAAATCCTTGCTGCACATCATTTTTTCTACTTAGGCACGATTGCAAAACACCATTAAAATAAATTTCTGCTAATAAATGTTTATTTATGTATATTTTCCGCTAAAATGGCTTTGTTTTTTGCAACAAGTGCGCAGGTGTGAGCTAGTGTTTTCAGGCTGCCTGAAATGATTAATTTCTTTAGGAGCATATCATGTGGAATGGCAAAGTGCTTTCAATGATGTTTGTGCAGTTGATTTTTGGCTTGTCCTTTTACGGGGCATTGACCATCTTAACCCCTTTCTTTTTGGACAAACTCAAATACAGCGAGGCGGATACCATGATGATTGTGGGGGCGTTTTCTGCTTTGGGAACGCTGTTTGCGGTGGCAGGCGGTTTTTTGGGTGATAAACTGATTGGCGAATACCGCGCCTTGTTGCTCAGTTTTATTTCGTTTACATTGGGTTTTGGCGCGATTGGTTTTGGTGCAGCGCAATTGAGTGCGCCTTGGTGTTTACTGGGGATTGCGCTGGTGATTTTTGCGCGTGGTTTGAAAGCCACCAATTACAGCACGCTGTTTCGCGTGATTTTCGAACGCCATGAAGATTTCGAACACAGTTTCACGATTAATTATTCGGTAAACAACGTCGGCTCGCTGGTGGCAACCTACGGCTTTCCGTTTTTGGTGGGCGTGGTAGCGTACACGGGCGGATTTGGTTTGGCAGCGTTTTTGTGCGCGTTGGCGGTGGCGTCGTTAATCATTTACCGCAAAGGTATTTTGAATCACGCCAGCGCGTTGGATAGAAATCCGATTTCAGCAAAAAGCTGGGGGATTTTCGTTGCTTGCTCGGTGGCGATGATTGGTTTGGTGTTTTTTATGTTTTCCAACGTAGGTTTGAGCAAATATATTGTTTATTTTATTAGCTTTTTGGCGGTAGCATATTTTTTATATTTAACTTTTTCAGGCAGCATAGCTGAGCGTTGGAGAATGTTGTGCGTGGTGGTGATGTTGCTGCTGACGATTGGTTTTTACATTTATTACGGTCAGATGATGACGTCTATGAATGTGTTGGCAATCAATACGATGCGTGGCGATTTGTTCGGTTTCATTCCGCTCAAACCTGAAAGCAATGGCGTGATGAATCCGCTGTGGTGTATTGTGGCGGGACCTGTGATTACGTTTATTTTAACGTCGCTGGAAAAGCGCAATATTCATATTTTTATTGCCAATAAAGTGGCGATTGCGTTTGTGTTTACGGCGATTGCGTTTGGTATTTTGACGTGGGGCGTACGCTCGATTGGCTCGGATTTGGTTTTAACACCTGAATTATTTTTGGTGGTGAATTTGTTCCAAGCGTTTGCTGAAGTGATTATGGGCAGTTTGGTGGTGTCGTTTATTTTGGCGGTTGCGCCCGCACGTCATGCCAGCTTTTCGGTGAGCATGAACATGGTGGCGATGTCGCTCAGCGGCGTGATTGGCGCGATTTTCTCGACCAATGTCGCTCTGGAAAAAGGGCAACAATTAACGCAACAATTCGTTACCGAAACCTACGGCGGCTTTTTCGGCATTTTGACCGTGATGGCGGTGGTGATGGTGGCGTTGGCGTTTGGCAGCTCGTTTGCAGTGAAGAAAATGATGGCAAAAGCAGAAAGTTTAGAAAAAGCAGCATAAATATCGCTCAATCGCAGTCTGAGGCTACCTGAAAAATTATCCCTATTGTGAACAGTTTAAAATCATCTGCTTAAACTCATGCCAATAGGGATGGTGTCATTTTCAGGCTGCCTGAAATATTGTCAAACATCATTTTTTTGAATAATGCACTAATAAATATTGACTCAACCGTCTAAAATCGTTTTGATTACACCTCTTTCGTATTGTTACTCTACAACAAGGTCAGCCATGTCCCATCAAGCAACCGACATCAATTGGAATGCCATAGAATCTCAAATTGTGCACGACAACGGTGAACCTTTAATCCAGCTTTCATCACACGCTCGTTTGCAGCTTCAACCCATTTATTTTCAACTCAACATCGCAGGCGCGCAGCCTGATATTTATGTGCGCCAAAGTGTGGCAGACAATTTGATGATGGCGTGTTACTTCTTTATCTTATTGGCTTTGCCTGCCAGCGCGTGGGTGCGCCGTGTATGGGGCAGCCCGTATCAAGATGAATTGGAAAAACAAGGCTTGGGTAAAGAGCATAATGCGGCGGCGGATTATTGGCAGGCGAAACCGATTTCGCTGCAAAGTATTGCTTTGTCTTTGGGTGCGGCGATGTTGCTGGTGGCGGTGTCGTTTAGTTTGTCTAAATGGCTCAAAGGCGTGCTGGGCGAGAGTGAAAGTGTGGCGCAGGATTTGTTGTTTAGCTTGATTACAGACAAATATTTGCTGCTGACGACGCTGACTTTGCTGGTTATCGCGCTCTTTGGTAAACAGGTTCGCCGCTTGGACGGCAGCCAAGAGTTGGGGACATACGGCATTTATTTGTTTTTCGTCGTTATTGGTGTGCCTGCTTCTATTCCGTTGATTATTCAAAATGCACCATTATTATTTGTCTTTACTTTAACCGCCGCAGTCATCAATTTATTGATAACCATGGTGTTCGGTAAACTGCTAAAATTCAGTATTGAAGAGATTGTACTGGCTTGCAACGCGAATATCGGCGGTCCAACGACTGCTGCGGCTTTGGCAATTGGTAAAGGCTGGCGCGATTTGGTAGGCCCGATTTTGCTGATTGGTACACTCGGTTATGTGATTGGCAATTATGTGGGCATGTTTGTTTATTCTTTGCTGCAATAATTTTTCAGGCTGCCAAATATTTTGAACGGAGAATACAATGAAAGTTGTCATTTTAGGTGCAGGTATTATAGGCATTGCCAGCGCGTATTATCTCAATCGCGCAGGGCATGATGTGACCATCATTGAGCGCGAAGCAGGCGTTGCCGATGGAACGAGTTTCGCTAATGCAGGACAATTGTCGTTTGGCTATACCACGCCTTGGGCAGCACCGAATATCCCGATGAAAGCCTTTAAATGGCTAGGTAAAGCACACTCTCCTTTGATTATCAAACCCGATGGCAGCCTGTTTCAAATGCGCTGGTTGGCGCATATGACGGCAAATTGCAATAGCGTCGCCTACGCGCGCAATCAATCGCGCATGATGCGAATTTCGGAATACAGCCGTGCGATGTTTGCCGAGTTTGAACAAACGGAAAACTTAAATTTTGAACAACGCCACAAAGGCACATTACATTTATTTCGCAATGCTGATGCTTTCAGGCTGCATCAACAGCAAATGGGCGTTTTAGATAGTTTCAATGTGCCGTATCAAACGTTAAATGCCGAAGAAGTTTTGCAATTTGAACCTGCGCTGGCGCATATTCAAGCGCAAATCTCGGGTGCATTTCATTTGCCGAACGACAGCACAGGCGATTGCCGCGTGTTTACGCAAAAACTGGCAGAATTATTACAACAACGCGGCGTAAAATTTAAATTTAACCAAGAAATCAGTCGCTTAAATATTTCAGGCAGCCATGTAGAGAGCGTTATCGCAGGTGGCGAGACGTTCAATGCAGATGCGTTTTTGTGCGCGCTGGGCTGTTTCAGTCGCCCCGTGTTGCAACAAATTGGCTTAGATTTGCCGATTTATCCTGTGAAAGGCTATTCGATTACTTTGGATATTGAAGACGAAAGCCGCGCGCCTCAATCTACCGTATTGGACGAAACCTACAAAGTCGCGCTCACGCGTTTTGACAAGCGCATTCGCGTCGGCGGCATGGCAGAATTATCGGGCTATCGCTTGGAACGCCCCGAAGTACATCGCGAAACTTTGTCTATGGTGGTCAATGAGTTATTCCCTAACAGCGGCAACACGGCAACCGCAAGCTATTGGAGCGGCTTGCGCCCTGTTACGCCCGACAGCACGCCGATTATCGGTTGCACGCGTTTGGACAATTTGTTTACCAACGCAGGACACGGCACGCTGGGTTGGACGATGTCGCTAGGTTCAGGGCGCATTGTGGCGGATTTGATGACGCTGGGACAGGCGGAAGTGGCGACCGATGATTTGAGTTTGGCGCGGTATGGGTGTAAATAACGCGTAAATTAGAAAGACTGAAACCTTTGCAAACCTATTAAGGCTGCCTGAAATGCTAATAGAGCGCGAGCGGCTCGCCCGCATATTTCATTTAATTGAATATTTGATTTTTTAGATAGAAATATTTGGGAGCGAGCCGCTCCCGCTCCAAGTTTTGCAAAGGTATCGGGCTGCCTGAAAGATTATGCTTTCAGGCAGCCTTTTATATGATGTAGATTCAATACACCCAATGTGTACAAGTAGCAATAATGGGCGCAAGAAACACAAAAAATTTCTTTGAAGTTATGGTTTAGGTCTATGCATGGCTTCATCAGCTGCGGCGGTAAACAAGACATCGGTCGATGAGTTCAACGCAGTTTCGGCTGAGTCTTGTATCACGCCAATAATAAAGCCAACAGCTACAACTTGCATAGCAATATCATTGGGAATATTAAACAAACTACACGCCAATGGGATAAGCAGCAATGAACCACCTGCTACACCCGACGCACCACATGCACTGACTGTGGCAATTAAACTGAGCAAGAGCGCAGTCCAGAAGTCCACTTGGATGCCTTGCGTGTGCGCAGCAGCTAAGGACAATACGGAAATGGTAATTGCCGCGCCTGCCATATTGATGGTTGCACCCAAGGGAATGCTGATGGAATATGTGTCCTCATGCAAATTCAATTTTTTTGCCAACGCTATGTTTACGGGAATATTGGCAGCAGATGAACGCGTGAAAAATGCGGGAATGCCACTTTCGCGCAAGCACGTGAATACCAATGGATAAGGATTGCGTTTTATTTTTAATAATACAATCAATGGATTAAGTACAAAAGCGACAAACACCATGCAACCTAGCAACACTAAAATAACGCGTCCATATTCTTGCGCCATTTTGACAAAACCTGTTTCTGCAACAGTAACCGTCATTAAGCCCAAAATACCCAGCGGCGCAAAACGGATAATCCAACGCACAATTTTGGAAACAGCTTGGGTAAAATCTTCAATCACTTGATGAGTAACATCATTGGCTTGGCGCAAGGCAAAGCCAAGAACCAGTGCCCAAGCCAAAATACCGATATAGTTCGCATCTGCTAAAGCAGTAACTGGGTTTGCCACCAGATTTAACAGTAAATTTTTCATGACTTGCGCAATACCTGTAGGCAGATTTAGCGGCGCATCAGGTGGCGATACCAATGTAATTGTGCTCGGGAATGCAAAACTTGCTAACACGCCCACTACCGCCGCACCAAAAGTACCAACTAAATATAAAAACAAAATCGGTTTAATATTGGTTTGCGTCCCTTCATTATGTTGTGCAATGGCAGCAGTCACCAAAATAAACACCAAAAAGGGCGCAATTGCCTTTAATGCCCCAACGAATAAACTTCCTAAAATACCGACAGTTGGGGCTGCACTGGGAAAAAAGTTACCAATAATAGCACCCACAATCAAACCTAATACAATTTGCCAAATCAGGCTTAGCTGATTAACTGTATGAAATAGCTTTTTTGCTGGCATAAAAAATCTCCTGAATAGAAACTTTCAGGCAGCCTGAAGTAAAAGTGGCAGCCTGAAAAGAATCGTGCATTTTAAGCATTTTTTAACATTTTGCAATATCGTGTTAATTTTTTTCGATTTTAAGTGAAATAAAGCTATTTAATAGCACATTGAACCTAAAAATTAAAAACAAACAACAAAAAAGCAGTTTCCTGTGTCGGAAACTGCTTTTTTTGATGATATTACATTATTTTTTGTGCGCAGCACGCAAATAATCTAATGTTTTCAACTCAGCAATGGCAGCAGCCAAAGCGGCTTGTGCTTTTGCTTGCGATTCATCATCGTGCGCATGCTGCAAGGCTTCATGAGCTGCTTGCTTCGCTTTTTCAGCACGTTCGCGATCCATAGCATCACTGCGAACCGCAACATCTGCCAAAATAGTAACTTTATTGTCTTGTACCTCCAAAACACCACCCGATACAGCTACTAAAACTTCTTCATTTGAATCAGCCTTGGTCACTTTTAATGTGCCTGGACGCACTAAACTCATAATCGGTTCATGCTTTGGATAAATACCCAACTCACCTGTTACTGTCGGCACAACGATGAAAGAAGCTTCGCCTGAGAAGATTTGTTCTTCGCTGCTCACTACTTCAACTTGCATGGTACTCATGCGTGCCTCCTTAGCTTAAGGTTTTTGCCTTTTCAACCGCTTCTTCAATGCCCCCTACCATGTAGAACGCTTGCTCTGGCAAGTGGTCATATTCGCCGCTCAAAATGGCTTTGAAACCTGCGATGGTGTCGCGCAATGAAACATATTTACCTGGCGAACCTGTAAACACTTCAGCAACATGGAATGGTTGAGACAGGAAGCGTTGGATTTTACGTGCACGCATTACAGTCATTTTGTCATCATCAGACAATTCATCCATACCCAAAATCGCAATGATGTCACGCAATTCTTTGTATTTTTGCAAAGTAGATTGTACGCCACGCGCTACGTCGTAATGCTCTTGTCCCAATACCAATGGATCAAGCTGACGTGAAGTGGAATCCAATGGGTCTACTGCTGGATAAATACCTAAAGACGCAATATCACGACTCAATACAACAGTCGCATCCAAGTGAGCAAATGTGGTTGCCGGAGATGGGTCAGTCAAGTCATCGGCTGGTACATAAACCGCTTGAATAGATGTAATTGAACCTGTTTGCGTAGAAGTAATGCGCTCTTGCAAGCGACCCATTTCTTCAGCCAATGTAGGTTGATAACCCACCGCAGAAGGCATACGACCCAACAACGCAGATACCTCTGTACCCGCCAATGTGTAACGGTAAATATTGTCTACGAAAAACAATACGTCGCGACCTTTGCCATTTTCGTCCTTTTCATCACGGAAGTGTTCTGCCATTGACAAACCTGTCAATGCAACACGTAAGCGGTTGCCAGGAGGCTCGTTCATCTGCCCGTACACCATCGCTACTTTGTCCAATACATTGGAATCTTTCATCTCGTGATAGAAGTCGTTACCTTCACGAGTACGCTCACCCACGCCTGCGAATACAGACAAACCGCTATGTGCTTTGGCGATGTTGTTAATCAATTCCATCATGTTTACGGTTTTACCTACACCCGCACCACCAAACAAGCCTACTTTACCACCTTTTGCAAATGGGCAAAGCAAGTCAATTACTTTGATGCCTGTTTCTAGCAATTCAGTTGCACTAGATAGTTCATCAAATTTTGGTGCTGCTTGGTGAATCGCGCGACTTTCGCTAGAACCGATTGGACCTGCTTCATCAACAGGATTACCCAATACGTCCATAATGCGACCCAATGTGGCTTTACCTACAGGCACGGTAATCGGCGCACCTGTGTTATTCACTGCTAAACCACGTTTCAAACCATCGGTACTACCCATTGCAATAGTACGAACTACGCCATCGCCAAGCTGCTGTTGCACTTCAAGTGTCAAATCAACATCAGCCAGTTTCAATGCGTCGTAAACGCGTGGGATAGCGTCACGTGGAAATTCCACGTCTACTACCGCACCAATGATTTGTACGATTTTGCCTTGACTCATTATCGTATCCTATCTTTTTGACAGTTTCAGGCTGCCTTAAACAGCTGCCGCACCTGCCACAATTTCTGACAATTCTGTGGTAATCGCTGCTTGACGTGATTTGTTATAAATCAAGCGCAATTCTTTAATGGCATTACCCGCATTATCGGTAGCGGCTTTCATTGCCACCATACGTGCTGCTTGTTCTGCTGCCATATTTTCGCTTAATGCTTCGTATACCACAGATTCTAAATAACGACGAACCAGATACTCCAAAACCGTTACAGGACTAGGCTCATAGCGATAATCCCAGTTGTACGTACTATCGGTTTCTGATAATTGCTCTTCGGATAAAGGCAATAATACTTCCGACATCGGTTCTTGTTTCATGGTATTGACGAAACGAGAGTGAACCAAATGAATGACATCCAGCTCATGATTTTCGTAACGTTGGAAAATCTCGGTTAATACGCCCAGCAATACTTCCATTTTAGGCGTATCGCCCAAATTAGTCGCACTGGCAATGACATTCAAACCAACACGTTGACACGCAGTCAAACCTTTGTTTCCCAAGCACACCACTTCAACTTCAATACCTTGCTCTTGATAGTGTTGTACTTGTGCAAAAAATTTCTTCAGAATATTCGCATTCAAACCGCCACACAAACCTTTGTCGGTAGTAATCAGAATGAAGCCTGCTTGACGAGTTTCTTTACGCTCTTCAAGCAGTTTCATACCGTGATATTCATGTGTTTGAGCCAAATGGTTCATTACTGAACGAACTTTTTCAGCATAAGGTCGTGCCAAACGCATACGTTCTTGAGTCTTGCGCATTTTAGAGGTTGACACCATCTGCATCGCCTTGGTGATCTTTTGGGTATTTTGAACACTGCGAATTTTGGTGAGAATCTCTTTTCCTACTGCCATATCAGACTCCTTCTATCTGCTGCTTTCAGGCAGCATAGCCTGATGATTTTTTGAATGTTTTGATGGCTTCAGTCAAAACTTGTTCATTATCATCCGACATTGCACCAGATGCATTAATTGCGTCCAAAACTTCAGGATGCTGTGTGCGCACAAAGTTCAAAAACTCTGCTTCAAATGCCAATGCTTTAGATACAGGCACATCAGAATATGAACCATTGTTAATCGCCCACAAAGTCAATGCCATTTCAGCGGTATTTAAGGTATTGAATTGTTTTTGTTTCATCAATTCAGTTACTACTTCACCGTGTTGCAATTGCTTGCGTGTTGCTTCATCCAAATCAGAAGCAAATTGCGAGAACGCTGCCAATTCACGATATTGCGCCAATGCCAAACGAATACCGCCACCTAATTTTTTGATGACTTTAGTTTGAGCTGCACCACCTACACGAGATACCGAAATACCTGCATTGATTGCAGGACGGATACCCGAGTTAAACAAGTCAGTTTCCAAGAAAATCTGACCATCGGTAATAGAAATCACGTTGGTTGGTACGAATGCAGATACGTCACCTGCTTGCGTCTCAATAATAGGCAAGGCGGTCAATGAGCCCGTTTTGCCCTTAACTTCGCCATTGGTCAATTTTTCTACTTCATCAGCATTGATACGTGCTGCGCGTTCCAATAAGCGTGAGTGCAAGTAGAATACGTCGCCTGGGTATGCTTCGCGACCTGGTGGACGACGCAACAACAATGAAATCTGACGATACGCAACGGCTTGTTTAGACAAGTCATCATATACAATCAAAGCATCTTCACCGCGGTCACGGAAGTATTCACCCATAGTGCAGCCTGAATAAGGCGCAATAAATTGCAACGCAGCTGCTTCAGAAGCAGTTGCAGCAACAACAATGGTATGTTCCATCGCGCCATGCTCTTCTAATTTACGTACAACGTTAGCAATAGAAGACGCTTTTTGACCCACTGCAACATAAATACAAATAACACCGTTGCCTTTTTGGTTGATAATCGCATCCAAAGCAACAGCAGTTTTACCTGTTTGACGGTCACCAATAATCAACTCACGCTGACCACGACCAACAGGTACCATTGAGTCAATTGCTTTCAAACCTGTTTGCATTGGCTGATCAACAGATTGACGTGCAATTACGCCTGGGGCAATTTTTTCAATTGGCGCAGTTGTGTTAGTGTTGATTGGTCCCTTACCATCAATTGGCTGACCCAAGGCGTTTACAACACGACCAACCAACTCACGACCAGTTGGCACTTCAAGAATGCGACCAGTACATTTAACTTCGTCGCCTTCTTTAATGTGTTCGTACTCACCCAAAATTACCGCGCCAACAGAATCACGCTCCAAGTTCATGGCCAAACCGAAGGTATTGCTAGGAAATTCTAGCATTTCACCCTGCATTACATCAGATAGACCATATACGCGAACAATACCGTCGGTTACAGAAATTACTGTACCGCGCGTGCGTGCTTCCTGCTTGGTATTTAAATTTTCAATCTTTGCTTTCAGCAAATCGCTGATTTCAGCAGGATTAATCTGCATGAAACCCTCCTAATTGGTCATAGCCGTGTACAGTTGTTGTAATTTACCCTGTACCGACAAATCTAAAACTTGGTCACCCACAACCGCTTTCAAACCGCCAATCAATTCACGATCAGTTTCAAAGCGCGCTTGTAAGCGAACATTAAATCGTTGCTCCAAATCGCTAACAATTTTTGCCCGTTGACCTTCGCTGGCTACTTCATAAGCAGTATAGATAACCGCTTCTTTCGCATCATCTTTACTCAATACCAATTGTTGATATTGCTCATAGATATTTGGTAAAGCAGCCAAACGTTTTTCTTGGGAGACAACATATACAAAATTGCGGAATTCCACATTTTTTGTCGCTTCCGTACGGTCCAATAAACGGAACAACTCATCAGCTTTTTGCATTGCATCAAATTCAGATTGATTGATGTACTGAACTACTTGTGGCTGCTGTATCAACCAAGCCAATTGAGCTAGCTCGTTTTGCCAAACTTCGGTTTGACCTTTTTCTTCAGCCAGCTCAAACAATGCTTTTGCATAAGGACGAGCAACGGTTGCGAACTCTATCATAGCCTTACAGCTCCTGTTTTAAGGTACTCAGCATTTGAGCATGTTGCGCTTCATTAACTTCGCGACGCAAAATAGACTCTGCGCCTTTCACTGCTAATGCTGCAACTTGTTCACGCAACGCTTCGCGTGCGCGATTGGTTTCTTGCTCAACATCTGCTTTTGCTTGTGCTGTAATGCGCGCAGCTTCGGCTTGGGCTTGCTCTTTCGCCTCTTCCACAATTTGCGCGGCACGTTTTTCCGCATTTGTTACCATTTCGGCAACTTGCGAACGCCCCTCAGTCAAGAGTTCTGCAACTTTTTTCTCTGCCTGTTCAAAATCACTTTTACCACGTTCAGCAGCTGCCAAACCCTCAGCAATTTTATCGGCACGCTCATCAAGAGCTTTGGCAATTGGAGGCCACACATATTTCATGGTAAACCAAACCAAAATACCAAAAACAATTATTTGCGCAATTAAGGTTGCATTTAAATTCACTTTACTCTGCCCTCGTATCAGGGGTTAATCAAATCGGAGCGGATAATTATGCTGCACCGAACGGATTAACAAAGGCGAACAGCAATGCAATAGCCACACCAATTAAGAATGCCGCATCAATCAAACCAGCAATCAAGAACAATTTAGTTTGCAATGGACCAATCAATTCTGGTTGACGCGCAGAAGATTCCAAGTATTTAGAACCAACCATCGCGATACCGATTGATGCACCCAACGCGCCCAATGCTACGATTAAACCACATGCAATAGCAATCAAACCCATGATTAAAACTCCTAAAAAAAGAAAGGTTAAACTACATTAAAAAAACTTTTAGTGATGATCATGTGCTTGACCGATGTAAACAAAAGTCAAAGCCATGAAAATAAACGCCTGCAAGGTAATGACCAAAATATGGAAAATTGCCCAAGCAGCACCTGCTAGGATATGGAAAACAAACATAACAGGATCAAGTAAGCTCACGCCACCTGAAGCAGCCCATGCGCCGCCGAGCAACGCAATCAGCATAAACACCAACTCACCAGCATACATATTACCAAACAACCGCATGCCATGAGAAACGGTTTTGGAAAAAAACTCCAAAATATTCATAACAAAGTTAATTGGACCCAATTTAGGACCAAATGGTGCGGAAAACATCTCATGCATCCAACCACCAAAGCCTTTGATTTTAATGCTGTAATAGATACAAGTTAGCAATACACCGATTGCCAATGCCAATGTAGTATTCAAGTCAGCAGTAGGCACGACACGCAATAAAGCATGATGTTCGCCCGTCATACCTTGCCAAGTCAAAGGCAACAAATCCACAGGCAACATATCCATCGCGTTCATCAAGAAAATCCAAACAAACAGCGTCAAACCTAGTGGTGCTACAACCTTTCGAGACTCTTCGTTGTGAATAATACTTTTGCACATATCATCCACAAACTCATACAAAATCTCAACGGCCGCCTGAAAACGACCTGGTACACCAGCAGTAGCGGTTTTCGCACCACGGTACAACAAGAAACTGCCTAAAATACCCAACACAACCGCAAAAAATACCGCGTCGATATTAATAAAAGAAAAGTCCGCAATATTACGCAGCCCCTGACCTTCTGTTACATCAGACAAACTTGTCAAACTTTGTAAATGGTGCTTGATGTAATCGGCTGGCGTCATCACTTCATTTGCACTTGCCATAACGATGAACCTTCAAAAAAAATAAAAAAACCAAATGACTGACAGCTAATAAACCCACAAAAAAAGGCAAAAATTGCAACGACTTATACAAAATCACTACCGCAACCAATAAAATTAACGCCAGTACTATTTTTAAACCTTCTGAAACAATGAACCCCATTCCCACCATAGCAGGATAAGGTTTCAAAAACTTTAAAAATATTACCGCTAACGCTGTCGGAATCACATAACAAGCCGCGCCTAAACCCAAAGAATAAGCAGCCTGAACGCCAAAAAATATGCCTGCAATCAGCATCAACAACAAGCTTGTAAGCACCTGTAATCTAACTAACGCAAACACTATTTAATCAGCCCATACAAAACAATAAGCCGCGCAAATATAAACAAAGACACACAAAACGTCAAGAAAAATCGTTAATTCATGTGAAATACCCATATCAAAATTAAAGTGAATCTTTTAAAAACAAGAGTATAAATTTTAATTCTTTACAACAACATCACACTACGGTTTTAGGCTGCCTGAAAATAAGTTCAACAAAGCCAAACCACCCTACTCTTTCAGGCAGCCTGAAAACAATGTTAAAATCGCGCCTTTTTTCAAAGCACCCTATTCATTATTTTAAGGAACAAACATGGCAGGTCATAGCAAGTGGGCAAATATTCAGCACAAAAAAGCACGCGCCGACGCCCAGCGCAGCAAAATTTTTACTAAACTTATTAAAGAAATTACCGTTGCTGCCAAACTCGGTGGCGGCGACCCCAATTCCAATCCACGCTTGCGACTCGCAATGGACAAAGCATGGGACGCCAACATGCCCAAAGACAACGTGCAGCGCGCCATTGACAAAGGCACGGGCAACTTGGAAGGCGTGGAATACATCGAATTGCGTTACGAAGGTTACGGCATTGGCGGCGCAGCGGTTATGGTAGATTGCATGACCGACAACAAAACCCGCACCGTTGCCGACGTGCGTCACGCATTCACCAAAAACGGCGGCAATCTCGGCACAGACGGCTGCGTTGCATTCAACTTTGAACATCAAGGCTATCTTGTGTTCGCCAATGTGGACGAAGACGCGCTGATGGAAGCGGCTTTGGAAGCTGGCGCAGAAGATGTCATCGTAGACGAAGATGGCATTATTGAAGTGATTACCGCACCAACAGACTGGGCAACCATCAAAGGCGCCTTAGAACAAGCAGGTTTCAAATCCGAAGACGGCGACGTAACCATGCGCGCGCAAAACACAACCGAATTAACAGGCGACGACGCGGCAAAAATGCAAAAACTGATTGACGCATTGGAAGACTTGGACGACGTGCAAAACGTATATACTTCGGCTGTTATCCATTTGGATTAAACGCTTTTCAGGCTGCCTGCATCATTCAGGCAGTCTGAAATATTTTGCACTCACTCGGTTTCAATTTAATCAACCAAATCAACAGATTGACCAGAATTCCACAAGTAACGCTTTTGTGGCAACTTCATCGCTTTTACAGAATACTCGCCACGCAAAGCTTCCGCGCGCGTCAAACAACACGCAATCACGCGCATTTCCACCGCACCACGCATTTTGGTATAGCGCGCCCCTTTGCCACTTTGATGTTTGGCAAACCGCGCCGCAGGTTGATTAGTAATCCCACAATATAAAGAACCATCGTCGCACAGAACCAAATAAACACACCAATTCATCGCACCTATCTTTCAGGCAGCCTAACTATTCGCCAACCTATTATAGATATTTAAAAACCACTATCTCACTATTTTCAGGCTGCATGAAACGTGTTCAATCCTTTCAGGCAGCCTGAAAATCAATCCACAAACTTACTTCGCGGCTGAAACGACGGCTGCACCACTTTCTCATGCGTTCCCAGATTTACCGCCGTCAATTCACCGCCCCACAACGCGCCCGTATCCAACGCCAACACCCGATTTTCCTGCGCAAAACCCAAAGCCGACCAATGCCCAAACACAATCGTTTTATCCAAATTCTGCCGAGTTTCGCTGTCAAACCAAGCATGTAGCGCAGGCGGAATTTGTGCATAAGTCCCTTTATAATCAAACTCCAAGCGATTATCGGGGTGCAACACGCGCATCCGCGTCATTACATTCGTCACCAACCGCCAGCGTTCCATATCTCGCAAATCAGACGACCACTTATCAGGCGTGTTGCCATACATCTGCGTAAAAAAATCCGCCGCATGGCTGCCTGAAAGCTGCTCGGCAACTTCATCCGCCAAACTTTGCGCCAACTCAATCGTCCATTCAGGCAGCAAACCCGCGTGCACCAACACATGCGACTCATTCTGCCGCATTAAAGGCTGCGCGCGCAACCAATCGCGCATTATATTCACGCGCGGATGATGGATAATTTGCGTCAACGTATCGTGTTTTTTCAACCTACCCTTGCCATACACAATCGCCAGCAAATGCAAATCGTGATTACCCAATACCACCTGCACGCTGCTTTCATGTTTCATCACAAATTCAAGACATTGCAGCGATTTTGGCCCACGATTAACCAAATCGCCGACCAGCCACAAAGTATCTGTGCCGTGATTAAAATCCAATTTCGCCAACAAAGCCGCCAACTCATCAAAACAGCCTTGCAAATCGCCGATTGCGTAGTGTGCCATAGTTCAATACGTATCATGTAAAGACAAAATTGTAACCGAAATTCTGCGTTCAGGCTGCCTGAACATACGCTTCAGACTACCTTTTACTTCTATACCACATAACCATTTCTTCTTACGGCTCCCTTGCAAAAAACCTACAATTTCGTTTTTACTTTTTTTCACATTGCATTATGAATTGGCAATATGTTTCTCAAGCCGCGCCGCGCTTTTTTCAGGCTGCCTTAATCACGCTGGAATTGGCATTTTATGGCATTATTTTTTCCTTATTGGTCGGAATCATGGTCGCCATTTGTACTGCCTACCGCATCCCCGTACTCAACAAAATCAGCCGCGCCTATATTGAGTTGTCGCGCAACACGCCGCTGCTTATTCAACTGTTTTTCCTGTATTACGGCTTACCGAAAATCGGCATTAAATGGGACGGCTTCACTTGCGGCGTGATTGCGCTCGTGTTTTTGGGCGGCAGCTACATGGCGGAAGCCTTACGCGCAGGTTTGCTTGCCGTGCCACGCGGTCAAACCGAAGCGGCAAAAGCGATTGGTTTGAGCGATGTGCAAATTTTTCGTTATGTGGTTTTGCCGCAAGCATGGGCGGTTTCCTTGCCTGCGATTGGCGCGAACATCTTGTTTTTAATCAAAGAAACGTCTGTAATCAGCGCGGTGGCGGTGGCAGAATTGATGTTCTTAACCAAAGACATCATCGGCATGGATTACAAAACCAACGAAGCCTTATTTTTATTATTTATCAGTTATTTAATTATTTTGCTGCCCGTATCTTTATGGGCGCGACACGCAGAACGCAAAGCAAGGAGCGCGAAAATATGATGCTTGATTGGTTATTGGAAGGGCAAAACGCGCAACGTTTGGCAGCAGGTTTGTGGCTCACGGCGCAAATTTCGTTTATTTCGGTGGCGATTTCTTGTGTAACAGGGACGTTGTTTGGTTTATTGATGCGCTCGCGTAACAAAACCGTGCGTTCAGGCTGCCTGTTTTATTTGGAAACGATACGGATTGTGCCGATTTTGGTGTGGCTGTTTGTGCTGTATTTTGGGCTGTCGGAATGGACGGGCATTCATTTGAGCGGCTTGTGGGTGTGCGTGTGGGTGTTTGTATTGTGGGGTACGGCGGAGATGGGCGATTTGGTGCGCGGCACCTTAGCATCGATTGAAAAACATCAGGTGGAAGCAGGTTTGGCGCTGGGTTTATCGCGTTCGCAAATTTTCTGGCACATTGAAGCGCCACAAGGTTTGCGCCGCCTGTTGCCCAGTGCGATTAATTTGTTCACGCGCATGGTCAAAACCAGTTCGTTAGCGGCATTGATTGGTGTGATTGAAGTGGTGAAAGTCGGGCAGCAAATCATTGAAAATTCATTATTAACCGTGCCGAACGCTTCATTTTTTGTGTATGGTTTGATTTTTGTATTGTATTTTTTAATTTGCTATCCCTTATCTTTGGTGGCGATGAAATTAGAGAAAAAATGGGCGGTGTAGTTTCAGGCTGCCTGAAAATCATGGAAAAACAAAATGGATAATCAACCCTTAATCAGTATTCAAAATTTGCATAAAAAATATGGTGAAACCGTTGCCATTCCCAATTTGAGTTTCGATTTACATCGCGGCGAAGTGGTCGTGATTTTGGGCGCATCGGGTTGCGGAAAATCCACATTATTGCGTTGCGTCAATGGCTTAGAGACCATTCAAGGCGGCAGCATACGCATGGACGGCGTGGGTGAATTTGGTAAAGACGTTTCATGGCAACAGGCACGGCAGAAAGTCGGCATGGTGTTCCAAAGCTACGAATTGTTCGCGCACATGAATGTGATTGACAACATTTTGCTTGGCGCACTCAAAGCGCAAAAACGCGACCGCGCCGAAGCCGAAGCGCAAGCGGATACGCTATTGAAACGCGTGGCCTTATACGAGCGCAAAACGGCATTTCCACGCGAATTATCGGGCGGACAAAAGCAACGCATTGCCATTGTCCGCGCCTTGTGCATGAATCCCGAAGCGATTTTGCTCGACGAAATCACCGCCGCACTCGACCCCGAAATGGTGCGCGAAGTGTTGGATGTGGTGCTGGAATTGGCAAATGGGGGCATGAGTATGCTGGTTGTTACGCATGAAATGGCGTTTGCTGAAAAAGTTGCCGACCGCATTGTGTTTATGGATAAGGGCGTGATTATTGAGGAAAGTACGCCCGAACACTTTTTCAGGCAGCCTGAAACGGAACGGGCGCGGCAGTTTTTGAATATTATGGATTATGGTAGTTGAATGAGGCAGCCTGAAATGAAAAATGGAGTGGGAGCGGCTCACTCCCAATTCTTTAATGAAAGAATTTTAATTTTTTGAGTAATTAAAGATGTAGACGCTAGATAGTTTGTCCAAATCTTAGATTTGGCAACAAACTGCCATGACGTAGGCATTAGCCGCGTCCGCTCCAAGTTTTGCAAAAGTTTCAGGCTGCCTTTTATATCTTTTTTAACTATCGATAAGAAAAAAGCATTCTTTGTTTTTATGAGATGAAACACGTAAAGTAGCAACACCGTTTCAGGCAGCCTGAAACCCTTTATTCATGTTTATCGGAGAAGAAAAATGTATGCAAACAAAATCTTGTCTTTATTCTCAGCAGTTGCATTAAGCTTGGGCTTGGCTGCTTGTGGTGGCGGCGATAAAGCTGCCAGCACACCAGCCAATGGCAACACATCTGCACCACAAGCGGCCGCTGCTGGTGAAGATACATTGGCAAAAATCAAAGCCGCCGACAAAATCCGCATTGGCGTGTTTGGCGACAAGCCGCCGTTTGGCTATGTGGATGCCAATGGCAAAAATCAAGGTTTTGATGTGGAAATCGCCAAAGAGTTGGCAAAAGATTTATTGGGCAGCCCCGACAAAGTGGAATTTGTCTTAACCGAAGCGGCAAACCGCGTGGAATACGCCAAATCAGGCAAAGTGGATTTGGTTTTGGCAAACTTCACACAAACGCCTGAACGCGTGGAAGCGGTGGATTTTGCCTCGCCGTATATGCAAGTTTCTTTGGGTGTAGTATCGCCGATCAATGCCAAGATTACCGATTTGGCGCAGTTGAAAGACAAGACTTTATTGGTGAACAAAGGCACTACCGCTGATGCGTATTTCACCAAAAATCATCCTGAAATCAAATTGTTGAAATTCGACCAAAATACGGAAACGTTTGACGCCTTGAAAGACGGTCGCGGCGTGGCTTTGGCGCACGACAATGCTTTGTTGTGGGCTTGGGCAAAAGAAAATCCGAATTTTGAAGTGGCGATTGGCAAAATCGGAGAACCTGAAAACATCGCGCCTGCAGTGAAAAAAGGCGATAAAGTGCTGCTCGATTGGGTGAACGCGGAAGTGGCAAAATTGAAGCAAGATGGTCGTTTAACGGCAGCTTACGACAAAACACTGAAACCTGTGTATGGCGACAAAGTGAAGCCTGAGGGGTTGTTGGCGAAATAAATATGATGGATTTCAGGCAGCCTGAAAACTTTATTCAACAAAAAAGACGGTTTCTCAACCGTCTTTTTTTATTTAGAAGCGATAATTCACGCGCAAAGTGAAATGGCGTGGATTCCCAGGCATACTGTCTGAACGCCAATATTTTTGGTTCAACACATTATTCACCGCCAAAGTAGCATTCCAGTTTTTGTGCGTGTAGCCCACCAAGGCATCCATGCGCGCAAAACCTGCGATTTCGCCAAAGCTTACGCTGCTACCGCGCGTGGTGTAGCCATAACGCTTGCCGCTGCCTGTTACGCCAGTTTCAAAAAATAAGCGTTCGTTGGGTACATGGCGCACAAATAAATTGCCTTGCACGCGAGCGGTATTGTTAAGTTCGCGTCCCACCAAAGCGGGATATTGTTCATCCGACATGATTTCGCTATCGAGCCAACCCAGTGAGCTACGTACATACCATTTGGGCATGATTTGTCCAATGACACTCAACTCAATGCCCCGCGAACGTTCTTTGCCACGCGTTGCCCAAAAATAAGGATTGTTTTGCGCGTCGGGGCGATAACGGCGGTTGTAGCGTTCCATTTGGTAAACGGCAATCGTGCTGCTGAGTTTATTATCGAACCAATTGCTTTTTAAACCAATTTCAAATTGTCGATTGGTTTCAGGCGTGATGTTAAACGTGTTGCTGTTGCTCGCGCTGTCTATGCTGATGTAGCTGGTGCTGCCGTATGGCGTGAACGATTTACTGTATGAAGCATAGACGCTGTGGTGGGGCGTGATGTCCCATACCAGCCCAACATTCGGATTAAAAAAGCCTTTTTTGTATTCACTTTGCTGGTCTTTCAACACATTACGCGATGAAAATTGGAAACGCTCATAGCGTCCGCCTGTGGCAATTTTCAAATTAGGCAACACAGAAAAAACGTTGTTGAAAAATAAGGCATGGGTATCGACTTTATGCTCGTTTTCCGTTGTTTTTTCTACTAAACGTCCTGATGGCTGCCACGTGCGCGAATCATACGGATTCATGCTGCCTGAAAATGAGCCTTTGTAACCCAAAGTCGGATTACGGCGTTCACGCGTGTAATCGTAGCCCATAGTTAAATGGTTATGAAAACGTCCGATATTGAAATCGCCATTGAGGGTAATGGTGTTGCTTAACGTGGTGTTTTCTGTGGTTTGCCACGCATAATTTTGTTTGAGTAAACGCGTGGTTGGGTTAAACGTACCGCCATAAAAATGGTCAAAATCTTGGTCAGCCTTGCGATACGCCAACTGCCATTCCGCATTCCATTGGTCATTGAATTGATAATTCAAATTGGAACGCCACACCTGCAATTTGTCTTTCACCGTGTCATTCGAATGGGCAAAACTTTGGCGATAAGAAATACCCATTTTGTCATATTCCGCCTTGCTCGGATTGCGGTCGGGCGTGCGCTCAATATTGTCATACAAGTATTCACCCACCCAAGTCAAATTGCCATTGCGATAACGCACACTTGGCGCAAGCATCAAATTATCGCTGTCTGCACCATCACGAAAACTGTTCACGCGAGCCGCTTCTGCCACCAAACGCACCGCCCAGTTATCATTGATTTTTTGGTTTAAATCCACATTCACGTTGCGCGTGCCATAGCTGCCATACAGCAAACCGATGTTGTGGCTGGTTTTGAAATTTGCCGTTTTACTCACCATATTAATCACGCCGCCGCCGTTGCTGCGACCATACAAAACCGAGCTTGGACCTTTTAAGATTTCTACGCGTTCAATATTGGTGGTACTACGGCGCACTTGCCCACTTTCGCGCACGCCGTTGCGATAAATATCGTTGCCATCGGCTTGGAAACCACGAATATTGATACTCTCGCCACGCATATCGTAAGTCGCGTCAATCCCTGCATTGCCTTCCAAAATGGAACTCAAATCGTTGGTGCCATAATTTTTGTTTTTCTGAATATTAATAATATCAATCGCTTGCGGTGTTTCTTTAACGGTTAAACCTGTGCGTGACGCAGCGGCTTCGTCATAAGTAATATAGCCTTTGGTCGCCGCCGTATCCGCTTGCACTTCTACTTTAATAGTCGGCAGCGAAACCGAAAAATCTTCTGTTGGCGCGGTTTCTGTTTCCGCCCAAGCCGTGGAAGAAAAGGTTGTCAATAAAATAACAGGTAAGGTTTTCAGCGTAAAATTCATGTTAAAGAACAAATAGAAATAGTTAAAATAATTTATTATTATATTGCGAACCATTATCAAAAGTAAAATAAATTTTAATTTATGTTGATTTGCGTGGATTTTTGTATCGAAAAAGCCATGTGGTTGTACAATATTGTGCTTATACATTAGCAGAGATAAAACTATGAATACCACCCAAAAACTCGCCGCCTTGCGCGAAAAAATGAAACAACATCAAATAGATGCTTACATTATCCCCACCGCCGACCCGCATTTATCCGAATACCTGCCCGAGTATTGGCAAGCGCGTGCATGGTTTTCGGGGTTTACAGGTTCGGCGGGTGTCTTGGTTTTGACGCAACAGGAAGCCGCTTTGTGGACAGATTCGCGCTACTGGGAACAAGCCGCGCAGCAGCTTTCAGGCAGCCAAATTGAGCTTGGCAAACAAGGACAGAGCAAAACGCATTTGGATTGGCTATTAGAAAGGCTGCCTGAAAACGCCGTATTGGGCGCGCCAGCCGATATGTTGTCGCTGACAGACAAAAATCGTTTACACGAAAAACTTGCCGCTAAAAATATTCAATTACAGTTAAATCACGACATCATCGGCGAAATTTGGACAACACGCCCCGCTTTGCCGCAAGAACAGATTTTTGTGCACGAAGCGAAATGGACAGGCGCAAGCACGGCGGAAAAAATTGCCCAAGTTCGCACCGCCATGAAAACACAACACGCTGATTTTCATCTCATTTCTGCACTAGACGATATCGCATGGCTATTAAACTTGCGCGGCAATGATGTGGCATTTAATCCCGTTTTCTTAGCGCATTTATTGTTGAGCGACACGCAAACCGTGTTATTCGTGGACAAAAATAAAATCACAGCCAGTGTTCATGCCGCATTAAACTCAGCAAATATTGATACGCAAGATTATGAAAATGCAGCCGATTTTATAGAAACGCTTTCAGGCAACCTATTGCTGGAAGCGGGAAAAACCGCTGTCAGCGTATTAAATAGGCTGCCTGAAAACGTGCGCCTTATTGACGAACTGCTGCCGTCCAGCTTGATGAAAGCACAAAAATCGCCCACCGAAATCGCGCACATCCGCGAAGCCATGCGCCAAGATGGTGCAGCTTTGTGTGGTTTTTTCGCCGAATTAGAACAAAAATTGGCGAAAAGCGAAAGTGTTACCGAATGCGATATTGACGTAATGTTGCTACAACATCGTGCACAGCAGCCGCATTTTGTCTCCGCCAGTTTTGACACGATTGCAGGCTTCAACGCCAACGGCGCAATGCCACATTACCGTGCCGAGCCTGAAACGTGCAGCATGATTCAAGGCGACGGTTTATTGTTAATTGACTCGGGCGCACAATATTTAAACGGCACAACCGACATCACGCGCGTTATCCCGATTGGCACGCCGAACGCCGCGCAAAAACGCGATTTCACGCTGGTGTTAAAAGCACACATCGCGCTGGCAAACGCCGTATTCCCCGAAAATATTTTGTCGCCCATGCTAGACGCGATTTGCCGCCAACCCTTATGGCAAGCGCAATGCGACTTTGGACACGGCACAGGGCACGGTGTAGGCTATTTCCTAAATGTCCACGAAGGTCCGCAGCGCATCGCTTTTCAGGCAGCTACGCACCCGACACAAGCGATGAAAATCGGCATGGTGACATCTAATGAACCGGGTTTATATCGCCCGAATCAATGGGGTATTCGCATTGAGAATTTAATTGTGAATCAAAAAGTTGAAACGCGGCAAGAAAATGCGTTCGGCGAATTTTTGTATTTTGAAATGCTGACTTTGTGCCCGATTGACACACGTTTGATTGAAATAGAATTATTGAATGAAAACGAGCGCGCATGGCTGAATAGCTATCACACACGCGTGCGAACAGAATTATTACCACGCGTACAAGGTGCCGCACGCGATTGGTTGTTACAAAGAACGGAAGTGATTTAATGTCCATTTTTCAGGCTGCCTGAACTTTCGTAGGCTGGATACTCGCACCGACAATATTTAAATAAAACAAATATTTGCCAAATATGAAAAAATGTCATATTCAAGAATCCGACCTACGCTTTGAAGTTTCTGCTTGAAAGCGCATTCAAAACACAAAGAAATAAGCAAAGGCAAAATGAAAAAATCCTGCATTTTTTCAATGCAGGATTTTAAAAACTGGCACGCCCACGGGGAATCGAACCCCGGTTACCGCCGTGAAAGGGCGATGTCCTAACCGCTAGACGATGGGCGCGGAATAAGGATTTTTTCTGGCGCACCCGGAGCGATTCGAACGCCCGACCCTTTGGTTCGTAGCCAAATACTCTATCCAACTGAGCTACGGGTGCGTTTCGCAATAAATTCTTGCGCGTCAGAAAGGCGGTATTATACGGTTTATTATTTTTATGTCAAGAGATTTTGCATGGCTTCCATAAAAAATACACAACACTCTGTTTTTATATTAAATTTATTTCTGTCACAATTTTTTCAGCAATGCGTGCACTCGCGCCTTGATGTTGCGCTACAAAATATTGCGCAGCTTGGCCATATTGGGCGCAGATTTCAGGCTCCGTCAGCCATGTATGCACTACTTGCCGCCATTGTTCGGCATTCTGTATTTGTTGCGCCGCGCCTGCTTGCAATGCGCCTTCACAGGCTGCCTGAAAATTGTAAGTGGAATAGCCAAACAATACGGGCTTGCCACAAGACATGGGCTCGATGATGTTTTGGCATCCTGTATCGACCAAACTGCCGCCTACAAAAGCGATGTCCGCGCTTTGATAATAGGCGAACATTTCGCTCATGCTGTCGCCAATCCAGATTTGCGTTTCGGGTACAACCGTTTGATTTTCGCTACGCTTTTGCACACGCAATCCCAGTTGAGCCGCTGTATCATGGGCTGCCTGAAAACGTTCTGGGTGGCGCGGCACGATGATTAATAAGGCGTTGCAGGGATTCTCGTATTGCTGCCATGCTCGCAAAATCAGCTCGGCTTCGTCTTGTTGATGGTGATAACGCGTGCTGGCGGCAACCACGACAGGGCGCTCGCCTATCCATTGTTTAAATTGCTGCGCTTGAATGGTCGCACTATCTGGTGGCGTGATGTCGTATTTTGTGTTGCCCAATACTTGCGGCTCGGGCGCGCCTAAACTGGCTAAACGCGAGGCATCGGCTTGGGTTTGCGCAAAGCAAGCCGTTAATTCTGCCAACGCAGGACGAATCAGCGACGTAACGCGCAAATAACCACGTTGCGATTTCTCGGACAAGCGCGCATTAGCAAGAAACAAGGGCACGCCCTGCTCTGCGCATTCGTGAATCAAATTTGGCCAAATTTCTGTTTCCATCAATACGCCAAATTTTGGCTGATGTTCGCGCACAAATTGGTGCACCCAATCGCTGCGGTCGTAAGGCAAATAGCGACATTGCGCTTGCGGATATAGTTGCTCGGCGGTTGCGCGACCTGTGGGCGTCATTTGCGTAATCAACAAAGGTGCGTCAGGAAATTGCTGCTGCAAGGCTGCAATCAACGGCTGCGCCGCACGTGTTTCACCCACCGATACTGCGTGCACCCAAATCGCGCCACGCACGGCTTGCGGCAAAGGTTCGCCAAATCGCTCTGCCCAATGCTCCAAATAAGCAGGATTTTTGCGGGCGCGTTTGCGCAAATAATAGCGAATCAAGGGCGCGGCAATGTACAATAAAATGTGATAAAGGGTTTGCATGGCAACAAAAATATGAGGAAAACTGCGATTGTAGGAGAGTTGCAATAGATTGAAAACCACCAAACACTGCCGCCCAATCGCTGCTTAGTTAAATATTTATTTTGCTTTATTCATTCTTGGCAATAAAAAAGGACGGATAGAAACTATCCGTCCAAATGGAAACGCAATCCTCAATTATTTATTTTGTGGACGCGCATTTTCATATGTAGCTGATGGCATTTCAGGAACGGTGCGCGCTTGATCGCTTACGCTGCCTGAAAGACTATTCAAGAATGCGGCAATATCATCGATTTCTTTAGCTGGGATTTCCTTGCCCAATTGCGCTTGACCCATAATATTGATGGCTTCTTTCAAGTCCCAAATGCTGCCGTTGTGGAAGTATGGGTAGGTTTTCGCAACGTTACGCAAACCTGGCACGCGGAAGAAGAATTTATCTTTCTCGTCTTTGGTTACGTCAAAGCGACCGTTGTCGTGTTTATCGGTGTCTTTGCCATCGATAAATTTCCAGTATGGGCCTTTGACCAAGCCGAATTTTTGGAAGCTATCGCCACCCAAGTTTACGCCTTTGTGGCACGCAATACAGCCGTTGTTGATGAATGAGCGTAAGCCATTGCGTTCTTGTTCATTCAACGCGTTTACATCGCCTTTCAAGTAGTTATCCCATTTGGTTGGCGTGAGTAAAGTGCGCTCAAACGCAGCGATGGCGGTGGTGATGTTTTTAAACGACATTTTGCCTGCGTCATCAGGGAATGCGGTTTTAAACGCTTCTTGGTATTCAGGAATATCGGCGATTTTTTTCTCAACCGCTGCTTCGTTTGGCATCGCCATTTCCACAGGATTGAGCAAAGGTCCGCCCGCTTGTTCTTCTACCGTCGCGGCGCGACCGTCCCAGAATTGACTGCCCAACAATGCCGCATTCAACACAGTTGGCGAGTTACGACCGCCAAATGTACCTTTATGACCTTGACTGGTTGGCAAGTTGTCCACACCACCTGTTGCCAAGTTGTGGCAAGAGTTACAGCTCACGGTGTTGCCCAAAGACAAACGTGGCTCATACCACAATTGCTGACCCAATTTCACTTGTTCAGCCGTGAAAGGATGCGCTTTTTGCATTTCTGCGTCATCAGGCAAGGCTTGGAAAATGCCTTGTGCTTGTTTCAACAAATCTTGGTCTTCTGGCGAAGCATTGGTATTTGCTGCAATTTCTTTGGCTTCGCTAGCTGTTGTTGCATTAGGAACAGAAGCTGTTGTACCCGCTGCAGCAGGAGCAGAAGTAGTTGCAGTGCTGGCACCTGAAGCAGGTTGCTGCGCTGGTTTCGAAGCCGTTTTTTCGCCGCCACAGGCAGCCAACGCCAACAAAATAGAAACAGCTAAAGTGGTTTGGATAGTGGTTTTACTCATTTTTCATTCCTTTGAAATTAAGAAAAGGGAACTGCGAAATGATGTGTTGTTTGTGTTATTTGCTTTTTATTGTGCTCGCAGTATAGGCATACAAGCTATTGTCTTTTTTGATTTAAATCAAAACATGATTTGTGATTGTTTTTTTAAATTCTGTGAATTGCAAAAAGGCTGCCTGAACGTTTCAGGCAGCCTTTTATTGCGTGAAAATTACAAAATCGAGTATTTACTTGTTTCAAGCTCTTTCAGGCAGCCTGAAAGCTGAATACATCAATACATCTGCACCGACGCACGCACCGTTTGGCGCACTTCCTGTTCGCCCGCACTGGTTTGCATCACATCCGCCGAATAACTGCGCATTTTGGCACTCGCCGCCATCGGTGCAGCCAGCATTACACCAGCCGCTTCATTTTCAAACGATTGATTCAACTGAATATTCACAATCTTATAACCCGAAAAACCCAAAGAACGGCTCACGCTCAACGCGCGTTGCTGAAACGCTTTCAACGCCTCTTGGCTTGCGCGTTCTACCGCCGCGCCATATTTCGCGTTGGACACGCTAAACGACAAACCATCTAGCATCGCTTCATTTTGGCTATCCGCCGCCAATTTGCTCAACGCGTCAAAATCTTGGCTGCTAATGCGGATATCCGCCGTATCCGTCCAGCCCTTGATTTTACGGTTGTCGTCGTATTCAGGATAGGTTTGGCGGTTGCCGCTTTCGATGTCAAACGCCTTATTGCCTTTGGCACGCGCCAAAATCGCATTCACGCGGCGCGTGACTTTATTGCTCACTTCTTGGCGCGATTTGCCCGTTTCCGTAACGCGCAACACCACATTCATCGTATCTTGCGCCACGCGCACGCTCGCACTTTCGTTGAACTCCAACACATTGTAATTTAACGGTTCTGCCAGCGCAGGCGTTGCCAGCATACTTGCCAATGCCATGATAGATAATTGTTTTTTCATATTACTTCCCTTTCGTGATTGAACTTTGTTTACTGCCTACGGCATATGGTTTTGTTGCTCAATCAGAGATTGAGACAAAACCAGTAAGGCAGCCTGAAAACGTAGGTTGGGTTGTAAACCCAACAAAATAGCGACTATTTAAGCAAAAGTTGGGTCAAGACCCAACCTACTGGCTATCTAAAAAATAAAATATTCAATGAAATCCAATATGCGGGCGAGCCGTCCGCGCTCCGCTAACTTTTCAGGCAGCCTTGCATGTTTTATCTAAATCTATGATTTAGCAATAAAACAGCATGCCATCATCAAGCAGTAAACTCTTTCTCCACCGCCGCCCAAGCCTGTAACAACAATTCAGGATTATTGGGCTTCAACAATTCCGCGTCCGACAACATTCTTCGCCAAGTACGCGCGCCGTGTAAGCCGTGCATTAAACCCAAATAATGGCGTGCCATGTGGCGCAAAATTGTGCCGCGATTGGCAGATAATTGCGTTTGCGCGTAGTCGTATAAACGCTGCACCAAGATTTCATGCGAGATTTCAGGCAGCCTGTCGCCATAAAATAGCGTGTCCCACTGTTGCATTATCATCGGATTGTGATACGCCTCGCGCCCCACCATTACGCCGTCCACATGCTGCAAATGCGTGGCGATTTCGTCATTGGTTTTCACGCCACCGTTGATGATGATTTCCAGCGCAGGAAATTCCTGCTTCAAGCGATAAACAAAATCATAGCGCAAGGGCGGAATATCGCGGTTTTCCTTAGGCGACAAACCGTCTAGCCACGCATTACGCGCGTGTACAATAAAGGTGCGGCAAGTTGTGGTGCGCACCAATTCGCCGACAAAATCGGCAAGCGGTTGATATTCGGTTTGTTTGTCCAAACCAATGCGGTGTTTAATTGTGATGTCACAATCGGGCGCAGCGTCTTGCATGGCATTCAGGCAGCCTGAAACCAGCGCGACATCATTCATCAAACACGCGCCAAACGCGCCTTTTTGCACGCGCGGACTGGGGCAACCGCAATTCAAATTGATTTCATCGTAGCCATATTGCGCCACTTTTTTCGCTGCTTGTGCCAGTTGCATAGGGTCGCTACCGCCCAATTGCAACGCAACGGGATTTTCGCACTCGTCTTTCAATAAAAAACGCTCAGGATCGCCATAGACAATCGCGCCTGCGTTAATCATTTCGGTATAAAGCCAAGTATGGCGCGTGATTTGGCGCGCCATGTAGCGATAATGGCGGTCTGTCCAATCGAGCATGGGGGCGATAGAGAGCGTGCGTTTGGGTAAAGTATTCATATTTAGGACACAAAAATTAATCGGGCATATTAACCAAATGCGTGCTTATCGTCAAAATCGCTATTTTTTATTTTTCAGGCAGCCTGAAACTTGAATTTTCAGGCTACCGCCCCATATTTGGCACATTCTATTTTTATTTGTATGCAAAAGAACACAAAATGAGCAACCAAGATTATTACGAAACACTAGGCGTAGCACGCTCTGCGAGCGAAGACGACATCAAAAAAGCCTACCGCAAATTGGCGATGAAATACCATCCCGACCGCAATCCCGACAACAAAGAAGCAGAAAACAAATTCAAAGAAGTGCAAAAAGCCTACGACGTGTTGTCCGACCCTGAAAAAAAAGCGGCATATGACCAATACGGACACGCCGCGTTTGAACAAGGCGGTTTTGGCGGTGCGGGTGGCTTTGGCGGCGGTGGATTTGGTGGCGGTGGATTTGGTGGCGCACAAGGCTTTGATTTTGGCGATATTTTCAGCCAAATGTTTGGCGGCGCGGCAGGTGGCGGTCGTCAACCAAACTATCAAGGCGCGGATTTGCAATACAACGTGGAAATTTCCTTGGAAGAAGCTGCGCGCGGCGTGAAAAAACAAATTACCGTGCCAACTTATGAAGAATGCGATGTTTGCCACGGCTCGGGCGCAAAACCGGGAACCAAAGCGACCACTTGTCGCACTTGCGGCGGCTCGGGAACGGTACACGTTCGCCAAGCCATTTTCCAAATTCAGCAAACTTGTCCCACTTGCCACGGTTCGGGCAAAGAAATTAAAGACCCATGCGTGAAATGCCATGGCGAAGGTCGCGTAAAAACCAGCAAAACAGTGGAAGTGAATATTCCTGCGGGCATTGACGATGGTCAACGCATTCGTTTAACAGGCGAGGGCGAACCAGGCACACACGGCGCGCCAGCAGGAGATTTGTACATTCACGTTTCCGTGCGCGAGCACAAAATTTTCCAACGTGACCCTGAAACGCCAACCGATTTGCATTGCGAATTGCCGATTAGTTTTGCCACAGCGGCATTGGGCGGCGAAGTGGAAGTGCCTACTTTGGATGGCAAAGTGAAATTAAATATTCCAGCAGGCACGCAAAACGGCAAGCGTTTGCGCGTCAAAGGCAAGGGCGTAAAATCCGTTCGCAGCAGCTTGGTGGGCGATTTGTATTGTCATGTGGTGGTAGAAACGCCCGTGAATTTGACCGACCGCCAAAAAGAATTGCTGGAAGAGTTTGAAAGCATTGCCACAGGTTTAGACCGCAGCCAAACGCCGCGTCAAAAGGGCTTCTTTGATAAATTGAAGGATATTTTTGATTAAGGTTTGAGTGTATAAAACAAGGCTGCCTGAAAAGTTTTGAATAACTTTCAGGCAGCCTTTGTTGTTTTTGAGTATTTGAATTAGTTAATTAAAAATAAAGCAACCTATATTTGGAGCGCGGACGTCCTCGTCCGCATAACACCTAAAAGCGGACGAGGACGTCCGCGCTCCAATGAGTATTTTATTTTAATCTACTATATTTTCAGGCTGCCTGAATCTATTTCAAAACAATCAATTAACTTTCAACTGGAATAATCCCAATCTTCGCCTGCCATTGTTTTGGCGCAACCGCGTGAACCGATTGACCTTTGCTGTCCACCGCCACGGTTACGGGCATGTCTTTCACGTCAAATTCGTAAATCGCTTCCATTCCCAAATCTTCAAACGCCACCACACGCGCTTCTTTAATCGCTTTGGCAACGAGATACGCCGCGCCGCCTGTTGCCATCAAATACACCGCGCCGTTGTCGGCAATCGCTTCACACGCCGCCGCGCCGCGTTCCGATTTGCCAATCATGCCGAGCAAACCAGTTTGTTCCAACATTTGGCGCGTGAATTTGTCCATGCGCGTCGCCGTCGTTGGACCAGCTGGACCGACCACCTCATCGCGCACAGGGTCAACTGGACCTACGTAATAAATCATTTTATTAGTGAAATCGACGGGCAATTTCTCGCCTTTGTTCAACATATCCACCATGCGTTTGTGCGCCGCGTCGCGTCCTGTGTAGATTTTGCCATTCAGCAACAGCACATCGCCCATTTTCCATTGCGCCACGTCTTCTTTGGTCAAATTGTCCAAATTCACGCGAATGCCGTTGTCGGGACTGTATGTGATGTCGGGCCAATCTTCCAGACTTGGCGCCTCCAATTTCACAGGCCCAGAGCCGTCCAATTCAAATTCCACATGGCGAGTCGCCGCGCAGTTGGGAATCATGGCAACAGGTTTACTTGCCGCGTGGGTTGGGTAATCCAAAATTTTCACATCTAACACGGTGGTCAAGCCGCCCAAGCCTTGTGCGCCAATGCCCAACGCGTTTACTTTTTCATGCAATTCCAAGCGCAATTTTTCCACCGTATTCAATTCCGCGCCCCATTTCGCTTTCTCTTGCAATTCCTGAATATCAATGTGCGACATCAAACTTTCTTTCGCCAACAACATCGCTTTTTCAGGCGTACCACCAATACCGATGCCCAAAATACCAGGCGGACACCAACCTGCGCCCATCGTTGGCACGGTTTTCAGCACCCAATCCACAATGCTGTCCGAAGGATTCAACATCGCCATTTTCGCCTTGTTTTCTGAGCCGCCGCCTTTTGCCGCGCAAGTTACTTCCACCTTGTCGCCCGCCACAATTTCCATGTGAACAACGGCTGGCGTGTTGTCTTTCGTATTCGTGCGTTTGCCTGCTGGATCAGCCAACACCGACGCGCGTAACACATTGTCAGGGTGCGTATAAGCGCGGCGCACGCCTTCGTTTACCATGTCTTGCACTGACATTTGCGCGTCCCATTGCACATTCATGCCCACTTTCAAAAATACGGTGGCGATGCCTGTGTCTTGGCAAATGGGGCGTTTGCCTTCTGCGCACATACGGCTATTGACCAAAATTTGTGTCATGGCATCTTTGGCGGCTGGATTTTCTTCTTTATCCAATGCCTTAGCCAATGCTTGAATGTAATCTTTCGGGTGGTAATAGCTGATGAACTGAAACGCATCGGCAATACTTTGAATAAAATCTTCTTGTTTAATCACGGTCATGGTTGAGTTCCTTTGGTTTGTGGATAATGTTTTTTGGCTTTGGCTACATTTCAGGCAGCCTGAAAAATAAATTATACAATCACATTCCATAAAAATGTGTGTGATTAAATTACAGCTTTTTGCGCGTGTTGTCGCCAGCAAACAGGGATTGCTTGATTCAGGTCAAGCTGTGTTCACGTTCACAAAACTTAACAATTTAAAACATTTCTGCGCCATTTTTTCAAATTGTCATAAAAAATATATGGATATTAAAATAAGATGAAATATTGTTTTGGCAAGATTTTTTATTTTCAGGCTGCCTGAAATACAAAATGACATCGGTGTCATGCTGCTTAGCAATCGTTTTTATTCATAATATTTTAAAATCAGCAATATATACGAAAATTAACAAAATCACACAAAATTTAATTAACAAAAATCTTCTGTATGATTACTACAGAAAATTACATCAAAATAAGCGTAAAATTCAGCTATTCATTCAAAGGCTGCTGTTTCAGGCTGCCTGAAAATTATTTTATTAATAAAAATTAAGCAACTGGGAAACACAAACCATGTCAGAAAAATACAAACTGGTGATTGACGGCTTAAACGTGGAAGCCGATAAAAACAGCACGATTATTCAAGCACTTGCCAAAGCTGGCAACGCGATTACAAAAAATGTCGGTTGCATGGGGCAAGGCGTGTGCGGTTCGTGTCGCTGCTTGGTGCGCAAAGAGGGCGAGCGCACGGTAACGACCGCGTTGGCATGCGAAACGCCGATTGAGGCGGGCATGCAAGTCAGCTTTATTGACTATTTTTTGCCTGCCCACGTTCATTATTATGATTTGGACAACGCTGGCGACGGCTGGAATTGGCTAGACGACACAGCGGAATTGTTCCCCGAATCGCAGCATTGCCGCCATTGCGGTGGTTGCGACACGGCTTGCCCGAAACATTTGCAGGTGCAAAATGGCGTGGCGCAAGTGGTGGCGGGCGATTTTGGCGCGGCGGCGAATACGTTTGATGAATGCGTGATGTGCAATTTGTGTACGCTGGCTTGCCCTGAAAATATTCGCCCGAACCATTTGGGTTTGTATGCGCGGCGCATGACGACTGCGCGGACGTTGCGCCCTATAGATTTGATGCGCCGTTTGCAGGAAATTGATAGTGGCGCGATGAAGGTGGATATTCAGGCAGCCTGAAACGCAGCTCAGCGTCGCTAAAATATTCACAAAAAATTAACCAATCAATTCAAAAAGACAAACCAAAATGACAACAACACAAGGCATTCCCTACGAAACCGCGTTGGCAAATTTACGCGCCAAAACGCCTGAATTGAACAACACGCTGCCTGAAAAAGACGTGTTACTCAAAAATTTTCACCCTGATTATTCGGATGGTGCGCGTGTGCCATTAATGGTCGGCGCGAACGCGGGTGAATTTTGCCACCCCGATTTAGCTAAGCTGCTGATTTCTCAGCCGCTTATTGAAGACTACGATTTAGCGGGCGCGGAAAATGTACGCACCGATGTTTTGGTGATTGGTGGCGGTGGCGCGGGTGCGGCGGTGGCTTTGACGGCGGCTCACGATGGCGCGGAAGTCATCATGGCGAACAAATTACGCATTGGCGACAGCAATACGGTGATGGCGGAAGGCGGCATTCAGGCAGCCGTGGGCGCGGACGACAGTTTGCAACGCCATTTTGACGACACATTCAAAGGCGGACACCAAGCGGCAAATAAAGCATTGGTCGCGCAAATGGTTACCGACGCGCCAAGCGCGATTCGCTGGTTAATCGGCTTGGGCATGGATTTTGATGTGCAAAACGGCGACAAAAACGGCTATCTGGTTCGCAAAAAAGCAGGCGGCACAACGGCGCAACGCATTTTGTGCCACCGCGATTTCACAGGCTTGGAAATGATGAAAGTATTGCGTGAAGCCATTGAAATTGAAAAGAATATTACGCAACTGAATCGCCACCCTGCGGTGGAATTATTGTCCGATGAACACGGTCGCTGCGTGGGCGCGGTGTTGTATGATTTGGAACGCCGCCGTTTGATGACGGTACACGCCAAAGCGGTGGTGTTGGCGACTGGCGGTTCGGGGCGTTTGCATTTGCAAGGTTTTGCCACGTCCAATCACTATGGCGCAACGGCGGACGGGCTGGTGTTGGCGTATCGCATGGGCGCGAAATTGCGCGATGTGGACAGTTTCCAATATCACCCGACTGGCGTGGCGCATCCGCCGCATATGGCTGGCGCATTGATTTCCGAAGCGACGCGTTCGGCTGGCACGAAATTGGTAAACGGTTTGGGCGAGCGTTTTGTTGATGAATTGCAGCCGCGTGATGTGGTCGCCGCCGCCATTTTGCGCGAAGTGCGCGAAGGTCGTGGCGTGGAACGCGATGGACAAGTGGGCGTATTTTTGGACACGCCGCGCATTATCGCGGAGCAGCCCGATATTTTGAAACGCTTGGTAACGCTGGGACACGTCGCGCACAAATGCGGCGTTCACCCCGAAAACGAGCCGTTGATTATTCATCCGACTTTGCATTACCAAAACGGCGGCATTGAAATCAACGGCAACGGCGAAACCTGCGTGAAAGGTTTGTACGCGGTCGGCGAAGTTACAGGCGGTATTCATGGACGTAACCGTTTGATGGGCAATGCGTTATTGGACATCATCAGCTTTGGGCGCAGAACAGGCGCGGCGGTGGCGAAAGTGGCGCAAAGCGAATTGCCCTACAAAGGTCGCGGCGGTTTGTCGCACATTTACGCGTTCCAGCGCGAAATGCAAAAAGCTGGCGTGAAATCGGATGTGAAAGCTCCTGTGTTGTACCCCGATTATGGGCATTTTGATTTGCAAGAACACGCAGGGAAATATTGTGTGATTGGGTAATGATATTTTTCAGGCAGCCTGAAAATGTAGGTCGGGCATTTATACCTGACAAGATACAGCGTTTGAAATGTCGAGCATAAATGCCCGAGTCGCAAAAATACCTCAATTTTCAGGCAGCCTGAAAAACACCAAATCCACAAATTCACTAAATAAAGCAGCGGAATAATTAATATGAACACCGAACTTAACCAAGTATTACTTCACCCCAGTCGCCTAGTCGGCTCTGATTTAAACGCATGGCTATCGGTGGGCGGCGGCGAAGGTTTACGCAACGCACTCGCCCAGCCCGACCAAATCATCAGCACACTAGAAGCCGCAGGACTCGGCGGCATGGGCGGCGCAGGTTTCCCCACCCACCGCAAATGGCAAGCAATGGCAGACGCGCCCAGCGAAAACGGCGACCGCTACATCGTCTGCAACGCCAACGAAGACGAACCAGGGACATTCAAAGACTGCTATTTGTTGGAACACACGCCGCATCAAGTGTTGGAAGGCGCATTGATTGCCGCCGTTGCCACGCGTGCGAACAACGTGATTATGTACATCAACCCGCATTTGACCGAATCGCTCTCCAACACACGCGCCGCGATTGAGCAATGGCAACAGCATGAATTATTTAAACAAATTGAACAATTTGTCAGCAAAACTTTGACCGTGAAAGTGGTGGAATCGTCTGGGCGATACATCGGCGGCGAAGAAACGGCGGTGATTTCTTGGCTGAACGGCGGTTTTCCGTTTCCGCAATTCAAACCGCCGTATCCGTTCCAAAAAGGCGTGAACGGCGCACCGACTTTGCTCAACAACACGGAAACGCTCGCCAACGTGCCGCACATTATTCGCAACGGCGCGGATTGGTATCGCGGTTTGGGTCGCGCCAATGGTGTAGGGACAAAATTGTATTCGCTCTCGGGCGACGTGCTGAATCCTGGTTTGTATGAATTACCGATGGGCGTAACCTTGCGCGAGTTGATTGACGTATACGGCGGCGGTATGTTAGAAGGTCGCGCATTCAAAGCGGTGTTCACGGGCGGCCCATCCAATACGCTGCTGACGGCGAAAGATTTGGACGTACCATTGGATTTCGTTTCCGTGAAAGAACGCCATTCCAGCTTGGGCACGGGCGCGATGATTGTGATTTCGGAAGGCACGAGCGTGGTGCGTAAAGTGGCGGAATACATTCAGTTTTTCGCGGACAATTCGTGCGGACAATGCCCACCGTGCAAAGGCGGCACATTCCAATTAGCGCGTTTGGTGGAGCGCGTAGACAACGGCATAAGCACACAAGAAGATTTACGCGCTTTGCAAAATTTGGTAAACATTATGCCGGGCGGCGGGCGTTGTGGCTTGATTACGGGCGCGGCGACGGTGGTGGCAAGTTCAATGCGCGTGTTTCCGATTGAGTATGGTTTGAGCAAATAAGTTTCAGGCTGCCTGAAAGTAAGCGGCAAATTTTGTAGGGTGTGTGGCACAAGCCACGCACGTGTTGCTTAATCGGAAAACGCGTGCGTGCGTACCACACACACCCTACGACAAACGTTATTTTTAGGCTGCCTGAAATATATTCACAAACAAATTCTTTATCAAACAAAAAGGTAAACAAAATGGGTTTTAAACCGATTCCAATGGCGGTAGCGATTGCGCTCACGCTGATTATTTGTTTCATTCCTGCGCCTGAGGGCGTGTCGGCAAATGCGTGGCATTTGCTCGCACTGTTTGTTGGCATTATCGCAGGGATTATTGGCAAAGCTATGCCAATTGGTGCGATGGCAATTTTAGCAATGACGCTGGTGGCTTTGCTGCAAGTTACCGTGCCAGAAGTGGGTGTGGACGGCAAAGCGATTAAAGACGCGGCGGGGCAAGCCGCCAAAGACGGTTTGAGTACGCTCAATAGTACGCTCATTTGGATGATTGGCGCGGCGATTATGATTTCGCGCGGCTTGCTGAAAACGGGTTTGGGTACGCGATTTGCCTATGTGTTTTTGGCGATTTGGGGCAAAAAAACGATAGGCGTGGGTTACAGTTTGGCGTTATCCGATTTACTGGTTGCACCTGTTACGCCCTCGAACACAGCGCGCGGTGGCGCGATTGTCCACCCGATTATGCGCGCGATGGCAGACGCGTTTGACAGCAAACCTGAAAATGGCACAGAAAAACGCATTGGCAAATATTTGGCTTTGGTGAATTATCACGCCAATATTATTTCGTGCTTGATTTTTGTGACCGCAACCGCGCCCAATTCCTTGGTGGTGAAATTGATTGCTGAGAGTACTAAATCGCAAGTGAATCTGACGTGGATGACATGGTTTGTGGCGATGGTGGTACCTGGTATTGTGTGCATGGTCATTATGCCTATTATATTGTTTTATATGTACAAACCCGAAATCACCAGCACGCCCGACGCACCACAAATGGCAAAACAAAAACTGCAGGAAATGGGCAAAATGACGCGTGGTGAATGGATTATGTTGGGCGTGTTTGCGGTGTTGTTGCTGTTGTGGGCAGGCATTCCTGCTTGGTTGCTGGGTGAATGGGCGAAAGTAGATCCAACGACCACCACTTTCTTGGGCTTGTCTTTATTGCTGCTCACAGGCGTGTTGACATGGGATGATGTGTTGAAAGAAAAGGGCGCGTGGGACACCATCGTTTGGTTTGCTGCCTTGATGATGATGGCTAACTTCTTGAACAAATTAGGTTTGATTGGTTGGGTATCCGAAGGTTTGGGCAACGGTATTGCCAGCATGGGCTTGAGTTGGGTGTGGGGCTGCGCGCTGCTGACGTTGGCGTATATTTACTCACATTATATGTTCGCCAGTGGTACGGCACACGTTACCGCCATGCTTGCCGCATTCTATACCGCAGGTTTGGCTTTGGGCGCACCGCCGATGTTGTTCGCGCTGGTGCTTGCCGCTGCATCGGGTATTATGATGTCACTAACACACTACGCATCAGGTTCATCGCCTGTCATTTACGGCTCAGGCTATACTACCATGGGCGAATGGTGGACAGCGGGGTTTGTGATGAGCGTGGTAGAAATTCTTGTTTTCGCTACAGTAGGCATGTTGTGGTGGAAACTTTTGGGTTATTGGTAGCTCGCTTTTTCAGGTAACCTGAAAAATAAGCTGAAAGACTTTACTTAAACAAGCAAAAAGTCGCTTGACAGCTTATTTGAGACTACCTATAATACGCAACTTATTTTCACCGCCCAGGTGGCGAAATTGGTAGACGCAGGGGACTCAAAATCCCCCGCCGCAAGGTGTGTCGGTTCGAGTCCGACCCTGGGCACCAAATATTAAAACCCTGTTCCTAGCGAACAGGGTTTTGTTTTATCTTATTTTATTGCTTATTTCAAATATTTCAGGCAGCCTATTTTGCGATAGGCTGCCTGAATTTTTATGCTTGCTTAGAATGGATTACAAGTAAAACTTCTTAATCACTTTCAAATTCTCATCTAATTGATACACCAGCGGCTGACCCGTTGGGATTTCCAAAGCCATAATATCGTCATCGGAAATGCCTTCAATGTGTTTTGCCAAAGCACGCAATGAATTGCCGTGCGCCGCTACCAACACGCGTTTGCCCGACAAAATCGCGGGTGCAATTTGGTCTTCCCAAAATGGCAACACGCGCTCTAAGGTTACTTTCAAATTCTCGCCATCGGGCACAACATCGCTTGGCAAGTTAGCATAACGGCGGTCGTTGTGTGCGGAAAATTCATCGTTTTTGTCCAACAATGGTGGCAAAGTGTCGTAGCTTCTGCGCCAGATGTGGACTTGTTCATCGCCGTATTTTTCAGCGGTTTGCTTTTTATCCAAGCCTTGTAATTGACCATAATGGCGTTCGTTCAAACGCCATGTTTTTACTTGTGGCACCCACAACTGTTCAGACTCTTCCAACACGATATTGCAAGTTTTGATGGCACGCGTTAAAACCGAAGTAAACGCGATATCAAATTCGTAGCCATTTTCTTTCAATTTTTTGCCCGCTGCGGCTGCTTCTGCCAAACCTTGTTCACTCAATTTCACATCGCGCCAGCCTGTGAATAAGTTTTTCGCGTTCCATTCGCTTTGCCCGTGGCGGATAAATACCAGTTCCATCATGCGTCCTTTGTTTGCAGTTGAGAAAACGCGTTTATAACAAATTTTGCGCACTACCGCTACTTTCAGGCAGCCTGAAACAACATTTTGCATACCGCTTTTGATATCGCTATACTTTCGCTTCTTTTTTGACACCATAACAACAATGAACATCCGCCACACATTCCTTTTAGCAACGCTCATCAGCGGTTTCGCCCAAGCGCAAACCTATATTTGCATCGATAAAGGCAAACCGATTTATACCACGCTCAAATTAAACAAAACCTGCACCGTTTCCAATATCGACGGCATTGCTTCAGCCTCTGAACCTGCCGTGATTTCCGCGTCTACACTCGTGAGTAGCGAAGTTGCGCTGGCGCAAGCGTCCGAACCTGCCACCCAAACCGTGCCACAAATGATTGACGACGAAATCAGCCGCATTTGGACAAAAAACGAACTCGGCTCGTTTGACGACACCGTGATTTTACCGCCCGCGCCGAAAGTGGAAAACGTCAGCCCCAGCATTAAAGCCAACGTGCGTTTCCCCGTTATCCGCCGCACCGCACCTGTGGTTGCCGCACCTGTTACCCGACCACCACAATTAACACGCCGACAATTATTGGAACAAGAATTAAGCCGCGAAAAAGCCGCCCTCAGCCGTGCCCAAAGCAGCCTGAACGTCGCTCGCAGCCAAAAAGACAACGCCAGCGTACGCCGTTTTAACGCACAAGTGCGCGATAGACAATTGAATATTCAGGCCTTGGAACAGGAAATGCGCCGTTGAGTTTCAGGCTGCCTGAAATCTAACCAGTCCGTCATTCCTGCGCAGGCAAAAATCCATTGTTCATATTCAGAAGCCTTTGATAAAACATAGATACTAAAAATCAAAGTTAGATTCCCGCCTATGCGGGAGTGACGACAGATTTAAAACTTTCTGAATTTTGCAAAGGTTTCTGGCTGCCTGAAATTTTCAGGCAGCCTTTTATCACATAATCAATCGATTGCCCCAAACTTACCGCTATTAAAATCCGCAATCGCTTGGCGAATTTCCTCTTTCGTATTCATCACAAACGGACCATAGCCAACCACAGGCTCATCAATCGGTTCGCCCGATAGCAGCAGCAATTTTGCATCTTCATCGTGCGCCACGATATTCAGGCTGCCTGAAGCCTGTTCAAAGGTGATAAATTCGCCAGGCGTTGCTTTATCTTGTTGATTAAATTCAACATGACCACGCAAAACCACCATCATCAAATTGTGCGTTTCAGGAATGTCCAAATTCAGCGATTTGCCTTGTGGCAACGCAATTTCCCACACATTCATAGCCGTATAAGTTTCCGCCGCGCCCTGTTTTCCGTCCAAATCGCCTGCAATCAAGCGGATTGTTGCACCATCGCGTTCTACAACGGCAATATTTTCCTTCGCCAAATGCTGATAACGAGGTGGCACATTTTTGTATTTCGCAGGCAAATTGACCCACAATTGCACCATTTCAAACATGCCACCCGCGCGGCTAAACGCTTCGGAGTGGAACTCTTCATGAATAATACCTGCGCCTGCCGTCATCCATTGCACATCGCCCTCGCCAATCACGCCGCCGCCGCCTGCAGAATCACGGTGCGCCACTTCGCCCATGCAGGCGATGGTAACCGTTTCAAAACCTTTGTGAGGATGTTGTCCCACGCCGTGCGGATAACCTTGATTGGGCTCAAATTTTTTTGGCGCGGCATAATCGAGCATTAAAAAAGGCGTGGTGTGTTTGTCCTCGCCCATATGCGAAAACAAGGGTTGCACGAGAAAACCATCGCCGACCCAATGTTGGCTGTTGGCACGATAAATTTGTTTGACGTTACGCATTTTTGTGTCCTTTCACATTTGTTGATGGCAACAAGATAAGATTTTTCCTATTATTTAACAAGTAGGCCGCCTGAAAAGATAATATTGCCTAATAAGAAAACGGATAAACCCTTTATGTAAAAACCTTTATAATTCTCCCCCTTTTTTCAGGCAGCCTGAAACCATGCCACCTTTTCGTGTTCACTTTCGCCCCTCTCTATTGCGCCGCGCGTGTTTGCTTGCGTTTGCAGGCGCGTTGTTGCTGTGTGTGTTTGCCTATTTTTCAGGCAGCCTGAAAATCGTGTTGGCACTTGCCACGCTTGTTGCCAGCGCATACGCATGGCGTGAACCTGCGCCACGTATTACTGCGTTAAATGTGGACACGCAAGGGCACGCGCAAGTAATGTTGAACCAAGTGGGCTACGAGGCGCAATTGCTTTCAGGCAGCCTGATTCATCCGTATTTATGCTGCCTGAAATGGCGGCTGCCTGAAAAAATCGTGTGGCAATGGGTATGGCTAGACAGCGCGGATAGCGAGAGTTTGCGCCGTTTGCGCGTGTGGGCGAAGTTTGGCGTGGCGCAAAAATAAGTAGAGTGAATGAACGCAGAAAGATACAAGGCGACAACGACCGCCGTGTACACATAGTACATAAGGTCGTTGGCAACGCCGTAGATTTCTGTGTTTATTCACGATATCACCATCATAGCCATAAATACTTGACTGTTGCACTTGGTTATTAGACAATCACGCCCAATTGGAAGAAGAATAAAAAACGGAGCAAACCCATGCGCCTGACGACCAAAGGACGTTTCGCTGTAACCGCTATGATAGATTTGGCGATGAACGCGCAAAAACATGCCGTGAAATTGAATGCGATTAGCGAGCGACAACAAATTTCACTTTCTTATTTAGAACAATTATTTAGCAAACTGCGCCGCGCTGGGCTGGTGGAAAGTATTCGTGGGCCAGGTGGCGGTTATATTTTGGGCAAAGCCGCCGATGAAATTAACATCGCACAAATCATCGAGGCGGCAGAAGACAAATTGGATGCGACTTTGTGCAGTGGCAAAGCCAATTGCCAAAGCGGTGCGCCTTGTCTCACACACAATCTGTGGGAAAACCTGAACCACACGATTAACGATTACTTAAGCGGCGTAACGCTCGCCAGTTTACTGGAACAATCGCCGCCCGATAAAGAAACGCAAGTCGTGAAAATGACGCATATTCATGTTTGATTAGACAATTTTTCATTTTCAGGCAGCCTACAATATTTTCGTTAAATATTTTGGTGGACAATGTCCACTCGCTTATAAAAATACAAACACTTCAAGGACATAAAACCATGAATAAACCCATTTATTTAGATTACGCTGCCACAACACCTTTGGACAAACGCGTGTTAGACAAAATGATGCCCTACTTAACCAACGAGTTCGGCAACCCCGCGTCTAATAGCCACGCCTACGGCTGGACAGCAGAAGAAGCCGTAGAAAACGCGCGTGCCCAAATCGCCAAATTGATTAACGCCGACAGCAAAGAAATTGTGTTTACCAGCGGCGCGACCGAATCCAACAACTTGGCAATCAAAGGCGCGGCACAGTTCTACAAAACCAAAGGCAAACACCTGATTACGGTCAAAACCGAACACAAAGCCGTGTTAGACACCATGCGCGAATTGGAACGTCAAGGCTTTGAAGTTACCTATTTGGATGTGCAAGAAAACGGTTTGATTGATTTGGATGTGTTGAAAGCCGCCATTCGCCCCGACACGATTTTGATTTCCGTGATGTGGGTAAACAACGAAATCGGCGTGATTCAAAATATCCCTGAAATCGGCAAAATTTGTCGTGAAAACAAGATTGTATTCCATGTAGATGCGGCGCAGGCTTGCGGCAAAACGCCTGTGGATGTGGAAGCAGCGCAAGTGGATTTATTGTCCATGTCTGCCCACAAAATCTACGGCCCCAAAGGCATTGGCGCGTTGTACGTTCGCCGCAAACCGCGTGTGCGTTTGGAAGCGCAAATGCACGGCGGCGGTCATGAGCGCGGTTTCCGCTCTGGCACATTGCCCACACACCAAATTGTCGGCATGGGCGAGGCGTTCCGCTTGGCGCGTGAAGAGTTGGAAAAAGACACTGCGCACGCGTTGAAATTGCGCGAAATTTTCTTGCAAGGCATTGACGTCATTGAAGAAGTGTACATCAATGGCGATATACAAAACCGCGTCGCCACCAATTTAAACGTAAGCTTTAACTTTGTGGAAGGCGAAAGTTTGATTATGGCGGTAAAAGAAATCGCGGTTTCCAGCGGCTCGGCGTGTACGTCTGCCAGCCTTGAGCCCAGCTATGTTTTACGCGCTTTGGGTCGCAACGATGAATTGGCGCACTCGTCTTTACGCATCACGTTCGGTCGCATGACGACGGAAAATGAAGTGAAATTCGCAGCGGAGTTGATTAAATCGCAAATCGGCAAATTGCGCGATATGTCGCCGTTGTGGGAGATGTTTAAAGATGGTATTGATTTGAATACTGTGGAGTGGGCGGAGCATTGATTTTTTAGATTTCAGGCTGCCTGAAAGGGGTAGAATGTGAATTTTAAGTTTCAGGCAGCCTGAAAATAGTTTAACAATTAAATTTAATAAAATAAGGAACATACATCATGGCATACAGCGATAAAGTAATCGACCACTACGAAAACCCGCGCAACGTGGGTTCATTCAACAAAGACGACAGCGATGTCGGCACGGGCATGGTGGGCGCACCTGCTTGCGGCGACGTGATGAAGCTGCAAATCAAGGTAAACGAGCAAGGCGTGATTGAAGATGCGAAGTTCAAAACCTATGGTTGCGGTTCGGCGATTGCGTCGTCCAGCTTGATTACCGAGTGGGTAAAAGGCAAGAGCTTGGACGAGGCTTTGGCGATTAAAAACAGCGACATCGCGGAAGAATTGGAGTTGCCGCCTGTGAAAGTACATTGCTCAATTTTGGCGGAGGATGCGGTCAAAGCGGCGGTGGCGGATTATAAAAAGAAACAAGGCGCGTAAGTTTTTTTGCGTACACGACATGGGTAAGTCGGGCATTCATGCCCGACGCAACGCACCAGCATTCTGTCGGGCATAAATGTCCGACCTACGCAAATGGTTTTGTTGTCTTTCAGGCTGCCTGAAACGAAGTTCTGCGTAGCTAAAATTGCACGATGATAAACGCTTGGACAACGAGTTGCCCAACCTACGCAATATGTTCTCAGGCAGCCAAATCTTTCTCAAAACAAGGAATAACCATGATTACGGTAACCGAAAATGCAGCCAATCATATCCAAAATTTCTTGACCAAACGCGGCAAAGGCGAGGGCATTCGCTTGGGTGTAAAAACCAGCGGTTGCTCGGGCATGGCGTACACGATGGAATTTGTGGACGAGGTGCAAGATGATGATTTGGTGTTTGAACAATTGGGTGTGAAAGTGTTTATTGACCCGAAATCACACGTTTATTTGGACGGCACGCAAGTGGATTACACCAAAGAGGGTTTGCAAGAAGGCTTTAAATTTGAGAATCCGAATGTGAAAGAAAGCTGCGGTTGTGGCGAGAGTTTTCATGTTTGATTTTAGGGCTGCTTAACATTTGTGCGCTTGGATTTTGCGCTAAATGGGCTAAATTCCGCGTCGAAAATACTTACTAATCGACGGCAGTGGCTTTTATTTTTGCCTTGAATTTAACCCATTTATCTGCAAAATCAATGTTTGCTCAAAGACTAAACAGTCCTTTCAGGCTGCCTGAAAGATTGGTGGCGCGGCTTTTAGCTGCGTTAATTTTGTTTCAGGCAGCCTGAAAATCATAGTGGATAACAGGCAAGGCGCAATGCAACCATACGCGTTATATATATGCAGCCATAACCGCAGTGAATGTCTAATTTTAATTCGCCATATGCTGCAAAACGCAAAAATCCTATATACTTGCGCCCAATTTATCGCACGGCACACATTATCATGAATCATCGTATTCGCAACCGACTGATTTTAGCAACGATTTTATTATTTATTATCGCCAGCATCAGCTACGTTTGCCTCCTGTTTATCCCCAAAAGCAACGCCAAACCGTATAAACTCAGCGTGAGCAAAGGGCAAGGTATTTCCGCTGTGAGCCGCAAACTGGCGGACGACAATCAAATTTTCAACCGTTGGGTAGTTGTGTCCGCCGCGTATTTGGTCGGCACACACGATAAACTCGTTGGCGGCAGTTACAGTTTGCCCGCTAAAGTTTCCGCTTGGGACATCGTTAGCCGTTTGCGCCAAAACAATCCCGACACCTTGCGCGTTCAAATCATAGAAGGCATGACCTTTGCCCAAATGCGCCGCGTGATTAACCAAACCGAGGGCATTCAACACGACACGCACGCCATGAGTGATGCCGAAATTCTGCGTAAAATCGCGCCCGATGCGCCCAGCGACAAGCCCGAAGGCTTGTTTTTCCCCGACAGCTACGAAATCGACGCCGAAAGCAGCGACATCCAAATTTTTCAGGCAGCCTATGCCACCATGCAGCGCGAATTAGCAAAAGCGTGGGACGACCGCCAAAGCAATTTACCCTATACCAAACCCTACGATTTGCTGATTATGGCAAGCCTAATTGAAAAAGAAACCGCGCACGAAGACGACCGCCGCGACGTTGCCGCTGTGTTCCGCAACCGTTTGGCGATTGATATGCCACTGCAAACCGACCCGACCGTCATCTACGGCATGGGTAGCGCGTACAACGGCAAAATCCGCCGCGCTGATTTGCGCCGTGACACGCCCTACAACACCTACACGCGCAAAGGGTTAACGCCCACGCCCATCGCTTTGCCAGGCAAAGCCGCGCTAGAAGCCGCCGCCAACCCGTGCGACAGCAAGTATTTATACTTCGTTTCACGCATGGACGGCTCGGGCAAAAGCGAGTTTAGTCACACATTGGACGAACACAATGACGCGGTTAAGAAATACATTTTGAAGAAATAACACCGTTTTCAGGCAGCCATTTTTGCTTGATATTTTCAGGCTGCCTGAAACCATAAAATGGAGCGGATGTGACTCGCCCCCCCCCCCCAACACATCATTGATTGATGAGCATATTGTTCACTAAAATAATTGCCCATCAGAAAATAAAACATGCAGATGAGCCGCCTACTCTCCAACGCATATTTAAAAACAGTGGATAATTCCACCTCAATCAATAAGGAAACCAACCATGCTAACCCCAGAACAAGTCAAACAACTTATCGCCCACGTAACGCCTTGCGAACACATTGAAGTAGAAGGCGACGGTCATCACTTTTTCGCAAAAATCATCTCATCATCCTTTGAAGGCAAAGCTCGCCTTGCGCGTCATCGCTTGATTAAAGACGGTTTAGCAGCAAAATTAGCCAGCAATGAATTGCACGCTTTATCTATTTCTGTGGCAGCAACGCCAGCAGAATGGGCGACGAAGCAGTAAAAAGTTAGCTCACAAAAAAAGGCTGCCTGAAAACTTATTATAAGTTTTCAGGCAGCCTTTTTTTGACACTATTATTTCATCCAAATCTCTACTTCATTACGACTTTGGCGAGCTTTTTGTTCGATTTCACGCGTGCGATAACCGAATGTAACCGCCACAGAAACGCCCCATTCTTGTGGGTCAAACGCGCCCGCTTCTGCCAATACGCGGTTCATTTGGGCATAGTTAAACCCTTCAATCGGGCAAGAATCAATGCCTACCATCGCCGCGCCTGTCATCATGTTGCCTAAAGCGATGTAGGTTTGTTTACTGCACCAGTCAAACAAGGCGCGTTCATCGTTCAAAATGTCGATATCTTCTTGCTGGAAACTTTCGTATTTTTGCAAAGTCGCTTCCAAATGTTTCTCAGGTACGCCGCGGCGTTGAATGCCTTGCAACATGTATTCTGTGTCAAAACGCAAATTTTTCTTGGCGAGAATCACCACAATATGGCTTGCCGAATCCAACGCAGCAGTCATACCCCATGAAAACGGTTTTAATTTTTCGCGCAACTCGGGATTTTGTACCACAACAAAACGCCAAGGTTCGCTGCCGACCGAGCTAGGCGAGAGTCGCCCCAAATCCAAAATAAATCGGAAATCTTGCTCGCTGATTTTGCGTTCTGGGTCATAGTGGCGGCAAGATTTGCGGTTTTGGAATGCGGATAAAACTTGTTCGGTAGTTAAAATGGTCATGATGTTTCCTTTCAGGCAGCCTGAAAAATAAAAAAAGGGTCGCTATTATAAACTTTTTGCAGCAACTTGTTTGATGATGTATATCAGGTTTGCTTGATTCGGCTATAATCTGTAACACTTTTTTCAGGCAGCCTGAAACCCATTTCATCAAAGGACTTTCCTATGCAAACCCAAATCGTGCCCATCATCAATAAATTAGGTTTACACGCGCGCGCGTCGAGCAAGTTTACGCAAACGGCGGCAGCGTTTCAGAGCGAAGTGTGGGTAACGCGCAAGGGAAAGCGCGTGAACGGCAAAAGCATTATGGGCTTGATGATGTTGGCGGCGGCGCAGGGCACGGAAATTGAGATTGAAACGAGTGGCGCGGACGAAGTGGCGGCGATGAATGCTTTGGTTGCGCTCATCAATGATTATTTCGGTGAAGGGGAATAATCATGCTGGTGCTACACGGTTACGCGGCGGGCAGGGGCATTACGATTGGGCGCGCGCATTTGGTGGTGCGCGGCGTGGACGAAGTGCCACAATATTATCCTTTGGGCGAGGAATTGGCAGACGAAGTGGCACGCTTTGATGCGGCGATTAAGTCCACACGCAAACAGTTGGAACAAATCCGCAGCAGCATTCCTGAAAATGCGCCAACAGAATTGGGCGCGTTTATTTCGCTGCATTTGATGTTGCTTACGGATGTGACTTTGTCGCGTGAACCGATTGATATTATTGAAGAACAGCGGGTAAACGCAGAATGGGCGTTGAAAATCCAAACCGACCGTTTGTCACAACAATTTGATGAAATCGACGATGAATATTTGCGCCAACGCAAACAAGATATGTTACAAGTAGTTGAACGTATTCAGAAAAATTTGGCGGGGCAAAACACAGAATTGATGTGGGACGGCAATTTGCTCGACGATACCGTGTTGATTGCCCACGATTTATCGCCTGCCGATACCGTGTTTTTCAAAGACGGGCGCATTGAAGCTTTTGTTACCGACATGGGCGGCCCGACCAGCCACACCGCGATTCTGGGACGCAGCCTGAATATTCCGTCGGTTATCGGCGCAGGCAACGCGCGCCAACTCATTTCTGAAGGCGAATGGGTGATTGTGGACGGCATCAACGGTACGCTTATCATCAATCCCGATGAACTCGTACTCGCCGAATATCGCCGCAAACTCAAAGCCTACCGAAGCCACCAAAAGGCATTGAATAAACTCAAAAAAACCGCTACCACCACGCTAGACGGCGAAGAAATCGAACTGTTGGCAAACATAGAAGGTGCCGACGACATCAAAGCCTTGCACAACATCGGCGCAGACGGCGTAGGACTCTTGCGCACCGAATTTCAATACCTCAACCGCGACACGCTGCCTGAAGAAGACGAGTTATATCAAGTCTATAGCGACATCGCCAAAAAACTCAAAGGCAAATCGCTCACCATTCGCACCATCGATTTAGGCGTAGACAAAAATCCGCGCTGGTTCGGCGGCAGCGGCACGCCCAACGCCTCGCTCAACCCTGCGCTCGGCTTAACAGGCATTCGCCTATGCCACGCCGAACCGATGATGTTTCGCACCCAAATGCGCGCCATCTTACGCGCCGCCGCACACGGCAAAGTGCGCATGATGTTTCCCATGATAGCCAGTGTAACCGAATTAAAACAAAGTCTTATCCATTTAGAAACTGCTAAAAAACAACTCACCGAACGCGGCGAAACCTTTGGCGAATTAGAAATCGGCTGCATGATAGAAATCCCATCCGCCGCGCTCACCGTCGCCAGCCTATTGAAAATCGTTGATTTCGTCTCCATCGGCACCAACGACTTAATCCAATACACGCTTTCCGTAGACCGCAGCGACGAAGCCGTCAGTTATCTCTATCAGCCCGCTCATCCCGCCGTTATCAAACTCTTGGCACACATCATCCGCACCGCCAACCGCATGAACAAAGGCGTATCCATCTGCGGCGAAATGGCAGGCGACACGACTTACACGCGCTTACTACTCGGTTTAGGTTTGCGCCGTTTCTCCATGAATACCAATAACTTATTGGCGGTAAAAGATGTGATTTTACATAGCGACATCGACTTGCAAGAAAACGATATTATGAAAATATTACGCAACGAAGACCCTGAGAAAATAGACAGTTTGTTGAGTAAACTCAATCAGGCTACCTGAAAATCTTTGTACCTACAAACCAAAAAAAGGACAGGAAAAATTCCTGTCCTTTTTTTCAGGAGCCACTTTGCTTAGCGCACATCAGCTACCCAAATCAAATTTGACCAAACCATCTGAAAATTACTTACGCGCAAAAGCCGCCTTAATTTCATCATCAGTCATCGCCAAATAGCTGCGAATTTCATCAAACGATAACTTATTCACAACACGCACAGCCGCGTCCTCCTTCGCGCCCAGTTGCTTTAATTTTGCAACCAACATTTTCCCCACCAAAGACGCAACTTCTTGTTGTCCTTCTGCTGAATTCATTTTATTACTATCCAACTGTCAAAAAAAAGCAATTATAACAATCTCCTGCACGAGAGAAAAGAGATAAACATACTTTTCAGGCAGCCTGAAAGACCATTTAGAGCTTGGCATAAAATTTGCTTATCTAAAACACTATTTTTAATAAGTTTAATAAATTGGATACAAACTATGAACACACGCAACAAAGGTTTCACACTTATTGAGCTGATGATTGTCATCGCCATTATTGGCGTATTAGCAGCGATTGCACTGCCAATTTATCAAGATTATGTAGTAAAAGCACAGGTTACGCGTGTATATTATGAAGTTAGCAGTACCCGCGGCGCAATTGAAGATATGATTGGTAATGGTAATACTCCTACTGCAAATCCAAGCTTAGATAGCAAGCCCAATGGATCAGGCGGTCGATACGAATATATGGGCATTAATGGCGATAAACCTCAATCAAATCTCATTTATATTACTGAAATTAAAATAGCACCAAATGGAAAGTTTGAAAGTGTAACAGCTACATTTAGTAAAGATGCTTATGTCGGCATACAGAAAGCCCAATTAATTATGACTCGAGCAGATAATGGTTTATGGTCATGTAGCATAAATGCAGACAACGCCAACAGTTGGAAAGATAAGTTTTTACCAGCAAATTGCAAAATGAGTTAAATAAAAAAGCTGCATTAAAGTAATAATGCAGCTTTTTTCTTATGCTTTAATCTTAAAGTGTATCCATGAAACATCATTCCATCGTAAATTTTTTTGAATTGGATTAGTTCCAATAATCGGTGGCATATGATCTCCAACGACAATAACTTCAACCCCTTTCATTTCTGGACGCTTAATCAATTCTCCCAAATCATCAAAGAATTGAGTATGCAATCTAAACTGATTACAAATATCTCCTTCAAATAGATTGAATTGCTTACAGTCTATGCCTTTTGAATGCATATCTTTTTGGCTATATGGATGATGGGATGTAAGGCTTAACCAATAAACGAATTTATTTTTCTCTAAACGACCTGCCTCCGCAAACTCATTAGCAATGATTCCAGTCAAAGCGCTATCACAAACACCATTAAATGCATAGCAACGCTTCAAATTTATAAAGCTTTCCGAAGCTAAAACTTTATCGAAACCAGCACGTAAATACCAATTGTTTCTATCATATAAACGGCTACTGGCACCATGAATTGCAATCGTTGCATACCCTTCTTTTTTTAATTTATTTGGTATGCAATTTGTGAATTCTTTTGCGTCTAATTTTGAAAAGGCATATCCATTCCTGGTTCTTTTATGACACAGTTCACGCATTTCAGCCTGAACAGTAGAACCTTCAAAATCAAAATAACCCGACTCAATAAATTCAAAATTATCTTGTTGAGCATAAATATTGCGTAAAACTTCTTTTTGGACAACATCTTCACGAGCCACTCCCCATGATTCCGCAACAATAAATAAAATTTTTTGACTGTAAGGGAATTTCAGATGTGGTATCGCAGATTCTTTTGCCCATTCGATAAGCAAGGGTTTTGTCTCTCTTAGTTGCGCATATTCTGTATTATTTTCATAGTCATATAATAGCCATTGACTTTGTGCAACAAAATAATTAGTACGACCAAAATATTCAGGAGTCATATCGCGATAAGATACCATTCTCACTTGCCAGCCTAAAAATCCTAATATGGTGCACAATAATAATACGCACGAATAAGATGTTTTGTCTGCACATTTCATCCACACTATTAGAAAGACAATACAATAAATAAAAAGCAACACTGCAATTACTTGATATTCACGAGGCGCTTCCAATATAAAAGGCACTAAATATCGCATGGCAGCAATATCCATAAATGGAAAAAATTGCACCACAAACATTAGGCAATCAATAATGAACGCTAAAATCCAAATTAAGCCTCCAATCATACGCCCCAGATAGAGAGGTAAGGGCAAGACAAATATTGCAGCAGCAAATAAATAATCCAAATTAATAATAGGTCTTGCTAAATTCATAAAATAAGCAATAAACCAAAATAAAATATTAGGCAACAGAACAAAGCATAATGCAAATAACCACTCTTTTCGGTAATTATTAAAATAGTTTAGCCTATAATCTTTAGTTAATAAATTAATTATATTCATTTAATATTCTACATAAAAAACTCAAAAAAGACTGTATCTTTAAAGATACAGTCTTTTTTGATTAAATTAATTAATTATTTATTTGCTTTTGTGCAGCCGCTAGGAATAAATTTGTCTTTGAAGCTTGCTGCAGGTTTGATAGTACAAGTCCAAACGCCATTTGCATCACGGTTTTGTGCAACTACAGTACCATGAATGTCTTTGCTCGCATTACCACCCAACGTACCAGTAATGCTACCAGAACTACCATTTTTGAAATCAACGGTTGCTGCGCTCAACATGTTTGAACGAACGGCAGTACCATCATCATTACCACTTTTCAAACCAACTGCGGCAGTAGTAGAAGGTTTAGTTACATCAGAACCTGCTACAGGTGTTTTACCATCAAAAATTGCTGCATCAACTGCGGTTTTAACTGCAGCCAACTCACCTACTACACGAGTAGTTTGTGATTTAGAGATGTAGTCTTGGTACATAGGCAATGCGATTGCTGCCAAAATACCGATAATAGCGATTACGATCATTAACTCGATCAAAGTGAAACCTTTTTGGATTGCTTTCATGTTTTATCTCCAGATAAAAATAAATTTACAGCGCAAGGGATTTAGAAAATGGACTTACCATCTGCGCTGCATGTGTTCGGTAAGTACTGTTTTGCAAGCGTATTGAAGCATAGGCAGTGCCAAACTAAATATTAATTTTATATTACTGTTTTTAAATGTTATTTTACTAGATGACTTTTTTTGTCAGTCTCATTTTAGGACAAATCAAGTCAAAAACATGCCGTATTTTGTCAGGTTGAGGCTTTTGCTTTGCATTTTTTCGCATATTTGAGGCTGCCTGAAAAACTTATCTTATGCTTTATGCGCCATTTCTTACTCTTTAATATATACGTATCACGCACGCTCTGCCAAATATTGCACCAAGCCTTTTTCGCGCAAGACGCAACTTGGACATTCGTGGCAACCGCCATCTATGCCGAGATAGCATGTATGCGTGTGTTCGCGGATGTAATCGAGTTTTCCTAATTTATCTGCCAGTGCCCATGTTTCTTTTTTGGTTAAATACATCAAGGGCGTGCGAATGTTGAAATCGTATGCCATCGCCAAATTGAGCGAGACGTTCATGGATTTGACAAACACGTCACGGCAGTCAGGATAACCTGAAAAATCGGTTTCGCACACGCCAATAAAGATGTCGTATATCTGCTGCGATTTGGCGTAAATGGCGGCATAAAGCAAAAACAGCGCGTTGCGTCCGTCTACAAACGTATTGGGCAGGCTGCCTGAAACTTGGATTTCGGCGTTGTCGTCCATTAATGCATTGTGCGTAATTGAAGAAATTAACGACAAATCCAACACGGTTTGCGGCACGCCTAAATCTCGCGCTATCCATGCGGCGCGTTCTAATTCAATATGATGGCGTTGTCCGTAGGCAAACGTAATGGCTTGCACGTTTTGCGCGCCATATTCGGCGATGGCTTGTAGCAGACAGGTGGTGGAATCTTGTCCGCCTGAGAAAATCACAAGGGCTTGGTTGGGCATGATGGGCTTTCTTTTTTTGAATATTGTGGGGGAATTCGGTTTTAGGCTGCCTGAAAATACACAACAAAAGTTCAATGCCGCCTGAAACCTGCCCCTTCCACCAATGAAAGGGGGAAAGCTGGGGTGGGGGTTAGAGGGTTGATATTCTGGAAAGTTTCTGATGAATCAACTGCCCCCACCCTAACCCTCCCCCGCGAGCGGGGGAGGGAACAAAGTTGCGCAAGTTTTGTTGTGTGCTTTCAGGCAGCCTTGTCGTATGCGACAAAAGTTCAATGCTGCCTGAAACCGAAAAACGCGCATTATAACAAGGCAAACGCGTTATAATGCGCGCTTTATTTTATGCTTCATTCAACATCATCATGGCTATCGTATCAAAATTCCAATCTTTATCGCCGTTTCGCCAAGGCTTGTTGCTGACTTTGATTTTGGGCTGGGGTGGCGTGGCGTCGTCGCTGTTTGCGCAATATGTGTTGGGCATGAATCCTTGCGTGATGTGCATTCAGCAGCGCATGGCTTTGCTGGGGATTGCGTTGATGTCGCTCTTGGTTTGGTGGCTGCCTGAAAACAAAATCATGCGTTGGGTAAGCGCGGTTTTGGTAGCAGCACCTGCGGCGTTTGGTTTGTATATTGCGAGCCAACAAATTTACCTGCAATCGCTGCCGCTGATGGAACAACCGTCTTGCGGTGCGCCATGGACGTTCCGTTTGCGCAATGCGCCACTGTTTGACTTATATGAATGGTTTATCCGTGGCACGGGCGCGTGTGGCGAAGTGTATGAAGTGTTGGGCGTGGCGTTGCCTGTGTGGAGCGCGTTGTTTTTTAGTTTGGTGTTGTTGATTTTATTGGTTTCTTTGTGGCGCGCGCGCTATCGTTAATGCTTGTAAAGATACCTATTTTCGGGCAAAATGTAACTATTTTTCAGGCAGCTTGTGGCTTTCAGGCTGCCTGAAATTTATGTTGATTGGGATTAAGGTATCCGCTCCATTTTATTTTTCAGGCAGCCTTGGGTTGCGAGATTGGCAATTTCCGTAGAAAACACTATCGGCATAAATGGTGGGCGGAGCCCACTCTACGATATGGCTGCCTGAAAACCTTTAACTGATTGAATATTATGTTTGATTTACCTACTGGCGATTGGTTTTTGCTGGCACTTTTGCTGTTGCCTGTGGCGGCAACTTTGTTGTCGCTGTCTAAAAACAGCCATTGGACGCTGCGCATTTTTGATTTTCCGCGTTTGCAAATTGCGGCGGTGAGTTTGTTGTGCATGCTGCTGAACGCCTTGTTTGAACAGGGCAACAGTTTTTTGTTCACGCTGATGGAGTTCATCAATTTCGCTTGCGCCGCGTGGCAAATGTGGCAGATTAGCGCGTACACGCGTTTGAAAAAACCGCAAGTGCAGCTGTACGAAGGCGAGGATAATCAGCGCACAGTCAGCATTTTGACCAGCAATGTTTTAACGCCTAATCGTGGCGCGGATAAATTGTTGTCTTTAATTCAACAATATCAGCCCGATTTGGTGCTGACCGTGGAAACCGATAAATGGTGGGAAACGCAGTTGACATCGCTTGAGCAAAGCCACCCGTTTTGCGTGAAAATTCCGCTGGACAATTTGTACGGTATGCATTTGTATAGCCGTTTGCCGCTGCAAAATGCGCAGGTGCGTTATTTGGTGCGCGACGATATTCCGTCTATTCACGCGCAAGTGCAATTGCCTAGCAGCGAATGGTTTGAGATTTATTGTTTGCATCCGATGCCGCCCAGCCCAACCGAAGCAGCCGAAGCGACCGAGCGCGATGGCGAATTGTTGATTGTGGGCAAGGAAATTGCGGGCAAAGACAAAACATGCATGGTGTTTGGCGATTTGAACGATGTGGCGTGGTCGGACACGTCGCGGCTGTTTCAACGCATCAGCGGTTTGCTTGACCCACGCGTGGGGCGCGGTTTGTTTAATACGTTCAACGCCAATCATTGGTGGTTGCGTTGGCCGCTTGACCATATTTTCATCAGCAGCGATTTTCTGGTTACTGAATTGCAGCGTTTGCCACATATTGGCTCTGACCATTTCCCTGTGTATGGGAAATTTCAGTTCACGCCACGCGCCAAATACAAACACGATGCGCCCCAGCCCGAACACGGCGACAAGCGCGAGGCGGCGGATAAAATCGATGCCGCCGAACCGATTTATGTGCAAGAACGTACGAAATATGAACGTGGCTCAGTTTCAGGCTAAAACTTTTGCCAAACCCAGTTTGCAGAGCGGATTTTATATCCGCTCTTTTTACATCAATTAAATTCAAATTGTTCAACCGATTACCAAAATAATTGGCTATAAAATTCGCCACTACGCAAGCAAAGGAATAGCTTTGCAAAGCTTTCAGGCTGCCTGAAGCATTTTCGGCTATAATCGCTCCCTATTTTTTCAGATTTGAAACTCATGAACCTATTTTACGAAGATTCAGGCAGCCTGAAAGTGGCTGCGATTGTGCAGAAAAATGATGCAACTTATCAAGCCGATACACAACACGGCAAGCGCGTGAAAATCAAAGCAGCAAGCGTATTTTTGGAATTTGATGGCGACATGAACGCCTTTTTAGAAAACGCGCAAAACGAAGCGGCAGAGATGGATACCAGTTTATTGTGGGAAGCCGTGGGCGAAGACGAATTTTCCGCCGACTTTGCCGCTGCTGAATATTTTGGTGGCACGCCCACGAAAACCCAAATCGCGGCAACCTTAATCGCGCTGTATGCCGCGCCGATGTATTTTCACAAGAAAAACAAAGGCGTATTCAAAGCTGCACCAGCCGATGTGTTGCAACAGGCTTTAGCGGCGGTGGAACGCAAAGCGCAGCAAGAAGCGCAAATGCAGGCTTGGGCAGAGACATTAATTTCAGGCAGCCTGCCTGAAGAAATCGCTGCCGAGTTGCCGAAAATTTTGCACGCGCCCGATAAGCAATCTTTGGCGTATAAAGCGTTTACCAAAGCGGGCGAGATGAAAAAAATGTCGCCTTATGAGTTGGCAAAATTTGTGGGTGGCATTCAATCCATGCCACAATATTTGCAGCAACGCTTTGAAATGAAATATTTTCCCAAAGGAGTTGGTTTTGCCGACATCGCTGCACCAACGCTGCCTGAAAACTTGCCGTTGGCAAATGTTGCCGCGTTTTCCATTGACGATGAATCCACGACCGAAGTGGACGACGCGTTGAGCCTAAAAGATTTAGGCAACGGCATTAAACGCTTGGGCATTCACATCGCTGCACCGAGTTTAGCTGTGTCGCCGCAAAGTGAAATGGAAAACCTGATTTTGGAACGCCAATCAACCGTCTATTTCCCTGCTGGCAAAATCACCATGCTGCCTGAAAACTGGATTAGCGCGTTTAGCTTGGACGAAGGTAAAACCGTACCCGCATTCAGCATTTATTTTGAAATAGACAGCGAGTGGAACGTATCCGTGCCCGAGAGCCGCGTGGAACTTGTGCCAATTGAAACCAATTTGCGCATTCAGAAAATCGAGCCGTTTTTCAACAGCGAAACAGGCGTAGGCAGCGCAGACAATCCACAATTTGCGCACCATGCCGATTTATTATACTTGCTTGATTTATCTTATGAATTGCAGAAAAAGCGCGATCGATTAGAAGACAAAACCCTGCCGAAAAAATACGATTACGGCATTGATTTTGACGCAGAGGGCAAAATCATCATCACGCGCCGTGAACGCGGCTCGCCGATTGATACGCTGGTAAGCGAAATGATGATTTTGGCCAACACCTCATGGGCAAAAATGTTGCACGACAACGCCATTGGCGGCATTTTCCGCGTGCAACCCAGCGGACGCGTGCGCATGTCCACCCATTCCGAGCCACACATCGGTATGAACGTCGCCCATTACGGCTGGTTTACTTCGCCTTTGCGCCGTGCTTGTGATTTTATCAATCAAAAACAATTATATAGCGCAATATATCCCGACAGCGAACCGCGTTTTGCGCAAAAAGACAGCGACTTATTCGCCGCCATCGGCGCATTTGACAGCGCGTACAACGCTTATGGCGATTTCCAAACGCAAATGGAAGGCTATTGGTCGCTGGTGTATTTGCAACAAGAAAATATACGAGAAATCAATGGCGTAGTTTTGAAAGAAGATTTAGTGCGTTTAGACGGCTTACCACTCGTTGCCCGCGCCACAGGCATTCCGATGGAAATTGCACCGAAAACCATGGTCAAACTGGCGATTACCGAAATTGACCCCGAACAGCAGTTTATTGCGCTGCGTTATGTGAATGTTGTTGTTTGAGTTTTTCCAAAGGTAAAAGGCTGCCTGAAAGGTTTTTCAGGCAGCCTTTAATGTGCGTGCGATGTTTTTCAGGCAGCCTGAAACCCCATATTTTCGTTTATAATACCGCGTTTTTGAATTCACTCATTTTCAGGCAGCCAACACATGCTAGACAAATACACCCCCTCCGCAATTGAAACCAAACATTACCAAAACTGGGAAAAACTCGGCTATTTCCAGCCCGATATGAGCCAAGCAACCGCCGAAAACAGCTTTTCCATCCAATTGCCGCCGCCCAATGTAACAGGCACGCTGCACATGGGACACGCGTTTAACCAAACCATTATGGACGGCTTAACGCGCTACTACCGTATGGCAGGCAAACAAACTTGCTGGATTCCGGGAACCGACCACGCAGGCATCGCCACCCAAATCGTGGTGGAACGCCAGCTCGCCGAACAAAACACATCACGCCACGATTTAGGGCGCGAAGCGTTTTTGGAAAAAGTGTGGCAATGGAAAGAACAATCAGGCGGCACCATTACGCAACAAATGCGCCGCGTGGGTTGCTCCGCCGACTGGTCGCGCGAATATTTCACGATGGACGCGCCACGCGCCGAAATCGTTACCCAAGTGTTTGTAAAATTATACAATCAAGGCTTGATTTATCGCGGCAAACGCTTGGTCAACTGGGACCCTGTTCTCGGTACGGCGGTGTCGGATTTGGAAGTGGAAAACGTGGAAAGCGATGGCGCCATGTGGCACATTCGTTACCCATTGGCAGACAATCCAAATGAAGCCGTGATTGTTGCCACCACGCGCCCCGAAACCTTATTGGGCGACGTTGCCGTAGCCGTTAATCCGACCGATGAACGCTATCAGCATTTGATTGGCAAATCTTTGATTTTGCCGCTCACGGGTCGCACCATTCCCGTGATTGCCGATGAATATGTGGACAGCGAATTTGGTACAGGCTGCGTCAAAATCACTCCCGCCCACGATTTCAACGACTACGAAGTCGGCAAACGCCACGACACGGCTTTGATTAACGTATTGAGTTTAGACGCAAAAATTTTGACAACGGCAGAAGTGTACGATTACCGCAGCAATGTACTGGAATCTTTCAGGCTACCTGAAAAATACGCGGGCTTGGACAGATTTGCCGCGCGTAAACAAATCGTGGCGGATTTGGCGGAACAAAATTTATTGGCGGACACGAAACCGCACAAATTAATGACCCCCAAAGGCGACCGCACAGGTTCGGTCATTGAACCCATGCTGACCAATCAATGGTTTGTGAATATGCACGCCGCACCCAACGGCGGCGAACCCGATTCCGAGTTCAAAGGCATGAGTTTGGCGCAAAAAGCCAAACACGCCACCGACAGCGGCGCAGTCAAATTCATTCCCGAAAACTGGATTAACACCTACAACCAATGGATGAACAATCTGCAAGATTGGTGCATTTCGCGCCAGTTGTGGTGGGGACACCAAATTCCTGCGTGGTACGATGAAAGCGGCAACATTTACGTTGCCGCCACCGAAGAAGAAGCGCAACAACAAGCAGGCAGCCTGAAACTGACCCGCGATGAAGACGTGTTGGACACATGGTTTTCGTCTGCGCTGGTGCCGTTTTCCACTTTGGGTTGGCGCGATGGCGAACCTGAAACGGCTGAATTACAAGCGTTTTTGCCGTCCAATGTGCTGGTTACGGGCTACGAGATTATTTTCTTCTGGGTGGCGCGTATGATTATGATGACCACGCATATTGTCGGCAAAGTGCCATTCCATGACGTGTACATTCACGGCATTGTGCGCGACCACGAAGGCAAAAAAATGTCCAAATCCGAAGGCAATGTGATTGACCCTGTGGATTTGATTGACGGCATTGATCTGGATAACTTATTGATTAAACGTACAACAGGTTTGCGTAAACCCGAAACCGCGCCACAAATCAAAGAAGCCACCAAAAAACTCTTCCCCGAAGGCATTCCCGCAATGGGCGCGGACGCGTTGCGTTTCACGATGGCGAGTTACGCGAGTTTGGGTCGCAGCGTGAATTTTGATTTCAAACGCGCCGAAGGCTATCGCAATTTCTGCAACAAAATTTGGAACGCCACCAATTTTGTCTTAATGAACACGGAAGACAAAGATTGCGGCTATGGCAAATTTGCCACCGAGCCACGCGCCTATTCCTTCCCCGACCAATGGATTATTGGGCGTGTAAACCAAGTGGAAGAGCAAGTCGCCAAAGCGTATGAAAGCTATCGTTTTGATTTGGCGGCGGAATTATTGTACAGTTTCATTTGGAATGATTATTGCGACTGGTATTTGGAATTGGCGAAAGTGCAACTGCAAACAGGCTGCGAAAGTCGCCAACGCGCCACACGCCATACTTTGTTGCGCGTATTGGAAGTGAGTTTGCGTTTGTTGCACCCGATTATGCCGTTTATCACGGAAGAGTTGTGGCAAACCGTTGCACCGATGTGCGATAGAAAAGTGGCGGACAGCATTATGAATGCACCGTTCCCGATTGCTGATTTGAGTTTTGTGGAACAGGGCGCGTTTGACAAAATGGCGGCGTTGCAAGAATTGATTGGCGCGGTGCGTAATTTGCGCGGCGAAATGGGCATTGCACCGAGCGTGAAAGCCCCATTATTTGTGGAAAGCGCGGACGATTTGGCGGATTATTTAAAATATCTGCCGATGATGGCGCGTTTAACCGAAGCCACGCAAGTTGCCACGCTGCCTGAAAGCGAAGATTCGCCCGTTGCCGTGTGCAATGGTGCGCGTTTGATGTTGAAAGTGGAAGTGGACAAAGCCGCTGAAACCGCTCGTCTGAACAAAGAAGCCGAAAAATTGCAAAAAGCCTTGGACAAACTGAATGCGAAATTGTCCAAAGAAGGCTATATGGACAAAGCCCCCGCGCATTTGGTAGAAAAAGACAAAGCGGAATTGGCGGATTTGCAAGAGAAAATGGCGAAGATTCAGGTGGCGTTGGATAAATTGAAGTAAGTTGAAAAGTAGGGTGCGCCGTGCGCACCATGATTGCTGGACAAATATGATTTGGGTGGTAATCTGGTGCGCACGGCGCATCCTACATTTTCAGGCAGCCTGAAACCCCAAAAAACAAGGAAAAACAATGCGTTTAATTTTATTATTGGGTTTGATTTTATCGTCCACATCGGTTTATGCGGAAAAATTTTACCAAAAACCATATGAATCGCTGATTTCACGTTTTGAAGAAGGTCATGCCTACTTTCGCAAATACGATGAACAAACCAAAAAACTCATCGGTATGGGCATGATAGACCGCGACCACAATATCGTGATTCCGCCCATTTATCGCGATTTGCATTTGCCCCGAAATGGCAAAGTGATTGCGGGTCGGGAAAATGAACAAGGCGAGCGGTTTTACGGCATTTTGAATTTGAAAAACGAATGGCTGGTTCAGCCACAACGTTTTGACTACATGGGCGATTTTCGTGATGGCATGGCGCGTGTTGAGTTAAACAAAAAATACGGTTTTGTTGATGAAAACGGCAAAATGGTTGTCCCCATGATTTACGATGAGGTGCAAACTTTCACATCAGGCAAAGTCGCCGTGAAACGCAATGGAAAATGGGGTGCAGTGGACAAAACAGGCAAAGAAATCATCGCACCACAATTTAATTTTATAGGCTATTTTCGTGGCAATGCCAATGTGGTTTGTCGCAACAAACCGCATTCAGATAAAACCGATAAATGCGCTGTGATTGACGAAACAGGCAGCCTGAAAACGCCATTTAAATACGATGGTGCTGCCATTCAATTTTCATGCGGCGTGCTGCGCGTGAACAAAAATGGCAAATACGGTTTTGTAGATGGCAATGGCAAAGAAGTTGTCCCTTTGATTTATCATGATGTTTTGAATGTGAACATTCAAACGGTTCAAATAGGAAAGGGCAAAATAGTCGGCATACAAACCCAAGATGATTGCAGCAAATTGGCGGTGTATCCGCATAAAGAACGTGAAGCGGTGTATATCCCCAATCCTGTTTTTAAAGTGAAAAAATAAATTTCAGGCTGCCTGAAAACTTATTTATTCCACCAAATTGATTAAAAAATGTTCAACAAAATCATCTTAATCGGCGTAGGCTTAATTGGCGGCTCGTTGGTGCTGGATTTAAAACGGCAACAACGCGCTCTTTACGTCGTGGGGATAGATTTAGACGAGGACAATTTGGCACGCGCCATTGAACGGCGCGTGATTGACGAAGCGCACACAAACATTAGCGCGCAAGCGTTGGCAGACGCGGATTTGGTGCTGATTGCCACACCTGTAAACACGCTGCCTGAAATTTGTCGCCAACTCGCGCCTTGGCTGCCTGAAAACGCGATTGTGAGCGATGTCGGCAGCACCAAACAAACCGCGCTCGCCGCATTCAGGCAGCATTTGCCGCAACATTTTGCCCGTTGCGTTGCCGCCCATCCGATTGCAGGGAGCGACCGCAGCGGCGCACTGGCGGCGCAGTTTGGCTTGTATGAAGGAAAAAAACTGATTCTCTGCCCACACCCAATGCAGGATTCAGGCAGCCTGAAAACGATTGAAACCATGTGGCAAAGCGTGGGTGCGCAAACTTATCTGATGGACGCGGCGCAACACGACGCGGTATTTGCCGCCGTGTCGCATTTTCCGCATTTGCTTGCGTTTTCCTATGTGCATCAAATGCTGGATAATCCGCAAGGCGCGGCATTTTTGCAGTTTGCTGGCAGCGGTTTTCGTGATTTCACGCGCATTGCCGCCAGCAGCGCGCCGATGTGGAAAGATATTTTTTTGGCAAACAAAGACGGTTTGCTGAATTTGATTGACGCGCAACAGGCGCAGTTGAATACTTTAAAAAATTTGATACAACAAGAAGATAGCGAAAAATTGTTGGCGTATATTCAAGCGGCAAAAGATGTGCGCGAAAATTGGAAGCCGTGATTTTTCAGGCTGCCTGAAACGAAGTTTAGCGCAGCTAGAAATGAAAAGTAACAACTGTATTTTTACCCGAAAGGGTTAAAATACAGTTGTTACATGAAGCTCAAACCCAAACAAACCATGAACCCCGAAACCCTAAACCAACTTCTCCCTCAAACCCAATGCCGCGAATGCGGTTTTTCAGGCTGCCTGCCTTATGCGCAAGCGATGGCAAATGGCGAGGCAGAAATCAATTTATGTGCCCCCGGTGGCATAGCCGTAATACACGATTTGGCGGCGCAATTGAGGCTGCCTGAAATCGCACCCGCGAAACAGCACCGCAACACGCTGGCATGGATTGACGAAGCCGTGTGCATTGGCTGCACCGCTTGTATCCGCGCTTGTCCTGTTGATGCGATTATGGGCGCGTCTAAACTGATGCACACAGTGTTAGCAGACGAATGTACAGGCTGTGGTTTGTGCGTCGCGCCTTGCCCTGTGGATTGCATTTATATGCAAGAAACGGACGACGAATATTTGCCGCGCGCACGTTTTCTCGCCAACGATACGCGACCGCGTTTTGCTGCGGCAGAACACGCGCGGATTCGCTATGAAGCGCACGAATCGCGCCGCGCTGAACAAGCGAAAGTGCGCCACAATCATGTGGTGGCACACAAAAACAGCGCAAAATCACTTTCAGGCAGCCAATCAAACGATTTAGACAGTGGCAGCCTGAAAACTGAAAACACTACGAAACAAGCAAACCAAAGCCAGCCTGAAAACCCAGCAGCAAGCATTTCAGGCAGCCCTGCTTTAAATGCCGCCGCGCTGATTGCTCAAGCGATGGCGCGCGCGCAAGCGCAACAAAGCGAGCGTGTTGTCCCCATTAATCGCGACCGTTTCCGCGAAACGCAAATCCAAGCCGCGCAAGAAAAAGCCTTATTCCGCCGCTATCAACAGCAAGCAAACACGGGCAATGCGGAAGAAAAAGCTGCCGCGATTGCTTGGTTGCGCCAGTATAAAAAAGAGCAGGAAGCGAAAGAGTTGGCGAAAAATCAGTCGTAAGAGGTTGGGTCTTGACCCAACAAAACATCCTTTCAGGCAGCCTGAAACTTTGCTCTTCCCTCCGCCAGAGATAGAAAACTGAGTTACCGTTGCACAATAAATCATTTTCAGGTAGCCATTTCCATTTCATCCTATAAAAGGAAATCCCATGTTCACCCTAACTCAAATCATCGCCCAACTGGGCGGCAAACTGCGCGGCAACAGCATCAATATTACCAACGTCGCCCCCGCCTCGCGCGCGCAAGCGCATGAAATCACCTTTCTTGCCAACCCAAAATACAAACAAGAAGTCAGTGATAGTCAAGCAGGCGCAATTATCGTGTCCGCCAAAACCGCCGATGCGTTTCCCGAGCGCAATCTAATCATTGCGCCCGACCCGTATCTTTATTTTGCCCAAGTCGCGCGTTTATTCCACCCGATTGTGCGCGCCAAAGCAGGCGTACACCCCACTGCCGTGATTGAAGCCAGCGCAAGCGTACCTAAAAGCTGCGAAATCGGCGCAAACGTCTATATCGGCGCAAACGCGAAACTGGGCGAAAACTGCCGCATTCTCGCCAACAGCGTGATTGAACACGATTGCACACTCGGCGATGGCTGCGTGTTGCACCCGAATGTAACGGTTTATTATGGCTGCACTTTGGGAGCGCGCGTGGAAATCCATTCAGGCAGCGTCATCGGCGCGGACGGTTTTGGCTTGGCGTTCACAGGCAAAGACTGGTTCAAAATCCCGCAAACAGGCGCGGTTACCTTGGGCGACGACGTAGAAATCGGCGCCAACACCACCGTTGACCGCGGCGCAATGTCGGACACCACGGTCGGGCGTGGCAGCAAAATCGACAATTTAATCCAGTTGGCACACAACACCAAAGTCGGCGAACACACGGTTATCGCCGCCATGACAGGCATTTCAGGCAGCACCGAAATCGGCAATTATTGCGTCATCGGCGGCGGTGTTGGCACGGTTGGACACATCAGCATCGCCGACAAAACCACCATCGGCGGCGGTACCAATGTTACCCACAGCATAACCGAAAGCGGACAACATTACGCCAGCATTTACCCCATGCAAAGCTTCAAAGAATGGACGCGCAACGCCGTTCATTTGCGCCATTTGAATGAAATGAACAAACGTATAAAAACGTTAGAAGTACAATTAAATTTAAAAACAACTATGAATGAATAGAAATGTCATTGTTATTTTTTTAAAGTACAATCAATTGCGCTATTTTTTAAAAAGCTCTCTGATATTGATAAAAGTCAATTTAAAGAGCATAAGCTTAAGATATAATTATTTCTATTTAATAACTAACCAACGGTATTATATGAACATTAAAATAATTGCAGCAATATCAGGGATACTAACAAGCCAATTTGCATTAGCTTATAAACCTTTAGAAGCTTCTATCGGAATTGAAACTTATCAAGAAACCTATCGTGAATACGAACATGGTACGCAGCGATTTATGCAACAACAAGGCAATTTAAAAGGTATTTCTGGCTCTATTCAATATCACTTCAATGATAAACATTCTGCTAAATTAGAAAGTCGATACGCTAAAGGTAAGATTACTTATACTGGTGCTCTAAATGGTGAAAATTCAAATTACGGCTCACTGCGCTCCACAGGCTTACCGCGTAAAACTTATGATATCCGTGCTATTTATGAATATCGCCACAAACTTAATCCAAATGTAACAGGAATTTTAAGTGTGGGCTTAGGTAATCGTACATTAAAAGATTTAAGCACACGCAAAGATCCTGATGATTATGACCGAAAAAATAATATTACTTACGCCCACATTGGAGCTGGCTTAGATATTGCATTACCTCATCAATTCTCTTTCACGCCTAAAATTGCCTACAATCACAGTTTACATGCACGACAATATTCTTATCTTGAAGAAACAATTAAGATGAAACAACGTAATGTAAAAGGTCTAGAAGTAGAATTGCCAATTTCTAAAACCTTTAATAATAAAGGTAAATTAAGTATAGGACCATTCTACCGAGGTTGGAAAGCATTTGATTCTGAAGTTGTACACCGCTTAGAAGAAGAAGATGGTTCTTACGGAATAGCGGAATACAAAGAACCAAAAAACTATACACATGAAGTAGGTATGAAAATTAAATATACATTTTAATTAAAAAGCAACCCAAAAAATATTTTGGGTTGCTTTTTTTCAACTGGCTTGTGATAAATAGCAAGATCGTACGCCAGTTCAACACCGCGACAAAACAAACCCTATAGCAAACAAAAATAAAATCAGAACAAGGCAACTAGCTGCACATAGTATAGCTAAGCGAGCTAACGCCTTAATGGTTTTGTTTTTGCTGACCTATATTTAGGTTGTAATCCCCCTTTATTAATTATGTATTCAAATTCACCGAATGCTCGCGCGTTTCATGGAACACAATGTCGGGCCAACGCTCCTGCGTCAAATTCAAATTCACGCGATTAGGCGCGAGATAAGCCAAATTCCCGCCTGCGTCAATGGACAAATTCGCTGCGTTCGCCTTTTCAAATTCCGCCAATTTCTTCTTGTCCGCACACGAAACCCAACGCGCCGACCATACCGACACATTGTCAAACACTGCTTCCACGCCATACTCCGCCGCCAATCGCGCCGTTACCACTTCAAATTGCAACACACCCACCGCGCCTAAAATCAAATCCGCGCCCGAATGCGGTTTGAACACCTGCACCGCGCCTTCTTCGCCCAACTGTTGCAAACCTTTTTGCAACTGTTTCATTTTAAGCGGATTTTTAATGCGGACGCTGCGGAACAATTCAGGTGCGAAAAATGGAATGCCGGTAAACGCCAAGTTTTCGCCTTCGGAAAAACTGTCGCCAATCTGAATGTTGCCGTGATTGGGAATGCCGATAATGTCGCCTGCGTACGCTTCTTCCACCAATTCGCGGTCGTGCGACATGAATGTAACCACGCTGCTGGCTGAGATCTCGCGGTTAATGCGTAAGTGCTTGATTTTCATGCCACGTTCAAATTTGCCTGAACACACGCGCAAAAAGGCAATGCGGTCGCGGTGTTTGGGGTCCATATTCGCTTGAATTTTAAAGATAAAGCCTGAAAATTTCGGTTCTTGAGGTTGCACATCGCGCACGGTCGCATGGCGCGGTTTCGGTGCTGGTGCCCAATCAATCAGCGAATTCAAAATTTCTTGCACGCCAAAATTGTTAATCGCCGAACCAAAAAACACAGGGGTCAGGCTGCCTGAAAGAAATTCGTCCAAATCAAATTCATTGGACGCGGCTTGCACCAACTCAATTTCATCACGAAGTTGTTGAATTTCCAGCGGAAAGCGTTTTTCCAATTCAGGATTGTCAATGCCTTGGATGATGTCAAATTCATGCGGCAATTTTTCGCCACCTGCTTCAAACAGATAAATTTCATCATTCAAAATATGATAAACACCTTTGAAATTTTTCCCCATGCCGATAGGCCAAGTAACTGGCGCACAACGGATTTTCAAAATGTTTTCCACTTCGTCCAGCAATTCCAAGCTGTCGCGCACTTCGCGGTCGTATTTGTTCATAAAGGTAACGATGGGCGTGTTGCGCATACGGCAAACATTCAATAATTTAATGGTTTGCGCTTCCACGCCTTTTGCCGCGTCAATGACCATAAGTGCGCTGTCCACCGCTGTGAGTACGCGGTAGGTGTCTTCGGAAAAGTCTTGGTGTCCTGGGGTGTCCAACAGATTGACGGTGTGGTCTTTGTATTCAAATTGCATCACAGAAGACGCCACCGAAATGCCACGCTGTTGCTCAATTTCCATCCAGTCGGACGTGGCGAATTTGCCTGTTTTTTTGCCTTTTACCGTACCCGCGCTTTGGATTGCGCCTGAAAACAGCAGCAATTTTTCGGTCAAAGTAGTTTTACCCGCGTCAGGGTGGGAAATGATGGCAAACGTGCGGCGTTTGTTTACAAATTGTTGTAGTTCTTGGGACATAGTTTTACTCTAAATATTTGAAATCAATAGGTTAAGGCAGCCTGAAATGTGTTTTCAGGCTGCCTGAAAAAATGGTGCGCTATTGTACCCTTTTTTACAAAAGATGGCATGAAAACAAATAGATATTTTGCCGTTTCATGTACATTTTTATCGCGCAAAACTTGGTTTCAGGCAGCCTTTTTGTTGGGGCAAGACAATCTACGTTACTCGGCTTTTTCCTCGCCCGTAATCACCAAATTCAATTGCGCAGGGTCTAAATGCCGTTGCCATGCTGCCTGAATGTCGGCAGCAGTAACGGCATTGATTTTGTCGTTATAAGTATCCAGCCAGTTGCTCGGACGGTTGTATAAGCCAATGCCAAGCAGCTCGCCTACCAATTTGCCATTGCTGTCCACGCGCATCGGGAAGCTGCCTGTAATGTTGTCTTTGGCTTGTTTCAATTCCGCCGCGCTGACGCCGTTTTGGATAAAGTCGCGTAACACTTCGCGCGTGGCGGCAAGCGCAGCTTCGGTGTTGGCGCGTTCGGTGGAAAAGGAAATTGTGAGCGGTGCTTTTTGTTCGTAGGCGTTCAGGCTGCTGTATGCGCCGTAGGTGTAGCCTTTTTCATCGCGCAACACTTTCATCAAGCGGCTATCAAAACCGCCGCCGCCCAGAATATAGTTGCCGACCAACATGGTAAAATAATCAGGGTCATCGCGCGAAAGCAGCGGCAAACTCAGGCTAATCGTGTCTTGGCTGCCTGAAAACGGCACGCGTTTTTGCTGTGCGCCCATTACCTTCACAGGCGGCGCAGTGATTAATTTACGCGCTTTTAGCGGCAATTTACCGACAATTTGCTGCACAATGCGTTCAGTTTGCGCCCGATTCACATCGCCCACAATCACCACCAATGCATTATTTTGCGCGTAAAAATCATCGTGAAAACGGCGCACATCCGCCACATTCACGGCACGAATACTCTGCTCAGTGCGTCGCGCCGAGTTGCCGTAAGGATGATTGGGATAATTGAGTTTGGCGCGCTCACGCGAGGTTAAATAATCGGGATAACTCTCTGATTGTTTTAAATTTTGCACCGCTTGGTCTTGAATGCGCTGCAACACTCGCGCATCATAACGTGGCGTGTGCAAAGCTTGCGCAAACAAATTCACTGTTTGCGCCAAAGTCTGCTTATCGCTCAAACTGCGAAAACCAAACACGCTGTATTCCAAGCTACTGCTGCCTGAAACGGATGAACCCAATTCATTGATTTGTTGCATAAACTGTTCTTCATCAATCTGTTTTGTACCGCGCAAAGTGAGCGTTGCCGCCGCATTGGAAGTATCGCTTTTGCCTTCATCTTCGGCAATTGAACCCGCATTTTTGAACACCAGCGCAAAATCCACCATCGGCAATTCATGGCGTTGCACCAACAAAACTTCCGTACCATTTTTCGTGTGCCAGCGTTCAATATCAAGCGCATGGGCAAACGCCGCGCAACTCAATAAACTGCTTAATACAATGATTTTTTTCATTTTTATTCCTAATGATATTTTTCAGACAGCCTGAAAATTATGTAAAACATGAAATCGTAGGTCGGATTCTCGAATCCGACATTTTCTCGTTTTTGGTAAAAATTGTCGGATACAAGTATCCGACCTACGCATTTCAGGCAGCCTGAACCGCCAACATTTTCTTCCAAGACATATAACCCAACACCGCCACCATGGTAAACAACAAATACTGCACCGAAGTAAACATCAGACCCTTGTAAAAATACAGCGGCACACTAATCGCATCAGCAACAATCCACACCAGCCAGTTTTCAATTTTCCGCTTCGCCATCAATAGCATTCCGATTAAAAACAAACCTGTCGTGAACATATCCGTCCAATCCGTCCACACAAAATGCGCAAAACCAAGCTGCACATTTTCCATACTAAAATCGTTATTTATCCAAGGTTTAACATAATAAACCGCGCCAACAAACACAAAACTCGCCAAGCCGATCGCCGCCAATTTCCCCCATTCACGCGCCGAAGTGGTCTCGATTTGCACCTTGTGCGCCGCCGAATGTTGCGACCAATTGACCCAGCCATAAATACTCATCGCCGAATAATAGGCATTAATCAACATATCACCAAACAGCTGCCATTTCCACAGCAAATACACATACAAAGCCGTGCTGCACAAGCCAACGGGAAACACCCAAATATTGCCGCGTTTAGACAACAACACGCTGATTAAACCCAGCACCGCCGCCAGCAATTCCAAAAATATCAAAGTCGGTGTGTAGTCTTGATATTGGGCAAAAAGCCAAGTCATCAAATCGTTCATTTATTTCTCTCTTTGTTAGATTATATTTTCGGGTAGCCTGAAAATGAATTATACATAAGCATATTTTTTATAAATTGCCTGAAATGTAAATACAATCGCACCACAATCTACAATACGAATAATCCACGTAGCTAAATCATTCCATAAAATAGGTTGCAAAACTTGCTAAATAATCAGCAAAATCATGCTATTAAATAAATATTTAAGCCAAAAATATAATTTATTTTTCGCAGAAATAGTCGATACGAATGGCGCACGTTTGGCGGCAATCAGCATATATACCCCGAAAATTGTTAAACCTAAAATACCGCCACTGTATTGAAACCATTTAAACCATGCTAAACCGCCAATATGAGTCCGCAAAATCGGAAATTGCACGACAAAATAACCTGTTTGGTGAGTAAATGCATCTAAAAAAAGATGAGTTGCCATGCCAATCAATGCAGATAGACTAAAATGCCCAAATGATATTTTCAGGCTGCCTGAACAGTTTATATTAATCATATTTGGCAAATAATCCCGTAAAACATCACGCCAAATTTTGATATAAATAATGTAAAAAACAAAACATAAGGGTAAATTGACCAGCAATGCTCCCCAAAAAGTATGTCCAATATTAAACCTAGCACTTCCGCCTAAAAAATAGACAAAATCAGGCGATAAACTACCCAAAATGAGCGCAGAGAAATGGTATTTTTTACAACGTAAAAAAGGTAATACAGCTGCAGGGTGAGCAAATGTGAACGGCATATTTTTTAACCCCTTATTATCTTGTTAATCCACTTCAGGTTGCCTGAAATATTTTTAGCTTCACACAAGCTGACGCTTTCAGGCAGCCTTTTCCGATTAATTAACCAATCGTTTGCTTTAAAAATTCCAGTAAACACGCCAATTCCGCTGCCGTTTCTTCCTGCGTGCCGTTGCCTGTGTGTCCGCCTGTTTCGGGGGCGTAGAGCCATGTTTGCGCGTACGGATTGTCGCGCAATTTGGCGTAAAATTTCAGCGCGTGGGCAGGGTGAACGCGGTCATCTGACAAGCTAGTCGTAATAAACGCTGGCGGATACATGTGCAGGCTGCCTGAAAGATTTTCATACGGCGAAAATTTTCGCAAATAATCAATCATTTGCTCATCATCAGGGTCGCCGTATTCGTCTATCCAACTCGCGCCCGCGTAGAGTTTCGTGTAACGCAACATATCCGTGAGCGGCACTTCGCATACGAGCGCGCCCATGCTTTCAGGCTGCCGCACAAATGCCGACGCGACCACTAAACCGCCATTGCTGCCGCCTTGAATGGCAATTTTTTTCGCGCTGGTGAAATTGCGCTCGCATAAATCATGCAAAACGCTCAACAAATCGTCCACGCTTTTGTGTTTGTTTTCGCGCACCGCCGCTGTGTGCCAATGGGCAAATTCGCCACCGCCGCGCACATTCGCCAACACAAACGTGCCGCCGCCCTCCAGCCAATGCCGCCCAATCGCGCCCATATAATGCGGCAATTCTGGCACGGCAAAACCGCCGTACACATACACCAGCGTGGGCGTGTCGGGCGATTTTTGCTTGCCAACGTGATAATACGGAATGCGCGTGCCGTCCGCCGAAGTCGCAAAATTTTGTGTTACGACAATATCTTGCGCGTCAAACTGTTTCGGTTGGCGGCGCAAAACGGTCAATTCCATCACATTCAAATCCAGCGCAAACAAAGTCAGCGGCGTTACAAAATCGCTGGCGGCAAGATAAACCGTGTCGCCGCCCCACGGCTGATCGGCAATCTCAATAGCGCCATTCGGGAAACGCGGCAAATCCTGCGACTGCCAACGATTGCCCGCCCATTTCCACGCTTTGAGGCTGCCTGAAACATTGTCCAGCAAACTGGCGATGATAAATTTCCTTGTGGTTTCAATGCTTTCCAACGCTTGCGATTCGGTCGGTGCGAACAAGCAAAACGCTTCGCCCAATTCGCCTTTGTTTAATTTCACGGCAATCAGGCTGCCTGAAACGTATTTTTGTCTGCTGCGCTGCCAATCCGATTTCAGGCGCAAAAGCAGTTGCCCAGCCAAATAACCCAAAATTTCGCAGTCCTTTGGCAACGGCAATTTGACCGCCTCACATTGCGCGTTCACATAAAAATAATCTTTGGTAAAGAACGTGTTAGCCGCCTCAATTAAATCAATCGGCGCACCCTGCCCGTCCAAATATCGCCACGCATTGACCATTACGCCATCCGCATCCATTTGGTACACAGGCGTGGCTTCGTCAAACGCCTGACCGCGCTCCACCAGCCAAACTTGGCGTGGATAGCCCGAAGTTGTAAGCTGGCGTTCGTCCCACGCAGGGCAAACCCACACGCTATTTTCATCGCGCCATGCGACTTGATTTTTGCCGAGTGGAAAATGAAACCCTTGCGGCACAATTTGGCGCGTTTTGAGATTAAATTCAACGGTATAAGCTGCATCAGAACCTGCGGCAGAGAGCGTGAGCAACGCCATTTCAGGCTGCTCCACATAATGCGACACGCCGTCCAAATAGACATCGTCGCCTAAAATTTCATCAAAATCCGCCACCGAAAACAGCACTTCCCATTCAGGCAGCCCCGCGCGATAAGTTGCCGCGCTGCACACGCGATACACGCCTTTGGGGAACTCGGCGGACTGGTAAAAATGGTACATCCGCGCGCGGTGTTCTTGGCAAAACGGGATTTGTTTTTCGTCTTGCAGTTGCGCAATAATGGCTTGTTTTGTCGCGTGAAAATCGTCAGATTGACAGAATTGTTGCGCGGTTTTGGCGCGCGCTTGTGCGATGAAATTTTGTGTTTCTGGAGAATCTAAATTTTCTAAATATTGATATGCGTCTTGCATTTCAGGCTGCCTGAAAAAGGGAAAACGTGATTATAGCAAAGACAGCATGAAACACATTTTCAGGCAGCCTGAAGATTATTTTTGGGTAACTGTTGAGTTGATGTTGCGGGGGCACACCAACTTACTTGACTGCTTTTTTATTTTCAGGTTACATCATCATCTTCATCGTGATATTTTCTCAAACCTTTTACATGATAAATATTGCATTCGCGCTGATTATCTTTGGTTTTGTTGGCGTTAATGATTGTGATGAATCCAGCAGTAACTAAAATCATCAAACTTTTTCTGATGAATTGGCGATTAATCCCTAAAAATCTTGCCATATTTTCGTACGATACTTTTACGTCATCAAGACTGTTATCGCGTAAATGAAGCAAATATATGTATATTTTCAAGGCATTTAATGCATGAACACCTTTATTGGGAATATTGGATAAACAATTTTCCAATATCCATTTGGGTGCTTTGGCAAATTGAGTAGAACTTCCGTCTGCGATTTTAAGGCAATATCGATTGCTTCTCCCCTTCCTTTGAATGGATAGCAAACCCAGTTCCGATAATGCTTTCAAACTTTTGGAAATCATAGGACGCGAAACATCAGCAACATCTTCTATATCCTGATACGTCATTTTTTCAACGACTCCGCTTTTAAAATCAATATTTGTCAGCAATGCCAAATAGACTTTCAAACAAGCGATTCCCTCCCCTCTTCTTGATGATGGGAACGCTGTTTTCAATAGATAACATTCTGATTTAACCGTTCTAATCCACCAAATCGGTAATCGAACCCATGCAAATCCAATTGATTTATGATTCATTCTTATCTCTCCGATGAATTTTGATATGAATATGCACGTTAATTTTTAAACCGATTAAAGGACTTATCATGAAAACTAAATCCCCCAGTTGCAAAATAAAATCCATCATTTAAAAGCTCCATTTCAATAAATTCGATTGATGAAAAATTTTAAATGAACAATATATATTATATTTAGATTAAGTACCTGATAAAAATCATGTTAACTATTTGAATTTACGTAAAAATATTTAGTTAATGTTAATACTAATTAGTTAACCACACAAAAAACAGATCAAACTATTAGTTTGACCTGTTGTGGAAAATATAGTTTTGTAGATTAAATCTTATCTCAACAAAATCAGTCTAAAAAAACTTACCTATTTCTGATACAAACCCTGCACACGAATATAGTTCGCCACGCTTTCAGGCAGCCATTGCGCTGTGCTTTGCCCTGCGGCAATTGCTGCGCGGATTTGGGTGGACGAAACGTCATATTCAGGCGCGGTTAGGAGTTTCAGGCTGCCGTTGTTGAGCGCGTCGCCTAGCCATGAATGCAGCGGCGCAGGCGCGTTTTGCAGCGGCGCAGGCGCGTTTTGCAGCGCGGTGTTTTCGCGTGCGGCAACGGCGATATTGGTTTGGCGCACCAGCGTTTGCCAGTTTTTCCATGTGTACAGCTGCATTAAGCTGTCCATGCCCATGAGAAACCAGAGTTGTGCGCTGGGGAAATGCTGCTTGAAAATTTGAATGGTATCAATGGTATAAGTTGCGCCGTCGCGGACGATGTCAATGTCGCTCACGGCAAAACGTGACTCGTGGGCAATCGCGGCTTCTACCATCGCCAAACGGTGCGCGGCAGCGATGCGTGCGCTGTTTTTGTGGTATGGCTCGCCTGCGGGCAGGAAAATGACGCTGTTTAATTGCACTTGCTCGGCAAAGGCTTGCGCGATGTGCAAATGTCCGTTGTGAATTGGGTCAAATGTGCCGCCAAATAAACCGATATTGTTCATGGGTTTGCTCCGTTGACGACGACGGTGAGTTTGCCTGTGGACGGATGAATGACGAGCCCGTGAATGGCGACGTTGGCAGGCATGAGCGGATGACGGCGGATGACTTCTACGGTATGACGCACGCTGTCTTCTACATTGTCAAAGCCTTTGAGCCAGCCATCTAGGTCAATACCTGCGTTGCGCAAGGTGTCGATTCGGTCGTCGGGAATGCCGTTTTCCTCGGCGCGTTGCAAGAAGGCTTGCGCGTTGAGTCCGCGCATACCGCAGTCAAAGTGCGCCACAACCATGATTTCTTCCACACGCAAATCAAACACAGCAACCAGTAAAGAACGCATAACCGACCCCCAAGGATGGGTTACCAGCGCGCCTGCATTTTTGATGAGTTTGGCATCGCCATTTTTTAAACCCAGCGCGGCGGGCAATAGCTTAACCATGCGCGAGTCCATGCAAGAAAGCACGGCAAGTTTGCGCTCGGGATATTTGTTGGTCAAAAACTCGGTATAACCACCTTGTTCAACAAAATCTTGATTATATTGAAGAATATTGCTTAATTCGGACATAATATCTACTTTCAGGCTGCCTGAAAAATGGGTTAGGTATTGTCGCTTGAAATAGAACTTGAAATAGAAATAGAACCGACCGCTGTGTACATCTAACGTACACGGCTCTCGTGGTCGCCTTGTCCTATTTTTATTTTAAGCGACCATAAAATTATTCTGTGCGCTGCTGCTCGGGCGGCAACTGCTCGGATGTGCGCCCGAAGCGGCGTTCGCGTTGTTTGAATGAAGCGAAGGCTTTGTGGATTTCTTCGTCTTTAAAGTCAGGCCAGAGCATATCGGTGAAATAAAATTCAGCGTATGCCATTTGCCACAGCATAAAATTGCTGATGCGCGTTTCGCCGCCTGTGCGGATAAACAAATCAGGCTCGGGCGCATCGGGCAACATCAATTTGCTGCTCAAATCGCTTTCCGCTATTTCCGTTTTTCCTTCTTTAATCAAAGCATTGGCTGCCTGCAAAATATCCCAACGACCGCCATAATCGGCGGCAATTGTCAGCGTTAAACCTGTATTATTGGCGGTTAATTGTTCCGCTTCTGCAATGCTTTGCTGGATTTCGGGGGAGAAACGCGTTCGGTCGCCAATCACTTTCAAACGCAAGCCGTTTTTGTGCATTTTCACGACTTTTTTCTGCAACGCTGTCAAAAACAAACCCATCAAAAACGACACTTCATCGACAGGGCGTCGCCAATTTTCGGTAGAAAACGCAAACACAGTCAAATACTGCACGCCCACTTCGGCACACACACGACACATATTTTCCAACACATCCAAGCCCTGTTTATGCCCCATCACGCGCGGCAGGAAACGTTTTTTCGCCCAACGTCCGTTGCCATCCATAATCACGGCAACATGGCGTGGAATATTCGTGTGCGCCAAAATAGTTTGCGTGCTGCTCTCGCGGGTCATAACACAGGCTTTCAAAAATGGGAAAACGCGATTATAGCGGTAAATCGCGGGGCGCGATGATGTGGGCGAAAAAAATTTCAGACTGCTTTTTTTAAATGCCCGACCTACGAAAATCATTTTTTATCGTGTACAAAAAGCCCCTTGTGATTAACATTGTTAATCCAAGGGGCTTGTTAACCTTATTCAGATGATTGCTGATATTGCTCTCAATACCGCAAAAGATACTTTGTTTGAATTTTAAAGCCCCTTGGTGTAGGGGCGAATATATAAGGCTGAAAGTTTTGCACAATCCTTTCAGGCTGCCTGAAAATATCAAGGCAACCTGAAACCAATGTTATCAAAATTAAATCGCCATCAAATCTTCTTCTTTGGCAGTCAGCATTTTGTCCACTTCAGCGATGTATTTATCGGTAATTTTTTGTACTGCTTCTTCGCCACGACGCGCATCATCTTCCGAAACTTCTTTATCTTTCAACAACTTCTTAATGTGGTCATTCGCATCACGGCGCACATTGCGAATCGATACGCGACCTTCTTCCGCCTCGCCGCGCACCACTTTAATCAAATCTTTACGACGCTCTTCGGTCAGCATAGGCATCGGCACGCGAATCAAATCGCCCACCGCCGCAGGGTTCAAACCCAAATTCGAATCGCGAATCGCCTTTTCAATTTTGCTCGCCATATTGCTCTCAAACGGCTTCACACCAATCGTGCGCGCGTCCAACAGCGTTACATTACCCACTTGGCTCACAGGCACCATGCTGCCCCAATATTCCACTTCCACTTGGTCAAGCAAACCCGTATGCGCGCGCCCCGTGCGCACTTTGGACAAATTGTCGCGCAACACTTCTAGCGAGCGTTGCATTTTGCTTTCGGCTGATTTTTGAATGTCGTTAATCATCTCGTAAACTCGTTGTACAAAAAGAAAGAATGGTAACTGGATTTGCGGGGGGCGACAAGTAGAAAAATCGTTTCAGGCAGCCTGAAATCTTTTCAGGCAGCCTGAAAGCCGTGTTTATTTACGCTTGTTTTTGCTGTTTCAAAATCGCGCGTGCCGAGTCAATCATGGCGATAAAACCTGCCGCCGTCATCATCGCGTCTTTCAACACCAAACGTCCCGCGCCTGATAAATAAGGGAAACCTGTGTGTGCGTCTGCGCCGTGTACCCAAGTTTCAGGCGTAAAAATCAAAAAGGTGTAGGTAACAAAAGGCGTTAAGAAACAAAGTGTCGCGCCCACCAAGCCCACTTTTGGTGACCAATAATGCGCCATAATCAAGAAGGCAAACAGCAGTTCTACCGCGCCCAAGCCGTTGGAATAGCCGTAAGTATTGTTCGCCACATGCCACGCGCGGTGCACTTCGTTTAACACGCCCTCAGCGTTCATGTATTGCGCGTAATTGGCAGGGTCGTTGTAGAGCCAGCTCATAAATGGGCTATTGGCAACAAACGGCACAATGCTGTCGGCTTCATACGGAATAAATTTCAGCCAGCCAATCCATGCAAACACGATGAAAATAGAAAAACGGCAGAGAAACACGCCCAAACGGTCGGCGTTTGCCAATTTTTGCAGCAAGTTTTGATACGCACTCATGATGTTACTCCTATCGGGGTTAAAAAAATTCATGTGTGCATGGTACGAATTTAAAGCGCGCGTGTTTTGTCAAAAAAGCGCATAGAGTTGTTTAAAAGTTTTGAATATTCAATGGTTTGATTTATGTCAAAAGGAAAATGAGGAAGCGTTTGCGTTTACCAAATAATTTCAGGTAGCCTGAAAATCATTCAGACTGCCTGAAATCTAATGCGATACCATTTACTGAATACCTTTATTCAGCAAATCCTGATAACCGCCCTGATTGGTCACATTGGTATAACCCAATTTTTTCAATTCTTGCAAGGCGATTTCCGAGCGGCGACCGCTGCGGCAATAAACGTTAATCGGCGCGTTTTTATCGGGCGCAACGCTGGCAATGTTTGCCGCAACTTGTTCCACAGGAATATTCACTGCATCGCGCAAATGCCCTGCCTGAAACTCTTCGGGCGAGCGCACGTCAATCCACAAACCTGCGGCGCGCGGGGCTTGGGTGTTGCTAGCAGCAGTTGCGTTTGTGCTAACAGTTGCACTAGTAGCGGGAGCTGGCTGGATGGAATGCGTAGCTTTATTGGTATCAGTGTTGCAGGCAGCTAGGGCAATAGCGAGCAAGGTTATGGCGTATTTTTTCATGATGAGTTCCTTGTTTTTAAAATAAAAAACTTTTCAGGCAGCCTGAAAACGAAAAAATCACAAGCCCGCCAACGACGCCACCATCACCGCTTTAATCGTGTGCATCCGATTTTCCGCTTGGTCAAACACAATGCTGGCAGGCGATTCAAACACATCTTCTGTTACCTCAATGCCATTTTTCAGCGCAGGATATTTTGCCGCAATCTCGCGCCCAATTTTGGTTTCCGAATTATGAAACGCGGGCAAACAGTGCATAAATTTGGCGCGCGGATTGCCTGTTTTTGCCATCAAATCCGCGTTCACTTGATACGGCATTAATTCATCAATGCGCTTGCCCCAAGCGTCCAACGGTTCGCCCATAGACACCCACACATCCGTATGCACAAAATCCACGCCCTTAACCGCTGCCTCAATATCATCGGTTACCATCAAGCGTGCGCCGCTTTGTTGAGCAAACTTAGCACACATTGCCTGCAATTCATCGCTAGGCTGCAAGGATTTGGGCGCGGCAATGCGCACATCCATGCCCAATTTTGCGCCAATCATTAAAAGCGAATTGCCCATATTGTTGCGCGCATCGCCCAAATAAACAAAACTGATTTCGTTCAACGGCTTATCGCAATGCTCCATCATTGTCAAAACATCCGCCAACATCTGTGTTGGGTGCCATTCATCGGTCAAACCATTAAACACAGGCACGCCCGCATAATCCGCCAATTCCTGCACAACTACCTGCGAAAAACCGCGGTATTCAATCGCATCATACATCCGCCCCAACACTCGCGCCGTATCTTTCATGCTTTCCTTATGCCCGATTTGCGACGACTGTGGGTCAATATACGTTACACGCGCGCCTTGGTCATAAGCTGCCACTTCAAACGCACAACGCGTGCGCGTCGATGTTTTCTCAAAAATCAACGCAATATTTTTGCCCTGCAAACGCGGCTGCTCCGTGCCACTGTATTTCGCCCGCTTCAAATCGCGTGCCAAATCCAGCAAAAAGCGGATTTCTTGCTCTGTGTGGCGGCTTAAACTTAATAAATGGCGATTGTGCAGATTGAATGACATCATAATTCCTTTGAAAATCAATGAAAACAACGGGAAACGCGAATATAACAATATTCAGGCAGCCTGAAAAGGCGCAAAGCGAAATGAAAGGCTGCCTGAAACAGCGTAGTGTGTGTGGCACCAGCCACGCACGCGTTTTGCAAAATATTCAATATTAAGAAACCGCGCGCGCGTATCGACACACCCTGCGCATACCATCCATTTTCAGGCAGTCTTGTCATACACAAAAAAATGCACAATTCCGTAGGGTAGGCCCTGCCCACCAAATAGCTATAGCAAAATGGTGGACCGCGCCCACCCTACAAAAATGTCGTGTATTTTCAGGCAGCCTGAAACCGAAAAACACAGCAAAAAAGCTGCCTGAAACTTTCAGGCAGCCTAAACAATCAACGCGCGATTTCTTTATCGGCAATATCGGTACGGAACTGCATGCCGTCAAATTGAATTTCTTTCAACGCGTTGTAAGCGTTGGCTTTCGCGTTCATCGTGTCTTGCCCCAAACCGACCACGCACAACACGCGCCCGCCATTGGTAACTATTTCGCCGTTGGCATTTTCCGCCGTGCCAGCGTGGAACACTTTGCCGCGTTGATTTGCCGCATCCAAGCCGTGAATCACGTCGCCTTTTTTCGGCGAGTCGGGATAGTTTTGCGCCGCCAACACCACGCCCACCGCCACTTCATCTTTCCACTGTGCTGTCGCTTTGTCCAATTCACGGTTTAAGGCTGCCTGAACCAAATCCACCAAATCGCTGTCCAAACGGCTCATAATCGGCTGCGTTTCGGGGTCGCCAAAACGGCAGTTGAACTCAATCGTACGCGGTGCGCCCGTGTTGTCAATCATCAAACCTGCGTACAAAAAGCCCGTAAATTCAACGCCGTCCGCTTTCATGCCGCGCACGGTTGGCAAAATAATTTCATTCATCACGCGCTCATGCACGGCGGGCGTAACCACAGGCGCAGGGCTATACGCGCCCATGCCGCCCGTGTTTGGACCCATGTCGTTGTCTAATAAGCGTTTGTGGTCTTGGCTGGTCGCCATTGGCAACACGTTGTCGCCGTCCACCATCACGATGAAACTCGCCTCTTCGCCCGTCAAAAAATCCTCAATCACCACGCGGCTGCCTGCGTTGCCCATTTTGTTGCCCAGCAACATATCGTCAATCGCCGCGTGCGCATCGTCCAACGTCAGCGCAACAATCACGCCCTTGCCCGCCGCCAAACCGTCCGCTTTAATCACAATCGGCACACCTTTTTTGTTCACATAATCATGCGCTTCATCCGCGTTTTCAAATGTCTGATATTGCGCGGTCGGAATACCGTGTCGCGCCATAAATGCCTTGGCAAAATCTTTGGAGCTTTCCAGTTGCGCCGCCGCTTTGGTTGGGCCAAAAATCGGCAGCCCAGCCGCTCTAAAATCGTCCACAACGCCCGCCGCCAGCGGTGCTTCAGGCCCGACTACCGTAAACGCAATATTTTCAGATTTACAAAATTCAATCAAATCCGCGTGTTGCGTTAAATTAATATTTTGCAATTTCGGTTCACGCGCCGTGCCAGCGTTGCCTGTTGCCACGAAAACGGTTGCTACTTTGGGCGATTGCGCCAATTTCCACGCCAACGCATGTTCGCGTCCGCCGTTGCCGATAACGAGTAATTTCATATTTTTGACTTTCGTTTGTGGGTTAAAATAATGATATTTTAATGGAAAAACTTGTTTCAGGCAGCCCGAAAACGATGTGATATATGTTTTGCATGCATAAAATTTTGCGAAATATAAGTGGATTTTGACGTAGAATGGTGTTTTATCCTTTTCAGGCTGCCTGAAGCACAATTTATTTAACAAGGATTTGGATATTATGAAAAATACTTTATTATGGTTTACAACTTCGGTATGGCTGACTTTAAATAGCACGGCTTACGCTCAATCTCATCTTGATACAACCTTGCCACCCGTTTCTTTACCTATCACACGCATTGCAGCAGAACATATTCCCTTACAACACACTTCTTCGGGTCTAAAATACAAGGTACTGAAAAGCGGAACGGGGCAACGCCCTCGCGAACACAATGAAGTGGAAGTGCGTTTTGTTTCCTACGATACTACAGGTCAAGTTAATGATGGCACATTGAATAATGTTCCTGTGATTTTACCTATTTCCATCATGTTTGCAGGTTTACGCGAAGGTTTAATGCTCATGCCTGTTGGTAGCGTGTACGAATTGCATATTCCAGCTCATTTGGGTTATCGTGAAGAAGGGATAGCTCAGCCTAAATCCATCACTTATCGCATTGAGTTATTAAATATTCTTCCTTAACACAAAAATTTACGCATGGTTTAATGAATATGTGTTTTGGGTCATTCGTTTTTTCAGGCAGCCTGAAAATGATTAAAATAGTTCATCAGATAAATCCACCACGCGCATATGCTGCCATGCCGCCGTTGCCACTGCGAAATCCGCCAACGGCACACGCACAGTCAAGCGGCAATCCAGTTGCAAATCCTGCGCCACCACATCGGCATGATGAATTTTCGCCAAGCGCAACACTTCGGGCAAATGCGGATAATCGCACCGCAAATACAGCGTTTTTTCCACATTTTTGCGGACGATAGCCGCGCTTTGCAATGCCATTGCCGTGCTGGTTTTATACGCGTGAATCAAGCCAGGAACGCCGAGCAGCGTGCCGCCAAAATAGCGCACGACCACAACCAATACGTCAGTCAATTCCGCCGAGTCAATTTGCCCCAAAATCGGGCGACCTGCGCTGCCAGACGGTTCGCCATCGTCGTTGGCACGAAATTGGTTGCCGTCCACGCCGAGTCGGTAGGCGTAGCACCAATGGCGGGCTTTGTGGTGTTCTTGGCGTAGGTGTTCCACGTGTTTTTTCACGTCGTCTGCGCTGAAAATGGGATAGGCAAAAGCGATAAAACGACTGCCTTTGTCTTTGAATTCGGCTTGATTGGGGGCGGTTAGGGTTTGGTAGGTGGTGATTTCGGTCATGATGTTTTGCAATAAAAATGAGAAGGGCTGCCTGAAAGTCATCATATCGGGCATAAATGCCCGACTACGGAATGCGTAGGGTGGCGCAAGCCACGCGCGCGTTGGTTTATCGGAGAGCGCGTGCGTGCCGTACACACTCTAGGGGCTAATGACAATTCGTTCGCGGTTGGATTTTGCGCTAAATTCGTCCAATTCTGTGTTAAAAATACTCGCCAATGGACGGCATTGGCTCGCATTTTCGCCTTGAATTGGACGAATTTATCTGCAAAACCAACATCGCGCCCAACACCGCTTCGCTGTCATTAGCCCCTAGGATTTTTCAGGCTGAAACCTTTGTAAAATCCTTTCAGGCTGCCTGAAAACCTTACAATACATTCTGCGCTTTGCCTGCGACAAAGGCATGCACATTGTCTTCTATCATGTGCGTCATGCATATGAGCGCGTTGTCGCCTGCCCATGCGATATGGGGCGTAACAATGAGATTGGGTAAACGGGTGGACAAGAGTGGATTAGACGATTTGGGCGGCTCTTCGCTGAGCACGTCGAAACCTGCACCGCCAAGTTGTCCGTATTTGAGCGCGGCAACAACAGCTTGTTCATCAGCCAATCCGCCCCGTCCGCAGTTGATTAAGATGGCTTGCGGTTTCATCAATTGCAATTCGGCTTCGCCTATCATGTGGCGCGTGTGTTCGTTGAGTGGGCAGTTGAGCGAGACGATGTCGGCTTGTTGTAAGGCTGCCTGAAAGTCGGTGTAGCCCTCGCGCACTTGGCTGGCGTGTTTGTGTTCGCCCCAGATGATGTTCATGCCCAGTGCTTGGGCGTAGCGGGCGAGGGTTTGCCCGATGTTGCCGCGTCCGAAGATGGTGAGCGTTTTGCCGTTGATGTCGCGGATGGGGGCGGCGATGTGGCAAAAATGCGATGATTGTTGCCAAAATCCTGCGGCAACGTCGCGTTGGTAGGCTGGCAAGTTGCGCATCAAGGTGAGCATGAGCATGAGTGCGTGTTCGGCGACGCTGTCGTTGCCGTAGGCGCGCACGTTGCACACGGTAATGCCGTGCGCTTTGCAGGCGGCAAGGTCGATGTTGTTGTAGCCTGTGGCGCATACAGCGATAAGTTTGAGATGGGGCGCGGCGGCAATTTCGTCTGCGCCGATATAGACTTTGTTGCTTAACACGATGTCCGCTTGGGCGATTCGCGCGGCGGTTTCGTGTGGCGCGGTGCTGCCGTATTCGCGGTATTCGTGTGGAAATTGGAATTGGAAGGGGCGCGTGGGTAGGCTGTCGCGGTCGAGAAAGACGATTTGGGTGGGCATGATGTTTCCTTTGTTTTTTAGCTGCACTGAACTTCGTTTCAGGCTGCCTGAATGGGTTTGCGCGAGATTGTAGCAAGCTGAGTTGAAAAGACAAGTTTTAGCAGTTTCAGGCTGCCTGAAAGCGGGTTTTATGGTACGCTTGCGTTTTTCGTAACCTTTTCAAAGGAAAATAACATGAGTTTGCAGATTGAAGATTTGGAAGTGGGCACAGGCAAAGCGGCTGAAAAAGGCAAAAACATCAGCGTCCATTACACAGGCTGGCTCACAGATGGCACGAAGTTTGACAGCAGCTTAGACCGCGGTCAGCCGCTGACGATTACTTTGGGCGTGGGTCAAGTGATTCGCGGTTGGGACGAAGGTTTTGATGGCATGAAAGAAGGTGGCAAACGCAAATTGACGATTCCGCCTGAAATGGGCTATGGCGCACGCGGTGCGGGTGGCGTGATTCCACCGCATGCGACGCTGGTATTTGAAGTGGAATTGGTTAAGGTGCATGATTGATGGTTTTTCAGGCTGAAACTTTTGCAAAACGCTTTCAGGCAGCCTGAAAATCATTTGAATCGTCATTTCCGCGTAGGCAGGAATCCATTAATAATACCCACAAACCTTGGATAAAAAATAGAAACTTGAAATCCAAGTTGGATTCTCGCCTACGCGAGAATGACGGCAGTTTTTTCTGTTTCAGGCTGCCTGAAAAAGGTAAACTGAATCCATAAAAAAGGCTGCCTGAAAACTTTCTGTTTTCAGGCAGCCTTTTTATCTATCCAATACAATCAGATTAGATTTTTTCTGCAAAGAATTTCAATGTGCGCACCAATTGGCAAGTGTAAGACATTTCGTTGTCGTACCAAGCCACGGTTTTTACCAATTGCTTGTCGCCCACGGTTTGCACGCGCGTTTGCGTTGCATCAAACAATGAACCAAATTCAATGCCGATAATGTCAGATGAAACCAATTCTTCTTCGGTATAACCAAAAGATGCGTTTGCCGCTGCTTTCATCGCCGCATTCACTTCTTCTTTGGTTACATTTTTTTCCAACACGCTTACTAATTCCGTCAATGAACCTGTTGCCACTGGCACACGTTGCGCCGAGCCATCCAATTTGCCGTTCAATTCTGGAATCACCAAGCCAATCGCTTTGGCTGCGCCTGTGCTGTTTGGCACAATGTTTTGACCCGCAGCACGCGCACGACGTTTATCGCCTTTGCGGTGTGGCGCATCCAAAGTGTTTTGGTCGCCAGTGTACGCGTGAATCGTCGTCATCAAACCTTGTACCACGCCGAATTGTTTTTGCAACACAGCCGCCATCGGTGCTAAGCAATTCGTGGTGCAAGAAGCCGCAGAAATCACGGTTTCGCTGCCGTCCAAAATGCTTTCGTTCACGCCAAATACGACAGTTTTCACATCGTTGCCGCCTGGCGCAGAAATCACAACTTTACGCGCGCCTGCACGGATATGCGCTTCGGCTTTTTCTTTGCTGGTAAAGAAACCAGTACATTCTAAAACCACATCAATGCCCAAATCTTTCCAAGGCAATTCTTCTGGATTGGCATTGGCAAACACTTTGATTTCTTTGCCATTTACGACCATTTTGTCGTCTTTCAATTCCACTTCGCCTTGAAAACGACCTTGCGTGGTGTCGTATTTAAACAGGTGCACCAACATATCCGCCGGTGTCAAATCGTTTACCGCAACCACTTCTACGCCTTCGGTTTTGACGATTTGGCGCAATGCCAAACGACCAATACGACCAAAACCATTAATCGCTACTTTTACGCTCATGATGTTTCCTTTTTGGGTAGGTTAGAAAATACATTTACTATACGACAAGCGTTTGAAATTACAAAAAACTACTTCAATAAAAAGGGTAATTTTTTGTTAAGAAAAAGGCTGCCTGAAAAGATTTTCAGGCAGCCTTTTGATACATCACACCAATTATTTACGCAAGCCCAAACGGGTAATCACGTTGCGGTAAGTTTCCGCATCGGTGCGGCGCAAGTAAGTCAGCAAGCGGCGACGTGCGCTTACCATTTTCAACAAGCCGCGACGGCTGTGTTTGTCTTTTGGGTTCGCTTTGAAGTGTGGCGTCAAGTCATTGATGCGGAAAGTCAACAATGCGATTTGTACTTCAGATGAGCCAGTATCGCCTTCTTTGCGTTGGAAATCTTTTACGATTTGTGCTTTTTGTTCTACGGTTAACATAGTCTTGCTTTCATAAATAAAACTGCCTTGCGGCGGACAAGTTGATACAGTTGCGTGCAACCGCTTTCAACTCCGAATGTTTCGTTCAAAAAAACGAAGTGCGGATTATGCCACAATTTGCTTTGTTTCCCAAAAGTTTTTTGTATAATTTCGCCTTTATTTTTTCAGGCAGCCTGAAAATGCAACATACGATTGAAACAATAGGCTTTGTCTCATCGCCTTATTCCCAAAAATTCGGTATTCCGCGCCAGCCTGATTTGGTGCCTGCCGCGTTGGTGTACATTCATTTAAACCGTGAATTTACCGCCGATTCGGTGCGCGGTTTGGATGGGTTTGACTATATTTGGCTGCATTTTATTTTTCACGACGCGGTTGCCGAAGGCTGGGCGCAACTGGTGCGACCGCCGCGTTTGGGTGGCAAACAAAAAGCGGGCGTGTTTGCCACGCGCAGCCCACATCGCCCGAATCATTTGGGTTTGTCGCTTTTGAAATTGGAACGCATAGAAACGGACAACGGCGTGCGCTTGTATTGTCGCGGAGCGGATTTATTGGACGGCACGCCTGTGGTGGACATTAAGCCGTATATTCCGTTTGTGGAAGCGCAGCCGCATGCACGCGCTGGCTTTGCGCCTGCCGCGCCTGTGTTGCTGCAAGTCAAATGGCTGCCTGAAAGTGGTTTTGCAGCATTGGCAAACGATGTGCAAGCATTGATTGAACAAAGCATCGCACAAGACCCGCGCCCTGCGTATCAAGACATTCCCGAGCGCGTTTATGGGATGTACTTGGCGGATGTGGACGTGAAATTTCGGATTGAAAACAATGTGGCGACGATTTTGGCGGTAGAAAAGTTTCAGGCTGCCTGAAAATATAAATGCGATTTCAATCACAGCTTTCCCACATACTTATCCACAGGCTTTAATGGTCTTTACGTTGTCTAAATGGGCTGATTAGAGTACAGTTCGCCCTTTTCGCAAACAAACATTTTAGGAATAAAAACATGAAAGGCGATATCGGTGTTGTTGGCTTGGCGGTGATGGGTCAAAACTTGATTTTGAACATGAACGACCATGGCTTTAAAGTGGTGGCGTTTAACCGCACGACTTCAAAAGTGGACGATTTTTTGAACGGTGCAGCCAAAGGCACAAACGTGATTGGCGCGTACAGTTTGAAAGATTTGGTGGAAAAATTGGCACCACCGCGCAAAATTATGTTGATGGTGCGCGCGGGCAACGCGGTGGACGAGTTTATCAATGAGCTGGTGCCGCTGTTGGATAAGGGCGATATTATTATTGATGGTGGCAACACGAATTTTCCTGATACCAATCGTCGCTGTGGGCAATTGGCGCAGTTGGGCATTCGCTATATTGGTGCAGGCGTGTCGGGCGGCGAAGAAGGCGCACGCTTTGGCCCGTCTATTATGCCGGGTGGACACGAATCGGCTTGGGAATATGTGAAACCGATTTTGCAAGCGATTTCAGCAAAAACGCCTGAGGGCGAAGCGTGTTGCGACTGGGTTGGCGACGATGGCGCAGGGCATTTTGTGAAAATGGTGCATAACGGCATTGAATACGGCGATATGCAGCTGATTTGCGAAGCCTATCAATTTATGAAAGATGGCTTGGGCATGACGTATGACGAAATGCACGCGGCGTTTGATGCTTGGCGCAATACCGAGTTAGATTCCTACTTAATTGATATTACAACGGAAATTTTGGCATACAAAGACACAGACGGCGCGCCTTTGGTAGAAAAAATCTTGGACACCGCAGGTCAAAAAGGCACAGGCAAATGGACAAGTATCAATGCGCTGGACATGGGCATTCCGTTGACGCTGATTAGCGAAGCCGTGTTTGCTCGTTGCGTATCCGCGCTTAAAGACCAACGCGTTGCCGCCGCCAAAGTGTTCCCACACACGCCCGCGCAAATTTCAGGCAGCCGCGAAGAATGGCTGGAAGCCTTGCGCCAATCGCTGCTCGCGTCCAAAATTATTTCGTATGCGCAAGGTTTTATGCTCATGCAAGAAGCCAGTCAAACCTATAACTGGCACTTGAAATACGGCAACGTGGCACTCTTATGGCGCGAAGGCTGCATTATCCGCAGCGTGTTCTTGGGCAATATCCGCGACGCTTATCAAGCCAACCCCAATTTGGTGTGGCTCGGTGAAGACCCATACTTCCAAGGCATTTTGCAAAACGCGTTGCCCGCTTGGCGCAAAGTGGCGGCAAAAGCCATTGAAAGCGGCTTGCCTATGCCGTGCATGACGTCCGCGCTGACTTTCCTAGACGGCTACACCAGCGCACGTTTGCCCGCCAATTTGTTGCAAGCTCAACGCGACTACTTCGGCGCACACACTTACGAGCGCATTGATGAGCCACGCGGTGAGTTTTTCCATACCAATTGGACGGGTACAGGCGGCGATACAGCGTCTAGTACTTATCACGTTTAATGTAACTGCCATCAAAATTTCAGGCAGCCTGTACATGTTTTCAGGCTGCCTGAAATTTTATTCTGCCGTAGGTCGGATTCTCGAATCCGACATCCTCTTTATTGAGCAAATATTTGATTTTATTAAAAGATTGTCGGATACAAGCATCCGACCTACGGCTGAAAATACCACATGGAGCGGTGGCAGCTTGCCGCCAAATCGTTCATTTTTCACGATATTTAAAATATTGCGCGAAACGAAAAATGCGGGCTGGCAGCCCGCGCTCCAAGTTTTGCAAAGATTTCAGCCTGAAACCGTCAATGTCGGCTTGGAAAGCCGACCTACGCCGTAATGATGGTTTGTTACACCTTTCAGGCAGCCTGAAAGCCAAAATCATCAAACACGCTGAAAACCTGTTTGCCCATTTTTTCATCGTTTTCCACCACCAAAAATTCAGGCAGCGGCACGCCCAATTTCTTGGCTTCACGCGCATAAAATTCGCTCTTGCTCAAATGCGGCGTTTCTACAAAATGGCGCACGCGCACGCCGTTTGGCGCATGGGCAGCCTGAAACAAACCCAAGAGTGCGCGTTCACGATGCACCCTGTTTACCAACTGATTTTTGCCTGTAATCGGCGTATTGTGGCGCAACAGCGACATCAACGGATGACGTTCGCTGCTGTACAAACCGCCCAAACGAATCACGTCCACATTGGGCACACGCGCATTCAACAAACGCGTTTCAATCTGCACAATCTGGCGCGCATTGTCGCTTTCAGGCTGCGTATCGCTCGTTTCATCAAACCGCCCCGAATCCGCGCCAAAAACGCTAGTGCTGCTGGTGTATATCACATGGTTTACGCCACATTGCTCGGCACGTTCAATCAAATTGATGACCGCGCCAACATAATCGCGACTTTGCGATGGCGGCAGCGTGATGACCCAAGTCTCGTATTTTGCCCATTCAGGCGCGAAACTTTCGGGTGACAGTTCCAACGCGTCCAAATCAATCGGTACATTAATGTCGTCCGAGGTTAAACGCCGCTTGATGGCACGCACATTATCGCCGTGTTCAAAACAGCGTTCAGCCAACGGGCGACCGAGAAAACCGAAACCGAAAATTAAGATGTTCATTTTTTCCTTTCAGGCAGCCTGAAATCTATTCTCTCCCCCGACTGGCGGGGGAGAGTTAGGGTGGGGGAGTGGCTGGTGTTTTATGAGCAATATTTTTGTAGCACAACCCTCTACCCCCACCCCAGCCCTCTCCTTTTCAGAGGAGGAAAGCAGGCTTCAGGCAGCATTTAGTTTGTGTCATGTGTAAAGTAAGGCTGCCTGAAAATTTCTACTCACTTTCAGGCAGCCTAATAATCAATCCAAATAAACCCGTTTCGCCCGCTTAATATTGCATAAAACTTCATAAGCAATCGTCCCAGCTGCCGCCGCCACTTCATTCACATTCACCACATCGCCAAACAATTCCACTTCGCTGCCAATTCCCGCACGAGAATCCTGCAAATCCAGCGTCAGCATATCCATGGACACGCGCCCAATCACGCGCGTGCGCACGCCATTGACTGCAATCGGTGTTTCATTAGAAGCCAAACGCGGATAGCCGTCCGCATAACCACAAGCCGCCACGCCCACACGGGTAGAACGCTTGGTGTAAAACGTCGCGCCATAGCCAATCGGCTCATGCGGTTGCAATACGCGCTCGGCAAAAACCTGTGTTTTCAAACGCATAACAGGTTTTAAATCCACTTTCAGGCTGCCTGAAACCTTTTCTACAAACGGCGAAACCCCATACAACGCAATCCCAGCGCGCCCCCAATCGCGACGCGCATCCGCATAAGCCAACATCGCTGCCGAGTTCGCCAAACTCGTTTCCCCTGCCAAATTTTCGCAAGCCAAATCAAACGTTTCCAGCTGCATCTCAGTCATACCGCGTTCCGCCTCATCCGCACTGGCAAAATGAGACATTTTCACAATCTTGCCCACTTTCGGACTTTGCGCCAAAGCCTGATACGCTGCTGCAAAATTGTGCGGAAAAAAGCCCACGCGATGCATACCACTGTCCATTTTCAGCCAAACCGTCGCAGGTTTCACCCACTCACGCGCCAACAAATCTTCCAACTGCGCCTGATTGTGGACAACCGTCCACAAATCCCATTGTTCCACCCAATCATACTCTTGCGCCTCAAACACCCCTTCGAGCAGCACAATTGGCTTCGTTACCCCATTCTCGCGCAACTCAATCGCCTCCTCCAAGCACGCCACCGCAAAACCATCCGCAATATCATGCAAAGCCAGCGCACAACGCACCGCCCCATGCCCATAAGCATTCGCCTTGACCACCGCCAACAATTTCCCGCCATGCGCCTGTTTCAAAGCCAAATAATTGTCGCGCAAATGTTGCAACCGAATTTCACAAATCAAAGGACGCATCATCTTTCCTTTCAGGCAGCCTGAATCATAAAGCGCGTATTATAGTAGAGTGCGTGCTCGTACGCACGCGTTCTCAAAATGCAACACAATCTTTCAGGCAGCCTGAAACCCTAAATCCCACCAATAACCTAACTCCCCCTCCCTCTGCAAGGGGGAGACCTGGGGAGGGGAGGGTAAAAGAGTAGATAACCAGCAACATTCGTTATGCAACCAACTACCCCCACCCTAACCCTCCCCCGTCAGACGGAGGAGGGAACAGATTGCAGCAAACTTTTCAGGCAGCCTAAAAACCCTTTACGCCACAAAATTCCCCGAAAATTCAAATAACACTTGCCTAAATCCTAGTAAACAAACTAAAATGCGCGGTTTTCTATATTCACACCTTACCAATTTTAAGGAATCCAAAACATGGTAGTTATCCGTTTAGCCCGTGGCGGCTCTAAAAAACGTCCTTTTTACAACATCATCGTAGCTGACAGCCGCAGCCGTCGCGACGGTCGTTTCATTGAGCGCGTGGGCTTTTACAACCCAGTTGCCAATGAAAAACAAGAGCGTGTTCGCATCCAAGCCGACCGCTTGAACCACTGGGTTAGCCAAGGCGCGCAATTGAGCGAAGCCGTTGCAAAATTGGTTGCTGAGCAAAAAGTTGCTGCTTAATCCATGAGCAAAACACAAAACTGGGTAGCGATGGGCTATATCAAAGGCGCATTTGGCGTGAAAGGCTGGCTGAAAATCCAGCCCAGCACCGAATACACCGATAGCCTATTAGACTACCCTGAATGGCGTTTAGTCAAAGGCAAAGATGTACAAATTGCCGAAATTGAATCAGGCAAAGCCGTTGGCGGCGAATTGCAAGTCAAATTCTCCCACATCAACGACCGCGACGCAGCCGCTCTTATGCGCGGCTATACCATTGAAGTGCCACGCGAAAGTTTTGCCCAAACCGAAGAAGACGAGTTTTACTGGACGGATTTGGTGGGCATGCAAGTCGTCAACCGCGATGGCGCATTATTGGGCGAAGTGACGAAATTAATGGAAACGGGCGCACACGATGTGTTGGTCGTTCGCGGCGAACATGGTGAAAAACTGATTCCGTTTGTGTCGCATTTTATTGACGATGTGAACCAAGAAACGCGCACCATTACTGCCGATTGGGGCTTGGATTACTAGGATTATTCTGATGAATATTCAAGCCATTACGCTATTTCCTGAAATGTTTGACAGCATTACCCAATATGGCGTAACAGGTCGCGCACACAAACAAGGTATTTGGCAATTTCGCGCCATCAATCCGCGTCAATTCGCTGACAACAAACTCGGTTATATTGACGACCGACCGTTTGGCGGTGGTGTAGGCATGGTGATGATGGCAGAGCCTTTATGCAAAGCGATTGATTCAGCAAAACAAAATATACTTTCAGGTAGCCTGAAAACAAGTAATGCAAGTTTCAGCGAAGCTAAAGTAATTTATTTAAGCCCACAAGGTGCGCCATTAACACACAATAAAGTCGTTGAGTTATCACAATTAAATAATTTGATTTTATTGTGCGGGCGATACGAAGGCGTGGACGAACGCGTGCTGCAAAGCTGCGTGGACGAAGAAATCAGCATCGGCGATTTTGTCGTGTCGGGTGGCGAGCTGCCCGCGATGATGTTGATGGACGCGGTGTTGCGTTTCGTGCCTGATGTATTGGGCGATAAGGTTTCGGCGGAACAAGATTCGTTTGCCGATGGTTTGCTGGATTATCCGCATTACACGCGCCCGACAGAATTTCAGGGCATGGCTGTTCCCGATGTGTTGAAATCGGGCAATCATGCGCTGATTGCGGAATGGCGATTAGAACAATCGCTGCGCCGTACTTTAATGCGCCGTCCTGATTTGTTGGACGGACGCGATTTACTCCCACAGGAATCTCGACTTCTGGCGAAAATTCGCAGCGAAAGCAACGAGTAATCCATATCATAAATAGGAAATAACATGAACTTAATCGATATTTTAGAGCAAGAAGAAATCGCTCGTCTGGGTAAAGAAATCCCTGAATTTGCACCAGGCGACACCGTTGTCGTATGGGCGCGTGTGGTAGAGGGTAACCGCACTCGTTTGCAAGCTTACGAAGGCGTGGTAATTGCGCGTAAAAACCGTGGCTTGAACAGCAACTTCATCGTGCGCAAAATCTCTAACGGCGAAGGCGTTGAGCGTACATTCCCATTGTACTCACCACGCGTTGAGAAAATTGAAGTGAAACGCCGCGGTGATGTACGCCGTGCGAAATTGTACTACTTGCGTGGCTTGACGGGTAAAGCAGCGCGCATTAAAGAAAAATTGCCTGCACGCAAACAAGCTTAATTGGCTTTGTCAATTTAAAAAAGGCTGCCTGAAAAGTTTCAGGCAGCCTTTTTTGTTGTTCGGTTTATTGCAAATCACGTTGTCCAAACACACCAATCATTTTCATATCTTTATCTAGCGCAACCAAGGCACCTTGATATTTCCCCAAAACCGACATCACATACACCTGTCCATATTGCTTATCCAGTTGCACCAAATGCTGCTTATCGTCTTCATATCTCATTGTTTGACGTACTTTTTTATCCAAATCTTGCAAATGCGCCAATGTTAGTGGCTCAAATGCGCTCTGCTGTTTACCATTGGCGATTTTGGCATGAAACGTTGCCAGCGGTACGCCACCTAAAGTACTAAAGCGCGACAAATCTTGCGGCATTTTTGTGGCATCTGTTTCCATATTGTATTCACGCTGCGTCACGGTAACGGTATTTTCCGCAGGAAACGACAATAAAAACTTCGGATGTTCCATATACATCGTATGCAACCCATACGCCAAAGCCGCAATCTGCACCGCACCAATTACGGCAAAATCCATCACTTTTTCACGCATAGGCTTAGCGGAGTGATACACCAGCAAAGTCAGCAAAGGTCCTAAAACCAAATCCACACCCGCCATCACGCGCAAGCCATAAAAACCACCATTGAGCTTAAAGTGAAAATCTGGGTACAAGGTCGAAACCAACCACCAAACTGTTATCGCAAAAATCAATACCGAACACAAAAAATGCAAGCCCATAGCTTTGAATTTTTGTTTAACCACAAATTTATCAACAGGATAAGATTTTTTCATGTTTATTTCCCTTTATGAAGGCTACCTGAAACTTTTCAGGCGGCCTGAAACCATCAATGCACTTCCGTACGTTTAAAATCCCGCGGGCGCACGCCCAAAATCGCCAGCGTACCGAAATACAGCAGCATAGCCATCAGCAACAACAATGCCAATTGCACCGCCTTGAGCAAACCACTGACCTGCTCCCACTGCAAACCCAAGGCAGCCTGAACCGACAACAAACCCACCGTCATCACCACCAAAGCAATGCCCAATTGCCGCAAATAACGTTTCCATTGGCTATTTGGGCGATAAATCCCACGCTCGCGCAACAAATAAAACAACAAACCCGCATTCACACACGCGCCTAAGCCCAAAGCCAACGCCAGGCCCACATGTTTAAAATACCAAACAAACATCAAATTAAACACTTGCGTCGCTGCCAACGAAATCATCGCAATGCGCACAGGCGTTTTTACATTCTTCTGCGCATAAAACCCTGGCGCAAAAATCTTCACCATAATCATCGCTGGCAAACCAATCGCATACGCCATCAGCGCGTATTGCGTCATCTGCGCGTCGTGCACATCAAACTGCCCATACATAAACAAAGTCGCCACCAGCGGAAAACCCAAAACCATCAACCCCACCGCCGCAGGCAGAATCAACAGCAAACACAAGCGCAAACCCCAATCCAAAAGTGCCGAAAATTCCGCCTGATTCTGCGTTGCCGCATGCTTAGACAATCCCGGCAATAAAATCGTCCCCAAAGCCGCGCCAATCACGCCCGAAGGCAGTTCCATCAAGCGGTCGGCATAATACATCCACGACACACTGCCCGCCGCCAAATACGACGCAAAAATCGTATTAATCACCAGCGAAACCTGTGCCACCGACGAGCCCAAAATAGACGGCACCATTTGTTTCATTACCTGATTCACCGCCGCATAATCAAACGACAACTTCGGCTTACGTAAAAAGCCCAGTTTCCACAACCAAGGCAATTGAAACGCCAACTGCAACACACCGCCCACCAACACCGCCCAACCCAAAGCCATCACAGGCGGCTGAAAATAAGGCAGCCAAAACACCGCAAACACAATAAACGACACATTCAACAACACAGGCGTAAACGCAGGAATAGAAAACCGCCCAAACGTGTTCAAAATACTGCCTACAAAAGACGACAACGAAATCAACAAGATATACGGAAACACCACCTGCAACAACGCCACCGCCAGCTCAAAACGTGGCGAGCCGTCATCCACAAAACCATTCGCCGTCAGCCAAATAATCCACGGTGCCGCCAACACGCCAATCGCCGTTATCACACACAGCGCAAACACCAGCATGCCCCCCACATACTGCACAAATTCCGCCGTCGCCTCAGGCGATTTCGTCTCTTTATATTCCGCCAACACAGGCACAAACGCCTGCGAAAACGCGCCCTCCGCAAAAATACGGCGCAACAAATTCGGCAACCGAAAGGCCACCACAAACGCATCCATCGCCGCGCCCGCACCAAAATAACGCGCCACCACCGCATCGCGGATAAAACCGAGAATGCGCGAGAGCATGGTCATGCTGCCCAAACGCGCCAAAACTGCCAACAAATTCATGAAAATATACTGAAAAAAGAAAAGCGCGAAGTATAAACCTAAATCCCATTTCAGGCAGCCTGAAAATCAACAAAAAGCATTCAGGCTGCCTGAAAATAGATTGTGTACGTTTGCGTTGCGCACGCATGCGTTTTCAGGCTTGATAACAGTTTCATCGAACGCTTACTCGGCTTGCGACACATATCCTACAAAAAAATTTCAGGCAGCCTGAAACCGCCCAACGCACGCTATTTACGCTACAATACCGCCTTTATTGCGGGGAGAAACACATGATTTTGTATCACAATCATCGTTGCAGCAAATCGCGCGAGGCTTTGGCTTGGTTGCAACAGCAAAATGCACCTTTGACGGTGGTGGATTATCAGCAAAATCCGTTGAACGAAGCGCAATTGCGGGATTTGGCGAACAAATTGGGCGTGAAAAGTGTGCGCGAGATGATGCGCGTAAAAGACGATTTGTTTAGCGAGTTGGGTTTGGCAAATGCCGATGAAGCGACTTTGTTGCACGCGTTGGCGCAACATCCGAAATTGTTGGAACGCCCGATTTTGGTACACGGCGAGCGCGCGGCGATTGGTCGTCCGCTCTCCAATATTCAGGCTTTGATGGAATGAATTGGCTGAAATCTTCTTTGCGCTATGTGTTGCGCGGATTGGTGTTGAGTTTGCTGTGTATCGTGGCGTTTTGGCTGTGGTGCGCATGGCAAGTGTATGATTTTGCGCGACCAAATGATGATGTGCGCGCGGATGTGGCGATTGTGTTGGGCGCGGCGGCGTGGGGCGAGAAACCGTCGCCTGTTTTCCGCGAGCGCATTAATCACGCGCTGGCTTTGTACCAAACGCACCATGTGGATAAGTTGATGTTTACGGGTGGCACGCCCAAAGAGGGCTACACAACCGAAGCGGAAGTGGCGCGCAAATTTGCGATGAAACAGGGTGTGCCTGCCGAGGATATTGTGTTTGAAAATAAATCCAAAGACACGTTTCAAAATTTGGTTAATGCGCGCGTGTTGATGCGTAAACATCATTTGAAAACAGCGGTTTTGGTGAGCGACCCATATCACATGGCGCGCGCGCGGGCGATGGCGCAAGATTTAGGCATGGATGTGGTGTTATCGCCCACACCCACCAGCCGTTTTTCGCAGGCGCGCGAAGAGACGCAGCGTAAGTTTTTTTTGCAGGAGAGTTATGCTTTGTTTGTGTATCGTTTGTTGTTTTGGGGCAATTGGGTGTTGAAGAAGGTGCAATGATAATTAGGCTGTCTGAAAGGTTTTCAGATAGCCTAATTTTTTGTCATACCAAAGGCTGCCTGAAAAAGTATTCCAACTTTTCAGGCAGCCTTATGTATGTGCGCGCGCAAAATCGCGTATAATTCACTCACTTTTTTGTGAACAATTGCATTATGATACGTTTTGAATCGGTTTCTAAAACCTACCCTGGTGGGTTTCAGGCTTTGAAAAATGTCAGCTTCAATATTGAAAAAGGGGAGCTGATTTTTATTGCTGGGCATTCGGGCGCGGGCAAATCGACCGTGTTGCGCCTGATTTCGGGCATTACCAAGCCTACGTCGGGCAAAATTTTGATTAACAAACACGCGCTCAATGACATGAGCGACAACCAGCTTTGCTATTTGCGCCAGCACATCGGCATTGTGTTTCAAGACCACAAAATTTTGTTTGACCGCAATGTGTTACAAAATGTATTGCTGCCCTTACGCATTATTGGCGAAGACAGGGCAACAGCGGAAAAGCGCGCGCGCATGGCGTTGGAAAAAGTAGGCTTGGGCGGACGCGAAAAAGCCGACCCACGCGGTTTGTCGGGTGGCGAACAGCAGCGTCTGTGTATCGCTCGTGCGGTGGTGCATCGCCCAGGTTTGCTGATTGCCGATGAGCCCTCTGCCAATCTTGACCGCGCGAATGCTTTGGATATTATGGAATTATTCAAAAGTTTCCACGAAGCGGGGACGACGGTGATTATTTCGGCGCACGATGAAACGCTGATGCAAAATTATGGTCATCGCATTTTGCGTTTGCAACAAGGGAGGTTTGCCGCATGAAACATTATCTTTCTTTGCATTGGGAAAGCTGCCGCCGCGCTGCGATTTATTTTTTCAGGCAGCCTATTGCGACTTTGTTGATTTTGACCATGTTGGCGATTGCGATGACGCTGCCCTTGATTTTGTATTTAGGCGTGCAAAGCAGCAAAACGGTGTTGGATAAATTGAGCGAAGTGCCGCAAATTACCGTTTATATGGAATTGAACGCGGATGCGAACGCGGCAGAAGAAGTGCGCAAATTGCTGGCATCAGACGGGCGCGTGCAAACGTCGCAATTTGTGGGCAAAGACCAAGGTTTGGCAGAAATGCAAGAAGCGATGGGCGCACAAGATATTGTGTCCATGCTGGATGAAAATCCTTTGCCCGATGTCTATATTGTGACGCCTGTGTCCAATAATCCAACCGAAATTAGCAAGCTGCAAAGCGATTTGTCGCATTATCCGATGGTGGAAAGCACGCAAATGGATAAGGAATGGATGCAAACGCTGTGGCAATTTAACCAATTGATTCAACGCATTTTTTGGTTTTTAGCGATTACTTTGGGCGTGGCGTTTGTGCTGGTGGCGCACAATACGATTCGCTTGCAAATTTTGAGCCACAAAGAAGAAATTGAAATCACCAAATTGCTGGGCGCGCCCTCTTCTTTTGTGCGCCGACCGTTTTTATACCAAGCGGCATGGCAAAGTTTGTTATCCGCAGGGATTAGTTTGGCTCTGGCACAATGGGCAATGAAAGCGACGCAACCGCTGGTCAATCAAATGTTCCAGCCCTACGGCTTAAACCTGCAATGGCGCGGCTTTTATGTTTGGGAGACGGCTTCGGTGTTGATTGTGGTGGTCTTACTCGGCATCGGCGGCGCGTGGATTGCAACGCAGCAGCATTTGTTGAGTTTTAAGGCAAAACGTTAAGATAGAACATAAAAAAGGCTGCCTGAAAGTTTTTATGCTTTCAGGCAGCCTTTTTTTTGCGATTAATTACCGCGATAAATGCTGTAACCCAATGGCAATGATGTCGGATACAAGTATCCAAGCTACGATTGCGCTTGTTGCAAAACCATTTCAGTATTTCAGGCAGCCTGAAATCTCACTCAAAAAAAGGCTGCCTGAAAACTTTTTCAAGTTTTCAGGCAGCTTTTGTTTTAAAACATTATTCGCTTACGGCTGCATTATCTGCAACTTCGCTATCTTCAAATGTTTCAACTGCTTCTACGCTGTTTACACTTTTACCGATGCGTTGCGCTGCCCATGCGGCGCGGCGGGCGCGGTGGTAGCTGAGACCTGTACCTGCTGGAATTAAGCGACCGACAATCACGTTTTCTTTCAAGCCGCGCAAGTCGTCTTTGCGACCCATAATAGCGGCTTCGGTCAATACGCGCGTGGTTTCTTGGAACGATGCGGCAGAGATGAAGCTGTCGGTGCTCAAAGAGGCTTTGGTGATACCGAGCAATACGTTGTCAAAGCGCGCTGGCTCTTTGCCTTCGGCAATGGCTTTTTCGTTTGCCATCATCACTTCGGCGCGTTCTACTTGTTCGCCTGTGATGAAGTGGGTATCGCCTGCGTCCACGATGTTCACGCGGCGCAGCATTTGTCGAATAATCACTTCAATGTGTTTATCCGAAATTTTCACGCCTTGCAAGCGGTAAACCTCTTGAACTTCTTGCACGATGTAACGCGTTAATTCTTCAATGCCTTTTAAGCGCAAAATATCGTGTGGGTCTACTGAGCCGTCTACCACAGTTTCGCCGCGGTTTACGACTTGACCATCGTGTACCAGCAGTTGTTTTTCTTTGGAAATCAAGGTTTCATACGCTACGCCGTCCAAATCGGTGATGACTAAACGTTGTTTGCCTTTGGTTTCTTTACCGAACGACACGGTACCTGTTACTTCTGCCAACATACCTGCATCTTTTGGCACACGCGCTTCAAACAATTCGGCTACGCGTGGCAGACCGCCTGTAATGTCGCGGGTTTTGGTAGTGGCTTGTGGAATACGCGCCAATACGTCGCCTTTGCCAATTTCTTGACCTTCGCGCACTTGGATAATCGCGCCCACTTGGAATGCCATAGAAACGGGCGTTTCTGTGCCTGGAATCATCACAGGTTCGCCGTTTTCATCCAACAATTTCACGGTTGGGCGCAATAATTTGCTGGTAGAGCCGCGACGTTTGCCATCAATAACCACCAAAGTAGACAAGCCAGTTACATCGTCCACTTGACGGGTTACGGTTACGCCTTCTTCTACGTTTTCAAATTCCACACGACCTGCGTGTTCGGTAATCATTGGGTGCGTATGTGGGTCCCAAGTTGCCAGCGTGGTGCCTGCTTTCAACTCTTCGCCGTCTTGCACTTTCAATGTCGCACCGTATGGGATTTTGTGCAATTCGCGTTCACGACCTGCCGCATCCAAAATCATGATTTCGCACGAGCGACCGATGACAATCAATTCGCCTTTGTTATTGGCAATATAACGCATTTGACTGCCAAAACGTGCCGTACCATTGGATTTGGCTTCTACTTGGCTGGCTGCTGCCGCACGCGATGCCGCACCACCGATGTGGAAGGTACGCATCGTCAGCTGTGTACCTGGTTCGCCAATCGATTGTGCTGCAATGACGCCAACTGCCTCACCTGCATTCACCAATTTACCGCGCGCCAAGTCGCGACCATAACATTTTGCGCATAAGCCGTAGCGAGTTTGACAAGTGATTGGTGTGCGAACTTTCACTTCGTCCACGCCCGAATCATCAATCAAATCAACCAGTTTTTCATCCAGCAATGTACCCGCTTCAATCAGCGTGCTGCCTGAACTTGGGTCAATCACATCAGCAGCGGTTACACGACCCAAAATACGATCGCGCAATGGTTCAATGATGTCGCCACCTTGTACGACGGCTTTCATGGCAAAACCTTCGTCCGTACCACAATCGTCTTCTACGACTACCAAGTCTTGGGTAACGTCCACCAAACGGCGTGTTAAGTAACCAGAGTTCGCAGTTTTCAATGCCGTATCCGCCAAACCTTTACGCGCACCGTGGGTCGCAATAAAGTATTGCAATACCGTCAAGCCTTCGCGGAAGTTTGCCGTAATCGGCGTTTCAATAATCGAGCCGTCTGGTTTTGCCATCAAACCGCGCATACCTGACAACTGTTTAATCTGCGCCGCCGAACCACGCGCACCAGAGTCCGCCATCATATAGATAGAGTTAAACGACTCTTGGTCAACTTCTTTGCCTTCGCGGTCAATCACTTTTTGCACAGACAAATTGTCCATCATGGCTTTGGCGATTTTATCGCCTGCACGACCCCAAATATCCACGACTTTGTTGTAACGCTCGCCATTGGTTACCAAACCTTGACGGTATTGGTCTTCAATTTCTTTTACTTCGGCATGCGCTTCTGCTAACAATTTTGGTTTTTCTTTTGGAATTTCCATGTCGTCCACGCAAATGGAAATGCCGCCTTTGGCTGCCAAAGCAAAACCTGTATACATCAAATGGTCGGCAAAAATGACCGTATCGCGCAAACCACACAAACGGAAAGACGCGTTAATCAATTTAGAAATTTCTTTCTTTTTCAAGGCTTTGTTTACATACTCAAACGGCAAGCCTTTGGGCAAAATTTCAGACAGCAAGGCGCGACCCACTGTGGTCTCATAACGATTCACCACAGGCTCAAATTCGCCTGCTTCGTTTTTCACCCATTCGCGCAAACGAACAGTGATTTTCGTACCCAATTCCACTTGTTTAGTATGATAAGCGCGGTGTACTTCTTTCACGTCGGCAAACAAAGTACCTTCGCCTTGCGCATTGATTTTGTCGCGAGTCATGTAATACAAGCCCAATACGATATCTTGCGACGGTACGATAATCGGCTCACCGTTGGCTGGTGCCAACACGTTGTTTGATGCCAACATTAATGTACGCGCTTCCATTTGTGCTTCTAAAGACAATGGAACGTGTACCGCCATTTGGTCGCCGTCAAAGTCCGCGTTAAACGCCGCACACACCAATGGGTGCAACTGAATCGCTTTGCCTTCAATCAAAATCGGCTCAAACGCTTGAATACCCAAACGGTGCAAGGTTGGCGCACGGTTCAACAAGATTGGGTGTTCACGAATCACTTCTTCCAAAATATCCCAAACTTCGGGTACTTCTTGTTCTACCAATTTTTTGGCAGCCTTAACGGTGGTGGCGAGTTCGCGTTTTTCTAATTTATGGAAAATAAAGGGTTTGAACAATTCCAACGCCATTTTTTTCGGCAAACCGCATTGGTGCAAGCGTAAGTATGGACCTACGGTAATCACGGAACGACCAGAGTAGTCCACGCGTTTACCCAGCAAGTTTTGACGGAAACGACCGCTCTTACCTTTAATCATGTCCGACAATGATTTCAACGGACGTTTGCTCGCGCCCGTCATCGCTTTACCGCGACGACCGTTGTCCAGCAAGCTATCTACCGCTTCTTGCAACATACGTTTTTCATTGCGCACGATAATATCGGGCGCGCGCAATTCCAACAGGCGACGCAAACGGTTGTTACGGTTAATCACGCGGCGATACAAATCGTTCAAATCCGAAGTGGCAAAACGACCGCCGTCCAATGGCACGAGTGGGCGCAAATCAGGCGGCAATACAGGCAGCACGTCCATAATCATCCATTCCAACTTCATGCCAGAACGGTGGAACGCTTCCAATACTTTCAAGCGTTTGGCAATTTTTTTGATTTTGGTGTCGGAGCTGGTGGATTGCAATTCTTGGCGCAAGTGTTCAATTTCTTGTTCCACATTCAGGCTGCGCAACAACTCACGGATACCTTCCGCGCCCATGTATGCGTCAAACTCTTCGCCGAATTCGTCCAATTTGTTGTAATAATCTTCTTCGGTCAATAATTGGCGGCGTTGCAGCGAAGTCAAACCAGGGTCGGTTACGACAAACGCTTCAAAATACAACACGCGCTCAATATCGCGCAAAGTCATGTCCAATACCATACCCAAGCGCGATGGCAGCGATTTCAAGAACCAAATGTGGGCAACAGGCGCAGCCAATTCAATATGCCCCATGCGCTCGCGACGCACTTTGGTCAAGGTAACTTCCACGCCGCATTTTTCGCAGGTTACGCCTTTGAATTTCAAGCGTTTGTATTTGCCGCACAAGCATTCGTAGTCTTTCACAGGCCCGAAAATTTTGGCGCAGAACAAGCCGTCGCGTTCGGGTTTGAACGTGCGGTAGTTAATGGTTTCGGGTTTTTTCACTTCGCCATACGACCATGAACGAATGGTATCGGGCGAGGCGATGCCAATTTTAATGGCATCAAATTCTTCTGAACCTGCTTGTTGCAGGGGGGCGAATAAATCGGTTAAGTTCATTTTTGCTCCTAATTAGGGCGATTTTGAAACTGGAATTGGTTTTCAGGCTGCCTGAAAATTATCTATTACGAAATTCTTCTAACAAAAAAGGGTAGATTGCCTTATCTTTATCCACATTAGCTTGAATAAGTGGAATTAAATGACCTTTTTTATCAAATGGATCGTAATAATAAAACTCATCTAAATAATACACTGCATATTTCCACAGCAATATGTCAGAAAAGCCGCCTTGATACTTTGCTAAATTTTGGAGACGTTTATATTGCTCATCTAAAACTGCCACACAATCAACATTGGCTGGTCGCGGATTACGCATTATGCCAATAAGATCTAATTCATAGTATAGCAATGGGTCAGGCGGTGCTGAATTTTCTAACAATTTCAACACCTTTACCGCAAAATCATCTTTTTGTTTTATACATTGATAGCTCAAGTCATTAGGGGATACTATTCTGCTGTAAATAAAGGCTTCTCCATTTACTTTTGGCACTAAAAAAAGCAATGACAACAAAATAATTTTAATTTTATTCATAGAAGTTAAAACCTTTTTGCATGAAACGGTTATTTTCATATGAATCCACCTTTTTAAATGTTTGAGTAAAATTACCCTTTCTAATTGTTATCGTTCCATTTTTTAATAATGTAATGGTTTGCGTAACTTTTTTAGGCATAGTCTTAATTGCATTAGAATTTGCTAGTTTCCATCTTATTGGAATTTCTAGATTCATTGTACTGGATGCAGGTAAATTAACTACTTTTTTAGGGTCATTTTCTCCACCGCCCACTTGATCATGCGTGCCTATTAAATTATAGATCCCAGCCATGGTTCCAACAGCTTTAAAATCTGTATTTACAACACATTTTCCATTTTGTGCTTCATTAATATGGCAATATACCTTACCATCATCAAAAATACCCGTATTAATACTAGGGAGATCAACTTCCTGTATTACCAAATTACCGAAATTTACGGTTGTGGGTTGCAATATAGCACGTAAACCAACAACTACCTGATAACCATCTTTTGGGTGGTACATCATGGGTTCTGTAGTCATCCAATAATATTGTTGAGAATACGAGATATTACTGGGAACGATAATGGAAAATACCATTGTGGCTTTATCATATTTTGTTTTTGCAGTAATTGTTACACTACCTGCTTTATCCAAAGCTGTAATCTGCACTTTTTGTGACTCTTGTAAATTAATTGTAACAAGCCCCTTACTAATCTCCCACTCAACTGGGATGTTAGATGTAATAATGACGGACTCACCTACACCAATAGTTGTTCTTGTGCGATTAGCCGGTAATGTAAATACCGTTTCTGATGTTAATTCTACTTTTTCATAAACTTCATAGTGGTAGCTATATTCCGCACCTTCAAAACAATCCCCATAAAAATTACATGAATAAAGCATACAAGCATCTTCTGATTCAGAAATCGTTTTAAAATGACCTTGCCCACCACGTTCTACTACTAATTTTTCACAATGTTGCTTTGGGGTCATACCATTTAAAATAGATAATGGTAATGTATATCGCCCTGCCGAAGCACGACCACCATAAATTGCGCTCAATTTTCCACGAATTTTTTTTGCCATAATTTTAAATTCCCAAACTTAAATTGATTATTTCAGGCTGCCTGAAATTAGAGAAACCGCGTGGGTGCAAGCACCCACCCTACGATTAACACCGCGTTTCCATTTTCAGGCTGCCTGAAAGCAGATGATTAATTCTGCTCCAAATCAATATCCAAGCCCAGCGAACGGATTTCTTTCACAATCACATTGAATGATTCAGGCATGCCCGCATCAATTTTGTGTTCGCCTTTGACGATGTTTTCATACATTTTCGTGCGACCTGTAACGTCGTCGGATTTCACCGTCAGCATTTCTTGCAGCGTGTACGCCGCGCCGTATGCTTCCAATGCCCAAACCTCCATCTCACCAAAACGCTGACCACCAAATTGCGCTTTACCGCCCAATGGCTGTTGCGTTACCAGCGAGTATGGACCCGTAGAACGCGCGTGCATTTTCTCATCAACCAAGTGGTGCAGTTTCAGATAGTGCATCACGCCCACCGTTACGCGGCGGTCAAACGCTTCGCCTGAACGTCCATCGTACAGCGTGATTTGCGTTTTCGTGTCGTTAAAGCCCAATTTTTGAATGTCAGGGTCTTCGCTTGGATAAGCCAAATTCAACATGTCGTAAATTTCGCTCTCTTTCGCGCCGTCAAATACGGGCGATGCAAACGTCGCGCCTTTACGCAAGTTTTCAGCCAGCGTGATGATTTCATCGTCCGACAAGCTGTCCAAATCTTCTTGTTTACCGCTACCGTTGTAGAGTTTGTCCAAGAATTTGCGGATTTCGCTCACTTTGCGTTGTTCAGCCAGCATTTTGTCAATGCGCTGACCAATGCCTTTCGCCGCCCAGCCCAAGTGTACTTCCAAAATCTGACCAATGTTCATACGCGATGGTACGCCCAACGGGTTCAACACGATGTCCACCGTGCGACCGTCCGCCATATACGGCATGTCTTCCACAGGCAAAATGCGCGATACCACACCTTTGTTACCGTGGCGACCCGCCATTTTATCGCCCGCTTGCAAGCGGCGTTTGATGGCGATGAACACTTTGACCATTTTTTGTACACCGGGTGGCAACTCGTCGCCTTGCGTCATTTTTTTCTTTTTCACATCATACATCAGTTCCGCTTCTTCGCGTTTCTGTTGCAATGAAAGTTTAATCAATTCCAACTGTTTGGCGATGTCTTCATCTGCCACGCGCACGTCAAACCAATCATGGCGGCTTGGCAATTCACGCAGATATTCAGACGTGATTTCTTTGCCTTTTGCCAATTTGTTTGGACCGCCATTCGCTTTTTGACCCACAATCATGCGTTCAATACGGTCAAACGCGTCGTTGTCAAAAATACGAATTTGGTCGTTCAAATCTTGGCGATAGCGTTTCAATTCCGCTTCAATAATGGATTGAGCGCGTTTGTCGCGGGCAATGCCTTCGCGTGTGAACACTTGCACGTCAATTACCGTACCGCTCATGCCTGTTGGCATACGCAAAGATGTGTCTTTCACGTCAGACGCTTTTTCGCCGAAAATGGCGCGGAGCAGTTTTTCTTCTGGCGTGAGTTGCGTTTCGCCTTTTGGCGTTACTTTGCCGACCAACACGTCGCCCGCTTCCACTTCCGCGCCTATATAGACAATACCGCTTTCGTCCAAACGGTTTTGCATTTTTTCCGACAAGTTCGGAATATCGCGTGTGATGTCTTCCGCGCCCAATTTGGTATCACGCGCCACCACGTTCAATTCTTCAATGTGGATAGACGTGTAACGGTCGTCTGCCGCTACGCGCTCGCTAATCAAAATCGAGTCTTCGTAGTTATAGCCATTCCACGGCATGAAGGCGATAGTCATGTTTTGACCCAAAGCCAATTCGCCCAAATCGGTAGATGCGCCGTCCGCAATCAAATCGCCGCGTTGCAACACGTCGCCCGCTTTTACGGCTGGGCGTTGGTTGATGTTGGTTGATTGGTTGGAGCGCGTGAATTTCACCAAATTGTAAATATCCACACCGCCTTCTTCGGCAGTCGCTTCTGCGTCGTGTACGCGGATGACCACGCGGTTTGCGTCCACATATTCCACCACGCCGCCGCGACGCGCCACGATTGCCGTTGCGCTGTCCACCGCCACCGAGCGTTCAATGCCCGTGCCGACCATTGGTTTTTCGGCGCGTAAACATGGCACGGCTTGACGTTGCATGTTCGCGCCCATCAATGCGCGGTTCGCGTCATCGTGTTCCAAGAATGGAATCAACGATGCGGCTACCGATACCACTTGACCCGTTGCCACGTCCATGTATTGCACGCGGTCAGCCGTTGCCAAAATCGTTTCGCCTTTTTCGCGGCAGGTAATCAATTCATCTTTCAGGCAGCCTGAAGCGTCCAATTCCGAGTTCGCCTGTGCAATCACATAGCGACCTTCTTCAATCGCCGACAAATAGTCAATTTCATCGGTAACTTTGCCGTCCACCACGCGGCGGTAAGGCGTTTCCAAGAAGCCGTAATCGTTGGTGCGTGCGTAAACCGACAATGAGTTAATCAAGCCGATGTTTGGACCTTCGGGCGTTTCAATCGGGCAAACGCGACCGTAGTGGGTGGGGTGTACGTCGCGCACCTCAAAGCCTGCGCGCTCGCGAGTTAAACCGCCGGGGCCCAAAGCAGAAACGCGGCGTTTGTGCGTGATTTCAGACAGAGGGTTGGTCTGGTCCATAAATTGCGACAACTGGCTGGAACCGAAAAATTCTTTAATCGCAGCAGAAACAGGTTTCGCGTTAATCAAATCGGTGGGCATCAAGCCTTCGCTTTCCGCTTGATTCAAACGCTCTTTTACCGCACGTTCCACACGCGCCAAACCGCTACGGAATTGATTTTCCACCAATTCACCTACCGAACGCACGCGACGGTTACCCAAGTGGTCAATATCATCCACTTCGCCATGACCATTGCGCAATTCCACCAAAGTGGCAATGGTTACCACGATGTCTTCAATGCTCAAAATGTGCAATTTGGCTTCTTTTTCGCCCATGCCTGCAAACGTCTCGTTCAACAAACGACCGTACCAATTATTTTCTTGTACAGGCAGCAATTTTTGCTCGTAAGTACGCGTGTTGAATTTCATACGACCTACACGCGACAAATCGTAGCTTTCTTCTTGGAAGAACAAGCGGTTAAACAAGGCTTCCACCGCCTCTTCTGTTGGCGGTTCACCAGGGCGCATCATGCGATAAATTGCGACGCGCGCTGCTTGTTGGTCAACCGTTTCGTCGGTGCGCAAAGTAGCAGAAATAAAACCACCTGCTTCGGTTTCATTGGTAAATAAAGTGTGTATTTCTTTCACACCATTAATGTCCAATTGCGCCAACAATTCTTCGGTAATTTCGCTATTGGCAACCGCCAACACTTCACCCGTATCAGGCGCAATCACATCTTGCGCCAACGTTTTACCAACCAAAGCATCTGCTTCAACGGTCAAACGCGTCAAACCAGCAGCCTGAATGTCGCGAATGTTTTTCGCGTTAATGCGTTTGCCTGCCTGAACCAACACTTTGCCGTCGTTATCCACAATATCAAACTTGGCGGTCTCGCCACGCAAACGTTCAGGCAGCAAATCAGTTTGCACACCGTCTTTGCCTAAGTAATAGGTTTCTGTATCGTAAAACATCGCCAGCATTTGCTCGCTGGTATAACCCAAAGCACGCAACAAAATCGTTACGGGCATTTTACGGCGGCGGTCAATACGGAAGTACAACAAGTCTTTCGGATCAAACTCAAAATCCAACCATGAACCACGGTAAGGAATAATGCGCGCCGAGAACAACAATTTGCCCGAGGCATGCGTTTTACCACGGTCGTGTTCAAAGAATACACCTGGCGAGCGGTGCAATTGCGACACAATCACACGCTCTGTACCGTTAATTACAAACGAGCCACTTGGCGTCATCAACGGAATTTCGCCCATATACACATCGTTAGCACGAATTTCTTTTACTTCGCGCTCATCAATTTTATTGGAGCCTTCTTTATTGAAAATCGCCAATTTGATTTTGGCACGCAAAGGCGCAGCGTAGGTAATACCGCGCAATTGGCATTCTGCAATATCAAATTCTGGTTCGCCCAAAACATATTGGTCAAACTGCAATTCGGCATAACCATTGTTGCTTACAATCGGAAAAATAGACTGAAATGCAGCCTGTAAGCCCTCATGTTCACGCGCAGTTGGCGCGCGATTTTGTTGCAAAAATTGGCTGTACGATTCCAATTGCGTCGTCAGCAAGTACGGCACTTCCAAGACAGTTTCACGCTTCGCAAAACTTTTGCGAATGCGCTTTTTCTCGGTAAAGGTGTAACTCATGTGGTTGCTCCCCAACGGTAAAACGAAATGGTCAAAATAATGAATCATGTTTCAGGCAGCCTGAAGATTCAGCAAAGCTGCGTTTCAGGCAGCCTGAAAAATTCTGAATAAATCATGCGATAACATATTGTCTTGTCATGAATAAAACAGACAACAATCAGGCAACATATTTAAATAGTTAAGAAATGTTATACAAACCGTTTTCAGGCAGCCTTTTGAATATTTTCAGGCAGCCTGAAAGCCCGATTGCGTGGTAGATTTGACATAAATTTACGCAAAGTTAGCTGAAACTAACAATTTTCAGGTAAATTTGAGTAAATTTACGCTTTTCAAACCCCAAAAGCGCAAACAAGGCTGGTGATAAAAATCACCAGCCTGTGAGCATTGCATACTCAATAAATCAAGCACCCAACGCCCAGTTGTCAGATTGTGACGAGAATGGATTATTTGATTTCCACTTTCGCGCCAGCTTCTTCCAATTGTTTTTTGATGTCGTCAGCTTCAGCTTGAGAAACACCTTCTTTAAGTGTTTTAGGTGCACCGTCAACCAAATCTTTAGCTTCTTTCAAGCCCAAGCCAGTGATGCCACGAACAACTTTAATCACGCCAACTTTTTGGTCGCCAGCAGAAGCCAAGATTACGTCAAATTCAGTTTTTGCTTCAGCAGCAGCAGCGCCGCCAGCAGCAGGACCTGCAACTGCAACCGCAGCAGCAGAAACGCCGAATTTTTCTTCAAAAGCTTTAACCAGCTCGTTCAATTCCATTACAGTCAGGTTGCTTACCGCTTCCAAAATGTCTTCTTTAGTAATAGCCATGCTATTAAACTCCTAAAAATATTGATTTAAAATAAAAATGTTTAAAAACAAAATCCAGATTCACAAAACGGCGGAAAATTAAGCCGCTTCGCTTTCTTTTTTCTCTGCCAAAGCAGCCAAACCACGCGCAAAGCCAGAAACAGGCGCTTGCATAACGAACAACAGTTTTGACAACAGTTCTTCGCGTGATGGAATAGACGCTAATTCAGTAACTTGTGCTGCGTTCAACACTTCGCTATTGTACACGCCTGCTTTGATGATGATTTTGTCGTCTTTTTTCGCAAATTGGTGTAATACTTTTGCTGCGGCAACTGCATCTTCCGAAGCAGCGTAAACCAATGGACCGACCATTTGGTCAGCCAAACCAGCAAAAGAAGTGCCTTCAACTGCACGACGAGCCAATGTGTTTTTCAGAACGCGCAAGTACACGCCTTCTTTACGAGCATTTGCGCGAAGTTCAGTCATGCTGGCAACACCGATACCGCGATATTCAGCAATAACCATAGTTTGAGCGTTCGCAATACCTGCGGCAATCTCTTCTACGGCTGCTTTCTTGGTTTCAATATTGAGACTCAAGGTCTACCTCCCACTGTTTAAATTCAGGCTAATCAACATGATTAACCCACCAGCGCGGCAACCTGATTTTAAAGACACTTTGCAAGCGATACGCTCACAAAAAAACTTTTGTTCAGGACTACCGTCTGCGTAGGGTTTTGTTTGACAACCTTTTCAAGCTGCCTGAAACGCCAATTAAAATTTGCATTCCCTACGGTCTTGGACTTCTACTTAATTGTTATTAAGTAGCCCAGATTTTCAGGCTGCCTGAAAACCAGACAACCCGAAAAATTCTATCAACCAAATTAGTTGTTTACGCTTGAAACATCTACGCGAACACCCAAGCCCATTGTGCTAGATACCGCGATTTTTTTCAAGTATTGACCTTTGGCAGCAGCAGGTTTTGCTTTTACCAAAGCATCCAACAACGCATCAAAGTTTTCTTTCAAATCCGCTTCATTGAAAGAAGCGCGACCGATAGTAGCATGGATAATACCTGCTTTGTCGGTACGGTATTGTACCTGACCCGCTTTGGCATTTTTAACCGCTTCTGCAACGTTAGGTGTTACGGTGCCAACTTTTGGGTTTGGCATCAAGCCGCGTGGGCCCAAAACTGTACCCAATTGACCTACGATACGCATCGCATCAGGAGAAGCAATCACAACATCAAAATCCATGTTGCCTTTTTTGATTTCTTCTGCCAAGTCTTCGAAACCAACAATGTCTGCACCAGCTTCTTTAGCTGCATCAGCGTTTGCACCTTGTGCAAATACGGCTACGCGTGTGGTTTTACCTGTACCTTTTGGCAATACAACAGAGCCACGAATCACTTGGTCAGATTTACGTGGGTCAACGCCCAAGTTGAAAGACACATCAACTGATTCATCAAATTTTGCAGTTGCTGCTTTTTTTACCAAAGCAATCGCTTCATCAATCGCGTACAATTTGTTCGCTTCAACGGTTGCACGAATCGCTTTCAAACGTTTAGAAACTTTAGCCATTACACCACTCCCTCAACATTCAAGCCCATAGAGCGAGCAGAACCTGCAATAATGCGTACCGCCGCATCCAAATCCGCAGCTGTCAAATCAGGCTCTTTGGTTTTAGCAATTTCTTCCAATTGCGCGCGCGTTACTGTACCTACTTTATTAGTCAAAGGATTTGAACTACCTTTTTGCAAGCCAGCGGCTTTTTTCAACAATACAGACGCAGGTGGCGTTTTCATTACAAATGTGAATGATTTGTCTGCATAAGCAGTAATCACTACTGGAGTTGGCAAACCAGGCTCCATGCCTTGGGTTGCTGCGTTAAACGCTTTACAAAACTCCATAATATTCAAACCACGTTGACCCAAAGCTGGGCCTACTGGTGGCGATGGATTGGCTTTACCTGCAGGAATTTGCAGTTTGATGTAGCCGACAACTTTCTTTGCCATGTGTATACACTCCAAAAAACGGGTATAACGCAGAAAATCTGCTCCCCAAAAATCAAGCCGACAATTGTAGCAATAAACTCAATGCTTTGCAAGCCTATTCAAAATATTTCAGACAGCCTGAAAACTAGGCTGCCTGAATGTTGCATTTATGCAATTTTCTCAACTTGGCTAAATTCCAATTCAACAGGCGTTTCGCGACCAAAAATTTGCACGGTAACGCGCAATTTATTACGGTCGTAATCCACTACTTCTACTACACCGTCTAAGTTCACAAATGGACCTTCATTGATGCGAACTTGTTGTCCCACATCAAATGCCACGCGTGGGCGCGGTTTTTTCTCGCCCGCTTCGCCTGTACCACCAACTTGCGACATAATAGCATCTACTTCACGTTGCGTAATCGGCAAAGGACGATTGGCTGTGCCACCAATAAAACCATTAACGCGCGGTGTGCTTTTTACCAAATGCCATGAGCTATCGGTCATTTCCATTTCAACCAAGACATAACCTGGATAAAATTTGCGCTCGGTTACGGTTTTGCGTCCGTTTTTAATATCTACCACTTCCTCAACAGGCACTAAAATTTGCCCGAAGTAATCTTCCATTTGTTCACGCACAATGCGCTCTTTAAGCGTTTTTTGCACATTTTTCTCAAAGCCAGAATAGGCTTGTACAACATACCAACGTTTTGACATTTTTAGCCTTTCACCAGCACAGCGTTAAACAAATAAGAAATTGCCGTATCCACACCATAAATAAATACCGCAAACACAGCCACAAAAACAATCACAAACATCGTCATCTTGACGGCATCAGGACGTTTAGGCCAAACCACTTTCTTGAATTCAGCTATCGAATCCTTAATGTATTTAGGAAAACGCGTAAAAACTGAACCTTTCTTTTCAGGCAGCCTAGAAGGTTGCTCATGTTGTGATGTTTCTTGTGTCATACATCCACCTAGCAATTAGATAAAAAACTAACCGGCTTTGAGACCGGTTAGTTTTTTTTATTTGGCAGGCCAAGTAGGTCTCGAACCTACAACCCTCGGTTTTGGAGACCGATACTCTACCAATTGAGCTATTGGCCTATTAATTTTGATTAAGCAATTACGTTAGCCACAACACCCGCACCAACGGTACGACCACCTTCACGAATCGCGAAACGCAAGCCGTTTTCCATTGCGATTGGCGCAATCAATTCAACGGTGATTTTCACGTTTTCGCCTGGCATAACCATTTCTACACCGTCAGCCAAAGTTACTGCACCAGTAACGTCAGTGGTACGGAAGTAGAATTGTGGGCGGTAGTTCGCGAAGAATGGCGTATGACGACCACCTTCTTCTTTGCTCAATACATACACTTCTGCTTCAAATTTAGTGTGCGGCGTAATAGAACCTGGTTTAGCCAATACTTGACCGCGTTCCACTTCTTCACGTTTTGTACCGCGCAACAATACACCTACGTTGTCGCCTGCTTGACCTTCGTCCAACAATTTGCGGAACATTTCCACGCCAGTACAAGTGGTTTTTTGCGTGTCTTTCAAACCAACGATTTCAATCTCTTCACCTACTTTGATGATACCGCGCTCTACGCGACCAGTTACTACTGTACCGCGACCAGAGATAGAGAATACGTCTTCAATCGGCAACAAGAATGGTTTGTCAATCGCACGTTCTGGAGTTGGGATGTAGCTGTCCAAAGCAGCAGCCAATTCAAAGATTTTTTCTTTGTAAGCGGCGTCGCCTTCCAAAGCGCGCAAAGCAGAACCTTGAACGATTGGGCAGTCATCGCCTGGGAAGTCGTAGCTTGACAACAAGTCACGGATTTCCATTTCAACCAATTCCAACAACTCAGCGTCGTCCACCATGTCGCATTTGTTCATGAACACGATGATGTAAGGAACGCCTACTTGGCGAGCCAACAAGATGTGTTCGCGAGTTTGTGGCATAGGACCGTCAGCTGCTGAACATACCAAGATTGCGCCGTCCATTTGCGCCGCGCCAGTAATCATGTTTTTCACATAGTCGGCGTGACCTGGGCAGTCTACGTGTGCGTAGTGGCGAGTTTCAGTTTCGTATTCAACGTGTGCGGTGTTGATGGTAATACCGCGTGCTTTTTCTTCTGGTGCTGCGTCAATTTGGTCGTAAGCTTTTGCTGTACCACCGAATTTTTCAGCCAAAATCGTAGTCAAAGCAGCAGTCAAAGTGGTTTTACCATGGTCAACGTGACCGATGGTGCCAACGTTTACGTGCGGTTTGCTGCGTTCAAATTTTTCCTTAGCCATGGCAAAATTCCTTACAAAGATGAGTTAATAATATAAACAAGCTGTGGTGCCCATGGGCGGAATTGAACCGCCGGCCTCTCCCTTACCAAGGGAGTGCTCTACCCCTGAGCTACATGGGCTTATTCAGTCTTAAAGCTACAATTTAATACTAAATTGTAGCTCAAAAATAAGTTGGAGCGGGTGAAGGGAATCGAACCCTCACCGTAAGCTTGGAAGGCTTCTGCTCTACCATTGAGCTACACCCGCTTGTATTGCTCCAAACACGGAATATGTGGTGGTGGGAGAAGGATTCGAACCTTCGAAGCTTTCGCAACAGATTTACAGTCTGCCCCCTTTGGCCGCTCGGGAATCCCACCGAAAGAGAAAACGAACTATACAGCGTTTACCGCCATACAGTCAAGAGAATTGTGTATTTATTTTGCTGATTTTTGAATAAGACGATATTTTGTATTGTTTTATTTTTATTTTGCCGCCATCAATTTTTCGTATTTGGCTTGCAATTGTTCTTCTGATTCTGGGTTTTCTTCATCAATCAAAATGCAATCCACTGGGCAAACTTGCTGACATTGCGGCTCATCGTAGTGCCCCACGCATTGTGTACACAAATTCGGATTGATTTCGTAGATTTCTTCGCCTTGATAAATGGCATCATTCGGGCATTCTGGCTCGCAAACGTCGCAGTTAATGCACTCATCGGTAATGAATAATGACATGATTGTGTTCTCTATAAAATTGCAAACGCGCGATTATAGCCCATGTTTTGGTTTTCAGGCAGCAGCAATTGCGGGATTTAACACTATGAGAATAGCTTGCAAAAACCTACTCGTGCGCCATATAGCGCAACAACGCAAATTGACTCTGCCCAGCTTTACCTTTGCGATGAATCTGCAACCATGCAGGCATTTCAGGCAGCCTACCTGCTTCAATATAGACAAACGCATCGTCGTTTAAATGCTTTTGCAAACTCGCAAACAATACTGTCCAATCCTGCCACGCAAACGGCGGGTCAAGCAACACCAAATCAAAGCGTTCCGCCGTATCGCGCAAATACACCAGCCCATCTTGATGAATCACTTGCGCTCGTGTCGCCACGTCCAATAAGCGCACATGCTGCATAATCTGATTTGCTGTTGCTCGTTGATTTTCACACATTACCACTTGTTTCGCATGGCGCGATAAGGCTTCAAAACTCAACACTCCACTACCTGAAAACAAGTCTAATACTGTCTGCTCTGTCAAATCCTGCCCCAGCCAATTAAACAACTTCTCACGCACCATTTCAGGGGTAGGACGCAATCCCTGCACGTCGGCAAAGCTGATTTTACGTCCACGCAACGCCCCGCCCGTAATGCGTACTTGATTTTGGTGTTTACTGTGTTTTTTCACTGGATTCATTTTTCCTGGCTGCCTATTGAATAGTATTACTAATAGATTCATTGCTTATTTTGTTGCTAACTTTCAAGCTTTTATTTTCAGGCAGCCTGAAAGCCTTATTTCATTTATGTAAAATCGTTTGCACAATCCACATGATTTCGGTAAGTTTGCACACGTTGTATCCATTTTGCAACATTTGACTGCACATCACGCAGTTTCATTCACAAAGTAAAACAGAAAGGAATCACCATGCTTCACTACGCAGTTGTTTTCTTCATCATTGCCATTGTGGCAGCCGTTTTGGGTTTTGGTGGCATTGCAGGCAGCGCGGCAGGCATTGCGAAAATTTTGTTTATCGCATTTTTGATTTTGTCTGTATTGTCGTTTATTTTTGGTAAACGTAAAAAATAAGTTGGATTGAAATAGGAAACCGCCATTTTAGGCGGTTTTTTATTTTTCAGGCTGCCTGAAACTTTTTATCTTAAATACTTTTCTCAACTTTCTGCATAATTTCTTTTCGCATTATGGCAGCATCTTCACAGGTTCTGTTGGCTGCGGTACGAATAATGTGTTGATTCTGCTCTTTGGTGCGCAAAGTCAATGCTAAGCCACAAGCAGGCTGCCTGAAACCAGTATAACGATTGGTATTGCTGTACCATTTAACATCAGCAATATCCCTATAATCCCAAATCATTTTTCGCCCAGACAAATAATGAGCTTCTAAATAAGTGGTATGCAATTCGATATGCTCAATGGTTTGTTTACGCCATTGCATAACAGTAAAAAGGATAATGAGAAACACCACGCTATACATGGCAACAATGGCGCGGATTTTATGCTTCTGCGTTGGCATTCGTACATTAATAAACCAATGCATCAAAAATAATAATGCGCCCAACACCAACACATAACCAAAATTCAGCAATAACCAATAGTCAAATCCGCGCATTTATTTCTTTCGGATATGAAGTAAATAAACTTTCAGGCTGCCTGAAAACCATTATTTAACGCACATGATAATTCGGTGCTTCTTTGGTGATTTGCACATCATGCACATGCGATTCGCTCATGCCTGCGGATGTGATTTCCACAAATTCGGCTTTCTCGTGCATTTCTTCAATTGTGGCGCAGCCAAGATAGCCCATGCTGGAACGCAAACCGCCAACTAATTGATGAATAATGTTCACAATCGGGCCTTTGTGCGGCACGCGACCTTCAATGCCTTCGGGAACGTATTTATCTGTGTTGTCCGTTTTGTCTTGGAAATAACGGTCGCTAGAACCTTGGCTCATTGCACCGAGCGAACCCATGCCACGATAGGATTTATAAGCGCGTCCTTGAAATAGCTCAATTTCGCCTGGTGCTTCATCCGTGCCCGCAAACATACCACCCAACATCACGCAATCCGCCCCTGCTGCCAACGCTTTGGCAATGTCGCCCGAGAAGCGAATGCCACCGTCCGCAATCACTGAAACGCCTGTACCTTTCAAAGCTTCAGAAACATTGTGCACCGCCGTCAATTGTGGCACGCCCACGCCTGCGACAATACGCGTAGTACAAATTGAACCTGGCCCGATACCCACTTTCACCGCGTCCGCGCCAGCCGCTACCAAATCGCGTGCCGCTGCTGCTGTTGCAATATTGCCACCAATCACTTGCACATCAGGGAAATGGGTTTTCACCCATTTCACGCGGTCAATCACGCCTTGGCTGTGTCCATGCGCTGTGTCCACTACAATCACGTCCACGCCCGCTTCTACCAAAGCTTTTACGCGCTCTTCGGTTTCGCCGCCTGTGCCAACCGCCGCACCCACGCACAAACGACCTTCGTGGTCTTTATTGGCATTTGGAAATTCGGTGTTTTTCACGATGTCTTTTACGGTAATCAAACCCTTCAATTCATCTTTGTCGTTCAACACCAACACGCGCTCAATTTTGTGCGTGTGCATCACTTCGCGTGCCTCTTCAATACTGGTGCCAACAGGGACACTAACCAATTTTTCGCGTGGCGTCATAATCGCTGAAACAGGCAAATCCAAGCGTGTTTCAAAACGCAAATCGCGGTTGGTGATGATGCCCACTACCTTGCCATTGTCCACCACGGGTAAGCCTGACATTTTACGTTTACGCTCCGCACGTTCGCGCAACAAGTCGCCAATTAACACATCAGGCGACACGGTTACGGGGTCTTTTACCACGCCACTTTCATGGCGTTTCACCTTACGCACCGCAGTCGCCTGCTGTTCAATCGTCATATTTTTGTGAATAATACCAATGCCACCTTCTTGCGCCATAGAAATCGCCAAGCGCGCTTCGGTAACCGTGTCCATCGCGGCGGACAAAAGCGGCAAATTCAAGGTAATTTTTTTAGTAAGCGGAGTTTTGAGCGAGACATCGCGTGGCAGAACTTGAGAATGAGCAGGAACGAGCAAAACGTCATCAAACGTATAGGCTTTTTCTACGATACGCATTTTAGATACCTTTTCAAAAGTTAGGAGGTTTGCTTAAAATGCGAGCCATTGTAGCATATTTACCAACTTTCAGGCAGCCTGTTTGCAAAAATAGCGTAAATTCATGACAGCAAGCCAACCACACCGCTATAATTTACGGCTAACCGCGTTTTACACGCTATTTTTAAGGAAATGCAATGAAAAAACTGACTGCACTTTTACTGTTGGCTGCATTGTCAAATGCTGCTATCGCGGACGAAGTCCAAGTATTTAACTGGAAAACAAGTAATGGCAGCAATGCTTATTCTGACACTCCGCACAATCTGCAAATGGGTCGTTCTAATGTGATGAATGTTCGCACAGGCACGGTAACTGCTCCACCACCTGCTGCAAAACCACTGCCAACCAATGCGGTTGAAGCGCAACAAATGGCAAATGAAATGGCTGCTGCTGAAAATAAACGTCAGCAAGAAGCTGCTGCTGAACAAGCGAAACAAATTAAAGAAGAAAACTGTAAAACTGCACAAATGAACCGTGCAAACGCTGAAAATGCGCGTAACAAAGATGAGTTGATTCCGAAGTTTGATGAAGCAATTGCAAAATATTGCACCAACTAAAATTATCGTTATACACAGTATGAAGGCTGCCTGAAAACATTATGAGTTTTCAGGCAGCCTTTTTCACTATAGTTTTAATTGTTTATTTTCAGGCAGTCAGAAAGGGTTTTAGGGGTTCAACCTGAAACTACCATCGCACAGTCACGCCGCGTTCGCCCAATAATTTCTCCAAGTTTTGCAACAATTCGCTTTTCAACACAATGCGCCAATACGAAGCGGGCAATAGGCTGCCTGAAGCTTGGGCGTTTTGATAATGAAACTGCAACGGTATTTTGTTGCCGTCCCATTGAGTTGCGGGCTGCAGTAGCTCGTGAAGTGCGACGATATCGCTCGTGGGATTGAGATTGAGCGTAACCGAACTGGCATAATTTTCGCGCGCCAAATTGAGCGTGTACACATTATTGGCATTAATGCGCAAGCCGCCATCGGGGTTAAACGTGTCTTCGCGCACTTTGCAATCAAACACCAAGACTTGGTCAGCGCGCAAAATGGTTTTGTCGGTTTTGTTTTCTACCAATTTTGCCAACAATTCGCCATTCACAATAATTTCGTGTTTTGCCGTACTGTCTTCCAACAATATCGCCACCATTTTGCCGCGTTTGGTCAAAATCGTACGCACCGATGTGGCAAAACCTGCTACACGGACATTGCTGTCGCTAGGACGTAATTGAGCCAATGTGGTTTTAGCAAACTGGCGCACCTCATTTTGATAAGGCGAAAATGGATGACCGCTGAGATAAAAACCGATGGCGGTTTTCTCTTCGGCGAGCTGCACCGCTTCGCTCCACGGTTTTTCAGGCAGCATTTTGACTTCTTCAATCGCGTCGTCAAACATATCAAACAAGCCGCCTTGGTTGGCGTTGTTGGCTTTTTGTTCGGCATTGTTCATCGCCAATTCTACGTTTGCCAACAACATGGCGCGGTTCGGCTCAATGCTGTCAAACGCGCCGCCGCGAATCAGGGCTTCTACGGTGCGACGATTGACGTGTTGTTTGCCTACGCGTTCGCAAAAATCAAATAAGTCTTTGAATTTTCCACCACTTTCTCGCGCAGCAACAATGCTTTCTACGGCTGCTTCGCCTGTGCCTTTGATTGCGCCCAAAGCATAACGAATCTGTTTTTTCGCATTGGGAATGAAGCGATAGAACGATTCGTTCACGTCAGGCGGCAGAAATTCTATGCCATTGAGTTTGCTTTGCGCGTCGTCAAAAAACACTTTTAATTGGTCGGTGTTGTCCAATTCGCTGGACATGGTCGCCGCCATAAATTCGGCGGGATAATGCGCTTTGAGCCAAGCAGTTTGGAAGGAAACGTAGGCATAGGCGGCGGCGTGTGATTTATTGAAACCGTAGCCTGCGAATTTTTCCATGTAGTCAAAAATTTCATCAGCTTTTTCGCGACTAATGCCTTGTTTTGCTGCACCTTCAGCGAAGATTTCGCGATGTTTGACCATTTCTTCGGGCTTTTTCTTACCCATGGCACGACGCAATAAATCTGCGCCACCAAGTGAATAACCGCCAATCACTTGGGCTGCCTGCATCACCTGTTCTTGATAAACCATAATCCCGTAAGTCGGCTCCAACACAGGTTCGAGCAAAGGATGTAAATATTCAAATTTCGCGCCTTTCATGCGAGCGACGAAATCGGGAATATTCTCCATTGGACCTGGGCGATAGAGTGATACAAAGGCAATCAATTCTTCAAATTTAGTGGTATGCGCTGTTTGCAGCATTTTTTTCATACCGCTTGACTCGAATTGGAATACGGCAGTCGTGTTTGCGTCACGGAAAATTTGATAGGCGGCTTGATCGTCTAAAGGTGCGATGTTCACATCGTTTACATCAACGTGTTTACCCGTGGTTTGCTTGATGAAATTTTGCGCCATTTCAATAATGGTTAAGTTGCGCAAGCCTAAAAAGTCAAATTTCACCAAGCCAATTTCTTCCACGTCGCCCTTGTCATACATGGACACAGGCGACGAAGATTCATCGGCTTGATATACGCCGCAAAAATCGGAAATTTTACCGGGCGCAATCAATACACCACCCGCATGCATACCTAAACCACGCGTTAAGTCTTCCAATTTCTTGGCAAGTTCCATTAATTCCCATGCATCTTCATCATTCAAAATGTTGCCAATTTCAGGCTCGGCTTCCAAAGCAGCATCCAAACCAAGAGGCTTATTGGCTTCTAATGGAATGAGTTTAGACAAGCGGTCGCACAAACCAAACGGTAAATCCAACACGCGACCCACATCGCGAATCACGGCTTTGGACGACAAAGTACCAAACGTCACAATTTGGCTAACCGCTTCTTTGCCATATTTTTCGCGCACATACTCAATCACGCGCCCACGATTGGCTTGGCAAAAGTCAATATCGAAGTCGGGCATGGAAACACGTTCGGGATTCAAGAACCGTTCAAACAGCAAAGCGTATTTGAGTGGGTCAAGGTCAGTAATTTTCAGCGCATAAGCCACCAAAGAACCCGCGCCCGAACCGCGTCCAGGGCCCACAGGACAACCATTGTTTTTTGCCCAATTAATGAAGTCTTGTACGATTAAGAAATAACCAGGAAAGCCCATTTGGATAATGGTTTGCAACTCAAAATCCAAACGCGCTTGGTATTCAGGCAGCCTTTGTGTACGCTCCGCCTCGTTGGAATACAAAACACGCAATCGCTCTTGTAAACCTTCATTTGCCAAATGCACCAAGTAGTCGTTCAAATCCATGCCATCTGGTGTTGGAAAATCTGGCAAAAAATTTTTGCCCAATGTTAGCGACAAATTGCAGCGTTTAGCGATTTCAACAGTATTGGCGAGTGCTTCAGGGATATCCGCAAAACGTTCCACCATGATTTCAGGCGTCACAAAAAATTGACTCTCCGAAAACTCTTGTGGTCGCTTTTTATCGCGCAACACCCAGCCACCAGCAATACAGACACGCGCATCATGTGCCTTGAAATCTTCAGGTTCTAAAAACTGAATCGGATGCGTTGCCACAACAGGCAGGTCTAATTGATTTGCTATTTGCAGGCTGCCTGAAACGGAAGCCTCCCACTTGGGAAATTCAGGCAGCCTTTGTAATTCTAAATAGAAGTTCTGCGGAAACCATGCGGCATATTTTTGTGCAGCAGCAAGAGCTTTATCCTCCATACCATTCATAAACCAATAGCCCACTTCACCCAAATGCGCGCCCGATAAACAAATTAAACCGCTGTTGTCGCCATCGGCTAACCATTTTTGACGCAGCATGGGTTTATGAATATCGCGTTCTTCATTTGTAAATGCCATTGTCAACAGTTCAGCCAAACGGATATAGCCTGCATAATTTCGTACCAATAAAACAGAACGGAAAGTCGCGGCAGGCTCGTCTGGATTCTCAATATAAACATCAGCACCCACAATAGGTTTAAGGCCCACACCAAGACAGGCTTTGTAAAATTTAAGCAAGCCAAATGTATTCATTAAATCAGTTAAAGCCACCGCAGGGTAATCATGTTGAGCTGCTTTTTTGGCAAAATCTTTTACGCGAATAATACTATCGGTAACCGAAAATTCGGAATGAGCGCGTAACGGAATAAAAACAGGAGCAGACATTTTCAGGCAGCCTTAAAATAAAAGAAGCGCGATTTTAACATAATCGCGCATAAGGATTAGTGTAGCTAAGACGGTTTTCAGGCAGCCTAAAACTTTTGCAAAACTCAGAAAGTCTTCAATCTGCCGTCATTCCCGCGCAGGCGGAAATCCAACTTTGGTTTTGAGTTTCTATTTTTTATCAAAGGCTTGTGGATATCAACGATGGATTCCCGCCTACGCGAGAATGACGATTAAAGTGATTTTTAGGCTGCCTGAAAGCGTTTTGCAAAGGTTTCTGCCTGAAACTTTTATAAAGCCTAAAAATGTAGGTCTAATTCTTGAATTCAAGATTTTTTCTAGATTCCAAAGCAGCCTAAAAAAAGTAAATCCCTGAGTATAAAAAATACACAGGGATTTAGAATAAGAGTTTGGCGATGACCTACTTTCACACGGGAACCGTACTATCATCGGCGCTGGGATGTTTCACTGTCCTGTTCGAGATGGGAAGGAGTGGTACCAAACCGCTATGGTCGCCAAACGTAAACTGTCAAACTGGGAAGCCGTTGAGAAGATTGCTTTGAATAAGCATTATTCTGTTATTTATTGTTTAATCAACATTAATTTTGGTGATGAACTGTATTCATCAGTAAGCTTTATCTTGATGACTTTGTGTTTATTCTGATTTTGTGTGTTTTATTTCACTTATCAGTTTCAAAGTTCTTCAAATGATAGAGTCAAGCCACACGAGCAATTAGTATAGGTTAGCTTCAAGTGTTACCACTCTTCCACACCCTACCTATCAACGTTCTGGTCTTGAACGACTCTTTAGTGTGGTTAAACCACAAGGGAAGTCTCATCTTTGGGCGAGTTTCGCGCTTAGATGCTTTCAGCGCTTATCTCTTCCGAACTTAGCTACCCGGCTATGCTTCTGGCGAAACAACCGGTACACCAGAGGTTCGTCCACTCCGGTCCTCTCGTACTAGGAGCAGCCCCCGTCAAACTTCCAACGCCCACTGCAGATAGGGACCAAACTGTCTCACGACGTTTTAAACCCAGCTCACGTACCACTTTAAATGGCGAACAGCCATACCCTTGGGACCGACTACAGCCCCAGGATGTGATGAGCCGACATCGAGGTGCCAAACTCCGCCGTCGATATGGACTCTTGGGCGGAATCAGCCTGTTATCCCCGGAGTACCTTTTATCCGTTGAGCGATGGCCCTTCCATTCAGAACCACCGGATCACTATGTCCTGCTTTCGCACCTGCTCGACTTGTCGGTCTCGCAGTTAAGCTACCTTTTGCCATTGCACTATCAGTCCGATTTCCGACCGGACCTAGGTAACCTTCGAACTCCTCCGTTACTCTTTGGGAGGAGACCGCCCCAGTCAAACTGCCTACCATGCACGGTCCCCGACCCGGATTACGGGTCTGGGTTAGAACCTCAAAGTCACCAGGGTGGTATTTCAAGGACGGCTCCACAGAGACTGGCGTCTCTACTTCTAAGCCTCCCACCTATCCTACACAAGTGACTTCAAAGTCCAATGCAAAGCTACAGTAAAGGTTCACGGGGTCTTTCCGTCTAGCAGCGGGGAGATTGCATCTTCACAACCATTTCAACTTCGCTGAGTCTCGGGAGGAGACAGTGTGGCCATCGTTACGCCATTCGTGCGGGTCGGAACTTACCCGACAAGGAATTTCGCTACCTTAGGACCGTTATAGTTACGGCCGCCGTTTACTGGGGCTTCGATCCGATGCTTGCACATCTTCAATTAACCTTCCAGCACCGGGCAGGCGTCACACCCTATACGTCCACTTTCGTGTTAGCAGAGTGCTGTGTTTTTAATAAACAGTCGCAGCCACCGATTCTCTGCGACCCTGATAGGCTTACGGAGCAAGTCCTTAACCTTACAGGGCATACCTTCTCCCGAAGTTACGGTATCAATTTGCCGAGTTCCTTCTCCCGAGTTCTCTCAAGCGCCTTAGAATTCTCATCCTGCCCACCTGTGTCGGTTTGCGGTACGGTTCTGTTTTAGCTGAAGCTTAGTGGCTTTTCCTGGAAGCGTGGTATTGGTTACTTCATGTCCATAGACACTCGTCATCACGTCTCGGTGTTAATAAAAGCGCGGATTTGCCTACGCTTTCCACCTACTGGCTTAAACAAACTATTCCAACAGTTTGCTAACCTAACCTTCTCCGTCCCCACATCGCACTAAAACAAAGTACGGGAATATTAACCCGTTTCCCATCGACTACGCATTTCTGCCTCGCCTTAGGGGCCGACTCACCCTACGCCGATGAACGTTGCGTAGGAAACCTTGGGCTTTCGGCGAGCGGGCTTTTCACCCGCTTTATCGCTACTCATGTCAACATTCGCACTTCTGATACCTCCAGCAGCCCTTACGAACTGCCTTCACAGGCTTACAGAACGCTCCCCTACCATATACTAAAAGTATATCCGCAGCTTCGGTTATAGATTTGAGCCCCGTTACATCTTCCGCGCAGGAAGACTCGACCAGTGAGCTATTACGCTTTCTTTAAATGATGGCTGCTTCTAAGCCAACATCCTGGCTGTCTGTGCCTTCCCACTTCGTTTACCACTTAATCTATTATTTGGGACCTTAGCTGGCGGTCTGGGTTGTTTCCCTCTTGACACCGGACGTTAGCACCCGATGTCTGTCTCCCGAGGAGCAACTTGATGGTATTCTTAGTTTGCCATGGGTTGGTAAGTTGCAATAACCCCCTAGCCATAACAGTGCTTTACCCCCATCAGTCTCATGCTCGAGGCACTACCTAAATAGTTTTCGGGGAGAACCAGCTATCTCCGAGTTTGTTTAGCCTTTCACCCCTATCCACAGCTCATCCCCGCATTTTGCAACATGCGTGGGTTCGGACCTCCAATGCGTTTTACCGCACCTTCATCCTGGCCATGGATAGATCACTCGGTTTCGGGTCTACACCCAGCAACTAGACGCCCTATTAAGACTCGGTTTCCCTACGCCTCCCCTACTCGGTTAAGCTCGCTACTGAATGTAAGTCGTTGACCCATTATACAAAAGGTACGCAGTCACCCCATAAAAGGGCTTCCACTGTTTGTATGCATCAGGTTTCAGGTTCTATTTCACTCCCCTCCCGGGGTTCTTTTCGCCTTTCCCTCACGGTACTGGTTCACTATCGGTCGATGATGAGTATTTAGCCTTGGAGGATGGTCCCCCCATATTCAGACAGGATTTCACGTGTCCCGCCCTACTTGTCGTATACTTAGTACCACCGATGAGATTTCGAGTACGGGGCTATCACCCACTATGGCGGAAGTTTCCAATTCCTTCTTCTATCTCAACAGTTATCATATACAGGCTTTTCCGCGTTCGCTCGCCACTACTTGCGGAATCTCGGTTGATTTCTTTTCCTCTGGGTACTTAGATGGTTCAGTTCTCCAGGTTCGCTTCGCTAATCCTATGTATTCAGATTAGGATACTTAGTAAACTAAGTGGGTTTCCCCATTCGGACATCGCGGTATCATTGCTTTTTTGCCAGCTCCACCGCGCTTTTCGCAGGCTTACACGTCCTTCTTCGCCTATCATCGCCAAGGCATCCACCTGATGCACTTATTCACTTGACTCTATCATTTGAAGAACCTTCTGACTTTGCAAAAACTGGCGTTGACAACCAATTTCTACTTAGATTCTCTACTTTGACAAAGCTTACTGCTGTTGTTGTGTTCCGTTCTTGCCTTTTGTTTACAAGAACAGTTGATACAATCATCACCCAAATTTGCTGTATGATTTGTTGCCTTTTCAGGCTGCCTGAAATACTGTTGCATCAGTATTTCAAACCAAATCAAACATTGTCTTTGTTTGTTGATTTCGGCTTTCCAATTTGTTAAAGATCGATGCGTTCAAAATAAATCGCAAATTAAAGTAAGCCAGCAAGTTTACACAAACTCACTTTAATTTGCAATTTCTATTTTTTAAGTTTTTTTAAATTCTAAATTTATAAATTATTTTTTATTTTAATTTTTAAATTCATCATTTATTTTTATTTCAGGCTGCCTGAAACTTGGTGGAGGCAAACGGGATCGAACCGATGACCCCCTGCTTGCAAAGCAGGTGCTCTACCAACTGAGCTATGCCCCCAGTATTCTTACTTCTTCATAAACAATCAAACTTAATTTAATCTGTTAAATTTAAATCTTGTTTTATTATTTATTTTTTACTTCAACACATTCTGCTTATCGCTCACATGCTCTAAACTGGTGGGTCTGGTAGGACTTGAACCTACGACCCCACGCTTATCAAGCGTGTGCTCTAACCACCTGAGCTACAAACCCTATGTGTTGTTTAATTTAAAAAAAGAACAAGCTATGCGCGAAGTGAAACATCGCCGCGTACATTAATTACGTAAGATATTGAACAACACAGCAGAGCGCCGTTATTTTTTAAATTTCGCATCTTTATTTCACAGTTTACCGATAAGTGTGAGTACCTAACAATCTCTTCTTTTCTCTAGAAAGGAGGTGATCCAGCCGCAGGTTCCCCTACGGCTACCTTGTTACGACTTCACCCCAGTCATGAAACATACCGTGGTAAACGGGCTCCTTGCGGTTACCCTATCTACTTCTGGTATCCCCCACTCCCATGGTGTGACGGGCGGTGTGTACAAGACCCGGGAACGTATTCACCGCAGTATGCTGACCTGCGATTACTAGCGATTCCGACTTCATGCACTCGAGTTGCAGAGTGCAATCCGGACTACGATCGGTTTTCTGGGATTGGCTCCACCTCGCGGTTTGGCTACCCTCTGTACCGACCATTGTATGACGTGTGAAGCCCTGGTCATAAGGGCCATGAGGACTTGACGTCATCCCCACCTTCCTCCGGTTTGTCACCGGCAGTCTCATTAGAGTACCCAACCAAATGATGGCAACTAATGACAAGGGTTGCGCTCGTTGCGGGACTTAACCCAACATCTCACGACACGAGCTGACGACAGCCATGCAGCACCTGTGTTACGGTTCCCGAAGGCACATTTCCGTCTCTGGAAACTTCCGTACATGTCAAGACCAGGTAAGGTTCTTCGCGTTGCATCGAATTAATCCACATCATCCACCGCTTGTGCGGGTCCCCGTCAATTCCTTTGAGTTTTAATCTTGCGACCGTACTCCCCAGGCGGTCAATTTCACGCGTTAGCTACGCTACTAAGCAATCAAGTTGCCCAACAGCTAATTGACATCGTTTAGGGCGTGGACTACCAGGGTATCTAATCCTGTTTGCTACCCACGCTTTCGAGCATGAACGTCAGTGTTATCCCAGGGGGCTGCCTTCGCCATCGGTATTCCTCCACATCTCTACGCATTTCACTGCTACACGTGGAATTCTACCCCCCTCTGACACACTCTAGCTACCCAGTTCAGAACGCAGTTCCCAAGTTGAGCTCGGGGATTTCACATCCTGCTTAAGTAACCGTCTGCGCTCGCTTTACGCCCAGTAATTCCGATTAACGCTCGCACCCTACGTATTACCGCGGCTGCTGGCACGTAGTTAGCCGGTGCTTATTCTTTAGGTACCGTCATCAGTCAATGATATTAGCACTAACCTTTTCTTCCCTAACAAAAGTCCTTTACAACCCGAAGGCCTTCTTCAGACACGCGGCATGGCTGGATCAGGCTTGCGCCCATTGTCCAAAATTCCCCACTGCTGCCTCCCGTAGGAGTCTGGGCCGTGTCTCAGTCCCAGTGTGGCGGATCATCCTCTCAGACCCGCTACTGATCGTCGCCTTGGTAGGCCCTTACCCCACCAACTAGCTAATCAGATATTGGCCGCTCGAATAACGCAAGGTCCAAAGATCCCCTGCTTTCACCCTCAGGTCGTATGCGGTATTAGCTATCCTTTCGGATAGTTATCCCCCATTACTCGGTACGTTCCAATATATTACTCACCCGTTCGCCACTCGCCGTCAGTAGTGCAAGCACTACCACGCTGCCGTCCGACTTGCATGTGTAAAGCATGCCGCCAGCGTTCAATCTGAGCCAGGATCAAACTCTTATGTTTAATCTCTAACTTATTTAACTTCTGGTCTGCTTCAAAGAAACCGACAAAGAGTAATCAACTAAAAAGCCAATCACAATCTTGTCTGTTTTTATTGTCGCAGTGTGAGACCATTAGGCACTCACACTTATCGGTAATCTGTTCTGTTAAAGAGCTATTTCAACCTTGAAAAACTTAATCAAACCAACTATAATCAGTAGTTCAACTCGCTTTTCGTTGCCGCCGTAGCAGCGAAAGACCGAACTATACGCAATATAACAAAAAGCGTCAAGCTATAGGTTCAAATATTTTTGCACAAAATGATAATCTCCTTGATATTCAAAGAAATTTTGTTACGAAAATCTTTCAGACTGAATGGAAATTCAGCCACACAAACTTAAATAAGCCAAAACTCAAATACCACATCATCGCCCCAATCAAAAATTCCAACACCCGCCAAGCTTTCGGATTAGCAAAAATTGGGTTCAACAAACGCGCGCCATAATCCAGCCCAAAAAACCACACAAACGACACACACACCGTGCCCAGCAAAAACCAAGGCTTCTCGTTCGCTCGCAACAGCGCAGCAATCCCGCCAATCAAGACCACCGTATCTATATAAACGTGCGGATTGAGCAGCGTTATCACCAGCGTAGACAAAACCGTTGCTTTCAGGCTGCCTGAACCACCATTTTCCTGCACCAACAACGCGCCATGTTGCTTGGACAACGCCGCACGAAACGACTTCACGCCATACCACAACAAAAACAGCGCACCGCCCAAAGCCAACGCCAGCGACAACACAGGACTCTGGCTAATCAAACCGCCCACACCTAACACACCCAACCCAATCAGCAAAAAATCGCACACAAAACAAATCCCCCCCAAAACACATATTGCCGCAACAATCCCTGTTTCAACACAAACGCATTTTGCGCCCGAATCGCCATAATCAGGCTGCCTGAAACCAGCGCGCCCTTCAACTAAATTGACCACATAAACCAACCCAACAAAAAAGCGCACGTTTTACCATGCGCTGCTGTTTTTGAACAGAAAAAATATTTCAGGCAGCCTTGCAACCTGCACTACCGTCATTTCCGAGTAGACGGGAATCCATCTTTGCTATCCAGTTTGCCATTTTCATCAAGCGTTTGTGTAGATGAACTCGTTATTCCCGCCTACGCGGGAATAACGAGTAGGTACATTTCAGACTGCCGGAAATGTATCTTCATCAAACGTAACCGCTTCCGCCAACACTTTTCCCGCCACATCTTTTGCCGACAAATTCGGTTCGCCAATCAGTTGCCAATCAATGCCGACCGTTGGGTCGTTCCACAACAGCGAATGTTCCGAACTCGAGTCGTAATAATCGGTGCATTTGTAAACAAATTCCGTATTATCTTCAAGCGTGTAGAAGCCGTGCGCGAAGCCTTCAGGTACCCACAACTGGCGTTTGTTTTCCGCCGACAACACTGCGCCAAACCATTTGCCAAACGTGGGCGACGAGCGGCGCAAATCCACCGCCACATCAAACACGCTGCCGACCACCACGCGCACGAGTTTGCCTTGCGTATGCGCCATTTGGTAATGCAAGCCGCGCAACACGTTTTTGCTGGATTTGCTGTGATTTTCCTGCACAAAGGTGCGGTCGGCGACGTGTTCGCGGAACCAGTTCTCGCGGAAGGTTTCCATAAAAAAGCCGCGTTCATCGCCGAACACTTTGGGTTCTAATAATTTGACATCGGGGATAGTGGTTTCAATAATGTTCATGTTTTCAACCTCTTAAATGATAGGGTGGACACTGTCCACTATTTTGCAAATTTGACTGTTTAGGTGGACGGTATCCACCCTACGGATTGGGTTTTCAGGCAGCCTGAAATCAATCTAGCAACTGCCAATTTTCATCTTCATTAGACATAATCTTCGTGATTAAATCCGCCATATTTCAGGCAACATACTGCATTTGAGCCGCGCCCATCGCCCCCAAATCCAGCGCATAAATTGAATCATCATATTGTTTTTTAATAAAGAAACCTAAATCGCCATTCTGCCCAATCATAAAATAATCGGGCGCATCTTGTTCAATTTGGTAGATTTCATTGCGTTCCGCCAAACTATTGACACCATAAAATAACCGCCATTGCCAAAATCATCATAAAAATCAATATATTCTTCGTTGCCTAAGCTGTCTAAAAATAGTGCATAATTCTCTGGCAAAGTGAAACCGAACGTTTCATTTAAGTAAAAACTCATATCGAAATCCTTTTTCAGGCAGCCTTTCAGCATACAAAAATCATGTAACAACTTGGAGCGAAAACACCCATTCGTATTTAATCTGCTCAATATATTGCTTTTGCGGACTCGGACATCCGCGCTCCAAATTTTCTCGTTTATTTTCAGACAACCTTAAAATTCAAATCACACATAATCCTTCAAATTCAACAACGCCTTACGCCAATCACTCGGCGCAATCCCGAACGCTGCCTGAATTTTGCCGCAATCCAGCTGCGAATTGGCAGGACGCGCCGCAGGGGTCGGATAATCGGCGGTGGTAATCGCATTTAAAACAGGGGCTTGCGCCAACACATCTTGCGCCACCGCTTGCGCGAAAATTTCCGCCGCGAAACCGTGCCACGACACATAAGGGCTGCCTGAAAAATGGTACACGCCATAAGCATTTGATTTACCAGCGTGAATTTTCTCACACATTGCAATCAACGCCGCCGCAATATCGCCTGCGTAAGTCGGGCTGCCGAATTGGTCGGCGACCACGCCAAAGCTGTCGCGTGTCGCGCCTAAACGTAGCATGGTTTTGACAAAATTGTTGCCCAACTCGTTGAACACCCAAGCGGTTCGCAAAATAATGTGGCGTTCGCAGGCTGCCTGAACGGCGCGTTCGCCCGCCAATTTCGTTTCGCCGTACACGCTTTGTGGCACGACAGGGGCTGTTTCGCGGTACGGCGTTTCTCCTTTGCCGTCAAAGACATAGTCGGTGGAAATATGCAACACCGCCGCGCCCACGTCTTGCGCCGCCAACGCCAAATTTTCCGCGCCCGCGCAGTTAATCGCGTGCGCCAAATCGCGCTCGCTTTCGGCTTTGTCCACCGCCGTATGCGCGGCGGCGTTGATGATGAAATCAGGGCCGAACGCTTGGGCTGCCTGAAACACGGCGGCGCGGTCGGTAATGTCCAGCGTGTCGCGGTCGGCGGCGAACAGTTCGGCTTTGCCTTGTAATTGCGCAACAAGTTGGCTGCCGACTTGTCCGTTTGCGCCTGTAATCAAATATTTAATCATAAGTTTTCCTTTTTCAGGCTGCCTGAAATGTGTAATGTTTTTTCATCTAAAAAATACAATCGCGTTTTGTATGCAATTTTTTGGCACAACATTTTGGCGCGACTGGAATCGGAAGTTTCGCCAAGAAAGACACAAATTTGTTCATTTTTATCAATCAGATAAATTGAACCTGAAATTTCACACACGCCTAATATTTCATCATAAGTAAATTGTTTTTCAGGCAGCCATTTAAATTGATACCACACTAATTTTTCAATAATAAAAATGTTTCTATCTGGTTGATAATTTAGCCTTTTTGCGCCAGCTATTTGCTTGATAATATAAGTCGCAACCGACAATATAAAGGCAAACATCGCCAAAACGCTTTCCCATTTTTGCAGAATTTCTTCCCAAGGCGCAGTGAACCATGATAAAACAAAAGCAAATATTCCTAACAAAACAATGAGATAAACAAAAATTTTAGAGAAAGTTAAAAAGGAAAATTTCATCGGTTTCATAATAAAGTCTGCCTGAAAATCGTTGAATCAATCGTTTTACAAAAATCGTTGTAGGGTGGGCAACTCGTTACCTACGCAGATAATTTCAGGCTGCCTGAATCATTGATTTTCCTAACAAAAACGTGGGTATCGAGTTACCCACCCTATCAAATGCTTGTTTCAGGCTGCCTGAAAAATGGGTATATCCTAATTATGAACGCAGCCAATTCCCCAACATTTCCCTTGCGCCCACTTCGCATAAAAAATCTTCCCAATTCGCACATAAAGTATTGTCCACGCGCAAAGGCACGCGGCGGTTAGCGCGTTTTACCCACAAAGCAGGTGTGGTGTCGCGATGACTTTGCCGATAATAAAATTGGCATTGTGAGCGCAACAATGTTTGTTTTTTGCGCCCAAATGCGCCATAAATCACGATTTTTTCGCGGTAAACGTCGGCAAATATGCGCGTGGTTAAACCGAACCACCAGCTTTCAGTTAGCCACAGCCAAAACAGCGAAAATATTATCCATGCAAACCAATGATTTAATCCTGAAAGCGTAATGGCGATGTAAAACGCAGCAGCGAAAATCCCACTCGCCGCCAACATCGCCATCGGCATCATCATTGCGCCCGCAGGAGAAATGAGATAACGCCGTCCGCCGTTAGGCAAAGGCTGAACGCGGCGTGGCTTTTGGCTGCGCAATTCCACCCACGCCACCGAAGTGTCAAGCTGGGCGCAATTGGCTTTTTTGTAACGTGGCTGGCGGTTTTGTTTGGGAATATGTTTGGGCATATAAATCTTTCAGGCTGCCTGAAATCATTGAAAAATCATATTGTAAATGAACACGCCATATTTCAGGCTACCTGAAAAACAAAAAGCGTATAAAAAAATTGCTTTTATACGCTTCAATATAAAGATTTCATGGCTTGATTTCCCCCAAACGTTCTAAACGATACGAACCGTTCAACACGTTTTGACACCATGTTTTATTGTTCAAATACCATTGAACCGTTTTGCGAATGCCGCTTTCAAACGTCTCTTGCGGCTGCCAACCCAATTCGCGCCCGATTTTCGCTGCGTCAATTGCGTAACGCACATCGTGTCCAGGGCGGTCTTTTACATAGGTAATCAAATCAGTATAATGCGCCACGCCTTGTGGCTTATTTGGCACAAGTTCCTCTAATAATTCACAAATTTTACGCACGACTTCAATATTGGTTTTCTCGTTGTGTCCTCCGATATTGTAGGTTGCGCCGATTTCGCCACGCGTAAGCACTTGATATAAGGCGCGTGCGTGGTCTTCCACATACAGCCAATCACGTATTTGCATACCGTCGCCGTAGACGGGCAAGGGTTTGCCCTCCAACGCATTTAAAATCATGAGCGGAATCAGTTTTTCGGGGAAATGGTAGCAGCCGTAATTGTTGGAACAGTTGGTAACGATGGTTGGCAAACCGTAGGTGCGTAACCATGCGCGGACGAGATGGTCGCTGCTGGCTTTGCTGGCGGAATAGGGGCTGCTCGGTGAGTAAGGCGTTGTTTCCGTGAATAAATCGTCCGTGCCTTGCAAATCGCCGTACACTTCATCGGTGGAAATATGGTGGAAACGGAACGCGGCTTTGCGCGTTTCAGGCAGCGTATTCCAATATTTTCGCGCGGCTTCCAACAGCATGAATGTGCCGACGATATTGGTTTGGATAAACTCGCCTGCGCTGTCAATGCTGCGGTCTACATGGCTTTCGGCGGCAAGGTGCATCACGGCATCGGGCTGATGCTCGGCGAATACGCGGTCGAGTTCGGCATGGTCGCAGATGTCCACTTGCTCAAAGGCGTAGCGCGGGCTGCCTGAAACGCTGGTCAGGCTTTCTAGGTTGCCTGCGTAGGTGAGTTTGTCTAGATTGACCACGCTGTCTGGCGTGTCGTTGATGATGTGGCGCACGACTGCAGAGCCGATAAAACCTGCGCCACCTGTGATGAGTAGTTTCATGATATAGCTACAAATAGAGCCATCTGATTAGGATGGCTCATGAATTAAACAATCTCCAACGGAGCAAACGATTTCACCAAATCATCAACCGCTTTCACACGCGTCAAAAAGTCTTCCAACAACGCCAACGGCAACGCGCTTGGCCCATCACAACGCGCTTTATCGGGATTTTCGTGGCTTTCCAAGAACAAGCCCGCCAAACCTGTCGCCATGCCCGCCAACGCCAAATCCAACACTTGCGCTCGGCGACCGCCCGATGCTGCCGCACCACTTTCGCGTTGTTGCAGCGAATGGGTTACGTCAAAAATCACAGGGGCGTTGCCGCAGGTTTTTTTCATCACACCAAAGCCCAACATATCTACCACCAAATTATCGTAGCCAAATTGTGCGCCGCGTTCGCACAAAATAATTTGCTCGTTGCCCGCTTCGGCGAATTTTTCCACGATGTTTTTCATTTGCGCAGGCGACAAAAATTGCGGTTTTTTGATGTTGATGACCGCGCCTGTTTTCGCCATTGCCGCCACCAAATCGGTTTGACGCGCCAAAAATGCGGGCAGTTGCAACACGTCGCACACATCGGCAACAGGTGCGCATTGGTACGGTTCATGCACATCGGTAATCACGGGGCAGCCGAATTCTTGTTTCACGCGCGCGAAAATTTTCATGCCTTCATTCAAGCCCACGCCGCGATAGGAATACACGGACGAGCGGTTCGCTTTGTCAAAAGACGCTTTGAAAACATAGGGAATGCCGAGTTTTTCGGTTACGCGGACGTAGTGTTCAGCAGCGCGGAGGGTGCTGTCCATGTCTTCTAATACGTTGATGCCGCCAAATAATGTGAACGGTTTTTGGTTGGCGACTGCGATTTTTTGGATGTTTACGGTTTGCATAGGGGTTTCCTTGTTGGGTTTGTAGATTGTTTTTTTCAGGCTGCTTTTGTATGGAAAGCAACCTGAAAAGCCAATTTGTCGGGCACGATGGTAGTGGGACTGAGTTTCATCACGTCATCAACGGTTAAATTGGCGAACTTGTCGTACGTTTCAAACAAGCGACGCAAATCGCCATTCGTCAAAATCCCTTTCAGGCGGTCTACTTCGTCCGCCAAGGCAAGCATGCCCAAGCCTTTTTCGCTCATAATCACAACCGCGTTTTTCAGCAATGTTCCCGATACGACAACAGGCAAAAAGTCGCCCGAATGCATCACATCGCCAACCGTCAGCAACAATCGTCTGCCCAAACTGCCTGCTGGATGGCTCAACGCGAAATCTTCCGATGTGAACTGTCGCGCTTTGAGCAACACAATCGCCAAAGTGTCGCACAAAGCCAACACAGCGGTGCTACTGGAAGTCGGTGCGAGTCCAAGCGGACAAGCTGCTTGCGACATGGCAGCCTGAATGTGAATGTCGGCGTGTTTTGCCATGCTGGATTGTGGATTGGACGTGATGCAAATCAGCGTGGTGTGTTTGCGTTTGAGCGCGGGGATAATCGCCAAAATCTCGTCGCTTTCGCCCGAATTGGACAATGCAAGCACAACATCACCGTCCACAATCATGCCTAAATCGCCATGCGCGGCTTCGGCTGGCTGCACAAAAAAAGCAGTGTTCCAGTAGATGCTAACGTTGCAGCAATTTTATTTCCAATACAACCAAATTTATCCATGCCAGTAACAATAACTCTCCCTTGGCAATGCAATATATAATATAGTCAACGACTTGTTTAAAATTATCATCTAAATAATTAGCCACCTGAATAATTACATGAGGCTCAATTAACATTGTATTTTTTGCCCATGAAAGGTAATTATGCATAAATAACTTTCAACCCTCTAAATTATTAATCTTGCTTTTCAATTCAGTAATTTGCTCTATCGCTAATTCAATATTATCAAATTGAATTTCTTTCAACTCTTTTAATTCTAAATCCCACCATTTTAATTTTAATAATTGTTCAATTTGTTGTTCAGCAAACCGATAACGAATAACTTTCGCTGGAACTCCTCCTACAATAGAGTAAGGAGGAACATCTTTTGTTACAACACTTCCAGCTGCAATCACAGCACCATCACCAATTTTAACTCCTGAAACAATACATACTTTTGCACCAATCCACACATCATTACCAATAATTGTTGGTTCATGAAAAGTCCAAGGAACTCTAACGATTTTATCGTAATTAATACTACGATTAAATAACGTATTCGCAACACAAAACGGATGGGTTGATAAATAATCAACAGGATGTTTTGCTAATCCAATTTCTACATTTCTACCAATAGAAACAAAACGTCCTATAGTAGTGCCTGTATAAATAACATCATTGACATTAGCATTAAAATATTTACCTAAAGAAACCCCTCCGTAAATAGTACAATAATCAGCTATATCAATAGGCATTTCAAAACGTACACTTGCCGCAAGCCAAGCTGTTTCAGCAATTCTTCCACCTTGTTTATAAACTTGCTTTTTATCTGTTTCTTTCATCTGAATATAAGTCATATTTTTTCCTTAGGAAAAAAATATTTTAACGGTCTTAATAATGAATATTTAGATTGAGCAAAAAATAATCTTGGATTTCTTTGGAATTTCTTCCATTTTCTCTGCGTAGAAGTTTCAAAAACTATATCATTATTAATTATTTTTTTAGCACTTTCCGTACCAACAATAGGTTGGATAATAGTTTCTATTTTTTGCGTATCATTCGATTCTTTAACAACATGGGCAGGCAATTTTTTTTCTGTAGAAACAAGATTTTTAGTAACTTTTGGCTCTACTAATGAAACAACAGAAAGTTTTTTAAATCTCTCTTTTAATACTGGAACTCCTGAGTCAAATACCGAAATTGTATGCTTTTGTAATAACACGGTTAAAAATTCCTCTACCTTCTCATATTCACTCAAGCTAAGAAGCTGTTTTAAATTATTATTTTTTAAATCCTCTACTAGTTTCGCTATTTGATTAATTGAATAATCATAAGTAAAGCCTTTTTTTCCAAAAAAAGCATTTCCCAATTGAATAGTTTTAAAACCTTCAAAAGCAGCTTCAATTAAACCTTGAGAACATAAACTAATAATATGATTTGATTGGTGAAATAATTCTTTAATAGAGTAATTATCAACAATATGAACTAATTTTTTTTGTTCACTAGGTAAATTGTTGACAAAATTTTCCATAATATTTTTTGTCAGATGGATTTTAATATTATTTTTCTCATTTTCCCAAGGATGAGTTTTTAAAACTACATTGAATCCAACTTGTGTCAATGCTGAAATTAATTCTTTATAAATTTTAATAGAAGAAATTCCCAATCCATTTATTTCCAACAATGAAAAATCATTAACTACTTGTCCAATAATAGTTACCACTGGTGCATTAGTACTAAACACAAATGGTTCACACCCAACAGGTTGCACAACATTTTTATTTTTCATCAACAGCATCTTATTGATAGCTTTAATTCGCTCATTATATGGATGATTAACATTTTCTAACTGTCGCATCCATTTGTTATAAACCGCTTTATGCATAACATCAGATCGGTTTGCAATAGGAGAATACCTCTCTTCACAATAGTATTCATTACCTGTAAATAAGCTCTCCATTATCATCACTTTAGTAGGTTTAAATTTTAAAATTTCAATTAAAGCTCGCTGATAGATTAAACTTCCTGAAAAAATACAACAAAAATCATATTGAGGTGAATCAATGATTTTTTGATTCCAAAATGCTAGCCAATACCAAGCTGCAGCCATATTTTGTAATAATAACGCGCGATTATATTTGAATAATTTATTGAAAATATCACTTAGCGTATTTGGATAATTATCATCAAACCAAATTTCTTGCACTGAAACTAAGGATAACAATTCAGCACGACATACATGAAATAATGAAATATCACATATTTTATAATCAAATAATGCTTCAGATGATAATTTAGATAGTATGTCAATTTTTTCATTCAAAATATGTAATTTACTATCATAATTTCCATATAATGACCACCAATCTTTATGCTTATTTTCAAATGTAATATTAGGCTTAGTTTGTTCAACAAATTTAAAAAATGATGCAAAATTTTTTTTATTAATATGTAAAGAGTCCGCTACTAAAATTGATATAGACATTATTGTTCTCCCTGAATAATTTTCCAATATAATTCAATATTCCTTTTTATACATTCTTCCCAAGTAATCGCTAAATGTGTGCTATTTAGAGAATTTTTCTTAATATCTACAAATAGCTCAGGTTGATTTAAACAAATTTCTTGGATGCGTTCAGCATCAATATCTGGATTTAACGTAAGCAATAGCCCATTTTTACCATCCGTAATAACATCTTTTGAAATCCCAATATTTGAAGAGAATATTGGTGTACCTGTTGCTAATGCTTCAGGAATATTTGCAGGACCTCCCTCATGTGAACTACACATTAGTAATACATCAATTTCATTATAAAAAGCTTGAAATAAGCGATAAGGTAATCTTTCATAAAATTTTGTCTCAAATCCTAACTCACGAAGAACCAATGCGCTTAATAACCGATCTTTTCCAATAAAAATAAAACGGAAACAATCTGGATCCAGTCTTTTAGCCAATTCAAATAAATATGCTTCCCCCTTTACTCTCCTACCATAACGTCTCGAAGCCATACCTAAAGTAATTTTGGAACCTGTTTCTATTCTATTTTCACGAAGCTGTAAAACTTTTTCATTGTACCCGTGTGGAATTACTACACAATTATTTTCCTTTAAACCTTGTTCAATCAGGATTTCTTTTTGAGAAGAATTTAAGCATACAATTTTTGCTGCTTCTTGGTAACGTGGAATAAATCTGTATTTAGAATGCCAAGGATCTGGATCATTCAAATCATGATGAACAGTACACACAGAATTTGATAACAATTTACTCTCTAAATGTGGGCGATGATAATGATATATTGCTGCATCTTCTACTGGATTATCAGTTACTACATGTTGAAACTCAGTTGAACCAAATTCAACAAAATAATCTAAAATTGATTTAAATATGCCGCTTTGAACATTATTAGACATAACATGATTAACAATGTATTTTTCCATAAAATATTTTCCATACCATTAATATTGTAAAAACTAACTATATTGCTTAAGTACAATAGCAAATTCTTCACCTAATTTCTCATGTTTCAACCCATAAGCCACAGTCGCCTCCAAATACCCCAACTTACTCCCACAATCATAGCGTGTACCTTCAAAATGATGCGCTAATAGTTTGTCTTGCTGCATGAGCTTGGCAATTGCGTCCGTGAGTTGAATTTCGCCACCTGCGCCGCGTTCTGTGGTGCGTAGCATATCAAAAATAGCAGGATTAAGTACATAGCGACCAACCACAGCTAAATTAGATAGCGCTGCTTCTGGTTTAGGTTTTTCTACAATTTGTTCTACCCAATTCAACTGTCCTTGTTGCGCCACTTTAACAATACCGTATGAGCTGGTTTCTTCTGGCGCAACTTCTTGCACCGCAATCACATTCGCGCCTGTTTGTTGATGCAAATCGACTAATTGCTTGGCTGCTGGCGTTTGCGCATCAATCAAATCATCTGCCAAAATCACCACAAACGGTTCATTGCCTACCACTGACTCAGCACACAAAACTGCATGCCCCAAGCCCAAAGCTTCGGATTGGCGGATATAAATACAGTTTACGCCACTGGGTAAAATGTTTTGTGCAATATCCAACAATGCTTGCTTTTGCTTCAAAGCCAATTCGTTTTCTAACTCATAAGCTTTGTCAAAATGGTCTTCAATGCTGCGTTTATTGCGTCCTGTGATGAAAATCAGCTCGGTGCAACCTGCGGCAATCGCTTCTTCAACGGCATATTGAATCAAAGGTTTGTCTACGATGGGTAGCATTTCTTTTGGGTTGGCTTTGGTAGCTGGTAGAAAACGTGTGCCCATACCTGCAACAGGGAAAACGGCTTTACGAATAGTTTGTTTCATTCCAATTCTCTCTCTTATTCATCAAATTAATAGAATACATTTTGTGGATGATTTTTATAGCGAAATGACCATGGCGCTTCGGCATCGCGTTGATACCACAGACCTAGTCGTTCCATTTTTGCTTGATTTTCTGCTTGTGCATAACGCTGAAAATCTTGCTTATTTTGTTGTTTACGCGCAATACTGCGATAGTGCCATGCATTGCCTTGCGCGATTTGTTGCCAATTGATGTCCACGCCGTTTAAAGAAACGCGCGCGACTTCGCGTTGGTATTTATCAACATCAAACACTTCAATTTCTACGGTTTGTCGCGTCAATAATCGTGCTAATGCTTGGCGGCTTTGCTGTCCACCAGCCTGATTTAATTCGGGTGCGTCAATATAGGCTAAACGAATACGGTATTTTTGTCCGTTTTGGTCTTGCACGCGAATGGTGTCGCCATCGTGTATCGCAATCACTTTGGCTTGGAAACCATCCACATCGCACGCCAAACTAGGCACCATAGCCAACAGCATTATCCATGCCAAAATCATATGCGATGGCGATTGAATCTGAACTGAGCCTGCAAATTTCAGGCTGCCTGAAAACTTATACATGCGGTTTAATCAACTCTATGCCATTGGCACGCGCCAAAATCAGTAAATCGGCTGGATGTTCGGCAAATAAGCCGTTGTCCACTAAGCCTGTGATTTGATTTAGGGCACGTTCTACTGTTAGCGGTTGCTCCAGATTCAAGCCTGTTACATCTAAAATATCGTTACCATGCAAGCTCTTATAACCAATACGCAATTCAGGCTGTCCGCCCATTTTCACGAGTTCACGCGACACCATGGAACGTGCCATCGGAATCACTTCAATCGGTAAAGGAAATTTGCCTAAACGCACTACATATTTGCTTTCGTCGGCGATACAAATAAATTTTTCTGATAATGCGGCGATGATTTTTTCAGGTAGATGCGCGCCGCCGCCGCCTTTAATCATTTGCAATGTGTGGTTAATTTCATCTGCACCATCGATATAAACCGCTAAGCGGCTAACATCGTTGGCTTGAACTTCAGCAATACCATATTGTGCCATTAATTCGCTGGTTTTTTGCGAAGTGGAAACCGCGCCTTTGATTTTTTTGCCACTTTCGCCTAAAGCTTGAATGAAATAGGCAACGGTGCTGCCGCTACCAATGCCGATGTATTCGTTTTCGGGCACAAATTCTACGGCTTGTTGCGCCGCTTGTTGTTTCAATTCATTTTGTGTTGCCATCTTTTTCTCCATGTTTTCAGTAGTATATTTTTCAGGCAGCCTGTAATAACACAATAGCCTGCGCTTCAATCGCTTCCATGCGCCCAAGATAGCCGAGTTTTTCGTTGGTTTTGCCTTTGACATTTACTGCGTCTATTGACAAACCTAAATCCGCAGCAATATTGGCGCACATTGCGTCAATGTGTGGGCGCAATTTGGGTTGTTGCGCAATAATCGTGCTATCCACATTGACTACTTTCCAACCTGCTTGTTGCACAGCTTGATAGGCTGAACGCAATAATTCTCGGCTGTCGGCATCTTTGTTTTCGGCAGCGGTATCAGGAAACAATTTACCAATATCGCCCAACGCCGCCGCGCCCAAAATCGCGTCGGTAATCGCATGTAATAGGGCGTCGGCATCGGAATGTCCGAGCAAGCCTTTTTCAAATGGAATGGTGACACCACCCAAAATTAAGGGGCGATTTTCGACCAATTGATGTACATCGTAACCTTGTCCAACGCGTATATTCATGTTTCACCTAAATAACTCAATTTATTTCTATTTTATTTTTCAGACTGCCTGAAAGTAATTGCTTATTATAGACTTTTTTTCAGGCTGCCTTTATTTCTTATAGCAACTTTACTTTTATCTGCAATATTAGCCAATATTTCTGTATTCAGCGGATAATTAAAATTTAGCATGCTTTGTTTTTAAGCCACAAAATTAAAGGCGGATTTTATCCGCCTTATTATTTTTCAGGCTGCCTGAGCGCAAGCTGCCTGAATTATCGCCCTATCCAAATTTTGTTTGCTGCTTCTATCGCGCTTTTATCACTGCTTTGTCCATAATCAAACCACACCAATGTTTGATTATTTCGGTTACATATTCGTTGTTCACCATTTTGTTGCCACTGTGCACACCATCGCGTTTTGCCTGTTGCCGTTTGATTCGGTTGTGTATTCCAAATATCTCGATGATTATGCAACCACTTTTCCCAAGCTAGGCGACGTTTTTCACCCGCACTTTTAGGAACGGGTAATATAGCTTCGCCAATTTCGTTTTGATAAGCCGTTAAAGCCAAATCTTTGGCTTCAAATTGTTCTGGTAAACTCTGGCATGCGCTGAGTAAAACCATGATACAAGCAGTGTATTTAATTTTTAGCATCGGCCTTCTTTGCAACAACTTGTTGTGCTTTTTCTTGTACTTGCTCGTGAACTTGCTCTTGCAACTGATTGAATTGTTGGCGCAACTTGTTAATCATATATTTAGCTTCAGCGAAACTGGCTTTCGGATAAACTCGACGATAACAGCGCAATGCAAAAATATCTTGTTGCAATAGCATGAGCAATTTAACGTCTTCAAACGTTTCTTCTGCTTTTGGGTAACCCAATTTATGTTCTTGTTTCGCTAATAAGCGGCGAATAATTAATAACATACTGAGAAGAAATACCAGCAACAATAATAAAATAGTCGTTGTAATCATGATGTGTGCGCCTTCAAAAATAATGGGCTTTTAGGCTGCCTGAAAAGTGTGATTAGAGAATTATATCAAAACAACGACTCTATGTCTGATATTTTTAAACAAATCAATGAGTTTTGTTGCAAAAACTATTTTTACCCTGAGGAAAAATAGACTATCTCATTAGTGGCTAAACGATATCAAAATACACACAAATTAAATTTCGCAATTATCTCATAGTTAAAGGCTACCTGAAAACCAAAAAATGGTTTTCAGGTAGCCTTTTTTGTTATTTTCCTTCTTCGCTATCTAGGAAGCTTTTGAGTTTGTCCGAGCGCGTTGGATGACGCAGTTTGCGCAGGGCTTTGGCTTCAATTTGGCGGATGCGTTCGCGTGTTACGTCAAATTGTTTGCCGACTTCTTCTAGCGTGTGGTCGGTGTTCATGTCAATGCCAAAACGCATACGCAAAACTTTGGCTTCGCGCGGCGTTAGGCTCTCCAGAACATCTTTGGTTACTTCGCGCAAACCTGCATACATGGCGGCTTCCGCTGGGGCAACGTTGTTGATGTCTTCAATAAAGTCGCCCAAGTGGCTGTCATCATCATCGCCAATTGGGGTTTCCATGGAAATCGGTTCTTTGGCGATTTTCATGATTTTGCGGATTTTATCCTCGGGCATGTCCATGAGTTCCGCCAATTTTGCTGAATCGGGTTCTTCGCCTGTGTCTTGCAGGTGTTGGCGAGAAATGCGGTTCATTTTGTTGATGGTTTCAATCATGTGCACGGGGATACGAATCGTGCGCGCTTGGTCGGCGATGGAGCGGGTAATCGCTTGGCGAATCCACCATGTGGCATAAGTGGAGAATTTGTAACCGCGACGGTATTCAAATTTGTCCACGGCTTTCATCAAGCCGATGTTACCTTCTTGAATCAAATCAAGGAATTGCAAGCCGCGATTGGTGTATTTTTTGGCAATGGAAATTACCAAACGCAAGTTGGCTTGAATCATTTTTTGTTTGGCGGCAGCGGTTTCTTTTTCGCTAATGACCATGTTTTTGCTGATGTCTTTGAGCTCGCTGATGGAAATACCCGCTTCTTGTTCTAAGTCTGCCATTTGACTTTGTTTTTCCAAAATAGCATGGCGGAAACGTTCTAAAGCTTCGCTCCACACGCGATTTTTACCAATTTCTTGTTCAACCCAATCTAAATTAGTGGCATTAGGCAAGAAGTGGGCAATGAAATAATCGCGATCCATATTGACACGGTCAAGGCAAATGTCGCGAATTTCTCGTTCTAAGCGGCGAATTTTTTCTACGCGGTCGCGCAAGTTACTGCTAAGATTTTCGATTTGACGCGTGGCAAAACGAACTTCCAACAATTTGTGCGCAATCGCATCACGATGCTCCAAATATTTAGCGTGGCTACTGTCGTGTTTGTCCAACGCTTTAATCATGAGGTTATAGCTTTTTTCGATGCTGTTGAAGTGCTCTAAAACTTCAGCTTTCAATTCTTCGAGGTTCTGGCTTTCCATCGCGGCAGCATTATCCTCATCATCTTCATCTTCCTCGCTGTCGGCATCGCTATCGGCTTCGTCGTCGCTGCTTTCTTCTTGAGTTGGCCCAGCAACGCTTTCTAAATGCCCTAAACCCAATTCGTTGAGTAATACTTCATTCGGGTCAATAATGGCTTCTACGACTTCATCCACGCGAATTTCATCTTTTTTGATTTGTTCAATCAAGGCAAGAATTTCGGCAACTGAACCTGGACACGCAGAAATGGCTTGAATCATGTTTTTCAAGGCATTTTCGATTTCTTTGGCGATTTTGATTTCGTCATCACGCGTCAATAAGTCTACTTGACCCATTTCGCGCATATACATACGCACAGGGTCAGTTGTACGACCGAATTCTGAATCAGCATTAGATAAAGCAGCTTCGGCTTCGGCAACCGCGTCTTCATCGGTCATGCCCGCACTGTTGTCGCTCATGAGCAAGGTTTCAGCGTCGGGTGCTTCTTCGGTTACTTGAATGCCCAAGCCTTGAATCATGTTCACGATGTTGTCGATTTGCTCGGCATCGGTCATGTCATCGGGCAGGGCATCGTTGATTTCGGCGTAGGTAATATAGCCGCGCTCTTTGCCTAGTAAAATCAGGCGGCGCAAGCGGTCGCGCTGTTCTTCGGGTGTGAGCGGACGGTTGTCGTCATTGATTTGTTCGTCTTGTTCTTGGTCTATCATTTCTTTGGACATGGCATCACTCGTTTGATGTTTAACTGCGCCGTATAACGGGCAGAAAGCCATAGGCTGCCTGAAAAAATGCTGGCTGCGTTTCAGCCCAAATGCGGCTTATGGCATGGATTGCGCCTGCGATAACCGTTATCTGTGGTTTTCAGGCGGATAATTATTTGACTATTTTTGTTGTGCGGGGCAAATGGAGACTTTTGCTTATTTTACAAGTGCTTTGCAGTGACTTTTTTCAGGCTGCCTGAAAATAAACCAGATGTAGGTTGGGTCTAGACCCAACGATTTGCATATCATCCAAGCATTGTGTTGGGTTAAGACTCAAGCTACTTTTGCTGTATTTTTCAGGCAGCCTGAAAACTATTTATGCTTCGTTTTCGGTATTCACTTGACTGGCTGTTTCATCTTTATCACGCTGCAACTGCGCGCTCACGCGTTCGGATAATTGTTCCAAATCAGCAGCTTGTGCTTCGTGATACGCTTCTTCGAGCGCGTAGGTAAAACCGACTGCGTCTGTGCCACCGTGACTTTTAATCACGACACCGCGCAAACCGAGAAAAATCGCACCATTGAAACGACGTGGGTCAAGGCGTTGTTTAAAGCCGTTAAGCGCGGGCAAAGCGGCTAAACCGCCCAGTTTGGTAAACACATTGCGGTTGAATTCTTGTTTGATTTCGCCGCCCATAAATTTGACCGCGCCTTCAATCGTTTTGAGCACGATGTTGCCGACAAATCCGTCCGCCACCACGACATCTACTTTGCCGCCAAATACGTCGTTGCCTTCCACATTACCAATAAAATTCAAAGAGCTGGCTTTGAGCAATTGAAAGGTTTGTTTCACGGCTTCCGTGCCTTTGATTTCTTCGCTGCCAATGTTGAGCAAACCGACGCGCGCGGGGGTGTTTTGCGGTTTCAAAGCGTTGGACAACTCGCTACCGAGTACGGCAAATTGCAATAATTGTTCCGCCGTGCAATCCGCGTTTGCGCCCAAATCCAGCATTAACACGGTGTGCCCGTTGGACGCGGGCAGAAATTTGGCAATTGCAGGGCGTTCAATGCCCGGCAAGGTTTTCAACACAAAACGTGCCGTCGCCATCAATGCGCCCGTGTTGCCCGCTGAAACGGCGGCTTGCGCCGCGCTATTTTTCACTTGCTCAATCGCCAAACGCATGGACGATTGTTTTTTGTTTTTGAGTGCCACTTGTGGCGCTTCATCCATCGCCACGACTTCGGTGGAGTGAATGATTTCAATGCGTTCCATCGAGGCTTGCGCTTGCGTCAAAGCAGCGCGCACGGCGGTTTCGTCGCCCACCATTATCAAACGCGCATTAGGTTGTTGCTGCAAAAAAGTAGCAGCCGCTGGTGCGGTAACGGCTAAACCGATGTCGCCGCCCATCGCGTCTATCGCCAAAGTAATCATGTTGTTTCCTACTTTATATCCCTGTTTTTTGTGTTTGATTGTTCAGGCTGCCTGAAAAATGGTTCACGCAAAAACAGTTTAAAAACCCTTGATTTAAAACACGTTCAGGCAGCCTGAAAATCTTTCAGGCTGCCTTTTATCATGAATGGAATCAATGGTGCGTATCGTCATGAACACCTGCGTGTGCACGCTTATTGTGCGCATCAATATCCGCTGCGTCCCAAGGATAGTTAATCCACCAATCTTCAATCTCTAAACCACTGAAATAAGCAATATTTTCAGGCAGCGTACCCACTTTGGGTTTGATTTTATTATGAATCACGGCAACACCTACGTTGGCAAAACCATCATGTTGCAATTCGCGCAATACAAATTCCATTGTGGTGCGGCTGTCATCCACTTCATCGACCACCAAAATATTTTTACCCACTAAACTTTCAGGAATCGGGTCAATCCATTGGATTTTTTGCACCATATCAGCAGTTTTGCCTTCAGTTTCATTCAGGTAATAAGCTGTGGTTACTGCATAAATGGGGATGTCTAAGAAGGTACGCAACATTCGCGCAGGGATAAATCCACCGCCACCAATCGCTACCATTGCGTCATATTGCACACCTGCTTGTTGTACTTTTGCAGCAATGGTTTTTACCACGCGATGAATATCATCATAGGTATACCAAACTTTTTGCATGATTTCTCAACTCTCTTTTTTGTTATCTGCTTTTGCTTGAGCTTTTAAACGGTCAATATGATAAAAACAGGTCTGTTTGGTTGTTTCAGGCTGCCTGAAATAGTGCAGACACACCAAAACCAATTGCAAAACGAAAAAAGCCAAACGACCTTGCTGAAACAACGCAATCGCTGGCTTTTATCTATCGCATAGGCAATTACTCGCCTTTGGCTTTTACCACTTTACGACCACGGTACATACCGTTTGGAGAAATGTGGTGTGGGCGGTGAACTTCACCTGTTGCGCCATCAACAGACAACGCAGGCGCAGTCAAAGCATCGTGTGAACGGTGCATACCGCGACGTGAAGGGGATTTTTTATTTTGTTGAACAGCCATTTCAAGCTCCTAAAACTAAAGTTATTAAATAATCATTTAAGCCGATTTTTTCAAACCCGCCAACACAGCAAAAGGATTGGGTTTGTCTTGATTGGCGGCAGACAAATCAGCATTATCACAAACATCATGCGCAGGGACAAAAGGCAAAGCCATCAGCAACTGGTCTTCCACTAAAGAAAACACATCCAATTCAGGTTCCAGCACCATGCCTTCCAACTCTTCATCCGCCAACATCGCATCATCTAACTGAGTTTCATCGTTAAACAACACAATCCGCACCGTTTCATCCAATGCAAAAGGCATGGCGTTCATACAACGCTGGCAAGTCAAATCCAAGCTACCTGAAAGCGATAAATCCAAAAAAGGACGCTGCCACCTGTCTATACCGCCCGCAAGCGAATAAGATAAGGTAGCAGAGTAATTGGCAATATCGGCTGATAAAACGCGCTCATCCAAGTCGCTCAAAGCCACTTGACCAGTTAACGTTTCCCCTTTAGCGGCCCACGCCTGTGGGTCAATCAAAATTCGGTTTAACATAAACGGAGCATAATATAATTTTATTAGTTTTACGTCAATCACTTTTGTACAAATCAAGCAAAAAATGCGTAAACGGTTGCGCAAAATAAGTACCAACGGCAAAATCTTATTTTCATTCACAATTTCAAACCGTCATGTCGCACTACCCTCTCCCAGCCTTTGAACAAAAAATCATCGCCCCCGAAGACTTAGCACAAAAACTCGCCGACCTACCGCGTCCACTCGTTTTCACCAATGGCTGCTTTGACATTCTCCACCGCGGACACGTTACCTACCTCGCCCAAGCCCGTACGCTTGGTGCATGCATGATTTTGGCACTCAACACCGACGCCTCAGTAAAACGTCAAGGCAAAGGCGACGACCGCCCCATCAACAGCCTAGAAAACCGCGCCGCTGTCGCCGCTTCACTAGAATCAGTAGACATCGTCACTTGGTTTGACAGCGACACACCTGCCAATTTAATTGAACTCATCCAACCCAACATTCTTGTCAAAGGCGGTGACTGGCAGCCTGAAAACATAATCGGCGCACTAGAAACCATCGCCCGCGGTGGCAGCGTGCATTCAATTCCATTTTTGCACCAAACGTCTACTACCAAAACTTTAGCAAAAATCCGCAGCGAATAAATTTTCAGGCAGTCTGTAGGAAAATCACGACAAAATAGTGTAAACGCTTTCAGGCAGCCTGAAAGATTAAGTAAAGATAATTAGCTTTTTGGGATAAATATCCTAAAATTATCTCTTTGTTATTTCTAACCAATTAAATTACCAGTAATATCTCAAATGGCAACACTAACTAATTTACGAGGAATTCATCATGGCTATTGAAAAAATTGCTGATTATTTATACGTGTCCAAACAATTAGACGAACGCATTGCCAAACGTGCAGCGCAATACGAAATCAAAACAGTTATTTGCAACCGTCCCGACGATGAAGAGCCGGGACAGCCGAATTTTGAAACCGTTAAAGAATGGTTAAATAAATACGGTATCGAAAACGTTATTTATATGCCCGTGGTAATGAACGGTATCGATGACAGTGCTTTGGAAGAATTTAAAGAAACGGTAGCAAAATCACCTGCACCCATTTTGGCATATTGCCGCACAGGAACGCGTTGCGCCATGATGTGGGCATTGAACCAAGTTAAGCGCGGCGTAGAAGTAAACAGCGTGATTAAAGCAGCGGAATTAGCCAACATCAATCTAGAACCACACCGCGAAAAATTAGAAACCGAATATCAAAAACGCGGCTAATCATCGCTAATCTAGCAATAAAGGCTAAAACTTTTGCGAAACTGATTTTTCTCTTACGTAGAGGCAGATTTCATATCTGCCCTATTTTTTAATAAATTGAACTATGAATACAATTTTAAAAATACAGTAGATTAAAATATCCCATTAGAGCGCAGACGTCCTCGTTCGCTTTAGGTATGTTACGGACGGGACATCCGCGCTCCAAGTATAGGTAGCTTTATTTTTAATTGACTATAGAAAGGGCCGATATGAAATCTGCCCCTACGCTTTGAGTTTTGCAAAAGTTTCAGGCTGCCTGAAAAATGTTCAGGTAGCCTTTATTGATTAAAACAACAGTAAAGCAATCAGACTCAAACCAAAAGGCTGCCTGAAAACCAAAACAGTTTTCAGGCAGCCTTTTGTTGTTATTCAAACATTAAGCATGCTTCTCATCCGCGCGATAACCTTTCAGCGCGAAATACACAATATAGCAATAACACAACGCCGACACAAAATACGCAGGCAATAAACCAATCGTATCCGCAAACGCGCCTTGTGCCACAGGAATAATCGCGCCGCCCACAATTGCGGTACAAATAATACCCGAAGCCGCGCCCGTGAATTTGCCCAAACCTTTTGTTCCGAGCGAGAAAATCGTTGGGAACATAATTGAGTTAAACAAACCAATTGCCAACAGCGACCACATCGCCACATTTCCGCCCGCTACAATCGCCAACACAATCAACGCCACAACCATACTCGCGTTAAACGCCAATAATTTATTGGGTTCAACTTTGCTCATAATCGCCGTTCCTGCAAAACGACCGACCATCGCGCCGCCCCAGTACAAAGCCAAATAATTCGCTGCGCTGCTGTGGTCAAGTCCCGCCACTTTTTCCAACACATTAATCATCATGGAACCAATCGCCACTTCACCGCCAACATAGCAGAAAATGCCGACCGCGCCCAAAATCATGTGTTTATATTGCCACACACTGGTTTTACCATCGTGATTATGCTCCGTTTCCGCGTTGGCAATTTGGCGCGCGTCAGGCAATTTAATCATCGCCACCACGACCGCCAGCAAAATCATGAAGCCAGCCAAACCCAAATACGGAATTTGTACCGAAGAAATGCGTTGATCTAATGTTGCCGTTGCATCTACAAAAATTAACGCTGCGCCCAAAGGTGGCGCAATCGTCGTTGCCAACGAGTTAAACGCTTGAATTAAGGTCAAAGTTGCCGATTCTTTGCCTGGTTTTGCCAACAGCGTTACATACGGATTCCCCGCCACTTGCAACAACACAATACCTGTTGCCAAAATAAACAACGCGCCCAAGAAAATCGGATAAGACGCACTGCCTGCCGCAGGATAAAACAACAAACAGCCCAAAGCTGCCACCAAAAAACCACCAATCACGCCGCCTTTATAGCCAATTTTTTCTACCAATTTACCTGCAGGAATCGACATCAGCGCATAAGCAGTAAAGAAACAAAACTGAATCAACATCGCCTGCGTGTAATTCAGATTAAAAATACCTTTTAAATGCGGAATCAAAATATCGTTCAAACAGGTAATAAAACCCATCATGAAGAATAAAGAAGTCAGCACACCCAACGCAACGGGATTACCGCGCGTTTGGCTAGGTACACCAGAGTTATTTGATGAAGCAGAGTTCATAATATTATCCTGTTAAGGGTTGTAAATACCACGCATGATACGGTTAATTTTATGCTTTGGCAAAGAAATTTTATTACAGAAATTGATGAATATTTTTGTCCATGAATTAATGCTGTTAGCGTTTTATTAAATATATTTTCAGGCTACCTGAAAAGCATTCACAAATCACCCATGAAAATACCCATAAATCTTTTCCGCCAACGCCAAACTAATCCCGTCCACGCTCGCCAAATCTTCCACGCTCGCTGCCTGAACGCCGCGCAATCCACCGAATCGCATTAACAACGCCGCCTTGCGTTTCGCGCCCACGCCCGCAATATCGTTTAATGAAGACGTAACCCGCGCCTTATCCCGTTTCGCTCTCATGCCCGTAATCGCAAAACGATGGCTTTCATCGCGCACCGTTTGCAACAAATGCAGCGCAGGCGAATTTTCAGGCAGCCTGAAACGCTTGTTTTGAAACGGCAAAATCAATTCTTCCAAGCCTGCCTTGCGCTCCACGCCCTTGGCAATGCCAATAATCGGAATCGTCAGCCCCAACTCTTCCCATACCGCCACTGCCATATTCACCTGCCCCATGCCGCCGTCAATCAACACTGCATCGGGGAAACGCACCGTTTCGCCATTCGCCGCCGCCTGCACCAATTTGCCGTATCGCCGCGTCAACACCTCACGCATCGCCGCATAATCATCGCCCGCTTTGGCGGTTGTGATGTTGTAACGGCGATACTGTTTGGGTTGCATGGCAAAATCATCGTACACCACGCAACTGGCCATCGTCGCCTCGCCCTGCGTGTGGCTAATGTCAAAACATTCCAAGCGGCACAACTCATTTTCAGGCAACCCAACGAGTTCCGCCAACGCTGCCACACGCGCCTCTTGATTGGCATTTTGCAACTGATGTTGCGCCAATGCATTTGCCGCATTTTTCACCGCCATGTTCAACCAAACCTTGCGCTCGCCGCGTTCGCCAGCCGAAAACACCATTTGCCGCCCGTGTTCGTCGTTCAAAGCATTTTGTAAACTTTCAGGCAGCCTGAAATTCGCAATCAACACATCAGGTTTTTGTTTACCCAAATAATGCTGTGCGACAAAGGCTTGTGCATAATCCTGACCATTTGGATTCGGGTCGTGGCGTGTGTCAGGAAAAAAACTGCGGTCGCCAACGTGTCGCCCACCGCGAATGCTCACCCAATGCAAACACACACCGCCGCCGCTCACCACCAACGCCACCACGTCAATATCCCCTTGATTATTCAAATTATTACTGTCCACAAATTGTTTAGACTGCACCACCGCCAACGCCTGAATTTGGTCGCGCAATTTCGCCGCTTTTTCAAAATCCAAATCATCGGCTGCCTGAAACATCTGCGTCTCCAAATCCTTCAACAAATCCGCCGTTTTGCCATTCAAAAACGCCGCCGCGTGGCGCACACTCGCCACGTAATCGTCCGCCGCAATCGCCCCCACGCACGGCGCGGAACACCGCTTAATCTGGTGCAACAAACACGCACGGTCGCGGTGCGAAAACACGCTGTCTTCACACGTGCGCAACTGGAAAACTTTCTGCAAAATCTCAATGCTGTCGCGCACCGCGTAGCCATTCGGATAAGGTCCGAAATATTGGTGCGGCTTTTTCGGCGTGCCACGAAAATACGCCAATTTTGGGAACTCGTGTCCGCTTAACATCAAATACGGATACGATTTATCATCGCGAAACAAAATATTGTATTTTGGCGACAAAGACTTAATCAGGTTATTTTCCAAAATCAACGCTTCCGCTTCCGAGCGCGTGAGCGTGATTTCCACCCGCGCCACTTGTTTCAACATCAACACAATGCGCGGCGAATGGTCGTTTTTTTGGAAATAACTGGACACGCGCCGTTTCAAATTCACGGCTTTCCCGACATACAAAACGGTGTCGTCCGCAGCAATCATGCGGTACACGCCCGATGAATTAGGGAGGGATTTTAGGAAGATTTCTAAGTCAAATGGTGTTTTTTCGGACATGATGTTAGAGCGTTTCAGGCAGCCTGAAAGATTTTAACAAAGCGCGATTATCGCATTTTTGGTGGTTTGAGTTAGCTGAAAATCCATTGTTTGTTTTTTCAAACGATGTGGATCGGGGGTAATCGTTTTTCAGGCAGCCTGAAAGAGTTTTGCAAAACGTGGAGCGCGGACGCCCTCGTCCGCAAAAAAATGTGTTGAACGGATAACAGCGAACGAGGACATTCGCGCTCCATCATTAAACACAATAAAAAAACCAGCTTAGTTTAAGCTGGTTTTTTCGTTTTATAACAAGGCTTCAATATCGTCGGCAATTTCCGCAGGTTCGGTGCTCGGCGCAAAACGTGCCACTACTTCGCCATCGCGATTCACGAGAAATTTAGTGAAATTCCATTTGATATCGCTGCCTTCCCGCGCTTCGCCTAAGCTGGCGAGTTTGAGCAATAAGTCTTTGAATTTAAAATTGCCTTTGTCTTCAGGCTGCTGCTGTTTCAGATAGGTATATAAAGGATGTTCGTTCGCGCCGTTCACATCAATTTTGTCGAAAATCGGAAATTGCGTGCCGAATTTCATTTGGCAAACTTGGGCATATTCGACATTGTCTTCTGGCGCTTGTTCACGAAATTGGTTGCAAGGGAAATCCAAAATTTCCAAACCTTGCGTACTGAATTGTTGATATAAATCTTGTAGTTGGCTGTATTGTGGTGTTAAACCGCAACGGCTGGCGGTGTTCACAATCAGCAAAACTTTGCCTTGATATTGACTCAGTAATTCGGTTTTGCCTTGGCGTTGCGCAGAGAAATTGTAGATATTCATGTTTTTTCCTTTAGATTGGTTTTTTCAGGCAGCCTGAAAACCACATTTACATTTTCAGGCTGCCTTTTTTGCTGTGCTTCTCAGCAAACTACTCTATTATGTGCGTTTTACTTTTTTGATGAAAGTTTACGATGAATTTAGACATGATTTTAACACTGCTGGTTACAAGTGCGGCAGTTTTTCTGTTTGCAACAGAAAAAATTCGTATGGACGCAGTGGCAATTTTAGTGATGTGTTCGCTGGTGGTTTTGGGTCAAGTGGACGGTAAAGTAGCAGTAGCTGGTTTTGCCAACTCGGCAACGTTGACGGTAGCAGCGATGTTTGTGTTGGCGGCAGGTTTGCAAAACAGTGGTGCGCTAGATGGTGTGGGTAGTTTGTTGGGCAAAGTGAAATCACCGATGGGGTTTTTGTTGGTTTTGTTTGGTATCAATTTGGTGATTTCGCCGTTTGTGAACAATACGGCGGTGGTGGCGGTGCTGATTCCGATTGTGATTGCGGCGGCACAGAATATTAAAATGGCACCTTCTAAAGCTTTAATTCCACTGTCTTTTTCTTCGCAAATAGCGGGGGTGTGTACGCTGATTGGTACGTCAACGAATTTGTTAGTAGATGCGATTGCACGCCAACAGGGTTTTCGTGGTTTTAGTATGTTTGAGTTTGCACCTTTGGGTTTGATTTTCTTTGCGGTGGGCGTGGTGTATTTGTTGTTGGCTTCGCGTTTTTTGCTGCCTGAATCGCGTTTGCAGATGGAAGATGGCGAGGGATTTGGTAAGTATGTGGCGGAATTAAAGGTCAATAAGGATTCACCTTTGATTGGTAAGAGTACATCAGATGCGGGTTTAAACGATGAGTTGAATGTGTTTACGATTGGTGTCTTGCGCGATGGCGAGTGTTTGTCTACGCCGAGCCATCAGGCTTTGCAAAAACACGATATTTTGTTGCTGCGTGGCGAGCGCGATGATTTGCGTAAGGTAAGGGATAAATTTGGTTTGCATCATGTGGTGTATGGCAATCGCAATGATGACGAGGATGAGGGCGAGAATTTGATGGTGGCGGAGGTGATGATTGCGCCAACATCGCGCTGGGTCGGCGGTACGATTCCAATTTTACAGCAACGCTGGAATAAGCAGGCAACGGTTTTGGGTTTGCAACGCCGGAGTAAAACGATTCGCGAACGCTTGCGTCGCACGGCGTTTAAAGTGGGCGATATTTTGTTGATGACGCTGCCTAAATCGGATATGGTTACCTTGCGCAAAGACAAGGACTTTATTGTTTTATCGGCGGATTTGGCGCACCCTGAAGGTAATTGGCGCGGTAAGTTTGCGATGGCGGTGATGGTGGCGGTTGTGGCGGCGGCGGCGTTTGGTTGGGTGCCTATTGCGATTAGCGCGTTTTTGGGCGCGGTGGCGATGATTGGCGCGCGCTGTTTGACGGCGGATGACGCGTATCAAGCGATTGATTGGAAGATTATTTTGGTGTTGGCGGGTTTGTTGCCTTTGGGCGAAGCGATGGCAAACAGCGGCGCAGCGCAGTTTATTGTGGACAACACTTTAGGCAAAGTGGGCGCGTTTGGACCGTTGGTGGTGTTAGCCGTGTTGTATTTGCTGACGGCGATTCTGACGGAATTTATGAGTAATGCCGGTACGGCGGTGTTGATGACACCGATTGCTGTCACCACCGCAAAAGCTTTGGGCTTAGACCCTGCGCCGTTTATTATTGCGGTGATGTTTGCAGCGGCAACCAGTTTTATGACGCCTGTAGGCTATCAAACCAATACCATGGTTTATGGCGCTGGTGGTTATAAATTCAGTGATTTTATTAAAATTGGTGCGCCGTTGAATATTTTGTACTGGATTTTGGCGGTGATTTTGATTCCGCTGTTTTGGCCGTTTACGCCACAATAATGGTGTTTGCTTTGATAGGCTGCCTGAAACTTTTCAGGCAGCCTTTTTTCTGTGCTTTTTTGTTTATATTAAGAACAATAAGTTTAAATAATAAATAGATGATATGAGATGAATGCTACTTGATTCTGTGAATAAGTTAATTAAACTATTCTGTTTTCAATAGATTTGGCTATGAATAGCCTTGTGCGCAACACGAGCCATCTCATTGCTTGAATGTGTATGCTTTGTGTCGCAAGGGTGTTGATTGTGGATAAAAAGAATTTATAAACCCTTTTTGCTTTCAGGCAGCCTGAAAAGTATTAAATACGTTATCATGCTGCCTGAAAATCATATTCTTGAGGATAAACCAATGAAACAACGGACTTTAGCCAAATCAGTCAGCGCAACAGGCGTGGGTTTGCATTCGGGCGAACGCGTATCGCTGACTTTACACCCCGCCCCTGAAAATCATGGTATTGCCTTTCGCCGCACGGATTTAACAGGCGAGCAAGGCGAAATCATTTATTTAACGCCGTATTTGATTAACGACACGCGTTTATCGTCCACGGTCGTTACCGAACACGGCACGCGCGTGGGCACGATTGAGCACATTATGTCGGCTCTGGCGGCGTATGGCGTGGACAATACTTTGATTGAACTGAATGCGCCTGAAATTCCGATTATGGATGGCAGCAGTTTGCCATTTATTTTCTTATTGCAAGACGCGGGCATTGTCGAACAAAACGCGCCTAAACGCTTTTTGAAGATTTTAAAAGAAGTAGAAATCAAGGAAACAGGCAAGACGGTGAAATTCACGCCATATGATGGCTTTAAAGTTGCGCTTACGATTGAATTTGATCATCCTGTGTTCAACCAAAGCCCGCCACGTTTTGAAATTGATTTTGCAGGACAAAATTATATTGAAGAAATTGCCCGTGCACGTACGTTTGGTTTTATGCAAGAAGTGGAAATGATGCGCGCGCATAATCTCGGTTTAGGCGGTAATTTGAATAACGCGATTGTTATTGATGAAACCGATGTGCTCAATCCTGATGGTTTACGTTATCCCGATGAGTTTGTGCGCCACAAAATTTTGGATGCGATTGGCGATTTGTATATTTTAGGACACCCGATTATCGGCGCGTTTGAAGGTTATAAATCAGGGCACGCGATTAACAATGCCTTATTGCGCGCGGTATTGGCAGATGAAATGGCATTTGAGTGGGTAGAATTTAGCGACGACGACGAGCGTTTGCCTAAAGCATTTGCAGGAGTTGAGAGTTTGGCAATAGCTTAAATTCAGTTTACAGAAACAAGGACAGATGATTCTGTCCTTGTTTTGTTTTTAGGCTGCCTGAAAGGTTGTTTGTTAGTATTAAACTAAAACCCTTTATTTAATATAAAAACAGATTATGATGTTTTAAGAACCCATTGCATTGCTGTGAATAAGATAAAAAAGTAAAATAAATCAAATAAATAAATAAGAAAATAAGCGTAGGATAAATCGGACTAAACACATAGAATAAGCTGTGTATGCTTGTGGATAACATTATTGCCAATCAAAAAATTGGGGATAACTTTCCATTTATCCTTGCGCTAGAGCGCGTGAAATTGCGTCAAATTGCGTTTAAAACATGAAAAAAATCGCGTTAAAACACGCTTAAAATTTGACAAACGCCGCTGGCTAGCTTTTAATCCGCCACTTTGGTGCTCAGCACTTATTGTTTAACGAGGATAAACCATGAAATTGATTCGTAACGCTCTATTCTTGACGCTTGCCGCTACTTCCATCGCACACGCAGAAGTGGATTTAAAGCCCAGCAACAGCAAAAACGAAAGCGCGGCAACATTCGGCACCATCAACAGCATTGATAGCACCCAAGAAGTTGCTTACACCTGCCAAAGCGGCAACAAGCAAAAAATTGCTTTAACCGCCATGTATGGCATTAAAGACAATGAAGTGGTGGTCGCGCAAGTGAAATTGGGTGGCCAAACGTCGCCAGGTTTGTGGCGCGTGCCTGATGTGTTGCTGAACCGTTTTGTGAGCCAAGACGCCAATGCCTTGCCAACCATGTGGACAACCATGCCCGCAACGCCTGAGCAATTGGCGCAAGTGGACGGTGGTAAATTGTCTTACACCGCAAATAAAGACAATGCGCAAACCATAATTGTGGAAAACTGCAAATTAGATAAAGCCGCCACCGCGAAATTAAAACGCTAATGGCACACGCATTTTCAGGCAGCCTGAACAAGGCTGCCTGAATTTTGTATTTTTAGAAGACTAAACAAATATAGTCGCTGAAAATAAAAATAGGACAAGGCGACCACGTCCGCCGTGTACACTAAGTACATAAGGGCGTGGGCAACGCAGTAGTATTTTTCATTTTAAGCGACTATACCTTTCAGGCTGCCTGAAACCATGCTTACCCGCTATTTTACCGCCATTATTTTAATGATTTTGTGCGCTTTGATTATCCGCAACCTACTCAATCGCCGCCAACAACGCGCCGTAACTGAGCTGGTTGCTTTGGCTGCCAAAGTGATTGTGGTGGTCAGTTTAATCGCATTAATTGTGCGCTTGTTTCAGGCTGCCTGAACTGTGTAAAATCTTTCAGGCAGCCTGAAAACGACAAAACTTCTGTAACCTTGTTCCCTCCCCCGACTGGCGGGGGAGGGCTAGGGTGGGGTTGGTTCTTTTCGTAACGGAATAATCTGAATTTCAACCTTCTAACCCCCTCCCCAGCCCTCCCTCTTTCATAGTGGGAGGGAGCAGATTTCAGGCAGCCTGAAAAAACCTTGAATCAAAAATTGGAAACATTATGTCCGCCGTTCGCCAAATTATTCTCGACACCGAAACCACAGGTTTCAACGCGTTTGACACCGAACATCCCGACCGCATGCTTGAATTTGCGGGTTTGGAAATGCGCCATCGCCATCTCACAGGCAACAGCCTGCATTTATTCATTCATCCGCAACGCGATATTCCCGATGAAGCCGCAGCCATTCACGGCATTACCTTGGATAAACTGACCGGCAGTCCAACATTTGATAAAGTGGCGCAGCAAATTTTTGACTTCATTAAAGGTGCAGAATTAATTATCCACAACGCCAAATTTGACGTCGGTTTTTTAAACGCCGAATTTGCGCGTGTGGGTTTGCCTGATGTGGAAACCATTTGCCCCAGCATTATTGACACGCTTGCGATGGCACGCAAAGAGTATCCAGGGCAAAAAAACAGTTTGGACGCGCTGTGTACGCGTTTAGAAATTGACCGCAGCCGCCGCGTTTACCATGGCGCGTTGATTGACTGTGAACTTTTAGGCGAAGTCTATCTTGCCATGACCCGCGAGCAAGGCAGTCTCATCGAAGAACTGGCAGCGAATCATACAGATCATGCTCACTATCCCAAACGCCCCGATTATTTGAAAGTACAACTTGCCAGAGAAAGCGAAGAGCAAGAACATCAAGCTTTTTTGGACAAGATGGAGAAAAAATTGGGCGAGCCTTGTTTGTACCGCAAAATGGAGCAAAACCAAGCATGAATTGGCACAATGGACGCTACACGCTCGCCACGCAACGCCATTCGCCCAATTACGAAGTGCGTGCTGCTGATGAAACCATCAGCTTGATTGTATTGCACAATATTTCTTTGCCTCCCTTTGAATACGGCAGCGACGCGGTGGAACAGCTATTTACCAACCAAATCCTTGCTGATGCTGAACCTTTTTTGGCGCAACTCATGCATTTACGCGTGTCCAGCCATTTTTTCATTCGGCGCACAGGCGAGATTCAGCAATACGTTTCCTGCGACGACATGGCGTATCACGCGGGTATTTCGCAGTTTTGCGGACGCGAAAAGTGCAACCATTTTTCAATTGGCATTGAATTAGAAGGCTGCGATTTTGAGCCGTTTGCAGAAGCACAATATGGCGCGTTAAACATATTATTAGCGGAAATTTGCGCAAAATATCCTATTCGCGCCATTACGGGGCATCAACACATCGCACCGAGTCGCAAAACCGATCCAGGGCATTTTTTTGATTGGCAACGCGTTGAATTGCAAGAGTTGGTGGATTTCAATTGAGATTTTCAGGCAGCCTGAAAAAACGAAGTTCAGCGTAGCTAAAACAAAAATGCCTTGTTTGAACAAGGCATTTTTGTTTATTCAACATCATTCGGCGTCGGTTTAATTTCATCCAAATGCAAACGCTGCGCTTCAATTTCCGCGTCGCTCAACGGTTTATCCGCATATTCTTGCAAATCTTCCACTGAATTGGTAATCACCAATTCACGCTCTTCGGCTTCCATTTCCTGGGCAGGTGAAATGTCAAAAGTATCTTGGTTGTTTGTGCTCATAGGATTCCTTTGTGGTTGTGGATAAGTTATTTAAGTTACCTAGCGATAACGGGCAAAACTATAGCACAAACTCAGCTTTCAGGCTGCCTGAAAGCTGTAACGATACAGTAAAGCTATCGTGTTCAATAAAACAATAGCTTAGCCTAATAATCTATGCACAATTAAGAATAACTTCACGTGTTTTAACACAGAATACGCATGAAATCCGCTAAAATTCGCCGTCTTGTGTTTTGCATACACAACCCTATTCTTTTTCAGGCTGCCTGAAACTCAATGCCACCGTGCAAACAAAATATTTATTCAAACCCATTAACTATGAAATTTATCCGTCAATTTTTTCAATGCTGCCTACTGCTAACAGGGCTTATGCTGCTCAACCAAGTGCACGCTGCGCCTGAGCAAGACCCGTTAGGACAATTGATTCAAGACCGTCAAGCGCCCGATAGCGAAGGTTTGGACAATTTAATTCGCAGCAAAACCGCGCTCACCGAGAGCAATGCTGCTGCGTCAGCTCCCAATAATGCCAATAACGCCGCGCGCAACAGCAAAGGCGAAGCTGATGAATTATTGTCCAGCGCAATGGGCTTTTTGGGTGTCGCCTATCGTTTTGGTGGCACATCGCCAACAGGCTTCGATTGCAGCGGTTTTATGCAATACATTTTCCGCAAAGCGTATGCCGTGAATTTACCGCGCACTTCTGCTGAGCAAGCCAGCGTAGGTGTTGCCGTAAGCCGCGCTGATTTGCAGCCAGGCGATATGGTGTTTTTCCGTACTACAGGCAGCCGTATTTCGCATGTGGGCATGTATGTGGGCAATAATCGTTTTATTCATGCACCACGAACGGGAAAACGCATTGAAATCACAAGCTTATCCAATACATATTGGAATAGCAAATACGCTACCGCCCGCCGTGTTAAACGCAATAATGCGCAAAATTTCATTCGTAAATAAGGATTGATATGGCACGCCCCGAAATGCCTAAATGGTTTGGTGATGATGGTACGCCTGTATCGTGTACCGAGAAAATCAAAGTGATGAATCAAAACATGGATGAGCTGTATCAAACGGCGCAAGATGCGTTTGAAGACGCTTTGTTGATGGGTTGCAGCGAGGTGCAATTGCGCGATTATTTGGCGCAACTGATGGCGGCTGTGGAAAATCCGTATCGCTGATTTTCAGGCAGCCTGAAACAGAGTTTCATTGCTTAAACATTGTGTTATCGCCGTAGGTTGTGTTGTAAACCCAACACAATAACGGCTATTCAAAACATGTTGGGTCAAGACCCAACCTACGAATTTCAGGCTGAAACCTTTGCAAAACTCCGAAAATTTCAAATTTATCGTCATTCCCGCGCAGGCGGGAATCCAACTTTGATTTTAAGTTTCTATTTTTTATCAAAGGATAGTAGATATGAACGATGGATTTCTGCCTGCGCGGGAATGACGAAGTGGCTAGTTTCAGGCTGCCTGAAAACAAAAAAAACCTGCTGATAAAAATCAACAGGTTTTTGTGTCAACTCAATATTAGTTTTCTGCGCCTTCGTAAGGACGAACGCTCACAGTTTTGCGGTTCAACGCGCCTTTGGTAGAAAATTCTACATAGCCATCAACTTTAGCGAACAAAGTATGGTCTTTACCCATGCCAACATTGTTGCCTGCGTGGAATTTTGTGCCGCGTTGGCGAACGATGATTGAACCCGCAGGAATCAATTCGTTACCAAATGCTTTTACGCCCAAGCGTTTTGCTTCAGAATCGCGACCGTTGCGGGTGCTACCGCCAGCTTTTTTACTTGCCATGATGAATACTCCTGATTAGATTGGATTAGGCGATAGACAAAATTTCAATACGGGTGAAATTTTGGCGATGACCTTGACGTTTTTGGTAGTGTTTACGACGGCGCATTTTGAAAATGCGAACTTTCTCGCCACGACCATGGGCTACAACTTTAGCCACTACTTTTGCGCCTTCTACCAAAGGTGCGCCTACTTTAACATTATCGCCGTCAGCAATCATCAAAACTTCAAGTTCGATTTGGCTGTCGAGTTCGGCTGGTATCTGTTCTACGTTTAATTTTTCGCCAACGGCAACTTTATATTGTTTACCGCCAGTTTTTACGACCGCGTACATACTCAACTCCATGAGAATATGGGATTTACAAAAATGTTTCGCTTATGGGCGAAACGAGAAACGCGTGATTATGGCAGTATTGAATTGTTTTGTCAAAATATTTTTGAAAACAAGTATTTCAGGCAGCCTGAAAACCACACCAATCTTTCAGGGAGCCTTACATCAAAGAGGCTGCCTGAAAACCTGTTTCGCTGTTGCCGAGAATGCGCCAATCGTAAAGTTGGCTAAGTATTTCTTCTTGCATGATGTCGCGTGTTTCGCCTTGTGCGATGATATGTCCTTGTTTCATTAAGATAACGTGGTTGCTGTAATGGGTGGCAAGGTTGAGGTCGTGCAGCACCATGATGATGGTAGGTTTGGGGTTAGGCAACTGACGTAATTGTTGCATTAGGCTGTGCTGGTGGCGAATATCGAGATGATTAGTCGGTTCGTCTAGCAGCATGATTTCTGCATTTTGCATAAGGGCGCGAACGATGGCGGCGCGTTGTTTTTCGCCGCCTGATAGTGTGTCTAGGCGTTTGTGGCTGTGTTGCGCCAATTCAAATTGCGCGAGCCATTGTTCGGCGCGTTGGCTGTCGGCAAGACTGGGGCGTGCATGCCATGCCAGTTTGGGGTAGCTGCCCATGAGCGTGTATTGCAAAACGGTCATTGGGAGCTGGAAACTTTCGTGCTGCCCTACCCATGCGCATTTGCCTTGTTTTAAGGCTGCCTGAAAAGATTCGCCGCACCATTGAACGTGTTTGGATTGCAATAATTGTTTGAGTAGCGTGGATTTTCCTGCGCCGTTCGCGCCTATGATGGCGGTGATTTTGTGTTTAGGAAACTGTACTTCTGCCACGTCCAACAATACGCGTTTGCCTGCGCTGATGTGGGCATTTTTTAAGATGAGCGTCATGCTTGTTGTCCTTTATCAACAATGAGCCACAGGAAAAATGGCCCGCCTAAAATGGAAATCACAATGCCCACAGGCAAATCAATCGGGTAAATTACCCAGCGCGAAAATGTGTCGGCAAGCAGCACAAACAATGCGCCCCATGCGGCAGAGAGCGCAATCAAGCCGCTACGCGAACCACCAACCACACGCGCCAAAACATTCGGAATCATCATGCCGACAAAACCAATAATGCCGCCTAATGCCACTGCCGCACCTGTCATCATGGCGGCTCCGATGATGGTAAAAGTTTGCGTCCGCGCCACGCTAATGCCCATGGTTTGTGCGGCTTCGTCGCCCAACAGCAGGCAATCGAGTTGTCGCCCCAAAGCCAGCAACAAAATCAGCCCTACGAGCATAATCGCGCCAGCGTAATGCAGCGATACAAAACCTGCTTCGGCAAAGCTGCCTGAAAGCCACGTCATTGCGCTGCGCAAAGCCATATCGTCCGACATAAACAGAATCAAGCTAACTATTGATGCACACAACGCGCTCAACACAAACCCCAACACCAGCAAGCCATATTTGCCGCCACCGACCCAGCGATGCGCCAATAAAATCAGCATACACACGCCAAATGCGCCTAAAAATGCGGCTAATGGAATGCCAATCGCGCCCCAACCCATGGCGATGACAACCACCACGCCAATTGCTGCGCCGCCTGATGTGCCAATTAAACTTGGGTCTGTTAGTGGGTTTTCAAACAAGGCTTGCAATGCCGCACCGCTTGCCGATAACGCCGCGCCCACCAGTAATGCCACCGCTACACGCGGCAGACGAATTTGGCGCATGATGTCATCGATGGCGAACGGATTTTGCCAAGTGCCTTCGCCTATGCCTGTGCAAAACAGAGCGGCGATGGCGATGAGTAGACAGGGGATAATGTATTTGGTCATGGGATTTTCTAGGAAAATGTTGGGGGCAGGGTTTCAGGCAGTCTTTCAGTACATGATAAAAGTTAGATACTGTCTGAAATCTGTCCTCTCCCCCGCCAGTCGGGGGAGGGGACACAGTCGCGACATTTTGTCGTGTATTGAAAGGCTGAAAGTTTTGCAAAACTGACTACATCGTCATTCCCGCGCAGGCGGGAATCCAACTTTGATTTTGAGTTTCTATGTTTTATCAAAGGCTTGTGAACATAAACGATGGATTCCCGCCTACGCGAGAATGACGATTAAAGTGATTTTTAGGCTGCCTGAAAGTGTTTTGTAAAGCTTTCAGGCAGCCTGAAACTTGTGCAAAACTCTTTCAGGCAGCCTTTGGATAGATAGGTAACTCATTGCAAATCCGACCTAAGCTTATCATTTTGCCAACTGATTTAAGCGTTGAATACTTTTGGGTGTGTGCAAACCGAAACGCAGGAAATCATCGGCTGCCCAAAAGTGGATATTGTGCTTTTGGGCAGCATTGCTGCTGGCAACTTCAGGGCGTGCGGCAAGTTTTTGCGTGCCGCCTACAATCGACTCATTGTGTTTGGCAATAATGATGACATCGGGTTTTGCCGCTAGCCAGCCTTCGCGTGAAAGTGGTTTTAAGCCGTCCACATTTGCTGCGTTGATACCACCAGCCAGTTTAATCAAAGCATCGCCTACTGTGCCACGTCCTGCGACGTGGCGACCGTCATAGCTTAATAAATAGCGTTTGCCTGTGGCGGGCATGGGTTTAATGCTGTTTTGTATTTGCGCGGCTAATTGGTCGGCAGCTTGGGTTTTGCCAATCAGTTTGCCTAGTTGTTTGATACCGTTGGCGTAGTCTTGCAGTGTTTCTTGACTATTCACATTGTGTGCGTTCACGCCGCTTTGTTTTAAACGGGCGTAAATAGTGGGCGGCGTTGCCATGTAGCTGCCGATAACTAAATCAGGCTTTTGCGCAATGATGGGTTCAGCAGAGAGTGTGCGATAAAAACCGATGGTTGGTTTGCCTTGGTATTGTGGATGATGGTTGTGTTCATGTACTGCCACTACTTCATTGGCAGCCCCCAGTTGCGCCACGATTTCGGCGGTGTCGGGTGTGAGTACCACAATGCGTTGCGCTTGGGCTTGGAAACTGAGTAAAGCGAGCAAAAGAAGGGTTTTTTTCATGATGGAACTTTCGGGAATTGGGTAGTAAAGGGTTTCAGGCTGCCTGAAATACTTGGCGAATTTCTGCCACCAAATCGCGCCACTCTTGCGGTTCGCTGCTGGCATCGGCTTGGCGACCGAAAAATTGCAATACCAATTCGCGTTGGCTGTCGTAGGCTTCAAAACTATGCACAATGCCGTTGCTCCCTGGGCGGCGCACAAACCAAAATTCAGCGATTTTGCTGTCTTGAATGTGGCAACTGAATTGTTCTTCTTTATCGTCTAATTGATTGAGCCAGCCGCGTGCGCGCACGACGTTGTGTACTTTGCCTGTTTGAATTTGCACCATGCCGCTGTTGTTTACAAATGTGAGTAAGGTGCTGCCTTGTGCCGTGCTTTTTTGCATGATGGCTTCAATCGCGGCAATGTTTAAGCGTTGCGCGTCGCCTTTGGGCGCGTATTGCAAGCCTTGCAAACGGTCGATATTGAATTGCGACAACACCACGCGGAAATGATGGACGTTTTGCAATTCGCGCCATTCTTTTTGATAAGCAGCAATGTCCTCATCGCTTAATGCCACCAATGGCGCAGTTTCTTTTTCAGGCAGCCTTTGCCATTCGGGCGATTCTTCGCTGCGGTGCGCGTTGCAAATTGCTTGCCATTGGGCGATTTGGTTTTCATCGGTTAAATAGATTTTTTGGATGGCTTGACCGTATGCGTCAAAAATCTGAAAACTGCGATGATTGTTGTGTTCATAAGCAAAAATATGGTGCCAGCGACGCAAAAATAAGCGCAAATCCAAACCACCTAAATTGATTGCTGTCCCCATCATCGGGCTTAAATCTAAGTTGCGGTATACGCCTACTTTTTCGCTCACGGCAATTTCGTTGCGCACAATGCTTTTCACATCGCCCAAGGCTTCCAGTTTGGCGAGAAATTCGGTAATGTTGTTGCCTAAATTTTGGCTTTGCGGCAAGGCGGCAATCAATTCACCTTCGCTCACGCCTAGTTCAGCTGCGGCTTCGCGTTGGTGCAAATGTTGGCTTTGCATCAGGGTTTGATAACGTTCGTATAGGTTTTGCATATAGTTCCTTTAATTTTTTGTTTAATTAGTGAGGTAAGTACCAAATATAGTCAGCATGGGCAGCAGACACTTCGCTGTTTTTATCCGCTAAAATCAATACCTTCAGGCTGCCTGAAAAGTTGTGGTCGCGCAAATGCAGCGGCACGCCCAGTTGTTTGGAAACGTGAATATTGCCTGCCAACAACCACGCAGGTTTGGGTGCAACGAGCAAGACTTGGCTCATGGTATGGTCTTTGTATTGCTGCTGCGCGAGCAGATGTTGCGTGTTGCTGTGATGATTTTGAATCAGTTGTGTCAAAGCGTTGCGGACTTGACCATCGCTGCTGGCTTTGCCTTGCGGCACGAAATTTTGATTTTGCTGCAACGCGGTTTTGCTGGGATTGCCTGCCAACACACGCGCTTTTTGGTGCAACAGCGTGTACATCAGGTTTTGATATTGCCCCCAATCCCACGCGTGATTCCATTGGATTTTGGCGGCAAGACTGCGTTTGCCTGTTTTGCCGTCTTGGTTGAGCCATGTTTGCACTTCGTCTATGGCGGTTTGCTGTTCAGGTGTGAGCATTTCTAGCACCACGCTGCCTGAAAGTCGTTGTGCAGCGGTGTGTTCTAGCAACCATTGTTGAATGTCGTGATGGGCAATGTTATCGTGTTGCTCGCCAATCAACACGATGTCCGCACGCGCCAATTCGTTTGCCAACTGTTCGGGCGTGAGCGTTTGTTGTGTCGCAGAGGCGATGATTTTGCCTTGCGGTGTGGCGTGCACGATGGCAAAGCAGCCGCATAGGGCGATGAGTATGAGTTTGGGAAACATGGTGGGCTTTCTGGTGGGAATAGGGTTTCAGGCTGCCTGAAACTAAAACTGCAAGGTAAATCCTGCATAAACAGTTCTGCCGCGTCCTGTGCCTTTGTTTGCCCAATCGCTTTGTGGACCGACATTGCCTGTGCCGAGTGTGCCGCCGCTGCTGAGTGGGTAGTTGTACACGGTGTTGGTTAAGTTTTCGATATTGAAAAATAAATTGGCGTGTTTACTGACGTTGTAACGCGCGTATAAATCGTAGATATTTTGTCCGCCTTTCACTTTCGACACAGTTGGCAAATTGCTGTCGCTGTCCACGCCTGCGGGGACGGTGTCATCACCCATGCGTGTGAGTCGTGCGCCGATGGTGAGTTTGTTGTCGAGCCAGCGTGTGCCTAAATCTACGACTAACTGATAACTCGGCTGCGTGCGCGTGGTGCTGGTGGTGTCGGCGAGCCAGTCAATCGGTAATTGCGTTTTGCTGTGGCTGTATGCCACATTCACATAAGCACGTCCGAAATCGTAGCCGCCTTCAATTTCCCAACCGCGAATTTTGGTTTTTTCAGGCAGGTTCAAATTAATGCCGACGGCGGGTACGTCCATATTGCCATTGAGATAATCGTCTAAACTGCATTTGCTGTGGTCATCGCAGACATAAAATTGGTCTTGGTAAATGTAGTTGCGAATGCGGTTGTTGAAATAATTGACTTTCAAACGCGCGGTGTCGTTGGCGGTCAGCAATCCTTGTTTAAAAATGTTGAAACCAATATCGTGATTACGCGCGGTTTCGCTTTTTAAAAAGGGGTTTACTGAATAAGGGTTGTTTTGCATGTTGTTCACATACATAAACTCTTGCACCATCGGCGCACGGCTGGTGTGGGCGTAGGTGCTGTACAGTTGCAGCCAATCGGTTGCTTGATATGCCAAGCCAAAATACGGATTGAAATGATTTTGCTTGTGCTTGAAATTCACATCGCCGCCAGCAGGAAACACAATTGCGCCATTGTCTTGCGTGGCGGGCAAATAGCCGCCGTAGCGGTATTGTTCATAACGCGCACCGCCTGTTAGCGTCCATTTGCCTATTTGATATTCGGCTTCGGCAAACAGATTGGCGGTGTTTTGATGTCCTTTGGCGAGTGTGTCGTTGCGTTCGGTTTGGTCGAACGCGCTTTCGTCCACGCCATAGCGCGTGCGTTGTACATTTACACCATAATTCAAGCTTAAATCACTGTTTTCAAATTCAAATAGTGAACGGTTACTGAGATTAAATTGCCATGTCGGATTGGTGGTGTGGCGATTTTGGTAGCCGTTGTCATGATTTTCTTTGGCGAAATATTGACGCGAATGGGTGTAGGCAACATCGGCGCGTAAATCAATTTTGTCGGACAAGGGTTTGTAGCGATATTGCAATAAACTGCTATCGGTGGCGACATCAATCGGTGTGTGGTTGTTAATGGTGCGACTGCGATTGCCAATGTAATTAAGCTTGAAACTGTGATAGCGATTGGGCGCGTATTCCAGTTTCGCCATGAAATTTCGCGCATGTACACCACTTTCCATCGGTGTGTCCATATCCAAGCCATCGCCTGCAATCACCTCACCCGCGCCATTTTTGTAGCCACCTTTGACTTTGCCACCAAACGCTGCCAATGCACCAAACGAGCCGCCATTGCTTAGTGCGCGTTGATGCGCGAGTGCCACTATGCCATTGTTGCCATAGCCATTATTTCCACGACGCAAGGTAAAACGTCCGCCAAATTGTTTGTCTTCTTGCACCAAATCGCTGGGCGCAAGCGTACGAAAATTCACGCTACCACCTAACGCGTTACCACCATCCGCACCACGCGCCATACCACGCTCAATTTCCGCGCCTGCCAAAAAATCTTCATTGATATAAACCGTATTGCCATTCCAGCCGTGCGCAGGATTGGTTTGATAAAACGTCTGACTTACGCCGTCAATCGTTGTATTCACGCGCCCTGCGCCTTCCAAGCCGCGCATATTAATTGCAATACCGCCTTGCCCAATATCGTGCTGCGTAAACAGCGACGGACTGCTGCGAATCACTTCATTCAAATCGCGCCCCAGCTCATCATGTTTAATGTAAGACGCAGCAGAAGGCGTTTGGAAAGGCACATTGTTGCGCTCGGCAGTTACTTTAATTTCAGGCAGCTCTTGCACGGAAACACCGTTTTCAGGCAGCGTATCGGCAAAAGCATGGGCGCATAAACAAGCGATGGTGGTTAAAGCAAAGCGTTTCATTTTTCTTCTATTTCTCGTGTGTGTTTGAAATTTGGTATCTTGAAATCTATCATAAAAAATAATCATTATCAATTAATAATAAAATATCGAGATAAGTAAAAGAAGTAAAATATTGATTTAATAAACATTAGAATTTTTACTTGTTTACATCAATGAAAATCCAAAATAAATTGATTATTTCAGGCAGCCTGAAAACGGGTAACATCCTTTGCTATAATCACGTTTTTTATTCACGAGCAACGAATTATGTCGCGTAAGCCCACCGCCCCTAAAACCTTTGAAGAAGCCGTCGCACGGCTAGAAACCATTACTCAAGCCATGCAAAACAACGCCTTGCCGCTGGAAGAGGCACTAGCCGCTTATGAAGAAGGCACGCAATTAGTGCGTTTTTGCCAAGAAAAATTGGCGCAAGTGGAACAAAAACTTGCCGTATTGGACAACGGCGAATTAAAGGAGTGGCAACTCGATGACGAATGATTTGAAAACTTGGCAAAACCGCGCCGCTGCGCAAACCGAGCTGATTTTGCAACGCATGCTGCCTGAAAACCACATTGCGCCACAAGGCTTGCACGAAGCCATGCGATACAGCGCGCTAGACGGTGGTAAACGCTTGCGCCCCTTGTTGGTTTTGGCGGCAGCGGAATTGGGCAACAGCGTTCAGGCAGCCTGCGAAGCGGCGATGGCGGCGCTGGAATGTATCCATGTTTATTCGCTGGTACACGACGATATGCCCGCGATGGACAACGACAGCCTGCGCCGCGGTAAACCCACTTGCCATGTACAATTTGGCGAAGCGGCAGCATTATTGGTGGGCGACGCGCTGCAAACTTTGGCGTTTGACCTATTGTCCACGCCCACCGATTTAGCCAGTGCGCGCCAATTAAAAATGGTCAACGTGTTGGCACGCGCTTCAGGCAGCCTTGGCATGGCAGGCGGGCAAGCGATTGATTTGGCGAACGTCGGCAAAGACATGACGCAAGCCGAATTGGAATACATGCACAGCCTGAAAACAGGCGCATTGATACGCGCCGCTGTTCAATTAGGCGCATTAAGTTGCCCTGATTTAGACGATAAGGCTTTGGTGCAACTGGATATTTACGCCAGCAAACTAGGTTTGGCGTTTCAAGTGATTGACGACGTTTTAGACTGCGAAGCCGATACCGCGACATTGGGCAAAACCGCAGGCAAAGACGAAGAAGCCAATAAGCCGACTTATGTGAAATTGCTTGGTTTAGCTGCTGCACGAGAATACGCGCAAGAACTGGTGGCACAAGCGATTGCCGCGCTAGAACCGTTTGGCGATAAGGCGGAACGATTGCGCGCCTTAGCGGCGTTTGTGACGGCGCGCAAGCATTGAGATGAGTATGAGAAGGCTGCCTGAAAATATAGTCATTTCAAATACAAATAGTACATAAGAGCGTTGGCAACGCCGTTATGCTTTTTTAATTTTGCGACCATATCATGTTTCTATTGGCATTGTATGGTGTTCAGGATTGATGATAAGGGATTTTGATGCCGTGCTTGCCAGCAAATAGCCCTATCCTACCCATTTTCAGGCAGCCTGAAATGCTATAATCCGCCCATTCCTATTTTCAGGCAGCCTTTTATGTTATCCACAAACAACACAAAATCTCCCACTATCGCCGCCATTGCCACTGCGAACGGACGCGGTGGCGTGGGCGTTATTCGCATATCAGGCAAAGATTTATTGCCACTCGCCGCCCAAATCACAGGTGGCAAAACGCCCAAACCGCGCACCGCACTCTACACCGACTTTCTCGCCGCTGACGGCAGCGCGATTGACAACGGCTTGCTGCTCTATTTCGCCGCGCCTGCCAGTTTCACAGGCGAAGATGTGATTGAATTACAAGGACATGGCGGACAAATCGTCCTGCAAATGCTGCTGCAACGCTGCCTAGAACTCGGCGCGCGCATCGCCGAAGCAGGCGAATTTACCAAACGCGCCTTTCTCAACAACAAACTGGATTTGGCGCAAGCCGAAAGCGTCGCCGATTTGATTGACGCGTCCAGCCAATCCGCCGCGCGAATGGCGTTGCGCTCGCTCAAAGGCGCGTTTTCCACACAAATTCATACACTTGTAGATGAACTCATCACGCTGCGAATGCTCGTGGAAGCCACTTTGGATTTCCCCGAAGAAGAAATTGACTTTTTGGAAGCGGCGGACGCGAAAGGCAAGCTGAAATCTCTGCAAAATCAACTGGCGAACATACTCGCCAACGCGCAACAAGGCGCGATTTTGCGCGAAGGCATGAATGTTGTGTTGGTTGGTGCGCCGAATGTGGGAAAATCCAGTCTGCTCAATGCGTTAGCGGGCGACGACGTGGCGATTGTAACCGACATCGCAGGCACAACGCGCGACACCGTGCGCGAACAAATCACGCTAGACGGCGTGCCAATCCACATTACCGACACCGCAGGTTTGCGCCAAACCGATGATATTGTGGAAAAAATCGGCATTGAACGCAGCGAAAAAGCGGTGCAAAACGCCGATGTCGCGCTGGTGTTGATTGACCCAGCCGAAGGATTAAATGAAACAACCAAAGAAATCTTGCTCAGGCTGCCTGAAAATCTGAAACGCATTGAAATTCAAAATAAAATTGACGTGCGCAACGAAACGGCGGAACGTGTGGATAATCTTTCAGGCAGCACCCATTCTGGTGCAAACCTGCAATCTGGCGCGGATACGCTCATCAAATTGTCCGCCAAAACAGGCGCGGGACTGGATTTACTCAAAGCCGCGCTGCTGCAACAAATCGGCTGGCAAGGCGAAAGCGAAGGCTTGTTTTTGGCGCGAACACGGCACATTCACGCGCTGCAAGCGGCGCAAGCGGAATTGGACAACGCGGCGGCGTGTGGCAATCATCAGCTGGAATTGTTGGCGGAACATTTGCGTTTGGCGCAGGTGTCGTGCAGCGAAATCACGGGCGAATTTACGGCTGATGATTTGCTGGGCGTGATTTTTTCGCGTTTTTGTATTGGGAAATAATTTCAGGCTGCCTGAAAAATGGTTTTGGGCAACTTGGGTTACAGTCCAATAAAATGTTGATACTTATGACGCACTTGGGTTAAAACCTAACTTACCCAGTTTCCCATAAAAAAAAAGGCAGATAAACATCTGCCTTTTTTATTCATACAACATCAACCTGCAATCTTAATCGCCGTGCCGCACACGACCACCATCATCATGCCGTTGGTTTCGCCTAAGACTTCGTAGTCAAAATCAATGCCGATGACACCGTTTGCGCCCATTTCTTTGGCGGTTTGTTTCATTTCTTCTACGGCGGCATCGCGTGCGCCTGCTAAGGCGCGTTCATAGCCACCTGCGCGTCCGCCGACCACGTCGCGCACACTGGAAAACATGTCGCGGAAAATGTTCGCACCAATGATGGCTTCACCGTGCACAATGCCTAAATAGGCCTCAATTTGCACATCGGGCGGTGTGATGGTGGCGAGAAAAAATGTATCGGGTTTGTTGTTGGATGAAAACCAGCTCATGATTGTCTCCTGTAGTTGAAATGGCTTTCAGGCTGCCTGAAAGTGGACAAAGTATACAATTTTATTCTTTAAAATGCGTAATTATTTTCTTGTTAAACGCATTCAGGCTGCCTGAAAACGCGTATAATGCGCGCCGTTTGCATTTTCTCCACGATAAGGGTAATCATCATGAGCACTACACAATATAAACGCATTTTATTGAAACTCTCGGGCGAATCTTTGATGGGCGATGACCCGTTTGGCATCAATCGCGACACGATTATGGCGATTGTGCAGCAAGTGAAAGAAGTGGTGGATTTGGGCGTGGAAGTGGGTATTGTCGTGGGTGGTGGTAATATTTTCCGTGGCGTATCGGTGCAAGCGGGCAGCATGGATAGAGCGACGGCGGATTATATGGGTATGCTGGCAACAGTGATGAACGCGTTGGCTTTGAAAGATGCGTTTGAAAGCCTTGGCACCAAAGCGCGCGTGCAATCGGCTTTGAGTATGCAACAAATCGCGGAAACTTATGCACGCCCGAAAGCGATTCAGTATTTGGAAGAAGGCAAAGTGGTGATTTTCGCGGCAGGCACGGGCAATCCGTTTTTTACCACCGATACTGCCGCAGCTTTACGCGGCGCGGAAATGGGCTGCGAAGTGATGATGAAAGCGACCAATGTGGACGGCATTTACACCGCTGACCCGAAAAAAGACCCGAGCGCAACGCGTTATCAAAAGGTTACGTTTGATGAAGCGATTCAGAAAAAATTGAAAGTGATGGATACCACGGCGTTTACGCTGTGCCAAGAGCGCAATTTGAATATTGTGGTATTCGGCATACAAAAAGAAGGCGCGTTGAAACGTGTGGTGTTGGGCGAAGATGAAGGCACGTTGGTGCATAATTGATTGAGTTTGGAAAAAGCCATTTTGTGGGAAACAGAATGGCTTTTTTGGTTTCAGGCTGCCTGAAATTATTTGATGATACTATCCAAAAACAAAATCAAATGTCTTTTTTGTTCTTTATTCAATAGCTGCCAAACATAATCCAATCGTTGTTTTAACTCATCTTGTACCAATGGAACAGGATATTGTTCAGGCGAAAAATTCAAATTTTCGGCGCAACTATCGGCAAAAAACCAACTAATTGGCGTGTTTAAAATCACGGCAATGCGCACTAAATGCGACACATTGATTTTGGTTGTACCGCGTTCATAACGTGAAAATTGTTGTTGTGACACACCAATTTGTTCGGCTAAATGTTCAGCCGTTAAATTCATTTCTTTGCGTCGCTGCTGAATGCGTTTGCCAATCGCGCTGTCTACATTATCGGCAATAAATTTCGCCATTATTTAAATGTCTTTCGTTTTACTCAATGAATGACATTTTTTCTGTAATTTACTATTGATTTGATTGTTATCAAGTTGTATATTCTCATAAATACTCTTTCATTGAGTATTTTTATTTTTCTTCTATTTTCAGGCTGTCTGAAAACGCTAGAAAACGGTTCAACAACTTTAATTGATGGAGCAATACAATGAAACAATGGATTTTACCGACCTTACTATTTACATTGGCAGCTTGCGGTAAAGGTGGTGCAGAAAAATATGTAGGTTATTGGCAGCAGCAAGATGATAAGCGCATGATTGTTTCGGAGATTAAGCAGGAAAACGGTAATTATTTTGCGGTTGCGAATATTGTGGCAAAAGGTAAAGCGGCTGAAAAACAAAGGGTTTTATCAGAAAAAGATGGCGAATTAGTGGCGAACAATGGCATGGCGGATATTCCGCTTAAGTTGTCGGATGATGGGCAGTCTTTATTTATTGGTAAAGAAACATTCAAGAAAATCGATGTTGCCACCAAAGATAAAATCATGGCGCATGAAACCAGTTGCCAGCAATTAACCGATGAATTTTATGCTGCTGAAAAAGGCTTACCATCAGCAATGAGCAATGAATATAAGCCAGCTAAAGAAGCATTGGAGCAAAAATATTTCCCACAATTTGACGCGTTAGAGAAAGAAATGGTTTGCAACATGAAACCAGCTCGTTACAAATATCGTGATTGAGTGAAGAATAAAGGCTGCCTGAAAACATTTTCAGGCAGCCTTTTATTCACGCGAAATTATTTCTTCAAACTCTTCATATCAATCACAAAACGGTATTTCACGTCTGATTTTTCCATTCGATGATACGCTTCGTTAATCGCTTGCATATCAATCATTTCCACATCTGGCACGATATTGTGTTTGCCACAGAAATCCAGCATTTCTTGCGTTTCCGCAATGCCGCCAATTACCGAACCCGCAATGCTGCGGCGACCCAAAATCATCGGTACGGTGTTAATTGTGTCTTCTACTTCACCAATCAAACCGACCAAAACCAACGTGCCATTCAATGCCAAAGTCGGCATATACGGTTTTAAATCATGCGTGTATGGCACGGTGTCAATAATCAAATCAAACGAATTAGCTGCCGCCGCCATTTGCGCCGCGTCGGTGGAAAAAATCACTTTGCTCGCGCCCAAGTTGTACGCGTCTTGCTCTTTGCCTGCGCTGCGCGTGAACAGCGTCACTTCCGCGCCCATTGCTTTGGCTAATTTAATCGCCATATGCCCCAAGCCGCCCAAACCGATGACGGCAACACGGCTGCCTGCTTTTACATTCCAATGGCGCAACGGCGAATATGTGGTAATACCCGCGCACAATAAGGGCGCAACAGCTTTGGTGTCCAAGTTTTCAGGCACTTTCACGACAAATTTGTCGCGCACCACAATGCCTGTGCTGTAACCGCCGTGTGTGGGCGTACCGTCGCGGCGGTCGTGGCTGGCGTAGGTGCCTGTGTGTCCGTTTTCGCAATATTGTTCTAAGCCGTGTTCGCATGGCGCGCATTGTTGGCAGCTATCCACCATGCAGCCTACGCCAACCAAATCGCCGACTTTTACATTGTTCACATCGCTGCCGACGGCGGTTACGCGCCCGACAATTTCGTGTCCGACCACGATGGGATAGTAACTCGTCCAACCCCAGTCGTTGCGCGCGGTGTGCAAATCGGAATGGCACACGCCGCAATATTCAATATCAATTTGTACATCATCGTGGCGCAAATCGCGGCGTTCAAATTCAAAGGGTTTTAGGGGTTCGGTTGGGCTGTAGGCGGCGTAGGATTTGACTGCTAATGTCATGATGTTTTCCTTGTGGGTTGGAGAATGCGGCAAATTGTACGCGTGTAGTAGCTTGTTATCAAAGTTAATTTTGGGAATACTGTATTCGTGTTGGTGGAATAATTTAGGCAGTCTGAAAAGGTTTTCAGGCTGCCTGAAACTTAATTATCGTACATATTGGTTGTGGGCGTTTCAGGATTTTGCATTGAAATTTCGTTTTCAGGCTGCATAGGCGCGGCTTTGGGTTTGCGGCGGTAGGCGCGCCAGATGGCGAGGGGCAAGAAGATTAAGCCCATTTGCGCCAGCCAAACTAATATCATCAGCGGACTGCGCCAGTCAATCAACATGCGCCCTTGAAACAAAGCGAAAATCGCCCACAAACCATGCCACCATGCGGGTAAACAAAATGCCAGCAGCAACAATACGGCGATAATATGGCTGCCTGAAAATTCGCGTTTGTCCAGCCATGCGAATTGGCGCAAGCAACGCCACAGCAAGCCAATTGCCCACATCAATATCGCGCTCATGCCCACATTGGCTACCACTTGCATCCAACCAAACGCTAATTCGGGCGCAATTGGCAAGCCATCGGCAGGCATGGGTGTGGCGTTGGGAATTAAGGCTGCCTGAATGTTGAGCACGATATTCCATAGGCGTTCTGCCAGCACGATGAAAATGGGGAATAGGAGAAAATAGTGATGTTTCATAGGGGGCTGTTTGGGGTGGCGGGGTGGGGGTTTGTTAGGATTTCAGGCTGCCTGAAAAATAAGAACGCGATTTTACCAAGTTTCATGCGGGAAAGGTTAGGATTGAATGCTTTGATTGGTTTGCGTTTTAATGGTTTCAGGCTGCCTGAAAGTGGTAGCTTGAGACTTGACTTAGCATGGCAGAATATCAACGATTTTGTTGGGTCAAGACCCAACCTACGGAAAAAAAGGCTGCCTGAAAAGATTTTCAGGCAGCCTGTTTTTTATTTCACTGCAATTATTTATTTTCTAACTTCGGAATCACCGAACCTTCGCCCAGTTGCACCAAACCTGTTTGCGAATAAATGCCCAGTTTCGTGCGCGTGTCGGCGATGTCCAAATTGCGCATCGTCAGTTGTCCAATGCGGTCAAGCGGCGTGAACGCGGCGTTTTCCACTTTTTCCATAGACAAACGCTCGGGCTGATAGGTCAAATTAGGCGATTCAGTATTCAAAATAGAATAATCGTTGCCGCGGCGCAATTCCAGCGTAACCTCGCCCGTAATCGCTTTCGCCACCCAACGCTGCGCTGTTTCACGCAACATCAGGGCTTGGCTGTCAAACCAGCGACCTTGATACAGCAAACGCCCCAAACGCAAACCGTTGATGCGGTATTGCTCAATCGTGTCTTCGTTGTGAATGCCCGTTACCAAACGCTCGTAGGCGATGTGGAATAACGCCATCGCAGGGGCTTCGTAAATGCCACGCGATTTGGCTTCAATAATGCGGTTTTCAATTTGGTCGCTCATGCCCAAGCCGTGTCGTCCGCCGATTTTGTTCGCTTCCAAGAATAAATCCACAGGATTGGCAAATTCCACGCCGTTCAACGCCACAGGCACGCCTTCTTCAAAGCGCACGGTTACGACTTCGGGTTTCACTTCCACGTTTTCGTTCCAAAACGCCACGCCCATAATCGGTTTCACAATTTTGATACCCGAATTCAAAAATTCCAAATCTTTCGCTTCGTGCGTCGCGCCGAGCATATTGCTGTCGGTGGAATACGCTTTTTCAACCGACATTTTGTAATCAAAACCGTTGGCAATCAAAAATTCGGACATTTCTTGGCGACCGCCCAATTCGTCAATAAATTGTTGGTCAAGCCAAGGTTTGTAGATTTTCAATGCGGGGTTGGTCAGCAAGCCGTAGCGGTAGAAACGCTCAATGTCGTTGCCTTTGTAGGTTGAGCCGTCGCCCCAAATGTTCACATCGTCTTGTTTCATCGCGGCGACCAACATCGTGCCTGTTACCGCGCGACCGAGTGGCGTGGTGTTGAAATACGGCATACCGCCTGTGGCAACGTGGAACGCGCCGCATTGAATCGCGGCAATGCCTTCGTGCGCGAGCTGGCTGCGGCAGTCAATCAAACGCGCCACTTCTGCGCCATATTGTTTGGCTTTTTCGGGAATGGCGTTGTAGTCATCTTCATCAGGCTGCCCCAAATTGGCGGTGTAAGCGTAGGGATTTGCGCCTTTCAGTTTCATCCATAACAAAGCGGCTGATGTGTCTAAACCGCCCGAAAAGGCGATGCCGACTTTTTGTCCGATGGGGAGATTTTGTAAAATGGTGGCGTTGCTCATGTTTTGTCCTTGAAAAATTTTAGAAATAACGAGAAATAACAAACGCGTTATTATGTTGCAAATGTGAATATTGGTAAAGGTTTTGCTGTGGTTTTGTGGTTTATTGCCTTGCGGTACACGGTTTGATGACCGAATCACAGATTGAAAACGTTGCCAAACTTTTTAACTGCGTTGAACTTTGTTTCAGGCTGCCTGAAACCTTTGCAAAACTCAGAAAGTCTTCAATCTGCCGTCATTCTCGCGCAGGCGGGAATCCAGCTTTGGTTTTGAGTTGCTATGTTTTATCAAAGGCTTGTGGATATCAACGATGGATTCCCACCTGTGCGAGAATGAAGATTAAAGTGATTTTTAGGCTGCCTGAAAGCGTTTTGCAAAGGTTTCAGCCTGAAAATCTTTGCCTATTTTTCAGGCTGCATTTCAGTGAGATAACGCCAATAGCGTTGCGGCATCATTTGGCGTTGCAATTTGGGATTGATGCGCGAGCGAATGGTGGTGCTTTGAAAATATTGCCGCCATAGTTTTTGGTAGTGCGCTTCAATGGGACTCATGGCAACATCATCGCTGCCGAGCATTAAGCCATGAATTCGTTGCAATTTGTCCTCTTGGGCGAAAATGCCGTAGCCGCGTGCTTCGTCAAAAATTGCCCACGCTTGGTCGCGGAAACGGCGGCGAAAATGCGGCGCAATCAGGGGCAAAATATCAAAAACAGGTGCAATACGGGCGATAAAATAGCGTGTGTCATCGCCTGTCAGCGCGTATTCTTCAAAGCGGACAAAGGCTTCCATGTGGTGTTTTTCGCGCCCCACTTTTTTGACCCAAAAATACCATTGCATGACATCGGGGTCGCCATAATCAAGCAAAATATTGCGTTTTTGGCTGCCTGAAAGGGCGCGTGCAATCAGGCGCAACAGTGTGTCGGGCATTTCGGGCGCGGCGCTGAGCACGCCGTATAAAATCTGCTGTGTGCCGCGTTTGCCGAAGAGTTCAGCGATTTTTTTCCATACGCGTTGGGCGTGTTCGGGATGGGTGTACACTGTTTGTGTGTGCGCAAATAAGCTGTCGTTGGTCGGTTCGCTGGATAGGTGAACATGGATGGGCGATAGTTTTTGCGCATATACGGTGAAAATCGCACTGAGCAAGCCCTCAAAGCTGCCGTCGTAGTGCAAAATGTGTTCAGGCTGCCTGAAATCGTTTGCAGCTGTCTCAAAAAGATTATCCAAACAAATCTCCCTGCACGGCATCGCTTTGGGTGAATTTGGAACGCGTTTGTTGCAACAAAAGTGCGCGCAAATTGGGGCTGTCAATCAAATCAGCATGGCGGTTTGGCTCGGGCAAGGCGATGAAATAACGCGCGCGGTTGAGCGCAACGCCCATTTTTGCCAACTGCGTCATGGTGATAATACGGAAACGCCGCGTTTGCACGATTTTGCGCGCGGATTTCACGCCAATACCAGGTACGCGCAAAATGGCTTCCAAAGGCGCGTGCTGCAGCGATACGGGGAAAAATTCGCGGTGGCGCAATGCCCAAGCGAGTTTGGGGTCAAAATCCAAATCCAGAAAGGGCTGTTCGCTGTCCAAAATTTCGTGGTCGGCAAAGCCATAAAAACGCATCAGCCAATCGGCTTGATACAGGCGGTTTTCGCGCCGCAGCGGCACTTGCGCGGAGAGCGGTGGCAAGCGGCTGTCGTCGGAAATCGGCACATAGCCCGAGTAATACACGCGTTTGAGTCCGTAGTTTTGATAAAACCGACCTGCGGCGTGGATGATTTGGCGGTCGTTTTCGCCACTCGCGCCGATAATGAGCTGTGTGCTTTGTCCTGCTGGGACGAATTTGGGCGTGGATTTGATGGTTTTGCGGCTGTCTTTGGTGGCAATAATTTCTTGTTTGACAAACTGCATGGGCTTGGTGATGTCGGCATGGTTTTTTTCGGGCGCGAGCAATTTAAGCCCCGAAATAGTGGGGATTTCCATGTTGATACTCAGGCGGTCGGCATACAGCCCTGCTTCGCGCATGAGTTCGTCCGATGCTTTGGGAATGGCTTTGAGATGAATATAGCCTTGAAAACGGTGTACGGTGCGCAACTCTTTGGCAATGCGCACGAGTCGTTCCATGGTGTAATCGGCGTTTTTGAAAATGCCTGAGCTTAAAAACAGCCCTTCTATATAGTTACGCCGATAAAAATTCATCGTGAGTTCAACCACTTCTTCCACAGTAAACGCCGCGCGTGGCACATCGTTGCTGCGACGCGACACGCAATAGGCACAATCGTAAATGCAGTGATTGGTCAGTAAAATTTTCAGAAGCGACACGCAGCGACCGTCTTCAGTGAAGCTGTGGCAAATTCCTGCGCGCGAAGCATTGCCCAAGCCGCCATCGTTTTGGCGATTACTGCCGCTGGATGAGCAGGATACGTCGTATTTGGCGGCATCGGCGAGAATCGCGAGTTTTTGATTGAGTTTGTCAAAGGTCATGGGCTAAATTGTCGGTCTGGGTCGTTGATAAAAGTGGCGCGATTATAGGACTGGATATGGCTTGTGTGTGTTAAGTTTTGCCAAAATTCAGTAGGTTTAGAGTGAAAACTTATTTAATGGAATGTTGGTATTTTACCGCCTTGCTGCATGCGGTTTTATAGCCACATCACAGATTTGGATAAAATCTGTTAGGCTGCCTGAAAAAGAGAAATATAGTCGCTTAAATACAAAATACTACTGCGTTGCTCGTCCCTTATGTACTGGATGTACATGACTCTCATGGTCGCCTTGTCCTATTTTTATTTTAAGCGACGATAATGTTTAATCGGCGCAATTTTGTTATGATGTGCCTATTTTTCAGGCTGCCTGAAAACTATTTGAAGGAATAAAACATGAGCAAAACGCCCCCCGCTTTTCGTCCCACTTTCGCTTGGCTATGTCAAGACCCGATTCGTTTGCTCGGCTTCGGTTTTGGCACAGGCTTAGCCCCCAAAGCGCCTGGTACGGTTGGCACGCTGCCTGCGCTGTTTATTTCAGGTTTATTGCTGGGCATGGGGATGAGCAAGCTGGTATTGGGGTTGCTGTGTATTCCTCTGTTTTTTATTGGTATTTATATTTGCAATGCAACTGAACACGCGCTGGGTGTGCATGATTATGGTGGCATTGTGTGGGACGAAATTGTGGCGATGATGTTGATTTTGGCATGTATTCCGCAAGGTTTATTCTGGTGGGTGAACGCGTTTTGCGTGTTTCGCTTTTTTGATGCAGTCAAGCCGCCGCCGATTCGTTGGTTTGACCGCCAAGTGAGCGGCGGTTTGGGGGTGATGTTGGATGATGTGATTGCGGCGTTGATGAGTGTGGCGGTGTTGTGGCTCGGGGCTTGGGTGTTGGGCGTGGTCTAATGATGAACAGTAAAAAGGCTGCCTGAAAGTTTTTCAGGCAGCCTTTATTTTGTTCGCGCGATTAAAACGCCGTCAAAATCAAATAAACCGTGTAGGCAATAAAACTCGCCAGTAATACCGCACCTTTGCCGTGCCCGATAAACGCCTGTCCATTTTTGCCCAAACAAAATGCCAGCAGCAACACGGTCAAAATCGCCATAATCGGCAAATCGCGCTGCATAATGTCTTGCGGCACGGCCATTGGGTGAATCACGTTTGCCAATCCGACCACCGCTAGCGTGTTAAACAAATTTGAGCCAACTACATTGCCTAAGGCAATATCGTGTTCGCCCTTGCGTGTTGCCGCGATGGACGATGCCAATTCAGGCAGCGATGTGCCAATTGCAACCACTGTCAAACCAATAATCAAATCGCTCACGCCCATACTTTGCGCGATATTGACCGCACCCCAAACCAGTAAACGCGAACTCAATACCAAAATCAGCAAGCCGACTGCAAGCCAAAAAATACCTTTGCCTAATGGCATATCGGGCGGTAAATCATCGGTGACAGCAACATTATTTTTGTCTTTCAAGCCATTGTGCACCGTCCAAATCATGTAGCCTAATAAAACTGCCAACATGATTAAACCATCTATCACCGTCAATTGCCCATCCCACAACAACGCGGCGGCAAGCGCAGTTACTGCCAACAAAATCGGCATTTCCATTTTCACCACTTTGTGTTGCACCGCAATCGGGCTAATCAGCGCGGTTAAACCCAAAATCAGCGCGATATTGGTAATATTTGAGCCATAAGCGTTGCCCAGCGCAATCCCTGGGCTGCCTTCCATCGCCGATAAAACCGACACCACCATTTCTGGCGCGGACGTGCCAAAGCCGACAATCACCATGCCAATCAACAAAGGCGGCATGCCAAAATGCCGCGCCGTCGCCGCCGAGCCATCAATAAAACGGTCGGCACTCCAAACGAGTAAAACAAGCCCAATAATCACGGCTAAAATCGATAAAATCATGTTGTTCCTTGTGTGTGAAAAAAATAAAGGCAGCTTGAAAGTATAGCCGCTTAAAAATAGCGTTGTGTTGGTTTTCAGGCTGCCTGAAAGCTGTGCGAAAATAACTGAATTTGATGTTTCAATCTAGATAAAAAACCTATTTTTACAATTGGATAAATGAACGAGACGGAAAATGAATGTTGCCACAGCTAAAACAGTTTTCAGGCAGCCTGAAGGATGACAGGCAGATAAAAAACCAAGATATAACCAAACAAAACTTAAATCATTACGGCGTTGGCTCGCCTTGTTGTACTACTTGTACTATCTGCGACTCGCTGCTATGTACTTATTGTGTTTGGTTGGCTATAGTTTTCCTACTCTAAAACTATCCAATAACTAAAGTTTCCTTTAAAATATGCGTTTGCTTCAGGCTGCCTGAAAAAGGTTTCAGGCAGCCTGAATAAAGGATTAAAAATAGAAAAAGGGATTGCATATGAAAGCTTTGGTGGCAGTAAAACGCGTGGTGGACTACAACGTGAAAGTGCGCGTGAAAGCCGATGGTTCGGGCGTGGATATTGGCAATGTGAAAATGTCGATGAATCCGTTTGATGAAATTGCGGTGGAAGAAGCGGTACGCTTGAAAGAAGCAGGCAAAGTGAGCGAAGTGGTAGCGGTATCGCTGGGCGAGAAAAAATGTGAAGATGTGTTGCGCACGGCTTTGGCGATGGGCGCAGACCGCGCGATTCATGTGGAAACCGATGAAATTTTAGAGCCTTTAGCGGTGGCGAAATTGTTGCACAAAGTAGCGCAAAAAGAATTGCCGCAAGTCTTATTGCTCGGCAAACAGGCGATTGATGACGACGCGAATCAAACAGCGCAAATGTTGGCAGCATTGCTTGGCGCGGCGCAAGGCACGTTTGCGGAAAATGTGGATTTGGGCGAGAGCGAAGTGTTGGTTACGCGTGAAATTGACGGTGGCACGGAAACGTTGGCGTTGAAATTGCCTGCGGTAATTAGCACGGATTTGCGTTTGAACGAGCCGCGTTTTGTGAAGTTGCCAAATTTGATGGCGGCGAAGAAAAAGCCGTTGGAAAAAGTCAGCCCTGCGGATTTAGGCGTGAATGTGGAAACGCGTTTGAAAACGCTAAAAGTAGCCGAACCGAAAGCGCGCACGGCGGGCGAAAAAGTGGCGAGCGTGGAAGAATTGGTGGCGAAATTGAAAGCGGCGAAGGCAATTTAAGGAGAATACGATGAGCGTTTTAATCATTGCGGAACACAATAATCACAGCGTGAATGCGGCAACTTTACACGCGATTGGTGCAGCGACGAAGTTAGGTGATGTAGATGTCTTGGTAGCAGGTTTTCAGGCTGCCAATGTTGTGGAACAAGTGAAACAAATCAAAGGTTTGCGTAAAGTTTTGCACGCGGATGCAGCGCATTTTGAGCAAGGTTTGGCGGAAGAAATTGCGCCGTTGGTGGTGTCGTTGGCGGCGGATTATGCGCATATTGGCGTGGCGGCGACGGCGTTTGGTAAAAATTTGGCACCGCGTGTAGCAGCGTTATTGGATTGTTCACAAGTATCTGATTTAACTGAAATTGTGGACGCGAAAACGTTTGTGCGCCCGATTTATGCGGGCAATGCGTTTGTTACCGTGCAAAGCGACGAGCCGAAATTGGTGCTGACGTTCCGCGCAACAGCGTTTGACACGGCGGAAAATACGGGCGGCAATGCAGAAGTGGTGTCGGTTGAAGCCACGCCAGCGCAAGAATTGAGCCGTTTCGTGTTGCGCAAAATGGTGGAAAGCGACCGCCCCGAATTGACGCAAGCGCGCGTGGTGGTGTCGGGCGGACGTGCACTCGGCAGCGCGGAACAATTTAACAGTATTTTAACGCCATTGGCGGACACGCTGGGCGCGGCAATCGGCGCGAGTCGTGCAGCGGTGGACGCGGAATATGCGCCGAACGATTACCAAGTCGGTCAAACGGGCAAAATCGTTGCGCCTGAATTGTATTTTGCGATTGGCATTTCTGGGGCGATTCAACACGTTGCAGGTATGCAAGACAGTAAAGTGATTGTGGCGATTAACAAAGACCCTGATGCGCAAATTTTCAATGTAGCGGATTTTGGCATGGTGGGCGATTTGTTTGAGATTGTGCCGAAATTAAACGAAGCACTGAAAAATGCGTGAAACATGAGCGTGTGTTTCACGTGAAACATAAAAATAACAGCTTGAAAACAAATCTAATTCATTGTTTTCAGGCTGCTTGGTAAAAATAAGGTAAAAATCAATGAAACACTTGTACCAAAATAGCGGCATGGCAAAATCGTTGCGTTGCGTTGCGTTGCGTTGCGTTGCGTTGCGTTGCGTTGCGTTGCGTTGCGTTGCGTTGCGTTGCGTTGCGTTGCGTTGCGTGGGCTGAATTACGCTTAAAATTTGTAGTAAAACCATTTCAGGCTGCCTGTTCGGGCGGCTTTTTTACGTCTTGTGTTGGGGTGAAGTCCCATGCAAGTTAAATCTAAACAGCGCGTTGCCGACCATGGCGAAGTGTACACGCACGAGCGTGAAGTCAATGCCATGCTGGATTTGGTGGCTGACCAAGCGACAAATCCTGAAAAAACCTTTCTTGAACCTGCTTGCGGTAGCGGCAATTTTCTTGCCGAAATCTTGCGCCGCAAATTGGCGGCAATAGCGCAAAAGCATAAAAAATCCCAACTTCATTACGAACGAAACGCCATTATTGCAGTAGGCAGTATTTATGGTATTGAGCTTTTGCCTGATAACGTTGCGGAATGTTGCGCGCGTTTGCATGGCATTTTTGCAGAATATTATCAGGCTGTCTTTCCCAAAACATTTAAACCCGAATGCTTGCGCGCGGCGCAATATATTTTGTCGCAAAACATTTTGTGCGGCGATGCGCTGAAATTGGAAACGGCTGATGGCAAGCCGATTGTGTTTTCTGAATGGAAACCGCTTAACGGTATTCTAATCAAACGGCGCGATTATGTTTATCTTGATTTGGTAAACAAAGCCAGCGAGCGTGAATTGCCACTATTTTCTGATTTGGGCGATGAAGCCTACGTTCCCAGTCCTCTTAAAGAATACGACGCGGTTCACTTCTTGGAGGTGGGCAATGTCTAGCTTTTTGAAAACGAATTACAACCCTGATGTTTTAAGCTGTTTGGCAAATTTATCCAATGATGAAGTGTTTACGCCGCCCGAAGTGGTCAATCAAATGCTCGATAGGCTGCCTGAAAGTTTGTGGCGCGATAAAAATGCGCGTTTTTTAGACCCTGTTTGCAAATCAGGCGTGTTTTTGCGCGAAATTGCCAAGCGATTAATTGTGGGCTTGGAGCATGATTTTCCTGATTTGCAAACGCGCTTAAATCATATTTTTACGCAGCAGCTTTACGGCATTGCGATTACTGAGCTGACAGGACATATTGCGCCAAATATGCCAACAGCGTCTTATCCATTTGTACCGCTTTTGGCAAAGAAGAAACGCAAGGCAATATTCGCTATCGGCGCATTGCGCATAGTTGGCAAGAGGGCAAGTGCAGCGAATGTGGTGCGAGCAAAGAGGTGTACGACCGCGATAGCGATGAAATGGAAAACCATGCCTATGCCTTTATTCACGGCAATTGGGCGCAAACGATTTTGGAAGTAGAAAATATGCAGTTTGATGTGATTATTGGCAATCCGCCGTATCAGTTGAGTGATGGCGGCGGAACTGGTTCGTCGGCTAAGCCTTTGTATCATCAGTTTATTCAACAAGCGAAAAAGCTTAATCCGCATTATTTATTAATGATTACGCCATCGCGCTGGTTTGCTGGTGGGAAGGGTTTGGATGAATTTCGCGATGAAATGTTAAAGGATAATAAGTTAAGAGTTCTTGTAGATTATATAGATTCGAATGATTGTTTTCCTGGTGTGGATATTTCGGGTGGAATTTCTTATTTTTTGTGGGATAGTCAGTATAAAGGAAATTGTTTAGTCCGTACTATGGAAAATGGAGTATGTATTTCGGAAATGTCTAGACCCTTAAAAGAAAAACAGTCAGATGTTTTTATCCGTTTTAACCAAGCCATTCCTATCGTAAGAAAAGTTAAAAAATTCCAAGAAGAGAGTTTCTGTAATTTAGTTTTTTCTAGAAAACCATTTGGTCTAGCATCATCAGTTAAGGGAAATGTTCAAAAAGAAAATTCTATTTTATTACATACCAGTTCTGGAATTAGCTACATACAAAAGTCAGAAGTTACGAGTAATGTTAATTTAATTGACAGATATAAAGTTTTTATTTCAAAGGCATATGGTGAAAGAATTTCATCTAATTTTTGGGTTTTAGGTAAGCCATTTTTAGGTAAACCAAATACTGTTTGCACCGAAACTTATTTAGCGATTGGTGCATTTGAAAATGAAGAAATATGTGAAAACGTAATGTCTTATATCAGAACAAGATTTTTTAGATTTTTGGTTTTATTAAAAAAGAATACACAAAACAGTTCTAAATCAACGTACCAATTTGTTCCGCAGCAAGATTTCTCAAAACCTTGGACAGATGCAGAACTCTACGCCAAATACGGCTTAACCGCCGAAGAAATCGCTTTTATTGAAAAAATGGTGCGTCCGATGGAGTTGGAAAATGAGTAAATTTTATTTCCCCACAACCCAAAAATCCTTTGATACAAAGAAAGAGTTGGTTGCGTATTTTAAACAAATGCGAGAGTTAGTAGAAAGGCAAGAATCTAATACAGTGTGTGATGCTAATCAGATTGCAGATTTAAAAGATTTTCTGATTTTTCATCATAATGATAAGGAAATATTCCTCAATCAATTTGATCTAAATGATTGTGAATTTTTTGTTGATTTGCCGCCTGAGCCAAGAAATTCATATAAGTGTTTCTGGTTACATGATAAGAAAACAGCGGCAAAAAGACATTTTTCCACAACAGAACGAGCATTTGGTAATCCGCCGACACCATTACAAAATTTTCGCTCTTTTTGCAGTTTTATTATTAGTAACTATAAAAAATCTGTCCGTCAAAAGTTGGCAGCAGAGCAAGGAAAAGATTTTAGGGAATTGGATTTGTGGCATCAGAGCCCGGCAACAAAGCAGATTGTTGATGAATTTTTAACCGTCCATAACCTGCGTGACAAATTAGAGAAAGTGATTTCGCCTAATGGTTTGGGCAATAACGTGCCTTATTTGTTACCTGAATATGCATATTTGGAACAAAAATTTTTGGATTTTTATGTTCAAAAAGTTGCGGCTAATGAAGTGATATTTAGTTTGAAAGATAGAAAAAACGGTTAGCAGTAAAAACACAATGCCGTCTGAAAAGCAAACGGCTTTCAGACGGCATTCAGTAAGCGGAAGTATTAAACAGGCAGCGGTTGGGAGAGTGGTATTACAAAATCGTGATTGCGCTGCTCGGCTTGCCATAAATCGTAGGCGGCTTGCATTCTTAGCCAAAAGGCGGCATCGGTATTGGGTAGCAAGATGGATAAGCGCACCGCCATTTCTGCGCTGATGGCTGCTTTGCCATTTAATACACGCGATAAAGCGGCGCGGGTTACGCCTAATCTTTTTGCAGTTTCGGTTACGCTGATGTTTTCTAGATTTTCGCGCAACACAAATCCTGGATGGGCTGGGTTGTACATGGTGTTCTCCTAGTGATAATCCTGATAGTCCACAACTTCGGCATCGCCGTTTTCAAAACGAAAAGTAAGCCGCCAATTGCCATTTACGCTAACGCTCCAATGGTCTTTCAGGCTGCCTGAAAGTGAATGTAACCGCCAAGCTGGCATGTTCATGTGTTCGATTTGGGTGGCGGCATTTAATGCTGTGAGCAAAACATTGAGTTTCGCCGCGTGCGCGGCTTGAATGCCTGCTTTGCTGCCTGTGTGGAAAAATTTTTCCAAACCTTTGTGTTTGAAGCTTTTAATCATGGTGCCGCTCCTGTGTAGTGGTACTATACAATTTATGCTTTGTCTCGTCAATGAAGGAGAGAGTAAATGACCGAACAAACCCCCATGCCGTCTGAAAACGATATGCAGCTTGAATTTGAAGTGGCGTTTGCGCCGCTGAATTTGCCGCGCATTTATGCTTATTCGGATACGCGTTTTTCAGGCTGCCTGAAAGTGGGCTATACCACGCGCACATCGGCAAATATTCGTGTGCGTGAGCAGATGGCGGCGGTGAAAATGCCGCAACAGACTTGGACGATTGAATTAGACGAAACGGCGATGCGCGATGATGGCAGTTTGTTTACTGACCGTGATGTGCATCGTGTGTTGCAGCGGCATGGTGTTGAGCGCGTGAATGGCGAGTGGTTTCAATGCAGCTTGGAAGCGGTAAAAGCGGCTTTGTTGGAGGTGAAATCGGGTCAGCGCAATGATGAGCGGCGCACTTTGTCTTTTGGCATGCGTCCTGAACAAGCGGCGGCGGTGGCAAAAACGGCGGCTTATTTTGCGAGCTTTAAGGCGGATGAACACAATCAGGGCAAAGCGCCGCGCTTTTTGTGGAATGCGAAAATGCGCTTTGGCAAAACTTTTGCGGCGTATCAGTTGGCAAAGGCAATGGGCTGGAAGCGTTTGTTGATTTTGACGTTTAAACCTGCGGTGCAAAATGCTTGGCAGGAGGATTTGCATAATCATAGGGATTTTTCAGGCTGGCAGTTTATTGCGCGTGACAGCGGTTTGACTTATGAAGCGGTGGATAAAACCCGGCCGATTGTGTGTTTTGCTTCGTTTCAGGATTTCTTGGGCAAAACGAAGGCAAACGGTATTAAGCTGAAAAACGAGTGGGCGCATGAAATCAATTGGGATTGTGTGATTTTTGATGAATACCATTATGGCGCTTGGCGCGAAAATGCGAAGGATTTGTTTGGCGGCGAAACGGATAAGCGCGAGCAGGATTTTGCTGAAAGCGAGCTGATGAAGGATTTTGACCAAGAGTTAATGCCGATTACCTCGCATCATTATTTGTATTTATCGGGCACGCCATTTCGGGCGATTGCTTCGGGCGAATTTATTGAAGAGCAGATTTTCAACTGGACGTATTCCGATGAGCAGCGCGCGAAATATGCTTGGCAGCCTGAACAGGGCAAAAATCCGTATTTGTCCTTGCCCAAAGTGGTGATGATGACGTATCAATTGCCCGAGAGTTTACGCGATATTGCACGCAAGGGCGAATTTAATGAGTTTGATTTGAATGAGTTTTTTCGTGCCACGGGCGAAGGCGAGGCGGCAAAGTTTGCGTATGAAAACGAAGTGCAAAAATGGCTGGAATTTATTCAAAATAAGCTGCCTGAAATGGCAGAAAGTAATTTAAAACTAATTCATAAAAAGCCGAAAATGCCGTTTTCGGATGTGGATTTGTTGGATAATTTGCTGCATACGTTTTGGTTTTTGCCTAATGTGGCATCGTGTTTTGCGATGAAAAATTTATTGGCAAGCCGCAAAAATCAGTTTTTTCATCAATATGAAATTATTGTAGCGGCAGGCAGCGGTGCAGGAATTGGCGTGGAAGCTTTGCCGCCTGTTCAGGCTGCCATGACGCGCAAACCGCTGCAAAGCAAAACGATTACGCTCTCTTGCGGCAAGCTAACGACAGGCGTTTCCGTTTCGCCTTGGTCGGGGATTTTGATGCTGCGCAATTCGTCTAGCCCTGAAACGTATTTTCAGGCTGCCTTTCGCGTGCAAACGCCTTGGGTGTTGCGCGGGCATGATGCCGATGACCCGAATCATGAGTTAATCGTGAAGCCGCAATGCTATGTGTTTGATTTTGCGCCCGACCGCGCTTTGCGGCAAATTGCGGAATACAGTTGCCGCTTGGATACGCAAAGCAACAATCCCGAGCAGAAAGTTGCCGAGTTTATCCAGTTTTTGCCCGTGTTGGCTTATGATGGCAGCAGTATGCGCCAAATTGATGCTGCTGGTGTGTTGGATATGGCGATGAGCGGTACAACGGCAACGCTGTTGGCGCGGCGTTGGGAAAGCGCGTTGTTGGTGAACGTGGATAATGAGACTTTACAGCGGTTGATGGATAATCAAGAAGCGATGAAAGCCTTGATGAGTATTGAAGGTTTTCGTGCGCTCAATCAAGATATTGAGACCATTATCAATAAATCCGAAGCAGTGAAAAAAGCCAAAAAAGAAAAAGGCGATGATTTAACGCCGTCTGAAAAGAAAGAATTGAGCAAAGAAGAGAAAGAATACAAAACTTTGCGCAAACAAATTCAGGAAAAATTGATTAAATTTGCCACGCGCATTCCTGTGTTTATGTATCTTACCGACTATCGTGAACACAGCTTGCGCGATGTGATTACGCAATTAGAACCTGATTTATTTCGCCGCGTAACGGGTTTGACGCAAGCCGATTTTTCGCTGCTGGCAAAATTGAATGTGTTTAACGAAGCCTTGATGAACGATGCGGTGTATAAATTTAAACGCTATGAAGACGCCAGTTTGGAATATACGGGTTTGAACAGGCATGGCGAATATGTCGGCTTGTTCAGCACGGTTGTCAATCGCGACACGGATTATGAAATCATGCACAAGCAATGACAAGGTTTCATGTGAAACAGGCTGCCTGAAAATTTTCAGGCAGCCTGTTTTATAATGGATTAATACAGAAAGGTGCAAGGCGACATCGACCGCCGTGTACACCTAGTATATATGGGAGTTGGCAACGCAGCAGATTTTTTATTTTAATCCACTATATAATCGCCATTTTTAGAGAGAAAATCATCATGCAAACTTTACACGACACGCAATCACACTCTTTCGCGTCCGATAATTATTCAGGCGTGCTGCCTGAAATCATGGCGGCGATTCAAGCGGCAAACGGCGAACATGTCGGCGCGTATGGCAACGACCCGTACACGGCGCGTTTACAAGAATTGTTGCAGCAAATTTTCGGCGCAAACGCGGTTGGTTTTCCCGTATTCAACGGCACGGGCGCGAATGTGTTGGCGTTGCAATCGCTGCTGCCACGTTGGGGCGCGGTGATTTGCGCGGAATCGGCGCACATCAACGTGGACGAATCCACCGCGCCGCAAGCGGTGGGTGGTTTCAAATTGGCAACTGTTGCGACGGCGGACGGCAAATTATCGCCCGAACTCATCGCGCAGCAAGCGCACGGTTTCGGCTTTGAACACCACGCGCAGCCGCTCGCGGTCAGTATTGCGCAAAGCACCGAACTCGGCACGATTTACACGTCCGATGAATTGCGTGAAATCTGTGATTATTGTCACGATTTGGGCGTGGCGGTGCATATGGACGGAGCGCGTTTAGCCAATGCAGCGGCGGCTTTGGGCGTGCCCCTGCGCGAAATCACGACCGATGTGGGCGTGGATATTCTGTCGTTTGGTGGCACGAAAAATGGATTATTGTTTGGCGAATGCGTGGTGGTTTTAAATCCAAATCGCGTGTCGGACGGCATGAAATATTTGCGAAAAATGAATATGCAGCTGGCTTCCAAAATGCGTTTTGTGTCGGCGCAACTGGTGGCGTTGTTAGAAGAAAATTTATGGCAACGCGCGGCGGGTAATGCAAATGCGATGGCGGCGAAACTTTCAGGCAGCCTGAAAACGATTGACGGCGTGCAACTGGTTTACCCAACGCAAGCGAATGCGGTATTTGCCAAACTGCCCAACGGTGTGGCGGATAAGGTGCGCGAACACACGTTTTTCTACGATTGGGACGAGCAAGGCACGGTGCGTTTTGTGTGCAGTTTCGACACGACCGAGCGGCATGTTGATGAGTTAATTGGCGCGATTTTGGCGGCGATGAAGTGATGTGCAGGCTACCTGAAAATGATTTCAGGCAGCCTGAATGCTTGGAAAACAAGATGAAAAAATTACTCCCCTTAATCGCCCTACTTGCCGCCTGTTCCGAGCAACCAGGCGAACGGAAATCCGCCAAACCCACTGCGTCCAAAAACGCCTCCAGTCCAGTCGTTTCCTCATCTGTTGCCGAACCCATTTTCAGGCAGCCTGAAAACGTTAAACCATCGCCGCCACTCGTATAAGCGGCTCGCAATCAAATCGGCAAAACCGTGCGCTACGACCCTGCCTATACCACGCTTGCCTATCCGATGGGCGACGTACCACTGGAAAAATGTGTATGTACCGATGTTGTGATACGCGCCTTGCGTGAGCAAAATGTGGATTTGCAGCCGCTGGTTCATCGCGATATGCGCCAACATTTCAGTGCGTACCCGAAACGCTGGGGCTTGAAACGTCCCGACCCAAACATTGACCACCGTCGCGTGCTGAATCTCATCGTCTATTTCATGCGGCAAGGCTGGGCGGTGCGCGACGGCGAATTTCGTGCGAGCGACATCGTAACATGGGAGCTGAACGGCAACCGTTTGCCGCATATCGGCATTGTATCCGACCGCAAATCAGGCGACACGCCACTCATTATTCACAATATCGGCAGCGACACGCAGGAAGAAAATTTGCTGTTTAAACATAAAATAACGGGGCATTTCAGGCTGCCTGAAAGTTGAATGTTTAAATCAGTAACCGCTTTGTGCTAAACAAAGTTGCTGCCTGAAAACTGATAATTACGATGTGTTTTCAGGCTGCCTGAAAGCAGTAAAACTGGTATAATCGCGCCCTTTGAAACTTTTGCCCACGAGTTTTTCATGTTAAACGCCATTCCCTATTTTCAACAACATTTGGAACACGATTTAAGCCGCGTCAACGTGGTGGTCAATCAAGCCGTGCAATCTGATGTTGCGCTGATTTCGCAAATTGGTACTTATATTATCGGCGCGGGCGGCAAGCGTTTGCGCCCGATTTTGACGATTTTGTCGGGCAAATGTTTGGGCTACGACGACGACAAATTGTATTCGCTGGCGGCAATGGTGGAATTTATCCACACCTCCACGCTGCTGCACGATGACGTTGTGGACGAAAGCGAATTGCGTCGCGGCAGAAAAACCGCCAACAATTTGTTTGGCAATGCGGCGGCGGTATTGGTGGGCGACTTTTTGTACACGCGCGCGTTTCAGTTGATGGTCGGTTCAGGCAGCCTGAAAATTTTGGAAGTCATGGCAGATGCGACCAATATCATCGCCGAAGGTGAAGTGATGCAACTGATGAACATCGGCAATGTGGACATTACCGAAGCGCAATATGTGCAAGTGATTCAATACAAAACCGCAAAATTATTTGAAGCCGCCGCGCAAGTGGGAGCGATTTTGGCAGGCGCAACGGCGGAACAAGAACAGGCGTTGAAAGATTTTGGCATGTACATGGGAACGGCGTTCCAAATCATTGACGATGTGTTGGATTATTCAGGCAGCGTAGAACAAATTGGCAAAAACGTGGGCGATGATTTGGCGGAAGGCAAACCGACTTTGCCGTTAATTTATCTCATGCAACAAGGCAGCGAGCAAGTGGCAAACGATGTGCGCACCGCCTTGCAAAATGCCGACCGCGAATATTTTGAAGTGATTCACAAGCATGTTACCGAATCCGATTCATTGCAATATTGCTTAAATCAAGCGCAAAGCGCGGTGGATAAAGCCATTGGCTGCCTGAACATGCTGCCTGAAAACGAAGTAACCGCCGCCATGCGTCAAATGGCGGAATTGTCCATTTCTCGAGCCGCTTAATCATGTTTAGCCAAATCAATCCGATTGCGCTGTTTTTGGTGGCACTGATTGCGTTGGGCGTATTGGGACACAATAGCACCATTACGATTGCGGCAACGGTTTTGTTGTTGATTCAGCAAACTTTTTTAGCTCGATATTTGCCATTGTTGGATAAATATGCGTTGCAATGGGGCATTATTGTACTGACGATTGGTGTGTTGAGTCCGCTGGTTTCTGGTAAAACCAAATTGCCGCCATTGGCTGAATTTTTCAGTTTTAAAATGCTGATGGCAATTTTGGTGGGCATATTTGTGGCATGGATTGCAGGACGTGGCGTATCATTTATGGGGGCGCAACCGATGATGGTAACGGGTTTGTTACTGGGCACGATTATTGGCGTGGCATTCTTAGGCGGTATTCCCGTTGGACCGTTGATTGCTGCGGGGATGTTGTCTTTTTTGGTGAGCCACACTTCATAGGCTGCCTGAAAAGATTTCTGATTTCTCTCGCCATAGTTCAAATGGATAGAACACGCGCCTCCTAAGCGTGAAATACAGGTTCAATTCCTGTTGGCGAGGCATAACATACAAAATAGCAGCAATCTACATCAATCAACATCAGTAAACAGCAATAAACAAAATCTAGTATTCATGAAGCCTTAGGGGGGATTCTAAGGCTTTTTTGTTGTCTAAATCAATAAACATCATTCGCCATTGATGTATTGCAATCAACACGCAGACAGGGGTATATTTTGGGGTATGTGCATTTTATACCCTTATTTTGGTAATACCCCTACAAGGGGGAGTAAGGGTATCAAGGCGAAAGGCGCATGAAAACAGGGTATTTGATGGCTTTTCTTTATTCATACATGCATACGATACCCCAAGAGATACCCCAAAATGGCATTAAATGATAGATTAATCAAGGCTTTAAAGCCGAAAGAGAAAGCGTATAAACAAACGGATGGCGGTGGTTTGTATCTGTTTATCCGCCCTAATGGCACCAAGACATGGCGCATGAAGTACACGCTAGACGGTAAAGAACAGCTTGCTACTTTTGGCACATATCCAGCCGTAAGCCTTGCTGAAGCGCGTGTAATGCGTGATGAATTGAAAGCCAAAATCGCAAAAGGGGTACATACCCCAAAACGCGCCGCCAAAACACAAGAGCAACAAGTACGCCCGCATACGTTTGAACAGGCAGCGCGTAAATGGTTTAGCGTGAAGCAAACGCAAATTGCAGCCAAAACACAAAGCAATATTAAAAACCGCTTGGAAAATCATTTGTACCCCCATTTAGGGGCAATGGAGCTAAAGGCGATTAAACGAGCGGATTTAATTGCGCTTACGGATGGCTTGAATGAAAGGGGTATTTTTGCAGAAGCGCAAAAGGTATTGCAAACGGCTTCACAAGTGTTTGAGTTTGCCATTTTGAACGAGTGGATAGAAAACAACCCTGCACATGGTTTACACGCGCTTTTGAAACGAGCGGAAACCGTACATCGAGAAGCCTTGCCACAATGTGAGATAGAGCCGTTTTTTATGGCGTATTTGCAAGGCAAGGGCGAAAAGGTAACGCGCATTGCGCTATTGCTTGTGATACTCACAGGGGCAAGGAATCAAGCGTTAAGGCTTTCTGAATGGCGCAATATTGATTTTGAAAAAAAACATGGCTTATGCCTAGCGATACCATGAAGCAAGGGCATGATTTTTTAATTCCGCTTGCGGATTGGAGTATTGCGCTATTGCGAGAGCTTCACGCGCTTACAGGGCAACAGCCCTATTTGTTTCCCAAAAGCAGCAAAGGCGGCGGCTATAAGCCCACATTATGCGAGAGTACACTCAATGGCTTAATGAATCGTTTAGGCTATGATGGCAAGCACAAGGGCAAGAGTAAGGCGCGTGTACATGGTTTTAGAAGCCTAATGACAGATGTGTGCATAGAACACGGTTTTAGCCGTGATACCGTCAGAAAGGCGTTATCACACCAAGAGCGTGATAAAACATTTGCTGCCTACCATCGCACGGAATTGTTAGACGAGCGGCGCAAAATGGCTGAATTTTACGCGCAATGGCTATACCAACACTACACCAGCGCGCAAAAAGCCATTGCCCAAAAGCAGATTGATGAAGCACAAGCGATATTGAATAAGTGAGTAAAGCCAAAGGAAACCGCCAAATACAGGCGGTTTTTTTGTTGCCGCTAGTGTTGTGGTATTTCAGGCTGCCTGAAAAACACTCTAGCAAAAAACGTGTTTTTACTGGTTATTATGGTTATATATTTATAATCAATAAGTTATAAAAAATAAAATAGATATGTTTAATTAAAATAGTTTACATAGTATTCTAAATAGTGTACTATGTAGGCTAATTCAAGAAAGCCCCCTTATGTACACCATCGCAGAAACAGACGAATTTAAGAAGCAAGCCGCGCAAATATGGCAAGAGAGCGAAAGACTGGATTTTTTCGCCTATCTATCCGAAAACCCCTTGCAAGGCGATGTAATCCCAAATGGCAACGGCTTACGCAAAATCAGATGGAAGCAGCAAGGCAAGGGCAAACGCGGCGGCGTAAGAGTGATTTACTACAACTTTTTGCAAGATGGTTTTATTTTAGTTTTGGCGGTTTACCCTAAATCAGAAAAAGAAAACCTGAAACCAAGTGAGCTAAACGAATTGAAAGGAAAGAAAGATGAATAACCAAGCCCCGAAAGATTGGAATATTGAAGCAATGGTAAACGCGGTTATTGCAGACGACAACGAAGCCGCGCAAATCGCAGGCAGCCTGAAAACATCATTGCAGCAAGTCAAAGCAGGGCAATACAACACGGCATACACGCCAAGCCTTGCTGTAGCTGCAAGGCAGAAAACAGGCTTATCACAAAGCAAGTTTGCACACGCGCTAAATATTTCATTACATACGCTGAAATCATGGGAAACAGGGCAACGCAAACCAAGCGGCGCGGCGGAAACGCTTTTAAAAATCCTAGACAAACACCCTGAATTATTGCGCGAAATTCAGGCAGCCTGAATACTTGGCAATCCAGCGCAAAGCCCCTAAACCAAACGCGCGTACACACACGCACACACGCGCAAGGATTTTTTACGGTTAGTAAACGTTCTAAGCTACCCATGGCGGTCATACCAACCCTGCCCAAAAAATAGGCAACACCCCCCACCCTTACCGCTTGGATATGTCAGGCGCAACACCGCAACCCAAACGCAAAAGACGGATAACAGGCAGCCTGAAAGCATACCCCTTGAAACCCGCATGAATAAAGGCTTTCAGGGTGTGTTTAGCGTGATTAAGCCATTTTGAGACGGATAAAGAAGCGCAAAACCGCTGAATATTATTCATAGCTTTTGGGCAAAGTTAAATCGTATCTAGCAAGGCGTGAAGCGCGTTATTTTGCAAAAACACGGATTAAATCGCTGCAAGACTATGAAGCGACGGAGCGGGCGGGCAAGAGCGGGAAAAGGTGCGGAATAAACGCAAAAGACGGATAACAGGCAGCCTGAAACAAGCACGCGTTTTCAGGCTGCCTTATTCTCACAATAAAAATAAATACGTTTAACTGCACTTTAACCAGTAGCAAGAAATATTTTAAAAGAAAATAAACCAAGTTTATTTTAATAAACAATTGCTTGATAAGAATTAAAAGCTTGTCAAGACTATACAAGATTTAAATTTACACTTAGACTTTGTGCAAATGCGATAAAATACACGCATAAAAAAACGAGTAGAAACGTTGGCGCGTTTCTACCCATTATATTTAAAAGCCGTAGTTAGTTAGAGCCTAGGAAACTTGTACTAACTACTTTATCAAACCATCATGCCGTAAAGGCATGGGCGATTTGTGTTTAACCACCTAAAAACAATCGCAACGTAGTGAAACGCATTGAAATGTATTGAAAGTGATTGAAACGGATACAATAGTACCGATATTTAAACAAAATGTATAGCTAGCTTAACCGCGCTTGGAATAATTACAAACGTAATCATTAGCAAACTGCAAATATTACTTGTAGTTATACGAATGTTAAATTTAGTAAAAGCTAAACATTGTTATAGAACCGCCGTATAACACGCGCAACTCAATCATATTCAAAGCCTATCGCCCTGAAAATCTAATTTTCCTTTTGCGTCATGATTTTATGCTTAATGCAGAAAGTGAATCATGGCAACACCAGCCCAAAAAATCTACCGACCAAAAGACGTAGCAGCCGTTTGTGGCGTAACCGTGCAAACCGTTTACAACTGGATAAACCCAAACAGCAAGAGCTACCGCCCCGACTTTCCTAAACCCTTTGCAGTCAATAGCAAAGCCGCAACAGGCTTTCTGCAAAGTGAAGTAGACGCGTTTATTCTCAAACTAGCCGCACAACGCAAAGGAGAAACCGCATGAAATCCCTAATTCCCCTTTTATACGAAAACACCACCCTACACGCCAGCCGTGAAGCATGGTTTAACGCAACCGAAATAGCGGCAATGTTTGGTAAACGCCCTATTGATTGGTTAAGGCTGCCTGAAACAGAGCGATACATTGAAGCCCTAATTAGGCGTGAAGCCAGTAAACAAGCCGAAGTGAGAAAATCCCACTTCGTTAAGACCTACAAAGGCGGCAACGATTTAAGCAGACAAGGCACATGGCTACACCCCAAACTAGCCATAGCATTTGCACGCTGGTGTGATGTTGATTTTGCCGTATGGTGTGATGAAACCATAAACGAGCTGCTAATCAATAACCGCGTTTGGACATACGAGCGAAAACAAGCCGCGCATGATTTTAAAGTTATGGCAGAGCTAATTAAGGCAACCAAAGAAAGCAAAGGACAAGAGCCGAAACGCTTTGACTACATCAATGAAGCCAAGCGCGTAAACCGTGCTTTAACAGGCATATGGCAAGCCATAGACCGCGAAAGCCTGAATGCACACGATTTAAAGCTGCTTCACAAGCTAGAAATACAAAACGGCGTTTTATACGCGCAAGGCTACACACCAGCGCAACGAGATGAAGCCCTAGCCCAAACCGTAGCGCAAACACGTCAAACCATAACTGCATAAACGAAAGGCAGCCATGCAAACCGAAATCAAGCCGCAATTTCTAACCGTTCAACAAGTCGCAGCCGCCTACAACGTCAAACCAGCAACCATATGGAATTGGGTAAACCCCAAAAACAAACGCCACGTAGCAAGCTTCCCGAAACCATGCAAACTCAGCAAAGGCATCACACGCTGGAAAGCCGCCGATATTCAAGCGCACATAGACAGCTTCAATCAGGAAGCCCTCTAAAACGCGCACAGATTGCATTTCACGTTTCAGGCTACTTTTGTAGCATCAAAGCAAAGAAACGCAATCTAGCGAGCAAATAGACCCCCTAGCGAAAGGATAAACCATGTTTAACCTAATCGCATTCATATTCACGCTGCTACTTTTCAGGCAGCCCCCCAAAAATCTAACCGCCCGAAAGGACAAACACCATGATTCAAAGCGAACTCATCCGCCAAATTGCCAAACACTCAGGCGCAAACCAAGGGACCACGCGCAAAGTGCTAGAGAGCATGAAGCACGTCATCAAAACCGCCCTAGCCAATGGCGAGAGCGTAAAGCTAGAAAATTTTGGCAGCTTTACCACGCACCAAATGGCAGAACGGCAAGGCTTCAACCCCTTAACCAAAAAACCGCAAACCTACCCAGCGCATACACGCATTAAATTCAAAGCAGGGCAAAGCCTAAAAAAGCGCGTGAATGAATAATCTTCAGGCAGCCTGAAAGTGGACGCTATCCGCGCTGAAAAAACCTTGTACACCTTTGTCATTTTGCCCACCGAGCTACAAGGCAAAGAGCCGTTATGCGACAGCCTAGCAGTAACCTTGCCAGCGCGTGAAGCCGAGCCAAAAGACAGCAGCGAAAACCCCTGAAACACGGCTGCCCCAAACGTGTTAAGAAATTAGCCCCAAAATCGCGCGAAAAACCGCCTTTGTTGCTTGGATAGGTAAACACACCAGCCAAACCGCAAACCGCGCTAAAAACGCAAAATAGACCCCTTACAGCGCATTTCTTAAGATATCGGAAAATTCAGGCAGGGCAACTTGTAACTTTTGCTTACAAGTTCAAACCGTTCTCAGGCAGCCTAAAAATCTAACCAATTGATTTTTATGGTAAGCCCAAAATTGGGCTGTAACGCGCGTAACGGAGAATAACGAAAGCGTAACGCCCCCTTAAGCAAGTTCAACCACCCTTAAGCAAGCCAAGCGCAACCACCTAAACCATTGATTTAAAAACCTTGCCGCTGGTGTAAGCAATATTCAGGCAGTCATAAGCAAGTTTTACAAGCATAAAAAAACAGCCCCGAAAAATCGGAGCCGCCACACATACCTTAGGCAAAACGCGCCACCACCCAGCAGCGCAATAGTTGACACACGTAAACTTTACCCATCCGCAAAACGAAGCGGAATCGAGAAAGAAAGAGCCGCCATGATAACACAAACATTCATAAACCAATCAAATATTTATCAAAAAATCAACGCAAACCCCCTTGCTAAACCCCCAAAACCAGCGCAAAATGTGTGACACTACTTTACATCAAGCAGTCAGCCGTAGGAAGCTGCATTTACAGTTAGGCAAGCAAGCCGTTTTCTTTTGTGTTTCATGCGCAAAAACGGCGATTTTTACGCTTGCATACCCCTTGCCATACCTTTCATTGGTAAACAAGGGTAAGGCGCGATTTATCGCGGCTGCTTCTAACTGGCAGTTTCCTACCCCTTACCCTTTGTTTGCCGCCCTTATCGCCGTAGGAAGCGATAGCGCGGTTAAAAAACCAGTTAGAAAGGCATTCACCATGCAAAACGCAAATTCTATTCACACCATTAGCGTACAAACCCCTTTTGGCGGCATTCACGCCGTAGCCAACTATGCCAACGGCAAACTTGCCATCTGGAAACGTAGCGAAAAAGGCGCACTGTTTAGCGAATATCCAGCGCGTGAGGTTTCATCACTCAAACAAGCCAAAGCGCAAATTCAAGCGATTTACTTCAACGAAAAAGTGATTTAACCCCTTTCAGGCAGCCCAAACAGGCAGCCTGAAACGGCAAAACACGTTTCAAGCACACTGTTTCAGGCTGCCTATTGCCAAAGGAAAGCACATGAAACCATGTAGCCAAAGCGCGCCCATTCAAGGCGTAAAACCCCAAAAAACTTCATTAAAACAAACTCATACAAAACCTACATCAGCCAAAAGCGGCTTTCACACATGGCAGCCTGAACACCATGCGCCAAGCATTCAGGCAATCGTTATGCAAATCAAGCGCGATTATGGCGTGGATTATCAAGCCAAACGCAGCCATATTCACGACTGTTTCAAACGTGAATACAACCGCTACCGTGAGCTTTACGACACCCCAGCTGCGCGAGAAATGGCAGCCTTTAACGCGCAATACCGCGTGGACAGCCTATTAAACGCCTATCACGACAACGCCGCCAAAGAGCAGCGCATAGAAGCTGCCATCAAAGCGCGTTTTCAAGAGCGTGAAGCCAAACGCGCTGCCAGCAAAGCCGCCAAACAAGTCAAAGGAGCAAAACCGTGAGCCAATGCCACAAAATCCCCAAAGCCCCAATTAAACGCGCATTTAGCGTGATTAGCGTGAAAAAAATCCGCGCGTTTAAAAGTCTAGACGCGGCAAGCCGTTTTATAGATATGCGCTTGCAGCAAAAACCCGCATTCAATTTCAACATTCAACAAAGCGGCGACGAATGGATAGTAAGCCGCGTGATAGGAGCGTAAACATGAGCAAATGCCCTTTCCCAGCCGATAGCCAAAATGCCGAAATATTGCAGCTATTGCGCGCAAATCCAAACGGCGTAACCGTTTATGAATTGCACCTGCAAGGCTACAACAGCCCCACTTCACGCATTGCAGAATTGCGACGACACGGCTACCACATTGAAACCATCATGCAAAAACACATCAACAAACACGGCAAAGAAATCCAACGCGGTATCTACATTTTGAAAGGCGAACCCAAATGAAATGCACAGCAAACCATGAAGCAGCAAACCAAATCCAACTGGACAAAAGCGGCGGTTATTATTCAGGCTTGGCAGACTTAATTAACCACTTGGCAAAACTAGCAGACGACAAAATTAAAGCCTTGCCTGCCAAGGATTTAGCCTATTTGCAAAGCTGTGTTGAAACCGCACAAATTTCACTCAATGGCATAGCCTTTGCTGCTGCCCTTACTTTTCAGTGCATGGAAAAAGACGAGCGAGACCAAAACGGCTTGATTGAGCGCAACACCGATTTTGCCCTAACCAACGCGGAAACTAACGAGCTATTTTTTAAGTTATCGCATGAATGGCAATTCATCGCCAACAATCCGCAAATCTACCGCGCTAAATCCGCGTAACCCCCCCTTAATCCACAACCAAGCAAATCGCCTACCTTGCTACCTGAAAAGTCAGCACGGCAGCCAAAACGCCGCCTTGTGGATTATATAACCCATTGATTTAACATTAAATATGTTTTTTTAACCGCTGGTGTAGGGTATTTAAACCCCTTTTCAGGCAGCCTAAAAACACCAGCAAAAGGACAAACACCATGGCAAAAATTAAACCCTGCCCACGCTGCAAAATGTGGCTATGCGACCACCCCGAAAACCAAAGCAGCGACCGCAACAAACGCTTTTTAAAAGCAGAATTGCAAAAAGCACACAATCGCCTATTTCCCCACTTTCAGGCAGCCTTAAACGACCAACAAAGCAAGGAGCGCAAACCATGATAAACGTATTTTCTGCAGAGCTATTACAGCAAGAGCTAGACAGCGATTTTGATGCAACGCGCATTTCAATGGCAGCCATGGCAACCATTGCCGAAATACACGGCGCGCAAACCATTTTAAACGCATTCATGCGCTGCTATGCCCAAAACATGGATTTTAAGCAAGCACTTGAAAGCGTGATTGAACAAATCATTGAACCACACGACCAAGCCATACAGCTAAAAGAACAAGCCAAGCAGATTTTGGCATTGCATCTAGATGGCGATAGCGAAATCATCAATTAGGAGCGCAAACCATGAATGCACACCACCCAAACGCGCAAGACATCGCCCGTCATCAATGGCATTACATTTTGCCCAGCATAGGCATAGAAGCGCATTTCTTACGCGATACACACCAACCCTGCCCCCTATGCGGCGGTAAAGACCGTTTCAGATACGACAACAAAGACGGCAACGGCACCTACTTTTGCAACCAATGCGGCGCAGGCAATGGCTACACCCTAATGCAAAAACACCTAGGAATTTCATTCCTTGAAGCCTTAGAAATCGTCAAAAACCTATTAGGCTATGGCGACAATCAAGCTCAAACGCCCAGCAAAGCAGTTTTCAGGCAGCCTGAAAGCCATTCAGGGCAACCAGCAAGCAAAGACCGCCTAGCGCGCCTAATGCGCATATGGCACGAAACAGAGCCGTTAAACGATTTTGCCCTTGCCTACTACCAAGCACGCGGCTTAGACCTAGCCAAGCTACCCCAAACCGCCGCCATCCGTTTCGCCTCTAGCCTTGCCTATTGGACAAACGACACCAACGGCAAATCACAGCATTTTGGCAACTTCCCTTGCATTGTAGCCGCCATCAAAGACCAAGCAGGGCAACTACAAGGCTTACACCTAACCTACCTACAACCACGCAGCAACGCCAAATTAAACGCCCTGCACCCCCAAACAGGCGCACCATTACCCGCTAAAAAAATGCAGAGCCGTTTTTCAGGCAGTCTAAAAGGCGCGAGCGTGCAAATCGAGCAGCCAAACGCAGACGGCGTAATCATCATTGCCGAGGGCATAGAAACCGCCCTAGCCGCGCGTGAACTGTTTGACTTGCCCATACAGGCAGCATTGAGCGCAAAACTGTTAGAGCAGTGGCAAGCACCCCCAAACGCAAAACACGTTTTAATCATTGCAGACCATGACACGCTGCGCGATGTAGGTTTTCAGGCAGCCTTGCACCTTGCAAATCGCTTACAAAAACAAGGCTTAACCGTACAAATATGGCAGCCTGAAACGCAAGGAATGGACGCGCTAGACGAGCTAAACCAAATCAAGCAGCGCGAACAGGCTGCCTGAAAATCCCCTACCCTATCGCCGCCCTATCCCCTACCGCCCCAAAACGCCCCAAATCGCGCCATAGGGCAAAAGGGGAGGGCAACAAGGAGACATCCCCATGCACCCCATATTATCCGCGCTAATAGGCGCAACAGGCGGCGCATTTACCGTATGGCTAATCCAGCGCAACACCCTAGCGCAACAATGGCAACAGCTACACCAGCAAGCAGATGAAATCATTGATTTACAAGATGAAAATCACTTTTTGCGTCAAGAGCTAGAGATTGCCGTTTCCATATCCAAACGCCTCAATGAAGCCTTAGCTGAAAAGTTTGCGGGCGTTTACAGCGGTTATGGCTTCAGGCAGCCTGAAAACACCAGCCAAGCCATCGCATACCAAGAGCAGCAAAACAGCGAAAAAGAAGCCCTAACCATAGGCAATACCACCTACTTTATTGCCCCCGAAATCGCCGCCGAAATGGAATATTTACGACAAGAAAGAGAGCTAAAACAATGGCACTGCTAGACCACCAAACCATAGAAACCTACACCCCATCGCCACGCTTTGAGACCACCGAAAAAGGCGTGTTCTACATCGCCCTAGACAACGACGGCAACGAAAAACCGCCCATGCAACTATCAAGCTGCATAGACATCATAGGCAGCGGCATACACACCAACGGAGAAGCCTACCGCATGATTCAATACACTCATAACGTAACGCGTGAAAAACGCATAGCCGCCATACCCTGCAGTGCAATAGGCAGCAACTGGAGCTACCTACAAGGCATAGGCATAACCATCTATTCAGGCAGGCTAAAACGCGAACGCTTAGCCGACTATTTGCAAACACAAGGCAGCCGCGAACAATGGCTAATCACAGATAAGGCAGGTTGGATAAACGGCGCGTATGTATTGCCCAATGGCGACATCATCACACCAGCCGAGCCGCTGGAACCAACTGGACCAAACCAAACAATGCGCGTGTTCTACAATGGCGACAAAAGCCAAGCGCAAGCCTACCAAGTTTCAGGCAGCCTGAAAGATTGGCAAGAGAACGTAGCACGATACGCGCAACACAATAGCCGCCTATGCCTAGCCATTGGCACAGCCCTAGCCGCCCCCTTGTTAAAGCTGCTTAAAATAGAAAGCGGGGGCTTTCACTTACAAGGCAAGTCATCAATAGGCAAAACCACCGCCGTTAATCTATCGCTTTCCATTTTTGGCGAACCTGAAAACCTATTGTTATCATGGAAAGGCACAGGCTTAAGTTTTCAAAACATCGCCGCCGCGCGAAACGATGGCTTTGTTGTGCTAGACGAAATCGGACAAGCCGCAAAAAAAGTTGTCTCAGATACCGCCTACAGCCTATTTAACGGCATGAATAAACTACAAGCCCAAAAAGAAGGCGGCAACCGCGCATTAACCCGATGGCGCGTATTAGCCCTATCCACAGGCGAAAAGACCCCCGAAAACTACTTACGCGGTATGGACGACTGGAACGCAGGGCAAAACGTCAGACTGCCCACGCTACCAGCAGATACAGGCAAAGGCAAAGGCATTTACGACACCCTACACGGCTTCAAAGACGGCGGCGCACTATCCGACCATCTCAACCAACAAACCGCGCAATATCACGGCATAGCAGGGCGAGCATTTATTGCCCAATTAAGCCCCGAAAAAATCCAGCTAGCCCGCAACCACGCCGCGCAATTCATGGCAGAGCTACCGCCTCAAATCAAAGGGCAAGCCTACCGCGTAGCCAAGCGTTTCGCCCTAATCGCCGCCGCCCTAGAAATCGCCACCGATATAACAGGCTTTGCCGCAGGGCAAGGCAAAGAAGCCATACAAGATTGTTTCTATGCTTGGTTAGCCGTCAATGGCAGCGGCGATAGAGAAGAAAAACTGATTATAGAAGCCGTAGAAAACCACTTTGCCCAATACGCCTACACCGCCCGATACGCCCTAAAAGGCGCGAAACATTCATACGACCACAGCAACAACCACGCAGGCTACTATGAAAACGACGGCGAAACACGTTTCATGTATGTATTGCCCATAGTGATAGAAAGCGAAATACTGCCAACTCACGAAAAGCGGCAAATTAGAGAAACCCTACACGGCATACAATGGCTACTCAAAGACAAAGAACGGTTTTTACACCAACTAACAGGCGGTATACGCTATTACAAATTCAAAGGCGTAACCCCGCCAAACAAAGAGCCGCAATAAACCAATAACAAACAGGCAGCCTGAAAGTATCACATCTTTTCAGGCTGCCTTTACTTTCGCCGCTAGTGTTGAGCATTAAGAAAATATTAGCATTAAATTCTAAAAAATAAACAATTTAAGCAATATAATAAAAAAGCCAAAACCACCCAAAAAACCACTAAAACAAACCTAATTCAGGCAGCCTAAAAAAGAACTGGTTATTTTTTGCCCAAAATCGGAAAATCTGAAAAAATCATAACCATTAAAAAACAACAATATACAAAAACAGCAAAAATCAAAATTGCTTAAAAAATAAGCATAACCAGTCAAAAATAACCAGTACATTTATATTTAAAAACAATAAGATAAGCGCATTTTTAGCAAAAAAATAACCACAAAATAACCAGTAGTGAAAATAAAAACATAAATAAAACAACACTGTAACCACAATAACCAGTATAACCAGTACTTTTCGCGCTTATATACACTTTTATTTTTCACCACCCAAAAACCCAAAACCCAATTTAGCACAAAATACCAAAACAACAAAAAACGCCGATAATGTAGAGCGATAAAACCACATCACACCAGCGGCAACAAATACAGGCAGCCTGAAACATAATCACGCCCAAACAGGAAACACACACGCGCCAAAAGTTATGAGACAATCAAACCACGCCAACCAAAAAAACACCCCAAAAAGGCGAACACTTTTGCTTTTTTGGGGTATATTGAAAAACGCATTTCAACTTTATTAATTAAAACAATATTTTAATTGCTTACTTCTGCCTTTGTTGGCGAGGCAGCCTGAAACCTTTGCCCCCCAAAAAAACCTCTAAATTCCCTCCATCAAGAATTCAGAGGATTTTTCCATGTCCAGCTTCTTCTACCAATCAGCACAAACCCTACTCAACCAATACGCCGACCGTTTCCCTTTACCTAAAATCACCCAACTTTTGGATTGGCAAGTCATTGAACAAACACTCGCCAGCCATAAAGTTCGCTATGTGCGCGACAACGGCGGTCGCCCCGCTTACCCCTTGTTACCCATGTTCCGCGCGGTTTTGCTCGGGCAATGGCACAGTTTATCCGCCCCCGAATTGGAGCGCAGTTTGGTGACCCGTTTGGATTTCATCCTCTCTTGCCAATTTCCCGATGAGATGAATTTGCCCGACCATAGCACACCCAACTGTTTCTGTAACTGGTTTAATTCAAGAGGGCTTGGCAAATGAACTGCATCAAGAAATCAACCGACAACTCGCCCACAACCAACTCAAAGTAGAAAAAGCACAAACCGCAATTGTGGACGCGACCATTATCCAAACCGCAGGCGGGAAACTCAAAAAATCCATTGAAGTCAATGAAAGTGAAGAAATTGTCCAAACGCCGGCTAGCAAAGACAAAGACGCAAGATGGACAATCAAAAGCAAGCATTGGTATTAGGGGCTACTGACAATTCGTTTCGCGGTTGAGTTTTGCGCTAAATTTACCAAATTCTGCGTTAAAAATATTCGCCAATGAACGGCATTGGCTCACATTTTTGCCTTGAATTTGGCAAATTTATCTGCAAAATCAACTCGCGCCCAAATTGTCAGTAGCCCCTAGGGCTACAAACTTCATGCGCGGTGCGATGAAGAAGGCTTTATAGAGCAAATTCACGTTACGCCAGCCAATGCATCTAATGTAAATCATTTGGAAACCGTGTTGGACAAGGTTGAACACGGAGTCAAAGTGTATGCAGATAAAGGCTATGACAGTCAATCCAACCGCGAATTTTTGGAGAAAAATCAATTAATGGACGGCATTATGTGTAAAGCGCACCGCAATAAACCTTTGACGCGTGAAGACATTGGGCGCAATAAGGAGCTGGCAAAAATCCGTTATCGGGTGGAACAGAGTTTTGCCATTTTGCACTGTATATTCAGATGTAAACGGGCGAGCTATTTTGGCTTGGAAAGGGTCAAAGGGTAGTTGGGGTTGAAAGTGATTTGTTTGAATTTGCTTAAAGCGGCGAACAAGTTAAGGCTTGTTGCGCTGATTACGGTGCTTATTGTGCCCATTGCTGCCTGAAGGGGCATAAGGAAGCCTGAAATAGGGCTGTTTGGGTGGGGTGTTTGTGTTTGTTGAGGTTGGTTTGGGTTGTTTGGGGTTGGAATGGTGAAAACCCCAAAACAAGTGGGTTGTTTTTGGGGTTTTGCAAAGGTTTCATTTTTATCGGTTTGGGTTTACCAGCGTAATCCTGTACCAATCGCTGCGCCTACGCCTGAATTATTGGCGGAAACGGCGGTATAACTGTTGTCGCAAGCGGTTAATGCTAGGGTGCACGTTGCGATGATGAACGCTTTTTTCAACATGTTTTCAGGCAGCCCTGGCAACTTGGCAGTTAATCATGTAGTTCACGGAAACATCATCGGTTTCAAAATAGGTTTTGCTGAGTAAATTGTATGACATGCCTTGTGTACCAATCACATCTAAATTTGCCAAACGCGCCATGCGGGCTAATTCGGCGGGCGTGATGAATTTTTGCCAGTCGTGCGTGCCTTTGGGGACGAGTTGCAGCAAGTATTCTGCGCCGAAAATGGCGTGGACATAGGATTTGGGATTGCGGTTGATGGTGGAGAAAAAGACCATGCCGTCGGGTTTCACTAATTTGGCGCAGGCGCGGATGATGGAGGCGGGGTCGGGCACGTGTTCGAGCATTTCCATGCAGGTTACAACGTCGAATTGGTGCGGCATTTCGGCGGCTAAATCTTCTACGCTGACGCAACGGTAGCTGAGATTGGCGACATTGTGTTGCTCGGCGTGCGCTTGGGCAACGGCGAGTGATTTTTCTGCCATATCAATGCCTAACACGCTCTGCGCGCCCAGTTGCGCCATGCTTTCGCTGAGAATGCCACCGCCGCAACCGACGTCTAGTACGGTTTTGTCTGCTAATTGGGCGCGCTGGTTGATGTAGTGGAGACGAATGGGGTTGATGTCATGTAGTGGTTTGAATTCACCTGTTTTATCCCACCATTTATCGGCGAGTTGGCTGAATTTTTCGATTTCTTGGGCATCTACGTTTTGGGTTTGCGTGTTCATAATGGGCTTTCTGGGATATTCAGGCTGCGGTGTCGATTTCTATAACAACAGGGAGATGGTCGGAAGATTGAAATTGTACAACGCGACTGCTGCCTGAAATGCGTCCTTTAATAAAAATGTGGTCTAAACTTTGCGTGGGTCGCCAGCTGGGATAAGTTGCGCCTTCGCTGAGACGAGTGTAGTCGTGGTCGGTTAGCAAATGTAGTTGTTCGGCATCGGGCGGACAGTTGAAATCGCCCATTAAGCAGACGTTTTCATGGCTTTTAAGTTGCTCACGAATAAAGCGAATTTGCTTAAATTGGTCGAGCATACCGAGACTTAAGTGGACATTGCTCACGACTACTTCGCCGATGGGCGTATCCACCGCCACCGCCAACATACCGCGTCCTTTGATGCGCGAAGGTAATGGGCAATTGACGATTTCACGCAGCGGCAAGCGGCTTAAAATTAAATTGCCGTGTAACGATAATTTGCCGACAACACGATTGGTTTGGCAAGCAAAATAATCAAATGGTGTATCGTCTAAAATCTGTTTCACTTGGTTTTGAAAGCCGTTGCGATAGCCGCCTAAATCAATTTCTTGCAGGCAAACGACATCAAAATCGCTGATAAAACAGGCAATTTTCTCCAAATTACGCGCTTTGGCTTGCGCAGGCATAACTTGGTGGTGTAGCCGCGTTAAGTGGCTCAAATAGCTATCCGAGCCGATGGCTGCCTGAATGTTGTAGCTAACGATACGCATGGTGAAATTCAGTCAAAAATAAGCGCGATTATAACTGAAAATGGCATGAAAAAAGGGATGGATACGAATCCATCCCTTATTTTGGTTTTCAGGCTGCCTGAAAAGTATAGCCAAACAAAAGTAAATCAAGTACAAGGCGACGAACCGCAGATAGTACACGTAGTACAGCAAAGCGAGACAACGCTGTAATGATTTAAGTTTTGTTTGGCTATATTAACTAGATTATTCAGGCAGCCTGAAATCTTTGTAAAACCCCATCTTTGGCACATTTCTTCGCGATGCGCTTCTCAAAAGCTTGAAAATGTTCATCTATTATCTGCGCTTTTTGCGATGATATCGCTTTGAACTGCGCTCAAATGTGGAGTTCTGCAAAGGTTTCAGTTGAAAGTGATTTTAACCGCCGCATTTACCGCAGCAGCCGCTTTCGGTATGGTCTTTTTTCATATCAATGACCATGCGACCTGTGATGGTGCCATCGCGCATTTCTTGGAAAATCGCAGCGGTTTCGTCCAAGCTACGCAGTTGCACTTTCGGTACAACCAAACCTTCTGCGCCAAATTGGAACGCTTCAGCCAAGTCTTGGCGTGTACCCACCAAAGAACCCACCACTTCAATGCCATCCAACACAATGCGTGGAATCGACAAATCCATGCTTTCAGGCGGCAAGCCGACAGCAACCACGCGCCCGCCCGCGCGTACGCAATCTACCGCAGAAGTAAATGCCGCTTTAGAAACCGCCGTTACCACCGCCGCGTGTGCGCCACCAATTTTTTCTTGCATCACTTTAGCCGCGTCTTCTTTGTTGACATTAATCACCAAATCCGCGCCGCATTCTTTAGCAAACGCCAATTTATCGTCGTTCACATCAATCGCCACCACATGCGCGCCGAACACTTTTTTCGCGTATTGCACGCCCAAGTTGCCCAAACCGCCCGCGCCGTACATCGCCAACCATTGACCAGGTTGCACGCCCGATACTTTAATCGCTTTATAAGTTGTTACGCCCGCGCAAGTAATGCTCGACGCTTGCGCTGGGTCTAAACCTTCAGGCACTTTCACCGCATAATCGGCGTTCACGATACAATGTGTTGCCATGCCGCCATCGGCGGTGTAGCCCGCGTTCAACACATTACGGCACAAGGTTTCGCGCCCCGTATTGCAGTATTCACACGCGCCACAGGCTTTATACATCCATGCAATGCTCACGCGGTCGCCCACTTTCAAAGCCGTCACGCCATCGGCAACTTGTTTCACCAAACCAATTCCCTCATGCCCCAACACGCGACCTTCTTTAATACCATAATCGCCCGCCGCAACGTGCAAATCGGTATGGCACACGCCACAATATTCCACTTCCACCAAGGCTTCATTGTTTTCCAATGGGCGGATGTCTTTTTCAACGACTTCAACAAAACCATCAATTTTTGGATTAACCACAGCTGCACGCATTTTCATGATATTGCTCTCTTTCATCGAGGTTAGGAAAAGCTGTATTGTGCGCTTTCAGGCTGCCTGAAACAAATTTAAATGCAGTTTAATTGATTGAAGTTAAACAATTTATTGTGTTATGGTATAACAAATTTTGGCTAGATTGAGTATAACTTCAGGTTTTGAATGCTCAATTATTTTTCAGGCTGCCTGAAAAGAATTGAATCAACGCAAAACCTGTCCGCTTTGCCAATCAATAATCTCACTCGGACGTTTGCGACCGCCCACACGACCGCCAATTACCCACACTTCGCGCCCGAATAAACGGCGTGCTTGGCGTTCGGTTTTGCAGGGTTTCGCGCGCGCGCGGTTGCACGAAGTCGATACGAGCGGCATTTTGGCTAAGGCGCATAGTTGTCGCGCTAATTCATGCGCAGGCACGCGGACTGCCAGTTGCGTACGGCGTTGTCCGCGTAATTGGGTTAATACGGTTTGGCGCGTGGGTAGGACAAAGGTTTTGGCAGCTGGCCAGGTTTGCTGCAAATGGGTGTGCAGGTTTTCAGGCAGTCTATTGAGTAGGGGCGTGAGTTGCGCTAAGTTTTGTCCGATAACAATTAAACCTTTGTGTTGCGGGCGTTTTTTGAGTTGCATAATATGTTTTAAGGCGCGCGTGTTGCGTGGGTCGCAGCCCAAGCCGTAACAGTATTCGGTAGGATAAGCAATGATACCGCCGCGCTTTAAATGGGCGCGTAAACGGCTGGATGTGGGAAGTTGGATCATATGGTGTTGAATGGAAATGTTGTTAAAAAAGCAAAGATGGAAACTTTTACGAACTGGGCGTGCAAGCTTGCGCTGTTTGTTTTTTTTAGGAAGCCTGAAAGGATACAGTAATTTTTTCAGGCTGCCTGAAAAGTTTTGGGCGTTTACCATCGTCTCTATAAGCGCGCACAAAGTAAAAAGGCTGCCTGAAAACGCCAATTATCGCTACAATGCGCGCTTGATTATTTTTTGAGAATTGCGATGTATCAGCCTAGTATTCGCCGCAAACGCCCTTGGATGCCTTGGTTGGCTGGCTTTTTGTTGTTGGCTTTTTTGATTACGTTTTTTAAATTGTTGGGCCCGATTTTAACGCCTTTTATTGTGTCTGCGGTGTTGGCGTATATTTTAGACCCGTTGGTGGATAAATTGCGCCGTTTCCGTATTGGACGCGCGCGTGGGTCATTGTGGGTGATGTTGTTTGCGTTTATTTTATTAACGGGTTTGTTGCTCGTCATTGTGCCGATGTTGATTGACCAAACCAATAATATTATTAAGCGCATTCCTGCGGTTGCCGATTGGATTCAAAATAAATTATTACCTTGGTATAACGCGCGTTTTGGTGGTCATGTGGCGATTAATGAAGAAACCGTCATGACATGGCTGCGCGCCAATGCGGCACAAGTGCAGCAGTATTTGCAAAATGTGATGGTGGTCATGATGCAACAAGGCTCGGCGATTGCGGTGGGTTTGGGCAATTTGGTGATTTTGCCGTTGATTTTGTATTATTTCTTGCGCGATTGGCCGCGTTGGCGGTTTGCGGTGCGCGAGCTGGTGCCACGCCGTTATTTGGACGTGTATTCGCGCGTTACCAAAGAAATGGACACGGTTTTAGGCGAGTTTATGCGTGGGCAATTGCTAGTGATGATTGTGATGGGCTTGCTTTATGGCTTGGGCTTGATGGCAGTGGGTCTAGATTCGGGCTTTGCGATTGGTATGGTGGCAGGAATTTTGGTGTTTGTGCCATATTTGGGTGCGTTCACAGGTTTGCTGCTGGCGACTTTGGCTGCGGTGTTGCAGTTTGATTCGTGGCACGGTTTACTGATGGTTTGGGGCGTGTTTGGTATTGGTCAATTTTTAGAGAGTTTTTTTATTACACCACAAATTGTTGGCGAAAAAATTGGTTTGTCGCCATTTTGGGTGATTTTCGCTTTGATGGCGTTTGGACAACTGATGGGCTTTGTCGGGATGTTGGTTGCGTTGCCATTGGCGGCGGTGTGTCTGGTGTTGATTCACGAAGGCAAACGCGCTTATTTGAACAGTCGCTTTTATCAACGCGAAAAATAAAAAAACAGCCATGCGAAAGCGTGGCTGTTTTTTCAGGCTGCCTGAAAAGTTAAATCTCTGTTTACATCACTAAACTCGCGTATCATGCTCACTCATTTATCTTAAAAAGTTCATGCCATGTCGCGATTGATCGCCCTCATTATCGGCTGTTTGATGACGCTTTTCTTGTTGCCCCAATCCGCCCAAGCGGCTGTCTGTTCGGCGGAAAAACCTGCCAAATTGGCGGCTTTGGATTGGGAAAGCGGACAATTTACCACCGCGCTGCTTGCTGAAATCCTGCAAACAGGCTACGGCTGCCCCACCGACATCGTCCCTGCCACAGGCGGTGCGATGGAAAGCGCGTTAATATACAATGATTTACATATTATCGCCGAGCAATGGGTTGGACGTTCGCCCGCCATGCAAAGTGCAGAGCAGGCGGGCAAAGTGAAAATTGTGGGCAACACTTTGCGCGGTGGCGCGACGCAAGGCTGGTACATTCCCGATTATGTGCAGCAGCAATATGGCATTCACACGCTAGACGATTTACGCGCGCAAGCAACATTGTTTCGCGACCCTGAATCGCCGAATAAATCGCGTTTACTGAATTGTCCAACGGGTTGGACATGCGAAACGTTCAACAGCAATTTGTTAAATAACACAGGGTTAGCCCGACAATTCAATAATACTCGCTCTGGCACAGGCGCGGCTTTGGACGCGGAAATCAGTGCGGCTTATGCGCGACGCGAACCAATTGTGTTTTATTACTGGCAGCCTACAGGTTTAGCCGCCAAATTTGATATGCGCCCACTTGCCATGCCTGCCTACGATGCAGCTTGCTGGCAAAATCTATTGCAACCCGACGATAAAAGTGGTTGCGTTAGCGGTTTTCCCACATCGCAGCTCGGTATTGCCGTTGCCACGCCCTTTGCGCAAGACAATCCCGAATTAATCGCGCTCATGAACGCCATCCAGTTCACACCCGCACAATTAAATGGTGCAATTTTAGACATGACCGAGAAAAAGCGTGATGGCGCAGCGCAAGCAGCGATATTCTTGCGCGATAATCCACAAGTGTGGCAAAACTGGGTTACGCCCGCCGCTGCAGAACGCTTGCAAGCCAAGTTTGGCGTGGAACATAGTGCGAACACACAACAAGCGCCAACCGAAACGCATTTTTTCCCTAATTTATCCTTTTCAGGTAGCCTCAATAAAGCCATGAACCACATGGTCGCCACACACGGCGACGGCTTGCGCGCATTTAGCCAAGCTATTTTGCAACACGGTTTGCAGCCGATGGAACGCTTATTATTGTGGCTGCCTGAATGGTTGATTTTGCTGCTACTGGCTTTGCTGGCGTGGCATTCGGGTGGTAGTTGGCGATTTGCCGCCTTGTGCGCCGCAGGTTTTGCTATCATTGGTGCGCTCGGTTTGTGGACAGCATTAATGCAAACGCTGGCTTTATTGTGCGTCGCGCTTATTGCTTGCGTACTCATTGGTTTGCCATTGGGTATACTTGCCGCGCGCAACGAGCGACTCTATCGCGCGCTCACACCCATATTAGATATTGTGCAAACCATGCCCAGCTTTGTTTATTTGATTCCTGTGTTGATGTTGTTTGGCATTGGCAAAGTGCCTGCGCTGATGGCAACCGTAGTGTATGCCGTCGCGCCCTTGATTCGCTTAACCGCGCTGGGCATTCGCCAAGTAGATAAATCATTGATAGAAATGGCATTATCATTTGGCGCAACGCGTTGGCAATTGTTGCGCTCAGTTTTATTGCCACAAGCCAAACCCAGTATTTTGGCAGGGATTAACCAAGCCGTGATGATGTCGCTGGGTATGGTTGTGCTCGCATCCATGATTGGCGCACGCGGCTTGGGCGAACCCGTTTTGCAAGCAGTGCAAACGCTAAACATCGGACAAGGCGTAGAAGCAGGTGCGGCGATTGTGATTTTGGCAGTGGTCATCGACCGCATTACACAGCATTATGGGCGCGGTAAAAAAGGGATGTGAATGTAAAACGTCGGTCGGATAGTGGCTATCCGACCGACGTGTTTTTTAGGGAGAACGCATTTTCAGGCAGCCTGAAAGCTTTGCAAAACTAATTTTAGCTGTCTGCAATGAGAAATGGAGTGGGAGCGGCTCGCTCCCAACTCTTTAATTTAGTGAAATATTTCAGTTTTCAAGAAAACGAAGATTTGGAGCGAGCCGCTCCCGCTCCAAGTTTTGCAAATGTCTCAGGCTGCCTGAAAAAAACAAAAGAAAAAACCTAAACATTGCTGTTTAGGTTTTTAAAATTTGGTGGGTCGTGAGCGATTCGAACGCTCGACCAACGGATTAAAAGTCCGCTGCTCTACCGACTGAGCTAACGACCCGAAAGACACGAACTATACGCGGGTTTTTCTGGGCTGTCAAATGCAATCGTGTGAAAAAATACGCGATTGAGTTTATCATCTTGTTTTTACAATAAACAAAGTTAGCACGAAAAAGTTTTCAGGCAGCCTGAAAACTAAATTACATACTCATCATAGTTATCCGCCACTTGAATATCTGTTTTCCGATATTGCCCTGGCGTGGTGCCGTAATATTTTTTGAACGCTTTGCCAAAATGCGCTTCCGATTGAAAACCCGTTGCCAGCGCGATGGCAAGCACCGTGTCTTGCTGCGTGCGTAACATATGCGCGGCTTTTTGCAATCGCATGGCGTTGACAAAGGCGTGTGGACTGGTTTGCATTTGTTGGTTGAAAACGCGCATCAGTTGCGCGCGCGACAGGGTGGCTTTTTGCGCCAACTCTTCCACGCGCCATTCGCGTTCGGGCGTAGCAATCACAGCTTGTACCACAGCGCGCAAACGCTTATCGCGCCAGCCGTTGAGTATGCCTGTTAATGGTGCGTTATTGGCATTTTCTGCTAAATAAGTGCGCAGTAAATATACAAACAAAACCGATGATAATGAGTCAATCACAGCACGTGAGCCTTGTTCGTTTTGTGTGCTTTCGTGTTGCAATAAAGTGAGCAAACCGTTTAAAACGGGCGATTCCAGCCGCAAAAATATGGTTTCAGGCAGCGTGTTCATCAAGTCGGCGTGCGCATCGTAAGTGAAACGGGCACAAAATAAACCGAGTTCCGTATCGGATTTGCCTGTGCTGGTTTTTAGGGTAAATACGCCATTTTGTTGCGTGTCGGTGGCGGCTTGAACGTTGTTACACATTTTGTCGTTGCTTAAAATATGTGCCGCCAAACGCGGAAAAAAGACAATATCGCCCGCGCGCACCAAACGCGGCGCGGCTTCATCGTCGGTTTTAACATAGCCTTCGCCGCTGGTAACGATGTGCACCAAGGCTTGCCCCAAGCGGTGTTCGTGGCGCACATACCAGTTGCCCTGAAATTGGCATTGCACATTGATGCTGCCTGAAATTTGGGCATAGGTAATGAGTTTGTCTAAAATATCCATATGCACTATTTAATGAGACGATTAGATAGGTATACTAGCATAAAAATGGCAATAATGGGCGGGTTAAAACCGTTTCAGGCTGCCTGAAACTGGGTAGGTTGGACACTGCCCACCAAAAAATCTCATATTGATTGAAAAAATGGTGGGCGATGTCCACCCTACCTAAAGCGTTTTTCGTTCTAGGCAGCCTGAAAGCATTTTTAAAATCATTAAACAAGGAATCCATCATGTTTCAAAATTGGACAGAACACACCGCGCATGTGAAAAAATCATTTGGCGAATTGGGCAAAAAACACCCAAAAATGTTGCAAGCCTACATGGCTTTAGACCAAGCGGCGGCGGCAGAAGCGTTGGACGAGAAAACGCGTGAATTGATTGCGATTGCGGTGGCGATTACCACGCGTTGCGAGAGCTGCATTTCGGTACATGCGGAAAAAGCGGCGAAAGCGGGCGCAACCGAGAGCGAAATCGCGGGTGCGTTGGCAACGGCAATTTCTTTAAACGCAGGCGCGGCGTATACTTACGCCTTGCGCGCGTTGGAAGCGGTGGACGCGCAGAAATAGTTTTCAGGCAGCCCGAAAATAGCGTGCGTTGTAGGGTGTGTGCGATACGCACTCACGCGTTATCCAATACACCTACGCGTGCGTGGCTTACACCACACACTCTACCTTTGCAAGGAAAATAGATGATAGTTTCTATAGACGTGGACGCACAAAAAACCTTTACGCCGCTTTTGCCGCAAGAATTGCCCGTTGCCGAAGGCGATCAAATTGTTGCTGAACTTAATGCCCAAGCCGCGTTGGCAGATTTGCGCGTAATGAGCAAAGACGCGCACAGCCCGAGCGCGCATTGGTTGGTGGACAGCCATGACAAAATGATGCAGCCCACAGGTTTGCCACACGCCGACATTACTTGGGTATCGCATGCGATGGTTGGCACAGAAGGCTTTGAATTGCTCGATGGGCTGCCTGAAAGCACGGATTATGATTTTTGCGTATGGAAAGGCGTTGATCCCGCTATGCACCCTTATGGCGCGTGTTACCACGATTTGAACGAAAAACTCAGCACTGGTTTAATTGAATGGCTGCAAATTCGTGGCGCGAAAACCTTGATTGTAGGCGGTTTGGCAACCGATTATTGCGTTAAAACCACCGTGTTGCAGCTTTTGCGCGGCGGCGATTGGCAAGTGATTGTGAACCGCGCTGCTTGCCGTGGCATTGCGCCTGAAACAGTCGCACAAGCATGGCAAGACATGGCAGCACAAGGCGCGCTGGTGTTGGATAACGCAGTGGCGATTGCGGCATATTTGCAGCAAAAGTAAGCAAAAAGCGTTAATTGCGGGGAAAACGCGCTAATTTATGCAAATGCGCGCAAAGTCGGATAAAGCCATTAGACAGAAATTCAAATTGCTATATACTGCAGCTATCGTTTTTGGCAGCATAATAGAAAACGACTAAACCTCATCAGATACTTAACAACAGAAAAGGACACATTCATGAGCTTTATTTGGACCATTATCATCGGTTTTATTGTAGGTGCATTGGCAAAATTCCTGCATCCTGGTCGCGACAATTTAGGTTTTATCATGACTACTATTTTGGGTATCGTCGGCGCATTTGTCGCGGCATTGGTGGGTCAGGCAATTGGTTTATATGCACCAAATGAACCCGCAGGTTTCATCGCTTCGGTAATTGCTGCCGTTGCAGTTTTGTGGGCATATACCAAAATTGTTTTGAAAAAGAAATAATCTTGATATAGCCATATAACCAAAACAAACACACATCAAAGGCTGCCTGAAAGTTTCAGGCAGCCTTATTTTGTGGATGAAGGTTTCAGGCTGCCTGAAACCCTTACACCGTTTTCGCTTCTTCCCCAAACACTCCACACCACAATCGTTTCACCACCGCATAATGCGCCAACAATTCATCATCGGGTTTTACACGTTCCCAATTGCGCAATTTTTTATTGTGTTGCACATGACGGAAATGGCGGTACGCGGCGGCATTTTGCGCGGCGAGTGTCGTGTCAATCAAACCGCATTGTGCCGCTATATTTAAGAGCGCGATATTGCCATAGTTTTCTAAAAGCTGGGGATGGTGTTGGCTGTATGCCAGCACCCAATATTGCACGATAAATTCCACATCAACCACGCCGCCGCGTGCGTATTTGACGTCGTTGTCGTGCGGCGGATGCGTGGCAAACATTTTTTCGCGCATTTCAAGAATATCGCTTTTGAGTTGCGCCATATCACGCGGTGTGGTCAGGATTTGGCGGCGAATCTGCTCAAATTGTTTGCCCACTGCTTCATCGCCGCAGACAAAGCGAGCGCGTGTGAGCGATTGATGCTCCCAAGTCCACGCTTGTTCGCGCTGGTATTTTTCAAACGCGGCAAGACTGTGAATCAGTGAACCCGAATCGCCATCGGGGCGCAAACGCAAGTCAGTTTCATACAGCGTGCCTGCGCCTGTGCTGCTGGAAAGCCATGTGCCGAGCCGCCGCGCCAATTTGGTGTATAAATCTGCCGCGTTGGCATCATCGTCTTGAAACAGGTAAACCAAGTCCAAATCGGACGTGTAGCCCAATTCTTTGCCGCCCAATTTACCATAAGCGATGATGGCAAATTGCGGATTATGTTGATGTTTTTTTGGCACGGATTGCCACGCGTGTTGCAAAGTGTGGCTGAGCACTGTATCGGCAAGCAAAGAGAGTTCGTCGCTCAATGCTTCGACCGTCCATTTATCCGCCAAATCTTGCACCGCCAAACGGAACACATGCGCGTGTTGAAAACGGCGCAATACGTCCATTTTGCTTTCTGTATCGTCCTCGCACGCATTCAGGCTGCCTGAAAGTTCTGCGTTTGCCTTATCCCATTGAATCGGCTGCATTAATTGCGCGGATAACAATTCATCAAGCAAAATCGGGCGACGCTGCAAATAATCCGCCAGCCACGAGCTTTGCGACATCAATTCGGCAACGCGTTTAAGCGCAGCAGGATGTTGTTGCAAAAAGGCGAGATAAGCCGAGCGGCGGCTGATGTTGTCGAGCAAATCCAGCAGGCGCAACAAAGTTTCATCGGGATTGGCGCACGCGGCGGCGGCTTCGATACATTGCGGCAACACAGCATCAAAACGCGGCTGGGCAATGGTGGATAATTGGCGGTATTTGCTGCTGTTTTTCATGGCACGCAAACGCTGCATTAGGCGTTCAGGCTGCCTGAAACCCAGTTGCGCCAACTGCGTTTCATGTGTTTTTTCTTCCGCGTTTAACCAAATATTCGCCAACTCATGCGGCGCGCCGTCTTGCGATTGCGGCACTTGCAAAATATCGTTAAACAAGCGATTGACCGTATCACGATGCCTGTTCAGGCTGCCTGAAAACGCCGCATAATCGGTAAACCCCATGCTTTGCGCCAATAAACTTTGTTGCTCAGGATTTTCAGGCAGCATTTGCGTTTGCTGGTCGTCCCAATATTGCAAACGATGTTCCACATCGCGTAAAAATACATACGCTGCCAACAAGTTTTCCATATTTTCGCGCGATAAAATGCCCAATTGAGCCAATTGATGCAGCGTTTCTTGCGTGCCTTTTAATTGCAGCGCGCGTTGTTGCCCGCCGCGAATCATCTGAAAAATCTGCGCGATAAATTCCACCTCCCGAATGCCACCCGCGCCTAATTTGATATTGTCTGCCATGCCGCGTTTTTGTACTTCTTGCTGAATTTGGCGGTGCAAACCGCGCATGGCTTCATAAGTGTGAAAATCCAAATATTTGCGGAACACAAACGGGCGCACAATCCCTTGAATATCATTAGGATATGGCGTAACCACGCGCCCTTTGCACCACGCATAACGCTCCCACTCGCGCCCCTGCGTAATCAAATATTGCTCTAATGCCGTCTCGCTCAATACCAACGCGCCGCTGTCGCCATCGGGACGCAAACGCATATCCACGCGGAAAACCTGTCCTTCATCGGTAATTTCGTCCAAAAGCGCAATGATTTTTTGCCCCACTTTGGTGAAAAATTCCTGATTGCTGCGCTCGCGTTTACCGTTGGTTTCGCCGCTTTCTTGAAACACAAAAATCAAATCAATATCGGACGATACATTCAACTCAAAACCGCCCGCTTTACCCATCGCCACCACGCTCAAATGCTGCTTTGCGCCTGTGTATTGCCCCAAAGGCGTGCCATACATATCGCGGTAATATTGCTCTGCATAGCGCGAAGCCATATTGATGGAAAAGTCGGCAAATTCGGTGATTGTGCGCATAATTTCGTTTAAATCCGCTAAACGTGTGGTATCGCGCACAATCAAAGTCGCCATCACATAACGGCGCAACACGCGCAACTGTTTGCCCAATTCGGCTTCGTTTTCGTCGGCGAAAAAAGTGTCCCAATCGGCAAATGCGGCAAAATCGGCGGTTTGAATGGGTTTTGCTACCCAGTTTTCCAAAGTAGCTAAATCCAGTTTGCCGCTGTCTAATTGACGCGCTAGCCATACAGAAAACTGCCGCGCTTGGGTGATGTTGTTGATGTAATTGGTCATAAGGGACTCGGTGGGAATGGAATAAATGCCGCGTATTTTCAGGCTGCCTGAAAAGAGAAACAAGGTTTTGGGGTAAGTTTGAGATGGATTTGAGCGTGTTTAACTGTGAATTTTTAAGATTCAGCAATCTGCTGCCTCTCCCTATGCAAAAGGGAGGCAGCCTGAAAATCTTTATTCAAACAATCGTCCTTGTGCCAATAAAGCCTTAATCGGCGCAAAATCCGCTCGATGTTCGGGCAACACGCCGTATTGTTGCAGTGCGGCTAAATGTGCTGCCGTGCCGTAGCCTTTGTGTTGGGCAAATCCATATTGTGGATAACGCTCGTGCAGCGCGTACATTTCCGCGTCGCGCGCGGTTTTGGCGAGAATGGACGCGGCAGAAATCAGCGCGATTTTGCTGTCGCCTTGGATGACGGCTTCGGCGGACACGTTTAAATTTTTGGGCACGCGATTGCCATCTATCCACACTTTTTCAGGCTGCCTGCGTAGCCCTGCAACGGCACGCTGCATAGCAAGCATGGTGGCATGCAAAATGTTCAATTGAGCGATTTCAGCGGGGTTTGCGCTGGTGATGGCGTAGGCAATGGCGTGATGTTTAATTTGTTCTGCCAACATATCGCGTTTTTTTTCGCTCAACTTTTTGGAATCGGCAAGCCCGATAATCGGGCAGTTTTCAGGCAGCATGACGGCGGCGGCAAACACGCTGCCCACTAGTGGCCCACGCCCTGCTTCGTCCACGCCTGCGTGGGTGGGCAGGATGATGTATTCGCTGGTGTCAGTCATGATGTTGTTGGGTTTGGTAAATTAACTCGTCCCATTCTTCGGGCGTTTCAGGCTGGGCAACGATGGCGTGTTTTTCGTCTGCCCATTCGCCCAAGTCAATCAGTTTGCAGCGTTGGCTACAAAAGGGGCGGTAGGCGTTTTCAGGCAGCCATTGGACAGGCGTGCCACAGGTGGGGCATTTTACGGTGGTCATGATGAAATTTTTTCGTTGAGCAGCTCAATCTCGCGACGCTGGGCAGCGATAATATTGTCTTTGTTGGCAATCACTTCGTCTTTTAAAGCAATGATTTGTTGATAATGTTGCAACAAAAATTCTTGATTGGCATCGCCGACGATGATGTTGCAACAAAAATTCTTGATTGGCATCGCCGACGATGATGTTGGAGCAATTGAGATGGTTGCCTAAATAAGACACGGTTTGACTGCCGCCAAAACTTAATAATTCGCAAATGTCCATATCCAATACGGTAGCGATTTGCTCCAAACGCTGCAAAGATGGGCGCGTTTCGCCGCGTTCAATTTTGGCATAGCCATTTTTAGACATGTTTAATTTTTGCGCCAATTTTTCTTGAGACCAGTGATGGTTTTCGCGTAATAGTTTAATTTTTTCGTTGATTTTCATAAAGTTCATTAACTCGGTAGTTTGAAATACGAATTGGGTAGGGTAAACACACTATCAGTTGGTTGCGCAATATTTACAAAAATATAGAATACGACTACTAAATTTGACATTGTAACCAAAGGATTTAACATGCGTAAAACTTTTTTATTGCTTTGCGCTGCCATGACTTTAGCAGCTTGTGCCAGTGGTCCTGATTTTTCAGGTAATGGCGACATCAGCTATGAGCAAGCGGTAGAACGTCGTGCCAATGTGCGCGCGCTGGATAATGAGGATTATGCCATTGCACGCAGTCGCCGTCGCGACGCTATTGAGGATTATGGCGATATGCGCATGCGTGAAGCTGAAGCCATCAATAAGGCATACGAAAATCGTAGTCGCCAAACCATTATTGTTCACTAACCTACCCTAAAAAAGGAATCAAAAAATGATTGCAAAAAAAGCCTTAGTTCTTGCCATTGTTGCTGTCATGTTAAGCGCGTGTAGTTCAATTGGCAGTGGCGAAGACAATAGTGGCAACATCAACCGTGTACGCAGTAAAAACGGCATGATGATTAGCGATGCGCAAGCGAAACAACAACGTCGCCAACGTGAATCCGAATTGGAAGAAGCAGCAGCTCGCAATGCCAAAACACAAATGGGCATGAGTACCGCGCGTGAAGGTATTAGCACAGTACGCGATGGTATGTATTTGATCCAACAAATTAAGAGCATTTTCTAAATTACCTATTATTAAGGCTGCCTGAAAACTGGTTGTGTTTTCAGGCAGCCTTATTGTAGCGCGTTAATTGAAACCTTTGCAAAACTTTGCATGTGGGAGCAGATTTCATATCTGTCCCTTTTTGTTGTCAGGATTTTACTCATGAAATTCACTATTAAAAAATAGGGCGGATATGAAATCCGCCCCTACGCAAGAAAATAATCAGTTTTGCAAAAGTTTCTAATTAGCTTTTGGGCGTTTCTTCTGGATGATTTTGGGCAACTTCTGTCGTGTTTTCTTCATCTTTGTTGCCTAAACCGACTAAGCAAATGACGATGCCGACAAGGGCAAATAGCCATGAAATCCATTTGGATTCGGTTTGACCAGGGACGCGTGCGACGTGCGGTTCGGCAACGAGGTATTCACGTTCAATGGATTTGCCTGCTTGTAAGGCGGCGAGTTCTTCTTCGCTGATGACTTCGTTGTTTAAGAAGATGTCTTGTCCGCTTTTGTCCTTGAAGCCTAAATCGGTTTTGTAGGATTTGCCCAAGCCGAATTTACCGCGCGTTTCGGTGTATTGGCTGGATGCGGGAATGGCTTTGCCGATGGCAACGGCTTCGCTTTCAAAGCGTTTGTCGGTTTGGCTGGCGTTGATGTAGAAGTACACGCCAAAGGCGATGGCGGCGAGTCCGACTAGCCAACTGAGTAGTTTATTCATGTGTTGATTTCCTAGGGGCTAATGACAATTTGGGCACGATGTTGGTTTTGCAGATAAATTCGTTCAATTCAAGGCGAAAATGCGAGCCAATGCCGTCCATTGGCGAGTATTTTCAACGCAGAATTGGACGAATTTAGCGCAAAATCCAACCGCGAACGAATTGTCATTAGCCCCTATGTGTGATTGCGAAAAAAGGCGACTGACGTCGCCTTTTTTCTGTTCCAATGTTTTATTTTCTTTTAGGCTGCCTGAATTATTTTTCCAGTGATTTCAACGTGCCATCTGGTTTCATGCGTAAAAACATTTGGGCGCGGTCGGTATCCAATGGAGCTTGCCAGAAGCGGTCTTGATTGTGTACAACTAAAACGAAGACAACATGGTCTGGTACAGCTAATTTAGGCGTGAGCTTTTCTTTTTCCACGGTTTGTTGGTACAAGGAAATGAATTTTTCGGCTACATCGGCAAAACGCACGTCTTTTAATGGCGTTAAATTTGGTTTCATGTCGCCGCCGCCTGAAAGTTGTACAGGCGATGGTTCGCTCCATTTGCCATCTTTAAATGAATATTCGTAGTGGTCAATGTTTTCGGGTTTGTCCGGGTCTTGTACATCTACTTTGATGTTGTGTTTGTAGTTATTGTCATAGAACAAAACGTTTTGGAACACGTTTAATTCTTTGCCTGCAAATTGTGGCAAGGCTTGTAATTGGTCTTGCGCTTTTTGCAAAGCGGCTGCGTCGGTCAATGGGTTTGCCGCAACGGCTGGTGCGACTTCGGCTGCTGGGGGTGGTGTGCTGGCTACTGCTGCTGGTGCGGCAACGCTGGCAGCAGGTGCAGCTGGGGTTTCTGGTTTAGCGGCTGGTTTTTCTTCACCGCCACAAGCGGCTAATGTGAACGCTAAACTTAATGCGATGATGAGTTTTTGCTTGTGCATGATTTTTCCTCTTAACTCGTAAATGGTTGCTGAAATTTTATTTTTGACACACGGCTGCGCACAAAAGTCGCTATCATAAACGCGGGGGGGGGGGAGGCTGTCAAGTGGAAATAGTGTGCTTATTCGGGAAAACAGGCGAATGGGTGATGGTGCGCTGGGTTACAGGCTGCCTGAAATCAATCATCTCGTCATGCCCGCGCAGGCGGGAATCCAATTTTGCGTATGAGTAATTCATATTTGAAAATCTTGAATTCCATATTTTCGTACGCAACCTCAATTCGTGTAGCTCAACGTTGGATTCCCACCTACGCAATGACGGCGTAATCAGTTTTGCAAAAATTTCAGGCTGCCTGAAACGCTTACATGGAGCGCGGACGTCCGCGTCCGCTTTTAAGAATTTTACGGACGGGGACGTCGGTGCTCCAAAAACAAGTAGGCAAAGCCCACCCTATAAAAATCGCGCTCCCACAACCGCGTTACACATATTCCAACACCGCTGCTGCTGCCAGTTTGTCCGTATCTTGGCGCAACATTTCGTGCAGTTGCGTAAACTCATGTTCTAGCGCGGCAACTTTTTCAGGCTGCGTGTACCAATCCATCATGGCGACGGCGAGTTTTTCGGGCGTGGCGCCGTGTTGCAGTAATTCGGGGACAAGAGATTTGCCCAGCAAAATATTGGGCAAGCCGACATGCGGCACTTTGATTTTGTGTTTCACCAGCGCGTAGGTCAGCGGCGAGATTTTGTAGCTGATGACCATCGGGCGTTTGCACAGCGCGACTTCTAGCGTTGCCGTGCCGCTGGTTACCAACACGACATCGGCGGCGGTGCAAGCCAAATCGGTTTTGGCGGCTTGCAGGCGAATGGGCAGTTTTTCAAATTCAGGCTGCGCGAGATAATGTTGCACACGCTCGCGTGTGGTGGCAGTGGGATAGGGCAAAATAAATTGCGCATTGGGCAAATCGCGCAGGAGCAAACGCACGGCGCGGAAGTAAATCGGTGCCATAAAATCAATTTCGCTCACGCGACTGCCAGGCAAAATGGCGAATACAGGCACGTTTTCAGGCAGCTTTAAACGGGCGCGCGCGGCAGCTTTGTCGGCAATGAGTGGCAAGGTTTGCGCCAAAGGATGTCCAACAAACCGCGCTTTGCCGCCCGCGGCTTGATAGAGCGGCGCTTCCATAGGAAATAGGCACAGAACTTCGTTCACTTGATGCACAATTTTCTTCACGCGCCCTTGTTTCCATGCCCATACGGACGGCGAAACATAATGCAAAGTGGGTATGCCTGCGGCTTTGAGTTGCTCGGCAACGTGTAGATTGAAATCGGGCGCGTCGATGCCAATAAAGACATTGGGACGACGCAAAATCATTTCTTCAATCAATTGCTTACGAATGCGCAAAATTTCAGGCAGCCTTTTGATGACTTCCACATAACCGCGCACGGCAAGGCGTTCTTGGTCAAACAGGCTTTGGCAGCCAGCGGCTATCATGCGCGGACCAGCTATGCCGATAAATTGCGCATCGGGGCGTTGCGCTTTGATGGCTTCAATGAGATGCGCGCCGAGCAAGTCGCCCGAGGCTTCGCCTGCGGATAGGGCGATGAGTAGGGGTTGGGTCATAATGTTTCGTGGTTTGAATAAAAATGGGAAAAGGGTTTCAGGCTGCCTGAAAAACTACGCGTCGCTCAAATGGCTTTCCGTGTTTTCAGGCAGCCTTGCTGGTGTGGCATTCGGATTAAGCAATTGAAATTGCACGCGAATAAATTCATCTAACACAGCTTGTTGAATTTCCAAGCGTTTGGCGACGGGCGAGGCGAAGCGGATAACGAGTTGGTACACTTTGTCATCATGCGGCACGCGGCTAATGCGCGGCTGGGCAGCTGGTGTGATAAACAGTTTTTGCGCCTGCACTTCTTCCAAATACAGCGCGATTTCCGCCGAATAGGGCGCGCAGCGGCTCTCTAATACTTCCCATAATTTGGGCACAATCGCATCGGAATCCAGATGAATGGGGACGGGAATGTCAAATGTGTGCACCACATAATGCCACAAAATATTGTCGCGCTGAACGGGAAAACTGAGCAATAAACTATTGGGAAAAGAAATGGTTTTGCCCGAAAGTTGCCCGACCAATGCGTTAGGTCCAATTTGCATCATCAATGTGTTGAGCAAATTGATGTCCACTACACGCCCGCGTATGTTGTTGATTTCTATATAATCGCCGACGGAATATTGTTTGGTTACCATGCGCAACAGGCTGCCTGAAAGACACATAATGAGTTCTTTGGTCGCCAAAACCGTTGCAGCGGCAAGGGCAACCATGGAGAGTGCGAAGGTTTGGATTTGCGTTGCCCAAACCAGCATTAAACCGAATACAGAGAGAATAAGCGCAACATTGCGGCTGGCAACGACGGCGCGGCGTTTTGCTTCAATGTCCCAGTCGTGATGATGGCGATGAAAGTGCCAACGAAGGAGCATGGAGCGCAAGACGATGATGGCGATAACGATAAGCAGCGAGTAAATCCACTCGCGCTTGATGGGCATTTGCAGCAAAATTTGGTTGATTTCGCGGCTGATTTGTTTGAATTCGCGCAGTATTTCATTCATGATGAATGTCCGTTGACGGGATTAAATCGGCTGCCTGAAAGCTGCCTGAAAAGGGCGTATTTTACTCTATAATAACGCGCGTTTGCGTTTTGGGCGTGGTTTGGCTGGTTGGGTGTTGCTTTTTGCTTTTCAGGCTGCCTGAAAACCTTTTAATTGGAATCTATATATAAGGAATAAAAAATGATTGCTTTGATTCAACGCGTTGCGCGCGCGCAAGTGGATGTGGCGGACGAGACGGTGGGGAAAATTGAGCGCGGTTTGCTGGTGTTGCTGGGCGTGGAAAAAGATGATGACGCGATAAAGGCGGATAAATTGTTGGATAAAGTGTTGGCTTATCGCGTGTTCAGCGATGAAAACGGCAAGATGAACTGGAGTGTGCAACAAGCGGGCGGCGCGCTGTTGGTGGTGTCGCAATTTACTTTGGTAGCAAACACGCAAAGTGGCTTGCGTCCGAGCTTTTCTTCGGGTGCTGCACCTGACAAAGCGCGCGAATTATATGATTATTTTTGCACACAATCGGCGGCGCGAATTGAAACGCAAACGGGACAATTTGCGGCGGATATGCAGGTTTCATTGACGAATGATGGGCCAGTGACGTTTTGGTTGCAGGTTTAAGGGTGGTATTTTCAGGCTGAAACCTTTGCAAAACCTGTGTGTAGGGGCAGATTTCATATCTGCTCTTTTCTGCTCTTTTTGTTGTCAGAATTTTATTCATGAAATTCAATTCATTAAAAAAATAGAGCGGATATGAAATCCGCCCTACGCAAGAAAATAATTAGTTTTGCAAGAATTTCAAACTTGGATCGGACGCGGCTCGTTCTTATCTTTAATTACTCAAAGAATTAAAATTCTTGTTTATTAAAGAGTTGGGAGCGAACCACTCCCGCTCCATTTTTCATTTCAGGCTGCCTGAAAGCATTGTAAAAAACATCCCAATCACACAGAATGCTTGGGATGTTTTGTTATCTAAAACTCAGTTTTAGAAAATTTCACGCCAGCTTAAACGACGCAATGAGCTAGAGCATTTTTTACCGTAGATGCCGATTGGTGAAGAAAGACCATCTTTGGTAGTAGAACCATACAAGGCGTTGCCTGTTGTGCTTTGGAAACACTCTTTGATTTCAGGTGGGGTTTCATTCAATGGCGCATCTGTACCATTACCACCACAATCACCATTAATGCTGCAAGAGTTGCCTAAGTGACCAAATTTGTTTTCATTAGTACCTGCAACGCCTAAGATAAATGTACCGTTAAAAATACCACCTGCATTTTTAAAGGCAGCAATCATCACTTCTGGACGGAAGTCGCTACTACGATTTTTGTTTTCGCCAAACACGTCTAGATAAGCATAGGTACTTGCTTTTTCACCTGATTTTGGAATTTGACCGCCATTATCAGCCTTAACTTGCATAACCCAGCTTTCGCTTTCGGATTTGGTTTGTGATTCTTCTCGCACACACACGTCTTTATCGTCTTTAGCAGTACTAGAAGTTGAAGTTGTATAGTGGCGAGTTGTAATCATAACCGTCTTTAAAGCTACCGTTGGTTTTACAACAACGCGTTCGCCAGGAGTTAAACTCAAATCAAAATACCAACCTTTTTTGTCACCTAATTCATTATCAGACAAATTGCGAACTTCAATATTATTTTTAGCTGTACCAGCAGTCAGATTTTGTTGTACTAAATCATCAATTTTGTGTTCGACGGCAGATACTGCTAAGTTATCGTAAATACCGTATACAGATTGAATGTCCTTGTTGTTCAAATCTTCAACAAATAAATCTGAACCAGTACCAAAGATAACAACGTATTCATTCGCTTTATTGCGATAAACGGCAGGCGCGCTGGTAATCACTTGTTTCTCTTTTGCTTGGAAGATTTTGGTTGCTGACCATTGGTCAGTATTTCCGCGCAAATCAAAACGATACAAGCCACCGTTGAAATCGCCTGCGTAGGCAACGTCAATCACGCCATCAAAGTTGGTATCTACTAAAGTTGGTTGAGCCAAGCCACCAGTGTTACCAACGGTAATTTTCTTCAGCAATTGACCTGCAGTTAAATTGCCAGCAGTTAAATTGCCGCCAGAAGTATTACCTGTGCTGCCTGAAGCTTTACCAACATTCAAATTAGCAATACTGTTGTATACATACAATGCCGTTTCCTGATTGCCATCAGGATGATTAACGCCACTGTTGACAAATGTGGCATACACAACATTGCTTAAATCTGTCTTTAAATCAACAGTATTATTGGTATTTAATGTTACCGAACGGTTCAAAGAGATGCGTCCAATTTGCGGCGAGCCAATGGTATAACCAAATTTATTGTCTGTTTTTGGAGTTTCAAACAAAGGCACAGTTTTGTCCCATTGGTCGGGTTTTGCATCAATACCTACATCAGCATTTGGCTGAGCACGACTTTTACCGCCAATATTCAGAGCATAGCTACCGCGACCACCTTGCCCCATATTGCCTGCCATGAAGATTTGGCGTGCGCCATCTTCATCCATTTTACGCATCACAAAACCACCGTTAATCATGTATTGGTGTTTTTTGCTTGCGTCTTTAATGTAGTTTGGATCAACAATATTTTTCAGATTTTTAGCAAGCGTGTCTGTATCAGAGCTACGTTGCATACCTGCTGGCATGTAGTTCAGCTTTAAATCATAAGGATTGTTTGCATTATTTTCACTTTGGAAAATATATACCAAACCGTCATTGGCTGCCGTAACCAAGTATTTTTGGCGACCATATAAAGAATCTCCAAAGGCTTGAATTGGTGCAGTCAAAACGTCACCCATATTGCGTTTGCCTTCTTCGCGAACACGGTATTGCAAAGAATTACTGCTTTGTTTAGCAATATCTGCGTCATTTTTTGTGCGAGTAATCCAAGGCAATAAGGCTTCTTTCCATTCATTGGTATTGGTGCCTGTAATATCAAAGAAGGCATTATCGACTTCTTTTGGTAAATTATCAGATAAGTATGCTTTATTGCCTGAGCCACCAATATTAATCAGCGTTTTGCGGTTTGTGTAGCTTGGTGTTTGGAAGCTGGTATCAAATTTTGCCCCTTTTAAGGCATAAAAACGAATTTCGCTGCTACCGCTTTGTAAATCTAAGCGAATAGTCGCAGCAGAATTAACAGCAGATTTGTTGGTATCTTGTGTATTTAAGGTAGGCGCAATATTAGAGAATGATTCCGCAAGGTTATTAGCAGGAATATTGCTAGCAATAGATTGAAAGATTTTATCTAAAGCATCATTTAGTTGTTGCTGATTTTTTGCACTAAATGCTTTACCATTATTACCTGTTGACAAGTTGTCTAAGTATGTGGAGTTTAACCCTAAGCCTACGCTATAAGTAACAATGTTTTGCTTACCATTTAAAAATATAGGATCATCCCAAGATTTTTGTGCTGCATCCTCCCCTGATTTTCTTAAATCAGTATTATAAAATGATGAAGCAATGATTTTGGCTACGTTCGCTGAGTCAAAATCAACATAATATTCTGAGCTACCCCATCGCGAAGAACCAGGATTCTGATCTAAATCCATTTTAAAATTATATTTACGCGAATCTGCAAACCAAATTTGTTGATTAATGTTGTTATTTTTGGGAAGAATGCTATAAGATATGCCACCATTATTTTTAAAATAATTACTTTTAATTTCGGATGGTTCACCATCAGAGAAAATAATCACATAGCTTTGTTGGCAACGATATTTCAATGCCTTATCTAAAATTAACAAAGAATCTAAATAACGTGATGTTGATGGAGTTCCAGAATTAGGTTGAATTTGATTTGCATAATTAAGCAAATCAGATTTTTTTTCTCCAAATTCAGTTTGCCCATCTAAAAACTTTTGATTGGACGAGCGCAGATCAACAACATTGTTGTTAAGGGTAATCATACGCATATTGACCATGTCAGCATATTTGTTAATAACATTTATGAATGCAGGTCGTGTCATATCCATTCGAGTCTGCCCAGTAAAATATGGGTTAGGACTGTTAGGGTCTGTAAATATTCTCCCCCAGCGATCTCGTATCTCTCTATATCTTGGTTGTCCATTGATATCCCAAGACATGGATCCCGAATCGTCAATTTGAAGAATGACATTGGGTTTTAATTTAATAGCTGTTGAGACGGTACTTTTGCTGGTTAAATGTAATGGAACATCCGCAAATTCTTTTTTTGCAGCATGAGCTGACAAGCTTAAGCCTATGGTTAAAAAGGTAACCATAGGTTTTAAGGCAAAGTTTTTGTGTTTCATTTTAGACATGAAAAACTCCCAATAAATAATATTAAATATTTACATACTTATTTGAACATCTAAAATAGTATGTGATTTGGCGCAAAATTTTGAAGCGATCAATTATACATTTAAAATCAATAAATATTAAATTAATAAATTGTACAAGCGAATAATGTGCTAATTTTGTTGTTTTTAAGCTGAATTATGCTGATAAAACTGGTTGAATTTAAGGATTAACTCAATTTCTTCAATTTGGTTGTTTGTTATTTAATTTTAGGTATTCTTGTGTTTAAAAAAATTCTCAACTTTTAACATATTAATCTGTCAGGATTGAGGTATGTAACTTTAATTGAAAGAATAAAATAAAATTAGTTAAGCAATATTTATGCCATTTTTCTTGATGTGTTTGTGAGGTGTTTGTTTGGTTTGTGTGCTTTATGAAATTTTGTGATTTGGCTATAATCGCTTAGATTTTGGCGTATTGGTGTGGCTAATCAGTGCTGAGTTGGCTAAGAAAGATGATTTTGATATGGCTGTTTCAGGCAGCCTGAAACGGGATATTTTAGATAATGAATTCTTATTTTTTAATGATTGTGGTGGCTTTATTGTTCGTATTGGCAATTGTGGTTGCCTACAATATGTATCAGGAAAACGAGTATCGAAAGAAGATTCGCAGTCAATTTGGTCATTCTGACCAAGATGCATTGATGGATGTGAAAACGTCGTCGGTGCGCGATGGGCAGAGTTTTGGTGTGAGTGGTGGTGTGCGTCCGCTGAAAGCTAATTTGGCGAAGCAGCAAAGTCCTTTGACAACGGATGTATTGCCGACTGAGGAAGATAATATTTTCAGGCAGCCTGAAAGTGTGCAGGAGGCTGAAGTGGTTGCGGCTGAAGTTTTGGCTGAAAAAAAATTGATTGCGGTTGATGATGAGCTGGTTGAGAGTGTTGAAGCTGAATCTGTGCGTGAGACTTTGGTTTTCCGTGAGCCTGTGGCAGAGGTTCAGGAAGATGGGCTGCCTGAAAATGAGCCGTTGTTTGAATTGACTGCGCCTGCTGAGCAGGTGGTTTCGCCTGTTGAGCGGGCGAAGCAGGTGTTTTTGGCTGGTGGTTCGCGTGCGGATTTAGTGGAGCAGTTGGAGGAGTTGGCGCGCAATGAGTTGAGTTGGTTTGATAAACGCTTTGATTTTATGGCTTATGTGGCTTTGCCTGAGGCGTGTGAATTGCAGGCGATTCCGCGTTTGTCGGTGCGACAACGTTTTCAGATTGTTGGCTGCACGCGTGATGGACGTTTTCAGGTTGCCGAACCGATTCCTGGTGTGTTGTATCAGGCGTTTGTGATTGGTTTGCAAAGCATTAGTCGTAATGGATTGGTAACGATGGATGAGTTGCAGCACTTTACGGTACAAGTGCAGCAGTTTGCGCTGAATATGAGCGGTCAGGCGATGGTTGAGGAGGCGGAATCGTTTTTGATGCGGGCGGCGGTGTTGGATGATTTGTGCGCACGGGTTGATCAGACGATTGCGATTCATTTGGTGTCGCGTTCGGGTGTTTTGGGCGTGGAGTTGCGCCAGTCTTTGGAAAAGCATGGTTTTGTGTTGCAAGAAGATGGAAAATTTGTTTATCCATCAGCTAGCGGCGATGTTTTGTTTAGTGTGGTTGCGTTGGATGGGAGTGAGTTTACTGAGGCCTTGTTGGCTAGTCAGCCTTATAAGGGTTTTAGTATGTTGTTTGATATCACGCGCGTGCCAAGCGGTGAGCAGAGTTTTAATCAGTTTATGAGTTTGGCGGTGAAGCTCTCTAGCGATTTGGCTTTGGATTTGGTGGATGACCAGCTTCAGCCGCTTTCTACGGATTGGTTGAAGGAGGTGCGCACTTATGTGGGTGGGTTGCAGCTGGAGATGTTGAGTGTAGATATTGAGGCAGGCAGCTCGCTGGCGAAGCGTTTGTTTGCTTAATAATATGTCTATTGGTTAAGGCTGCCTGAAAGAAGGAATGACTTTATCAGGCAGCCTTTGTTGTGTAAATGTGTATTTACGCTTGAAATTTATAAACTTTCTTGAATATAAATAGAAATTTGTGTTATAGTGGCGAGCTTGGCATTCGTGTCAAGCTCGTTTTTTATCCCAATAGATTGCTCAATCGTAAGTAATCCCTTAATTAACAAGGAAATAATCATGACTTTAGGTCTGGTTGGACGCAAAGTTGGTATGACTCGTGTCTTCACTGAGCAGGGTGCTTCTATTCCTGTGACTGTGTTGGAAATGTCTGCTAACCGCGTTACCCAAGTAAAATCCAAAGATACTGACGGCTATACTGCTGTTCAAGTTACCTTTGGTGAGAAAAAAGCGAACCGTGTAAACAAGGCTGAAGCTGGTCATTTCGCCAAGGCAGGCGTAGAGGCTGGTCGTGGCTTGCACGAATTCGTGGTTTCTGAAGAAAAAGCTGCCGAATTGAAGGCTGGCGATGTGATTACAGTTGAATTGTTCCAAGAAGGTCAATTAGTTGACGTAACTGGCACCTCAAAAGGTAAGGGTTTCTCTGGTACGATTAAACGCCATAATTTTGGCGCGCAACGTACGTCTCACGGTAACTCTCGTTCGCACCGCGTTCCTGGTTCTATCGGTATGGCACAAGACCCTGGTCGCGTGTTCCCTGGTAAACGCATGGCTGGTCAGTATGGTAATACCAAATCAACTGTTCAGCATTTGGAAATCGTACGCGTTGATGTGGCTCGTAACTTGTTGCTGGTTAAAGGCGCAGTTCCAGGTTCGGTAAACAGCGATGTTGTTGTTCGCCACAGCGTTAAGAAAGCAGGTGCGTAATGGAATTGAAACTGATTAATGCACAAGGTCAAGTTTCAGGCAGCTTTGCTGGTTCTGATGCCTTGTTTGCTCGTGAATACAACGAAGCGTTGGTTCACCAACTGGTTACGGCTTATTTGGCGAATGCTCGTTCAGGCAACCGCGCTCAAAAAAACCGTGCCGAAGTGAAACACTCAACTAAAAAACCTTGGCGTCAAAAAGGTACAGGTCGTGCGCGTTCTGGTATGACTTCGTCTCCATTGTGGCGTAAAGGTGGTCGCGCATTCCCGAACAAGCCTGATGAAAACTTCACTCAGAAAGTGAACCGTAAAATGTACCGCGCTGGTATGGCGACAATCTTGTCGCAATTGGTTCGCGATGAGCGTTTGTTTGTGATTGAAAACTTGTCTGCGGCTACGCCAAAAACCAAAGAATTTGCTGACCAAGTGAAAAATTTGGGTATGGAACAAGTGTTGTTCGTTACTAAGCAGTTGGACGAAAACGTATATCTGTCTTCACGCAACTTGCCAAACGTATTGGTATTGGAAGCGACTCAAGCTGACCCTTACAGCTTGTTGCGCTACAAAAAAGTTGTGCTGACTAAAGACGCAGTTGCACAGTTAGAGGAGCAATGGGTATGAACCAAGAACGTTTGATGAAAGTTATTTTGGCTCCTATTGTTTCTGAAAAAAGCAATATGCTGGCTGAAAAACGCAACCAAATGGTTTTCAAAGTGCTGAAAGACGCAACTAAAACTGAAATTAAAGCAGCAGTAGAATTGTTGTTTAATGTACAAGTTGCTTCTGTAACGACTACTACCACCAAAGGCAAAACCAAACGCTTTGGTCGTACCATCGGTCGTCGCAGCGATGTGAAAAAAGCCTATGTGAGCTTGGCTTCTGGTCAAGAGCTGGATTTGGAAGCAGCCGCAGCCGCTGCAGATAAGGAATAAGCATGGCTATCGTAAAAATGAAACCGACCTCTGCTGGTCGTCGCGGCATGGTTCGCGTCGTAGCAGAAGGTTTGTACAAAGGTGCTGCTTATGCACCCCTGTTGGAAAAGAAAAATTCAACAGCAGGTCGCAACAATAATGGTCATATCACCACTCGCCATAAAGGCGGCGGTCATAAACACCACTACCGTGTTGTAGACTTCAAACGCAATAAAGACGGCATCCCTGCCAAAGTTGAACGCATTGAGTACGACCCAAACCGCACCGCGCACATCGCTTTATTGTGCTACGCGGACGGTGAACGCCGTTACATCATTGCACCACGCGGTATTCAAGCAGGTGCAGTATTGGTATCTGGCCCAGAAGCGGCGATTAAAGTGGGTAACACTTTGCCAATCCGCAACATTCCAGTGGGTACAACCATCCACTGTATCGAAATGAAACCTGGTAAAGGCGCGCAAATTGCACGTTCTGCTGGTGTCTCTGCGGTATTGTTGGCAAAAGAAGGCATTTACGCACAAGTTCGTTTGCGTTCTGGCGAAGTTCGCCGTATTCACGTTGATTGCCGTGCAACCATCGGTGAAGTAGGCAACGAAGAGCAAAGCCTGAAAAAAATCGGTAAAGCTGGTGCAAATCGCTGGCGTGGTATTCGCCCAACCGTACGCGGTGTGGTAATGAACCCTGTTGACCACCCGCATGGTGGTGGTGAAGGTCGTACTGGCGAAGCGCGCGAACCAGTTAGCCCATGGGGTACTCCTGCTAAGGGTTACCGTACTCGTAACAACAAACGCACGGATAATATGATTGTTCGTCGTCGTTACTCTAACAAAGGTTAATTGACATGGCTCGTTCATTGAAAAAAGGTCCATACGTTGACCTGCATTTGTTGAAAAAAGTGGATAACGCTCGTGCCACTAACGACAAACGTCCAATCAAAACTTGGTCTCGTCGTTCTACTATCCTGCCTGATTTTATCGGCTTGACGATTGCTGTACACAATGGTCGCACACACGTGCCTGTGTTCATCAGCGACAACATGGTTGGTCACAAATTAGGCGAGTTCTCACTGACCCGTACTTTCAAAGGTCATTTGGCTGATAAAAAAGCTAAAAAGAAATAAGGTGAAGCATGAGAGTATCTGCACAACATAACAACGCCCGCATTTCTGCCCAAAAAGCTCGCTTGGTAGCAGACTTGATTCGTGGCAAAGACGTTGCCCAAGCCCTGAACATCTTGGCATTTAGCCCTAAAAAAGGTGCTGAGTTGATTAAAAAAGTTCTGGAATCTGCTATTGCCAATGCTGAGCACAACAACGGTGCTGACATTGATGAGTTGAAAGTCGTAACGATTTTCGTGGACAAAGGCCCTAGCCTGAAACGTTTCCAAGCTCGTGCAAAAGGTCGCGGCAACCGCATTGAAAAACAAACTTGCCACATCAACGTGGTGGTAGGCAACTAAGGAATAACCATGGGACAAAAAATTCATCCAGTTGGTTTCCGACTGGCTGTCACAAAAGACTGGTCTTCAAAATGGTTTGCGAAAAGCACCGAATTTGCCAACGTTTTGAAACAAGACATTGATGTACGTGAATACTTGCGTAAACGCTTGGCTAACGCTTCTGTTGGTCGCGTAGTGATTGAGCGTCCTGCTAAATCGGCTCGTATTACCATTCACTCTGCTCGTCCAGGCGTGGTAATCGGTCAAAAAGGCGCGGACATTGAAATCCTGAAACGCGATTTGGAAAAATTGCTGGGTGTAGCCGTTCATGTCAACATTGAAGAAATTCGCAAACCTGAATTGGACGCGCAACTGATTGCTGACGGCATCGCGCAACAGTTAGAAAAACGCGTACAATTTCGCCGTGCAATGAAACGCGCTATGCAAAACGCCATGCGTGCTGGCGCGAAAGGCATCAAAATCATGACTTCTGGTCGTTTGAATGGTGCGGACATTGCGCGTAGCGAATGGTATCGTGAAGGTCGCGTACCTTTGCACACTTTGCGCGCTGATGTAGATTACGCTACCAGCGAAGCCTTGACTACTTACGGTATCATCGGCTTGAAAGTATGGGTGTACAAAGGCGAAATGGGTCAAGTTCAAGCTCAGCCTGAACAACGCGAAAACCGCCGTAATAACAGAAAAGGAGGTCGCAATGCTGCAGCCAACTAGACTGAAATACCGCAAACAACATAAAGGTCGTAACACTGGTATTGCTACTCGCGGTAACACAGTTAGCTTTGGTGATTTCGGCTTAAAAGCGGTGGCACGTGGTCGTTTGACAGCGCGTCAAATTGAGGCGGCACGTCGTGCGATGACTCGCCACATTAAACGTGGTGGCCGCATTTGGATTCGCGTATTCCCCGACAAACCAATCACTGCTAAACCTATCCAAGTTCGCATGGGTGGCGGTAAAGGTTCGGTAGAATACTACGTTGCCGAAATTCAACCTGGTAAAGTGTTGTATGAGATGGACGGCGTAGCTGAATCTCTGGCACGTGAAGCGTTTGCTTTGGCGGCTGCGAAGTTGCCAATCGCAACCACTTTTGTAACAAGACAGGTGGGTAAATAATGAAAGCCAATGAATTGAAAGAAAAATCAGTTGAGCAACTGAACGAAGTTTTGGTTGATTTGCTGAAACAACAATTCGGTCTGCGTATGCAGCACGCTACTGGTCAGTTGGGTAAAACCAGCGAGATTAAGCAAGTGCGCCGCGATATTGCTCGTGTGAAAACTGTCATCGCTGAAAAAGGTACTAAGTAATGAGCACTGAGAAAACCGTTCGTACTTTGCAAGGCAAAGTGGTAAGCGATAAAATGGACAAAACCGTAACCGTTTTGGTTGAACGCAAAGTGAAACACCCTTTGTACGGTAAAATTGTTCGCCGCTCTACCAAAATCCACGCTCACGATGAGCAAAACCAATATGGTATTGGCGATGTAGTGATTATTGAAGAATCACGTCCATTGTCTAAAACTAAATCTTGGGTTGTGAAAGAGCTGGTAGAAAAAGCACGCGCTGTTTAATAACAGACTGATGTAATTGAAGAAGCGAAGTTTGCCAATCGTGCGAACTTCGCTTTTTTGTCCATTCAATTTGTAAAATCATTTTCAGGCAGCCTGAAAGCAAAAGATGAACAAACAAACTCGATACGAAATGTTCGCCCGCCTACGCGAGCACAATCCCCATCCTACCACCGAATTACATTTTTCCACCCCATTCGAATTACTCATTGCCGTCTTACTTTCAGCGCAAGCAACCGATGTGGGCGTAAACAAAGCAACAGCAAAATTATTTCCCATCGCCAATACGCCACAAGCATTGCTCGATTTGGGTTTAGAAGGTGTGATGGAATACACCAAAACCATCGGTTTATACAAAACCAAGTCCAAACACATTATCGAAACCTGCGAAATTCTATTGCATGAACACAACGGCGAAGTACCGCAAACACGTGAAGAACTGGAAACGCTACCTGGTGTTGGACGTAAAACCGCCAATGTCGTTTTAAACACGGCTTTCAGGCAGCCTGCAATGGCAGTAGATACGCATATTTTTCGCGTGAGCAACCGCACAGGTTTGGCGCGCGGTAAAAACGTGCGCGAAGTAGAAGATAAATTGATGAAAAATGTGCCCAAAGAGTTTTTAATGGACGCTCATCATTGGCTCATTTTGCACGGACGCTACACCTGCAAAGCACAAAAACCGCAATGCCAAACCTGTTTAATCAATGATTTATGCGATTATGGTGGCAAGACAACAGTTTAAAGTTGGCATGTAATTCGAAAACTTTATTCAATCGTAGGTTGGATTCTTGAATCAGACCTACGCGGTTCAGGCAGCCTGAAAGTAGATTTACGCGGAAACTTTTGTAAAACCCTGTTCGTAGGGGGTGGATTTCATATCCGCCCTTTTTATTTTTTAAATTTTATTCAAAAATTCAACTCTTTAAAAATGGGGCGGATATGAAATCCGCCCCTATTGAAAAAATAAGATTACAAAGGTTTCAGGCTGCCTGTGTTATTTCCAAATTTGATTATTGCGCGTGAGATAAATCTCATCGGTAAATGTCGTTAAAACATCAGGCTTAAACGCCACGCACACTGCCGCGCCAATGCCACTCAAAAACGCCTCGCCCCAACTCAATAAGAAAAACACAGGAAAAGCCGAACCCCAAGCCACTTCGCTAGTAAAAACGTGGGTAATATTCAATAAACTGGCAACCAACAAGCCCGTCAGCATCATACCCAGCGCGCCCGTAATAAAACCATTGATGAAAATATACACAAAAACATGATGCGGCAAACGGCGCAACGCCAAGCGACGCAAAGCCGCATTTAAAGCAATCGGCGGTAACACAATCCATAAAGCATTAAGAGCAAACACAGGTAAAAAGTCAATTCTTTGCTGTAATAAACCAAAAGCCAGTAACCAAATACTCCCCAGTAAAAATGCAGCAGGTGCACCCAAAATTAGCGCAATCAAATTCAAGGCAAGCAAGTGGTAACTCATGCCATTCAAATGTCCGCCGTCAATTTGCACATTCATTAGCCAAAGCAAAGCCAGCATAGTTGTACTCATTGCCCACGCGCTAGCGGGTGGCGAAGTTTGTCGCAAAAAACGCTGCAAACAAAACACAAATATCGTAGCAAACGGCAGCCAAGCTGCCCAAAGTTGCCATGGTGCAAACCATGTTGTAAGAAAAGTCATAGTGATACCAATAAGCCTAAGGAAAAGTGTTTTTTAACAGGTTGAGGCGGTAAGGTAAAGCCTTCTTCATGTTTGGTCAATGCAAAAAACTTGTTTTCAGGCTGCCTAAAGATTTGTGCGTCGGATACTGCTTTGTGAATCTTTAAATCAAAACAATATGCGTTAGATATCCAAAAATATAGGTCGGATTCAAGAACCCAACCTAATAGTCGCAGAATTGAAAAAGGATGACGGCGTTGCTAACGCCCTCATTACTACTTGTACACGGCTCTTTGAACATACCAAAACGATGTCCCCTTAAACACAAAAGTATTTAAGGGGACAGAGCGTTTCGGTAATTTTTTACCTTATTGTAGCAACGTTTCTCATTTCGCAATGCAACAATGCATCGTATTGTATAAAAAAATTGTTGTATCGTCTAGTCCTTCTGTTGTTTTTTATAGAAAATGTATGCTATAAATGAATTTTATTGATTTTAAAAGGATTTCATTATGCAACCAATGTCATTAAATTATATTTTGGGTTTAGATTTGGGGATTGCATCGTGCGGCTGGGCGGTGGTGGAAATCAATGAACAGGAACACCCGATTCGGTTAATTGATGTGGGCGTGCGCACATTTGAGGCGGCGGAAAATCCGAAAGATGGTTCATCATTGGCGGCAACGCGGCGTTTGGCGCGGGCGCAACGACGTTTAATTCGTCGCCGAGCGCAGCGTTTATCGGCTTTAAGGCGGTTATTGCGCACAGAAAATGTCTTATCTGCGCATGATTTTGATGAACAAGGTTTGATTCGAGATTTGCCTAATGAAGTGTGGCAATTGCGCGTGCAGGGCTTGGAGAGAAAATTAGCACCTAAAGAATGGGCGGCAGTGTTGCAGCATTTGGTCAAACATCGTGGCTATCTATCGCAACGCAAAAGTGAGGCAAATACGGCGGATAAAGAATTGGGCGCATTATTGGCAGGTGTGAATCAAAATCATCAGTTATTGCAGCAAAATCAATCGTTTCGCACACCTGCAGAATTGGCGGTGAAACAGTTTGCGCGTGCAGATGGGCATATTCGTAATCAGCGCGGCGCGTATTCGCATACGTTTAATCGTTTGGATTTGCAAGATGAATTGAATCAATTATTTGACGCGCAAACGCGTTTGGGTAATCCACACGTTTCAGGCAGCCTGAAAACCGCTGTGCGCGATTTATTGATGAAACAACGTGCCGCATTATCGGGCGATGCCTTGTTGAACATGTTGGGCAAATGCACCTTAGAAACAAATGAATACAGAGCCGCAAAAAATACTTATACCGCCGAGCGATTTGTGTGGCTCACGCGTTTAAATAATTTGCGCATATTGGATAATGGCACGGAATATGGTTTGAATGAAACGCAACGAAAACAGCTTATTGATTTGCCATATAAACAGGCAAAATTAACCTATCAACAAGTACGCAAAGCATTAGAGCTACCTGAAAACATGCGTTTTAAAGGTTTACGTTATGGCAAAGACAACGCCGAAAGCAGCACGCTGATGGAAATGAAAGCGTGGCATGCTATTCGCAAAGCTCTGGAAAACAATGGTTTGAAAACAGAATGGCAAAGTCTAGCATGTAAACCTGAATTATTGGATGAAATCGGCACGGCATTTTCCATTTATAAAACCGATGACGATATTTCAAGCTGCCTGAAAAATAAGCTGCCTGAAAATGTATTGAGTGTTTTATTAAATAATACTAACTTTATTAATTTCAATAGCTTATCTTTAAAAGCTTTACGCCAATTGTTGCCTTTGATGGAACAGGGTTGGCGTTACGATGAAGCGTGCAAACAGATTTATGGCGACCATTATGGGCAAAAAGCAGCACAACAAAATGATTTCCTGCCGCCGATTCCCGCCGATGATATCCGCAATCCCGTTGTTTTACGCACGCTCACGCAAACGCGCAAAGTGGTCAATGCCATTATTCGCCGCTATGGTTTACCTGCGCGAGTGCATATTGAAACAGGGCGCGAAGTGGGCAAATCGTTTGACGAGCGCAAAAAAATTGAGAAACAACAAGCGGAAAATCGCAAGCAGCGCGAACAGGCTGTGGCGGATTTTAAGGATAAATTCCCCAATTTTGTCGGCGAACCGAAAGCAGCCGATATTTTGAAATGGCGTTTGTATCAACAACAAAATGGCAAATGTTTATATTCAGGTGCGCCGTTGGATATTTTCAGGCTGCCTGAAAAAGGTTATGCAGAAATCGACCATGCTTTACCGTTTTCGCGCACTTGGGACGATAGTTTCAACAACAAAATTTTGGTGCTCGGGCGCGAAAATCAAAACAAAGGTAACCAAACGCCATATGAATATTTGGATGGCGCAAACGATAGCCAACGCTGGCAGCAATTTGTGGCATTGGTGCAAACCAGCCAATTTCCCTATGCCAAAAAGCAGCGCGTATTAACACAAAAATTAGATGAACAAGGCTTTATTGAGCGCAATTTAAACGACACGCGTTATGTGGCGCGCTATTTCAGCCAATTTGTGCAAGACAATCTGCATTTGCGCGGCAAAGGTAAAAAGCGTGTTTTTGCCAGCAATGGACAAATCACTGCCTTGCTGCGCCATCGGTGGGGGCTGAGCAAAAAGCGTGAAGAAAATGACCGCCATCATGCTATTGATGCGATTGTGGTGGCATGTAGCACAGTGGCGATGCAGCAACAAATCACGCGCTTTGTGCGCTATCAAGAAGGTGATGTGTTCACAGGTGAGCGCATTGATAAAAGCACGGGCGAAGTGCAAAAGCTGCACTTTCCTGCGCCGTGGGAACATTTTCGCGAAGACGTGATGATTCGTGTGTTTGACGATAATCCATGTTTCAGACTGCCTGAAAAAAGTTTGGAAAGCCGTTTGCATGAATGGGTGTCGCCCTTGTTTGTGTCGCGTATGCCTACACGCAAAATGTCGGGGCAGGGGCATTTAGACACAATTAAATCGGCGAAACGCTTTGCGGCTGAAAAAGTGGGCGTGTTGCGCGTGCCGTTGAGTAAATTGAAATTGAAAGACGTGGAAAACTTGGTCAATCGCGAGCGTGAACCTGCTTTTCAGGCAGCTTTAAAAGCACGTTTAGAGCAATTTAAAGATGACCCCTCCAAAGCCTTTGCCGAGCCATTCTTCAAACAAGGCGGACAGCAAGTGAAAGCCGTGCGCGTGGAAATGTTGCAAAAATCAGGCGTGTTGGCGCGCGACAATCAAGGCGTGGCAGACAATGGCGATATGGTGCGCGTGGATGTGTTTGCAAAAAATGGAAAATTTTATCTCGTGCCGATTTATGCTTGGCAGGTAGCAGAAGGAATTTTGCCGAATCGGGCGGTAGTGGCGTTCAAAAATGAAAGTGAGTGGGACGAAATGAACGATACATTCGCTTTTCAATTTTCATTGCATAAAAATGATTTAGTGGAAGTGATGACGAAAAAAGGGCGAATTTTCGGCTATTTTGCTGGTTTGAATCGCGCAACAGGTGTTATTGATATTCGCGAACATGACCGTGATAAGCAGAAAGTTAAAGACGGTATTCATCAAAGTGTGGGCGTAAAAACCGCTGTATCATTCAAAAAATTCCAAGTGGACGAATTGGGCAAAGAGATTCACGAATCTCACCCAGAAAAACGCTTGGGCGTGCGTTAAATTTTTCCCCATTTCTGTGTGGATTCAACACAGAAATGGGGAAATTTTTTAAGGAAAAATCATGACTTGGCGAACTTTGCTAATCAGCAATGGCGGAAAATTATCGTTGCACAACAAACAATTATTGATACAACAAAATGGCGATGCCATACCTGTGCCACTAGAAGATTTGGCAATCATTGTGATTGAACACAAAGAAACCGTGATTACCACGCCCTTGCTTTCTGCTTTAGCGCAGCGTGGTATCGCTTTAATCACATGCGACGAACAATTTTTGCCATGCGGACAATGGCTGCCATTGGCACAATATCATCGCCCTTTAAAAACGCTTCATTTACAACTCAATGCCACCTTGCCGCAGAAAAAGCAGCTTTGGCAAAAAATTGTGCAACAAAAAATTCTGAATCAAGCCTTTGTGTTAAATGAAATCGGTGCCGATATTGCCGCGAGAAAATTGCACGTTTTGGCAGAGCAAGTGAAATCGGGTGACAGCGAAAATAAAGAATCGCAAGCCGCCGCTTTGTATTTTCAGGCAGCCTTTGGTCGCGAATTTACGCGTGCGCAAGAAAATGCCATTAACGCCCATTTGAATTATGGATACAGCGTGTTGCGCTCTGCCATTGCGCGTGCATTGGTGCAATACGGTTGGCTGCCTGCACTGGGTTTGCATCATCACAACCAACAAAATCCCTTTAATTTAGCCGATGATTTTATCGAGCCATTTCGCCCATTAGCAGATTTAATGGTGCATGAACTCGCGCTTTCAGGCTGCCTGAAAGATGAATTAACGCCACACAGCAAGCAGCAACTCGTCAAATTATTGCATTACCAAATGCGCTGGCAAGGACAGATTTTTACTACATTAGGCGCGATAGACAGAACCGTCGCCAGCTTTCAGGCAGCCTTAATTGCCAAAAAGTCCCATTTGTTAAGGCTGCCTGAAATGGTTGTTTTGAAAGAACATTGCTATGAGTGAGAACCAATTTATGCGCATGATTGTATTTTTTGACCTGCCCGTAACCAGCAAAGCCAAACGCAAAGCTGCCAACGAATTTCGCCGTTTTTTGCTCAAAGACGGCTATCAAATGTTGCAATTATCGGTTTACACGCGAATTGTGCGAGGACGCGATATGTTGCAAAAACACAACAAACGCTTGTGCGAACACCTGCCAAAAGAGGGTTCGGTACGCTGTTTAGAGGTAACCGAAAAGCAATTTGTAGGCATGTCGGTGCTGGTTGGTGAGAAAAAACTGGTGGAAAAAAAGGTAAATGCCGACCAACTTTTGCTGTTTTAGCCTAATTTTTTTAGGCGAAAAAATACCCGAAACCTTTAATTTATCAGGGTTTCGGGTGGGAGTATTGTAGCATTGCGAAATGAGAAAGGGAGCTACAACCCAATCAAACGACATTTGCGCGGTGAATTTATTGTAGCATTGCGAAATGAGAAAGGGAGCTACAACCCTGAATGCGATCAAACATCAGCCTTTAAAATTGTAGCATTGCGAAATGAGAAAGGGAGCTACAACCTGTGATGCCATCGGATTCGCCAAATCCCGATTGTAGCATTGCGAAATGAGAAAGGGAGCTACAACGAACAAATGCGGATTGTCGAGAATGGGCTGATTGTAGCACTGCGAAATGAGAAAGTATTGCAGCATTTCTACAAATTTCAGGCAGTCTGAAAAGTTTTTTAAAAACAATGCTTGCTAAATCTATAAAAATAAACTAAAATGCCTAGTTCTTTCTGCTCTTTCGTAGAGCGTCTTCCCTTTGGGGCCAAGACTGATTTACTAGAACCGTAAGGTATCAGGCTGTCTGCATAAGCAAATATTATGTAAGGCTGCCTGAAAGTGGTAAATTAAGTTGGATTTTTTTAAGGTTAATAACATGATTCAAATGCAGACCATCTTGGATGTGGCTGATAACTCTGGTGCACGTCGCGTGATGTGTATCAAAGTATTAGGTGGTTCCAAGCGTCGCTACGCTAATGTTGGCGACATCATTAAAGTGGCAGTAAAAGATGCTGCTCCTCGTGGGCGCGTGAAAAAGGGTGATGTTTACAATGCGGTTGTGGTTCGCACCGCAAAAGGCATTCGTCGTCCTGATGGCGCGTTGATTAAGTTTGACAACAATGCAGCAGTATTGTTGAACAACAAGCTTGAACCGATGGGTACACGTATTTTCGGTCCAGTAACGCGTGAATTGCGTACTGAACGTTTTATGAAAATTGTTTCATTGGCACCCGAAGTGCTATAAGGTATAGAAAGGTCTACAATGAACAAAATTATTAAAGGCGACCAAGTCATTGTCATTACTGGTAAGGATAAGGGCAAACAAGGTCAAGTGGTTCGCGTATTGGGCGACAAAGTAATTGTTGAAGGCGTAAACGTAGTTAAACGTCACCAAAAACCTAATCCTATGCGCGGTGTTGAAGGTGGTATCATCGTAAAAGAAATGCCATTGGCAATTTCTAACGTAGCCATCTTCAATCCTGAAACGAAAAAAGCAGACCGTGTCGGTATCAAATTGGTTGAAGGCGAAGGCAAAGTAAAACGTGTTCGCGTATTCAAATCAAGCGGTGCGGAAGTCCCCGCTAATCGTGGAGCTTAATCATGGCACGTTTACAAGAATATTACACTAACACTGTTGTGCCAGAACTGATGAAACAGTTTGGCTACAAATCCATTATGGAAGTACCTCGCATCGAAAAAATCACCTTGAACATGGGTGTGGGCGAAGCGGTTGCTGATAAAAAAGTAATGGAACACGCTGTATCTGATTTGCAAAAAATTGCGGGTCAAAAACCTGTGGTAACTGTGGCTCGCAAATCAATTGCAGGCTTCAAAATCCGTGATAACTACCCAGTAGGCTGCAAAGTTACTTTGCGTCGTGAAAGAATGTTTGAATTCTTGGATCGTTTGGTAACCATTGCTTTGCCTCGTGTACGCGACTTTCGTGGCGTAAGTGGCAAATCATTTGACGGCAGCGGTAACTACAACATGGGTGTTCGCGAACAAATCATTTTCCCTGAAATCGAATACGATAAAATTGATGCGTTGCGCGGTTTGAACATCACCATTACCACTACTGCGAAAACTGACGAAGAAGCAAAAGCTTTGTTGTCATTGTTCAAATTCCCGTTTAAAGGTTAATCATGGCTAAGAAAGCACTTATTAATCGTGAAGCAAAACGTGTTGCTTTGGCTAAAAAATATGCGGCAAAACGCGCTGCTATTTTTGCAGTCATCAATGATGCGAACGCGACAGATGAAGAGCGTTTCGAAGCTCGTCTGAAATTACAATCGATTCCCCGCAATGCTGCGCCTGTTCGCCAACGTCGTCGTTGTGCCATTACTGGTCGTCCACGTGGTGTGTTCCGCAAGTTCGGTTTGGGTCGTATCAAAATCCGTGAAATCGCTATGCGTGGCGCAATTCCGGGTGTTATTAAAGCCTCTTGGTAATAGGAGTATAAAAAATGAGTATGCATGATCCTATTTCCGATATGTTGACCCGTATCCGTAACGCACAACGTTCTAACAAAGTTGCTGTTGCTATGCCTTCATCAAAACTGAAATGCGCCATTGCCAAAGTTTTGAAAGAAGAGGGTTATATCGAAGATTTTTCTGTATCTGCTGATGCGAAACCTGTATTGTCTATCACTTTGAAATACTATTCAGATCGCCCTGTGATTGAGCAGATTAAACGTGTATCACGCCCAGGTTTGCGTGTTTACAAAGGCTCTGACGAAATCCCTGCTGTGATGAACGGCTTGGGCGTTGCCATCGTAAGCACTTCAAAAGGTGTGATGACTGACCGCAAAGCGCGTGCTGCTGGTATCGGCGGCGAGTTGCTGTGTATTGTAGCCTAATAGGGAGCGTTTATAAGATGTCTCGCGTAGCGAAAAATCCAGTAACTGTTCCTGCTGGCGTAGAAGTAAATATCGGAACAGACGCATTGGCCGTAAAAGGTAAAAACGGTGCGTTGTCTCTGCCTTTGACTGGTGCGGTAAAAGTGGAATTGGCTGACGGTCAATTAACATTTGCTGCTGCCGATAACAGCAAACATGCTGCTGCGATGTCTGGTACAGTGCGCGCTTTGGTTGCAAATATGGTTAAAGGCGTATCTGAAGGTTTTGAGAAAAAATTGCAACTAATTGGCGTAGGTTACCGCGCACAAGCTCAAGGTAAAACTTTGAACTTGTCTTTGGGTTTCTCTCACCCAGTGGTGTATGAAATGCCAGAAGGCGTAAGCGTTGCAACACCTTCTCAAACCGAAATCGTGCTGACTGGTGCGGACAAACAAGCCGTTGGTCAAGCTGCTGCTGAAATTCGTGGTTACCGCCCACCAGAGCCTTATAAAGGCAAAGGTGTTCGCTATGTTGGCGAACAGGTAGTCATGAAAGAAGCTAAGAAGAAATAATTGAGGCTGTAACCATGAATAAAAAAATCGCAAGATTGCGTCGCGCTCGCAAAACTCGTGCGCGTATCGCAGATTTGAAAATGGTGCGTTTGTGCGTGTTCCGTACCAACAGCCATATCTATGCTCAAATTATCAGTGCCGAAGGCGACAAAGTATTGGCTGCTGCCTCTACTGTTGAAGCGGAAGTACGTGGCAGCCTGAAATCAGGTGGCAATACCGAAGCGGCAACTGTAGTTGGTAAACGCATCGCGGAAAAAGCCAAAGCTGCTGGCATTGAAAAAGTGGCTTTTGACCGTTCAGGTTTTCAATATCACGGTCGCGTGAAAGCTTTGGCTGAAGCTGCTCGTGAAAACGGTTTGAGCTTCTAAGAAAGATTTTGGAGACCAAAATGGCAAAACATGAAACAGAAGAACGCGGCGACGGCTTAATTGAAAAAATGGTTGCCGTAAACCGCGTAACCAAAGTAGTTAAAGGCGGTCGCATTATGGCGTTCTCGGCTTTGACCGTAGTAGGTGATGGCGATGGTCGTATTGGCATGGGCAAAGGCAAATCTCGTGAAGTACCTGTTGCCGTACAAAAAGCAATGGACCAAGCACGTCGCAATATGATTAAAGTACCTTTGAAAAATGGTACGATTCATCATGAAGTAATTGGTAAACACGGTGCAACTCGCGTATTTATGCAGCCTGCAAAAGAAGGTAGCGGTGTGAAAGCGGGTGGTCCTATGCGTTTGGTATTTGATGCAATGGGTGTACACAACATCTCTGCAAAAGTACACGGTTCTACCAACCCTTACAACATCGTTCGTGCAACTTTGGACGGCTTGTCAAAATTGTACACTCCTGCGGACATCGCTGCGAAACGTGGTTTGACCGTAGAAGAAATTCTGGGAGCGAGCAATGACTGAGCAAAAAAAGATTAAAGTAACGCTGGTAAAAAGCCTGATTGGTACGATTGAATCGCATCGCGCTTGTGCTCGTGGTTTGGGTCTACGTCGTCGCGAACATACCGTTGAAGTGCTGGATACCCCTGCAAACCGTGGCATGATTAACAAAATCAGCTACTTGTTGAAAGTGGAGTTGTAATATGTTTTTGAACACTATTCAGCCTGCTGAAGGCGCGACACACGCGGCTCGCCGTGTAGGTCGTGGTATCGGTAGCGGTATCGGTAAAACTGGCGGTCGTGGTCACAAAGGTCAAAAAAGCCGTGCAGGTGGTTACCATAAAGTAGGTTTTGAAGGCGGTCAAATGCCTTTGCAACGTCGTTTGCCTAAACGTGGTTTTAACTCGATGACTGCTGCATTCAATACAGAAGTTCGTTTGAGCGAGTTGGAACTGGTTGCGGTGAATGAAATCGATGTATTGACTTTGAAACAAGCGGGTTTGATTCCAGCGAATGCACAAGTGGTAAAAGTAATTGCTTCAGGCAGCCTGAAAAAGGCAGTTACATTGAAAGGAATTAAAGCGACCAAAGGTGCAAAAGCTGCGATTGAAGCTGCTGGTGGCAAAGTAGAAGAATAAGGCGATATGTAGTGGCTAATCAATTTTCTTCTTCAGGAACAAAGGCATTATTGAATAATCCAGATTTACGCCGACGCCTGCTATTTTTATTAGGCGCGTTGGTCGTATTTAGGGTTGGTGCACATGTACCTGTTCCTGGCGTTGATGCCGCTGCATTGGCCAAGCTTTATCAAACACAGGGGAGCGGAATCTTGGGCATGTTAAACATGTTTTCAGGTGGCTCTCTTGAGCGTTTTAGCGTCTTCGCAATTGGCATCATGCCGTATATTTCTGCCTCCATCGTGATGCAATTGGCTTCGGAAATCATTCCGTCTCTGAAAGCATTAAAAAAAGAGGGAGAACCTGGTCGTAAAGTTGTAACTAAGTACACGCGAATTGGTACGGTTATTTTGGCAACCATGCAAAGTTTTGGTGTGGCAGCATTTGTGTTGCAGCAAAACATTGTTGTGATTCCAGCGATGGAATTCTATATTTCTACCATCACTTGTTTGGTCGGCGGAACCATGTTTTTAATGTGGTTAGGTGAGCAAATTACTGAGCGTGGTTTGGGAAATGGTATTTCATTATTGATTACTGCAGGTATTGTTGCAGGCATTCCATCAGGTATTGTTCAATTATGGACTTTGCGTGACTCCATTGGTGCTTTAACAACCATCGCTGTAGTATTGGGTGCAATTTTATTGACTTATGCTGTGGTTTATTTTGAAAGTGCCCAGCGTAAAATTCCTATTCATTACGCCAAAAGACAACTTGGGCAGATGGGGCAACAATCAACATTTATGCCATTTAAACTAAATATGGCAGGTGTGATTCCACCAATCTTTGCTTCAAGTATTATCATGTTCCCAACCGTATTCATGGGTTGGTTTGGTAATCAAAATCCAGATGGCTGGATGAGTAAAATCATTGCACAGTTACAGCACGGTCAACCTGCTTTTATTGCGTTGTTTGCAGCAACCATTATTTTCTTCTGTTATTTCTATACGGCACTGGCTTTTAGCCCTAAAGAAATGGCAGAAAACTTGAAAAAAGGCGGTGCTTTCATTCCAAGCATTCGTCCAGGTGAGCAAACAGCACGATACTTAGAAAACGTTGTTTTGCGTTTAACTTTATTTGGTGCATTGTACATTACGATTGTATGTTTAATTCCTGAGTTTCTGACTTCATTCGTTGGTATTCCATTTTATTTAGGTGGTACATCACTTTTGATTTTGGTCGTAGTGACTATGGATTTTAATAATCAACTCAACTCATACAGAATGACGCAGCAATACGAAGATTTGCTCGTTAAACGTAATAGTCCCAAATCCATTTCTCATAAATAATTATGGCTAAAGAAGATATTATCCAGATGCAAGGTGAGATATTAGAAACGCTCCCTAATGCAACTTTTCGAGTAAAGCTGGAAAATGGTCATGAAGTTTTAGGTCATATCTCTGGTAAAATGCGGATGCACTATATCCGCATTTCTCCAGGTGATAAAGTGACTGTAGAACTTACTCCATATGACCTGTCACGAGCAAGAATTGTATTCAGAGCTCGTTAAAATTAACAAAGGAAGCAATCATGCGTGTACAACCTTCAGTAAAACCCATTTGTCGCAACTGCAAAGTTATTCGTCGTAACCGCGTAGTTCGCGTTATTTGTACTGATCCGCGTCACAAACAACGTCAAGGTTAATTTCACAAACCTTGATTTTGTGGTATAGTGGCGTTCTTTTTGCCTAAGGAAAAAATATGGCTCGTATTGCTGGGGTAAATATCCCTAACAACGCTCATATCGTAATTGGCTTACAAGCTATTTATGGTATTGGTGCAACTCGTGCAAAAAAAATCTGTGAGGCTGCAAATATTTCAGGCAGCACCAAAGTTAAAGATTTGGACGAGACACAATTAGAAGCTTTGCGTGAACAAGTTGCTAAATATGAAGTAGAAGGCGATTTGCGTCGTGAAGTAACCATGAACATCAAACGCTTGATTGATATGGGCTGCTACCGCGGTTTCCGTCATCGTCGTGGCTTGCCTTGCCGCGGTCAACGTACACGCACTAATGCGCGTACTCGCAAAGGTCCACGCAAAGCGATTGCTGGTAAAAAATAATTTTTAAGGAATTAATTGATGGCTAAAGCAAACACAGCCTCACGTGTACGTAAAAAAGTACGCAAAACCGTGAGTGAAGGTATTGTGCATGTTCATGCATCTTTCAACAATACCATCATTACAATCACCGACCGTCAAGGCAATGCATTGTCTTGGGCTACCTCTGGCGGCGCTGGTTTTAAAGGTTCTCGTAAAAGTACACCTTTCGCTGCCCAAGTAGCAGCAGAAGCCGCTGGTAAAGTTGCCCAAGAATATGGCGTGAAAAACTTAGAAGTTCGCATTAAAGGTCCAGGTCCTGGTCGCGAATCTTCGGTACGTGCGCTCAATAATTTGGGTTTCAAAATCACCAGTATCACCGACGTAACTCCATTGCCACACAATGGTTGCCGTCCGCCTAAAAAACGTCGTATCTAAGGAGTGATTAAGAAATGGCACGTTATATTGGTCCAAAATGTAAATTAGCACGCCGTGAAGGTACTGACTTGTTTTTGAAGAGCGCGCGTCGTTCTTTAGAATCTAAATGCAAAATGGATTCTGCTCCAGGTCAGCATGGTGCAAAAAAACCACGTTTGTCAGACTACGGTTTGCAATTGCGTGAAAAACAAAAAATTCGTCGTATTTACGGCGTATTAGAACGTCAATTCCGTCGTTACTTTGCAGAGGCTGCGCGCCGCAAAGGTTCAACAGGCGAATTGTTGTTGCAATTATTAGAATCTCGCTTGGATAACGTTGTTTATCGTATGGGCTTTGGTTCTACTCGTGCAGAAGCTCGTCAATTGGTTTCTCACAAAGCAATTACTGTAAATGGTCAAGTAGTCAATATCCCTTCTTACCAAGTAAAAGTGGGTGATGTTGTTGCAATTCGTGAAAAAGCCAAAAAACAAGTTCGCATTCAAGAAGCTTTGGGTTTGGCGACTCAAATTGGTTTGCCAAGCTGGGTAAAAGTTGATGCAACTAAATTGGAAGGCGTTTTCACAAACGTTCCGGACCGCACAGAATTGTACAGCGATATTAATGAACAGCTGGTGGTAGAGTTCTACTCTAAATAATGCTAGCACAGTGAAGGACAGTTAAATGCAAAACAGCACTTCCGAATTTTTAAAACCTCGTCAAATTGATGTGGATACTTTGTCTGCAACTCGTGCAAAAGTGTCAATGCAACCATTTGAGCGCGGTTTCGGTCATACCCTAGGTAATGCTTTGCGTCGTATCTTACTGTCATCCATGAACGGCTACGCTCCGACTGAAGTTACCATTGCGAACGTCTTGCACGAATATTCTACTTTGGATGGCGTGCAAGAAGATGTAGTTGATATTTTATTGAACATCAAAGGCATTGTGTTTAAATTGCAAGGTAATCGTACTGAAGCAACTATTTCACTCAAAAAATCAGGTTCTGGTGCAGTAACTGCTGCAGATTTTGATTTGCCACACGATGTGGAAATCATCAATCCAGAACAAATTATTTGTCATTTGGCAGATAACGGTTCGATTGAAATGGAAGTTAAAGTTGAGAAGGGGCGTGGTTACCAATCTGTTTCTGGTCGTCGTCAAATCAAAGACCAAAATAAAATCGGTGCTATCCAATTGGATGCAAGCTTTTCGCCAATTAGCCGTGTTAGCTTTGATGTAGAGCCTGCGCGTGTTGAGCAGCGTACCGATTTAGATGGTTTGGTTTTAGATATTGAAACAAATGGAGCAATTGACCCTGAAGAAGCCGTTCGCACAGCGGCGCGTATTCTGATTGACCAGATGTCTATTTTCGCCGACTTGGAAGGCACGCCTGCCGAAGTTGAAGAAGAAAAAGCACCTCCAATTGATCCAGTTCTCTTACGACCAGTTGATGATTTGGAACTGACTGTACGTTCAGCAAACTGCCTCAAAGCAGAAGATATTTATTATATCGGTGACTTGATTCAACGCACTGAAACTGAATTGCTGAAAACACCAAACTTGGGCCGCAAATCTTTGAATGAAATCAAAGAAGTCTTGGCGTCTAAAGGTTTAACTTTAGGTTCAAAGCTTGAATCGTGGCCGCCAGCAGGCTTAGAAAAGCCCTAAAAATTTGATGATTAAAGGATATTGAAATGCGCCATCGTAATGGTAACCGCAAATTAAATCGCACCAGCAGCCACCGCGCTGCCATGTTGCGTAACATGGCAAACTCTCTGTTGGCCCATGAAACCATCGTAACTACCGTACCAAAAGCCAAAGAACTGCGCCGTGTCGTAGAGCCTTTGATTACTTTGGGTAAAAAACCTTCATTAGCAAACCGCCGTTTGGCATTTAACCGCACTCGTGACCGTGATGTAGTGGTTAAATTGTTTGATGATTTAGGTTTACGTTTTGCTAATCGCAATGGTGGTTATGTTCGTATCTTGAAATACGGCTTCCGCAAAGGTGATAATGCGCCTTTAGCATTGGTTGAATTGGTTGAAAAATCAACAGCTGAGTAATACTTAAAAAGCCGAGCTTATGTTCGGCTTTTTATTGTTCCATTGATTTGTCTTTGTATTTTCATTTAGTAGGTCTCAAATGGTTTTCAGGCTGCCTGAAAGCCAGCTTCAGTCGTGCAGCAGGTTAGTTTTATGCAATTAAATCAGTTCAATGACAAATCTTTAACAAGTTTGTTGCGTCAATCACAGCAATGGTTGGCTTTGGATAAATTGGTTAAACAAAATGTACCTGTTAATCTGCATGCACATTTTAAAGTTGTGTGCGTAGAACAAGGTGTGTTGATTGTTTATGCTTATCACGCTATGGCTGCAGCTCGGTTGAATTTGCTTAAGACTGCTTTATTGCAGCAATTGAATTCTCAAGGATCTTTGAATATTCATAATATTCGTATCACCCAACATCCTAAACAAGAGACGCTTCAGAAGCGGAAAGAGTTTCATATACCGCAACAAGCCTTAACTCAATTTGCACAAACCGCTCGAAAAGTTTCCCATCATCAATCATTGTCTGAAGCATTGGATAATTTGGTTAAACATCATCAAGCTTAACTGAATCTTACAAAATTATTGATTTGTATCAAATAAATTTTACTTAAAAGCGCGGATAATCCCTTTCTTTAAAAGTACATATTTTGTACATCTTTAATAATGTTCACTTACCATCAGGAAGGACCAAACATGAAAATCTATTTAGGCTTGATTACAGCAGCAGCTTTGACTTTGGCAGCATGTGGTGGCGAAAGCAAAACAGCAGAAACTGCACCAGCACAGCAACCCGCTGCTTCAGCTCCTGTAGCGGCATCTGTAGCACCTGCAGCTGCTGAATCTTCTGCTCCCGCAGCTAGTGAAGCTGCTTCTGCTGTGGCACCAGCTGCAGCCGCTTCTGCGGAATGTACTACTGTAATTACCAGCGACGACGCGATGAAATTTGATATTAAAGAAATCGGCATCAAATCTGGCTGCGCTCAATACACTATCACTTTGAAACACGCAGGTAAAATGCCAGCAGCTGCAATGGGTCACAATATTGTGATTACCAAAACTGCGGACAAAGACGGCGTATTGGCTGATGGTGCAACTGCTGGTATCGCGACTGATTACGTTAAGGAAGGTGACGAGCGTGTTGTAGCACACACCAAATTGATTGGTGGCGGGGAAGAAACCAGCGTAACTTTTGACACTGCTAAATTGGCAAAAGATGGCGCATACGAATTCTTCTGCTCATTCCCTGGTCACTATGCAATGATGAATGGCAAAATTAAAATTGCAGATTAATCATTAAGTCAAATAAAGGCTGCCTGAAACTTTCAGGCAGCCTTTATTTTATAAAACTTTCTAATAGAACAATATGCATGGCTGCCAGAAGTCTTGTACAATCCGAACTCTTAATTTCATCTATTGCTGAAATATAGCCGCTTTCAAATCAAAATTAGAACCGCATTGGCGCCCTGTTGAATTTCAAGTACACGGCGGTCGCTATTCTTGTTCTATTTATTTTAAACGGCTGCAATACAAGTTTAGGAGTACGGCACGCAATGAAGCCTTTGAATCAAGATACATTTGTCTCTTTTATTGCTTTGCAAAGCGCGCGCAATGACGCATTTACTTTACTTAAGGGGCTAACGGATTGGCTGCGAGAAGGTAAAGAGAAGCGTGCTCCTGAAAGAATGGAATTATTACTTGAAGCACTGGAACGTGATGAAGTTTTAACTCAACGAATGGCTGCACCACTGTGTCGCTGGTTATGCAGCGTACGCCTGTATCCTCTATTCATCAGCGCAGGCATATTCTCGCGCGATGGTTTTGGGCGTGAATTGCTAGACCGTTTTTACGAACGCATCAATCCTGCCTACAAAGACCCTGCCGACTTACGCGATGTTTTTTCGCAATTATTTGTGCACGAGGACGATATATTGTGGCTCAATGCCATTCCAGAAAAATCTTGGTTGCGTTTATTGCATTTATTGGTGCGCCACACGCCTGAACATGAACGTGAAACCGCGCGCGAATATTTGTTAAGCGAAGGCTTGAATGCCGTCGAAATGTTGTCGATTTGGATTGCGGCAGAAGAATTAGAACCCGATTTAATTCGCTTAGACAAACGCCTACTTGACCGCGATTCTGCGTTTGTCGCTTTAAAACGGGAAGTAGCGCATTGGGTGGCAGCGCGTTCCAATAAGCAGCCGTTTGATGATGCACATTTATCGGTTATGCTCGAACAGTGCTACAAACAAGTTGCCTATTTGCGCAAAAAAGGGACGGGTGCGGGGGCAGGTTCATCGCTAAGCGTGGCGCATTTGTTGGAGCGATTGGAGCAAACACTGAATCGACTGACATTATTGATGGAAGTCTTTTCCCCCAGCGAAATTCCGCCACGCCGTATGCTTGCTTTAACAGGCTCTTTGGCGCAAGCGACCGCCGAACAACACAGTTTTTATTGGTTGTGGACACGCAGTATCCGTATGCTTTCGCGCAGTATCACGCAAAATACCAGCAGCCACGGCGAACATTACATCACGCGCAATAAAAAAGAATACATGGGCATGTTGTATTCGGCGGCTGGCGGCGGCGTGTTGATTGCTTTGATGTCCTTGCTCAAAATCCATTTAGGCGAAACCATCGATAAACAATTTTGGCTCAGTTTGGCGGAAGGCTTAAATTATGGTCTCGGTTTTGCTTTGATTTTCATGTTGCACTTTACCGTAGCGACCAAACAGCCCGCGATGACCGCTTCGCGTTTTGCCGCCTTAGTGGAGAAAACTGACACAGGGCGCGCGGTGGACAGAAAATTAGCCCTTTTGCTGGTAGACGTATTGCGCTCGCAAACCGCGGCAGTTGTGGGCAATGTCGGCGTAGCGGTTTTGGTTGCACTCCTCATCGCGCTGGCTTATCGCTTGTTTGCGGGTGCACCCTTGCTCAACGCCGAACAAATTGCTTATCAACTCAACAGCATCGACCCCACCAAAGCCACTTTATGGTATGCCGCCATCGCGGGCGTGTGGTTATTTTGTTCGGGCATTATTTCGGGTTTTTTCGACAACCGTTGCGACTATCTCAATATGCGCCAACGCTTGCGCCATCATCCACTTTTGAAATTCATGCTGCCTGAAAAATGGCGCAACGCGTTCGCTGATTATATGCACGACAACTACGGCTCGATTATTGGTAACATCAGTTTCGGTATGTTGCTCGCCATGACAGGTTTCGTCGGACACGCGCTCGGTTTGCCGTTTGATATTCGCCACGTTGCCTTCTCATCAGCAAATGTGGGCTATTTAACAGGCAGCGGCGGTGCAGGATTTTGGTTGTTTATCCAAAGCTTATTTTTTGTTTTATTGATTGGCACGGTCAATTTATTGGTCAGCTTTTCGATTACCTTGTGGGTTGCCCTGCGTTCACGCGAAACGCAAATTGATAGCTGGTGGGGCATTTTCAAAAGCTTCTGCCAAATCATCAAAGAACGCCCGCTCAGCCTGATTTTGCCGTTGCAGTTGCCGCCTGAGCCTGTACCGAAAAAAGACAACAAAAAAGAAACGCAGCCTGAAAAAGCCGACAGCAAAAAAGCTTAAAACTTTTCAGGCAGCCTGAAAGTATACGACAAACAGATGACTGGTTTAGCGCGTAGGGTGTGTGCGGTACGCACGCACGCGTTTTCCAAATAAAAAAACCGCGTGCGTGCCTTGCGCCACACACCCTACAAAAAATGTCCCGTACTAAAAGGCTGCCTGAAAATAATTTGAACCAGCAACTTATGGTTTATCTTTACAAAACAGGCATGCAACACCCAAAAGCCTTTCAGGCTGGCTGAAAAATGAAAAACAGATTTCAGGCAGCCTGAAAATCCCATCCACTTTCTCCCCATTCCAAAGCCATGTTCTTTCGCACGTCAGCCCGTTTGCGCCGCTTGCGCTATCTTTGGTTACACAAATCCATGCAAACCCGTCGCATTTCGCGCAAATGGGTGGCACTTACCTTTCTGTTGCTCGGCTCAACGCTGGTCGCGCTCGTATCCTTAGCCTTTGCCAAAATGGCAGACTGGGCATTGGAAAAAAATGTCGAACTCGTGCAACAATATCCCTATTTCGCATGGGTTGCCTTGCCGCTCGGCTTGCCCATCATTGTATGGCTCACGCAAAAATTCGCGCCTTATACCGCAGGCAGCGGCATTCCCCAAGTCATTGCTTCACTCAATCTCCCCTACGGCGCACCCAAAAAACGCGCGCTCGGTTTTCGGGAAACACTCTATAAAATTCCACTCACTTTTCTCGGCATGCTCGCAGGAGCATCAATTGGACGCGAAGGTCCGTCGGTGCAAGTCGGCGCAGCTGTGATGGCGTCATGGGGACGCTGGTGTAAAAAACACAATCTCGCTTTCAAAGGTTTGCAAGAAAACGACTTAATCGCCGCAGGTGCAGCGGGCGGATTGGCTGCCGCATTTAATGCACCTTTGGCGGGCGTGATGTTCGCCATCGAAGAACTCGGGCGCGGCTTGATGTTACGCTGGGAGCGACAAATTTTCATCGGCATTCTCGCCGCAGGTTTCGTGCAAGTCGCCATCGAAGGCAACAACCCCTATTTCCGCAGTTTTTACGGCGTAGAAATGCAAAACATCTTCGCATGGGTGGTCGGTTCTGCCTTATTGTGTGGCGTTGCAGGCGGCTTGTTTGCGCGGCTGTTGTACAAAGGCGCAGCATGGGTTGCGCCCAAACGCTGGCGCGCTGCCATCGTCAAACATCCGTTGATTTTAGCCGCTGTGATGGGCATTTTTCTTGCCGCCATCGGCACACTCATGCACGGCGAAACCTATGGTACAGGCTACCATTCCGCCTCCGCCGCCTTGCGCGGACAATACGAAGCACCGATGGGCGTTGCCTTTGCCAAATGGCTCGCCACCGTATTTTCCTATTGGGCAGGTATTCCTGGTGGCATTTTTACGCCCAGCCTAACCATCGGCGCAATGATAGGGCAACACATGGCAGACATCGCGGGTTTAACCGTGAGCGCAAACGTCGTCGTGCTCATCTGCATGACCTCCTTTCTCTCCGCTGCCACCCAATCGCCGCTCACCGCCAGCGTTGTAGTGATGGAAATGACTGGGAGCCAAAGCCTCTTGTTTTGGCTACTCATTGGCGCACTCATCGCCGCGCAAGTCTCGCGCCAATTCAGCCCACGCCCGTTTTATCACTTAGCATCGGTGCGTTTCCGCGACCGCATTAACAAAGAATTGGCAAAAAAAGTCGAAACCGCCACGCCCGAAAAAAGCGAAACTCAAGCAGCGATAAACCCCGAAACCACCACGCAACCAAGCGTAAACGAAGCCGCCATCAATAGCGCGACATCGTTTGACGATAAAATGCTGGAAGAAGTCGCACAAGAAAAGCGCGAAACAGAACCCGAGCCACCCAAACCCAGCGAAGAAACTTTCAGGCAGCCTGAAAAAGAGTAGGGCGGATACTGGTATCTTACATCGCTGAGAACTTCCGCCATTCTGTTCCCTCCCCCCGCTGGCGGGAGAGGGGTAGGGTGGGGGTGGTTGGTGATTCAACAGTAAGTAGGTTGGGTTGTAAACCAAACAAATCGCGAACATTTCAAAAATGTTGGGTCGAGACCCAACCTACTTGTGTTGCTACTTTACAAGGCTGTTCCCCCCAAACTGCTGGGAGAGAGTCAGCAAGTAGGTTGGGTTGCAAACCCAACAAAACACAAACATTCTAAAAACATTGGCTCAAAATCCAATTCACGCAACCCATTTTCAGGCAGCCTGAAACCGCGCAAGGAACCCCCATGACCGCCGCCGAACGCTATGCCCACATCCAACTCGCGCTTACCCCCTACATCGGCGCGGAAAGTTTCGCCGAACTCATCGCGCACTACGGTTCAGCCCAAAACGCACTCAATGCGCCCGCTAACTTAATCGCCCAACTCGGACGACACGGCAAACAAGCCGCAAAAGAATGGCACAACACCGACAAAGCGCGCGCCGCCACCGACGCCGCCTTGGAATGGGAGCAGCAAACAGGCTGCCGTTTATTGCTATCCTGCGATGACGATTATCCCGTCATGTTGCGCGAAGGCATTACCGCGCCGCCCGTGTTATTTGCGCGCGGACGCACTGAATTGTTGGCACAAAAAGCCGTCGGCATCGTCGGCAGCCGCCACGCCACGCCGCAAGCCTTGCGCATTGCGCACGACTTTGGTAACGCCCTGTCCGAACACAATATTACCGTCATTTCAGGCATGGCAGCAGGCATAGATACGCACGCCCATCAAGGCGCGTTGCCACATTCAGGCAGCACCATCGCCGTTTGGGGCACAGGCATAGACCGCATTTATCCACAAAGCAACCAAAAACTCGCCTACCAAATCGCCGAACAAGGCTTAATTCTGTCCGAATTTCCACTCGGCACACGCCCACTCGCAGGTAACTTTCCCCGTCGCAACCGCATAATCGCCGCGCAAAGCCATGCCGTTTTGGTGGTAGAAGCCGCGCTGGAAAGCGGTTCACTGATTACCGCACGCCAAGCCGCCGAAATGGGGCGTGAAGTGATGGCGGTGCCAGGTTCCATTGACAATCCGCACAGCAAAGGCTGCCATAAATTGATTAAAGAAGGCGCAAAATTGGTGGAATATTTGGACGATATTTTGTCGGAATGCCTTGGATTACAAAGCGAAACATTGCCAATAAAAGTTTTAGGCAGCCTGAAGAATCCAGCCAAAACGCGTGAAAAAATCGGCAATAGGCAGCCTGAAATAGAAGTTCAATCAGATAATATTGTTAAGCAAAACGATTTCATTACGCCAGAAAAAACCAGTTTCAGGCAGCCTGAAAATCCTGTTTCAACAAATCTTTCAGGCAGCCAAACTGAAAACAACACACCCACCGACCAACTGCTAAATCAAATGGGCTACGACCCGATTCACCCCGACCAACTCGCCGAATGCCTAGCATGGCACGCCAGCGAAGTGTATGCCACGCTGACCGAATTGGAACTCGACGGCAAAATCTCCGCTATGGCAGGCGGACGTTATCAGCGCATAAAATAGTTTCAGACAGCCTGAAAACCAGTAGGGTGTGCGCACCGTACGCACGCGTTGTTCAAACTAGTAAAACGCGTGCGTGGCTCTGCGCCACACACCCTACATAATTCGCAATTTTCATTCAGTTCGTAGTTCGTAGCTCGGATTCTTGAATCCGACAATTTTGAACCCAAGTCCCATGCAATAAAATCCGCCCAAATATTGGATACAAGTATCCGACCTACGATTTGGGTGTACAAAAGTTTCAGGCAGCCTGAAAAGCATGGCGCATGCCCTAAGGCTAAATATTTAGTATAAAATGCCACTACCATTTTCTTTCAGGCAGCCTGAAACATTTTTATTCACAAAATACTCACAAGGAAACACAAAAATGCCCGATTACCGTTCCAAAACCTCTACGCACGGTCGCAACATGGCTGGCGCGCGCTCATTGTGGCGCGCCACTGGCGTGAAAGACGAAGATTTCGGCAAACCAATTATCGCTATCGCCAACTCGTTTACCCAATTCGTACCAGGACACGTTCATTTGCACAATATGGGGCAACTGGTGGCGCGTGAAATTGAACAAGCAGGCGCAATCGCCAAAGAATTCAACACGATTGCGGTGGACGACGGCATTGCGATGGGGCATTCGGGTATGTTGTATTCGCTGCCCAGCCGCGATTTAATTGCCGATTCCATTGAATACATGGTAAACGCGCATTGCGCCGACGCGCTGGTGTGCATTTCCAACTGCGACAAAATCACACCCGGAATGTTGATGGCGTCTATGCGCTTGAATATTCCGACGATTTTCGTGTCAGGCGGCCCGATGGAAGCGGGCAAAGTGATTGGTAGCATCAACATCGCGCCCGAAAGCCGTTTGGATTTGATTGACGCGATGATTCAGGCAGCCGATGACAATGTTTCCGACGCGCAAATCAGCGAAGTGGAACAAAACGCGTGTCCAACTTGCGGCTCGTGTTCAGGCATGTTTACGGCGAATTCGATGAACTGTTTAACCGAAGCCTTGGGCTTGTCTTTGCCAGGGAACGGCTCGTATTTGGCGACCCACGCAGGGCGCAAAGATTTGTTTTTAGAAGCAGGACGCCTGATTGTGGACATCACGCGCCGTTATTATGAGCAAAACGATGAAACCGTGTTGCCGCGCAGCATTGCCACCAAAAAAGCGTTTGAAAACGCGATGACGATGGACATCGCCATGGGCGGTTCAACCAACACCATTTTGCATTTGCTCGCGGTGGCAAACGAGGCAGGCGTGGATTTCAAAATGGCGGACATTGACCGTTTGAGCCGCATTGTGCCGTGCATTTGCAAAACCGCGCCAAACAACCACGATTATTATATGGAAGACGTCCACCGCGCTGGCGGCATTTTCGGCATTTTGAAAGAACTGGACAAAGCAGGGAAATTACACACCGACGTACCGACCATTCATTCAGGCAGCCTGAAAGAAGCGATTGAAAAATGGGACGTAACCAATCCCGAAAATACCGTGGCGATTGAACGCTTTAAAGCCGCCCCGGGTGGCGTGCGTACCACGCAAGCATTTTCACAAAATCGCATGTGGAAAACATTAGACCTTGACCGCGAAAAAGGCTGTATCCGCAGCGTAGAACACGCTTATTCGCAAGACGGTGGGTTAGCTGTGTTGTTTGGCAACATTGCCGAACGCGGTTGCGTGGTCAAAACGGCTGGTGTGGACGACAGCATTTTGAAATTCACAGGGCGCGCGCGCGTGTTTGAAAGCCAAGATGCGGCGGTAGAGGGCATTTTGGCGAACCAAATTGTGGCGGGCGATATTGTGATTATTCGCTACGAAGGCCCGAAAGGTGGACCAGGTATGCAAGAAATGCTGTACCCAACTTCTTATTTAAAATCAAAAGGTTTAGGTAAAGCGTGCGCACTTTTAACAGATGGACGTTTCTCGGGCGGCACATCGGGTTTATCCATCGGACACGCCTCGCCCGAAGCGGCAGAAGGCGGCGCGATTGGTTTGGTAAACGAAGGCGACATGATTGAAATTGACATTCCAAACCGCAGTATTAACCTAATGATTTCAGAAGAAGAATTGGCAAAACGCCGCGCCGAAATGGAAGCGCGTGGCGCAAAAGCGTGGAAGCCTTTAAACCGCGACCGCTACGTTTCGCAAGCCTTACGCGCCTATGGTTTAATGGCGACTTCTGCAGACAAAGGCGCGGTGCGCGATGTATCACAGATTGAGCATTGATTGCCTGATTTATCAATAATTTCAGGCAGCCTGAAACAAAAAACGCTTGACAGTTTCGAAGTAGTGCGCCTATAATCTCGCTCTTTAATGGCAATGTAGCTCAGCTGGTTAGAGCGCACGACTCATAATCGTGAGGTCGGGAGTTCAAGTCTCCCCATCGCCACCAAATCAAAAAGCCAACCTATAACTAGGTTGGCTTTTCTACGTTTCAGGCAGCCTGAAAGTTGAGAGTAAGATGGATAATAAAACACAGAAAGCGTGGGTACGAGCTCCATCTTACGGATACAGTACACTATCTATAATAAGTAACAGTATTATTAAATTATTTTTGGAATATTTTTATGAATGATAAAGTAAAGAAAAAATTTATGGAGCTATGATTAATATTCTAACATTTTTAATTTATATTATTTTAATAGAATTAACGTTTTGTAATGTTAATATAAAATACTTGTTTGTATGGAATTTAGCAATGACTACGGTTAGTTCAATTTTAAGCTCATCCATTTTTAAGTTTTTAGATTTAGAAAATCATTATTTTGATTCCAATAAAAAAGTTTTATTTTTGGAACTGTACTATGTGAGATATTTATGGGTATTTCATGGTGTTCTGGATTTATGTTGATACGGGATTTTGATGCAGTTGTTGCGAGTAAGTAAATATTTTTAATCTTGTTGATAATTAAAGGACAAAATCTGGATAGATGCCAATAGCGATGGCATCAGTCAAGCAAGTGAATTGCGCACTTTAATGGATTTGGATATTCAATCGCTGGATGTGGCATACAAAGATGTGAACCAAAATCTAGGCAATGGCAATGCCATCCGACAATTAGGCAGCTACACCAAAACCGACGGCAGCACTGCACAAATGGGCGATGCTTGGTTTGCTGCGGATAAATTGTATAGCCGTTTTACCGACAAAATTGATATGACCGCCGAACAATCTCAAGCCGCTAATTTGAGCGGCATTGGTCGTTTGCGCGATTTAAACCAAGCTGCTGCTATTTCTGGCGATTTAGCCAATGTATTAAAAGCCTATTCACAAGCACAAACCAAGCAAGAACAACTGGCTTTGTTAGACAGTTTGGTACACGAATGGGCAGAAACCGACAGCGAATGGGGCAAAAAAGCGATTACGTTTGATACCACATTTACCAAAACTGCAAACGAGGGCATCGCGCTGACACCATCACAAGCCAAAAAACTACAAGAAAATGCGTTAATCTATCTGAGCGACGAAGCACAAGCTGCTATTGATGCCGCTCGCGACCGCATCGCTGTTTTAGATGCGTTTACAGGTCAAGATTCCAGCAAACTCTATTACATGAGCGAAGAAGACGCGCTCAATATCATCAAAATCACTAATCAAACCTACGATAATCTCGCGACCAATATCTACCAAAGCTTGTTGCTGCAAACTCGTTTGCAGTCGTAATGGTTTGTTAAAATAAAAAAGATTTCATCTTTTAGTCATTTTTATGCTTTGATTAAAAAATGAAATTTTATTTTACAAATTATTACTATTGATTAATAATGACAGAAAATCTACGGTTTCAGGCAGCCTGAAAAAAGTTCAGCGAAACCCAAACCGCGTGTGCATGAATGCATACCCTACAGTTTAACATTTTGTGTTAATTGCATAGGCTACGTTGGCTAATGATGAAAGATATTTTCAGGTAGCCTGAAAGATTAGGCTGCCTGAAAGCCGAAACCAAAGAAAAAAGAAGCACAATGAAATAATGAACCCAATACAAACTATCAAGTTCTAAAAATCAATAGCTTGACTTAACTTTACACAAAGCAATTATTGGTTAATAATGTGGCTACTTTCATTTTCAGGCAGCCTGAAAGTTGGAAGTAAGATGGACAACGGAACAGAATGCGTGGGTGCAAGCACCCACCTACGGATACAGGCTAGGCTGCCTGAAAATTGGGGCGGAACGGTGGTTACGCACGATAAAATGCCGTTAGCGGATTGGGGTTAAACCGCGTGGGCAACGAGTTGCCCACCCTACGCTTGCTTTCAGGCAGCCTGAAAGCTGAAAGTAAGATTCATAACGAAACAAAGAATGCGTGGGTGCGAGTATCTACTCTACGGATACAGGCTACGCTGGCTTAAATAAAAGAACAGACATTATGAAAATAAATATAAATAAAGGTGAATTCATTTTCTGGAATATTTTTATATTACTAATTTTTCTTTTATTAGGATTAATTTCGCCCTCTTACTTATCTCCAATTCGATACCATACTTTTCAATTGAAAAATATTGAAATCATTAAATTAAATTTAAGAGTGCCTAAATTAATTTTTTTTGAAAAAAATAAAAAATATAGTTTTTTGTGTAGGGATGTCAAGGGCATAAATGGAAAAAACCTATGCAATGAAAAGTTTCCTTTGAAGGTTGATAAAATGGAGGTCACGGTTATACTTGATGGATTGTATTCAAGTTCAGAGAATATTTCAGTAATTGATAAGGTTTATTGGAAAACGTCTGAACAAATGCATAATATTTTTATTTTAGAAAAAGATAGTCGTATTTCTCAAATACAGTATTGGAAAAATCAAAAATATTTCTTCTTCTTTTTATATATTTTTTCTGTACTAGTCTTGAGTTATTTTACACAATATAGGAGTAAATTATGAGTGGTAATGTAGGAAAAGCTGTATTCACTTTTGGCTTAAATAGTGTTGGAGGATTATCGGGCTTAACGGGACAAAGTGTTTCTGTCTCATCAGGATATCAAACTGGTATATCCACTACAGTAGGGATAGTTTCTGTTGGTGCCAACTATGCAGAAGGTGTTGCTTCTGCGGCAAGTTATGCTGAAAAAGGAGTACCATATGCAGGGAAGTTCTCGGGGGTTGGTAATTTTATTGGGGTTGCACAGGTAGGGGTAAATCTTTATGAAAATGGTTTTGATAGCTCAAAATTAACAGCAGCAGACTTATTAAATATAGCGGGAGCTTTAGCAATGTTTATCCCAGGAGGGCAAGTGGTGGGAGTTGCTATTAATGTAGCAGGAGCATATTATTCAATTTATGAAAGCAAAAATGGACCGATTACTGTAGGAGATATTGGAAATTCGTTACATGACTTATTTGATTCAAAAGATTACAAGGCAATCAACCGCGACGGCAAATACCACGTTACCGACCCCCTAATCCTAGACCTAAACAACAACGGCATCCAAGCCCTAGCCACCAATGGCTTTGCAGGCGCATTGTTTGACCACGACAACGACGGTATTCGTACTGCCGCAGGCTGGGTTAATGCCGAAGACGGTTTACTCGTGCGTGATGTAAATGGCAACGGCATCATTGACAACGGCAGCGAACTCTTTGGCGACAACACCACTTTGGCAGACGGCAGCAAAGCCGCGCACGGTTTTGTCGCTTTAGCGCAATTAGACAGCAATAGCGATGGCAAAGTCGATGCTTTGGACAGCGCATTTAATGAATTAAAAGTATGGATAGATGCCAATAGCGATGGTATCAGCCAAGCGAGCGAATTGCGCACTTTAATGGATTTGGATATTCAATCGCTGGATGTGGCATACAAAGATGTGAACCAAAATCTAGGCAATGGCAATGCCATCCGACAATTAGGCAGCTACACCAAAACCGACGGCAGCACTGCACAAATGGGCGATGCTTGGTTTGCTGCGGATAAATTGTATAGCCGTTTTACCGACAAAATTGATATGACCGCCGAACAATCTCAAGCCGCTAATTTGAGCGGCATTGGTCGTTTGCGCGATTTAAACCAAGCTGCTGCTATTTCTGGCGATTTAGCCAATGTATTAAAAGCCTATTCACAAGCACAAACCAAGCAAGAACAACTGGCTTTGTTAGACAGTTTGGTACACGAATGGGCAGAAACCGACAGCGAATGGGGCAAAAAAGCGATTACGTTTGATACCACATTTACCAAAACGTCAAACGAGGGCATCGCGCTGACACCATCACAAGCCAAAAAACTACAAGAAAATGCGTTAATCTATCTGAGCGACGAAGCACAAGCTGCTATTGATGCCGCTCGCGACCGCATCGCTGTTTTAGATGCGTTTACAGGTCAAGATTCCAGCAAACTCTATTACATGAGCGAAGAAGACGCGCTCAATATCATCAAAATTACCAATCAAACCTACGACAATCTCGCCACTAATATCTACCAAAGCCTATTGCTGCAAACTCGTTTGCAACCGTATATGAACGAGATTGCCTTCAAAATTGAAGACAATCAATTTGTGCTGGACTTTGCAGGTGTTCAGGCAGCCTTTAATCAGGTTTATGAGAACAATCCTGAGAAAGCTTTGGTGGATTTGGCAGAATTGTTGGCTTACGGCAAGCTCAATACTTGGTATCAAGGTCGCCAATTATTGGCACATTATGTGGAAACCGCACGCACAGTAGGCACGCTCGACAATGTATTAGATGTATTAGGCAAAGAAACCGTTGCCCTACTGAGTAAAACCAGCGGCAATAAAGAAGACAATATTCTCCAATTCACAGGATTGAATGGTCGTAAAGTTTCCTTATACGGCGGAGAGGGCAACGACATTTTAATCGGCGGCAGCGATAACGATTATCTGGATGGCGGTGTTGGTTCGGATACCTATGTCTTCGGACAGAACTTCGGTAAAGACACCATTTCTAATTACGACGTATCAGCCAACCGCAACGACACCATTCACTTTACCGATGGCATTCGTGCAGAACACTTGAACTTAACGCGTACAGGTGATTCGTTATTTATCAAACAAATCGATACTGACAACCGTATTGAAGTGCAGAATTTTTTCCATGATGAAGCCAATAGTCGTTACATTATCAATCAAATTACCTTTGATGATGGTAGTGTTTTGAATTTAGAACAAATTAAAACCATGGTTCAACAAAGTACCGATGGTGTAGATAATCTGTATGCTTATGACAAAGGTAATGAATTATCAGCAGGTTTAGGTAACGATTACCTTTATGGTGCTAAGGGCAATGATGTTCTGAATGGCGACGCTGGCGATGACATTATTTATGGTCGAGCTGGTCAAGATATATTAAGTGGTGGCGAGGGTAAAGATAACTTAAATGGTGAACAAGGTGATGATACGCTCAATGGTGGTGCAGGAAATGACTACTTATACGGCGGAGAGGGCAACGACATTTTAATCGGCGGCAGCGATAACGATTATCTGGATGGCGGTGTTGGTTCGGATACCTATGTCTTCGGACAGAACTTCGGTAAAGACACCATTTCTAATTACGACGTATCAGCCAACCGCAACGACACCATTCACTTTACCGATGGCATTCGTGCAGAACACTTGAACTTAACGCGTACAGGTGATTCGTTATTTATCAAACAAATCGATACTGACAACCGTATTGAAGTGCAGAATTTTTTCCATGATGAAGCCAATAGTCGTTACATTATCAATCAAATTACCTTTGATGATGGTAGTGTTTTGAATTTAGAACAAATTAAAACCATGGTTCAACAAAGTACCGATGGTGTAGATAATCTGTATGCTTATGACAAAGGTAATGAATTATCAGCAGGTTTAGGTAACGATTACCTTTATGGTGCTAAGGGCAATGATGTTCTGAATGGCGACGCTGGCGATGACATTATTTATGGTCGAGCTGGTCAAGATATATTAAGTGGTGGCGAGGGTAAAGATAACTTAAATGGTGAACAAGGTGATGATACGCTCAATGGTGGTGCAGGAAATGACTACTTATACGGCGGAGAGGGCAACGACATTTTAATCGGCGGCAGCGATAACGATTATCTGGATGGCGGTGTTGGTTCGGATACCTATGTCTTCGGACAGAACTTCGGTAAAGACACCATTTCTAATTACGACGTATCAGCCAACCGCAACGACACCATTCACTTTACCGATGGCATTCGTGCAGAACACTTGAACTTAACGCGTACAGGTGATTCGTTATTTATCAAACAAATCGATACTGACAACCGTATTGAAGTGCAGAATTTTTTCCATGATGAAGCCAATAGTCGTTACATTATCAATCAAATTACCTTTGATGATGGTAGTGTTTTGAATTTAGAACAAATTAAAACCATGGTTCAACAAAGTACCGATGGTGTAGATAATCTGTATGCTTATGACAAAGGTAATGAATTATCAGCAGGTTTAGGTAACGATTACCTTTATGGTGCTAAGGGCAATGATGTTCTGAATGGCGACGCTGGCGATGACATTATTTATGGTCGAGCTGGTCAAGATATATTAAGTGGTGGCGAGGGTAAAGATAACTTAAATGGTGAACAAGGTGATGATACGCTCAATGGTGGTGCAGGAAATGACTACTTATACGGCGGAGAGGGCAACGACATTTTAATCGGCGGCAGCGATAACGATTATCTGGATGGCGGTGTTGGTTCGGATACCTATGTCTTCGGACAGAACTTCGGTAAAGACACCATTTCTAATTACGACGTATCAGCCAACCGCAACGACACCATTCACTTTACCGATGGCATTCGTGCAGAACACTTGAACTTAACGCGTACAGGTGATTCGTTATTTATCAAACAAATCGATACTGACAACCGTATTGAAGTGCAGAATTTTTTCCATGATGAAGCCAATAGTCGTTACATTATCAATCAAATTACCTTTGATGATGGTAGTGTTTTGAATTTAGAACAAATTAAAACCATGGTTCAACAAAGTACCGATGGTGTAGATAATCTGTATGCTTATGACAAAGGTAATGAATTATCAGCAGGTTTAGGTAACGATTACCTTTATGGTGCTAAGGGCAATGATGTTCTGAATGGCGACGCTGGCGATGACATTATTTATGGTCGAGCTGGTCAAGATATATTAAGTGGTGGCGAGGGTAAAGATAACTTAAATGGTGAACAAGGTGATGATACGCTCAATGGTGGTGCAGGAAATGACTACTTATACGGCGGAGAGGGCAACGACATTTTAATCGGCGGCAGCGATAACGATTATCTGGATGGCGGTGTTGGTTCGGATACCTATGTCTTCGGACAGAACTTCGGTAAAGACACCATTTCTAATTACGACGTATCAGCCAACCGCAACGACACCATTCACTTTACCGATGGCATTCGTGCAGAACACTTGAACTTAACGCGTACAGGTGATTCGTTATTTATCAAACAAATCGATACTGACAACCGTATTGAAGTGCAGAATTTTTTCCATGATGAAGCCAATAGTCGTTACATTATCAATCAAATTACCTTTGATGATGGTAGTGTTTTGAATTTAGAACAAATTAAAACCATGGTTCAACAAAGTACCGATGGCGTAGATAATCTGTATGCTTATGACAAAGGTAATGAATTATCAGCAGGTTTAGGTAACGATTACCTTTATGGTGCTAAGGGCAATGATGTTCTGAATGGCGACGCTGGCGATGACATTATTTATGGTCGAGCTGGTCAAGATATATTAAGTGGTGGCGAGGGTAAAGATAACTTAAATGGTGAACAAGGTGATGATACGCTCAATGGTGGTGCAGGAAATGACTACTTATACGGCGGAGAGGGCAACGACATTTTAATCGGCGGCAGCGATAACGATTATCTGGATGGCGGTGTTGGTTCGGATACCTATGTCTTCGGACAGAACTTCGGTAAAGACACCATTTCTAATTACGACGTATCAGCCAACCGCAACGACACCATTCACTTTACCGATGGCATTCGTGCAGAACACTTGAACTTAACGCGTACAGGTGATTCGTTATTTATCAAACAAATCGATACTGACAACCGTATTGAAGTGCAGAATTTTTTCCATGATGAAGCCAATAGTCGTTACATTATCAATCAAATTACCTTTGATGATGGTAGTGTTTTGAATTTAGAACAAATTAAAACCATGGTTCAACAAAGTACCGATGGTGTAGATAATCTGTATGCTTATGACAAAGGTAATGAATTATCAGCAGGTTTAGGTAACGATTACCTTTATGGTGCTAAGGGCAATGATGTTCTGAATGGCGACGCTGGCGATGACATTATTTATGGTCGAGCTGGTCAAGATATATTAAGTGGTGGCGAGGGTAAAGATAACTTAAATGGTGAACAAGGTGATGATACGCTCAATGGTGGTGCAGGAAATGACTACTTATACGGCGGAGAGGGCAACGACATTTTAATCGGCGGCAGCGATAACGATTATCTGGATGGCGGTGTTGGTTCGGATACCTATGTCTTTAATAAAAAACACGGTAGTGATACGATTTATAATTACGATAATAATCAAAATGTTATTGATACCGTTGTTTTGGCAGATGTGTCCTTAAATGAAGCCAATTTCTCTCGTCAAGGCAGTGATTTAATCATCAATGGTTATGCACAAAATGATGCCATTAGAATTCAAAGTTTTTTCTCGGGAGATGCTTATAAAGTTGAACAATTCGTCTTCGCAGACCAAACGCTCAACAATGCCGACTTTGCTGCGGTCTTGAAAAATTCAGGCAGCATGGTTCAGGCGATGGCGGCATTTGGGGCGAGTGAAAGCACAACGGTAACAGATTGGAACAGCGATACACTGAAAAACATTCCAACCATGCTGGCTGTTGCTGCTTAGTCGTATCCATCAAGATTTCAGGCTGCCTGAAAAGGTTTATTCCCTTTCAGGCAGCCTGAAATCAATTAACCATGAATCCGTTCAATTTTCGCGCCTACGCCACCGAGTTTTTTCTCAATGTGTTCGTAGCCGCGGTCAAGGTGGTAAATTTGTTCCACAATCGTTTCGCCGTCTGCCACCAAGCCTGCCATCACCAAGCTCGCTGATGCACGCAAATCCGTTGCCATTACCGTTGCGCCCGACAATTTTTCCATGCCTTGCACCAACGCTGTGTTGCCTTCGGCGGAAATATTCGCACCCATGCGATTCAATTCGGGGACGTGCATAAAACGGTTTTCAAAAATCGTCTCGGTTACTTTGCTCGTGCCTTCGGCAACGGCGTTCATTGCCATAAATTGCGCCTGCATATCGGTCGGAAATGCTGGGTGTTCGGCGGTGCGAATGTTCACGGCTTTGGGGCGTTGTTGCATATCAATGCTAATCCAATCGTCGCCTGCTTCAATAATTGCGCCCGCTTCCACCAATTTATCCAAGACTACTTCCATGGTTTTCGGTGCGGCGTTGCGCAGCGTTACCTTGCCGCCTGTCATCGCCACCGCGCACAAAAAAGTCCCAGCTTCAATGCGATCTGGCACCACGCTGTGTTCGCAGCCGTGCAACTCGTCCACACCTTCAATAATCATCGTTTGCGTGCCAATACCTTGAATTTTCGCGCCCATTTTCACCAAGCATTCCGCCAAATCCACTACTTCTGGCTCAACCGCGCAATTTTCCAAGGTCGTCGTACCTTCTGCCAAAGTAGCCGCCATCAACAAATTTTCCGTGCCACCAACGGTAACCATATCCATCACCACGCGCGCGCCTTGCAATTTTCCTTGTGGTGCAACGGCTTTGACATAACCGTGTTCAATCACAATTTCCGCGCCCATCGCTTCCAAGCCTTTCAAATGCTGGTCAACAGGGCGCGCACCAATCGCGCAACCTCCCGGTAAACTCACTTCTGCCTTGCCAAAACGCGCCAAAGTTGGGCCTAAAACCAAAATAGACGCGCGCATGGTACGCACCAAATCATACGGCGCACAAGTATTGTTGACCGTGCCGCCATTGATTTCAAATTCGCAAATATTGTCTGTTAAAACGCGCGCGCCCATGCCTTGCAACAATTTTTGCGTGGTTTTCACATCCGCCAACATCGGCACGTTTTTTAAACGCAAGGTGCCGCTTGTCAGCAAACCTGCACACATTAAAGGCAACGCCGCATTTTTCGCGCCTGATACCACGATTTCGCCATTTAATTGACCGTTGGCGACAATTTTTAATTTGTCCATGTTTCGCTTTCTTGATATAGAGTAGGCTGCCTGAAAAGTTTTTCAATTTCAGGCAGCCTGAAATGTGGTTTTATCGTAGAGGGGATATTGTCCACCGAATAATAGGATGTTTAATTTTCAGGCAGCCTTTAGAAGTACGCATTGTTAAGTATTTACAGCAATCTGTCCCTCCCCCGCAAGCAGGGGAGGGAACAGATTACAAGGTGTTCCAAGTTACCGCGTATTTTCAGGCAGCCAGAAAGAAATGGCGCGAATTATAGCCTAAAACCATGTTTTAAACATACAATGTGCGCCTAGATTTTCATTTTCAGGCAGCCTGAAAAATTTTGTGCAAAACTGAAGCAGTCGTCATTCTCGCGCAGGCGGGAATCCATTGTTAATATTCACAAAATTTTGATTAAAAAATAGAAACGATAAAATCAAAGTTAGATTTCCGCCTACGCGGAAATGACGAAGAAGTTTGATTTCAGTTGGCAGCCTGAAAACTCTTTATATATAAGGAACACCATGCTCCCTATCCACCAACACCTTGCGCGCGAACTAGACAGCCGTTTGCCCTTATTGCGCCACGAACCTGCGCACATTTTGATTTACGCTGCCGACGCAGGACACAGCCGCCAACTCCTATCCGCGCGTTACCCCAAAGCACACATCGCGGAAACCGACGCACGCGCTGACCAGCTTGCACAATCACAAGATGCGCACAAAATCGGTTTGCTTGATAAATTAACAGGCAAAAAAATCACACAATTGCACCAAGATTGGGCAAAACCCCTACCCGAAGCCGCGCACGATATGCTGTGGGCAAACTTAGGTTTATTGCCGCAAAACGACTTATTAGCCAGCCTGAAAAACTGGGCGCACACGCTCAAAACCGACGGCACATTATTCTTCACTCATCTCGGACGCGACAGCCTGCCTGAAATCCGCGCCCTGCTGCAAACACACGGCATTACCTGCGCCGCGCCCAGTTTAATGGACATGCACGACCTCGCCGACATGCTGCAAGACAATGGTTTTTACGACCCCGTTACTGACACATCGCAGCTGGTACTGAACTACCAAACCGCCGCGACCTTATTGCAAGACTTGGACGACTTAAACGCATGGCAACTGCTCGCCCCCAACGACGAAACCGCCGCACGCGAAATCGTGCAACAAGCAGCGTTTTCAGGCAGCCTGAAAACCGTAACGTTGGAAACCGTGTTCGGACATGCGATAAAACGTTTAATCCTGCCTGAAAATGAGCAATTGGTGCAATTTCATCGGCGCAAACCGAGTGAGTAGGGTGTATGGCGCAAAGCCATGCACGCGTTTTGAATGTGCGTAAACTACGTGCTTGCTGCACACACCCTGCGCCAGCAATGTTTTATGGCAAGCTTTAAGCTTTTCAGGCTGCCTGAAAAGTTTGGACATGACTCAACGACATTGCGGACGAGGACGTCCGCGCTCCAAGTTGGTTTCAGGCTGCCTGAAACCGTGCGAAACTCAATCGTAAGTCGGATTCTTGAATCCGACATTTTCCTGAAACCTGCTCCCTCCGCCTCTGCAAGGGTGAGGACTGGGGAGCGGGTATAGCGTGGATAGTCGGCAATAAAAGATTACACAAAGCCAACCACCCCCACCCTAACCCTCCCCCGCGAGCGGGAGAGGGGATGGATTGCAAAAGTTTCAGGCTGCCTGAAAATCCCAAATGCAACTAGCCAATCCACTACGGCAACCCCATTCCATACCATCTAAAAATTTTGGTTTATTTGCTGTAAACACGCGTTAAAATACTTAATCTAGCTTGCTTTATTGATTTGAACCGCCTACCATAATTGGCTTTTTTATTTCCATAAACGCCATGAATCAACCCTTTATTGAATTTCGCCACGTTGCGTTTGCCTATGGCGAGCGCGAGATTTTGCATGACATCAATTTAACCATTGAGTCGGGTAAATTTGCGGCGGTCATGGGCGGTTCAGGCAGTGGCAAAACCACGCTCATGCGTTTGATTACGGGGCAATTGCAGCCAACCAGCGGCTCGGTATTGATTAAAGGGCGCGATTTGGCGACGTTTTCCGCCAGCGAATTGAACGAACATCGCCGTGGCATGGGCGTTTTGTTTCAGCATGGCGCGTTGTTTACCGATTTGTCGGTGTTTGACAACATCGCTTTTCCCATGCGCGAATTGACCAAGCTGCCTGAAAATGTGATACGCGATTTGGTGTTGCTCAAATTAAACGCGGTTGGCTTGCGCGGCGTGGAAAACTTGATGCCTGCTGAATTATCAGGCGGCATGGCGCGGCGCGTAGCTTTGGCGCGCACGATTGCGCTTGATCCTGAATTGATGTTGTATGACGAGCCGTTTACAGGGCTGGACCCGATTTCTTTGGGTGTGATTGCGCACTTAATTCATCGTGTAAACAAGGCGTTGCATTCCACCAGCGTGATGGTGACGCACGATATTGAAGAGTCGCTGAAAATTGTTGACCAAGTGATTTTTTTGGCACAAGGACAGATTGTGTTTTCAGGCAGCCCAGCAGAAATGGCGGCAAGCGATTCGGATTGGATTCGCCAATTTGTCGGCGGTTTGCCCAATGGACCTGTGGCGTTTCGTTATCCTGCGAAGACGAGTTTGCAGGAAGATTTGTTGGGTAGGAAATAGTTTTCAGGCAGCCTGATGATTAGAAATATCTGAAAATATAAGGATAAACTCATGAAATCTGCGCTTTTCTGCTTCATTACCTTTTGCTCTTTTGCAGCGCAAGCGGATGTAATCTTAACAGAACCCGCACCAGAGTCTTTTTTGCGCAATGCTATGATGTATCCTGTTGGAAAATACACGACTGAATGGGATAAAAAGACGCGCCCAGATGCCAAAAAATACTCATCTATGAAGGCGTATCAAATTGCTTCTATTCAAGCTCGTTTTGCGAATATACCATCATTAAAACAAGCGGTTGAACAAGATTGCGTGGCAAAGTTTGGGGCAAAGCATCAAAAATCATGCCATTGCGCAGTGCAAAAAGCAGACTTTAAGGAATATGCGGAACAGGAAATTCAAAATATCCGTCTCAATAAAGCAAGCGGATTGATTTTTCGTTCACAAGAAGAGGTGCAAAACAGTGCAATGGCTTCGCTTCATCCTATTTGGTTTGCATATAGAGAAATAGAAAGGGAATGTGGTTTGCAAGAACAGCAACATTCTATTTTTCATTAAGTTTCAGTTGCCTGAAATTTTGATGAGTAAAGCTGCAATTTTTTTGAATGAGATAACCTAATTTTCAGGCAGCTTTACGGGCTTTATCCAAAGCTATGATTTGGTAATAAAACCATAAACTATTAATTATATGAACTTTATTCAATCCACAGGACACCACACGCTTAAATTTATTCAAACTTTGGGCGCAACGGTTTTATTTTTATTGCACATTGTGGCTCTGCTGCCGCAGACTTTGTTGCGCGTGCGTTTGACGGTGCGGCAGATGTATTTTGCGGGCGTGTTGTCGGTGTTGATTATTGCGGTGTCGGGGCTGTTTGTCGGCATGGTGTTGGGTTTGCAGGGCTATACGCAGTTGGCGAAATTCAAATCGGCGGATGTGTTGGGCTTTATGGTGGCGGCTTCTTTATTGCGTGAACTCGGTCCAGTACTCGCGGCGATTTTGTTTGCCAGCAGCGCAGGCGGCGCGATGACGAGCGAAATCGGTTTGATGAAAACGACGGAGCAGTTGGAAGCGATGAAGGTGATGGCGGTGAATCCTGTAGCGCGTGTGGTTGCACCGCGTTTTTGGGCAGGCGTGATTTCTATGCCGCTATTGGCGTGTATTTTCAATGTGGCAGGCATTTTTGGCGCGTATTTGATTGGTGTGCAATGGCTGGGGCTGGATAATGGTATTTTTTGGTCGCAAATGCAGAACAATATTAGCTGGTCGTATGATGTGGTCAATGGTTTGATTAAGTCGCTGTGTTTTGGCGTGGCGGTGACGTTGATTGCTGTGTATCAGGGCTTTCATTGCGTGCCAACGGCAGAAGGGATTTTGCGTGCGAGTACGCGCACAGTGGTGTCGTCGGCTTTGACGGTTTTGGCGATTGATTTTGTTTTGACGGCGTTTATGTTTACTTGATTTGTGCGCCCGAAGTTTTCAGGCTGCTATCGGTCAAAATTTCTTGTGCGAACCGATGCGCTGAGTAGTTAGCTGCCTGAAAAACCATTCAATAAGCTTTCAGGCAGCCTGAAAGATATGAGATATACAAGATGAAAAAAAGCATTTTAGAATTTTGGGTTGGTTTATTTGTTTTGCTCGGCGTTGCCGCTTTGGGCGTGTTGGCGTTTCGCGTGGCAGGTGGACAAGGCGGTTTTTCAGGCAGCCGCGACACTTATACCGTCTATGCTGAGTTTGCCGATATTGGTGGCTTGAAAGTGCAAGCACCGATTAAAACCGCGGGTGTGTTGGTCGGTCGCGTCAAAGCGATTGAGCTTGACCCACAAAATTTCCAAGCCAAAGTGAGCTTGGAATTGGACAAACAATACCAGTTTAGCAGCGATGCAAACGCGCAAATTTTGACGTCGGGTTTGTTGGGCGAACAATACATTGGCTTAAATCAAGGCGGCGCGGAAGAGAAATTGGCGCAAGGCGATTATATTGAGATGACGAGCTCTGCGCTGGTGTTGGAAAATATGTTGAATCAAGTGGTGGGTCAGTTTATGAACAAGGATACCGCCGCCCAAACGGATGAAGCGGCTACGGCTTCGACTCCATAATCTATGATTTCGTAGCATTCACAACACATAAGTAAAGGAAAACACCATGAAAAAATCAGTTTTGACTACCGCTTTGTTGGCTGGCGTGTTGAGCATGAATTTGGCTTTTGCTGCGCCACAAGACGCGGTAAACCAAGTGAAAGGCAATGCAACGCAAGTGTTGCAAATTTTAAACAAAGCCAATGACAGCAACAAAGCCAGCGTATTGCGTGAAGCAGAAAGTTACGCCTCGCCTTATTTTGACTTTGAACGCATGACGCGCACGGCAGTGGGCCCGCAATGGAATCAAGCGACGGCAGCGCAAAAGCAAACTTTGGTGCAAGAGTTTAAAACCATGTTGATTCGCACCTATGCCAATCAAATGTTTATGTACAAAAACGCCAAAGTAACGGTACACGACAATCCTGTGGTAAAAAGCGGCGGCAAAATTGTGGACGTTAAAGTAACCGCGCAACCGCAAGGCGGCAAACCTGTGCAAATGGTCTTCAACACGGCACCAAGCGGCAATAAATATTTGGTACACAATGTTGTTATTGAAGGCGCGATTAACTTGGTTGTGGCGCAAAACAAACAATTCGCGCCCATTTTGAAAGCCAAAGGCATTGACGGTTTAATCGCCGATTTGAAAGCCAAAAACGGCAGCAAATAATGCAAACGCGTTTAGAAAATAATACGATACACATCAGCGGCGAAGTCAGTGTGAAAACCCTGACCGTCGCCTTGTGTCGCCAATTTGAAAGCCAATGCAGGCAGCCTGAAATCAATGCGCTGGATTTTAGCGGCACAACGCGCGCCGATTCCGCTTGCTTGTCTTTGCTTTTGACGGCGCAACGCATTCGTTCAGGCAGCCTGAAAGTTTTTGCCTTGCCCAATGCGGTACAAGATTTAGCCCAACTTTATGATTTAAATTTGGAATTTCGAGCATGAAGCCCATCATTGTTGCTACCTTATGTCTCGGTCTTTTTGCCCCAACAGCATTTGCGGACAACACCAACGATCCCTATGAAAAATACAACCGCGCTATGTTCAAATTCAACGACAAAGCCGACCAATACGTGTTCCAACCCGTAGCGCGCGGCTATCGTAAAGTAACGCCTAAATCCGTGCGCGGCGCGGTGCGCAATTTCTTTGACAACTTGCGCGATATGCAAAGTTTTGGCAGCAATGTTTTGCGTGGCAACGTCAAAAATGCCAGCTATGATTTCATGCGCGTTGCCATCAATACCACTTTCGGCTTAGGCGGCTTAATCAACATTGCCGACGAAGCAGGTATGCAAAACAACAAAAATACACTTGGCGACACCTTCGCCACTTGGGGTTGGAAAAACAGCAATTATTTTGTGATGCCGCTAACAGGACCATCTACCGTGCGCGACAGCGTTGGCAGCACCATCAGCAGTGTTTACGCGCCCGAAGCGCTCATTCATGAAAACACCGTGCGTTACAGTCTGCCCGTTCTAAATGCCGTAGACAAACGCGAAAGCTTGCTTGAAACCACCGACGCGCTTGACCAAATGGCGTTGGATAAATATATTGTTACCCGCGATGCCTACATCGCCCTGCGCAACAAAAGTCTTGGCATAGAAAATCCACAAGAAGAACTGATAGACCCCGAAGCCGAGTTAAGCAGCGACAACATCGCCAGCGAACCCGCAGCAAGCGGCATTCAAGCGCAGCCCGAAACGCCGCTTGTGCCGCAAGAAACCGTTTCAGACAGCCAATAATCAGCCTACAAGGAGCGCATCATGTATGAAGTGAACCGCAGCGTCATCATCGTCATTCCGCAAGAACCGTTTTGGAACTGGCTCAACAGCCTGCCCGATTCTGATTTAAGCGACATGACCCTCGCCGACTTGCAAGAAGACGCCAATTCCTACCTGATTGACCCGTGCGAAAACGCCGATGAAGTCTGGGACGAAGTAGAAAGTCGCGTCCCCGAAATTTTCGCTGCCGAACTTGCCGATTGGTGCACCGACGAAGGCGAATGGCCAGACCTTGTGCCTGAAATTTTTGGCGAATGGTTCGCCATTGAATTGTCCAGTATCGTTACCGATTTAAGCAGCGACCCTTTGCAACGGGAAGCGTTTGAACCGCTAGATATTTAAGTAACCTAAAAGGCAGCCTGAAAGTAAAAAAGTTTTCAGGCTGCCTGAATGTTTTTAAATGAGGGTGTGTGCTTGCACGCACGCGTTTTTCACAATCATTTTTTCAGGCAGCCTTGCAGGTTTTATTCCAATCTATGATTGGACTATACACGGCAAAATTCCACCAATCTGTTCCCTCCCCCCGCCTAGCGGGGGAGGGTTAGGGGGGCTGTTGATTCATCAGAAATTTTTCTGACTATCAGCTCTCTAACCCCACCCCAGCCCTCCCCTTGCATAGGGGAGGGAGTAGGTTTCAGGCAGCCCCTACCTTTTATCATGTTGTACCGTAAGGCAGCCTGAAAACATTTTGCAACGTTTCAACCAAAATTAAAACAACAAAATGTACCACCAACCCGTACACAACTACCATCTCGACGGCTATGGACACGTCAACAACGCGCGCTACCTAGAATTTCTCGAAGCCGCGCGTTGGCACTTTTTTGCCGAATTAGACTTAAAAGCCGCGCTGCGCCAAGCGCAATTGGTGGTGTCGCACATGGACATCCGCTACCGCCGCGCCGCCAGTTTAGACGACGAATTGCAGATTCATACCGAACTCATCGCCGTCCAATCGCGCCAAATCCAAGTCGCGCAACGCATAGAATGCAGCAGCAAAATCTGCGTGTCCGCCACCGTAACGCTCATGCCCACCGACGCACAAGGGCGCGTGTTCAGGCTGCCTGAAAGCCTATATCAAGCGTGTGTACAACGATTGGCTGCCTGAAAATATTTTCCCAACCCATTTATTCCCCACAAAAAACATGAAAAAACTTCTCCCCATTCTCGTCCTCATCGCCATCATCGGTTTAGCCGTGTTCACACTGATGCCCAAAAACCAAAGCGCGCCAGCGTTTCAACTTCAAGATTTACAAGGCAAAACCGTGAGCAATGCCAATTTGCAAAACCGCGTGACGCTAATTAATTTTTGGTTTCCATCTTGCCCAGGCTGCGTGAGCGAAATGCCCAAATTGGTGCAAATGAGCCAAGATTATCAAGGCAAAGATTTTCAGATTTTGGGTGTTGCTGTGCCTGTTGACCCGCTGCCGAGCGTGCAAAACTATGTGGCGCAGCGACAATTACCGTTCACGATTATGTTTGACGCCGATAAAAAAGTAACGCAAAGCTTTGTCAAAACTGAACTTTTCCCCACCAGCGTGTTGATTAACAAACGCGGCGAAGTGCTGAAAACCTTTGTTGGCGAGCCTGATTTCAAACAGCTTTATGCCGAAGTGGATGCAGAGTTGGCGAAATAAGTTTTGATTTTTCAGGCAGCCTGAAACTTGCCCTATCCACAAAACCCCACCCAAAATCCTGACTTTTCGCATATATTTTCAGGCAGGCTTGGCGTACAATACGCCATTCTTTTGCCCAACAAAAAGGAAGCAACATGGATACCGACATCATCATTGTAGGCGGCGGCCCCGCAGGTTTAGCGTTTGCGCGCCAATTCAAGGGCAGCCGTTTGCGCGTAACCGTGCTGGAAAAAGCACCACTAGAAGCCTTGAAAAATCCCAGTTACGACGGACGCGAAATCGCCTTAACGCACCGTTCGCGCGAAATCATGCAAAATTTAGGCATGTGGCAACGCATTCCCGAAGGCGAAATTTATCGTCTGCGCGATGCCAAAGTGTACAACGGCACATCCGATTACACGCTGCATTTTCCACAGCCATCCAAAGCACGCGGCGGCGAAACCGACCGTTTGGGCAACCTGATTTCCAACCACAACATCCGCCGCGCCGCCTATGAAGAAGCCGCCGCGTGCGAGAATGTGGACATCCGCTGTGGCGTGGGCGTGAAAAAAGTAGAAACCAATGAAAACCGCGCCTTGGTTGAATTGGACAATGGCGAAACTGTAACCGCCCGTTTAGTCGTCGCTGCCGATAGCCGTTTCTCGCAAACACGCCGCCAGCTTGGCATTGCCGCCGATATGCACGATTTTGGTCGCACCGTGATTGTATTCCGAACAAAACACGACATTTCTAACCAACACACCGCCAGCGAATGCTTCTTCTATGGCAGAACGCTCGCACTGTTGCCTTTGGAAGAGCATTTAACCAACTGCGTCATCACCATTACCAACACCAAAGCGCATGAATTATTGGACTTAACGCCCGACCAACTGGCTGCCGAAGCCGAAAAAATGCTGGGTGGCAAACTAGGCAAAATGCAAAGCGCAGGCACGGTACACAGTTATCCGCTCGTGGGAGTACACGCCGATAAATTCTACGGCGTGCGCAGCGCATTGATTGGCGATGCGGCTGTTGGCATGCACCCTGTTACCGCGCATGGCTACAACTTAGGCTTGGAAAGTACTGACATTCTTGCCAAACTGATTATCCAAGCCCAAATCAAGGGCAAAGACATCGCCAGCCGCGACGTATTGGAAACCTATAATTTCAAACATCAGTTGCATACGCGCCCGCTGTATCACGGCACGAACGCGATGGTTACGTTCTTTACCACCGACATCGCACCTGTCAAACTATTGCGCGACGCGACTTTACGTATTAGCAACAATTTACCGCCGTTGAAAAAATTGATTAGCAAACAATTAACGGGTTAAGCGTTGGTTAGAAAAAGGCTGAAACCTTTGCAAAACTGACCACGCCGTCATTCCCGCGTAGGCGAGAATCCAAAGCCGCGCTAAACGAATTCATGTTTAATGCGAAAATATGTGATTCAAGATTTTGAATCTTAATAATTAAATAAATATTATCCAAGCCGAAAGTTGGATTCCCGCCTACGCGGGAATGACGAAGTTGTTCGTTTCAGGCTGCCTGAAAAACTTTGTCGTAGGTCGGATTCTTGAATCCGACATTTTTCATTGCCTCTGTTCCCTCCCCCGACTAGCGGGGGAGGGTTAGGGTGGGGGGGGCGCTTTTGGTATATAAGAAAATTGCTAAACACCAACGCCCTAACCTCCACCCCAGCCCTCCCCCTTTCACAAGGGGAGGGAGCAGGTTTCAGGCAGCATTTCACGTGCAGCCTAAAAAAACAAAACATCAAAAAATGCCCACCACCATCACCCCCGCCACCACCGAACATCTCGCCTCCCTTGCCGCCCTAGATGCGCAATGCAACCCAAATCCATGGACGGCAAGTCAATTTCAGGCAGCCTTAAATGCGCCGCATGATACAGTTTTGGTTGCCCAGCAAAGCCAACACATCGTCGGTTTCATCGTGTGGCAACGGCTATTTGACGAAATCGAATTGCACCTGATTGCCACCGCGCCTAATTTGCGGCGACAAGGCATTGCCAGTTTACTGTTGGCGCAATTGTTTCAGGCAGCCTGTGAACACCAAGTTACGCGCGTTTTATTGGAAGTGCGTCAGTCCAACCAAAGGGCGCAAGATTTTTATGTTGCGCATGGTTTTCAAGTCTGTGGGCAACGAAAAAACTATTATGGCGGTACGGAAAACGCTGTTTTAATGGAGAAATTATGTTAGACACGCGCTATATTCATTTGCATGAAGCCTTGGGGCTGGGGGTAATGTGGTTGCAACAAGGGGCGCGAATGTTAACGTCATCGGTTGCCGATACGCCGCCCATTGCGCCTGTTGAACCGAAAACCGTTGCGCCCACGCCAACGCCCAAAGCACAATCTGCGCGTTTGGCGGCGTTGCAAAAAGTGGGCAGCCAAACGGTAAATGCAGCGGCAAAAAGTGCGCCAATGGAAACGGAACACGTTGTTGCTGTACCACAAAAAAACACCGAAACCCAGTTACCCACCGATTTTTCAGGCAGCCTGAAAGCTGTTGCCGTAATGGTTTTAAGCGTGTGCGCCTCGCCTGAAGATGTGGCGGCGGGCAAGCTGTTTAGCGGACAAGATGGCGATTTGTTGCGCAAAATGTTGGCGGCGATTCAGTTAGGCGAAGAGGATGTGTTGCTCAATACATGGCTGAAAGATTTGCCCGATTTCAACCCCAGCCCATCTGCTGACATTGTAGCGCAGGCGTTTGGGCGGATTCAGCGTGAATACCAACAAAGCGGCGAACCTGTGTTGTTGTTGCTTGGTGGATTTTTTGAGCGCAAAGATGTGTTGCAACACATTGAAAAATTGGGCGAAAAAGTACGTTATTTTGTGATTCCTCATCCTATGCGCATTGCCAGCAACCCTGCCTTAAAACGCCCCGCTTGGGAAATCTTGCAACAAATGCAGCAAGTTTTAATCAATAATGGCAATAGATGAATCGTTCTAGAAAACGATTTGCCATTTTTGGGCAATATCGTATAGAATTCGTCACGTCATTGCTGTTCAGGCAGTAATAGGATTTATGTTTTTCATCTTCTTTTATCCTTACTTAATTTTTCAGCCGCTCAAACTGCGGCTGTTTTTTTGTTGTTTTTTCAGGCTACCTGAAACTGTGGTAAAAAACCAAGACGTAGGTTGGATTCTTGAATCTGACTTTTTCACATCTAGCAAATATCTGTTTTTATTTGAAGATTGTCGGATTCGAGAATCCGACCTTGTATATTAAAACCCAAGTATCATAGCAACAACCCCAGCCGATCTGCCACTCGTATCCGACCAAGAGCCAAGTTATTTAAACCCACACTCGTTTCGTAGCTCAGAGAGCAGATAAGCACCATCAACACAACCGAACAGTTGCCAGACAACACACAACCGAATGCAAGGCAGGTTTATGGTGAGTACCGATACTAGAAACCACGCAAGCATTGATATCGCCAAACGAAATTTCGTCATTGGCATTTCATCTTTGTCTAAAACAAAAACCGAAACCAACAACGAAAAAGGTTTCGTCCACACTATTGAATACCTGAACAAACACAAGGTTTAATTAGTCGTACTGGAAAGCACAGGTGGTTTGGAAGTGCCTTTGGCAAAAGCCATTCATCGCTCATCATCGCCAATCCGCGTCAAACACATCAGTTTGCTCAAAGGCAAAGCTGCCAAAGTGGCGATTAATGCGTGTATGCGTAAATTGCTGACGATTTTAAACGCGATGATGCGTGATAAGTTTAAGTCTTTGGCTTAGCTTGTTTTTTACCAGTTTTGGTATTTTTGCCTGACGGCGTTGAAAATACAGTTGCTACGAAAGTTCAAGCTGCCTGAAAGCGTTTTGCAAAAGCCTTAGTCTAAAAAATTTTAGAACACGCCACACTTTTGCCAACAAAATCAGCCAATAGATTGCATAAGTTTGCCAAACCCCCTACAATTCGCACTTCTGATTTTTCTGTGCCATTTCAGGCAATGTTTCCGTTTTATTGTTTTCATGTGGCTTTTTCGTATTCAGGCAGGCTTAGTTTTCAGGCAGCCTCAAATGCAGCCAACCCAAATTTAACTTATCTATTCATATCATAAAAAATGCACGTCTCCGAACTCCAAACCCAACACATTACCGAATTGCTCGTTTTAGCCGAACAAATGGGCATTGAAAACGCCAACCGTCTGCGCAAGCAAGAATTGGTTTACGCCATCGTGCGTGAAATGATGAAAGACGGACAAGAATTTGTCTGCTCAGGCACGCTGGAAACGCTGCCAGATGGCTACGGCTTTTTGCGCAGCGCGGCAACTTCGTATCTGGCAAACCCCGATGATATTTATGTCTCGCCACACCAAATTCGCCGCTTCAATTTGCACACAGGCGACACCATTGAAGGCACGGTACGCGTGCCCAAAAATGATGAAAAATACTTCGCGCTGGTGCGTTTGGACAGCGTCAATGGCGACCATCCCGAAGCGTGTCGCCACAAAGTTTTGTTTGAAAACTTAACGCCACTGTTCCCAACCAAACAATTGCGCTTAGAGCGCGATATACCTAGCGATGACAACATCACAGGACGCATTATTGACCTGATTTCGCCGATTGGTTTAGGGCAACGCGCGCTGTTGGTTGCGCCGCCCAAAACAGGTAAAACTGTGATGTTGCAAAACGTGGCACACGCGATTACCGCCAATTATCCCGATGTGCAACTGATTGTGTTGCTGATTGATGAACGCCCTGAAGAAGTAACAGAAATGACGCGCTCAGTGCGCGGCGAAGTGGTGGCGTCCACATTTGACGAGCCAGCGCAACGCCATGTACAAGTTGCCGAAATGGTGATTGAAAAAGCCAAACGCATGGTGGAACATAAAAAAGATGTGGTGATTTTGCTGGACAGCATTACGCGATTGGCGCGCGCGTACAACACCGTTGTCCCCGCGTCGGGCAAAGTGCTGACAGGCGGCGTCGACGCCAATGCTTTGCACCGCCCGAAACGCTTTTTCGGCGCGGCACGCAATACAGAAGAAGGCGGCTCGCTGACGATTATCGCCACCGCTTTGGTGGACACAGGCAGCCGCATGGACGACGTGATTTTTGAAGAATTCAAAGGCACGGGCAATATGGAATTGAACTTGGAACGCCGCCTTGCCGAAAAACGCGTGTTCCCTGCTATTAATATCAATAAATCAGGCACGCGCCGCGAAGAATTGTTGGTGGATGCAGCACAATTGCAGCTCATGTGGGCATTGCGCCGCGTGATTCATCCGATGGATGACATTGAAGCGGCGGAGTTTTTGTTAGACAAAATGCGCATGACCAAAAACAATGCCGAGTTTTTTGATTTAATGCGCGGCGGCTCAGGCAACATGGTGCGTAAACCACAATACAAGCAAAATCAGATGAATAGCACGAATAATCAGCGTGTTAGCCAACCTGCCACACCAACCAAAACGACAGTGTCCGCATCTGCAACAACGCCAACAGCCAGCACAACAACCGTGCCAGCACGTCGTGGACGCAAGCCAAAGCCCAAAGATGATGCGGCTTAAAAGGCAGCCTGAAAAAATAGCGAATTTCGTAGGTTGGCTCTCTGAGCCGATAATTTATAGTCATTTCAAATGAACACGGACAAGGCGACAACGAGAGCCGTGTACATCTAGTACATAAGGACGTTGGCAACGCTGTACTATTTGTATTTGAAATGACTATAAAAAGCCAAGTAAGATTCAGGTAGCTAAATAAGCTGCTGTCGTAAACGTTGGCTTGAAACGGCGAGCTACATAACCCCGATTTTCAGGCTGAAACCTTTGCAACATCACCACTATCGTCATTCCTGCGCAAGCAGGAATCTAACTTTGTGCTACACAAACATTGGTTTCTTAGTGTTATAGTGGATTCCTGCCTACGCAGGAATGACGGTAGTTTTTTCTGTTTCAGGCTGCCTGAAACATTTTTAATATTAAACAAGGAGCTTCCCATGCTCAAACAACGAATTTTAACCGCGCTCGTTTTGCTGCCTTTGATGATAATCATGCTGTTTTTTTCAGGCAGCCTGTTGTGGGCGGCGTTTGCGGCATTGATTGCGCTTTTGGCTTTGTGGGAATACAGCCGTTTGGCGCAAATTCCGTCGGGCGAACGCGCAGGGTATTTAGGCAGCGCAGGCGTGTTTATGTTGTTGGCGCACTTGGGCGATTGGCAGTTGCCACCTTTGGCTTGGGGCGTGGTATTGGCGTTTTGGCTGCTGCTGATGCCGCTTTGGTTGCACCAAAAATGGAAACTACACGGCGGTGCGCGGGCGAAGTTTTTAGGCTGGTTGTTGATGATTCCGTTTTGGTTTTCGCTGGTGCAATTGCGCCCTGATAACGATGCGGCAGGGCATTTGTTGGCGATTATGGTGTTGGTGTGGCTGGCGGATTCGGCGGCGTATTTTGCGGGGCGCGCTTTTGGTAAACGCAAATTGGCACCTGTGTTGAGTCCGAAAAAAAGCTGGGAAGGCGCAATTGGCGGCGTGTTGGCAGTGTTGATTTATGTCACTTTTGCACGCAATGCAGGCTGGTTGAGTTTAGGCGATTCGTGGCTGGGCGCGATGATGGCGGCAACGGTTTTGACGTTTGTGAGCATTGGCGGCGATTTGCTAGAGAGCTGGTTTAAACGAGCGGCGGACATTAAAGACAGCAGCAATTTGTTGCCAGGACACGGCGGCGTGTTTGACCGTGTGGACAGTTTGATGGCGGTGTTGGTGGTGTATGCGGCGGTAGTCAATATTTGTGGCTAAAATTGGATAAAGAGAGGCTGCCTGAAAATGTTTTAGCTTCGCAGAAGCTGACACTTTCAGGCAGCCTGAAATTTTTGCAAAACCAGTTTGTATCGTCAATTAACATGGAAATCAGCTGGGTTGCCACGCGCTTGCGTACAACAACTCTCTGTCGTTTTGCACTAGTTTTATTTTGAGCGACTATAGTTGCTGATTACCACTTCTGTGGTTATTTAATTTGCCTCTGCTTGGCTTTTGTTGATGATGTCTTGGGTGTCTTGGATTTGTTGTTGTAGCCATTTCTTGTCGTCTTCGCCTAGTTTTTCTATGGGAATTTTTTTCCAAATCTGAATGGCTTGGGCATAGTTTTGTTTTTGAAACGCGGAGCCACCTGCGAGCATTAGGGCGTCGATGTTTTCTGGATTGAGTTTTAATGCCATGTCTAAAAGTTCATCGGGTTTGCCGTTGAATTCGCCTCGCCATACGGCTAGTGTTCCTGCGAATAAAGTGAGTTCATCTGAGTTGTCTTTGATTTTTTCCCATGATTTGCCAAATGCAGCGACGGATTGGTCATATTTGCCCATGGCTCGGTAGCTGTGGGCTAACATGATTTGGTGTTCTAGGTTGTCTGGCTCTGAGGCAGCTTTTTTTTCTAGGGATTCTACGGCATTGACGAATTGTTCAACGTTGCCATTGTTGGCAAAGCGTTCGCTAGGGTCGGTTGCCAGTGGGTTGCCTAATACGAAATAGCCAACTGCGGTTAAGAGGATGATGGCGGGGATGATGAGTAAACCGTAATTTAATTTTTTTTTGACGGCTTTGAGCCAGCTGATGTAAACGATGAGGCTGACAAGCAGCGTAATGCTGACCATGATGATGAATGCTTGGTTATTCATTTTCTGTGCTCTTGGGTTGATTTTTTTGACTATTGCGATAAACGATGAACGCCAGTGATAGCATGACTGTGAAAGGAATGAGCCATAATATGATGGTTTTTAGGTTAAATGGCGGCTCGTAGCTGACGAAATTACCGTATCGGCTGACTAGGTAATCATGAATTTCTTGGTCGCTTTTGTTGGCTTCAATTTGGGTGGCGATTTCTCTACGTAAATCATTGGCTAATTCTGCTCGGGAGTCTGCTAGGGATTCATTTTGACAGACTAAACAACGGTATTGTTGGCTGAGATGGTAGAGTCTTTCTTCTTCTTGCTCTGTTAATTCCATGGGGTTTTGAGCATGAAGTTGTGTGCTTAGCAGCAAGAGAATGAGTAGATGTTTATACTTATTCATTTTGTAGGTCTTTAATGATGGGGACTAAAATATTTTGATAATCGTCGGATGTAATCGAGCCTGTATAGCGATAGGCGATTTTTCCTTGTTTATCAATAATAAAGGTTTCTGGTACGCCATAAATGCCTAGGTCTATGCCTGTGCTGCCTTGCGTGTCTACTGCGATGGCTTGGTATGGATTGCCGCCCATATCGTCTAGCCATTGTTTGGCTGAGTCGTTGTGGTCTTTGTAGTTTAAGCCTATGAGGGTAATGCTTTTACTGGCGGCGATGGCTTTGAGTAAGTTGTGTTCATGGCGACAGGCTTCGCACCATGATGCCCATACGTTCAGTAGCCAAACTTGTCCTTTGAATTGTTCGGGTTGAATATATTGATTGGTTTGGTGTAATTCAGGCAGCCTGAAAGTGGGTATGGGTTTATTGATGAGATTCGATGGCAGTTTTCTGGGGTCTTGTTGCAAACCGAAAAAGAAAACCATCACTAAACTAAACAATAAAATTAATGGCCAAAAGTGTAGTATTTTTTTCATATTGTTCTATTTTTTCTATCCAGTAAGACGAGTAATCCGCCCAAGACCATTATCAAAGCACCAAACCACATCCAGTTCATCAAGGGCTTGATGTAAACGCGTATGAGCCATGGCGATTGGGCGATATCTGAACCTTGCATTTCACCTAGTGATACATAAACATCTTGCCAAAAACCATGATAAATCGCGGCTTCGGTCATGGGTTCGCCGCCTGATAGGTATTGGCGTTTTTCAGGTTTTAACATGGCTTTATTTTGGGTATTTTCTTGCAAGCGAAAATAACCAATGATGGCAACATAGTTTTGGGCTTTATGCTCTTCAATGTGGGCAAAAGTGAGCTGATAATCGCGAAATGTGATGGTTGCGCGTGGTTCAATAATCACATCGCGTGCGGTATCGTAATAGGAAACCGCGGTCGCGCCCAAGGCAAAAATGGCAATGCCAATATGTGCCACAGACATGCCCCAACGACGCAAGGGTAAAGCCAATTTTCGTTTGCAAATATCCCAAACGTGGCTGAACAACATTGCCCAAGATAAAGTAAATAAAACAAAAGGTAATGTTTGCCATTGTCCTAATTTGAAAATTAAGCCGATTGCCATGAGTGCGCCGATAATGAGGGTAAATAACCATGTTAAACGCAGTTTTTTCCAAATGGCTTTTTGCCAACCTACTTGCGCTGATGGCAGCATGAGCAACAACATTATCAACCAAATCGGTAACATGACTTGATTAAAATAGGGTGCGCCCACAGAAAATTTGCCCCATTGCAAAACATCTGAAATTAAAGGAAACAGCGTGCCCAATAAGACGGTGATGCAGCCTGTAATCAGCAGAATATTATTGCTTAGCAGCAATGTTTCACGCGACAGAAGTTTATAGTTTCCTGCCTGATGTAAACCAAGCGAGCGATAGCTGTACACAGTGAGCGCAAATCCCAGCACAACTGCCAAATAAAGCAACATGGCAATACCGCGCGATGGGTCGCTGGCAAAAGAATGGACTGAAACCAATACGCCCGAACGCACCAAAAACATGCCGACCAATGAAAGTGAAAACGTGCTAATCGCCAGCAAAACTGTCCAGTGGCGAAACAAGCCGCGTTTTTCAGAAACTATCAAAGAATGCAATAAAGCCGTACCTGCCAACCAAGGCATAAATGATGCGTTTTCAACGGGATCCCAAAACCACCAACCGCCCCAACCCAATTCGCCGTATGCCCACATGCTACCGAATACAATGCCCAAAGTGAGGCACATCCAAGCCGCCAGCGTCCAATACCGCGCAATTTTTGCCCATGCTTCATCAAAGCGATTGGCAAGCAATACAGCAAGCGTTAAGGCGAAAACCAAGGAAAATCCGACATAACCCAAATACAACATAGGCGGGTGAGCCGCCAAGCCTACGTGTTGCAATAATGGATTTAAATCAGCCCCTTCCATTGCCGCAGGTAATTTGCGCACAAAAGGATTGGATGTGAATAAAACGAACAGTTGAAAGCCAAATAAAATAGCGGTCAAAATGGCAAGCGTATAACTTTGAACAGCAAGAGATAATTTTTTTAAACTGGGGAAAAATGCAATCATCCAAAAGCAAGAGAGCATAAGCCAAAGCAATAATGACCCTTCATGTCCGCCCCAAACTGCGGACACTTTAAAAAACAAAGGTAACTGGGTATTGCTGTGTTTGGCAACATACAAAACGCTAAAATCACTGACAACAAACGCGTGTACCAACGAAGCAAATGACAATGAAACCAACGACGCTGTTAGCCAGCAAAGCGTCTTGACCACAGTAAACATCGCAGGATTTTCTTGTTTGCCACTATAAAAACCCAAAATAGCAGCAAATAAAGCAGTTATCGCTGATAAAATTAAACAGAAGTGACCAATTTCAATCCACATGTGTGTTGTATTCCTTGTTTCTTGTTTTCAGGCAGCCTGAAAATTTAGAACCTGTATTCATAAGATTAATCGCTTGATTTGATGACCATTTTGCGCCAATGCAAGGCGGATTTCATGCCGAGCGTTCCTATTGGTGTGAAATCCAACGCAGCAGTCGCGTGAAATGGGCATTAAAGAAAGCTCAAGATTGTGAATGTGGGTTTTTATTATTGTTGTAAGCTGGGCATATTTTGTGGGTTTGCCGTATGGTTTTTTGCCCCGTGCGGCATGCTGTGTTCCATGCTTGGCGGCATATAATTTTCATCGTGTTTAGCTAAAATGGTTTTGGCTTCAAATGCTTGTCCATTCCATTTACCATCGGCAACCGCGCCTTTTCCTTCCTTAAACAAATCAGGTAATGAGCCTTGATAATAAACAGGAATTTTATTTTTTCCATCGGTCAGTAAAAATGAAATCTGCACACCATCACGTTTCAGGCTGCCTGATTCCACCATGCCGCCTATGCGAAAATGTTTTAAATCTTTTGCAGCACCTTCAACAACTTGGGTTGCGGTATAAAAAAATACCAAATTATCACGCAAGGCTTGAACCACTAAAAAAGCCACCACCGACAATACCGCCAACGACGCGCCTACCCAAATCATCCTTTTTTGATATGTTCGCATTTTCTTGTTTCCTGTTGTTTCTTCCAAAGTTTGCGCATATGTACGCTCTCGCCTAAAATCAACACGAGCGTGATGACAACACTGATTAAGACATAAAAACCATCGCCGCCCACGCTAAAAAAATCTTTCCAGTCTAAGTCATTCATTTTTTATTCCATTTTTAATAGATTCTTGTCGCGTAATAAATAACGCGTACGCCACAAAACCATGGCGATAGCATACGACCACATGGCAAAAGTTGCACATAATAAGGCAATAAACATGGTTTGATGCATGCTCACGCCTGACTGAAAAGAAATAGAAGCACCTTGATGTAAGGTGTTCCACCAAATCACGGAAAAATAAATAATCGGGACGTTAATCGCGCCAACGATGGCAATGAGCGAACCTGCCGCGGCAGCGCGTTTGTCGTTTTCAATACTGTTTACCAAAGCAATATAACCTGCGTAGAGAAAAAATAATAACAGCATACTGGTTAAACGTGCGTCCCATACCCAGAAAGTTCCCCAAGTGGGTTTGCCCCAAAATGAGCCTGTTAATAAGGATAAAATGGACATTAGCATGCCTGTTGGCGCTAATGCTTGCGTTAATAAAGCCGACAGATGAGTGCGCCAAATGAGATACACAAAAGACCAAAAAGCCATGGCTAAGTAAATAATCATTGCCAACCAGCTGCTGGGAACATGAACATACATAATGCGGTAATGATGTCCTTGCACCGCATCGGTTGGCGCAACGATAAATCCTAAAATAAATGCACAGATTGACAAAATAATCGCAATGACAAACAAGGGCTTAATAATTTTTTGAACCAGTTCGTCAAATAATTTTGGGCTGGAAAAACGACGTAGTTTTTGCATAAATAGTGATGATAATTTCAACAAATCATGAAAAAGCCCACTTAATAGCAGCGGCAGTGGCAATGGGTAGAAAAAATAAAGCAGCAATCGCAATGGCTGCCAGCAAATACCAATCCGAGAGATGATTTCGACCAATAGCTAAGATGGAAAAAATCAAGGCAGGAACATTAAACGGTAAATAAATCAACGCAGGTAGAATATGGCTATTGCGTGCACCAATGGTTAAAGCGGCGGATAATGCGCCCAGAGAAGACAAAATAGGGGCAAGCAAAAACATCACTAAGGACGTTCTCATCACCAAAGCGGTATCAAATTGATACAAAATGCCCATAATGGGTGCAATAACGATTAATACGCCAGCTGTAAAAATGGCATGAGTTACAATCTTAGCCGACACAAACATAATCGGTGGCGTAGGCAGCAAGAGCAAATCAATTAAACTGCCATCTTGATAGTCTTCTTCAAAAAAGAGATGAATCATCAAAATGCTGGACAATAAAGCACAGATTGGAATCACCACTTGACCTATCAGTTGTAATTGTTCAGGCTCGGGATTGATACCGAATGGAAATAAGCTGGCAACTTGTATAAAGAAAATGGCTGACAAAACAAGACCGTACCGATTGTGAATCAACAGTAAAGTTTCTCGTTTAAATAATGCTAACCAAATCTTCAATATATTCATGAAGCGCTTACCAGTGTTACTTCTCGGTGAATAGATAAAAATGATGGCGGTTGAAAATGGCTGGTCATGATAATCGCCCCATTTTGTTGCAGATGAGCATTCATATTCATGGCTAATAATTGTTGCGCATGACTATCTAGGGCATCAAAAGGCTCATCCAGCAACCAAACAGGACGAAAAGGCAATAATGCCAAACGAACAAATGCCGCACGCCGTCTCTGTCCTTGTGATAAGTGACGCACGGGCATATTCAGCATGCTATCAATTTCCCATTTTTTAGCTTCAATCTGAGCGGCTTCGCTATTATAAGCCATATTGTTTAATGCAAGGGCTGCCTGAAAATTCTCTACCAGCGTCCAATTGTTTTTGAGTGTGGGTTGATGTGGGCAGTAATGCCATAATTGATTCAATGCCACATCAGACTCATCAAACGCTTTGCCTTCCCAAAAAATATCGCCACTGTATGGGGGCAATAATCCACACAGTGTCAATAGCAATGAAGTTTTACCGCCACCGTTTCTGCCTTTTAGCCACACGCATTCGCCCTGATTCAGTGAACAACTAAAATTTTGGAATAGCACATTTCTACCGCGTTGAACGCTTAATTCTTTCACTTCTAACAAAGAATTGCTCATTTACTCTCCGATGAGATAATTTAAATCAGCTTGAACAAATTGAAGCAACAAAGATGCAAGCGCAGGATAAACATCGGTTGTTAAAACAATTTTTTGGCAACGGTTTTCCCAAGTAGGAAGCCAGTTTAATAAGGCAGCCTGAATAAATTCGGCTTGCTCTTTGGCGATTTGCAATGCATCGTCAGATTCGGCATTTTGCTCAATCCAAAATGCCATGAGCGATAAAAATACCGACAAATGGTCTGCAGGTTCTTTAAACTTTGGATTCAGGCGCAAGGCGTTTTCTTTTAAAAAATCGCGCATTCTTTTTTCAATATCGCCATACAATCTTTTATCGGCTTCTAAATACCAAGACGCATAAGGTGTGGCACAGTAATCAGCAGCCAATAAAAATGATGAGGCAAAGTCAGCCGCCATTTCTATTTGATTGTCTGGTAGCGTTAACGCTGTATTTAAGGCAGCCTGAAAACGATTCACTTCATTTTCTAAACCACAGGCAGTCAATAAAGCGCAAACTTTTTGATAATCTTCGGTTTGATAATACGCCAAATCTTTTTGTTCACGCTCACGTGCCAGCCAATCTGAGAAAAAACAATAGAGGGCTGCTCGTTGTTGGGAAACAAGTGCGAAAGTTTGAATAAATTCTGCTTGAATGGACATAAAAAATTCTATTAAGAATAAAACTGTGTAGCAGTTTAAAAAAACCTGCTACACAGTTGATTTATTGATAAAAATTTATATATGCTTATTATGTACGTCTACTTCAATCGGGCCGCCAAAAGAAGTTACCTCAGGTACTACACCTTTAAACTTCTCGATTTCTACTAAGCAAGTATTAGCACTCGGACCTTGCGATAATTCAGAGGTAGCAATATCGATGGTTAAAGTATTAGGGTCACCATAGGTATCTAATGAACCAACTTCTGGACCTACTGGACCATACCAAGCACCTTCCTGAATGCGAACCACGTTTTCAGGGAAGTTATCAGAGACATAAGCACCAGCCAGTAATTGACCGCGGTCATTAAATACACGCACTAAATCACCATGTTTGATACCACGTTTAGCAGCGTCTTGAGGTGAAATATAAACTGGCTCACGTCCTTGGATGGTGTACTCAGCACGACGGCTTGGTGATTCACATGTTTGCGAGTGTAAACGCGTATCAGGGTGTGCCGATTGCAACCATAAAGGATATTTATCTGAACCCTTACCACCCATAGAACGTTCTATTTTTTCCATCCAAATTGGATGACCTTTACAGTCATTTAAACCAAACGATGCCAGTTTGCGACTATAAATTTCAATAAATCCAGATGGCGTACCTAATGCATTGACTTCTGGGTCATCTCTGAAATCGGCATGGCGAACCCAAGGTTTGCCTTTGGGGAATAAAATGTAACCTTTTTCCCAAAACTCAGCAAATGGCGGCATGGTAAATTCTTTACGAGCATTGTCGGCACGACATTCTTCGTATAGATATTCTATCCACTGCATTTCATTCATGGCACGCGTATATTCTTCATCACGCTTCATACGTTTACAGAATTGGCGCCAAATCTCAAAATCGGGCATAGAGTGATAAAGAGGGTCTACCAGTTTTTGCATGGCAATAATACCGCGATTGCTGTATGAACCATAAGCATCAATATCATTGCGCTCATAGGGTGTGCAGGCAGGCAAAACTAAATCAGCAAATCGACATGTCGCAGTCCAGTTGTAATCCACAGCAACAATGGTTTCTAATTTTAGATAAGCTTCTTTCATGCGGTTGCGCTGCTGGTGTCTATGCCATTGATTGCAGCCTGAAAAAATCGCCATTTTATACGGTGGTAATTTAACAGGATGACCGTTAAATTGGATTTCTTTTCCGGGCTCTAATAATGCGTCAATTACCCGTGCAACAGGTATAGCACTACTATAGCCTTGATAATCTGTATTGTCATGGCGAGGTGTTCGTCCCGTATCCAAGTTTAGTGGGAATGAGCCTGGCATTGAGGCTCCGCTAGAAGAGACGCCAACTGAACTGTAATGATGTGAGTAACTAATCCCCCCACCTGGTAAACCGATTTGCCCTAACATGGCAGCGATGATAGCTGCCATCCAATAAGGTTGTTCACCGTGCTGCTGGCGTTGTACCGCCCAACCAACCATTATTTGGGTACGATTTCCAGCCATTAGACGTGCTAATTCACGGATTTTTTCAGCTGATACGCCACAAATTTTTTCAGCCCATTCAGGTGTTTTTTCAACTTTGTCCTCAGTTTTACCCTGCAAATAAGGTAAAAAGTCTTCAAAACCTAGAGTGTAAGTGTTGAGAAATTCTTTATCAAAAAGGTTTTCTTTCCACAAAGTATGGGCAATGGCAAGCATTAATGCGACATCTGTCATGGGATTGACATAAAAATGTTCGCATTGCAGGAAGTTTTGTGTTTTACTTTTAACAGGGTCAATACAAATGACACGAATAGATTTATCTGCAACTTTTTGTTTTAATTGTTCAAGATATTCATACGCTTCATGAGTTTCAGTATTCCAGCCCACTTGTAAATTTTTAACTGGGTCATTAGCAATCATGACAATAACTTTGGATTGTTCCAAAATATGCTCCCAAGAAGTGCCTTGTGAGTAAACTTCGGTTGAACCCAAAACATACGGCAAAATAACTTGTCCTGCACCCGTTGAATAGTCGCCAGCAGTTCCTACGCTACGACCATGCATGGCAACAGCGCGTAACATATGGTTACCACAGCTGTGGACTTGTCCTACTGAGCGCCAACCTACGTTTGCAGTATGTAGTGCCCACGGACCATAATCTTTCTGAATACGTTCAAGCTCTTCGTAAAGAATGTCTAATGCCTCATCCCAACTCAATCGAATAAATCGATTGTTACCACGCTCTGCTCGATTACTATTTTGCCGTTTTTTATACCAATCAACTCGTACCATTGGATAACGGACACGAGATGGGCTGTAAATAACATCAAGTGTTCCCTTTAAAATATCAGTAGGGTGCTTATCAAATTCGAAAGGTCGGATTTCTACGACACGGTCTGCTTCGATGCGAGCACGAAATGCTCCCCAGTGTGCTCCTGATATTTTCCAGCCCTTCATTTCTTTTGGGTCAGGATTTAAATTGATTTCACCTGTTGCAGCTTGAACCAGATTAGACGACAACAACCAGCTAGAAGGTATCGCAACAGTGGCGCCCAATGAAGCCAAACCACTTAGAAATTGACGTCGATTCATATTAGCCATATTTTTAATACCTTTTAGTGTTGAGCTTTTTCACTTTTAACAAAATCTGAAGAATGGGTTTGTAGATATTTCAAAACTAATTTAGCCGTATCTTCATCCATATTGGTAAAACCAACCATGCCAGCAAATAAACCTGGCCATTGGTTTGCATCGTGCCCAGATTCATTAGGTTGGCGGTGACATACACTACAACTTTGAGAATAGCTGGCACGAGCAACATCCCAAATAGCTTCAGGACTCTCAACAAAATTGCCTTTTTTCACCCAACCATGCACGGTTACCAACTGCCATTCTAAGCCTGTAACTTCATCAAGTTTACTTTCTAATACTTTGATGTTTTCAGATTTTCCTGCAAATTCTTTTTCTAAAATAGCATTGGTAATATTTAATCCAAAATTACCAAACAAAACACGACCAAAACCTTTATTTTTGCGCCACATAGTTAATTCAACTTCTATAGCGTCATTCTTGGTTTGCAATACTTTAACTGGTGTTGCGATTTCTAATGAGCCAATTTGTTTGCCAAGCGTAGCATCTGCAAATAAATCTTGAGGTGTGACGCTGTAATAAGTTTTGCCATGACCAACATTTACACCATGTGCTGCAGATACTAGTGTATCAAATGCAGGGTTGCGAGCACCTTTCATACTTGGTAATTGATGTGCCACACCTTTATGGCAATCTACGCAACTTGCATTGTTTTCTGCGGCACGACGCATCATCATTTGAGAAGTTACGCGCATTTTTGAAAAGTCCATGCTGTCATAATCGTGGCAATTACGACATTCTTTTGAGTTATTTGCTTTAAAACGCGCCCATTCTCGTTGAGCTAAAACAATTCGATGTTCTTGAAATTTCTCTCGCGTTCCAATTGTGCCAGCTATGTGTGCAAAAACTTCACGAGAGGCTTGCATTTTTCGAGCAATTTTATCTGTGAAATTATGTGGAACATGGCAGTCAGGGCAACGAGCACGTACCCCAGTTCTATTTTTCCAGTGAACTGTTTTTTGCAGTTCAGGCAATAAGTTATCTTTCATTGTGTGGCATGATAAACAGAATTTTTCCTCATTTGTTTTTTTCATGCCATAATTAAAGCTGCCCCAAAAAACAGCACCTGCAATAAATCCACCGGTTACCAAAATACCTAAACCAATTTTGGCTGATGGTCGCATAAACAGCTCATAAATAGCTGTAGAAAAACGCTTTATTAGCTTAATCATTATTAATAAATCTCATGTAAAATTGAAATCTAAAATATATTCATACTTACTTACTTATTTGGGTGGACCCCACCACAAAATTTGTCCGAACCATACTAAAAAACCGTATGCACAAATCACAAGCAATGTAAGAACTGGCAAAATTATACATGCCAACATCAAAAATTGTTTCCATTCTTGTTTTGATGGTAACTCAGGTTTGATTGTTTTATCATTCATCTCAGAATCCTTGAATAGCACTACTAATTATGTAATTATATTTTATCTAATCCGTATAGGTGTTGAGGTTAATCAAAAGAAACGTCACTAAATTTATATGTAGTTATCATGAATTTTATTGTTAAATAATGACTATAAGTTTTAGCTACGTTGAGCCACGTTTCAGGCTGCCTGAAAGGGTTTTGTAATAGTTTCAGATTGCTAGCGCGTAAGTTATTTAATATATTGATACTTTTTGATAGCACATTCAAAAGATGTGCCTGTAAAAGATTTAGATTGGAAAAGAAAAAACTGAATGAAGTAAGATAATCAAAATTATTGCAAATAAACAATTTATAGAAAAGTATAAAAATTTTTGAACGTTGTCGGACGATTCAGGACGCAAAAAAGACCGCGAAAAGCGGTCTTTTTTAATTTAAAATGTGGTTGCGGGAGCAGGATTCGAACCTACGACCTTCGGGTTATGAGCCCGACGAGCTACCATGCTGCTCCATCCCGCGTCAGAAAGTCTGAACTATACTGTTGGATTGTTTATGTGTCAAGCTAGTTTACATAATTAAACACTTTGATGGTTGAGTTTACTTAATTGGCTTCGGTAAACATCATAATGCCGTTGATACCTGCGTCGTGAGTGAGTTGGGCAAATTCGGTTAGGTTGTCGTATCGCTGCGCGTAGCTTGCGGCTTTAATCAGCATGGGGGCGTTGAGTCCTGTTACCATAACGGAATGTTGCGGCACAATTAGTTTGAGCGCGGCGTTACAGGGGGTTGCGCCAAAAATGTCAGTTAAAATCAGTACACCGTTACCTGAATTGAGTTGCGGGATTAATTGTTGTGCTTGTTCGATAATATATGCGTGGTCGTCGGTGGTTTCGACGTTGAGAATTTTGATGTTGTGCAGGTTTTGATTGGGAAAGAAGTGTTGTGCTAATTGGGTGTATGCTGCACCTAGTGTTTGGTGGGTAATGATGAGTAAGCCTATCATAAGTGTGTTGCCCTTGATGTGTTTTGGGTTTTCAGGCTGCCTGAAAGAGTTTCAGGCAGCCTGAAATGCTTAGAGTTTGGAACGATAGTAGGCGTAGGCTTGATCCATGTTTTCAAATTGGTGGAGTTTGCCTGCGTCGAGTACCATGGCGTTGTCGCAGTATTGTTTCATCGCGCTTTCGCTGTGGGAGACGAGGATAATGGAGCGGTCTTTGCGTCGCTCAAATAGCTCGTATTTGCACTTTTCAGAAAAGCGGGAGTCGCCTACGGCAATCACTTCGTCAATTAGGTAGCAGTCAAATTCTACGGCGAGCGATAAGGCGAATGCGAGGCGAGCTTTCATGCCTGAGGAGTAGCGTTTTACGGGCTCGTTGAGATAGGTGCCGAGTTCGGAAAATTCTTCGGTAAAGTCGCGCACATAGTCGGTATCAACGTTGTAAATGCGACAGATAAAGCGCAAGTTATCCGTGCCTGTTAGGCTGCCTTGAAATGCGCCTGAGAAGGCGAGTGGCCATGAGATGCTCATGGTGCGCTGAATTTCGCCTTCGGTTGGTGGTTCTACGCCGCTGAGTAGGCGGATTAGGGTGGATTTACCTGCGCCGTTGCGTCCGAGAATGCCGACTTTTTCGCCTTTTTGTAGGGTGAAATTGATGTCGTCCAGTACGGTTTTCCAGCCTTGGCGGGTGCGATAGCGTTTGCTGACGTGTTCTACGGATATCATCCCGGTTCAACTCCTTTGCTGAATTGGCGCACGAGTAATAAGCCTAATAGGGTTAAAACGAGGTTGCATAGGATTAAGTACCATGGATTTTCAAAGGTGGGGATGCTGCCGCCGAAGTAGCCGTGGCGAAACATTTCGGTGCCGTGAATCATGGGGATTTTGAGCGCGTGGCTTTGTATGTTTTGTGGTAATGAGTAAACAAAAAAGAGTGCGCCTGAAACAGGAAGCAGGATGAAACTGAATGCCCCCCAAAGTTTGCCAAATGCGTCAAAATAATAGGCGATTGAGCAAATAACCAAGCCCAAACCAATAGCAAACCATGCCATAAGCAACCATGCTAGCGTCATATAAAACACATCATCAGGCATAGGTATCCAATCGAGGAAAACAAATAATGCCATGATGACGATTTGCGCAATCGTTGCCCCCATAATCTCCAAAAACATGCGCGCAAAAATGGTGTCTAATACGCGCACATTGCGATGGTAAAGCAAACTTTGGTTGGCGGTAATCGCGCCAATAGCACGGTTAGAAGCGTTGCGCCACATCATCGCCATTGGGTAGCCTGTAATCATAAACGCAACAATGTTGAGCGACGAAAAATGTGACGCGCGAACGTATTTCCACATCAGCACAATCATCAAAGTCATCAACATCGGTTCAACGAATAGCCATAAAAAACCGATATTGTTGCGCCCATAGCGTGTAATGATTTCACGCATGAGTAGCGCGCCCACGACTCTTTTTTGAATCGCGAGTGACTCCCAAAATGTGGTTTTATGCAATGCTTTCATTAGTTTTTATGCTCACGAACGCTGGCACCCAGTAATTTCAAAATGCCATAAACCATTAAGCTGATGAAGAAAGTTGCCACAATATTGTAGATACGGTCAGGTTTTTGTGGCATATCGGGGCGGTTGGGTTGTGCTACGACTTCCAAATACAATTGCTGTCTATCCGCTTCCGCGCGTGCGCTTTCTAGGGCGGTCATGGCGGCAGCTAATTGTTTTTCTGCCAAATCGTTTTCCAGCGTTAATTGCTGGTATTGCGCCGCTTGATTGGCAATCGAACGTCCAGTTTTACCCGTCATCAATTGCGTTTGTTTACGAATTTCAGCTTGTAAACTTTTTTCGCGCGTTTGCAAGCCTTCAATTTGTGGATTTTCAGGGGTTACCGCGCGCACTTGGTCTAATTGCGTTTGAATAGCGATTAACTCGTCTTGCAGTTTGGAAATCAATGCCAACTGCATACCCGATTGCTCTTTCAAATCCAATACACCATTTTTGGTGCGATAAGCCATTAATTCTTCAGCGGTAACTCGTACTGCTTCTTGCGCTGTGGTCACATTATTTTCCGCAAACGTAATCGTATCTTTGCGGGCGCGGTCATTGATTTGGTTAATTAAATGCTCACCTTTTTTCAACAATGCCTGATTGATTTGTTGCGATTGCTCGGGATTAAAGCCCCAAACACGCAAAGTAGAAATACCCGAAATAGAGTCAAAACCAATGCCGACTTTTTCGCTGTAATACTGATAAAATGCCTCGTCAGAATTTAATTTTTCTAAGTTAAATCCATTAAATCGGCTAATCACATCGCCTTGTTGCTCATAAAATGAGCGCACAGGAATCGTTTTCGACAATTCGCCCAAAGCCGAGCGCGAGCGCATATATTCTTGCACGGCATAAGTATCATCTTGCGAGCGCGCAATACCCATGCCTTGAAACAAAGCCCCCAAAGCCCCCGCGCTTGCCTGATTTTTTGCCGAGCGCACGACAAAACTCGATTGCGACACATATTGGTCAGATGCAATCGCGCCAAAATACACCGCAGAAATCGCCGTAGGCAAAGCCACCACCACCCAAATCAACCAATTAAACGGCTTACGCTTTTTTGGCACTTTAATCACTTCAGGTCTCACTTTTTCAGGCTGCGGTGCTGCCTTAGCCTGCTCGCTTTCATTGGTAGCAGCAGTGGTTTCACTTGGTTTTTGTTCAGATTCAGACATTATTAAATCCTCAATCCTTTAATTAGCAATACGTTCAATATTGTAAAAACTGCTGGTAACAGGCGATAAAACAAACTGCAAGAATTTCTGCAATTCCGCTGTCGGTGCATTAGCAACATACACAATATCTTTATCGCGCATTTGAATGCGTTGCAACCAGAACAAAGAATGCGGGTCTTTCAAATTCACGCGATACACCACAGGAATGTCCATGCGCGGCGTAAAACCTTTTGCCAGCCAAGCTTGGCGTTTTTGTTCAGGCAGGCTGCTTAAAGGTTGATAGCGGAATACAAACACGCCACGCGCATCTGCACGACGGTCTTGCAAACCACCCATTTCACCCATCGCCTCGCCCAAATTCATGCCACGCGCTGCAAAACGAATTTGTTGATTTTTGCCCACTGCGCCCAAAGCCGTGAAACTCAACGGCGTCGCCATCATCGTCAGCACATCGCCCGAGCGCAACACAATATTCTCCGAAGGATTCGCCGTTACCGTTTCCAAAGAAATCGTGCGCACCTGATTGCCGCGCGTTAATTGCAGTGAAATTTCCTGTACGCCTGTTTCCACGCCGCCCACAGCCGCCACAGCATCCAAAATGCGTTCACGATGTGCCGTCAAAGGCATACGCACGCTGCGACCTGCGCGAATCACAGTAATATTCGCCGAATTATTTTGCACCACACGCACCAAAGCTTGCGGCTGATTCGCCTTACGTTTCAGGCTGGCAACAATATTTTGCTGGATTTGCGCAGGCGTTTTGCCTTTTACCGACAACTGACCCACAAACGGAATCGAAATCAAGCCATTTTCGCCGACTAATTGTTCAGGCAGCTTAATCACTTGCGCTGTGCCCGAGCCCGCCGAATTAATCGCCCCGCCAAACAAAACCGCAGGCGGTGCTTCCCAAATCGTCACTTCCAGCACATCGCCCAAGCCCACCGCGTCCACACCCGCGCCGCGTCCGTCCAAATCTACCAAACTTTCATTGGTTGGATTACCGCTCAAACCCGCAGAAATCGCGTCCGTCATATCAATCACTTCCACGCGCGGCAAAGCCTTCGCCTCATCCGTGGTTGGTTCTTTTGATAAATTGGTCACCTTGCTCAAACTCGGGCCAGAAGTCGGCACGGTATTACACGCCGAGAGCAATAAAACAGCGCACACGGCAAAAGCAAGTGGTTGGCGAACAAAGGGGGCATTCAGCATTGTGCTGCTCCTATACAAACTTTGTACATAAAAAATGCGCTATTCTAACATCAAATTAGGCAACACACAGCGATTTTGCACAAATCAAACACCGCAACTAAAACGACTCAATCATGGAGTGCGGACGTCACCGTCCGTCATTCGCGCGTAGAGTGTCAATGTTTTGCTTGTGCTTTTGCGGACGAGGACGTCCGCGCTCCAATTTTTTCAGGCAGCCTGAAGCCGTAGGGTGGGCTCTGCCCACCATTTTTTCATCACATCAATGATTTAAATTTTGCGTGAAACTTTTTCGGTGGGCAAAGCCCACCCTACGAAAATGGCAAATTTTCAGGCTGCCTGAAAACCCTTAAAGCATTATAATCCGCCACTTAGTTCCACTCTTTCCAACAAAAAATCATGCCTGCTCCTACCCTAAAACAACAACTCACTCTCGCAACCAAATTCGCCGAAAACTGGCAACACGAAACCAACGAACGTCGCGAAAAAGACAGCTTTTGGAACGATTTTTTCGCCATTTTCGGTATGAATCGCCAAAAATACGCCAGTTTTGAATTTGCCGTGAAAGACGCGAAAAACAACACGCAATTTGTGGACGTGTTCTACAAAGGCGTGTTTCTTGCCGAACACAAATCCGCCAAAAAAGATTTAGGCCGCGCCAAAGAGCAAGCCGAACGCTACATGCTACATTGCTGAAATTCGCGCACGCTGCCTGAAAAAAATTGCCCGAATTTTACGCGGCGTCGGATTTCGCGCAATTTCACTTGTTCCGCCACTTGCCCATTGACGGCGAAGTGAACGAATGGCGATTTGCGATTGCCCAATTGCTGCAACACATTGAATGCGGCGTATTTCAATTTATGCTGGGGCTGGAAGGCAAAATCCGCGCCCAACAAGCGGAAGCGAACATCAAAGCGGCAGAAATCATTGGCAGCCTGTACGACGCATTCTGCGCCGAACAAATTTACGATGAACGCTAATTGCGCTTGTTCATCACGCGCTTACTGTTTTTGTTTTTCGCGGACGACAGCTCGGTGTTTTCGCGCAATTATCTGTTTCAGGATTTTTTGGACGCGCAACGCGATGCGGATGTTTTTTTATATAAAATCAACAGTTTAGTCAATGTGTTGAATTTGTCCAACGATAAATAGAACGCGGCGTAAAAGGCGAATTTTGCAGGATTTGAATATGTGAACGGCGGTTTATTCCGCGAGCCGTTGCGCGAATTTGCGTTTACGGCGGATTTGTTGGCGAAACTGCAAGCGGCGAGCCGTTTTGATTGGTCGGGCATTTCGCCTGAAATTTTCGGTACGCTGTTTCAAAGCGTAATGAACGAGACGGAACGGCGCGAAGCAGGTGCACATTACACAGAAGCGGATAATATTGAAAAAGTGATTAACAGCTTGTTTTTAGAAGATTTATGCGCTGAATTTGCACAAATTCAGGCAGCCAAAGGCAATAAAAACAAATTGATTGGCGAGTTTTACCAAAAAATTCAATCGCTGCGTTTTCTTGACCCTGCTTGCGGCTGCGGTAATTTTTTGATTGTGGCGTACGATCATTTGCGCCAACTGGAAGACGATGTGATTGCGGAAATCTTATCCAGAAAAAAACAATGATTTGTTTGGCAATGAACCTGTGGTGCAATGCCATTTGAACCAATTTCACGGCATTGAGATTGACGAATTTGCCACCATGATTGCGCGTGTGGCGATGTGGCTGAAAAATCATCAATGCAATCGCCGCACAGATATTCGTTTTTCAGGCCGCGTGAAATGCGAAACTTTGCCGCTGACCGATGAAGCGCACATTGTTCATGAGAACAGCTTGCACGTGGAGTGGGCGGCGGCGGATTTTATTTTTGGCAATCCGCCGTTTATCGGTTTAACGTATTAAAGCGCGGAACAGAAAACGGACACGCAAAACATTTCAGGCTGCCTGAAAAAATTCGGGAATCTTGGATTATGTGGCGAATTGGTATGTGAAAGCGGCGAAGATTATGCGCGACAATCCGCGTGTGCAAACGGCGTCTGTGTCCACCAATTCCATTACGCAGGGGCAGCAAGTGGAAGCCTTGTGGGGTGAATTGTTGGCGTGGGGCGTGGAAATCTCTTTTGCCCATCGCACGTTTCAATGGACGAGCCAAGCGAGCAGCAAAGTGGCGGTGCATTGTGTGATTATTGGTTTTCGAATTGGAGCGGGCGCGGCTCGCGCCCAAATCGCCGAGTCCAGTAAAGCTAAGATGTGGGAGCGAGCCGCACCCGCTCCGATATTGGCTGCCTGAAAGATAAGTTTTACACGTCCACGTTTAAAGTATTAAAATAAATACCCATTCATCTTTCAGGCAGCCTAAAACTTTTTCAGGCTGCCTGAAAGATTGCCACCAAGAGGAACGCAATCATGCAAACAATTACCTGTCAAGAATTTAACCGCCGCACCAGCCATGTACAAAAAATGGCGGAGCGTGAACCCGTGTTGATTACGCAACATGGCAAACCTGCGTTTGTATTGCAGTCGTATCAAAATTATGAAAAAAATCAAAAAGCAGGCAAAAGTTTTTTGCAGGTTTTATTGGATGCGAATTTGCCGCCTGAATTAGGCGATATTGAATTAGAAATTTCGCCACGCAGCACAGGGCAACGTCCGCCCGTAGACTTGAGTATGGAGGATGAATGATGTATCTACTGGATACAAATGTGATAAGCGAAACGCGCAAAGTGTCATCAGCAAAAGCCGACCCAGCTTTGATGGCTTGGTGGCTAAATGTAAACTATGAGCAGATGTTTATCAACGCGGTGGTATTGATGGAAATGCAGCGCGGCGTGTTGGCGATGGAGCGAAACGACAAGGCGCAAGGCAAGATTTTGCGCGATTGGTACAATAAAATGGTTGTGATTTTTGAAGACCGCATTTTGCCGATTGACACGGAAACGGCGGATATTTGCGCCACGCTACACGTTCCCAATAAATCGCCCGAAAACGATGCGTGGATTGCCGCCAGCGCGTTGCAACATCGCCTAATTTTGGTGACGCGCAATACGCAAGATTTCGCCACCACGCCTGTGAAATTATTCAATCCGTTTCAGGCTGCCTGAAAGCCGTAAAACCTTGTAAAATACAATTTCTTAAATTTTTTCAAATCAGATTATTCAGATTAAGAGCAAAGCCATGACCGATTATTCCAAAACCGTCCATCTATTTGAATCGCCATTTCCCATGCGCGGCAATCTCGCTAAACGCGAACCTGCGTGGGTAAAACAATGGCAAGACGAAAAACGTTACCAAACATTGCGCCAAAAAGCCGCAGGTCGCCCCAAATTCGTCTTGCACGACGGCCCACCCTATGCCAACGGTGACATTCACATCGGACACGCAGTAAACAAAATTTTGAAAGACATCATTATCCGCAGTAAAACGCTGGCGGGCTTTGACGCGCCGTATGTGCCAGGTTGGGACTGCCACGGTTTGCCAATTGAAGTGATGGTGGAAAAATTGCACGGCAAAGACATGCCAGCTGGCAAATTCCGCGAATTGTGCCGTGAATACGCTGCCGAACAAATTGCGCGTCAGAAAAAAGATTTTATCCGTTTGGGTGTGATGGGCGATTGGGAAAATCCCTATCTCACAATGGATTACAAAACCGAAGCCGACACGGTTCGCACGTTGGGCGAAATCTACAAAGCGGGTTATTTGTATCGTGGCGCGAAACCTGTGCAGTTCTGTTTGGATTGCGGTTCGTCTTTGGCGGAAGCGGAAGTGGAATATAAGGACAAGGTCTCCCCTGCGATTGATGTGGTGTATAAATTCCAAGACAACGCGGCACTTGCCAAAGCTTTCAGGCAGCCTGCGACCGAAGGAAGTCTCTGTGGGAAAGTTGAAGGCGAATGTTTTGCCGTGATTTGGACGACTACGCCGTGGACGTTGCCAGCCAGCCAAGCGATTTCTGCTGGCGCGGATATTGTTTACCAACTGATTGATACGCCACGCGGCAAATTGGTGTTGGCGAAAGATTTGGCGGAAGCGGCTTTGGCGCGTTTCGGCTTTTCAGGCAGCCCTGTGATTGCGGAAACGACTGGCGCGGCATTGGAAAATTTGGTTTTGTCGCACCCATTTTTGGAACGCGATATTTTGATGTTAAACGGCGACCACGTTACCACCGAAGCAGGTACGGGTTTGGTGCATACCGCGCCTGCACATGGTTTGGAAGACTACATCGTTTGCAATAAATACAAAATTGAGCTGTATAACCCTGTGAACGCGCAGGGGCGTTACATCAGCGAGGTGCCGCGTTTGGCAGGTATGCACGTTTTTGAGCAGGGCAATGCGGCGGTGATTGAATGGCTGACTGAAAATAACGTGTTGTTATCCAACAAAAAATTGGAACACAGCTACGCGCATTGTTGGCGACACAAAACGCCGTTGATTTACCGTGCCACCGCGCAATGGTTCATCGGCATGGATAAGGCTGGTACAAGCGGAAATACCCTACGCAACAATGCTTTAAAAGCGGTGGACGACACGGAATTTTTCCCAGCATGGGGACGTGCGCGTTTGCAAGCGATGATTGAAGGTCGCCCTGATTGGGTGATTTCGCGCCAACGCTATTGGGGCACGCCGATGGTGTTTTTCGTGCATAAGGAAACGGGCGAATTGCACCCAAATTCTGCCGAATATTTGGAACAAGTTTGCCAACTGATTGAACAAAAAGGCATTAACGCTTGGTTTGATTTGGACAAATCGGAAATTTTGTCACCTGAAGATTGCGAACAATACGATAAATTAACTGACACAATGGACGTGTGGTTTGATTCAGGCAGCACGCATTATTCGGTGGTCAAACAACGCCCTGAATTGGCATATCCTGCTGATTTGTATCTGGAAGGCAGCGACCAACATCGCGGCTGGTTCCAGTCATCTATGCTCACAGGTTGCGCCACGATTGGACGCGCGCCGTATAAGCAATTATTAACGCACGGTTTTGTGGTGGACCAAAACGGACACAAAATGTCTAAATCGCTCGGCAATGTGGTTGCGCCGCAGGAAGTGTACAACGAATTTGGTGCAGATATTTTGCGTTTATGGACGGCGGCGACCGATTATTCGGGCGAATTGGCGATTTCCAAAGAGATTTTGAAACGCGTCACCGAAAGCTATCGCCGCATTCGTAATACCTTGAGTTTCTTGTTTGCCAATTTGAAAGATTTTAGCCCGATTGAAGATGCAGTTCCGCAAGCCGATATGGTGGAAATTGACCGCTACGCGCTTGTTTTGGCACGACAATTACAAGAACGTGTGGCGGGCGAATATTATCCGCGTTATGCGTTCCATTTTGCGGTGCAAGATATTGTGCAATTTTGTTCGGAAGATTTGGGCGCGTTCTATTTGGATGTGCTGAAAGACCGTTTGTACACCACCAAAGCCAATGGACACGCGCGGCGCAGTGCACAAACGGCGTTGTATCACATCACGCGCAGTCTGGTGTTGTTGATGTCGCCGATTTTGTGTTTCACAGCAGAAGAAGCGTGGGACATCATCGGCGGCGGCGAAGAAGACAGCGTGTTGTATCACACTTTGCACGATTTCCCACCGATGCAGCCTGAAAGCGAAGCGGCGTTGGTAGCGAAATGGACGGCAATCCGTGAAGCGCGCGCGGCGGTGAATGCGGCGATTGAGCCATTGCGTGTGGATAAATCGGTCGGTTCATCGTTGCAAGCGGAAGTGTTGCTGACCGCGCCAAATGAAATTTTCGCGGCATTGGAGACCTTGGGCGATGAGTTGAAATTCGTGATGCTGGTGTCTGCGATTCAGTTGCAACAAGGCGAAGAATTGGTGGCACAAGTCAAAGCAACCGAATCGCCCAAATGCGAACGCTGCTGGCATTACACGCCGACTGTTGGCACGATTGCAGGACACGAGACAATCTGTGCGCGTTGTGCCGATAATGTGGACGGACAAGGCGAAAGTCGTGTGCATGTGTAATTGATTTTCAGGCTGCCTGAAAAAGCAACAAAACATGCAGCCAAAATTTTTTGATTTTCAAGAGTAAGTCAAATGGTCAATTTATACCAAGTATTAAACATCCCTGCCAACGCCAATAGTGCGCAAATTCAGGCAGCCTTAATGCGTTATCAGCAATTACCCAATGCCAATCCCAAAATGATTGAGGCAACGCAAGCATGGTTGCTCAAAGCCGACGTGCGGGCGCGTTATGACGCGAAACTGCGAGCGGAATTTCCTGACTTTTTCATGATGCCCACCGCGCCTGTTGCCACGAAAACCGCACCCGCGCGCAACCCAGCACCTGCACGCAATACGGCAGCCAAAACGGTGCGTTTAAAAGCCAAACCGCAGCGCAAAGCATTCGATAGCGATGAAGTGCCGTATTTATGGAATCCGAACGCGGCAGCGTTGTGGTCGCTGCTGTTTACGCCCATCTTCGGCGCGTGGCTGCATATGCGCAATTGGCAGGAATTGGGCGATGAGACGATGGCGCGCAAGAATTTGATGTGGATAATTGGTTATCCAATTGCGGCATTGGCGTTTCCGATTGCTTTGGCATTGATGGGCTTGGATGTGCCGAATATTTTTGGATTGGTGCTGTTGCTGGTTTGGTATTTGACGTTGGGCAAAACGCAAATTCAGTTGGTAAAAGAAGAGTTTGGCAGCGATTATGAACGTCGCAGTTGGTGGCTGCCATTGCTGCTGGGGGTGGTGTTTACAATTGTGTTTTGGTTGGCGATATTGTTTATTATTGGTTTGTTGCTCGTTGGTTCGGGTGCGGTTGGACATCAGTAAAGTATTTCAGGCTGCCTGAAAACGAGTCAATCCGTTTTCAGGCAGCCTAATGTATTCATTATTTCCCCATTTGAGTTAGCTTGCGTAGATTTTGCTGCGCTGCTTGTTTGGCTTCGGCATTGGTTGTTTGAAGAGCGGCTTTGTTCCACCAAAAACGCGCTTGGCGAAAATCTTGGGGAACGCCTTTGCCTTCTACATACAGAAGACCTAAGGCATTTTGCGCTTTTGCGTGTCCTTGATGGGCTGCTTTTTGATACCAAGTGAAAGCTTGATGATAATCTTGAGCGACACCTGGCCCATCTTCATACATCATGCCTAAATTGAATTGTGCCATTGCATAGCCTTGATTCGCGGCTTTTTGATACCAATTTATCGCTTGATGCTCATCTCGCGCCACACCAAAACCATTGTCATACATAACGCCTAAATTGTATTGCGCTTCTGCATCATTTTGATGAACAAAAGGTTGCAGAATTTTTTGAGCGGCTGCGTAATTTTTTTGACTAACGGCTGAATTAAACAGATGGCGTTGCACGCTCGGCATTGCCAAAGCAGATGTAGATACCAATATCATCAAAGATATTAAACCAGTTGGTAACAAGAAATTTTGTTTCATTATGTGTTCCTTTGAATGTGTGATTTATGTGTTCATGTTGTTCAATTATTGATGTTTCAGGCTGCCTGAAACTATTTTCGCAATTCCTTCGGCAACACAAACACGATGGTTTCGGGTTCGCCTTCGCCTTGCTGCACATCGTCAATGCCCCACGCGCGGATTTGCTCAATCACGCCTTGCACCAAAATTTCGGGGGCGGACGCGCCTGCGGTTACGCCCACTTTGGTTTTGCCGTCAAACCATTGTTTTTGCAAGAAAGTCGCGTTGTCCACCATATACGCGTCCACGCCCAAACCTGCCGCCACTTCGCGCAAACGGTTGCTGTTGGAAGATGCAGGCGAGCCGACCACAATCACAATATCACATTCATTCGCCAAATCTTTTACGGCTTTTTGGCGATTGGTGGTGGCGTAGCAAATGTCTTCTTTGTGCGGATTTTTGATGTTGGGGAAACGCGCTTGCAGGGCGGCGATGATGTCTTTGGTTTCATCAACGGAAAGCGTGGTTTGGCTGACATACGCCAATTTATCGGGATTTTGCACGACCAAATCCGCCACATCTTCCACCACTTCCACCAATTTCATTTTGCCAGACGGCAGTTGCCCCATGGTGCCTTCCACTTCAACGTGTCCAGCGTGTCCAATCATGATGATTTCGTAGCCTTGTTCGTCCAAACGCGCCACTTCCTTATGCACTTTGGTTACGAGCGGACAGGTCGCGTCAAATACGCGAAAACCGCGTTCGGCGGCTTCGGCTTGCACGGCTTTGCTCACACCATGCGCGGAATAAATCAGCGTTGCGCCTTGTGGCACGTCCGCCAAATCTTCAATGAAAATCGCGCCTTTGTCGCGCAAATTGTCCACGACAAATTTATTGTGCACGACTTCGTGGCGCACATAAATCGGTGCGCCGTATTCTTCCAAAGCGCGTTCTACAATGCTGATGGCTCTGTCCACGCCCGCGCAAAAGCCGCGTGGGTTGGCTAGGGTAATGGTTTTTTGGGTCATGTTTGTTTTCTCTTGTATTTGTGTAGTATGGGTAATTTGTTGCCCACGCGATTTAACGCAATCCCAATTTTCAGGCAGCCTGAAAAGGGAAAAATACGCGTAGGTCGGATTTTTGAATCCGACAAATTGTGTAGTAAATTGGAAAATGTCGGATACAAGTATCCGAGCCATGCTTACTTTAAATTAATGGCGGTGGCAAAGGTGTGCAAATGGTGTTTTCAGGCAAAATTTTTCCTTGAAAATCAATAATCACTGTTTTTCCATCTTTTTGCGCTTCTACGCAATCAAACTGACGCACGCCTAATCGGTAACGTCCAAAAGAAGGCGCAATTTCATAAACGAAATCTTGCACCACTTCGCCTTTGAGATTGATATAGCCCCATTTGCCTGCTTCATTCATCACAGGGGCAATCGGCGCATCAAAATCACCAGCATCTCTATAAATAAACGGAATCACCGCTTCGCCTTTTTCATTGAGAAATCCACAGTAGCGGATAAATCCGATTTTGCAGGCGCTAGTAATATAACCATATTCCCCAGTATTTCGCTCTGGCACTGGCAAAAAACCACCCATCGATTCATATTCAAAGGGCACAACAATTTGCATCTGCTGGTCAATCATGCCGAACACACTTTTTTTTCTGACAATTGCTAGAGCATCTTTATAATGAAAATGTGCGGCATATTCATATTCATAAGGGGTTTGTTCCTGACCTTGATGATTCACATACGCCCAATATTCCCCTTTGCGCACAGGGGTGAGCTCACTAACATAACTAACATAATTGTCTTGCACTGCATCAAACTGCGCAGGCGCTAGCACTTCACCGCTTTGGGTATCAAAAAAACCCAATAAGGCATTTTGGCGAAAAATACCGATAGGACCACAGGTGGGATAAACGTCTGCCCCTTCAGGGTGTTTTTCAGGCTTGGGACAAGGCATTGCCTGAGCAGAAGTGGCTAAGAAAATCGTTAAGATTAAAAAAATTTTTTTCATATTTCACCTATAAATTACTTTATCTTAAATCTACCAACAGAGCGCGTAGTAGTTGTAGGTCGGGCATTCATGCCCGAATCATTTTTGTCGTGTACTGTAATGCCGTCTGAAACATTGTTCAATACTAAATACCACATTCCATTTTAAAATTGCCACGATACACCACACGCCCATTTTGACGATATTCAAATTGTCCGTTTGCTTTGTCCAGAATGCCGTTTTCACGGTCTTGTGCATTCAATTTTTGCGCGACAATGGCACGGAAAATAAGCTGATTTTTGCCCGCTTGATAACGCGCTTGTTTCGCAAAACGCCCGTGATTGGGCAAAATAGATTGGCGAATCGGTTTAAATGCTTGCTTGTCAAAATGTAAGATATGAACATCGGAAACCATAATCTGTTTTCCCGTATCATCAAATACATAGCAGCCGTAACCACTTTCTGCAACAGGCACAAAATCTTCTTCCACAAACGGGCTGGCAAACGCATTTAGGCTGCCTGAAAGCAACAATAAAGCGAGTAAATGTTTCATCGTAAATCCTTTTTCAGGCAGCCTTTTTCTCTTTATTGCCGTTTTTCAAGCCGTCAATCACGAGCAAAACCGCGCCCACGCAAATAAAACTGTCGGCAATATTAAAAGCAGGATAATACCAATCCTGATAATAAACCAAAATAAAATCAACCACTTTATGATGAATAAAACGGTCAATCACATTACCCAATGCACCGCCAATAATCATCGCCGCCGCAAAGTTGCCCAAACGACTCATCGCGCCCTTGCGAATTTCGTTTGCTAGCCAACCGCTAATCACAAACGCCAACACAATAAAGAAATACTTTTGCCAGCCGCTATGATTCGCCAAAAAACTAAACGCCGCGCCAGGGTTGTAAACCAGCGTTAAATCAAAAAAATTCGGAATAATATTTTTGCGTTCCATATAGTCAAAATTGAGCAACACCAGCCACTTGGTGAGCTGGTCAAACGCAATCGCAAACAAGACGGTAAGCCAATAAGGAAGATATTTCATATTGCAGGCTGCCTGAAAAAAAGAAGCAATTGTACTATAAAAACCATGTAGAAAAAGCTATACCCTTGACAAAAAGCGAAAAATCAGGATAATTCGCAAATTCGTCATGAAGTGCAGGCAAAACCCCTGTGCCCGCTAATTTAAGGAAAAATAAATGAAACAAGATATTCATCCAAACTACCATGAAGTGAATGTAACTTGCTCTTGCGGCAATAAATTCACTACTCAATCTGTTATGGAAAAAGAAAATTTCAACATTGAGGTTTGCTCTGAATGCCACCCATTTTACACTGGCAAACAAAAAATCGTTGATACCGCAGGTCGCGTTGATAAATTCAACCAAAAATTTGGCAATATGTTCAAACGCTCTGCTTCTTAATCAAAGTTGTATACAAAAGCAGCCTGAAAGTTTTTCAGGCTGCTTTTTTGTGTTTTTCCAAGTTGAAAGCTTTGCAAAACTGGCTAGTCCGTCATTCCCGCGTAGGCGGGAATCCAACGACGAGCTAAACGAATTAATATTTAATGTGGAAATATTTAATTCAATATTTTGAATTTTCAGCATTAAATTAAATTTGCCCAAACTAAAAGTTGGATTCCCGACTGCACGGGAATAACGAATGTTTATTTTAGCTTCGCGAGACTACGTTTCAGGCTGCCTGAAAAATCAAGCAAACACGCAGCGTAAATGCGCTTTGTAATCCTCGATAAATTGTTCAACTTGTGAATTTTTAATTACGCCGTTGGCGATAAAAGTGGGCAAAGGTTTGATGCCTAAAAACTGGTTGGCACGATGGAAATGTGCGTATAAACCGTCTACGCCCAATGTGCCGAAAAATTCATGTTCATCGGTAAACGCTTCAATCGGTGAGTTCCAAGTTAATGAAATTTGCCTTGCAACAAGCCGCCTTTGCCATAATTTTTGGTGGGATTATCACGGTGGCGACCGTCGCTGGCATACAGTTTGCTATGTCCTGTGGTAAATAGTTCATCCATGTATTTTTTCACTGTCCGTGGCTTGCCCATCCACCAGCTAGGCATTTGCCAAATGACGGTATTTATCCACAAGAAATTGTCTACTTCTCGCTCAATATCGTAGCCATCATCAATAACCATTTCACGGATTTCGTGTCCTAATTCGGTTAAAACACGTTTGGCAACGTCGTGCAAAGTGTGGTTTAAACGACCGTATGAGTGCGCAAAGGCTTTACCACCGTCTAATAATAAATGTTCATATCAATACCTTATTCAGAATGTTTTCAGGCAGCCTGAAACATCAAATCTTGCACGCTCCACCTGCGCAGGCTTCATCGTCTTCCGCTGCGTCCATGCCGCCTTCTACGACTACGCCGTCAAATTGTTCCATTAAGTTGTCCAAATTGTCTAAATCTAAATCGTCGTCCATGTTTAGTTTCCTATTGAAAGTTATTCGGGGGCGCAATTATAAAGGATTGTGCTTTCAGGCTGCCTGAATTTTTTTAATTAAGGTGGTTGGCATGGTAAACCGCGAGCAATGGAGATGATGTAAATCCGCTATAATCCGCGCTCTATGGATAAGATTGATACAACAATGGACATTTTAAATATTCGCGCGATTGATTTTGAAGGGCGCGGCGTGGCGCGTCAGGCGGATGGCAAAACGGTGTTTGTGGACGGTGCGTTGCCGCAGGAAAGGGTGCGCGCGCAGGTTTTGGAGCAAAAAAGCCATTTTGATATGGCGCGGACAACAGAGATTTTAATCGCCTCGCCCGAACGCGTATCGCCGCCGTGTCCGCATTTTGGCGATTGTGGCGGTTGCTCCTTGCAGCATGCCAGTTTTGGTGCGCAGGTGGCGTATAAGCAGCGCGTGTTTGAGGAGCAATTGCAGCGCATTGGCAAGGTTTTTCCTGATGAAATCTTGCCGCCTTTGTATGGCGCGGCTTGGCATTATCGGCATCGCACGCGTTTGGCGGTGCATACGCGCGCAGATGGTTCGTTATCGCTTGGTTTTTTGGGTAAACGCTCGCGCCGTGTGGTCAATATTGAAACCTGTGCGGTGTTGGCAAAACCGCTTTCAGGCTGCCTGAAAATCTTGCGCGATGAATTGTCGCGTATGTTGGCAAAACAGCCTAAGGCGCGACTTTCAGCAGTAGAGTTGTATTACAGCGAAGGCGTGGCGGCGGTGAGTTTGTGTGTGGACAAGAGGCTGCCTGGAAAGGATTTGGCGGCTTTGCAAGTGGCTTTGGATGGGTTTTCAGGCAGCCTAAGCGAAGATTTGCGCGCGCAATGGCAAGTTTGGCAACAGGTAAAGTCTGCACCGCCAGAGTTGATTGCGCCTAAAAATGCGCCACGTTTGGCTTTCAGGCTGCCTGAATTTGATTTGACGCTGCCGTACCGCCCTGCAGATTTTACTCAAGTGAATCATGCGCTTAATGAAGCGATGGTATCGCGTGCCTTGCGTTGGTTGGCGGTAGAAAAAGGTGAAAAAGTGGCTGATTTGTTTTGCGGTTTGGGCAATTTTACTTTGCCGCTGGCGCGTTCGGGCGCGCAGGTTTTGGGCATTGAAGGCGCGGCGAGTTTGACTGAACGGGTAAGAGAAAATGCGCGCAAAAATGGTTTGATGAATGTGCGATTTATAACGACAGACTTGTTTACGACAACAGAAGAGACAGTTAAAAGCTGGGGTAAATTGGATAAATTGCTGCTTGACCCGCCGCGCGCTGGAGCTTTGGCGGTGGTGCAGGCTTTGCATGCGCCGTTTTTGCCGCAGAAGATTGTGTATGTATCTTGTAATCCAGCGACGTTTGCACGTGATGCGGCGGTGTTGGTGGGCAAGGGTTATCGTTTTCGCACGGCTGGCGTGATGAATTTGTTTGCACAAACGGCGCATGTAGAGGCGATGGGGGTGTTTGAGTTGTAAAGTGCTTAAATAGAATTCAGGCTGCCTGAAAAATTTCAGGCAGCCTGAATATGGCTCTCCAACCATTTTTTATGCGCCGCAACTTAGTTGTTTTGCACTTTATCTAATAGACTAACTAATGCAACTTTTACTTCTTTGGATAAATCAATTAATTCATGGCGCAAGGCGTGGATGGCTTCCATTAAATACCCTTTTTTATGATTTTGCAAAATTTGCCCTGCGCAAGCATGAAAGCGCGCGTGCGCACTGCGTAAAACATCATATTCAGGATATTTGTCCAACGATTGACCGTCGCTGTATAGCCATTTGCCCACTTTACAGAGGTGGTCGGCACCCAATACTTCAGGATCGTATTCTTCAGGATTTTGACCACGCAATGTTTTTTCGAGTTTACTAATCCATGCTTCGTGCGCTTCAATGGCTTCAATAAGATATAAACCATGCAAATCTTGCTGCGCTGTACTTAAGTTAAGTGGTACATCTTTGCCAGCATTATATTGTTCAATCCAAAGTTTTAAGTCCATTTTATTTTTCCTTTATAGGCTTTGTTTTTATAAGAGTGAATAGTATAAAATTCTAAAAAATGGATAAAAATCTCATACTAATCATTCTAGGCACGCATTATATGAAAAAAATGCTGAGAAGTTCATTAAAAAAGTGTTTAAATTGTGCAGTGTTTGATATGTATCAAGTGATAGTAAATGAAGTTTGTGTTGGTATAAATTCTTGTGTTATGTGATTTTTATAGAATAAAGTAGCTAAACCTTATTTTTTATGTGGGATTAAAGTTGGGTTTATTGAGATACTTATATAGAGTGGAGCATTAGATGAATCAAACGGCAATGAATTGGCAAAACTTAATGTCGGCAACGCGTTTTCGTCCTGATGAAACGGGCGAGTGGCAGGCGATTGTGCCGAAACCTGAAACACTGGCGCAGGATGTGTTTCGTTCGGGTTTTCATGTGGATTACGATAGGCTGGTGTTTTCTAATGCATTTCGGCGTTTGGGGCGCAAAACGCAGGTGCATCCGTTGGCAAAAAATGACCATACGCACAATCGTTTGACGCATAGTGTGGAAGTGGCGAGTGTGGGGCGCAGTTTGGGACATAAGGTCGGCGGTATGCTGAAAATGGGCGGTATGCTGCCTAAAAATGTGGATGTGAACGATTTTGGTTTGGTGGTGCAGGTGGCGTGTTTGGCGCATGATTTGGGTAATCCGCCGTTTGGGCATACGGGCGAGGATGCGTTGCGTTTGTGGTTTCGCGCGCCTGAGCATGCACATTTTTTAGCAAGTTTGAGCGAGGGGGAGCGCAATGATGTGCAAACTTATGAGGGTAATGCGCATAGTTTGCGACAGGTGGCGAGTTTAGAGATGTATCACAATCGCGGTGGTATGCGGCTGACGGCGGCTTCAGTGGGGACGCTGCTGAAGTATCCTTGGACGAGTTTGCATCCGAATGGGCGCAAGAAGTTTAATGTTTATCAGACGGAATTGCCGTTTATTCGTCGCGTGGCGCAGCAGTTGGGGCTGCCTGAAAAAAGTACAGATTCCTGGGCGCGCCATCCTTTGTCTTATTTGATGGAGGCGGCGGACGATATTTGTTATGCGTTGATGGATTTGGAAGACGCGATGGATTTGGAACTGCTGGATTATCGAGAAGTGGAGCGCGTGATGGCGCAATTGGGGAGCACAGAAATGACATGGAGTGCCTACAATTCGCGCGAGCGAGTAGCAATGATGCGCGGTTTGGCGATTGGTCGGGCGATTGATGATGTGGCGCAGACGTTTGTGCGCCATCAGCAGGATTTGTTGAATGGCGAATTTCGTGGCAAGGATTTGCTGGATTTATGTAGCGAAGATGTGCAATCCACTTTGCATAACGCAAAAAATTTAGCGCGCGAGCGGATTTTTCGCCATAAGAGTAAATTGGTGTATGAGCTGGCGGCGTTTCCGTGTTTGGGTTCAATGTTGGATTTGCTCGTTCCAGCGGCGCACGCGTTGCTGGTTTCAGGCAGCCTGAATGTGCAGCAGTCATTAGCATTAGATTTGATAGAGAATGACCCGATTTCGCGCGCAGATAGTTTGTATCAAGCGTATATGAAGATTTTGGATTTTGTGGGCGGGATGACGGATAATTTTGCGGCACAAACGGCAAGGGAATTATCGGGAGTGGGGATGAGTTGAGAAATAAGCTGCCTGAAATTTAAGGCAGCTTAAAAACTTACCAAAAAAATATCTTTAAAATTCAGAGTAGATTAAGAATTTTGTAAAATATTTTGCACTTCAGTATTGACTGTTTAGCGAGTGGGGCGTATAGTTCGGTCTTTCGCTGCTACGGCGGCAACGAAAAGCGAGTTGAACTACTGATTATAGTTGGTTTGATTAAGTTTTTCAAGGTTGAAATAGCTCTTTAACAGAACAGATTACCGATAAGTGTGAGTGCCTAATGGTCTCACACTGCGACAATAAAAACAGACAAGATTGTGATTGGCTTTTTAGTTGATTACTCTTTGTCGGTTTCTTTGAAGCAGACCAGAAGTTAAATAAGTTAGAGATTAAACATAAGAGTTTGATCCTGGCTCAGATTGAACGCTGGCGGCATGCTTTACACATGCAAGTCGGACGGCAGCGTGGTAGTGCTTGCACTACTGACGGCGAGTGGCGAACGGGTGAGTAATATATTGGAACGTACCGAGTAATGGGGGATAACTATCCGAAAGGATAGCTAATACCGCATACGACCTGAGGGTGAAAGCAGGGGATCTTTGGACCTTGCGTTATTCGAGCGGCCAATATCTGATTAGCTAGTTGGTGGGGTAAGGGCCTACCAAGGCGACGATCAGTAGCGGGTCTGAGAGGATGATCCGCCACACTGGGACTGAGACACGGCCCAGACTCCTACGGGAGGCAGCAGTGGGGAATTTTGGACAATGGGCGCAAGCCTGATCCAGCCATGCCGCGTGTCTGAAGAAGGCCTTCGGGTTGTAAAGGACTTTTGTTAGGGAAGAAAAGGTTAGTGCTAATATCATTGACTGATGACGGTACCTAAAGAATAAGCACCGGCTAACTACGTGCCAGCAGCCGCGGTAATACGTAGGGTGCGAGCGTTAATCGGAATTACTGGGCGTAAAGCGAGCGCAGACGGTTACTTAAGCAGGATGTGAAATCCCCTAGCTCAACTTGGGAACTGCGTTCTGAACTGGGTAGCTAGAGTGTGTCAGAGGGGGGTAGAATTCCACGTGTAGCAGTGAAATGCGTAGAGATGTGGAGGAATACCGATGGCGAAGGCAGCCCCCTGGGATAACACTGACGTTCATGCTCGAAAGCGTGGGTAGCAAACAGGATTAGATACCCTGGTAGTCCACGCCCTAAACGATGTCAATTAGCTGTTGGGCAACTTGATTGCTTAGTAGCGTAGCTAACGCGTGAAATTGACCGCCTGGGGAGTACGGTCGCAAGATTAAAACTCAAAGGAATTGACGGGGACCCGCACAAGCGGTGGATGATGTGGATTAATTCGATGCAACGCGAAGAACCTTACCTGGTCTTGACATGTACGGAAGTTTCCAGAGACGGAAATGTGCCTTCGGGAACCGTAACACAGGTGCTGCATGGCTGTCGTCAGCTCGTGTCGTGAGATGTTGGGTTAAGTCCCGCAACGAGCGCAACCCTTGTCATTAGTTGCCATCATTTGGTTGGGTACTCTAATGAGACTGCCGGTGACAAACCGGAGGAAGGTGGGGATGACGTCAAGTCCTCATGGCCCTTATGACCAGGGCTTCACACGTCATACAATGGTCGGTACAGAGGGTAGCCAAACCGCGAGGTGGAGCCAATCCCAGAAAACCGATCGTAGTCCGGATTGCACTCTGCAACTCGAGTGCATGAAGTCGGAATCGCTAGTAATCGCAGGTCAGCATACTGCGGTGAATACGTTCCCGGGTCTTGTACACACCGCCCGTCACACCATGGGAGTGGGGGATACCAGAAGTAGATAGGGTAACCGCAAGGAGCCCGTTTACCACGGTATGTTTCATGACTGGGGTGAAGTCGTAACAAGGTAGCCGTAGGGGAACCTGCGGCTGGATCACCTCCTTTCTAGAGAAAAGAAGAGATTGTTAGGTACTCACACTTATCGGTAAACTGTGAAATAAAGATGCGAAATTTAAAAAATAACGGCGCTCTGCTGTGTTGTTCAATATCTTACGTAATTAATGTACGCGGCGATGTTTCACTTCGCGCATAGCTTGTTCTTTTTTTAAATTAAACAACACATAGGGTTTGTAGCTCAGGTGGTTAGAGCACACGCTTGATAAGCGTGGGGTCGTAGGTTCAAGTCCTACCAGACCCACCAGTTTAGAGCATGTGAGCGATAAGCAGAATGTGTTGAAGTAAAAAATAAATAATAAAACAAGATTTAAATTTAACAGATTAAATTAAGTTTGATTGTTTATGAAGAAGTAAGAATACTGGGGGCATAGCTCAGTTGGTAGAGCACCTGCTTTGCAAGCAGGGGGTCATCGGTTCGATCCCGTTTGCCTCCACCAAGTTTCAGGCAGCCTGAAATAAAAATAAATGATGAATTTAAAAATTAAAATAAAAAATAATTTATAAATTTAGAATTTAAAAAAACTTAAAAAATAGAAATTGCAAATTAAAGTGAGTTTGTGTAAACTTGCTGGCTTACTTTAATTTGCGATTTATTTTGAACGCATCGATCTTTAACAAATTGGAAAGCCGAAATCAACAAACAAAGACAATGTTTGATTTGGTTTGAAATACTGATGCAACAGTATTTCAGGCAGCCTGAAAAGGCAACAAATCATACAGCAAATTTGGGTGATGATTGTATCAACTGTTCTTGTAAACAAAAGGCAAGAACGGAACACAACAACAGCAGTAAGCTTTGTCAAAGTAGAGAATCTAAGTAGAAATTGGTTGTCAACGCCAGTTTTTGCAAAGTCAGAAGGTTCTTCAAATGATAGAGTCAAGTGAATAAGTGCATCAGGTGGATGCCTTGGCGATGATAGGCGAAGAAGGACGTGTAAGCCTGCGAAAAGCGCGGTGGAGCTGGCAAAAAAGCAATGATACCGCGATGTCCGAATGGGGAAACCCACTTAGTTTACTAAGTATCCTAATCTGAATACATAGGATTAGCGAAGCGAACCTGGAGAACTGAACCATCTAAGTACCCAGAGGAAAAGAAATCAACCGAGATTCCGCAAGTAGTGGCGAGCGAACGCGGAAAAGCCTGTATATGATAACTGTTGAGATAGAAGAAGGAATTGGAAACTTCCGCCATAGTGGGTGATAGCCCCGTACTCGAAATCTCATCGGTGGTACTAAGTATACGACAAGTAGGGCGGGACACGTGAAATCCTGTCTGAATATGGGGGGACCATCCTCCAAGGCTAAATACTCATCATCGACCGATAGTGAACCAGTACCGTGAGGGAAAGGCGAAAAGAACCCCGGGAGGGGAGTGAAATAGAACCTGAAACCTGATGCATACAAACAGTGGAAGCCCTTTTATGGGGTGACTGCGTACCTTTTGTATAATGGGTCAACGACTTACATTCAGTAGCGAGCTTAACCGAGTAGGGGAGGCGTAGGGAAACCGAGTCTTAATAGGGCGTCTAGTTGCTGGGTGTAGACCCGAAACCGAGTGATCTATCCATGGCCAGGATGAAGGTGCGGTAAAACGCATTGGAGGTCCGAACCCACGCATGTTGCAAAATGCGGGGATGAGCTGTGGATAGGGGTGAAAGGCTAAACAAACTCGGAGATAGCTGGTTCTCCCCGAAAACTATTTAGGTAGTGCCTCGAGCATGAGACTGATGGGGGTAAAGCACTGTTATGGCTAGGGGGTTATTGCAACTTACCAACCCATGGCAAACTAAGAATACCATCAAGTTGCTCCTCGGGAGACAGACATCGGGTGCTAACGTCCGGTGTCAAGAGGGAAACAACCCAGACCGCCAGCTAAGGTCCCAAATAATAGATTAAGTGGTAAACGAAGTGGGAAGGCACAGACAGCCAGGATGTTGGCTTAGAAGCAGCCATCATTTAAAGAAAGCGTAATAGCTCACTGGTCGAGTCTTCCTGCGCGGAAGATGTAACGGGGCTCAAATCTATAACCGAAGCTGCGGATATACTTTTAGTATATGGTAGGGGAGCGTTCTGTAAGCCTGTGAAGGCAGTTCGTAAGGGCTGCTGGAGGTATCAGAAGTGCGAATGTTGACATGAGTAGCGATAAAGCGGGTGAAAAGCCCGCTCGCCGAAAGCCCAAGGTTTCCTACGCAACGTTCATCGGCGTAGGGTGAGTCGGCCCCTAAGGCGAGGCAGAAATGCGTAGTCGATGGGAAACGGGTTAATATTCCCGTACTTTGTTTTAGTGCGATGTGGGGACGGAGAAGGTTAGGTTAGCAAACTGTTGGAATAGTTTGTTTAAGCCAGTAGGTGGAAAGCGTAGGCAAATCCGCGCTTTTATTAACACCGAGACGTGATGACGAGTGTCTATGGACATGAAGTAACCAATACCACGCTTCCAGGAAAAGCCACTAAGCTTCAGCTAAAACAGAACCGTACCGCAAACCGACACAGGTGGGCAGGATGAGAATTCTAAGGCGCTTGAGAGAACTCGGGAGAAGGAACTCGGCAAATTGATACCGTAACTTCGGGAGAAGGTATGCCCTGTAAGGTTAAGGACTTGCTCCGTAAGCCTATCAGGGTCGCAGAGAATCGGTGGCTGCGACTGTTTATTAAAAACACAGCACTCTGCTAACACGAAAGTGGACGTATAGGGTGTGACGCCTGCCCGGTGCTGGAAGGTTAATTGAAGATGTGCAAGCATCGGATCGAAGCCCCAGTAAACGGCGGCCGTAACTATAACGGTCCTAAGGTAGCGAAATTCCTTGTCGGGTAAGTTCCGACCCGCACGAATGGCGTAACGATGGCCACACTGTCTCCTCCCGAGACTCAGCGAAGTTGAAATGGTTGTGAAGATGCAATCTCCCCGCTGCTAGACGGAAAGACCCCGTGAACCTTTACTGTAGCTTTGCATTGGACTTTGAAGTCACTTGTGTAGGATAGGTGGGAGGCTTAGAAGTAGAGACGCCAGTCTCTGTGGAGCCGTCCTTGAAATACCACCCTGGTGACTTTGAGGTTCTAACCCAGACCCGTAATCCGGGTCGGGGACCGTGCATGGTAGGCAGTTTGACTGGGGCGGTCTCCTCCCAAAGAGTAACGGAGGAGTTCGAAGGTTACCTAGGTCCGGTCGGAAATCGGACTGATAGTGCAATGGCAAAAGGTAGCTTAACTGCGAGACCGACAAGTCGAGCAGGTGCGAAAGCAGGACATAGTGATCCGGTGGTTCTGAATGGAAGGGCCATCGCTCAACGGATAAAAGGTACTCCGGGGATAACAGGCTGATTCCGCCCAAGAGTCCATATCGACGGCGGAGTTTGGCACCTCGATGTCGGCTCATCACATCCTGGGGCTGTAGTCGGTCCCAAGGGTATGGCTGTTCGCCATTTAAAGTGGTACGTGAGCTGGGTTTAAAACGTCGTGAGACAGTTTGGTCCCTATCTGCAGTGGGCGTTGGAAGTTTGACGGGGGCTGCTCCTAGTACGAGAGGACCGGAGTGGACGAACCTCTGGTGTACCGGTTGTTTCGCCAGAAGCATAGCCGGGTAGCTAAGTTCGGAAGAGATAAGCGCTGAAAGCATCTAAGCGCGAAACTCGCCCAAAGATGAGACTTCCCTTGTGGTTTAACCACACTAAAGAGTCGTTCAAGACCAGAACGTTGATAGGTAGGGTGTGGAAGAGTGGTAACACTTGAAGCTAACCTATACTAATTGCTCGTGTGGCTTGACTCTATCATTTGAAGAACTTTGAAACTGATAAGTGAAATAAAACACACAAAATCAGAATAAACACAAAGTCATCAAGATAAAGCTTACTGATGAATACAGTTCATCACCAAAATTAATGTTGATTAAACAATAAATAACAGAATAATGCTTATTCAAAGCAATCTTCTCAACGGCTTCCCAGTTTGACAGTTTACGTTTGGCGACCATAGCGGTTTGGTACCACTCCTTCCCATCTCGAACAGGACAGTGAAACATCCCAGCGCCGATGATAGTACGGTTCCCGTGTGAAAGTAGGTCATCGCCAAACTCTTATTCTAAATCCCTGTGTATTTTTTATACTCAGGGATTTACTTTTTTACTTAAATAATGTTACGATGGCAGCACTTTTCGCTTCAAAATATTTTTGAGTGTTAAGTTCTTCTTTATTTTAATTTTCAAGGAGTAGTTTATGAAGTTTAAATCATTGTTGTTAGCTGCTGTTACTACTTTCTCAATGAGCTTGGCTGGTGCGGCTGTGAATATTAACACTGCGACAGCGGAAGAATTAGATGCGTTACCAGGTATTGGTGCAGCCAAAGCTCAAGCAATTGTGGACTACCGCACTAAAAATGGTCCTTTTAAAACCGTTGAGGAATTGGATAATGTGAAAGGCATCGGTCCTACTTTATTGGAAAAATTGAAACCAGAAGCAACAGTATCAGGTACGCCTGCGAAAGCCAAAGAAGCCAAGCAACCTGTACAACCTAAAAAATAAGTTCGGTCAAAATTTAAAAAAAACACGGATTCCCAGAATAGGAATGCCGTGTTTTTTATATTGAAACATTAACCAATCCGCACAATCGGTTTCACCGTAACCCCGTTTTTAGAATCGGTAAATACTTGATTAATTTACGAAAACTCATAAAATTTAACCAATTTATCAAACGGAAATTTGCCGTCTTTGTATAATTGCACCAGTTTCGGGATAAACACTTGCGGCACGGCGTCGCTTTCCACCACACCGACAATCGTTTTGCAATACATTAGTACGTCGTGGAAAAAGTGCAGCGTAACATCGCCGCCAATGCCCACAATCGCCGCCGTACCGCGCACACGCAGCGCATGAATGGATTGTTGAATTACAGGCGCAACGCCCGTTGTTCTCACCGAATACAGCGTGCCGCCGTGCGTAATTTTTTGAACGGCAACCACATCAACGTCTTTGCCGTTCAAAACGTAGGTTGAGCCCAATTCTTGTGCCAGTTGCAAACGCTCGTTGTTCGCATCCACCACGATAATGGGGTAGCAATTCGCCACTTTTGCCGCCATTACCGCGCTCAAACCCACACCGCCTGCGCCGAAAATAGCAATGCTGCTACCGACATCGGGTTTCAGGAAATTTAACACGGTCGCGCTGCCTGTAATCATGCCGCAGCCGAGCGGACCAAGTAGCGACAAATCCACGTCTTTGTCCACCACGACCACATTTTTTGCGTCCGCCACAACGTGTGTGGCGAATGATGATTGCCCGAAAAAATGCGAAACGGCTTGACCATTTTGGCTCAACCGCGATTTGTGATTGTGCGTGCCACCGTCGAAATTGAGTTCTGCCATGTGGTCGCAAGTGGCTTGATGTCCCGACAGGCAATTTTCGCAGTTGCCGCAAATAGGCGAACGACACCACCACATGGTCGCCCACGCTAGGAGCTACTGACATTTCATTCGCGGTTGGATTTTGCGCTAAATTTGTTCAATTCTGCGTTGAAAATATTCGCCAATGGATAGCATTGGCTCACATTTCCGTCTTGAATTGAACGAATTTATCTGCAAAACCAACATCGCGCTCGAAATCTCAGTAGCCCCTAATGCCTGTTACGCTTGCGCCGACTTTTTCCACCACGCTCGAGCCTTCGTGTCCCAACACGACGGGCAAAGGTGCGACGTTGCCTTTGATGAATTACGCGTCGGTATGGCACACGCCATACGCGACAATTTTTTCAATACTTCATTGGCTTACGGTTCGGCAAGGTCTAATTCTTCATTGGCTTACGGTTCGGCAAGGTCTAATTCTTCAATGGTTAAGGGGGCGTTGATTTGATGGGCAATCGCGGCTTGGATTTTCATGGGGAACTCGCTTTCGTGTATGTTCAGGCTGCCTGAAAGGGAAAATGGACCGGAGGCGGCTCGTCTCCAAATCGTTGATTTTGTGTAAAACGAAGATGTGGACGCGAGCCGCCTCCGCTCCGTAAATTGTGTTTTCAGGCTGCTTGAAAACAGGTAGGGTGACAACACTGTCCACCAAAAAATAAGCATCAACGGTAGACGGTGTCCACCGCACAAAAATAGGTGAACATTCAGGCAGCCTGAAAACCAGCCAATTGAATGGATACAAAGCATCGCATTCGGGTGTTCTGAGTATTGAAAGAAAAGTTTTCAGGCTGCCTGAAAATTTTGTTTGCAGTTTACATTTAAATTCAGATCCAATAAATTAGGCAAAATTTTCAATATTCCCAACTTAAAGTTTCAAATCATGAATAAACTCAATCAAATCACCGTGTTTGTCAAAGTGGCGGAAAAAGGCTCGTTTACCGCAGCCGCCAATACGCTGAACATGAGTTCGCAAGCCATTGGCAAACACATTGCCTAATTAGAACAACATCTTGGCACACGATTGATTAGCCGTACCACGCGCCGCCACAGTTTGACTGAAGCAGGACAACTGTTCTACATGCGCTGCAAAAATATTTTGACTGACATTGAAACGGCAGAAGCGGAAATCGCGCAAACCTGCGCTGCACCGCGTGGCTTACTGCGCGTGAGTGCGTCGTTTTTGTTTGGCATATACACAGTTTATCTGCCAAATTGCCGCTTTATATGGCGCGTTATCCCGAAGTGCGCGTGGCTTTGCAACTGTCCGACCGCATGGTGGACGCAGTGGACGAAGGTTTTGACGTGGCAATTCGCACAGGCGCGTTGGACGACAGCAGTTTGACAGTCAAACCGCTCGCGCCGTATCGCCTGATGATTAGCGCCACGCCCGATTATTTGGCGCAACACGCGCCGATTGAGTCGCCATACGATTTGTTGGCGCACGATTTGATTGTGTTTGGCAAAACGAATTTGGCGTACGAGTGGATTTTTATGCGCGACAAAGAAAAAATTTGCCTGCCGATTTCGGGGAGGCTGACCATCAACGACAACACGGCGCAATTAAATGTGGTGCTGGCGGGCGGTGGGATTATTTTGCAGTCGGCGGATTTGTTGCAGCCGTATGTGGCACTTGGGCTGCTCGTGCCGATTTTGATGGATTACCAGTTGCCCAGCCGCGCTGTGAATGCGGTGTACGCCAGCAGCCGTTTGATGACACCGAAGTTACGGAGTTTTTTGGATTTTTTGGGGGAAGAATTGGGGAAATAGGATTTCAGGCTGCCTGAAAAGTTTTTCTCAATATGTAGGCTGAAACCTTTGCAAAACGAGCAATGCCGTCATTCCTGCGCAGGCGGGAATCCAACGCCAAGTAACATCGTATTTTATTTTATGGGCAAATTTCTATTTCAAGATTTTGAATTTTAAGCATAAATAAAGATTACCCAAACCAAAAGATGGATTCCTGCCTACGCGGGAATGACGAGATTGTTTATTTTAGCTACGTTGAACTTCGTTTCAGGCAGCCTAAAATGATGTAAGTCGGATTATTGAATCCGATTTTGCATGCTAAATAGTCATCAAAAAGTTCAGGCAGCCTGAAAAACCATTCAGGCTGCCTGAAAACATATTTACGTCATCAATTTACCGCAAAACCGCTATGACGCAACAACGCATCAATCTGCGGCTCGCGCCCACAAAACGCCTTGAAACTTTCTGCCGCGCTGCGACTGCCGCCCACCGCCAAAATCTCATTCCAGAATTTCGCGCCCGTCGCTTTTACGTCTTCGCTTTCTTCAAACGCCGCATACGCGTCCGCCGACAATACTTCTGCCCACGCATAGCTATAATAGCCCGCCGAATAGCCGCCCGCGAAAATATGCCCAAAACTATTGGCAAAACGATTGTATTCAGGCGGTTGCACCACTGCGACTTCACGACGCACGTCAGCTAAAACCTGCGCCCAATTGTTCAGGCTTCCTGAATCTTGGCCGCTGTAAATCAACATATCAAATAGCGCAAATTCCATTTGGCGCACCAAAAATAAACCGCGTTGGAAATTTTTCGCCGCCAACATTTTGTTAAACAGGCTTTCAGGCAGTGTGGAATTATCTTCTTCATGCGAAGACATTTGCGCTAACACATTGTATTCCCACACAAAATTTTCCATAAATTGGCTTGGCAATTCCACCGCGTCCCATTCCACGCCATTGATGCCGCTCACGCCTAACTCGTCCACACGCGTGAGCAAATGGTGCAAACCATGCCCCATTTCGTGGAACAGCGTGATGATTTCATCGTGCGATAAACGCGCTTCCTTGCCGCCCACAGGTGGCGTGAAATTGCACACCAAATATGCAGTAGGTGTTTGAATTTGCCCCGCTTTTTCGCCACCAATGAAACGGCGACGACCGCGATAATCGTTCATCCACGCGCCGCCGCGTTTGCCTTCACGTGCGTACAAATCCATATACACGCCGCCGATAATTGCACCGCCTTTTTCCAATTCAAAATAGCGCACATCGTCGTGCCACACGGGGACTTTTTTCTCGGTCAAATTCACGCCATACAAACGATTGATTTGTGCGAATAAACCTGATAAAACCTTGTTTGCAGGGAAATATTTTTTCACTTCCGTTTCAGAAAATGCGTATTTCGCCTCGCGCAATTTTTCGCTGGCATACGTCAAATCCCACGACTGGATTTCAGGCAGCCCCAAATGTTCCGCCGCAAATTTTTTTACTTCCGCCAAATCTTGTTCCGCAAACGGCTTGGCGCGTTTCGCTAAATCACGCAAAAACTCAAGTACTTGTGCTGGCGTTTCCGCCATTTTGGTTACGAGCGACAATTGAGCATAATTTTGGTAGCCCAACAAACGCGCCTCTTCCAACGCGACTTCCAAACAGCGCGTGATGTTCGCCGTGTTGTCCCACTCGGGCTTGCCAAATTCGCTGGCACGGGTGGAATAGGCGCGGTAAAGCTGTTCGCGCAACTCGCGCTTGTCGGCGTAAGTCAAAACAGCGATGTAATGCGGCATTTGCAAACCGATTTTGTAGCCCGATTTGCCTTCCGCTTGCGCGGCTGCCTGAAACATCGTCAGCGCGTCGTCGGGAATGCCGCTTAATTCGCTAACATCTTCAAAATACAGCGCAAAATCATCGGTTGCGTCCAACACATTTTGCGAAAACTGCGCGGAAAGTTGTGCGCTTTCGGTTTGCAATTCCGCCAAACGCGCTTGGCTGTCAGGCGGCAATTCCGCGCCACTCAACACAAAACCGCGCAAATCGTGCGTCAATTTGGTTTGTTGCGCTGCGTCCAATTTGGCAAATTCGGGCGCGTTTTTAATCGCTTTGAAACGCGCGTAAAGTTCAATATCTTGCCCGATTTCTGTGAAAAATACGGTAACTTCGGGCATCAATTCATTGTAAACCGCGCGTAATTCGGGCGTGTCCACCACCGAATTTAAATGCGCCACCACGCCCCAAATTCTGCCGACGCGCTCGGTAATATCGGTCAAGCGTTCTACCGTGTTTGCCCAAGTAGTTTCAGATTGCGTTTTAATTTCAGCGATTTGGGCGCAGGCTTCGCTTATGGCGGTTTGCAGCGCGGGTTTGATGTCGTCGACGCGAATATCGGCAAAACGCGGCTCGTGGTCTAGGTGCAGTAAAATGTTGTCGGACATGATTTTTTCCAGTTGAAAGAGTGAATAATGTACAAGAAATGGGGCTTTTGCCGCGAAAAACAAGGTTTCAGGCTGCCTGAAAAATCAAAAGCCATTATCAAAAGCCATTATATAGAGTCGTTTCCCATAAAAACAGTACCGCGCTGCTACTTTTCAGGCTGCCTGAAAAGCATTGCGGCTTGTTTTTTATGCTAAAATGGCGCACTTTTTTTGACGATAGAATTTGGCTGCCTGAAATCGATAAAATCTTTCAGGCAGCCTGAAAATAAATAGAGAACCAAAATGTTAGACAATTTAACCAAACGATTTAGTAAAGTTTTCAAAGACATACGCGGAAAATCCAAGTTAACCGAAGACAATATTAAAGAAGCCCTGCGCGAAGTGCGTTTGGCTTTATTAGAAGCCGACGTGGGGTTGCCGATTGTGAAAGATTTTGTAAACCAAGTGAAAGAACGCGCTTTGGGACACGAATTTGCCGACACACTCACGCCCGACCAAGCGTTTTTTGGCATTGTGAACGATGCATTGATTGAATTGATGGGCAAGGAAAATAGCGCGTTGAATTTGGCTACCACGCCGCCTGCGACTGTTTTGATGGCGGGTTTGCAAGGCGCGGGTAAAACCACGACTGTGGGTAAATTATCCAAATTAATCAAAGACCAAGATAAGAAAAAGAAAATCTTGGTTGTATCGGCGGACGTGTATCGTCCTGCAGCGATTGAGCAGTTGAAATTGTTGGCCGGGCAAGTTCAGGTGGATTTTTTCCCGTCTGACACATCGCAAAATCCTGTGGAAATTGCGAAAGCGGCGCAGGAACACGCCAAACGCCATTTTTACGATGTGTTGATGGTGGATACGGCGGGTCGTTTGGCGATTGATGAAGAAATGATGAATGAAATCAAAGCCATTCATGCGGCAATTAATCCTTTGGAAACGCTGTTTGTGGTGGACGCGATGTTGGGTCAAGACGCGGTGAACACGGCGCAGGCGTTTAACGAGGCGTTGCCGCTCACAGGCGTGATTTTGACGAAAATGGACGGCGATTCGCGCGGTGGTGCGGCGTTGTCGGTGCGTCAAATCACGGGTAAGCCGATTAAATTTATTGGTATTGGCGAGAAAATCAATGGTTTAGAGCCGTTTTATCCTGACCGCATTGCCAGCCGCATTTTGGGCATGGGTGATGTGATGACACTGTTGGAAGACGTGCAAAAAGGCATTGACGAAGAAGTTGCCAAGGAAATGGCGCAAAAACTTCATCGCGGCAAAGATTTTGATTTGAATGACTTTAAAGCGCAAATTCAGCAAATGCGCAATATGGGCGGTTTTGAGAATTTGTTGTCTAAAATGCCGGGGGAATTGGGCGAAATTTCTAAACAAATTCCCGAAGGCACGGCGGAAAAGGCGATGGGTCATGTGGAAGCCATCATCAATTCTATGACACCGAAGGAACGCGCCAATCCTGCGCTGTTGAAAGCGAGTCGCAAACGCCGTATCGCGGCGGGCGCGGGTGTGAGTATTCAGGAAGTGAATAAAATGCTGAAACAATTTGAGCAATCGCAGCAAATGATGAAGATGTTTAGCGGCAAAAATATGCAAAAATTGATGCGTATGGCGAAGGGGATGAAGGGGGTTTTCCCGAATATGAAGTAATTGGATAGGCAGCCTGAAAATACATTTGCCGACAAAAAAAACGATGTTATCGCAACATCGTTTTTTTGTCGGTGCAAGCTTTATTCATTCAAAGCGCGCGGAAACAGAATCGTGTTTTCCAATTCAATATGGTCGCGCAAATCTTGCACAAATTCGCGCAACTCAGTATATAAACGTTGCCAATTGCCGCACGCATATTCGGGCGTTTGCAAGTTATCGGTCAGTTGCAACAGCCTGTCCAAAGCTACGCCGTGATCTTCGTGTTCTATCATCATCATGCGCACAGGCATACTTGCGCCACGTCCCATGCCTTGTTGAATCATCGGAAACAACACGCGCTCTTCTTTCATCATATGGCTTTCCAACTCAGTTTCAATCGCCTGCAAATGCGACAATACATCTTGATTGAATGTATCAGCATGCACGCGCGCCACTTTTTCTGTTAGCGGCAAAATGCTGGCAAGTTGTTGGCGATGGGTTTGATGGTAGCGTTGCAAAACGTGGTCAATGGTGGCGTTTAATGGGGCGGTTTGCCATGGATTGCTCATAATACGTTCCTTTTGTTTTTGATTTTTCGGTGGTTTCAGGCTGCCTGAAACTTGAAAGTAGAAGATTTTATGAAACTTTTAACAGAAAAGAAATCAATTTTTTAACTAAAAAACCGATATTGAATAAGGTTTTGCGTTAAATCAAAAAAAGTTGGCTGAACTCAGTGATTGAAAATAAAGGCTGCCTGAAAATACGCTATTCATTATTCCCGTGTAGGTGGGAATCCATAGTTAATCTACACAAATGATTGATAAAAATAGCAAACTGGATAGCAAAAATGGATTCCTGCCTGCGCGGGAATGACGACGATGTAGGCTTTGCAAAAGTTTAAGGCTGCTTGAAACTTTCAGGCAGCCTTTTCTTATCTTGAATCAAACGATTTAATCATGCGCCAATGCATCAATCGGATTGAGTTTTGACGCATTTTTCGCGGGCATATAGCCGAAAATCACGCCAATGGCAGTGGAGCAGACGACTGCGCCGATGATGGAGGCGGTGGAAAACGACATGGCGAAATCTTTAACGAAATGATTAAACAACGCGCCGATACCAAATGAAGCTAATACGCCGACCAAGCCGCCAATCAAGCACAATAAAATTGCTTCAATCAAAAATTGTTGCAAAATATTGGTTTGGCGCGCGCCGATTGCCATGCGTACGCCGATTTCTTTGGTGCGCTCGGTAACGGAAACCAGCATAATGTTCATTACACCAATGCCACCAACAATCAATGAAATCAAAGCGATAGATGAAATAAGCATGGTCATCGTGCCTGTGGTCGCTTCCACGGTTTGTTTAATGCTGTCACTGTTGCGCGTGAAAAAATCTTCTGTGCCATGACGCGCGAGCAGCAGCTCTTTAATGCCTTTTTCAGCGGTTTGCGAGTCGATGTTGTCTTTGATTTTCACGCTGAGACTGCTGATGAATTTGTCGCCGCTGATTTGATTCATTAGCGTGGTGTAGGGCAGGTAGAGATTTAAACTATCGCTACCGCCGAATGAGCTTTCTTCTTTTTTCAGCACGCCAATGACGGTCAATGGGCGTTTGCGTAACAAAATCACTTTGCCCAATGCTTGCTCGGGCGTGTCAAACAATTTATCGGCGGTATTGCTATCAATAACAACAACTTGTGCGTTTTCTTTGACATCGCTGGCATCAAACAAACGCCCGACATTCAATTTCAAACCGCGTACATCAAAATATTGCTCGCCTACACCATTACCGTTTGCACTTAATTCATTGTTTCTATAAGTTAAAGTTGCGCTGGTAGAACTGGATGGTGTTGTGGATTCTACATAGCTCAATTTGCCAATTGCTTGGCTGTCGGCAACGGTTAGCGTTTTAATACGGCTGCGGTTTCTGTCACCAAAGCCTTTGCCCGGGAAAATGCTGATGGTGTTTGTACCCATGCTATTGATATTAGACAAGATTTTCTCTTGCGAACCCTTGCCGAGTGCAACAACGGACACGACCGCCGCAATGCCGATAATAATGCCGAGCATGGTCAAAAGCGAGCGCATTTTGTGCGCCACAATCGCTTGCACCGACATTTTGCAGGCTTCTTCAAATTGGTCTTTGTAAAACGCAAGCCCATGTTTTTCTTGAATACTTTCTATATTGCTTGGTTTAATTTCACGCGTTTTGCTGGTATCGGCAATGATTTCGCCGTCTTTGATTTCAATCACACGATTGGCTTGCGCGGCGATGTTTGGGTCGTGCGTTACCATGATAATCGTATGTCCGTCGGCATACAATTCTTGAATGATTTGCATGACATTTTCGCCGCTGCCTGAATCCAGTGCGCCTGTGGGTTCATCGGCAAAGATGATTTCGCCGCCATTCATCAGCGCGCGGGCGATGGAAACGCGCTGTTGTTGTCCGCCCGACAGTTCGCTGGGTTTGTTTTTTTCTTTACCTTGCAAACCCAATTTGGCGAGCAAACCATCGGCGCGCGCGCTGCGTTCGGCATGGTCTATGCCAGCATAAACGGAGGGGAGAGCGACGTTATCGCGTGCGGAAAGTGAGCTCAATAAGTTATAGCGTTGAAAAATAAAGCCAAATCGTTTTCGGCGCATGGCGGCAAGTTCGTCGGGCGACATTTTGGAAGTTTCCGTGTCTGCGATGGCATAAGTACCTGAAGTGGGCGTATCCAGCAAGCCGAGAATGTTCATGAGCGTGGATTTACCTGAGCCTGATTTCCCGATGATGGCAACGAAATCGCCTTTTTCAATGGTTAAGTTGATGTTTTTTAACACATGAACGCGGTTTTCGCCTTCGCCAAAATAGCGATTGATGTTGGTGCATTGAATTAAAGACATAATGATTTATTGGGTTGAATTTTTTAATAAACAGGGGATCAGATTTTTTAACTTCGCTGAAGCCTTGCGGCTTTCAGGTAGCCTGAAAGTTTTGTGTAGGGTGTGTGCGTTTGCGCACGCGGTTTGGTTTTTAAAATTCTCAGGCAGCCTATTGAATAAACATCAATTGCTCATGCTACCTGAAACGTGTTCTCTCCCCCGCTTGCGGGGGCAGGGCTAGGGTGGGGGTATTTAAATGCACAGTAAATTCTGGTTGGTTGAACCACTGGGAAGCCCCCACCCTAACCCTCCCCCACGAGTGGGGGAGGGAACAGATGGCAGTTCTTCTCTAAAGTTGAGGCTTTCAGGCTGCCTGAAAAATAAACTCCCGCGCGCAATATTTGTGCCATACACAACATTTTAGCTACGCTGAATCGTGTTTCAGGCAGCCTGAAAACCACCTTACATTCTTGGCGGACGCGTATTGGCAACGCCAGCTGCTTTTTCATCCGCATTCATTTCCGACATAATCACTTTGTCGCCCTCGTTCAAGCCCGATTTGATTTCCGTGTTCATGCTGTCTTTCAAGCCCGTTTGTACTTCGCGCTCTTGTGGTTGAGTGTCCGCGCCCAAAACGCGCACCATTTTCTTACCGTCTTTCGTTTTAATCGCCACGGTTGGCACCGTTAAAACCTTATCCGCGCTGGCAATTTCAATCGTATTTTGCGTCGTCATACCAATTGCTAACTTACCGTCCGCGTTTGGCACAGTTGCGCGCGCGTAGTAATAAATCGCGCTGGAAGTCGTGTCGGTGGACTTGCTGTACGAACCTTGCGACATCGTCGTCAAACCAGGGTCAATGCTGTCCAGCTTGGTTTTAATCGGCGTGTCAGGCTCGGAAAGAATCGTAAATTCAACGGTTTGACCTGGTTTAATCTTGGTCGCGTCGCCTTCCGCAATTTGCATTTTATTCGTCATTTCGCTCAAATCCGCGATTTGCACCACTGTCGGCGAGGTTTGGCTCGAGTTAATCGTTTGCCCTTCTTCAGCCACCAACGCCACCACCGTGCCGTCAATCGGCGCAGTAATGCGCGTGTAACCAATATCGGTTTCCGCCGTGTTAATCGCGATTTGCGTTTCCTTGATAGATGCTTCCAGCTGCTTAATTTGCGCTTTCGCCGCTGCCCACGCGTCTTCTACGTCGTCCATCTCAATTTTAGACACCGCGCCCGCCGCCGCCAGAGGTTTGTAGCGGTCGTATTTGCGTTGCGCCGTTTTCAACGCCACGCGCGCCGATTCCAATTGCGCCTGAAAACTGCCCAATTGCGCTTTACGCGTGTTCAAAGTATTGACTTGCGTTGCATTGTCAATTTCCGCAATCAAATCGCCTTTTTTCACCACATCGCCAATTTTGACGTGCATTTTCTTAATCTGCCCCGAAACCTGCGCACCCACGTCCACCAGCGACGATGACGAAATCTCGCCATTTGCCGACACCGTCTGACTGATTTTGCCACGCACCACAGGTTCGGTAATATAAGAAACCTTATTTTTCGGCTTGAAATAAGTGTACGCACCCCAGCCAATGCTGCACAAAACCAACAAAGCAATCAATACTTTCACTGCCGTTTTCATCTATATTCCTAAATATTAAAGATAAATTCGGCGCGCATAATAAAACAAATTGAGTAAACTACCAAGCATTTCAGGCTGTCTGAAAAAGCATAACACATTGAAACAAAAATAAAATCATCAAAAAAATTTACAAGACTTTGAATAAAGCTGCAATAAGATGAAGACGAAATTTCAGGCTTGCTAGAGTTTTGTTTGCCATCCATATCGCATTCAATATCTTCAGGCAGCCTGAAATCCATTATTTTTTCACAAAACTAAATTTATATAAAAAACAAAAAAATAACGCCAATAACCCAAATTAAATCAAATTAACGCTTGCCAAGAAAGGTTAAATTTGTTTTAATACGACCTTTCTCAGCATAGCGAACAAAATGGGTGATTAGCTCAGTTGGTAGAGCGTCTGCCTTACAAGCAGAATGTCGGCGGTTCGACTCCGTCATCACCCACCACTTTTTATCGGTCGCTTTAACGGCGGTCGGTTGCGCGGTGGTAGCTCAGTTGGTTAGAGTACTGGCCTGTCACGCCAGTGGTCGCGGGTTCGAGCCCCGTCCACCGCGCCAAAATTCATCATGTATACTTTCAAATCCCTTTGATACAGCATGATATATGCCACTCTTTATAGTAAACTATAAAGAGTCTTTTTTTGTCTTATGAATTTGAAATGGCTTTTCAGGTAGCTTGAAAACCATATTAACGATTAATTAAATACCATGAATACACGTTTATTGCTGATTTTAGGTTTGCTAGAAGGTTTGTCGTTTTTGTTCTTGCTCGGCGTTGCTATGCCATTGAAATATATGTACAACACGCCCGAAATCGTGCCTTATGCAGGTATGGCGCATGGTGCGTTGTTTTTGGCATTTTTGGCGGTATTGCTCGGTGTGAGCCACAAAAATAACTGGTCGATTTGGTGGTTTTTAGGCGGTTTGCTGGCAGCGGTTTTGCCGTTTGGTACATTCGTATTTGACTGGCGCGTGAGGCAATGGCAAAAGAGCGTGGGCGAAGCGTAAGCAAAAATAAAAAGGCTGCTTGAAAACTAGGAAACTGGTTTTCAGGCAGCCTTTTTGTATCGCATTATTTCTTCGCTGGTTTTTCTGGGCGCACCCAGTTTTCAATCGTAACTTGTTTTGCGCGCGCCACGACCAATTTATTCGGCTCGCAATCTCGGGTAATTACGCTGCCAGCGGCGGTGGTCGCTTTGTTGCCCACGGTTATGGGCGCAACCAACATTGTGTCCGAACCAATGCGCACTTCATCGCCAATCACGGTTTTGTATTTGTTCACGCCATCGTAATTGCAAGTGATGGTGCCTGCACCAATATTCGTTTTCGTGCCAATGGTCGCATCGCCCAAATAAGTCAGATGATTCGCTTTGCTGCCTTTGCCGATGGTCGTGTTTTTCACTTCCACGAAATTGCCAATGTGAACTTCGTCCGCTAAGACCGCATTCGGGCGCAAACGGGCAAATGGTCCGATTTGTGCATTCGCGCCAATCGTGCAATCTTCCAAATGGCTAAATGGCGCAATAATCGTACCTGCGCCAATTTTCGCGTTGCTAATCATACAATTTGCACCAATTTGCACATCGTCCGCCAACTCCACGCTGCCTGAAAACACGCAATTGACGTCAATAATCACATCTTGCCCACATTTCAGGCTGCCACGAATATCCACACGCGCAGGGTCGCGCAAAGTAACGCCTTGTGTCAATAATTGTTGCGCCAAATTGGTTTGGAAAATGCGTTCCAATTCAGCCAGTTGCATCTTATTATTCACGCCAGCTGCCAAATAAGAAGCGCGCACCGCCAATGGATTCACGGCAATATTATCCGCATTTGCTAAGCCAATCACATCGGTTAAATAATATTCGCCTTGCGCGTTATTCGCATTCAATGCGTTTAGCCAGTCAGCTAATTTATTGTTTGGTAATATAAAAATTCCTGTGTTGATTTCGCGAATCGCTTTTTGTTCCGCGTTGGCATCTTTTTCTTCCACAATGCCAATCACGCTGCCTGAATTATTGCGGATAATGCGCCCGTAGCCAGTTGGATTATCCAAAATATCGGTCAGCAAGCCCACTTCATCGCCTGCCGCGTCTAATAATTGTGTGAGCGTGTTCACATCAATCAACGGTACATCGCCGTACAACACCAGTGTGCGACCATTTTCAGGAATGTGTGGCAGCGCAGATTTCACTGCGTGCCCCGTGCCGAGCTGTTCGGTTTGTTCCACCCAATTCACATTTTTGTGTGACAAAGTTTGCAACACCAAATCTTTGCCGTGTCCAATTACCACGTTAATGCTTTCAGGCTGCAACGCCGCCGCCGTGTCAATGACGTGTTCCAGCATCGATTTGCCGCCAATTGGGTGCAACACTTTTGGCATTTTGGAATACATGCGCGTGCCTTTGCCCGCTGCCAGAATAATGATGTGAAGATTGGACATTTTGAGTTTGCCTTTGTTTGATAGGGGAAATGGGGTTGAAAATGTGTAGGGTGTGTGCGTTTACGCACGCACGCGGTTTGGATTTTTGCTAAAGCCTGACGACTTTCAGGCAGCCTGAAAGAAAACGCGTGTGTGGCTTGTGCCACACACCCTACACGTTTTGTACATTCATTTCAGGCTGTCTGAAAATAGAAACTTGGAGCGCGGTCGGCGAATGCTTATGTCAGGGTAGTTTTGTGCCCAAACCATTATTTGGATAAATTGCCCAGCCCGCATATCTGATTTCGTTAAGTAGGTATTTTGAAATTAAGAAGATTTGGGAGCGAGCCGTTCCCGCTCCATTTTTCTTTTCAGGCAGCTTGAAACGTGATGTGTAGGTTGGGGCTCGACCCAACAAAAATATTCATATTTCAGATGAATGTTGGGTCAAGACCCAACCTACAACTTATTCGCTCTTTTGTGGCACAATCGCGTGTTGCTCTGGGCGACCTTCGTGATAATGCGTGTTTTGCGATGCTGCGCCGTTAGTGTAGTAAACGATTGTTCCTGTTGGGTATTTTTGGCGTAGAGAAGTGCTGCCGTTGGCTGTTTCATAGGTTTCCCATGTGCAAGCGGAAAGGGCGAGGGCGGCGGTTAGGGCGATAAATAGGGTTTTCATGGCGTGTTCCTGTTGAATTTTGATAAAAAAGTGGGCGTATTTTAATGCTTTTCAGGCTGCCTAAAAGCGGTTTATGCGCAAAAAATTCAGACTGGCTTGGCTTTGGGCATTTTCAAACCCAATTCTTTAATAAAACTTTTCTCGTCTAATTCTTTAACCGTTAAAAACATGCCGCCTTCCAGCGCGATTCGGTCGCCCGCCACAGGCACATCGCCAAAGCGACGGCGGAACAGTTGTCCCAAGTTTAAATCGGCTTCGTCTTCGCCCAGTTTCACGCCATAGGCAAAGGCTAAATCGCTGACTTTGGCGTCGGGATTGAGCGTAAATTCGCCGTAAAACGCTTGTTCGTCTTGTGTTTTTTGGTTGCTAGCGAATTGTTCGGCAAAATCTTCGCCCAATTCTTCAGGCAGCACATACCATGCGATGTCGCCCGCTTGCATTTGTGTGTTCATGTGAACATTAACTGTGTCGCCTTTGCGCACCAACGAAAATAAACGGCTGCCTGAAAACGCTTGCGCGCGGGTCATGGCGTATGGATGGCTGTGTTCGGCTTCCGAATCGGCTTCCACGCGAAAAGATTGCATGGTGATGTGCAGATTTTTTGCCAACCAAATATCGCGCGTTTCCAAGGGTTCGGGGTTGGGCGGCAAGACCATGCCGAGTTTTTTGGCGAAAAATGGAATGGTTGTGCCTTGAATCAACAGGGATAAAATTACGACTGCAAACGCGACATTGAACAGCAATGCCGCATTGGGCACACCGTCCACCAGTGGAATCATCGCCAGCGTTACAGGAACCGCACCACGCAGTCCTACCCAGCTAATGTAGGCAATTTCGCGTGAGTTGTAGCGAAACCATTTGATGGAGGTGTACACCGCAATCGGGCGCGCCACCAAAATCAAAAACGTGGCGATAATCAGCGCGGCAAAACCGTGTTTTAAAACAGCCGACGGCGTAACCAATAAACCGAGCACCACAAACATGCCCGCTTGCGCCAGCCATGCCAAACCGTCCATCACGTTTAACACGTGTTCGGTCGATGAATTGCGATAATTGCCGACCATCATGCCCGCTAAATACACTGCCAAAAAGCCACTGCCACCCAATAAATTACAAATGGCAAACACGAGCAAACCGCCCGACGCAATCATCAGCGCGTACAACCCCTCCGCTAAACGAATGCGCGCCAACATCCAAGCAAACAGTTTTCCTGCCAACAAGCCGAAAATCAAACCCAAACCTAACTGTTTGATTAACGTAACAATAGCAGAAAGTGCCGTCATATTTTCAGGCTGTATAATCAAGCTGATTAACACGGTAACCAGCAAAATCGCCATCGGGTCGTTCAAGCCACTTTCCAATTCCAGCGTTGCCTGAATGCGCGGATGCAGCCGCACGCCGCTGTTGCGCAATAGCGAAAATACTGCTGCTGCGTCGGTTGAGCCAACAATCGCCGCCATCAATAAACCCAGTTTCCAGTCCACACCCAAGAAAAAAGCCGTGAACACGCCAAGCAAACCCACGCTGGCGATTACGCCCCATGTTGCCAACACTGTTGCAGGTTTCAAGGCGATGCGAAACGTCTCAAACTTGGTGCGCAAACCGCCGTCAAGCAAAATCAACGCCAAAGCAATTTGGCTGACAAACGTCGCGCCGACGTAACTATTGAACTTAATGCCACCAATTCCCTCTTCGCCCGCCAACATGCCTACGCCCAAAAAGGCAAGCAACAACGGCATACCCAAGCGCGCAGACAAGCGGCTTGCCAACACGCTGGCAAACAGCAACATCCCCATCACGAGAAAAAGCAGATTCAGTTCATTCATAAGCAGTCCTTGGCGTTTTCAGGCAGCCTGAAAGTCAAAAAAAGTGCTTGGATTGTAGCATAGAAGACCAAAAATCAAAGTTAAATCCCTGTTTAAATGATTAAATAATTAGCAAAAATATACATATTGAAGCAAGAGTTTTTGTGCTAAATCAAATATAACAACTTTATCAATGGCATTGCATTCAGTATAATGCGACACCTTTTCACAGAGAACGCTAAACAAATATTTCAAAGGTATAGAGAAATGAGTAAAGAAAGCCGCAACAACACCTATAATCGCATTATTGATGCCAGCCTGAAACTTTTTAATGAACAAGGCGAGCGCACCATTAGCACCAACCATATTTCACAACATTTGAGCATTAGCCCAGGCAATTTGTATTACCACTTTGCCAATAAAGATGAAATCATTATTCAATTGTTTAAACGTTATACCCATGAATTGTATGATTTTTTGTCAAAAACACCGCTGCCTGAAAGTGTAGAGCAAGCAATTCATTATATGCGTAGCATTTATGACATTATGTGGGAATACCGCTTTTTGTTTAGCGATGTAAATGCTTTATTGTTCCGTAGCGCTACTTTATTAGGTGAACACAATGAATTCACACGTGTGCGCATTTCACCTTTATTGGTTAAATTGCTGCAACGTTTGCAAGAAAAAGGTTTGATTGAAATTGACCAAATCGGCATTGAAGATTTGGCAGTTAATATGTGGTTGGTTACTAAATACTGGTTCGACTTTGATACCTCCATGCCTGGGCATGCAGCAACGCCAGAAATTGCCAAAGCGCGTGGTATTTATCGCACATTGAGCTTGTTGCGTCCGTATATGAAAGTGGAACATTTAACAGAATTCGACCAAAAAACACAAGGTATGAATGCTTAAAAAACGGTTCAAAAAGGTTGAAACCTTTGCAAAACTCAAAGCGTAGATACTGTCGCTCCTGTCAATTCCAAAAACTAAAAATATAAGAATTTAGCTTTAAATCGCAGCAACAGCACGAGACTGGTAAACCACTTGATGTTTTAGCACACCGAAGCAAATATGTACCAGTTTACGCATTGCCGCACCAATCTTTTGCATTTTCACTTTGCCACGCGACAATAAACGCTCATGCTGGGCTTTTACATCAGAATTAAAACGACACGCATTCATCGCAGGGAAATAGAGCAAAGCTCGCATTTTGCTGTCGCCACGCTTACTGAGCATCACTTTACCTTGATATTTGCCCGATTCACGTTTGCGTGGCACCAAACCCAAGAAAGTCGCCATTTGCGATGCCTTCTTAAATTGTTTACCTTGGTATAACACCACCATACGCATAGATGTTTCCCTGCCAATGTACGGTATGCTTTGCAATAAAGCAGCATCTCTCTTTAAATCAGGATGTTTGTCAATGTGGTCGTCCACATCATTTTCTAAATCGGCAATGCTTTGATTGATTGCTTGGCGAATTTGTAAAATGGACACCATGACTTCATCGGGAACACCAGTGATTTTTGCTGCATGTAAGCGATTTTCTTCGCGTTGCAAATAAGCTTTCAGTGTGTCTAAACGATTTAGTTTGGCTTTTAATTCGCGCACAGCTTTGGATTCACGCTGCCATGCTTGTGGACGGCGTTCAAATCCAAAACGTGCGATGATTTGACTGTCGCCTTTGTCGGTTTTGTGAACCGCACCCAGCGATTTAGCATAACTGTGAATAAGCTGGATTCACAATGCTCACGGTAATGCCTTGGTCATGCAAAAAGTAGGCAAGCAATTCGTGATACACACCTGTGGCTTCCATGATGACATGAACGGTGGATAAGTCGGTGGTAATGTTTTTACGGATCCATTCAAGCATTTTCAGGCAGCTGTTGGATTGTTTTCTAACACTTTGCTGGGGTAGGCAAATTTGGTGCTGTCTTTTAACCATGATGCATCGAATTTTTGTGATGCAGCATCGATGCCAATGATGTGTTGTTTGATTAAAATATTTGCTTGCTCCATCGGTGTCTTTCCTTGTTCATGCAGTGTCTGCGGGCGTATTGTCGCGCACTTGGATACTATTCAGATTGAAAGATGGGTAGTTGAGTAGGTTTATCTACGCTACAGTGTCTTGGCACTTTGGGTGGGTACAATTTCCTACTCAACTGGGTATGTGAATAATACGTTGTTATCCACATTGGGGAAAGATACAAGGGGCGGATTTCATATCCGCCCTTTTTATTTTGAAAATTTTAGTCATCAATTTAAATTTGTTAAAAAATAGGGCGGATATCAAATCTGCCCCTACGTAAGAGAAAAATCAGTTTTGCTAAGGTTTCAGGCTGCCTGAAAGCTTAAATAAACCATTTAAACACGCCGTAAATCAATGTAGACACAATCGTCATAATCAAACCAATCGCGCTTTCATACGGAATCAGTTTCAAACGCTCTTTAATGTCCATGTTCACGCTGCCGCCTGTGGCGTGGAAAAACGAACCGTGTGGCATGTGGTCGGCAACGGTTGCGCCTGCGTGAATCATGGCGGCGGCAGCTAAACTGCTCACGCCCAATTCCAATAATGTGCTGCTAAACACGCTAGAGGCAACGGCTGTGCCTGCGGTGGTAGAAGCGGTTGCCAATGACATCAACACGCCTGAAATCGGTGCGAGTAAGTAAGATGGCAAGCCTGAAGCGGTTAGCGCGGAAATCAATACGTCTTTCAAGCCAGAATTGGCAATAATTCCTGCCAACGCGCCTGTACCAAGCAACATAATGGCGACGGGTGCCATTTTATTTAAGCCCACTACCGCGTATTGGTTGATTTTCATCAATCGTCCCATCACAACAGCACCGACCAAACCACCAACAGGCAAGGCAATCAATGGGTCTACGGTAATACCTGCAATCGGACGCAAAGCCAGCAACACAATGGCAACTAAAGGCGCAGACATGGCTGCCATAAAGGAAGGCAAGGCTTGTGTTGCGTCATGGCTAACCACTTCAGAATCTTGTACTTGCGTCCCTGTTTTGAGTTTTTTTGCCAAAAAATAAGTCAAAGCCAAACCAAAAATAGCGGGAATAATGCCTGCCATCATTACGGAAGTAAGCGGCACATGAAACGCGTCGGAAGCGGCAATGGCATTGGGGTTCGGCGACATCAAGTTGCCCGCTTTACCGCCGCCAATCATTGCCAGCAAAATCGCTGGTTTAGACAAGTTGGCACGTTTTGCCAAAGCCAGCGCAATGGGCGACACGGTAATCACGGCAACATCAATAAACACACCCACCATCGTCAACACCAGCGTAGCAATCGCCAAAGCCAACAGTGCGCGTGCTTCGCCTAATTTTTTCACAATCGTTTCGGCAATCGTATTGGCAGCACCCGACTCAATCAATACGCCCGCCAACACGCCTGCCGCCAAAATGCGCATAACGGCGGTGGTAATCCCTTGCGCACCTTTAATCATCAAGCCTACGGTTTGCACCAAATCGGCTCCACCAATTAAGCCGCCCAATAGTGCACCTGCAATCATGCCGTATGCGGGTGGTACTTTTTTTAAAATCAAACCGATGGCTACTACAAGGGCAACAATTGCACCCAGAGCTGATACGGTTACGTCCATGTTAATACTCCAATCATTTCATTAAGTAAGAAGTCATTTGTTTAAATATTTTTTCAGGCTGCCTGAAAAGGTTTACACCAAATTGGTGGCGATATACAACAAAAAGCGGTTATCCGTGCGACTCAAATCCAAGCCTGTTAATTCAGCAATTTTGTTGAGGCGATATTCCAAAGTATTGCGGTGAACATGCAAGGCTTCTGCTGTGCTCAATGTATGCATATTGTGCTCAAACCATGCGATTAAGGTGCGTTGTAGCAAACCGTTTTTGTCGGCACTTTTGAGTTTATGCAGCGTGCGTTCCAATTCTTTCTTTTGCCAACCATCTTTGAGCTGATTGAGCAATACGGGCAACATCAATTCCTGATAATTAAACACACGCTTTTCAGGCAGCCTTTGTTTACCAATTGCCATCGCGGTTTTGGCGGTGTGGTACGACAGCAAAATATTGTTTTCATTGTCGGGGAAATAGTTGCCCAATGTGAGGCGAACGTGCAACTTAGAATGCTCATCCATGCGCGAAAGCAGGATTTTAACGCGCTCCATGTGGTCATCTAAATCCCATTTGCCACGATGATTAAGCGCAGGTTTGAGCACCACCAATTCCGTCAGCGACAAAATCGCCACCAAATTATCGCGCTCTGGATTTTTCAGCAATATTTGCAAGTTTTGCAATTCATCGCGCACTTCTTCAATGCTCAAATTGCTTTCATCCACTTCAATAATGCACACAACACGCGGTACTGTTAAATCCACACCCAAGCGTTGCGCCCATTCGTATTGACTATGGCTAATGCGTTCCGAGTGAATCAAATCCAAAATCAACTCTTCTTTCAAACGCTCATTTTGTGCCAACATATGAAACAATTTGGCTTGCTGCAACATCATTTCTGCGGTCATGCACACCAGTTTGCCAAATTCTTGCAACTTGCTCGGCTCGCCAGTCAAACCAATCACGCCAACTAGCTCATCTTCAACGACCAAAGGCAAATTAATACCAGGCTTTACGCCGACTAAATTGCTGTTTTCTTTAATCTCCACAATGCGATTTTGCGCCAAAGCCAGCAAAGCACCATCGTGTGGCTCGCCAATCCGACTTTCATCACCGCTTGCAATAATAATGCCTTTGGCATTCATAATATTGATATTGCTACCAATAATATTCATCGTATGCTCAACGATTTGTTGCGCCAATTTGGGGTCAAGCATGAACATCGCCATAGCATTCCTTTGTAAACAAAAGCTTTTTCATTTTATCAACTTTCAGGTGGCTTAATTTCAGGCAGCCTGAAAGCTTATTTCAAATCATACAATCTGGCTATGTTTTGCGCGGCAGAAGTTAAATTCTCGCGCCCTTTTTTTAAGATATCATCCAAATTGGCTAATTGGCGAATAATAGGGAATACCGCGTCAATACCGCAGTTATAAACCGCCTCATAATCCTCGCGCAAACAACCAACAATCGCAATCACAGGTTTGCCATATTCTTTCGCAGTTTTCGCCACACCAATCGGCGTTTTACCATGCACACTTTGGCTGTCCATGCGCCCTTCGCCTGTAATCACCAAATCCGCGTCTTGCAATTTTTCCGCCAATTGCACGGTTTTCACCACAATGCCCACGCCCGAACTCAATTGCGCGTGTGGCAAAGTCATCAAACCGCCGCCCATACCACCTGCCGCGCCTGCCCCCGCTTGGTCAGCAATATTCACATTCAAAGCCTGTTTTACTTTATCGGCATAATGCTGCAAGGCTTTATCCAGCGTTTGCACCATTTCAGGCGTTGCGCCTTTTTGCGGGCCAAACGTTGCCGACGCGCCATGCTTACCACACAAAGGATTGTCCACATCACACGCCACTTCAAATTGCACATCTTGTAAACGCTCATCCAGTTGGCTGTAATCTACCGTTTCAATATCAGCAAGCGCGCCGCCGCCAAAAGCAATCGGTTGACCCGCTTTATCTAAAAAGCGCGCGCCCAAAGCCTGCAACATACCCACGCCACCATCATTGGTCGCACTACCGCCAATGCCCAAAATGATTTTTTTTACACCGTGTGTTAAGGCTGCCTGAATCAATTCACCTGTGCCATAACTGGTGGTTTTCAAAGGATTGCGTTCTTCTTTTGGCACCAAATGTAAACCCGAAGCCGCCGCCATTTCAATAATGGCCAATTTGCCATCGCCCGACAAACCATATTGCGCACACACTTTATTACCCAAAGGCGCAGTCACCTCCGCTTCCAATAATTTGCCTTGTGTCGCATCAATCAAAGATTGCACTGTGCCTTCGCCACCATCCGCCATCGGCACTTGCACAAACTCCGCATCTTTCCATACTTTTTTCAAACCATCTTCAATTGCTTGCGCCACTTCTTGCGCAGTTAAACTTTCTTTGAATGAATCAGGGGCAATCACAACTTTCATCATAAATTCCTTTTTATTTCATTTGCTCGCAAAAACCTATTCAAGGAAACACATTTCATCAACTCAAATCAGGCTTTCAAACTGGCGAGAAGCTGTAAAACAGATGACATTATAGGTAAAGATTTTTAACCAGTAATTGTGAAATATACCAAAAATATTATTTATTTTAAGAATTTTTTTATAAAATTGCATAATAATGAGTTCAATCAAAAAGTTTTCAGGCAGCCTGAAACAAAAGAACAGCGGCTATCTCGTGCCATTACTTATCTTGAGTCTAATTGAGTCATTCGTCATTCTTTGGCAAAATCTCCACAGTAACAAAGCTACACACAACACTTTACCTAACATAACCAACAAAACATGATGTAACGCAACACAATTCAATTATTTAGCATTATAATGTTGTAAAACTACGGTTGTTTGAATCACATCAACTGCTGAGCAGCACTGCTTTCTGCTGTAATCCAGTTACAGACAAGTAAGGAAATTAGATGAAACCACTGCACCCAAAACTCGCTGAAATTACACAACGCATTATTGAACGCTCCAAACCCACGCGCGAATTGTACTTAAACCGCATTCGTGCCATTAAGCAACAAGGTCGGTTAGAACGCGACCAATTGGGCTGTTCCAACTTGGCGCATGGATATGCCTCCATGCCAAACATGATTAAAATTGAAATGCAAAAACATGATGTTCCGAACATCGGCATTATCACAGCATACAACGACATGGTTTCCGCTCATCAGCCGTTTAAAGATTTCCCTGATTGGGTAAAAGACGAAGTGGCAAAACACAACGCCACCGCGCAAGTGGCTGGTGGCACACCAGCCATGTGTGATGGCATTACGCAGGGTTACGAAGGCATGGAATTGTCGCTGTTTTCGCGTGATGTGATTGCGATGAGCGCGGCGGTGGGTTTGTCGCACCAAATGTTTGACGGCGCGATGTTTTTGGGCGTGTGCGACAAAATTGTGCCAGGTTTGGTAATTGGCGCATTGTCGTGCGGACACATTCCAGCGGTATTTGCGCCAGCAGGTCCAATGGTAAGCGGCATTGGCAATAAAGAAAAAGCGCGTACACGCCAACTGTTCGCCGAAGGCAAAGTAGGGCGCGACGCTTTATTACAAAGCGAAATGGGTTCATACCATAGCCCCGGTACTTGCACATTCTACGGCACGGCAAATTCCAATCAAATGATGATGGAATTCATGGGCTTGCATTTGCCAGCCGCCGCGTTTTTCAATCCCTACACGCCGATTCGTGAAGCCTTAACGCGCCGCGCCGCCGTGCAATTGGTACAAGATATTCGCAATCAAACAGCCAAACCGATTGGCGAAATGCTGTCTGAAAAATCGTTTATCAACGCCATGATTGGTTTGATGGCAACGGGCGGCTCAACCAATCACACCATGCACTTGGTAGCGATGGCGCGCGCAGCTGGTGTGATTTTGAATTGGGACGATTTTGATGAAATTTCGTCTATTATTCCTTTGTTGATTCGTGTGTACCCGAATGGTCAGGCAGACGTGAATCATTTTGCGGCGGCGGGTGGTTTGCCGTTTGTGATTCGTGAATTGCGCGAAAATGGTTTGTTACACGATGATGTGGACACGGTGGTCGGTCATGGCATGGCGGCTTATACGCAAGAGCCGTTTTTGCTGGACAAGAAATTAGTGTGGCAAGACGCGGTAGCGGAAAGCCGTGATGAAGAGATTTTACGCAAATACGACAATCCATTCTTGCCCGACGGCGGCTTGAAATTGATGAAAGGCAACATCGGGCGCGGCGTGATTAAAGTATCCGCCATGAAAGAAGACAGCTTCATCGTAGAAGCCCCAGCCATTGTATTTGACGACCAACGCGATGTGTTGGCAGCGTTTGAACGCGGCGAATTGGACGGCAAAGATTTCGTGTGCGTCGTGCGTTATCAAGGCGCGCGTGCCAACGGTATGCCTGAATTGCATAAATTAACCCCACCATTGGCGATTTTGCTTGACCGTGGACAAAAAGTGGCTTTGGTAACCGATGGTCGCATGTCGGGCGCGAGTGGCAAAGTGCCAGCCGCCATTCATATGTCGCCAGAAGCCTTGATGGGCGGTGGCATTGGTAAAATCAATACAGGCGACATGGTGCGCTTCAATGCGCGCACAGGCGAATTGAATGTGCTGGTAGACGAAGCCGAATTTGACGCGCGTGTCGTGCCAGCACCCGATTTATCCAAAAACACGCACGGCATTGGACGCGAATTGTTCGCAGGTTTCCGCGCCCAAACCAGCAGTGCAGAAACGGGCGCGATGAGTTTTGGTGGGGATTTTGCGTAATTTGATGGTGTGATGTAAATGTATCACGAAAAGGCAGCCTGAAAATGTAGAAATACGTTTTCAGGCTGCCTTTTGTTTTATAATTTGGCTTCTTAAATTCATCGTCATCATCAGTTTTTGCCCCATTACACAAGAAAACCCAAACCATGAACCGACCCATACGCATTTTAGGTATTGACCCTGGCAGCCGCACCACAGGTTTTGGCGTGATAGACCTTGTTGGGCGTGAGCCGATTTATGTCGCCAGCGGCTGTATTAAAACCATTCCCAGCGACGAACTCGCAGGGCGCGTGGGCATTATCGTGCGCCATATTGGCGAAATCATTGACACCTATCGCCCCACGCAAGCGGCGATTGAGAAAGTGTTTGTCAATGTCAATCCGTCGTCCACACTCATGCTCGGACAAGCGCGCGGCGCGGCGGTGGCGGCGGTGGTCTTGCGCGATTTACCTGTATATGAATACACGGCATTGCAAGTGAAACAAGCGGTGGTCGGGCAAGGCAAGGCGGCGAAAGAGCAAGTGCAACATATGGTGGTACAAATGCTGCATTTATCGGGTACGCCACAAGAAGACGCGGCAGACGGTTTAGCCGTCGCGCTCACGCACGCGCTGCGCGGGCATGGTTTGGCGGGGCGTTTGGGTGGGATGAGTATTAAGGGCGGGCGTTTGCAAGGGTAGATTTCAAGTTTGGGAAAATCTTTTCAGGCAGCCTGAAACTTTCCCCTGCACAAAAACTCTATTTCCCGAACCGCTCTTTGTTGCCCCAACAAAAATCGCTATACTCGCCGTACTCTCTTTTTTGAAAGCCTATCATGACTATCCAGATTTTAGATGCCTACATCAAAGACGTGGGCGGCATTCCCATTCATCGCGTGTTGCCGCAAAAGGGCAAGCGCAATATTGGTGCGTGGTGCTTTCTTGACCACGCAGGGCCTACGCGTTTTGGCGACGATGAACGCGGCATGCAAGTGGGCGCGCATCCGCACACGCGTTTGCAGACGTTTACGTGGATGATTGACGGCGAAGTGCGCCACAAAGACAGTTTGGGCAACGAAACCACCATTCGCGCGGGTGAAGTGAATTTGATGACGGCGGGCGACGGCATTAGCCACACCGAGCAAACGCCAGCAAATTGCAAAATTTTGCACGCGGTGCAATTGTGGATTGCACTGCCTGAAAATCAAACCATTGAACCGAGTTTTCATCATTATCCCGATTTACCGAAATGGCATGATGAACACGCGGCGTATGTTTTAACCACAGGCACGTTTGCCGACAACACCGCGCCGACGCTGCAATACAGCCCAATTGTGGGCGTGGACGTGAAAACGGAAACCGCCAGCGCGTGGATGTTGCCGCTGAATTGTGAATTTGAATATGGCGTGTTTGTGATTTCAGGCAGCCTGAAAATGGGCGAACATACCGTACAGCCCGAGCAATTGCTGTATGTGCCGCAAGGCGCGGATAGTCTAGCGATTGAAGCGAGTGCGAATACGCATTTTCTGTTGATTGGCGGTGCGCCGTTGCAGCACGAGCCGTTGATTTGGTGGAATTTTGTCGCGCCCGACCACGATTATGTGAACACGGCAACGCGCGATTGGCAGCTGCCTGAAAACCGCGCCGCGCGTTTTGGGCAAATTGACAGCGATTTGCCGCCTTTGGTTGCGCCCAAATCGCCGTGGGATAAGAGCGAGTGATTGTTTGATATTGTGTTGATTTAAAAATAAAAAAAGCCACGTTTTCTTGCGTGGCTTTTTTTGGATTTTCAGGCTGCCTGAAACTTTTGCAAACTTGGAGCGCGGGCTGCCAGCCCGCAATTTTCCGTATCACTCAATATTTAATCTATCTTGAAAAATGAACGATTTAGCGGCAAGCTATCGTCGCTCCATTTAGCATTTCAGGCTGCCTGAAACATCTAAAAACAAAAAAAGGTACACCAACCGTGTACCTTTTTCTTTCAAAACCGCTTAATCGTCTTTCTTTTTCGCTTTTTTGCTGTCAGGAATTTTCTCTGCCAAGCCTAGCGATTTTTGCCATTGGGCTGGATTTTTCAGCAAATCCAAAGCCTTGCGCAATTGGTCGTCTTTGGCGGGATTCGGGATACGGCGTGAAGACAAATCTTCTTCGTCTTTTTTGTCCGCTTTATCTTTCTCGTTTGCCTTGGTTTCGCTTGCGCTTTCAGGCTGCGTTTCCAATACGCCGCCTTTGACATCGTTCGCGCCCAATGGGTTGCCGATGTGTCCGTTCAAATCGGCTTCGCGGCTTTCAAAGGTACGGTTTTTGTCTAAAACTTCCACATCGGGCACAATGCCTGTTGCCTGAATCGAGCGGTCGTTTGGCGTGTAATACAACGCGGTGGTGATTTTCATCGCGCCACCGTTGGACAACGGCATAACGGATTGCACCGAGCCTTTACCGAAACTGCGCGTACCCACAATCACAGCGCGTTTATGGTCTTGCAACGCACCTGCCACGATTTCCGAAGCGGAAGCTGAACCAGCGTTAATCAACACGGTTACAGGAATATTTTTGATTTCCGCAGGCAAACTTGCCAGCGGGTCAGTTCCCGCCGCCAACAAATAATCCTCAGGCTGCGCTTTGAGCAACATGCCTTGTTTTTGGTCGCGCCCTTTGGTGCTAACCACGACATCATTCGGCTTCAAGAACACCGCCGACACGCCCACCGCTCCGTTGAGCAAACCACCAGGGTCGTCGCGTAAATCCAGCACAATGCCTTTGAGCGGTGCTTTGTTTTCCGCTGTCAAAGTCTTGATGGAATCCACCACCGCAGGCACAGTCGGCTCTTGAAATTGCGACACGCGCACATAGCCGTAGCCGTTTTCCAGCAAATGATGGCGCACGCTTTTCACTTTAATAATTGCGCGCGTTAGAGTTACGACAATCGGTTTGGGTGCGTCTTTGCGCGACAAAGTCAGCGTGATTTTCGTACCTGGTTTGCCACGCATTTTTTTCACGGCGTCGGTTACACTCATGCCGCGCGCCGATTCATCGTTGATTTTGACAATAAAATCGCCGCTTTTCACGCCCGCGCGCTCCGCTGGCGTGTCTTCAATCGGCGCAACGACTTTCACAAAACCGTCTTCCGCACCAATTTCCATGCCCAAACCACCAAATTCGCCCGAAGTGCCTTCTTGCAAATCTTGGTAGCCTTTTTTGTCCATGTATTCCGAATGTGGGTCAAGCCCTGAAACCATACCTTTCATCGCGTTTTCCAGCAATTTTTCATCACTCTCTTCGCTCACATAATTGGCTTTCACTTGGCTATACACTTCCGCCATTGTGCGCAAAGATTCAATCGGCAAGGCTTCTTTTTTGCTGCTGGCTGCTTCGGTTTTATCAGCAGCAAGGCTTTGTAAACTAATGCTTAATGCCGCGCCTGTGAATGCGCCAGCGGTGTAAAGTGCAATCTTTTTCCAAGTGTATTTGGACATCATATTCTTTCTTTTATTCAGTTTTAACTGTCATTCAATAAGGTTTCAGGCTGCCTGAAACAAAAGGCGTAAGATTAGGGGATTTTCTGCTGCTTGGCAAAGGGTTTGCGGTAAAAAATATGCAAAAGTGTGGTGCAAAAAAGGGTTTAGGTTTCAGGCTGCCTGAAAACGCTTTTTGCAAAACCATGACATAGCACGCCTATCGCACATAACACAATATAGTGAATTAAAATAAAAAATCTGCTGCGTTGCCAGCTCCCTTATGTATTAAATGTACACGGTTCTCGCTGTCGCCTTGCACCTTTCTTATTTGGTTCGCTATAAATCAACCCAATTTCCCTGCGCGCGCCAGTTCATCGGCTTGCGCTAAACGCTCGGGCGTACCCACATCCAGCCACAAACCTGAATGCCATTGTCCACTAACTTGTCCTTTGTCCATCGCCGCGCGCAAAAGTGGCGCGAGTTTGGCTGGCTTGTGTGCGAGCGTGGTGGCAAACAAAGCTGGGTGGTACACGCCAACGCCGCTGAATGTGCCGTTTTTGCCTGCGCTGCGCTCGGAATTGAGGCTGCCTGAAACCGTATCCAAAGCAAAATCGCCTTGCGGATTGTGTTCAGGGTTGCCCACTAAATACAAGTGCGCCAAATGTTTGTTGGCATTGAGTTTTTTAGCATATTCACAGGCTGCCTGAAAATCGATGTCGGTTAACACGTCGCCATTGATGACAAGAAACGGCGCATCGCCCAAGAGCGGCAAGGCAGTGGCTATACCGCCTGCGGTTTCCAAACCTTGCACACCTTCGGGCGAATAGGCGATGTGGACGCCGTATGCGTTGCCGTTGCCCAATGTTTGTTCAATGTGTTGCCCGAGCCATGCGTGATTGATGACGATTTCTTCAATGCCAGCGGCTTTTAGGCGGCGCAAATGCCAGCCAATCAGCGGCTCGTCGCCCGCTTTTAATAAGGGTTTGGGCGTGTGGTCAGTCAGTGGGCGCATTCGTTCGCCGCGCCCTGCGGCTAGTATCATGGCTTTCATGGTTTTGTTTTCAATAGGTTGGTTTGGGTTTCAGGTAGCCATTTTTGCAGGCAGCCTGAAACTTATTTCGCGCGTTTGACAATGTGTTCAATCGCTGCCGTGGCGCAATACAAGCCAAAAGTAGCGGTAACGAGCATACTGGCACCATAACCTGCGCAGGATAAACCTTGTGGCGCAGCAGTTTCTGCATTAAGGCTGCCTGAAACTTCACACGTTTGGGCGATTTGTGGCGGCGTAATCTGTTCACGCGAATAAACGCACGGCACACGCATTTTGTCGCCACCGCGTGGGAAACCATATTGTTTACGCAAGGCGTAGCGCATATTGGCAAGCATCGGGTCTTGCTGAGTTTGACTCAAATCGGCAGTTTCAATCAACGCAGGATTGCGTTGTCCACCTGCGCCACCGCTGACGATAAACGCTTGTTTGTGTTTCACAAAATGTGCCGCCATTGCCACTTTTATGCGCACTTGGTCAATGGCGTCAATGACAAAATCAAAAGGCTGCCTGAACATCTCTGCCAGATTTTCTTGTTCCACAAAGTCTTCTATTTCAATCACTTGGCATTCAGGGTTAATTAACAAAATGCGTTCGTGCAGCGCGGCTACTTTCGCTTTGCCAAAATCGGGCGTGAGCGCGTGGATTTGGCGATTGACGTTGGAAATGGCGATGTTGTCCAAATCAATTAAAGTCAGTTTGCCCACGCCGCTGCGTGCCAACGCTTCGGCTGCCCACGAGCCAACACCGCCCATGCCAACGATACACACATGCGCTTCACGTAGCGCGTTTAAACCTGTTGCACCATAAAGGCGGGCAATGCCGCCAAAGCGGCGCGAATAATCAGAATCTTGCATATTGTTGTTTCAATAATTAAAAAAATTTAACACGAATTTCAAGCGCTGAATTATACTTCAAACCGCAGGCGCACATCGCGCCATTTATAAGGAGATGGTTATGTACAAACATTTGGTCGTTGCCGTAGATGGCAGCAATACTTCTTTAAACGCCTTGCGCCATGCTTCTAGTTTAGCCGCTGGCAATCAAGCACGCTTGACTTTGGTAACCGTTGCCAATCCTAGCGAATACATGACGCTCGCGCCCGAATTTTTGCAACATGAAAGCTATGAAGCCGCAGCGATTGCAGGTGGCAATGAAGTATTGGCTGATGCGGCTTTGGCGGCAAAAGCAGCTGGCGTAAGCGATGTACAAACTCATTTATTGGTGGCTGCCAAAGGTGCGAAAGAAATGGCGCAAGAATTGGTGGAATATGCTGACCATAGTGGCGCGGATTTGATGGTCATTGGTACACACGGTCGCACGGGTTTAATGCATTTGCTGATGGGCAGTTTTGCCGAAACCGTGATGCGCGAAAGCCATTTGCCACTGCTCGTGATTCGCAGTAATCATGTGGACGAAGAATTGGTGGACCCTGCAGACGTTCCTGCTTAACAATTATTCTGCATTAGGCTGCCTGAAAATTCATACTAGAGTTTTCAGGCAGCCTTTTTGTTATAATCCACGCACTTTTTTGATTTTACGGAAGACCCATCATGCTGCATTTATACAATACCCTCACGCGCCAAAAAGAAAAATTTGAACCGATTGACCCGAAAAACGTGCGCATGTACGTTTGCGGCATGACGGTGTACGACTATTGCCACTTGGGACACGCGCGTGTGTTGGTGGTGTTTGACATGATTGCGCGCTGGTTGCGCCAACGCGGTTATCCGCTCACTTACGTGCGCAACATCACCGATATTGACGACAAAATCATCGCACGCGCCAATGAACGTGGCGTAACAATTCAAGAATTGACCGAAGAATTTATCAATGCAATGAATGAAGACAGCGATGCCTTAGGCGTACAACGCCCAGATGTGGAACCCAAAGCCACGCTGCACATTCCACAAATGATTAACATGATTAAACAACTTATCGCCAATGGCAAAGCCTATCCCGCTGCCAATGGCGATGTGTATTACGCCGTGCGCGAATTTGCCGCCTATGGGCAATTATCGGGCAAATCGCTGGACGATTTACGCGCAGGCGAGCGCGTGGACGTGGACAACAACAAACGCGACCCGTTAGATTTCGTATTGTGGAAAGCCGCCAAAGCAGGCGAACCTGCGTGGGAAAGCCCGTGGGGCAACGGTCGCCCAGGTTGGCATATTGAATGTTCGGCGATGGGCGGCGATTTGTTCGGCGCGACGTTTGACATTCACGGCGGCGGCGCGGATTTGCAATTTCCGCACCACGAAAACGAAATCGCGCAAAGCTGCGGCGCACACGGCGGTTTGTGCGGACACGACGCGCTAAAAGTGGGCGATAAATTGATTGATAGCCACGTTAAGTATTGGTTACACAACGGTTTTATTCGCGTGGACAATGAAAAAATGTCCAAATCGTTAGGCAATTTCTTTACAATCCGCGATGTGCTGAAAAAATATCAACCCGAAGTGGTGCGCTTTTTCATTTTACGCGCCCACTATCGCAGCCCATTGAATTATTCGGATGCGCATTTGGACGATGCGAAAAATTCCATCGCCCGTTTGTATAATACGTTGAACAATGTTGCGCCCGCCGCGTTTGAATTATCTGAAAATTCAAATGATTACACGCGCAAATTTTTCGCCGCAATGGACGATGATTTCGGCACGGCAGAAGCGATGGCGGTGTTGTTTGACGTTGCTCGGGAAGCCAATAAACAAAACAGCGCGGAACTTGCAGGCTGCTTGAAGGCTTTGGGCGGCGTGCTGGGTTTGTTGCAGGACAATCCGCAGGCATTTTTACAGTGGTATCCTGAAAATATTTTAGATGTTGCGCCAATGGGAACAGGTATGACCATGTCGCTAGATTTAACGACCACGCCAGCGACCACGTCCCAATCGTTAAGCAACGAAGAAATTGAAGATTTGATTGCACAACGCAAAATCGCGCGTGAAACGAAAAACTGGGCAGAAAGCGACCGCATTCGTGATATTTTGGCAGAAAACAAAATCACGGTACGCGACGGCGCAGACGGCACAACTTGGACGCGTGGGTAACAGAATTTCAGGCAGCCTGAATTTGATAGTAAGGTAGGGTGGGCAACAATTTGCCCACCCTACGAAAACTGTTTAGCTCAACGATGTCGAACCCTAGTCGGAAAAAACAATAATCAATGATACGTTTAATTTAATGTACTTTGGCAACAGTAATTGCAGTCAAAGTCAGCTGCGTCAGTTCGTGGATGCTTATAATTAAGCTTTATTTAAGGAAAACTTGGCTAATAAATAAAAATAAATTTTAATATATATCAAATTATTACATAAAAATTTAATGTTTTTTGTAAGAAATCCTGATTAGATACGTCTAATGGGGCAAATGAATAAAATTTAGAAAGTGATTTATGTTGAATAAATTTCATTGCCAAGCGACCTACTCTCAGGCTTTGTCTATGTTGGTATTGCGCTTATTTGTTGCGTATGAGTTTTTTGAAGCTGGTTTAGAAAAGTGGCATGGTGAAAATTGGTTTGCGGATATTCAAACTCAATTTCCGTTCCCCTTCTATTTATTGCCAGCACAATTTAATTGGTACTTGGCGATGTATGCTGAATTGTTGTTTCCTATATTATTGGTTTTAGGGTTGGCGACTCGGCTTTCGGCTTTGGTTTTGGCGATTTTAACTTTGGTGGCATGGTATGCGGTACATGCAGGATTGGGCTATAACATTGGTGATGGCGGTTACAAGATGGCGGTCATTTATTTAGTGGTTTTATTACCTTTAATGCTTAATGGTGCTGGCAAATGTTCACTTGATTATTGGATTCATGCGTATCGTCAATCAAAATTAAAAGCGCGCGCATAAAATTTTAGGTCGATTGGAACACGTCCTTTGAATTTGTTCCATTTTATTTATGATTATTTTACAAGGATTATGATATGAAAAAAGTAACTGTTGCTGCTTTGGCTGGTGCTTTGTCTTTGAGTTTAGGAACACAAGCTTTGGCTTCGCCAAATGCAAAACATATTCCTGCAGCAAAAAAAGCAGCTTCTGCCCCAGCTGCTAAAGCGATGGAAGGCAAATGTGGCGAAGGTAAATGTGGTGGCACAGCAGCAAAAAAAGCTGCCGAGGGAAAATGTGGCGAAGGTAAATGTGGTGGCAAAGTCGTGAAAAAAGCCGCTGAGGGTAAATGTGGCGAAGGCAAGTGTGGCAATATGCAAAAATAAATTTGCTGCCTGAAAAGCCAGTATGCAAATAATTGATTAAATCATTTATTTGTATCAAAAGTATGAAAATGTGTTTTCAGGCAGCTTGTTTTTATTAGGCTGCCTGAACGCTTTATTAGATTATTTATTTTTTTATCAACACAAGGAATCATCACCGTGAATTGCTCCATAAATGGCGCAGGTTTAGGCTATCGCCGAGATTTGGCGAATGATTTTTCTAAACTTGATGCAACGCATACTCCAATCAATTTTATTGAAGTTGCGCCTGAAAATTGGTTAAAAATGGGCGGTGCTGCAAGGCGGTTATTTGATGAAACGGCAGAACGTTTCCCTTTAGCTTTGCATGGTTTATCCCTATCTTTAGGTGGACAAGCAGCTTTGGATTTGAATTTGCTCAATAACATCAAAACCATGATGAAACAGTATCAAACCACATTTTTTTCAGAACATTTGAGCTATTGTCAAGACCACGCGCATCTTTATGATTTGTTACCTCTGCCATTTACTGAAGAAAGTATACGGCATACTGCAGCTCGAATTCGCACTGTACAAGATATTTTGGGTTGTCAAATCGCAGTGGAAAACACGTCTTATTATCTACATTCTCCATTAGCGCAAATGAATGAAGTGGAATTTTTAAATGCGATTGCCCAAGAGTCTGACTGCCGTATTCATTTAGACATCAATAATATTTACGTTAATGCCGTCAATCATGGTTTACTCAATCCACGCGATTTTCTTAATGCTGTTGATGGGAAACGTGTTGCCTACATTCACATCGCTGGGCATGATGCTGAAAATCCTGAATTATTGATAGATACACATGGCGAAGCGGTGCAAGATAATGTGTGGGATTTGTTGGGTTATGCTTATGAAATTTTGCCAAACATTGTGCCTACTTTATTAGAACGCGACTTTAATTTTCCACCGTTTGCTCAATTGGAAAATGAAGTGATGCGCATTGCAACACTTCAAATGGCTCATCACGAGGGAAGACGTTATGTTGCTTAACACCTCTGCCGATTGGCAAACTGCTCTAGCGCGAGCTGTACGCGATGGCACATCACCTGATGCAAATTTATTTGCACCCGAACGTTTAGCAGTATATGTACGTTTGGTGCGCAACAATATTTTCAGTTTTGTTAATCGTTGCTTTACTGAAACTCAGAAACACTGTTCAGACGACGCATGGGCGCAATTATTAGAAGATTTTGTCCAAAATGGAGAAGCGCACACACCGTATTTTCAAGAAATTGCGGATGAATTCTATCAATTTTGTTTACAAAACCAAAAATTACCCAGTTATTTATTAGATTTAATGGATTTAGAGCTGGCGCAATTACAAGTAGAAGTCGCAATTGTAGATAATGCAGCAATGCTCCCTGATGAAATCCACGATGACACCAATCTATTTTTGTCGCCGTCAGCACAATTACGAAACTACCCTGAAGAAAATACTGTTTATTATCAAGAAAATGAATTAATGGCAGCAGGTTCAATCATGATTTGGCGTGATACGCAAGATGATGTTTGCTGGAAATCTCTCAATTTGATTGATTCAGTTTTACTGGGATTGCTCTCACAAGAACCGTACAGTCTAAATCGTATTTTAAACGAACTAAAATCATTTTTGCCTGACGACGATACGTGGCAACAAGAAATACTAAACATCTGGCAATACTGGATAGAACAAGGCGTGTTGTTTGCGAAGGCAGTCTGATAATGAACACACACAATACAGAGGCAGAAACATGGCAAGATTTGCGCAAGCAACTATTGCGCTTTGCCCAAATACAATTCCCTCATAAACCTGAATTAGCCGAAGATTTAGTACAAGAAACCTTATTGCTCGCTCATGCCAATGGCGACCAATTTCAAGGCAATGCCCAGTTTCACACATGGGCGTTTGCTATTTTGAAAAACAAAATAACCGATACTTTACGCCAATCAAAAAAACATCAGACACTTTTTGTGGAAACCGATCATGATGAATATTTAGACAATCTTTTTGATGCCCAATTTACCGATAATGGACATTGGCAAGCACATGAAAATCTGATGTCATGGCAAAACCCTGAAAACACATTGCAGCAACGACAATTTGAAGATGTGTTAAAAACATGCTTGTATGAACTACCTGAAAACATTGCACGCGTATTTATCATGCGTGTTTTTTTAGATTTTGATACGCAAGAAATATGCAGCCAGTGCGGCTTAAACAGTCAAAATTATTATGTCATCATGCATCGTGCGCGCGAAAATTTACGACAATGCCTGCAAATCAAGTGGTTTTGCAATGGAGCAACAAAATGAAATCTTGCAAAGAAATAACACGTTTATCAGCCAAACACCAAGAACAAGCGTTAAGTGTCAAAGAAAGAATGCAACTGAAAATACACCTTTTGATTTGTTCCAAATGTCGTCGCTATTACCAGCAAATTGGTTGGTTAGATAATCAATTGAAAAAAATCAAATAATCTTTTCACAATTGATGTTATCAAGCCATCATCATTTATTTATGGTTGCTCATTTCTTCTTTGCTTTTAGCTATTACATATAATCTATGTTTCATCATTTTCAGGTAGCCTGAAAACGAGAAAATTGTGGATAACTAGGTAAACTTTATCCACACAAAATCACAAAATTTCGCTATAATCCGCGCTCATTTTCAGGCTGCCTAAATCTATTATTTTTTCAGGCAGCCTGAAAACTATTTTATTGTTTTCAAAGCGTATTTAAGGGTTTTCATT